>WBSF01000002.1 GCA_008923315.1 Betaproteobacteria bacterium SCN1 | reverse complement strand
AGGCGGGGGGCTGGGGCAAGATGCGGGGGGTGATGTTTTTGGGGCTTTTTCTACAGCCTCGTTAGCCACTATCTGACTTTAACGAATAACTGGGTTGGCAATGTAGCTCCTTCGATGCGCACTGAAGACTCTGCCAAATACCTACCAATTTCGTCGAAACGATCATCGCTGGTATCAAAATAGGTCGTTTGTCGACTGTTCGCATGCGATGCACGCCAGTAGGAGACACCTTGATCGAGGCGCAAGGTATGTTTCTTTCCGGACGACCATTCAAGTTCGAGTATTCGGCTGTGGCCTGTGGTTGATGTATCCGCGAGCTCCACAGTGGCATCAATGCCGAGATAGCCGAAGGTGGCCTCTAGCGCCCGATCTCTGAGTGCAGAATCCGTCCAGTCTGACCAAATGCTGTTTCTGGAGATGTTTTCACCGGTTGGACGGCGATTCGTCGTTACGACGTGAATTTCACTTGCTGCCCAGCGTGGCTGTCCTACGATTTCGCGCAAGCCAGCAACCAGGTCCGCCAGCAAGGCAACCGACAAGGGTGTGAACAAATACCGGTCTCGATAGGTTACCGCGACGACATCATCCTTTTGATCCGCCAAACGCATTTGGGTTACGGGGTGAGATTCAGAAAGCAGAGTCCATAGGCGCGTACCGAAACCCTGGAGCGATCCGTCGAGTTCATGGTGGATTTCGACCTCGCAGTCACCGGCATCGAGTAGTTTGGGGCGAATCGATTCCGCCGTGCGCGTAACGCTGCGGGTGCTGACTGTTTTTCCTGTGCTCGTTGTGACCAAAGGTCCGTCGTTGTTGCTGCCCCACTTGTCGTTGAACGCGATCGAATGCGCATCACCTAAGGCCCAGCGAGATGACGGGGTCGCCAGAGTTTCGGCCAATAGCCATCCTTGGCCGCATTGCGGAGAGCCCTGAATTTCGCTGATCGAGATTTGAGGGTGATCTGCCAGACTGGCGATCAGATGACGATCCAAGTCTTCCAGGTCGCCGAAGATTTGCTTGGGTATGGCTATCTCGGTGGCGATTCCCTGCCCTGCGAGGCGGTATGCAAGTTCGCGTAATGGCGAGATGCCAACATCCCAGTCCACTGCATTGCCCCCGGCGTAGAGGCGGACGGTATTGGCGCTTTGCCCGATAACTGCCTTCCAGATGGCTTCTGGGAGTTGACGATACTCTGGCAATGAGTCGTTTCCGAAGTAGCGGAAATTGTCGGGAAGACGAAGGCTCTCTAGCCAATGATCGGTCAGAACTTCCAGTGCCGCATGGCGGTCTAGGCTGTCTGCGGCAAAGCGCTGATCGAAGTCGAGCACGCAGTGTGGGCAAGCGCTGTCACAGTTTGCCGGACACTCCAGGCGCTTGCGCGCTTGATGGAAGAGACTGCCCAGATGGCGCTCGACGCTTGACGCGTAACCTGCCGCAAAGCGGTCATAGATCAGGATCGACTGGCACCGCATTCCGGATTCCGGGCGCGCCTCCTTTACGTCACAACCGAGCTCAGAAGCCTGTACGCCGATCAATTCAGCCAGAGCATCGCGCAGGGCTACTGACAGAGTCCGCGCAGTGCTGAGGTCATCCAGCCAAATGCCGTTACTGAGTTTGAATTGAATTTCGAAAACATCGGTCCACGTTTCGTGTCCGAGTGTAATTCCCTTCTTAATCCGCCAGGGGTCGTCGCTTCCTTTGCAGAACGTACCCTTTTCGCCGCGCATACGCAGCTTGGCGTGCGGTTTTTCGAAGGTCTTGGGAAGCTCGCCTTCTTTGGACATGGGCTCCGCTCGCCCACACTCCAGGCATAGCGCGTAGCCAGTTCCATGAATGCCGCGAGACTGGTGGAATACGTGGCCTGTTGGAGATATGCGAAACCTTCCGAGCGAGGGGTTGGGCAGCGAGGTCCAGGTGCCTTTCGCATCCACCCAGGCTGGCTCTACCTGGACGAAATGCTGGGTCGTGATATCGTTGCCGGGCTCTTTGTAATAGTCCACCGCGAAACCTGCGGGTTCAAGAAACTCGCGAATGTGCTCGGGTGAAATGTCTGCTCCGCATGCATCGCAATGTTTAGCCGTATTGAGGCTATGGCTGGAACCGCTGGCACCACAGTGATTGCAACGCCAGGCTAGGCGAATGTCTTGAATCTCGCGAGCGCTTTGCTGATCGGCCGGAATGTGCCAGTTGAGCGTGATACCCGCTGATTTGTATACAAGACCGTCCAGTACGATTTCCGAGCCTGGCGCGTATTCGCGCAACGCAGTCATCAGGTCGCGGCTGGGCATTTCTCGCCTGCGGTAGCGGTTGTCGTCGCGACCTGACGTCATCCCCTGCTTTCTACTTTGGTCACGGCCCCACGTGGAGTTATCAAACGAGGCGATATGCGTTGGGAAGCCATAGGCAGGCAGATAGCCTCGGGTGGATAGATCGCGCAACAGATATTCGTCAGTCAAACGACGAATGTGCTTGCTGATGGCGTTCAATGCTGTCGAGTCTTTGCTGACTTCTTGGGCTTCTCTTTCAAGGTTCGCGTATTCCAGCTTCCAGATTCGGGCAAGTTCCTCCATGGTTTCCGCCGCGATGTCGCAAATACGGTTGAGGTCAGTGCCTTCATAGACGCTGTGACGGAGTAGCTGCTTCAAACCGCGTGAAATATCGGGTGACTGCTTAGCTGACACCCCTCTGCACCATGCCGTGTAGCGATCGATGAGCGGGCTGTCGCCGAGGAAGAATAATCCACACGTGAGGCGCGTCTTTTCTTGGCCACTGCCTTTCAGCACTTCGAAAAGGAATCGGGAGAGCAAAAGCGAGTGCACGTGGCGTTGCACGATGATCGGGCTGTCCAGGGACACCCGAGGCGCGGGTAGCTGGGTATCAAAAGCCCAGCGGGTGTTGCTGAAAACGGCCTGGTCGTGCGGGTTTGACTTGCATAGCGTCATTGCCAAGGAGCGTGACTCCCGGCGTCGCCCTGCTCGACCGGCACGCTGTAAGTAGTTGGCAGGATGCGGCGGGACGTTGTTCATCGCTACCTGACTGATGCCGCCGATGTCGATGCCCATTTCCATGGTTGTCGAGCAAGAGAGCAGATTCAAGTCGCCAGCCTTGAATGCCTTTTCGTAACGGTCGAGGGTGCGCGAGTCTTGCTGTGCCGAGTGCTCTGCTGCGGTGAAGTAGGACGAGAGTTCGATGACCCGGTCATTGAGTGCTGGCCATAGGCCTTGTTCGCGCAACTGCGCGATGTTTTCGTGACGCGCAAGCCATTCTCTACCCAAGCGAATTCTTTCTAGATCGTCGGTGACACCGGCGAACGGTTCATCGTACAAGGGCAAGGCGACTTTTTCGCAGTGAGCGGTTAGCTCGGTTGCTTTCTCTGGCAGGTAAGGCGTCAGCCCTCGTAGGGTGGTATCCAGGAATCGACGCGTGACTGGGCAAACCCATGCTTCGCTGAGCGGGCTAAAGGCAAGCCGGTCGAGCGGGAGCACCCTGCCGTCTCCTGTCTGCTGTAGGAGTCCAGCAGAGTTCAGGGCATCCCAGGCAGCAAGGAGAACAGTGTCTACGCGGTCTTCGCCGTACGAAGTTTGTATGTCCGCTTTCAATGCGTAGGAGAGCAGGCGCACGAGCGTGCTTCGCAGCCCACCTCGCCTGGCGCGAGGCCAGCGGCGCTGTGTGCGGCTCGTATTCGCTTCATCCCGAGTTACCAGCTGGGTTTGTGGAAATGGCATGCCAAGCCAATTGCGCCAGTTCGATGAGATGGCCAGCGAGCCTCCGGCTCTGACGAAGAAGTCTAGGCAGAGCTTGAGGAATTCCTGCCAAGCTGACAAATCGAAGTCTGTGGTTTGTGCGATGGGAGCAGGAACCTGGAGGATGCTGTCAATCGCTGGATAGCGAATAGCGACCAAACCCATGCTTTCAAGGTTGTTCAAGCGCTTGGGGCGTCTGCCGAATTCTCGAACCAGAAACATCTTCGCCAACTCGACAGGGCCGCTGCTATCGCTGAATGATCCTGGTGCGATGCGACGGTAATGCGCGAGCATGTATTCGAAGTCCTTGCCCTGATTGGCGAGATATTGCGCCAGGTCATTGAAGGCGATCGGACTTGGGCGAGTTAGTTTCAAAAACTCCTTGCGCTTGTTGTCGATGAGTTCGTTGAGCGCTGCATTGCGGGCTATTTCAGGTATCTGTTCGAGCGTTCTGATTTCATTATCGATTGCAACCGCTTGCGCGCCTGCCGCACCACGACCGTGTTGTAAGGTGAGGTGGTAAACCAGTCCGCGCACACGATTGCGTTCTGCATCTTGTTGAAGCTTTGCCGCCATGCGCGCCGTGCCTTGGCGACTGTCGTTGAAGGTCAGCAAGCGCCGCCCGCGACAGGGGTGGTCAGCAGGTTTCTCGCCGTCCGGTGCGTATTCGAGAAGTGTGGGGAGAATGTTCCCCAGCAGGAATGGGGCGCCTAGTCTGCTTGCCTGGAAGAGTCTTTCATCCTGAGTCGAATGGCTGCCACAAACGGGGCAAGACAAGCCATCCTCGCCTTCCTCCTGCGCGAGCAAACGCAAGGTCATTTCTGATGCCTCTGTGATCAGGCGCGAGGTTCGCTCAACGTCCAATGGGCCGACATTGGGCAAATGACGATTGACGATGAGCACTTTCTTATGGCGGCCCGCTGCGGCATCTTCGGTGTCCTCTGCTTGATCCTCTTCGTCGGCGATTTCGCCAGGCTCCGCCTCTAGTTCGAACTCATCCAGCGCTGCGAACGTTTGTAGATGCGCGAGCCGGTTTTTGAATTCCCCGGCTTGAAGATGGGCCGTTCCACATCCGCTGCATGTCACGACTTCATAGGCCGGGCAGCCGCAGTCGCAATGCTTTCTCGGTTCGAAATAGACCTGACCGAAGGGCCATTCATTGTCATCCAAAGCTGATCCGGATTTATTCCGGCATTTCGCATCCGCGCAAGCCCACAAACCAGACATCGTTTGATGAAAGAAGTGGGCGCGGACTGGCAAGAATGACTCTCCGTCGTCAGTTCCAGCACCCGTGTTGTCGCGAGTGCCGCTGAGCAAGTCCATCCAGCGCAAAGCATTAAGCTGCTGCTCACGCAACGTTAGTCTGTCGAGACCGATGGTTTGGCAAATTTCCGACAGTCTTGCTACGGGCGGCTTGCTTGGATCGCCGACAAATAAATCTCGCAATCTGTGGGCGGTGATGTCGTTGGCGAGCGCGTCGTAGCGCGACGGCGAAGTTTCACTACCCGCGTCGATACTGGCGAGCGTGTCCTGTGGCGTATGGGTCTTGGGCTTCTTGCCGCCCAGAGTGGGGATGCGGCGCTGCCCGGCAACCAGATGAACTTGATCCGGGGAAACGCCAGCGACTTCTGCCAGGAAGCGTTTGAGCTTCTTGCCGGCTTCTCCTTCCGGATCGCCGATGGTGGCTGATGTGGCGACGAAGCGAACTTGGTCCGACGAAACGCCGAAAGCAAACAACACGCGGCGAATGAGCAAGGCTGCTTCAGCGGCTTGCGATCCGACGTAGGTATGCGCTTCGTCGAGGACAACCCATTCGAGTTTGCCTTGCGATTGCGCCAGGATCGGCGCGTCCGCTGTGCGCACCAGCATGTATTCGAGCATCGTGGCATTGGTCACCAGGATGGGTGGCGGCGTTGCCCTGAGTCTTTCCCGGTCGCCAATTTCGCAGGGATTCTCCCGTTGAAGCCAGGTCGGGTCGGGGCGTTCTGGAGTGTTGCCGTTGTAGAGACAAAAGTGAACGTCTCCGTCGAAAGCGTGCGTCCATGCGCGCAAGCGCTCGCGTTGGCTGTTGATCAGCGCGTTCAAGGGGTAAAGAAACAGTGCCCTGACACCGACCAACTGGCCTTTTTTTTCTTCACGCAGCCTTGCCAGGCGATCGAGGATTGGAACCATGAAGCATTCCGTCTTACCGGAACCGGTGCCGCTCGCAACGACGATGGATTGCGGCGTGGAGCGCGAGAGAATGCGCCAGGCTTCAAGTTGGTGAAGATACGGGTATTGATCCTGCGGGAAACGGTAGTCTCTCACCAACTCCGCTGGAGGATTGTCCATTGCCTGGACGAGGGACGGGGAAAGCAAGGTGCCTGCGAGATCAGCCATGCGCTGATCTGCTTTCATCCAGCCGAAGGTGGCTTCAAAAGTCGGATCGGCGAGGAATGCTCCCGGTTCGCCATAGGGGAGATCAAACATTTCGGCCAGGTAGCGGCGCAGCGGCACGTTGGCAAAGCCCAGACGGCTGATGGCGGCATGTTTCGCACGACTCGCCAGCGCTGGCAATAGCTCGGCAAAAAACGTCTGGCTCATCCGTGCTCCTTAGTTGTAGAGAAGCCCGGCTGAGAGGCAGCGGGCGATGGTCTGGTTGAAGGCCTCTTCGAACCATTCGGGATCGAATGCCAAGTGCGATCTCAAGAGATTGACTGCTTGGGGGTCGGCAAACCATTCTTGGGTTTGGTTGGTGGCAACCTGTGCAGCGAGCAGCAGCGGCAAGTTGATGACGCCGTCGGCGAAGTCGAGCTTGTCCGGGCAGAGATACTCTGCAACGTCGGTCTGCTTGCGGGCGTTAGCGAGAATCTGATTCGAACCGGATGGCCACTGATCTTCGATATGCAAGCGCCGCAGCCGCATGAGCTGGCTGTCCTCTCCCTGAAAGAGCTGCTGATGGGCGAATGTGCCGACGTGCCTGAGCATGTTGAGCTGCTGCCTGGCCTCGGTAGAAGAATGCTCGGCGGTGGCGATACCGAGTAAAAACTGCAAGGCCCCATGTAACGCTGAAATATCCTTGATGCGTGAATCGAGATGGTTTTGGAAGACGATCCGCCCCGCATCTGATCCGTAACTTTCCTGGCACTGATCAAGCAAGCAGGTCACCGCTTGTTTCCAGGCAGAAAAGGTAATGGCCTCCCAGAGGAAAGGGAGCTCCTGGTCAAAGCGAGCGAGGAATCCGCTCGGCAGATTGCCGAAGCGCAGAGCTAATGAAGCCATTCCATGGGGTGAGTGCGCGAAGCGACGCCAGATGTCGAGCGTGGCGAGAGGCAGATGGCCGACTTGTCCGGCCAGCTGCTCTATTTCTGTCCAGCCGTCATCCATGAAATTCCAGGACATGGATTCGATTTCCGCGTCGATGGCCGCTTCTCGTTCTGCCTGATTGACGATGTTGATGGCGTTCGCCAGCCCGCTTGCAAGCGAATGGTCTCCTTGCACCGGCCAGAGGGTTGGGCGAAACGGCATGACCGCGTCTGGGCTCGGATAGATCAGCCAGCATCCTGGTTCGCGCGCCTGGGGATCGAATTGCCAGGACCCTGTCGGCACGCCCTCTGAATCGCAGGATTGAAGCTGGATCGCTTCGTCGCCGGGGTGTTCGAGGCGGAGGGCAAGCGCGGTCAGATTGGCGATGTCGTCTGGAGTGAGTGCTTTGTTGCCGTCGGTGTCGAGGCTGATGGTGTTACTGCGCCTTTCCAGCTTCGCGGCGTAGCGTGCGATGTCGAGGCGGAAGTGCTCGCTGCCGCCAATGCGCAACAAAACATGCACCCGCGCGTCGGGGTTGTCGTCGGTGGAAAACAGATGCTGGATGTCGGTGGCGTAGTCCTGGAGACGGACTTCCGAGGTGAGCGTGTCTGGCAGCATGCGGAGTTGGTGAGTGCGCGCGGCGCGACTACCATTTACCCGCATTTCGATCGACATGCGGCTGTTTTGGCCACCGCTGAGGATCAGCAGCCTGATGCCGAGTAATTGCTGTGCGGCAAGCAGGCTGCCGCTGAGAATTTCTTTTTCGTTGGCATCGAAAGCCCGGACACCATTTGCGGGAAAGGGAAGGCTCAGCCTGACCGGAGTTGTACTGTGCGGCCAGAAGATTTCGGCATCGATCGTTTCTGGGGTGCGCTCGGCGGAGGCGACTGAGAGTGCCAGATGCAGATCGGCACCGTGAGGCTTGGTGTCTAGCCTCACGCCTTCGGTCTGCGTTCTGGCGCTAGTCGCTCCCCAGTTTTCCAGCTTGATGACACCCGACTTCGCATCTTGTGCTTGGATCGACAAAGCGGCATTGGGGGGCAGAATGACCAGGCGGCTGCGCTGCTTGACCTCACCTGTGGCGGGGTAGCGTGCTTGCAGCGGACCGACGAGTGGCGCGGTCGCATGAGTCGTCGCACCGATGACGCTCCAACCTGGATTGCCTTCGACTTTTTGACTGGTTGAATCGCTAACGCGATAGAGCTGAGGAAGCCCCTTAAATGCAATGCCGGGCTTTTTGAAATCCAGCCAGAATCGCTGACCGTGCCATTCGTAGCTTTCTTCGAGCGCACCTGCTTGGCCGGTGCGAATGCGGCAAGTCAGGCTGTTGCCCTCGTTGGCCTGAACCGAGCCGCGCAGTCGATAAATGCTGCGAGCAAATTGGGGCAGCGTACCCTGCATGCTGGTTTCTGCGTCGCTGCTGGCTGTGAATGACCACCCCTCCGGCAGAGCAATGAAGGCTTCGAGAGGGGCGACATTGCCGCCCCCTTGGTGCAATAGTCGGTTGGAGGAATCTTCCGCTGAAAATATCCAGGGTAAGCCGTCGTCCAGCGATTCGCCTCGGGGTGCTGGAACTGACCAGACGCGACCGTCAGGCGTGAAAAGCTGGAGCAGGTGTTCTTCCGCTGCTGTTTGGCCTGAGAAACCCCAAGGCTTGCGCTCAATTCGGTAGCCATCCTGGCCGGCCATGCGGCGGATGGTAGTGGTGAGACGCTGGCTGCCGGCGTTGAGGGACAACTCTCCTGCCCTCGGCATTTCGTCGGGGTTCATGCTGAAGAGTTTGGCCAGCTTGCTGGTCGAAATGCTGTCTGGCAGCGTCAGGCTGGAACGCAGAGACCATGAACCAGCTTCTTCGAGTTCCAGCTGGCGTTCGGCGGGTAGCGTGGCCGCCTGCCGTTCGGCTTTGACCTTGGCAGCGTCCCGGACGAGCTGCTCAATCAAACCGCGAGCGTGGTCATCGTCGACGGGTAGCGGAAATTGCTCGCGCCAGTTGCTGACTTGCTTGTCCAGACGCGCGATCGCATCCGTGGTGGCGGTGAGACCGGCTTGCTCTTTCAGGCGAATGACGGTCCAGGCAACGTCAGCAAGCAAAGCGAAGATGACCGCCTGCCGGTAGCTTTTGGGCAATGTGCCTTGCAGGCTTTCGACCCAGGTCAGCAGGTCGTTTTGGGTGATGCTGGTGCCCCCGGCTTGCTTGAGAACCTGGCTGAGCAACATGCCGATTTTGCCCCGGGCCTCTGCCAGCAGCTTTAGCGGTAGCCCACCTTGGACAGCGACACTCCCAAGAAAACGCAATCCCCCGGTTCTTTTAACCTCTAGCCCCCAGTCACGGAGTCCGAGTTCGATACATACACTACGCTGGAATTGATTCCAATCGTCGGAGTCGGCGTTGAGATCGTGCAGGATGGGGTCCCAAGACCAGTGCGCGCCGTCGAAGCGGCGACGCCACCATTCGGCGGCGTAGAGCACGAAGAGTGCCGAGAATCCTGTCAATTGGGTGATTTTGCCGAGATCGAATCGTGTCAGCAGTTTGCCGAGCCATTCGCGTAGCAGGCTTTCGAGCTCGATGAATTCCGCTTCCGTGACCCGATATTGATAGAGCGCTCGACGATCAGGTCGTTCGAGATCGCGACTGGCGAGCAGCGTGCGCTTCCAATCAGCGAACTTTGAGAACGGCAATGAGAACGCCATCAATCCTCCCGAGTTTTGTTTTGGTTATACAAAGCACGCCTTAGTATTTTTGTATTCACTGGCCAAGTTACGCGTTTTCGTCTTTGAGCCAAATGGGATGATTATGCCGCCATTTCTCGCTCAATCAGGCAGCTAACCGATGTATTCAGATTGACGCCAGTGAGCCGCAGGCATATCTAGCGGCAGCAATGGGGGGCCGCGTTCGACTATTGAGGTGGTTCGTATTCGACAGTTTGCTTGTGCCACAGTCTGTTAACTGCCAGATACCTGACATTCGTGCGGTGCGGGTTGTACGTCCGGTTCGGCCGAAAAACCGTCGTTGGCAAACCTCTACCCCGCCACGCTCACCGACCCCACGTAATACGGTTCGCACTTGCCCGGCACCACCTTCTTCAGCAGGCTTACCACCGGCCCCGCCAGGGCACGCAGGGTACTGGGGCGTTCGATCACGGGCCTGGAGAAGTGGCCGCGAATGGCCTGGCGCACGGTGGCGCAGCCCGCGTTGTCCAGCAGAGCGACGGTCACGCCGTCGAAGCGTTCGTCGACGAGGTTCAGTCGCCCCTGCATGGCAACGCGATGCCGCAGGGTGGCGATGGCCACGTCGTCCGCTTTCAGCACGCCATGCGATATGGACCAGTCGGACACCAGGGTGCGGATGTCGCTGCGCCCCTTGAGCCCGCCCAGGATGCTGGCGAAATCGTGTCCTTTGGTAACGGCAAGTCCAATGGGCCCGGCGAGCAGCACGGCACCCACATCGACCAGGTTGAAGTTCTGGCTGTCCTCGAAACGGTCGAAGGTTTCGTCGAGGTCGACGCCGTGCAGCACGATCCCGCTGCCGCGCAGCGACACCTTGCCCTGCAGGCTGCGCTTGAGCGCAATCGCATCGCGGCCCTGCATGGTCAGCGCCGCGGCAAAATCCGCCCGGCCTTCGGGCGGCTGCTGGCCGGGTTTGAGTAACAGCGCGTCGGCCAGGTTGAACTGCGGCAGTGCGACCGCCATCCGGATGGCGGGCAGATCGGCAGTGAAATCGGCACGTACGCTGCCATTGCCTTGCGCGCCGAACAGGCGCAGGCGCAGCGGGTCCAGGGTGTAGACACCCCCATCGGCAACGAGCGAAGCGTGCAGGTCGGGTACGGTCTGCCCCGCCGTTTTCAGCGTGGCGCAGGCGAGGTCGCCATGCAGGGCAAACCTGCGCCGGGCATCGGCAGCAGGGCCACCGGCAAAGGCGATATCACGCAGGTCGAGACGACAGGTGCCGGCATCGACGGTGCGTCCGCTCTGCCGGTCGACATAGCGCACCATCACATCGTTTGCCGACAGCTGGCCGAGCCGGAAGGCGCGCGCGGGCTTGTCGCCGGGTTCGGCCCCCTCGAAGTTGTAGCGGCTGTCGGCATCGCGCTCGATGTTGAGCACGGGCGCGTGCAGCGTCAGCGAATCGAGTTCGATACGGCCGGCCAGAAGCGCCCGCCAGCTCACGCCGGCACGCACCCCTTTCACGGCCAGCAGTGCGGTGCCGCGATTATGCACGCGCAGGTCGTCGATGCGCACCCGCAGGCCGGGGTAGAAGCCCAGCCCGATGTCGCCGCCGATGCGCACCTCCATGCCGCTTGCCTGCGACGCCGCCGCTTCGATACGCAGCTTGTAGGCATTCAGATCCACGAGCAATACGAACGCGAGCGTCGCCAGGATCAATGCGCCAGATATGACAGCCAGAAAGCGGGAGCGCGAAACAGGCATGAGAGGACGAAGCGGCAAGGATCAGGATGGCAACAGCTTGAAGACGATTGCCACAAAAGCCAAGCAGGCTGCGTGAAATTTCCCGGACAGGGATACGCAAACAAAAAGGGCTGCACCGCAGCCCTTTTTGCCGGCGCTCATCGCGTCACTGCCCCATGGCGGCACGCACGCGCTTTTCCAGTTCGGGCGTATCGGCGGTCAGGTAGACGATCCAGTAGCGCGCGCCGTCGATGGCCGGGTCGCCCGGATGCGTGCGGCCCGTGCGCAGCACGAACGCGTTCTCTTTCGGGTTGACGACGTGCAGGCTGTCGCCCTTGTCCAGATCCCAGTAGAACGGGCTGGCAAAGGTCTTGCGCCGCAGGAAGGTATCCATGGTCGAAGTGGCGACATCGCCCTGCCATTCGATCTTCAGGCGATTGCCCTCGAGCAGGGATACTTTTGTCTGCGCAAGGCCGAGACTGTTCTTGATGATGGGCTCGCCGCGCACGAAGTATTCCTCGATACGAACAGCGGCCGAAGTCTGCATGAGCGCCTTTTCCTCGACGGCCGGCGGCTGGGCGGCGGCCTGTACCGGAGCCTCCGCCGCTGCACGCGGTGCGGGGCGCGATTCCGAAGCGGTCCGGATGTCCTTGCGGATGACCGACGCGATCGTCTCGTCGCTGAAACCCGCTTCCTTGAGTTTCAACACCCTGTCGACGTTCCCGTAATCGTGCTCCACCATGAAGCGGATGACGTCTTCGCCCAACCCCGAGGTCTTCAGGCGGGTCAGCTGATCGGTGCTCAGTGTGGCCAGCGCGGCGCCGGAAGCGATCAGGGCGCAAGCGCCGATCAGGGACAGGATGCGGATCTTGCTTGAAACAGTCACGTTATGTCCTCCTTTTATGGGTATTGCACCGCCCGCCTCGACCAGGCGGCGACGCCTGGACGGATTATGCCTCAATGCGGCGTGCGCGGACCGCGCCGGGCTCAGTCCAGCAGCCCCCTGAAAAACAGGCGGATGCCGTCCCACATGCGGCGGAAGAAGCCGCCTTCCTCGACGGCCTCCAGGGCGACCAGCGGCGCCTGGGCCATGACCTTGCCTTGTGCGTCGGTCAGCTCGACGGTGCCGAGCTGGGCGCCGGCAGCCACGGGGGCGATCAGATCGCCCGGCTTGAGCGCGATGCGCGTCTGGTAGCCTTCGCCGCCGCGCTTGGGCAAGGCAACGGCAAAGTCGGATGCGACACCGGCCTTGACGCCGCGCGCCGCGCCCTTCCAGACCGGCACGTCCTGCACGGTTTCGCCGTGTTTGTAGAAGGTCTTGCTGGTGTAGAAGCTGAATCCGTAGCCGAGCAGTTTGGCCGTCTCGCTGGCGCGGGCGGCTTCGCTGTTCGTGCCGAACACGGCGGCGATCAGGCGCTGGCCGTCGCGCCTGGACGAGGCGACGAGGCAGTAGCCTGCTTCTTCGGTATGGCCGGTTTTCAGGCCGTCGACGCTGGGGTCGCGCCACAGCAGGAGGTTGCGGTTCGGCTGCCGGATATCGTTCCAGACGAATTCCTTTTCGGCGTAGAGCGCGTAGTGCGTCGGGTCTTCGAGGATGATTGCGCGGGCGATTTTCGCCATGTCCAGTGCGCTGGAGTAGTGATCGGGGGCGGGCCAGCCCGTGGCGTTCGCGAAGTGGGTATCGGCGAGACCGAGCCGTTTGGCCTCCTGGTTCATCAGCGCGGCGAAGGTGTCTTCGCCGCCGGCGATGTGTTCGGCGAGCGCCACGCTGGCGTCGTTGCCGGACTGCACGATGATGCCGCGCATGAGGTCGTGCACCGAAACCTGGTTGCCGACCATGACGAACATCTTCGATCCGCCCATGCGCCAGGCTTTTTCGCTGATGGTGACGAGATCGCTTTCTTTCAGGCGGCCGCGCTGCATTTCGCGCGCGGCGACGTGGGCGGTCATGAGCTTGGTCAGGCTGGCAGGCGGCAGGCGCTGGCTGCCTTCGTGGTTGACCAGCACCTGGCCGCTGGCGGCGTCCATGAGCACCCAGGATTTGGCGGCGAGCGGCGGGGCGGGCGGCACTTGCGCCCATGCGGCGGGAGCGAAACCGATCAGGGCAAGGAAGGCGAGACGGCGGACGGCGGACAGGGCGGTCGGGTGCATGAGTCGAGTAGCGCGGGTGAAAAACGGCGAAGGCCGCATGTTACCTCCAAGAGTCTGTTCAACGTCTTTCCATGGCGCCGGCCGCGCCGCCTCGGCCAGGTGTTCGGCCGCGGGCCGCATCCGGACTGATGGTGCTGCAGGTAGGGCCGGGTTCCGGGCACTGGCGGCATGCGCGCTCAGGCGCCGCCCGAGGCTCCCCAGCGCGCCCGGTATTCATCCTGCCAGAACCACTTGTCCTCGCCGAAGGCGGGCCGCAGCTGATCGAGCCAGGTGGCCCCGGGGTCGTAGCGCGCAAAGAACGGACGCTGCACCCAGTCCGGATTGCGCCCCTGGATGAAGCGCAGGGCGAAGACCTTTTCGCCGGCGACTTCGGTCACACCCTGGATCTCGACCTTGCCGGGGGCGGCGCTCATGCTGGGGCCGCGCGCGGTGCGCGCGAGGCCGGATACGCGCTGCATCGCCTCGCGGTAAATCCGCCAGACGCGTTCGAGCGGCACTTCGAAATAGCGCCGTGCGCCGGTGTCGCGTTCGACGAACAGGTAGTAAGGCACGATGCCCAGTCGGGTCTGGGTGCGCCAGAGTTGCGCCCAGACGTCGGCATCGTCGTTGATGTGGGCGAGCAGCGGGCCCTGGGCGCGGATCGTCGCGCCGGTGTCGCGGATGCGGCGGATTGCCGCGCGCGCGACCTCGGGTTCGAGCTCGCGCCAGTGGTTGTAGTGCGCCATCAGGGCCACGTGCTTGCCCGCGCGGACCAGCCGCTCGAACAGGCGCAGCAGGGCGTCGCCTTCCTCGCCGAGAAAACGCTGCGGCCAGAAGGTCAGCGATTTGGTACCGATCCGCAGCGTCTGCACATGCGCCAGCGCGGGTTCCAGCAGCGGCTCGATGTAGCGCGCCAGATGCGCGGTCTTCATCACCATCGGATCGCCGCCGGTCAGCAGCAGATCGCTGACCGCGGGGTGGGCCGCCAGATAGCGGCGCAGCAGCTCGGCTTCGCTGCTGGCGATGCGCAGCGACTTGTCGCCGACAAACTGTGCCCAGCGGAAGCAGAAGCTGCAGTAGCTGTGGCAGGTCTGCCCCTGGCTGGGAAAGAACAGCACGGTTTCGCGGTACTTGTGCTGCAGGCCGTCGATCCGTTCGCCGTCGCGCGGCACGTTGAGCGCGATCTGTCCGGCCGGATGCGGATTCAGCGCGTCGCGGATGCGGGCGACGGCGGCGTCGAGTTCGTTTTTCGGCACATCGCGTTTCAGAAGGCCGGCAATCTCGTCGAAATGCGCGGCCTCCAGCATGCCGCGCTGCGGGAAAACGAGCTGGAAGACCGGATCGTCGGGCACATGCCGCCAGTCGATCAGCTCGTCGAGCACGTACTGGTTGACGCGGAAGGGAAGCACGCTGGCGACGACCTGCATCTCGAAGCGCAGATCGGACGGCAGGGCCTGCAACTGCGGAATGCGTGGCAGATCGCGCGCGGTGTGGACAACAAAGGGGCGGTCGACAGCGGGCAGCGCCGCCGCCAGCTTGAGGGGGGTCTGGATAACGGACATGGGGGGTCTACTTGCGACCGGCGGCGTCGGCACCGCCTTCCGATTCAAAACAGGGGTTATATGTTATTTGCCAAACTAGTTTTTAACAAACATTATTTGTGCAATGACTCACTCCATACGCGCAGCCGGAGGCCGTTCCGGCACGGCTACAATGCCGGGACCCTCGGACGCTTCGATTCAATGAACTCTCTGCACACGCTCACCCGGCACATCGTGATCGCGATGCTGGCCGGCATCGCGCTCGGCGTCGCGCTGAACCAGATCGGGCCGCCGGCCTGGGTACAGAGTTTCGTTCTGGACGGCGCGCTCGGCGTGATCGGCACGCTCTTCGTCTCGGCGCTGAAGATGATGGTCGTTCCGCTGGTGTTCGTGTCGCTGGTGGTCGGCGTCACCGCGCTGGGCGATCTGTCCGCGCTGGGCCGCATCGGCGCCCGGACGCTGGGGCTGTATCTCGTCACTACGGCGTTGGCCATCAGCATTGCGCTCACGCTGGCCGTCGTCATCGGGCCGGGCCACGGTTTCGACGCCGGGCAAACCGAGGCGCAGTTCAGCGGCAAGTCCGCGCCGCCGATCACGCAGGTGCTCACCGACATGGTGCCGACCAATCCGGTGGCCGCGATGGCGGAAGGCAACATGCTGCAGATCATCGTTTTTGCGCTGCTGTTCGGCGTGGCGGTCACGATGGCGGGTGTGCGCGGCACCCACGTACTCAATCTGTTCAACGATCTCGACGCGGTCATCATGCACATGGTCGAATGGATCATGCGGCTCGCGCCCTGGGGCGTATTCGCCCTCATCACGCCGACCTTCGCCTCGCAGGGGCTCGATCTGCTGCTGCCGCTGGCTGCCTATTTCCTGACCCTGGTCGCCGCGCTCGCGATACAGCTGTTCGTGACCTATCCCCTGCTGGTGCGGACGCTGACGCGGCTCGATCCGCGCCGGTTCCTGGCCAAGCTGCGCGACCCTGCGACCTTCGCGTTCTCCACCGCCAGTTCGGGCGCCACGATCCCGATCACGCTGCGCACGGTAGAAAAGAAAATGGGCGTGAACAACAGCGTTGCGTCGTTCACCGTGCCGCTGGGCGCCACGATCAACATGGATGGCACGGCGATGATGCAGGGCGTGGCAACGGTGTTCATCGCCAATGTCTACGGCATCGATCTTTCGCTGACCGATTTCCTGATGGTGGTGCTGACCGCCACACTCGCCTCGATCGGCACCGCCGCCATTCCCAGCGTCGGGCTGGTTACGCTGACCATGGTGCTTGGCCAGGTCGGCCTGCCGGTCGAAGGCATCGCCCTCATCATCGGCGTCGACCGTCTGCTCGACATGCTGCGTACCACCGTCAACGTCGCCGGCGACTGCGCAGTCAGCACCATCGTCGCCCGGCAGGAGGGTGCGCTCGACGAAACCGTCTACAACGATCCGCACGCAGGCTCGGTCGACGCAGCCACGCGCCGGATGCCGGCCGCTTCCTGATCATGGTCTATTCCCTGCTTCGCCCCGCCCTGTTCTCGCTCGAACCCGAAGACGCGCACGGCCTCACCCTCGCCGCACTCGATGTCGCGCAGGCACTCGGCACGCTGAAATGGCTGCCGCGCGCCGAAGGCCGGCCGGTGCGGGTGATGGGCATCGATTTTCCGAATGCCGTCGGCCTGGCCGCCGGACTCGACAAGGACGGCGCGCATATCGGCGCGCTGGCCGCACTGGGATTCGGTTTCGTCGAGATCGGCACGGTGACGCCGCGCCCGCAGCCCGGCAACCCCCGGCCACGCCTGTTCCGCCTGCCCGAAGCGGAGGCGATCATCAACCGCATGGGTTTCAACAACCGCGGCGTGGACAATCTGGTCCGCAACGTCGAAACCAGCGGCCATACGGGCGTGCTGGGCATCAACATCGGCAAGAACAAGGACACGCCGAACGAACGCGCGGTCGACGACTACCTCGCGTGCCTGGACACGGTATACGCGCATGCCCACTACGTGACGGTGAACATCTCCTCGCCCAATACGCAGAACCTGCGCGAACTGCAGAAAGACGAGGCGCTCGACGCGCTGCTTTCGGCGATCAAACTCAGGCAGTCCGAACTCGCACAGCAGCACGGCAGGTACGTGCCGATCGCACTGAAGATCGCCCCCGATCTCGACGACACGCAGATCGCCGCCATCGCCGCGCTGCTGATGATGCACCGCATCGATGCGGTGATCGCGACCAATACCACGCTGGCGCGCGACGCGGTGGCCGGCCTGCCCTGTGCCGGCGAGGCCGGCGGCCTGTCCGGCGCGCCGGTGCGCGAGGCCTCGACCCGCGTGATCCGGGCGCTTGCGCATCACCTGAAGAACGAAGTGCCGATCATCGGCGTCGGCGGCATTCTCTCGGGCGAAGATGCGCAGGCGAAAATCGATGCGGGCGCGAGTCTGGTGCAGCTGTATTCCGGTCTGATCTACCGCGGACCCGGACTGGTACGCGAATGCGTCGCGCGGCTCGCCCGTTCCTGACCGCATTGCTTGCCGGTCTCGCGCTCGCCGCAGGCGCCGCGCAGGCCGCTCCCGAGCGGCCCACGCTCGCCGGCTTCGATCAGCCTGCGCTCGCGGCCGCGCAACTGGGCGTGATCGTCAACGACGACGACCCGGACAGCGTGGCAATTGCGGCCTATTACATGAAAAAGCGCGGCATTCCGCCGGGCAACCTGATCCACGTGCGTTTCAGGCCTGGCCGCAGCGTGCTCGGGCACGCGGAATTCGCGACGCTCAAGCGCGAGGTCGACGCCCGGACCCCAAGGGCGGTACAGGCCTACGCGCTGACCTGGGCACAGCCCTGGCGGGTCGACTGCATGTCCATCACCAGTGCTTTCGCGTTCGGCTTCGACCCCGCCTACTGCGCGGACGGCTGCAAACCGACGAAGCCCAGCCCCTATTTCAACAGCGGCAGCGCACGCCCCTGGGATGCCTATCGGGTGCGGCCGGCCATGAGCCTCGCCGCCGAGAACGTGGATGAAGCGAAAAAGCTGATCGACCGCGGCGTCGCCGCCGACGGCACGAATCCCGGCGGGACTGCGTATCTGGTCAGCACGACCGACAAGGCGCGCAACGTGCGGGCCACGGAATACCCGGCGGTGACGCAGGCGCTGGGCCGCACGCTGCCGGTCGAAACCGTCGAAACCGATGCGCTCGAAAACCGGCCGGACGTGATGTTCTATTTCACCGGTGCCACGCATGTGGCACACCTCGACAGCAACGCCTTCCTGCCCGGCGCGATCGGCGACCACCTCACCTCGGCCGGCGGCGCATTGTTCGGCGGCAGCCAGATGTCGAGCCTGAAATGGCTGGAGGCCGGCGCCACCGGCAGCTACGGCGCAGTCGTCGAGCCCTGCAATTTCCCCGCCAAGTTTCCCGTACCGGGCGTCGTCATGGCGCACTACCTGCAGGGCGAGACGCTGATCGAAGCCTACTGGAAGAGCGTCGCCATGCCGGGCCAGGGACTTTTCATCGGCGAGCCGCTGGCCCGGCCGTTTGCCGGCGTGCGCCAGCGCACCGACCTGCCGGGGCTCGCCCTCGAAGCACGCCTGTTCCCGCCCGGCGCGTACGAGCTGCGCGCCGCGCCGTTGCCGATTGGGCCGTACCGGCCTGTCGGGCGTGCGGCCGTCACCGCCGGCACGCGCACGATCCGCCTCGATCAGGCGCCCCCCGCCTACTACCGTTTCCAGCGCATCGAACCGGACCGGCCGGCAGTGCGTCCATCCCGATAATTCCGTTCAGACAGAGACAGCCATGCGTATCGGCATTCCCAGGGAAAGCAAGGACAACGAGTACCGCGTGGCACTGACGCCCGAGGGCACGCACCGGCTGGTCGAAGCCGGTCACGCGGTCATGGTCGAGACCGGTGCGGGCGCTGCGGTCGGCTATCCGGACCCGGCCTACGAGGCAGCCGGCGCGATGCTGACCGATGCCGCCGGCGCCTGGTCGTCCGATCTCGTCGTCAAGGTGAAAGAACCGCAGCCGGACGAATGCCTGCACCTGCGCGACGGCCAGCTGCTGTTCTGCTATCTGCATCTGGCCGCCGCGCCGCACCTGGCCCGCGACCTGATGGCGCGCGGCGTAACGGCGCTTGCCTACGAAACCGTGAGCGATGCGGCGGGACGGCTGCCGCTGCTCGCCCCCATGTCCGACATCGCCGGCCGGCTGGCGCCGCAAATGGGCGCGCTCGGCCTGCACAAGACGCATGGCGGCAACGGCAAGCTGATCGGCGGCCTGGCGGGCGTGGCGCCGGCGCACGTGGTGGTGATCGGCGCCGGCATGGTGGGGCTGGGCGCCGCGCGCGTCGCGGCCGGACTCGGTGCGCGCGTAACCCTGCTCGACCGCCAGGCCGACAAGCTTGCGCACGCCGAAGCCCTGTTCGGCGCAAGGGTGGCGACGCACTTTTCCTCGCCTGAAGCGATCATGGGCTGCCTGGCAGAAGCGGACATCGTCATCGGAGCGGCGCAGATTCCCGGTCGCCACGCCCCCCGCCTGATCCCGCTCGATCTGCTGCACTGCATGCCGCAGGGATCGGTGCTGGTGGACGTGGCCATCGATCAGGGCGGCGTTGCGGAAACCTCGCGTCCGACCACGCACAGCCAGCCCTTCTACGTCGCCGAGGGCGTGGTGCATTACTGCGTGACCAACATGCCCGGCGCGGTGGCGCGCACCGCCACCGAAGCGCTCACCCATGCCACGCTGCCCTACGTGCTGGCCCTGGCCGAGCGCGGGCGCGCCGCGCTCGACGACGATGCGGGCCTGCGCGCCGGCCTGCATGTGCACGCCGGACGCATCGCGCACGCGGGGCTGGCCCAGGATCTAGCCGGCCGCTGATCCCGTCTCCGCGACATCGAGCCAGACGCGCGTCCGCACGCGGCCCGCGTCGTCGAAATCGTAGACACAGGGCACACCCGACGGAATTTCCACCGCCTCCATCGCCTCGGCCGACAGGCCGTCGAGATGCATGATCAGGCCGCGCAAGGTATTGCCGTGGCTCACGACCAGCAGACGCTGGCCGGCCCGCAGCGCGGGCAGCAGCACGTTTTCCCAGTACGGCAGCGTGCGCCGCTGACAGTCGCGCAGACTCTCGCTGGCCGGCAGATCGGCGGGGTTCATGCCCGCATAGCGCGGATCGAAACGCGGATGGCGCGGATCGTCCGATGCCAGCGGCGGCGGCGCTTCGGCATAGCCCCGCCACCAGCGCCGCGAGGCCGCTTCGCCCCAGGTGGCGAAAATCGCCTGTTTGGCCAGCCCCTGCAAGGCGCCATAATGGCGCTCGTTGAGCCGCCAGGTTGCCCGCACGGGCACGTCCGGCGCGTCCATCGCCGCCAGGACGGCCTCGGCCGTCTGACGGGTACGCTGCAGGACGGAGACATGCGCAGCGTCGAAACCGAAACCGGCGCGCGCAAGCGCCCTGCCGGCCCACCGCGCTTCGTCCAGCCCGATGCCGGTGAGCGGAATGTCGGTCCAGCCCGTGAAGCGGTCGGCCAGATTCCATTCGCTGTGGCCGTGACGCAGCAGCACCAGTTTCATTCGGGTGCGCCGGTCAGCACCGTGCTCAGGTGATGCCGGTCGGCCCAGGCTTCGAGGCGCCAGCCCTGCGCGCCGATGCGAAACCAGTTGAGCGCGCAGTTGGGAATCTCGAAATCGCGCGGCGTCGAAAGCGGTCGCCCGGTGGCACGGCGGTAAAGGATATCGAGCACGCCGCTGTGACTGACGGCGGCGACGGTCTGGCCGGCATGGCGGCGTGCCAGACCGTCGATGCAGGCGGTCACCCGTGCCGCAAAGACGCGCAGCGATTCGCCGGTGTCGAAAGCGTAATCGGGATCGCGCGCAAGGTAGTGCGCATAGGCTTCCGGATGGCGCACGGCCGCCTCGGCCGCAGTCAGGCCCTGGAACAAACCGTAGTGGCGTTCGCGCAGCGCCGGTACGGGCAACACCGGTTCGTCCTCGCGCGCGGCGAGCGCCTGCGCCGTCTCGCGCGCCCGCGCGAGGTCGCTGCTGTAGATCGCGGCGAATCGCTGGTGCGCGGCGTTGAAGGCCATCGCCAGCGCCTGCGCCCGCCCGGTGGCATTGAGCGGCACGTCGGTATGCCCCTGGATGCGCTTCTCCGCATTCCAGTCGGTTTCGCCGTGGCGGATCAGGCAGAGCCGAAGCGTGCCGGCCGGGACATCCCCCATATCAATTCCACAAAACTGAGCTATACCGAATCTGACACAAAAAGATAAGGCTGTCAGTTTTGCGGGCGCGCAACACCCGCCCCTGCTGATGCCCGTCGCCCGGTGCGGCAAGTTGACACAACTTGATATAAGAAGATATATTTATCCATATATGTGAATCCTGACGGATTTGCATGGATTCAACCTGTCATCACTCACGGGAGACGTGTATGGAAGCGACTACCTATAATTACAAGGTCGTCCGGCAGTTCGCCATCATGACGGTGGTATGGGGCATCGTCGGCATGCTGGTCGGTCTGATCCTGGCCGCGCAACTGATCTGGCCGGATCTGACCTTCGGCATCGAATGGCTTTCGTATGGCCGCCTGCGGCCCCTGCACACCAACGCGGTGATCTTCGCCTTCGGCGGCTCGGGCCTGTTCGCCGTGTCGTATTACATCGTGCAGCGCACCTGCCAGACCCGGCTGTGGGCCGAGCCACTGGCCGCCTTCACGTTCTGGGGCTGGACCGCGGTGATCGTACTCGCGGCGATCACCCTGCCGATGGGCTACACCAGCAGCAAGGAATACGCCGAGCTGGAATGGCCGATCGACATCCTGATCACGCTCGTGTGGGTGGCCTACGCACTGGTGTTCTTCGGCACCATCGTCAAGCGCAAGACCAAGCACATCTACGTCTCCAACTGGTTCTTCGGCGCCTATATCCTCACCATCGCGCTGCTGCATCTGGTCAACAGCGCCGAACTGCCGGTCTCCCTGACCAAGTCCTACTCGGCCTATGCCGGCGTACAGGACGCAATGGTGCAGTGGTGGTATGGCCATAACGCGGTGGGCTTCTTTCTCACCACCGCCTTCCTCGGGATGATGTACTACTTCATTCCCAAGCAGGCCGGCCGCCCGATCTATTCCTACCGCCTCTCGATCGTCCACTTCTGGTCGCTCAACTTCATCTACATGTGGGCCGGCCCGCACCACCTGCAGTACACCGCGCTGCCCGACTGGGCACAGTCGCTCGGCATGGTGTTCTCGCTGATGCTGCTGGCGCCGAGCTGGGGCGGCATGATGAACGGCATCATGACGCTGTCGGGTGCCTGGTACAAACTGCGCACCGACCCGATCCTGAAGTTCCTCGTCACCGCACTGTCGTTCTACGGCATGTCGACCTTCGAGGGCCCGATGATGTCGATCAAGACGGTGAACGCGCTCTCCCACTACACCGAATGGACCATCGGCCACGTACATTCCGGCGCGCTGGGCTGGGTGGCGATGATCACCATCGGCTCCATGTACTACCTGATTCCGCGCCTGTTCGGCCGCGAATCGATGTACAGCACCAAACTGATCGAATGGCATTTCTGGCTGTCCACCATCGGTGTCGTGCTCTACATCGCCTCGATGTGGATCGCCGGCGTGGCGCAGGGCCTGATGTGGCGCGCGGCGAATGCCGACGGCACGCTGACCTACAGCTTCGCCCAGGTGCTGAACACGATGTATCCGTTCTACGGCATCCGTCTGCTCGGTGGCGCGCTGTTCTTCGGCGGCATGCTGATGATGGCCTGGAACGTCTTCAAGACCGTGGCGCAGGGCCGCGTCGTCAACGATGCGCCCATTCCCCAAGCCGTTCACGCCTAAGGAGGCCCGACCATGCTCAAGCACGAAACCATCGAAAAGAACATCGGCCTCCTGATCGTGCTGACCATCCTCGTGGTCAGCATCGGCGGGCTGGTCCAGATCGTGCCGCTGTTCTTCCAGACCTCCATGACCCAGCCGGTGGCGGGTCTCACGCCCTACACGCCGCTACAGCTCGCAGGACGCGACATCTACATCCGCGAAGGCTGCGTCGGCTGCCATTCGCAGATGGTGCGTCCGTTCCGCGCGGAAACCGAGCGCTACGGCCACTACTCCGTCGCCGGGGAATATGTCTACGACCGGCCTTTCCTGTGGGGCTCCAAGCGCACCGGTCCCGATCTGCAGCGCGTGGGCGGCCGTTATTCCGACGCCTGGCATTACGCGCACCTGATGAACCCGCGCGATGTCGTGCCGGAATCGAACATGCCGGCCTACCCCTGGCTCGACCGCCCGCTCAAGGACGCGCATATCCAGCAGAAGATGCGCACGCTGAACTGGGTCGGCACCGGCTACACCGAGCAGCAGATCGCCGACGCACCCGCCGAACTGGAAGGCAAGACCGAACTGGATGCGCTGGTCGCCTATCTGCAGGTGCTGGGCACCCACGCCCCCAAAAACTGAGGCGGCGATCATGGACAGCGGAACGCTGAGCGGCATCGTCACCATCGTTTTCATCGTGGTGTTCATCGGCATCGTATGGTGGGCCTACAGCCGCGCCAACAAGGAACGCTTCGAGGACGCCGGACGCCTGCCCTTCGCCGAGGACGAGCCCCCCGCCCAACAAGGAGACAAGAAATGAGCGATTTCACGAGCGGCTTCTGGCCCATCTACATCAGCCTCATCACCCTGGTGAGCATCGTCGGCACCTGGATCTTCCTGAAGATGCAGACGACACGCAAACTCGCCCCCGGCGAAAAGCCGGAGCTGATCGAGCACACCTGGGACGAGGATCTGCAGGACCTGAACAATCCGTTGCCGCGCTGGTGGCTCGGCCTGTTCTACAGCACGCTGGTCTTCGCGCTCGTCTATCTGGCGCTGTGGCCGGGCCTGGGCAACTACGCCGGTCTGCTCGGCTGGACCTCGAAGGGTGAGTACGAGGCCGAGGTGAAGGCCGCCGAAGCGAAGTTTCAGCCGGTCTACGCCGGCTTCATGAAGCAGGACATCGCCAGCCTGGCCGCCAACCCGGAGGCGCACGCCATCGGCCGGAATCTGTTCCTGACCTACTGTTCGCAGTGCCACGGCTCGGACGCAGCCGGCGCCGCCGGCTTCCCCAACCTGACCGATCACGACTGGCTGTACGGCGGCGACCCCGACACTATCAAGGCGACCATCACCGATGGCCGCAACGGCGTGATGCCGGCGATGGGCGAGGCGCTCGGCTCC
Organism: Betaproteobacteria bacterium SCN1; assembly: GCA_008923315.1. Classification (GTDB taxonomy): domain Bacteria; phylum Pseudomonadota; class Gammaproteobacteria; order Burkholderiales; family Thiobacillaceae; genus Thiobacillus. The sequence continues at coordinate 229,182 of WBSF01000002.1, read as the reverse complement.
GACGGCACGAAACAGGTTGCGAACTATGTGCTGTCGCTGTCCGGCCGCCCGCACGATCTTGCACTCGCCGAAGCCGGCAAACAGAAGTTCGCCGACAACTGCGCCGCCTGCCATATGCCCGACGGCACCGGCATGGCGGCGCTGGGCGCCCCCAACCTCACCGACAAGGTATGGCTCTACGGCGGCAGCGAAGCTGCGATCATCGAGACCATCGCCAAGGGACGCAACGGCGTCATGCCGGCCGCGGCGCAGACACTGGGCACCACGTCGAACCGCGACGCCAAGCTGCACCTCCTGGCAGCCTACGTCTACGGCCTGTCGCAGAAACAGTGAGCGGCAATCGATAAGCGACATCCGCCGGGGCCAGCCCCGGCGGGCCGCTAGAGCGCATTGCGGGCAGTGCGCTCCAGCGGCCCACCACGAGACGAAGCCACGAAGCATGGCAGCGACAGACGACAAACAGGCCTCGAACGAGGCGCCGATCGAGCAGCAGCTCTACGCGATCCGGCAGACGATCCAGGCGCGCGCGGTACACGGCGTGTTCGCCAACTGGCGCATTGCGCTGGTGCTGTTGACCCAGGCGCTCTACTACGGGCTGCCCTGGATTTCGTGGGACAACCGCCAGGCGGTACTGTTCGATCTGGCGGCCCGCAAGTTCTATATTTTCGGCTTGGTGTTCTGGCCGCAGGATTTCGTCTACCTCACCGGCCTGCTGATCCTGTCGGCCCTGTCCCTGTTCCTGTTCACCGCCGTCGCCGGCCGGCTGTGGTGCGGCTATGCCTGCCCGCAGACGGTCTACACCGAGATTTTCATGTGGGTGGAAAACTGGTTCGAGGGCGATCATATCGCGCGCCGCAAGCTCGATGCCTCGCCATGGAACGCCGCCAAGCTGAAGAAGCGCGGCCTCAAGCATCTGGTGTGGTTCGTCATCGCGCTGTGGACGGGCTTTACCTTCGTCGGCTATTTCACGCCGGTCAAGACGCTGGCGGCCGAAGTGGCGTCGATGGGCCTGGGTCCGTGGGAAACCTTCTGGATCCTGTTCTACGCCTTCGCCACCTGGGGCAACGCCGGCTTCATGCGCGAACAGGTGTGCAAGTACATGTGCCCCTACGCGCGCTTCCAGAGCGTGATGTTCGACTCCGACACGCTGGTCATCTCCTACGATCCCGGCCGGGGCGAGCCGCGCGGCGCACGCAGCAAGAAGACCGACTACAAGGCCGCCGGCCTCGGCGCCTGCGTGGATTGCGGCGTCTGCGTGCAGGTGTGCCCCACCGGCATCGACATCCGCAACGGCCTGCAGTACGAATGCATCGGCTGCGCCGCCTGCATCGACGGTTGCGACCAGATCATGGACAAGATGGGCTATCCACGCGGGCTCATCCGCTACACCACGGAAAACGCGGTGAAAGGCAAATACCCCGACCAGAGCATCATTCGCCACATCCTGCGGCCGCGCACGCTCATCTACACCGTTCTGCTGGGCACCATCGCCGCCGCCTTCCTCTACAGCCTGGCAACCCGCGTGCCGCTGCGCGTCGATGTGGTGCGCGACCGCGTCGCCCTGTCCAAGGAAACCGACGACGGCCTGATTGAAAACGTCTACCGCCTGCAGATCATCAACAAGGACAACGCCCCGCATCGCTACACGATCGGGGCAAGCGGCATCCCCGGCCTCAAGGTCGTCAGTGCCGGCCGCGAGATCGCCGCCGCACCGCTGGAAACCATCGACGTGCCCGTGAGCCTCGTTGCCGATCCCACGGACCTGAAAGGCCGTTCGATCGAAGTCACCGTCCACATCCAGGCGGCCGACGACGCGCGCATCCGCGACGACGTGTCGACCAAGTTCTTCAACCGCTGAACCGTACGGGAGCGCTCCATGACCCCATCGACCGCATCGACGCACAAGCCATGGTACCGCGAACCCTGGCCCTGGTTCCTGATGAGCCTGCCGGCCACCGCCGTGATCGCGGGCCTCAGCACCGTCTGGATCGCCGTGACGCACTACGACGGCCTGGTCGTCGGCGACTATTACAAGGCCGGTCTCGCGATCAACCAGACCCTGGCGCGCGACGCCGCCGCCGGGGCACGCCACCTGCAGGCCACGATCCAGAGCCGGAACGGTGCGCTCGACATCGCGCTGAGCGGCCGCATGGATCACTGGCCTGACCGGCTGGCCCTGACGCTGGCGCATCCGACACGCCAGGGCCAGGATCAGGCGCTGACGCTGCAACACGCCGGCGATGGGCACTATCGTGCCGCCCTGCCGGCATTGCACCCGGGCAAATGGCACGCCCAGATCGGCGACCCAGGCTCGACCTGGCGCCTGTCGGGCGTCGTGTACGCGCCGTTCGATCAGGCTGTCGTGCTGACCGCCGCCACCGTTCATCAATCACAGGGAGACTGAAATGGATGTCGTACTCGATCTGCTCTTCACCAGCGGCATCGGCCTCTTGAGCCTGTTCACGATCGTGTTCATCATCGGGATGGGATTCTTCCTGTCGTTCTGGCTCAAGCGCAAGATGAACGAACCGAAACAGGAATGACCGTCCATCCGACGAGGAGCGCGCGATGATGCAACGCCTGATCCACATCCTGTGGCCATCCTTCCTCGTAGCCGGGGTGGCCGACATCGTTTTCACCAGCCTGTTCGACCCGCTGGAGATCATGTACCGGGGCGAGCCGCTGATCGAACAGCGCATCGCCGCCTATACCCTCGGCTTCTTCATCTTCTGGCTGCTGGGCATCGCGTCCAGCATGCTGACCTGCTATTTCCAGCGCGGCGCGAACGAGATCAACCGCTGCCCGCTGCCTGCCACCCGGCGTCCCGAGGGCTGCCCCAAACGCGAAGGCGGCGGAGACTGCTGCTGACGCCTTACGGGCCGGTACCGGATTCGGCCAAGCCGAGGTCGGGCGCTTCATCGTCGATCACCGACACCCGGTTGCGCCCTGCATGCTTGGACACGTAGAGCGCACGATCGGCCTGCCGCATCAGGCTGTCGAGGTCGTGCGCGCCGTGCATGCCCAGCCCCGCGACGCCGATGCTCACCGTCACGCCTTCGGGGCATTCCCGGCATTCGAGCGATGCGGTGAGCATGCGCAGGCGCTCGGCCAGCGCGCAGGCATTGTCCCGGTTCTGCCCGGGCAGCAACAGCATGAATTCCTCACCGCCGAGACGGGCGAAGATATCGCTCGACCGCAGCGTGGTGCGGATGGCATTGGCAAAGGTCTGCAGGACCCGGTCGCCGGCCTCGTGCCCGTGCACGTCGTTGACGCGCTTGAAATGGTCCAGATCGAGCATGACGGCTGAAACCGGCATGTCGAGACGCAGGGCGCGGCCCACTTCGATGCGCGCCATCTCCAGGAAATGCCGCCGATTGCTTGCCCCCGTCAGGGAGTCGACCGAAGCCAGCTCTTCGAGCAGCCGGTTGGCGATCTGCAGTTCCTCGGTCCGCGCACGTACCCGTGACTCGAGTTCGAGGTTGAGCTGCCAGATCGCTTCCCGCGATTCGCGCAATTCGCGCTCGTGCGTCTGCAGACTTTCGTTGCGGTCGCGCAGCTCCTGCAACAGCGCGGCCAGGGCCAGCGACACGAACAGCAGCGTCGCCAGATACTCCTGGACGCGCAGAACCGTGGCTTGCGGCAGCTCCGAATGGAACGGCCCCAGGCCCGCCAGATTGGCGAGAATGGCGGCGACGGCAATCAGCAGGCCGAACGCGGCGGTTTCCCATACCCCCAGACGAATCGCCGGCCAGAGCAGCAGCGGCAGCATCAGGAAAGGACTGTCGAGCAACCGCCCCGTCTCGCCGCCGCCCAGCACGAATATCCGCCAGGCCAGCACGCTGGTGACCACGAGGATCGCTGCGGTTTCCAGTATCCGCAGCGGCCGCAGTGCCGACCGTCCGGAGAGCCAGCCCAGCGCGAGCGGCACGACCATCAGGACGCCGAGACTGTCTCCGACCCACCATATCCGCCAGTACGACCAGAACGAGGTCTGCGCATCCCCGTCCATCGCGTAGATCGCGGCCCCCGGCAAGGCGGCGAGGCCCGGCGCCAGCAGCAGCGCGACCCCGCCGAACCAGATGACGTGCCGCAAGCGGTCGAAAGTGAAAGGCTGGGCCAGCCGGCGCAACACGAGCGCGGCCAGCAGGCATTCGAACAGATTGACCGCCGCGAATCCCAGTGCCTGCCAGAGCGTGAAGGCAGGCAAATCGGCAAACACTTCGGCGAGCACGGCAGCACCCAGATAAAGCGGCCAGTCGCGCGCACGCGCGACCAGCAGGGCAGCCAGCAATATGCCGTTCGGCAACCAGAAAATGGCAATGCCTTCGGACATCGCGGAAGCCGCCACGCCAAGGCGCGCGCCCGCAAAATAGAGCGCGCCTGCCAGCAGGGGATAGAAAAATCGCCGCGTTGTCATGGTTGCATGCGCACTTTACCGCAAGCCGCGCGCAAATCTGCGACAGCCGGTCGGCAGGCATGGCGAGAGAGCCGGCAGGCCGGCGGGGCATACTCAGGCCGTGCGCGAATAACGCAGCCGGTCGCCGGTGGCGGCTTCCTTCAGGTAGCGGTCGAAGCACATGCCGATGTTGCGCAGGAAAAGGCGCCCGCGTTCGGTGACCGCAACGCGTTCCGTTCCCAGCTCGACCAGCCCGTCGTCGGCCAGCGGCTGCAGATCGGCCAGCGCCTCGGCAAAGTAGTCGGCGAAGCCGATGTCCCATTCGCGGCCGAAGGCCGCAAAGTCGAGTTCCAGATCGCACATCACGCGGGTGATCGCGTCGCGGCGGATCCGGTCGTCGCGGCTGAGCCGGATACCGCGCTCGACGGCGAAGCCGGTATAGCCCACGCGCGTCTGATAGCGCTTGAGGTTCTTCTCGTTCTGCATGTAGACGTCGGCGGTCTGGCTGATGCTGGAGACGCCGAAGGCGAGGATGTCGCTGTCCTTGTGCGTGGTGTAGCCCTGGAAATTGCGCCACAGCGTCTTGTTCTGCTGGGCGCGCACCAGTTCGTCCTCGGGGCGGGCGAAATGGTCGAGGCCGATGTTCACGTAGCCGGCCTCGCCCAGCCTCTCGTTCACCGCCTGCTGCAGGCCCAGGCGCACCGCCGCATCGGGCAGGTCGGCCTCCTGGATGAGCTGCTGGTGCTTCTTCATCCAGGGCACGTGGGCATACGCGAACACCGCCAGACGGTCGGGCGCCCATTCGACGACCTGGGCCAGGGTGCGGCGAAAGCTTTCGACCGTCTGCTTCGGCAGGCCGACGATGAGGTCGAGGTTGATGCTGGAAAATCCGAGTTCGCGCGACCAGTCCATCACCTGCCGGATGAGTTCGGCGGACTGGATGCGGTTGACGGCCTGCTGGACCGCCGGGTCCATGTCCTGCACGCCGAACGACACCCGGTTGAAACCGGACTCGCGCAGGGCTTCGAGGTGCGCGCGGGTCAACTCGCGCGGATCCACCTCGCAGCTGATTTCCGCATCCGGCGCGATGCGGAAATGCTGTTTCATGATCGCCATCAGCCTGCGGATGTCGTCCGGGCTCAGATAGGTGGGCGTACCGCCGCCCCAGTGGAGCTGGTGCGCCACGCGCGACGCATCGATCCGCGCCGCGGTCTCGGCCATCTCGCGCTCGATTGCGGCGAGATAGGGCACGGTCTTGCCGTAATCGCGGGTGGCGACCATGTTGCAGCCGCAGTAGTAGCAGAGCGAGTCGCAGAAGGGGATGTGCGCGTACAGCGACAGGCCGCGCCCGGCGGCCGGTGCGGCCAGCGCCTCGGCCCAGTCGGCTTCGCCGAAACCGGTGTGGAAGTACGGCGCGGTAGGGTACGAAGTGTAGCGCGGCCCCGGCACGCTGTATTTGCGCAGCAGATCGAGCGTCGTAGGCATCCGAAATTCATCCGGTCAAGTTGAGGATATTTTTGTCTTTTTATCATATCCAGCCCCGGAAATCCAGCCCGCCCGAGGCGGTTTGCGTGAATTGCGGTAAAGTTCGGCCTTGGCCACCCGTTGAATATCGAACCCCGCACCGCACCCGACCGTTCTCATGCATAGCCGCTCCGTTTCGCCGCGCTATCTGATCGCCTCGCTGCTGCTCTGTCTGGTCTGCGCCGCGCCGGTCCGCGCCGACCCGGCGGGCGATCTTGCGCAACGCGTCTACGACCGCCCCAACGGCCGCGACCTCACCACACTCGGGCGCATGGTGCTGACCGAACGCGGCCGCGCACCGCGCATCCGCGAACTCGTTACTTACCGGATCGACAAATCCGGCGGCGAAACCGCGAACCTGATCCGTTTCCTCGATCCCGAAGACATCGCCGGTACCGGTTTGCTGAGCCTCGACAAGGCGGACGGCAGTACCGACCAGTGGCTGTATCTGCCTGCGCTCGACCGCGTGCGCCGGATTTCCAGCGACCGCAAAGGCGGCCGCTTTGTCGGTTCCGACCTCTATTTCGAAGATCTTCAGGAACGCAAACCATCGAAGGACCGTCACCGGCTCCTGGGCAGGCAGACCGAGAACGGCATTCTTTGCGACGTGCTGGAAAGTATCCCCGTCGAGACGGGCGAATCGATCTACCTCAAACGTATCAGCTGGATCGACCCGGCGACTGCCATTCCGCAACGGGTCGATTATTTCGAACGCGACGCCGGCACACCCAGCAAGCGATGGCTGCTGCGCGCCAAGAAACGCATGCAGGGCTACTGGACGCTGACCGACAGCCGCATGGTCGATCTGGAAAGCGGACACGAAACCCGTCTGGTCATCGACACCGCGCTGTACGACCAGAAACTGCCCGCCAAACTCTTTACCTCGCAAACGCTCGCCGACGAGCGCCTGGAATCGGACTACCGCCCATGAACAGACTGCTTTTGACCCTGAGCCTGCCGTTCGTCGCCCTGGCCGCCCACGCCGCGGACGATCTGCCGCCGCCCCGCGCCGCCGTCCAGGAAGCGGCGGACGATCTGCCACCCCCCCGACGCACCAGCACGCGGGCACCGGCTGCCGCTGAAGCCGCTCCGCCGGCCGCCGCCGCAGACGAACTGCCGCCCCCCAGGCGCACGGCGCGCAGCCGCGCACGCAGCGCGCAGCCGACGCTCAAATTCGGCATCGACGATCTGCTGGCGGAAACTGGCGTGCTGCCCGACGCTGCCGAAGCCGACACCTATTCCACGCTGCGCGTCAGCCCCTATGTACAGTGGCAGCCCAGCCGCGACTGGGAATTCCGCGCCAGCGCGCGGCTCGACGGCATGTCCCAGGCCGGCGGGCGGACCGGCCACGACGAACTGCTGGCCGACTACAGCGACACCTACGTGCGCTACCGCAGCGGCGATACCCGCCTGACCTTCGGCGCCCAGACCATCATCTGGGGCCGGGTGGACGAAATCCCGCTCGCCGACCGCGTCAGCCGCGCCGATCTCACCCGCTTCGCGCTGGACGATCTGGCCGACCGCCGTCGCGCCCAGCTTGCGGCACGCTGGGAACAGACCATGGGCGAATACAAGCTCGATGCGGTCTGGCTGCCCGTGTTTCGCGGCGCGCAGCTGCCCGATCCCGACAGCGTCTGGAGCCCGGTCAACCGCACCACGCGCCAGATCATCGGCATCGACCCCAGCCTCACCACCGGCTGGCTCGGCGCCGCGCGCATCGAGGACGATGAACACGGCAGCGGCGGCGGCGCAATCCGCCTGACCCGGACCGGCGAACCCTTCGATTTCGGCGTCACGCTGGCACGCACGCGCCAGTCGCTGCCCTACTACCGGATCGACGTGCCGACGCTCACGCTCACCGCGGTCCACCCCTTCAACAATTTCGTCGGCGCGGACATGGAAATGGTCAGCGGCGGCCTGACCTGGCGTATGGAAGTCGGCTACACCGACAATGTGCCCTACACGCAGCCGACGACCGTCATGGACACGACCCACGCGCTCGACTGGATCGGCGCACTGGAATTCTTCCCGGGCGGCGGCGATACCCGGGTCAACCTGCAACTGGTCGCGCATGCGCTGCAGACCGACCGCGCCTCGCTCGAACTGAAGGAGTACTACGGCGCCAACGGCGAAGTCGAGATCCCCTTCGCCAACGGCCGCTGGAAGGCCGCCATGCGCTTCGCCACCGGCTTCAACGTGCGCGACGTCTATCTCGGTCCCAAGATCAGCTACGTGGGTTGGGAACCGCACGAAATCTATCTGGCCGGCCATTACTTCGACGGCGAGAACCGCACGCTCGGCGGCTTCCACCAGGACCACTCGCTGATCACCCTGGGCCTGCGCACCCGGTTCTGACCGCACCCGTGCCATGGAGACACTGAAAGCCTGGCTCGACGGGCGGCGCATGCTGCCGCCCTGGGTGGCGATGGGTATCGCGCTCGTCGTCCTCGCGGTCTCCATTCCCTATGTCCTGAAGCTGCATTTCAACAACGCGCCGGACATCTATTCGCCGTCCGATTCGCCCACGATCCAGCTGCGTGCGTCGCTGTTCAAGGAATTCCCCAACGACGAAACGATCGTCGTGCTGTTCGAGGGCGACGACCTCTACACGCCGGGCTTCCTGTCCGCACTCGACCGCGTCGCCCGGACCATGGAACGCCACCCTTCGGTCGACCGCGTGCTCACGCTCACCACGGTCGAGCACATCGAAGCCACCGACGACGGCTTCGCCGTCGCGCCGCTGGTCGACGCCCGCAAACTCGCCTCGCGCAGTCCCGCGCAATGGAAGGCCCGCGTACTCGGCGACCCCTTTGCGCCGGGCCTGCTCGCCTCGCGCGACGGGCGCGCCGTCGCGCTGGTCGTGCGGCCAAAATTCCTGAAAGAGAGCCTGGCACGGCGCGACGTGCTGATCGCGCTCGACGAGACCGTCGTCGCCGAGAAACTGGAGACCCACCGTACCGCCACCGCCGGCACGGTGGCGCAGACCGTCGAGGAGCTGCGCTCGCTGTGGCGCGACAGTGCCATTTTCATTCCCACCACTTTCCTGATCGGCATGGGCCTGTTGTGGTGGGTGGTCGGCCGCGTCCGGCCGGTTCTGATCGGCGGGCTGGCGATGAGCGTAACGGTCGCCGCCAGCGTCGGCGGGCTGGTCGCCACCGGCCAGCCCTATACGCCGGTGACCGCGATGATTCCGACGCTGATCGCGGCGTACACCACCGCCACGCTGCTGCACCTGTATGCCGCCATCCAGCGCGCGCGCATCGCACTGCTGCCGCGTCCGCAACGCATCGCCCGCGCACTCAAGGAAACCCTCGTGCCGGGACTGTTCAACGTGCTCACCACCGGTGCCGGCATGCTGAGCCTGTTGTGGGTGGATATCCCGCCGGTCCAGGCCTTCGGCCTGTCCGGTTCCATCGGCACGCTGATGGTATTCCTGGTCGTGTTCGTGCTGATGCCGCCCATCCTGCTCAAATGGGACGTGCCACGCTGGCCGCGCCGCCGTTCCGGGCTCGCCAAGGCACGTCGCATCGCGGCGGCCGTTTCGGTATTCAGCCTCCGCAATGCCCGCTGGGTACTGGGGGGCACCGCACTGCTCATCGCGGTCACGATTCCGCTGGCGATGCAGGTAAAGGTCGAGTCCAATCTGATCGAGTTCTTTTCGCCCAAACACAGCATCAGCCTCGGCACCGAACGGATCGAAAGCCGGCTAGCCGGCGTCACCGGACTGGAAATCGTGCTGACCGGCGCAGGCCGCGACGCACTCAAGGACCCCAGACGGCTGGCCGAAATCAAGGCACTGCAGCAATGGCTGGAGCAGCAGCCCGAAGTCGACCGCAGCCTTTCGGTCGCGGACATGATCGAGGAAATGAACCGCGCACTGAGCGGCGAACCCGCCGGTGTCGATGCATTGCCGACCAGCCGCAAGCTGGTCGAACAGCTGATGCTGATCTACGACGGCAGCGACATGTTCGAACTGGTGAACCGTGAATTCCAGCGCGGCCGCATCGCCATGAGCCTGAACGTCCACGGTGTGAACGAGATCAGCGCGGTCATCGACCGCATCAAGGCGCATCTCGCCGCCCATCCGGTCGAAGGCGTGCAGATTCGCATGTCGGGCTACGGCCAGCTGTTTGCCGACCAGACCGATCGCATCGTCAACGGCCAGCTCAAGAGTTTCTCCTCGGCCTTCATCCAGATCCTGCTGCTGATGGCGCTGCTGTTCCGTTCGTTCCGCGGCGCGCTGATCTGCCTGATCCCGAATCTCGCGCCCCTGTTTTTCATCTTCGTGGTGATGGGCGTCACCGGCGTCGCGCTCGACGTCGCCACCGTACTGATCGCAGGGGTCATTCTCGGCATCACCGTGGACGACACCATCCATCTCTATCACGGCTATCTCCACCGTATCCGGCATGGTGTCAGTCCGGTGTTCGCGATCATACGCAGCGTGGAAAGCTCGGGGCGCGCGGTGATCGCGATCTCGGTCGTTCTGATCGCGCAATTCAGTCTGCTGGGCCTGTCTGATTTCAGGCCGACCGCGCACTTCGGCGCCCTGTGCGCGGTCGGCCTGTTCGCAGGTCAGGTGTTCGAGCTGCTGCTGATGCCGGCGCTGCTGGGCCTGCGCCTGCCCAGGCAGGACACGACGCTCAAGGCACGTTCAGCCTGAGTGCGGCGAATTCGTCGCTGTACAGGGCGAATTCGTCGCCCGAGGCAAACTGCCAGCCTTCCAGATGGCCGAAATCGGCGCTGGACCGGGGCTCCAGTTCGAGCGTGAAACGCTTGGACGTGGCCAGCGTGGGATTGCGCACCGACAGCGCCACCGTCAGGTAGCGGTCGCCGGTATTCTGGATCACCGCGACCAGCCCCTTGCCCAGCAGGGACGAACGAAAACTCACGACCACCGGCAACGCGGGCTTGGCCGCGACTGCCGACTGGTAGTCCGACTCCCGGTAGCTCAGCTGCTGGCGCAACTGTTCGACTTCGCGCTGCCGGGCGAGCAACTGGTTGCGCGTCTCGGTGAGATAGCGTTCGGTCTGCTGCCGCGTTTCGATTTCCTTAGACAGGCGGCGCTTGGCCTCGCCCAGATCGACATTGAGCATGAAGGCATACAGCGCAAGGCCGCAGACCATCATGAACAGCACCGCCGCCGCCAGCAGGGCGGCGAACAGGCCGCGCCGCCGTGGCGCAGCTACAGCCACGCCTTCGCTCATCCCGTGTTGCGCATACCCGCAGCGATCGCGTTGATCGATCGTTTCAGCGGCGTGAGCCAGGTGTCCTGCTCGGCCTCCCACACGCTGCCGGTGCGGTAGCGTTTCAGCATGCGGACCTGGATGTGGTTGATCGGGTCGATATAGGCCCGGCGGCGCGACAGCGACAGCGCCAGTTGCGGGTTGTCCTCAAGCAGGTTGCCGACGCCGGCCACAGTCTTGACGCAATCGACCGTCAGGGCGAATTCGTCGGCAATGGTACGATAGATCGCCATCGCGTTTGTGTGGTCGCACAGGCGCGCGTATTCCTCGGCGATCTCGATGTCGGCCTTGGTGAGCGACATCTGCACGTTGGACAGCAGGCTGCGGAAAAACGGCCATTCGCGGTGCATTTCGCGCAGCTGCGCCAGACCGTCCGCATCGGCATCGATGAAGGTCTTGAGCGCGCTGCCGATGCCATACCACGCCGGCAGCGTGTGACGCGACTGCGCCCAGCCGAAGACCCACGGAATCGCGCGGATCGAACCGAGCGAACGATCGGCTTTTTTGCGATGCGACGGCCGGCTGCCGATGTTCAGCGTACCGATCTCGGTAACCGGCGTGCTTTCGTAGAAATAGTCGATGAATCCTTCCATGCCGAGGAGCGCACGATAGCTCACCTCGCCCGCTGCGGCGATGTCGCGCATGCGATCGAGATAGGCCTGCGGGTAACGCACGTCGCTGTGGGCCAGCGCGGTCGCGCTGGCTTTCAGCAGACCGGTCACGCCCATGCCGATCTCGTAGTTCGCGGTTTCGGGATTGCCGTACTTGTAGTACAGCATCTCGCCCTGCTCGGTGAACTTGATCTCGCCGTTCACGGTACCCGGTGGCTGCGACAGGATCGCGTCATAGGTCGGACCGCCGCCGCGTCCGACGGTGCCGCCGCGACCGTGGAACAGCCGGCATTCGACGCCGTAGTGCTGGGTCAGCGCGATGATCGACAGCTGGGCCTGATAGAGATTCCAGTTCGACGCCAGGATGCCGCCGTCCTTGCACGAATCCGAATAGCCGAGCATGACTTCCTGACGGTTGCCGTTGGCCGAGATCAATGCGCGGTAAACCTTGTTCGACAGCAGCGCATCGAGAATGTCCTCGCTGTGCTGCAGATCGTCCACCGTCTCGAACAGCGGCGCCACCAGGATGCGGCAGAACCACTCGCTGCCGGTGTGGCCTGCCAGACCGACCAGCCGCGCAAGCAGCATGACTTCCATCACATGGCTGGCGTGGTGCGTCATCGAGATCACGTAGGCGCCGAACAGTTCGTCGCCCACTTCGGCCTGCAGCTTGGCCATGCGGCGGAACACCGCCAGCGCCTCGCGCGCCTCCTCGTCGAGCACGGCGTCGTTGATCTGGATCGGGTCGATATGGCCGATCCAGGCCGCCAGCCGCGTCACGCGGTCCGCCTCGCTCGCGGATGGATAGTCGAAGCCGGGATCGATCTGCTGCAATACCGCGGTGACGGTGCGCGTATGCACCGTGGACTCCTGGCGAATGTCGATCTGCAGCAAGTGGAAGCCGAAGCTCTCCGCCAGCCGGATCAGCGCCTGCAGATCCTGCATGGCCACCAGGCGGTCGCCATGGCTGATCAGCGAGTCGCGCAGCAGGTAGAGATCGTCGACGAAATCGCCGGCCTTCTCGTAGGCCAGATGCGGCTTGAAGCTCGGCACGTCGGCCAGACTCTGGTGCACATAGGAACGGTTGGCGTCCAGCCGCGCCAGCATGATCGCCGTCATGCGACGGTAGGGTTCGCGGCTGTAGATCTGCACGGCGGTGCCGCGGAAGACCTGATCGCCGAACTCGGATTCATACTCGGCCAGGCGTTCCTGGAACGCCGCCGAAGGCGTGCACCAGTCTCTACTGTGCGTGAGCGTCTGCCGCAGATCGAGCAGTCGCGCACGGTACTCGTCGAGCGCGGCCTGCATCTGCGTATAGACCGTCCACTCGGTAACGTCGGCGGTGACGAAGGGATTGCCGTCGCGGTCGCCGCCAATCCATGAACCGAAGCGGATGAAGCTCGGCACTGTCACCGGCGCCCCGCTGTCGGCGTTGACGCCGAAGTGTTTGCGCAGCGCCTTCTCGAAGAAATGGTAGGCCTTGGGGACCGCCTCGAACAGGGCCTCGCGCACGTAGTACAGGCCGTTGCGCACCTCGTCGCGGACTTCCAGTTTGGCAGAGCGCAGTTCGTCGGTCCGCCACATCACCTGAATCTCGGCGGCCAGCTGCGCTTCGAACTCGCGTTGATCGTTCACGCCCAGCGTCGGACTGTAGAGCTGATCGCAGATCAGAAAGACGCGGCGCATCCCTTCCATCACCGCGCGGCGACGGGCTTCGGTGGGATGCGCGGTGAACACCGGCGCGTAATACAGGCGGTTCAGCATCGCCTGGAAAGCGGCGGCGGTCATGCCCTGCGCCTTGAGATCGCCGACGGTGCGATCGAACGAGCCTTCCCACAGGGGCATGCCGTGCGACAGCATGCGGCGGCGGTTGCGGTGGGCAAAGGCCTCTTCGGCCACGTTGACCAGTTTGAAATAGCTGGAAAACGCACGTACCACCAGTTCGACCTTTTCGGCGGACATGGCGTCGATCGTCGCCATCAGATCGGTACGGCGCTGCTGGTCTTCCTGCTGGTGGAGTTCGGCGAAACCGCGCCGCAGGGTCTCGACGGTCTCGAACACGTCTTCGCCGGCGAACTGCAGCAGCACCTGGCCCAGCAGCGTGCCCAGGAGCTTGACCTGCGCGCGCAGGTGATCGTCGGTAAGCAGGTAATCCGGTGCGTTCATGGCGGCAGCTGGCTTCAGCGCCCGTTGAATCGGGAAGCGGCGTATTTTCTCACAGGCCCGCCCATCACCCAACCGCGCGCCGGGCGTTGCGGAACATGCGCATCCACGGGCTGTCGCCGGTCAGCGTATCGGGCTTCCACGACATCTGTACCGCCCGCGCCACCCGTTCGGGATGCGGCATCAGGATACTGAAGCGGCCGTCGCCGCTCGTGAAGCCGGTCAGGCCGCCGGCCGAACCGTTGGGATTCATCGGATAGGTTTCCGCCGGTATGCCGCGATGATCGACATAGCGCAGCGTCGCGCGCGCCTGCGCCGCATGCGCCGGATCCCTGAATTCCACCCGGCCCTCGCCGTGCGACACGACGATGGGCATGACCGACCCCGCCATGCCTGTGAAAAAGAGCGAAGGCGAGTCGAGCACCTCGACGAGGCTGAAGCGCGCCTCGAACTGCTCCGACAGGTTGCGCTCGAAACGCGGCCACGCCGCCGCGCCGGGAATCAGGTCGTGCAGCTGGCTCATCATCTGGCAGCCGTTGCACACGCCCAGCGCGAAGGTGTCGGCGCGACCGAAGAAGGCGGCGAACTGGTCGCGCGCGCGGGGATTGAACAGGATGGATTTGGCCCAGCCACCGCCCGCGCCCAGCACGTCGCCGTAGCTAAAACCGCCACACGCGACGAAGCCGGCGAAATCGGCCAGATCCGCACGGCCCGCCAGGATGTCGCTCATGTGAACATCGAAAGCGGAAAAACCGGCGGCGTCGAAAACCGCAGCCATTTCGACGTGCCCGTTCACGCCCTGCTCGCGCAGAATGGCCACGCGCGGCCGCTGTCCGGCGGCGACGTAGGGCGCAGCGACATTTTCGGCAGGGTCGAAGCACGGTGCGCAGCGCAGGCCGGGATCGGTCGCGTCGGCGTGGGTCGCGTATTCCTGCTCGGCGCAGACCGGGTTGTCGCGCAGCTTCGCCAGTTCATAGCTGGTGCGCCCCCAGATGCGCTGCAGATCGGCGCGCGCCGCATCGAAAACGACATGCTCCCGCCGCGCCAGACGGATCCGGTCGGCATTGCCGGGCTCGCCGATGATGTAGAACTCGCCGCGCAGATCGGCGGCAAAGAAGGCAGCCATCACGGCCTGCGTATCGCTGCGGCGCACCTGCAGCACGGCGCCCGCTTCTTCGCTGAACAGCACATTGAAAAGGCGCTCGGTATAGCCGCGCGGGTCGTCCATGTCGGGCTCGGGCACTCCCTCTTCGTCCGCGTCGTGGCGAATCTTTTCCGAGCACAGCTCGTCGATGTCGATCTCCAGCCCGCAGTGTCCGGCAAACGCCATTTCGGCCAGCGCAACGAACAGGCCGCCGTCGGAACGGTCGTGATAGGCCAGCAGTTTGCCTGCGGCATTGAGTGTCTGGATCGTGTCGAAAAACGCTTTCAGGGCGGCGGGTTCCGGCGCGTCCGGACACTGGTCGCCCACCTGCTTGAAGGCCTGGGCGAAGCTCGATCCGCCGAGACGGTTCTTGCCCAGGCCCAGGTCGATCAGGATCAGGTCGGTCTCACCGCAATCGGTGCGCAGTTGCGGGGTGAGCTGCCGCGTCGCGTCGGGCGTGACGGCGAAGGCCGATACCACCAGCGAGATCGGCGCGGTCACCTGCTTCTTCCCGCCGCCGTCCTGCCACACGGATTTCATGCTCATGGAATCCTTGCCCACCGGGATGGCAATCCCCAGCGCCTGGCAGTACTGCGACACGGCGGCGACGGTGTCGAACAGCGCCGCGTCCTCGCCGGGGTGGCCGGCCGGCGCCATCCAGTTGGCCGAAAGCTTCACGTCGGACAGTTTTTCGACGCGCGCGGCGGCGAGGTTGGTGATCGCCTCGGCGATCGCCATGCGGCCCGAGGCCGGCGCGTCGATCAGCGCCAGCGGGGCTTTCTCGCCGATGGAGAAAACCTCGCCGCGCAGGGTCCGGTAGCCCGCGAGCGTGATCGCGCAATCGGCCACCGGCACTTGCCACGGCCCCACGCACTGGTCGCGCGCGGTCAGCCCGCCCACGCTGCGGTCGCCGATGGCGATGAGGAACATCTTGGACGCCACGCCCGGCATCGCCAGCACGCGGTGCACCGCATCGTCCAGCGCGATGCCGTCGAGCGCCAGCGGCGCCGGCGGATTCTGCCGGTGCGCCACGTCGCGCGTCATCTTCGGCGGCTTGCCGAGAATCACGTCGAGGCCCACGTCCACCGGGGCATTGCGGAAATGGCTGTCCGTCACCAGCAGATGGTTGGCCTCCGTCGCTTCGCCCAGCACCGCGAAGGGGCAGCGCTCGCGTTCGCAGATCGCGCGGAATTCGTCGAGGCGCGAAGGCGGAATCGCCAGCACGTAGCGTTCCTGTGCCTCGTTGCACCAGATCTCGCGCGGCGACATGCCGGATTCTTCCGACGGCGCGGCGCGCAGTTCGAAGCGTCCGCCCTTGCCGCCGCCATGCACCAGTTCGGGCAGCGCGTTCGACAGGCCGCCCGCACCGACGTCGTGAATCGACAGGATGGGATTGGCTTCGCCCAGCTGCCAGCAGCGGTCGATGACTTCCTGTGCGCGCCGTTCCATTTCGGGATTGCCGCGCTGCACCGAGTCGAAGTCGAGGTCGGCCGCATTGGCACCCGTGTCCATCGACGAGGCCGCGCCGCCGCCCAGGCCGATCAGCATGCCGGGGCCGCCCAGCTGGATCAGCAGCGTGCCGGCGGGCAACATTTTCTTGTGCACGTGGTCGTCGCGGATCATGCCCACGCCGCCCGCCAGCATGATGGGCTTGTGGTAGCCGCGCCGCTCGCCGGCCACGGTTTCCTCGAAGGTGCGGAAATAGCCCGCCAGATTCGGCCGGCCGAATTCGTTGTTGAATGCCGCCGCGCCGATGGGGCCTTCGAGCATGATCGCCAGCGGCGAGACGATACGGTCGGGCTTGCCGTAGGGGTCGGTCTCCCAGGGCTGCGTGCAGCCGGGCAGATTCAGGTTCGAGACCGAGAAACCGCACAGGCCCGCCTTGGGTTTGGACCCGGTGCCGGTCGCCCCTTCGTCGCGGATTTCGCCGCCGCTGCCGGTCGCCGCACCGGGAAACGGCGAGATCGCCGTCGGGTGGTTGTGCGTCTCCACCTTCATCAGCACGTGGGTCAGCTCTTCGCTGTAGGCGTAGCCACCGTCTGCACGCGGGTAGAAGCGGTCGATCGCCGCCCCCTCGATCACCGACGAGTTGTCGGAATACGCCACCACCGTGCCCTCGGGGTGCGCCGCGTGGGTATCGCGGATCATGCCGAACAGCGACTTCGACTCATGCTTGCCGTCGATCACCCAGTCGGCGTTGAAAATCTTGTGGCGGCAGTGCTCCGAGTTGGCCTGCGCGAACATCATCAGTTCGACATCGCTGGGGTTGCGTCCCATGCGGGTGAAGTTCTCCACCAGATAGTCGACTTCGTCGTCCGACAGCGCCAGGCCCAGCGCGCGGTTGGCCTCGGCCAGCGCGGCGCGGCCGCCGGCCAGCACGTCCACCGAGGTCATCTCGCGCGGCGGCACGTGGCGAAACAGCACGTCGGCGGCCGCCAGCGTCGGCAGCACGGTCTCGATCATGCGGTCGTGCAGGAGCGGCAGCACGGTCTTGAGCGCCGCATCCGCCAGCGGCGCACCGGCGGCATCCAGCAGTCGGAAAGCCACGCCGCGCTCGATGCGCTTCAACTGGGCAAGGCCGCTGTTCCTGAGAATGTCGGTCGCCTTCGACGACCACGGCGAGATCGTGCCCGGCCGCGGCGTCACCAGAATCTGCACCGTCTCGGCCGTCGGCGCATCGGCTAGCGCGCCGTAGGCCAGAGTCGTGTCGATCTGGCGTTCGGCAGCGGCGTCGAGATCGCCGTCGACTTCGAGAAAATGCCAGAAACGCGCCTCGACGCTTTCCAGCGTCACACCGCATGCGGCGGCCTGTTCGCGAATTTTGGCAATACGGAAGGGCGACAGCGCGGCGCTGCCGGGGCACGAAACGATGCGTGACATGAGGGTCTGGGCGGGCGGGGCAAAGACGCTATTTTACCGTTTACCGCGCCAGAACGAATCCAGCCGCCGGCCTTCCGGGCTCAGGCGGAAAGGGCCATCCGCAAGACGACCGGTCTAGGGTTTTGCCGTTTCGGGCCGCCCCGTCCGGGCCTGTTTGCGCCAGAGATCAAGGCAATCCAGACCGCAGAAATGGTGCACGTAATCCTGCGCGTCGGCGACGTTCACGGCATCGGCCGGCACTTCCTTCAGGCAGATCGCGCAGCGGATCGCAGCTCGGGGTGCGGCGCCGGGCGAAGGGTTCGCGGGACCCCTCTCCGGCATGCGGGCAGGTTTGTCCATACGCGGCTCCTGTTGCGGGAACAGGCTTTCACTCTAGTCGCCCGGGCGGAAATGGAAAGCGCCGTCGCACCGCATCCCGGGACACGGCGGAAAGCCTGCCGATCCCGGCCGCGCCTTCCGGACGGGTGGGTGATCGGCGCATGCCGCATCAGCCGCCATGCGCCATCGTGCGCTCGATCCGCCGGTCGGGCACCAGCCACATCAGCGCCACCAGCACATAAACAGCCTGGCCCCAGCGCTGGTCGCAGGCCGTAAGCGCAATGCCGCACAGGTAAAGGACAGGCGAAATCCTGCCTTTCCAGTCGCTGCCGATGGCCCGTTTCAGAATCGAATCCGGTCCCTGTGCGGCGATGATCGCCCGCTGCAGTATCCCGTAGGCAAGCGCCGCCCCCAGCAGCACGATGCCGTAGAACCCCGTCGGCAACGCGGCGAAATGGTTTTCTCCCATCCAGCCTGTGGCAAAAGGCAGCAGGGACAGCCAGAACAGCAGGTGCAGGTTGGCCCACAGGATGCGCCCGGACACTTTCGTGCTCGCATGAAGCATGTGGTGGTGATTGTTCCAGTAGATGCCCACGTAGACGAAACTCAGCACATAACTCAGGAAGACCGGCACCACCGGCCCGAGCGCGTCGAAGGTCGGACTGTGCGGAACCTTCATTTCCAACACCATGATCGTGATGATGATGGCCAGCACGCCATCGCTGAACGCTTCGAGTCTGCCCTTGCCCATGACGCCTCCCGTCGACACTGAAGCGGTCCTCCGCCACCCGAAGGGGGAGTCTACACAGTGGCGACGGGTGGCGCGGGATAAATCACGCCCGGCGGTCGCGGCGCGCGCGCTAGGACTTGCCGGCCGCGAGTGCCTTCACATCCGCCGTGGTCAGCGGATTGCCCGCGATGCCCCAATCCCCGCTTTTCACTTCTTCCACCACACACCATGTCACCTGGCGCATGTTCTCGCCTTCGATCGAGACCATGGCGTCGGTCAGTTTGCGGATGATTTGCTGCTTCTGCTCGGACGAGAACACACCTTCGATGATTTTGACCTGGATTAGCGGCATGGCGGCTCCTTTATTCCTTCCTTGTCGGTTTGCGGGGCGGACGTCGAACGCACCGACGTACCCCATCGTCGGCGCACGCAGGCCCGCCATTGCCTGCCGGCAGGCGCGTTCTGCGTGAAAATTACGTCAAGGCATCAATCGATTTCAGGAATCGAATTGAGATTAGCGATCAGGCGCCGCTGCAACAAGCTGGGATAAACCCTGAGGCCGCAACGACGAAGGGAGGACATGGCCGCTGTCAGCCCGGGCTTGCCAGCTTGAGCCCGGCAATACCCGCGACCACCAGAATCAGGCTGACGAGTTTCAGCGGCGTCGCCGCCTCGTGAAAAAGGATGATGCCGGCGATCGCGGTACCCACCGCCCCGATGCCGACCCATACCGCGTATGCCGTGCCCAGCGGCAGCGTCCGCAAGGCCACCGCCAGCAGGTAGAAACTCGCTGCCATCGCAGCCAGCGTAATCAGCGACGGCCACGGCCGCGTGAACCCCTCGCTGTATTTCAGGCCGATGGCCCAGACGATTTCGAACATCCCCGCGAGAAACAGCACCAGCCAGTTCATGAGTCGGTTCCCATAAGCTGCAGGGCCGTCCCCGCGTGTGCATGCTTGCGGCCGGGTCGTCCCGGCCGCCCGGCATCCTTCAGCCGGAACATTCGCGCGTCGCCTCGGCCGCCTGCCTGAAGTCTGTCGGGTGCGGAGCGAAACCCCGGGCAACCGGCCCGGTCGACGCCGATGGCATGGTACTGAAAGCGCGTGAAATTCGCATCCCGGCGGCCTGCGCAGGCGAGGCTGCGCCGCTACCGCGGCGCCCGGCCCGCTTTAAAGCGAACGGCCGTCGAAATGGCGCACCGGAACGGTGTCGGGGTCGATCCCGTCGAGGCAGCGGATATTGACCGCGGCCATGGCCGTGCCATCCGGGCCGACCCCCTCGCCATAGGGGTGGATGCCGCAGGTCGGACAGAAACGGTGTTTCACGTCGCCCTTGCCGAAGGTATAGGTCGACGCCGCGTCTTCCGGCGAGCGCAATTTCAGGGCACTGCGCGGCACGAACCAGAGCAGCGCCCCCTTGCGCTGGCAGATGGAGCAATTGCAGGCCAGAGCGTCGCCCATCTCGCCTTCGATCTCGAACGACACCCGCCCGCAGTGACAGCTTCCTGTATAGGTCATGGCACGCCGCCTTTCATCAGTAGGTTGACCACAAACCGGCCGCCCCGCAAAACGCGGCTGCGGCCGCATCACCACAGATACATGCTGGCCTGGCGGTTCATGATACGCAACTCGAAGCTTTCGCGGCATGCGGTGCGGGCGGCGCCGTAGCAGACGTGCAGCGGCAGCAGATGCTCTTCGCGCGGATGGCAGAAACGCGCGCCCGGCGCCGCGGCCCAATGCACCAGCCGCCGTTCACGTTCCGCTTCCGAATAATCCGCGCGGGTACAGGTCTCGTGCAGCCAGACTTCGAATGCCCGGTTCCGCTCCCGTGATTCGGGGGTTTCCGCCGCGAAGAAGGCGCGCAGGTTGTGGAAGGAAAACCCCGAGCCGACGAGCAGGATGTCTTCGCCCAGACGCCCCAGCGCCTGTCCCATCCGGAGATGCTCGGCGGGGTCGAGCGAGGCAAGGAGCGACACCTGCACGCAGGGGATGCCGGCCTCGGGATACATGATTTTCAGCGGCACGAATACACCGTGGTCGAAGCCGCGCGCCGCATCCGATACCGGATGCATCCCGGCTTCGTCCAGCAGATCGCGGATCGTTTGCGCCAGCACGGGGTCGCCGGGACAGGGATAACGGATCGAATAGGCGGCCTCGGGGAAGCCGTAGTAGTCGTAGATCAGCGGCGGCTGCGCGCCTACCGTGAGCGTCGGCTGCGACGCCTCCCAGTGCGCGCTCGCCACGACGATGGCGCGCGGGCGGGGCATGCGCGCGGCAATGCCTTGCAGGCACGCGACCATTTCCGCATGCCCGGGATCGCCCAGCAGCGGCAGCGGGCCGCCGCCGTGCGACAGGAAAAGCGCCTGGACGGAATTTGTCATCGTTGCGTGTCCTGGAAGGGATAATCGGGCGTGCGGAATTCTGCGGCGTCAGGGACGGAGCGCGCCATTCCGGGCCGCTTCGCTGTCGACCGCTTTCACCCATTCGGCATGGGCGCGCCGCAACCGTTCCATGATAGCCGGATACCGGTAGGCCAGATCATTCCGTTCGCCGGGATCGGCCCGGACATTGAAGAGGAAGGCCTGATGGCCGTCGACGAGCAGCTTCCAGTCGCCGTCGCGCACGGCCGTCTGCGGACGGTTGCGCGTATGCGTACGCCAGAACAGCAGGCGTTCGACCGGCGGCTCGCGGCCGGCCAGGACCGGAATCCAGTCGATGCCATCGAGATGCGGATCGGCCGGAGCAGGCGCACCGGCCGCCGCCAGGATCGTGGCCGTCAGATCCATGGTGATTCCGACCTGTGCCGAGACCTGTCCCGGCGCGATCCGCCCCGGCCAGCGCAGGATCGTCGGCACGCGGATGCCACCCTCCCACAGGGTCCATTTGCGATGGAACAGCGGCGCACTGCTGGAAAGCCACTCGCCACCATTGTCGTTGGTGAAGATCACCAGAGTGTTGCCGGCGATACCGAGCCGGTCCAGCGCATGCAGCAGTTCGCCCACGCCCCGGTCCATGCGCTCGACCATTGCTGCATAATCCGCGCGCGTGCCGGCCAGCGAGCCGTCCGCACGCTGCGGATACGCATTGTCGGCCGCCGCTTCGGGCGCGTCCGGCCGCTGGAAAGGCCAGTGCGGCGCGTTGTAGGCCACGTCGATGAAAAACGGCCGGCCGGCGTGCTTTTCGATGAAGCCCACGGCGCGCGCCGTGATCAGGTCGGTGCTGTAGCCCTCCTGCCGCACGGGCCGATCGTTCTCCCACAGATCGGGCCGCTGATAGGCGTCGTAGTGATGGTAATAGTCGTGAAAGCCGCCCTTGAGCCCGAAGAAATAATCGAAACCATGGGCGTTCGGGCTGAACTCGGGCTTGTAGCCGAGATGCCATTTGCCCACCAGCGCCGTCGCGTAACCGGCGTCCCCGAGCCGTTTCGGCAAACTTCGCCCGTCGGCCGGCAGCCCCAGTTCCGCGCCCGGGCTGCCGGGGCCGGGAATGGCAAGATCGAGCCCGTAACGCTGCTGGTAGCGGCCCGTCATCAGCGCTGCACGGGTTGGCGTGCAGAGCGGGCCGTTGGCATAGAAATCGGTAAAACGGACGCCCTCGCGTGCCAGCCGGTCGAGATTGGGCGTCGAGATGTCCTGCGCACCATAGCTGCCGAGATCGGCCCAGCCCAGGTCGTCCGTCATGATCAGCACCACGTTGGGTCTCGATGCATCGGCGGCCTGCGGCCGCGCCCAGGCCGGCGCGGACAGAAGCAGCAGTACGAACACGAACAGGCAGCGGGGCATTCCGGTTCCCGGAGACGGGGCGGCATCTCCGCCCGACCCCCCCGATTGTCGTGTTGCCCGCGCGTGCGGGCAATCCGCGTTTTCCCTATGCGCGCCGCCCTGCCCGTTCTTCGGGCCCGTCAGGCCTTTTCCGCGACGATGGCGTAGCGGCCCCGGTTTCTGCCGCCATCCGGTCTGTCCATGAATTCCGCGATCACGGAACGGCAGCCCAGATCGAGGAGCATCCGGTCCACGGTTGCGGGTGTGTGCGAATCGTAGAAGAACGTCTGCCCGAACATCGTGTCCGTGAACGCGGGCTGGTCGGAGCCGCCGACCGTAAGCATGAGCCGGCCCCCGGACGGCAGGCGCCGCACAAGCCCGTGCAGGATGCGCGCATGATCTGCGCGCGCCACATGGAAGAGCGCATCCCAGAGTATCGCGCCCCGGATACCGGCCGGCGGCGCATAGACCTCCATGGCGGACAGCACCCACTGCGCCTGCGGCAGGCGCGCACGCGCGATATCGAGCAGCGCCTCCGACTGGTCCACCCCCAGCACGCGCCGTCCCCGGGCGGCGACATACTCGGCCATCGGCCGCCCGCTGCCGCAGCCCAGATCCAGCACGACAGCCCCCTCCGGAACCGCCACCAGCACCGCATCGAGATAAACCCGCTCGCGACCGACGAAACCCTGGCGGGCGGCGTCCCAGTCCTGCGCGATGATGTTGTAGGCGTCGCGGTTCATGTCGGGCATTTTCGCCGATGCGGTGCCGCATCGGGCGTACCCGGCCCACGATGGCGGCCGGTGGGTGTATATATGCGTCCTGTCGATACCGCTTCGCCAAACCACGCCATGGCCACGCCGCTTGCGTCCCTGATATCGCCCCCGCTGTACCCCGCCGCCGCGATCCGCGCCGCCGAGCAGGCCTGGCACATCGCGCACCCCGACGACACGCTGATGGAAAAGGCGGGGGCGGCCGCGGCGGATTTCGCGGCCGCGCGGGCCCTGGATACCGGCGCGCCGATCCTGGTGCTCGCCGGGCCGGGCAACAACGGCGGCGACGCCTTCGTCGCGGCGCGGCAGTTGGCGATGCGCGGATTCCGGATATGCCTGGTGAGCCGCGCCGACCCCGCGCGTCTGCCACCCGACGCAGCGCATGCGCATGCAGCCTGGCGCGCGGCAGGCGGCGCCTGTCTGGCGGACATCCCGCCCGGACAGCCCTTCAGCCTGATCGTCGACGGCCTGTTCGGCGTGGGCCTCGCGCGCGACGTCACCGGCATTGAAGCGCACTGGATCGAAAAAGCCGATGCGCTCGCCTGCCCGAGACTGGCGCTGGACGTACCGAGCGGGCTGGATGCGGACACGGGCCGCGTGTGCGGCATCGCACTGCGCGCAGACGCCACGCTGAGCTTCATCGGCGCGAAACCCGGCCTGCTCACCGCCGACGGCCCGGATCATGCGGGCGAGATTCTCGTGGATACGCTGGGCGTGACGGCGGCCGCTGCCGCCGGCTACGCGCTCACCCGGCCCGAGCCGCGCCATCACCTGCCTCCGCGCCCGCGCAACAGCCACAAGGGCCTGTTCGGTCACGTGGGCATCGTCGGCGGCGCGCCCGGCCGGGTCGGCGCTACGCTCATCGCCGGCCGCGCGGCACTGGCCCACGGCGCGGGCCTCGTCACGCTGGGGGTGCTGGATACGCGCGTGGCCGTGGATTACAGCGAACCGCGCCTGATGTTCGCATCTCCCGAGAAACTGGTTCAGGAACGGCTGACCGTGCTTGCCATCGGCCCCGGACTCGGGCAAACCCCGCCCGCCCGCATCCTGCTGCAGGCTGCGCTCGCCGCGCCCTGTCCGCTGGTACTGGATGCCGATGCACTGAATCTGCTGGCCGGCGACGCGGCGCTGGCCGAAGCGGCCGCGCGGCGCGCAGCGCCGACCCTGCTGACCCCGCATCCCGGCGAAGCGGCACGTTTGCTGGATTGCGACACGGCCACCGTGCAGGCGGACCGCATCGCCGCCGCAGGCACGCTGGCAGCGCGCTTCAGCGCGCATGTGGCCCTGAAGGGTGCGGGTACTGTGATCGTGCACCCGCACGGCCGCTATGCGATCAACACGACCGGCGGCCCGCACCTTGCGCAGGCCGGCTCGGGCGACCGCCTCACCGGCCTGGCCGCCGCGCTGCTCGCGCAGGGCATGACGCCGGTCGACGCGCTCGAAGCGGCCGTATGGCGGCACGGCAGCGAGGGCGATCAGCCCCGCCCGCCCTGATCCTGCAGCAGTGCCCTGACGATGCGCTTGAGGGCTTCCAGCGCCGCGTCGGGCGTGGCGTCGAACTGCGCACGCACGATGGCGCCGTCGATGGCCAGCGCCACGGCCTGCGCCAGTTTTCCGCGCCGGCGCGATGCCGGCAGCACCGTGGCAATGGCGGCAGTCATGTCGGCCTTGTGCGCGCGTGCGATGTCGACCACCTCGGGCAGCGTGCCGGCGAGCTCGCCGACGCTGTTGATGAAAGCGCAGCCACGGTAGGCCGGATCGCACAGCCACTCGCCCACCGCCGGCACGATGGCATCCGGTCCGCCGCCGTGACGTGCCAGCGCATCCGCGAACCAGCCTATCCAGCGCGCGTGGCGGTAGTCGAGATAGGCGCGGATCAGATCGTTCTTGCTTGGAAAATGACGATAGAAAGTGAGCTTGGCCACACCGGATTCGGCAATCACGCGATCGATGCCGGTGGCGCGCACACCGTCACGGTAGAAAAGATCGTGTGCGGTGCGCAGGATGCGGTCGCGGGCGGCGGGCGGTGCGGCGGAATCGTTTCCGGAAGTCATGCCGGCATTGTAGACAGATCTGTCTACACCGGCTAGACTGCGGCGCAGGTAGACAGGTTTGTCTACCTGTTACCGAACCGTACGAGGAGACCACGATGGAAACCAAGCCGCCCCTGCCCCCTTTCACCGAGGAAAGCGCCCGCCAGAAAGTCCGCATGGCCGAAGACGCCTGGAACACGCGCGATCCGTCGCGCGTCGTGCTCGTCTACACGGAAGACACGCGCTGGCGCAACCGCGCCGAGTTTCCGGTCGGACGCGCCGAAGTGCAGCGTTTTCTCGAACGCAAATGGGCGCGCGAACTCGACTACCGCCTGATCAAGGAACTGTGGGCCTTCACCGGCAGCCGCATCGCCGTGCGTTTCGCCTACGAATGGCGCGACGACTCGGGACAGTGGTACCGCGCCTACGGCAACGAGAACTGGGAATTCAACGAACAGGGCTTCATGATGCGCCGCTTCGCCAGCATTAACGACCTGCCGATTGCGGAAACCGACCGCAAGTTCTTCTGGCCTCTGGGCCGCCGTCCGGACGATCATCCGGGGTTGAGCGATCTCGGTCTGTGAGACAGCCGGAAACGCGCGCCATGCACGACGCAAACAGTCCGGCAGGGCTGCATGAAGGCGAACATGAAGGCGAAATCGAAGCCCAGCGCCGGTTTCATGGCGGCCCGGTCTGGGAAGAGACGCAACTGGCAGCGATGCTGCGCGATCGCCTGCCTGCCGCCTGGATACGCTTTCTGGAAGAACAGCCGTTTTTCTTTCTGGCCACGGCCAGCGCACAGGGCACATGCGACTGCAGCTTCCGGGGGCGCGAAACACGCGCCTCGGGCGAACCTTGCCCCCTGCTGCGCGTGCTCGACGAACGCACGCTGGTATTCCCCGATTTCAGCGGCAACCGGCTCTACAACTCGCTTGGCAACATCCTGACCAACCCGCATGTCGGCCTGCTGTTCGTCGATTTCCAGCAGCGGATGCGCCTGCGGGTCAACGGCCGCGCGCGCATCGTCGAGGAGGCGGGGGCTTATGCCGACATCTGGCCGACCGCATTGCGCTATGTGTGCGTGACGGTCGAGCAGGCCTACCCCAATTGCAAGGCACGGATTCCGCGCCTGATTCCGGCGCCCGTACCGGACGCCTGGCACGACGACTGAACGGAACCGTCGCATCCCGGCCCGGCGCGCCCGGCCTGCCCGGACGACAGGCCGGGCTGCATGCGCATCAGCCTACGCGCGCTTTCAGGTAAGCGGCGAAATCCTCGCTGACCTCGCTGTGGCGGAGCGCATACTCCACCGTGGCCTGCAGGTAGCCGAGCTTGCTGCCGCAGTCGTAGCGCACGCCGTCGTAGGCATAGGCCAGCACCTGCTGCTCCTTGAGCAGCGCGGCGATCGCGTCGGTGAGCTGGAGCTCGCCGCCGGCGCCGGGTTTCAGATTCTGGATGTGATGGAAAATGCGCGGCGTAAGGATGTAGCGCCCCACCACGCCCAGAGTCGAAGGCGCTTCGTCGGGCTTGGGTTTCTCGACGATGGCGTTCACCCGCGAGACGCGTTCGGCCATCGGGGTGGCGTCGACGATGCCGTAGGCGCCGGTGTCTTCGCGCGGCACCTGCTGCACGCCCAGTACGGAGCACTGGTAGTAGTCGTACTGGTCGACCATCTGCTTCATCACCGGCGGCACGCCGTCGAGCAGGTCGTCGGCGAGCAGCACGGCAAAGGGCTCGTTGCCCACCACAGGCTGGGCGCACAGCACGGCGTGCCCGAGCCCCAGGGCTTCGGCCTGGCGGATGTAGATGAAGTTGACGCCGCTGGGGCGGATCGACTGCACCAGCTCCAGCACGCGTTTCTTGCCGCGCGCTTCCAGCTCGGTTTCCAGCTCGTAGGCCTTGTCGAAGTGGTCCTCGACGGTGCGCTTGGTGCGGCTGGAGATGAAGATGATGTCGGTGATGCCTGCGGCCATCGCCTCTTCGACTGCATACTGGATCAGCGGCTTGTCGACGATGGGGAGCATTTCCTTGGGGCTGGCCTTGGTGGCGGGCAGGAAGCGGGTGCCGAGGCCGGCGACGGGAAATACGGCCTTGGTGACCTTGATCATCGCGATGCTCCCGCGAACGTGTTGATGACTGAATCGAATCTCTGCATGTCTCTTCCCTGAAATGTCCGATCAAAAATCCAAGTTGCCCTGCTCCGCAGGCTTGTTGTTTTCCGGGGAGGCTCCACTCTCCAGCAAGGCCAGCAAACCGGCCTCGTCGAGCAGGGCCACGCCGAGCGCCTGCGCCTTCTCGAGCTTGCTCCCCGCTTCAGCGCCGGCCACGACGTAATCGGTCTTCTTCGACACCGAACCGGCCACCTTGCCGCCGGCAGCCTCGATGCGTTCCTTGGCAAGCTCGCGCGTCAGCGTGGGCAGCGTGCCGGTCAGAACGAAGGTCCGGCCGGCAAGTTTACCTGCCGATTGTTGCATGCCGGCCGTTTCGGGCCAGGTCACGCCGGCTTCGCGAAGACGGCGCACCACATCCAGATTGTGCGGTTCGGCGAAGAACTGCCGGATCGATTCGGCGACGATGGGCCCCACGTCGCGCACCGTCAGCAGGTCGGCCTCGTCCGCTGCGATCAACGCGTCGAGACCGCCGAAGTGTCGCGCCAGATCCTTGGCCGTGGTCTCCCCGACATTACGGATGCCCAGCGCGAAAATGAAGCGCGCCAGCGTGGCGGCCCTGCTCGCCTCGATGGCCGCGACGAGGTTGGCGGCGGATTTCTCTGCCATGCGTTCGAGCCCGGCCAGCGTGGCTGCATCGAGGCCGTAGACGTCGGCGGGCGAATGGACGAGGCCTCGGTCGACGAGCTGATCGACGAGCTTGTCGCCCAGACCTTCGATATCCATCGCACGGCGGCCGGCGAAGTGCAGCAGCGCCTGCTTGCGCTGCGCCGGGCAGTAGAGACCGCCGGTGCAGCGCGCGACCGCCTCGCCTTCCAGCCGCACCACATGCGAGCCGCATTCGGGGCAGGCCGGATAGCTTTCAAGGATGCTGAAGCGCGGCGGCTCGGGCTGCGGACGCCGTTCCGCCACCACCGCCACCACCTCGGGGATGACGTCGCCCGCGCGGCGCACGATCACGGTGTCGCCGACACGCACGTCCTTGCGGTCGATTTCGTCCTGGTTGTGCAGCGTGGCGTTGGTGACGGTGACGCCGCCGACGAACACCGGCGCGAGGCGCGCCACCGGCGTCAGCGCACCGGTGCGGCCCACCTGCACGCCGATGGCTTCGACCGTGGTCATCTCTTCCTGCGCCGGGTATTTGTGCGCCACGGCCCAGCGCGGTTCGCGGGTGACGAAACCCAGCTCGCGCTGCCGGTCGAAGCGGTTGACCTTGTAGACCACACCGTCGATATCGAAAGGCAGACTGTCGCGCCGCGCCTGGACATCGTCATGGAAGGCCACGAGCGCGGTGGCGCCATGGCAGATCCGGCGTTCGTCGCTGACCGGCATCCCCATGTCACGCAGCGCATCGAGCGTGGCGTAATGCGTAGCGGGCTGCGCGGCCCAGCCGCGCACCTCACCCAGTCCGTAGGCGAAGAAGGACAGCGGGCGCTGCGCCGCCAGCTTCGGGTCGAGCTGGCGAATGCTGCCGGCCGCGCCGTTGCGCGGATTCACCAGCGCGGGTTTGCCGGCCTCGCGCTGCTTCGCGTTGTAGCGTTCGAAATCGTCGCGCCGCATGTAGACCTCGCCGCGCACTTCGAGCACCTCGGGCGGCGCGTCGAGCGCGAGCCGCAGCGGTATCCGGTGCACCGTGCGGACGTTCTGCGTGACGTCCTCGCCGGTTTCGCCGTCTCCGCGCGTGGCCGCCTGGACCAGCACGCCGGCTTCATAGCGCAGGTTGATCGCCAGGCCGTCGAATTTCAGTTCGGCGGCGTATTCGACCGGCGCATCGTCTTCCGCCAGCCCCAGTTCCTTGCGCACGCGGGTGTCGAAGGCCGCCGCACCTGCGGCGGTGGTGTCGGTTTCGGTGCGGATCGACAGCATGGGCACGGCATGGCGCACCGGAGCAAACCCGTCGAGCGCCCGGCCGCCGACACGCCGGGTGGGCGAATCGGGTGTGTCGAGTTCGGGATGCGCCGTTTCCAGTGCCTGCAGTTCGCGGAACAGGCGATCGTATTCCGCGTCCGGAACGGTCGGCGCATCGAGAACGTAATAGGCGTGGTTGTGGCGTTCGATCTCCCGGCGCAGCGCAGTTGCGCGCGCCAGGATGTCCGGTGAAACCATCAGGAGAAGAGCCGCAGCGCGCGCCGCGAGCCGGAAGGCACGCCGCGCGCTTCCATGCGTTCGTAGATCTGGGCGAGCTGGGCACGGATCTTGTCGATCCCGGCGTCGGTGAGCGGGCGCAGGTTGTCGTCCACCAGGATGCCGCCGACCTCGTTGGCAAGCCGGCGGCCGAAGGTGACCATGCCGTCGAACACCTTGATGCCATCGGGCACGCGCGGCACGTCGAATTGCAGGGTCACGCCCTGCGAGGTCTGCCCTTCGTGCACATCGCCCGCAAAAGGTTCGGCATCGTGGTTGCACAGGGCGTAGAGCGGCTCGCCACGGCTGTCGAGCAGCTGGAACACGCCGTCCGCACCGAGTTGCATGCCGCCGCTTTCCGCCTCGCGCACGATCCGCTGCAGATTGACCGAACCGTCGCCGCGCGCCACGATGTTCAGGCCGATCAGCACATCGACGTCGACGCAGAAACGGTCGATCGACTGCGCGCGCTCCAGCGCATCGCCGATGTCGTCGCAGGCGATCCGCAGACGGTGCGCATTGGCGACACCGGTCAGCGCACCGCACAGGGCGCTCATCTGCTCTTCGCCGGCCGCACCGTTGCGATCCGCCAGCTGCAGGGTGACGACGAGCTGCTGGTAGTGCGCGTCGCGCCAGGGGTGGACCTCCTCCCAGTCGGCCGCACCGACCGGAAGCCCATGCCAGCGCACCACCTTGCCCAGCGCGCGTACCTGATTGAAGGTATCGGCGAATACGCTGGCCAGGATGCCGTCGCCCTGCAGGCGCACCCGGTATTCGATGAGCTCGTCATAAGGCACGACAGCCGGATTTGCCGGGCGCGGCGCACTCTGTGCCGGGGCGGGCGGTGCGGGCCGGGGCGCAACCGGGCGCGGTGGCGGTTCGGGCGCGGATACGGTTTCGCGGGGCGGCGCGGCGACAGGCACCGGGGCGGGCGGCGGTTCGACATGCAGGTGCGGTTCGTCGATCGCGACGATGACGTCGGGCATGGATTCGCCGAATACCGGTTCGTCCATGTCCGGTTCGATGCGGTCGCGCGGCGACGGGCCAGCGTCGGGCATCAGCGGATCGATGTGCGGCGGGTGGAAAGCCGAATCCGCCTGCCTGCGGAAGCGCCGTTCCTGCCACCAGTTGAACAGAACCACCGCCGCGACGATCACGGCGCCCACCACCAGCAAGCCTATCTGCAAATCACTCATTCGCTTTTCCCGTCTGGATCGGGTGAGATGTCACGACCCGGACGAACCATTCGTCCGGCGCGATCATGCCCAATTCGTTGCGTGCGCGTTCTTCGATTGCATCACGTCCCTGCTTGAGATCGCCGAGCTCGGCGATCAGTCCGTCGTTGCGGGCCTGCAAACGATGGTTCAGGGTCTGCTGGCCCACAATCTTCTGCGCGCCTTCGTGTACTTTCAGCCAGCCGCCCTCGCCCAGCCAGAGGGGATATTGCAGCAGAACGATGGCCAGGCCCAACGCCCAGGCGAGCCCATGCGTGCGCAGCCGCGCACCCAGCCGCTTCCATCCGGTATTAGCCGCGCTGGCGGAACGCATCGCGTCCGGGGTAGCTCGCCGTATCGCCGAGTTCTTCCTCGATGCGCAGCAGCTGGTTGTACTTGGCCATGCGGTCCGAGCGCGACAGCGAACCGGTCTTGATCTGGCGCGCGTTGGTGGCGACCGCGAGATCGGCGATGGTGCTGTCCTCGGTCTCGCCGGAACGGTGCGAGATCACCGAGGTGTAGCCGGCCTGCTTGGCCATCTCGATGGCCTGGAAGGTCTCCGACAGCGTGCCGATCTGGTTGACCTTGATGAGGATCGAGTTGGCGATGCCCTTGTCGATGCCTTCCTTGAGAATCTTCGAATTGGTGACGAAGAGGTCGTCGCCCACCAGCTGCACCCTGGTGCCGAGCTTGTCGGTCAGCTGTTTCCAGCCGTCCCAGTCGCCTTCGCCCATGCCGTCCTCGATGCTGATGACGGGATACTTGTCGCACCAAGCGGCGAGGTAGTCGGCCATTTCGGCCGAGGTCAGTTTCTTGCCTTCGGATTCGAGATGGTAGC
This sequence comes from Betaproteobacteria bacterium SCN1, assembly GCA_008923315.1. GTDB lineage: Bacteria > Pseudomonadota > Gammaproteobacteria > Burkholderiales > Thiobacillaceae > Thiobacillus. Next base: position 197,260 of record WBSF01000002.1, on the reverse strand, counting down.
GGCCGTCCTTGTAGAACTCGGACGCCGCGCAGTCGACGCCGATGGCGACGTCGATCCCCGGCTGCAGGCCGGCCTTCTCGATGGCCTGCACGATCAGCTTCAGCGCGGCCTCGTGCGATTCGAGGTTGGGGGCGAAACCGCCTTCGTCGCCGACCGTCGTCGCCATGCCCAGGCCGTCGAGCAGCTTCTTCAGCGCATGGAACACTTCCGCACCGTAGCGCAGGGCTTCGCGGAAGCTCGGCGCACCGACCGGAATGATCATGAATTCCTGCATGTCGATGTTGTTGTTGGCGTGTGCACCGCCGTTGATGATGTTCATCATCGGCACCGGCAGCGCCATCGGCGCGGCGCCGCCCAGGTAGCGGTAGAGCGGCAGGCCGGCCTGCTCGGCGGCGGCGCGGGCGCAGGCCATCGACACGGCGAGCAGCGCGTTCGCGCCCAGGCGCGACTTGTTCTCGGTGCCGTCGAGTTCGATCATGGTCTTGTCGATGAAGGCCTGGTCCTCGACGTCGAGCCCGATGATGGCCTCGCAGATTTCGGTGTTGACGTGCTCGACGGCCTTCAGCACGCCCTTGCCCAGGTAGCGGCTCTTGTCGCCGTCGCGCAGCTCGATCGCCTCGCGCGAGCCGGTCGAGGCGCCGGACGGCACGGCCGCACGGCCCATCACGCCGGATTCCAGCAGCACGTCGGCTTCAACAGTGGGATTGCCGCGGGAGTCGAGGATTTCCCGGGCGACGACATCGATGATTGCGCTCAATTTCTTTCCTTACGTTGCTTGGGTCAAGAGATGGCGGACACGCGGCCCGCCCGCTCCTCCGTTCAGATTTTCATCAGTTCGTGTTCTGCGAATCCGCGCTGTTTCACCAGCGCGTCGATTTCCTTCAGCGTTTCCAGCAGTTCTTTCATCATGCCCAGCGGCCAGGCGTTGGGGCCGTCGGACAGCGCGCATTCCGGGTTCGGGTGCGTTTCGGCGAACAGCCCGGCCACGCCGGTGGCCACCGCCGCGCGCGCCAGCACCGGCACGAACTCGCGCTGGCCGCCGCTCTTGGTGCCCTGCCCGCCGGGCTGCTGCACCGAGTGGGTAGCGTCGAACACCACCGGGCACTGCGTGGCGCGCATGATTGCCAGCCCGCGCATGTCGGACACCAGGGTGTTGTAACCGAAGCTGACGCCGCGTTCGCACACCATGATCTGCCCGTTGCCGACGGCGCGCGCCTTGTCGACGACGTTCTGCATGTCCCACGGGGCGAGGAACTGACCTTTCTTGATGTTGACCGGCCGGCCCTGCTTCGCCACGTTCTGGATGAAATTGGTCTGGCGGCACAGGAAGGCCGGCGTCTGCAGCACGTCGACCACGGACGCGACTTCTTCCAGCGGCGTGTCCTCGTGCACGTCGGTCAGCACCGGCACGCCGATTTTCTGCTTCACTTCGGACAGGATGCGCAGGCCTTCTTCCAGGCCCAGCCCGCGGAAGGACTGGGTGGACGAACGGTTGGCCTTGTCGAACGAGGATTTGTAGATGAAGGGGATGCCGAGCGCCACGCACATTTCCTTCAGCTGGCCGGCGGTATCCATCGCGAGCTGCTCGGATTCGATCACGCAGGGACCGGATATCAGGAACAGCGGCTTGTCCAAACCGGCTTCGAAATGACAGAGCTTCATGCGCGCTTCTCCTGTTGGTAGGCCAGCGCGGCCTTCACGAATGCGCTGAACAGCGGGTGGCCGGTACGCGGGTTGCTCGTGAACTCGGGGTGGAACTGGCAGCCGACGAACCAGGGATGCACCCCGGTCGGCAGCTCGACCATCTCGCACAGGTCGGTTCCCGGCGCACGCCCGGCGACGACCAGGCCTTTGGCTTCGAGTTCGGCGAGCAGGATGTTGTTGACCTCGTAGCGATGGCGATGGCGTTCGACGACGCTGTCGGTACCGTAGATCTGCCGGGCCAGCGATCCTGCCTTGAGCGCGCAGGGCTGCCCCCCCAGCCGCATGGTGCCGCCGAGATCGGATTGCGCACTGCGCTTCTCGACCTGCCCGGTCCGGTCCAGCCATTCGGTGATGAGACCGATGACGGGATGCCCGGTCGCCGGATCGAATTCGGTGGAATGCGCATCGGCCATGCCGGCCACGTCGCGCGCGTACTCGACCACGGCGAGCTGCATGCCGAGACAGATGCCCAGATAGGGGACACGATGCTCGCGCGCGTAGCGGATCGCCGCGATCTTGCCTTCGACGCCGCGCTTGCCGAAGCCGCCGGGCACGAGGATCGCGTCCATGCCTTTCAGCACGTCGATGCCGCCTTTCTCGATCTGCTCGGAATCGATGTAGTGGATGCGCACGCGGGACAGCGTGTGCATGCCGGCGTGGATCATCGCTTCGGACAGCGACTTGTAGGATTCGGTCAGGTCGACGTATTTGCCGACGAAGGCGATGTCGACGGTGTGCTGCGGATGCTCCAGCGCGTCGACCAGCTTCTTCCATATCGAGAGATCGGCGGCGCGGGCGAGAATGTCGAGCTTGTGGCAGACGATCTCGTCGAGCATCTGCTCGTGCAGCATCGCGGGAATCTTGTAGATCGAATCGGCGTCGCGCACCTCGATCACCGCCTCGGGCCGCACATTGGTGAAGAGCGCGATCTTGCGGCGTTCGTCCACCGGAATCTCGCGGTCGGCACGGCACAGCAGGATGTCCGGCTGAATGCCGATCTCGCGCAGCTCTTTCACCGAATGCTGCGTGGGCTTGGTCTTCAGCTCGCCGGCAGTCGGGATGTAGGGCAGCAGCGTGAGATGGATGAAGCAGGTATTTTTCGGACCGTCCTCGAAGCTCATCTGGCGGATCGCTTCCAGGAAGGGCAGCGATTCGATGTCGCCCACAGTGCCGCCGATCTCGACCAGCGCCACGTCCGCCCCCTTGGCGCCTTCGCGGATCGACAGCTTGATCTCGTCGGTGATGTGCGGAATGACCTGCACCGTACCGCCGAGATAATCGCCCCGGCGCTCCTTGTCGATCACCGACTTGTAGATCTGGCCGGTGGTGAAGTTGTTGCGCTTGCTCATGCGCGCGCTGGAGAAACGCTCGTAGTGCCCCAGGTCGAGGTCGGTCTCGGCGCCGTCGTCGGTGACGAACACCTCGCCGTGCTGGAACGGGCTCATCGTTCCGGGGTCGACGTTGATGTAGGGATCGAGCTTGAGGAGGGTGACGCGGATGCCGCGCGATTCGAGCAGCGCAGCGAGCGAGGCGGAGGCGATCCCTTTCCCGAGGGAAGAAACCACCCCACCTGTGACAAACACATACTTCGTCATGTCGTATGGCAGGGGCGGGTGATGACGGATTTTACTCCATCGACCGCAACCGCTCAATGACACGCAAGCCGTGCGCCGCCCGCCCGCGCAGGCGCATCCTCCTCTGCTGCGCGCACGTAACAGATTGATTTACGCACGGTTTTCATCCCGGCTTGAACATCACCTGGCTGCGATTCAGACTTCTCTTACAAGGACGGCGAGCATTCGCTGACGGGCAGGCCCGGACCGGGCACACAGAATGTTGCCAGGCACAGCGCCAGCGGTCGCGCCAAATCCGGCTTTCGGGAACGCCTGGGAGGATATGCGGTCGACCGGGGTTGTGGAACATGAAACCAACCAAAAGGAATCGGACAATGCAAAGCAATCGTTTCTTCCTCTCCATGGCGATGGCCAGCCTCATGTCGGCCGGATTCGTCTCCGCCCATGCCGCGCAGGGCGACAGCAAACAGGGCGTCTTCTACGACCCCAGCAACCCGGCCAGCCCGACCGGGAAAACGACCGGCTACGAACTCTACCGGACCATCGGGTGCCCGGGACGTCAGCTGCTGGACAAGGAATGTCCGCCTGAAAAGGACAGCGATGGGGATGGCGTCGTGGACAGCCAGGACAAATGCCCGGGTACGCCGCCCGGCCGCAAGGTGAATGCCGACGGCTGCGAGATCGACAGCGATGGCGACGGCATCGTCGATGGCGACGACAAATGTCCGACCGTGTATGCCAAAACGGCGGACGGCTGCCCTCCGCCGCCTCCGGCCGCCGCGCCGGCGCCCGCTCCGGTTGCGGAGCCCGCGCCGCAACCCGCTCGGTCGGCCGTCGTGCCCGCACCCATGCCCACTCCCAAACTGGTGCTCGACGATGTGAATTTCGACTACAACAAGGCCTCGCTGCGCACCGAAGCCTTTGGCAAGCTCGATCGCGCCGTCGGGGAAATCCGGAACTGGGGCGATGGCACGGTTGAAATCGGCGGACACACCGACAGCCGGGGCAGCGCAGAGTACAACATGGAGCTCTCCCTGAAGCGCGCCGAAACCGTCAAGCGCTATCTGGTCGACAAGGGCGTACCGGCGGAGCAACTGGTCGTGAAAGGCTACGGAGAAACGCAGCCCGTCGCCGACAACGACACGGAAGCCGGTCGTTTCCAGAACCGGCGAGTCGAATTGCAACCGGTGAAATAAATCCCGGTCCCGGCCCTTGGCGGAAATGCGATCCCGTCCGGGGCCGGGCGGGCCCGTCTCTCCAGAGCGGGCGTACGCCTAGGGGCGGACCCGTTCGATCAGGATTACCGCGTTGCGCGTACCGATCTTCACGTCGGGCAATTCGCCTTCCAGATCGCCGGAAGCAGCTATCGGTCCGCCGGATTTCGAGATACGCGCGACCAGATTCACCCGCTCATGGGCGGAGAGCACATTGCCCGGATTCATCGCGGCACTGTCGTCCAGCGTGAATGCCAGCGGCAGATCGCCTGCCCGTGCGCGGATCGCCGCAACCGGCGGCCCCCCCGCCGCGGCGCGCGCGAAGACGAACAGCACATCCTCGGCCCGAAGCTGCGCACGCAGGCCGGGAGCGATATCGACCTTGCCGGCGATCTGCGCGGCAGCCTCCCGGTCGGCCGGGGCCGGCATGACGGCCGTCTCCGGTGCCAGCCCGGCCAGCCGGGCCGCCTCCTCGCGCACGCCCAGGATGTCCTGCGCATAGGGCAGCTCGGGCGGCAGCTGGGCATGGAGCCGAGAGAAATAGTCGTGCGCCCGCGCGTAATCCCGGTCGTCCAGTGCGCGGAAACCGGCCAGCTCCAGCCCTTTCATGTCGTTTGGATCGGCCGCCAGCGCGCGCCGCACCCAGACCATCGCCGCATCGTCCACCCGGCCCGCATTCCCCAGCGCCAGGGCTTCGGCATGGCCGGACAATACGGCGGCATCGCCCGGCAGCAGGACGGCAGCCTTTTCGTAGGCACGCGCGGCCTCGCCCCAGCGCTGCATGACGCCGTAACTCTTGGCCAGCATGACCCAGGCCTCGGCATCGTCGGGATTCGCCTCGACCTTGCGTTCGACGCGTTCGACCAGTGCGCCGAAATCGTGTCCGGCCCCTGCCATGCCGGCCGGATGCGCCGCCGGCCGGGCGGTCAGCGCGGCCGGCGTACCGAACACAAAATACAGTCCCAGCGCGGCGAGCGGAAATGCCAGCGCTAGACCGTAACCGAGACCGCGCCGGCTCGCAGCGGCCGGTGGCGCATCGGCCGGCACCGCCGGATCGAGCGCATCGCCGGCCAGCCGGGCGACGAGTTCCCTGCGGGCAGCGGCGAATTCGTCCGCGTCGAGCCGGCCCTGCGCATGCTCGGCCTCCAGTTCCCGCAACTGGTCGCGATAGACGTCCACATTCGCCGCGCGCTGCGCCATGCCGGGCTGCGCGCGCCTGCGCATCAGCCCCGGCAGGACCAGGGCCAGCGCGACCGTGCAGGCCAGCGCGGCCAGAGCCCAGAACAGAATGGAACCGGAAAGTACGTTCATGGATGACGGTCCTCGAGCAGTCGTTCGGCATCGGCCAGCCGATCGGGGGAAGGCATCGGTTCCGGCGGACGGCGCGCGGCCAGCCGGTACCAGACGGCGGCGGCGATGCCGAGAAAGGCCAGCGGGCCCAGCCACAGCAGCCAGGTGAGCGGCCTGAACGGCGGCCGGTAAAGCACGAAATCGCCGTAACGCGCGGTCAGATAATCGATCACTTCGCGGTCGCTTTTGCCGGCCCGGATCTGCACGCGAATCTCGCGCCGCAGGTCCCGGGCGAGCGCGGCCTGCGAACCGGCGAGCGATTCGTTCTGACAGACCAGGCAGCGCAGATCCTTCGCCAGTTCGACCAGCCGCGCTTCGACGGCGGGGTCGTCCGCATCGGGGTCCATCGCCGCCGCGGTTGCGGCCGCCATCGCCAGACACAACGCCAGAAACAACCGTTTCATAAGCCCAGCGCCTTCAGTTCCGGCTCGAAACGGTCGCGCCACACAGCAGGCGTGATCGGGCCGATATGCTTCAGGCGGATGATGCCGTCGCGGTCGATCAGATAGGTTTCCGGCGTGCCGGTGACGCCGTAGTCGATGCCGACGCGACCGTCCCGGTCATCCGGCACCGCAACGTAGGGCGAGCCGGTCCGCGCGAGCAGCGCCGCCGCTTCGCGCGCGTCGTCCTTCCAGTTCAGGCCGACGATGGGCACGCGGTTCTCACGGGCAAGCTGCATGAGCGTGGGATGCTCCTGCCGGCACGACACGCACCACGGTGCCCACACGTTGAGCAGCCATGCCTGGCCGCGCATCGTTTCCGGCCCGAAACTGCGCCCCGGCTCGCCGACCAGCGGCAGCGAAAATGCCGGCGCGGTGCGGTCGATGAGCGGGGACGGCACTTCGCCCGGATTCAGGAACAGCCCCTTGGCGAGAAACCCGGCCAGCAGGGCGAACAGGGCAAGCGGCAGCCAACGCTTCATCTCAGGCGCCCTGGGCGGCGAGCTTGGCCGCCGCCCGCGACGCGGCGCGCCCGAGGCGATAGCGGCGGTCGGTTGCGGCCAGAAAGCCGCCGATGGCCATCAGCAGCGCACCGAGCCAGAGCCAGTTGATGAAGGGTTTGTGAAACAGCCGCACCGACCACGCCCCCTGATCGTCGAGCGGCTCGCCCAGTGCGACGTACACGTCGCGGAAGAAATTGGGATGCACCGAGGCCTCGGTCATCGCCATGCCCGAGGCGGTGTAGACGCGCTTTTCCGGGTGCAGCGTCGCCACCCGGGCACCGTTGCGGCTGACCTCGACGGTGCCGCGCATGGCATGGAAATTCGGGCCCTCGCGCGGGCCGGCGCCGCGGAAGGTAAAGGTGTAGCCGGCCAGTTCGGCGCTGCCGCCGGGCGCCATGCGCACGTCACGCTCGCTGGAATACGCCGCCACCACCGCGATGCCCGCAACGCCCACGGCCATGCCGAAATGCGCGAGCTGCATGCCCCAGAAGGCACGCGGCAGATCGCCGCCGCCGCGCAGCCGGTCGCGAAAAGCCAGGCCGACCGTATACGCGATCCATAGGGCGAGGCAGAAGCCGAGCGCCGCCCAGGGCTTGAATTCGTCCAGCGCGAAGGCCAGCGCGAAACCGCTCGCCAGCACCGCGGCGAACGGCCATTTCAGGCGGGCCGCCACGTCGGCCAGCCGGCCGTTCTTCCAGCGCGCCAGCGGGCCGATGCCCATGAGGAACAGGGCCGGCGCGATGAGCGGCACGAACACGGCATTGAAATACGGCGGACCGACGGAGATCTTGCCCAGCCCGAGCGCGTCGACGACGAGCGGGTACAGGGTGCCCAGCAGCACTGCGCCGAGCGCGGCGATCAGCAGCACATTGTTGGCGAGCAGCAGCGACTCGCGCGAAAACCCGCTGTAGCCGCCGCCGGCGATGATGCGCGGCGCGCGCCAGGCGTACAGCGCGAGCGAACCGCCCACGACGACGACGAGAAAGCCCAGGATGAAGGCGCCGCGCGCCGGGTCGGTGGCGAAGGCATGCACCGAGGACAGCACGCCGGAGCGGACGAGGAAAGTTCCCAGCAGCGACAGCGAGAACGTGGTCAGCGCGAGCAGCACGGTCCAGGCCTTGAACACGCCGCGCTTCTCGGTGGCGGCCAGCGAATGGATCAGCGCCGTACCCGCGATCCAGGGCATGAAGGACGCATTCTCCGTCGGGTCCCAGAACCACCAGCCGCCCCAGCCCAGTTCGCGGTAGGCCCACCAGCTGCCGAGCACGATGCCCAGCGTGAGGAAGGTCCATGCGGCGATGGTCCAGGGCCGCGACCAGCGCGCCCAGGCCGCATCGAGCCGGCCCGACAGCAGCGCCGCGATGGCGAAGGCAAAGGCGACGGCGAAGCCGACATACCCCATGTAGAGCATGGGCGGATGGATGATCATGCCCCAGTCCTGCAGGAGCGGATTCATGTCGTTGCCTTCGATCGCCGCCGGCAGCTGGCGCTCGAAGGGGTTCGAGGTGATGAGCATGAAGGCGATGAAACCGACCGAGATCAGCCCCATCACGCCGATCACGCGCGCCGCCATCGCATCCGGCAGGCGCCGCGAGAACACGGCCACTGCCGCGCCCCAGAAGGCCAGCATCAGCACCCACAGCAGCAGCGAACCTTCGTGCGACCCCCAGGTGGCCGTGAAGCGGTAAAGCTCCGGCAGCCGCGAGTAGGAATTGCGCGCGACGTTCAGCACCGAAAAATCGTTGACCATGAACGATATGGCCAGACAGACGAAGGCCACGAGCACGAACCCGAACTGCGCCAGCGCAGCAGGGCGGGCCACGGACATGAGCGCGGCGTCGTTGCGCCAGGCGCCGGCGAGCGGCAGCATGGCCTGTACCAGCGCCAGCAGCAGCGCGACGATCAGGGCGAACTGGCCCAGTTCCGGAATCATGCGGCCTCCTGCAATGCGTGGAAACGGGTTCTCATTCAGCCACCGTCGACTGGGCTTTCTGCGCTTGGGCCACCGCGTCGGCGGCTTCGGGCGGCATGTAGTTCTCGTCGTGCTTGGCCAGCACCTGGGTGGCGGTGAAATGGCCGTCGTCGCCCAGCCGCCCCTCGGCGACCACGCCCTTGCCCTCCTTGAACAGATCGGGAAGGATGCCCGTGTAGGTCACGGGAATGGCGCGCGCCGTATCCGTCACCACGAAATTCGCCGTCAGGCCGTCGGCCTGCCGTTTCACGCTGCCCGCCTCGACCAGCCCGCCGATGCGGAAGGTACGCGCCGTCGGCGCTTCGCCGTTGGCCACCTGCGTGGGTGTGAAGAAGAAGACCAGATTGCTTCTGAAGGCATTGAGCACGAGCGTCGTCGCGATGCCGACGGCGACGACCGCGAATGCGATCAGGGCGAGTTTGCGATGACGTGCCTGCATGGCGTGTCCCTCTATCCTTGCGTATCGAATCGATTCATGCGTTCGAGCATGCGCTGCGCCTCGCGCCGGCTGCGGCGCAACAGCCAGAGTTCGCCCGCGATGCACAGTACGGTCGCGCCGTACGATCCCCACACGTACAGCGCATAGCCGCCCATCGCCCAGAAATCGCTCCAGCCTGCCCAGTTCATGCCTCGTGCTCCATCTGTCTCACCCATTGCGCCCGCTGCTCGCGCGCCAGGATCAGCGTGCGCACCCGGGCAAACGCCACGGCCAGCGTGTAGAACCAGGCGGCGAGCGCCATCACGAGCATGCCCCAGAGCATCGTCTGCGCCATGCTCGGCGCACGCGTCAGGCTGACTGACGCGCCCTGGTGCAGCGTGTTCCACCAGACGACCGAAAAATAGATGATGGGCACATTGACCACGCCCACCAGATTCAGCAGCGCGCCCGCGCGGTCGGCGCGGCGCGGATCGTCGATCGCCGCCTGCAGCGCCATGTAGCCCATGTACAGGAACAGCAGGATCAGCTCGGACGTGAGCCGTGCATCCCAGACCCACCAGGCGCCCCACATCGGTTTGCCCCAGAAGGCGCCGGTCCACAGCGCGAGAAAGGTGAACAGCGCGCCGGTCGGCGCGAGCGCGCGCGTCATCATGAACGAGAGCCGGGTATTCCACGCCAGCCCGATGGCCGACCAGAAAGCCATGACCAGATAGATGAACATCGACATCCAGGCCGCCGGCACGTGGATGAAGATGATGCGGTAGCCCTCGCCCTGCTGGAAATCGGTGGGCGCGACAAAAAAGCCGATGTACAGCCCCGCGGCGGCCAGCGCGGCGGCCAGCGCGGCGAACACCGGCACCAGCCGCCCGGCCAGCGGGTAGAAGATCGACGGGGATGCGTAGCGGTTCAGATTCAAGGCAGCCTCGCCATGTTATTCATTCCAGGGAAACGTTCAGGGCCTGGGCGCAGGCCCAGGGCGCGAGCAGCAGCGTCAGCGCGAGCAAGGCCCCCAACAACGACAGGTTCGCCTCGGCGCCGGTTCCCGCAAGCACGCCACCGATCGCACCGGTTCCGAAGATCAGCACCGGCACGTAGAACGGCAGGATCAATAGCGCAAGCAGCACGCCGCCCCCCCGCAGGCCCAGCGTCAGCGCCGCGCCGATGCTGCCGAGCAGGGACAGCACCGGCGTGCCCAGCGCCAGCGATGCGACCAGCGCCAGCAGCGCCGCCGGCGGCAGGTCGAACTGCAGGCCGAGCACGGGCGCGATGACGATGAGCGGCAGCCCGCTCACGATCCAGTGCGCGAGCGCCTTGCCGAAGGCCAGCAGCGCGTGCGGATACGGCGCGAGCATCAGTTGTTCCAGCGCGCCGTCCCGATGGTCGTCGGCAAACAGGCGGTCGAGCGACAGCAACGCGGCCAGCAGCGCGGCCACCCACACCACGCCCGGCCCGATCGCGCGCAGGGTCTCGGGTTCGGCGCCGATGCCCAGCGGAAACAGGCTCGCGACGATGACGAAGAAAAACTGTGCGGTCAGCCAGTCGCCGCGCCGCCGCGTCGCCAGAACGATTTCGCGCCGCACGATCGTGTAGACGAAACTCAGCATGCGCCGACCCGCAGCGTGCGCGGTACGCAGGCACCCAGCGCCAGGCGCTGATGCGTGGTGACGACGGCCAGGCCACCGCCTGCCAGGTGCGCATCCAGCAGGGCCTGCACCATATCGACGCCCTGCGCGTCGAGGCCGGCGAGCGGCTCGTCGAGTATCCACAGCCGGGCGTCGGCCAGCGTGAGCGCGGCCAGCGCCACCCGGCGGCGCTGGCCGAAGGACAGCACGCGCGCCGGCAGTTCCGCACAGCGCGCGAGCGCAACGCGATCGAGCGCACGGTGCGCCGCCGCGTCGTCGAGCGCGCGCCCGCGCAACGCGGCGGCGAAACGCAGGTTTTCCAGCGGCGTCAGATCGGCCTTGATGCCGTCCGCATGGCCCAGCCAGGCCAGCGCCCGGCCGTAATCCTCGCGCACGGCACGAATAGGTGCGCCGCGCCAGCGCACCTCGCCCGCGGCGGGCAGCGACAGGCCGGACAGGATGCGCAGCAGACTGGTCTTGCCGTGACCGTTGCCGCCGACCACCAGCAGGGCTTCGCCGGCCGACAGTTCGAAATCCAGATCCTCGAACAGCCTGCGTTCGCCCCGCTCGCACGCGAGCCCGGCAGCGACCAGCACAGGCACGGATTCAGCGCGGGAAGCGGAAGGCATGAGCCCCGTTCCTTTCCGGCCCCAGCCATTTCAGAACCTCGTCCAGCCCACGCGCACCGGGCCGCGCCCGGGCCGTGCCGGCAAAGCGCAGCTCGCCCGTCAGACGCCACGCCCCCGCGCCGTCCAGATCGAGCGGCCCGTCCAGCGTGCGCAGGCGCAGCGCGAGTGCGGCGCCCTCGCCCACGGCCTCGATCCGGTGACGGCCGAGCGCATGGCGGGCGAAGCGCGCATCGCTCCAGTCGACGCGCGCCGTTCCTTCGATCGCCGTGCGCGACAGCTGCAGCGCATCGCTCGCGACGTTCAGCTCACCGCCGAACGGCAGATTCGCGAACGCGGGATCGAAACGCAGCAGCCAGGACAGCATGGCCCGCGCCTGCACCTGACGCAGGGCGACGCGCCCAGGCCCCAGCCGCACGATACCGTCGGCGGCGGCCTGCGTCGCGTCCAGCGTTTCCATCCGCACCGCATAGCCGAGGCCGCCGGTCAGCAGTTCCGACGGCCGGAAACGCCACGTCAGCCGTGCGGCGACAGGCTGCGCGCCGAGCGTGACGGCGGCATCGGCCCGGCCGTTCCAGAACGAGCCCTGCACCTGCGCGAAACGCACACCCGGCAGACGTTCGGCCGCAAGTCCGGTCATCAGGCTGGCCGGTGCCCACGCCAGCAGCAGCGCGCCATAGACCGCGGCAGCCAGCAGATAATGCGGCCAGCGCAGCCGGAACGCCGGGGGTTCCGTCTTCATCCGCCTGTCGCCAGCACGGCTTCGGCGCGCACCGCACCGGCGCCGCCGCTCGCTTCGGCCTGCGCGTATTCGACGCGCACGCCGGCCTTCTGCGCCGTATCGAGCCACGCGATCCAGTCGTCGAACGCCACTTCGGGCAAGCGCACCCGCACACGTTGCGCATCGAGCGGCACGATGGCCTCGATGCGCGCACGCAGACCGCCCGCCACGGCGAGCGCCTCGATGCGCGCGGCAAGATCGCCGCTGGCCGGTGCCGCAGGCCGCGCACGCAGGGCGGCGACCGTCTGCCGGTCTGCTGCGACCTGCTGCGCCTGCGCACGCAGCGCCGGCAGCGCCGCGCGCAGTTGCACGCTTTCGCGTTGCACCGGCAGCCACAGCCAGGCATAGCCGAGCAACAGCAGCAACAGCAGCGCGCCACCGCCGAGAATCCGCCGTTCGCGCGGCGTGCGCGCATTCCAGAAATCGGTCCATTGCGCCTTCATGCCGCCCCTCCCGTCACCCGGATGCGCACCGCATCGTCCGCGCGCCGCGACTCGGCTGCGAGCCCGGCCTCGCGCAGACGTGCGAGCAGCGCATCGTCGGCCGCACCGGGCGCGAATTCCAGCGTCAAGGTCTGCGCTTCGTAACGCAGGCCGCGCAGACCGCGCCGGTTGGTCTCGTCGAATGCCTGCGACGCGCGTGCCAGCAGCGGCAGAAAATCGCGCGGCGTGGTCTGGCCTGCCGCGCGCTGCAGCTCGGCCAGATTGCGGCGCATCTGCAAGGGCGCGTCGACGACCACGCGCGCCTCGGGAAAGGCCGCGCGGAAATCCGCCTCCATCGCGGCGCGCAGCTGCTGCCGCTCATGGCGGAGCTGTCCCCATTCGATCAGCGTGGCGCCGCCGTGCACGAGCGCGATCAGGCCGAGCAGGATCAGCGGCAGCCGCAGGGCCTGGCCATCGCGCCGCGAAAACGTGGCCGGCGCAAATGCGCCCTGCAGCAGATCGATGGCGCCGGCCGTGTCGACGTGCGCGCCCAGCGGCGCCCATTCGGCGCCCGCCTCGACCGGCAGCGCCAGCGCGCGGCTCCAGACCGCCGCATCCGGCAGCGGCGCACCCGCGCACGGGCGCAACAGCAGGCGCGCCGGTGCGGCAGCCGGGCCGTCGGGCGCGGTGCGCGCCGCGTCGAGCGCCAACGCGAGGGCAACGGGCGGCTGCCCGGTTTCGCCGGCGTCGAGCGCAAATCCGCGCTGCGTGCCGGTGCGCAGAAAGCCGCCGCGGCCCGACCACGCGGCCACCCAGCCGGCTTCCGGCAGCGCGGGCAACAGAGTTTCGGGCCAGGCATGGGCGGGCTGCAGACCGGCGGCGCGCAAGCGTGCCAGCACCGTGCCGAGCCAGGTCTTGTCGATCACCGCCAGTGCGGTCTGGCCGTCGGCCTGTTGCGCACCGGCCGCAACGTGCACGCTGTCCGGATCGACGCCCAGCCTGTCCTCGACGGCATACGGCAACAGCGCCGGCAACCGGCGCTTGCGGCCGCGCGGCAGACGGGCCTGCGTCAGCAGCACCAGTTCGGCCGGCACGACGATTTCGCATTGCGAATCGCGCGGCAGGCCGGCCGTCGGCGAAGCGCCGCCGTCGAGCCGCTCTCCGCGGCTGCCGAGGCGGCTCCAGGCCAGCGCGGCGTCGGGGCCGGCCTCCGGCCAGTCGGCGGGGATGTGAATGCGCAGCAGGCTCATGAAGAAAAAGTCATCGGGTTCACAGGTTCTTTTGCCAGACCAGCGTGGGCCAGACCGACTGGCCGCGTTCGAGCAGGGCTTCGAACCCCACGCGCGCGCGGTCGAAACGGGCATGCCCCGCAACGAGGAAATAACGGCTGCCGACGGCGGCCACGCTGTCGTCGAAGGCCAGCGCCGCGGGCGGCAGGCGCTGGCGGAAATCGTCGAGATCGCGGAAAGGCCGGCCGTCGCGGGCGTCCGTCAGCGTCTTCGCCTGTTCCAGGGTCAATCCGTCGACCAGCGCGGCCAGCACTTCCGGCGGCGCGGTATTGACGTTGACCGGCGTCGGCACCGGCAGGACGCTGACAAACGGACGCAGCCGCTCGACGCGCACCCGGTCGAAGCCCTGCACGCGGTACAGGCCGTCCACGGTCGTCAGCGGCCGGTTGGCGGCACGGTAGGGCGGATCGCGCGTCAGATAGTGGCCGTCCTCGGCGCCGCCCGGATAGCGCACCTCGCTATCGGCATCGATCCAGTCGACGACCGCGTTGTCCAGATCGGGCGGCAGGCCGAGCTGTTCGAGCAGACGGCGGAACACGGCCCCGTCGGCCTCGCTCGCCTGACCGCCGCGCACCAGGCTGTTGAGATTGAACAGCCCCTGCTGGTCGCGGATCGCACCGCTCAGCTCGCCGCCGTCGGCCGGCAGGGGGGCGAGGGCCTGCGCCCAGTCCTCCTGCAGGTGGTCGGTGCCGCCCGCGCGCGCATCCTCCGCCAGCAGGGCGCGCGCCCATTGCAGGGCGGCGAGCGCAACGGCGCGGCCCTGCGCCTGCGCCGCCAGGTTTTCGACCTGGCGTGTCCACAGGTGCTGCTGCCAGGCGACGAACGCGGCCAGGCTCGCGGCAAGGGCGACCACGAGCATGGCGGTGATGACGGCGAGTCCGCGCTGGCGTTTCATGGCAGGGCGAAGATCCGGGTGAGCGTGCTGCCGTCGGCGAGCTCGACGACGACTTCGAGCGCGGCCGGCAGCGGCGCGGCGCCGCCGGCCGGCCAGGCGGGATGCCAGACGCCGTCCCGGCCCAGATAGCGCAGATCGAAACGCCGCACGCGGTCGAGCAGCGCGTTGACGACCGGCTCGCCGCGTACGCCGCGGTCGAGTACCGGCCACACCAGCTGCTCGATGGCGCCGTCGCGCAGCCGGTAGCCGTAGCGCAGCACATCGGCGGCCGCGCCGGTCTGCCAGGCGTCGCCCATGCGGCTGAATTCGAGCTGCGCCTCGTCCGCTGCCGGCGTGCCCTGCCAGGCCGGCAGGCGGCGGTCGACGCTGTCGCGCACCGGCCGGTCGACCGCCATGCCGACGTCGCGCTCCAGTTGCGCGAAGGTCAGCGCAATGTCGCGCCAGCGGCGGTTGTCGTCTTCCAGATGCGCCTGCGTGGCAAAAGCGGCGTTCAGGCCGCGGAAGGCGAGCACGGACATCAGCGAGAAGATCAGCAGCGCAACCAGCATCTCCACCAGGGTGAACCCGCGCGCGTTCACGAGGCTGCCTCCCGCACGAGGTAGCCGGTGAGCCGCGCGAGACCGTGTTCACTTCCGGGCCGGGCGACCTGGATGTCGATACGGCGGAACGCCGGATTGGGCGTGCCGGAAACGGTCTCGCGCCATGCCAGTTTCAGGCCGGCCTGCTCGGCTTCGCCGCTGCGCGTGCCGGTGTCCGGCCAGGCATGCCGCGCCTGCAGTTCGGCCAGCCGGTTCTGCGCCACCCACTCGGCGAGCAGGCGCTCGCGCAGCTCGCCAGAACCGGCGGCCAGCATGCCCATCGCCCGGCTCGCGGCAGCCAGCGCAACGGCGAGAATGGCCAGCGCCACCAGCACCTCGATGAGGGTGAAGCCGCGCACGGCGCGGCGGCGCGCGTTCACGACGCCGCCCCGAACGAGGTCTCGACCCGCACGCGGCCGAGGCTGTCGCCCCGCAGCCGCGCATAGGCGGCGTTGAGCGCGAAATCCGCGCTGAAGGGTGTGCTGGCGCCGGACGGCAGGAACAGCACGCGCGCGGCGCCCGCCTCGTCCGCCTGCCCGGCGCGCCAGTCCATCAGGCGCACGCCCGCCGTCGCGTCGCGGTCGCGCAGCGCGTCGTCGTCGTCGCCGTACGGAACCCACGCGTCCGCCGCGTCGCGGCGCCAGAAACGATAGCGCGCGCGCTCGACCGAGAAGGCGATCGGTTCGCCGGTGGTCACGGCCTCGTCGCGCGCCTGTTCGAGCAGCACGGCGAGGCGGCGCATCTCGGTCGTCAGCGTATGTTCGTCGTCGGGCGCCAGCCGCACGCCGGCGAGGCCAAGCATGATGCCGACGATGACCAGCACCACGAGCAGCTCGATCAGCGTGAAACCGCGCTGGCTCACAGCATCCACGATCCGATGTCGGCGTCGTTGCCTTCGCCGCCCGGTGCGCCGTCCGCGCCCAGGCTGAAGATGTCGATCTCGCCGTGCAGGCCGGGGTTGAGGTACTGGTAGGGCGTGCCCCAGGGGTCGTGCATCAGGCGTTCGAGATAACCGCCCGCCTTCCAGTTGCCCGGCACCGGACCGCTCGTCGGCCGCTCGACCAGGGCTTGCAGGCCCTGGTCGGTGGTGGGATAGCGCTGGTTGTCCAGCCGGTACAGGTTCAACGCCTGGCGGATGGCGGCGATGTCCTGCTTGGCGGCGACGACGCGCGCCTCGTCCGGCCGGCTCATGATCTTGGGCACGACCAGCGCCGCGAGGATGCCGAGGATCGCCACCACGACCATGATCTCGATCAGCGTGAAGCCGCGCGCGATGCGTATCCGGGGGTTCGTCGCCATGCCTGTCTTTCCTCCTCGTCGTTCGGGCACGCGCTCAGCGCGCGAGCTGGTTCATCTCGAAAATCGGCAGCAGGATCGCCAGCACGATGACCAGCACCACGCCGCCCATCGCCACGATCAGCAGCGGTTCCATCAGGCTGGTCAGGCCCATCACGCGGCTTTCCATCTCGCGTCCCTGCTGGGCGGCGGCGCGCTCCAGCATGTGTGCCAGCCGGCCGCTCGCCTCGCCGCTGGCGATCATGTGCACCAGCATGGGGGGAAACAGGCCTGCTGCGCCCAGCGCGCGGCTGAGACTGCCGCCCTCGCGCACGGTGCGCGCCGCCTGTTCGACGGCCTCGCGCATCGGCAGATTGCGCACCACGCCGGCGCCCGCGTGCAGGGCATCCAGCAGGGGCACGCCGCTGCCGACGAGAATGCCGAGCGTGCTCGCGAGCTGCGCGCTGTTCACGCCGCGGATCAGGGCGCCGGCCACCGGCAGGCGCAGGAGCATGCGGTGGAAACGCATGCGCCGGGGTGGGTGCCGGAGCAGGCGGCCGGCACCCCAGCCCGCGGCGGCCAGTCCGAGCAGCCACAGCCAGCCGCTTGCCTGCATGAACCCGCTGGTGGCGATGAGCGCGCGCGTGAGCCAGGGCAGGGTCTGGTGCGTGCTCTGGAACACGTTGACGACCTGCGGCACGACGTAGACGAGCAGCCCCAGCACTACCGCGCCGGCCACCACGGTGACGATCGCGGGGTAGATGAAGGCGAGCCCGATCTTCTGGCGCAGCGCCTGTCGCGATTCGACGTAATCGGCCAGCCGCTCCATTACTTCGGCCAGCCGGCCGGAACGTTCGCCGGCCGCGACCAGCGTGACATACAGCTCCGGGAATTCGCGCGGAAATTTCTGCAGCGCGCCGGCGAGCGGGAAACCGGCCAGCACCTCGCCGCGCACGCCGGCGAGCACCTGGCGCGCATGGTCGCCGTCGGCCTGTTCGATGAGCGCATTGAGCGTCTGCTCGACCGGCAGGCCTGCGCCGAGCAGGGTGGCGAACTGGCGCGTGATCAGGCTGAGCTGGGTGGCCGACAGGCCGCGCCGCCAGCGCGACGTGCCGCCGGCGGTGCGATCCGCGCCTGCCACCGGCGCCACGCGGGCCACCGCGAGCCCGCGTTCGCGCAGCCGCGCACGCAACTGGCGCGCGGTGTCGGCTTCCTGCACGCCCTTCCGCAGGCGTCCGGCATCGTCGTAGGCTTCGTAGCGGAAGGCGGCCATCGCGATTCGTCCCGTCAGCCCTCGCGGGTGGCGCGGAGCACTTCCTCCAGCGCGGTTTCGCCGCCGCGCACCCAGCGCATGCCGTCCTCGCGCATGCCGACCATGCCCTGCTCGACGGCATAACTGCGCAGGGCCTGCTCCGGCGCGGCGTCGTGGATCATGCTGCGCAGCGTTTCGTCGACCGTGAGCAGCTCGTAGATGCCGGCGCGACCGCGATAGCCGGTGCCGTTGCAGGCCGGGCAACCGACCGCGCGATACAGCGGCGCATCCGCATCCTGCAGGCCGGCCAGCGCGCGCTCGGCGGCATCGGGCGCGTGCGGCGCCCGGCAGGCCGGGCACAGACGCCGCACCAGCCGCTGCCCGAGCACGCCGAGCAGGCTGGAGGCGAGCAGGAAGGGCTCGATGCCCATGTCGACCAGACGCGTCACCGAACTGGCCGCGTCGTTGGTATGCAGGGTGGCCAGCACGAGGTGGCCGGTGAGTGAGGCCTGGACGGCGATCTGCGCGGTTTCGAGATCGCGGATCTCGCCGATCATGATGACGTCGGGGTCCTGCCGCAGGATGGCGCGCAGGGCACGTGCGAAATCGAGTTCGATGCGCGAATTGACCTGGGTCTGGCCGATGCCGTCGAGGTCGTATTCGATCGGGTCTTCCACCGTCATGATGTTGAGCGTGCGCGCATCCATACGCGACAGCGCCGCGTACAGCGTGGTGGTCTTGCCGGAGCCGGTCGGCCCGGTCACGAGAAGGATGCCGTGAGGACGATGGATCAGCGCGTCGAGGCTGGCGAGCGTGGCGTCGCGCATGCCCAGCCGCCCCAGTTCCAGGCGGCCCGCCTGCTTGTCGAGCAGGCGCATGACCACACGTTCGCCGTGGCCGGTGGGCAGCGTGGACACGCGCACGTCGACCGGACGGCCGCCCAGGCGCAGGGTGATGCGGCCGTCCTGCGGCAGGCGTTTTTCGGCGATGTCGAGCTGCGCCATCACCTTGATGCGCGACACGATGGCGGCATGTAGCGCGCGCTTGGGCTCGATCACGTCGCGCAGCGCGCCGTCCATCCGAAAACGCACCACCGAGCGCGCCTCGTAGGGTTCGATGTGGATGTCGGACGCCTGTTCGCGCAATGCCTGTGCGAGCAGCGCGTTGAGCAGGCGGATGATGGGGGCGTCGTCCTCGCTTTCCAGCAGGTCGGCGACTTCCGGGATGTCCTGTGCGAGCTGCTGCAGGTCCATGCCCTGTTCGAGATCGCCCACCAGCGTGGCGGCATGGTTGCCTTCGCCGCGGTCGTAGGCGCGGTTGAGCGCCTCGTCGAAGCGCGCCGCGTCGAGCAGGCGCGTGCGCAGGGGCCGCCGCAGCATGCGCCGCAGTTCGGCCAGCGTGGCCGGCTGCGCCCCTTCGCGCAGCCACACTTCGACCGCATCGTCGTGCGCGCAGGCGACCAGCGCGCCATGCGCCCGCGCAAAGCCGTAGGGCAGGAGCGCGACGAACTGCGGATCGAGGGTCGGAAGCGCCGGCGTGTCCATCGGGTCGCTCAGGGCGCCGGCTGGGGCGCGGGTTTCAGTTCGGGCAGCAGGTCCATGCGCATCTCCGGCAGGGCGAAGTGCGGCGCCATGCGGAAGTCGGCCTGGCGCTGGCGGATGAATTCGTAGCGGTCGCCGGTCAGCACGTCGGCGCTTTCCGAATCGCGCAGCACATGCGGCCGCAGAAAGACCATCAGGTTGGTTTTCTGGCGGTTGCGCGTCTCCGAGCGGAAGAGATGGCCGAAGAGCGGAATGTCGCCGAGCAGGGGGACCTTGTCGACACCATCCTGCACGCGGTCCTGGATGAGTCCGCCGAGCACGATGATGCGGCCGTCGTCGACCAGCACGGTCGAATCGATGGAGCGCTTGTCGGTGATGACGTCGGCGGCGGTGGTCGTTTCGCGCAGGCTGGAGATTTCCTGGTAGATCTGCAGCTTGACCGTGCCGCCCTCGGACACCTGCGGCCGCACCTTGAGCGTGAGACCGACGTCGCGGCGCTCGATCGTCTGGAAGGGCGTGGCGGTAGTCGACGAACCCGTCTGCGCGTACTGGCCGGTGATGAAAGGCACGTTCTGGCCGATCACGATCTTCGCCTCCTCGTTGTCCAGCGTCAGCAGGTTCGGCGTGGAGAGGATGTTGGCGTTGGCGTCGGTTTCCAGCGCGCGCGCCAGTACGCCGAGATTGGTGACGGTCCCCAGGCCGGGAATGTTGATCGTGCCGTCGACCACGCCGATATTGAGGCCGCGGCCGACCGTGCCGAGATTGGCGGCTGCGTCGATGATGTTGACGCCGGTGCTGCGCGCCCCCAGGTTGGTGCCGCCGATGAGGTTGGTGCCGCTCTTGTTGACGCCGCTCAGGTCCTGCCACTGGATGCCGAATTCCGCCGCCTTCTCGGCGGTGACCTCGACCACCAGCGCCTCGACGTAGACCTGCGCACGGCGCGCATCGAGTTTGTCGATGACGGCACGCAGGCTGTTGTACACGACGTCGGGCGCATTGATGACGAGCGAATTGCTCGCCGTGTCGGCGATGATCATGGCAGTGCCGTCGCTGCCCGGAAGCGCCGAGGCAGCTGCGGATGCAGCCGTGCCGGCGGCCTGCGACGACACCGGCTGCGCAGCGGCCTGCAGGCGTCCGCCGACGAGGCTGCGCAAGGTCTCCGCGAGCTTGCCGGCCTCGGCGTTCTTCAGATAGACGACATGGATGTTGCCGCCGAGCGCGCCCGGCACGTCGAGCCCGGCGACCAGTTCACGCAGGGTCTGCAGGCGCGAGGGGCTGCCGCTGCGCACCAGCAGGGCGTTCGAACGCGCATCGGGCACGATGGCGAGCCGCGCGGCACCGGCCGCCTGGCCGTCCGCCGCTGCGCCGTCGGCCATCAGGCGGCCCAGCGATTGCGCCAGATCGACGGCGGACACGTGCTGCAGCCGGATCACCGTGGCGTCGCTCTGGCTGGGCCGGTCGACCGATTCGATGATCGCGCCGATCCGCCGCAGGTTGTCGGCGTAGTCGGTGATGACGAGCGTGTTGCTGGCTGGCAGCACGGCGATGGCGTTATTCGCGCCGATGAGCGGCCGCAGCACGGGCAGCATCTGCGCGGCGTTCTCGTGCTGCAGCGGATAGACCTGGGTGACGATGCGGTCGCCGCGCTCGTTGAGCTCCTTGCCGCGAATCACGCTGTAATTCTGCTTGGCCTCGACCTCGGGCACGATCTTGGTGGCGCCCTGCCCTTCGATGGCGGTAAAGCCCTGCATGCGCAGCGCGGACAGCAGGATGGGATAGACGAGGTCGCGCGACACCGGTTTGGCGGAGGTGATGATCACCGTGCCCTTCACGCGCGGATCGACCACGAAATTCCGGCCGGTAAGCTCGCCTACCGCCTTGATCACCGACGGGATGTCGGCGTTCACGAAATTGAGCACGACCGCGTCGCCCTGGGCGTGCGCGAAACGGGGCAGGCACACCAGCAGGCAGACCAGCGCGAAAGCAGTCAGATGGCGCAGGCGGAAGAGCATGGCGTTCGGTTCCATCGTCACGGTTGCAGTCTATAGGAAAGAATCAGGGGCTTGCCCTGGCGTTCACCGACCAGGGTCACGCGCTGCAGGCTCGCGGCGTCGGCCAGTAGCCGGGCGAGATCCTGCACGCTGGCCACGGGGTTGCCGTTGACCATGCGCAGCGTATCGCCGTTTTGCAGCCCCAGACGCGCGGCGAACCCGCCGGCATCGACCGCCTCCACGATAAGCGCGGGGCGCCCTTCGTCGCCGTTCGAGCGGATCTGCGCGCCGAGCTGCTGCGGATTGGCGATTGCCCGGTCGATCTCGCCCGGCGTCAGCGTCATCGCGCGCGGCGCATCCGGCCCGCCCGAGGCCTGTTGCGCTTGCGGACGATCCAGATCGAGACGTTCCGCCACGCCCTGGTTGAGCAGCAGCACATGATCGGCCGCCACTTCGCTCAGCACCACGCCCGGCTGCACTTCGGCGCCGCGCGCAACGGGCCGGTCCTCGCCGTCCACGCTGAGGATCGCCATCGCAGGCCGGCTGTCGGGGGCGGCAAACACGCCGTGCAGCTTGAGATTCAGGGTCGTCGTGCGCGCGACCGGGCGGGCATCGGCCGTCGCCGCTTCACCGAACAGACGCGCGTGGCGGATCGCCCCGGCGCCCGGCGCCTGCGGCGCGACGGGTGCCGCGGCCTGCGTCGTTCCCGGTGCCGCGATGCGCCAGGTCCAGTGCGCGAGCACGGCCGCCAGCATCAGCAGCAGCGCCAGATTCAGCAGCGCCCAGCCGGCGCGCGGGATGCCGAACGCTCCCGGCATGACGGCGGTCCGGTGCAGCGGCGGCAACGGATTATTCCTCGATGCCGTAGCGCTTGACCTTGCGCCACAGCGTCGATTTGTCGATGCCGAGAATGTCGGCGGCAAGCGCGCGGTCGCCGCGCGTCTCGCGCAGCGTCTTGCGGATGAAATATGCCTCGATTTCTTCCAGGCTCTGCGGCGGCAGGTAGTCGAGCGCACGGCTGCGCTGGTCGCGCTGCTCGCTCAATTTGGCCGGCAGCACATCGGCGTCGATGTGCTCGGATTCCGTCAGGATGATCATCCGCTGGACGACGTTCTCCAGCTCGCGCACGTTGCCCGGCCAGTCGTAGCGCATCAGGGCGCCGAGCACGGCGGTGCTGACGCCGGCGATGTGCTTGCTCAGCCGCAACGCATGCTTGTTGAGAAAATAGTAGGTGAGCAGGGCGATGTCCTCGCGCCGCTCGCGCAGCGGCGGGATGGCGATTTCCATCACGGACAGCCGATAGAAGAGGTCTTCCCGGAACAACTGCTGTTCGACCAGCTCGTTCATCGGCCGGTTGCTCGCCGCCACCACGCGCACGTCGACATGCACCGGCTCGGTGGCGCCGGTCGGATAGAAATTGCCGTCCTGCAGCACGCGCAGCAGCTTGGCCTGCAGCGCCATCGGTGCGTTGTTGATTTCGTCGAGGAACAGCGTGCCGCCGTTGGCCACTTCGAACAGGCCGGGCTTGTTGCGCTCGGCACCGGTGAATGCGCCCTTGCGGAAGCCGAACAGCTCGCTCTCGATGAGGTTTTCCGGGATGGCCGCGCAGTTGATCGCCACGAAGGGGCGTTCGGCACGCTTGCCGCGCAGGTGGATCTGGCGCGCGACCAGTTCCTTGCCGCTGCCGCTCTCGCCAAAGATGAGCACGCTGGAATCGTAGGCCGCGGCGGCGTCGATCAGGCGGTCGACCTGTTCCTTGCCCTGCGACTGGCCGATGATCTCGCCGCCGTCCTCGTAGGCGCGGCGCTGCTGCCGCAACCGCTGGTTTTCGGTCGACAGCAGCCAGTAGCCCAGCGCCTTTTCGACGACGCAGCGCAGCTTGACGATGTCGAAGGGTTTCTGGACGTAGTCGTAGGCGCCGTCCTTCAGCGCCGCCACGGCGGATTCGACGGTGGCATAGCCGGTGACCAGCACCACCTGGGTCAGCGGATCGCGCGCCTTGGCAAACTTGAGCAGGTCGAGGCCGTCGGCGCCGGGCATGCGCAGGTCGGTCACGACCACGGCGACCTCGTTGTTCTCCAGGAAAGCCATCGCCTCGTTGGCGTTCTCTGCGCCCGCGATCCTGAAGGTCATCGACGACTCGGCCAGTACGGTGAGCATCAGCTCGCGCATGTTGCGGTCGTCCTCGGTGATGAGAATGGTCGGCAGGGCCTCGGCCTGTACGGCAACCCCTCCGGCAGATTTTTCGGTGTGCTGCGGATTGCCCTTCATAGATTCGCGCGCTTGAGATCGACAGCCGGCAGCTTGATGATGAAGCGCGCCCCTCCGGCATGGTTCGCGTCATAGGCGATGAAGCCGCCGCGCTTGGCGACGATGGCCTGGCTGATCGACAGGCCGAGCCCGTAGCCCTGCCCCACTTCTTTCGTCGAGAAGAAAAGATCGAAGAGCCGGTTGCGGATGTCATGCGGTACACCCGGGCCGTTGTCGGTCACACTGACCGCGACGTAGGACTCCTCGCGCCAGGTCCTGACCGTGATGCATGGCTGCTCGGTGGCGTTGAGCGCGTCGATCGCGTTCGCCAGCAGATTGGTCAGCACAATGTCGAGCTGGCCGCAGCCGCCCTCGGCGATGAGGCGGTCCGGACTCAGGTCCATGACGATCTCGATGCGGTAGCGCTTCAACCGGCAGTTGATGAAGGTTTCGATCAGCTCCTGCGCGAGCTGGTTGAGATCGCAGGTCTCGCCGCAGCACTTGTCCTTGCGGGCATAGTTCAGCAGCTCCTGCACGACGCGCGAACAGCGCTGGGTCTCGTCGGCGATGATGCGGGCATAGCCCCCGAGCTTGGGATTCTCCGCCGCGGCGCGGTCGAGCAGTTGCGCGTAGCCGAGGATGTTGCCGAGCGGCGTGTTCAGTTCGTGCGCCACGCCGGCGGCGAGCTGTCCCATCGCCACCAGCTTCTCGCGGGTGGCGACGCTTTCCATGAGCTGCCGGTATTCGGTGATGTCCTGCAGGATCAGCACACCGCCCATGTCGTTTTCCTCGTCGTTGTAAAAACCGAGGTTGAGCGAGAAATAGCGGGTGATGCCCTCGACCCGCAACGCAATTTCCTGATTGCTGATCGTGTGCTTGTACAGAAAGGCGTCGCGCAGCAGCTCGCGGTCGCGCTCGTTCAGCTCCAGCAGCTCGAACAGGTTCGCGCCGATCAGGCCGCCGGGGTCGACGCCGAACATCGCGTCGGCCTGGCGGTTGGCGATGGTGATGCGCAAATCGTCCGCAAGGCTCAACAGCCCACCCGGCAAGCTCTGCAGGATGGTGTTGCTGCGGTTGCGTTCGTTGAGAAAACGGCCCTGGCACTGCTCGACCGTCTGGAACATCAGCCGCAGCGTGGACATCGTGGTGTTGTATTCGGGGATGAGCCGGCCCGCGCTGGTCCAGCCGTTGGCACCGCCTTCGGCCGGCTCGAGCAGTCCCTCGCGGGCACCGTGGATGCCCGCCTCCAGCCGGCGCAGCGCAACCAGTTCGCCCACCAGACGGACAGCCGCGTAGGACAGCACACCGAACCCCAGTGCGCTGATGCCCCAGAAATGCGGCGACTCCAGCCAGTGCGGCGCCCACCAGGCGTAGAGCAGACCTGCCGCCAGGGCAACCGCCAGCGGAATCAGGAAACCGGGCAGGTCAAGGCCGCCCGGCCGTCTGGCCGTATTGCGTAAACTCAAGGACTTGATGGCCATACCCTGTCTTGATCCCGTCTAAAAGCACGGTGGCCGCCAGACACCACGGCGGCCACCCGGTACAGCGTGTGCGGCCTTCCGCCGGTCAGAAGATGAACTGCAACCCCAGCGTCGCCTGCTTGTAATCCTGCAGGGCGGGATTGGTCGGATGTTCGGTATCGAACGAGATGTCCGCGTACTCGAACGTGATCTTCAGTTTCTGGCCGTCGATGTAATAGTTTGCGCCCACACCGTTCCACGTCTGGTCATAGTATTCAGCAAGACCGGTCTTGGCGCCATAGTCCGATTTTTCGTGCCGGCCGAAGAACTGCAGGCGCCCCATGCCCACCTTGCCCGGCAGCATGTAGCCGCCCTTGACGTAGTAGCCCTTCAGGTCGCTGTTGACGGCAAGCGACGGGTCCGGCGTATCGTTGAAGGCATTGCCCGTGTCGTACTTGAAGTACGCGCCCGACAGGGTGTAGACCCCGCTCGGTGCCGGATATTCCATGAACGCGTCGACGGTCCAGGCCTTGTAGTCCTTGACGTTGCTGCGCGACGGATAGTTGCCGTAGGCGACATCGGACTGCATGTCGTAGGCCGCACCGACGGTCAACACCTTTTGCGTGCCCAGATAGGTGCCCAGGTAGCCGTAGTTGAACTCCGGCTCCCAGAAGCTGTAATGCACCCGCGTGGTGATGCGCGGCCGGTCCTTGGGTACGTATTCGTCCTCGCGGCCGTCCGCAATCATGACGCGGTACTGCAGATGGGCATCCATCAGATTGCCCCAGATCGCGAGGCCGGTATCGCGGCTGCCGCCGAACGGGGTATAGGACAGCACTTCCGCCCGGTCGAGCGTCAGCGGCTCGAGGCAGCCTTCGAGGTTCTCGCGGGAGAAGGTGTTCTTGAAGCGGCCGACGATGAAGCGCAGGTCATCGCGGTAATCCAGGGTCACATAGGCGTCGCGGTAATAGATGCTCTTGTTGTCCTGGCCCAGCTTGCTGTCGTTGCCGGCCTCGAACTGCGCGTAGAAACCGACATAGTCGTTGTACTGCCCCGAGAAGGTCACGCGGTTGCGCCGCAGAAAGGCATCCGTCGATGAACCCGAATCCGTCGGCGAAGTGAATCCCTTGTACTGCATCCAGCCCTGCAGGGCATAGGTAAAGGTCAGCGAGCCCTGCTCGCCGAACTCGATCGTCGGTCCGGCGAGCGCGCTCGCCGGCACCAGGCCCGCCAGCAAACCGGCCACGATGGTCTGACGCAACCCCCCAGTCTTCTCCGCAATTATCTTCATCACTTGCCTCCCGAAATGGCTTGATATACGCCCTGAACCTTGGCCAGGTCGGCCTTGTGGCAACCGCCGCACGCCTCGGCGCTGCCGAGCGGCTTGGCCAGCAGGTTCTTGTGCGCCATGTCCTGCTTCATCATCCTCGGGTTGCCGCTATGGCAGCCCACGCAGGAATTGTTGACCTTGGCATGCTGCGCATGCCAGGGCGCCGTGGCCGCATCGGTCTTGGGTGCTTCCGCACGCTTGCCGTTGTGGCACTTGAAGCAGCTCGACGCCCCCAGGCCGCACGCGTTGGCCAGGCCGATCGGCGACAGTGCCGACGCGTGCTGCGCCAGCGCCGCAGTCGCTTCGCCCCCCCAGCCCGCGGCCATACGGTCGCCCGTTTCGTCCGAACCCGTGCCGCCGACAGCCAGCACGGCCGCAAGCGCGCTCACGGCTGCGAACGCGACACCCGCGCGCCAGTATTTTCCGAACCGAATCCCTTTACGGCTGCTCTTCATTCACCTCTCTCCTTTTGCTCATCGCGATGTGTGCGACGGTCCTCCCCGGGCGGTAGATTCGCGTCGTCTTGCTGGGAAAATCTTGCCTCGAACGCCGCCTGGATCTCCCGCTCTCCAGTGTTCGAATTGCAGGAACAGACCGGCCCCTTGGCACGAAACTTCAACCGGGGCTTCTCGATCGTGTCGAGCGTCGCCGCACCGGCCGTTCCTGCCAGCAGCAACAGCGCGCACGCCGCCACCATGGTCCGCCTGATTGTTGTCACCCCCGTCCCCCGATTCATCGGTTGCCCCTTCTAAAGCACAAGCCATGCCTGAATAAATTAATCTTGTTTTTCATAAGGATAACCAACCCGTGCTCACCCTCCTGCATTGCAGAAGGCCGTCCGCGTCACGCAATCTTTCATTTTGCAATCCCGATCTCCCCGGCAGTGAGGGCCGCGCCAGCGTCCACCGAGGCCCGCATCAGCTCGTACCGTTTTCCCTCCACCTCGGCCAGCGCCTGCCGCAGCAGCACGACCGCACCCGCGGGGAATGTGTCCGCCCTGTTCAGGCTGTCACGGAAA
Source organism: Betaproteobacteria bacterium SCN1 (assembly GCA_008923315.1). Taxonomy (GTDB): domain Bacteria; phylum Pseudomonadota; class Gammaproteobacteria; order Burkholderiales; family Thiobacillaceae; genus Thiobacillus. Next base: position 169,734 of record WBSF01000002.1, on the reverse strand, counting down.
ATCCGTTCGTAATGTTCCCCCGGGGACACATTGACGACGAGCTCCAGGCGCCAGTCCTGCCCGCTGGCCTCGAAAGCCTGCGCGAATTCGCGCGTCGCGCCTGCGGGGATGCGGGTATCGGCGATCTCGCGGGTGATCTGCGTATCGACCTGCCAGCCGATGAGCTGCCGTCCCAGTTCGTGTACGCCGCCGTCGGCGCCCTTACGGTAAAACACCAGCTCGACCTTGGGCACCATGTAGGTGGGAAAATGATGACCCGCTCCCCGATTTCGCACACGTGCGCGGGCACGGTAATGCGTATCGTCAAGACGGTCGAGCGCGAGCTCGACCGCGATCGCCTGGCGCGTCATGTCCGGATCGTGAATGCCCCGCCACTGATGACGGCGGTCGGGCATGTGGCAGGTCTGGCAGGTCTGGCGATCCGGCCCATCCTGCGCATAGGGGCTGGCGAGCCACTGCCGGTAGGTGTCTTCCTGCAGTTTGCCGGCGATGCGCGGCCCGTCGTCGGGAAACTGGTGGCAGTGGGCGCAGAAACGGCTGTCCTCGAAGGCGTGCGACACGACAAACCCGTCATGCGGACTGTCGGGCACCCCACCCTGCCGGGGCGGCGGCCCGAACCGCTGGTGGCCGCGCACATGGCAGGCCGCACAGACCAGCCCCTGATGCGCCAGATCGGGCGCGACATAGGCCGGGGGCGCCTGCGCAGGCGCGTTGGGCCAGCCCAGTTCCCGCGCCACCAGGGCCTTCTGCTCCGCAAGCGGCGCATGGCAACGCAGACAGCGGTTGCCCTGCGCCTGATCCATCAGTGCGAGCTGCCAGCGCAGACCCGGGCCCATCGTTCGGCTGTGCAGACTGGCATGCCAGTCTGCGTACTGCGCCGTATGGCACTGGCCGCAGGCTTCGGGGTGCAGGGAAGCCTCCAACGCGGAGAAATGTCCGGGCGGGGCGCCCTGGGGCGCCATCGGCTCCTGCCAGTGCTGCGCCAGAAACGCGTCCGTATCGGGCGATGCCTCACGGCCGCATCCCGTCAGGCTCATCGCCACGGCCAGCCCGCCCAGCAAGCGCCTCCACCCGGTCCACGTCCCGTTCATCGCATTCATGCACGCGCCATAAAAAAGCCCACGTTATACCGTGGGCAAGGGAGGAGTACATCAGACGAAGTAATTTTTACCTTAACCGCCGCAGGGATTGCTCGGTGCGCCGCCACCACCACCACCACCGCCGCCGCCGACGCTTTCGCCCGTCTTGTAGGCCTTGTCGGCGTTGACGATCGCGTTGGTGTTCGTGGCATAGGGGTCGACGATGGTCCGTGGTGCAACCGTCCCCGTGCTGGGCTTGAAGAAGGACACGAGGTCGGTCCGCCAGGGCGAATCGGCCGGCAGGATGTAGTTGCCGTTCGAATCGAGAATATGCGACAGCGAGTTCCATTCGACCATGGCGCCATCATAGAAACGCACGGGCTTGCCGAGAATCACGGTGCTGGCGACGCCGGTGATCATGGCGCGGAAGGTCGTTTCGCAATAGACGTAGATCGTGTCGCCCGGCTGATAGGCATTGCCCGTGCCGACCAGGTTGTAGCTGCCGTCGACGAAACCGACGCCGAGCGCGTTGGTGTCGCCGTTCAGCATGGCTTCCAGCTCGGCTTTCGGCCGGTAGGCAAACCCTTTCGTGCTGTCCAGCATATGCGTGTACTGCAGTTGCAGTGTGCCGCGCGGGTGGCCCTGACGCGAACCGCTGTTCTGGAAGAACTGCATGTAGTTATTGGGATTGACCGGCGCGCAATAGGCAGTTGCACACGCCTGGTTGCCCGCCACGTCGGTATTCGTGTCCTCTCCGCTTTCGACCATCTCGCCCGAAGCAAACTGCGCGAGGCTGCGCGCATCCCAGATGAACACGCCGTCGTTCTTCACGTTGGTGTCCGTGCCCGGCAGAACGGCCATCACGTCCTGCACGGTCGCCTGAAGCTGCGTGTTGTCGACCTTGAGGCTCTTGACCGAGATCGAGCCGCTGTTGGGTGCCGTGCTGGCCGTCGCCTGGAAATCGCCGCCAGCCATGCCGTTGCCGTTGAGCCACTGGTTGCCGCCGTTGAGTATCGCCAGATTCTTCTTGTCCACCCCCCAGTAGCGCAGTGCATACCAGATACGGCCCTGCGCCATGGCATTGCCCGTGCTGCCCGTGCCCATCGCCGCGACGATCATGTCCTTGGCGGGATCGATGTTGTATTTCTTGAACAGCGCATCCATCGTGGCGCCGTCCGGCACCATGCTCTGCGTCTCGATCACGCCGTTGCTGCGCGTCTGAATCCACTCCGAAGACGGCGACAGGTAGGTGAAGACGCTCGTGCCGTCGGGCTTGACGTATTCCGCGCCCGCCGGGCCTGCCGATGCCTGCAGAATGATCAGCTTGCCCGTGATGCCGGCCGGCCGCTCGTTCGCCCAGTCGTCCTTCCAGCGCTTCAGCGTCTCGGCCGTGATCAGGCCGTTGACGTTGTCGTTGTAGTCGCTGGCCGACACCTGCGTGATCGACGCCGGTGTATTGACCGTGATCTGGCTGGCCGGTGACGACGTATCCGAGCCACCGCCACCACCGCAGCCGCCCAGGCCCGCCACCATCGCCAGAACACCCAGTCCTACTGCGCTCAACCGCATTTTCCGCATATCCATTAATCCGTCCTCCGTCCTTTTCGCTTTTCCACAACCCCCGGTTTTTCACATCGGCCGGCCGCCTGTTCGCGTCGCCCGGCCGGTCGCATGGCACCTCAGTTCGAGGCGCCCCCTCCAATCGCAGACGGCTTCAGCACGACCGGCTTCCAGCCCTGTTCCAGCGCATCCAGCAGCGTCTCGCTATCCGCAACATTCACATCCCGCACCTCGGCCCCCGCCGCACGCAGGGAGGCGGCAAGCGCATCCCCCGCCGGCGGCCACGCGAGGTGAACCAGCACAATCCGTTTATTCGCGCTCATACGATGAAAACCACGTCGTTATCAATGATCTGGCGGGCCAGAACGCCCATGCCCGAAGACGAGGCTTCAAGCTCGTCGAGCGGCACCTCGGCGAAGGCGAGTGCCTCCATCTGCTCGGCCACGGCCGGTTCGTCGGGCAATTTGCCCCAGGCGACGATCCTTACCGCGTCGTCGAGCAGCGTGAGGCCACTGGCCATGCGCAACGCCTCCGCCTGTTTTTCCGCGGCGACCATGAGAATATTTTTCCTATCCGTCATCGCCCGCCCCTCAGAACACCAGAACCCTGTCGCAGGTGCGCACCAGTTCCGCATCCTGGTACTGGCCGCCGACCACGACCACATCGGCCAGCGCCTGCAGATCGAAGTGCTCTGCGCCCAGCCGCTCGACGCTGTGCTCGCACAGGGTGATCCGGTTCGGATGCGCCTGTGCGCGCGCAACGAAACCCGGATCGTTCAACAACCGGACGCCGGTATCCGTCAGAAAACACAGCGGCGCGCGCCCCCTGCGGGTCGCCGCATCGAAAAGCGCGCCGACCTGCGGGAGAAACCGTTCGTCGGTGACGACAATGCCCAATTCCATGTCAGGCCTTCCGGATCTTCCAGACGAAGGAACCGCTGCCTTCCTGACGTTCGAACAGGTCGTTGCCTTCCGATTCGCACATGGCCGCGATCGACTCGCCCGAGGAAGGGTTGTCGAAAACCAGCGTGAGCACCTCGCCGCTCTCGATCTTCTGCAGGGCTTTCTTGGTGTACATCTGCGGATGCGGGCAGGTATAGCCGCACACATCCAGCTTCCATTCGTGGTCGCCCACCTTGTTGAAACTCATTGCCATGCTGTCTCCTTCTCGTATGTGTCGATTGCCTGAAACATGAAAACTGTGCGCCGGTCAGAGATCGCAGCCGCCGGCCATCTTCGCGGCGCTGCGATCCATCCACCAGGCGAAAACCTTCACCCCCACATAGGCGCCGATGATCATGCCGACCAGGAACACCCAGCCGCTGGGGTCGCCGTTGGTCACGGTGGCGAAGAAGGCGCCGATGTTGCAGCCCATCGCGAGACGCGCACCGATGCCCATCAGCGTGCCGCCGACGAGGGCGAAGAAAGCGGTTTCCCAGCTCGGCAGCTTCCATTTGAATTCGCGCCGGGAGAGGGCCATGATCATGGCGCCGAAGATGATGCCGATCGACATGAAGCCGGGTGCGTTCAGCAGCGGGTTGGGCAGACCGTTGTCGAGACCGAAGAAGACGTCGTCCATCATCTCGATACCGAGCTTGGACATCACCCAGCCGCCCCACTGCGCTTCCTGCGTGGTGATGTACCAGTAGCCGGGGTCGAACACAGTCTCGTTGAGCGACAGGCCGTCGTGGTAGCCCATCGCCACCAGCAGCTCGCCGAAGTTGTCGATGCCGTAGTGCTCGCGCAGCACGCCGGTAACGTACATGTGCAAGCCCGCCAGGATGCCGAGGCCGATCCCGGCAATGGCGGTATTTTTCGAAGCCGTGCACATCGCCCAGATGCCTGCGAGCTCGTCGCCGAAGCCCGGATTGGCCTTGCCGGTACGGCGCAGATAGCCCTTGCGGTAGTAGAAGCCGTACAGCGCGGCGAGAATGAGCACGACCGGCAGGATCGCGGTGATCAGCGTGTTGTAGACGATGATGCCCGCCGGTCCGGCCTGGCCGAAGATTTCGGCCGTCGTGGTGCCCTTGAGATCCCACACGTAGCCGGTCGTGAAGATATCGAACCAGCCCCTGGTCACCGACAGCTCGGGCGGCATGTCCTTGGCCACGGCCGAATCGATCCAGGCCTGCGGCACCAGCGCGTCGTACCAGCCGCTGGCGGACACCACGATCGCCTGCGAGAACGAGATCGCGACGATCACCAGCATCGAATTCATGTTGCCCTCGCCCGCCTTGTAGAGCGAACCCGACGCGCAACCGCCGGTGAACACGATGCCGAAGCCGAAGATGGCCGCGCCGACGAGGACGTGCCAGCCCATGGCATTGGGGTGGAAGGTACTGAACCCGCTCAGGCTGACGATGGCCGCAACCACCGAATACAACGCCACCGCGATCATCACGCCGACCGCCATGCGCGGCACCTTCACCGCGAACAGGTCACGCACGGCCGAAGCCATGCAGAAGCGCCCGTACTGCAGCAGCATGCCGTAGGCCACGCCGAACCACACGTACACGAGCATGTAGAGGAAACGCGTATCCACGGCCAGCGCCCAGACCGACAACACGACGACGAGCGTCAACACGCTCAACGCCTGCATATTTTCCCTGCGCAACAGCCATGCCGACGATGCGGGCACGGTGGTTTCTGACGCCGTATTCACTGCTTATCCTCCTTGACCAAACAAAATTTCCAAGCCCGCACACCAGGCATCACAAACCCTTGCGCAAATAGATCTGCCAGCTGTCGCCGCTGCGGATCGTCGCGAGATGCGTGCAATACAGGGTTTGCGCCAGCGCAGGGAAGCCCTCGACCGCGGTCGGGTTGTCCGACACCACCTCGATGACATCGCCCGGCTCGACCTCGCCCAGCACCTTGAGTGTCAAAAGCTGCGGCCGGGGGCACATCGCGCCGAGACAGTCGACCGTCCGCACCAGACGCACCGCCCCCACACCCGGGACATCGACATCCCGCGCCGGGTAGATCGAGACCCGCTCGACCTGCCTGTGCGTTCCGGTAAACCAGGCGACACCCTGCATACACGTTTCCCCTGTTTTTGCGAAAACCTTTAAGCACAGCCCATGCCAGAATCCTTTTCCCTTATTAATCATGGTTCTGATCCTTTTCTCGATTTAAATGGCGCGGGAAAATGCAATCCGGCTCGCCGGATTGTTCGTTATGACTGATTTTTGCAATGGACGCGCGCCGGGTGCCGGAGGCGTTTGAGCGCCGGGGAACGGACATCGGATTCAGGGGCGGGAAACGGACGGCTTCGCCACACCGCATGGCTTCATGAAAACGCGGCGACGCCGCACGAACCCGCTTTTCCCGAATCCCGGCTGCCGCTGTCGCTTAACGCACCAGCCGCTTCCAGGTCGCCAGCACCGTGTCCGGGTTGAGCGAGATCGAACCGATCCCTTCCGCCACCAGCCAGTCGGCCAGATCGGGATGGTCGCTCGGCCCCTGGCCACAGATGCCGATGTACTTGTCCCGCCGCCGGCAGGCGGCGATGGCTTCGGCCAGCAGACGCTTGACCGCCGGGTTGCGCTCGTCGAAGCCCTCGGCGACGAGACCCGAATCGCGGTCGATGCCGAGCGTAAGCTGGGTGAGGTCGTTGCTGCCGATGGAAAAACCGTCGACGTGGTCGAGGAAGGCGTCGGCCTGCAGCACGTTGGACGGAATCTCGCACATCATTACCACGCGCAGGCCGTTTTCCCCGCGCGCAAGACCGTTGCCGGCAAGCAGGTCGACGACGCGGACGCACTCCTCGACGGTACGCACGAAGGGGATCATGACTTCGACATTGGTATAGCCCAGCGTCTCGCGCACCTGTTTCAGGGCACGACACTCCAGTTCGAAGGCGGGACGGAACAGCGGCGACACGTAGCGCGCCGCACCGCGCAGGCCGAGCATGGGGTTTTCCTCCTTCGGCTCGTAGCGGTCGCCGCCCAGCAGGTTGGCGTATTCGTTCGATTTGAAGTCGGACAGGCGCACGATCACCGGCCGGGGCCAGAACGCGGCAGCGAGCGTGGCGACACCCTCTGCGAGCTTGTCGACGTAGAAACGCACCGGGTCGGCATAGCCCGCGACACGCACGTCGATGCCGGCGCGCAGGGCATCGGGGAGTGTTGCATAGTCGAGCAGCGCCAGCGGATGCACGCCGATCATGCGGGCGATGATGAATTCCAGCCGCGCGAGCCCGACACCGTGATTGGGCAATTGCGCAAACTCGAACGCACGCTCGGGATTGCCGACGTTCATCATCAGCTTCGCTGGCGGCTCGGCGAGTATGCCGACAGTCAGCGTCTCCACGCTGAAGCGCAGCTGCCCGGCATAGACCGTGCCTGTATCGCCTTCGGCGCAGGAGACGGTGACCGCTTCGCCGTCTCTCAGCACGCGGGTGGCGTCGCCCGTGCCGACGACGGCAGGAATGCCGAGTTCGCGCGCGACGATGGCGGCGTGGCAGGTGCGCCCGCCGCGGTCGGTGACGATGGCGGCCGCACGCTTCATCACCGGCTCCCAGTCGGGGTCGGTCATGTCGGCCACCAGCACGTCGCCGGGCTGCACGCGTTCCATCCCGGCCGGGCTCGCCACCACGCGTACCGTGCCCGTGCCGATCTTTTGCCCGATGGCACGGCCGGTGATGCGTACCGGCCCGGTTTCCTCCAGCACGTAACGGGCATCGCCGCCGGCATTGCGCGCCTTCACCGTTTCGGGCCGCGCCTGCACGATGAAAAGTTCGCCGGTCTCGCCGTCCTTCGCCCATTCGATATCCATCGGCCGGCCGTAGTGCGCCTCGATGGTCATCGCCTGCCGCGCGAGGTCGAGCACGTCGGCATCGGCGAGCGCGTAGCGGCCCGCCAGGTCGGGCGGCGTGTCTTCGACGGCATTGGCGCCGTCCCGCCACACCATGCGGATCGCCTTGCCGCCCAGCTCGCGCCGCACGATGGCGGGATAACCATCGGCGAGGCGCGGCTTGTGGACATAGAACTCGTCCGGGTTCACCGCGCCCTGCACCACCGTCTCGCCCAAACCATAGGCCGCCGTGATGAAAACGACGTCGCGAAAGCCGGATTCGGTGTCGAGGGTGAACATCACGCCCGCACTGGCGAGGTCGGAACGCACCATGCGCTGGATGCCTGCCGACAGCGCCACGTCGGCATGCGCGAAACCGTGGTGCACGCGGTAGGCGATGGCGCGGTCGTTGTAGAGCGAGGCGAAGACCTTGCGCACGTGTTCGAGCAGCGCCGCTTCGCCGCGCACATGCAGGTAGGTTTCCTGTTGCCCGGCGAAGGAGGCGTCGGGCAGGTCTTCGGCGGTGGCCGAGGAGCGCACGGCGACCGACACGGTCTTGCCCAGCGCCCGATAGGCCTCGACGAGGCCCGCTTCGAGTTCGGGCTGCAACGCCGCCGCCTCGACCCAGCCGCGGATTTCGGCACCGGCCGCGGCGAGCGCGGCCACGTCGGCCACATCCAGCGCGGCCAGCCTGGCATGGATGCGCTCGCGCAACCCGTTGCGGTCGAGAAAATCCCAGAAAGCCTGCGCCGTGGTCGCGAAACCGCCGGGCACTTTCACGCCCGCACCGGCGAGACTGCGGATCATTTCGCCGAGCGAGGCATTCTTGCCGCCTACGCGCGGCACATCGGCCATCGACAGGCGATCCAGAGGGACGATATAGTCGGCGGGGTTGGCCATGGGTCGGTTCTCCATATGCGTGTCGTCTACTGCGTGTCGGATCACACCGGCGTCACCGTCGAAGCGGTGGCGAAGAGCGTGCTGTCGCAGTTCCCAGATTTCGAGTTTAGCCGGATTGCGCTGCCCTTCGTGGACAGCGTGGGCAAGGCGCGCGATGCGGCTTCGCGGATCGCCGCCACGCCGGATGCGCTGGTGTTTTCCTCGCTCACCGACCCTGCGGCGCGGGCCGCGTTGCGCGAGGGCGGCGCACCGGTGCTCGACGTGTTCGAGCAGCTGGCGCCGGCGGTCGAAGCCGCACTCGGACGCGCCGCCGTCCCCGGCCCCGGGCACACGCACGGCATGGCGCCCGACTACGAAGCCCGCATGGACGCGGTGAATTTCAGCCTCGCGGCCGACGACGGCCTGCAGCCCGGGCGGCTGGCCCAGGCCGATCTCGTGCTTGCCGGCGTGTCGCGCGTCGGCAAGACGCCGACCGCACTCTATCTCGCCCTCCAGTACGGGCTGGCCGCCGCCAACTACCCGCTCACCCCGGAGGATCTGGCACGCGACCGCCTGCCCGGCTGCCTGATCGAAATCCTGCCTCGCCTGCGCGGCCTGACGCTCGCACCCGAACGGCTGGCGGCGATCCGCGAGGTGCGCTACCCGGGCAGCCGTTACGCCAGCCCCGGACAGTGCCGTACCGAACTGGACGCCGCCGCGGCGCTGTTCGCCCGCCACGGCGTACCCGTGCTCGACGCCACCCGCATGTCGGTGGAGGAAATCGCTGCCCGGTTGCGCCACGGACTCAAGTGAGCCAGCCACACTGCCGAAATAGCGGATAGCGGCCCCTACGGAAAATCCCATGCCCAAGGACGACCTGATCATTACCGGCACGATGGAGAACGGACGCCCTTTCCGTCCCTCGGACTGGAGCGAGCGCCTGTCGTCCACCCTGGCGAGTTTCCTTGTCGATCACCGGCTGCGCTACTCGCCGGCCGTGCAGCCCTGCATCGTCGACGGCGAACGCTGCCTGGTCGTGGCCCGCTGGCTGGAGGACGCCGATCCGGCCGCCTATGCCTACGTCATGGGCTTCGCACACGACAACCGGCTGCGCATCCAGATCGACCGCCGCAGCGGCGACCGCGCATTGCGGCCGCTCTGACAGCGCGCGTCTGCTCAAGCCATGCGCTGGCGCGCGGCCTCGAACAGCGCGACGGTCAGCGCCGCCGCCGCGTTCAGCGACTCCACCCGTCCCGTCATCGGAATCCCCACACGCGCCCGTGCGGCACCGTGCACCGCCGACGACAGACCGGCCCCCTCATTACCCACAATCACGGCAACCGGCCCGGTCAGCACGCGCGCATAGAGATTGTCCGCGCCGTCCAGCGCCAGCGCGAGACTGTCGCCCGCAAAACCTGCCAGCCATACCGGCAGATCGGCGACGGTTTCCAGCGGCAGCACGAACTGCGCCCCCTGTCCGCCGCGCAGCGCTTTCGGCGACCAGGGATCATGACAACCCCGGGACAGCACCGCGCCGGTCGCGCCGGCGGCAGCAGCCGTACGCAGCATCGCGCCCAGATTGCCCGGATCCCGGATGTCTTCCAGCACGGCAACGAGCGGCGTGCCCGGAATATCCGGCGGCGCAAGCCAGGCGGCTTCCGCCAGCAGACCGCTGGGCGTGGCCACGGGCGACAGTTCGGCAAACAGCGCATCGGGCATCACCAGATGACGCGCGCCCGCACAACGCGCCTGCAACGCTAGCGGGCGTGAAGCATCCATCGACGCCGATCGCACCACGGTCTGCGGCTGCCCGCCCGCATCCAGATAGGCTGCCAGCAGATGCTCGCCGTCGAGCAGCGCCATCCGCGCTTCCCGGCGTGTCCGTGCCGAATCGGCCAGTTTTTTCAGCCGCTTGAAAACGGGGTTGTCGCGCGAAGTGACGGTGTGCTCGTTCATGCGCCGATTATCCCTCAACGCCGGGCCGCACTGGCGTACACTCCCGGACGGGCGGCCATCGTGCCGCCGGCAACGCCCCGATCCCGCATGCGCATCGTCCTCATCACGCCCTACGGCCGCGAACACCGCAACGGCAACTGGCACACCGCCGCGCGCTGGGCGCGTTTTCTGCGCGCGGCCGGCCACACAGTGCGCGTACAGGTGGAATGGGACGGGCGATCCGCCGACCTGATGCTGGCGCTGCACGCGCGGCGCAGCTACGCCGCGATCCGCGCCTTCACCGACGCCCACCCCGGCCGGCCGCTGCTGCTGGCCTTGACGGGTACCGACCTCTATCGCGACATCCGGACCGATGCGCAGGCGCAGGATGCGCTCGAACGCGCACACCGCATCGTCGTCCTGCAGGACCGCGGCATCGACGAACTGTCCCCCGCACAGGCCGCGAAAACCTGCGTGATCTACCAGTCCGCGCCCGACATCGCCCCCCGGCCCGCACGGGGGGACGGCTTCGGGGTTCTGGCGATCGGACACCTGCGCGAGGAAAAGGACCCGTTTCGCCTTGCGCTCGCCACGCTGCACCTGCCGGCCACCTCGCGCATCCGGGCCACCCACCTGGGCCGTGCCCTCGATGCGGCAATGACCGACGAGGCACTGCGCCTGCAGGCCGCGCTGACGCGCTGGCGCTGGGCCGGCGATACGCCGCATGGTCGTGTGCTGGCCCGGCTGGCGCGTGCGCAGCTGATGGTGATCAGCTCGCGGATGGAAGGCGGCGCGAACGTGATCTGCGAGGCGCTCGCCGCCGACGTGCCGGTGCTCGCATCGCGCATGCCGGGCAATGTGGGCATGCTGGGCGAAGACCATCCGGGCTATTTTCCCGTGGGCGACGAACGCCGGCTGGCGATCTTGCTGGATCGGGCGGAAACCGACGCCGGCTTTCTTGCAGCGCTGCGGCGGCACGGCCGCGCGCGCCGCGAGCGGATGCAACCGGCACGCGAAGCAGCGGCATTGCAGGCGCTGGTCGCGGCGCTCGCCGGCTGAGGGCAACAGCGTCAGAAGGTCAGGTTTACGGCAACGTTCAGCGAGCGGCCACGACCCGGCAGGCTCATGCCCCAGGGGATGGCATTCAGGGACATGGCATTTCCCTGGCCGATGTAAGCACCACCGAGCGGTTGCAGATAGAAGGTATCGAACAGATTCTCGACTTCGAAATCCACGCGCAGCTGCTTCCATTCCACGCTACTGCGCAGGTTGAACAGCGCATAGCCTGGCGTGCGTACCTCATTGCGCACCTGCGAGATGTGGTCCTTGGCGGCTACGCCCTGCACCTCTGCGGTAGTCGTCCAGCGGCCGAGCCGGTTCACCAGGGCGAGCTTCGCGTTGAGCGGCATCATGTGATAGAGGTCGTCGCCCGTGTCGAGGTTTTCGCCACGCACATAATTCAGCAGCGCATTGACTGTCCATTCGCCGCCAAGCCGGCCCAACCGGCGATGCGCCGAGAGGTCGAAACCATAGAGCCGCGCCGACTGATTGACGTACTGCAGCAGCACATATTTGTCGGTCGGGGTCAGATAGATCGGTGTGTTGCAAACCGGCGGCCCACAGCGGCGCGCATCGATATAGTCTTCGACCCAGGTCGCATAGAGCGTCGCCTTGACGCCCCACTCCACCGGATTGGCGGCCTTCCAGTCCACACTCGCACTCGCGGTGTGCGCGACCTCAGGCTTGAGATCGGGGTTGCCGACATAACCATTCCCGTCACCGACGAAGTTGTTCATTGCCGCCGCCATGGCGAAAGTTGACCATGGATAGCGTTCGTACAGGCTGGGAGCGCGGCTTTTGCGCGCCAGCCCGAACTCGTAGCCCAGTCTTTCAGTCTGCATGTAACGCGCGAGCAGGGTCCAGTCCCAATTACGGTCGGTACGGTCGCGGTCGGCTGCGTTGAAGCGGTTGGCATCGTTCAGGTAACTGCCATTGCTGTACCCCTGGACCTCGCCAGCATCCGAGCGTACCTGGTCATGGCGCAGGCCGATCTGTGTCAGCCAGGCGGGCGACCAGCGCGTTTCCCATTCCGCGAACACGCCGATGCGGTCGCGCTCACCATCGCGGATATTCCAGAAATCGTCGCAGCACATCGCGCCGGGAAACGGCCCCCCGATAGGCGGCCACCAGTCGTCGAGCCGGTAGCGCTGGTACTCGCTGCCGATACGCAGCGTGTCGGCATCCGACAGCAATACCTCGGCCTTGATCGTACCGCCGAGCTTGGTTGCGTGAGAGCTCATTGGCATCATCATGCCGAAGAAGCGATCTTCCAGCATGTCCATGCGATGATCGACGCGCTGCCGGAAAATCTGGGCCTCGAGCTGTCCCCAGTCGAAGCCGCCGGTTGCACGCAGGTTGATGAGGCGGTTTACGTTGGCCGGGTCGCCCTTTGTGAGCAGATAGTTGCCCGGCACGGTCGGATCGGCGGGATCGGGCACGCTGGAAACCATGTCCATGCGCTGGTTCGGAAATCCTTCGTAATCGAGCGCCTGTTCGCTGACGCCCAGTTCGACCAGCCAGTCTCCCTGCTGGGCCGCCAGATCGAGCGCCCGGTTACGCGCTCCGCGATAGGCGCTCGACGCAACCTCGTCCGCAGGCACCGGCCGTGCGCCAAAATTCTGCCAGACACCGGGCAACTTGAACGGACCCGCCGCCTCGTAATTGTCCGAACGCGCGCCCGACTCCGTGTAGGCGAGCGCCAGCCGCTCGCCCGCCAGCGATGCCCGCAGGTTGTAGCCGCGCGCATCGCCGTTGCTGCGATAGAAACCGCCGAGCTGGCCTTCCATGCGCAAACCGCCATCCGGCGCGGCGAATTTCGGCGGAGCGGATTTCACCTGGATGGCACCGCCAATACTGTCACCGCCAACACTGACCGGAGTGATGCCGGCGAACACATCGATTCGCTCGACCCGCGACGGATCGATGTAAGACAACGCAGGGTTCATGTGATTGGGGCAGGCCGCCGCCAGGTCCATCCCGTCGACCTGCACACGCAGACGTTCGTCGGCCAGGCCACGCAGCACGGGCAGACTGGAAATCCCGCCTGCGCTGTATGTGCTGACACCGGGCACGTTCTCGAACAGCCGGGCCGTATCGCTGCTGAAAGCACGCGGGGCCACCAGGTCCGCGTTGGTCAGCGTGGCATCCGCGCGCATCGCATCATCGGGACTGGCGGTCACCACGATGGTCGACAGGGGCGTCGGTTCGGCCATGGCCGTACCCGTACCGAACGCCGAAAAGCCCAGAACCATTCTTGCGAGACATCCCAATCTCGCCTGCTTGCTGCCGATCGCTGAAATCATTTCGTACCACCCATGCCCTCGTAACACAGCCGGCGAACAAAGATCCGCCGGCCATGCACGTCGTTACTCGGTTGGAATAAGCTCAGCGCCGCGAGCGCCGGCGGGTGGCATAGCCCACCAAGCCCAGACCGGCGAGCAGCATGCCCCAGGTTTCGGGCTCGGGCACGGCAGCGGTAATGGTCTGCGACAGCGGATAGCCGCTCATCGTGCCAGCCAGGCCATAGCCTGCGACCGACGTGCCGGTCATGCACACCGCCCCCATCATGCCGCCCGGTGCGCAGTCGGCATAGGCCAGCTTGTCGATCTGCGCCTGGGTCAGGGCAGCCAGAGGATCATCGGGCACAAAAATCAAAGCATAGGCATTGCCTGGATTGGTAGAACCAAAACCATAATAGATTCCTTGGGCGTCGATACCCGCTTTCGGAGACCAGCCATCTCCCTTTCCCAGTAGACCCGTCCAGAACGTATTCGTATCGGTATTCCGGAACGCCGCGGCAAACGTCCCGCCCAGCGATGCGTCGTACCACGACACCAGCTGATTGGAGAGCGTGAGCCAGGTCATGTTGTCGTTGGGATAGGCGACGGGGTCGCCCGTCATCGATTCCGACAGTACCCCCTGCAGGCCTGAAACGGTTTTGGTATGCGTGTCGTAATCGAACGAGCCGATGAAGATCGTGTCGCGCGGTTGGGTATCCGGCTCAAAGAAAGTCAGCGTGACATTATAGGTTTCAGTGTGAGCCTGGGCAGGCAGGCTGCCCAGCAGGGCCAGGGTCGATGCAACCAACAGTGCAGTTTTCATGACGGTCTCCTCAATGTTATGCAATCAGCGACGGGCGCGACGGCGCACCGCCAGCCCAACAAAGCCCAGGCCGGCCAGCAGCATGCCCCAGGTCTCGGGCTCCGGCACGGCAGCGACCGTGATCGACTGCATGACGGGATAAGTGCCCTGCATGGTGCCGCCGGACAGGTCAGGCTCGGTACCGACCCAGCCGGTCATGCACACCGACCCCATCATCAGGCTGCCGGTCGTGCAGTCGCCGTAGGCCAGCCGGGCGGTCTGCGCTTCGGTCAGTGCGGCGGTGGGATCGCTCGTGTTCACGAAGATCGTGACGTAGGCATTCTGGTTGCCGAAGGTGGCCGTGCCGCCGGTCGCGAAACCGCCGCCCGAGAAGACATCGGTCGTGTTCTGGTGGAAGACCGAAACGAGCACGCCGCCGAGCGCCGCGTCGTAGACCGAGGACAGCTGGTAATCGAGCATGCGGAACGCGGTGTTGCCCGTCATCGCCTGGCTCAGCGAACCCATCAGGTTGGTGACTTCGCCGGTGTGTTCGTTGAAGTCGAAGGTGCCCACGAAAGTCGTGTCCCAATCCGGATGCGATACATCGTAGACGACCTGGTTGTAGATCTGCGTAACGGAGTAGGTGACTTCGTGCGCAAGCGCCTGAACGCTGGCGCCTGCCATGAAAACGGCCGAGGCCGCGGCGGCTGCGCGAGGCAGAGAACGGTTTTGCCAGAACGACATCTTGTTTCCCCTGAACGTAGTGATCGTTGACTTGTAGGTGTTGCACCTACATGTCGGGGGAGGATATTCGGATGGGCGTGGGTGACAATGAGGTATTTTGTCGCACCCCTGCGACCCGGCGCGCCCGGGAACCGGATTCAGTCTTCGGCGAACAGGGCGTCGAACAGGCGTTTGCGCTGTGCCGCGTCGAGTCCTCGCAGGACATCCACGGCACGCTCGGCGACCCGGGGATCGCCACTTGCGGCATAGTCCACGGCGAGCGCGCGCCATACATCCGCCAATGCCGGATCGACCGTGCGCAGGCGCTCCAGTGCGCGCGCGACGCCGGCCCGGCCGTACGCAAGATAATAGGTCAGTCCCAGATTGCGCCAGGCCTGAACATAGTCGGGGTCGGCATCGACCGCGGCACGATAGGTCCGCAATGCTTCGCGCGGCCGACCGCTGTCGCGCCAGGCATTGCCGAGATTGTTGCGGGCGCGCGCATCGTCCGGCGCAAGCCGAAGATTCCGCTCGTAGGCCCCGATCGCTTCGGCAAGCCGGCCCAGCGCTGCATAGGCCCGCCCCTGAACGAACCAGGCAAGCGGATCGGCGGGGTCGCTGCGCGCCCAGGCCTGCCCCAGCGCCAGCAGGCCCGGCCAGTCCGATCGCCGTTCCAGTGCCCGTGCTTGCGCCACCCAGCGGGGATCGGCCGGCGTTGTCTGTGCTGCGGGCCTGTCCTCAAGACCGAAAGTCTGCACGCCTGCCGCAGCGGGCGCCGGTGAACCGCCCAGCGATGCGCCTGCCAGCAGGGCGAACAAGGCGGCGATTCTCATGTGCCGCCGCGTCACACGCGGACAAAATACGGCAACGCGACAAGCACGGCGCCGATACCGATCATCGCAAGCCGGCTGGACACGAAATACGGGTAGATCATGAGCGCCAGACCGCACAGCAGGGGCACGACAGTCTTTTGCCGCTTGCCGTACACGAAGAATCCCAACCCTGCCGAACTGAACAGGAGACCCCACAGGAGCAGGCTTGCGTCCATGGCAATCCGCCTAGCTGCGCTGCCGCACCGTCTCGTACAGACACAGGGCGGCCGACACCGAGACGTTGAGGCTTTCCACCGTGCCGCCGATGGGAATGCGCGCAACCTGATCGCAGCTTTGCTTGACCAGCCGGCGGATGCCCGTGCCTTCCGCCCCCAGCACCCAGGCGATGCCAGTCGTGCAGTCGATGCCGGAGAGCGTCTGTTCACCGTCCATGTCGGCCGCGATGACCCAGATGTTGCGTTCCTTCAAGTCTTCGATAGTGCGCGCGAGGTTGGTGACCATGAGATAGGGCACGGTTTCCGCCGCGCCGGAGGCCACTTTCTCCACCGTGGCATTCAGCCCGACGGCATTGTCCTTGGGGGCAATCACCGCATGCACACCGAATGCATCGGCCGAGCGCAGGATCGCGCCGAGGTTGTGCGGGTCGGTGACGCCGTCGAGCAGCACCAGCAGGGGCGGGCCCTGGATGGCGTCGAGAATGTCGTCGAGCGAATGCGACAGCACAACGGGGCGCACGCGCGCGACCACGCCCTGGTGCTGCGCCGCCTTGCCCACCAGACGCTCCAGCCGGTCGGCCTCGACCTGCGCGAGCTTGACGCCGGCCTCCTTCGCCTGATGCACCAGATCGCGCGCGCGCGCATCGCGCCGGGTGAGATCGAGGTAGATGTCCAGCACGCCGCCCGGGTCGTGACGCAACCGGGCCAGTACGGCATGGAAACCGTAGATCAGCTTTTCGGCGCCCTTCCCGCTCATTTCTTCCGGCCGCCTGTTTTGGCCTTCGCCGCTTTCGTCGCGGCCGGCTGGGTTTCGGCGGGTTTCGCTTTGCCCGATTTCGCCTTCCCGGCGGATTTCGGCCGCTCGGGTTCGGCCGGCGCCATGTCGACCCACTCGATCAGGCTGAAATCGATCTTGCTGGTCTCGATGTCGGCACGCATGACCTTGATGCGCACGCGATCGCCCAGGCGATAGCGTTTGCCCGTCCGCTCGCCGAGCATCCAGTGCTTGGCCTGATCGTAGTGGAAGTAGTCCTGTCCCAGCTCGGACACGTGCACCAGGCCTTCGATGAAGATGTCGTCGAGCGCGACGAAGATGCCGAAGCTGGTCACCGCGCTGACGGTGCCATCGTATTCCTCGCCGATGCGGTCGCGCATGAAATAGGTCTTGAGCCAGGCATCGACGTCGCGGGTGGCGTCGTCGGCGCGGCGCTCGGTCATCGAGCAGTGCAAGCCGATTTCCGCCAGGCCCTTGCCGGGCAGCTTCTCGCCCTTGAGCACTGCCTTGATGCCGCGGTGCACCAGCAGGTCGGGATAGCGGCGGATCGGCGACGTGAAGTGCGTGTAGGCCTCGTAGGCCAGGCCGAAGTGCCCCTTGTTGTCGGGGCTGTACTGCGCCTGTTTCAGCGAACGCAGCATCACGGTCTGCAGCAGGCCGTGGTCCGGGCGGTCCTTGATCTTGTCGAGCAGCGCCGCGTAGTCCTTGGCGTGCGGCTTGTCGCCGCCGCCGAGGTCGAGGCCGAATTCGGCCAGGAAGCCGCGCAATGCGGCCAGCTTCTCCGGCGTGGGGCCTTCGTGCACGCGGTAGAGGGCGGGCTGCTTGTTCTCGTGCAGGAAATCCGATGCGCAGACGTTGGCCGCGAGCATGCATTCCTCGATGATGCGATGCGCATCGTTGCGGATCACCGGCACGATTTCCTTGATCTTGCCCTGGTCGTCGAAAACGATCTGCGTCTCGGTGGAACCGAAATCGATGGCGCCGCGCTTGGCGCGCGCCTTCAGCAGGGTGCGGAACAGTTTGTCGAGCGCCTGCAGGTGCGGCATCAGCGCCGCCTGCTTCTTGTCCGGCTTCGTTTCGCCCGACAGCCAGCTCCACACCTGGTTGTAGGTGAGGCGCGCATGCGAAAAGATCACCGCGGGGTAGAAGCGGTACGACTTGATGTTGCCGGTACTGCCGATCTGCATGTCGCACACCATGGAAAGACGGTCGACTTCCGGGTTCAGCGAGCACAGGCCGTTGGACAGCGCCTCGGGCAGCATGGGAATGACGCGGCGCGGGAAGTACACCGAGTTGCCGCGGCCGTAGCCTTCGGTATCGAGCGCGTCGCCGGGCTGCACGTAGTGGCTGACGTCGGCGATGGCAACGACAAGGCGGAAGCCGCTGCGGCCGAGCGGTTCGCAATAGACCGCGTCGTCGAAGTCGCGTGCGGTTTCGCCGTCGATCGTCACCAGCGGCAGGTTGCGGATGTCCTCGCGCCCGGCCAGGTCCTTCTTCAGTACTTTCTTCGGCAGTGCTTCGGCCTGCTTCTCCACATCCGGCGGGAACACGTAGGGCAGATCGTGCTTCCTGAGTGCGATCTCGATTTCCATGCCGGGGCCGGTGAAACTGCCGAGGATTTCGACGACGCGGCCGACGGCTTCGTTGTGCGCCCCCGGCTGGGTGAGAATTTCCACCGTCACCACCTGGCCCGACTGCGCGCCGCCCGCGTGCTCGGCCGGGACGAGAATGTCCTGGTTGATGCGGCGGTTTTCCGCGATCAGGAAACCGACGCCGCCTTCCAGGTAGTAGCGCCCGACGACGGTCTTGTTGACGTGCTCCAGCACCTCGACGATCTTGCCCTCGCGGCGGCCGCGCTTGTCGAAGCCGGCGACGCGCACCAGCACGCGGTCGCCGTGCAGCACACGGTGCATTTCCTTGGGCGACAGGAAGAGGTCGTCGCCGCCTTCTTCCGGACTGACGAAACCGAATCCGTCCGGGTGGCCATCGACCCGGCCCTTGATGAGATCGAGCTTGTCCGGCAGGCAGAGCTGACGCTTGCGGTTGAGCATGAGCTGGCCGTCGCGCTGCATCGCGCCGAGCCGCCGCTGGAAGAGGTCGTATTCGGCCTCGGTGATGTGCAGCTGCGCGGCGAACGCGTCGACATCGACCGGGCAACCGGCCTCGGTCAGCAGTTGCAGGACGTATTCGCGGCTGGGCAGCGGCGATTCGTAGCGTTCGACCTCGCGTTCATAGAACGGATCGGCCAGCCGGATGGCCGGGATTTTGTGCTTGCTGCCGCGTCCGCGGCCCTTCTTCGTTGACAAGTCAGTTTCGCCTCTCTAAAATGCGCGCCTTCATTGCCCAGATGGCGGAATTGGTAGACGCACTAGGTTCAGGTCCTAGCGGTGGCAACACTGTGGAGGTTCGAGTCCTCTTCTGGGCACCAGACGCAAGCAAAAAGCCGACTTTACGTCGGCTTTTTGCTTTTGTGCCGATTTCCGGCATTACGCTTCGTAAGGATGGCGACGCACGATGGTCTCCACCCGGTCGGGACCGGTCGACACCACGTCGATCGGCACTTCGCACAGTGCTTCCATGCGCTTGAGATAGGTCTGCGCTTTCTGCGGCAGCTTGTCGAATTCCTGCACGCCCACGGTGGTGTCGCTCCAGCCCGGCAGGTCCTCGTAGATCGGTTCCACGTTGGCGATCGACTCGGCGCCGACCGGCAGAATGTCGCAGGCCTCGCCGTCGATCCTGTATCCCACGCAGACGCGCACCGTTTCCAGGCCGTCGAGCACGTCGAGCTTGGTCACGCACAGGCCGGACACGCCATTGATCTGGATCGCGCGCTTGAGCGCGGCGGCGTCGAACCAGCCGCAGCGGCGCTGGCGGCCGGTGGTGGCGCCGAACTCGTGCCCCTTTTCGCCGAGATACTGGCCAACGTCGTCGAACAGTTCGGTCGGAAACGGCCCGGAGCCGACGCGCGTGGTGTAGGCCTTGGTGATGCCCAGCACATAGTGCATGGCCGCCGGGCCCACGCCGGAGCCGGTGGCCGCGCCACCTGCCGTGCAGTTGGACGATGTCACGAAGGGATAGGTACCGTGATCGATGTCGAGCAGCGTACCCTGCGCGCCCTCGAACAGCAGGTTGCCGCCCGCCCGGTTGGCTTCGTACAGGCTGCGCGGCACGTCGGCCACCATGGGCTTCAGGCGCTCGGCCATGGCCATCATGCTGTCGAGCGTCTGGTTGAAGCTCACCACCTCGGCCTGATAGTAGTTTTTCAGCATGAAATTGTGGTGGTCGAGCACCTCACCCAGCTTGGCGGCAAAACGCTCGCGGTGGAACAGGTCCTGCAGGCGCAGCGCACGACGCGCAACCTTGTCTTCGTAGGCCGGACCGATGCCGCGCCCGGTGGTGCCGATCTTGCCTGCACCCTTGGCGATTTCGCGTGCCTGATCGAGCGCGACGTGATGCGGCATGATGAGCGGACAGGCTTCGGACAGTTTCAGCCGGCCGGCGACGTCGACGCCCGCCGCTTCGAGCATGTCCATTTCCTTCAGCAGGGCATCCGGCGCCAGTACCACGCCGTTGCCGATGTAGCAGGTGACGTTGTCGCGCAGGATGCCGGAAGGAATCAGGTGCAGCACGGTTTTCCTGCCGCCGACGACCAGCGTGTGCCCGGCGTTGTGGCCGCCCTGGAAGCGCACCACGCCCTGCGCGCGGTCGGTGAGCCAGTCGACGATCTTGCCCTTGCCCTCATCGCCCCACTGGGTGCCGATGACGACGACGTTCTTTGCTGCCATGCTGCTGTCTCCCTTGTTGATCTTGTTACGCGCCGGCTGCGGCCAGCTCGCGCAAATCCAGACTGAATCCCGTGGCCGGGCGCGCCCGGCCGAACACCCTGCCCACTTCGTCGTAACGCCCGCCCTGCGCGATCGCGCGGCTGCGTCCCGCGGTATAGGCAGCGAAAACGACCCCGCTGTGATAACCGTAACCGCGCAGCTCGGCAAGATCGTAGGCCGCTTCGGCACCCGTCAGGCCCGCGTCGATGGCATCCAGCGTATCGAGGGCAGCAGAAACGGCCGGCAGTTGCGGCAGGCGCGCACGTGCCTCGGCAAGCACGCCGCGGTCGCCATAAAGCTGCGGCAGGGCGGCGAAGGCTTCGGCAAGCGCCGTCGGCAACCCGGCGCTCAACACGGCGACCGCACTCGCATCCTTGGCCTGCAAAGCCCCGAACAGCTGATGCTCGATCGCGCCGGACAGACCGGCCGCCTGCGCCAGCGCGCGATACACGCCGACATGGCCGATATCCAGCTGCGTAGCGCGCACGCCGCAGGCGTCCAGCCCCTGCAGCATCAGCGTGAGGATTTCCAGGTCGGCCGCCGCACCGGGCTCACCATAGAATTCCGCACCGATCTGGATCGGCTCGCGCGAACGGTGGAACCCGTCGGATTGCGCATGCAGGATGCTGCCCGCATAGCACAGGCGGTTGACTGCATTGGCCGCCAGCAGGTGGGCGTCGATGCGCGCGACCTGCGGCGTGATATCGGCGCGCACGCCCATCAACCGGCCGGACATCTGGTCCACCAGCTTGAAGGTCTTGAGATCGAGATCGGCGCCGACGCCGGTGAGCAGCGAATCGACATATTCGATCAGCGGCGGAATCACCAGTTGATAGCCCTGCCGGCGAAACAGGTCGAGCAGCGCGCGACGCATGTCCTCCATGCGCCAGGCCTGGGGCGGCAGCACATCTTCGACATTTTCGGGCAACAACCAGGCAGTCATGTCATTACAGCCACATCAACATAAAAAGGCCGCCCAGCATCGAGGCGGCGCCAAAAAAACGCAACTGGCCGTCGGTGAGTTCGGTGGCGCGCCGAAAGGCCTCGCGCCACATGGCGGGCGCGGCAAACGGCAATATCCCTTCGATCACCAGTAGCAGGCCAAGCGCGGCGAGCCAGTCGCCGCCGCTCATTTCCCTCCGCCGCGCGGATTCTTCATGTATTTGAAGAAGTCCGCGCTGGGGTCGAGCACCATCACATCGCTCTTGTTCTTGAAGCTGTCGCGATAGGCCTGCATCGAGCGGTAGAACGCATAGAATTCGGGGCTTCTGCCGTAAGCGGCGGCATACACGGCAGACGCCTTCGCATCGCCTTCACCCTTGACACGCTGCGCATCGCGGTAGGCCTCCGCGAGGATCACTTCCTTCTGCTTGTCGGCATCGGCCTTGATCTTTTCGGCCTCGGCCGCGCCGGTGGAGCGCAGTTCGTTGGCCACCTGCTTGCGTTCGGCCTCCATCCGGCGATAGACGTTCTCGGATACGGATTCCGGCAGCTCGACGCGCTTGATGCGCACGTCGACGACCTGTACGCCGATCTTGCGCGCATCCTGATCCGCCTTGGTACGGATGATGTTCATGATCTGGTCGCGGCTGCCCGACACCACATCGTTGATGGTGCGCTTGCCGAATTCGGCCCGCAAACCATCGTTGACCGTCTGGTTGAGGCGGATCGCGGCACGCACCTCGTCCCCCCCCACCGACACATAGAACTGCCGGGCATCGATCACGCGCCACTTGATGAAGGAATCGACCAGGACGTTCTTCTTTTCCGAGGTGATGAAACGCTCGGGATCGTTCGAGTCCAGCGTCAGAATGCGCGTGTCGAAGTAACGCACGTTCTGCACCAGCGGAAGCTTGAAATACAGACCGGGCTTGGTCTTGACCGAAACCACTTCACCCAGCTGGAAGACCATGGCGTTCTGCCGCTGGTCGACGGTGAACATGCTGCCGCTCAGGATTACCAGCAGCACGACGAGCCCGATCAGCGCGGGGCCGAGATACCTGTTCATGGCCGATCCTCCCGGTCGCGGTTGCGGAAGGCGTCACGCGAGCGCGGATCAAGCGACGACGAAGGCGAAATCGTCGTCGGAGACGGCTGCGCCAGCACTTCGGGCGCGTTCGCATACGGCTGGCTCACGATCTGCTGCAGTTTGTCGAGCGGCAGGTAGAGCAGGCTGTTGCTGCCCTTCTGGTCCACCACGATCTTGCTGGTGTTGTTCATCACGGTCTGCATGGTATCGAGGTAGAGACGCTCGCGCGTGACCTGCGGCGCTTTCTGGTATTCGGTGAGGATCTGCGAGAAGCGGCTGGCCTCACCCTCGGCGTTGGCGATCACCGCCGACCGGTAGCCTTCCGCCTCTTCTTTCAGGCGCGACGCCAGACCGCGCGCGCGCGGCACGACATCGTTGGCGTAGGCTTCGGCCTCGTTCTTCAGGCGTTCACGGTCCTGGCCCGCTTTCACCGCGTCGTCGAAGGCGGCCTGAACCTGTTCGGGCGGCTGGATGTTCTGCAACGTGACCTGGCTGACGCTGATGCCCGTCTTGTAGCGGTCGAGTATCTGCTGCATCAGCACCTTGGCGCTGGCGGCGATGTCGGAACGGCCCTCGTACAGCACGAAGTCCATCTTGCTCTTGCCGACGATTTCGCGCATCGCTGTCTCGGCGACCTGCAGCACGGTGTCTTCGGGCGCGCGATTGACGAAAAGGAATTCCTCGGGGTCCTTGAGGATGTACTGGACCGCGAACTGCAGGTCGATGATGTTCTCGTCGTCGGTGAGCATCAGCGATTCCTTCAGCACCTTGCTCTTGACGTTGTTGCGATAGCCGATTTCCACGGTGCGCACCTGATCGATATTGACGATCTCGCGCGACTCGACCGGCCAGGGCAGATGCCAGCGCGGTCCCGGTTCGGTGGTTTCGATGTACTTCCCGAAACGCAGCACCACGCCGCGCTGACCCGCGTCGACGATGTAGAACCCGCTGGCCAGCCAGACCAGAAAGGCCAGCAGCCCCAACAGTCCCAGCAGATTGCCGCCGCCGCCTGCGGGCGCGTCGTTGCCGTCCCCGCCGGATCCGGATTTCTTGCCGAACATGCCGTTCAGCTTCTGGTTGAACTTGCGCCACATCTCGTCGAGATCGGGCGGTCCGCCGTTCTTGCGATTATCGCGATTGCCCCATTGCGGGTCGTTCCAGGCCATGTCTTCGTTCAGCGCCTATGCGGAAAAATTAAGGGTTGGGAAGGTAAGCTCGTTCGCTGCGTCGCCACCGTCCCCGGCACGCGCATCGGACAGGATTTCGGACAAGGCGTCGCGCAAAAGTTCAAGCCCTGTACCGGTCCGCGCGGATACATATACGGCGCGGAGTTTACCATATTCGTCACGGGCGACTCCCGGCGAAATACCCGTCAAATCAAGCTTGTTGTAGACCCTGAGCTGGGGCACCTCGCCTGCGCCGATATCCTGGAGCACCTTGTCCACCGCATCGATCTGGCGCTCCCGGGCCGGGCTGGCAACGTCGATCACGTGCACCAGCAGATCGGCTTCGGCCGTGGCTTCCAGCGTGGCCCGGAAAGCGGCGACCAGATCGTGCGGCAGACGGGTGATGAAGCCGACCGTGTCGGACAGCACGACTTCCCCGCCCGCCGGCCCGCCGGCCGGGTCGACCAGCTGCGGCAGGAATATCTTCCGCGTGGTCGTATCCAGCGTGGCGAAAAGCTGGTCGGCGGCATACGCTCCGGCCCGCGTCAGCGCATTGAAAAGGGTGGATTTTCCCGCATTGGTGTACCCGACCAGCGCGACCGACTGCACGCGCTGGCGGTCGCGCGCGCGGCGCTGGGTGCGGCGCTGTTTGCCCAGCCTGGCCAACCGCTCCTGCAGGGCCTTGACGCGCACGCCGATCAGCCGCCGGTCGGTTTCGAGCTGCTTCTCGCCGGGACCGCGCATGCCGACGCCGCCACGCTGCCGTTCCAGGTGGGTCCAGCCACGCACGAGGCGGGTGGACAGATGCTTCAACTGGGCCAGCTCGACCTGCAGCTTGCCTTCGGCGCTGCGGGCACGGCGCGCGAAGATGTCGAGGATGAGACTGACGCGGTCGATCACCCGGCACTGGAAGCGGCGTTCCAGGTTGCGTTCCTGTGCGGGCGAAAGTTCATGGTTGAAGATGACGACCTCGGCGCCGGTGGCGGCGGCCAGCGCCGCGATCTCGTCGGCCTTGCCGCTGCCGACGAACAGCGCGGCATCGGGCCGCGCCCGCTTGCCCAGTACTTCGCCCAGGATGTCGAGCCCGGCGCCGGATGCAAGCAGCCGCATTTCCGCGACGCTTTCCTGGAAATCCGGTCCGCCGAAATCGACCGCGACGAGCACGACGCGTTCGCCGCCCTGGTGGCGATCAAACAAGGCGGTGGCTCCTGGCAACGGATAGGCGTCGAACAAGCATCGTATCGGTCTGGTCGGGGACGAGACCGGTATTGTAGTGCGTCAGGGCAGTTGGGGACGTCCGAAATGCCAGCCCTGCGCGTAATCGACCCCCATATCCGCGAGGATGTGTGCGGTCTCGGGGTCTTCCACATGCTCGGCCACCGTGCGCATGCCCTCCTTGCGCGCGAAACCGGCCAGACTCTCGACGATACCGGCGATCTTGCGATCCTGACGCATGTGGGTCACGAGCCAGCCTTCGATCTTCAGGAAGCTCACCGGCAGGTTGGCCAGATAGAGATAGGAGGAATAGCCACTGCCGAAATCGTCGAGCGCGAGGCGAAAGCCGAAGTCGATGAGCGGCTGCAGATCGGCGCGCAGGCGTTCGAGACTGGTCACCCGCTGACGTTCCGTCAGCTCCAGTACCAGCGGCTTGACGGGGCCGAGGGTAACGCCGCAGCGCTTGCAGTGCTCCATTGCGCCGGCCAGCATCTGTTCGACCAGATCACGCCGCGCCAGAAATTGCGGCGACACGTTCACGAAATGGGCGAAATCCGGCGAACCGCCCGCAGCCATGCGGGCCGCGCAGCGCTGCATCACGTTCATGATCACCCAACTGTCGATTTCCGCCATCAGACCCAGGCCTTCGGCGATATCGACAAACCGGAGGGCTTCGACCATCTCGCCCTGGGGCGTCAGAATGCGGGCCAGCGCCTCGTCGGCGACGGCTTCGCCGGTTTGCAGGTCGACGATCAGCTGCGCAGCGTAGCGGACCCGGTCCTGCGCCAGCGCCTCGCGCAGACACAGACCGTTCAGCTGCGGGCCGGCCTGCCCGACCAGGCGGACCTGATCCCGCCCGTCGGCCTTGGCCCGGTAGAGCGCCTGATCGATGGTTTCGAGCACCGGTTCGATCCCGCCGTCCCCCTTGCCGTAGGCGGCGACCCCGGCAGAGAAACTGAGCGCGATATTGCCCACGCTGGTACGCACGGGCATGTCGCGGACCTGGTCCGCCAGACGCTTGATGATGCTGCTCGCCTCCTCGGCCGAACTGCCATGCAGGACGAACAGGAATTCCTCGCCCCCCCAGCGGGCGACCCAGTCGCCTTCGCGCAGGCCTTTCTCAAAACGGTGCGCCACCGCTTTCAGCACCTCGTCGCCAACCGCGTGTCCGTAGCGATCGTTGATCGATTTGAAATGGTCGAGGTCTATCAGCGCGATCGCGAAACCCTGCCCGTCGCGCGGAATGCGCGCCTTTTCCTTCTGCAGCCGCTCTTCCGCCGCGCGGCGGTTGGGCAAACCGGTCAACGTATCCGTCAGCGCCATGCGCTGGAGCAGATCGGTCTGTGCGGACTGCTGCAGGGCATTGCCGAGCCAGTCGGCAATGAGCTCCATGTAGGCAATGTCCACGGGATCGACCATCGTACCCGCGCGGCGGCGCAGGAAAGCCAGTACCCAGGGCGCTGTATTGCCGACCACGATCGGCAGGCCGGAATAGCTGAACAGGCCCAGCCGCGTCACGGTGGGGTGGCCGGCATAGTCCGGATGAATGCGCAGGTCGGGAATGTGCTGCGACTCGCGCCGGAGGAACACCTCGCGGCACAGAACCGCCTCGATAGTCAGGACGGTCCCTTCGGGAAATATGTCGAGCCGGTCGCTGACATAACGGGCAGTGTACTGCTCTCCGAATTCGCCGAGCACGACCAGATCCATGTCGAGCACGGCGGCTGCCATGTCGAGCATCGCGCGTATGCGTTCCGCATCGGACAGCCCGGAGCGGACCGACAGCTTCCACAGGGCGGTCAGGCGGTCGACGTGCGTGTCGCCCGGTGCGATATCGGCTACGGAAAGATCATGGGCATGCATGGATCCATCATTCAGGATGCACTATGCCCCTATATCGATCCGGATTCCGCAAAACTTGAAGGATGCGGACGGGCGGCACGGCGCGCCGCCCGTTCATGCGCTACAGCTCGACCGTGCGGAGCTTTTCGGCCGCCTGTTCGGGACTGATGGTGTTGACGAACAGTCCGGAACCGAGTTCGAAACCGGTCGGGATCGAAGTGCGCGGGCAGATTTCCAGATGCCAGTGGTAGCTCGCGGCGTGCGCGCCGCGTTCCTTGCCGTGCGGGACCGAATGCAGGAAGAAGTTGTACTGCGCGCCGCCGATCACCGCATCGAGCCGCGCCATCGTCCGCCTGAGCACGCGCGCGAGATCGTCGAAATCGGTCGTCGCCGCATCCAGGAAGTCGGACTGATGCACCAGCGGCAGGATGTGCACCTCCCACTCGTAGCGGCTGGCAAAAGGCTTGATCGCGATGAATTTCTCGCCACGCTCGACCACATACTGACCGACGTTGATCTTGCGGCGCACCGCGCCCGAATTGCGGTCGTAGAGCGTGGCCTCGAAAGTCAGCGCCTCGTCGATCAGCGCGCAGAAGATGCAGTGATGATGTTTGGCATAGTGCGCCGCGCTGTTGCGCACTTCGGCCTCCACGTTTTCGGGTACAACCGGCATCGCGATGACCTGGCTGTGCGTATGCGGAATCGATGCGCCGGCCGCCGGGCCGAAGTTCTTGAACACCAGTACGTACTGCAGGCGATCGTCGGACTCGAACAGCTGGCGCATGCGTTTCTGGTACACACCGAACAGCGCGGCCAGATGCGATTCGGCCATCTCGTGGACGGCGATGCCGTGCTCGAAATGATCGATGATGACCTCGTGCCGGCCGTAGCCGTCGATGGTCTGCTGCAGGCCGAAACTGAAGTTCGCCTGTGCGCGGTCGTCACCCAGTACGGGATACAGGTTCTCGACCATGCGGATCTGCCAGTCGCCCTCGGCGGGCCAGGCCAGGATCGCGGGCGGGGTCTTGTGCTCGTTGCCTCGGCAGAAAGGGCAGGTCTCGACATGCTTGCGGGTATCGCGCGGGGCGAGTTCCTCGGCTTTTTTGGGCCGCATCGAACGCGCGGTGGCGACCAGCACGGACTCGGCCGGCACGATGGGGTTGAGACGGATCTCGCGGATTTCGCCGGTGTCGGCGGGCTGGTCTGACATGGCTGTATTTCCTCCGCAGGCAAGCATAAAGCAGCCGTCCGGCGGCGGCGGTTCAATCTGCTTATACCCCCAGTCGCGCTTTTTATCCCCTCGGGCAACGGGGATTCGCATTGACGCTCCCCGCCGCGCCGCCGACAATGAGCGCCTTGCCGCGCCCTCCCGGAGCTTTACCATGGACAACGAAGACAACGCCCTCGTCAACGAACAGCGGCTGATGCGCATGATGCGCAAGACGCTTACCTCGATCGTGCGCGATACCGCGCCGCGCGACGGCAATCCCAGCCCGCTGACGGAAGCGACCGTCATGAACATCAAGGACTGCCTGATGGTGATTTCCAGCCGGGAAACCGAACTCGCACGCCTCACCGGGCGCACGCTGGATGAAAAACCGCATTTCTCCGACGAGAAGCCGAACGCCCACGTGGTGAAGGTCGGCAGCATTCCCAAGAAAACGCACTGACCATGCCGCAAGCCACCAGCCTGTTCACCGACATCGAATCCCGGGTTGTCGGTACCTCGGCGGTGGTGATCTATTCGCCTTCCGGAAAGAAACGTACCCGCTATCCCGAAGGCGTGGTCGAAATCTACGCCAGCGAAGACGAAGCGCGCGCCCACGCCGAGCCGGAAAAACACCGGCACGCCGCGCTGGCCAGCGGCCCGTCGCGTTCGTCCGAAGGCTTCAGGCTGTTCTACCTGGTTCGCTGGCTGGACTGAACGCCAGGCGTGCCAGATAGGCGCGCAGATCCGTTTCTTCGAGCGGCCGGCTGTACAGATAGCCCTGCGCATCGTCGCATCCCAGCACTTTCAGGAGCTGCGACTGCGACTCGGTCTCCACGCCTTCCGCCGTCACTTTCAGCCCCAGCGCCCGCGCCATCCCGATCATGCTGGCGACGATCGCGCGCGCCTCCGGATCGTCGGCCATGTCGGCGACAAAGCTGCGATCGATCTTCAGGCGAGCCGCCACGAGCCGGCGCAGATAGGCCAGACTGGAATATCCCGTGCCGAAATCGTCGATGGCCAGCCGGGCGCCTTCCTCGGCGAGACGCTGCAGAATCGCCGAACCGGCCAGCGTTTCCTGCATGATCGTCGATTCGGTCAGTTCCAGTTCCAGCAGCGCGGGGGCCAGACCGGATTCCCGCAGCACATCGGCCAGCCGCGTCTCGAATCCGGGCCGCCGCAACTGCAGTGCGGAAACGTTGACCATGACCGGCAGGTCGGGCGCGTCGGCCTGCCAGCGGCTGGCCGCCCGACAGGCCTCGGCGAGTATCCATTCGCCCAGGGCCACGATCAGCCCGGAATCCTCGGCGACGGGAATGAAGCGCGACGGCGCCACCCAGCCCCATTCCGGATGGCGCCAGCGCGCCAGCGCCTCGACGCCGACCGGCAGACCGGTCGCGAGCGAGAACACCGGCTGGTAATGCAGCAGAAACTCGCCGCGCGCGAGGCCCTGCCGCAGGCCGGTCTCGATCGTCAGGCGGTCCCGCGCCCGCGCGTTCTGCAGTGGATCGGCGAATTGATAGGTATTGCGGCCGCTGTCTTTTGCGGCATACATCGCACGGTCGGCACAGGCCAGCCAGCCGGCGGCGTCGAATGCGTCGTCGGGGTAGAGCGCGATGCCGATGCTGACCCCTACCGACACGCTCTGGCCACCGACGGGAATCGGCTTGGCAAGCTCGTCGATGATCTTTTGCGCAACGTGTCGGGGTTCATCGTCATGACGAATCTCGGGCAGCAGGATGACGAACTCGTCGCCGCCCAGTCGCGCTACCGTATCGTCCTCGCGCACCAGGGCGCGCAGGCGGCTGGCGACAGTGCGCAACAGCGCATCGCCCATCGCGTGCCCCAGCGAATCGTTCACGTTCTTGAACCGGTCGAGATCGAGAAACAGGATGGCCGCGCGCCCCTCCATCCGGTGCGCGTGCGACAGCGCCTGCTGCATGCGGTCGGCGAGCAGCCGCTGATTCGGCAGACCGGTCAGGCTGTCGTGATGGGCCTGTGCATAGAACCGTTCTTCCGAAGCCTGCAGGCGCGCATGCTCGTCGCGGATGCGCGCACGCACCCGCATCAGCACCCCCGCTGACAGGGCGAACGCCAGTGTTGCCCCCAACGGCAGCAGAGCCGCGCGCACCAGCGCGGCGCGCCAGTTACGCGCGTCGACATCGACACCGAAAACGGCCTGTGTCTGGCCGGCCTCGTCCGGCTGCGCGACCAGTGCACTGATCCAGACGCCCCAGCGATCCTCGACCGGGCCTTCGGTCATGAGCGCAGGCTGATCGAAAAGCGCATGCAGCGCAGGGGTGGCTTCGGCGTAAGCCATGCCGGGCGGGGAATAGTCCGGCGATCCGATTTCCTCGGAATCGACGAGGAAACGGACCACACCGTCGTCGCCGCGCACCAGAAGATAGGCGAAGCGATACTGCGAACCGACCCGCCTCAGGCTCTCCATCTGGTGCTTGACGAGCGCGTACCCGGGCATTGCCGCAATGGCGGGGTCGGCATGCAGGGTCGCGACGGCCGCCCAGTCGAGCGCACGCGTCATCAGGCGCGCCTCGGTCAGCCATTGCATGCGCATCGCCTCGTCGGCCGAACGTACGGCCTGCACGGTAAAGGCCGCACCCGTGATCAATCCGATCAGGATGGCCAGCGCCGGCCAGAATGCGCGGAGCCGCCTGCGCATCAGTCTGCGCCGTAGAGCTTGCGACGAATCCGTTTCTCGCGCCGCCGCCGCGTGTCGTCGCTGGCGGAAAGCGCAACGCGTTTCCGGCCTTCGAAAGGATTGTGTCCCTCGTCTTCCTTGATCTGGATACGCAGCGGCGTGCCCTGCAGTTTGAAGGCCTTGCGGAAACTGGTTTCGAGATAACGCTTGTAGTCGTCGCGCAAGCCTTCCAGGGCATTGCCGTGCAACACGATCACCGGCGGATTCTTGCCGCCCTGGTGCGCATAGCGCGGCTTCGGCCGGAACAGCCCGTTCTTCGGCGGCGCATGCTGTTCGACTGCCATCTGCAGCACGCGCGTAAGCTTGGGCGTGGGCATCTTGACGAAGGCTGCGGCGTGCGCGGCCTCGACATCTTTGAGCAGATTCTCCAGCCCTTTGCTTTTGAGCGCCGAAATGTAGTTGAAGCGCGCGAAATCGAGGAAAGCGAGCTTGCGCGCGATGTCGCGCTTGATGTCATCGCGTCGTTCGGGCGGCAGGCCGTCCCACTTGTTGACCGCGACCACCAGCGCACGCCCGGTTTCGAGCACGAAACCCGCCAGATGCGCATCCTGTTCGGAGATGTTCTCGCGCGCATCGAGTACCAGCACGACCACGTTCGCGTCCTCGATCGCCTGCAGCGTCTTGACGACGGAAAACTTCTCGGCGGTCTCGAACACCTTGCCGCGGCGGCGCACGCCGGCGGTGTCGATCAGCACGAAAGGCTTACCGTCACGTTCGAACGCCACATAGATCGAATCACGCGTGGTGCCGGGCTGATCGAAGGCGATCACGCGTTCTTCCCCGACCAGTGCATTGACCAGCGTGGACTTGCCGACGTTGGGGCGGCCGACCAGCGCGATCTTGGGTATGCCGAATTCTTCTTCTGTCGACGTTTCGGTTTCCGGAAAATCCGCCAGTGCCTCGGCGACAAGGTCGGCAACGCCGTCGCCGTGCGCGCCGGATATCGCCAGCGGCTCGCCCAGACCGAGCTCGTGGAATTCGGCCGTCACCACCGCGCGGTTCATGCCCTCGGTCTTGTTCACCGCCAGCAGCACGGGGCAGCGTGCCCGCCGCAGGCGCTCGGCAATGGTCTTGTCCTGCGGCGAGAGACCGCCACGGCCGTCGACCAGAAATATGACGGCGTCCGCCTCGTCGATGGCCTGCAGAGTCTGCCGCGCCATCTCGGCCAGGATGCCGTCCCTGACGACCGGCTCCAGGCCACCGGTATCGACGACAAGATAAGGTTTACCGCCGATGCGGCCGCGGCCGTAGTGGCGATCTCGCGTCATGCCGGGCATGTCGTGCACGAGGGCGTCCCGGGTGCCGGTCAGCCGGTTGAAGAGCGTGGACTTGCCGACGTTGGGGCGGCCGACCAGGACCAGGGTGGGAAGCATCGATGGAAATTCCGGTTATCCGCAAGGGCGGCGCGAAGGGTTACTCGCCCTCCTCTGTTCGCACGCCATACATTGTTGTCGATCGTCTCGCCGGCCTCATTTCAGCCTGAACGCGACGATGCTGCCCTTGGCCGTCTGTACGGCGAATCCCGGCCCGATGTCCACCGGCGCCACACGCACCCCGCTGTCGACCTTGGCACGCGCTACGAAACGGCCATCGTCGCTCGACAGCACATGGACATAGCCCTCGCCGTCGGCCACCACGACCCAGGCGCCAAGCGCGAGCGGTGCGGTGACCTGGCGCCGGGCCAGCTTGTCCTGGCGCCAGACCGCGCGGCCGGCCGCCTTGTCGTAGGCGGTGATCGCATCCTTGTCGTCGGTGACGTAGAGGTTCTGCCCATCCATGGCCAGCCCGCTGTTGCTGGAAGTGTCACGCGCCCAGAGCGGTGCCCCGCTGGCGCGGTCGAAACAGGCAACGCGCCCCTGATAGGCGACTGCACAGGCCCGACGTTCGTCGACGGCCGGATTGCCCATCACATCCGCCACGCGTTCGAGCTCGGTCGCCCCCCGGGGCAGTGCGACCGTGGCCTCCCACAGCTGTGCGCCATTGGCCGGATTGAGTGCAACCAGCTTGCCGCCCGGAAATCCGGTATAAAGCACGCCGTCGGCGACCGTCATGCCGCCCGAACCACGCAGACTCAAGGGCGGCAGGGTCCGGCTGTATACCCACTTGCGGCTGCCGTCGGCGGCCGCCAACCCCTGGATACGCCCGTCGCCGGTACGCACGACGATCATCTCGCCCGCCGCAACCGGCTGGCCGGCCACTTCCGAAGACAGCGTGGTTTTCCAGCGCAGCTGCCCGCTGGCGACATCGACCGCGATCAGGTCCCCCTTGGCGGTACCCGCCAGTGCCAGCCCCAGGCCCGCTCCCGCGCCGGCGGAGAGATCGGTCCCCGCATCGAAACGCCATACCGCGCTGCCGTTTCCGACCGCGACGCGCACCATGCGCTTGCCACCGACCGCGAATACGTCCCCGTTTTCCGCATGCGGATGCAGCAGATAACCGCCGGACTCGCCGGAGTCGGCTTTCCAGGCCTCGGCCAGATCGGCGGCAGGCTTGAATTCGACCAGCGCCGCGGGTTTCACCTTGGGCGCGCCGGAGCCGAACCAGCCGCTGACGGTGCTGCATCCGGTCACGGCCAGCGCCAGGCCGGCGATCAGCAGATGCCGCTTCACTTGCCCGCCCCTCCGCCGACCGCGTCGAGCTTCAGTTCGACGATAGGCCGGTACGGATTGTCCTCGGTCATCTTGTCGAATGCGCTCTGGTAGGCCGTACGCGCCTCGGCGGGCTTGCCCTGCGCGAGCAGGATGTCGCCTTTCAGATCGGCGAAACGGGGGGCGAAAGCGTCGCTGTGGCTGGCTGCGAGCGTCTTCAGCGCAGCATCGTATTGCTTCTGGTCCAATTGCACGCCGGCGAGCCGCAGATGCGCCAGATCCCTGACCGAAGGCTCCTTGCTGTGGGCGGCGGCCCATTCCAGCTGCGCCTGCGCACTCTTCAGATCGCGCGCGCCCGCGTTCAGCTTGGCGAGCAGCAGGGCGCCGCGCGGGGCATACGCGGTACCGGCGTAGCGGTCGATGAGCATGCCCCCGGCTTCACGGGCCGCCTTGGTATCGTTGGTGGTCAGCGCCAGCACCAGTTTCTCGTATACCGCCGCCGCCTCCATGCTCTGCGACAGCGTGTGATGCTGCCAGTAGCGCCAGCCCGCGCCCGCGGCAATGGCGGCCGCAAGACCCAGCATCGCCAGCGCCCCCCAGCGTTTCCACCAGGCCTTCAGTTCGTCCAGCCGTTCCTGCTCGTCGAGATCGTAGGTTGCCATCGTCTTACCCTTGTTGAATGCATGCCTGTTTCAGAACGTCGATCGCCCGATCGGTTTCGACGCGCATCTGTTCTCCCGTATCCCGCAGCGGTTTCAGGCTCACCTGTCCTGCCGCCGCCTCGTCGTCGCCGATGATGACGGCGAAGCGCGCGCGGCTGGCATCGGCCTTTTTCATCTGTGATTTGAAGCTGCCGCCCCCCGCGTGCAGGACCGCCGCGAGGCCGGCCGCACGCAACGCTGCGGCCACGCGCCAGGCATGGGCCTCGGCCGCCTCGCCCGCATAGACGACGTAAGCGTCGGGCCCGGGCATGGCGCACACCGTGCCGGCCGCCTCCATCAACGCCAGCAGGCGTTCGATGCCCATCGCGAACCCGGCTGCCGGCGCCGGCTTGCCGCCGAGCTGCTCGACCAGGCCGTCGTAGCGGCCGCCGGCGCAGACCGTGCCCTGCGCGCCGAGCTGGTCGGTCACCCATTCGAACACGGTACGATTGTAGTAATCGAGCCCACGCACCAGCCGCGGGTTGATCTCGTAGGCGATGCCGCAACTGTCGAGCAGGCGGCGCACGCCATCGAAATGCGTACGCGCCGCACCGTCGAGCTCGTCCATGAGGCGCGGCGCAGCCGCATTGACCGGTGCCATGGCCGGATTCTTGCTGTCGAGAATCCGCAGCGGATTGCTGTGCAGGCGCCGGCGGGCATCCTCGTCGAGCGCATCGGCATGCTGTTCGTAGTGAGCGATCAATCTGGCCCTGTGACGCTGGCGCGCGTCGGCGTCGCCCAGGGTGTTGAGCTGCAGCGTTGGCGCGATGCCCAGTGCGCGCCACAGATCGGCGGTCATCGCAATCAGTTCGGCGTCGATATCGGGGCCGGCGAAACCGAGCGCCTCGACGCCAATCTGATGAAACTGCCGGTAGCGCCCTTTCTGCGGCCGCTCGTGGCGGAACATCGGGCCGGCGTACCAGAGCCGCTTGCCGCCGTCGTACAGCAGGTTGTGCTGGATCGCCGCACGCACGGCAGACGCCGTGCCTTCCGGGCGCAGCGTCAGGGATTCGCCGTTCAGCTCGTCGACGAAGGTGTACATCTCCTTTTCGACGATGTCGGTCACTTCGCCGATGGCGCGTTTGAACAGACCGGTCTGCTCCAGGATCGGCGTGCGCAGTTCGCGGTAGCCATAACGCCGCAGCCAGTCGCGCACGATGGCCTCGAACGCCTGCCAGGTCTCGGCCGTGTCGGGCAGGCAGTCGTTCATGCCGCGCACGGATTGGATGGTGTTGCTCATAGCCTCAAACGGTTCTCAACGCGAAACGGCCCGGAGCCATTCCGCTTGCTTGTCATGCGTCCTCACGCCGCCCGGCCGTAACGCCGTTGCACGTAGTCCTCGACGATGGCCTGAAATTCAGCCGCAATGCGCTCGCCTTTCAGGGTGACGGTCTTTTCGCCGTCGACATAGACCGGCGCCACCGGCACTTCGCCGGTGCCGGGCAGCGAAATGCCGATATTGGCGTGCTTGGATTCGCCGGGCCCGTTGACCACGCAGCCCATCACTGCGACCTGCATGGCTTCGACACCCGGGTACTGGCTGCGCCAGACCGGCATCTGCCTGCGCAGATAGGTCTCGATGTCGGCCGCAAGTTCCTGGAACACGGTCGAAGTGGTGCGGCCGCAGCCCGGGCAGGCGCTGACCTGTGGCGTGAAGGCCCGCAGACCCAGCGATTGCAGGATTTCCTGGCCGACGCGCACCTCCTGCGTGCGGTCGCCGCCGGGCTCGGGCGTGAGCGAAATCCGGATGGTATCGCCGATACCGTCCTGCAGCAGCACGGCCAGCGCGGCAGTCGAGGCGACGACGCCCTTGCTGCCCATGCCGGCTTCGGTCAGACCGAGGTGCAGCGGATAGTCGCATTGCGACGCGAGATCGCGGTACACCGCGATCAGGTCCTGCACCCGGCTCATCTTGCACGACAGAATGATCCGGTCGCCGCCGAGACCGAATTCCTCGGCTTTTTTCGCCGATTCCAGCGCGGACACGACCATCGCGCGGCGCATCACGACTTCGGCCTCCTCGGGCTGGACACGCCGGGCGTTCTCATCCATCAGGCGCGCAGCGATGGCCTGATCGAGGCTGCCCCAGTTGACGCCGATGCGCACCGGCTTGTCGTAGCGACAGGCGATTTCGATCAGCGTGGCGAACTGTTCGTCGCGCTTCGTACCGCGCCCGATGTTGCCCGGATTGATGCGCAGCTTGGCGAGCGCCTGCGCGCATTCGGGCACCTGCGTCAGCAGCTTGTGGCCGTTGAAATGAAAATCGCCGATCAGCGGCACGCGACAGCCCAGCACGTCGAGCCGCTCGCGGATGCGCGGCACCGCGGCGGCGGCCTCCAGCGAGTTGACCGTGAGCCGTACCAGTTCGGACCCGGCCTCGGCCAGCGCCTGAACCTGCTTGACGGTGCCGGTAACGTCAACCGTATCGGTGTTGGTCATCGACTGCACCGCCACGGGCGCGTCGCCCCCGACCCGTACCGGGCCGATCCGCACCTGACGGGTGGGACGTCTGACAATCTGGGACATGGCGGGTGTCTATTCTTCCAGCGTGAAACGCGCCACCGACACGTCGACGAACGGCGCGAGATCGATGGGACGATTGTTGTAGGTCATGCGAACTTGTGCGGCATTGCCGACCACCATGTCGAACGGCGGCTGGCCCTTGATGTCGACACTGCTGCCCGGCGGATTGAGCTGCCGCATCAGCATGCGGCCACTGGCATCCTTGATCTCGACCCAGGATTCGCCACCGAAGTCGAGATGCACGACGCTGGTCGTTGCGGCCGGCGTTTCCGCCGGCGGCTCGGATGCCGCCTCAGCCTGCCCGGCAGATGCCGCCGGTTCGACGGCGGCCGGGGAATCGGCCGTGCCGGACTCGGTCTGCACCGGAGTTTCGACGGACGACGCAACCGCCGGAGCCGGCGGCGCGGAGGCAAGCGGCACACTGTTCCGCATGGGTCTGGGCGGCATGTCCTCGTCTGCGCCGCTGTTCAGCCACCAGTAGAGGCCGATGGGTACGGCGGCCGCCAGCAGCACGCCCAGCAGCAGCAGAATCAGCCAGGGCGAGGTCAGCCAGTGGCTGGGCGGCGGCGGCGCATCGCGGCTGACGGGCGCGGGGGCAGCCGGCGCACCGACCATGCGGGCCAGCATGGGATCGGGATCGAGTCCCAGCAGACGGGCGTAATTGCGCACGAAACCGCGTGCGAACACCGGCTGTCCGAGGCTCGCGAAATCGCCGGTTTCCATCGCATCGATCTGGCGATGCATGAGGCGCAGCCGGTTGGCCACGTCTTCGACCGACAGGCCCTGCGCCTCGCGCGCGTCGCGCAGGGCCTGTCCCACCGGAAACGCGGCGACGGCGTCGTTCATTCGTACTGCCCCGATTGCAACAGCCCCGCCTCGCTCGAGTTGGGGAAACGCTTGCGCAGTTGCAGGCCATAGGCCGCCTCCTGCGCGCGGTCGCCCAGCTTGCGTTCGACGCGCACCCCCAGCCACAGGCTCGCGGCGGTGGGGGGCGACAGTTCCTCGTAACGCGCCAGCAAACGCTGCGCATCGGGCAGTCGGTCCTGGCGGAAACGCAGCGCCGCCATGCGCAGCACGGTATTCGGATTGTCGGGCTGGAGCTTCAGCGACTTGCCGAAATTGGCTTCGGCCAACGCAAGGTCGCCTTTCCGCTCGGCGCACTCGCCGGCATTGGCCATCGCCAGCTCGGGCTGGGCATAGAGCGGATTGCGCAACGCGGCGCTGAACTGTTCGAGGCCCTCGTCGTAGCGTCCCCGGGAGCACAGAAACCAGCCGTAATTGTTGCGCGCTTCCGAATCGGTACGGTCCAGTTCGAGCGCGCGCCTGAAATTCTCCTCGGCCAGCTTGTCTTCCGCCAGTTCCATGTAGATCAGGCCGAACACGTTGTAGGCCGGGCCGTAGCGGTTGTCGATCAGGATCGCCTTGCGCAGCTCTTCCAGCGCGACCTTGTAGGACGCGCGGGCGTAGTACGCCGTCGCCAGCTCGGTGAAGACTTTCGCGCGCGCGCGCGCGTCGCTGTCGGCCGGCGTGGCGGACGGCTCCAGTCCGCCTCCGCCGGGTTGCGCCGCGCAGCCGCCGAGAAGCAGCAGGGCTGCGGCCAGCAGGCTTCGTTTCTTCATGCCGCCTCCTTCTGGATGCGCCGGATCACCCGGCCACTCTTGTCCGCGACACGTCCCGCCAGCTGGCCGCAGGCCGCATCGATGTCGTCGCCGCGCGTCTTGCGCGTCGTCGCCACGTAGCCCGCGTCCTGCAGGATTTCACGGAACGCCCGCTGTGCGTCGGCACGCGGTTTGTCGTAGCCCGAGTCGGGGAAAGGATTGAAGGGAATCAGGTTGAATTTGCAGGGCACGTCGCGCACCAGTTCGACCAGTTGCCGCGCGTGCACCGGTGTGTCGTTCACGCCCGCCAGCAGCACGTATTCGAAGGTGACGAAATCGCGCGGCGCGTGGACGAGGTAGCGGCGGCACGCCGCCATCAATTCGGCCAGCGGATATTTCCTGTTGATCGGCACCAGTACGTCGCGCAGGGCGTCGTTCGGGGCGTGCAGCGACACCGCCAGGGCCACCGGGCAGCGTTCCGCCAGCCGGTCCATCGCCGGCACGATGCCCGAAGTGGAGACGGTCACGCGCCGCCGCGACAGGCCATAGGCATGGTCGTCGAGCATCACGTGCAGCGCCGTCACCACATTCTCGAAATTCGCGAGCGGCTCGCCCATGCCCATCATCACCACGTTCGAAACCGGACGCGGATCGATCGAGCCGG
Organism: Betaproteobacteria bacterium SCN1; assembly: GCA_008923315.1. Lineage (GTDB taxonomy): Bacteria > Pseudomonadota > Gammaproteobacteria > Burkholderiales > Thiobacillaceae > Thiobacillus. The sequence goes on along the minus strand of WBSF01000002.1, from coordinate 130,726 downwards.
TAATGCGGTTCGGCCCCGTCTTCAGGCTGTGCTGCGCAACCCAGAGCTGGCCGACGATCTCGGCCACGGTCAGATTGCGGTTGAATCCCTGACGGCCGGTCGAACAGAAGGTGCATTCGAGGGCGCAACCGACCTGGGACGACACGCACAGGGTGCCGCGGTCGTCCTCTGGAATGAACACCGTCTCGACGCCGTTGCCGACGCCCACCTCGAACAGCCACTTGCGCGTACCGTCGCTCGACGCATGCGCGAGCCTGATCCCGGGCGCCCGGACTTCGGCTTCCGCCGCGAGCTTTTCGCGCAGCGACTTGGCGATATCGGTCATCTGCGCGAAATCGGCCACGCCCGACTGGTGGATCCAGCGGAACACCTGACGGGCGCGGAAGGGCTTCTCGCCGCGCTCGGCGAACCAGGCGGTCAGGCCTTCGAGGTCGAAATCGAGCAGATTCTGCGGCATCGAGGGGCTCAGCGGCCCGCGTAGACTTCGCAGGCGGGGAAGAAGAAGGCGATCTCGGTTGCGGCCGTCTCGGGTGCGTCGGAACCGTGCACGGCATTGGCGTCGATGCTCTCGGCAAAATCGGCGCGGATGGTGCCCGGTTCGGCCTTCTTCGGATCGGTGGCGCCCATGAGGGCACGGTTCTTGGCGATGGCGTCCTCGCCTTCCAGCACCTGCAGCACGACGGGGCCGGACATCATGAATTCGACGAGGTCCTTGAAGAAGGGACGCTCCTTGTGGACGGCATAGAAACCTTCGGCTTCCTGGCGCGACAGATGCTTCATCCGGGACGCCACGACCTTCAGGCCGTTGGATTCGAAACGGCTGACGATCTTGCCGATCACGTTCTTTTTGACGGCATCGGGCTTGATGATGGAAAAGGTGCGCTGAACGGCCATGTGCTTGCTCCAGACGGGATGGAAATAGTGGATAAAAAACGATGAAAATCAGCCCGCTAGGATAGCACGGCGCCCCCGGTCTGTCTCGCCGTGCGGCCCATGCCCAAACGGCATCTATGCGCTGTCCGCCGCGGCCGGACGCCAGTCGGGCATCCAGCCCGGTGCATCGGCCGTCACCTGCCAATCCGCGTTCACGCCGAAACCGGCAGCCCAGAGCACCGCGCCTTCCAGTCGCAGCACCGGCAGGCGCTCGCGTTCCCACGGCGGCAGTGCGCATGCCTGCAGCAGCGTTTTCAGATTGCGTGTCGGTGCGCCCGCCGCCAGGCGCAGCCGTTCGCCACCACGCCGCACGTCGAGCACCGTACGCTCCGGCACCAACGCCTCGGCCGGCAGGCCCCGGCCGGTTTCACGGCGCAAATGCAGCGTGCCCAGGCCGGGCAGCGTCAATGCCGGTTCACCCAGCCAAACCTGCGGCTCGGGCGACGGTATGGCGCCCACCACGTAAGCGCCCCCCCGGTAGCGGCGCAGCTCCGCATTTTCCAGCGCGACGCGCACTTGTGCGTCGGCACGGGCGTCGCAAACCTGGCGCAGCGCTTCGTCGAGACGGCGCGCGCCAGGCATGCGCGCGCCGCGGCCGGCCAGGAAATAACGCAGCAGATTACGCGCGCGCGCGCGCGGCAAGGCCGCCAGCGCCGCGCAATCGAGCCGCTCACCCGTCAGGCTGCCCGCCGCATCGAGCCGAGCCAGCTCGTCCAGCAGGCCGGCCGCCTCGGCCTGGTGCGCGGCCGCACGCGCAAGAGCCGCACCGGCAGCGGGAAAATGCTCGCGCAAGGCCGGCAGCACGCGATGACGCAGGGCGTTGCGCCGGTAAAGCGTATCCGCGTTGCTCTCATCCTCGACCCATTCGATCCCCGCTGCACATGCCGCCGCATGCAGATCCTCGCGCGACACCGCCAGCAAGGGGCGCAAATGGACCAGGCGCGATCCGGACGGACGCCGGCATTCGGCCATCGCCGCCAGACCTTTGGGGCCTGCCCCTCGCAAGGCTTGCAGCAGAAAAGTTTCGGCCTGATCGTCCCGATGCTGGGCGGTCAGCAGAAAATCGCCGGAACAGGCCTCGAACGCGTGGCGACGCGCCTGCCGTGCCGCGCCTTCGATGCCCGCCGGATCGTCGCAATCGACTCTCACACGCGCAAGCGTCAGCGGCACCGCGTGCGCGGCGCACATTCGCACACAGAAATCCGCCCAGGCATCGGCGTTCGGCGACAGACCATGATGCACATGCACCGCCGCCAGCGCGAACGGATGACGCGCACGCAGCGCAGCCAGCACATGCAGCAGGACAGAGGAATCGAGACCCCCGGAAAACCCCAATAACAGTCGCGCGCCCGCCGGCACATGGCGCGCGACCATGTCTGCCACGTGCGCCTCGATCCGGGCGAGGGCGTTATTTGGCGGGGACTTCCTTGAAGCTGCCATACGCCCGCAGACGCCGGTAGCGCGCGTCCAGCAAATCGTCCAGCGGCTGCTTGCGCAATTCGGCGAGCGTGTCGGTTAGGGCACGGCGCATGTTGCGGAACATGACGTCCCAGTCGCGCTGTGCGCCGCCCAGCGGCTCTTCGACGATGCGGTCGACCAGACCGTTGCTCTTGAGACGATCGGCGGTGATCCCCAGGGTTTCCGCCGCAACCGAGGCCTTGTCGGCGCTTTTCCAGAGAATGGAGGCGCAGCCTTCGGGCGAGATGACCGAATAGGTCGAATACTGCAGGATGAGCGTGCGATCGCCTACGCCGATCGCAAGCGCGCCCCCGGAGCCGCCCTCGCCGACGATGGTACAAACGACGGGCGTCTTCAGCTCGGCCATCACGTAGAGATTGCGCGCGATGGCTTCCGACTGCCCGCGTTCCTCGGCGCCGATGCCCGGATAGGCGCCGGGCGTGTCGATGAAGGTCAGGATGGGCATGCGGAATTTTTCGGCCAGCCGCATCAGGCGCAGGGCCTTGCGATACCCTTCGGGGCGCGGCATGCCGAAATTGCGGTGGATCTTTTCCTTGGTGTCACGGCCCTTCTGATGGCCAATGATCATGACCGGTTCGCCGTTGAAGCGGGCCATGCCGCCAACGATCGCGGCATCGTCGGCAAAGGCGCGGTCGCCGTGCAGTTCGGAGAATTCCGTGAACAGGCCCTGCACGTAATCCAGCGTGTAGGGCCGCTGCGGATGACGCGCCACCTGCGACACCTGCCAGGCGCTCAGCTTGGCGTAGATATCCTTGGTGAGCGTCTGGCTCTTTTTCTGCAGGCGGCGGATTTCTTCCGAGATGTCGAGGGCCGAGTCGTCCTGTACGAAGCGCAGCTCTTCGATCTTGGCTTCGAGTTCGGCGATCGGTTGTTCGAAATCGAGGAAAGTGGTTTTCATCACGCGGTAACGATGCGAAGCGAGCCCGTCATTTTAGCAGCCCGGCGGCGGCCCGCCGATCGTTCAATGGTGGTGATGGCCATGCGCACCATGGGCATGGCGATGCGCCACCTCGTCCGAGGTGGCCGCGCGCACCTCGGTCACGGTGCACTGAAAATGCACCGATTGCCCCGCATAGGGATGGTTGCCGTCGACCACAATCTTGTCTTCAGCGATATCCGTCACGGTGTAGAGCATTTCCTCGCCACCGTCGATCGGTGCGCCGACAAACTGCATGCCGACCTCGACATTGTCCGGGAACGCGTCGCGCGCCTCCATGCGGACGAGCTGTTCGTCGTAATCGCCGAAAGCGTCCGGCGGCTGCAGCTTGAGATCGACGCTGTCACCGGTGGCTTTGCCCTCGAGCGCTTTTTCGACCGCCGGAAAAATGTTGTCGTAGCCGCCATGCAGATAGCTCACGGGCTCGTCGCTTTCCTCGAGCATGCGCCCGTCGAGATCGCGGACGACGTAGGTGAGAGTGACGACCGTATCCTTGCCAATATTCACTTGAGATCCTTTACCAGTTGGAGCACGTCCGCCGCATGGCCGCGGCTGGACACACCATACAGGGCGTGACGGATGACACCCTGCTTGTCGATGACGAAGGTGGAACGCACCATGCTCCTGCGCATGACGCCGTCCACCTCCTTGTCCTGCAGCACACCGTAGGCCTCGCAGGTCGCCTGTTCCTTGTCGGCCAGCAGACGCACGCTGATGCCGTGCTTGTCGCGGAATTCGCTGTGCTTGATGCAATCGTCGCGCGAGATGCCCAGCACGACCGCGCCCAGTTTGGAGAAATCGTTCTCCAGTTCGGAAAATTCGATCGCTTCGGCCGTGCAGCCGGGCGTGTCGTCACGGACGTAAAAATACAGCACGATCATCTTGCCCATGAACTGGGACAGCTCGACGATGTTCATATCCGCGTCCGGATTGGAAAAATCCGGGGCACGATCTCCTGGCTTCAGCATGTTCGCTCCGCTGCGTTTTTCGGCGCATTCTACAGGGCAAATCCGGCCGCATCGCTATAATCTTTTGCATGAAAACCCCCTTGCTCGGCGGACTCACGCCCACCCGCTTCCTGCGTGAATACTGGCACAAGAAGCCGCTGCTGATCCGCAACGCCGTGCCCGGCTTCGCCGGTCTGCTGACGCCCGCCGAAATGCAATCACTGGCCCGTCGGGACGACGTCGAATCGCGTCTGGTGCAAGGCCGGGGCCGCCGCTGGCGGCTCGACCACGGTCCCTTCCGCGCCGCCGATTTCAAACGGCTGCCGAAAACCCACTGGACGCTGCTGGTGCAGTCGCTCAACCACCACTTGCCCGAAGCCGACGCCCTGCTGCGCCGCTTCGATTTCGTGCCGCATGCCCGGCTGGACGATCTCATGGTCAGCTACGCCGCGCCTGGCGGCAGCGTGGGGCCGCACTTCGACTCCTACGACGTGTTCCTGCTGCAGGGGCCCGGGCGCCGCCGCTGGCAGATCGGCGCGCAGACCGATCTCACTTGCCTGGCGGACGCGCCACTCAGAATCCTGCGCCGGTTCGAACCGGAAACGGAATGGGTGCTGGAGGCGGGCGACATGCTATACCTGCCGCCACAGATCGCTCACCACGGTGTGGCCGTCGATGCCTGTACGACCTACTCGATCGGCTTTCGCGCGCCCACCGCCGAGGAACTGGCGCACGCTTTCCTGATGCATTTGCAGGACACCGTGACCCTGGACGGGCGCTACGCCGACCCCGGCCTTCACCCGCAGCGTCACCCCGGCGAAATCGGCCGCGCGATGCTGGTGCAGATCGAGCGCATGATCGGGCGGATCAAATGGGACCGGCAGACGGTCGCCGACTTTGCGGGGCTGTATCTCTCCGAACCGAAACCCAGCGTATTCTTCGATCCCCCCGAGACACCGCTTACGCCGGCCGCATTCAAACGACAGGCCGGCAGGCAGGGAGTGCGGCTCGACCGCCGCTCACGCCTGCTGTTCATCGGCATGCGTTTTTACATCAATGGCGAAGCGCTTGACGCGTCACCCGAAGAATCCGCCGCCTTGCAACGACTGGCGGATACACGCGAGCTGCCCGCCTCTCCAGACCCTCTGCCCGGCTGTCTTTACGACTGGTATGCGGCGGGGTGGCTGGAGATCGCCGCACCATGAATGCCCTAACCTTCGACACTCCGGCCGAGGGCCGCGCCGCATTCGACACGCTGCTGGCCGGCGCGCACCGTCTGATCCGCCTGTACGACCGTGAGCCCTTGCCCTGGGCACTCGACGACACGGATCGTCATGCAGTGCTGCGCGCGTTTTGCGCAGCCGGCGGCGGACGGCGCATCGAATGCCTGTTCGACGACACCCGCCATCTGACACGCGACTGCCCACGCCTCATGCGGCTGCTGCGCGATTTTGGGCATGTACTCGAAATCCGGCAGACCGAAGCCGATACGCCTTTGCCCGACGAAGCGTTCGCATTGGCCGACCGGCACGGCATATTGCTGCGTGCGGACAAGGCCGCGCTGCACGGCATCATGCATCCGGACGATCCGGGACGCGCCACACGTTTACACCAGACTTTCGAGGCTTTGTGGCAACGCGCCGCCGTCCGGATTTCCGCTACGCCGCTGGGGCTCTGAACACGCGCAACGCACCTTACAGCGTTGTCAGCCAGGCCAGCTCTCCTTCGCTGAAACCGGCACGGCGACGTGCGGCAAGATTGAACGGCGGCCTCAGCGGCGGCGCATCGTAGTCGGCAAGCAGTTGCCGAAACGTTGCATCGGCCTCCAGACCGCGCTGCGCGCACAAATAGCCGTACCAGTGGCTGCCGATGGCCACGTGACCGATTTCGTCGTGCTCGATGAGCGCGAGTATTTCGATCAGCCGGCCGTCGCCCGCCGCGCGCAGTTTGCCGACGATCAGCGGCGTCGCATCCAGACCCCGTGCTTCCAGCACGCGCGGCACCAGCGCCATGCGAACCAGCGGATCATGTGCGGTCTTGAGCGCCATGTCCCACAGACCATTGTGCCCGGGCAGATCGCCGTAACCGTGCCCCATCGCGGCCATGTGTGCATTCAGCAATTCGAAATGCAGGGCCTCTTCCGCCGCGACGCCGAGCCAGTCGTCATAGTAGGCACGCGGCATGCCCGCGAAACGGTGGGCCGCGTCGAGTGCAAGATTGATGGCATTGAATTCGATATGTGCCAGCGCGTGGACGAGCGCAGCCCGCCCCGCAGGCGTGTCGGGCCGGCGCCGCGGCACCTGGTGCGGCGACACCAGATCGGGCCGGTGCGGCCGGCCGGGCGTATCGATCGCATCGCGGGGCACATCGCAGGCCGCATCGACCCGTCCTGCCCGCCAGTCCGCATGCAAGGCGCGCACGCACGCCAGCTTGTCTGCCGGATCGGCCGCCCGCAGACAGGCCGCCAGCCGGTCGGCCAGATTCAGCGTCGGTCCATCCACCGGATGCCGCCCAGCGCAAGGGCAAGGAAAATCAGCAACGGCAGGCTGACCACCATGGCCGGCGGCCAGTCGTTCAGGAGACCGAGGTGCCCGAACAGCCGGCTGAGCAGATGGAATCCCAGGCCGGCCAGAATGCCGAAGAAAAGCTTGCTGCTGGCGCCGGCCGAGCGGGGCCCCTGGACGGCGAAGGGCACGGCGATCAGCATCATGATCGGAATCACGAAGGGATTGAGGAATTTCGACCACAGTGCGAGTTCGTAGCGAGTCGCCTTCTGGCCGTTTTCGCGCAGGTGCTCGACGTATCGCCAGAGCGTGCGCGCCGACATCTGCTCCGGCGCAACCAGAAGAATGCTGAGAATGTCGGGCGTGAGCACGGACTGCCATTCCTGGCTGGCGTGCCGCTCCGCACGTATGCCCTCGTTCGAGAAGCGCGTTTCGAGTATCTGCTTCAGCTCCCAGCGCTGACCGCCCTGCCAGTCCGCCTCGTCGGCAGCGCGAATCGAATCCAGACGGCCTTCGGTGCCGAAGCCGTAGATCTCGATCTGCCGCAGGGTGTTGTCGGGCATGACTTCACGTACGTTGACGAAGGTATTCCCGTCCTTGACCCAGAGCCCGGACCGGAATTGCTGCGCCACGACCGAACGCGTCACCGTCAGTTTGTAGCGTTGCGCGGCCTGCTCGGACCAGGGCGCGACATATTCCCCGAGGAACAGCGCCAGCAAGGCCAGCAGTACGCCGATGGCGCCGAAGTAGGCCGCCATTCGCCAGCTCGACAGGCCCGACACCCGCATGACCGCATATTCGGAATTGGCAACCAGTCGCGACAGCGCAAACAGGGTACCGATCAGTGCGGCGATGGGCAGAATCTCATAAAGATGACCCGGCACATTCAGCAGCACCACCACCGAAATCTGGCCGAGACCGTAATTGTTGCGGCCCAGACTGCCGATCTCCTGAATGACGTCGAAGAAGGCAAACAGTGCCAGCAGGGCCAGCAGCACGAACGCAGCGGCCGTCACGATCTGCGCGCCGAGATAACGGGCCAGCAGGCTCATGCGCGCCGCCTCCGGAACGAGCGCCCCTGGGTGCGCAGATAAAACAGGACCACCACGGCAAGCAGCATCGCGGCATGCGGAGCCGCCATACCGAGCCATGGATCGAACCGGCCCTGCCCGACCCAGGCCTGAGCCAGCGAAACCATGTTGTTGTAAATGAAATAAAGCAGCAGTGCGACGATCAGGCCGTAGGAACGGCGCGCCCGCGTATTGACGAAACTGAGCGGAATGGCCATCGCAGCCAGCACCAGCGCGGACAGCGGCACGCCCAGACGCCACAGCAGCTCGGCCCGGGCAGCCGGCGAGTCGTCGTCGAGCAGCGCGATCGGCGACACCTGCCGGACGTTGGTCTGCCGCGGCTGCACCTCGGCAGGATCGAGTCGCATCCAGTAACGCGTGAAACGCACGATCCGGTAGTCGAGCTGGCCAGGCACGCCTTCGTAACGGCGGCCTTCGTGGAACACCAAGTAACGCGAACCGTCCTCCAGTTGCGTATAGTTGCCCTCCTTGGCGACCACGAGCCCCAGCTTGCCATCCAGACGGGATTGCATGAACACGTTGCGCACCACGCCCGTCAGGGGATTCAGCGAATCGACATAATAGACGCGCTCGCCTCCGCCGGATTCGGCGAACATGCCCGGCACGATCATCGCGCTGTCGCTGCGGCTTTGCAGATCCTGTCTATAGTCGTTCTTTTTGCTCTGCACCCAGGGATTGAGCACCAGCGTCAGTAAAAGAATGACCAGCGCAAAGGGCGCTGCAAACGTCATCACCGGCCGTATCCACTGCGTCAGCGACAGGCCTGCGTTGAACCAGATCACCATTTCGCTGTCCCGCCACATGCGGGACAGCGGCATCAGTACGCCCGCGAACAGCGCGATGGTCATCAAGACCGGCAGAAAATACAGCAGTGAAAAGCCGAGGAACACGAATACCGCCTCGTTGGCGAGCTCGCCCCGCGCGACATCGCCCAGCAGACGGATGAAGAGAATGACCAGCGCAATCGATACGAGCACCGCGAGCACCGCGCCGGTGGTCAGGCCCATTTCGCGGGTCAGCGCACGACGATACAGCATGCTATCTGCGCCCCCGGGCGGGGGCGGACGTGGACTTTTGACATTCAGCCATGCCCGCGCCAATAATCGCCTGAAGCACCGCGCCCGACGCGCGCGCAGCAAATTGGTCTTTTTTGAGCACGGACATGGAAAACAAGGAAATCGATCTCGAATTTAGCATAAAAAGCGGGGCACCCGAAAAGCAGCGCACCGCCTGCGTCGTCGTCGGCGTGTTCGAGAGCCGCAAGCTCTCGGCACCGGCCGTCGACATTGACCGCACGAGCGACGGCTATCTGTCGGATATCCTGCGTGGCGGTGACATGGACGGCAAGGCCGGCAGCACCCTGCTGCTGCACCGGGTACCCAATATTCTCGCAGACCGCGTGCTGCTGATCGGCCTGGGCAAGGAGCGCGACTTCCACGAAAAGGCCTACCGTGACGCCATCGCCTGCGCGATCCGCACCCTGCGCGACACCGGATCGATGGAAGCGACGATCACCCTGTCCGAAATTCCCGTGAAGAAGCGCGACGTCGCCTGGAACATCGAACAGGCCGTAATCGCCGCGCACGAAGCGCTCTACCGCTTCGATCTCATGAAAAGCAAGACCAGCGAACCGCGCCGGCCGCTCAAGCGCGCGGTATTCGCCGTGTCGCGCCGCGGCGAACTCAAATTCGGCGAAATCGGCCTCGCGCGCGGCCTGGCCATCGCGCACGGCATCGGTCTCGCCAAGGACCTCGGCAATACGCCGTCCAACGTCTGCACGCCCGAGTATCTCGCCACCGAAGCGCGCAAACTGGCGAAGACCTACCGCTTCGGCTGCGAAGTACTCGACCAGGCCGCCTGCGAGAAACTGGGCATGGGCTCCTTCCTCTCGGTCGGCAAGGGCAGCGACAAGCCGCCGCGTTTCATCGTGCTCAAACACGAAGGCGGCGCCAAGGGCGAAAAGCCCGTCGTGCTGGTCGGCAAGGCCATCACCTTCGATTCAGGCGGCATCTCGCTGAAACCGCCCGCCGAAATGGACGAGATGAACTACGACATGAGCGGTGGCGGCGCGGTGCTCGGGGCGTTCCGCGCCATCGGCGAGCTCGGCCTCAAGCTCAACGTCGTCGGCCTCGTCCCTTCGTGCGAAAACATGCCGAACGCAACCGCCAACAAGCCGGGCGACATCGTCACCTCGATGTCCGGCCAGACCATCGAAATCCTCAACACCGACGCCGAGGGGCGCCTCATCCTGTGCGACGCGCTGACCTACGCCGAACGCTTCGAACCTGAGGCCGTCGTCGACCTCGCCACGCTGACCGGCGCCTGCGTGATCGCGCTCGGTGCGCACCCCAGCGCGCTGTACGCCAACCATGACCCGCTGGCCCGCGAGATCGAACACGCCGCCGACGACGCCTGGGACCGCGTCTGGCGCATGCCGTTATGGGACGACTACCAGGATCAGCTGAAAAGCAGTCTCGCCGACATGGCCAACATCGGCGGCCGGCCGGGTGGCTCGATCACGGCCGCCTGCTTCCTGTCACGGTTTGCCCGGAAATACCACTGGGCGCATCTCGACATCGCCGGTACGGCCTACAAGGGCGGCCGGGACAAGGGCTCGACCGGCCGGCCGGTCGGGCTCCTGATGCATTTTCTGCTGAATCGCGCAGACAAGGTCTGAATTCGACTACCGGCACCGACGTGACCGAAATCCTGTTCTATACCTTTGCCGTGAATCCGCTCGACGTTGCCCGGCGCGTGGCGGCCAAGGCACACGCGCAGGGCAAACGCGTGCTGATCCACGCGCCCGACCCCGCCATCGCCGACAGCATCGACCGGCTGCTGTGGACGACCCCGGCGCTGGGCTTCGTACCGCACTGTCGTGACACCGATGCCCTGGCGGGCGAAACGCCCGTGCTGATCGGCATTCATGCCGATGCGCTGGCGCAGGCCGATGTCATGATCAACCTCGGCCAGACGGAGCCCCCCGCCTTCGCACGCTTCGAGCGTCTGGTCGAGATCGTCGGACTGGACGACACAAGCCGGGCACACGGCCGCGAGCGTTATCGCTTCTACCAGTCGCGCGGCTATGCCCTCACAACGCACGATTTACGCGCGCACGGGAATTGAAGTGAGCAGCGAGGATCCGCTTCTGCACAAGATGGATGCGCTGCTGAAAAGGCATCGAGGAGAGACCAAGAACCCGCCCCCGGCGCCGGAGACCCCGCCGTCCGCGGCACCCGGCTGGTTGCCGGTGCTGACCCAGGTCATCGAACGCGGTTCGCCGCCCGAAGAGCCCGCCAGCCTGCCTCCGGATACTGCCGTCTCCGCGATAGGGCCGGGCCCTGTCCTATCGCCGGATGCCGGCAGGCCGGGGGACGAGGACGCACTTGTGGATCGCCTGATGCAGGCGCTTGCTCCCCGCCTCACTGAAATCGTCGAACAAAGAATCGCCGCAGAACTGCACCGCAATCTCGACCAGACACTCGCCGCCCTCCTTGCCCAACTCGACGTCCATGTACGGGAGATCGTGCGCGACACCCTGACGGACACGCTGAAGCCGCCCCGCGAGTAATTGCTCCCGCACATAGGGGACCGCCGTCCGAGAACGCGCGCCTTCTGGGATAATCGGCGTTTTGTTGTCCTGCCCCCGCATCATGGAACTCGCCAAATCCTTCGAACCCGCCGAGATCGAGAAACACTGGTACGCCCGCTGGGAAAGCGCCGGCTACTTCAAGGCAGGCGATGCGGCCAGTGCGCCGGCCTATTGCATCATGCTGCCGCCGCCCAACGTCACCGGCACACTGCACATGGGCCACGCGTTCCAGCACACGCTGATGGATGCACTGGTCCGTTTCCACCGCATGGACGGCGACAACACCCTATGGCAACCCGGTACCGACCATGCCGGTATCGCCACCCAGATCGTCGTGGAACGTCAGCTCGACGCACAGAAGGTTTCGCGCCACGACCTCGGCCGCGAAAAATTCCTCGAAAAAGTCTGGGAATGGAAAGCGCATTCCGGCTCGACCATCACCCGGCAGATGCGCCGGCTCGGTACCAGCCCGGACTGGAGCCGCGAACGCTTCACCATGGACGACGGCCTGTCGAAGGCGGTTACCGAAGTATTCGTACGCCTGTATCGTGAAGGCCTGATCTATCGCGGCAAACGTCTGGTCAACTGGGACCCCGTGTTGCAGACCGCCGTATCCGACCTGGAAGTCGTCTCGCAGGAAGAAGACGGCTTCATCTGGGACATCCGCTACCCGCTCGAAGACGGCTCGGGCCATCTGACCGTCGCCACGACCCGTCCCGAGACCCTGCTCGGCGACACCGCCGTCGCGGTCCACCCCGCCGACGAACGCTACGCACACCTCATCGGCAAGACAGTGCGACTGCCCATTGCCGAACGCAGCATTCCCATCATCGCCGACGAATACGTCGACCCCGCGTTCGGCACCGGCGTCGTCAAGATCACGCCCGCGCACGACTTCAACGACTGGCAGGTCGGACAGCGTCACAAACTCGTGGCCATCAGCGTCTTCACGCCCGATGCGAAGATGAGCGACGTCTGTCCTGCCGAATACCAGGGCCTTGACCGCTACGCCGCACGCCAGAAACTGCTGGATGAACTACAGGCACAGGAGCTGCTGGTCTCGGCCAAGCCGCACAAGCTCATGATCCCGCGTGGCGACCGCACCAATGTCGTGATCGAGCCAATGCTCACCGACCAGTGGTTCATGAGCATGGAAAACCTGGCCCAGCGCGCGCTTTCCGTCGTCGATAGCGGCGAACTCCGGTTCGTGCCGGAAAACTGGACCACCACCTATCGCCAATGGCTGGAGAACATCCAGGACTGGTGCGTCTCGCGCCAGCTCTGGTGGGGGCACCGTATCCCTGCCTGGTACGACGAGGATGGCAATTTCTACGTCGCGCACGACGAGGCCGAGGCCTGCAAGCAGGCCGGCGGCCGTCCGCTCATCCAGGACAGCGACGTGCTCGACACCTGGTTCTCGTCCGCCCTCTGGCCGTTCTCAACCCTGGGCTGGCCCGATCGGACGCCCGAACTGGAACGTTATCTGCCGACCTCGGTGCTCGTCACCGGTTTCGACATCATCTTTTTCTGGGTCGCCCGCATGGTGATGATGTCACTGCACTTCACCGGCAAGGTGCCGTTCCGCGAGGTCTACGTCACCGGCCTCGTCCGTGACGCCGAAGGCCAGAAAATGAGTAAATCGAAGGGCAACGTGCTCGACCCCATCGATCTCATCGACGGCATTGGCATCGATGCACTGGTTGCCAAGCGCACCAGCGGCCTCATGGATCCGAAACAGGCGCCAGCCATCGAAAAGCGCACACGCAAGGAATTTCCAGAAGGCATCGCCGCATTCGGAACCGACGCCCTGCGTTTCACGTTCGCCAGCCTCGCCACCCATGGCCGCGACATTAAATTCGATCTGCAGCGCTGCGAGGGTTACCGCAATTTCTGTAACAAACTATGGAATGCGACGCGCTTCGCCCTGATGAACCTCGAGGGCCACGACTTCGGCTTCGACGGCACGCAAGCGGCATTCGAGTATTCCGATGCCGACAAATGGATCGTCACACGACTGCGGCAGGCGGTCGTCGACGTACGCGAAAGTTTTGCGATCTACCGTTTCGACCAGGCTGCGCGCGCGATCTATGAATTCGTCTGGGACGAATTCTGCGACTGGTATCTGGAACTGGCGAAAGTACAGCTCAACGGCGGCACCGACGCGCAGCAGCGCGCTACGCGCCGCACGCTCGCGACCGTGCTCGAATCCGCCTTGCGGCTGGCTCACCCCATCGTCCCGTTCATCACCGAAGAACTATGGCAGAAAGCCGCACCGCTTGCGGGCGCGACCGGCGACAGTCTCATGCTCGCCGCTTATCCGCGCCCGGACGATTTCACCGCCGACGAAGCTGGAGTAACACGCATCGCCACCCTCAAAGCGCTGGTCGGCGCCTGTCGCACCCTGCGCGGTGAAATGAATCTTTCTCCCGCGCAACGTGTCCCGCTCATCGTCGAAGGCGATGCCAGGCTCGTCGAGGCACTCGCACCTTACATCCAGTCGCTTGCCAAGCTCTCCGGTGTCGAGGCCGTATCCCGTCTGGAAGACGCAGACGCCCCCGTCGCCCTGGTCGGCGAGATGCGCCTGATGCTGGTCGTTGAAATTGACAGAGAAGCCGAACGCATACGGCTCGAAAAGGAAATTGCTCGATTGCAGGCTGAAATCAGAAAAGCCGAAGCCAAACTCGCCAATGCGAGTTTCGTCGACAAGGCACCGGCCACGGTTGTCGCGCAAGAACGGGCCCGACTCGCGGATTTCGGCACCATGCTGCAGAAGATGGAAGCCCAGCACGATCGTCTGGGATAAGCGGTGCCGGCAACAAAAAAGCGCAGCCTTGGCTGCGCTTTTTTGTTGCCGGCCTTTTCGAGCCGGGTCATCCCGGCTCGAAAAGGCCAAGGCCACGGTCTTTACATTTTCCAGCTGTACTGAACCCCAAGGGAGTTCTGATACATATCGATCTTCTCCGTTCCGGAAGGCGGATTGCCGCTGAATGCCGGCAGAATCGAAGTACCAGTCACGTCATTCTTGAATGCATGCATGTAGCTCACCGTCAGCTCGTTACCCGAGGCCAGCGTATACGTAAAGCCCAGCGTCGCGTGATCCTTGATAATGCCAGGCGCCAGAATATTGAAAGTCACGTCACGTGCCGTAACGGGATTGTCGCCATGGTTGTAGCCCGCACGCAGCGTCAGATTGCCGCTGTATTTGTACTCAACCCCCAGTTTCCAGACGTCGATATCGCTCCAGCCAAATCCGGGACCGTTGTCTGCGCCCAAAGGCGCGGGGATGAATGCGTTCGTACTGGGATTGCTTACCGAAGCAACGCTGCTGTAATTGATTCGCTGATAATCAAGCGCCAGTTTCAGGACCGGCGTGGCTTGCCATGCGACTCCCAGGTTGTAGTTTTCCGGGATATCAAAATCGCCCTGCTCAGCAAACAAGCCACTGTATTTGCTGAACTCCTCGAATTGCATTTTGCTGGCATAGGCCGCGCCAATCGTGATGGTCGGAGTGATTTTCCCCATGTATCCGATGCGAACGCCGTAGCCGAACGAATCGTCATAGCCGCGGTTGGTCAGATTGCCCGCATCCATCGTGGCGGCTCCGAATGCGTGCAGGCCTTCTGCCTTGAACCGCTGATAACCCAACAACGGCGAGATGCCAAGCGAGTGATTGGGTGCGATTTTATACGCGGCGGTCGGCGCAATAATCAGCTGCATCAAGTCCACCCCCAGGCTGCCCGCCCCGCACAGTGCGTTGGCCGGCATGCCATTTGGCGCACCGCCCGCACACATGCCGGCATCCAGCTGTCCGCCCGGGTAATCCGTATTCATGCCGCCATTGCCATAAACGGTGATCCCCATGGCCAAATTGCTGTTGACCATGCGGTTATAACCGAATTCGGGAATGATGAAATATTTGCTGTCGCTGTCAGCGCTGAAATCGAATGGGCCCAAACCCGTCCGGCTCGCTTCGCGGCGAGGACTGAACAAGTCTGCGCCAAGATCCAAACGATTGCCCACGAACGCAGCGGCCGCAGGGTTGTTCGCACCGGAGAATGCGTCGTCGTATGACGCCGTAGCCGCCCCCCCCATGCCCTTTGCTTTCATCCCGTAGCCATGCGAAAAATAGCCATTGGTCGCAAATGCGCTGCCCGTCAGGCCGGCCAGTGCCATAAAAGCGAATACTCGGGTGAATTTCATAGGTTTCTCCTCAGAAAACTAGGTGTTGTTGATAAATTTATTAGATGCTGCTGACGAAGGCTACGCGTGTAATCGGCCGCAAACAAGGGCGGCGCGATTATTATTTCCGATGGACTACCATTTGCTGTGGTACAAATGACACATAAAAAAATGAGCCGGATCACTCCGGCCCACCATCGTTCTGTCATCCCGCGTTCGCTCAGATGAACAGGCAGATATCGGTCTCGCCCGCGAATTCGAAGAAGGTGGCCGCGCCGCCGTATTCGAGTCCATCGATGAAATCAGCGTGTTCGAAACCGAACAGTTCGACCGTCATCTGACAGGCGATGAATTTGACTTCGGCCTCCTGGCAAAGGCTGCGCAGATCGGGAATGGTTGCCACACCATTGTTGGCGATGGTCATTTTCATAAGACCGGTTGCCACGCTCTCATAGCCGGGAACCAGCGATTGAATGGCGTTGGGCATATTCCAGTTGATGCTCTTGAACCACTTGGGCCCGAAAGGCATCTTCATCGGCATGCCCGGATTGCCGAGCGGGCTGACTTTCAGGCCGGACAGGTCTTTGCGGACGAGCTGAAGGCCGTAGAAAGTAAAGAAAATCTGGGTTTCATAGCCCAGTGCCGCTGCAGTGGACGCCAGGATGAACGGGGGATAGGCCCAGTCCAGCGTGCCCTTGGTAGCGATTATGGCCATTTTTTTAGTATCCATAGCTCTTTCTCCTGTACCGTTAAAAAAAAACGGCGCCGTGTGTTCGAACGAACAGACGGCGCGCGTATCCGGGCTTCTGACTTACTTCTTCTTCATGAAGAAGGTGAATTCGCCACCCGCTTCTGCGGTGGACAGCAGTTCGTTACCCGTCTGCTTGGCGAAAGCGGCAAAATCCTTGACCGAACCCGGATCGGTGGACAGGATTTTCAGCACCTGACCGCTGCCGACTTCAGCCAGGGCCTTCTTGGCGCGCAGGATGGGCAGCGGACAGTTCAAACCACGTGCGTCGAGTTCTTTATCGAAGTTCATGTTGTTCTCCTAACATTAATCGGCGAGCATAAAAAATGCTGCGGTACCTTAAACCAGAAGCCACACCATTGCAACAAAATTTGGTCTCCGATCAGCTTTGCTTATGAGCGTTTTTCCGCCGGTCAGCCAGGCTGTGCGAGAGTGTTCCCGGAGCGCGCCCAGGCCATGATGCCGCCAGCCAGATTGTGCATGTTGCTGTAGCCTTTGGAGGCCATGAACGCGCAGGCTTGAGCGGATCGCGCACCGGAACGGCAGTAGATCACCACCGGTTTGTCCTGGGGAATGTCAGCGGCACGCAACGGCAGCAAATGCAGGGGAATGTGGATCGCGCCACCGATGACGCCCTGTGCAACCTCGGCTTCCGTACGCACATCAATGAGGTGCGCACCCTTGGCGGCGATTTCGGCAACGTAGGCAGGGTCGACTTCCTTGAAACCGGACAATCCAAACATAGTCGTAATGCTCCCGCAAAGGAAATTAGAATTTACTAATATAACCAAATTCCGCTGTCAGGCCAAGCAAACCCCCACCTCTATGCGGGTTAACAACGCTGTGCACCGTGGTACAGATTCACGACATGCCGTGCCTCGGCAAAAAATAGCCAGCGCTCCATGGCCGCGCCGATCAGCCCCCCCAATGCGGCCGCCAGTGCCGCGAACTGCCCGCTTTCTCCGTTAAATACCGCGATCAGCATCAGTCCCGGCAAACCAAACCCGATGACGAATACCAGTGTCTTGATAAGGCCTGCCTTTTTGCGCGCCAGGCGATAGCCGAATTCCTGGGTAAGAAAGGTGCCGTGCGTATGCCCGGTATCCAGCAGCTTCACCTTCGCTCGGGTCAGTCCCGTTGCGGTGTTGATAGTGGGCGAAAGTCCGGGGTCGCGAATCCAGAAATAGTAAATGGCTTTGAGCACTGCCGCGATCGCCACGATCAGGGCCGACATCGCGATATAGGGCATGGTATCGAGCCCGGAGATGACTGCGCCCAGCAGCAGCAGCAGGCTGCCGCTGGCGTAGCCCAGCGCCAGATAGTTGGCTGGCACAAGCGGCGTATTCCACTGGCGGATGGTCTTCAGACAAGCGTAGATCATGCCGGTCGAAAACACGGTGATCCAGGCCAGCACGGCGGTCAGGAAGCCGCTGATTTCGCGCAGCCACAAGGGCGCGTCGAACATGATGCTGGCCAGGTAGATGAGCGCCAGCGGCATGAAAATCATGGCAAACACGCCTTCGCGCGACAGCCACGAAGTGCGGAAACGGGAGAAGGCGCGCCAGGCATTCTTCGGATTGGCCAGGTGGAAGGTGGACGAGAGCAGACCGAACACGACCAGCGCCATGGCGATCAACCCGCCCGCAACCAGTTGGTCGCGTTCGAAACCGCCGCCCAGCTTGAACGTATCGGCGATGAACAGCAGCGAGAACAAACCGAAACCGGCGCCCGACGCCACAGTAAAAAAGATGACGGAAAATGCGGGATGCATATTGAATTCCTTGGATTAAATTCCGACGTTCTGGCGCAGACTGCGCAGCGGCCAAAACGCGAAAGCCATATCGTGCGCCTAGCGGCGAACCAGCCGGTTGGCGAACTGCTTGATGCTCTCCTTCAAACCGCCCTTGGGTGCACCGCTCATCTCGATCACCGGCTTGCGGCGCGGCGGCAGATACTGGTTGGTCGGGTTGTAGTTGAGCTCGGGCATGAGGCCGTAGCCGCCGCGCTCGCGCACGACGCGTGACACAGCCGAATCCGGATCGTCGAAATCGCCGAACATGCGCGCATGTGCGGGGCAGGTCAGCACGCAGGACGGCTGACGCTCTTCCACCGGCAGATTCTGGTCGTAGATGCGGTCCACGCACAGCGTGCATTTTTTCATCGTGCCGGACGAACGGTCGAGTTCACGCGCGCCGTAGGGGCAGGCCCACGAACAGTAGTTGCACCCCATGCACTTGTCCTGGTCGACCAGCACGATGCCGTCTTCCGCGCGCTTGTACGATGCACCAGTCGGGCACACCGTGACGCAATCTGCGTCCTCGCAGTGGTTGCACGACATCGGAAAGTTGACGGTCTTGTTGTTCGGATATTCGTCCATTTCAAAATGGCGAATCCGGTTGAACCAGACGCCCGACGGCTCCGCACCGTAGGGCTGGTAGTCCGACAACGGACCGATCGTGCCGGAGGCGTTCCACTCCTTGCAGGCGATCGCACAGGCATGACAGCCCACGCACACATCAAGGTCGATGACCAAACCTAGTCTCATGATTCTCTCTCGTCTTGTTATCGTTCAGGGACGGGTCAATTCTTCTCGTGGCTGCGCGCGTCGTAACGCAACACGTTCGGCCGCTCGTAACGCTCATCGCCCGGATAGGGCTTCAACGTGTCGAATTGCGGCCAGGATCCGGTTTCACCGGGCTCAGCCTTCCAGATACGCACGCGCAGGTCGAACCACGCCGCCTGCCCGGTCACCGGGTCGGAGTTGGTGACGCGACGCTCGCCCGATTTCTCCGGCAACAGCTCGGAAATCAGGTGGTTGAGCAGGAAGCCCTTGGTCGCCTCGGATGCATTTTCCTTCAGGCCCCACGCGCCCTTCTGCTTGCCGATGGCATTCCAGGTCCAGATGGTGTCTTCCTGCGTGCCTTCCATGGTCTTCACCTGGCAGCGGATCTTGCCGTTGTGCGACTCCACCCAGATCCAGTCGAAATCCTTGATGCCCATTTCGGCCGCCTTGCGGGCATTCATGTACATGTAGTTCTGCGCCATGATCTGACGCAGCCACACGTTCTGAGAATCCCACGAGTGATACATGAACATGGGGCGCTGGGTCAGCGCGAAGAACGGATATTCGCCGGCGTCGACGCGCTGCTGTTCCAGCGGCTCGTACCACATCGGCAGCGGATCGAAATACTTCACCAGACGCTCGCGGTCAACCTGATTGTTTGGCTGCGGGCCGTCATACAACCCCATGCCGGCCAGGCGGAATTTCTGCAGCGGCTCGGAATAGAACTGCATGATGATGGGCTCGACCTTGCCGACGAAACCGGCATCGGCGGCGACCTCCAGATAGTCCTTGTTGGCGTAGCGGATGTACTTCTGGTTCTCCGGCCAGTGGTGTGCGAAAAAGCTCTGGTTCTCGATGTATTTTTCCCACTGTTTCGGATTCGGCTCGCCCTTGAGCGACTTGGAACCGTCCTTGCCGCGCCAGCCCGACAGGAAGCCGATGCCCGGCGAGCGTTCGAAATTGACGATGAAGTCGGGGTAATCCTTGAACTTTCGGCTACCGTCAGGCTTGGTGAACGCCGGAAACTTGAGGCGTGAAGCCAGTTCGACCATCACTTCCTGCCAGGGGCGCACGTTGCGGTCGGGGGTGACCAGCGGATACCGGATCGCATCGGCCGCAGCATCCGGTTCGGAAATCGGCCGATCAAGCAATGAGATCGTGTCGTAACGTTCCAGATAAGTCGTATCCGGCAGGATCAGGTCGGCGAAATTGGTCATCTCCGAATGGAAGGCGTCGATGACGACGAGGAACGGAATCTTGTATTCGCCCGGCTCCTCGGGATCCTTCATGCGCAGCATGTCCTGCACGTTCTTGGTGTTCATGGTCGAGTTCCAGGCCATGTTCGCCATGAACAGGATCAGCGTGTCGATCGCATACGGGTCGTGGTTGGTCGCATTGGTGATCACCATGTGCATCATGCCGTGCGAGGCGATGGGCACCTCCCACGAATACGCCTTGTCGATCCGCAGCGGGTTGCCGAATTCGTCGACGACGAGATCTTCCGGTCGCGTCGGGAAGCCGAGCGGCGGGCGCGATAGCGGAGTATTCGGCGCATTGATGATGTCGATGTTGTTTTCCGGCAGCTGGTGCGGCGGAATGGGCTTGGGATAAGGCGCGCGCGCGCGGAAGTTGCCCGGGCCGTCGAGCGCGCCGAGCAGCATCTGGATGAAATGCACGGCACGACAGGCATGGAAACCATTCGAGTGCGCCGAGATGCCGCGCATGGCGTACATGGCGACAGGCCGGCCTACGACCTTGTCGTGTTTACGCCCCCACACGTCGGTCCATTCGATCGGCAGTTCGACCGCTTCCTTGAACGCGACGTGCGCCATTTCCAGCGCGATGCGCTCGATGGTCTCGGCCGGCAGGCCGACTTCCAGCGCGACGTTTTCCGGCGCATAGCGCACATCGAGATAGCGCTCGGCAAGCATCGAAAACACCGTTTTCACGCGGCGGCCGTCCGGCGCCACGTATTCGCCGAACAGCGCGGGGGCGATATCGCCGTCGACACCGTTCTTGAAGATCTCCTTCTCAATGTCCCAGATCAGCGGATTGCCGGCTTCGTCACGCAGGAAAAGGCCATCGCCCTTCTGGCCCGGTGTCTGCACCACCAGCCAGGAGGCATTGGTGTACTTGACCAGGAAGTCGTAATCGAACTGCTCGTGCTTCAGCAGCACGTGCACCATCGACATGGCCAGCAGGCCGTCCATGCCGGGCTTGATCGGCAGCCATTCGTCCGCGATCGCCGAATAGCCGGTGCGCACCGGATTCACGGTGACGAATTTGCCGCCGCGACGCTTGAGCTTTTCCAGGCCGATCTTGATCGGGTTGGACGAGTGATCCTCGGCCACGCCCCACATGATGAAATACTTGGCGAAATCCCAGTCGGGCGCGCCGAACTCCCAAAACGAGAAACCGATGGTGTAGAGACCGGCCGCCGCCATGTTCACCGAACAGAAACCACCGTGCGCTGCCCAGTTCGGAGTGCCGAACTGCTGCGCCCAAAGACCCGTCAATGCCTGCATCTGGTCGCGGCCGGTGAAATACGCCAGCTTGGACGGATCGGTCGCGCGGATTTCCTCCAGCCGTTCGGTCAGCACGTCGAGCGCCTGTTCCCAGCTGATGGCCTCGTAGATGCCTTCCCCGCGCTCGGTGCCCGGCTTGCGCATCAGCGGCTGTGTCAGCTTGGCCGTCGAATACTGCTTCATGATGCCGGCCGAACCCTTGGCGCACAGCACGCCCTGGTTGGTCGGGTGATTGCGGTTGCCCTGGATGAAGCGGACCTTGTCGTCCTCCAGCGTCACCTTGATGCCGCACCGGCAGGCACACATGTAGCAGGTGGTGTACTTGATCTGTTGCCGGTCGTGGTTTTCGAGTTTGATCTTGGCGTTCATGCGGTCTCTGAGTTCAAAAACGTCCCCCGCAGCCTCACGGAAGCTGCGCAGCTTTGCCCTGATTCATATATCAAATGCTGGGGTAATGCGGGGCGGCGTCGGCGCTACAGCACCATTACCGCGGGGAACGGCTATATATTAAACATTTCGAATATGCCGTTATTTTGCACTTCCGGCCAGCTCCGTGGCAAGCAATATGCTTGATAAGCCGATAAAGCCGGCCGATAGAAATCCTTATTTTTTATGAGGTTATAGGATTCCCCACTTACCGGGCCACCGGTTGCGCCGCTTCCCCCAGCAGGTTCTCGATCGCCTGCAACGCTTCGCCCTCGTCCCATTCGGCCCCACCCTTGAGTACATAGCGGATGCGGCCCTCTGCGTCCAGTAAAAAAGAGGTCGGCAATGCGTACACTTTCCAGCGACGCGTGTTCTGGCCGTCGGAATCCAGCAAAATCGGGAAACCGAGATCCAGGGTGTCCAGAAAAGCCCGAACCTCCTCCGGCGTTTCCGCACTGTCGACCGCCACGATTTCCAGCGGCCGGCCAGCCATGTTGCGACGCAGGCGCTCCATCGAGGGCATTTCGCGCCGGCAGGGCGGACACCAGGTCGCCCAGAAATTCAGCAATACCACCTTGCCGCGATATTCGCCCAGCGAACGGAATTGCCCCTGCAGATCGATGGCCCGCATCTCGGGCGCTTCCAGTTTCGCGCGTGCCTCAAGGCCCGCACCCTGCGCCTGCAGGCCCAAGGCCACGCCTGCCGCAATCGCCAGTTTCGACCACACACTCATTTGCACGCCTCGCTCTCCATTTCCCGCAGCAACAACGCATCCAGGTGCCGACTCTCGGCCGTTTCATACTCAGTGGGCGTCTCGCGCCCCCAGAATCCCTCGCGCAGATTCTCCAGAATTACGTGGCTCACCTGCGCACCGAGTCCGGCCAGGTGGTCGATCTGCACCGGAAGCCAGAGCGTCGCCGCCGAACGGCGCGGTTGCAGAATGCGCACCCTCAATCGTTCCAGCCGGCCGACATCGAGATAATCGGCTTCGTCCAACGCTTCGGCCGATGCATACAGATTCGGATACATCAGCAGCATGCACAGGCGCGCACGTTCACCCGCATCCAGCCGCGCGGCAGCGCGCAGCACCGGCACCGCCGCCCGCGATACCGCATATACCGTCACCGACTTGCCACTGGCAAGCGCCGCCCGCAACCAGTCGACAATGTCCGCGACAGGAATCGCATCCATGCTGCTGGGCAATTGCGGCAGGAAATAGGCGCCCGTGGGATCGAGAGACCATACCGCCACACCTTGTGACGCCAGCCTGCCGGCCGCCTCGGCTTCGGGTCCGGCACGACCGCGTTCGGCGCTTACCCAGAGCAGGAGCCGCGTACCCTCGCCGGGAAAGCCCCGGTATTCCGGCAATGCCGCCTGCACGGCAAAAGCGGGAAGCGCAGCCAATGCCCACAGCCATTTCATCGTTCGTCCGAAGTGCATGCCGCTAATCCTGCCGGACTGCAACAGATTCACAAAGAGAACGAACGGACCAACGGCTAATCATTCTGGCCATCGGCGCGCCAGTATCCGGAACGCCCCCCCTGCTTCTCCCGCAGGTGGATATCCGAAAGCGTCATCCCGCGATCAACCGCCTTGCACATGTCGTAGATGGTCAGCAGGGCCGCCGATACGCCCGTCAACGCTTCCATTTCGACTCCGGTCTTGCCGACCGTCTCTGCAGTGACCACGCAGCGCACGGACGACGACGCGGCATCCGGCTCGAATTCGACCCCCACGCGAGTCAATGCGATCGGGTGGCACAACGGGATCAGCTCGGCGGTACGCTTGGTCGCCTGAATCGCTGCGATGCGGGCAATCCCCAGCACATCCCCCTTGCCGGCCCGGCCTTCCTGAATGCGGGCCAGCGTATCGGGTAACATGCGAATCCGGCCGCTGGCCACGGCAATGCGGCGCGTATCGGCCTTGCCGGCCACGTCCACCATGACCGCCTGGCCCCCTGCATCGAAATGGGTGAAATCGCTCATGTATCGGAACCCCTATGCAATTCGCGCATCGTAAACGAAATACCTCTCCCGCCCCGCGCGCCCGCTGATCGATGCTTCGTTCCCTGCTCGTTATTGCGCTTGCCTGCCCGCCGGTTTTCGCAGCAACCGACCTGCCGGATCTCGGCGAGGTTTCGCGCCAGTACTTCTCCGATCAGGAAGAACAGTCGCTGGGCCGCGCGATACTGCGCGACGTCTATGCCGATCCGCGCTACCTCGACGATCCGGTGGCCGAAACCTATCTCAACCAGCTGGGCTACAAGCTGGTCTCGGTCAGCAGCCGCAGCCAGCGCGATTTCACCTTCTTCGTCGTGGACGACCCCAGTATCAATGCCTTCGCCCTGCCTGGCGGCAACGTCGGCGTCCATACCGGCCTGCTGCTCGCCGCGCAAAGTGAATCCGAACTGGCGAGCGTAATCGCCCACGAGATCGCCCACGTCACCCAGGACCATATGGCACGCATGGTCGCCGCACAGAGCCAGAGCTACTGGCCGACCATGGCGGCACTGGCGCTCGCCCTTCTGGCTTCGCGCTCCAACGCCAACGTGGCCGGGGCAGCCATCGCATCGACCCAGGCCTACGCGATCCAGAACCAGCTCAGCTTCAGCCGCGACTATGAACGCGAAGCCGACCGTCTCGGCTACGACATGCTCGGCCGCGCCGGGTTCGATCCTCACGCGATGAGCAGCTTCTTCGAGCGGCTGCAACGCGCGAACCGTTTCTACGACACCAGCGCGCCCGCCTATCTGCGCACCCACCCCATCACCAGCGAGCGCATCGCCGACATGGAGGCACGCAGCGAATCCGCGCCTTACCACCAGGTGCCGGACAGTCTGGACTTCCAGCTGGTACGTGCCCGCCTCCGCGCACGGACGGACAATCCCGCCGACGCACTCAATACGGCACGCGCCAGCCTGAAAGACAAACGTTACAGCAGCGCGATCGCCGCACGCTACGGCCTGGTCATCGCCCTGTTGCGCGCGCGCCAGTACGGCGAGGCCGAAACCGAAACGCAGAAACTGCTCGCTGCGAAATCCGGCAGCGCCCTGATCCAGCTGCTCGCCGCCCAAGTCGCCGCCGAGGGCGGCAATTCCGCGCTCGCGCTGCAACGCTACCAGTCCGGCAGTCGCGAGTACCCGGGCTATCGCCCACTGCAATATGGTTACATCGACACCCTCCTGACAGCCGGCCGGAACAGCGATGCGCTTGCACTGGCGGACCGGCAACTCGATCTCTACCCGGGTGACCGCCGTCTCTGGCAACTGAGCGCAAAGACGCACGCCCGGCTCGGCCATCAACTGATGAGCCACCGCGCCCAGGCCGAGGCCGCTGCGCTTTCCGGCAACCTCGTCGCGGCCATCGAACAGATTTCGCTCGGTATCAAAACCGGGGACGGCAGCTTTTACGACCAGTCGGCGGCTGAGGCGCGAAAACGCGAATGGCAAGCACAGGAAAAGGCCCAGCGCGGAAAATAGGCCGACTGCACGCAATCCAGCATTGGCGGGGCTGGTAGGAAATTACCCCGCATTTGGTCTGTAAAAATTCGCACTTGGCCTTGCATGCCAAAAACCAATTCCACTATGCTTCGGTCCATCCATGACTGGATAGCGTTCACTGCGCGGCAAACCCAAGCAGCACGCGCGCTCTTCGAATACGCCAGATAATTTTTTAGGAGGACGACAATGCGAAAGTTGCACCGTATCGCAGCCGTATGTGCCATCGGCGCCGCCATGGTGGCCGGTAACGTGATGGCCCAGACCGCCGCTGCCAAGGAAGAGACCGGCAAGGACATCGCGTTCAACCGCTCGAAAGGCAACTGCCTCGCCTGCCACGGCATGCCCACCGTGCCGGACGCCGAGTCCACCGGCCTGTACGGCCCCCCCCTCATCGCGATGAGCGCCCGCTTCCCCGACAAGGCCAAGCTGCGCGCCCAGATCTGGGACGCCACCGCCACCAACCCCAGCACATCGATGCCGCCCTTCGGCAAGCATGGCGTACTGAGCGAGCAGGAAATCGATAAAGTGACCGACTTCGTGTACGGTCTTTGAAACCCTATTTGCAATTGTTCAAAGGAGACTTGCCAATGAATGCACTTCGTAGAAACGTACTGAAAGGCGCTGCGGGCGCCGGCACCGTGGCCGTGGCCGTGGCCGCAGGCCTGCTCAAGCCCACTCAGGCAATGGCCGCCTGGAACAAACCCGCTTTCGAAGCCAAGAACGTTGGCGACGCGATGAAGGGGCTGGGCGTTTCCGCCCCCGCCGATTCCAAGGACATCGCCATCAAGGCCCCCGACATCGCCGAGAACGGCGCAGTGGTCCCGGTCGAAGTCACCAGCAACCTTGCCGGCACCACCAGCATCGCCATCTTCGCCGAGAAGAACGCGACCCCGCTGGTCGCCAGCTACGCGCTGGCGGGCGGCACCGAAGGCTATGTCTCGACCCGGATCAAAATGGGCCAGACCGCGCTGGTGCGCGCAGTGGTCAGCGCCGGCGGCAAGTCCTACACCGCCGCCAAGGAAGTCAAGGTCACCATCGGCGGTTGCGGCGGCTGACCCCCCCTCTCCCGACACCGCCCGATTGAACTGAATATATTTAGGAAAGGATAGCCAAATGGCTGAACCGATGCGTATCCGCGCCACCATGGCTGGCGATGTTGCCGACGTCAAAGTGCTGATGAACCACCCGATGGAAACCGGTCTGCGTAAGGACGCCAAGACCGGCCAGCTGGTCCCCGCGCACTTCATCCAGGAAGTCACCGCAACCCTCAACGGCAAGGAAGTACTGTCCGCCGACCTCGGTAGCGGCATCTCCAAAAACCCCTACCTCGGCTTCAAGGTCAAGGGTGCCAAGGCAGGCGACAAGATCGTCGTCAACTGGGTAGACAACACCGGCGACAAAAACTCTGCTGAAGCCGCAATCGGCTGATCAGGCAGGACAAAAAGCGGGGCGAAAGCCCCGCTTCGCTTTATTCATCAGGTTTCTGGAGGACGGCATGAAACAACAAATCGTGAAATTGCTGGCAGGGATGGCCAGTCTGGGAATCGCGCTGGGCGCTGCCAGCGTTCAGGCCTCGCCCGAACAGGACAGGCAGGATCTCATCAAGTACTACACGAGCAAATATCCGAACGTCAAGATCGAAGACTACGTCTACGGCGCGCTCGCTTTCGACGCCGACAGCAAGGCCCAGTACGATGCGATCATGGAGTTTCCGCCTTTCGAATCCGAGCTCGATACAGGGCGCAAACTGTGGGAAACGCCTTTCAAGAACGGCAAGACTTACGCCGAATGCCTGCCCAATGGCGGCAAGATGATCGCCGGCAACTACCCGATGTTCGATGACGCCACGGGCAAGGTCGTGACGCTTGAGGGTGCGCTCAACAATTGCCGTACCGCCAATGGCGAAACCGCCTACAAGCTCGGCGACAAGAAAACGCTGGGCGTGCTCACCGCCTACATGCGGACCCTGTCGGACGGCATGCTCATGAACATCAAGGTCGAAGGCCCGAAAGCCATGGCCGCGTACGAAGACGGCAAAAAGACCTTCTATGCCCGCAAAGGCCAGCTGAACTTCGCCTGCGCCAACTGCCACGTGCAGAATGCCGGTGTTCGCCTGCGTTCGGAACTCATCTCGCCGGCAGTCGGTCATGCCGTACACTGGCCTGTGTTCCGCGGCGGCGACAATCTCGTGACGCTGCAATCGCGTTACGAAGGCTGTTTCAAGCAGGTTCGCGCCGTACCGCCCGCACAAGGCAGCACCACGATGAACGACCTGGAATATTTCCATTCCTCGTTGTCCAATGGTCTGCCGATGAAAGCCTCGGTCTTCCGCAAGTAAGCCTGCGGCAAGCCGTGGTCGAAAAAGCCCGGGCAACCGGGCTTTTTCATTTATGCCAGCCCCGCATGAACCGGAGTTACTATTTACGCGGCTTACGTCTCAAACCGACAATACCGAACCGCACCACCATCGATCCAAGGATACGCCCATGCACATGAATCGCCGCGAATTTATGCAACTGCTGGCCGTCGCCGCCGCCTCTGGCATGGCGCTCGACAGCAGGTCTGCTCTCGCCGGGAAAGCGCCTGCGAATTTCTATGACGTGCCGCGTCACGGCAACGTCTCCTTCCTGCATTTCACCGACTGTCACGCCCAGTTGCTGCCCATCTGGTTTCGCGAGCCCAACGTCAACCTGGGCGTCGGCGAAGCCCTCGGCAAGGTACCGCACATCGTCGGCCAGGATCTGCTGAAAACCTACGGCATCAAGCCCGGCAGCGCCGAGGCGCATGCCTTTACTTATCTCGATTTCACCGAAGCCGCCAAGGTCTACGGCAAGGTCGGCGGCTTTGCCCATCTGAAGACGCTGGTCGACAAGATGCGCGCCCAGCGTCCCGGTGCACTGCTGCTCGACGGCGGCGATACCTGGCAGGGTTCCGCCACTTCGCTGTGGACCAACGCCCAGGACATGGTCGACGCCTGCATCAAGCTCGGCGTGAACATCATGACGCCGCACTGGGAATCGACCTTCGGCGCCGAGCGCGTGATGGAAATCGTCAACAAGGACTTCAAGAACGCCAACGTCGACTTCGTCGCGCAGAACGTCGTCACCAACGACTTTGGCGACCAGGTCTTCAAGCCCTACGTGATGAAGGAGCAGAACGGCGTGAAGGTGGCCGTCATCGGCCAGGCCTTCCCCTACACCCCGATCGCCAACCCGCGCTGGATGGTGCCCGACTGGAGCTTCGGCATCCGCGACGACGGCATGCAGAAATGGGTCGATGACGCCCGCGCCAACGGCGCCCAGGTCGTCGTCGTGATCTCGCACAACGGCATGGACGTGGACCTCAAGATGGCCAGCCGCGTCACCGGTATCGATGCCATTTTCGGCGGCCACACCCACGACGGCGTACCGCAACCCGTACAGGTCAAGAACGCGAAAGGCATCACCCTCGTCACCAACGCCGGCTCGAATGGCAAGTTTCTCGGCGTCATGGACTTCGAGGTCAAGGGCAAGCGCGTCACCAGTTACAAATACCGCCTGTTGCCGGTGTTCTCCAACCTGCTGCCGGCCGACCGGGACATGGAGGCCTTCATCAAGACGGTGCGTGCGCCCTACGAAGCCAAACTCAACGAGACGCTGGCCGTCACGGACGACTTCCTCTACCGCCGCGGCAACTTCAACGGCACCTGGGATCAGGTGATCGTCGACGCGCTGATGGAAGTGAAAGGCGCCGATGCCGCCTTCTCGCCGGGCTTCCGCTGGGGCACCACCCTGCTGCCGGGCGACCCCATCACCATGGAACGCCTGATGGACCAGACCGCCATCACTTACCCGCAGACCACGCTGACCGAGATGACCGGTGCCACCATCAAGACCATCATGGAGGATGTCTGCGACAACCTCTTCAACGCCGACCCCTATTACCAGCAGGGCGGCGACATGGTACGTGTCGGCGGCATCGAGTACACCGTCAATCCCAACAAGAAGATCGGCGAGCGCATCGGCGACATGATGCTCAAAGGCAAGCCGGTCGAGGCCGACAAGACCTACAAGGTGGCCGGCTGGGCGCCGGTGGGCGAAGGCGCGCAGGGCGAGCCGGTCTGGGATGTCGTCGCGGCCTATCTGCGCGACAAGAAGACCATCAAGGGCGTCAAGCTCAACACCCCCAAGATCGTCGGTATCGGCAAAAAGAATCCGGGTATCGCCGACTACGACGGCAGCTATGCCTGATTGCCGCTTCGGGCAGCGCGAAAAAGGGGCCTCACGGCCCCTTTTTCATGTGCGGCTGCGCACGCACGGCATGGCAACCGCCCACCCGTTCAGTATTTCACCGAGCAACCGTACGCGCGGGTATTGGCATGGCTCAAGGGCTTGTCCGCCTGGGCTTCCTTCAATCCGGCCTTGACGTAATTGGTGGCGGAAGCGATGTCTTCCACCCGACCGGAGGGCTTGCTGTCGATGGCGCCTGCGTAGATCAGCGTGCCCTGCGGATTGATGATATAGAGATGCGGGGTGGTCTTGGCTCCATATGCCATGCCGACCTTGCCGTCGGCATCCATCAGCGTCGCACTGGCGGCGGCCTGCTGCCCCTGCATCCACTTGCCCATATCGGATGGCGGCAGATAGTCGCCGCTGCGCGGGCTGGTGGAATTCACCGCCAGCCAGACGGCGCCGCTGTCGACCGCCTCGCGCTGGGTGGCCTGCATGTTGTTCGACGAGTAATGCTTGCGGACAAAGGGGCAACCCGGGTTCACCCATTCCAGAACCACATACTTGCCCTTGTAGTCCGCCAGACTGTGCCGCTTGCCGGTCGTATCGGCCGCAGTGAAATCCGGCGCCGGCTGGCCCACGGTCGCGACCGCCCAGGCGGCGGCCGGCAAGACAAGGCTGGCACACAATGCCAGCGCAGAAAGACGTGCGGTATTCATAAGGTCTCCTTTCGTTTCAGGGGGTCGAGCGCGGTCCGGATCGCTCCGGGAGAAAGCAGTTCGTTCAATACCAGCGGTGCGCGCGCACCGCCCGGATACAACACATACACCGGCACGCCGCTGCGGCCGAGCTGCGCCAGTGCCGCCGTAATGGCCGGATCGCGCGCAGTCCAGTCGGCACGCAGCAACGCCACGCCGGCCCGTTCGAAATCGGCCAGCACGGCCGGATCGGTCAGCGTGGTGCGCTTGTTGACCTGGCAGGTGATGCACCAGGCGGCGGTGAAATCGACGAACACCGGCTGGCCGGACGCCCGGAGGCTGGCCTCCCGTTCAGGTGTCCAGGGCATCCAGCCGGCCTCCACGGCAGGCGGAACGTCTCCCGCCGGACGCAGTGCCGGCGCCGCCCAAACCCCGGCGGCGGCGGCCAGCGCCAAAGCTGGAACGCCCAGCCCGATGCGACTGCGGCCGGGCAGAGCCCAGGCCCACACGGCAAATGCGACGGCCAGCAGTACGCCCAACAACCCGACGACGCCCGCCACCCCCACCTGCACGCCCAGTACCCAGAGCAGCCAGACCACCGTGGCGAACATCGGGAAGGCCAGCAAGGTGCGCAAGCGCGCCATCCACGGCCCCGGCTTCGGCAGGAGACGCGCCACCGCCGGCACCAGACTGGCCAGCAGGTAAGGCAGCGCCAGCCCCAGGCCCAATGCGGCAAAAATCAGCAGGGTCTGCGCCGCCGGCAGGGTAAAGGCGAATCCCAGCGCTGCCCCCATGAAAGGCGCCGTGCACGGCGAGGCGACGACCACCGCCAGCACGCCGGTCAGGAAGGCATCGGCCGCCGGATGATGCAGGCGCCACCCCGCCACTGAACCGGGTAACAGGCCGCGCACCTCGAAAACGCCGGCCAGATTGAGTCCGATCAGGGTGAACAGCAGCGCCAGCGCCGCAACGAAGGCCGGTTCCTGCAACTGGAAACCCCAACCGAGCTGCTCGCCGCCCGCGCGCAAGGCGATCAGGGCGCCTGCCAGCGCCAGAAAGGACAGCAGCACACCAACCGTGTAGGCCAGCCCCCCCAGCACCCGTGTGCGGCGCGCGTCAGCGTGGCGGGCGAAATCCAGCACCTTGAGCGAAAGAATGGGAAAAACGCAAGGCATCAGATTGAGCAAAACACCGCCGGCCAAAGCAAGCGCGAGCGCAGCGGCGAAGCCGGCTAACGCGGCCGGCGCCGGTTCGGCGGGAACAGCCGCATCCATTGCCGCTCGCCAGCCGGCAACCGGGGCATCGACGCGGAAACTGTCCGCACCGGCCAGCAGCACCATCGCCAGGCGTTCCGGGCTCGCACTGCGCTGGCTCGACAGCGGAACCCGCCCCTGCCAGCGCCCGGCCTGCCAGCTTTGCGGAACGGGCCGGGCGTGGTCGATCAGGCCTTCCGTTTCGGGCAGCAGGCGCAGGGTCGCACCATGCAGGCGAACAGGCAGTCCCGCCACTTCGACTTCGAGGGTATCGCCGCGCACCTGCGCCGCGGCCCGGACATCGGACAGCACCGCCGGACGGGCGGCCCGGGCAGTCTCGAACGCCGCACGGTTGGCCGCCAGCACCCGGCCGGCCGGCAGGACGATTTCGAAATCGCCACTTTCCGGTATGCATGTCTCGCGGCATACCAGCCAATCGGCCCGCAGGCGCACGCGCAAGTCGCGGCCGCGCGCCGCGTCCGACAGGTCGAGTGGCACCGGCAGCAACACCGTGCCTTCGTACCCGTAGTTGACCAGAGGACCGAACGGCAGCGGACGCGGCGCAGGCCATTCGATCCCGCCCGCCGTTACGCCGTCCGGCAGCGTCCATTCGAAGGTCGTCGGCAGACCGGAATCGCCCGGGTTTTTCCAGTAGGTATGCCAGTGGGGACGATGCCGCAACTGCAGCCCCAGCCAGACGGGCTGGCCGGCCGCGACTCCCTCGGGCGCATAGGCAAGCAGCGTCGCGCGCACGTTCGGCGTTTCGACGGTCGATGCCGCCTGGGCGGCAGCGGCCAGCAGCAGCACAATGCCAAGGGCAAGTCGGGCCAGAACGTGTCGCAAATCGGTTTCCCGGAACAGGTTTCGCTGAGTGACTGGCCTGGCTCCGGGATGGTTCCGGCCCGTCGCGTGCGCAGGCCGGAACGCGTGCGGCACCGCGGCCGCGTGCTAAACTGCCCCATTCGCCCGCGGCGCGGGCAAGCCCTTGAAATCCCGGTCCGAACCCCATGAAGTCCGCCGAAATCCGCGAGCAGTTCCTCAAATTCTTCGAGTCCAAAGGCCACCAGATCGTCGCCTCCTCGTCCCTGGTCCCCCACGGCGATCCGACGCTCCTGTTCACCAACGCGGGGATGAACCAGTTCAAGGATGTCTTCCTGGGTCTCGACAGCCGCCCCTACCGCCGTGCCACCACCTCGCAGAAATGCGTACGCGCCGGCGGCAAGCACAACGATCTCGAAAACGTCGGCTATACCGCACGCCATCACACCTTTTTCGAAATGCTGGGCAACTTCAGCTTTGGCGACTACTTCAAGCACGAGGCGATCCGCTACGCCTGGGAATTTCTCACAGCCGTGCTCAAGCTGCCGACCGACAAGCTGTGGGTGACGGTCTACGCCGAGGACGAGGAAGCCTACGACATCTGGCACCGGGAGATCGGCGTGCCGGCCGAACGCATCGTGCGCATCGGCGACAACAAGGGCGCGCGCTACGCTTCGGACAACTTCTGGGCAATGGGCGACACCGGCCCCTGCGGCCCCTGCACCGAGATTTTCTACGATCACGGCCCCGAAATCGCGGGCGGCCCGCCCGGCGCCCCGGACGAGGACGGCGACCGCTACATCGAGATCTGGAACAACGTCTTCATGCAGTTCAACCGCGACGAGTCGGGCACGATGCATCCGCTGCCCAAACCGAGCGTGGACACCGGCATGGGCCTGGAGCGCATTTCGGCCGTCATGCAGCACGTGCATTCCAACTACGAGATCGATCTCTTCCAGGCGCTGATCGCCGCCGCCGCGCGCGAGACGCAGACCGCCGATCTCGCCAGCGCTTCGCTCAAGGTGCTGGCCGACCACATCCGTGCGTGCAGCTTCCTGATCGCCGATGGCGTCATCCCCGGCAACGAAGGGCGCGGTTACGTGCTGCGCCGCATCGTTCGCCGCGCGATCCGCCACGGCTACAAGCTCGGCGCACGTGCACCTTTCTTTCATCGGCTGGTACCCGATCTTGTCGCACAGATGGGTGCGGCCTACCCGGAACTGCCGCACTTGCAGGACCGTATCGCGGACACGCTCCGGCAGGAGGAAACGCGCTTCTTCGAGACCATCGAGAACGGCATGGGCATTCTGGACGCCGCGCTGAAAGCGCTGCCGGCCGGCCGGCCGCTCGACGGCGAACTTGCGTTCAAACTGCACGACACCTACGGTTTCCCGCTCGACCTGACGGCCGACGTCTGCCGCGAAGCCGGTGTCGCGGTCGACACCGCCGGCTTCGACGCTGCGATGGCGCGACAAAAGGCACAGGCGCGCGCCGCCGGCAAATTCAGGATGGCCGGCAACCTCGACTATGCCGGCGCGGCGACCGCCTTCCATGGTTACGACACGCTGGCCCACGACGGCGCGGTGCTGGCGCTCTACCGCGACGGCACGGCCGTGACGCAGTTGAACGAAGGCGAACTCGGCGTCGTCGTGCTCGACCACACGCCTTTTTATGCGGAATCCGGCGGCCAGGTCGGCGACCGCGGTGCGCTGCTCGGCGCAAACGGTCTGTTCGAGGTGGAAGACACGCAGAAAATCCAGGCGCAGGTCTTCGGCCACCACGGCGTCGTGAAAACCGGCACGCTCAAGGTCGGTGACGCCGTACTGGCCAAGGTCGACGACGCCACCCGCGCCGCGACCATGCGCAACCACTCGGTCACACACCTTATGCACAAAGCACTGAGGGAGGTGCTCGGCGACCACGTGCAGCAGAAAGGCTCGCTGGTCGATGCGGAGAAGACCCGTTTCGATTTCGTCCAGCCGGCGCCGATGAGCGCCGCGCAGATTGCCGAAGTCGAACGCCGCGTCAACGCCGAAATCCTCGCCAATACCGCCACCCAGGCGCGCGTGATGCCCATCGACGAAGCCCAGAAAACCGGCGCGATGATGCTGTTCGGCGAAAAATACGGCGACGAAGTGCGCGTGCTCGACATCGGCAGTTCGCGCGAATTGTGCGGCGGCACCCACGTCGGCCGTACCGGCGACATCGGCGCGTTCAAGATTCTGTCGGAAGCCGGCGTAGCCGCCGGTGTGCGCCGCGTCGAAGCCACCACCGGCACCGGCGTGCTCGCCTACATCGGCGAAACCGAAAAAAACCTCGGCCGCATCGCAGGCCTGGTCAAAACCACCCCGGCCGAGGCCGCCGAACGCGTCGGCCAGCTCATGGAATCCGCCCGCACGCTGGAAAAGGAGCTCGAACGCCTCAAGTCCAAACTGGCCAGCGCCCAGGGCGACGACCTGCTTGGCCAGGCGGTCGACGCCGGTGGCATCAAGGTACTCGCCGCCCAACTCGACGGCCTCGACGCCAAGGCCCTGCGCGAAACCGCCGACAAGCTGCGCGACAAGCTCAAATCCTGCGCCCTGGTACTTGGCACGGTGATCGACGGCAAGGTCAGCCTGATCGCCGCCGTCACCCCGGACATCACGGGCCGGATCAAGGCCGGCGAGCTGGTCAACGCCGTGGCCCAGCAGGTGGGCGGCAAGGGTGGCGGCAAGCCCGACATGGCCATGGCCGGCGGCAGCAATCCGGCGGCGTTGCCGGCCGCACTGGCCGCAGTACGCGGCTGGGTCGAATCCCGGCTGGCCTGAACTGCCCGGTATGCAAAAACGGGTACAGTATTTGCTCAAATCGCCGTAACAGTGTTCGATATACGTCCCTGACCTTTCGCTAAATCATGAGCTCGCTGGCCGGTAAACTCACTTCGGGAATCGCCCGTCTTGCCCATCTCGGCAAACGCGACGACGACCCATTGACCAGCCTCAAGGCCGCCACGCGCTGGGTTGGCGCCCTGCCGGTGGGCGATGCCTACAAGTGCCAGCAAACGATCCTCGAAGAGCTCAAGCGCTTCAACGAAAACTCGTCGGAAGTCACGAAAGATCGACTCGCGGTGCTGATGCTGCTCGACGAGAAATCCCACGACCTGCAGGACACCCTGGTCCGCCAGTACCTGCGCAATCCGCGCATGTCGCGTCAGGTCGAAAGCCAGCTCTGGCACGCGGTCTACAGCCTGTACTGGGAAATCGCACGCGGCTACCACACCTTTGTACTGGATTTCGCGCGCGGCGCAGGCAAGAATGCCCATGAAAGCCAGATTCCGCTGGTTACGCTGCGCGCCGTGCGCATCTTCGGCCAATTGCTGAAGTGGCGCGCCGTGCGCTACCTCGCGCCGGGGGAAAAGCTCTGGTTGCGGCTGCACAACCTCTATCGGGTCGCCGAAAACGAGGGATTTCACAAACAGCGGATGACGGCCTATCCGAACGACTCGACGCCCTGCAGCGTCGAATCCACCTATCTCCACGTGCTGATGCTGAATCTGGCGAACTCCGGCACGCTGTACCCGCGCCAGCTCGACCTGCTCGATCGCTGGCTCTGCAACTGGCACAACCTCCTGTATCTGGAACCCCAGTTCAATTCCGCCCGCCACACGTTCGCGGTCGACCTCTCGACGGATCATGGCCCCCGGCGCGTGCGCAAACCCGACAGCGAGAAACCGATCCGTTACTGGGCGACGGAAACGCTTCTGCAAAAGCTCCAGGATCTGCAGGCAGCGCTGCGCGACGGCAGCACGCCCGCCGAGCTCGGACTGACGGACGATGCCCGCACCGGCGAGAGCGTGGAACTGCTGGACCATCTGCAGCACCACTGGTCGGCGCTGTCGTCCCGCGAACAGCGCCGCGCCCCCCGCGCCACGGTCAAGCGCCTGGTCGATGTCACCCACGGCCTCAACGCCATCATCAACCAGCTCAAACTGTCGACGGCTGCGCCCGACCCTGCCGCATCCCCTTACAGCCTGGGCATCAGCGACAGCGAAGCGGACGATGTCCGCGTCTACGGCTTCGTCACCGAGCGCACGCGCGAACGCGTATCCCAGATGAAAATGCCCGTGTCCCCGTCTTCGCCCGACGTCGAGCGCTGGGTAATGCAGGACGAGAGCGATTGCGGCTACGGCGTGATCGTGGAGTCGCGCGACAAGGACTGGCTGCGCGTCGGCGCCCTGCTCGGCGTCAAGCCGCACGACGGCAGCGAATGGCGACTGGGTATCGTGCGCCGGCTGTCGCGCCTGAACGACGACACCAGTTCCGTCGGCATCGAAACACTGCCTGAAATGCCCGCCCTGGCGATTCTTTACGACACGGCCTCGTCTTCCGGCTATACGGTGAATGGCCTGGACAACAGCGGCGGCGCCCGCCCCAACGCCAGCCTCTGGCTGGACGGCACCGCCGACAGCCTGATCCTCGACCCCGTGCTCTACATGCCGGGCAGGGTTTTCCATGTCCAGGGGCCGCAGCCATCCCGGTACATTTCCCTCGGCCAGCCCATCGAACGAAGCGAAGGCTGGATTCGTGTCGGCATACAGCCGGTCGCCACCTGACCGCCCCGCAACTGCCCGTATTTCCGCCGGTTTAACTTTCACCGGCTCTCTGGCACAATCGTCGAAAGTCCGACACGCTCGTCCACCGTGCGGGACGCGCGCAGTGCCATAGACCTGGAGAACACGTGGCCCACACCAACAAGCCGAGCCTGCTGATCGTCGACGACGATCCCCTGATTTCCGACACCCTCACCTACGTCCTCAGCAAGGACTTCGAAATTTCCGCCGCCGAGTCGCGCGCCCAGGTCAAGAGCCTGTTGATGCAGCTCGACGAGCCGCCGCAGCTTGCGCTGGTCGATCTGGGCCTGCCACCCCAGCCGCACAAGCCCGACGAAGGCTTCGCACTGATCGCCGACCTGCTCGGCATCTCGCCCAGCATCAAGATTCTCGTGCTCTCCGGCCAAAGCGACGAAGCCAACGCCCGCCATGCCCGCGCGCTCGGCGCCATCGATTTCGTCGCCAAGCCCTGCGAACCCGAACGCCTCAAATCCCTGCTCTTCAACGCCCTGCTGGTGCAGGACGCAGAACGCAGCGCCGACAAGGCGCCGATGCCGGCCAAGGATTCCGGCATCGTCGGGACCAGCCCGGCGATGGACAAGCTGCGCGAGCAGATCAAGCAGTATGCCGCCGCGCCCTTTCCCGTGCTGATCGAAGGCGAATCGGGCAGCGGCAAGGAACGCGTCGCCGCCAGCCTGCACCAGCTGTCGCCGCGCGCGAACAAGCCCTACCTGGCGCTCAACTGCGCGGCGATCTCGCCCACCCTGGTCGAGCCCACGCTGTTCGGCTACGCCAAGGGCGCCTTCACCGGCGCCACCAGTGCGCGCGCCGGCTATTTCGAGGAGGCCGAAAACGGCACGCTGTTCCTCGACGAGATCGGCGAGCTGCCGCTCGAACTGCAGGCCAAACTGCTGCGTGTGCTGGAAAACGGCGAATACCAGCGCGTCGGCGAAACCCAGCCGCGTTTCTCCAACGCGCGCGTGGTCGCCGCGACCAACCGCGATCTGCGCGCCGAGATCAAGGCCGGCCGCTTCCGCGCCGACCTCTTCCACCGGCTGTCGGTGTTCTCGATCTCGGTGCCGCCGCTGCGCGACATGGGCGAGGACAAGGTCACGCTGCTCAACCATTTCCGCGATTTCTACGCTCGCGAGGCCAAGAGCCAGCCGTTCACGCTCGATACGCGCGCCCAGCAGATGTGGTCGGACTACCACTTCCCCGGCAACGTGCGCGAACTGCGCAACATCGCCATCCGCCTGACGACCAAATACCCGGGCATGCCGGTCAATCCGCAGCAGCTCGAAGCCGAACTCGACACCGACCAGGCCTATCCGCAGGAAATCCCGCTCGCCAACGACGGCAAGGCACTGATCGAGATGGCGCGCAAGCAGCTCCAGACCCTGGCCAACTTCAACCTCGACGCGACGCTCCGGCAGTGGGAAAAGGCCTACGTCGAGGCCGCGCTGACCATGACCCATGGCAATCTGTCACAGGCGTCCAAGCTGCTTGGCATCAACCGCACCACGCTCTACAGCCGGATGCAGACCTACGGCACGGACTGATACACCCCTGTGTATTTCGATTTTTTCGGCCTGAAAGAAGCCCCTTTCCGCATCACGCCGAATACCGAGTACTGGCATGACGGCGGACAGCGCGGCGACGTACTGGCCGCCCTGCTTTACGCCATCGACCAGGGCGAAGGCATCGTCAAGGTCGTCGGCGAAGTCGGCAGCGGCAAGACCATGCTGTGCCGCAAGCTCGTCGCCCAGCTCCCGGACACCGTCGACAGCGTCTATCTCGGCAACCCCACGCTCGACGCCGACGACATGCTGGCCGCCATCCTGGCCGACCTGGGCGTCGCCGCGCCGGAAGCCGGCCGGCAGGCCCGGCTGGCCCAGCTCAACGCCACGCTGCTCGAACGCCACGCGGCCGGGCGTCGCGTCGTCGTCTTCGTCGAGGAAGCCCAGGGCATTCCGCTCGACAATCTCGAATTCCTGCGGCTGCTGACCAATCTCGAAACCGCCACCGACAAGCTGCTGCAGATCGTGCTGTTCGGCCAGCCCGAACTCGACGCGCTGCTGGCCGACCCGCGCATTCGCCAGCTCAAGGACCGGATCACCGTCAGCCTGCGGCTATCGCCGCTCGCCGAGGCCGAGGTCGGCGACTACGTGCGCGCGCGCCTCGCGGTAGCCGGCTACCGCGGCCCCGATCTGTTCCCCGCGCCGCTGATCGCCCGGCTGACCGCGCTGTCGGACGGCCTCTCCCGGCGCATCAACGTGCTGGCGGACAAGACCCTGCTGGCCGCCTACGCGGCGCAGACCCACACGCTCGCCCCGGCGCATCTGGACGCCGCCGCGGGCGACGCCGAGATCGCCCCGCCGCCCGGCAAACCCGCCCCGGCGCGCCGCTGGATGTGGCCGGCGATCGGCCTCGCGGCGGCGATCGGTCTGGGCGGATTCGTCGCCTGGCTGGCGCGGAGCGAAACGCCGCCGCCGCAGCCGGGTCCGCCTCCGGCCGCGCCCGCCCGCCCCGCCGAGGCCGCGCCGCCGGCACCGCCCCCCGCGCCAAGCGCCGCGGATGCGGTCGAACGGGCCCGCCAGACCGCGCAATGGCTGGCGTCCGCGCCCGGCGACACGCACGTCATCCAGCTCGGCTCGGCTAAAGAAGCCGCCGAGGCGGCCGTTTTATTGGGGAGACTGAACGCCGCCACGCCGCAACCGGTCAGGCTGCTGCACGGCATGAGCCGGGGAAGCCCTGCCTGGATGATCCTGGCGGGCGAATTCCCCAGCCGCGATGCCGCCCTGGCCACCCTGCGCGCCCAGCCCGAGGTGGCCGGCACGAAGCCGTTTTTGCGCACGGTCGAGAAAATGCGCACGGTCGCCCTACCGACGGAATGACGATGAACGCTGTGTCGAACCCCCATACGAGACGCCTCGCGCTGGCCGGCCTGCTGACGCTGGCCGGTTGCGTCCCGCCGCCCGCGTTCGACACCTCGCCCGGCCACATCGCCCGCACCGGACCCGCCGCCGAACCCGTCGGCGCCCCGCCCGCACCGGTCCGCGCCGCGCCGGCTCTGCCGCCGCCCCGCACCGAGCCGCCGGTGCCCACCTACACCGTGGTCGTCAACGAGGTGCCGGTGAAGGACCTGCTGTTCTCGATCGCGCGCGACACCCAGTACAACATCGACCTCTATCCTGGCATTTCCGGCAAGGTCTCGCTCAACGCCGTGCAGGAACCGCTGCCGGCGATCCTCGACCGCATCGCGCGGCAGGCCAACCTGCGCTACGAGATGCACGGCCGCACCGTGTCGGTCATGCCGGACACGCCCTACGTCAAGACCTACACGGTCAACTACGTCAACGTCGCGCGCAGCACCACCTCCAGCGTCGGGGTGGCCGCGCAGATCGCCAGCACCGGCGGCGCCGGGCTCAACTCGGCCGGTACCACCGCCCTCGGCGGCACCAACGCCTCGACCAGCGGCAATTCCTCGCTCACCACCGTGGCCAGCCAGTCCAACAGCGATCTATGGGCGCTGCTGGCCGAAAACATCCGCACCATTCTCGCCGGCACCCGGGCGGTCACGCAGACCACCGAGGAACGCGCAGCGCAGATCGACGCGGAAAAAGCCGCGCGCGCGGAACGCGTCTCCCAGACCGAGGCCGCCAGCAAGGCCGGCGCCGGCGCCGCCAGCCTGTTCGCGACCGCCTTCGCCAGTCAGCCGCAGATCGACAGCAAATACGACGTCGCGGTCAACCCGGTGGCCGGCACCGTGACCGTGCTGGGCACAGCCCAGCAGCATGCCCTGGTGCAGCAATATCTCGACCGCACGATGCAGTCGGCGCAGCGGCAGGTGCTGATCGAGGCCACCATCGTGGAAGTCACGCTGAAGGACCGCTACCGCGCCGGCATCGACTGGTCCAAGGCCTTGCAGGGTGCGACCGGCTGGTCGATCACCACCGGCGGCGCCGGAACCAATGCCCTGGCCGGCGCGCTGGCGCCCTTCATCCAGGCCACCTACACCAACAGCGGCAGCAACGGCTTCACCGCCGCCATCGACCTGCTCGAATCCTTCGGCAAGACCCGCGTGCTGTCGAGTCCGAAGCTGATGGCGCTGAACAACCAGACCGCGCTCCTCAAGGTGGTCGACAACCTCGTGTACTTCAACGTCAAGGCCGATACCACCGCCACGGTGAACGTCGGCACGACAACCACGTTCACCACCACGCCGCAGACCGTGCCGGTCGGCATCGTGATGACGATGACGCCGCAGATCAACGAGAACGGCATGGTTTCGCTGACCGTGCGCCCGACCATCTCGCGCAGCGTGGGCTTCGTGCGCGACCCCAATCCCAGCATTCCGGCCAGCATCCCCAACCAGATCCCCGTCATCCAGGTGCGCGAAATGGAATCGCTGCTGCAGGTCAAGAGCGGCCAGACCGTCGTGCTGGGCGGTTTGATCCAGGACGACAGCAACAACGCGCGCGACGGCATTCCCGGCCTGTCGCGCCCGGAAGGCATCGGCGCGCTGTTCGGCCAGCACGAACGCATCAACAGCCAGACCGAGCTGGTCATCTTCCTGCGCCCCATCGTCGTTTCGAACCCCACGCTGGACAGCGAGGAACTGCGCCCGTTCCAGCGCCTGCTGCCGGTCAGCGCGCGAGGCGCGCCTTGAGTCTGCTGCTCAAGGCGCTGAAGCAGGCCGAAGCCGGCGACAAGGGCGGCGCGGACGCGCGCGCGCCGGACCGGCGTTCGGCGGCGCCCGATTTCGACCTCGAACCGCTCGGCGCGCCCGGCATCCAGGGACGCGAATGGGTGGAGCCTCCGAGCCTGCTGTTCGGCAACGGCGAAGCGCCGCCCGCCGCGCCCGCCGCCGCGCGCCGTTTCGACTGGCCGCGCCTGTCGCTGGTGCCCGCCACCGCCCTCTTCGCCGTCGTGATCGCGCTGGGCTACGGCGCCTACCTCTATTTCGCCCTGCAGCCGCCGGCCGCGGTCGCGCCGCCGACACCCGCCGCGCTGCCGGTGTCGTCCGTCGAGCGGCCGCCCGCCCCGTCGGCGCAGGCCGATGCCGCGTCCGTTCCCGTCGCAGCCGTTCCCGTCGCATCCGCGCCTGCCGCAGCGCCTGCTGTAGCGGCGCCCGCTGTGTCGGCATCCACGACCCGCCCGGCCACCGCCGCCCTGACGACGCCGGCACCGCGGCTGCAGCCGCAACAGCGCCCGGCCGCGCCCGCCCCGAGCGCCCCGGCCATGCCAAGCTTCCGGCCCGATGCCGAATCGGCCGCGCTGACGCGGGGCTACGCCGCCTACCA
The DNA here is from genome assembly GCA_008923315.1 of Betaproteobacteria bacterium SCN1. Lineage (GTDB taxonomy): Bacteria > Pseudomonadota > Gammaproteobacteria > Burkholderiales > Thiobacillaceae > Thiobacillus. The sequence goes on along the minus strand of WBSF01000002.1, from coordinate 88,434 downwards.
GCGCGGCGCGCTCGACGAGGCGCAAGGCCATTACGCGCAGGCGGCGGCCGGCGGCCGCAACGTCGACGCCCTGCTCGGGCTCGCCGCGGTCGCCAGCGCGCAGGGCCACGACGCCGACGCCCTGCGACTCTATCGCCAGGTTCTCGAACGCGACCCGCGCAATGCGATCGCGCAGGGCGCGCTGCTCGATCTGCTCGGCAGCGCCGACAGCCCCGCCGCGGAAAGCCGCCTGAAAACGCTGATCGAACGCAGCCCCAGCCCGCAGCTCTACCAGTCGCTCGGCAACCTGTACGCCGGCCAGCAGCGCTGGAGCGACGCGCAGGCCGCCTATTTCGAGGCCTGGCGCGGTGCGCCCGACAACGCGGACTACGCCTTCAACCTCGCGGTCAGCCTCGACCAGTTGCGCCAGTACGCCGCCGCGCTGACGTATTACCAGAAGGCCCTGACCGCCGGCGGCGCGCACCGCTTCGACCACGGCCAGGCCGAAGCCCGCGCAGAGCAACTCAAGGCCCTGCGCTAGGAGCCGCGCAATGGAGCGCCGCAAGAAACTCCGCATGGGCGAAACCCTGGTCACCCAGGGACTCATCACCCTCGACCAGTTGCGCATCGGGCTGAAGGAGCAGAAGGCCACGGGTCTGCCCATCGGCCGCCAGCTCGTCGCGCTCGGCTTCATGACCGAGGCGGTGCTGCGCGACCAGCTCGCCAACGCGCTCGGCAGCCAGGGCATCGACCTCGCGCAGGTCGTCGCCGACCCCGATGCCCTGCAGCTCGTGCCCGAGGAATTCGCGCGCCGCCACCATCTGCTGCCGATCGCCCACGACGTCGCGCACAACGTGCTGACGCTGGCCACCACCGACATGTTCAACGTGGTTGCGCTCGATCAGTTGAAGGCCGCGCTCGGCGGCAAGATGGAGATCGACACCCTGCTCGCGGCCGAGGCGCAACTGCTCGAATGCATCGACAAGTTCTACGGCTTCGATCTTTCGCTCGACGGCATCCTGCGCGAGATCGAGACCGGCGAGGTCGACTACGCCAGCCTCAACCCCGACACCGAGGAATACACCCAGCCGGTGGTGCGGCTGGTCGGCGCGCTTTTGACCGACGCGGTGAAACGCGAGTCCTCCGACATCCACTTCGAACCCGAGCACGCCTTCCTGCGCATCCGCTACCGCATCGACGGCGTGCTGGAACAGGTCAGGAGCCTGCACAAGACCTACTGGCCGGGCATCCTGGTGCGACTCAAGGTGTTGTGCGGGATGAACATCGCCGAGACGCGCGCGCCGCAGGACGGCCGCATGTCGCTGACCCTGAACGGTCGCCCGATCGACTTCCGCGTCTCCAGCCAGCCCGGCATCCACGGCGAAAACCTGGTGCTGCGCATCCTCGACCGCGAGAAATCCATCATGCCGCTGGAGCAGATGGGCTTCACCACCGACGCGCTGCGCGAGCTGCAACTGATGATGGCGCGCCCCGAGGGCATCCTCGTCGTCACCGGGCCGACCGGCTCGGGCAAGACGACCACGCTCTATTCGATGCTCTCGCACCTGAACAACGAGACCGTGAACATCATGACGCTGGAAGACCCGGTCGAATACCCGGTCACGCTGATGCGCCAGAGCTCGGTCAACGAGACGCTCAAGCTCGACTTCGCCAACGGCATCCGCTCGATCATGCGTCAGGACCCGGACATCATCCTGGTCGGCGAAATCCGCGACAAGGACACCGCCGAGATGGCGTTCCGCGCGGCCATGACCGGCCATCAGGTGTTCACCACCCTGCACACCAATTCCGCGCTCGGCGTGTTCCCGCGCCTGATGGACATCGGCATCCAGCCCGGCATCCTGTCGGGCAACATCATCGGCGTCATCGCCCAGCGCCTGGTGCGCAAACTGTGCCCGCACTGCCGCGAAGCCTACACGCCCGACGCCGACGAAGCGCGCATCCTCGGCCTCGAACCGGATGCCGCACCGCCCATCTACCGCGCGGCCGGCTGCCCCGCCTGCGGCTACAAGGGCTACCGGGGCCGGCTGGCCCTGATCGAACTGCTGCGCCTCGACCCCGCGCTCGACGAACTCGTCGCCAACCACGCGCCGCTGCACGAAATCCGCCGCGCCGCGTTCGAGCACGGTTATCGTCCGCTGGCCGAAGATGGCGTCCAGCGCGTGAAGGACGGCGTCACTTCGCTGGCGGAGGTGGCGCGGGTGGTGGATTTGACGGGGCGGGTATGAGGCGGCATTTTTCTGTGCGCGTTGCGCGATCTGAATGCCTTCTTTCCGCGCCATCCGTGGTGTGCGGACGCTTCGTTTCGCCTTCGGGCGAGTCACTTTTTCTTGCGTGGCCAAGAAAAAGTAACCAAAAAGAAGGCCACCCCTGCTGCGCCGGCCTTCGGCTGCCCTGCGCTGCTCGCCGGCCGGGGCGGCGCGGGAACTCGCCCTGGCAGGCTCAGACACCCCGCGCCTTTTTCTCCCGTCCGGCTCCGCTGCTCAGCGACGCAGAAGGGGCTCCGATACGGACGCCCACACTCGGTGAGTCGGTGGCACTGCATACGGGCGGTTCCGGATTTTCTCCCCCTTCAGCGCTGCCGATTTGGCGCGCGCGGGCGGGGGAAAAGCGGAACCGTGTCCGAGCTCCGCAGCAAGGCACGTTTTGTGTGCCTTGCCAGGGCGAGTTGGTGGAGCGCCCGCCCGCGCGCGCCAAATCGGGAACCTGCAGGGCAGCGATGTGGGGTCGCCTTTTCTTTGGTTACTTTCTTTTGGCGAAGCAAAAGAAAGTGACTCGCCCGCAGGCGAAAAGCGAAGCCGTCGCGAGGCCCGCCTAACCATGCCCTTCTTCGACTACCGCGCCATCGACCAGACCGGACGCTCGGTCAAGGGCGTGCTGTCGGCCGTCAACGACGTCGACCTCGAACTGCGCCTGAAGCGCATGGGGCTCGATCTCGTTACACTCAACGAACTGTCGCGGCAATACGCACCGCAGGGCCGCGAACGGGTGACGCGGCGCGATCTGGTCACCTTCTGCATCCACATGCGCTACATCACGCGCGCCGGCATTCCGCTGCTGGAAGGCCTGCGCGACCTGCGCGACAGCATGGAGAAACGCGGCTTCCGCGACGTGTTGACCGCGCTGCTGGAAGACCTGGAAGGCGGCAAGGTGCTGTCGCAGGCGCTGGCCGCGCATCCGGCCGTGTTCGGCGCGGTGTTCGTGCACAGCGTCAGGGCCGGAGAACAGACCGGCCTGCTCGACGAGGTGTTCGAGCGGCTGGGCGAATCGCTGAAGTGGCAGGAGGAAGTCGCGGCCAAGGCCAAGCGGCTGATGATCTATCCGGCGATCGTGCTGGTGGTGGTCGGCGTCGCGATCCTGTTCCTGATGATCTATCTCGTGCCGCAGGTGCTGCAGCTCGTGCAGACGATGGGCGTGGCGCTGCCCTGGCCCACCCTGATCCTGATGGCGGTGTCGAACGCGCTGCGTTCCTACTGGCTGATCGGCCTCGTCCTGCTGCTGGCGGCCGGCATCGCGCTGCCGCTCTGGGCCAGGCAGACCGAGGCCGGCCGCAACTGGTGGGACCGCACCCGCCTGCGCCTGCCGGTCGTCGGCCCGATCGTGCAGAAGATCGTGCTCGCCCGCTTCACCAACACGCTGGCGATGATGTACCGCTCGGGCGTGACCGTGCTCGACGCCCTGCGCGCGGGCGAGCGCGTCGCGGGCAACCGCGTCATCGCCGCCGGCATCCGCCGCGCCGCGCAGCAGATCGCCGACGGCCGCGGCCTGTCCGAGAGCTTCCAGTCGCTGGCGCTGTTTCCGCCGCTGGTGATCCGCATGCTGCGGGTGGGCGAGACCACCGGCGCGCTCGACGAGGCGCTCGACAACGTGACCTACTTCTACAACCGCGAAGTGCTCGACGCCATCGAGAACGGCCTGCGCGTGCTGGAGCCGCTCCTGACCGCGACCCTCGGCCTGATCCTCGGCGGCATCCTGGTCTCGGTCCTGCTGCCGGTCTACGACCTGATCGGCAATCTGCCGCTGTAACGAGCGCCCGCCATGTTCGACCGCCGCCTCGTCCTGCTCGCCACGCCCCGCCAGATCGGCGCGCTCGACTGGCGCCCCGGAAACCTGCGCTGGCTGGGCGAATTCGACGCCACCGGCGACGGGCTGCTGGCGTTCCGCGAGGTCGTCGAGCGTCATGCGCGCCAGCCGGCGCTGGTCGTCGCCGACACGGTCGACGAGGACTACCGCAGCGAAATCCTGCCGCACGTGCAGGGCCGGGCGCGCGAGGAAATGGTCGCCCGCAAGCTCAGGCAGGTGTTCCGCAACGCGCGCTTCACCGGCGCCTGGCGCCAGGGGCGCGAAACCGCCGGCCGCCGCGACGACCGCTACCTGTTCGCGGCGCTCACCGACGCGGACTGGCTGACGCCCTGGCTCGCCGTGCTCGAACACGGGCGCGCGCCGCTCGCCGGCATCGCGCCGCTGGCGCTCGCCTGCCAGCATCTGCTCGCCGCGCTGCGCATCCAGGAGCCGCACGTGCTGCTGGCCTACCGGCTCAACAACCGCCTGCGGCTCTCGTACTACCACAACGGCCTCCTGCGTTTTTCGCGCCTGATCGGCGGCGACGCGCCGGCGACGGCGGCGGGCAACGCCGCCGACGAGATCGCCAAGACCCAGCTCTATCTCACGGGCCAGCGCATCCTGCCGCGCGAAGCCCGCCTGCACGTCGTGCTGATCGACCCGAGCGGTCAGCTCGACAGCGCGCAGGCGCGGCTCAACGCCGACCCGGCCTTCAGCACCCGGCTGGTCGGTCTGCCCGCGCTCGCGCAGGCGCTGCGCATGCCCGACGATTTCCTGTCCGCCACGCCGGCGATCGCGCCGCTCGCCGCCATCGCCGGCGTCGGCGCCTCGCTCAATCTCGCCCCCCGCGAACTGCTGCAACGGCACACCGAATTCCGCTGGCGGCGCAACCTGCATGTCGCGGCGGGAGCCATCGCGCTCGCCGGCGTCACGCTCACCGGCGCGATATGGCTGCACGCGCAGGAGGTGCTGGATCGGGCCAGCAGCCTCGACGTGCAGCGCCAGCAGCTCGACGCCCGCTACCGGGCGGTCGCCCGCGCTTTCCCGCAAGACCTGCCCGATCCCGCGCGACTGGCCCGAACCGTGGCGCTGGCCCATACGCTGGAAAGCAGTCCGGTCCAGCCGGAAACATTGTTCGCTCTGCTCGGCCGGGCCTTGCAGGAGACGCCCGACATCCGGCTCGACGCCTTCGCCTGGGCGGACGGTCCCTCCGACCAGACCACCGCACGCACGCTCCGGATCGAAGCCGCGGTCGCGCCCTTCGACGGCAACTACCGCGCCGCCATGCTGCGCATCGATGCGTTCATGCGCGCCCTGCGCGCCGCGCCGGCGGTCGGCGACGTGCGCCTGCGCGCCAGCCCGGTCGACACCGACTCGGCCCGCACGCTCAGCGGCAAGACCTTCGACGCGCAATCCGGCGCCGCCGCGCCGGCGGCCCGATTCAGCCTCGAAGTCGCACTGCGGGAAGACGCGACATGAACCGCCCGCCGTTCGCCGCCCTCAAGTTTTCGCTGGTGCTGATCGCGCTCGCGCTGGCGTTCGCCGCCGCCGGCATCGTCTGGAGCGGACAGCAGGCCACGGCCGCGCGGCTCGCACTGGAGACGGCGCGCGGCGAGCGTGCGACCGCCCAGGGCAGGCTCGCCCAAAGCCACGAGGAAGCCCGCCTCGTCGCCGCCCATCTGGACGGCTACCGCGCCCTGGTCGCGCGCGGCTTCGTCGGCCCCGAAGCGCGGCTCGCCTGGATCGAGGCGGCGCAACTCGCCAACCGCGACGCCGGCCTCTACGGGCTCGACTATCGTCTGGCCCCGCGCCAGGCCGAACGCCCGGAATTCGCGCAAGGCCTGCCGCTCGGCAGCACGCTCATGACGCTCACCCTGCCCCTGCTCGTGGAAACCGATCTGCCGCGTTTCCTCGCCGCCCTGCAGGCGCGCGCACCGGGTTTGATGCGCGTCCGGGGCTGCCGCCTGACGCGCCTGAGCGACGGCCCGTTCCAGGCCAGCGCAGAGCCGCGCCTGCAGGCCGAATGCGACATCGCCTGGTTCACCCTCGCCCCGCCCGGAGGCGCATCGTGAAAATCGCCGCCGTCTGCCTGCTCGCCCTGCTGGCCGCCGGACCGGCCTGGGCGGCCAATCCCGGCCGGCTCTTCTACACGCCGGCGGAACGCGCGCAACTGGAAAGCGCCCGCGCGCACGGCCCGTCCTCAAAAACGGGCAGCATCCCCGACGCGGCCGACGCCGTGCGCTACGACGGCCTCGTCGTGCGCGCCGACGGCCAGCGCATCCGCTGGGTCAACGGCAAGCCGCAGCTCGACGCCGCCGGCGTCGAAGGCCTGAAACCCGGCCAGCTCCGCGCCGGCAAACGGATCTACGAACCCTATCAGGTGCTGACGCCCGCGCCGCAGGCTGCGGAAAAGGAAACGCCATGAAACGCACGCGCGGCTTCACGCTGATCGAACTGGCCATCGTGCTGGTCGTCATCACGATCCTGATCGGGGGCTTGGCGGTGCCGTTGTCGGCGCAGATTCAGACGAGACGGGTTGCGGAGACGAAACAGACGTTGAATGAGGCCCGCGATGCCATCTACGGGTACGCCATGACACACAACAGTTATGACCCCAACAGACGCCTTCTGCCTTGTCCCGATACGACCGGGGATGGGCGCGAGGACCGAGATGCCAGTGACAACGCATGTATCGACTACGTTGGATGGCTACCTTGGGTCGACCTGGGTGCGGCCGCCCAGGACGCATGGGGAAACCGGATACGCTACGCCGTACACCCTCCACTGGCACGCAAGAGTGACGGGCTACCCCCCCCTTCTGCGCCGACCAACATGCTCTTGGTATGCACGCTCTCCACCTGTACACCAAATAGTCCAGATGTTGTGGCCGATAACGTGGCTTTTGTACTGCTGTCGCATGGCCCGAACGGATGGGGAGGGCGTAACGTCAATGGCAGCACGCTTGCGGCGCCGACTGGCGCCAATGAGCTTGCCAATCTGGATACAGATCGTGTTTATGTCAGCCGTCCCCCTAGCCTGCCCGGTCAACCAGCCGGAGAGTATGACGACATCGTGCAGTGGACAGGCTACTACGGCCTGATCGAGCGCATCTGCCCTAGTGGCTCTGCATGTGCGCCATCGCCGTAGCAAGCAGCGCGAAGCACACACTGCCTGCATGGTTGTCCTGTAATTCCAGCCTATACCCCGAGCGCGCCGCCTGCCGCGCCGCCTGATACAGCCCCACGCCCAGCCCGAAATCCGAGGCCACCGGGCTCTGGAACAGGTTGCGCGCGACGTGTTCGGGTGCGGCGGCGCCGCTGTCGGTCACCGTCAGATTCACCAGCGGATGCAGCGTCAGACGCACTTCCACCGCGACACCCGGCTGGCTCTGCCGCTTGCGCAGCGCGTTGGTCAGCAGGTTGTCGGCGACGCTGTCGAACAGGTCCTGCGGCAGCGGCGTGTCGTCGGGCGTTTCGGCAAAGAACTGCACGTCGTCGTGCTCGTAGCGCGTCTGCAGGGCCGCCCACCACATCTGTGCGGGAACATGCGCGACATCCATCTCGGCCGGCTGCTTCAACTTGTCCACCGTCTGCGACAGCCGGTTCGCCAGTTGCGGCAACTGGCGCCGCATCAGCGCCAGCAGGCGTTCGCTATCTTCCGGGGTGGAGGTATCGGCGGCGGCGAGCAGGGTCTTCATCGACTGCAGGATGTTCTTCACGTCGTGCGTCAGGCGCGCGCCGGTATCGTGGATCGCCTGGCTGTAGGCCTGTTCGCGCAGCGTCTGTTCGCGCACCTTGGCGGCGTAGAAATAGCCGAGCAACTGCGACAGCAGCCGCACATGCAGCGCCAGCGCAGGCGTGAGCGGGCGGGCGGACTGCCAGGTCAGCGCAAGGCCGTGGAATTGGTGCGTGACCTCGTGCGCGGCCGGCTCGCCGAACGCGCCTTCGCCGCGCGCCGCCTGCCAGCGCCCGCCACGTATCCAGGGCAGTTCGCGCAGGTCAGCCAGCGCGTCGCGGACGAAGGACTCGGGATCGCGCTCGCGTTCGGCCAGCGTGGCCAGCCGCCGCGCCCAGGCTTCGAACGGCAGGCCGACCGACAGCAGGTAGCGCGAGGTGACCTGCCCCAGGCCCGCGAAACCGGCGCGCGGATTCCACAGCAGCGACAAGGCCAGCAATAACGCCGCCATCCCCAGCAGCGTCTGTACCAGCGCCCAGGCGTAGCTCGCGCGCGAAACCGCCACCACGGCGAACACGCCGAGCGCCAGCACGATGACCAGCAGCGACAGCATCAGACCGTAGACGAAATCGAGCGTGGACGACGCGCCCCGCTGCCGCGACGCCGGCAGGAACACGATGGCCAACGGCAGCAGCGGCAGGCCATAGCGCACGCCGGCGTGCAGGCCGTCGGGCAGTTCCATGCCGCCCAGGCTTTGCGGCAAGATCCAGGCAAGCAGCAGTGCCAGCAGATAGGTCAGCGCCAGCAGATAACCCAGGCGGGGCCCGCGTTCGGACTGCCCCGCCGCTGCCGCGCCAACCAGCCCGGTCAGAATCGCCAACCACAACGCCATCACCCAGGCGCTGTCGACCAGCACCAGCAGCGCCGCCATCGCGAATACCGGCAATGCAAGACGCGGTTCGATGCGCGCCTCGCTGCGCACCAGTGGCTGCCACAGCAGAAAAAGACCGTAATGGACAAGCAGGAAAGCACGCGTCACCGCCACTTCTGCATCGAAGACGACGGCCGCATGCAGGGCCAGCAGCATCAGGCCCAGCCAGCGGCCGGGCGTCACCCGTGTAAACCGGGCCGTCAGCGCGGTCAGCCAGATGAGACCGCGCATCCTTCCTGGGCGTTCGACATTCATGCGGGACTCGGGCAACACAGACGGATCGGCATGCTTTTGCTTATCGGCAGACGGCCGGGGAAATGGAGGTGCAGGCAGGCCGGGATTTGACGGAATGCCGCCAGAGCCGTCGTATTTTCATCAAGAATCGTGCCTGCGACGCAGCCACGCGCCGGAAAATCCACAATTAATCATGAATTTACAAAAAATCCAGCATGGCACGCATCTTGCAAAACGTGCGCAGGGAAATCAAAAACGGAGAATACAAGGCCATGCAGAACGCACGTTTTCCGCGCCGACAGGCCGGCTTCACGCTGATCGAGATCGCCATCGTACTGGTGATCATCGGTCTTTTGCTGGGCGGTATTCTGAAAGGACAGGAGCTGATCACCAGCGCCCGTGTCAAGAACATCGTTGCCCAAATTGACGGTACCAAAGCCGCATTCTTTGGCTTCCAGGATCGATACCGTGCCTTGCCGGGAGATTTCAACGCAGCCACCACACAGATCGCCGGCGCCACCCAGAACGGAGACGGCAACGGCGTCATCAACGCCACAGAATCGATCGCCGTTTGGGACCATCTTTCCCATGCCGGTTTCATCAATGGCACCTACGTCTACAACGCGACGGAAAGCGCGGCCACCACACCCAACAATCCTTACGGCGCACGTATCCAACTGATCAACGACGATACATACGCCGACGCAGGTACGCCGACAACCCGACTGAATCTCAAGACCGGCCCCCAAATTCCAGCGGCCATCTTGGCCGAAATTGACCGCAAGATCGACGACGGCAATGCGCTTCGAGGCAACATGCGCTTCTCGGCCTATGATGCCGGCGGCACGGCACCGACCGCCGCCAACTGCTACAACACGACTACCGGTGAATGGTCTGGCGGTAGCGGCGAAACCAACTGCGGGGCGGCCATCCTCTTTTAACCCTGCATCACCCTGAACTCTGCCGCGGCCAGCCCGTCGGCGGCGCCGCGCAGTACCAGCACGTCGCCCGGCTCGATTACGGTATCGGGCTGCGGCTCGATGCCCTTGATCCCCTGACGGCGGATCGCCACGACTTCGACCAGCAGTTCTTCCAGCGCCAGTTCGTCGAGCGTATGCCCCGCCGCTGACGCACCCTGCGTGATCAGCACGGTGTTCAGCCGCGGCTGGGCGTGCTGGTCGAGTTCGTTGTCGGCGTCGCTGGCGCCGCGGAAGAATCCGCGCATGAGCGCATAGCGCGATTCGCGGACGTTGCGGATGCGTTTCAGCACCTGCGACAACGGTATGCCCAGCAGCATGAGCGCGTGCGAAGCGAGCATGAGCGAACCTTCCATCACTTCGGACACGACCTCGGCCGCGCCGGCCGCCTTCAGCGCATCGATGTGGGTATCGTCGATGGTACGCACGACAACCGGCAGCTCGGGCCGCAGTTCGCGCACGTGTCGCAGGATGGCCATGCTGGAATGCACGTCGGCATAGGTGACGACGACGGCCTGGGCACGCGACAGCCCCGCCGCCACCAGCACCTCGCGCCGGCTGGCGTCGCCGTAGACCACCGATACGCCCGAGGCGACCACTGCGCGAATGCGTTCCGGGTCGGCATCGAGCGCGACGAAGGTGATGCCTTCGGCCTCGAGCAGACGAGACAGATTCTGTCCGCTGCGGCCATAGCCGCAGACGATCACGTGCTTGTTCTTGCCGAAGGTCTTGACCGCGATGTCGTGGACTTCCTTCGCCTTGCCCGCCCATTCGCTGCCGGCGAACAGACGGGTCAGCGCATCCATGCGGTTGATGAGGATGGGCGCGATCAGCATGGAGACGACCATGGCCGCCAGCACGGGCTGGGTGATATCGGCGCCCAGCAGGCGCAGATCGGCGGCCTGCGCCAGCAGCACGAAGCCGAATTCGCCCGCTTGCGCCAGACCCAGCGCGGTACGCACGGCGGTGGGCCGGCTGCTGCCGAACGCGCGTGCCAACCCGGCCACCAGCAGGCCCTTGCCGATCGCGATGGCTGCCACCAGCAGCAGCACCTTGTCCCAGTGAACCACGACCTGCATCGGGTCGAGACGCATGCCGATGGTGACGAAGAACAGGCCGAGCAGCACATCCCGGAAGGGCTTGATGTCGTCCTCCACCTGATAGCGGTATTCGGTCTCTGACACCAGCATGCCGGCGAGGAAGGCGCCCAGCGCCAGGGACAGCCCCGCACGCTCGGTCAGATAGGCGAGCCCCAGCGTGAACAGCAGCAGATTCAGCGTGAACAATTCGGGTGATTTGCGCGCCGCCACCCACTGGAACCACGGGCGCATGACGCGCTGGCCGACGAACAGCAGGAACCCCAGCACGGCGACCGCCTTCAGCATCGCCAGCGCCAGATCGACCGCCATGGTGTCCGACTCCCGGGCGAATGCCGGAATCAGGATCAGGAGCGGCACCACGGCCAGATCCTGGAACAGCAGGGCGCCGAAGATCTGCCGCCCGTGCGGCGTCTGGATTTCCAGCCGTTCGGCCAGCAGTTTGGAAACGATCGCGGTAGACGACATGGCCATGATTCCGCCCAGCGCCACGGCAGCCAGCGGCGGCAAATCGAACAGCCAGGCGATCAGCGCGGTCAGGGCGATGGTGGAGACGACCTGCGCCCCGCCGAAACCGAAAACGGTGGCACGCATGGTCATCAGGCGCGGCAGGCTGAATTCGAGGCCGATCGAAAACATCAGGAAGACCACGCCGAATTCGGCGAGGTAGCGCTCATCCGCGCTGTCCGGAATCCAGCCCAGCGCGAAAGGCCCGATGGCGATGCCGGTCACGAGATACCCCAGCATCGTGGGCAGGCGCAGGACGCGTGCGACGGCTGCTACCAGCACGGCCACCGCGAGCAGGATCAGGACGAGCTGGAGGCTGGAGTGCATCGGGAAAGCGGTGGTTCGGACGGGCTTTAGTATACTTGCCGCCCATGCGCCCCCACCCCCCGTCCCACGAAGAATTGCTCGCCCAGGCGCGCCGCGTGCTCGATATCGAGGCCGACGCGCTGCGCACGATGTCGGGCCGGCTCGACCGGGGATTTTCGGATGCCGTGGCCCTGATTCTGGCCTGCCAGGGTCGCGTGGTGGTTTCCGGCATGGGCAAGTCCGGCCACGTCGGCAGCAAGATCGCAGCGACGCTGGCATCCACCGGTACCCCCGCCTTCTTCATGCACCCGGGCGAGGCGAGCCACGGCGACCTCGGCATGATCGCTGCCGACGACGTCGTGCTCGCATTGTCGAACTCGGGCGAGAGCAGCGAAATCGTCAGCATCGTGCCGCTGCTCAAACGGCGCGGCGCCAAGCTCGTGGCCATGACCGGCAACCCCGCCTCCACCCTCGCACGGGAAGCCGATGCGCATCTGGATACCGGCGTGGAAAAGGAAGCCTGCCCGCTCAACCTCGCGCCCACCGCCAGCACCACCGCCGCACTCGCGATGGGCGACGCGCTCGCGGTGGCGCTGCTCGACGCGCGCGGCTTTTCCGCTGACGATTTTGCCCGCACCCACCCGGGCGGCAGTCTGGGCCGCCGTCTGCTCGTCCATGTCCGCGACGTGATGCATGGCGGCGACGCCCTGCCGCGCGTCGGCACCGGTGCGACGCTCAAGGCCGCACTGTTCGAGATGACGCAGAAAGGCCTCGGCATGACCGCCATCGTCGACACCGAGGGCAAGGTCGCGGGTCTGTTCACCGACGGCGACCTGCGCCGCGCGCTGGAGCGCCCGCTCGATCTGCATCAGGCGATGATCGCCGACCTCATGACCCGCAACCCGAAAACGATCCGCGCGGACGCACTCGCCGTGGCGGCAGTGGAAAAAATGGACACCCTGAAAATCAACGGCCTGCTTGTGGTCGATGCCGGCGACACTTTGGTCGGCGCACTCAACATGCACGATCTCCTGAAAGCCGGAGTGGTGTGATGGCGACCGATCTTCTCCAGCGCGCACGCGGGATCAGGCTCGTGGCCTTCGACGTCGACGGCGTGATGACCGACGGCACGCTCTTCCTCGCCGACGACGGCCAGGAATACAAAGGCTTCAATTCGCTCGACGGACACGGCCTGAAGATGCTGAAGAGCAGCGGCGTGCAGCTCGCCATCATCACCGGGCGCAGCTCGCGGGTGGTCGAACACCGCGCAAAAAACCTCGGCATCGATATCGTCCACCAGGGCGCGCACGACAAGCTGGTCGTCTACGAAGCCCTGTGCCGCGAACTCGGCATCGACTGCGCAGCCACTGCCTACATGGGCGACGACGTGGTCGATCTGCCGGTGATGCGGCGCGCCGGACTCGCGATCACCGTACCAGCCGCGCCGGAGCTGGTGAAGGCGCACAGCCACTACACCACGACGCGCGAGGCCGGCCACGGCGCGGTGCGCGAAGCCTGCGAATTCCTGATGCGCGCACAGGGCACGCTCGACGCCGCGCTCGCCCCCTACCTGAGATGAACCCTGACGGGAGGTGCGGCGCATGATGGGGCGCGGTTCGCTCTGGCTGCCCCTGCTCGTCCTGTTCGTCCTGGCCGGCCTGAGTTTCTGGATCGAACGTACGGTGCAGCCGCCCGGCGCAGGTGCGGATATCGACCATGTCGACCCCGAAGGCATCATGGAAGACTTCGACGCCCTGCGCACCGATGCAGCGGGCAATCCGCAGTACCGTCTGTCGGCCGTGCGCCTCAAGCACTACAGTGGCAGCAAGCAGACCGAACTCGAAGCTCCGCACTTCGTCCAGCTCGACAAACAGGCCGGCGACGTAACCGCAACGGCGAAACTGGCCAACGTGTCGCCCGACGGCAACGAAGTCGATCTGCGCGGCGATGTCGTCGTGGTGCGCGCCGCAACCCCCCGGCAATCCGCCATGACCCTGCGCTCGGCCCGGCTGCTGGTGTTTCCCGAGCGCAACCTCCTGCGGTCGCCCGGCGCCGTCGAAGTCACGGACCGGAGCATGACGCTGCATGCCGGCGCGATGGAGTATCGTGCAGACCCGCGCATCGTCAAGCTGACAGGACGTGTAAAAGCCCGTTATATTTCCCAGGCAAAATGAACGCCCCCCATCCTTCCTCTCTCGTTTCGACCGCCGCTCTCTTCGCCCTGTGTCTGGGCCTGATTGCCGGACCCGCTTCCGCCGAACAGGCGGACCGCAGCAAACCGGTCAACCTCGAAGCCGACACGGTCACGCTCGACGACATCCGCAAGGTCAGCGTCTACGAAGGCAACGTCATCCTGACCCAGGGCACGATCCTGCTGCGCGCCGACCGCGTTCAGGCAACCCAGAACGATGCCGGGCTCGACCGGGTCGTCGCGACCGGCCGTCCGGTCGCCTTCCGCCAGAAGCTCGACGGCCAGGACGAATTCATCGAGGGCTTTGCCGACCGTGTCGAGTACAGCGGGGCCACCGGCCAGCTCGAGCTGATCGGCCAGGCCCGCCTGCGACGCGGCAGCGACGAACTGCGCGGCGCGCAGATCTCCTACAACGCCAACACCGCGTTCTACAAGGTGGTCGGTCAGCCCAACGCCCAGACGCCGGCTGGCCGCGTGCGCGCGGTGATCAAGCCGAAGCCGCGCACCGACGAGCCGGCCGCCAAACCATGAGCCGCATCGTCGCCCAGGGCCTGAAAAAAACCTACGGCAGGCGCACCGTCGTACACGACGTGTCGTTCGAAGTCGGCAGCGGCGAAGTCGTCGGCCTGCTCGGCCCCAACGGTGCGGGCAAGACCACCTGCTTCTACATGGTGGTGGGGCTGATCGCGGCGGACGGCGGCAGCGTGGCGCTCGACGCACACGATCTCACCCACATGGCGATCCACCGGCGCGCACGGCTCGGGTTGTCGTACCTGCCCCAGGAACCTTCGATCTTCCGCAAGCTGACCGTCGAGGAAAACATCGAAGCCATTCTCGAACTCCGGCCCTACACCCGCGACGAGCGCAAGGAACACCTGGACAACCTGCTCGAGGATCTGCACATCGGGCACCTGCGCGACGCGGCCGCCATCAGCCTGTCGGGAGGTGAACGCCGCCGGGTCGAAATCGCCCGCGCGCTGGCCATCAATCCGCGTTTCATCCTGCTCGACGAGCCTTTCGCCGGTGTCGATCCGATCGCCGTGCTGGACATCCAGAAGCTGGTCCGGTTTCTGATCGAACGCGACATCGGCGTACTCATCACCGACCACAACGTCCGCGAAACCCTGGGCATCTGCCACCGTGCCTACATCATCAACGAAGGCCGCGTACTCACGGCCGGCACGCCCGATGCGCTCATCCAGGACGAGGACGCCCGCAAGGTCTATCTCGGCGAGAATTTCCGGCTGTAACCCCGTTCCGTCCGGGTAAACCCTAGGTTTCTCCTGATTTTTCAAGGCGCGGCCACGGGCACTGCGAATCGCGTTACACTTGCCTCAAGTCGGCACATTTCTTGCCGTAGTCAGCTCCATGAAACACAGCCTGCAACTCAAACTCGGTCAGCACCTCACGCTGACGCCCCAGCTGCAGCAGTCGATCCGGCTCCTGCAACTGTCCACGCTCGAACTGAATCAGGAACTGGAGCAGATGCTTCAGGACAACCCCCTGCTCGAACGCGAGGATGAGGACGAAGCCGCGTTCAGCCCCGAATCGGAGACACCGGCCCATACCGCAGAAGCCGAATCGAACAGCCTGGAAACTCCCCAGCAGGCCGACAATGCGGATATCGAACCGTCCGCCACGCTCGACGACGCCGACTGGAACGACTACAGCGCGGCCGGCAGCGACGACGAGGACGGCGACTACGTCCACGGCTCCGTCACCGGCGCCACCCTGCGCGAGCACCTGCTCAACCAGCTCATCGTCAGCCCGCTCGGCACGCGCGACCGAACCCTGGTCGCCGCGCTCATCGACGACCTCGACGATGCCGGCTTCCTCACCCAGCCGCTCGATGACATCGTCGCCACGCTGCACGCCGAGATCGAGGAGCTCGAACCCGAAGAGCTCGAAACCGCACTCAAGCACCTGCAGAACATGGACCCGACCGGCGTCGGCGCGCGCAATCTGTCCGAATGCCTGACCCTGCAGCTGCGCGCCCTGCCGGCCGACACCCCGGCACGCGATGCCGCCATGCGGCTGACCGCGCATTACCTTGATCTCCTTGCCGCGCGCGACGTCGGCAAACTGAAAAAAATGCTCGGCATCGACGACGCGACACTCCGTGCCGCCCGCATGCTCATCCTCTCGATGAATCCCCGCCCGGGGTCTGCATTCAGCGCCGACGAAACGCATTACGTCATTCCCGACGTATACGTGCGCAAGATCAAGGGCATGTGGATCGCCAGCCTCAACGCCGACGCCATGCCCAAGCTGCGCGTCAATCGCGTGTACGCGGACATCCTGGCGCGCCACCGCGAATCCGGCGGCAGCCAGCTCGCCAGCCAGTTGCAGGAAGCGCGCTGGCTGATCAAGAACGTGCAGCAGCGCTTCGACACCATCCTGCGCGTTTCACAGGCCATCGTCGACCGGCAGAAGCACTTCTTCGAGCACGGCGAAGTCGCCATGCGCCCGCTGGTATTGCGCGAGATCGCCGACGCCGTCGAGCTGCACGAATCGACCATCTCGCGCGTCACCACGCAGAAGTACATGATGACGCCGCGCGGCCTGTACGAACTGAAATACTTCTTCGGCAGCCACGTCGCCACCGACAATGGCGGCGCCTGTTCCTCAACCGCGATCCGCGCGCTGATCAAGCAGCTCGTGGCCGCCGAAAATGGCAAAAAACCGCTGTCCGACGGCCAGCTTGCCGAAGTGCTTGGCCAGCAGGGCATCGTCGTCGCCCGCCGCACTGTCGCGAAATACCGCGAATCGCTGCAGATTCCGCCCGCCAACATGCGCCGCACGCTTTGATCCGGCAGGGCTTTTCGGCCCGCCGCCGCCGAGCCGCCGCCGTGCGCTTGAATGTGCCCCGCTTTCGTCCCACAATGAAACCGGGCATACCGCCCCCGACACGGGGGTCGCGCCCGCCCGGTCAACCCCAGAAGACTTTGGAGGGTCTATGAATTTGACAATTTCCGGCCATCACCTCGACGTGACCCCGGCCATCCGCGAATATGTCTCCGAGAAACTCGGCCGCGTGAAACGCCATTTCGATCACGTCATCAATGTCACGGTCATCATGCAGGTGGAAAAACTGGTCCACAAAGTGGAGGCCACCCTGCATGTCAAAGGTCATGATTTCCATGCCCACAGCGAGGACGGCAACATGTACGCCGCGATCGATCTGCTGGCCGACAAGCTGGATCGCCAGATCGTCAAGCACAAGGAAAAAACCTCGGATGTCCATCAGGGCAGCGGAGGCATCAAACACCAGGCTGCGCAGAACGCCGGCTAAACCCATCCCACCTGAGCCATGCCGGGGGACGAAAAACCGCCCCCGGCGTATAATCCGCCCGCACCGGTTCCCCAAGCCGGCTCGGCAATCGGCATGAACCTCATCGCTCCTCTCGTCACCCCGGACACCACGCTGCTGGACATCGATTTCACCAGCAAGAAAAAACTGTTCGAACACGCCGCCGATCTCTTTGCCCGGACCCACGATCTCAAGGCTGCCGATATTTTCACCAGCCTGTTCGAGCGTGAACGCCTGGGGTCGACCGCACTCGGCTGTGGCATCGCGATTCCGCATGGCCGCATCAAGGGCCTGAAGGATGCCCAGGGTGCCTTCTACCGCCTGGGTACCCCGCTCGACTTCGACGCACCGGACAACCAGCCGGTCTCGCTCTGTTTCATCCTGCTCGTCCCCAAGGATGCCAATGAACGGCACCTGCAGATTCTGGGCGAGCTCGCCCAGTTGTTCGGCGACGAAACCATGCGCGGAAAATTGATGAAACTCGCCAACCCGGCCGAATTCATCGCACTGCTCGGCGCCTGGTCCGGCTGATCGGCGCACATCATGCACGAACCCGCCCACGTCGCCGTCGAAACCCTGTTCGACCAGATGGCCGAACAGCTCGGTCTGCAATGGGTGGCCGGCAAGCAGGGGGGGCGCCGCACCCTGTCGTCCGAAACCATCCAGAAACCGACGCTGGCGCTGATCGGGCACCTGAATTTCATTCACCCGAACCGGGTCCAGGTACTCGGCTGCGCCGAAATGGACTATCTGCGCAGCCTCGATGGCACCAGCCTGGCCGACGCCATCCGTCATTTATTTTCGGCCGAGCTCGCAGCCATCGTGATCGCCAATGGCGAAACCGTACCCATCGCGCTGCTCGACGCAGCGGAAGCAAGCCAGACGCCCCTGTTCACTTCCCCCCTGCCCGGCCCCATCCTGATGTCGCATCTCGGGCATTACCTGACGCAGGAACTCGCCGAAACCGACTCGGTTCATGGTGTCTTCCTCGAAGTGCTGGGCCTGGGGGTGCTGCTGAAGGGCGATGCCGGCGTCGGCAAGAGCGAACTCGCACTCGAACTCATCACCCGGGGCCATCGCCTGATTGCGGACGACGTCGTCGAACTCAAGCACGTCGCCCCGGAAACGCTGGAAGGCGCCTGCCCTCCGCTGATCCGCGACTTCCTCGAAGTGCGCGGCCTGGGGGTGCTGAACATCCGTTACCTGTTCGGCGAAACCGCCGTCAAGCAGCAGAAGAATCTCAAGCTCATCGTCGAGCTCGTACGCCCGCAGGAAATCGGCGAGGTCGGCCTCAATCGCCTCGACATGGTGGCGTCCACCGAACCCATACTCGGCGTCGCCATTCCCAAGGTGCGCGTGCCGGTCGCCGCCGGCCGCAATCTGGCGGTGCTGGTCGAGGTTGCGGTGCGCAACCACATCCTCAAAAGTCGCGGCATCAACCCCGTGGAACAGTTCATCCGCCGCCAGCAGGCGGCGATCGACGGAAACAGCTGATGCGCGACACCGGCAGACGCTCTGCACGATACGTGCCCGCATAGGAAACGCCATGCAGATCGTGCTTGTTTCAGGCCTGTCCGGTTCCGGCAAAAGCATCGCGATCGCGGTGCTCGAGGACAGCGGCTACTACTGCGTGGACAACCTGCCGCTGGCCATGCTGGGGCCGTTGATCGATCATCTGCGGAGCGAAGGGCATGCCCGTGTCGCGATCGCCATCGACGCGCGCAGCGGCGAACGCTTTGCCCACCTGCCGGAAATCGTCGAGGGCCTGCGCGCGCAGGGTCACGACCTGCGCGTGATCTTCCTCGAAGCGAAAACATTGTCGCTGGTCAAACGCTTCTCCGAAACGCGGCGGAGGCACCCCCTGTCCAGCGACACCGTGTCGCTGCAGGAAGCCATCCAGCTGGAGCGCGAACGGCTCGCCGACGTCGCGCCGCTCGCCCACCGCATCGACACCAGCGACCTCTCCGCCTCGGCGCTGCGTTTGTGGATCAAGGATCTGGTCGGGCAGGACCGTTCGCGCATCACGCTGCTGTTCGAGTCCTTCGGCTTCAAGCACGGCATTCCGCTCGACGCCGACCTGGTGTTCGACGTGCGCTGCCTGCCCAACCCGCACTACGTCGCCGAACTGCGCCCGCTGACCGGCCGCGACGCACCGGTGCAGAACTTCCTCGAAGCCAGCGCCGACGCGATGGCGCTCTTGGCCGACATTCGCGGCTTCGTCGAGAGCTGGCTGCCCTGCTTCATCCGCGACCACCGCGCCTACCTCACCGTGGCCATCGGCTGCACCGGCGGCCAGCACCGCAGCGTATATTTCGCCGAGACGCTGGCCGCGGCCTTCCGCGAACGCGAACAGGTGCTGGTGCGGCACCGCGAGCTCGCGTGATGCTGCGCGCCGGCGACTGGAGCGTGCTGGCCGGCGGCGCGGCCGTCGTGGCCGGACTCGCCTGGCAGGCCTGGTTCGCGCCGAACGACGCCGCCGACACGGCTATCATCCGCGCCGGCGGCGCGATCGTCCGCACCGTCGCGCTCGCCCAGCCGCAAACCGTGACCGTGCCCGGCCCGCTCGGCGTCACGCGCATCGAGATCGCGGCCGGCCGCGCGCGGGTGCAGGCCGATCCTTCGCCGCGCCAGCTCTGCGTGAAACAGGGCTGGCTCGCGCGGGCCGGCGAAGCCGCGCTGTGCCTGCCCAACCAGGTGAGCCTCGAACTCACCGGCCGCCGCGCCGCCCATGACACGCTCGCGTATTGAACTGCCGGTCACGGCCGACGACCGGCGTATCGCGCGGCTCGCCGCGCTGGCGGTCGGCCTCACGCTCGCCGAGGCGGCCCTGCCCAGCCCGGTGCCCGGCGTGAAGCCGGGGCTGGCCAACATCGTGGTGCTGCTCGTGCTGCTGCAATACGGCTGGCGCGCGGCGGCTTGGGTTTCGGGCCTGCGCGTGCTCGCGGGCGGCCTGCTGCTGGGCATGCTG
The DNA here is from genome assembly GCA_008923315.1 of Betaproteobacteria bacterium SCN1. Classification (GTDB taxonomy): domain Bacteria; phylum Pseudomonadota; class Gammaproteobacteria; order Burkholderiales; family Thiobacillaceae; genus Thiobacillus. The sequence goes on along the minus strand of WBSF01000002.1, from coordinate 68,176 downwards.
TTCGCGCCCGGCTTCTGGCTGTCCGCGGCCGGCGCGACGGCGAGCCTCGCGCTCCTCGCCGTCGCGCGGCATCTGCCCGAACGCCATTTCGGCCCCGTCAGCCTGTCGGTGCTGGCCGCCTTCGCGCACGTCGGCGGCCAGCTCGCGCTCGCCGCGGCGTGGCTGCTGCCGTTCGCGGCGCTGATCAAGCTGCTGCCGGTCTTCGCCGCCGCCGCGCTCGTTTTCGGCACGGTCAACGGCCTCGTCGTTTCGCGCCTGCTTGCCGCGCCCAACCCCGACAAGCGACAATCCGCCCCATGCCTTATCCCCTGAACTCCGTCACCCTCGCGCTCTCGGGCGCCTCCGGCATGGCCTACGGCCTGCGCCTGCTCGAATGCCTCGTCGCGGCCGATCTCGAAGTCAACCTGCTCGTCTCGCAGGCCGCGCATCTGGTCGCCAAACAGGAGCTCGGCGTCGCCCTGCCCGCGCGCGCCGTCGACCTGCAACGCCAGCTCGACGACGGCCTCGACACCTACGACGGCCAGTTGCGCGTGTACGGCCGCGAGGACTGGAACGCACCGGTCGCCTCCGGCTCCAATCCCGCCGACGCGATGGTCGTCTGCCCCTGTTCGATGGGCACGCTCGCCGCGATCGCGCACGGCCTGTCGGACAACCTCATCGAGCGCGCCGCCGACGTGATGCTGAAGGAGCAGAAGAAGCTGATCCTGGTGCCGCGCGAAACGCCGTTCTCGGTTCTGCACCTGGAAAACATGCTCGCGCTCGCCCGCATGGGCGCGGTGATCCTGCCCGCCAATCCCGGCTTCTACCATCATCCGGCTTCGGTCGAGGCGCTGGTCGATTTCATCGTCGCGCGCATCCTCGACCAGCTCGGCATCGCGCACACCCTGATGGCGCGCTGGGGCGAAACGCCTTGAGCGAAACGCTGCCGCTGTTTCCGCTCAACACCGTCCTCTTTCCCGGCGGCCGCCTGCCGCTCCGTATCTTCGAGCAGCGCTACCTCGATCTGGTCAAGCGCGCCATTGCGGACAACACGACTTTCGGCCTTTGCGCCATCCGCGAGGGCAACGAAGTCGGCCCGTCCGCCGTGCCATATGCCATTGGCACCCGCGTGCGCATCATCGAATGGGACATGCCGCAGACCGGCATCCTTCACATCGAGACCGAAGGCCTCGACCGCTTCGTCATCCGCAGCACACACACCGAAACCTCAGGCCTGCTGGTCGGTCAGGTCGAACCGGTGAGCGTCGAAGCGCCTTCGGCGATCCCCGGCGAATTCGAACTCGCGGCCGAGGTGCTCGAACACATCGTCGGCGAATACGGCGCAACGCGCTTTCCGTTACCTCACGCGCTCGACGATGCCGTCTGGGTCGGCTACCGCCTGTCCGAAATCCTGCCCCTGAAACTCTCGATCCGGCAGAATCTGCTGGAAATGAACGACAGCCTTGCGCGACTGCGCATCCTTGTCGAGATCCTCAGGAAACACATGAACTGAGATGGCCCGCTTCTATCCCGAACTCGAAGCCCGGCACCGGGATTTCATCGCCACCCAGAAAATCTTTTTCACTGCCAGCGGCGCGGCCAGCGGCCGGCTCAATCTTTCGCCCAAAGGCATGGACAGCCTGCGCGTGCTTTCGCCCACCCGCATCGCCTGGCTCGATCTCACGGGCAGCGGCAATGAAACCGCCGCACATCTCAGGCACGATGGCCGTCTGACCCTGATGTGGTGCAGTTTCGATACCGACCCGCTCATCCTGCGCGCTTACGGGCGCGGCCATGCCGTGCGCAGGCAGGCCGCCGAATGGGCCGGTCTGCGCGCGCATTTTCCCGCGCTGCCGGGCGAACGCCAGCTCATCGTGCTCGACATCGAATCCGTGCAGACCTCGTGCGGTTACGCCGTACCGATGTACACCTACTGCGGCGAGCGCGAGACACTCGCCCGCTGGGCCGAAAAGAAGGGACCGGTCGGCCTGCTCGACTACTGGCGCGAAAAAAACCAGGTCAGCATCGACGGCCTGCCTACCGGCCTGCTGGAGGATTTTCCGTGAAACGTCTGCTTGCCGCATGCCTGCTCATCCTCTCCGCCTGCGACGCCAGCCCGCCGCCGCAAACCGGTGAACGCTCGCCCAACCCCGTGTTCGAGACACAGATCCAGGCGGTGGAAAAAGCACGCGCCGTGGAAGGCCAGGTAATGGACGCGGCCGAGACGCAGAAAAAACAGATCGATGAGGCGGCGCAATAGGCGCCGGCCCTTAACCGAACAGTTTGCCTTTCAGCAATGTCAGTCCCTGCGCCAGCAGGTCATCGCCCTGCGGCATCTGTCCGTCGGGTGTGAGCTTGTCGATCACCTGCGGCAGCAGGTCGGCGAGCCCGCCGGCGGCCTGCGATTCGTTCATGCCGAGCTGGCCGGCGATCTGCCCGAGCTGGCTGCCGCCGAGCACGCTCTTGAGCTGTTCGGGCGAAATCGGCAGATTCCTTCCGCTGCCGATCCACGATGCGATCAGATCGCCCAGCCCCTTGTCCTGGAAAGCCTGCACCAGGCCCGCGAGCCCGCCCTGATTCGATAGCAGCTGCATCACCGCGTCGAGCATGGCGTTGTTGCCGCTACCGTTGCCGCCCGCGCCGCCCAGTGCACCCATCGCGCTGTCCAGAAGTCCCATCGCCGTTTCCTCCATCCGACTAAAGTCCCAGCTTCGCACAGTACGCCGGCATGCGCACAACCGGCGACGAAACTTTACGAAGCGCCGATCAGCCGCTGCACGACGGCGCCGGCAAGCATGAGACCGAACAGCGGCGGCATGTAACTGATGGTGCCGTTCACTGCGCGCGCGCGGCCCCGGCCCTCGACCGGTTGCGGTGGCAGCGGCGCACGGCCGGGCTCGTCGGAAAACACGGTCAGCACCCCTTTGGCGATGCCGCGCTTGCGCAGCCGTTTGCGCATCACCGAGGCGAGCGGACAGACACAGGTCCGCGAGATGTCGGCAATGCGGATGCGCGTGGGATCGAGTTTATTGCCTGCCCCCATGCTGGAGGCGACATGGAGGCCGCGCTGCACACTGCAGGCGACCAGCGCGACCTTGCAGTTCAGCGAATCGATGCAGTCCACGACGAAATCGGTGTCGTCAGGCACGACCTCGGCCACGGTTTCCGGCACGAGGAATTCCCGCAGCACGGTCAGTCGGCAGCCGGGATGGATATCGCGGATGCGGGCCGCCATGAGTTCGGCCTTGGACTGGCCTGCGGTCGACAGCAAGGCGGGCAGCTGACGATTGATGTTCGACAGCGCGACGGTGTCGTGATCGACGATCGTCAGCCTGCCGACACCCGCCCGCGCCAGTGCCTCGGCACAGTAGGAACCGACGCCGCCCAGACCGGCGACGAGTACGTGCGCATTCGCCAGGCGCGCTTGTTCCCCGGGTGTAAGGAGTATGCGGGTGCGTTCGAATTGCGGCGGCAGGGGGTCATCCATCGGCTAGAATCGGGACATGTTGAAATGGCTGATCACGCTCGTCGCGGCCCTGCTGGTCCTGGGACTGCTTACGCCCTGGCTCAACCGCCTGGGCTGGGGCCGCCTGCCGGGCGACGTACGCATCCGGCACAAACGCGGTCTATTCTACTTTCCCTTCGCCAGTGTCGTGCTCGGTTCTCTTCTGCTGTCACTGATTGCCTGGCTGCTTGGTCGCTGAATCCTTGATTTTCTGCGCATGAACAAGGCCTTCGTCAAAGAATCCGACGCGCCCGACGACGACGAGAACGACGTCGGCCCGCCCGCGCTGCCGGCCGGCAGCAAGAATTACATGACGCCCGCAGGCTATGCGCGGCTCGACGCCGAATTCAACCAGCTCTGGAAAACCGAACGCCCCAAACTGGTCGAAACCATCGCCTGGGCGGCAAGCAACGGCGACCGCTCGGAAAACGGCGACTATCTCTACGGCAAGAAGCGCCTGCGTGAAGTCGACCGCCGCATCCGTTTCCTGTCGAAACGGCTGGAACACGCCGAAGTCGTCGACCCGGCCACGCGCGAAGACACCGACCAGGTATTCTTCGGCGCGACCGTGACGATTGCAGACGCCAGCGGTGACGAATCGACCTACGCCATCGTCGGTATCGACGAAGCCGACGCCGCACGCGGCCGCATCGCCTGGATCTCGCCGATGGCACGCGCCCTGCTGAAAGCGCGCGAAGGCGACATGGTCAGCGTGCAGACACCGGAAGGCCGGCGCGAGGTGGAAATCGTCGAGGTACGCTACGAAGCCTTGCCCTGAGCCATTCGGCGGTACCCGGGTAATGTGACAGAATGATGACTGCGGGCGGCCTTGGCCGCCCGAACGTTTCATCGAACGAGGTTGTCATGCACGTCACCCCCCGCCTGTCCATTCTGATCGCCTGCGCCCTGCTTACCGCCTGCGAAAACAGCCAAACGCCCGCGCCGGTGAACCGCAGCGCCGACAGCCAGTACCCCAATCCGATGGACGTGATCTATGCCTTGCCGCCCGAAGCGCAACCCTACGGGCTGGACGTTTACACCGCGCACTGCGCAAGCTGTCACGGCGTGCTGGGCCAGGGCACCGATGGCCACCCGGCGTTGCGCGGCCTCACGGCCGCCGCGATGATGCAGCGTTTGAAGGACTATCGCGCCGGTTCGATACAGGGCGAGAGGGCCACCGCCATGACGCAGGCCGTGGCCGGCCTCAACGATGCGGAACTCGCCGCGGTATCGCGCTACGCGGGCGAGTGACCGGCGCCACGCCGGCGGGACGCGACGTACGTCGACAACCGTTCAGTTGAGCGCACTCGCCAGCATGCGCCGGTAACGGCCCACCGGCTCACCCCCGCCCAGGAGATCGAATACCGACAGCAGGGTCTTGCGGCCAACGTCGTCACCGAAGCCACGGTCGCGCCGCACGATCTCCAGCAACTGATCCATGCCGGCCTCGTGCTCGCCCGCCGCGACCAGCAGATTGGCCAGTTTCAGGCGCGCGTCGAGGTCGTTGCCGTCGGCGCCCACCCGCGCACGCAACGCGTCGGCATCTTCGCCGGCCGCACCGGAAAACTGCAGCCGTGCCTTCAACTGCGGCACGCGTGGATCGATGTCGTCGGGCACGCTCTGGATCAGGCGCCGCGCCTCGCCGGCCTCGCCGAGGTCAAGCAGGATTTCAGCCGCGTCCAGGCGCACGCCCATGTGCTGCGGATCGAGCTTCGAGGCCTCGGCCAGCCATTGCAATGCGGCCGCGGCATCGCCGGCCAGACGGGCATCCGCGGCCTGCATGCGCAATTCGTCGGCCGGGCTGGGAATCAGACGGTCGAGAAAGGCGCGCACTTCGCCTTCCGGCAACGCGCCGGAAAACTCGTCGACCACCTGCCCGTTGACGAAAGCCTTCACGCTGGGAATGCCGCGCACCGCATAGCGCGTAGCGAGTTCCTGATTCTCGTCGGAATTGATCTTGGCGAGCAGAAACGCACCGCCGTATTCTGACGCGAGCTTTTCCAGAATGGGTTTCAGCGATTTGCAGGGACCGCACCACGGCGCCCAGAAGTCGACGACCACGGGACGGCGCGTCGACTCCTCGACGACATGCAGGTCGAAGTCGGCCAGGCCGACGTCCAGGGCATGTTCGGACATTTTGTTGCTCCGCTCAGATCTGGCGCGCGAGTTCCGCCGCCATGCCGGTATAGGACGCCGGCGTCATCGATTTCAAGCGGGTCTTCTCGGCGTCGGGGATCGTCAGGCCGTCGATGAAGGCATGCAGCGATTCCCGCGTGATGCCGCCCTTGCCGCGCGTGAGTTCCTTCAACTGTTCGTAGGGATTGGCCACGCCGTAGCGGCGCATCACGGTCTGGATCGGCTCGGCGAGCACGTCCCAGCAGGCATCGAGATCGGCGGCGAGCGCGGCCGGATTGGCCTCGAGCTTGGAGAGGCCGCGCAGGCAGGATTCATAGGCGAGCAGGCTGTAGCCGAAGCCCACGCCCATGTTCCGGAGCACGGTGGAATCGGTGAGATCGCGCTGCCAGCGCGAAATCGGCAGCTTTTCGGACAGATGGCGCAGCACGGCATTGGCAACGCCGAGGTTGCCTTCGCTGTTCTCGAAATCGATGGGATTGACCTTGTGCGGCATGGTCGAGGAACCGATCTCGCCCGCTTTGGTTTTCTGCTTGAAGTAACCGAGCGAGATGTAGCTCCAGACATCGCGGTCGAGGTCGATGAGGATGGTGTTGGTGCGCGCGATGGCGTCGTAGAGCTCCGCCATCGCGTCGTGGGGCTCGATCTGGATGGTGTAGGGGTTGAACGCAAGCCCCAGCTCGCCGACAAAATCGCGCGCGAAGCCTTCCCAGTCGAACTCGGGATAAGCGGCCAGGTGGGCATTGTAGTTACCGACCGCGCCGTTGATCTTGCCGAGCAATTCGATCGAACCGAGCGTATCCCAGGCGCGGCGCAGCCGGTAGACGACGTTTGCGAGCTCCTTGCCCAGCGTGGTCGGCGACGCAGGCTGGCCGTGCGTGCGCGAGAGCATCGGCTGCCCGGCCAGATCGTGCGCCAGCTCGGTCAGCCGCGCGATCAGTTTTTCCAGCGCGGGCAGCAGCACGCCGTCGCGCGCACCCTTCAGCATCAGCGCATGCGAGAGGTTGTTGATGTCTTCCGAGGTACAGGCGAAATGAAAGAACTCGGACACCGCCGCAATCTCGGCGTTGTCCTTCGTGCGTTCCTTGAGGAAATACTCCACTGCCTTGACGTCGTGGTTGGTCGTCGCCTCGATACTTTTCACGCGTTCGGCATCGGCGACCGAAAAATGATCGGCGATGCCGTCGAGCACGGCAATCGCCGCGGCGGAAAAAGGCGGCACTTCGGCGATTGCCGGCTCGGCCGCCAGCGCCTTCAGCCATTCGATTTCGACGATCACACGGTATTTGATCAGCGCATATTCGCTGAAAAAATCGCGCAGGATGGCGGTCTTGCCGCCATAGCGGCCGTCGAGGGGGGAAAGGGCTGTCAGGGCGGTCAGTTCCATCATGTCGTCCGATTCGGGTTGTCTGTCTCAGTTATATCAGATGGCCTCGTTCGGCCATGCCGGCACGCTGCATCAAGCGGTCTGCCCCTACGCATGTCAAACGGCCCGCCGGTCGCGAACGGCCTGGGCGAGCGTGCCGCTGTCGACGTATTCCAGCTCGCCGCCGACCGGCACACCGCGCGCCAGGCGACTCACCTTGAGGCCACGCGCTTTCAGCAGCTCGCCGATGGTGTGCGCGGTCGCTTCGCCTTCCGGCGTGAAGTTGGTGGCGAGGATCACTTCTTCCACCGTGCCGTCGAGCGCGCGCGCGATCAGGCGTTCGAGATGAATCTCGCGCGGGCCGATGCCGTCGAGCGGGGAAAGCCGGCCCATCAGCACGAAATAGAGACCATTGTAGCTTTGCGTGGCCTCCATCATGTTGAAGTCGGCCGGCATTTCGACCACGGCGAGCTGTCGGCGGTCGCGTCGCGGGCTGGCGCAGACCTCACATACCTCGGCTTCGGAAAAGCTGTTGCAGAGCCGGCAATGCACCAGATGCTGCAGGGCATGGCCCAGCGCGCCGGCCAGGGCCTCGGCGCCACGCCGGTCGCGCTGCAGCAGATGGTAGGCCATGCGCGCGGCCGATTTGGGCCCGACACCCGGCAGCACGCGCAGGGCGGCGATCAGGTTGTCGAGCGCGGCGGGCTGCACGACGGGCCGTACGCGTTCAGAACGGCAGTTTCATGCCGGGCGGGATCGGCAGTCCGGCGGTCACGCCGGCCATCTTTTCCTGCACGGTGGTCTCGACCTTGCGCACGGCGTCGTTCACGGCCGCGGCCACCAGATCCTCCAGCATTTCCTTGTCGTCACCCATCAGGCTGGGATCGATCTCGATGCGGCGCACATCGTATTTGCAGGTCATGACGACCTTGACCATGCCGGCACCGCTGGCCCCTTCGATCTCGATTTCGGCCAGCTTGGCCTGCATCTTGGCCATGTTCTCCTGAACCTGCTGGACCTGCTTCATCATGTTGCCGAGGCCGCCTTTCATCATGGGTGTTCTCCTGTCGGTTGTATGGTCGAGGTATCGATCTGGCCTCCGAAGCGGTCGACCAGCTCGCGCACGAAGGGGTCGGATTCGATCGCCGCCACCGCTTCGGCCTGACGCGCCGCTTTGATGCGGGTCCTTACCTGTTGCGGCGTCTGGTCCGCCGCGGCCCCCACTTCGAATGAAATCCGCAGATCGACGCCATGCCGCTCGCACAGTGCGGCAATGAGCTTGTCCTTGTAGGCGCCGTCGAGCAGATGGCGATGCGTTTCGGCGACGCGCAGCGTCACGGCATCGCCCGTTTGCGCAACCAGCTCGCAGTGATCGGCCAACATCTTGGCCATGCCGCCGAGCCGCAGCCCGGCGACAACGTCGAGCCAGTTCCATGCGGCCTGCGGCAGCGGTTCGCGCGCAACGACCACAGTGGCCTGCGGCGTTTCGTCCGGCGCGGATACCGCCGGCGCCGGCGTACGCTGCGGCGGCGGCGCGGCTTCGACGTGCCGCATTGCCGAAGTGGCCGCTTCGGCCTGGCGCGGCGGCGCAGGCGCACGCGGCGAGGACGCGGCGGCCCGCGGTTCCTCGCGTACGCCCGTGCCCGGTGCCGCACCATTTGTGGCGCCCGTTTTGGGTTTCGCGCCATCCGGCGCACCGGGCTTGGCCCCCGCCCCGCTCGGTGCGAATGCGAGCATGCGCAGGAGGGTCATGCAGAACCCTGCGTATTCGTCGGGTGCGAAAGGCAGGTCGCGCCGGCCGTTCAGGGCGATCTGGTAATGGAGCTGTACGGTTTCGGCATCCAGTTGCGCGAGCAGGGGTGCGATGCGCGCCTCGTCGGCGACGTTCGCGATTGCCGTCGGCGCGTGCAGATGCATTGCAAGCTGGGCAAGCAGATGGCCCATATCCTGCAAAGCGGTATCGAAAGCGATGCCCCGTTCGGCCAGCTGCCGCGCCTGATCGAGCAGCGCATCGCCGTCGCGCGCGACCAGGACGTCGAGCAAATCGAACAGGTAGTCGCGCCGAACGGTGCCCAGCATGGCCTCGACTGCCGTCGCCGCCACCTGCCCGCCGCCATAGGCGATCGCCTGGTCGGTCAGCGACAGGGCGTCGCGCATCGAGCCGGCGGCCGCGCGTGCCAGCAGGTCGAGTGCGGCCGGTTCGGCAGCGATGTTTTCCTGTGCCAGCACATCGCCCAGATGCTGCGCCACCAGGGCCGGCGGCATGGGCTTGAGGTTGAACTGCAGGCAGCGCGACAGGACCGTCACCGGGATTTTCTGTGGATCGGTGGTGGCGAGAATGAACTTCACGTGCGCGGGCGGCTCTTCCAGCGTCTTCAACATGGAGTTGAAGGCCGGCTTCGAGAGCATGTGCACTTCGTCGATGATGTAGACCTTGTAGCGGCCCACGGTAGGCGCGTACTGTGCGTTGTCGAGCACTTCGCGCATGTTGTCGACGCCGGTATTCGAGGCCGCGTCGAGTTCGAGCAGGTCGACGAAGCGGCCGGCGTCGATCTGGGTGCAGGCCGAGCAGACGCCGCATGGCTCCGGCGTGACGCCGGTTTCGCAGTTCAGACACTTGGCGAGAATGCGCGCCAGCGTGGTCTTGCCGACACCGCGCGTACCGGTCAGCAGATAGGCGTGATGCAGCCGCCCCTGGCTGAGCGCATTCGACAGGGCCTGAACGGCGTGCGTCTGCCCTTTCAGGTCGGCGAAGGTACGCGGCCGCCATTTGCGCGCCAGCGCAACTGCGGGGGATGCGGAATCGCCAAAGAGGTCGGTCATGAACGTAGGGGCTTGGGGCCAGGGACGGAATTCAGGGAAAGCCCGACGACGCTGCCGTCTTTCCCGAATCCCGATCCCGAATCCTGGAAAAGTGGCGAGCCGGAGCCCCGGCACTGACAACGACCCACTGTGGCTGCTTCCTTCCGGACCTGACCAGATTCGCAGGGCTGTCATGCGGGGAGGCCCGCCACCGACATTCTACTCTGGAAGCGCCCGCCTCAGGCCATTGCGGTGGAAAAGGCCGCGCCCGCAGCGGCCAGGCGCGTACCGCACGGCCAGTTATTCCTCGTCGACCGGCGCGGCGAGGCGCCGCTTCCGCACCGCTTCGGCGAGCTGGCGCAGCAGCGGTTCCGTATCGTCCCAGCCGATGCAGGCATCGGTGATCGATTTGGCGTATTCCAGGGCCTGTCCGGGCGCCAGATCCTGCCGCCCCGGGTTGAGGTGGCTCTCGATCATGGCGCCGATGATGCGGGTGTCGCCGCCGGCAACCTGTGTCGCAACGTCGGCACCGACATCGAGCTGGCGCTGGTACTGCTTGCTCGAATTGGCGTGCGAGAAATCGATCATCAGGTGCTGGCGCAGGCCGGCGGCGGCAAGCTCCTTGCAGGCCAGCTCGACGCTTGCCGCATCGTAATTGGGCGCCTTGCCGCCGCGCAGGATGACGTGGGTATCTTCGTTGCCCGAAGTGCTGAACACGCCGACGTGGCCGGACTTGGTGATGGAAATGAAATGGTGGCGCGCGGCGGCGGCCTTGATCGCGTCCACGGCAATCCGGAGGCTGCCGTCAGTGCCGTTCTTGAAACCGACCGGACACGACAGGCCCGAAGCCAGCTGCCGGTGCGACTGCGATTCGGTGGTACGCGCACCGATGGCGCCCCAGCTCACCAGGTCGGCGATGTACTGCGGCGAAATCAGGTCGAGGAATTCGGTCGCGCAGGGCAGGCCGATTTCGTTGATCTCCAGCAGCAGCTTGCGTGCGAGCCGCAGGCCTTCGTTGATATCGAAGCTTTCGTCCAGATGCGGGTCGTTGATGAGTCCCTTCCAGCCCACGGTGGTGCGCGGCTTCTCGAAGTAGACCCGCATCACCACGACGAGATCGTGAGCCAGCGCGTCGGCCAGCGGTTTCAGCCTGCGCGCATAGTCGAGTGCGGCGGCCGGATCGTGGATGGAGCAGGGGCCGACGACGATGAACATGCGGTCGTCGGCGCCCCGCAGGACGTCATGGATGGCGGCGCGCGCATGGGCAACATGCGCCAGCACGGGTTCGTTGGCGCGCAATTCGCGCATGATCTGCATCGGCGCGAGCAGTTCGCCGCTTTGTTCGATGCGTGTGTCGTCGGTTCGGGTGGCAGACATTATCAGGGCTCCGATCACAAGTTATGCGGCCCGCGACGGCACAAACAAAAAACCGCCAGCGGACTGGCGGTTTCGTTAGGCTCGTGCTGTTCGTCTCAGCGCCTCCCGACCGCCTGCGGCGTGGGATAAAAGCGGCTAAAGAAGAACGTGCTGTTCGAGTGCATGCGCGCCAGTCTATCAAAACACCCCGCCGGCCGCCAGTCGCCCGTGCAGAACGGTGATTTTCCCCACCAGCCCCCTATAATTCCCGGCAATCACGTAGGCAATCCAGGGTGGGTTCATGGACAACGACACGACGCAGCCATACACCGGCCAGGAGTTACGGCGCGACCGGCGCTTCCAGGTCTCTCAGTCGGCCATCATCACCCAGCCCGGCCACACCGAAATCGCCTGCGAAATCCGCGACTTCTGCCTCGGCGGCCTCTTTCTTCGCTTCACCAATCCGGAAGCGGCCATCGCCTCGCTGGCCAAGCGCGCCGACGCCGAAGTCGAAATCGTCTTCACCCCGGCCACCGCCGACAATCCGCGCACTTTCTGCGTGCCGGCCCAACTCCGGCGTCTGAGCCCTCTCGGCGTCGGCGTCTCGTTCGTGCGCCAGCCGACCGAGGCGTTGCGCGCGCTGCAAAAACTGCGCATGGCCGGGCACCGGCAGAAACTCGGCGTCCAGCCGGCCTCGGCCGCCTATCCGCAGTTGCGCGAAGCCAGCACCACCCTGCTTGCCGAGGCCCTGCAACAGGTCCACGACCAGGTCATGCGACTGATCGGCGAAAAACTGAACGCGGCCGCGATCCAGGCAAGCGGAATCGCAGAGCACAGCGGCCTGATGTCCGCAGTGCACGAATTCCCACGCCAGTCGACTGCGGTACAGGGCCGCTTCGTCGATCAGGTGCTCGAACCGCTGAAACAGGCCCGACCGGCTGCCACCGCGCCCAGCAATGCCTCCGGTAGCGATCTTGCGCTGGTCGACGAACTGGATTTCGAGGATTGGCTCGCCACATCGTCGGAAGTCAACAAACTGGAAGAACAGTTCCGCGAACAGCTCGCCGATATCGAGCCCCGTATCGGACAATTGTTCGGCTTTGCCTGCGACCACAGCAACAATCCCTTCGGCCCCTCCGTCATCGGCCATGCCTATCGCGCCGCGCTGCAGGACGTACCGGTGCCGGCACGGGCGCGCCAGGTCGCCTACGCCACGCTGCGCGATGTACTGTCCGAACAGCTCGCTCCGCTGTATGCCGAACTGCTGGCGCTGCTGCCGGTAGCCGAAGCGCCACTCAAGCCGGCCTACGCACCGGGACGGCAGCCGCCGCCGCAACCCGTGCAACCGACGGAGGAGGCCCCGCAGGCCCCGACCGCATCGGCACCACCGACGCCGCAAGGCGCGCTGAGCCGCATGGCCGGTTCGCTGCTGGATTTTTTCCGCGGCCAGCCGGCGCCCACGATGCCGGCCGACGCGCCGGTTTCGGGATCGGCAACCGTACCCGCCGGCATGACACCGCCGGCCATGCCGGGCGCCACGCTCGGCGTGGCCCATTCGCCCGTCCTGCAAAGGCTGGCGGCGGCCGGCGCGCTGCCTCCCGCCGTTACGCATGAAATGCAGCGCTCGGTGGACATGTTCGGTGCACTGTTCGATTCCATGCATGCGGAGAAATCCGTCACGGAAGGCATGAAGCCGTTCTTCCACCAGCTTGAGAGCAGTCTCATCAAGCTCGCCATGTCCGACCCGAGCTTTCTGGCATCGCCGGCCCACCCGGCGCACAAGGTGCTAAACACGCTCGACCGCATCAGCATGGTGGCTGGCGACGACGGCAAGATCGCCGACCAGCGCCTGTTGCGTCTGATGAACCGGTGGACCGACCGGATCAACGCCGAAGGCGAGAAAAACCCCGGCGTCTTCGAAGAGGCACGCACGCAGCTCGAGCGCGTGGTCAAGCCGCTGCTCAACGAGCGCGCCGCGCGGGTCGGCCGCCTGCAGGAAATGTGCGAAGGCCGGCAAAGCGCCGAGGTCGCGAAACAGCGCATCCTGCATACCCTGCTCGCCCGGCTCGAAGCGCGCGCCGTACCGAACCCGGTGATCGAGCTGCTCAACGGCGGCTGGCGCAACGTCCTGCTCATCGCCGAAATGCGCCACGGTGCGGACAGCGAGGCGGCACGCGAAGCCTGGGAGATTCTCGACCGGCTGGCGGCCTGGCTCGCTCCGGATCGCGACCCCCAGCCGACGGCCTCGGACATCCAGAGCCTGCTGCAGCGCATCGACCAGTCGCTCACCCAGGTGTGCGCCGACAAATTCGCCCAGGACCGCATCGTCGACCAGCTCGCGTCCGCCCTGTTCGACCAGGACAATACCCGGCAGACCGAAGTCAGCGCGCGCCTCAACGATGCCAGTGCCGAACCGCTGACCGAAGCGCAGGACAATCTGGTCGAGCGCCTGCGAGTCGGCGACTGGCTGAAATTCAAATCGCTCGACGCGCCGCTCAACCTGATCTGGATCGGCGACCAGCCACATGTCTACGTCTTCGCCAACTACCGCGGCATCAAGAAACTCGACCTCAAGCGCCCCGATCTGCTGCAATCGCTCGAAGGCGGCGAAGCCGAATGGACCGAAGATCTCGAACTGCCGCTGATGGACCGTTCCTACAGCGCGATGATCCAGAAGATGCAGCGCGATCTGGTGTGGCAGGCCGCACACGACCCCGCCACCGGGCTGTCGAACCGCAAGAATTTCTTCCGTGCCATCCGCCGCGCCTGGCTGCGCGGCCAGGGCGGCGAGGGCCAGATCCTGGGCATTGTCCAACTCGACATCTTCAGTCCGGCGGGCGAAGCCGCCAGCACTGCGGCGCGTACACTGATCCTGCGCGAAATTTCGCATCTGTTGCCTGCGCAACTGCCCCCGGGCGCGCAATTCGCGCGGGCCGGCGAATCGGGTTTCGCCTTCTGGTGCGAAGCCGCCGACGAGACGGCGGCGCAGACGCGGGCCGACGCCGTGCTTGCCGCCATCGCGACGCATCCGCATGAAATCGAAGGCGTGCGCTACACCCTGAATCCCGCAGCCGGATTCATGTGGCTCACCGACAGCCTCAGCCCCGAAACCTATTACGACAACGCCAACGCGGCCAGCGCCACTGCGCGCGAAAGCGGCGTGCCGGTCGTCGCGTACCGCGACGAAACCGAAGACACCAGCGGCGTACTGGCACTCGCGCAATGGGCGCACGAGCTCACCCGCATCCTGGCCGACAACCAGCTCGCCCTCAATATCCAGCCCGTGGCTGCCACCGCCGACGCCGCGCGGACCGCGCTCTACTACGAAGTACTGCTGCACTCCGCGCTGCGCGACACGCATCACGCCATCGAAACCCACGATCTCATCGCCATGGCGGAGCGCCTGCAGCGCATCACCGAGATCGATCGCTGGGTCGTTCGCCATGTGCTGCAATGGATGCGCGACCACGCCGGCCGCGTCGCCCTCATCGGTGGATTCTCGATCAACCTCTCTGGCCAGTCGGTCATCAATCCGCTGTTCCTGAAATTCGTCCAGTCCGAGCTCGCGCGTGGCGACATCCCGGGCAACAAACTCATTTTCGAGATCAGCGAAGCCGACGCCATCGAAGGCCATGCCCAGACGCAGCTGTTCATGCGTCAGCTTCAGCGCTACGGTTGCCGTTTCACGCTCGACGAATTCGGTGCCGGCGCCAGCTCCTACACCAGCCTGAAGAGCATGAAGCTCGACTACCTCAAGCTCGACCGCGCGCTGGTGCGCGAGATCGCCACCAGCATGATCGACGAGGCGCTGGTGCGCTCGATACTCGAAACCGGCAGCTTCCTCGGCATCAAGACCGTGGCCGGCTATGTCGAAGACCAGGCCAATCTCGACAAATTGGCCGAGATGGGCGTGGACTGTGTGCAGGGGTATCTGATCGGGGAGCCCAGACCTCTGGAGAGTCTGGCCTGACGCCGCGCTTCATGGCACCACCGCCCCAAATCCACTTGGGGCATGCACATTGGCTGGAAGAGTCTGCGAACCAAGGATCGTTGGCTAGGCGCCAACCCTGTTCCGTCTCATCGGCTGAAGCGCCCTCGACATCCCGGAGGTTTCCGGAAATCCGGGCACGGGTCCTATAAGGACCCTGAGCGTATCCAGAGGAGAAGACTCAAAAGCACCGTACTTGGGCGCTTCCTCCTTCTACGCCGTCCCGCCCACCGTCAACCCATCGATCCGCAACGTCGGCTGCCCCACGCCGACCGGCACGCTCTGGCCTTCCTTGCCGCAGGTACCCACGCCGCTGTCCATCTCCATGTCGTTGCCGATCATGGAAACACGTGTCAGCGCATCGGGGCCGTTGCCGATGAGGGTCGCGCCTTTCACCGGATAGGTGATCTTGCCGTCCTCGATCATGTAGGCCTCGGCGGCGGAGAAGACGAATTTGCCGCTGGTGATGTCGACCTGGCCGCCGCCGAAGTTGACGGCGTAGAGGCCGTGCTTCACGGACGCGATGATCTCGTGCGGCGGCTTGTCGCCGCCGAGCATGAGGGTGTTGGTCATGCGCGGCATGGTGAGGTGCGCGTAGGACTCGCGCCGCGCGTTGCCCGTGGGTTTCATGCCCATGAGGCGCGCATTCATCATGTCCTGCATGTAGCCGGTGAGGATGCCGTCCTCGATCAGCACGGTGCGCTGGGTGGGGTTGCCTTCGTCGTCGACGTTGAGCGAGCCGCGGCGTAGCGGAATGGTGCCGTCGTCGATCACGGTGACGCCGGGCGCCGCCACGCGTTCGCCGATGCGGCCGGAGAAGGCGGAGCTGCCCTTGCGGTTGAAATCGCCTTCGAGGCCGTGGCCGATGGCTTCGTGCAGCAGGATGCCGGGCCAGCCGGCGCCGAGCACGACGGTCATGGTGCCGGCTGGCGCGGGGCGCGCGTCGAGGTTGACGGTCGCCTGGTGCACGGCTTGTCGCGCGTACTGTTCGAGGATGGCGTCGGTGAAATAGCCGTAGTCGAAACGTCCGCCGCCGCCGCCGGTGCCCTGTTCGCGGCGGCCGTCCTGTTCGGCGATGACCTGCAGCGACAGGCGCACCAGGGGGCGCACATCGGCCGCGAGGTGCCCGTCCGAACGCGCGACGAAGACGACTTCGTATTCGGACGCCAGGCTGGCCATGACCTGGATCACGCGCGGGTCCATGGCGCGGGCCTTTTTCTCCAGCCGTTCGAGCAGGGCGACCTTGGCCGGATCGTCGAGGCTCGCCAGCGGATCGACGGCGTTGTAGAGCACGCGCTGGTCGCCGCGACGGGCGACGGCGGCGCTGCGCTGCTGGCCGGCGCGCGCGATGGCACGGGTGGCGTCGGCCGCGGCGCCGAGCGCGTCGAGGCTGATGTCGTCGGAATAGGCGAACGCGGTTTTCTCGCCGGAGATCGCGCGCACGCCCACCCCCTGGTCGATGTTGAAGCTGCCGGACTTGACCACGCCTTCTTCCAGGCTCCAGCCTTCGGAACGCGAGTACTGGAAGTACAGATCGGCGTAATCGACGTCGTGCGCCATCAGGCGCGAGAACACCGGCGCGAGCTTGTCGGCGTCGAGGCCGTTGGGCACGAGCAGGGTCGATTCGGCCGAGCGGAACAGGGCTTCGGCAGACTGGATGGGCGTGAAGGCGTCGGTCGGGTTCATGGGGTCCTCATTTGTCAGGGTCGCGCTTGCCGGGTGCACGGCGCTCGGCTTCCAGCACATCGATCTGCGGTGTGCCGATGAAACGGTGCTGCAATGCAGGCAGGCTCTTCCTCAGGCTGGCCTGGTAAGCGGAATTGATGTTGGCGATGACGACGCCCGAGCCGCGCGGCAGGCGATCGAGCACTACCCCCCAGGGGTCGACGATCATGCTGTCGCCATGCGTCTCGCGGCCGGACAGGTGATAGCCGCCCTGTGCCGGCGCCACGACATAGGCGAGATTTTCGATGGCGCGCGCACGAATCAGCGTCTCGAAATGGGCGCGCCCGGTGGTGGCGGTGAAGGCCGAGGGCACGACGATGATGTCCACGTCCGGCATCGCGCGGTACAGCTCGGGAAAGCGCAGGTCATAGCAGATCGACAGGCCGATGCGCCCGAACGGACTGTTGATGACGACGATGGTGTCGCCCGGTTCGATGAGCTTGGATTCCTGGTAGCGCTCGTTGCCGAGATCGAGGCCGAACAGATGGATCTTGTCGTAGCGCGCGACCAGCTTGCCGCGCTCGTCGTACACGAGACAGCTGTTGCGCACCTTGTTGAGCGCACTCGCTTCCAGCGGCACCGAACCGCCGATCAGCCAGATCCTGTGCTTTTTTGCCATGCGCGACAGAAAGGCCTGGATGGGGCCGTGCCCCTCGGCCTCGCGCGCCTTGACCACATCCGCGTCCTTCATGCCCATGATGGCGAAAAACTCGGGCAGGGCGATCAGCCGCGCACCGCCGCCGACCGCGAGCTCGATCAACCGTTCGGCCTCGGCGAGGTTGGAGGCCACATTGGGGCCGGAAGCCATCTGGATCGCGGCGACCCGTACGGCGCCGGCCTGCAGGGCGGGTTTCTTGACCTGTGCGCCCTTGGGCCGTGCGATGGAAGATCGGGGAAGTTTTTTCGTCGTCATCTGGCAATACCGGGATCAGGGTTCGGTGGCTTGCGTATCCTGTCTGGATGAGCCTTTGGTCAGCCGCTTCACGTCGGGCGACTGCCAGGGGCCGCTCACCAGATACTCCTGGCTGATGGCCTCCTCCACCGGATCGCGCAGAAGTTTCTGCGCGGCCAGGGCACCCACGCCCGCGATCGGCCCACCAATGAGCGCGCCCGCCACGGCAACGCCTTCGGACAGCTTGGGAGTCACCTTAACCCGCAGCTGCACGCTTTCGCGTTCGAGATCGGCCAGACCCGACATGCCCACCTTGGCGGCCGGGCCGCGCATCCGGAAGTCGTCGCTGTACACCACACCGCGCGCGATACGCAAGGTGGCACCGATATCGTCGAAGGCATAGCCTGAGCCGAAGATATCACGGAAATCGAAGTTGAGCCGGCGCGGCAGGGATTGCAGGCTCAGCACGCCCAGGAGCTTGCCCACGCCGGGATCGAGCTTGAGGAACTGGCCGCCTTTCGCCTTGAAATCGAGCTGCCCCGCCAGCGTGTCGAAAGCGAAATCGGCCGGCGAGCCTTCCCAGGTAGCGTTGCCGGCGATTTCCGCGCTGCCGCGCCGCAGCGCGTCGGGATAACCGAAACGGGCCAGGAATTTACCGGCATCGAGCACCGACAGGCTGAGATCGGCGCGCGTTTCGCCCACGCCGGTATCGCGCCACAACCCCTGCATCCGGAACACGCTGTCGGGATGCGTCAGTTGCAAAGTCTCGATCGCCAGCCCTTCCGGCACGGCATGCGCCACGACTTCCAGCCGGCCCAGTGCACGATCCTGCAGGCGGAAATCGTCCACCGTGAGATCGAGGACGGGAAAATCGGCGGCCTTCATGTTTTGCGCATCGCTATCGCCCGACGCCGACGCAGGCGCGGGAATGACCAGCTGCCGGAACTGCGCGGACACACGTGCGGGCTGTGCACCGGCGGGGCGATAGGTCAACGTGCCGGACACCTCCTCGCCCGTGACCTGGGTACGCAGCAAACCGTTGCGCGTGCGGCCTTGCAGGCGCACGTCCCTGAAGCGTCGCCCCATCAAATCGAAGGCATCGAATCCCAGGTCGATCGTCGACACCTGCATGCCGTCCTGGCCGTCGGGCAACAGGCCGGTCCATCCGCTGATGTCCAGGCCGCGTCCATTGCCGGCCAGCCGCAGGCCGGGATCGGCCGGCATGACAGGCACGCCGCCGAAGCGAACCTCCCCGCGCGCAAAACGCCCGGCGGCGTCGCTGCGCCAGACCGCGCCGACGACGCGCCCCAGCCGCACCTCGTGCACCCGGCCATCGGGCAGGGGCTGAAAGCTGGCCGTCAGCGGCAAAGGCTGTGCGGCGGTCTTGCCCAGCGGGGCGGGCAGCGTGGAGCCCAGACCGACGAGATCGGATTCGATCCGTACCCGATCCCCGTCGGCGGCCAGATCGATCCGGCCGCGCCAGTTGCTCTGGCCGGTCAGGCGCGCGCCCAGGGCATCTCCGAGCCAGGGACGCAGACCGTCCGCAGTGGCGCGGCCCTGGGCAAGAATGCCGACCTGGCCGCTCTGGGTGCTCGCATCGATGCGCAGCGGGCCGCCGAGGAACTGCGCAGCGATCCCGCGTGCATCGAGGCTGTTTCCGGTGAACGCGATGTCGCCGCGCGTCTTTTCCAATCGCGGCAGCCAAGGCGAATACAGCGCGTTGTCGAGAAAGGACAGGCGGCCGGCCAGCGTGGCATCGTGACTGTGCCGCAAAGGCACGCGCAGATTCAGCGCAAGCCGCATCGGGCCGGCGCCGTCGAGCGCATCGGTGAAGCCATGCAGGCGCTCGCCTAACGGGCTGAAGTTCGCGAAGCGGATGAAATCCTGCACCGGGCCATTGGCCTGGCCGCTCACGAACAGCTCTTCCTCGTGATGGATCAGATCGGGAATCGAGGCCTGCACGGGCGCGAGCGCAACGCCGTAAATACGCGCACGCTTCGCAATCACTTCCATTTTGCGGCCCGAGAACAACAGGCGGGCCGCCAAGTCTTCGATGACCGGCCAGTCGTGCACGTAACGCAGAGTACCGTCCTTCACATCCGCCTCGACACGAAAAACCCCTTCGCCACGGTCGAACGGGAAATGCGCAAGTTCACCGCGCAGCACCAAGCGCACATCGTCGGAATGCCCTGCCAGCACGCCCTGCCGGACCCAGTCCACGGTCTGGTCGCCGATCCGCTTCGGCAAATAGCGATAGACGGCCGGTCCCGACGCGCGCGTCAGACGCCCTTCCAGATCGATCACGCCGCGCGTGCCGGGCACGTATTCGTAACTGCCTTTCAGGCTACCCGCGGCATCCGCATTGGCGAAGGTCATGCCGTCGAAACGCAACACCCGCCCGCGCGCAGTACGCGCCCAGCCACCGCGCGCACGCAGTTCGTCGAGCTGCATCCGGGGGTCGCGAAACAGGGCCGGCAGATCGAGCGCCAGGCGGTGCGTATCGAGCTCGATGCGGCCGCCGCGCGCGTCGCCCGCAACATGACCGCTGAGATTGTCGAATCCCGGCAGATCGCCGTCCGCATTTGCGCCCAGCGCGTTGAAACGGACGTCCACGCTGAAATTGTCGGGGCCGGGCTGCGCCCCCTGCCAGCCCAGCCTCAGGGTTTCGATCCGGCCGCGTGGCTGGAGCGCGACCAGCCGTGTCCGCAATGCGGCGTCCATCGGCAGGCTGGGCAGGAGCGTCTGCCAGCCGCCCAGCCGCAGCGCACGCGCAGTCAGCTCGCGCGCGGACGCATTCCAGGCCGCGCCCAGATCGAACGGCGCACTCACTGCGCCGCCCGGCAGCGCAACGCGCAGGTTTTCGAGCGCGACGCGCTGACCGTCCGCGCCATGCTGCCAGCTTGCCTGGCCACGCACGCGCGCCAGCCGCATCGCCGGCAGGTCCGCATCGAACGCCAGCTCGACATCGCGCAGATCCATGCCGGCCCCCAGCCCGCCCAGGGCACCCTCACGGATGTCGAAACGCGTCCGCAAGGCTCCCCAGCCGCCGCGCGGAAGATAAGGATGCGTCATCCACTGTGTCAACCGAGGAAACGCGACACCCGCCACTTCCGCTTCGACTGTACCGTTCCAGGTATGCAAGTTCTCCACGTCGCGCGCGGTCAGCGTCGCACGGACCGTGACCGGCCGCGCCAGCTCCGCCGGGGGGGTCGCGCGCAGTTCGAGACGGTGGGTACGGTGGGCGTTGTCGATGCGCAGGTCCACCGCGCGCAGTTGCAGCGGCGGTGCGGCCCGCACCTCATCCAGCCAGACGAGCGTCGCGCGGCCGACATGTACATTGCCCTGGCGCAGAATCCAGCTCGAAAACCGGCTGCTGGGATCGGCCGGATCGACCGGGATGCCGCCCACATAGTAATGCCCGTCGCGAGCGCGCCGCACCGCAAGGGTCAACCCTTCCAGCTCGATATTGTGGAAGCGGGGTTCCAGGAACAGCAGCGAACGCCAGGCGAAAGCGGCTTCGAGCTCGGGCAGCTCGAGCGCGAGCCGTCCTTGCCGGTCGTACAGACGCACGCCCTGCAGGCGGAATTCGGGACGGGCCTGCTGCCATTTGCCCGATACGGCCTCGATCGTGACCTGCTGGCCGAGCGCACGCGACAGCAAGCTTGCGACCGTGTCGCGATGCTCGGCGATATTGGGCAGCACCCAGAAGTACATCAGCGCGGCGGCCACCGCAAAGGCAGACACGGCCAGGGCGACGAGGAACCCGGCGATCGCCGTGAGGCGATGCAGCAAAGGGGACGATGCGAACGGCGGATTCATCGCGGGGCGGGTTCGGAAAAGCGGATTGTAGGCGTCCGTCCCCGGCATGCGGGGGCCGCGACGAAAAAAACGCGCACGTTCATTCGCCGGTGAACCGGTGGATCAGGCGGCGGTCGCGCTTGGTCGGCCGCCCCTTGATCGCGACGGCGGGCTGTGCGTGCAGCTTGCGTTCCTGCACCTGCCGCTGGCGCCGCGCGTGGCTGTCCGCGTCTTCTTCGTAGAGCGCCTGCGCGACCGGTGCCGGGCCGCGCTGCGTCGACAGCGCACGCACGGTAAGGATCCAGTCGTGCTCACCGATCCGGATTTCGATGCGATCACCCGGCCGGATGTCGCGAGCCGGCTTGATCCGCTGGCCGCCCACCTTCACGCGCCCGTTGTCGATCGCCTGGATGGCAAGGCTGCGCGTCTTGTAAAAGCGCGCGGCCCACAGCCATTTGTCGATCCGCATCGCGGCGAGCGGCTCATTCGGCATCGAACACGCCTGCGAATACGCCGGGCTGCGAGAGCGCGCGCACGAACCAGTCGAGCGCGCGTCCCGACTCGCCGCTGCGCCAGGCCAGGTAAAAGGTCTCGCGCGGATTGCCGCCCGCCCAGGCGCACCCGACCAGCCGGCCGGCGGCAATTTCGGTCTCTGCCAGCCAGCGCGGCAACGCGCCTACGCCCAGTCCCGCCTGCTGCGCGGCGAGCTTGGCGGGCAGGTCGTCCACGGTGAGCCGTGGCTGCCGCTGCAGCCAGCCGGCACTGCGCAGCGGCAGATTGCGCGCTGTGTCGGCAATCACCACGGCACGGTGTGCGGCGACCTCTGCCTGCGTCAGGGGCTTTCCAGCACGACTCAGAACGTGCCCGGGCGGCACGCAGAAGACGAACTCCAGCACGCCGAGCGGCCGGGTACGGACCCCGGCGCCCGGCGGCGGGGCGCCCCCCGCGACGACGAGGTCGGCGCAGCCGGACACGAGCGCATCCCAGCTGCCCGCCAGCACTTCCTGCCGCACGCGTATCTCCGTGGTTTGCCCCAATGCGTAGAAGGCGTCGAGCAGGGGCACGAGCGGCGCCCAAGGCAGCAGGGCCTCCAGCGCAAGCGCAAAGCGCGGTTCCCAGCCGCTCGCCACCTGCCGGGTCCGGTTTTCCAGGGTTTGGGCGGCCCCAAGCAGCGCACGGCCCTCTTCGAGCAGCACGCGGCCGGCCGGTGTGAAACGCGCACGATGGCCCGAACGGTCGAACAGCAGCACGTCGAGTTCGGCCTCCATCTGCTGCACGGCATACGTCAGGGACGATGGTGCACGGTCGAGTTCCTCGGCCGCACGCGCGAACGACCCGCGGCGGTCGATCGCGTCGAGAATCGCAAGCGCATCCAGCGTCAGCGGCATGTTCGAATAATTTGAACGAATTGATCGAATTGTGACGGTTTTTATTGCGGCAAGCCACGCCTATAGTGCGCCAACCCCATGAACAAACCAGGAGACAAGCATGCTGACCGTACGCAAATCCCATGAACGCGGCCACGCCAACCATGGCTGGCTGGACAGCTACCACACCTTTTCGTTCGCCGGTTACCGCGATCCGCGCTGGATGGGGTTCGGGCCGCTGCGGGTGATCAACGACGACCGGGTCGCCCCCGGCGCGGGCTTTCCCATGCACAGCCACAGCGACATGGAGATCGTCACCTGGGTGCTCGCCGGCGCGCTGGAGCACAAGGATTCGCTCGGCAATGGCGGCGTCATCCTGCCCGGCGAGGCGCAGCGCATGCGGGCCGGCCACGGCATCTCGCACAGCGAATACAATGCCTCCGGTACCGAACCCGTGCACCTGTTGCAGATCTGGATCGAGCCCGATGCCTATGGCCTCGAACCCGGCTACGAACAGGTGGGCTTCACACCCGACAGCCTGGCGGGACAGTTGCGGCTGATCGCTTCCAGCGACGGCCGCGAAGGTTCGGTGACAATCCATCAGGATGCCGCCATCCGCGCCGGCCGGCTCGCCGCCGGCGACCGCGTCACGCTCGCGCTGGCGCCCGGCCGCCGGGCCTGGGTGCACGTCGCAACCGGACGGGTCAAGGTGCGTGGCTATCCGCTGGAGGCCGGCGACGCAGTCGCCGCCGTGGGCGAAACCGCCGTCGAAATCGAAGCGCTGGACGCCAGCGAGGTGATCAGCTTCGATCTCGCCGCATGAACGAAAGATTTGAACTGGAGCCAGACATGCCGAACATGCCTAAAATTCTCGCCTTCTCGGGCAGCATCCGCCGCGACTCGTGGAACCGCAAACTCATCGCCGTCGCCGCCGACGCCGCGCGCGCGGCCGGCGGCGATGTCACCCTGCTCGACCTCGCCGACTACCCCCTGCCGCTTTACGACGGCGATCTCGAGGCGCGCGACGGCCTGCCCGCCAATGCGCAGCGCCTGAAAGCCCTGTTCAAGGATCACGATGCCCTGCTCATCGCCAGCCCGGAATACAACAGCTCGATCCCGCCGCTGCTGAAGAACACGATCGACTGGATATCGCGCGAATGGCAGGGCGAATCGGGGCTCGTCCCCTATCAGAACAAGGTCGCCGCGATACTCGCCGCCTCCCCAGGCCAGTTCGGCGGCATGCGCATGATGCCGCACCTGCGCCAGGTGCTGAATGCGCTGGGAGTGCTGGTGTTGCCGGGGCAGTTCTCGCTGCCGCGGGCCGATTCGGCCTTCGACCCGGAAAACGGCATGCTGAAATCGCCGGCACGCCTGCACGCGCTGGTGATGGAACTGGTGCGGACGACCGACCGGCTCCGCAAAAGCTGAGCGCGCCCTAACCGGCCACGCTGGTCACGGCCGCCGGTGCTGCCGGCGCGGCATGACCATGGCCGGCATAGCCCGCCAGCAATGCCACCAGCAACAGCGCCAGCGTGAATCCCGGTGCGTTACCGGAACGGTAGCAACGGCGGTTATCGGAAAACTGGACGGGAAACGGACATTGACGTGACATGATCGGCTCCTCGGGTACACGGACGTTCCGGAGGGGGCATGGCACGCACAGCCACTGCGGTTCGATGGCGGCCCCGCTATCCTGGACGCCAGGACCGGAAGCTTTGCGTCCCAGCCTCGCGGCGGGTTTGCCTTTTACAGGTAAACCCTGTTACGGCCAAAACCCGCCCGAACTTGAGCCCCCGCTGCCGGCGCCGGGGCCGGCCGGTCACTGCGGCAGCATGCGGTCCTTGGCGGCAAAGTACTTGCGCGCGTAGGCGACCAGTTGCCCGTCCGCCGGGTGATCGACAGTCTCTACGCCGACGATCTTGTCGGAAAAATCGCGATCGTGCGCATGAATGTGCTTGATCAGCTCGAGTTTGGCCTGCCCCGGACCGACGACGAGCACTTCGGACGCGCCGGCCAGCGCTTCCACGACCTCATGGTAATAATGCGGATCTTCGGGGGCACGGCTACCGCTCACCGAACCGCGCTTGCGTTGAAGGTGGCGGTGCGGATGGGCGGGATGCACCACGGATTTCTCGACATCGTCCGGGCTGATATGCATGACACGGGCTTCATTGTGATCGAGCCAGACGACGGCATGGTAATGCGACATGAGCGACTTCCTTTCGAAAACAGGACAAATTTATCCTTATTTATAAGGATAAGGTCTGCTGCGCGAATTTCAAGCCATGCCGGTCAGACCGCCTCTTTCAACTGGTCGAGAATCGCCGGGTTTTCCAGTGTGGATACGTCCTGGGTGATTGCCTCGCCCTTGGCGATGGCGCGCAGCAGGCGGCGCATGATCTTGCCGGAACGTGTCTTGGGCAGATTGTCGCCGAAGCGGATTTCGTCCGGCTTGGCGATCGGGCCGATTTCCTTGCCCACCCATTCGCGCAGGTCGGCGACGATCTTCTTTGCCGCATCGCCGGTTTCGCGCGCGCCCTTCAGCACCACGAAGGCCACCACCGCCTCGCCCTTGATGTCGTGCGGCTTGCCGACGACAGCGGCCTCCGCCACCAGCGGATTGGCGACCAGCGCGGATTCGATTTCCATGGTGCCGAGCCGGTGGCCGGACACGTTCAGCACGTCGTCGATGCGACCCATGATCCAGAAGTAGCCGTCGGCATCCTGGTGGGTGGAATCGCCTGCGAGGTACATTTTGCCGCCCAGTTCGGGCGGGAAATAGGTTTTCACGAAACGGTCGGGATCGCCCCACAGCGTGCGCAGCTGGCTGGGAAAAGGCCGCTTGATGACGAGAAAACCGCCCTGGCCCTTCGCGACGTCATGGCCGGCCTCGTCGACCACGCCGACCTGGATGCCGGGCAGCGGCAGCGTGCACGAGCCGGGTTTGGTCGCCACCGCGCCCGGCAGCGGCGCGATCATGTGGGATCCGGTTTCCGTCTGCCACCAGGTATCGACGATGGGGCAGCGGCGGTTGCCCACCGTTTCGTAGTACCACATCCAGGCTTCGGGGTTGATCGGCTCGCCGACGGTGCCCAGCAAGCGCAGCGACGAGAGATCGTGCTGCTTCGGCAGGTCGGCGCCCAGCTTGATCAGGCTGCGGATCGCGGTCGGCGCAGTGTAGAAGGTGGTGACCTTGTGGCGCGCGATCATTTCCCAGAAGCGGCCAGGGTTCGGATAGGTGGGAATGCCTTCGAAAATGACTTCGGTCATGCCCAGCGCGAGCGGGCCATAGGCCACATAGGTATGGCCGGTGATCCAGCCCACGTCGGCGGTGCACCAGAACACGTCGGTGTCGGGTTTGGCATCGAACACCCAGCGCATCGACAGGATCGCGCCCAGCAGATAACCGCCGGTGGAGTGCTGCACGCCCTTGGGCTTGCCGGTGGAACCGGAGGTATAGAGGATGAAGAGCGGATGCTCGGCGCTGACCCAGGTCGGTTCGCAGGTTTCGGCCATGGTCTGGGTGAGCTCGTGCCACCACAGGTCGCGCGGCGTCCAGTTCACCGCGCCGCCGGAACGGCGGAACACCACCACGCGCTCGACGCAGGCGGTGTCGCCCATCGCCAGCGCGTCGTCCACCGCCTTCTTCAGCGGCACGGCCTTGCCTCCGCGCAGGCTCTCGTCGGCGGTAACGATGACCTTGGCGCGCGCATCCTCGATGCGTTCGAACAGGCTCTTGGCCGAAAAACCGCCGAACACCACCGAGTGGATCGCGCCGATGCGGGCGCAGGCCTGCATCGCCACCACCGCCTCCACGCCCATGGGCA
Organism: Betaproteobacteria bacterium SCN1; assembly: GCA_008923315.1. GTDB lineage: Bacteria > Pseudomonadota > Gammaproteobacteria > Burkholderiales > Thiobacillaceae > Thiobacillus. The sequence goes on along the minus strand of WBSF01000002.1, from coordinate 41,438 downwards.
TGTAGACGATGACACGGTCGCCCGGCGCCACGCCGAGCGATTTCAGGCCGTTGGCGAATTGGCAGACGCGCGCATGCAGCTGCCTGTAAGTGACTTTCGTCACGCTGCCGTCGTCGGCCTCGAAGATCAGTGCGGTCCTGTCGCCGCGCGTCGCGAGATGGCGGTCGAGGCAGTTGTACGACACATTGAGCGTACCGTCCTCGAACCACTTGTAGAACGGCGCGTTCGACTCGTCCAGCACACGGGTGAACGGCGCTTTCCAGTCGATATGCTGTTTCGCCAGTCCTGCCCAATATCCGGCGTAATCGGTCTCGGCCTGTCGGCACAAGGCGCTGTAGGCATCCATGCCGGACACGTTTGACTGCCCGACGAACGTGTCGCTGGGCGGGAATACGCGGTTTTCGGTCAGGATCGACTCGATGGCGGCCATGGCAAGCTCCACTGATAATGTGTTGGAATAGGCCGCCAATTCTAATCCAGCCCATGTCCAATCCCGCACTCGACCGCATCGCCCGCTGCTCGCGCTTCGGCCGGCGCCTGATCCAGGCCGCGCCCGGCCTGGCGGGCACCCTCGCGCTCGACCGCCCATTCGACCGTGGCGCCATGCGCACCTTTCTCGCCGAGCCGCCCTGTGCCGACGAGGACACGCTGAACTGCCGTCTGCGCCAGTTGCGTCAGCGGGTGTGGCTCACCGTCACCGCACGCGACCTCGCCGGCAGCGCCGATCTCAATGAAGTGACGACGGCCTACACCGATCTCGCCGAAGTCTGCATCGCCGCCGCGCTCGATTTCCATCACGGGCAACTCGCAGCCCGTTACGGCGAACCGCGCGACGAGGCCGGGCTGGTCCAGCAACTGGTCGTTGTCGGCATGGGCAAGCTCGGCGGCGGCGAGCTCAATGTCTCGTCCGATATCGATCTCATCTATCTCTACGCAGAGGAAGGCGAGACCGACGGCGCCAAATCGATCTCCAACCACGAATTTTTCGTCAAGCTCGGCCGCCGGCTCGCCGGCGCGTTGTCGGAAAACACCGCCGACGGCTACGTATTCCGCGTCGACCTGCGCCTGCGCCCCTGGGGCGACTCGGGCCCGCAGGCGATGGGCTTCGCCATGCTGGAAGATTACCTCGTCGCGCATGGCCGGCCGTGGGAACGCTACGCCTGGATCAAGGCGCGCCCGCTCACCGGCGGCCAGGACGCGGCGCTGGCCGGAATCGTGCGGCCTTTCGTGTTCCGAAAATACCTCGATTTCGAGGCTTTTGCCGCCATCCGCGACCTGCACGTGCAGATCCGCCGCGAAGTGGCACGGCGCGACCGGACGCACAACGTGAAGCTGGGCCCCGGCGGCATCCGCGAGATCGAGTTCACCGCCCAGGTATTCCAGCTGATTCGCGGCGGCCAGATTCCCGCGCTGCAGCAGCGCCCGACCCTCGCCGTGCTCGCCGAACTGGCGCGCGCCGGGCTGATCACCGACGACGCCAGGCACGAACTCGCCGAAGCCTACGATTTTCTGCGTCGCCTGGAACACCGCCTCCAGTATCTGGACGACGCACAGACGCAGTTGCTGCCGGACGATGCCGAGTCGCGCGCCATGCTCGCCGAGGCCATGGGTTTCGCCGATTTCGAAGCGCTGTCGGCAGTACTGAACCGTCATCGCACCAAGGTCACGCGGCATTTCGAACAGGTGTTCGCCGCCCCGCAGACCGACCAGATGACCCATCCGCTCGCTGCCGTCTGTTGCGGCACGGCCGGCCCCGAGTCCGCCCGGGCACTGCTGGAAAACGCCGGCTATGCCGATCCCGCGCGGGTGCAGACCGCGCTCGACACACTGCGGCAGCAGGCGGCCCGGCTGCCCGAATCGACCCAGTTGCGCCTCAATGCGCTGCTGCCGCCCGCGCTCGAAATCGTCGGCGCGCTGCCCGCGCCGGAAGTCACGCTGGAACGGCTGTTCGCACTGATTCAGGCGATCGCCCGCCGCGCCACCTACCTGGCCTTGCTCGGCGAATATCCGGCCGCGCTGCGCCAACTGGCAAAACTGCTGGCCGCAAGCCCCTGGGCCGCGCAGATGATCACGCGCCAGCCGCAACTGCTGGACGAACTGATCGCGCCGCAGCATTTGATGCATGCCCCCGACTGGGCACAGCTCGCCGCGCACCTTCAAACCGAGCTCGACAGCCACGACGGCGACACCGAAGCGCAGATGGACCGCATGCGCCGTTTCAAGCAGGTGCAGACGCTGCATCTGCTGGCGCAGGACGTGGCAGGCCGGCTTACGCTGGAAGCACTGTCGGACCATCTCTCGTATCTGGCGGACACGCTGCTCGCCGAAACGCTCGCCCGCTGCTGGGCGAACCTCAGGACCCGGCACCGCGACACGCCCCGCTTCGCCGTGATCGGCTACGGCAAACTCGGTGGCAAGGAACTCGGCTACGCCTCAGACCTCGACCTGGTGTTCCTCTACGAGGACGACGACGAGCGTGCACAGGAAATCTACGCCCGGCTCGCGCAACGCATCAACACCTGGCTGGGGACGACCACTTCCGCAGGCGTACTGTACGAAACCGATCTGCGCCTGCGGCCCGACGGCGCTTCGGGCCTGCTGGTCAGCGCCACCGAGGCTTTCCGCAATTATCAGCTCAACCACGCCTGGACCTGGGAACATCAGGCGATCACCCGTGCGCGCTTCGTCTGCGGCGACACGGACATCGGCCAGCGTTTCGAGGCCATCCGCCGCGACATCCTGTGCGCGCCGCGCGATCTCGCCCGGCTGCGCGACGAAGTGCTCGCCATGCGCCAGAAGATGCGCGACGGCCATCCCAATCCCACCGGCCTGTTCGACCTGAAGCACGACAGCGGCGGCATCGTCGACGTCGAGTTCTGCGTGCAATACCTGATCCTGCGCGACTGCGCCCGGTATTCCGCGCTGGCCGACAACGTCGGCAACATCGCACTGCTGGGCCGTGCCGGCGCAGCCGGACTGATCCCGGCCGGCGTCGCGCAGGCGGCGGCCGACGCCTACCGCGAACTGCGCCGCCGCCAGCACGCGGTGAAACTGGCCGGGGCCGAACATGCCCGGGTGCCGCCGCAGGACCTGGCTGCGATACGCGACGCGGTGCGCGCGCTGTGGCAGGCGACGATGGGAATGAAGCCGGACTGAGCGTTCGCTCAGGGCTGTGCGCGGCGCAGTTTGCGACGCTGCCAGGCGCGCACGATGCGCAGCCGCCATATTCCGTGGATAACGAAATAGATGAGCGGCGACAGCACGACAGCCAGTGTCAGCAACCCCAGGGCTAGCGGCGCCCCGACCGATTCCAGCCGGTCCAGCCACAATGCCAGACCGCTGGCGGTCTCAACCGCCAGGTCGGCGAACTCGGCTTCCAGGTCCTGCACCGGCCTCTCGCCCAGCATCCACGCGCCGAGGTGATAGGCGCCGTAGTAAACGGGCGCGAAAGTAAACGGATTGGTGACCAGCGTGCTGGCGGCGGCGGCCGGGAGATTGGCGCGCAGCACCAACGCGGCGAGCACCGCAAACAGGATCTGCGCCACCGGGATCAGCAGCCCGAAAAATACACCCACCGCGATGCCCAGCACCACGCCGCGCCGGCTCACATGCCATAGCCGCGGATGATGCAGACGCGGCCCCAGCCAGCGCAGCGTGGGATGCGTGCGCAGGACCTGCGGATCGGGCATGAGACGGCGAAAACGTTCGAACATGAACAGGCTCGGCGAACAGTCGAAAACGATGCTGCTCCTTTTGACGGGCGGCACGGGAAAAGCTTGAGTACGATCGGAAGCCCCCGCAATCGTTCTGCTTCGGAACAGGCCGATTCCGGCGGCGCTTTCAGCGTTCGCGTGCGGTCCGGGAACACAGCCCCGATTGTCGAGTCAGCAAAAAGGTTATGCAAGAATGAAATCGCATGCGACATACGGAGAGCCCCTTGGAATACCCGGACGCGCCAACTCCCTGGCACAGTCTCGACACCGACGACACCCTTGCCCGCCTCGAAGCGACGCTCGCCGGCCTCTCGCCCGACGCGGTCGAAGCGCGCCGCACGCGCCATGGCGCCAACCGTCTGCCCCCGCCCCCCCGCACGCCCGCATGGCAGCGCTTCCTGTTGCAGTTTCACAATGTGCTCATCTACGTGCTACTGGCGGCAGGTGTCATCACCGCCCTGCTGGGACATGCAATCGACGCAGGCGTGATTTTCGGTGTGGTGGTGATCAACGCTGTCATCGGCCATCTCCAGGAAGGCCGGGCCGAGCAGGCGCTCGATGCCATCCGCGGCATGCTGTCGCCCCATGCGCTGGTCTCGCGCGCCGGTGCACGGCATGAAATAGACGCCGAGGAACTGGTCCCCGGCGACATCGTGCACCTCGCCTCGGGCGACCGTGTGCCGGCCGACCTGCGCCTCGTCGATACGAAGAATCTGCGGATCATGGAAGCCGCACTCACCGGCGAGTCACTCGCGGTCGAAAAGCAGACGGCCCCCGTGGCCGCCGACACCGCTCTGGGCGACCGCGCCGGCATGGCATGGTCGGGTACCCTCGTCACCTATGGCCAGGCGAGAGGTGTCGTGGTCGCCACCGGCACGGCCACCGAACTGGGTCGCATCAGTACGCTGCTTGCCGGCGTCGAGCCGCTCACCACGCCGCTGCTCAGGCAAATGGCGCACTTCGGACGCGGGCTGGCTGCGGCCATCCTCGTGCTCTCGGCCGCGGTCTTCGCATTTGGCGTGTGGGTGCGCGGCTACGCCGTGAACGACATGTTTCTTGCCGCAGTCGGCCTCGCGGTAGCGGCCATTCCGGAAGGCCTGCCGGCGATCATGACCATCACGCTCGCCATCGGCGTCACCCGCATGGCCCACCGTCACGCCATCATCCGCCGGCTGCCCGCAGTGGAAACCCTGGGTGCGGTAAGCGTCATCTGCTCGGACAAGACCGGTACGCTGACAAAGAACGAAATGACCGTGCAGGCGATGATCGTGACCGAAGGCGTGATCGAGGTTTCCGGCAGCGGCTATGCCCCCGAAGGCGGTTTTTCCCGTGACGGAAAGCCGCTCGACCCGGATTGGGGCTTCCGCCTGCGGGAGCTGGCGCGCACCGCCCTGCTCTGCAACGATGCCGACCTGCGCGAAACCGGCGACGAATGGCAGCTCGCCGGCGATCCCACCGAAGGCGCCCTGCTCACCCTGGCGATGAAGGCAGGGCTCGACCTCCGGCAAACGCGCGACGCATGGCCGCGCACCGACAGCATCCCGTTCGAATCCGAGCATCGTTTCATGGCGACGCTCAACCACGACCATGCCGGCCACGGTTTCATCGCGCTCAAGGGCGCACCGGAACGGGTGCTCGCGCTATGCGCTCGCCAGCGCGGCGACGATGGCGATGACGCGCTCGATACCGGGACCTGGCAGGCGCGCATGGAAACCGTGGCGGCACAGGGCATGCGCCTGCTGGCGCTGGCCGTCCGTCGCGACGACACGGCCACCGCGCTCAACTTTGGCGACATCGAGCAGGGCGGCTTCACGCTGCTCGCCGTGCTGGGCATGGCCGATCCGCCGCGCGAAGAGGCGATCCGCGCGGTGGCCGCCTGCCGCGCCGCCGGCATCAAGGTGAAAATGATCACTGGCGACCATGCCGCAACCGCACAGGCGATCGGCCGCCAGCTCGGCCTCGACGAACCGGTGCGGGCGATGACTGGCGCCGACATCGAAACTATCGACGACGTCCGCCTGCGCGAGGCCGTCGAGGATGTCGACGTCTTCGCGCGCGCCAGTCCCGAGCACAAACTGCGTCTGGTCGAAGCGCTGCAAAGCCGTGGCGCGGTCACCGCGATGACCGGCGACGGCGTCAACGACGCCCCCGCGCTGCGTCGTGCCGATATCGGTGTCGCCATGGGCAGGAAAGGCACCGAGGCGGCCAAGGAAGCCGCCGGCATGGTGCTCGCGGACGACAATTTCGCCTCGATCGCGCACGCAGTCGAGGAAGGCCGCACCGTCTACGGCAACCTGAGAAAGGCGCTCGTTTTCATTCTGCCGACCAATGCCGCGCAGGCGGGCATCGTGCTGATTGCCATTCTGCTCGGCCTCACCCTGCCGATCACACCGGTGCAGATCCTGTGGGTGAACATGGTCACTGCAGTCACGCTGGCTCTGGCGCTCGCATTCGAACAGCCCGATTCCGATGTCATGCAGCGTCCGCCGCGCGACCCGGGCGAACCTCTGCTGAACCGCTTCATGCTGTGGCGGATCGTGTTCGTCACTCTTTTTCTGGTCGCCGGCGCACTTGGCCTGTTCCTGTGGGAGTTCGAACGCGGCATGCCGGTCGAGGTAGCGCGCACAGCGGCTGTCAACGCGCTGGTGATGGGCGAGATTTTCTACCTCTTCAACTGCCGCCGGCTCATCATGCCGGTGATCGGCTGGTCGGGATTCTTCGGCAACCGGGCGGTGCTCGCGGCGATCGGCGTGCTGATTGTGCTGCAGGGCCTGTTCACCTTCGGCCCGCTGCTCCAGGCACTGTTCGACACCGCACCGCTCGACGCGGCAACCTGGCTGAAAATCTTCGCCTTTGGCGCCATCGTCTACGGCGTGGTCGAAATCGAGAAAATGGTGATCCGGCACCGCATGCCGGTCGCGTACTGAGGCCTGCCGTCGGAAAAGCGGAGCACCGGTATCGATGCGTACCGCCGCTTTTACCCTACTATCGCAGGGATGGCCCAGGCTGACCGAAAACCGGCAGGCCGCGCCGTCTCTCTACGTCCGTGCCCGTCGCAAGGAATTTTCATGACCCGAACGCTGCTCGCCGCCACCGATTTCTCCGCACCCGCCCGGCATGCGCTGGAGCGCGCCGCGCTGATCGCCCAAGCCCACCCGGGCGCGCATCTGACGCTCGCGCACGTCGTCAGCGCCACTCTGCTGGATCAGGTACGCCATCTGCTGCCCGCCGACACCGGTTCGCTGGCCACGACCCTACTGGCCGGGGCCGAAGCCAGACTGGCCGAAACCGCCGCCGCGCTGGCGTCGCGCCATGCCGGCCCCATCGATGCCCTGGTCGTGCAGGGTACGGCGACCGACGCGCTCCCGGTATTGGCCGAAGCGCGGCAAGCCGACCTGCTCGTGCTGGGCGCGCACGGCGTACATTTCGTACGCGAACTGCTGCTCGGCTCGACCGTGGAACGCGTGCTGCGCAAGTCGCGCCGCCCGCTGCTCGCCGTCAAACAGCGCGCGCAGGCCCCTTACCGGCGCATCCTGGCGGCAGTCGACTTTTCGCCGCATGCGGCGGCGGCAATCAATACGGCGCATGCCTGGCTGCCGGATGCCGAGATCGTGCTTCTGCACGCCTTCGATGTCGAATTCGAATCCACGCTGCGCTTCGCCGGCATGGACGACGGCAGGATCAACGCCTACCGCCTGCAGGCGCGCGAGGCGGCGCAAGCCCGGATGGAAGCCTTCGTTGCCGCGCTCGACGTGCCGGCAGACCGTTTGACACGCGAGTTCGTGCATGGCGCTCCCTCGATACACATCATCGAATACGAACAGAATCTGGATGCCGACTTGATCGTGATGGGCAAACGCGGCCTGTCGGTGATAGAGGAACTGCTGCTCGGCAGCGTCACCCAGCACGTACTGACCTATTCCAGTTGCGACGTTTTCATTGCCTGTCGGCATCCGGCCGACTCGATCTAGGATTCACCTTTGCCGTGCATCCTGAGATGATGGCGGTATTGTTCCTCCGGGAGACCCACTTTGAACGCCCCTGACCTTGTCGCCGGCGAAGTCCTGCGACAGTTTCGCGTGATCTTCGGCGCGGTCCGCCAGCATTATCAGGGAGTCGAAAAGGCTTGCGGCGTAAGCGGCGCGCAAATCTGGGCAATGGCCGCCCTGCGCGAATCGCCGGGGCTGAAGGTTTCCGAACTGGCTCAGACGCTGTCGATCCACCCCTCGACCGCCAGCAATCTGCTCGACAAGATCGAGAAAGCCGGCCTGATCCGGCGCGAACGCAACAGCACCGACCAGCGGGTGGTGCGCCTCTATCTGACCGAAGCGGGCGACAGGGCGCTGGAAAACGCCCCCCGTCCGCTGACCGGTATCCTCACGCACGCGCTCGGCTGCCTGTCCGCCGATACGCTGAACCGGCTGAACACGGATCTGAGCAGCCTGATCGCGCATATGGATACCGCCAACGCGCGCGACGCGCAGACCCCGCTGTCCGGCATATAGGCTTGGTCAGGCTCAGGAAGCCGCCTGCCGCAACGCCAGCGGCAGCGGGGGGGCCTCGCCGGTCTTGGGCTGGCCGGCGTAGATCGTGAGGTGCGGATAGGGAATCTCGACGCCTGCAGCGTCGAATGCCTTTTTCAGCCGCAGCAGATAGGCGCGGCGCACACCCCACTGTTCGAGCGGCTTCACCCGGAATCGGCAGCGCAGCATGATGGCCGAATCGGCCCATTTATCGAGGCCTGCGATCTCGATGTCGTCCTCGATCCGCGCGGCGTATTCCGGGTCCGCCCTCAACTCGGCGCCGACCCTGCGCATGATCCCGAATACCGCATCGATGTCCTCGCGATAGGCCACGCCCACATCGATCACCGCGAAGGCATGCCCGCGGCTGCGATTGGTCACCGTGTCGACCGCGCCATTGGGAATGGTATGGACGCTGCCTTCATAGTCGCGCAAGCGGATGTAGCGCAGCGTCATTTCCTCGACCAGCCCGCCCTTGCCGGCTATCTCGATGACGTCGCCCTGGCGGACCTGGTTTTCCAGAAGCAGAAAGAGGCCGTTGAAGTAATCCTTCACCAGGCTCTGCGCGCCGAAACCGACGGCAATGCCGAGGACCCCGGCCGCCGCCAGGATGGGGGCGATGGAGATGCCCAGTTCGGCCAGCACCAGCATGATGGCGATGAGCAGAATCAGCACGGTGGCGACATAGCGCGCCACCTGTTCCAGCGTCGCCAGCCGTTTTTCGCGTTCCCTGTCCGCACCGCTGTCGGTCAGATGCTCGCGCAGTCTCGTCAACCCCTGGCGCACAAGCCGGCGCGCCAGCCAGGCCAGCAGAACGATGAGCACGATGTGGGCGGCGGTCGTCGCGACACCGGCCCAGGGTCCAAGTACATCTGACAATGCATGTGCGAATTCCATGAGTTACCTCGGTTCGCCCGCGACAGGCGGCGGGCGATATGACGGATGATTAAAAACCCGAACGGGCGCTGCGTGCGAAAGCCTGACATTCACGCATGACTAGGGGCTCCGGCCAGTCCCCATTCGCGTGCAAACGGGCGATAGAATTCGGGCGTATCGGGGACCGCGCCATGCAGGCCGCACACGGCACGCGCAAAGGCATCGGCGCGCACGAGCCGCTGCGGGACGGGCCAGCCGTACAGCTGGCCGAGCATGAATACGGCGGCGAACGCATCGCCCGCCCCCGCCGGATCGACCATACGCGTGACAGCCGTGCCGGGGACGGACTCGACGCGTCCGCCTGCATCCAGCGTCCATGCGCCGGCAGCGCCGCACGTCACCACCACGCGCTGCAGGGCAAACGCGGTGATCAACAGGCTGGCGCAGGCCTGCACAGTGACGGCATCGAACGCGAGATAGCCGGCGATGCGGATCAGTTCGTCCTCGTTCAATTTGACTGTATGCGCGTGCCGTAACGACCAACGCAGGGCCGCGACATCGATCCAGGGATCGCACAGATTGACATCGAGAAACGTCCGTGCGTCGACCGCATCCAGCAGTTCGCGCAGCGCCCGGCGGGAATCGCCACGCTGTGCGAGCGTACCGAAATAGATCATGGCGGGATGTACCGACAGGCCGATCATGCGCGCCATTCCGGCATGAATGTGGTCGCAGGCCTGGTCTGCCGGCATGCCGGGCATCTGCCCGCCCATGGCTTCGCCGATCTCCACGGCTCCGGTGGGCCGTACCGGATCGCGTTGCAAACCGCGGGTATCGAGGCCGCGCGCAGTCATCGCATGCAGCAGGCTGTCGCCCGGCGCGTCCTTGCCCGCGCGCGTGAGCAGCACCGGGTGGATGCCGAATGCCGCAAGGTGACATGCCACATTGAACGGCGCACCGCCCAGGACATCGCGGTCGCGGAACCGGCCGACCAGCGTCTCGCCGAACGCAATCAGGGTCGGGACGGGCATGCGCGCATCCATCAGATGCTGTAGTCCAGCTTGAAGATCAGCGCCGTGTCGGTCTTCTTGCGGCCCGTCGCCGGCACGTTGTCGTAATCGACGTTGACGTGCGCCCCCACCCCCAGGCGTGTGCTGAGCGGTACCCGCACGCCGGTGCGGGTATGCAGGAGATAGTCCGACAGCGACTCCAGGCTCAGCAGCAGATCGCTGTCGTGGAACAGCCGGACCCGGTCGCCCCACAGGGCCTGCTCGTACTTGAGCGCCATGCGCGCACCGGGAAACCGCTGATCGGGCGCGTTGCCATAGTCTTCGTTCGCGTAGCTGAGACCGCCTTCGAGCGCGAGTATGTGGTCCTTGCGATCGAATATCTGCCAGCCGCCTCCGACGCCGACCGTGCTGCGCAGATCGAGATCGGCCTGGCCGTCATGCTCGAAACGCGTGTTCGCGTAGAGATAGCGGTCAGATGCGATGAAATGATCGTATTTCAGGCCGAGACGGGCGTTGGACGCGGTCTCCACGCCGTCCTGCTCGGCCGTGTTCACTTCGCCGTCGAGCGTGATGCGCTCGGACGCCGCGCGTGCCACCAGCTCGCCCGCCGCATGCAGCGCGCGCGCATCGGTATTGCCTTTGGCCATGTTGCCGCCCAGCGAGAGACGCGCCTTGAACTGCGGCGCGCCGCTTTCGCGCGGCGGATTGATTGCGGCAACCTGTCCGATCGGGACAGGCTCGGTCACGGCCTGGGCGCCGATCCGGATGCGTACGGCCCCTTCGCCCTCCGGCTGCAGCAGGCCGTCCATTTCAGTACCGTCCGCCAGGCGCAGCCGCGACGGCGTATCGGTACGCAGTATCCGTATGCGCTCGCGCGGAAGGTCGAGACGGCCGGCATAGGGCGTATTGAGGACCAGCCGGGTTGCGTTCAGCGATTCGACCGTACCGGTCAGGCGGTCGCCATTGTCGAGTTCCACGGTATCCGCGTGCGCGGCGGCCATCATGCAGAGCGCGACCGCACAGAAGACAGGGCGGCCAGAGTGTCGTTTTGAATGCATTCGAATCCTTCGAGTCCTTTCCCGGCTCGCACCGTTGGAGGAGGACGACCGCGACCCCGGTCCGCAACACGGGAACAGGCGCCATCGCCGACAGGTCCGCCCTGCCAGGCAGCAGGCGGACACGTGTTTTATATTTGCACAATACTATTTTGAAGGCAAGTTACTGCGCGGGCATCAACCGCCTGCTAGGATTCGCAAAAAACAGGAGAGACCGATGACTGCACGCCTGACGCTTGCGCTTGCCGGCTTTGTCGCCGCCTTCGCCCTGCACGCCGAAGAGTCCGCCAAAACGGTCAAGCCCGGCACTTATTACGGAGCACAGGCGACCGAATATCCGCACTGGTTCAAGAACAGCTTTCTCGACCTGCGCGCCGATGTCGACGAAGCGACCCAAGCCGGCAGGCGGGTCGTTCTGCTGTTCACCCAGGACAACTGCCCTTACTGTGCGGCGCTGGTCGAGCGCAACCTGTCGCAGCGCCAGATCGAAGCGACGCTGAAATCGAAATTCGACGTCATCGCGGTCAACCTGTGGGGCGACCGCGAGATCGTGGGGCTGGACGGCAAAACCTATACCGAGAAAACCTACGGCGCGGCGCTGAAGATCCAGTTCACGCCCACGCTACTGTTCCTCGACGAAGCCGGCAAGGTCGTGCTGCGCCTGAACGGTTACGTGCCGCCGCCCCGCTTCCAGGCCGCGCTCGACTGGGCCGGCGACCGGCAGGAAAAAACCATGCCTTTCCGCGATTTCGTCGCTGCGCGCGAATTGCCCAAGGCGACCGGCACGCTTGAGCCGCAGCCCTATTTTCTGAAATCGGTCACGGACCTGCGCCGACAGGGTCCACAGGCGAAACCGCTCGCCGTCTTTTTCGAACAGAAGGACTGCCCGGACTGCACCGTGCTGCACCGCCGCGTCCTGACCGATCCGGACGCGCGCAAGGCGCTGTCGGCCTTCGACAACGTGCAGCTCGACATGTGGAGCGCGCACCCCGTCGTCACGCCGACGGGCGAACGCCTGCCGGTGCGGGAATGGGCCCGGCGGCTCGGCGTGCACTACGCGCCCGGCATCGTACTGTTCGACGCGGGCGGCCGCGAGATCATCCGCTGGGAATCGTCGTTCCGCGTGTTCCACACGCAGGGGATGTTCGATTACATCAGCAGCGGGGCCTACCGCACCGAACCCAGTTTTCAGCGTTTTCTCGCCGCCCGGACCGAACATATCCGCGAAGCCGGACACGATGTGAACATCTGGCGCTATGCCGACGAACCCGTCGGCAGGGCGGCTCCCGCACACTGAATCGCGCACCCCGCTTGACCACCCCGACAGCGGCAGGGTAATTTCGCATATCAATAAATTTACAACGCGTTAACGCGTGCCCCTGGCATCCACATGGCTTTCGCGCCTTCGCCGTCCGACGCTCTCCCGGTGCCGCCCTGTCCGGATGCCTTCACGTTCCGGGCATTCGCTTCGTGACGGCCTGGACCGACGCTCTCCTCGGACCGATCTATCTGGTCTACGGGCTGGCTTTCTTCACACTGGGCGTGGTCGCGCTGGCCCTGCCCAAACGCGATGCGACCCTGCCTTTCGCCGGCGAACTCTGGCTGCTTGCCACGTTCGGCCTGCTGCACGGCCTCCTCGAGTTCGTCGAATGGGCACGGCTGACCCACGCTTCGCCCCGGCTGGCCACGCTGTCCGGGCTACTCGCGACACTGTCCTACATTCCGTTGATGGAATTCGGCCGGCGCCTGCTGATGCGCGCGCCCATACCCGCGCGCCTGCCCGCACTGCCCCTGTATGGCGCCTCCGCTGCCAGCATCGCGGTTTTCGTACTGTCCGCAGCCGAACCTTTCGCCGGTCTGACCGTCGGCGCACGCCTCTTCATCGGCACGCCCGGCGCGCTGCTGACCGGATTCGCGCTGTTCGTACTGCCGCGCGTGACGATCTACAACCACGACGACGCCTGCTGCCTGCGCCTCGGACTCGGCATTCTCGCCGCGGCGTTTCTCGCCTACGGCGCACTCACCCCGTTTGTCACCCATCCGGCCGCCGGCCTGCCCTACTGGCTGCCCACGGTGGAGGGTTTTCTCGATGCCACCGGCCTGCCGATACAACTGGCGCGCGCAGCCTGCGCCACCGTCGCAACCGTTGCCCTTATCGTGCTGGTGCGCGAAGCCGGCGCCCGGCGCGCCGAGGACATGGAACGGATACTCGGTACGCTGCGCGGCATCATCTACCGCTGCGCCAACGATCGCGACTGGTCCATGCTGTTCCTGTCCGGCAGCGCCGAAGAGCTGACCGGCTACCCGCGGGAAGCCTTTTTCGGCCGTCCACCGGTCACGCTGGGCGGGCTCATCCACCCCGACGACGCCCCGCGGATATGGGACGAAGTGCAGCAGGCGCTCACCGCGCAATGCGACTTCGAACTGTCCTATCGCATCCTGACCCGTTCAGGTGAAGCCCGCTGGGTGCTCGAGCGCGGACGCGGCGTATACGCCGCCGACGGCGCGCTGCGCTATCTGGAAGGCCACATCGCGGATGCCACGGCACTGGTGCAGGCCAACGAAACGCTGCGCATCAAGGATGCGGCGATCGAATCCTCGATCAACGCCGTCGCCATGCTGGGGCTGGACGGGCGCATCACTTACGTGAATCCGGCATTCGTCGAAATGTGGCGTCTCGATGGCCCCGAGGATGCGCTCGGCCGCCGTTCGACCGAATTCGTCGAATCGCCCGAAGCCGCGCTGGCGATACTGGACCGGCTGCGCCAGCAGACGCACTGGCGCGGCGAACTGCGGGCGCGGCGCGCGGACGGCTCGACCCTGGACGTCCAGGTCGCCGCGCACACGGTATTCGACGAACGCGGACAACCGCTGTGCATGATGGGATCGATCACCGACATCAGCGCACGGCTCCAGGCACAGCGCGATATCGAGGAAAGCGCGCATCGGCTGGCACTGACCCAGGCGATGGCGCATCTCGGCAGCTGGGAATGGGACATCGTCTCCGGCGAAATCGTCTGGTCGGCCGAGACCTACCGCATCTACGGTCTTGATCCGGCAGACGGCCCGCCCACGTTCGAACGTTTCGTCCAGGCGCTGCATCCACAGGACCGCGACCCCGTACTCGCGCTGGTCGGCCTCGCGGCCGAGGAAGGCGAACCCTACGAAACCGAATTCCGCATCGTGCGTCCGGACGGCACGCTGCGAACGATCGCGGCACGCGGGGAAATCCGGCGCAACCCCGGTGGCCGCATCGTGAAGATGATCGGCATGGCGCAGGACATCACCGCACGCGCAGAGCTCACCGCGCGGCTGAACAAGATCGGGCAGAACGCGCCGGGCATGATCTTCCAGTTTCTGATGCGTCCGGACGGCAGCACGGCTTTTCCCTATGCAAGCGACGGCATACACGGCATCTACGGCGTCGCGCCCGAAACGGTGACGGAGGATGCTGCGATCACGTTCGAACGCAAGCATGCGGAGGATCTTCCGGGCCTGATGGACAGCATCCAGCGCTCGGCCCGCGACCTCACGCTCTGGCATTACCGCTATCGGGTCAACCATCCGGTGAAGGGCGAAATCTGGATAGAAGGCCGCGCCGCGCCGGAACGCCTGCTCGACGGCGGCACACTGTGGCACGGCGCGCTGTTCGACATCACCGAACAGCGCAAGACCGACCTCGCGCTGGCCCGCACGCTGGAGGACCTTCGGGCCTCCGAAGCGCGCCAGCGCGAATTGCGCCTGCTGGCGCAGCGCGAACAGAGCCGCATGGCCACCCTGCTGTCGGGCATGAGCATCGGCATCCTGTTCGAAGACCGCGAAAACCGCGTCGAATACGTGAACCCGGCTTTTCGCCACATGTGGGCGATCGAAGAGACGATCGAACTGGTCGGCCGTCCCACACGCGACGTGCTCGACCACTCCACCCATCGCTTCGCGCGCCCCGACCATGCTTCCAAGCACATCCTGCACGTGCTCGACACGCACGAGATCAGCGAACGCTTCGAGATCGACCTCTACGACGGCCGCATCCTGACCCAGCTCTCCTATCCCGTATCCGACACGGACGGCCGCGCCATCGGCCGCCTGTGGATCTACGAAGACATCACCCACGAGCGGCAGACCGCGCAGCAGCTGATCTACCTGGCCGAACACGATGCACTCACCGGCCTTTACAACCGCCACCGCTTCCAGGAACACCTCGAACGCATGATCAGCGCGGCGGCACGCAGCGGCGCGCGCTTCGCCCTGCTGTATTTCGATCTCGACGATTTCAAGACCATCAACGATACTTTCGGCCACCGCGCCGGCGACACCGTTCTGGTGCGCGCCGCCGGCGAGGTCGCCAGTCTGGTGCGCGGCGGCGAGCTGTTCGCGCGGCTCGGCGGCGACGAATTCGCCATCCTGGCCGAAACGGTCCGCGAGGAAGAACCGGTCCAGCTTGCCGAGCGGATCGTGCACGCGATCTCGTCGATCCCCTTCCGCTTCCGCGGCAGCAACCTGCGGCTGACCGCCAGCATCGGCATCGCGCGCTTCCCGCAGCATGGCGACAACGCCGAGGACCTGGTGGCCCATGCCGATACCGCCATGTACCAGGCCAAGGATTCCGGCAAGAACGCCTGGGCGATCTATGACCCCAGCCGCAACGTCGCCGAAGCCATGCTCGAACGCATGACCTGGAGCAGCCGCATCGCGTACGCGCTCGCCCAGGATGGTTTCGAACTGCATTTTCAGGGCATCTACCACACGCGCGACGGCAGCCTTTCCCATCTGGAGGCGCTGGTCCGCATGAAAGACCCGGCAGCGCCCGATCGCCTGATCATGCCGGGCCAGTTCATCCCCATCGCCGAGAAAAACGGCCAGATTCTCGAAATCGACCGCTGGGTGATCCGTCAGAGCATCGCCACGCTGGCGGGCCATCCCGGCCTGGCCGCGCTGGCGATCAACATATCGGGCCGCAGCTTCGACGAACCCGGCCTGCCGCACTATATCCAGCATCATCTCGCACACTATGGCGTCGAACCGCGCCGCCTCATCATCGAACTGACCGAAACCGCCGCGGTCAGCGAAATGCAGGACGCGCAGCGTTTCATCGAGGCGCTGCAGCAGACCGGCTGTCTCATCTGCCTGGACGATTTCGGCTCCGGCTTCTCGACCTTCGCCTACCTGAAATATCTCGGGGCACACATCCTCAAGATCGACGGCATGTTCGTGCGCGACCTGCCGAACAACCGCGACAACCAGGCCTTCGTCAAAGCAATGATCGACGTCGCGCGCGGGCTGGACAAGATCACGGTCGCCGAATTCGTCGAGGATGCCGCCACCCTGGAAATGCTGCGCGGCTTCGGCGTGGATATGGCGCAGGGCTACCATCTCGACCGCCCTTCGGCGCAACTTCCGGACTTTTGCTGAGTCCATCGCCGGACATGACGTTGCGGGCACGGGTTAGAATGCCCTCGTCCCGCGGCCCTTGGCCATTGTGCAATCCGATCTTCCCTCGATGACGATTTTTCTCGCCGTCCTGCTCCCTTTCGCCGGCGCCGCACTGGTTGCGCTGGCGGCCCGATCGGGCCGTTCGCCCGCCGCCTGGACCGCCGGCGCCGTCACGGCCGCCTCGCTGGCACTGCTCGCACCGCTGTTTCCGCTGGCAGGCGCTGGCGAAACGCTGATCCAGCAGTACGACTGGGTTCCTTCGCTGGGTCTCGATCTCGCGTTCCGGCTCGACGGTCTCGCCATGCTGTTCGCCGGCCTCATTCTCGGCATCGGCCTGCTGATCGTGCTCTACGCGCGCTATTACCTGTCCGAACGCGACAGCATGGGCCGCTTCTATGCGTATCTGATGCTGTTCATGGGCTCGATGCTCGGCATCGTGCTGTCCGAGAACCTGATCCAGCTGCTGGTGTTCTGGGAGCTGACCAGTCTGTCGTCCTTCCTGCTGATCAGCTACTGGCAGCACCGCGAGGAAGCCCGCCAGGGCGCACGCATGGCGCTTGCCGTCACCGGCATGGGCGGATTCGCCCTGCTCGGCGGCTTCCTTCTGCTCGGCCACATCGTCGGCAGCTACAACCTGTCCGACGTGTTCGCATCGGCCGACCACATCCGCGCGCATCCGCTCTACGTGCCGATGCTGCTGCTGATCCTGCTGGGCGTATTCACCAAGTCGGCGCAGTTTCCGTTCCATTTCTGGCTGCCGCATGCGATGGCCGCGCCCACGCCGGTGTCGGCCTATCTGCATTCGGCCACCATGGTGAAGGCCGGCGTTTTCCTGCTCGCACGGCTGTACCCTGCTCTCTCCGGCACGCCGGAATGGTTCTGGCTGGTATCCGGCGCAGGCCTCGCCACGCTGCTGATCGGCGCCTACACCGCGCTGTTCAAGCATGACCTCAAGGGCCTGCTGGCATACTCGACGATCAGCCATCTGGGGCTCATCACACTGCTGTTCGGCCTTTCGACGCCGCTCGCCGCCGTAGCGGGGGTATTCCACGTCATCAACCACGCTACCTTCAAGGCCTCGCTTTTCATGGCGGCCGGCATCATCGACCACGAGGCGGGCACGCGCGACATGCGCCGTCTGCACGGCCTCTGGAAATTCATGCCCTATACCGCCACGCTGGCGATGGTGGCCGCGGCGGCGATGGCCGGCGTGCCGCTGCTGAACGGATTTCTCTCCAAGGAGATGTTTTTCGCCGAAGCCGCGCATATCGCCGAGGGCCAGGGCGGCTGGCTGCTGCCGGCACTGGTCACGCTGGCCGGCGCGCTGGCGGTGGCCTATTCGATCCGTTTCATCCACGACGTATTCTTCAACGGCGAACCGGTCGATCTGCCCCGTACGCCGCACGAACCGCCGCGCTGGATGAAAGCCCCGGTGGAAGTACTGGTCGTACTGTGCGTGGCCGTCGGCGTTGCGCCGGGGCTCACTGTCGCACCGCTGCTGGCGGCGGCGGCCGGCGCGACGCTGCAGGCGCCTCTGCCCGATTATCACCTGGCGTTGTGGCACGGCCTCAATCCGGCACTGGCCATGAGCGCGATCGCGCTTGCCGCCGGTGTCGCGATCTACGCGATGCGCCGCCCGCTGTTCGCACTGCAGGAACGCACGTTCGAGCATCTCGACGCACGCCGGCTATACAACGCCCTGATCCGCACCCTGTATGCGCTGTCTCGCGCGCTCACCCGCCTGCTCGACACCGGCTCGCTGCAGCGACAGGTTTTCTTCCTCCTCATTGCCGCGCTGGCACTCGGTTTCACGCCCTGGTTCGACGGCCCAACGTCATTGAGCGGTACGCAGCCGGGCCTGCCGCTCGATCCGGTAAGCCTGCTGGCCGGCGCCACGCTGATCCTGGCTTCGCTGGCGACCGTATGGCTGCATCGACAGCGCTTCGTCGCGCTCATCACCCTCGGCGTGGTCGGCCTGATCGTCTCGCTCGCCTTCGTCAAGTTTTCCGCACCCGATCTCGCGCTGACGCAGCTGTCCGTCGAGATCGTCACCATCGTGCTGCTGCTGCTCGCGCTGTATTTCCTGCCCCAGAAACCGGCCCGCGAACACGATCTCGGCCGCATCTGGCGAGACGGCGTAGTCGCACTGGTTGCGGGCGCCGGGACCGGCCTGCTCGCCTGGGCCGTCCTGACGCGCCCCTACGACACGATCGCCGGCTATTTTCTCGACAACAGCGTGTCGGGGGGCGGCGGCACAAACGTGGTCAACGTGATCCTGGTCGACTTCCGCGGCTACGACACGCTGGGCGAGATCACCGTGCTCGCGCTCGCCGGCCTGGGGATCTACGCCCTGCTGGAAAACCTGCGCCTGGATGCGCCCGATCGCGATGCCGCCGGCCGAGCCTGGAACCCCGACGCCCACCCTGTCATCATGGCCACACTCACGCAGTTGCTGTTGCCGCTCGCGCTGCTGGTTGCCGCCTTCATCCTGTTGCGCGGGCACAACCTGCCGGGGGGCGGTTTCATCGCCGGGCTGGTGACCGCGGTCGCACTGATCATGCAGTACCTTGCACATGGCGGTGCTCACATGCGCGCCCGCCTCTCCGGCGCCACGCAACCGGTGATTGCTGCCGGCCTGGCACTGGCCGTTTTCACGGGTCTGGCAAGCTGGGGGTTCGAGCACCCCTTCCTCACGTCGACCTTCGGCCATCTGCACTGGCCGGTGGTCGGGGATTTCGAACTGGCCTCGGCAATGGTCTTCGACCTCGGCGTCTTCCTCGTCGTTGTTGGCGCCACGCTGCTGATCCTCGTCAACCTCGGCGCACTGCACGACAGCCGCATCCGCAAGGCGGCCCGATAATGGAAGCGCTCGTCGCCCTCGTCATCGGCACGCTCACCGCGTGCGGCGTCTACCTCACGCTGCGCGGCCAGACCTTCCCGGTCGTGCTCGGGCTCACCTTCCTGTCCTACGCGGTGAACCTCTTCATCTTCGTCATGGGACGCCTCGCCGTAGGCATGCCGCCGGTGATCTCCTCCGTGGCCAGCGGCTATACCGACCCGCTGCCGCAGGCGCTCGTGCTCACCGCCATCGTCATCAGCTTCGGCATGACCGCCTTCGTCATCGTGCTCGCGCTGAAGGCGCGCGCCGAACTCGGCAACGATCACGTCGATGGCCTGAACCGCGAAGAGGATGCGCCGCGATGAACAGTCTCGCATCGCATCTTCCCATCCTGCCCGTCCTGCTGCCGCTTCTCGCCGGCATCGTCCTGCTGGCGCTGCGCAATGCGCCATCCGGACTGCAGCGCGGCCTCGCGCTCGCCGCGACACTTGCCCTGATTCCACTGGCCGGCGCGCTGCTGGCGGCCGCCGGCAGCGACGGTCCGCTCGTCTACAGACTCGGCGACTGGGAGGCGCCTTTCGGCATCGTGCTGGTCGCCGACCGGCTCGCCGCCTGGATGCTCATGGTCACCGCGCTGGTCGCCGCGTTCGCGCTGCTACACGCGTTTCGCGGAACCGACACGGCAGGCCGCCATTTTCACGTGCTGTACCAGTTGCAGCTGTTCGGCCTGAACGGTGCGTTTCTGACAGGCGATCTCTTCAATCTCTTCGTCTTCTTCGAGATCCTGCTGCTGGCGTCCTACGGCCTGCTGCTGCACGGCGGCGGCCGCCTGCGCGTCAAGGCCGGCCTGCATTTCGTGGTGATCAATCTCGTCGGCTCGACCCTGTTCCTGTTCGCTGTCAGCACGCTGTACGGTGTCACCGGCACGCTCAACATGGCCGACCTGGCGGTGAAGCTCGCGCAGACGCCGCCGGAGAATCTTGCGCTGGTGGAAACCGCCGGCCTGCTGCTGTTCGGCGTATTCGCGCTCAAGGCCGCCCTGCTGCCGCTGCATCTCTGGCTACCCGCCGCCTACGGACAGACCAGCGCGCCCGTGGCGGCGCTGTTCGCCATCATGACCAAGGTCGGCACCTACAGCATTCTGCGCATCTACAGCCTGATGTTCGGTGCCGACGGCGGCCCTGTGGCGAACCTGCTTGCCGGCTGGCTGATGCCGCTTGCGCTGGCCACGCTGGCGATCGGCATGCTCGGCGCGGTCGCCGCGCCGACGTTGCGCCAGCAGATCGCCTATCTGGTCGTGTCTTCGGTCGGCACGCTGCTTGCCGCATTCGCGCTCGCCAGCACCGAAGGGATCGCGGCCGGCCTCTATTACCTGCCGCACACCACGCTCGGCACCGCCGCTGCTTTTCTGCTTGCCGATCCCATCGTTCGCGCACGGGGGGCGCACGCCGACCGCCTCGAATCCGGACCGCCGATGCCCGGCGCACCCGTGCTCGGCGCCCTGTTTTTCATCGCCGCGATCGCACTGGCCGGCCTGCCGCCGCTATCCGGCTTCCTCGGCAAATTCATGCTGCTGCGTGCCGCACTCGAATCGCCCTGGCTCGACTGGGTATGGGGCGTGGTGCTAACCGCCGGCCTCGTCGGGGTGATTGCACTCGCCCGCAGCGGCAGCCTGCTGTTCTATCGCACCCTGTCGAGCGACGAGAACCTGCCCGTGCCGCGTGCCACCGACTGGCTGCCTGCGGCGGCCCTGCTGGGCACCCTGCTCGGCATGACGGTCTGGGCAGGCCCGCTGGCGCGCTATGCGGACGCCACCGCCGTACAGCTGCTGACGCCGCAAACCTACATCGATGCCGTGCTGGGACCCCGCCCGTGAAACGCCTGCTGCCGCATCCCGTTCTCACGCTGGTGCTGGCCGCGCTGTGGCTGCTGCTGGTGAACACCTTCACCGCCGGCCATCTGATGCTGGGTCTGCTGCTCGGCTGGCTGATTCCCTTTGCCACAGCCTCCCTGTGGCCGCAATCGGTCTGCATTCGCAATCTTCCCACCCTGTTGCGTTACGTTGCGGTGGTCGTCTACGACATCGTGCTGGGCAGCTTTCGCGTCGCCCGGCTGATCCTGGGCCGCCCCGCCAGCCTGCGCCCGGCCTTTGTCACCGTGCCGCTGGAACTCAGGACCGACCTCGCGATCAGCCTGCTGGCAAACACCATTTCGCTCACGCCCGGCACCGTATCGGTACTGCTGAGCGAAGACCACCGGAGCCTCATCGTGCACAGCCTCGACACCGGGGACGCGACAACGATGGTGGCCGAAATCAAGCACCGTTACGAGGCGCCCCTGAAGGCGATTTTCGAATCATGCTGAATACCGTCATCCCCATCGCCTACGCGCTGGTCGCGTTCGCCTTCCTGTTCAGTTTCATCCGCCTGATCGTCGGTCCGAATGCGCCGGACCGCATTCTCGGTCTCGACACGCTGTACGTGAACACGGTCGCGCTGCTGGTGCTGCTCGGGATCGATCTCGGCAATCCCATCTATTTCGAAGCGGCCCTGCTGATCGCGATGATGGGCTTCGTCGGCACGGTCGCACTGTGCAAATACCTGCTGCGCGGCGACATCATCGAATAGGCGGACACCATGCTGGACATCCTGCTCTCCCTCCTCGTCCTCACCGGCGCCGGGTTCACCTTCGTCGGCTCGCTCGGCCTGCTGCGCCTGCGCGATTTCTATACCCGGCTGCACGGGCCGACCAAGGCGACCACCCTGGGCGTCGGCTGCCTGCTGGTCGCCTCGTCCGTCTACTTCAGCACGCACCACACACTCAGCCTGCACGAGATCCTGGTCACGCTGTTCCTGTTCATGACCGCCCCGGTATCCGCGCATCTGCTCGCCAAGGCCGCGCTGCACCTCGGCGTGAAATCCCTCGCACCGGTGCCGCCGGCCGCCGGCCCCGGGCCCGACGGGATCGGCAAGCCCAAACCCTAAGGGGGCGGCTGGCCTGCGCGGCCACATCGCGGTATGCTGTGGACTGCCCGCAGATTCGGGAACCTGGGCGCCGCAATGCCACTCTATGCGCACAGTAGTGCCATTCAATCCTGAGCAAGGAGGACAGATGAACCCGCAAGTCACCACCCTCGGCCGCAGCACCGCTGTAGCCCCGTCGACCAACAAGGTCGTCAAGAACACTTACATGCTGCTGTCGATGACGCTGGCCTTCGCCGCCCTGACGGCCGGCCTGTCGATGTCGATGAACCTGCCCTACCCCGGCGTCATCATCACGCTGGTGGGCTATTTCGGCCTGCTCTTCCTCACCACCAAATTCCGCGACAGCGGCCTGGGCCTGCTGTTCGTGTTCGCCCTGACCGGCTTCATGGGCTATACCCTGGGCCCGATCCTCAACGCCTACCTCGCCCTGCCCAACGGCGAGCAGGTGGTGATGATGGCAATGGGCGGCACCGCCGCGATCTTCCTCGGCCTGTCGGCTTACGCGATGACGACCCGCAAGGATTTCAGCTTCATGGGCGGTTTCCTGATGGTCGGCATCCTGGTGGCCTTCCTCGCCGGTCTGGGCGCGGTCTTCTTCGAATTGCCCGGCCTGTCGCTGGCGGTGTCCGCAATGTTCGTGCTGCTGATGTCCGGCCTCATCCTCTACGAGACCAGCAACATCATCCACGGCGGCGAGACCAACTACATCATGGCGACCGTCACGCTGTTCGTATCGATTTTCAACCTCTTCACCAGCCTGCTGCACCTGCTGGGCTTCGCCAGCAACGACTGAGCGCGGTGAGCTCCACCCCTGAAACGGCGCCCCTGCGGCGCCGTTCCTTTTTGCGCGACCGTCGATGACTCCGGCAATACCGTCTTTCATCGACACCCACAGCCATTTCGACGCGGCCGAATTCGACGCCGACCGCGACACCGAATACGCGCGCGCGCGCGCCGCCGGCGTGGATGTCCAGATCGTCCCGAGCGTCGCGCGCACGAATTTCGACGCCGTGGCCACCGTTTGCGCCCACTACTCCGGCTGCCTGCCCGCCTGGGGCCTGCATCCCATGTACGTCGCCGCACATGCGCAAGACGATCTCGACGCCTTGCGCGCCCGCATCGCGGCGCAGCGTCCCGTCGCGGTCGGCGAGATCGGGCTCGATCTGTTCGTGCGCGGGCTCGACGTCGCCGCGCAGGAACACTTTTATGCCGAACAATTGAAGATCGCGCGCGATCACGATCTGCCGGTGCTGCTGCATTGCCGCAAATCGAGCGATCTCCTGCTCAAACACCTGCGCCGGATCCGCGTGCCGGGCGGCATCGCGCACGCTTTCAACGGCAGTGCGCAACAGGCGGCGGCGTTCATCAAACTGGGCTTCAGGCTCGGTTTCGGCGGCGCCTTCACCTGGCCGCGCGCGCATCATCTGCGCCGGCTGGCAGCCGAGCTTCCGCTCGACGCCATCGTGCTGGAAACCGACAGTCCGGACATACCGCCGGTGTGGATCGGCCGCGGGCGCAACGCGCCTGGCGAATTGCCGCGCATCGCCGCCGCGCTCGCCAGGCTGCGGGAGCTCGACGTGGAAACCGTCGCACGGACCACAACGGCCAACGCGCGCCGGGTGTTGCGCCTGACCGACGCCTGAGACTTACAGCCAGCGCCGGACGCGCGCCCGGTAGGTCCGGTAGGCGTCGCCGAATTTCGCTTCGAGATGGGCTTCCTCGTGCCGGATCACACCGTAGCGAAGCGCCAGCCAGACGAACGGCGCAAAGATCAGCGGCCACAGCGAATTGAGCAGCAGCGCCACACCCGCCAGCAGCAGCCAGTCGCCCAGGTAGATCGGATTGCGGCTGAAACGGAAGGGGCCTTCCGTGCAGAGCTGCGATGCGCCCGCGTAGGGATTGACCGTGGTGCGATGACGGCGAAAAGTCCAGAGCGTCCAGACAAACAGTCCCAGGCCCGCCGCCACCCAGAGCCAGCCGAGCATCTGCGAGGCCGCACCGTCGTCCCAGGGCAGGGGCTTCACGTGCCGGTCGAGCCACCAGCCTGCCAGCATTGCCGCCGCATAGGGCGCGGGCGGCAGGATCAGCGTGCGCGGCCGGCGCGACTCGTCACCGGTAGCCGGCATCGCTGTTTGCGGATATCGATTGCATGCGGCATGGTACCCCGTGTGCCCGGCCGGCCGGTCGCATTTTCAGCAGGGCGTGCCGTCGAGCCGCTGGCATTCGCCCGTCCCACCCTGCCGCACCAGTGTGTCGAGACGCCTGCCCAGCGCGCTCGGCGTGGTAAATCCGACGGATTCGATACCGGGGAAGGGCGCAAGGCCCGCCAGCAGATTCTGGACCGTGACCGCGCAGAAGAGCGGTGGCGTGGGCCCCGCATCGCGCATGCGCGATGCGATCGTCTTGAATGTCTGCGTATCGGGCCGGAAACGATAGAACCGCACCTTCGGCCCATCCGTGGTCTGGTAGTGCGCATAGTCGGCCAGGCTCGGGCCGGGCCACGCCTTGTCGCGTTCGCGCATGCCCATATAACTGCCCGCCGGATCGATCAGCAGGTTTCCGGCGAACAGTCCGGCATGATTGCCGCCCAGGGCGTTGTCGTTGATCACGACGACGATTTCGTCCGCATCCGGTTCGGCCAGATGGATCGACGCGGCAGGCAGCGGCTCCCTGAGCCAGCCCGACGTCTCCTGCGCCCGCGCCACGCCCGGCGCCAGCAACATCAGACAGAGCAGCGCGTATGTCATGGCGCGCACCATGCGGCAATCAGCCACCATCCGGCTAACGCAGTTCGCGTTGCGCCGTCGCACGCAGGAATTCGTTGCGCAGCTGATCGCTTTGCCGGAAGCAGCCGGTGAAAGCCTGCGTCACCACGCGTTCGTCGCCGCGCCGATCTTCACCGAGCAGCAGGCAGAGCTGCTCGGCCTCGATGATGCAGGCGGCGCCCTGCGCCTGCCCGTGCGTCATCAGCGCCTCGGCGATATCGCGCGTCATCCATTCCTGATAGGTGAAGCGGTGACCAATCGCATCGACCATGCGTGCGATACGCCCGAAACCGTGCAGGCGCCCGCCCGGCACATAAGCGACATGTGCCACACCGCGAAACGGCACGAGATGGTGCGGACATACGCCATGCACGGCGATGCCGCGCACCACGACCATGTCGTCGCGGTCGTCGGCAAAACCGGTGCCCAGGGCTTCGGCCGGGTCGATGGCGTAACCGCCGAGCAGGCGGCGCTGCCACAGTTCGCGCACGCGCTCGGCGGTGCGGCCGGTGTGCGTCGAATCCGGCGCCACGCCGCAGGCGCGCAGCATGTCGTTCACTGCCCGTTCGAAGGCGGCGGGATCGAATGTACCGGTCTGCGGAATACCGAGCGTGTCTTCGCCAGGTGGCGCGTGACAGGCGTCGTGACCGTGGTCGCAGGCGTCGGCCATCAGTTGAAGGTCGCTTTCAGCAGCTCCAGCGTGCGCGTCCAGGAATCCTTGTCGGCCTCGGCGTCGTACTTGAGCGGCAGACCGAACTGCGCCGCGTAGCTGTCCGCTTCGCGGTTGGTGAACGTGTGCTTCACGCCGGGATAGCTCAGAAGCATGTAATCCGCCTTGGCGTGATCCATCTCCGTCCTGAAGGCCTCGACCTGTTCGGGCGGCACGAGCGGATCGGCCTCGCCGGTAAAGACGCGCAGCTTGGTCTTGATGCTGCCCGGCTTGACGGGAATGTCGGTCGCCAGGATGCCGTGGAAACTGGCTGCCGCCTTGAGCGGTTCGCCTGCACGCACCATGTTGAGCACCACCCCGCCGCCGAAGCAGTAGCCCAGCGCGGCCAGGCCGCCCTTGCTGACGTTCGGCTGGCCGTCGAGGAATTTTCCGGCCGCCTGGAAGCGGATCAGCGCCAGCTGCGGATCCTTGTTGACGGCACCGGCCAGTGCGCCCGCTTCCTGGGGATTGTTCGCCACCTTGCCGTTGCCGTACATGTCGACCACCAGCGCGACGTAGCCGGCCTCGGCCAGCATGCGGGCCCGCTTGCGGGCGTAATCGTTGGCCCCCCACCATTCCGGCACCACCAGCACGCCGGCCCGCTTGCCCTTGACGGCATCGTCGTAGGCCAGAAACCCCTTCATCGTCGTTTCTCCCGCCTTGTAGCTGACATCCTTGCCAACGATGGCGGCCAGTGCGGAAGACGTGAAAAACAGCAGGGACAGGGCGAGTGTGGCCTTCATGGGATTCTCCTCGGATTATGGGCGGCCGGGCGGCCGGTTGAACAAGCGCTCAGCTTACCGCGACGACGCCCCGGGCAACAACCGCCACACCCGCCGGGCTCAATCGGCCAGAAACAGGGTCAAGAGCGTATTGAGAAAGCGCTGGCCGCGGGCGCTCGGACGCAGCGCGCCCGCGTCCGCTTCCAGCAGGCCCCGTTCGCGCGCGAGGCGCAGCGCATCCGCGCATACCGCCAGGGGCAGACCGGTGCGCGCCTCGAACAGTGCGCCGGGCACGCCCGCATTGAGGCGCAGCGCGTTCATCATGAATTCGAACGGCAGATCGCCACGCGCGAGCACACGGCTTTCGGCAACATGCGCACGCGCCGCCACCGCCTTCATGTACTGCTGCGGATGCTTGACCCGCATCTGGCGCACGATGCGGTCCCGAAACGAGAGCTTGCCGTGCGCACCGGCACCGATACCGAGGTAATCGCCGAACTGCCAGTAATTGAGATTGTGTCGGCAGACGTGGCCGGCCCGCGCGAACGCCGAGGTTTCGTAGTGCATCATTCCGGCCTCGGCCAGCCGCGTCTCGATCGCCTGCTGCATGTCGGCCGCCGCATCATTGTCCGGCAGGTCCGGCGGCGGCGTGTGTCCGAAGGGCGTGTTGGGTTCGAGCGTGAGGTGGTAGGCGGACAGATGCGGCGGCGCGAAACGCAAGGCTGTCTCGATGTCGGTCAGCGCTTCGCCGGGCGACTGGCCGGGCAATGCATACATCAGGTCGAGATTGAAAGTCTCGAAATGCGTCGCTGCGAGCTCGGCCGCGGCATACGCTTCGCGGTCGTCGTGGATGCGGCCGAGCGCGGCAAGATGGCGCGGATCGAAACTCTGGATGCCGAGCGACACACGCGTGACGCCAGCCGCGCGGAAACCGGCAAAACGTCCCGCCTCCGCCGTGCCCGGATTGGCCTCCAGCGTGATTTCGGCATCGGGCAAAAGCGGCGTGAGTGTGCGCACCCCGGTCAGGATGCGGTCGATGCCTTCGGGCGAAAAAAGACTGGGCGTACCGCCGCCGAAGAATACCGCGTGGATCTTGCGCCCCCAGATGTCCGGCAGGGCCGATTCCAGGTCGGCCAGCAGCGCATCGATGTAAGCCGCTTCGGGTATGGCCTCGGCGGCATGCGAGTTGAAGTCGCAATAGGGACACTTCCGCACGCACCACGGCAGATGGAGGTAGAGCGTGAGCGGCGGCGCGACGTCCACTCCGCCCGTACGCAAGCGGACAACGTGTTCAGCCAATCCGCTCGAGTCGCTTCAGTTTGTCGACCAGATCGCGCAGCGCATGGCCGCGGTGGCTGATCGCGTTCTTGGTGTCCGCGTCGAGCTCGGCGCCGGTCTTGCCGTATTCCGGCAGCAGGAAATACGGATCGTAGCCGAAGCCGTTCGCCCCGCGGGGCGTATCGACGATTTCGCCGAACCAGCGCCCCTCGGCGATCACCGGTTCGGGGTCGTCCGGATGCCGCACGAAGACCATCACGCAGGTGTAGTGCGCGCGACGGTTGGCCACCCCCTGCAGCGCGGCGACGAGCTTTTCGTTGTTACGCTGGTCCGACTTGGGTTCGCCGGCGTAGCGCGCGGAGAACACGCCCGGCGCACCGCCCAGCGCCTCGACGCAGATGCCGGAATCGTCGGCCAGCGCCGGCAGGCCACTGTGCAGGCTGGCGTGGCGCGCCTTGGCGAGGCAGTTCTCGACGAAAGTGACGTGCGGCTCGGGACAGTCGGGCACCTTGAATTCGGATTGCGGCACGGCCTCGATACCGAGCGGCGCGAGGATGCGCGCGATCTCGCGCAGTTTGCCGGCGTTACCGGAAGCGATGACGAGTTTGCTCATGCCTGCAGGGCCTCCTTCTGCGCCATGCCGATCTGCGCAATGCCCGCGGTCGCCAGATCGAGCAGGGCTTCCAGCGTCGGCCGCGAGAACGGCGTGCCTTCGGCCGTGCCCTGCACTTCGACGAGGCCGCCGCTGCCGGTCATCACCACGTTCATGTCGGTGTCGCAATCCGAATCCTCGGCGTAGTCGAGATCGAGCACGGGCGCCCCCTGGTAGACGCCGACGGAGACCGCAGCCACGCTGTCGACGAGCGGCGATTCGCTCAGCTTGCCTTCGGCAAGCAGGCCCGCAACCGCTTCGGCCACCGCAACCCAGGCACCGCATATGCTGGCGCAGCGGGTGCCGCCGTCGGCCTGCAGCACGTCGCAGTCGAGATGGATCGTGCGTTCGCCAAGCTTCTTCAGGTCGACCACGGCGCGCAGGCTGCGGCCAATCAAGCGCTGGATTTCCTGCGTGCGGCCGCTCTGCTTGCCGCGCGCGGCCTCGCGGTCGGTACGGGTGTGGGTGGAGCGCGGCAGCATGCCGTACTCGGCGGTCACCCAGCCTTCGCCGCTGCCCTTCTTGTGCGGCGGCACCTTCTCCAGCACGCTGGCCGTGCACAGCACGCGGGTGTCGCCCATGGCGACGAGCACCGAACCCTCGGCATGCTTGGTGTAACGGCGGGTGAACGACAGGGCGCGCAGCGCATCCGGTGCGCGGCCGCTGGGGCGGATGATGGCAGACATGGCGGCGTTCGAAAAAGGCAAAGCGCGATTCTACCGCGCCCCGCCGCACGGACGTCGCTGCCTACTTGTTGGAAATCTTCTGGATGGCCTGCTGGATCTCGGCGATGGCGCGCTCGATTTCGTCGTCCGAAACCAGCGGCATACCCGGCATGGGGCGCATCGAATTGATCTGGGTGGTTACGCCGCCGGACGGCAGGGCCAGCGTGGAAATGGCATCCTTGCTGGGCATCCGCGCTTCGCCCCAGGTCATGGCCACAAGGCTGAGATTGTCGCCGTGTTCGCCGCCGCGGAATTCGGCGTGATCCATCAGATGACGCACGGCATCCTCCAGCGAGTAGGCATGCAGCAGGGCCGACAGCTCGGGAGCATTGACCATGCCCCAGATGCCGTCAGTGCACAGCAGCAGCGTATCGGCATCGTGCAACGGCATGGGAGTGGCACATTCGACCTGCGGCACTACATAGCCGCCCAGGCAGTTGGACACCTTGTTGCGCTCGGGATGGTGGCCCGCCTCCTCTTCGGTGATGAGCCCGTCGCGCACGAGCTGGGCAACGGCGGTGTGGTCCTCGGTGCGGGCGATCAGACTGCCGTCGCTGAAAAGATAGAGCCGCGAATCGCCGACGTGTGCCCAGTAGGCCGTGTTGTCCTGGACAATGGCGGCGACCACCGTGGTATGGGGAATCTCGAGCAGGTCCTGTTCGACCGCGTAGTCATTGATCGCATAGTGCGCGCGCGTGATCGTGTCGGAAAGAAAGGCCAGCGGATCGGCCAGCCTTGGCTGGGACAGCTTCTGAAAATAATCGGTCAGCGTCTGCACAGCGATCTGGGCAGCGATCTCGCCGTGCAGGTGTCCCCCCATGCCGTCGGCGACGACCATCAACAACGCGTCCCGACTGTAGGAGTAGGCGACGCGGTCCTCGTTGTTCTTGCGTCCGCCCTGCCGGGATGCTTGAAAGATTGTAAATTTCATGGCGATACTTTAGAACAAATCCTTGCCGAGAGTGCGTTTGAGGCTGCCGAGCAGGGACCCGCGCCTGGGCTCCAGGGCACTGCGGTCCATGAGCACTTTCTGCAGGCTGAACACGCTCTGCGGGCGCTCCATGTAGTTGAGCTTGAGGCAGTGATCGATGGTCTGGAGCAACTGGTCGGAATAGGCACCGCGCCAGTTGGTCGCGGCCGGCACCAGCTTGTCGTTCAGCAGGCGCGCATCCGCGGCCTGTGGCGGATAGCCTGCCAGACAGGCGTACAGACTCGCGCCCACACTGTAGATGTCGGTCCACGGGCCCAAGCGTTCGCGGTTGTGATACTGCTCGGGTGCCGCAAAGCCGGGCGTGTACATCGGCTGCAGCTTGCTTTCCTCCTGGGTGAGCGTCTGCCGCGCCGCGCCGAAGTCGATCAGGACGGGCGAGCCGTCGAGGCGGATATAGAGGTTGGACGGCTTGATGTCCAGATGCAGCAGCTTGTGGGTGTGCACTTCGCGCAGACCGTTCAGCAGTTGTGCGAACACGCGGCGGATGAAGCTTTCGCGGATCGAGCCGCGATTGGCCTGGATGTGCTGCTGCAATGTCTTGCCGCGCTCGAAGCGCATCACCATGTAGACGGTGTCGTTGGCGCGGAAGAAGTTGGTCACGCGCACCACGTTGGGGTGGTTGATGCGGGCGAGCGCCCGGCCTTCCTCGAAGAAGCACTTGAGGCCGTGACGGAAGATGGCGTTGTTCTCCGACGAATTGGCCTGCACCAGTACCGAGCCTTCGGTACGCAGCACCAGCGCCCCGGGCAGATACTCTTTGATCGCAACCGGCTGGTTGGCATCGTCGCGCGCAAGGTAGACCATGCTGAATCCGCCGCCGCCGATCTTGCGGACGACAGTGTATTCGTTCAGCCGGTAGCCGTTGGGCAACGCCTGATTGGGTTGAGTCGCCATAATCGAACGTCTATTATCTTTGTCTATCCACCGGCTCCGTACCGGATTCCCTCCAGACCGATTCCGCGCACCTCATGACCGCCAGCATGACAGGGTTTGCCGCCCGCACTCTTAACCTTGAACATGTCAGCATTGCCATCGACCTTCGAAGTGTCAACCAGCGTTATCTCGAATTGCATTTTCGGCTGGCTGACGAATTCCGTGCGCTAGAACCGCAATTGCGGGAGCTCCTCCAGAAACGGCTGGCGCGCGGCAAGGTCGAATGTCGCATCGGCCTCGCACCGCTTCACGCCAGCTCGCAGAATAACGGCCTGAACCCCGGCATTCTTGAGCGGCTCGCCGGCTGGCAGGCCGAAGTGCGCGCCCGCTTGCCCGATGCGCCGCCGCTCACGGTGAGCGACGTATTGCGCTGGCCCGGCACGATACCGGCAGCCAGTGTATCGCCGGATGCCCTGGGCGAAACCGCCCTGGCCGGCATGCGCGCGGCGCTCGACGAATTGACGGACAGCCGCGTGCGCGAAGGCGCGAAGCTGCGGCAGCATATCCTCGACCGCCTCGCCGCCGCGGAAGCCCAGGTGGACGCCCTGAAACCGCTGCTGCCGGCGCTGGCCGCCGCGCAACAGGAGAGGCTCGCCCAACGCCTGAGCGATGCGCTCGGCGAAGCCGGCCACGAACGGCTGGCGCAGGAAGTCGCGCTGGTCGCCCAGAAGCTCGACATCGACGAGGAACTCGCCCGGCTCGGCACCCATTTTGCCGAGGTCCGGCGCGTGCTCGAACAGCCGGGCGCGGTCGGCAAGCGGCTCGATTTCCTGATGCAGGAGCTGCACCGCGAAGCCAATACACTGGGCTCGAAATCGGCTGCTGTCGAAACCTCGCGCACCTCGCTCGAACTCAAGGTCCTGATCGAGCAGATGCGCGAACAGGTTCAGAACATCGAATAACCCACCGGAACCCTCCATGGACGCAAACCGCATCGGCGTGCTCTACATCGTTTCCGCGCCCTCCGGCGCGGGCAAAACCAGCCTGGTCAAGGCCCTGCTCAAGGCCGACCCTGCCATCCGCCTGTCGGTCTCCTACACCACGCGCGCGCCCCGCCCCGGCGAAACCGACGGCCGCGACTACCATTTCGTCGACCGGACGCGTTTCCAGACGATGCTGGCCGACGGCGAATTCCTGGAACAGGCCGAGGTCTACGGCAATCACTACGGCACCTCCAAAGGCCGCATCGCGCACGACCTGAACACCGGCCACGACGTGTTGCTGGAAATCGACTGGCAGGGCGCGACCCAGGTGAAGCGGCACTTTCCCGAAGCCGCCTCCATTTTCATCCTGCCCCCCTCCTTCGGCACGCTGCGTACCCGGCTCAAGGGGCGTGGACAGGACAGCGACGAAGTGATCGAGCGGCGGCTCGCGGCGGCAGCGGACGACGTCTCTCACGCAGGGGCGTTCGACTATATAATCGTCAACGACGATTTCGACCACGCCCTCGCGGACCTGGTCGCCATCACGCGCAGCATCCGCCTCGAAGGCCCGCGTCAGCTCAAACGCCACGCCGCGCTGTTCGAGGAATTTCGTCGCAACTGAAATTCCGGCAGGAGAATCCGCATGGCCCGCATCACCGTCGATGACTGTATCGAAAAGATTTCCAACCGCTTCGAGCTGACGCTCGCAGCGACCTATCGCGCCCGCCAGCTGGCTCAGGGCTCGCAGCCGATGGTCGAGTCCAAGGACAAGCCCATCGTGACCGCCCTGCGCGAAATCGCCGCCGGCAAGGTCGGCCGTGAAATCCTCAATCGGGGTCGCGCCTGAGGCGCCGGCCGTCCCCAACGTACCGGCGCACTCCGATTCCGCGCCGGCGATGACGCACGCATTCGACACGCTGCGTCCCGCACTAGCCTACCTCGCGCCGGCCGAGATCGGCAATATCGAGGAAGCCTACGAATTCAGCCGCCGTGCCCATGAAGGGCAGTTCCGCAAAAGCGGCGAACCTTACATCTCCCATCCGCTCGCCGTCGCCGGCCTCCTTGCCGGCTGGCACCTCGACGCCCAGACACTGACCGCCGCCCTGCTGCACGATGTGGTGGAAGACACGCCGGCCACCGCGAACGAGATCGAGGCGCGCTTCGGCAAAGCCGTGGCGTTGCTGGTCGAGGGCGTCTCCAAGCTCGACAAGCTGGCCTTCGAATCGGAACAGCATGCCCAGGCGGAAAACTTCCGCAAGATGCTGCTAGCGATGGCCCAGGACGTACGCGTGATTCTGGTGAAGCTCGCCGACCGCCTGCACAACATGCATACCATGGGGGCGATGCCCCCCGAAAAGCGCAAGCGCATCGCGAACGAAACACTGGAAATCTACGCGCCGATAGCCAACCGCCTGGGCCTGCATTCGGTCTACCAGGAACTGGAAGATCTGGGTTTCCGCTACAGCCACCCCAACCGCTACCAGGTACTGGCCAAGGCGGTGAAGGCGGCGCGCGGCAACCGCCGCGAACTGGTCGAGAAAATCCGCGTTGCCCTGCAGGAGAAGCTGGAACAGGCGAGCATCGACGCCACCATCACCGGCCGCGAAAAACACCTTTACAGCATCTACCGCAAGATGCAGGAAAAGAACCTGGCATTCTCCGAAGTGTTCGACATCTACGGCTTTCGCGTGGTGGTGCGCGACCAGCCGAGCTGCTATCTGGCGCTTGGTGCGCTGCACGCCCTGTACAAGCCGATCCCGGGCAAATTCAAGGACTATATCGCCATCCCCAAGGCCAACGGCTACCAGTCGCTGCATTCGATCCTGTTCGGCCCGAGCGGCACACCGATCGAGGTACAGATCCGCACCACCGAGATGAACCGGCTGGCCGAATCCGGCGTGGCTTCGCACTGGATGTACAAATCCGCCGACACGGCCCTGTCCGACGTGCAGACGCGCACGCACCGCTGGCTGCAGTCACTGCTGGACATCCAGGCCGATCATGGCGATTCGCCGGAATTCCTCGAACACATAAAAGTCGACCTGTTCCCGGACGAAGTCTATGTCTTCACGCCCAAGGGCAAGATCATGGCACTGCCGCGCGGCGCGACGGCAGTCGATTTCGCCTTCGCGGTGCATACGGACGTCGGCCATCACTGCATCGCGGTGAAGATCAATTACGAGCTGATGCCGTTGCGCACCCAGCTGCGCAACGGCGACCACGTCGAGATTCTCACTGCGTCGCACGCCTCGCCGCATGCCGCCTGGCTGAATTTCGTCGTCACCGGCAAGGCGCGTTCGCATATCCGCAACTACCTGCGCACGGCGCGTGCAACCGAGGCGGCGGCACTGGGCGAACGCCTGCTCAACCATGCCATCGAAACACTGCACCCGGAAAAAATGGAGCCCGACGCTGCCGTGTGGGAACGCCTGCTCAAGGATTACGGCATGCAGACACGGCAGGAGCTGTACACGGCCATCGGCCTCGGCCAGAAACTCCCGCTGGTGGTCGCGCACCAGCTCCTGCACATGCATGGCGACCGCACCGGCGAACCGGCGCACCCGCACGCGATCAGCATCCGCGGCACCGAAGGCATCGCAGTCGAACTCGCGCAGTGCTGCCATCCGATTCCTGGCGACCCCATCCTCGGTTTCATCCACAAGGACCGCGGACTCATCATCCACACCCACGACTGTCCGTCGATCCGTGCTTTCCGCGCCGACCCCGACAAATGGCTGGACGTCGAATGGGAAGCCGAGCCCGGCCATCTGTTCGACGTGCAGATCAAGGTCATCGTCGGCAACAAGCGCGGCGTACTCGCCAAGGTGGCCGCTGCCATCGCCGAACAGGGTTCGAATATCGGCAACGTCTCGATGGCCGAGGAAGACGGCAGTCCCTATACCATCCTGTATTTCACCGTGCAGGTAGAAAACCGGATGCATCTCGCCCGCCTGATGCGTGCCCTGCGCGTGCTGCCCGATGTGGTGCGGATCTTCCGCATCAAAGGCAAGAAGGATGGCCGCGCGCAAACCCAGTAACCGCCCATACCGCGATTCCCATGAAAAAAACCATCATCCAGACCGCCGACGCGCCTGCCGCGATCGGCACCTATTCGCAGGCCGTGCGCGTCGATGACACGGTCTATCTTTCCGGCCAGATCGGTCTTGATCCCGGATCGATGCAACTGGTCGACGGCATCGATGCGCAGATCCACCAGGTCTTCCGCAATCTCGCCGCAGTAGCTGCGGCAGCGGACGGCTCGCTCGCCGACGTGGTCAAGCTCAATGTCTTCCTCGTCGACCTCGGTCATTTTCCCAAGGTCAACGAAATCATGGCGACCTACTTCAGCCCGCCCTACCCGGCACGCGCCGCCGTCGGTGTCGCCGCACTGCCGCGCGGTGCACTGGTCGAGGCCGACGCGGTCATGGCCGTCAACCACTGACCGCCCCTTGAAAACGGCCTCGCCGTTTTCCTTTCCCGTGAGCCCGGCGCTCGCGGCGAAGCTGGCCAAACTCGGACTCACTCGCGATGCCGATCTGGCCCTGCACGTACCGCTGCGCTGGGAAGACGAGACCCGCCTGACCGCCATCCGCGACCTGCTGCCCGGCGAAACGGCGCAGGTCCAGGCGACCGTACGGGATGCGAAGATCGCCTACAAGCCGCGCCGCATGCTGACGCTCACCGTGGAGGATGCCGGCGGTGTGCTCGGCATCCGTTTCCTGCATTTCTACCCCAGCCACACCAAGCTCTTTCAGCCGGGTGAAACCTTCCGTTTCATCGGCGAGGTGCGCGGCGGCTTCCTGGGGCCGGAAATGGTTCACCCACGCTTTGTCCGGGCCGGCGACGACACCCCGCTGCCCGGAGAACTGACCCCGGTCTACCCGACCACGGCGGGGCTCGGCCAGGCCGCGCTGCGCAAGGCCGTTCAGCAGGCGCTCGCATCGCCGCTGCCTGACACGCTGCCGCCGGCGTGGCTGGCAAAGCTGGGGCTGCCCGATTTCGAGACCAGCATCCGCACGCTGCACCGCCCGCCCGCCGACGCCGAACTGGTCACACTCGAATCGCGCCGCCATCCGGCCTGGCAGCGTCTGGCTTTCGACGAACTGCTGGCGCAGCAGCTTTCGCTCACTGCTGCGCGCGCCGCCCGCCGGCGCCAGCGCACGGCGCCGCTGCCCGCCCGGCACCGCCTGACCCGCGCCTTTCTCGCCGCACTGCCGTTCGCCCTCACCGAAGCCCAGCAACGCGCCTGGTCCGAAATCGCTGCCGATCTCGCCGCGCCGCATCCGATGCGCCGTCTGTTGCAGGGCGACGTCGGTAGCGGCAAAACCGTCGTCGCCGCACTGGCCTGTCTGCAGGCGGTCGAAAACGATTTCCAGGCGGCCTTCATGGCGCCGACCGAAATACTGGCCGAGCAGCATGCGAAGAAACTCACGCCGTTGTTCGAATCGCTGGGGCTTGCCTGCGCCTGGATTTCGGGCGGCCAGCGCAAGACGCAGCGCACGGCCGCCTGGCAGGCGGTCGCGACGGGCGAAGCCCACATCGTGTTCGGCACCCATGCGCTTTTTCAGGAAGGCGGCCGCTTCCGGCAGCTTGGTCTGGTCGTCGTCGACGAGCAGCACCGCTTCGGGGTCGGCCAGCGGCTGGCACTGATGGAAAAGGGCCAGGAGCCGCACCAGTTGATGATGAGCGCGACACCGATTCCGCGCACGCTGGCGATGAGTTTCTTTGCCGACCTCGACGTGTCGACCATCGATGCCCTGCCGCCGGGTCGCACGCCTGTCGTCACCAAACTGGTCAGCGCTGCGCGACGCGACGGCGTGCTCGCGCGCGTACGCGATGCCTGCCTGGCCGGCGGGCAGGCCTACTGGGTCTGCCCGCTGATCGAGGAATCGGAGAAACTGCAGCTGCAGACCGCCGAGGACACCTTCACCGCCCTGTCGACCCAGTTGCCGGAACTGCACATCGGCCTGGTGCACGGGCGCCTGAAACCCGCGGACAAGCAGGCAGTGATGACCGCCTTCCAGGCAGGCGACATTCATCTGCTGGTTGCCACCACGGTCATCGAAGTCGGCGTCGATGTGCCGAACGCCGCACTGATGGTGATCGAACACGCCGAACGCATGGGCCTCGCGCAGCTGCATCAACTGCGCGGGCGCGTGGGCCGGGGCAGCCGCGAATCGGTGTGCGTGCTGCTGTACGAGCAACCCCTGTCCGAACTGGCCCGTGCGCGCCTCAGGGTGATTTTCGAATCCACGGACGGCTTCGAGATCGCCCGCCAGGATTTACAGCTGCGAGGGCCGGGCGAATTGCTGGGACATCGCCAGAGCGGCCTGCCCATGCTGCGCTTTGCCGATCTGGAACGCGATGTCGCATTGATCGAGGCGGCGCGGGACTGGGCGCGCCGCTGTCTCGCCGAGCGTCCAGACGTGGCCGCCGCACACATCGAGCGCTGGATCGGCGCACGCCAGGCACTGTCTTCGATTTGAGCTGCGGCATAATGCCGGCTTTCCCCGTTCGCTTCGACTCGTGCACGATCTCCGGCAGGGCTGGATCGCCCACCCGCTTTCGATTCCGCGCCCCTTGCGCCATTGGCTGGTCGACCGCGGCTCGCTGACGCAACGGCTCCGGTCGCATTGCACGGATTTTCGCGTCATGCCGCTCGCCACCGGGCTCGCCCGCGCGCACCGCGACGAATGCGGCCTGCTGGCACTGGCGCCTCAGACACATGCCTACGTGCGCGAAGTGCTATTGATGTGCGGCAACACGCCCGCCGTTTTCGCACATAGCGTATTGCCGCTCGCCGGCTTGCGCGGCGGCTGGCACGGCATTACCGGGCTCGGCAACCGTTCGCTCGGCGAAGCCCTGTTCCGCGATCCGCGCATCGGACGGCAGGCGCTGAGCTTTCGACGTGTCTGCGGCGGCCACCCGTTGTACGATGCAGTCGCCACCCGGCTGCCCGAAGTGCCGCACAGACTTTGGGCGCGCCGTTCGGCGTTTTGCCTGAACGGCCACCCGCTCCTCGTCACCGAAGTCTTCCTGCCTCTGCTCGAATGCCCATGACGCTCGCCAAACGCCTGACCCAGTACGAAAAATTGATGCGCCTGGACAAGCCCATCGGCATCCTGCTGCTGCTGTGGCCGACGCTGTGGGCGCAATGGCTGGCCAGTCACGGCCGCCCGGACTGGCTGATCCTGTGGATCTTCGCGATCGGCGTGGTACTGATGCGTTCGGCCGGCTGCGTGATGAACGATTACGCCGACCGCGATTTCGACCCGCACGTGGCACGCACCCGGGACCGGCCGCTGGCTGCCGGCAGGGTGTCGGGCCGGGAAGCGCTTCTGCTCGCGGCGGGATTGTCGCTGCTGGCCTTCCTGCTCATCCTGCCTCTCGATCCGCTGGTATGGAAGCTGTCTGTCGTCGCGCTGTTTCTCGCGGCGAGTTACCCGTTCACCAAGCGCTTCTTCGCGATTCCGCAGGCCTATCTCGGCATCGCGTTCGGCTTCGGCATCCCCATGAGCTATGCGGCGCTGTGGGGTGAAGTGCCTTTGGAAGCCTGGCTGCTGCTGCTCGCCAACGTATTCTGGGCGGTTGCCTATGACACCGAATACGCCATGGTGGATCGGGCGGACGATCTCAAGATCGGCATCAAGACCTCGGCCATCACCTTCGGCCGTTTCGATCTCGCAGCCATCGCGCTGTGCTACGCGGCGACGCTTGCGCTGCTGGCCTGGGTGGGCGGGCAACACGGTATCGGCTGGCCGTTCTACGCGGGACTGGCCGGGGCGGCTGCAATCGCTGTCTACCACATGCGTCTGATCCGTGACCGCGAACCGCGCGCCTGCTTCCGCGCCTTTCTGCACAACACCTGGTTCGGCGCCGCGGTCTTCGCCGGCCTTGCGGCAAGCTACCTATGAAGGGCAGGCGATGCGCGCCAGCCGGCTCGCGGTATACGGTTGCTTGATGTCCGACAGGCTTTTCAGGGTATCCGGATCCTCGCTCTTGATGAGGAAGTAATAATCGGTGCCCTGGCGGGGCAACAGTTCCACACGCGTACCCAGGACACCCTTGGCCTCGACCTCGCGCACGCGACGGCCGGCGGCCTCGGCATTGGCATAGAGCCCCAGCGAAATGGCGTTGCGCCAGGGCGCATCCTTGACCACGAAAACATCCTGCACGCCGGCGGCTGCCAATTCGCCTAGTTTCTGCGCGGCAGACTGTGGACTCGGCAAGGGCGGAAAAATCACCCAGTGGCGCGTATTCAACGGGACTTCGGTAAACGACATCACGCGACTGGCCGTCAAGGTCTTGAGCTGTTCACGCGCCTGTACGAATTCGTCGAGGCTGAGGCCACGCCATTCTACGCAGAGCGCTGCACTTTCCGGCGTATGCCGCGCGGGCACTTCGGCCGCGCGCGACTGACCACGCAGGCTCAGTTTTTCCACATTGAGCGGTACGCTGTCGGATGAAGAGGCTGCCGGCCCCTGAATATCCGCAAGAAAATAACCGGCCAGGGCCAGATTGGCGAGCAGGAGGATGCCTGCAATCCATTTCATATCCGTTCAGCCTCTTCCGATACGTACGCCATCCCTTCGAGTGCCAGGGCCGGCACCTGTTCCACGGCGATACGCAAATGGGGCAACAACCGCCCGGCATCGCCGCCGGTTATCAGGCAACGCGGCGGCCGAGACGCAGTCTGCGCCGCAAGACGTGCATATTGCGTCTCGACCGCCCCGCACAAGGCGGCGACGATCCCGCTTTCCACGGCATCGGCCGTCGTGACGGGGAAGTCGCGGCAGCCCCCGCCAGCCGGTTCGACACGGGCCGTTCCCTGCCGCAATGCCGTACGCATCAGTTCGCTGCCCGGCACGATCAGCCCGCCGATGAAGCGGCCCGTCGCATTCAAGGCGTCCACCGTCAAAGCCGTACCGGCCGACACCACCAGCGCGGCGCCGCGCACGCGATGCCAGGCGCCGACCAGATTCATCCAGCGATCAACGCCCAGTTGTATCGGGGAGGCATAGCCATTCTCGATTTCCGCGAAACACGTCGAGGATTCGAGCCAGCGAATGTCTGCCGACGCCAGCGCAGCCTGCAGCCGCGCGATCTGGGCATCGCTCGCCACACTGGCGACGTAAACCCGGACGCCTTCAGCAAGCTGCGCCGACAGTGCAGCCAGTTCATCGTAGCCAGCTTCACCCCGCGTCAACCACCGTCTGCCGGAAACCGCCGCCCATTTCACCCGCGTGTTGCCCGCATCGATCAACAGGCGCGGGGTCACGATCGAATCTCTGGCCGGAGACTGATTTCCCCTCCGTTGTGGAGGTGAACCCGGCCCTGTGCATCGCGCAGTCGCAAGGCCCCGGTTTCGTCCACGCCTTCGACCAGACCGCTTACGGCATGCCCATCCGGGAACTGCAGGCGGACAGGCTTGCCGGCATATGCATCGAGAGCTTCCCATTCTGCGCGCAAAGCGGCAAAGCCATCGCACCGAAACACTTTCATGACCCGATGCATTTCGACGAGGCAATCGGCAAGCAGCCGATTGCGGCCCACGCGCACCCCGATCTCGTCGAGATCGATCACGGCCTGATCGATACGGTCCCGCTGCGCCCCACGAATCCGGATATTCAGCCCCACGCCGGCGACAGCATAAGCCATGCCATGCATATCCCCCTGTATTTCGATCAGGATACCCGCCAGCTTCCGGTGGCCAACCAGAATATCGTTCGGCCACTTGAGCCGGGCTGCATGCGTGCTGTGACGATTGACTGCTCGCGCAACCGCAAGCCCTACAGCCAGACTCAGGCCGGCCATGGCCTGCAGGCCGCCCTCGAAGCGCCACAGTACCGAAAACATCAACCCGCCGCCTGGCGTCGCATGCCAAGACCTGCCACGGCGACCGCGGCCGGCCTGCTGGTGCTCGGCCACGACGACATGACCATCGGCCAGACACGCCTGTGCCTCGGTCATCAGCAGCCGGTTAGTCGAGTCGACACTGTCGAGCACATGCACCTCATATGCAGTCGCCGCTTCACCCAGATGCCGAACAATCTCGCACGCATCCAGCCAGTCGACCGGATCCGGCAGACGGTAGCCTCGTCCGCGCACGGCATGGATACGCATCCCCAGCCCTTCGGCCTGCGTCAGCACATTGAACACGCTCGCGCGAGACAAGCCGAATTCATGCGCCAGTGCCTGCCCGGAATGAAAAGCCCCATCGGACAGACGGCGCAGAATCGGGAAAAGATCTTTATGAAGCCTGGTATTCACAGCGGCATTTTACATGCGGAGGATGGCTGCCCCTTTT
>WBSF01000001.1 GCA_008923315.1 Betaproteobacteria bacterium SCN1 | reverse complement strand
GCTCGTGTCTTCGCACTCAGCGTCCCTGATGCGTTCGAAAAGCACTTTTTCAACGGCCTGCTAGGTCATCAATCCGGTCGCTTCCGGGTTCCTATTGTTTGCGGCCTGAAACCGCCCTGATCTCCACGATCAACCCATTGCTGATCACACAGGAATGGCGCGATGGTGGCTTCGATCTGGCTGCGCGCCGCGCATCGCGGCATGCCCACTTTTCTCGTGACGGCCCTCGTGCTGGGTCAGTCCCCGATGGCGTTGGCCGAGTCCCCTGTGCAACGCCAGGAACTGGCCGCTGCGCTGCGCCAACTCGACGCGCTGGAGCGCACCGTCGCGGACAGCGCCGCGCATGCGCCGATCCAGCCGGGCGAGCGCTACCACTTCGACTACCCGCGGCTCCAAGCTGACTTGGCACGTGTTCGCGCCGGCATCCAGTTCCACCTGACGCCATCACGCGCCCAGCCCCGCGACCCCTCCGAACTGGGCGGCGACTACCGCACGGAGCGGGCCGTCGCGCCATCGCCGCCGACGCCTGCGGAGGGCAAGCCATGAACGGCGCCCAGGTCTCGGCATTTCAAGCCAACAGCGGCATCGCGCCTTCTGCGATGGCGACCGTCCTGGTCGGCGTCGTGTTCGCGGTCCTGCTCGTCTGGGGCGTCTGGGCCATCCGAACGGCCTACGTGGGGTGGTCCGAGAGCCGCCTCAACCAGCGCCAGTTCCTCGGCGTCGTCGTCCGGTTTTTGGCGATGTATCTCGTGCTGACCTTCTTCCTCCTCTCCTGACCTGAAAGGCCTGACCATGCAAAACCGCATCCTCAATTCCCATCTTGCCCAGCGCACCGCCGTGGTACTGGGCGCCGCCGCGCTGCCGGCGCTGTCGTTCGCACAAGGTCTGCCGCAGTTGGAGAACCCGACGCGGGGAACCGGCAACGGCATCATGGAGACCATCAGGAACTACGGCTACGACATCATCATGCTCGTGGCCCTGCTGGTGGTGGCGTCGATGTTCATCGGCGTCTGCTACCACGCCTACGGCACCTACGCGGAAATCCACACCGGCCGTAAGACGTGGGGCCAGTTCGGCCTCACGGTCGCCATCGGCGCCGTGCTGCTCGTGATCGGCATCTGGCTGCTCACCGAAGCCACCGGCATCCTGTAAGGCTAGGCCGGTATGTCCGATCAGCAGCACGTCCGTGCGGACGGGACCGTGACGTTCCTTCCGCACCGGCTTAACCGCCACCCCGTTGTCGTGCGCGGCCTCACCGCCGACGAGCTGTGGATCTGCTGCGGCTTGTCCGGCGCGGCCGGCCTGCTGGTCGGCGCGCCGCTTTCGTGGATGCTCCGCACCATTGCCATCGCACCGACGTTCGTTGTCCTGGGCGTGGCCTTGGGCGTGTTCATCGGCGGCGGCATCCTGCGCCGCCTCAAGCGTGGGCGCCCCGACACCTGGCTGTATCGGCAACTGCAATGGCGCATCGCCACGCTGCATCCGCTGATGGCGGGCTGGGTGGGCGGCCACGTGCTGATCTCGCGCTCCGGTTTCTGGACCACCCGACGGTCTGCCTCAAGGAGCGCACGATGAGCCGCTTCAAGAACGAGATCGCCCACCTGCAGGCGCACATCAAGACGCTTCGCCTGGGTGCCGGTGCCCTGGTCATCGTCGCCCTGGTCATGGGCGGCGGCTGGTGGAGCGCGCCGCGCGACCTGACCATCCACGTCCCGCCTGACCTGCGCTCGGGCAGCACCCGCAAGTGGTGGGAGGTGCCGCCCGAATCGGTCTATGCGTTCACGTTCTACGTGTTCCAGACCCTCAATCGCTGGCCGACGAATGGC
The DNA here is from genome assembly GCA_008923315.1 of Betaproteobacteria bacterium SCN1. Classification (GTDB taxonomy): domain Bacteria; phylum Pseudomonadota; class Gammaproteobacteria; order Burkholderiales; family Thiobacillaceae; genus Thiobacillus. The sequence goes on along the minus strand of WBSF01000001.1, from coordinate 382,303 downwards.
GAAGAGGACTACGCGCGCAACCTCCACACGCTCTCGCCGTACCTCACGCCGTCCTGCCAAGCCTTCCTGCGCGCGGACTACGACTACCGCCGCAGCACGGGCGAGCTGCGCCAGCGCGTGCGCGGCATCTACGAAATCCCTGGCCGCGGCTACGGCGACGACCCTACGGCGCGCGTGCGCACGGTCTCCGATCGCGACTGGGTGGTGACGCTGGACATCACCGCGGACGAGTACTACGGCGCGGAACAAGTCAAGCGCGCCCTGGTGCGCTACCCCGTGAAAGTCACCAAAGTGGACATCGACCCCGCGCGCAATCCGTTCGGCCTGGCGCTCGACTGCTACGCCGGCACGCCCCAGCGCATCAGCACCCCGGAGCCGACGCGCCCGGCATCCGGCGGCCTGTCTCCGCAAGCGCCTCAAGGAGGAACCACCCCATGAAGCATCCTGTACTCGCGCTGCTGGGGCTGCTGGCCGTGGCCGCCGCACCCATCGCCCAGGCGGTGGAAATCCTGCGCTGGGAGCGCATGCCGCTGGCGGTGCCGCTGAAGGTCGGCCAGGAGCGCATCGTGTTCATCGACCGCAACGTCCGCGTCGGCGTGCCTGCGGGCGTGGGCGAGCGCCTGCGCGTTCAAAGTGCGGGCGGCGCCGTGTACCTGCGCGCCAGCGAGCCGATCGAGCCGACACGGCTGCAATTGCAGGACGCCGACACGGGCGCGCTGATCCTGCTGGACATCGCCGCCGAACCACCCAAGGACGGGGAAGCCGAACTGGAGCCGGTGCGAATCGTCGAAGGCAACAGCACTCCAGCGCGCTATGGCAATCAGTCCGGTGGTGCCGACGAGACCCCGGCGCGCGCCCAGGACCAGGCAGGGACGCGAGCAGCGCGGCGCGAAACCCCGGTCCCGGTCGTGTTGACGCGCTTCGCCGCACAGAACCTCTACGCGCCGCTGCGCACTGTGGAACCGCTGCCGGGCGTCATGCGGGTCAACCTGCGCCGCGACATGGACCTCGGCACGCTGATGCCGACATTGCCCGTGCGCGCACTCGCGCTCGCGTCGTGGCGCCTGGAAGACCAGTGGGTCACCGCCGTGCGCTTGACCAACACGGGCGCGCGCTGGGTCACGCTTGATCCGCGCGTGCTGCAAGGCGACTTCCTCACCGCCACCTTCCAACATGAGGCGCTTGGCCCGCGCGGAACACCCGAGGACACGACCGTCCTGTACCTGGTGACGCGCGGTCGCGGCCTTGCGCAGTCGCTGCTGCCCGCGATCCACCGCTTCGACCCCGCCGCACATCTCCCGCTGCCGAAAGACAGGCCCACGGACGCCAAGGAGGCCCCCGATGCGCAGTAATGGACTCCTGAAGTGGCTGATGATCCCGGTTGCCTTGCTGGTGCTGTTCGTCGCCATCCGGCTGTTCTCGGGTGGCAGCACTTCGGCACCACCGGCCGCGGATGCCGGCGCCAAGCTCACGCCTGCGGAAATGAAAGCGTTGGGCATCGAGGGGGATACCCCGCGCGACACCGTGGCGACGCTCGTTGCCCAAGTGAAGCAGTTGCGCACCGAGCTTCAGACCGCGCTCTCGGACAACAAATCCCAGCGTGAGGAAAACCAGCGGCTGCGTCAGCGCGAGAACTCGATCGACCAGCGCATCAACTCTGCGCTGGAGTCCGAACGCTCCAACCTGCGGCGCGACCAGCAGCAGGCGGCCAGCGAGCGCCAGCAGACCGAGGGGCTGCTCGCTGACCTGCAGCGGCGCCTGGACAGCATTGGTGGGCGCGGTGGCAGCCATGCCGATCTGCCCGTGGGCCTGGGGCTGCAGGGGGGCGACGAGGCCGGGATGGAAGGCGGCATGCGCTGGGTTGAACCGGATGACGCGAAGCCTGCCGAGGGACGCAACAGGGGGCGCGGCACGGCTGGCGGCATGAGCTTCCCGACGAGCTTCGGCCCCGAGCAGAGCACGTTGCAAACCACGGCGGAAACCGTGGCGAACGCCGGGGCACGCGCCGCGGGCGTCAAGACCGCAAAGCCCGTCTATACCGTCCCCACGAACTCCACGCTCATGGGCTCGGTGGCGATGACAGCGCTGATCGGGCGTGTGCCGATCGACGGCACCGTCAACGACCCGTACCCCTTCAAGGTGCTGGTGGGGCCGGACAACCTCACGGCGAACGGCATCGACATTCCCGATGTGGCCGGCGCCGTGTTCAGCGGCACCGCCTCGGGCGACTGGACGCTTTCTTGCGTGCGCGGCCAGGTGCGCAGCATCACGTTCGTCTTCAACGACGGCACGATTCGCACGATCCCCGAAGACCGCGAAGGAAACCAGCAGAACAACCAGCAGCGCGATGGCTTGGGCTGGATCAGCGATCCCCACGGCATTCCTTGCGTCAGCGGCGAGCGGCGCAGCAACGCCCAGCAATACCTCGGCTCGCAGGCCCTGATCACCGCGGCCGGTGCCGGCGTGGCCTCGCTCATCGAGAGCGACAGCGGCCGCATGTCCTATGTCGGCTCGGACGGCTCCATCGGCACCGTGGGCATCAGCGGCCAGGAGGCGGTCGGCCAGATTCTGGCGGGCGGCGTGCGGGACATGTCGGCCTGGGTCAACAAGCTCTACGGCCAAGCGTTCGCCGCCGTCTATGTCCAGCCCGGCGCGAAGGTCGCCGTCCACCTCGAAAAGCCGCTCGCCATCGACTTCGATCCCGAAGGCCGCAAGGTCGATCACCGCACAGGAGAAAGCCATGCTCTCGAACTTGAATAGCTTGGCCCGTGGCCTGGCGCTGGTCCTCGCCGTCGCGGCGCTCGCCGGCTGCGCCACCAGCAAGGAAAAGCTGCTGACCCACGGTGACCGCACGATGATGGACATCTGGCAGCAGGAGGCCGGGGACGGCGGTGGCGCAGCCGGACGGAACGCCGGCGGCCAACTGCTCGATGCGCGCCAGAGCCTGCCTCGGCCGCTGACCGACGCCGATATGCAGGCCGCACCTGCCGAGCAGATGCGCTACACGCGCACCGCGCGCAACGAGGTCCATCGCCAGTTCCAGCGCCTGCCCAATCCCGATCTCGTGATGTACGTGTACCCGCACCTGGCCGGCACCGATCCCGTGCCGGTGCCCGGCTACACGACCGTCTTCCCGCTGTACCAGCGCATTCAGTACGCGATGCCGGGTGAGCGCGTGGAGGACTACTGATGCGCTGGAAACTTCCCTGGCCTAAGCCGGCCGCGCTGAAGCTGGCCGCATCCGGCGCTGGTGATGACGAGCAGCCGGACGGCTGGCAGCGCCACATTGAGGCCTTGCGCCAAGCCGGCATCCCCGAACCCGGCTCGGCAGTCCGGGGCCGCAAACCGGCGACGGAGGCCGACGAGCAGGCGCTGTACGAGGTCGCACCGTCCTTCGTGGAACTGCTGCCCTGGGTCGAGTTCTTGCCCGAGTCAAGGTCCATGTTGCTGGAGGACGGCCAATCGGTGGCGGCCTTCTTCGAGCTGGTGCCGCTGGGGACCGAGGGCCGGGAACCGGGCTGGCTTGCCCACGCCCGCGACGCCTTGGAGAACGCGCTGCAGGACAGCTTCGATGAGCTGGACGAGAACCCCTGGGTGCTCCAGCTCTATGCCCAGGACGAGCCGAGTTTCGACCAGTACATGCAGACCCTGCGTGACTACGTGCAGCCACGTGCCCGCGGGACAGCGTTCACCGAGTTCTACCTGCGCTTCTTCGGCCACCATCTGCGTGCGGTGGCCAAGCCCGGCGGCCTGTTCGAGGACACGGTGGTCACGCGGCTGCGCTGGCGCGGGCAGACGCGGCGCGTGCGCATGGTGGTCTATCGACGTGCCACCGGGCAGGCAAGCCGCCGCGGCCAGACGCCCGAGCAGATGCTGAACATCGTCTGCGACCGCCTGTGTGGCGGGCTGGCGAACGCCGGCATCCAGGCACGGCGCATGGTCGCAGCCGACGTCCACGACTGGCTGCTGCGGTGGCTCAATCCGCGCCCCGCGATGCTCGGGCCCAGTACAGAGGACCGGGAGCGCTTCTACGCACTGGCGCGCTACCCGGACGAGACTGAGGCCGGCGAGATCGAACTGGCGAGCGGGCGGGATTTCAGCCAGCGGCTGTTCTTCGGCCAGCCACGCTCCGACGTGGAGCACGGCACCTGGTACTTCGACGGCATGCCGCACCGTGTGCTGATCACCGACCGGCTGCGCATGCCGCCCGGCACGGGACATCTAACCGGCGAGACCCGCAAGGGCGATGCGATCAACACGCTGTTCGACCAGATGCCGGAAGACACCTTGCTTTGTCTCACGATGGTTGCCACGCCCCAGGATGTCCTGGAATCGGATCTGAACCACCTGGCGAAGAAGGCCGTGGGCGAGACGCTGGCGTCGGAGCAGACGCTCAAGGACGTGCATGAAGCCCGCTCGCTGATCGGCAGCGCGCACAAGCTCTACCGGGGCACGCTGGCGTTCTACCTGCGCGGGCGCGACGAGGCGGAACTGGATCGGCGCGGCCTGGACCTGGCGAACGTGATGCTCAACGCTGGTTTGCAGCCGGTGCGAGAGGATGATGAGGTGGCGCCGCTCAACAGCTACCTGCGCTGGCTGCCGTGCTGCTACAACCCCGGCAAGGATCGGCGCCGGTGGTACACGCAACTGATGTTCGCCCAGCACGCGGCAAACCTGTCGCCGGTGTGGGGCCGTGCCCAGGGTACGGGGCATCCAGGCATCACGATGTTCAACCGCGGCGGCGGGCCGATCACCTTCGATCCGCTCAATCGCCTGGACCGGCAGATGAACGCCCACCTGTTCCTGTTCGGCCCGACGGGTTCCGGCAAATCGGCCACGCTCAACAATCTGCTGAACCAGGTCACGGCCATTTATCGGCCGCGCCTCTTCATCGTGGAAGCCGGCAATAGCTTCGGCTTGTTCAGCGACTTCGCCAGGCGCCTGGGCCTGACCGTGAATCGGGTCAAGCTGGCCCCCGGATCGGGCATCAGCCTAGCGCCGTTCGCCGACGCGCGCCGGCTGATCGAAACGCCCAGCGATGTGCAAACGCTCGATGCCGATGCGCTGGACGAAGACCTGCCACCCGATGCCTCAGCCATGAAGGCGGACGAACAGCGCGACGTGCTGGGCGAACTGGAGATCACGGCGCGGCTGATGATCACTGGCGGCGAGGACAAGGAGGAAGCCAGGATGACGCGCGCCGACCGCTCGCTGATCCGCCAGTGCATCCTCGACGCCGCCGAGCACTGCGTGGCCGAGAAGCGCACGGTGCTCACGCGCGACGTGCGCAATGCGCTGCGCACCCGCGGCCAGGACCCGACGTTGCCCGAGATGCGGCGCGTGCGGCTGCTGGAGATGGCGGACGCGATGGACATGTTCTGCCAAGGCACGGACGGCGAGATGTTCGACCGCGACGGCACGCCGTGGCCCGAGGCCGACATCACGCTGGTGGATCTCGCGACCTATGCCCGTGAGGGCTACAACGCGCAGCTCTCGATCGCGTACATCAGCCTCATCAGCACGGTGAACAACATCGCGGAGCGTGACCAGTATCTCGGCCGCCCGATCATCAACGTGACCGACGAAGGCCACATCATCACGAAGAACCCGCTGCTCGCGCCGTATGTCGTGAAAATTACAAAAATGTGGCGCAAGTTGGGCGCCTGGTTCTGGCTGGCGACGCAAAACATCGACGATCTGCCGCGCGCCGCAGAGCCCATGCTCAACATGATCGAGTGGTGGATCTGCCTGTCGATGCCGCCGGACGAGGTGGAGAAGATCGCACGATTCCGCGAACTCTCGCCGGCGCAGAAGGCGCTGATGCTTTCGGCACGCAAGGAAGCGGGCAAGTTCACCGAGGGCGTCATCCTCTCCAAGAGCATGGAGGTGCTCTTCCGCGCCGTGCCGCCGAGCCTGTATCTCGCGCTCGCGCAGACCGAACCCGAAGAGAAGGCCGAGCGCTACCAGCTCATGCAGCAGCACGGCGTCAGCGAGTTGGATGCCGCCTTCAAGGTGGCCGAGAAGATCGACCGGGCACGCGGCATCGAGTCGCCGGCCCTGGCCCTGCCCTGAATCTGCCGTGCACCGGAGAACGCCATGGAACAGAAACGCTCATCCATTCCGATGCAGGTCCAGGCGTTCCGCCGTCGGCGCTGGCGGGCCCGCTGGCCATGGGCGTTAGGCGCAGTGCTGGTTGCGCTGCTGCTGATCTGGCTCGTGTCCCGTTCGCCAGGCGAGTCCACGCCCCAAACCTCGGCGCCTGTCAGCGAGACGCAGGTGGCCGGGCCTCCTTGGCAGATGGGCAACCCGGCAGGTCGTTTCACGCTGACGCTCTACGCGGACCTCGAATGCCCGTTCTGCCGGTCCTATTTCCCTGTCCTCAAGCGTTGGGTAGCCGGCAATGCGGACGTGGCCTTGCAATGGCACCACCTGCCGTTGGCCGCGCATGAGCCGGCCGCGTCCGCCGAAGCGCGCTTGGTGGAATGCGCGGGCGAAGCCGGCGGCCATCCCGCCTTCTGGCAGGCTGTCGAGTGGGTCTATGTCCACACACACAGCGACGGCCAGGGCTTGCCCGAAGACCTGCGCCACCCCGCCCTGACGCCAGCCATCGAACAGTGCATTGCGAGCGAGCGGCCCGACGCGGCGATTCGTACCCAAACTGCGGAAGCCACGAACAGCGGCGTGACCGCCACGCCGTCGCTGCGGCTGCACGATCGCGAAACCGGCAAGGCGATCCTGCTGCAGGGCCCGATCGAGGGCGATGCCTTGCTGTCGGCCATGGACATGCTCGCGGCCGGCGATCCCGCCGCCACACCCACATCGGAAATGCCTGCCGACGTCGTCGGCGACATGCCCAGGTAGCCCCGGTCTTCAAGGCTACGGCGCAGTCCGCTGCGCTGACCACAACCCCGTTCGCCTCGCATCCTGGCCGCGAACGATCACCGCTGCCGCGGTGATGGATGCACCTTGTTCGTTCCCCAGGAGGGCTTGCCCTCCCAGGGCGAGTGCCCTCCGATCTCACCGTCTGGAGGTTCGCCATGTCTTTCGCCGTCAATGACTCCTGCCTGGAGTCGCTTTCCGCCATCGCTGCCCAACACGAGGACTGGATCATCCAGCAAGCCATCGTGCTGCTGGAGAGACGGGTCTTCAAAGCTGGACCGTGCCTCAGCCAACCGGCCGCTGTACGGGACTACCTGCGTCTGAAACTGGTCGCTGAGCCCAATGAGATATTCGCCGCTGTGTTCCTGGACAGCCTGCACCAGGTGCTGGCCTACGAGCCGCTGTTCAGGGGCACGATCAACGCGACTTCGGTCTATCCGCGTGTCGTCGTGCAGCGTGTGCTGGAGTTGAATGCCGCCGCGGTGGTCTTCGCCCACCAGCATCCTTCGGGCGTCTCCGAGCCGTCCAGCGCGGATCGCATGCTGACCCAGCAACTGCAAGCCGCGCTGGCGCTCATCGATGTGCGGGTACTGGACCACATCATCGTCGGCCAGGGTGCCCCGTTCTCCTTTGCGGAATCCGGCCTGCTGTAGCAATGGCACCGGCTCCTTGATCCACGCGGAGGCTTCGGCCTCCGCTTTTCATTGGCGCAAGACAAGCAGGTATGCGGGCAGTCCGCGATGCGCATTGTTTGTTGGGGCCGCATGGCGTTCGGCGTTTGACTATGGCCCTTGACAACTCTTGGGGGCGCTCGACATGCCAGCATCTTCATCCAGGTTCGCATCGGGCTGGCGAACCCTTGGCCTGGCCGTTGCGCTGCCGGCTTCCCTGGCCGTGTTCAGCCCGGCCAGCTTCGCCGCCGATGTGGTGATCATCACCGACAGCCGTCACCCGGTCAGGACCATGGGTGGCGAGCAGCTGATCGAGCTGGATGAAGCGCCCCGGATCGAAGCGGAGCTTTCTGCGGCGCTGCCCGCCGATCCCGGACAGGCAACAGCCATCGTGAAGCGCCGGCTGAGCCAGGGGGGCGCTGACCTCCAGCGTCGCATCGCCACCGCATACCAGGGCGTTGCCGACGCATGGAGCCTGGGCATCACCACCATTCCGGCTGTCGTGGTGGATCAGCGCTACGTGGTCTATGGCGAGCCTGACGTGGCCCGCGCCATCGCGCGCATCGAACAGCACCGGAGGGCCGAACCGTGATCCGCTCATTCGACCTTCTGCGCCGCATGCGGGCTGCCGTCACCTCCGTGCTGCTGCTCAGCGCCACGGGCAGCTACGCCCTGAACACGGCGACCATCGTGGGTTCAGTGGCTTCGCCCGATTGCCTGGAGTACCGGGTGGTGGGTATCTGCTACTGGCTCTACTGCACCTGGACCGGCTGCACGGTGCGCACGTCCGTCAAGGTCAGGCACTACATCCCCGATGCGGTGGTTTCGTCCTACTCGAACACCGGCGAGAACCCCTGGGTCGAAGTGCGCGCCATGAGCACGCCCAACCCTTCGGCCCAGGCCGGCGGGGACGGCACCACCAATGAAGATCACGAAAACAATCTCGCGAAGTTCAAGAACGCGGACGTCATCGGCCACCCCGGCGTCGAGGTGTTCAACCAGTTCGTCTCGTCCTCGGGCTATTTCTGCGAGGGCGCAGGCACGGCCTTCATGCCGTACCTGCTCAGTACGCTGGACACGCCGGCCTGGCGCTACAACGTACCGGAGATGGTGTACCCGGAGGCATTGATCCCGGGCATGCGCGAGGTCGGCGCGCGCTCGACCCTGAACCTCTGGGGCAACGTCTATCCGCGCGGCGGCTTCCTGCACCAGACGGACGACCACAAGGCCGGTGCCGTGGTGGCCCAACGGGCCGGCGATGTGGTCACGCGCCGCGGGCAGATCCACGTCTATCAGCCGCTGCTCGCCAACTCCCGCGATGGCTACTGGCCGGCCGGCGCGCTGATGGAGGGCGATGCCTCGACCGGCAAGTGGCAGGAACTCACGCCCGTCCTGTCCTCGTCCTGCACGGTCTTCCCGCGCAACGGCTTCCTGACACAGGCCCAACAAGGCGACTACGCCTGGGCGTTGTGGCGGCCCTATGCGTGCTGCGAACGCCGGGGCCAGGTGTTCCTCGGCAGCGTCGATTTCTATTGAGGGTACGGCGATGAAGCGTCCTGAACTGATGAACCCATCCGCCAAGGTTCGCCGCCCGCTGCGCCCCACGGCGCTAGCCGGCGCGCTCGCCCTGGTCTGTGGCCTCGCGTGGGCGCAGGCCGGCTTCCAGACCAGCGGCCCCGTCATCGGCGATGAGGTCATGTACTCGATCGGCGGTGGCAGTGCGGTGTCCATGGGCCGCGCCGCTGGCATGCGTTCGATCGGGGTCGGCCTGGGTTGGAACAGCAACCTCATCTGCGGCGACATGAGCATCCAGACCACGCTGCGCAATCAGCTCAATGGGATCACGAATGGGTTCCAGCAGATCATGAGCAACGTGATCCAGAGCGCGACCAGTGCCGTGGCATCGCTGCCGGCGCTGATCATCCAGCGTGCCGATCCGGGGCTGTACAACCTGCTGACCAATGGTGTGCTGCAGGCGAGGCTGGATTTCGACCGCTCCAAGCTGACGTGTCGCGCGATGGCCGAGAAGATGGCCGAGACGGCGGGCGGCCAGCTCGGATGGAGCCAGATGGCGGAAGGCATGGCGCTGCGCGATGCGGTGTCGAGCACGGATGCCGTATCGGCGATCGAGCAGGCCGAGACGCGCCGCGGCAACGACGGCGTGCCCTGGGTGGGCGGCAGCAATGCCGGCGGCGCGGGCCAGTCGGCCATCCGGGTGGTCGGTGACGTGACGCGGGCGGGCTACAACCTGGTCAACGGGCGCAGCGTGACTGACACGTCCTCCATCGCGCCCGCCAGTTGCGCGAGCCTGTCCTGCCAGACCTGGACGTCGCCGCAGCAGGCGACCGAATGGGCGACGCGGGTTCTCGGGGAACAGGTACAGCGCACGTGTGATTCCTGCACCAAGACCGAGACCGTGCCTGGCGTCGGGCTGACGCCGCTGATCCAGGAGGAGTACGAGACCAAGCTGGAGGCCTTGCAGGAACTGGTCTCTGGGACGCGCAACACGACGTTCGAGAACCTGCATGCAGCCGGCAGCACCTCGCTGCCCATTACACGCGGCGTCATCGAGGCGCTGCGCGACGAGCCAGACCAAGACCTGCTGGCGCGACGTCTCGCGTCCGAGGTCGCGTTGTCGTCCGTGCTGGAGAAGGCATTGCTGCTCCAGCGGACCCTGCTGACCGGCAAGAAGGAACCCAACGTGGCGGCCAACCAGTTGGCGGTCGAGGCCGTGAACCACGAGAGCGACACGCTCGATCAGGAGATCCGCAACCTCAAGACCGAACTTGAACTGCGGCGCGAACTGGCGAACAACTCGCCCATGGCCATCATCCAGCGCCACGGGACGCGCGCGGCCGGCTCGCGCGGCATCTACGAAGGCGACCCGGTGCCCGACCGCCTCGATCGGTTGCAGCGGGGCAACCCGGGAGGCACGCCATGAACGCGGCCTGGCTGCGCCCGCGCTGGCTTTTCAGCCGGCGCGCGGCAAAGGCGCTGCTCCTGGCGGTGGTCATCATCGCCGCGGCCGTGGGCGCCAATCTCGTCGGCATCTACCTCGTCGGCAGCGTTGCCGGCTGGGAGCGGTGGCTGGCTGCCAGCGCGGGCTACTTCCTGGTGTGGCGGCTGTGCCTGTACGGCGCGACGGTCTATGGCTGGGTCTGGATGCGCCGCCGGCTGCTGGCCCGCGAGGAAGACGCGCAAGCGCGGCGACGCCTGGTGCGCAGCGAGATCGCCGGCGTCGTCGCCATCGTGGCGCTGGAAGCCAGCCTGCTGATGCAGAGCTGAAGAGGGAGCCGCGCCATGACGCTTTTTACGACCGACTACCTGGAGTACTACCTGACGCTGGTGTCCTGGATCGTCAACAACGGCATCTGGGCGGTGCTGGTGTCGAGCGGAGTATTCGCGCTGCCGTTCGTCGCCATCATCGTGCAGGAGTGGTTGAAGGCCCGTGCGGAAGGTGCCGACGAAGGCAACAAGGGCGTGCTCTCGGCTGCGCGCATCGAGAACCGGGTCTTCGTCGCCATCGTGGTGGTGATGTTCGCTGGCATCCCGTTCATCGACGTGGACCTCAACACCATCCAGTACGACAGCTCGCGCTCGGCCCAGTGCCAGGTCAGCGTGCCGCAGCCCACGGATACCGGCTGGTCGCAGTCCTTCAGCACCATCAACAACCAGTCGGCGAAGGTGCCGGTCTGGTGGGCTTTCATGCACGCGCTCTCGCGCGCCGTCACGAGCGCCTCGGTGGCGGCGATCCCATGCGGCACGGACCTGCGGCAGATGCGCATGGAGATCGACGCGACCCGCATTGACGACCCGGTACTGGCTCAGGAAGTAGCGGATTTCTCGCGGGATTGCTATGGGCCTGCGCGGGCCAAATTGTTCATGCAGCGCCCTCAGCTTGATGAGCAGCAGATGCACGACGTGACCTGGATAGGGTCGAGGTTTTTCACGGACACGGGCGGCTACTACGACACCTACCGCTCAAGCACGCCGCGCGACGACTGGCCCTACGACAGCACCCGCGATGCGGGGCTTGCACAGGTGGGCAGCGGTGGCGGCTACCCGACCTGCAGGCAGTGGTGGGCCGATGGCGGCAATGGCCTGCGGGCACGCCTGCTGGGACAGGTGGACCCGAACCTGTTGAATCGCCTGGCAGGCTGGGCCGGGTTCCTGAGCAGGGCCGAGGTGGACGACTCGGTGATCCGCGCCATCGCGTCACCGCGGCAACAGAAATTGAACCAGGGTAGCGTCTATACGGACTATGGCGGCCAGATCGACAAGACCTTGCCGAACATCGTGACGCGGGCCACGGGAGACGTTGGGATGGCCGTCGGCGCGATTGCCGCGTTTCCCGCCATGGACGTCGTGAGACAGTCTCTGCCCATGGTCCTCGCCTTGCTCAAGATGGCGCTGGTCATCTGCATCCCGCTTGTGCTGGTCGTAGGCACCTACGATCTGAAGACGGTCGTTACCGTCAGCGTCGTGCAGTTCGCGCTCTTCTTCACGGACTTCTGGTTTCAGCTTGCGCGCTGGATCGATTCGACGATCCTGGATGCGCTCTATGGCTGGGGGTTCGGCTGGAATCGGCCGCACACCAACTTCGACCCGCTGGTGGGGCTGAACAACGCCTTCGGAGACATGCTCCTGATGTTTGTCACGGGCACGATGTTCATCGTACTGCCTACGTTCTGGATCATGGCCTTGGCTTGGGCGGGCGTTCGTGCCGGCAACGTGTTGCAAGGCCTCGCAGGAGCCACCGGAGATGCCAAGGCTGCTGGCGGAAGGGGAGGAAGCATTGCGATCAATGCAGTGTCGAAGAAGTGATCGCTGCTAGTCGTCCTCGACATGAGGATCAATGCGGAAACCCTCGTAGGTGTATAGGCCGAATCCTGCTGGTCCGTTTCGCCACTCTGGCTCGGGCAACTCCTCGCCCAAGTCGGTGTTGCGGGCCATCCAGGCAACCACCATGACGCACACCATCACCAGGGCCAGCCAGAAGGTGGTGTACAGCAGCACCCCGAGCGCAGCCAGCTTAACCATCCACACGAGCGCGGTGGCTCCAGCCGTCGGCATGCCCTTGGAAACCAACCAGTTCGACGCCCGCCGTTCACAGCGCGCGTAGGCACGCCATCCGCGGCCAAAGGCGCGGCCGAGGCGTTCTGCGGTGCTGGTGCGAGTCGTGGTGTTCATGGTCGTCTCCTACTGCTGAGGGATGCCTATTTCAGTTTGGTCCATTTCATTCTGTTTAGGGCTTCAATGTGTTCTCTTGCTGCTTCAGGACGCTTCGTCATCCGGTTCCAACGGGCCAGGGTCGGGCTCCACGCCGATGCGGTATGTAGCAACGAAACGCGGCCAGTCCACATGGTCAACGAGATCGATGTCCTCGATGACACTGACCTTCGCGCTGGCACGCTCGAACAGCGCGATGCTCTTGGCGGGATAGTTGTTGCGCGACGGATAGAGCACCCCGTCGAACAGCACCTGGCCGTCATCTCCAAGCATCGCATGCACCTGGGCCGACACCTGCTGCGTGTGCGTGTAGTCGCGGCTGGCCAACTGCTCCAGGTTCAGGCCGAAGTAGCCCGCCATGACGCCCGGCGCCGTGAGGTCGGCCAGAAGCACGTCGTCCATCACGCCCACTGCGCGCACCATCCGGCTCTGGACTTCTTTCAGCGCGATCGAGCGCTTCGTGTCCGCAAGCCACTGGTGCTTATGAAACACCGACTCCATCAGCGCCGTGGGCAGGTCGCGCCCCAGGTAGAGCACCCCGTAGGCCTGGGCCGGGTCATCGTAGCGATTGGTGCTGCTGCGGCCATAGTACAGCGGGCTGCCCCGATAGACGACGCGGCTCACATGCTGGAGCAGCTCACCGGCATCGATCAGGAACGAAGGCAGCTCGTGGCTCATGGCGATCTCGCTTCAATGCACCTGAACGCCCAGCACGTTGAACACGGCCTCGGCCACGTCGTCGATCGTGCCATGCGTCACCGCATCCACTGGCGAGCGGCCGCCCAAGCCTTCGAGCGGTTCGGACAGTGCGCGGTAGATCGTCCAAGGGTCGATGCCCTCGACCTCCTGAAGCACGGTTTGGGTCAACTGCTGCTTCACCGGGTCGAGCTGCCAGTCGGGCAGTTTCTGGCCTCGCGGCCCCACGTTCAGCGCCAGCAGCCGACGGGCGAGGATGTCCTTGTAGATCTGCTGGCGCGACTTGTCCGCCAGCTTGGCGTACTCCGCGGGCGGCAGGTTGTGCGGCTGGTTGAAGGTTTCCAGCAGCACGGCGCGGCCTCGCTGGACGTCGGTTTCAGTCGGCGCCCAGCGCGTCTCAGCGCGCAGCGCAGCCGTCTTACGCTTCAAGGCGTGCTCCACCGTTTCACCTTCGAGGTTGGCTGGCAGCTTTACCGCCTCCACGCGCTCGTGAATGAACGCCTGCAACTCGGCCGCGAAAGCCGGCGCATCCCGGATTTCGACGGTATCCGCGAAGCGGCGCACATCCTCCACGGTGACACGCGGCAGACGGTCGGCAATGAATTCAATGGCGGTGGGCATGGTCATCTCCCAGGTAGGTTTGAGACAGGACTTACTCTAGTCGCCTTTGTCGCATTTGTCAACTTTGACGCCTAGAGAGCAACCTACCTGGCGAAAACAGCGTCTCCGCAGCATAGGCCGAGGCCAGCGGCTGGTCGCCGCGCAATCCATTCGTGCGGGTTCCACATTGACGCTGGAACCGCAACCCAGGCCCCGCTATACCGAAACGGTTAAAGGCCAAAGGGCCGAAACGGCAAGGGAATGGGGTGCAAGGGGAAAGGCCCTACCTCGAAAAGGCAAAAAGGCCTCCCGGTCGGCCCGCCACAGGACACCCGCATGCTCTCCCTGTTCCAGCGAAAACGGCCCCCGGTCGCCGGCGCGCCACCGCCAGCACCCGCCACCGTCCTCCCGAAAGGGTTGATGCGGCCCGAGTCGGCCGCATCGCTGCTGGCCACCCCGCGCCGGCAGAAGCTGCTGGAGCACATTTGGCAGCGCACCTCGCTGTCGCGCAGGCAATTCGCCACGCTGTACCGAGCGCCCCTGGAACGCTACGCCGAGCTGGTCCAGGCCTTCCCGGCCTCCGAGGCGCATCACCATGCCTATCTGGGCGGCATGCTCGACCACGGCCTCGAAATCGTCGCCTACAGTCTGAAACTGCGGCAGTCCCATCTGCTGCCCATCGGCGCCAGCCCCGAAGACCAAGCGGCACAGTCCGAAGCCTGGACCGCCGCCGTCGCCTACGCCGCGCTGCTGCACGACATCGGCAAGATCGCCGTCGATCTGCACGTCGAGCTGGCCGACGGCAGCATCTGGCACCCTTGGCACGGCCCGCTGCGCCAGCCATACCGATTCCGCTACCGCGACGATCGCGAGTACCGCCTGCACAGCGCCGCGACAGGTTTGCTCTACCACCAACTGCTCGACCGTGAGGCCCTGGACTGGCTCAGCGGCTATCCGTCCCTGTGGGCACCACTGCTCTACGTCCTGGCCGGGCAGTACGAGCACGCCGGCGTACTGGGCGAACTTGTCGTGCAGGCAGACCGGGCCTCGGTGGCCCAGGAGCTGGGCGGCGATCCGGCCCGCGCCATGGCTGCGCCCAAGCACGCGCTGCAGCGCAAGCTGCTCGACGGGTTGCGCTACCTGCTCAAGGAACAGTTGAAACTGAACCAGCCGGAAGCCTCCGATGGCTGGCTCACCGACGATGCCCTGTGGCTGGTGAGCAAAACGGTCTCGGACAAACTGCGTGCGCACCTGCTGTCCCAAGGCGTCGATGGCATCCCTGCGAACAACACCGCGGTGTTCAACGTCCTCCAGGATCACGGCATGTTGCAGCCGGCGCCCGACGGCAAGGCTATTTGGCGCGCGACCATAACCAGTTCCACCGGCTGGTCCCACTCGTTCACCCTGTTGCGCCTCGCTCCTGCGCTGATCTGGGAATCTGGCGAGCGACCGACGCCTTTTGCAGGCACGGTAGCGATCGACGCGGCAGTCGCCGAAAACGACGCCGAGGCGCCGAAAATGCCGCCTGCGGCCATGGCGAAGGCAGCCCCGAACGGTCAGAAACTTCCATCTTGGGAAGGCAGTAGTACCGTCACCGCCTCACCGCCTAAGGCCCAGCCCGTGTCCGATGTCATGGAGGACATGCTGGCAATGGTGAGCACGAGCGGCTCGCCTGGTGCCGAGCAGGATGTGGAGCCGGTTGCACAGAGAAGCTACCCCGCAGACCCCAGCACTCCTATGCCAGCGACTGCCGCAGTGCTTCCTTCGCCACCACCATCTACTGCTAAACCACCCCTAACAGCAGCGCCCCCGTCAGGCGAACATTTCATGATGTGGCTGAAACAGGGAATTGCTTCGCGCCGGCTCATCATCAACGACGCAAAAGCGCTCGTGCATTCCGTGAATGACACGGCCTACTTGGTCAGCCCAGGTGTGTTCCAGCGCTACGTCCAGGAGCACCCTCATGTCGGCACGCTGGCACGGCAGGACAAGATGCCGGATTGGCAGTGGGTGCAGAAGCGCTTTGAGAAACTGGGGTTGCATCGAAAGCACGACAGCGGCTTGAACATCTGGATCTGTGAAGTCACCGGGCCGCGCAAGTCCCGGAAGCTGCATGGGTATTTGCTGATCGATGCGAATTGGTTGTTCGATGCAGTACCACCCAACAATCCTTATCTCAGAGTTACGCAAGAGATTTGAGCATGGAGTCCTACGTGGCGGTGAGATACGGTAGAGTTCGCCTTGGTAGGTTAGCGGCTAGCCAAGGTGTCCAGCACAAAGTCAGCGCGTTGCGCCACTCTGATCTTGGGCAACCGCGATACCGCATAGCCCAGCGCTGGATAGGTGCGCTGAAGCCGCTCGAATTCAGCCCGCGCTTCATCCATGCTGTGACGGCGTTCTTCGTCCTGCACATAGATTTCAGGCCACGGCGGGGCCAGAAAGATGCGCGAGTGGTAGCGATGCGACTGGGCAATCGTGTCCAGAATAGTAGTGCCGTCCAGTGCCTGGGGTGCTGCCGCCGCGTCGATCAGGCCACGGTCGAAGAACACCCATTGCGTATTGCTGCGTGGCGCATTGGCATGGTTGTCTAGCGCAAGGTCGATGGCCCCGCGCAGGAAGGCCGTCATGTCGAGCCACGGCAGGGCCTGGCCGCCCGTGCGTGTTTGTTCCTGAACGATACGCCGTCCAGGCTCCTCAATTACGGCATCCCTGGATTTCCATTCAACCCCCACAAACGAGAACGACGATCAACTATCTCCTGAAAGGCCATCAGCATCCATCAAGGCCAGCATGCCAACAATGAGTGCGTGCATGCCCTGTTGAGTTCGGCCTCCATCTCGGCTTCCTCCGTCGCACGGTCTGCATCCACGACGGGTTCCCGTTCGGCGACCGAGTACACCGTGTCGGCCACGGCAAGGCAGTGGAACGCCACGGTGGTCAACAGCCAGCGCGCATGCTCCATCGATATGCCGTAGGCCTGAGCGATGTGGCGTTGGTGGCCGACGATCTTGTCGAGCATGGGCTGGGTCGCCGCCAGACGGCGGATCACGTTGGGTACGCCTTGCCGTCGCCAAGATGCTTGGGCTTGAGCATCGGCGTCTCGTGGGCGTGCAGCACCACGTGGCGACGCAGTTCGTCATCCAGCGCCTTTACCATCGGCTGCAGTTGCGCGCCGCACGCACCGACCCACTGTGCCAGCGTCGAGCGGGCAACAGTAAGTCTGATGCTCTTTGCGCATTCAGATGAATGCATTACGCCCATACGAAATCCGAAATCAGCTCGGCCGCGCACAGCAGATGGCAGTTGTCTATGGCTGTAAATGCGCTTCCCGCAGAGCCATGTCCTCTCTCAGAATACGCTGGATCTCCAGTATCGCGGCCGCGCTCTGTTGCACGCTGTGCCCCGAAATAATGACTTTCTCGGACTGTGCGCCGGGAAGATGTGCGCTGCGATAAGGCACAAGACCGTCATCGGAATCATCGAGGGCCACTTCGGAATTGGCTTGGGCCACGATCGAGTGATAGCGCACCTGGGATGAGATGGGAAAGCCCGCCGCCGTACGCACGAACGGATCGTTTTCGTCGAGATTGTTCACGCTATTGGGAATGGTTGCCAGGCTTTCACGGCTGCTGGCGGCCGCATTGGGTGCCAGTGTATGGGCGAGTTCTTCGAGCACCGTAATGGGAAAGCGGATAAATCCCGCCATCCAGCGCCCCAGGCGTCCACCCGCGACCGATGTGCCCCGATGAGGCGCCGCGATGAAGATGGCACTGCTGACATTCGGGAAGGGCTCGAAGCGCAACATCGGATCTATGCGTTTGATCTGCTGCGGCGTCAGCCGACTGCGATCCGCAGCCAGCTGCACCAGCGACTGGTCGGTTGACGACACCATCAACCGCGCGATGACCCCGCCCATGCTATGCCCCACCAGTACAAGGTCGGACGATGCCGGCGCCTGGCCGGAAGGATCGAAATGCGCCAGCGTATCCCCGAGCGCTCTGCGAATCATCGCGTGGTTCAATGCGATCGGCATATTGGTCGGGTAGTAGACCTGCCAGATTTGGTAATGCTGGCGCAGCGCCTCATCGCCCAGGATTTCGTTGGCGAGTTCCACCCAGGCTTCAGGGCTGCTGGCCAGTCCGTGCAGCATGACGATGATCCGCCTGTTCGGATCGTAGGGCTGCATCAAGTAGACGTGCGGGCGGTCGATGCCACCCTCGCGCCCGAGCAGGCTGCGCAGCGACTGGCGGTTGAAATTGGCACGGGCCAGCCATACGCCATAGCCGGCCGTGAAATTGGCCGCCAGCGGCACACGTTGGCCGCGCAGCATAATGGCCGATTCCACATAGGGGTCATGCACCGTCAGACGGGCTGTACGAGCATGCAGCACGCTGTCCAAGTTGTCTCCGTCGGGATGCAGCAGAACCGTCATGGACGGCGCGGGCATCTCGCTCCAGGGCAGCGGTTGCTGATCATGTTTTGCCGCTGGGCGACCACCCCGAGTTGGGGCGGCGCTCAGGGACTCGTCCGGAATGACCGCCACAAGCTCGGCGCCAAAGCCGTCGCGCCGGTAGAGGCTACGCAATCCACGGAAAGACAGGGACGAGGCTGGCAGGAGTTCGGCTGGCACCGCCGTACTGCCCGGTAAGCGCGCGCCGCGCATATCCAGCTTCAGTTCCCAGCCTGCAATGTTCCAACTGGTCTGGTCGGGCAACTGCGTCGGCATTTGTTGCCGAACTTCGAACATGCCGGTGGCCGCATGCTCGACGGCATAGTTATACCAATCCCGCACTTGGGTCTGGCGATCCTCGAAGGCCCGCTCTCCCGGAGTATGGTCACCAAGGAACAGATAAGCATAGGCATAGCGAATCGTCTCAAGCCAGGCGGCTTGCTGCGCTGAACCGGGCTTCATGGCCTGAGCCTGCGCCAGCCATAGTTCGGACAGTGCAGCCAGGCGTCTATCCGTGGCAACCCCCGTCACGGTAGCCAAGGCCTCCGCGCACTCCGAGGAGATCGGCTTTGCGCATGCCTGCTCATCCAATGCCGCCACCCTGATGGTCTGGACAGTCGCATCGCTGAGCTTGCCACGTGTCAGGATGTCGCCGCGCTTGAGTTCGATGGCCTCCCTGGTAGGTAGCGTATGAACTTCAACCACTGGGCCGAACTCGCGCAGGATCGAGCAGCCCCCCAGCAGCAGCGGAGCAAGAGCGGCGCATGTAATGAGAAGGCAGGCCTGCGGGAACCTCATGGATTCACCTCGTTGGCAGGGATGCCTGGCACGCCTTGTCGAATCGACATCGAGAAGTCATCCTCTGACACATCGGAAGCAAGGGCACGTTCGTTGATATGCCCCAGTGCCTGCAATTCATCGTAACGATAGCCAGGCGTCAATCCATGCATGTCGTAGACGTACCGCGCAAAATATCCAGACAGCAGCAGGCGATAGTCCATTGGCAATGCGGGCGCAATGACCCGGGCCAGCTCGAATACGATGGTCGTGCAGTTACTGGTTAACGTGTTGTAAAAGCGCGGTTTCTGCCGCAGTTCATTGGCCGCGTTCAGAAACTCCAGAAACAACGCGCGGGCACTCGCCTGATTCATCTGCAAGCGATAGAGATAAACATCTTCGCCTCGCGCGTTGCTGCGCGTACGCACAATGTCTCGCTCATCGGCGGCTACCAGGATCTGCTCGAACTGACGGAAGAATCCTCCTACCGCCGAGAAGGACTCATGGCGTTCCTTGCGAATTTCCAGCGAGAACACCACGCGATCACCGCCATCGAAGCCGAACGACACCAGGGTGTGGGCGATGTGCGGCCCCATCCAGTAGGAAAGCACCAAGTCGGCGCTGCGCAGACGATCCAGGTCGTATGTGCGGCTCTCCCACTGCGGGGTGTAGTCGGTTTCGCTGCGCCACTGGAAGTTGCGCACATTATTCAGGTGAACATGGTTGCCGTCGATCCTGGCCTCCAGCAACTGGGCGACATCGTCAGCCCATACACGCTGGTGTGACGGCTGCAGCGTCCCCCACCACATGAGCAGGGAGGCGGCTGCGATCACAAATGCGAATCCGGCGATGTTGCGATTGCGCCGCCCAAGCAAGCCCGCCCGCGACAAGACAACGGTCACACCCAACGTAGACCACATGGCAATGACGAACCATCGCACCACCGAAGGTCCCGGCATCTGATGCCACAGAGCCAGCGCACCCCACACAGTCAGCAGCAGTACCACAAAGCCGATCGCCAAGCCTGCAAGGGCGCGCAGGACTATGTGCATCACTCCGCTCATTGAGGCTGCAAAAGCTCAAGCAACAGTTGCCGGTGCGCATCCCGTAACTGCACCAGCGAGATGGAAGGACTGCCCTTGGACAGCATCGAGGAACTCAGCCACAGCACTGCGGGCGCGAGCGCCAACGGGAAGAAGTGTTCGGTCAAGACGCCTGGGCGAATGACGCCTCGGCGTATGTTGCGGTGGATGATGGTCTGCGCCCGCTCTTTCAGCCCGAGCGCAACTTCGTTGTGCCAACGCTGCACCAGCTCTGGAGTTCGGGCGCTTTCGGCCAGAAGCAGCCGGTAGATCGACATCGTGGCAGGGGAGCTGAAGGTCGCGTACAGGCGATCCAGGTAGACATCTACCAGCTCTGGCAACGTCAGATCCTCATCCGGGAGCCAGCCCTGGAAATCACAAATCTGCTTCGTCGTACGTTCGAGCAAGGCGTGAAAAATTTCTTCCTTGCTTTTGAAGTGGGCATAGATGCCAGCCTTGGACAAGCCCGCGCATTCCGCCAGGCGCTCCATCGACACTGCTTTGTATGTCCGATCCGCGAATTCGACCAGGGCCGCGTCGAGTATTTCCTCTTTCCTGGCGGCAGAGGACAGGTAGCGGCGCTTGTTGTCTGGCGCGTCATCTTTCTTGGGTGGCATTCAAAGGCTCTGTTCAAAGATCTGAGGGGTGTTCCCATGGGCCTGTCACCGGCTCTACCAAGAATCAGGGCCTTCCTTGAACCCAAGCCGGCAGCTCGAATTGACCTGCGTCAATGACCGACGAGCCCGCTGATTTCGGTTCTTGGATTGTAACGTATAATTGAAAGCAACCGTCCAGTCGTTTGTTTTCAGATTTCACAATGCAGATCAACACAGGGCGCGAGTGAACCCGGCACATCGGGTTACGACACAGGAAGAGCGCCCTATCAACCAGCCGGGGAACACGGGGATGCACATATCAACAAGGAGATGAAGTGGGCTTGACAGCACTTGCAAGCAAGAAAGTAGGGCCTGCGGACACCAGCCACGAACCCCGCATTGCGGGGGTGGCAGCCATTCCCTCCTCTGCGACCAGACCCTCTTCAGCCCGATACCTGTACGGAACGTGACCATGCTCCCAACTTCCCCGTTGTTTCCCGCGTTCAGATTGCGCGCTGCCTCGTTGGCCCTGAGCGCCGTCGTCTTGACCGGCTGCATGTCGCTCGCTCCGGCGCCAGACACCCCGCCATTGCCCGTGCCCGAAGCCTGGCCCGCGCATCTTGGATCAGGCACCGACGGCGCCCACGCGGGAGAGCTTGCCTGGCAGGCGTACTTCACCGACCCCCTGCTGCAACGCCTCATCGAGACTGCGCTGGAAAACAACCGCGACCTGCGCGTGGCCGCGCTGCGCGTCGAGGAAGCCAGCGCCACATTCCGCATTCAGCGCTCGGATCGTTTTCCTGCCATGGGCGTGGGCGCCCAAGGTGGACGCGCGCGGGTCCCTGGCGACCTGAACATGTCGGGCCGATCGCTGGTGGGCGGCGAGTACCGGGCCGAGGTGGGTTTGACCACCTGGGAACTGGATCTGTGGGGTCGGATCCGCAACCTGGAAGACGCCGCCCTGCAAGCTTGGCTGGCTTCCGACGCGGCTCGCCAGGCCGTCCATTTGGCGCTGATCGCCCAGGTGGCAGACGGCTATCTTGGCCTGCGCGAGATCGACGAACGCGTGGCGATCGCCCGGCAAACCGTGACCACCCGCGAAGAGTCCTATCGCATTTTCCAGCGTCGCTTCGAAGTCGGCTCGACCTCGAAGCTGGATCTCACCCAGGTCCAGACCCTGCTGAACCAAGCTCAGGCGCTGCTGACGCAGCTTGAGCAGGCTCGCACCACGCAACTGCACGCCCTGGCACTGCTGGTAGGCGCTGATCCCGGCCCGCTGCCCGCCAAGGCACCCTTCGATGAAACGACGGTTCTGGCTGAGCTGCGGGCCGGTCTGCCTTCGGAGCTGCTGGTCAGTCGCCCGGACATCATTTCCGCCGAACACCAATTGCGTGCCAGCAATGCCCACATCGGCGCGGCCCGCGCGGCGTTCTTGCCGCGCATTGCGCTGACCGGCAGCTTCGGCACGGCCAGCTCCGACTTGAATGGCTTGTTCGATTCCGGCAGTCGCGCCTGGACCTTCATGCCCACCCTGTCGCTGCCCATCTTCGATGGCGGGCGCCGCCGCGCCAATCTGGAGCTGAGCGAAGTGCGCCGCGACATCGCCGTCGCCGGATACGAAAAAACCATTCAAACGGCCTTCCGCGAGGTGGCCGATGCGCTGAGCGCAAAGCACTGGCTGGCTGAGCAGTTGACGATCCAGAGAGCCAACCTGGAAGCGCAAAGCGAACGCGCACGCCTGGCCAAGTTGCGCTACGACAACGGCTCGGCCGCCTTCTTGGAAGTGCTGGATGCCCAACGCGATCTGCTGGGAGCCCAGCAACAACTGGTACAGGCGCGCCGCGCGCTGCTGTCCAGCCAGGTGGCGCTGTATGCCGCGCTCGGCGGCGGCACCCTCGCCGCAGCCGGCGAGGCACAGGGTGCGGCCTCGACTCCCGCTTCCACCCCATCAACCCGTTAAGGCACGCCGAACCCATGACTGTCTCCCCCTCTCTCAAGAAAAAACTCCTGGTCGCTTTCGCTGCAGCGGTTGTTGCCGCGCTGGCCTGGTGGAGCTGGACGAGGTTTACCGACAGCGGCCCGGGCGAAGGATTCGTCAACGGCAATGGCCGCATCGAAGCCACCGAGATCGACGTGGCCACCAAACTTCCCGGCCGCATCGAAGACATCCTGGTGCGTGAAGGCGATTTCGTCACAGCCGGCCAGCCACTGGCCAAGATGCGGCTGGAAACGCTGGAAGCGCAGCGCGACGAGGCCCTGGCCATGCGTCAGCAGGCTGAGCATTCGGTGACCGCGGCGCAGGCACAGGTGGCGCTGCGTGAAGCCGACGTGACTGCCGCCTTGGCTCTGGTTGGTCAGCGCGAGTCGGAACTGGACGCCGCGCAACGGCGCCTGACACGCTCCAGCACGCTGTCGAGTGAGGGAGCCGCCTCGATCCAGGAACTGGACGATGACCGGGCGCGCGTACGGGGCGCCCAGGCGACCCTCGCGGCCAGCAAGGCACAGGCCGCCGCTGCCCGCGCCGCGGTCGAAGCCGCCAGGGCGCAGCTTGTCGGCGCGCAGTCCAGCGTGTCCGCCGCTACGGCCAGTATCAGCCGCATCGAAGCCGACATCCGCGACAGCGAACTGCGGTCTCCGCGCGACGGACGGGTTCAGGTGCGTGTCGCGCAACCCGGCGAGGTGCTTGGAGCGGGCGGACGTGTCTTGAACCTCCTTGATCTGTCGGACGTGTACATCACCTTCTTCCTGCCCGAAACCGTGGCCGGCCGCGTTGCGCTGGGTTCGGAGGTTCGCATCATTCTGGATGCCGCGCCCGAGTATGTGATTCCAGCCACCGTTTCCTTCGTCGCCAGCGCAGCGCAGTTCACCCCCAAGACGGTGGAAACCGCCAGTGAGCGACAAAAGCTGATGTTTCGCGTGCGCGCACAGATCTCGCAGGAGCTGCTGCGTAAGCACCTGAACCAGGTCAAGACCGGTCTGCCCGGCGTAGCCTGGGTCAAGCTCGACGCCAAGGCCGAGTGGCCTCAGAACCTCTCCGTTCGTGTGCCGGAGTAAGGTATGAGCCACAGCGCGCAGCTCGCGACCGTTGCAAGTGTCCGCCAGGTAAGACTGCGCTACCGCGACGTCATTGCCTTGGATGGCATTGACCTGGACATCCCCGCTGGACGGATGGTCGGTCTGATCGGCCCCGACGGCGTGGGTAAGTCCAGCCTGCTCTCGTTGCTGGCCGGTGTGCGCATCATCCAGGAAGGCACGGTCGAGGTGCTCGGTGGCGACATGGCCAGCAAGGCCCACCGCAAGCTGGTGTGCCCGCGCATCGCCTACATGCCGCAGGGACTGGGCAAAAACCTGTATCCGACGCTCTCGGTCGAGGAGAATCTGCAGTTCTTCGCGCGCCTGTTCGGTCATGGCGCCGCAGAGCGCCGCCAGCGGATCGATGAGCTCACCCAGGCCACTGGCCTGTTCAAATTCCTAGCACGTCCGGCAGGCAAGCTGTCCGGGGGCATGAAGCAAAAACTCGGCCTGTGCTGCGCGCTGATTCATGACCCGGATTTTCTGATTCTCGATGAGCCGACGACTGGCGTGGACCCGCTGGCGCGCGCGCAGTTCTGGGATCTGATCGAGCGCATCCGCGCCGACCGCCCCGGCATGAGCGTGATCGTGGCCACGGCCTACATGGATGAGGCCCAGCGCTTCGACTGGCTGGCCGCCATCGACGACGGCAAGGTCCTCGCCACCGGCACGCCGAAGGAATTGCTGGCAAGAACAGGCAGCCCGAACCTGGAAGAGGCATTCATCCGCCTGCTCCCGGAAGAGAAAAAGCGCGGACACCAAGCGGTAGTCATTCCCCCCTTGTCGGATGGCGGCGCGGACGATATCGCCATCGAGGCCGAGGGGCTGACCATGCGCTTTGGCGACTTCGTTGCCGTCGATAGCGTGTCCTTCCGCATCCGGCGCGGTGAAATCTTCGGCTTCCTCGGCTCCAACGGGTGCGGCAAGTCCACGACGATGAAGATGCTTACCGGCCTGTTGCCGGCGAGCGAGGGTCGGGCCTGGCTGTTCGGCCATGAAGTGAACCCGCATGATCTGGGCACCCGCCGCCGCGTCGGCTACATGTCCCAAGCGTTCTCGCTCTACAGCGAAATCACGGTACGCCAGAACCTGGAGTTGCACGCCAAGCTCTTCAGTGTGTCCCCGGAGGACATTCCTGCTCGCGTCGATGAGATGGTGGAGCGCTTCGGGCTGGTGGACGTCATCGACAGCCTGCCGGCCAGTCTGCCTCTGGGCATACGCCAACGCCTGTCGCTGGCGGTCGCCATGGTGCACAAGCCAGAACTGCTGATTCTGGACGAACCGACTTCGGGCGTCGACCCGGTGGCGCGCGATGCGTTCTGGCGACTGCTCATCGAGCTGTCGCGGCGCGACCGGGTGACGGTCTTCATTTCCACCCACTTCATGAACGAGGCAGAGCGCTGCGACCGCATGTCGATGATGCATGCGGGCAAGGTGCTCGACAGCGACGTGCCCGCCAGACTGGTCGAGAAGCGCGGCGCCAAAACCCTTGAAGAGGCCTTCATCGGCTACCTCGTCGAAGCGGAGGGCGGCACGGCCGCCCCGGCCAGCCAGCCTCCGGCTGCCGACCAGGCGGATCAGCCACCCGCGGTGCCCGCCGAACACGGCGGCGGTCACTCCGCTGGCGGTTTCAGTCTGCAGCGCATGTTCAGCTATCTATGGCGCGAAACGCTGGAACTGCAGCGCGACCCGGTGCGCGCCACGCTGGCGCTGGGCGGTTCGCTGCTGCTGATGTTCGTGATCGGCTTCGGCATCACCATGGACGTCGAGGACCTGAGCTATGCGGTGCTCGATCGCGACCAGACCACGCTTAGCCAGAACTACACGCTGAACTTGGCCGGATCGCGCTACTTCACCGAGCACGCGCCGATCATCGACTACGAGGACCTTGATCGACGCATGCGCAACGGCGAACTGTCGCTGGCCATCGAAATCCCCGCTGGCTTTGCCCGCGACGTGTTGCGGGGCCAGAACGTGCAGATCGGCGCCTGGCTCGACGGCGCCATGCCGCAGCGCGCGGAAACCGTCCAGGGCTACGTTCAGGGCATGCACCAGCACTGGCTGCAGATACAGGCCAGCGAGCGCGGCGGCGCCAGCATGGCTGGCAACACCAACGTCGAGACGCGCTTTCGCTACAACCCCGATGTCAAGAGCCTGCCGGCCATGGTGCCTGCGGTGATCCCTCTGCTGCTGCTCATGCTGCCGGCCATGCTGACCGCGCTGGCGGTGGTGCGCGAGAAAGAGACGGGATCGATCACCAATCTCTACGTGACGCCGGTCACGCGCATCGAGTTCCTGCTTGGCAAGCAACTGCCCTATGTCGGCCTGGCCATGGTGAACTTCCTGCTGATGAGCCTGCTCGCAGTGACCATCTTCGGTGTGCCGGTCAAGGGCAGCTTCTTCACCCTGGCGCTGGCCGCGCTGATCTTCTCCTTCGCCGCGACAGGCATGGGGCTGCTGGCCTCGGCCGTTACACGCAGCCAGATCGCGGCCATGTTCTTCGCCATGATCGGCACCCTCATACCGGCCACCCAGTTCGCCGGCCTGATCGATCCCGTGTCCTCGCTCGAAGGCTCCAGCAAGTTCATCGGCGAGATCTACCCCGCCACGCACATGATTTCCATCAGCCGTGGCGTATTCAGCAAAGCGCTTGGCCTGGCCGACCTGACAGGGCCGCTGTGGTCGATGCTCATTTCGGTTCCGGTCATTCTCGGCGTGGCTGTTTTGCTACTCAAGAAGCAGGAGCGTTGAGATGCGCAGAAGAAACCTGGCCAACATCTACGACCTTGGTGTCAAGGAGCTGTGGAGTCTTTGGCGCGATCCGATGATGCTTGTGCTCATCGTCTACGTGTTCACCGCGTCGGTCTACACCAAGGCCACGTCCATGCCGGAGACGCTGCACAACGCGCCCATCGCCATCGTCGACGAGGATAATTCGGCGCTGTCCCAGCGGGTTGCCTCGGCCTTCTACCCCCCGCAGTTCACGCCACCGGCCATGATCGACTATGGGGACGTGGACCCGGGCATGGACGCGGGGCTGTACACCTTCGCTCTGGTCATTCCGCCCAACTTCCAGCGCGACGTGCTGGCGGGGCGATCGCCTGCCGTGCAGCTCAATGTCGACGCCACCCGCATGAGCCAGGCCTTCACCGGCAGTGGCTATATACAGCAGATCTTCACCGGCGAAGTCAATGAGTTCGTCAAGCGTTACCGCGGCACCGACGCGCCACCCGTGGATCTGGCATTGCGCGCACGCTTCAACCCGGCACTGGACAAGGCCTGGTTCGGCTCGGTGGTGCAGATCATCAACCACATCACGCTGTTGTCCATCATCCTGACCGGCGCAGCGCTGATCCGGGAGCGCGAGCACGGCACCATCGAGCACCTGCTGGTGATGCCGGTTACACCCGCGCAGATCATGCTCTCCAAGGTCTGGTCGATGGCCCTGGTCGTGCTGATCGCCTCCTTCCTGTCCCTCAATCTCATGGTGCGCGGCGTCCTGGGCGTTCCAGTCGAGGGTTCCATTGCACTGTTCTTCGCTGGCGCGGCGCTCAGTCTGTTCGCCACCACCTCGATGGGCATCTTCCTCGCCACCCTGGCGCGCAACATGCCGCAGTTCGGCATGTTGATGATGCTCACCATCCTGCCGCTGCAGATGCTCTCGGGTGGCTCCACGCCCCGCGAAAGCATGCCCGAGATCGTGCAGAACATCATGCTGATTGCACCCACCACCCATTTTGTGGAACTGAGCCAGGCCATCCTCTACCGGGGCGCGGGCCTGGAGACGGTATGGCAGCCCTTCCTGGCGCTGGCCCTGATTGGCACGGTGCTGTTTTTCCTGTCGTTGGCACGCTTTCGCAAAACGATCGGCCAGATGGCCTGATCGTCTGACCGCCCGAGTGGGCACTCAACCCAGTAAGGAGTTTGACCATGAGCAATGAAACCATCCCTCTCAACCTGTTCAAGGCGAACCTGGAACTGCAGCTGCGCCTCCAGCGTTTGATGCAGGAAAACAGCCAGCAATGGTTGGAGAACGCCACGCGCGCAGGCAAAGACGGCATTGCCGAGTCCGGCGCAGAAATCGAAAACCTGCTCAAGGCCCAGAACTGGCAGGAACTGGCCACGCTGCCCGCACAAGCCTTCTGGCGTCAGTTCCAGTACCACGTGGGCGGCGCGCAGGCGCTGACACAAGTCGCGATCAAAAACCAGACAACCTTCACCCAAGGCCTGCAAATAGCTATTCAAGACTGGCAGAAATCGGTCACGCAGGCCGTAGGCCAGGGCGATGCGGTACTCCCGTTCCAGGATATCTTCAAACAGTGGGGAGCCGTGTGGGCCTCGGCGCAGGATAAGGAGGCACCGGGCAAGACCGGTGGCCGCAATGCCGGCTGAACAACGTACCGCCCTGGTCACGGGCGGCAACGGTGGCCTGGGCGCGGCCATCGCCCGAGCCTTACACGATGTTGGCCATACCGTGCTCGTCGTCCACTCGCCAGGCAATGCCAGCATCGGCGCGTGGTTGGAAGCCCAGACGGACGAAGGCTACAACTTCATCGCCTACGGCGCGGATGTGGCCGACCATGCCTCCTGCCAGGAGTTGGCCGGCCTCATTCAAGCAGACGGTTACCACATCGACATTCTGGTCAACAACGCGGGCATCACGCGCGATGCTACGTTCCGCAAGCTGAGCTACGCCGATTGGGATGCGGTCCTGCGCGTCAATCTCGACTCCGTTTTCAACGTCACCCGGCCATTCATCGACGGCATGCTCGAACGCGGCTGGGGCAGGATCGTCAACATCGCCTCCATCAACGGCTCCAAGGGGCAGTTCGGCCAGACCAACTACTCCGCCGCAAAGGCCGGCATGCATGGATTCACCAAAGCCCTTGCGCAGGAGGTGGCGCGCAAGGGCGTGACGGTCAACACCGTCTCGCCGGGGTATCTGGATACGAAGATGGTGACGAGCATGTCGGAAGAAGTGGTCAAGCAAGTGATTGCCGGTATTCCCGTGGGTCGTCTGGGACGGCCTGAGGAAATCGCTGCACTGGTTGCATTCATCGTCAGTGAATCTGCGGGGTTCATGACCGGCAGCAATGTATCGATGAACGGTGGCCAGCATATGTACTGAGTGAGGAAGGGCCAGCAAGACGATGTGCCTGCGGCCCCTTGCCATTCAATTTTTCAGTTTCATCACAGAAGGAGTGCCCATCGCCATGAATCGAGACACCACGACATCACCAGCGGCCGATTGGGGGCAGTTGCTGTGGGACCCGTTGCGACTATCGGCGATGGCAACCGAGTATGCAGTGGATGCCTGGCAGCGATCCATTCTGTATGCCGACGTTCGCCGCCAACGCGGCAACCAGTACCTGGAGCATTTGCAGGAGCAGACGCCGAACGTACTCGACTTCGCCTCTGAGGTCATCATGTCCGGGCTGGACCTTCCGCAGCCGGTCAACTATGGCCTCGTACGTATCCTGCCGCCAGCCGACACGACGAGCGATCCCCACAAGCGACCGTTCGTGGTGGTCGATCCCCGCGCGGGCCACGGCCCAGGCATTGGCGGCTTCAAACCCGATAGTGAGGTCGGCGCGGCCCTCAAGGCTGGTCATCCCTGCTACTTCGTTGGCTTTCTGCCCGATCCCGTTCCCGGCCAGACCGTCGAGGACGTCATGCGCGCCGAAGCGGCCTTCGTGCGCAGGGTCGGCGAGCTGCACCCCGGCAGCCGCGGCAAGCCCGCTGTCATCGGCAATTGCCAGGCGGGCTGGCAGATTCTGATGGCAGCCGCTGTCTGGCCCGAGCTGTTCGGGCCGATCATCGTGGCCGGTGCGCCGCTGTCCTACTGGGCCGGTGATAACCCGATGCGCTACGCGGGCGGCCTCACTGGCGGTAGCTGGTTGACGGCATTGACCAGCGATCTGGGCGCCGGCCGGTTCGACGGTGCCTGGCTGGTACAGAACTTTGAAAACCTGGACCCGGCCAATACGCTTTGGAGCAAACAGTACAACCTGTACGCCAATGTCGACACGGAAGGCCCGCGCTACTTGCAGTTCGAAAAGTACTGGGGCGGCCACGTCTTCCTGAATGACGTGGAGATGCAGTACATCGTCGATAACCTGTTCATCGGCAACAAGCTGAGCACCGCCCAACTGATGACATCCGATGGCGTGCGCATCGACCTGCGCAATATTCGCTCGCCGATCGTGGTGTTCTGCTCCTATGGGGACAACATCACCCCGCCGCCCCAGGCCCTGGGCTGGATCACCGACCTGTACCGCAACGACCTGGACGTGCTGGGACATGACCAGACCATCGTCTACGCTACCCATGACAGCATCGGACATCTGGGAATCTTCGTCTCCGGCAGCGTCGGGCGTAAAGAGCACCAAGAGTTCGCCGCCAACATCGACGTCATCGACGTGCTGCCGGCCGGTATCCACCGCATGCTGGTCGATGAAAATCCAGACGGGTCGCAGGAAGGCGAGCCGACCGGGAACGCCTACCTGACTCGGATCCAGCGCAGCAACATCGATGAAGTCCGTGAGATCGTCCGTCCCGACCCTGAGAACGATCGCCGGTTCGCCGCCGTTGCGCGGATCTCCGAGGTCAACCTGGCTTGCTACCGCAGCTTCGTGCAGCCATGGATGCGTGCCCTGGTCACGGACCAGGGTGCGAAGTGGCTGGAGCCGCTGCATCCGCTGCGCATGGGCTATGAATTGTGGTCTGACAGGCATCCGCTCGCCGCCGCAGTACATGAGGCTGCGCAACACGTGCGCGACCATCGTCAGCCCGTCTCCGAGGCCAACCCTTTCCTGCAACTGCAGGCGCAGTTTTCCACCGCCGTCGAACAGATGCTGGATCAATTCCGTGATTGCCGCGACCAGATCTACGCACAGGCGTTTGACACGCTGTACAGCCTGCCGCTGGTGCAGGCCATGACTGGACAGAGCCTGCACGACGATGCACCGCCGCGACCCCGTCCCAGCGAGACGCCCGAGCATCGCCAGTATCTGGCGCAAGAGTTGACACGGCTCGAAGCGGATATTCACAGCGGCGGGCTCGCCGAAGCCGTCATACGGGCACTGTTCTTCGTGCTCGCGGCGCGTGGCGAGGCCGACGGGCGGCACTTCCGGCACGCAGAGCAACTGGTGCGTCCCCACCTGGGCAGCGACTTCGACATGCAGGCCTTTCGCCACCTCGTGCGTCGTCAGGCTTTGCTCATGAGGCTCGACAAGGACGCCACGGTGTCCGCCATCCCCGAATTGCTGAACGACATAGCGCCTGATGAGATCCGCCAGGTGGCGGGAATGATCGTGCAAGTGATTGGCAGCGGCGGTGTGCTGTCCGCACAGGAGCAAGCCAGGCTGGAGCAGGTTGCCGCCCTGTTCGAGCAGGCGGACCACCAGGCGCAGGCGCCTCAGAAGAAAACGGCGTCGAAGACGCCAGCCGCGCCGCGCACAAGTCAAACACGGCGTGGGAAAGACAAATGACGACGTCCTCCGCACCGGTCGATGGCGCCGCCGACGCATTGCAGGTTTTGCGCAACCGCACCTTCGACGAGATCGCCATTGGCGACAGCGCCAGCCTCGAACGCGCGTTTTCGCCGCAAGACATCCAGATGTTCGCGCTGCAATCGGGCGATGATGTGGATCCGGAATCTTCGGTGTCTTCGCCCTCGCGGGACACCACCGAGGCCATTTGTGCAAACGTCCTGATCTCGGCTGTGCTGGGAACACGCCTGCCGGGACCCGGAACCCTGCATGTCAGCCAGAACCTGCGCTTCCTCGGGGCGATTCGGCCCGGCGACAGGCTGACCGTGCGAGTGCAGGTGACCAGCAAGGACACCGCCACTCGGCGTATCACGCTGGCCTGCGCCTGCACCAACCAGGAGGATGCGGCGGTTTTCCAAGGCCAGGTAGAGGTCGCGGCGCCCACTGAGCGCATTGAACGAACGCGCACCGCGTTGCCGGAAATCCACCCGGATGCGCAGGGCCACACAGGCCTGCAACGCCTGCTGGCGCACGTCGCGCACTTGCAACCGATTCGGGTGGCCGTCGCCCATCCCTGCGATGCCCCCAGTCTGTCCGCTGCGCTCGAAGCACGCCACGCGGGGTTGATCGAACCGGTGCTGGTCGGATCACGGGCGCGGCTGGAAGCAGTCGCCACAGAGGCCGGGCTGGATCTGGCCGACGTCACCATTGTGGACACACCCCACAGCCACGCCGCCGCGCAGCAAGCCGTAGCCTTGGCGGCCAATGGCGAAGTCGAAGCCCTGATGAAAGGGAGTCTGCACACCGACGAACTGATGTCCGCGCTGGTTTCGGCAGCAGCGGGGTTGCGCACCAAGCGCCGGGTCAGCCATTGCTTCCTGTTGCAGACACCGGCCTATCCGCGCCCGTTCATCGTCACCGATGCGGCGATCAATATCGCCCCGAATCTGGAACAGAAGGCAGACATCATCCGCAACGCCATCGAGCTGGCACAGGTGATCGGCGTGCGCGAACCCAAGGTCGCGATCCTGGCCGCGGTCGAGACGGTCAGCCCGACGATGGCGGCCACGCTGGACGCTGCGGCGCTGTGCAAGATGGCCGATCGCGGCCAGATCACTGGCGGCCTGCTCGACGGGCCGCTGGCCTTCGACAACGCCGTCTCCATCGCCGCTGCGCGTATCAAGGGGATCGTTTCCGAGGTCGCCGGGCAAGCTGACATCCTCGTCGTGCCTGACCTGGAGAGCGGCAACATGCTTGCCAAGCAGTTGATCTTCATGGGCGGCGCAGCCAGCGCCGGGATCGTTCTTGGAGCCAAGGTGCCGGTCATTCTGACCAGCCGCGCCGACTCGCGTGATACACGCATCGCCTCATGCGCGATCGCACTGATGCTGGCCGACCACTATCGGCTGTCACCCCCTTGAGCCGACTTATCGGCAACTTATTAACCCCCTCTTTTTAATCCACCCCTTTGGAGGAAACACCATGCAGTACTCATTCTCTGGCCGCGTAGCCCTGGTCACCGGTGCAGGGTCTGGCATTGGCGAGGCCATTGCCCGGCTGCTTGCAAGCAACGGCCTGAATGTAGTCGTCTCCGATGTCAGCGCCGACAATGCGCAGCGCGTCACCAGCCTCATCAACGCCGAGGGCGGCCACGCCGTGGCCAACGTGGCCGACGTGGCATGCATCGATGAGGTCCAGGCTGCCGTGGCCTGCGCGGTCGATACGTTCGGCGACCTTCATTTTGCCGTCAACAACGCCGGTATCGGTGGCGACCAGAGCCCGGCGGGAGAACTGGACCCTGCCGCCTGGCGCCGGGTGATCGATGTCAACCTGAACGGCGTGTTCTATGGCCTGCGCCATCAGATTCCCGCCATCCTGCGCTCGGGAGGCGGCGCCATCGTCAACGTCTCCTCCATCCTGGGGGTGGTGGGCGACGCAGCGAACCCTGCGTACGTCGCAGCCAAACATGGCGTGACCGGGCTGACCCGCTCGGCAGGACTGGCCTATGCGTCCAAGGGAATCCGGATCAATTCGATTCATCCCGGTTACGTGCGTACGCCCATCCTGGATTTCCTGGATGAATCGGCCCTCCAGAAGGCCGTTGACCTGCATCCGATCGGTCGTCTGGGTACATCGGACGAAATCGCCCATGCCGTGGCGTTTTTGCTGTCGGAAGGAAGCAGCTTCCTTGTGGGCACCCAGCTCATCGCCGATGGCGGCTACACGGCGCGCTGAGTCTGAAGACGATGAGACAGCAGACACCCCCGCACACCTCGGCGAAGTCGCGCGGACGGCGCGCAGAGAGGACGACCTGATGGACGTCACCATGGCCCGCTCCGGGCGCCGCGAACACGGACTGATCCTTGTGCTGAACTGCGGTTCATCCAGCATCAAGTTTGCGGTGTTCGATTCCTCGGCCGCGCCACTGCCGCGTCAGGCATTGTGGAATGGCAAGGTGCAGGGAATCGGCGGCGCCAACCCGGATTTCGGAGAGACCGGAGTTGCGCCGTTCTCGATCGAACTGGACACGGCACATCCGTATCGCGCCGCACTGCGCCTCATCCGCGATCGTGTCAGCCGGCGGCTCGACGGCCGCCACGTAGGTACGGTCGCCCACCGTATCGTCCA
Source organism: Betaproteobacteria bacterium SCN1 (assembly GCA_008923315.1). Lineage (GTDB taxonomy): Bacteria > Pseudomonadota > Gammaproteobacteria > Burkholderiales > Thiobacillaceae > Thiobacillus. The sequence continues at coordinate 348,133 of WBSF01000001.1, read as the reverse complement.
CGGCGGCAGCAAATACTCCATGCCCGTGCGCCTGGACGCAAATGTCCTGGCCGACCTCAAGGGCTACATTCCTCTGGCCCCGCTGCACCAGCCATTCGCGCTCGAAGCCGTGGAGATCCTGCTGCGGGAGCAGCCAGATCTGCCACAGATGGCTTGCTTCGACACGGCCTTCCACCACACTTTGCCCCAGGTCGAGAAGATCCTGCCGTTGCCCTATGCCGCATGGGAGCGCGGTCTGCGTCGGTACGGGTTTCACGGCCTGTCGTATGAGTACATGGCAGTGGCCTTGCCCGAACGCCATGGCGACGCCGCGTGCGGGCGCACCGTCGTTGCCCACTTGGGCAGTGGCGCCAGTCTGTGCGCCATGCAAGGACTCAAAAGCGTGGCCACCACCATGGGCTTCTCCGCGCTTGACGGCCTGATGATGGGCACCCGCACCGGCGCGCTCGATCCGGGTGCGGTGCTCTACCTGATGGAAGTCGAGAAGCTCTCACTAGAGCAAGTGGGGCGCGTCCTCTATCACGAGTCCGGCCTGCTCGGCGTTTCGGGAATCTCGGCCGAGCCGCGCGTCATTGTCGGGCACGAGAACGATGCAGGCGAAACGGGGGAGCGAGCGCGCTTGGCACTGGCCCTTTACGTGCGCCGCATCGTACGCGAGATCGGGGCCTTGGTCGCCGTGCTGGGTGGCCTGGACATGCTGGTGTTCACGGCGGGTGTCGGTGAACACAATGCGTTCATTCGCGAGCGCATCTGTGCGGCGCTGGGCTTTTTGGGCATTGCCTTGGATACCGATGCTAACGCCAGCCACGCGGCGAAGATTTCCAGCGACCACAGCCAGGTCATCGTGGCGGTCGAGCCCACCAACGAAGAGTGGATAGCCGCCAGCCACGCACTGTCCTGCCTGGACAGGGAGAAGGCGCGATGACGATCGATGCCTTCCATGGATTCACGCTCGCCATCGTGCTGTTGTTCGTGGGCAAGGGCCTGGTTGCGCGTTGGGGCATCTTGCGTCGATACAGCATCCCGGAATCCCTGGTGGGCGGCCTGGCCTGCGCCCTGGTTGTCTTCGCCCTGTACTACGGTGCGGGGATCGTCGTCAGTTTCGATCTCGAAGCGCGTGACGCGCTGCTGCTGTACTTCTTTGCGGCCATTGGCCTGGGTACCGACGCCCGCACGCTGCGCCATGGTGGGCGGCCCTTGCTGATCCTGTCGGGGTTGGCCATCGGGTTCATGGTGCTGCAGAACCTGGCCGGGATGGAGATGGCACGCGCCTTCGGCCTGGATCCGCGCGCCGGGCTGATGGTGGGATCGATTTCCCTGACCGGAGGCGTGGGCACCACCTTGGCCTGGTCCGATCACTTCGTTCAAAACCTCGGCATTGCGCAAGCGCAGGAACTGGGATTGGCAGCGAACATGATCGGCCTGATCGCGGCCTGCACCATCGGCGGCCCGATCGCAAGCCTGCTCATGCGCAGGCATCGGCTTCAAGCCGGAGACAGCGCCCTGGAAATTGGCACGCTGCACAGCAATGAGCAGCATGCCCGCCTGGACTACTACGGCGTGCTGCTGGCATTGCTCTGGCTCAACTTGGCCTTGATGCTGGGATACGGAATCAATGCCTTGGTAGCGCGTACCCCCGTCACGCTGCCCGCCTTTGTGGGCTGCCTGCTGGCCGGGATTCTCCTGCGCATGGTGGCCGACTGGACGAGGCCGAGTGGGCGCGGACGTCTATGGAACTGGCCGAGCATGCAGCCAGGCATTGCCCTGGTCTCCGATATCTCACTGGGCCTGTTTCTGACCATGGCGCTGATGGGACTCAGGCTCTGGGAGCTGCAGCCCGTGCTTGCCTTCATCACGGCGGCGATGCTGGTGCAGATTGCCCTGGTCATCGCATTCGTTTTGCTGATTGTTTTTCGGGCAATGGGCAAGGATTACCAAGCCGCCGTGGTGTGCGCGGGTTTCGGCGGTATTGCGCTGGGATCTACCGCCACTGCCATCGCCAACATGACGGCGGTGACTCGGGAGCATGGTGCGGCACGCGAGGCGTTCATTGTGGTGCCCCTGGTATGTGGGTTCGTCATCGATATTGCGAACGCACTGGTAATCAGCCTGATGGCCGGTTAGGCGAAGCGAAACAGCGGAGCGAGCTGGCAGATGGATACATCGCTGACGCGCTGGCGAGGCGTCGTCGCCCAGGAAATCGCAATCGACTCCCGTTTTCAAGCAAGGGGCTCTTTCTACTTGTGCAGAAATAGAGGTAATACGCTTTGACGAATAAAAAGAACGGCAATATCGACTCAGCCATCAATCCGAAGTTGGATGGGGATGCCCATGTCGCTTGGGCACAGGCTTGGTCGTCTATTTCGCCGGAGACATCGTTGCTCGCGTGGGTGGACTGGGCGAGCCATTTAGCAAACAGTCCTGGCAAGCAAGCCGAGCTTTTGGCGTTTGCAGCCTCCCTGTCCGAGCAATGGATGGCCGTATTGAAGAAGAATCGGGCCAACCCGGACCGGGGAGCCACCGCTCCTGACCGGTCACCTGTCAATGACCGCCGCTTCAACGATTCTGCATGGGATCAATGGCCCTACGACCTTTTCCGCAGTTCATTCGTCAATCAGACCAAATGGTGGGAGCAGGCCACGCAGGGGGTGTGGGGAGTGGATCCGAAACACCAACGCCTGCTGGCGTTTGGCGCCAAACAGTGGCTGGAAATGCTTTCGCCCGCCAACGCTGCGGTTTTCAACCCCGTTGTCCTGAAAAGAACCATCGCAGAGCAAGGCGCCAATCTAGCGCGGGGGACGTCCAACTTTCTCGACGACTTGCGTCGGCAACTATCCGGCCAGCCTCCCGCGGGAACGGAGAACTTCGTCGTTGGGCGCGACGTAGCGGTCACGGAAGGAAAAGTCGTTCTGAGAAATCGACTGATCGAACTGATTCAGTACACGCCCACTACCGAGAAAGTCCATCCCGAACCGATCCTGATCATTCCTGCCTGGATCATGAAGTACTACGTACTGGATCTGTCACCGCATAACTCGCTGATACGGTATCTGGTTGCGCAAGGGCATACGGTTTTTTGCATCTCCTGGAGAAATCCGGATGCTGAGGATCGAGATTTGGGCATGGATGAGTACCTGGAGTTCGGCCTGCATGCAGCGCTGGACGCTGTGACTTCCGTCGTCCCCGGGCATGGAGTCCACGCGGCTGGTTATTGCCTGGGCGGAACGCTACTGGCCATTGGTGCTTCAGCCATGGCGCGTGATGGCGATACGCGGCTGGTGTCGGTAAGCCTGCTTGCCGCACAGACGGACTTCAGCGAACCGGGCGAGCTGAGTCTTTTCATCAACGAGAGTCAAGTGGCGCTGTTGGAAGCCAGCATGGCTCAAACCGGTTATTTGACCTCCGACCAGATGAGCGGAGCTTTTCAGCTACTGCGTTCCTACGATCTCATATGGTCTCGCATGATTGACGAATACCTATTGGGCGATCGCCGGGCAATGACCGACCTGATGGCTTGGAATGCCGATGGGACTCGCCTGCCCGCGAAGATGCATTCGCAGTATCTCCGACGCCTTTACCTGAATAACGATCTCAGCGCGGGGCGTTATCCCGTCACGGGTCGCCCCGTTTCAGTGGGAGACATCGCTGTACCGGTGTTTTGCGTCGGCACTGCCTCGGATCATATTGCGCCTTGGCGCTCGGTTTACAAGCTGCATCTCCTGTCTTCGGCCGAGCTGACTTTCGTGCTGACCACTGGAGGACACAACGGCGGCATCGTGAGCGAGCCCGGCCGAGGTAACCGCCAATATCAAATCCATACCCGCGCGGCCGGTGATGGATACATGGCGCCGGATGAGTGGCAAGCGACGATGCAGACGCATCCGGATTCCTGGTGGCCCGCATGGTCGGCGTGGCTGCGAGAGCGTTCCGGTGATGTTGTTGCGCCTCCGCTCATAGGTGCTGAATCCAGTGGATACCCCACTGTTTGCGACGCCCCAGGGGAACATGTACGCAACTGAATAAGCGTATCCCGCGTCCGCTATTGCGACACGGTATACGCAATATCTGTTCGTCATCCCGTTCTACTCTGATAACTGGAGACATTCATGTACTCAAGAATCCTGGTTCCGCTCGACGGAAGTCCTACTGCCGATTTGGCGCTCCACCACGCTGCGGTGCTGGCACGCCTGAATGGCGCAACCATCGTCTTGCTGCACGTCATCGAGGAGATGAAGCATAGCAACGGCTTCGAGAGGCCGAGGATCTATATTGAAGAAGTGAGGCCGGGCTTCCTGGCGGCCGGGCAGAAGCTGCTGGACGAGGCGGCGCTGCGGCTGAGGCAGGGAGGCCTGGTGGTTGAGACCGTCCTTCTGGAAAGCAACGGCGAGCGCGTCTCGGTGCTCATCGCTCAGCAGGCACTGACTACTCAATGCGAGTTGGTGGTGTTGGGTACCCACGGACGCCGGGGCGTGGACAGGCTGCTGATGGGAAGCGATGCAGAGCAGCTCGCTCGCATCGCACCAGTTCCAGTGATGCTGGTGCGCCAGTCCCAATCGGTCATTGTGACTGCAACCCCTGGGCAGGGTGGCACGCCAGCGTGATGAAAGTTCAGTCCAGCGACCCCGCTGAATGGAGGCTGGAAGTCGCAGCCTCCTTGCTGCTGCTATTGCTGAGCGCCTCCGCACAGGCCCAGTCCTGCCACCAGGACAACCCGCTGCGCTCAACGGGAACGCTCAATCTGCGGATCGACAACGACATGTTCGGCGGCATTGGACAAGATCAAGGCTACTCCAATGGATTTCTCGTCAGCTGGGTCTCCCCCAACCTTGTGGACTATCGCGATGACCCTTGCCTACCCCGTCTCGTCCGTGGGCTGAATCGTTTTCTCACGGTGCTGCAACCCGAGGGTTTTGACGAACAGAACATGACCATCGGCTTCGGACAGATGATGTACACCCCCAGCGACAAAACGCGCAGCGATCTGATCAAAGACGACCGCCCTTTCGCCGGCGCAATGATGTTGAGCTTCGGCTACAACGCGCGGCGCGGCGATACGCTGCGTACCTCACAAATCCGCGTCGGTGTTGTGGGCCCCTCCTCCTTGGCCAGGCAAACCCAGAACTGGTGGCATGACACCATCGGCGTCGACAAATTCAATGGCTGGCGACACCAACTGCGCGACGAGCCTGTGCTGCAGTTGCTGCACGAACGCCGAACACGAGTCTTCAGGCAAGAAGACGTCAGCGGTTGGGGCTGGGATCTGACCCGCCACTGGGGTGGCAGCTTCGGCAACTTCGCCACCTACGCGAATGTCGGTGGAGAACTGCGCTATGGGCTGCGCCTGCCTGATGATTTAGGTACGGCACCGCTACGGCCTGCCGGAGAGAACACCTCGCCCGTGCGCACGACCGCTGGCAGCAACTGGAACGGCCACCTCTTCGTGGCGCTAGACGCTCGCTGGGTTCTGCACGACATCACGTTGGATGGCAATACCTTCAAGTCCGGCCATAGCGTTGATAAGCGGCCACTCGTGGCGGATGTCGGCTACGGCGTCGCGATTACCCAAGGCAACTGGCGCATCGCGATAGCCCGCTACCACCGCACACGCGAATTCCGGGGGCAAAAAGAAATCCCGGTCTACGGAACGATCACTGTAGGAAGGAAATTCTGATGCCGGTCGATTCCTTCCTCGACTCCATACGGGCCGTCCTGTCGTTGTTCGTCGGCATGGGACTGATTGTTCGTGTAGAGCACCGACACCAACCAAGCATCCGAGTTCGATAAGTAAACAAGGACGACCAATAAGAAAGGAGACAACCGCATGCAACGACTCACACTTGCCCTTCCAGGCAACGAAGATTTCGCCGGTCGCCTCGCGCAGGCATATGGCAGCGATGTCGGCCGCGTCGAAACACGCCGATTTCCCGATGGCGAGAGCTATGTCCGATTGCATGGCGAACCCGTTGGCCAGATCGTGGATCTGATTTGCACGCTGACCCATCCTGATCCGCAATTCCTGCTTCTGGTTTTTGCCGCGGACGCCGCACGCGAGCTCGGCGCGCGCGAAGTGAATCTGGTTGCACCATACCTGGCCTACATGCGCCAGGACAAACGATTCCATGACGGCGAAAGCGTGACATCGCGGTCTTTCGCACGCATGGTCTCATCGACGTTCGACAAGCTGCTCACGGTGGATCCGCATCTGCACCGCTATCCGACGCTCTCCGCGCTCTACACGATCCCCACCACCACCCTGCATGCCGCGCCGCTGCTGGCCGACTGGATCGCTGAGCATGTCGAAAAGCCCTTGATCGTCGGCCCCGATGAGGAAAGCGAGCAGTGGGCCGGCGCCATCGCGTCCCGCATCGGCGTACCGCACGCTGTGCTTCGCAAGACACGCCATGGCGATCGCAGCGTGGACATCGATGTTCCCGACCTGTCGATCTGGCGCGGCAGAACGCCGGTGCTTGTGGACGACATCGCATCATCAGGCCGCACGCTCGCCGTCGCGGCGCGCAAGCTCGCCGAGCAAGGAATGCGCAAGCCGGAGTGCGTAGTGGTGCATGCCCTGTTCGCCGAGGATGCCTGGGCCCAATTGACACCGTTGTTTGCCCGAATTACGTCCACCGACGCAGTACCGCATCCGAGCAACCGGATTGGTCTCGCTTCGCTGATTGCCGACGCTCTCTCTAGCGGGAAAACCGATCCGCGAGGCTGATCTTTTTATCGATCCAACTATTTTCAAGGAGACCTGAAATGTCCTCTCAAGCTAACCTCGCAACCGATTGGCGTGCTGGTTACGGGCCCATCGCGCACAGGTCTGAAACCATCGAACGTATGCAGGCCCTAGTGCAACGTCTGGTCGCGCAAAGGCGTATAGCAGACGAAGCCTCGGCCCATGCGCTGCTGGCTGCAGCCGACCGGGTGGCCTGCACGGCCATGAGCGTAGTGGCGCATATGACCTATGCCCGGCGCATCGACCGAAGCGGCTGCCCACTGGGCTCCGATGATTTCAAACAAACGCCCGAAGGCCACACCGGCGGCTCGCTCAACATGGTGCCAGCCTTCGTGGGTTATCTGTTGGCCAACGCGCTGACCGGGACGACACGCGGCTGGCTCATGGGGCAGGGGCACTGCGTGGCCGCGATCGAGGCGGTGAACGCACTGACCGGCGATGTATCCGCCGCCCAGCGTGGACGCTACGACCGCAGCGAGGCGGGCCTGTCGCGTTTGATCGCGGACTTCTACTCCTATGCCATCGATAAGCAGGGTCGGCCCGCGGTACCGCTGGGTAGCCATGCCGGGCCGAACACGGCCGGCGCGATCTCCGAAGGCGGCTATCTGGGGTTCGCCGGGCTGCAGTATGTGCACACGCCGTTGCCGGGAGAAAGCCTGGTGGCATTCCTCAGTGATGGCGCTTTCGAGGAACAACGTGGCTCGGACTGGGCGCCGCGCTGGTGGCGCGCCGAGGACTGCGGCTTCGCCATCCCGGTCATGATTCTCAACGGACGGCGCATCGAGCAGCGCACCCAGATCGTGCAGGAAGGTGGCGCTACCTGGCTGGCCGAGGACCTGCGCCACAACGGCTTCGATCCGGTCATCGTTGATGGACGTGATCCGATGGCGATCGCATGGGCCATTGTTGAAGCCGAAGACACGCTGAGCGCCTTCGCCGCACGCTCGGACCGGCGCTATCCCGTCAAGCTGCCCTACGTGATCGCCGAGACGGAGAAAGGTTTTGGCTTCCCGGGCGCGGCGACCAATGCCGCCCACAACCTGCCGCTGGACGGCAATCCGCGCGAGGATGCACAGGCACGCGAGGCCTTCAATGCAGGGGCTGCGGCGCTGTTCGTGCCGGAGACCGAACTGGAAAACGCGCTCACCGTCCTTGCGAATCACGGCCAGAGCCAGCGCTCGCGCGAAAGCGAGCACCCCATGGCCCTACGCCATCCAGCGAGCCCTCATCTGCCGATGCCGGCCTGGGCGCCAACTGAGGTATCGGGCAGCGCCATGTCCGCACTGGACCGTTGGTTCGTGGAGCTAGTGCAGGCAAATCCACAGTTGCGCATCCGGATCGGCAATCCCGATGAACTGGCCAGCAACAAGATGGGGACCACGCTAGCGCTGCTCAAGCACCGCGTCAACGTGCCCGAACCCGGCGTCCCGGAATCGACGGATGGCTCGGTGGTCACCGCACTCAATGAAGAAGCCGTTGCGGCCGCCGCCCTCGCCAACAAAGGGGGGCTGAACCTGATCGTCAGCTACGAGGCATTCGCGGTCAAGATGCTTGGATTGATGCGCCAGGAGATCATCTTCGCGCGTCGGCAGAAGGAACTGGGCCAGCCGCCAGGCTGGATCTCCGTCCCGCTGATCGTCACATCCCACACCTGGGAGAACAGCAAGAACGAGCAGTCACACCAGGACCCGACCATTGGCGAAGCATTGCTGGGGGAGATGTCGGACACCGCACGCGTGTTGTTCCCGGTGGATGCCAACACGGCGTGCGCCGCGCTGCGAGCGGTCTACGCCAGCCGGGGCCAAGTGGCTTGTGTTGTGGTCTCCAAGCGCGACACGCCGAATCACTTCAATGCCGCCGCCGCTCAATCGCTGATCGAGCACGGCGCAGCCCATGTAGCCGGCGATCCGGCTACAGCACAACTGCAGTTCGTGGCGATTGGCGCCTACCAGTTGGAGGAAGCGCTCAAAGCCCACGCCCGCCTGGGGCACCATGGGTTTACGTCGTGCGTCACCGTGGCGATCGAGCCCGGCCGTCTGCGCATTCCACGAGACGACCTTGAGGCCGCCTTCGTGCTCGGTGACGAAGCACTGCAAGCGCTCTTCCCGCCTCACCTGCCGCGCGTGTTGATGAGCCATACCCGCCCTGAGCCGATGCTGGGCGTGCTGCGCCGCATTGACAGCGGCCCCTCGAAGACGCGGGCTTTGGGCTACATCAACCGCGGCGGCACACTCGATGTGGCTGGAATGCTGATCGCCAATCGATGCACCTGGGTGGATGCCATCTATGCCGCTGCGCAAGTGACCGGCTGGAACAGTTCGCAGGCTGCTGCTGCCGCGACCGACGCGTGAATTTCAAGTGGTTCTGACACGGTCCGCAGTGACCGCGCCAGCTCCTGATTTCACAACCCACCAACAAGCGAGGAGACAAATACATGCTCTCATTGACCAGCCTGGGTGGTGCCGGCACCGTCACCGGCTCCAAGCACCTTATCACCCATGGCAATACCCGCATCTTGATCGACTGCGGACTGTTCCAGGGATTGAAAAACCTGCGCGAACTTAACTGGCAGCGCCTGGCAGTTGAGCCCAAGGACATCGATGCGGTCGTATTAACGCATGCGCACCTGGATCATTGTGGGTATCTGCCCCGATTGGTGCTGGACGGGTTCCGCGGGAAGATTTTCTCGACCTCAGCCACGCGAGATGTCGCCGAACTCATCCTACTCGACAGCGCCTGGTTGCAGGAGAAGGACGCCGATTTCGCCAATCGAAAAGGATTTTCCAAACACAAGCCAGCCCTTCCGCTGTATCGGGTTCGGGATGCAGAACGTACGCTCCTGCAGTTCAAACCGGTGCCGCTGCATCAAGAGACTGAATTGCCGGGCAATGCCCGTCTACTGCTGCGCAGCGCCGGTCACATTCTTGGGGCGGCGACGGCTCAGATCGACATTGGCGGCAAGCGTTTGGTGTTCTCCGGCGACTTGGGACGCTTTGACGACATGGTCATGCCTGATCCTGAACCAGTCACGGAAGCGGACTACATCATCATCGAGTCCACCTATGGCAATCGTCGTCATGACCGTTCCGATGCCGTCGAAGCGCTGGGCGACATCATCGAGCGCACGACTCGCCGCGGAGGCACGGTGGTAATTCCCGCTTTTGCCGTGGGACGAGCGCAGTCGTTGATCTACGACTTGTGGCTGCTGCGACAGCGCGGTCGGCTCCGCAACGTGCCCGTCTATCTGGACAGTCCGATGGCCACCAACGCAACTGTGCTGCTGCACCGCCACTCCGACGACCACAAGCTCACGCAACACGATTTCGAGGCCGCATTTTCGGAAGTCAAATACGTGCGCGACGTTGAAGAGTCCAAGGCACTATCGGCGAATCGATACCCCAAGGTGATTATTTCCGCCAGCGGCATGGCCACAGGTGGCCGCGTGTTGCATCACATAGAAGCGTTTGGCGGCATTCATCAGAACACGCTGCTGTTCTCTGGATTTCAGGCCGCAGGTACGCGCGGACGCAAACTGCTTGAGGGCGCTCGCGAAGTCAAGATTCGTGGACGCTGGATGCCGATCAATGCGGAGGTCGCCGAGCTTCCGATGTTGTCGGCTCATGCCGACAGCGATGAGCTGATGCGATGGCTGCGCGGCTTTACCAAGGCGCCGGAAAGAGTGTTCATTGTTCACGGTGAATCTGATGCCTCTGAGGCGCTGCGCGAACGTATCCAGCGCGAACTCAATTGGCACGCATCGGTGCCCATGCAAAACCAGGAGTTCGCCCTGTGAGTGCCCGCATCACGCCCCAGACACCCGCCTTGCAAGCATTGCGCATGCGACTGCATGCCCAGCATCAACCCGTCGTCTTGATGCGTACCGATTGCCATGTCTGCCGTGCCGAAGGGCTGGCACCGCGGTCACAGGTACTGATCATTGCCGGCGACCGCACTGTGCAAGCGCTACTGTACCAAATCGACAGCGATCTGCTCAAAACCGGACAGATCGCTCTGTCCGAGGCCGCCTGGGATGCCCTGGACATTCATGAGGGCGATCTTGTGCAGGTTCGGCATCCTCCGCTGCTCGAATCGTTGTCGGCCGTGCGTGCGCGAATTCACGGCCACCGACTGCAAACGACGGAGTTGCAGGCGATCGTCCGTGATGTGGTCGATGGTCGCTATACCGATGTCGCACTTTCGGCCTTCCTGACCGCAACGGCGGTACTGCCTCTGGATATGCAAGAGACCATCCATCTCACCCGTGCGATGGTCGATGTCGGGGATCACCTGCAATGGCAGGCTCCGATTGTTGTGGACAAGCATTGCGTGGGCGGATTACCGGGAAATCGCACCACGCCGTTGGTGGTTGCCATCGCCGCAGCCAATGGATTGGTGATGCCCAAGACCTCATCACGCGCCATCACCTCTCCCGCTGGCACCGCGGACACCATGGAAACGCTGGCTCCTGTAGACCTGGACCTGGATACGCTCAGAAAGGTCGTGGAGAAAGAGGGTGGATGCGTGGCGTGGGGCGGCGCGATGCACCTCAGCCCCGCGGACGACATCTTCGTGCGTATTGAGCGTGAACTGGATATCGACACGCAAGGACAACTGATTGCCTCGGTGTTATCCAAGAAGATTGCAGCAGGGGCGACCCACATCGTGATCGATATTCCGGTTGGGCCAACCGCAAAAGTCCGCAGCCGGGAAACTGCCGAGCATCTTGCGCATCACCTTTCGGAAGTCGCCGCGTCATTTGGCCTTGTATTGCGTTGCCTGTTTACAGACGGGAATCAGCCTGTCGGCAGAGGTATCGGCCCGGCGTTGGAGGCGCGCGACGTGTTGGCCGTATTGCGCAACGAGGCGGATGCGCCGCAAGACCTATGTGACCGCGTGGCGTTGGTGGCGGGCGCGGTGCTTGAGCTTGGCGGCGTCGCCAAAGAAGGGGAGGGACTTCGGTTGGCTCATGAGACGATCAGCAGTGGCCGCGCGTGGGAAAAATTTCAGAGAATCTGCGCGGCTCAGGGGGGATTTCGTGAGCCGCCCCAAGCTCTCTATGTCGAACCGCTTTTGGCAACCACTTCAGGCCGAGCAGTACACATCGACAACCGTAAGCTTTCTCGTTTAGCCAAATTGGCCGGTGCGCCTGAGAGTCCAGCCGCAGGGATTCAATTGCAGGTGCACTTAGGTGACGAGATAACACGAGGACAGCCATTGATGTTTTTGCATACGCAAACCTCTGGAGAGATGGCCTATGCACTTGCATACGTACAAGACATTGGGGACATTGTAAAGATTGACCCTTAGCGCCGTAGATAAACAGGGCTCTTGAATGCTCGGTCAAACACAGCCCGATCTCTCGTTTGGAAAAGTTGAACGCCTACATCTCATGCTCAAGAACACATGAAAAAACATCGCTTAAAAGAGGTTTTCAACGCGCATAGCGTGGAGCAAACAGAAGGAGGTCGTCAGCGCCTGTATAGGAACATTGCTCATGGAACTGCGGCATCTGCGTTGCTTTATCGTTTTGGCCGAAGAGCTTCATTTCACACGGGCGGCTGAGCGTCTTCACATTGAGCAACCTCCTCTGTCCCGCGCCATCAAGGAGCTTGAGGACGAGTTAGGCGCTGTGCTCTTCGACCGGGACCGCCGGGGCACCCGACTGACCGCTGCGGGTGCCGTGTTCCTGCAGGACACTCGCCGGCTATTCACCGTCCTGGAGCAGGCCCGCGAGAACGTCAAGGCTGTCGCGGCGGGCTTGCGAGGCAGCCTGCGCATCGCCGTATCCGACGGCGCGCTCGATCCCCGGCTGTCGGCGTTTCTAGCCCGTTGCCGTGCCGAAGAACCCGAGATCGAGATACGGATGTCCGAAGTGCCTTTGGCCGAGCAGTTGCGCGGCCTGCGCTCGGGCGACTTCTGCATCGGATTCGCTCATACCGCCGACGTCGGTGATGGCATCGTCGCCGAACCTATCTGGCAGGACCCGCTGGTGGTCGCCTTGCCAGCCCGGCACGCACTGCTCGTCCACAAGGAGGTTCCACTCCATGAACTCCGGGGGCATCCTCTTGTCCTGTGCGATCCCCAGGTGTGCGAAGGCTACTGCCGCGAGTTGGCGCGCCTCCTGCAGACCCAGGAACACAAACTGAATGTCGTTGAGGAGGTTTCCTCGCTGGACATGATGCTCACCTTGGTCGGTGCCGGCTACGGCGTGGGCTTCATGACGGCGACCAAGATTCCGGTCAGCCAGCGACCGGACGTGGTGATCCGTCCATTGGCGCTGGATACAGCCGTGATCACCACCTACCTGCTTCGACTCGAAAGCAGCAACTCATCGGCTTCGCTGGTGCGATTTATCGACCGCCTCCGGGACCCTTCGAGCGACTGACGCAACGGACCGCACCACTTAAGATTGGGCATCGGCACGAAGATTGCGTTCCGTTGCACTCATCAGCTCTGCCGCACTTATGCTGAGGGCAGCGGAGATTTTCAGTATCAATGCGAGCGTGGGCATGTGCTCCCCACGCTCGATCTTGCCCATATGCGAGCGAGCTATACCAGCCATGGACGCGAATTCATCCTGAGCGACTCCCTGCGCCAAGCGGGCAGCACGCACCGCTTGGCCGAAGGCCAGTGCCGGCTCGGCTTCATAGGTGGTTGTGCCAGGGGGGCGGCCCGGTTGAACGCTGCGCTTCTGCATCACCAGAAGCGTCGATCAATCGACCGAATTTAACCACGTTAAAGATATCTCTTTTGGCTATCATGGTGGCTCGCCTTTTTGATCCGATCGCTTTGTGGGGGCTCTCATGCACGACGCCACCAGCCAGTTTTCCTTTTCCAATTTCAGGCTTGCCATAGCGCCTGGCGTACCGTCATCGCATCTTTCGGCATTGCTTGCGTTGCAGCGTGCGGAAGAGCCGGAAGTCACCATTTCGTTTCATGAGGTCACAGCCGATGATTTGATTGCGGGACTTCGGGAAGGCCGCTACGACGCGGGCATGACGCTTGAAGGATCGAGCGATCCGTCGCTGAAAAGCCAACCTCTATGGACCGAGAACATGGCCGTCGCCATGCCGTTGCGCTTTCCCTTACTTGACCAGGCGAAGCTCACGATCGCCGAACTGTTGGACTACTCCGTCTTTCGCTGGCCTGCAGAGAATTGCCCTTTGCTGGATCAGCGGCTGCCTTCTCTTCCCGCGGTGAGTCAACAGAACATTCAGCGTGTCTCTTCCTTCGAGATGATCGCGCTATGGGTCGCTGCCGGCTACGGCGTCGGGGTATCCGCGCAATCGCGCATTGAGCATGCGCAGGGATGGGGCATTCACACACGGCCGCTGTCTGACGGACCCTACGAGATCGTGACCCACCTGCAGCGGCCCTGCGGACAAGCCGACGTTGTTTCAGAGCGGTTCGAGCGCAGAGCACTGCAGGTCGCCAAGAATGCTCCAACCTAGTCGAGTGCCAATGTCCTCGTTCTGCGTCTTCAGTTCAAGGTGCTACACGTGCATTAGGCATTCCACTCGCCAAGCAGCAGACATCACTCGCGCTCTATGACACGGAGCAGCGCCGTTCTACGCTTCGACATGGGGCCAAACGCCTTCGTGACCCCTTCAACGGGTTTCCCTGCCTGCAATGAGTCAAGGATGTCAGCCCAGTCCTGCATGATTACCTTGCGGGACTCCACAAACTTCGTGTGATCGTAGGGCGCGCGCGATGAGTCCTTGCTCTTTTTGGAATGAGCGAGTTGAAGATCGACCCGCTTCTCCGGATATCCCAACAGTCCAAGGATCGTCGTTGCGGTCGAGCGGAAGCCATGGGACGAAAACCGTCCGCCATAACCCATGCGCTTGAGTGCTTGATTGAGCGTCGTTGCCGACATCACTTGTCCCGGCTTTCTGTAGCTCGGGAACAATACTTTGCCGCCGCCAGTTAGAGCATGTAGTTCCCTAAGAGCGGCCACCGCCTGCCGTGACAGGGGAACCAGATGGGGGCGTCGCATCTTCATGCGCTCGGACGGAATCGACCACATGGCGTTGTCCAGGTCGAACTCTTCCCAGGAGGCCTTGCGCAGTTCTACGGTGCGCACGTAGGTCAAAGCCATCAGCTTGAGGGCGAGGACTGTCGTCTGGTAACCCCCTTCGTTGTCCACACGATTGAGAAAGTCCGGGATCTCTGCCCATGTCAACGGAGGGTTGTGGCGGACCTGAGGGCGCTTGACCAGTCCCTTGAGCAAGGCGGCAGGATCGTATTCGCAGAGACCTTGGGCAGCCGCATAACTGAAGATTTGCCCACACCACTGGCGGATGAGGATCGCCACAGTCTTCGCGCCACGAGCCGCCACATCCTTGATGATGGGGCGCAGATGTGGAGCCCTGATGCTGCTGATCGGCAACTTGCCAATCCGGGGGAAAACATCCTTCTCAAGGTAGCTGGTGACCTGGTTGGTGTAGTACTCGCTCCAGTGAGCATTGCTGACGATCCACTCCCGAGCAACGGTCTCGAACGTGCGTTCGTATGTGTCGGCCTGGAGGGCGATCGCCGCCTTTTTCTCCACGATGGGGTCGAGGCCCTTCTTGACCAACGCCTTTGCCCGGTCCCGTTCCGCACGGGCTGCCTCCAGCGTGACCTTTGGGTACACCCCGATTGAGTACACCTGTTCAGCGCCGCCCAGCCGGTAGCGGTACCACCAGAGCTTGGAGCCGTTGGGCTGAACGCGCAAAAAGAGGCTGCCTCCGTCCCGGAGTTGGTACACCTTGGGCCTGGGCTGCGCCGTTTCCACTTTGCGCGCCGAGAGAAGATTGAGTGCTGTGAGTGCCATGTGTATAACGCCTCCAGTTTGGCCCGTTACACACTCCATTACACACATGAGCACTGGATTTGTCCAGCTTTCAGAATCGCTCGATGGACGATCAACCCTTTAAAAACATAGACTTAGAGTTGTTCCATGGAGGTTGATAGACGCCAGTAGACCTCAATCGTAGTTATCGATCATCAGCAGCATGCGGAAACGCCCTTTCATCGTAGCCACCGTCTTGCCGCAGAAGGGGCGGGATCGCCGCGATTACGGCAACACCAAGACGTGTGGCGACATTATCCACCGCCATACCGGCACAGCCAATGCCACCTGCAAACGCAGCCGCGCTTCAGACGGCGGCCGACTCCGGACCATGCCCGGCGGCGAGCGGAAAACGATAGCGCAGGATGCCGGGGGCGCAGGAAACGAATTCCACCGTTCCTCCGAGGTTGAGCATGATGCGCTGCACGATGGCCAGCCCCAGTCCGGCCCCGGGGGAATCCTGCCGCCCCTTGTGGAAGCGCCTGAAATACTCGCTCTGCCGCTCCAGCGGCACGCCCTCGCCTTCGTCCTGGATATCGAGCAACACATGCGCCCCGACGACCGACAAGCGGATGCAAACCGTGCCGCGACCGTGCGCCAGGGCATTTTCGAGGCCATTCGTGACGGCTTCGAGCACCGCGTCGGCGGTGCCGCACACCCGCGGTTCATCGTTACCGAGTTCGGCCCGGACCGCCCGTCCTTCCGCTTCGAAGAGCGGATAAACCCCCGCGACGGCCTCGCGCACCAGGGCCGCCAGCAGGCAGGTGCCGGCGGCTTCGGTTGCCGCCGCGTCTTCCGAACGGGCGAGCTGCAGCAACTGCTCTACCACCCGGCGCAAACGCTGCAGATCCTCGCGTACTTCGGGCCAGTCGACCTGGCCGTCCTGTTCGAATTTCTGCAGGCGCAGATCGAGTACGGTCAGAGGCGTGCGCAGCTCGTGCGCACCGTTGGCCAGGATTTCACGCTCGGCTTCGAGGCTCTCGCCGAGCCGGACAGCGACACGGTTCAGCGCGCGCACGAGCGGGCGGATTTCCTCCGGCAGCGGCGCTTCGGGAATCTGCCGTATCTGGCCCGGAGCGATGGCTTCCGCGGCCTGCGCCGCGCGCCGGACCGGCGCCAGTGCCCAGGCCATCAGAAACCACACGAGCGCAGCGAGCGTCAGCGCCAGCACCAGACTCTGCTTCAGGCGCGCATCGAGCAGCGCCTCGATGGCGGCACGCTCGTTCTGGTCGCGCCGCGAAATCATGAGGGTGCGGCCATCCTCCAGCGGCAGGGCCACATTGATGAAGCGCCCCACATCGAGACGATGCCAGAACCGCCAGCGCAGGCTCTCCAGCGTATCGTCGCGATAACGCAGCGGCCGGGTCCGGCCGGACGAAACCCACAGCACCTCGCGATCGGCGCCATAGAGCGTGTACGACACCTCGCCTCCGGCATACTCGCGCGGCAGGTGATCGATATTTCCGCTGGCGATGAAGGCCGCGGCAATCTCTTTGGCCTGGATATGCATCAGGCCGCGACGCAGGATGTCCCGGGTACCGTGCAGATAGAGGCTGAGGCAGCCGACCGTCACGACAATCACGACGACCATCGACACGAGCACGCGGCGGCGCAGGCTGCTTGCCTTCATATGCGCCCGCTTTTCCCTGCCTGCGGCGAAAGCCTGTAACCCACGCCCCGCACCGTCTCGATGCGTACATCCGCGCCGAACTGCTGGAGTTTGCGGCGCAACCGCGACACCAGCGCCTCGATGGCATTCTGCGAACTTGGTTCGTGATTCCCGTACAGACACTGTTCGAGCCGGTCCTTCACCGCGATGCGCGGCGCGGCGCGCATCAACTCTTCGAACAGCATGGCTTCGCGTCGCGGCAGCACTTCCACGCGACCGCACACTTCCATCTGCATGCAGGCCGGGTCATAGGTCACGTTGTACAGCGCCAGCGTTTCCTCGACGATATTGCCCGCCCGCCGCAGTACGGCCCGCAGACGGGCGATCAGTTCGCTCATGTCGAACGGCTTCAGGATGTAGTCGTCGGCTCCGGCATTCAGCCCTGCGACGCGGCTGTCCAGAGCGTCCCGGGCCGTCAGGACGATGCAGGGCAAGCGCTGGCCGGAAGGGCTGGCCAGCCTGCGCAGCACCTGCATGCCGTCGATGTCCGGCAGGCCGAGGTCGAGTACGATGGCGTCGTAATTGTTCAGATGCAGCGCCGTCAGCGCCTGCCCGCCGGTGGCCACGCCATCCACCGCAAACCCGGATCGTTCGAGCTGCTCGATCAGCAGCGCACGCAGCTCGCCGTGGTCTTCGACGACAAGGATCTTCACGCGCCGATTCTCCGCCCCGTTCGCCTAACCTGCCCGCAACCCCGCGAGCAACAGCCCCGCGCACAGGGCCGTAAGCACCAGCCCCAGCAGGCATCGGCGCGCGCAGTAGGTGAAACTCAGCCCCAGCGCCAGTGCAGACAGCATCGCCAGGCCAAACCAGATCGTCACGCCCATCGACAGGGTTCGGCCGTCTGCCGCGAGCCAGACCGAGCCCGCAAGCAGCAGCATGCCGGCCAGCCGGACGACACGTACAGCGGACTTGCCGGGCGACGTGCCGACCAGACCGGCCTGATGCCTGCGCATCCCTGCGGCCAGACCGGCAAAACCGGCCAGCGCCAGCAGACCGGCGGACAACAGGGCGCTCATGTCGCACCGCCTTGCCGCACCGGCCGGCGCAGCAGATACCCGACCACGGCGGCATGCGCCAGTGCCAGTGCCAGTACCGCGAAATCGAAGCCTGCCACCGGCCACTGACCGCGTGCCACGCTGCTCGCGAGGCCTGCGCCGCCGGTCATCGGGTTGAGCAGCGGCAGCAACGCGAACAACAGGGCAGCCAGCCCCATCTGCACGATCCACCCCCGGCGGCCGGCTTGCACAGCCGCATGCAGCAGGGCTGCCAGCCAGATCAGAAAGAACCCCTTGATCTCCCAGGCCGACCGTCCCGCCAGATCGGGCGGCAACAGACGGTTGAGCCAGAACAGGCCCGCTGTCGCGATCGACAGGCCGCCGATGACGCTCAGATTGAGTACGGCGGCCAGGCGATGGCCCGCGTGCGGACGCGCGCCCTTGCGGCGTTCGGCCGTACGCTTGACCAGCCACAGCACCAGTCCCAGCGCGATCATGACCGTTCCGACCACGCCGGACAGAAACAGCAGCCAGCGCAGGGCCGGGGCCGCCAGCCGTCCCAGATGGGCGGCCGTCAGGACATTGGCGACCCGGGTTGCAAACGGGCTGTCGCGGCGGCCGTCATGAAACGCTTTCAACGCGCCGGTCGTGCCGTCGAACACCAGGCGTTCGCTGGCACCGCGATTGGCCAGGCTCCGGCCGCCTTGCTCGCGCATCTCGATGGTGGCGCGCGCGGTGCCCGGCGCATTGACGGTGATCGTACCGATGCCGCGTTCCGGCCAGTGCTGGCGCGCGGTCTCGAGCATGGGCCCGATATCGGCCAGCGGTACCCGAACGCGCTCGCGCTGGGCCCGTTCGCGCCCTTCGCCGTTACGGGCGGTCCGCTGCGCCTGCGCGTCCCCATCGCTACGCCCTGTGCCGGCCGCGCGGCCGGCGCTGTCGCGTGCCGGCGTGCTCTGGCCGGTGACGCCGCCCGGGTTGGCGAGCGCGCGCCGCTCGCTCGCGTAGGCCGCGGTATCGCCTTCGTAAAGCGCCTTGACGCCCCATGGCATGAGCGTGCCCATCAACAGCAGCAGCCCGCTCAGCGTGATCATCACGTGGAACGGCAGGGCCAGCACACCCGTTGCATTGTGCGCATCCAGCCATGAACGCGGCCGGGTGCCGGGCCGAAAGGTGAAGAATTCGGTGAATATCTTCTTGTGCGTGATGACGCCGCTCAGGATCGCCACGAACATCAGCATCGTCGCAACGCCGACGATCCAGCGCCCCCATTCCCTCGGCATGCCGTGCAACTCGAAATGGAAACGATAGAGAAACTGCGCGCCGCGCGTATCGCGCACCTCGATCCGTTCGCCGGTGGTGGCGTCGAGCTCGGCCCGCTCGACCGGCGCGCGGCCGCGCGGGGCGGGCTCGCCCGGCGGTACCGGTTTGGGCCAGGACGCCGACACGGTGGTCTGGCGTTCGCCCGGCAGCACGAGATTCCAGCGGCCCGCCGCGGGCGCGATCAGCGCCATCTGGCGCAGTGCATTCTCGACCATCTGCGGACCCGCCGCAGAGCGGTGGGTTTCCGGTTTCATCCAGGTATTGATTTCGTCGAGGAAGAAACTGAGCGTGCCCGTGAAGAACACCGCATACAGCAGCCATCCGGGTAGAAGGCCGCTCCAGGTATGCACCCACGACATGGCGCCGCGCAGGCCTTCCGGCTTCCCATCCGCTCTCACGATGCGCCTCCCGGCATCATCCATCCGGCGAGCAGCGCCAGACCGGCCGCGGGCACGAGCGTGCCCAGCCAGGCGCGCCAGGCGCTGCGCGTGGCAAATACCCAGAGCGCCGCGCAGGCATGGACGACGAAAGCCAGCAGCGCACCGGCCGTCACGGCATGCACCCGGTGCATGCCCCCGGCCGCCAGCAACTGCCCCAGTGCGATATCCGCCGTCACGGCCAGCGCGTAGCCGCCGAATACGGCCGCCAGCAGACGCGACAGCACTGCCAGCCGGTAGCGTGTCGGGAGGCCTGCGCGCGAACGCATCGCCGGCGTCGAAACAGCGTGTGTCATATCCGATCTGTCCTTTCCGGAATGCGCGCCATCAAAACGCCGCCGTCACGCCGACATACAGGCGCCGGCCGTCCAGCGTCTTGCCGTATTCGGCGGTTTCCACTTCCTTGTCCAGCAGGTTGTAGATGCCGGCAAAGCCCGTCAGATTCTTGTGCAGCCTGTACGAGCCGCCGATATCCACCAGGGTGTACTCCGGAATCTGTGCGGTCCCCGCTTCGAGGCTGCGGCTCTTGTAGCGCGCCTTGCCCCACACCCCCACGCGGCTCGTGGGTTTCCAGTCCAGCCCCAGGTTGAACATATGCCGGGGCAGGTCGCTCAGGGGCGAACCGACGTTCGCGCCGCTGGTGATTTCACTGTCGGACCAGGTGTAATTGGCACTGAAATGCGCCTGCGGCGTGATGTGCACGCCAAAGCTCAGCTCAAGCCCCCGCAGCTCGGCCGAATCGAGATTCGTGTACTGGTTGATACGGTTGCGGAAGCTGCCGTCGGGCCCCTGACAGTTCGTCATTCCAACCGGGCTGGAGCAGATTTCCACCCGGTCGATCTTGTCCTCGAACCTGGTCTCGTAATAGGTCGCGCCCGCGCTGTAGCGTTGCGGCACGGTCCACGCAACGCCCATTTCGTAGTTGGTGCTGCGCTCGGGCAACAGGTCGGGATTGCCGACGTCCCAGGCAGCGCCGCGCGCGGCATTCTCGACAATCTTGTCGTCCGTCTGCTTGAGCGTGGGCGTTTTGTAGCCGCCGCTCACGCCGCCTTTCAGCACAAGCGCATCGGTGAGGTGGTACACGCCGTACAACCGCGGCGTCACTTCGGAACCGAAGCGTTCGTTGTGATCCAGGCGCAGGCCGCCGGTGATCGCCAGCTTCTCGGTAATGAAATACTCGTCTTCGGCGAACAGCGCGGCCTGCCAGCGCGAGAGGTCCAGGCTGGTCGAACCCGGGAAGCGGCTCGCATCGTGGTTGACCTCCTCTTTCTTGTATTCGCCGCCGACCGTGATCATCTGACTGTCCAGTCCGATCACCGTCTTGCTGTTGACCGTCGCCGCCTTGTAGGCCGACTCGTTGGTGCCGTTCACGATGTCTACGTCCTCCATGATCAGAAACGACTTGGTGCTGACCCGCTGACGCCACTCGATGTCGTGCATGAGGCCCACATGCGTGCGCCGGTTGGCCATGTCCCCGGCCGCACCGGTTTTTGCGGTACGGACGTTGTCGTGTTCGGCCACGCCGGTTTCGAGCTCCAGGCTCTGGCTACCGGTCAGTTTCCAGTGCAGCTTGCCGGTGATGTCCTTGCGTTTCTTGAACGCATAGCCGCCGGCGAAATCGTCTTCGTCGCGCTGATACTGCGAACCGTAGAGCACCAGCCCGAGCCGGTCTTCGATCAGCGGGCCATTGAGATAGAAGCGCCCCTGGTAGGTGGCGCCGGCATCGCCGTTTTCCTGCAGCACGGTGTCGAGGGTGGCGCTGCCGCCCCATTTTTCGCCGACTTTCCGGGTGATGATGTTGATCACCCCGCCCAGCGCGCTCGATCCGTACAGCGAAGACATCGGGCCACGCACCACCTCGATGCGCTCGATCGCTGACAGCGGCGGCAGCCAGCCCGCCTGCGCACCGCCGCCGAATCCGTTGTAATAGGCCTCCGACGACGCGCCAAGCGGCTTGCCGTCGACCAGGAACAGCACGTAGTTCTCGTTCAGGCCACGAATGGTCACCGAGGTGTTCTCGATCTTGCCGCCCGAACCGCCCTCGATGCTGACGCCGGGAATGTCCTGCAGCGCGTCGGTCACATCACGGTAGTATTTGCCGTCCAGCTCTTCGCGCGTGATGACGGTGATGGTCGCCGGCGCCTGCGCCAGATCCTGTTCGAATCCCGCCGCCGTCACGACAACCGTGTCCATCGACTGTTTTGCTTCCTGTGCGCCCGCCGGAAACGGCAGGCAGGTGGACACGGCCAGGGCCAACAGCCCGGACCGGCCTTTGAGGCAGGCTCGCAACATCACAATTTTTCTCCCTTGCGCTAGTGGTGAATGAAACCGCTGGAATCGCCGGATCGATATCGGCATTTCTAGCTATTACGAATCATTCTTATTTTCTATATCATTCCTGATATGAACCTGACGCCGCCGCCGGGTTTATGTTCCCGGCGGCGGGAGATGGCAAAACGGTTTGTCTTTTGTCTGCGGCGAGCCCGTCCGGCGTCGCCCCGTTCCGGTCGGCCCTGGCGGCTTGCGCGTCGCCCTCTGCCGATTACACCGGCAAAAAAAGGGCGCCAGACAGCGCCCCAGGAAATGGCCTCACAAGGCCCGAGAAAGCCCTTGCCTACCGGCCGTTCAGCACGTCGGCACGACGCCGCTGTAGCGGCTGAGCGGCACGCAGGCCGTCGTATCGCCGACCGCCTCGCGGTAGCCGCCCGGCCCGAAACGGGCATTGAGGTCGGCCTTGTAGGTCTTGAAAAAGCGCTGCACGAAGGCCATGCCCAGAATACCGTCGGCGGCCAGGCCATCGCTGGCGGCATCGTAGGCGAGCCGGACCGGCAACAGCGGCAGGGTTGCCGGGCCGCCGGTCACGCGCGCACCCTCGGCGGGGTCGAACGCGCTGGCATGCGCACAGCACACGATCCGGCCCGGCGCACCGGCCAGTTCGCTGCCGCTCGCCGCATAGCGCAGGTAGGACACCGCGGGCTGGGGGTAGCTCATCTGGTGCGTGCAGATCGCCACGAACGCGACGAACCGCCCCCCCGGCCCGACGCCGCCGGGCCAAGCGTAATCGCCGTCCTCATTCCGCATCGACGCGGGATGCGCGGCGCGGTCGCCCAGATTGATCAGAAAACAGGGCACACCCGCCATCGGGTAGGCGAACACCAGCGCCTCGCCGGCAGGAATGTCCGCGGCCTTCAGCGGCACGCCATCGCCGCCGACCAGCCGGGCAGGCGGTGCGGCCTCGAAATCGGCCGCGGCCGCCCTGTGCGTCCAGTCGGCCAGCGCCAGGCCGGCAGCCGAACCGCTACACAGTTTCACGAATCCACGTCTGTCCATGTTGTCTCCGCAGTTGCGGGCCGCCCGCACGGGCGGCCCTTCGCGCTCAGGCGGCGAACATGTCGCGGTAGATGCCACGCGCCCATTCCAGCGTGGCCTGCCCCTTGGCGGCATCGCGGCTCTCGAAGGTACGGGTGTCTTTCGAGAAGCCGGTGATGACATCCTTCTCCGCGCTGTAGTCGTAGCCCGCGTCGACGCTGATCGCCTCCATCGGGTTCGCGTTCACCATCGAATAGCAGATGGTGCGCGGGCTGACCCACGGGATTTCCCTGCCCTGCGCGCGCGCGGCCAGCACCCGGGCCATGTAATGGCCTTCGGTATTGGACGTGTTCGCACTCTTGGAGTAGGGATGCGGCCGTGAATCGCCGGTCACGTACACGTGCGGGTCGCCGACGATGTTGTAGTAGCGCGTGTCGACGTTGGCCTCCTTCTGGTTGCTCTTGTTTGCCGGCGCCATCAGGCCGAGCTGCTCGATCAGCGTGGAGCCGCGCACGTTGGCGTAGATCGCCGCGTCGTCGAACTTGTATTCGTCGAACTCGGTCTTGATGATGCGCTTCTCCACGTCGACGCCGGTCACGCCCTTCGACGGCAGCCATTCGAGATAGCCCTTGTAGAGCTCGTTGAAGGCGGCGTGGAAACCGTCTTTCTTGATGGTCACCTCCGGATTGGCATCCAGCACCAGCACTTTGCCCTTCACCTTGTTGCGCTTGAAGACCGAGGCGATCATGCAGGCGCGTTCGTAGGGCCCGGGCAGGCAGCGGTAGTTGCCCGAAGGCACCGTCTGCACGAACACACCGCCCTCGAATTCCTTGATCTTGCGGTGGATGGTCGCGTGCTCGGTCGGCGCGACGAAACCGCCGGGATAGGTCTGGCGCAGGGCCGCTATGGTGTCCGCGTCCTTCACGCCGATCTTCTCGTAGTCGTACGAAATGCCGGGCGCAAGCACGAGGAAGTCGTAGCGGATGTCGCCCTCGCTCGTGACCAGTGTGCGGCTTGCACGGTCGAGGCCGGTCACCGTCGCGTTGAAGTAGGTGTAACCGTTGTTGACTGCCGCATCCAGAAAGCTGTGATCGGCCAGGAATTCCAGGTCGACCAGCCCCGCGTACCACAGGTTGCTGGAGAAGCACGACGAATACATGTCGCGCTTTTCCACCAGGACCACGTCGAACCCGGGGTAGGCCTTTTTGGCGTACTTGGCGATGGTCAGGCCCGAGGTGCCGCCGCCCACCACGACCAGGCGCGGCCCTCTGGGTTTCGGCAGCGCCGCCATCCCGCCGGTGACGATCGCCGGCGAGGCCGCCGCGCCGGACGAACGGGCCAGACCCGCCGCCCCCGTGGCGCCTGCGGCGAGCAGGACGCCGCTCAGTTTCATGAAATTCCGTCTGCTGGTGCTTTGTTCCATCTTTGAGTCTCCTCCGTCATGACAACAATCGAATCCCGCACCCGGACATCGGGCGCGGGCACAGCAAACCGTTGGCTTCATGAACGTCGGCGCACCGACTCGCAGTACGGGGCCTTACTTGAGCTTCTTGATGCCCATCATGCCGAGCACATATTTTTCGTAGAGCGGCTCGGTCGTCCCTTTTTTCATCTTGTTCATGAAGTACTTCTCGAAGGCGATCTTGGCCAGATGCACCCACTTGCCCTGCTTGAACCAGTTCACGTTGCGCGGCGGAATCTGCGGCAGTGCCACGAAGGCCGCGCCGGTGTCGCCGAAATCGGCCAGACAGATCGCGTTCCAGGTCGCTTTTTCCTCCGGCTCCTTGCCGTCGAGCAGCGCGCGGATGTTGTGCGCGGTGGCGGTGACCATCGACTCGATCATGTAACCGGTCTTGGGCGTGCCCACCGGGATGGGCGTCGCTTCCACCGGCGGAATGGCGACGCAGACCCCCACCGAGAACACGTTCTTGAACGTTGCGTTGCGCTGATAGGGGTCGACAGTGATGAAACCGCGCGGATTGGTGAGTCCCTCGACGCCGAACACCGCGTCGATGCCCTTGAACGCGGGCAGCATCATCGAATAGGCGAAGGGCAGCTCGTGCTCCTTGATCACCTCGCCCTTTTCGTTGTGCTCGGCGACGAACATCTTGCCGGCCTCGACCTTGGTGACCTTGGCGTTGCAGATCCACTTGATGTGGCGGTCGCGCAGGGCCGATTCCATCAGGCCCTTGGAATCGCCCACGCCGCCGAGGCCCAGGTGGCCGATATAGGGTTCGGCGGTAACGAAGGTCATCGGCACCTTGTCGCGCAGCTTGCGCTTGCGCAGGTCGGTATCCATGATGAAGGCGAACTCGTAGGCCGGGCCGTAGCACGATGCGCCCTGCACCGCGCCGACCACGATGGGGCCGGGCGCCTGCACGAAGCCGTCCCAGGCGCGGCCGGCGGATGCCGCATGCTCCACCTGGCACACCGAATGGGTAAAGCCCTCGGGTCCCAGGCCCGGCACTTCGTCGAAGGCGAGCTTGGGCCCGGTGGCGATCACGAGGTAGTCGTAGTCGACGTTCCGGCCGTCGGTGAGTTCGATCTGGTTGCGCTCCGGGTGCACGCGCGCCGCGCCCACCGGAATGAAATCGATACCCTTCTTGTTCAGATAGGTGCCCGCGGGCAGGGTGATGTCCTCGCGAGTCCGCCAGTTGACCGCCACCCAGGGGTTGGACGGGGTGAACTGGAAGTACGGCACATTGGAAATGACGGTGATCTTGTCCTCCTTGCGTGCCGATTCGCGCATTTCGTACGCCATGGTCATGCCACCCACGCCGGCGCCGAGAATTACGATATGAGCCATTGCACTATCTCCTGGGGGTTGTTGTGATGGGCCTTAGTGAGCAACGGCCGTGCCATCGCACGGCGCACGGCCGCATGCGGGTTTCAGGGGAATTTCCGGATTGACATGTCGCATGTGTCATGACAATTTGGCACATCTGTCATGACGGAGCGGGCCATGGACATCGATCTCGAAAGCCTCATCAACACCCACGACCAGCCTTTCGTGGTGATCGACCGCCACTACCGCATCGTCGCGGCCAACCAGCGCTACTGCGCCAGCCACGGCGTCGCGCCGGGCCAGGTCGTCGGCCGGCGCTGCCACGAGGTCTCCCACCATTCCGCCCGGCCCTGCCACGAAAACGGCGAGGCCTGTCCGCATCTGGCGCTGTTCGGCCACGGCGAGGCCGTCGAGGTCGTGCATACCCATTTCCACGCCGACGACCAGCCCGAACGCACGCGTATCCGCGGCCACGTCCTGCGCAGCGCGGACGGCTCAACCTATCTGGGCGAGCAGATGTTTCCGCTTGAGACCGAACCCGGCAGCCTGTGCGACACCCTGCAGATGGTGGGCCGCTCGCCCGCCTTCCTGAGCTGCGTGGACCATCTCGCGCGGGTGGCCGAAAGCGAGGCCTCGATCCTGCTCTACGGCGAATCCGGTGTCGGCAAGGAGCTCGCCGCGCGCTTCATCCATGCGCGCTCCAGCCGCGCCGGCGCGGGTTTCATCGTGATCAACTGCGCCGCCGTGCCGGAAAGCCTGTTCGAAAGCGAGCTTTTCGGTCACGAGCGCGGCGCCTTCTCCGGCAGCGGCGGCCTGAAGAAGGGCCTGTTCGAGCTGGCCGACGGCGGCACGCTGTTTCTCGACGAGGTGGGCGAAATCCCGCTTGCGCTGCAGGCCAAGCTGCTGCGCGTACTCGAAACCGGCGAATTCCGCCGCGTGGGCGGTACGCAGAGCCTCACGGCAGACGTGCGCATCGTCTCCGCCACCAACCGCAAACTGCTCGACGAAGTCGACGCCGGCCGCTATCGCCTCGATCTCTACTACCGGCTGGCCGGCATCGACGTGGAACTGCCGGCGCTGCGCGAACGCGCCGCCGACCTGCCCGAACTGGCCGACTTCCTGCTCGGCCGCCTCGGCGGCGGCCAGTCCGTCTGCCGGCTCGCGCCCGACGCGCTGGCCGCGCTGCAGGCCTACGACTTCCCCGGCAACGTGCGCGAGCTGCGCAATCTGCTGCAGCAGGCCGCGCTGCGCTGCCGCGACGGCTTCATCCATGCGGCCGACCTGCGGCTGCCCGTAATGCACCCGCCGGCCGTTCCGCCGGCCCCGCTCCTGCCGCGCGCCTCGGCCGCCTCGCTGCGCGATCTGGAACGCATCCACCTGCAAAGCCTGCTCGATGCGCATGGCGGCCACCGCGCACGCGTCGCCGCCGCGCTCGGCATCACCGAGCGCACGCTCTACCGCAAGCTGAAACAACACGGGCTGGGCCGCTGACCGCACAAACCGCGCGCTTCGATTGACAGCCCGGCGGGCCGCCAGCCA
Source organism: Betaproteobacteria bacterium SCN1 (assembly GCA_008923315.1). Taxonomy (GTDB): domain Bacteria; phylum Pseudomonadota; class Gammaproteobacteria; order Burkholderiales; family Thiobacillaceae; genus Thiobacillus. The sequence goes on along the minus strand of WBSF01000001.1, from coordinate 320,504 downwards.
GAATGCGGACATGCCTCACCTGAACGCCTCCGCTCCCGCCATCGTTCGCCGACTGCCGCTGTGCAAGTGGGTGCCCATGCGCGCGCGCCGGCCGGAGAGAGGATGATTCCGCAGTAGACGTCCGATTTCCCCGAAAGGCCGCGCACCCCAACAGGTTCGCGGCCTTTTTGTTTGGCCCGTCATGTTTTGCCTTAGCTTCTGGAGCGTTTCAATGTCCGTCCCGGCCGCCTACCTCGGCGTCATTCTCATCTGGGCCACCACGCCGCTTGCCATCAAGTGGAGCGCGCAGGGCACCGATTTTTCGTTTGCCGTGGCCGCGCGCATGGCCATCGGGCTCGCCGTCGCCGCGCTCGTTCTCGTCGCCTGGCGCATCGGCCTGCCGCTGCACCGCCGCGCCCGCGCCAGCTACGCCGCCGCCGGATTCGGCATGTTCGGCGCGATGACGCTCACCTACTGGGGGGCGCAGTACATCCACTCCGGCCTGATCTCGGTGCTGTTCGGCCTCTCGCCGCTGATCACGGGGCTGATGGCGCTGCTGTGGCTGAAGGGCGAAACGCTCACCCGCGCCAAGCTCGCCGGCATGCTGCTGGGCCTGGCCGGCCTCGTCGTCATTTTCGGCGACAGCCACGAAATGGGCGGCGCCCACGCGCTGGCCGGCGTGCTCGCGCTGCTGGCCGCCGTCGTCCTCTATTCCGGCAGCCTGGTATGGATGAAGCGCATCGGCGACGACAGCCCGCCACTCGCCACCACCGTGGGCGCACTCGCCATCGCCCTGCCCCTGTTCGCGCTGGTGTGGTGGTGGAGCGCCGGCGCCCGCGTGCCTGCCGCCGTGCCGCCGCGCGCCGGCGCCGCCATCGTCTACCTCGGCGTGTTCGGCTCGGTGATCGGCTTCGCGCTCTACTACTACGTGATCAAGCACATGGAAACCGGCAAGGTCGCGCTCATCACCCTGGTCACGCCCGTGCTCGCCCTGCTTCTGGGCAGCGCGCTCAACGGCGAACACGTCGGCGTGCGCATCTGGGCCGGCACACTGCTCATCGGACTGGGCCTCTCCGTGCACCAGTGGCGCGCGCTGTCCGGCCTGGCCGTGCGCGCACGCTGAGGAAAACGCATGCACTGGGACGCCCAACGCTATCTCGACCGCCACGGCTTCATCATCGAACGCGGCCGGGCCCTCGTCGACCTGCTCGATCCGCAGGCCGGCGAACGCATCCTCGACCTCGGCTGCGGCACGGGCGACATCGCCGCCACCATCGCCGCGCGCGGCGCGCAGGTCGTCGGCGTCGACGCCTCGCCCGCCATGATCGACACCGCCCGCGCGCGTTTTCCTGCGCTCGACTTTCGCGTTGCCGACGCCGCCGCGCTGCCGTTCGAAACCGAGTTCGACGCCGTCTTCTCGCATGCCGTACTGCACTGGGTGCTGCGTGCGGACGATGCGGCGCGCGCCATCGCCCGTGCACTCAAACCCGGCGGGCGCTTCGTCGCCGAATTCGGCGGCTACCGCAACTGCGCCGCGCTGGAAACCGCCTTCGCCGACGCATTGCAGCGCGTTGCCCGGCGCGACTACCGGAGCCCCTGGCACTTTCCCCGCCTGTCCGGCTACGCCGCGCGGCTGGAACTGCACGGCCTCGTCGTGCGCGCCGCCTGGCATTTCGAACTGCCCACGCCGCTCAAGGGCGAGGACGGACTGCGGCAGTGGATCCTGCAGTTCCTGCCGCACCACCTGGACGGGTTCGACACAGCAACGCGCGAAGCCGTGCTGGCCGCAACCGAAACCGCGCTCATGCCAACGATCTGGCGCGACGGCGCATGGCAGGCGGATTACCGCCGGCTGCGCGTGGTGGCCGAGCGTGCCACCTGAACGGCGCGTGCGCCGTGTTCGACCAGATCGGGTTCAGCCGGGAATGTCCGGCTCCACCAGCGCGGCGAACTGCGCCAGCGATTCCTGCCAGCCGAGATAGCACATCTCCAGTGGAATCGCTTCGGGAATGCCCGCCTGCTCGATCGACAGCGCCGTGCCGCACGACACCGGCTCCAGCCTCACCGTGACTTCGAGCACGCCGGGCAGATTCGGATCGTCGAAACGGTCGGTGTAGCGGATCAGGCGATGCGGCACCAGCGCCAGATATTCGCCGCCGAACGCATGTTCATTGCAGGTCGAAAAGTTGCGGAAAGACATCCGGAACGACCCGCCCACCGTGGCATCGAGCTGATGCACCGTACAGGTGAAACCATACGGCGGCAGCCACTTGGCCAGCGCCCCGGCCTCGGTGAAGGCCCGGTAAAGCTTGTCGGGGGTGGCACGGATGACGCGATGCAGGCGAACGGTACGGTCGGACATGTCAGGCTCCTGGTGGAAAGGGGAAGGCTGCGTCAGTGCAGGCACTGACTGTACGACAGATGGAAGTAGCGGATTCGACAGTGTCGGGATTTCGGCCTTTGCGGCCGGTAGACATCTGGGCAAACGAGGCCTGTTATTCGCTACATACCTGTCGTTGGATCACGTAACGATAAATAATCGTGTCTGGCCCCTTTTGCCTGCACGTTTTGCCTGCATGGGATCATGCCTGAATGTATCTTCCCGTCGTCGGGTCGTAATCCCTGAAGTAGCTGTAATGCAGCCGCTGCGCTAATCCGTCCTACGTGCTGGCGGTTGTTAACGGGAGCCGCGTTCATTTTTTATTGCGAGTCTGCCCGTTTGATTCTCGTTGTTGTTCGCTGTGGCAACTAAGGCAACCAATAACAGAAACACTGGATTCAAGAAATCTTTCCAAAACAAGAATAAGCCTGTTTTCGCCTCACCTTTCTCAAAGAGCATCTGGAAGGAATACAACTTAATTTGAACTGTTTCCAAAAACGATGCCCCAGGAGACCGGTAGAAGTCGTAGACAACAGCAACAGTTGAAAAAAATAAGAAAATCCAAATCGCCACACGCCAATATTTACGTTCCTTGAAGCCCCACCAGCTTGCAAGCATTCCAATAGCCAAATAAAAAACTGTCCATATAAGAATGCGGCGATTAGCAATGCATTCAAGGGATTCAGGCTCGCATATTTTTGGCATTCCAAGAATCAAACCAAAAATAGAGAGCAAGTACGGCACACAAACCAGAAACACAAGACCAAACAATAGTCCACGTTTATTTACGTTCTGCATTGTCACTTGTCCTCGCAATTATCTGGGTCACATTTCTTGAGTAACTCTTTACAGGTCTCGATACACTCATTCAAGATGCCCCCGCTAAAACCTGAATCAGAAGGTTTGGCTTGGATTGCGCATTCTTCAATGATCCTGAGATTGCTCGGTTTCTTCTTGCATAAATTTGTGGCGCACTTGGCACCTCTTCCTTTGCCCACAGTCGTTTCGATAGACTCAGGTATTAGCTCTTCCAATAACTTTCCGAAAAGCCCACCCTTCAACCCCAGCGGATCAACATAAATTAACGGATTCCCCTCCACATAAGCATAGAGATTCATCCCGCCATCCAACCCAATCGGATCGGCTTCGATGTACCGCCCCGTCGTCGGGTCGTAATCCCTGAAGTAGTTGTAGTGCAGCCCCGTCTCCCGATCGAAGTACTGCCCCGGGAATCGGAGGTTGTTCTCGACCGTTGATGTGGTGACGTTCGCCTTCCCGAACGGCTCGTAATCCGCCCGCCAGACTGTTGTGCCCGCCTGGTTCGTCATCGCCTGCGGCGTCCCCAGGTGATCGACGTGGTAGTAGTAGATCGCCGTGCCGTTGTCGATCCTCGCAATCGGTCGTCCGTCCAGCCACACATACTCCTTCGTGTTCCCCTGCTGATCCCGTTCGTACAACAGTTCGCCATCGGGGCCGTAGTGGAAGATCCTCGACAGGCCGTTCTGGTTCTGTTTCCGGATGCGCTCGCCCAGGGCGTTGTAGCTGTAGGTGGTCGTCTCCGACGCAGTGGTGCTGGTGACGAGCCGGTCGAACCCGTCGTAGGCGAAGGTGACGCCGCTCAGGCTCAGCGTATTGCCGCTGGCGCTTCTTGACCGGGTCTCGGCCCCCTTCTGATGCAGCCAGTTCGGCGGGCTGTAGACGTAGGGCATGGTGCCGGCGTTGCGGGTCTCCGATTGGCGGTTGCCGTTCTGGTCGTAGCTCCACGCCAGGCTGCCGAAGCTGCCGGTCGCGGTGTCCAGCGCGGAGACGAGCCGGCCGGTGGCGTCGTAGCCGTAGGTGGTCTGGAAGGCGCCTTCGGTGAGCTGGCCGATGTTGCCGGCGGGGTCGCGGCCGTAGTGGACGTCGTAGGGGCCGTCGTGGCGGTGCGTCGGCCGATAGTCGGCGTCGAGGCTCGTCTGGACGGTCTGGCCGTTGCCGTACTGGAAGCCGAGCGGGCCGCCGAAGGCGCCGTGGACGAAGCTGCCGGCCAGGACGACGGCGGGGTGGCTGCCGACGGCGGTCGAGACCTGGCTGATGCGGCCCTGGGCGTCGTAGCCGTAGATGACGGTGCGGCTGCCGGGGTAGACGACGGTCTGCGGCTGGCCACCGGGCCGCCAGGTATGGCCGATGGTGGAGGTGCTGCTGCCGAAGTTGAAGCGGTAGGCGAGCCGGCCCTGCACATCGTAATTGAAATAGGTGTCGAGGCTGCCGTCGCGCTGGGTGGAACACAGCCGACCCTTGCCGTTCAGGCAGGTGTCGTACTGGTAGGTGTAGACCGGGCTGCCGCTCTGGCTGCTTTCCTTCTTCGTCAGCCGGTTCAGGGCGTCCCAGGTGTAGGTCACGGTCACATTGCGGGCGTCGGTCTCGGTCTTCGTGTTGCCGGCCTCGTCGAAGCTGCGGGCGGTGACGCCGGTATCCGCGCTCTGGGTCTGGACGACGTCGCCGAAGGCGTTATGGGTATGGACGGTGCTCTGGCCGGCGGGGTCGACGACCTGGGTGGTCTGGTCGAGGGCGTTGGGCCGGTATTGTTCGACGCCGCCGTCGGCGTTCAAGGTCTGGACGAGGCGGTCCAGTGGATCGTAGCCGTGGGCGGTGAGGTCGGCCACGTCGGTGCGGGCGCCGTCGGTCTGCCTGAGGTTGCCCTGGGCGTCGTATTCGTAGGTGACGGTCTGGTTGTAGGCCCCGATGTCCTGCCACAGGCGGCCCAAGGCGTCGAAGGTGCGGCTGCGGCTATAGAGGGCGGCCCCGCCGCCGGGGGCGGTGATGGCCTCGTGGATGCGGTTGCCGGCAGGGTCGAGGGTGTAGGCGAGCCGGCTGCCGTCCTGCTGGACGATCGCGGTCAGGCGGTGGGCGGGGTCGTATTCGAACTGGACGAAGCTGGCGTCGGGCCGGGTGAGTTTGACGAGCTGGCCGACGCCGTCGTAGTCGAAGCCGGTGGTCTCGCCGCCGACGCTGCGGCTGGTGAGCCAGCCGCGCGGGCTGTAGGTCAGGGTGGTGACGAGACCGTTGGGGTCGGTCGTTTTGAGGAGGCGGCCGTGGGGGTCGTATTCGTCGTAGGCGGTGAGGTGGCCGAGGGCGTTGGTGATCTGCCTGATCTGGCCGCGGCAGCCGAGGTGGCCGCCAACACAAGTTTCGTCGATGGGGTAGTAGTCGGTGGTGGTGAGGTCGCCGACGTCGGTGCGGGGGCCGTCTTCGATCTTCTGCACGACGACGCCGGGGACGCTGGGGTGGTAGGTGTAGGCGGTGGTCCAGGTGCGGGTCTGGCCGGTGGCGGTGTCCTTGACGGTCCGGCTGGTGACGTTGCCGCGGTTGTCGTAGACCATCGTGGTCTCGCGGCCGGCTTCGGTGATTTGGGTCGGCAGGCGGAAGCTGGCGTGCCATTGGGTGAGGATCTTGCGTTCGGCGCTGTTGGGGGCGGGGGTGTAGGTCGCAAGGTTGGCGGGACAGGCGACGCCGGAAGCGAGGCCTTCTACACGGGCGGTCTCCAGATTGCGGGTCAGGTTCCAGGCGTAGCAGGCGGTGTGGCCGTTGAAGTCGGTGCGACGGGCGACGTTGCCGTTTACGTCGTAGGCGACGGACGAGGACGCGGGACCGCAGCCTGAGCCGCCGGGTTGGGACTGGCCGGTGCTCTTCACTACACCCAGGACGGTGGTGAAGCCATAGACCCGCTGGGCGCCCAGGGGGTCGGTGACGGTGGTGCTGGCGGGGCCGTAGCTCAGGGTGTACGAATCCGCGCCGCCGGCGTGGGCGGTGGAGACGGCGCGGCCGGCGGCGTCGTACGCATAGGTGGCGTAGCGGTCGCCGTTCTCGTCGGTGATGCCGGTGAGGGCGTGCGGGAGGTTGGCGCCGGCGGTGTGCGCGGGTTCGTTGTAGTGGTAGGTCTTGGAACGACCATCAGGGTATTGAACGGAAACGAGGTTGCCGACACTGTCGTAGCCGTACGCGATGACGCCGCCGGAAGGGTCCGCTACGGTGGCGATGCGCTTGTGGGCGTCGTAGGTGAAGTGCAGGGAACGACCGGCGGCGTCGACTACGGCGTCGAGGGTGTCCGGGTCGTCGTCTCCGCCTGCGGAAGCCGGGAGGTCGTAGGTCAGAACCTGCATGCGGCCCGCGCGGTCGGCAATGGACAACAGACGACCCGATGCAGAGTAGGTCTCGACGGCGTCGTCGGAGCCTACAACGTATTGCCAGCCGGTGCGGAGGCCCGAACCGTCCTTCAACTCAACTAGACGGTCGGGAATGTCGGCGTCAGGGCGCCAGATGTCATTCTGTAACCTAAATACAAATACTTTTCCGTCGTACCTAGATACGGAAGCCGTTTGGCCAGCAGGAGAAAGTGCTAGACGTGAAGAATAAGAGTGGATCCAACCCCAGCCTAAATCGTGAGCCACATATAGACTTAGACTGTTGAATATGCGATGAAAATTTAGATCGACGCTTTCTGCACCATCTATGTAATCCGTAATGACTTCAAATTTGTTACCCACACCGGGATTTATGGGGTTCCCAACCGGGTCGCAAGATGGGCCTGCATTCTTAGGCTCTAGATTCGCATCTTGAACACGAATCATGTCATCGAAGAATCTATACCCTCCACCCGGACCTGTTTGCCCACTTACAGGAATTGCCCAAGAATAAGGGGCATAGCTCTCATCATAATAGGGTGATCCAGAAGGCTGGAGGAATAGTAAAGTGATACACCAGCCTGGGTTCGCCAAGTTTGTTTCTACTGACTTTTGCAACGTTAAGGAAATTGTCCCTTGCAACGAGTCTGTATGGAATGAGGGACCACCCGGACTATAAGAGCCTAAGCAATTAAAACCGCTCTGGTTCCACCAGTAATATTGCGGTGCTGCTTGGACATGCGCAGAAAATAAACAGAAAACCGATAGAAGCAAAGGCAAAGCAAATCTCTGAGTGAGGCTCAACTTACTAAAAGTTGGCTTCTGCAGATCATCATTTTTTAATGCTGGGTCAGAACTGAGTCGATTTGTTTTCTGTGCGCCTTGCGCGCACGAACGCCCCCCAGCCATACCCACTCCCTTCGCGTCTCATTGTCGAAATGTGCTTTTTTCCGCAAAGTCGGCCTCGCGTGCGTTGCGCGGGCCGTGGGTATGGGCCGGACCTTAGCCGGGTGATCCGGGATTCGTCAAGCCTGACGGACTGTCAGTCCGCTGTCGGCCATGCCGGCCAAGTACGGACGTGGCGTCAGCCGTTCAACCGCGTCAGCAGCGTCGCCGTCTTCTCCGGGTCGGTGTTCTTCAGCAGCTTCTGCACGACGGGGGCGACTTCGTCGAGGTGCGATTTCAGCACTTGCTGCTTCACCTGCAAGAGGCTGGCCGGGTGCATGGAAGCTTCGGGGTCAGGTCTTGCATGGAAGCTTCGGGGTCAGGTCTTGCAATAACGTATTCCAAAGCGCACTAAGCGGTACTGAGTGATAACGACTTTGGTCGACCCCCCGCACGCCTTGCGCGCACGAACGCATCCCGTTCGACATGGTTCCCCCTCCCCTTCGCGTGTTGCTTAGAATTGTTTGTTCTGCCGCAAGGTCGGCGCGCGTGCGTTGCGCGTGCCGTAATGTTGGGCGACTCTAATTGGTTGTTTGAGAGTTTGTCAATCGTACAAATGTTACGGCACGAATGAGTCCTGAATCTTCAGCGAAGAATGGAGGCTCAGGGTTGAGCATCCGCACTCGCTGGATTGAAAGCAGTCTCTGGGCGTGAACTCTTGATCAATGACTGATCAAGAACGCATAGCGGACCACCTTAGTTGAGAACTCGCTGGCCGCTTCGGCCGAATTGCAGCCGCGCTCCTCCCTTACGCTGGCCGACCCACCGCATAGTTTCTTTGCGGCCCGAATTGATCTAACCGGCATCCGCATTGGGCCATGGTGTCAAAATGCCCGAGCATTTACTCTTACGCCCATGACCGATAAAACCCGCTGTGCCTGGTGCAGCCCCGATCCGCTCTACCGCGCCTACCACGACAAGGAATGGGGCGTGCCGCTGCACGACGAGCGTGCGCTGTTCGAGCTGCTGACGCTGGAAGGCGCGCAGGCGGGGCTGTCGTGGTTCACGATCCTGAAGAAGCGCGAAGGCTATCGTCGTGCGTTCCACGATTTCGACGCGGAACGCATCGCGCGCTACACCGAGGTGGACGTGGCGCGGCTGATGGCGGACGCGGGCATCGTGCGCAACCGGCTGAAGATCGAAGCCACGATCACGAATGCGCGCGCGACGCTGGCGCTGCGCGAGTCGGGCGGCGGGCTGGACGCCTACTTCTGGAATTTCGTCGATGGCCGCCCCATCGCTAACGCGTGGACGGATATCCGCCAGGTGCCGGCCTGCACGCCGCTGTCGGACACGATCGGCAAGGATCTGAAAAAGCGCGGCTTCAAGTTCGTGGGCTCGACCATCGTGTATGCGCACATGCAGGCGATGGGGCTGGTGAACGACCATACGACGGACTGTTTTCGTCACCGCGCGGTGGCGAAGCTGGCTCAGCGGAAGTAAACACTGGGCGAAGCGCCGAACTGCCGCTTGAACATGGTGGCAAAGGCGCTGGGGCTGCTGTAGCCGAGGTTGAGCGCGACGTCGACGACCTTGGCGCCGGAAGCGAGCTGTTCCAGTGCGGCGATCAGGCGCGCCTGCTGGCGCCACTGGCCAAAGGTCATGCCGGTTTCGCGAATGAAGCGGCGTTGGATGGTTTTGGCGTCGATATCCAGGCGGCCGGCCCAGTCGGTGAGGGTGGAGGCGTCGTCGGGCGTGTCGGCCAGGGTGCGGCAGATGGCGCGCAGGCCGGCATCGGCAGGTTGCGGCAGGCGCAGCGGCAGGCTGGGCAGCACGGCCACTTCGTCGAGCAGCAGTTGCATCAGGCGGCCGTCGCGCGCATCCGGATCGTAGGGCTGCGCCACGTCGATGGCGGCAAGGATCAGTTCGCGCAACAGCGGCGAGATGCCGACCACCCGGCAGTCCGCCGGCAGACGGGCGCTGGCGTCGGGCCGGATGTAGACGGTGCGGACCTGCACGTCGCCGACCATGCGGATGCCGTGCGTTTCGCGGGCCGGCATCCAGAGGCCGCGCGTGGGCGGCACCACCCACTGGTCGCCCTGGGCGGACACGACCATGACGCCCTGCACCGCATGGATGAGCTGGCAGGTGGGGTGGCTGTGGCGGGGCACCACATGGCCGGAAACGTAATCGACAGCCTTGCCGCTGACCGGGGTATGTCCCAGGTCCCGTCCCTGGCTGTCGAGCTCGACGATGTCCATTTCGAAAAGATGTATGCCTGAATCCAGAAAGACGGACAGTCATCTTAGGCCTAAATTGGGCGCTTCGCATTCCCGGGGCACGCCCATGACCACCGCACAGGCCGACGCCGACCGCACCGCGTTCAAGGTGCTGGGCGCGATCAGTTTCTCGCATTTTCTGAACGACACGATGCAGTCGCTGTTGCTGGCGAGCTACCCGTTGTTCAAGCAGGGGCTCGATCTCAGCTTTGCGCAGATCGGGCTGATCACGCTGGCCTTCCAGTTCACGGCCTCGCTGCTGCAGCCGCTGGTCGGCGCCTACACCGACCGCCATCCCAGGCCTTTTTCGCTGTCGCTGGGCATGGGCTTCACGCTTGCCGGTCTGCTGCTGCTCTCGCAGGCGACCACCTTTCCGCTGCTGCTGCTGGCCGCCGCGCTGGTGGGCAGCGGCTCGTCGATCTTCCACCCCGAGGCCTCGCGGGTGGCCCGCATGGCCTCGGGCGGGCGGCACGGCCTGGCGCAGTCGATCTTTCAGGTGGGCGGCAACGCAGGCGCCGCGTTCGGCCCGCTGCTCGCGGCCTGGATCGTGCTGCCGCACGGGCAGAAGAGTCTGGCCGTGTTTTCGCTGATCGCGCTGCTGGCGATGATCGTGCTGGCCGGTGTCGGCGTGTGGTATCGCGACCAGCACCGCAAGCCGAAGAAGGCCACGCCTGCCGCCGGCCCCGGGCTGCCGCGCGGCGAGGTGCGGCGCGCGCTGGGCGTGCTGATGGCGCTGATGTTTTCGAAATTCTTCTATCTCGCCAGTATCAGCAGCTATCTGATCTTCTACCTGATGCAGCATTACGGCATCGGCGCGCAGGAAGCGCAATACCACCTGTTCTACTTCCTGTTCGCGGTGGCGGCCGGCACGCTGCTCGGCGGCCCGATCGGCGACCGCATCGGCCGCAAGCGGGTAATCTGGCTGTCCATCCTGGGCGTGGCGCCGTTTACCCTGGCGCTGCCCTACGTGGGGCTGGGCGTCTCGGCGGCGCTCACGCTGATCATCGGTTTCATGCTGGCGTCGGCTTTCCCGGCCATGGTGGTCTATGCGCAGGAACTGATGCCAGGCAAGGTCGGCACGGTGTCGGGGCTGTTTTTCGGGCTGGCGTTCGGGCTGGCCGGCATCGGCGCGGCACTGCTCGGCCAGCTGGCCGACCACTGGGGCATCGAAACCGTTTACAGGCTGTGCGCGTTTCTGCCGCTGATCGGACTGCTGGCGGTGTTTCTGCCCGATCTGCGCAGCGGGGGCGCGCTGCACGGCCACGCAGCGCAGGCAGCCGCGGCCCCGGCGAAATAGCGGCCTACTCGACCGCCTCGCCGCCGAAGCGCGCCTGTCCCACGAGAGGACCCGGATCCACTATGGGCTAAAGCCCATGCGGCGTCGTTTGCGCCAGTTCGGCAGCGCGCACCACGGCACGCGCCTTGTTCAGCGTTTCCATCCATTCGCTGGCGGGTACGGAATCGGCGACGATGCCGGCGCCGGCCTGGGCGTAGAGCATGCCGTCCTTGACCACGGCGGTGCGGATGGCAATGGCCAGATCCATGTCGCCGGTGAAGCCGAGATAGCCCACCGCCCCGGCATAGACGCCGCGCTTGCTGGGCTCCAGCTCGTCGATGATTTCCATCGCCCGCACCTTGGGCGCGCCGGAGACAGTGCCGGCGGGGAAGCTGGCGCGCAGCACGTCGATGGCGGACAGGTTCGGTTTGAGCTTGCCCTCGACGTTGGAGACGATGTGCATGACGTGCGAGTAGCGCTCGATGCTCATGTTCTCGGTGACCTTCACGCTGCCGGTGACGGCGACGCGGCCGGTGTCGTTGCGCCCCAGGTCGAGCAGTTGCAGGTGCTCCGCGCATTCCTTGGGATCGGCGAGCAGTTCCTCGGCCAGGCGCTGGTCGTCCTCGCGGGTGAGGCCGCGCGGACGGGTGCCGGCGATGGGCCGCAGCGTGACGGTGTCGCCTTCCAGCCGCACCAGGATTTCCGGCGACGAACCGACGACGTGAAAGCCGCCGAAGTCGTAATAGAACATGTAAGGCGACGGATTCAGGCTGCGCAGCGCGCGGTAGAGCGACAGCGGGCTCGCGCCGAACGGCCGTGCCATGCGCTGGGACAGCACCACCTGCATGATGTCGCCGGCGGCGATGTAGTCCTTGGCCTTCTGCACCGCGGCCTTGAACTCGGCTTCGCCGAATTCGGACACCGGGTCGGCCGCGTCGAGCTGCGGCTCGGGCGGCAGGCTCACCGCCTGCTCCAGCTGCGCGGCGAGCGCACGGAGCCGCAGGCAGGCGCTGGCGTAGGCGTCCGGCTGCATGGGATCGGCGTGCGTGATGAGGTAGAGCTTGCCGGCGAGATTGTCGAACACCGCCAGCTCTTCGGTGAGCATCAGCAGGATGTCCGGCGTATGGATCGCGTCCGGCTTGCGCGGCCAGGTTTGATTGGGACCTTGGGCCAGCCGCTTTTCGATGTAGCGGATGGTGTCGTAGCCGAAGTAGCCGGCGAGCCCGCCGGTAAAACGCGGCAGTCCGGCCACCGGCGCGGCCTTGAAGCGCGCCTGGTAGTCGGCGATGAAGGCCAGCGGATCGTCGAGGTTGTGTTCCTCGACCACCTGGCCGTCGGTTTCGACCGTGAGGACGTGATTGCGCACGCGGATCACGGTGCGTGCCGGCAGGCCGATGAAGGAATAGCGGCCGAAGCGCTCGCCGCCCACCACCGATTCGAGCAGGTAGGTATAGGGCGCGTTGGCCAGTTTGAGGTAGACGGAGAGCGGGGTCTCCAGATCGCCGGGCAGTTCCCGCACCAGCGGAATGCGGTTGTAGCCCTGGCGGGCGAGGTCGAAGAAGTCTTGTTCAGTCATTTTCAGGGGTCAGTATCCAGAATTCAGGGGTCAGGGAAAAACGCGCAATGCGCCCGATCAGCACCAGTGCCGCCATCGACGGCACATTCCCTGAATCCTGATTTCTGGACACCGCCCCTCGAGGTTCATGCCTTCGCCACCATCCTGGCCGCTTCGGCCAGCGTCGGCACCACGGCATCGAGGTCGAGTTCGGCCACCGGGCGGCCGCGGTTGTAGCCGTAGGGTACGCAGAACACGGCCGCACCGGCGGCGCGCGCGGCCTGGGTGTCGTTGAGCGAGTCGCCGATCAGCAGCAGATCGGCAGGCGTGATGCCGAATTTTTCGCAGGCATGCAGCAGCGGCAGCGGGTCGGGTTTGCGTTTGGGCAGCGAATCGCCGGACAGGATCAGTTCGAAGAAATCGAACAGCCCGGTGTCCTTCAGCAGCGGATGGGTGAACTGCGCGGCCTTGTTGGTGATGCAGGCCACGTGCACATCCATGGCCTTGAAGGCCTGCAGGCCTTCGACCACGCCGCCGAAGGGCCGCGAGGCGCGCGAGACGTGCTCGCCATAGTGCTGCTGGTAGAGCTTGATCGCACGCTCGAACAGCGCGGCATCGGGCTCGGCGTCCATGTCGCCGGTGAGCACGCGCTTCACCAGGCGCGACACGCCGTTGCCGATGTAGGTGGCGATGGTCTCGGGGCTCGGGCAGGGCATGCCCAGGTCGGCCATCATCAGCTCGGCGGCGTAGGCCAGGTCCGGCGCGGTATCGATGAGGGTGCCGTCGAGATCGATGACGACGGCCTTGATGGGGAGAGGGAAACTTTTCATCTTGATGAGTGGTAAGTCGTGAGTGGTGAGTGGCGGGTGAGCGGTTTTTCCACTCACCACTTGCTACTCCCCATTCACCAGTTTCAGACCTTCGCCAGCTCCGCGCGCATCTGGCCGATGATGGTGTCGTAGCGGTTGGGATCGCTGTCGCTGCGCTTGCCGAACACGGCGGAACCGGCCACGAAGGTATCCACGCCGGCGCGCGCGACGTCGGCGATGTTGGCCGGGCCGACGCCGCCGTCGATCTCGATGTTCACGTTCAGGCCGCGCTCGTCGATCATCTGGCGGACTTTCTTCGCCTTGTCGAGCACGTAGGGGATGAATTTCTGACCGCCGAAGCCGGGGTTCACGCTCATCAGCAGCACCATGTCGATCTTGTCGAGGGTGTATTCCAGCACGTCGAGCGGGGTAGCGGGGTTGAACACCAGGCCGGGCTTGCAGCCGAGTTCGCGGATCATGCCGATGGTGCGGTCGATGTGCTCGCTGGCTTCCGGGTGGAAGGTGATGTAAGTGGCGCCCGCCTTGGCGAAGTCGGGGATGATGCGATCGACCGGCTTGACCATCAGGTGCACGTCGATGGGCGCGGTGACGCCGTGCTTGCGCAGCGCTTCGCAGACCAGCGGGCCGATGGTCAGATTAGGCACGTAGTGGTTGTCCATCACGTCGAAGTGGACGATGTCGGCACCGGCTTTCAGCACGTTGTCGACTTCCTCGCCAAGCTTGGCGAAATCGGCCGACAGGATGGACGGGGCAATGCGGTAGGTCATGAAATGCTCCAGGGATCAGGGTAAGGATATCAACCGTGCCATTTTAGCAGGCCCGTGGCCCGGGCAGCCCGGATCGTTCCCGAGCCTTTTTTCGCCCTAGAGCGCGTCAGATCATTGGGTTACACTCCGGCCATTCCAACCCTTGCGAGCACCGCCGTGGCCGAAGGCAAGAAATACCACATCAACGTCAGCGTCAGCACCGCCTACCTGGCCGACCAGAGCGATCCGTCCGCCGACCGCTACGTGTTCGCCTACACCGTCACCATCACCAACGCCGGCACCGTGTCCGCGCAACTCATCTCGCGCCATTGGGTCATCACCGACGCGCAGAACGTGGTACAGGAGGTCAAGGGTCTGGGCGTGGTCGGCGAGCAACCGCTCCTGCGGCCGGGCGAAAGCTTCGAATACACCAGTGGCACGGCGATGGCGACACCGGTCGGCACCATGCGCGGCAGCTATCAGATGGTGGCGGAAGACGGCAACAAGTTCGATGCGGAAATTTCCGCCTTCACGCTGACCATGCCGCGCGTGCTGCATTGATTCAGGGCATGCGGTGAGCGGAACGCTTCCGCCCGCCGCTCACTTCTTCATCGTCCACCAGACGATGAACACGAGCAGCCCCAACGCTATCGCGGCTTCCAGAAGCAACCATCCCAGACCTTGGCTTTCCATCCGACCTCCCTCGCAGGCATGAGCGCATCTTCACGCGCGATGCGCCGCCGTGCAAGCCTGCTCGCGCCGGTCCTGCTGCTCGCCGCCTGTGCCGTGCAGCCGCCGGCGCCGCAACAACCCGCACAGCCGGCGCCGCCCGCGGTCGCGCCGGCCACGCCTGTACCTGCCCCGGTCCCGGCGCCGATCCCGACACCGCAACTGAATCTCCCGACACTGAAACCCGCCGGCTGGGCGGCATTGACCGGCTGGCGCAGCGACGCCCTTGCGGAAATCTGGCCGGCGCTGCTCGCCAGTTGCGCCACGCTGAAGAAGCAGAGTGCCTGGCTGGCGGTATGCAGCGATGCCGAAGCGCTGCAGTCGCCGAACGACGCGGCGGTGCGAAGCTTCTTCGAGACGCGTTTCACGCCCTGGCAGGCCACGCAGGAGGACGGCAGCGCCGAGGGGCTCGTCACCGGCTACTACGAGCCCCTGCTGAAAGGCGACCGCGTGCGTACCGAACGTGCGCGTTATCCGCTCTACGCCGTACCCGAGGATCTGGTGACGGTCGACCTGTCGAGCGTCTATCCGGAACTGAAGAGCCTGCGCCTGCGCGGCAGGCTGGTCGGCAACAAGATCGTGCCGTACGCGGTGCGCAGGGATATCGAAAGCCCCGATTTCAACGGCCGCGCGATCGCCTGGGCCGAAGACCCTGTCGATCTGTTCTTCCTGCAGGTGCAGGGCTCGGGCCGGCTCGAACTGCCCGACGGCTCGCACATGCGGGTGGGCTATGCCGACCAGAACGGACACCCCTACCAGTCCATCGGCCGGCTGCTGGTCGAACGCGGCGAACTCACACTGGACCAGGCCTCGATGCAGGGCATCAAGGACTGGGGTGCGAAAAACCCCGACAAACTGCCCGGCCTGCTGGCCTCCAACCCGAGTTACGTCTTCTTCCGCGAAATGCCGGACGGGTTTCCCGGGCCGCTCGGGGCGCTCGGCGTCCCGCTGACGGCGGGCCGTTCGATTGCCGTCGATCCGCGCTTCGTACCGCTGGGGGCGCCGGTCTTTCTCGCCACCACGCAGCCGAACACGAGCGTGCCGCTGAATCGCCTGGTCATGGCGCAGGACACCGGCGGCGCGATCCGGGGCGGCGTGCGTGCGGACTATTTTTGGGGCTTCGGCAATGCGGCGGGCGAACTGGCGGGGCGGATGAAGCAGCGCGGCCGGATGTGGGTGCTGCTGCCGAAGGATTACCCCCTGACCACCACGGCGCGCCGCTGACCCCTGTCAGCTCAGCAGGTCGGCCAGTTCGTCGGCATGCGTTTCCTCCATCGCCAGGATGCCTTCCAGCAACGCACGCGTGGTGGGGTCCTGATCGCCGAAGTAGCGGATCATCTCGCGATAGCTCTCGATCGCGATGCGCTCGGCCACCAGGTTTTCCCGGATCATCGCCTCCAGCGTCTCGCAGGTGCGGTATTCGGCATGCGAGCGGCCGGTGAGCCGTTCGGGATCGAATTCCGGTTTGCCGCCCAGCTGTACGACGCGCCGGGCGAGCAGGTCGGCATGCGCCAGTTCTTCGCTGGAATGCGCCATGAATTCCTGCGCGATGGGCTCGGCGTTGATGCCGCGCGCCACGAAGGCGTTCTGGCGATAGCGCAGGGTGCAGACCAGTTCGGTCGCCAGCGCATCGTTGAGCAGACGGACGGCGGCTTCGGCATCGAGACCGTAGTTGCCGGTCAGGGCACCGGCCTCGATATGCCTGCGCGCCTGCGCCCGCAGGGTTTTCACGTCTGTAAGGAAGGGGGGGTCGCCCCCTGTGTCCTCGCGGCGTTTAAGTTGCGCGGTATGAGCGGTTCTCATCGTGGATGTCTCCCGGTTCGCTTACATTTTCTGCTGGACGTCCTTGGCGGCATCCTGGACTTTTTCGCCGCCACGCTCCAGATCCTTGCCCGCGCCGGCGACGGTGTTGCATCCGGCCAGCACGACGAAAACGGACGACATCAGCAGGGCAATGATTGTTTTCATGATGAACTCCTGTCGGATGGAAATCGGAACTTGATTCGACCGGCCGGACAGTTTGTCCGGCCGATGGAAGCATCCTAGGCGCAGGACCGTTTCGAATCTGTCGGAAGCCGGCGGATTGACCTGTCGGAGGATTCCTGCAATAACGGGCCATCGATTTTCCGGCCGCTTTTTCATGCCCGACCGCTTTCCGTCCGTGCAGGCCGCCCTCCGGGCCAACGACAGGCTGCGCCCCAGCGGACACATCTATCTCGCACTCGGCATGGCGCTGCTGATCGGCGTGCTCGTCGCCAGTTACATGCAGGCCTCGATCGGCATCGAGACCATGCACCGGCACGAAGCCACTGCGAGCCGGGCCGAAGACATCCAGAAGCTCGAAATGCTGATGCAGGATGCCCATTCGATCACGCGCGCCTATGCGCTCACGCACGATGCGGGCTACATGCGCACGCTGGGCGAATCGCTCGCGGCCATCAACGGCATGCGCGGCAAAGTCGCCGCCGAGCTGGCCAGCGACCCGGAAGCGGATACGCCGGAGCTCCTGCCCAAGGCCGCGACCGCCCTCGACGACCTGAAAGCCATCGCCGACCGCATCCAGGCGGGCGAACCGGTCGGCAGCGAACGGATCGAGCAGAACGCCGCGCTGATGCGCGCCTACCGGCTCGAATCCAACCGGGTCCAGAGCACGCTGCTGGAACTGAATGTGGAACGCGTCCGGCAATCCATCGGCCAGTTCCAGATAGCCCGGATCGCCACCGTGTTCCTTGCGCTGGCCGCACTGCTGCTCCTGCTGATCGCGATCGTGCAGAAACAGAAGAAACAGGAGCTGCTGGAACAGCTCGACGCACTGCTGCGCGCGGAAAACCAGAAACTCGAACATCAGGTCCAGCTGCGCACGCAGGAACTGACCCAGCTGGCGACCTATCTGACCTCGCTCCAGGAACGGGAAAAGCACAACCTCGCGCGCGAGCTGCACGACGAACTCGGCGCCCTGCTCACGGCCGCCAAACTCGACGCCGACTGGATCGAACGCAAACTGCCGCCGGAATCGCGCGAAGCCATGGCGACACGCCTGGCGCGCCTGCGCCAGAATCTCGTCAGCGGCATTACGCTCAAGCGGCGCATCACCAACGGCCTTCGGCCCGCACTGTTGCACGACCTGGGGCTGGTGCAGGCGCTGAACGCACTGGTCGAGGAGTTCCGCCTGGGAGGCGATGTCGACGTCATTCTCGACCTGCCGGAACAGGCGCTCGAACTGAGCGAAGACAAAAGTCTGAGCCTGTTCAGGATCGTGCAGGAAGCCCTGACCAACATCCGCAAGTACGCCCGGGCACGCCAGGCGCACGTCGGTCTGTATCCGGAAGGCGGCTCGATCCGGCTACGCATCGATGACGACGGCATCGGATTCGATCCCGATTCGCCCAAGGTCGCCCGGCACGGACTGGCCGGGATCAAGCACCGGGTGTTCACCCACGGCGGGCAGCTGGACATCCGGACGGCGCCCGGTCAGGGCGTGCAAATTCTGGTCACGCTGCCTGCCTGAAAACCGCCTGTGCCGGCTTCAGCCGGCCGCCTTGCGTTCGGCGGCCTCGGCCACGAAACCGATGAGCTGGTCGATATGCAGCGATTTGTCGAAGAACGCATCCGTCCCCAGCTTCTCGCAGCGCTGACGCATGGTCGCATGGCTGAAATTGGTCAGCACCACTTTCGTGGGAGCGCCATAGCGATCGGGCGCATGCCGCAGGGCGTCGAGCACGCCGATGCCGCTGCCCTGCTTGAGTTCGATATCGATGACAACGATGTCGGCGCGCGACTCGGCAAGACATCGCAAGGCTTCGCTCTCGCCGTCCGCGCAACCGACGAGATCCACACCGTCGATCTCGCTGAGCACGCCCGCGAGCAGCTCCTGCAACAGGGGCGAATCCTCGATCAGGAAAATTTTAAGCATTGTGTCCGTACTGCTCATTCGACCGCGTGTGCGCAGCGGCGCACGTCTTTCTCCATTGGCTGACGCGTTGCCATTCTCCCCGTGATCAGGCCGTGACGCATGGCGTAGGTCGCCAGCTCCGCATTGCTCGACACATTCAGCTTCTCGGTGACCCGGGAACGATAGGTGCTGACGGTCTTGACGCTCAGGTGCAGTTGCGTGGCGATGTCCGATACCGATTCTCCGCGCGCGAGACGCAGGAAGACCTGGAGCTCGCGATCCGACAGGGCCTCGTGCAGGGCGCTGCTGCGTTCGCCGCTCATTTCCTCAGCCAGCAGCTCCGCAGTGCGCGCCGACACGTAGCGCCGGCCCTGCGCAACGGTGCGGATCGCCCGCAACAGCTCGTCCTGATCGCAGTCCTTGCAGAGATAGCCGCTCGCGCCGTTCTTGATCATGGCCAGCGCGTAGCTTTCTTCGGGGAAGCCGCTGAGAATCAGCACCCGGGTATCGGGATGGCGTTGCCGCACCGATCGCAGCACATCGACGCCGCTCTTGCCGGGCAGGGAAATGTCCAGCAGCAGCACGTCGCACCGCGCGTCTTTCAACCCCGCCATCGCCGAGTCGCCGTCCGGGGCCTCGAAGGCGATTTCGATGCCCGCATCCTCCGCGAGCAACTCTCGAAACCCGGTCCGGACGATCTGGTGATCGTCCACGATTGCAACGTGAATCATCATGCTCTCCCTGGGGGCCGCACCGCCGGGCATCTTATCCCACAGAGCCTCGTGCATCATCGCCCGCGCACCAGATTCACGACGAAGGTCGCGAGCGCCATGACGAGAAATACGATGAAGAGGATTTTCGCGATGCCGGCAGCGCCGGCGGCCAGGCCGGAAAAGCCGAGCACGGCGGCGATGATGGCGATGATGAAGAAAACGAGCGCGTAATACAGCATGGGGTTCTCCTTGAAAAATTTCATGTCCGCCCGGACAACGCACCGGGCGGCGACTTCGTGGAGGCCTCGCAAGGCTTGATCCAAGCTTAGCCACGTCTGCCGGTGCGGCTATCGGTTGACGACGATCCGTGCGTCAGACAAGTCCTACATGTGCCGGCAATCCGGGGCGCGCCTCATTTCAAGGCACGCATGGCGGCCAGGCCCAGGACCAGAAAGACCAGGAACAGGATCACCGCAACGTAGAACAGCACCTTGGCGACCGCCGCCGCGCCCGCCGCGATGCCGGTGAAGCCGAACACACCGGCCACCAGCGAGACGATGAAAAAAACGAGTGCCCATTTCAGCATGATGCCGGTCCTCCGAAAACGATCGGGCCACACCGGATAGACAGGCCGGGCCGCTATCCGAAGCGGACGCAACAGCGCGGGTTCGCCGCGGCACGGCTGCACGCCGTTTTCGAATGATGGGTGCTCCGTCTCGATCGCGCTGTCGGACGCGACCGCGATTCGCGTCGGCATCGTCCGATGCCGATGTCATCCGGAGGGATGTCGGACAAGCCCTACACCCGCTCGGGGCAACCTCTCCTACCCATGCCGCAACGGCTTCCCTAAGCTGGTTTCAGGCCGGCTCACATACCGGCCATACCGGCTTCATTTGTCCACACATGCGAATCAGGAGATATCGACATGGAATCGACCCCTACCCGTACCGCCTCCAACAAAACCGAGGAACTCGCCAATGGCGCCGCCGCCGATCACGCCCGCCGTTCGATCGCCGAAGCCCGCGCCTGCGCCGAGGAACTGGCCACGCAGGGCAGCCAGGCGCTCCACAAGGGCACAGTCCACGCCCGCAAGACGCTGACGCGCGCCAGCAAGGAAACCGCCCGCTACGTGCAGGAGCAGCCACTCAAGTCGCTGCTCATCGCGGCGGCGGCCGGCGCGGCCGTCGCCGTGCTGGCCAGCGCCATCGGCAAGCGCCGCGCGTAACGCGGACGACCGGCCGTCTTCGCCCGGCACCTGACGATGCTGCCGCCGCTGCTGCGCCTGTTCATGGACGAGCCGGCCCTGCTGGCCAGCCATGCGGGCGCCTACACGGATCTGCTCTGCGCCGACGCGGCACGCTGGCGGGCTCGCCAGCTGCGGCGTCTGCTGTATCTCGCCGCGGCCGTCGCCGCACTGGTCGTCGCGCTCGCACTGGGCGGCGTCGCCCTGATGCTGCACGCGGCGACCGGCAGCAGCCACTGGCTGCTGTGGGCCGTCCCCGCCGCACCGCTGCCCGGTGCGCTCGCGGCCGGCCTCGCCTGTCGCGCCTCGCCGGCCGGCGAGGCCTTTCCGCGCGTGCGCCGGCAGATCGCCGAAGACATGGAACTGTTCGGACTGAAGGACACGCCGCCATGAATCCGATTTCCGAAACCGTCGCGCCGGACGCGGCGGAACATCGCCTGCAACGCAACCGCGAAATCCTCAGACAGCACCTCACAGACGCCCGTGCCGAGCGCGGGCCGCTCGCGGCCGCAACCGAGCTGGCACGTCTGGCCGCGCCGGTGGTCAGCGAGCTGGTGCGCCAGCATCCCGCCGCGACGCTCTCGGGCGCCGCGCTGCTCGGCGTCTGGCTGGTCCGGATCAAGCCCTGGCAGTTTCTGGGCAGCTCGATGGTCGCCGGATTGATCGCGCGCCAGGCGGTGTCATGGTCGCTGACTTCGGGCCGCCAGTTTGTCAGCCAGCTGGCCACAGGCGCATTGAGCGGCGCACCGCGCGACCGCACGCCGGAAGCGCAGGAATAACCCCCAGCAATCCCCATTCCCCGACGCATTCG
Source organism: Betaproteobacteria bacterium SCN1 (assembly GCA_008923315.1). Taxonomy (GTDB): domain Bacteria; phylum Pseudomonadota; class Gammaproteobacteria; order Burkholderiales; family Thiobacillaceae; genus Thiobacillus. Next base: position 299,023 of record WBSF01000001.1, on the reverse strand, counting down.
TCTTTTGCCCCGGTACGCGAACGGCCACGGCCGCCCGATCCGCACCGCGGCGCATCCTGAACGTTCGACGGCGATTGCCGGTTCATGCGCGGACGGCGACGGAATGCGCACGCCGCGGGAAGCCGGATACGCGAACGCCCCGGCATGACCGGGGCGCTCGCAAGCCAAGGATGGGAATCGCACCCGGCCGCGACTGCCGGCCGGACACCCGGATATCACTGCCAGTCGCTGTTGCGATTGATCGTGTCCTGCCATTCCTTTACCTGCTTCTCGGCTTCGTCCATGGTCAGGCCGTAGCGCTCCTGAATCTTGCCGGTGAGCTGCTCGCGACGGCCCCGAATGACGTCGAAATCGTCATCGGTGAGTTTGCCCCACTGCTCCTTGACCTTGCCCTTGGCCTGTTTCCAGTTGCCTTCGATGATGTCCCAGTTCATGGTTTTCTCCTTGCGAAAGAATTGCACATGCGGGTTGCGGATCGGCCGGCGCGGCGCGCATGCGGACGCCTCGCCGGCAGCGGCTCACGACTCGACGACGATGCCGTTCTGCACGTCCTGGACTTCGGACACGCTGCGGGCGATGCTCTCGGCCGCCATGCGCGCCGACTCGTTCTCGACAGTCCCCGTGAGAGTGACCACGCCGTTGGTGGTCTCGACGCCGACGGCCAGCGCGCTCACGGCCGGGCTTTCGGCAAAGCGCGCCTTCACTTTCGCGGTGATCGCGGTATCGTCCATGGCCTGGCTCATGCCGGCCTGCGCCTGGTCCAGCTTGTCGCCCGCCGCATCGATCCTGGCGTCCAGGCTCTCGCCAACGCCGTCGATCCGGTTTTCCATTTCGGCCTGCGCCTGGTCGATTTTGGTATCCACCTGCGCCTGCTCCTGTTTCGAACAGCCCGCCGCGCCGATCAGGCCGACAGCGACAAGGGCGGTACCGAAGATTCTTGCAATAGGGGTTTTCATGTCGTTTCCTTTCATTGAAGTGGCGTAAAACATCCGGTTTGCGAACGGCCGGCCGCGATGCGGCGGCGCCATGGATCACTGGTGGTAGCGCACCTTGGCCTCGCTGACGCAGGCATCCTTCGCACTGCCCGAAAGCCCGTCGCAGCGGGCCTTCTCGGCCTTGTATTGCGCCTTCATCTGTTCGGCCGTGGCCACGGCGCGCTCCTTGCCGACCTTCTCGTCGACCCGGGCTTCGCTTTTGGCGCGGATATAGGCGGCTTCGGCATCCTTCACACAGACGTCCCTGGCGTTGCCGGACAGGCTTTTGCACGTGTCGCGGGACAGCTCGTAGTTGCGTTTGGCCATATCCTTGGCCGCATCGGCCTGCGCCTCGGCGCGGTCCTTCATGGCGCTCTCGACATCGCCTGCATAAGCCGGGCCCAGCACCATGGCGCTCAGGGCAAGGCACATCGCGATACGAAGTTTCATGGTTCTCTCCTCTGGGATTGGGGCGGACATGCTGCGATTCAGCATGTCGACATCCTAGCCAGCGTGCCGGAGCGGCCCTATCCGACACGGCTGAGAAACCTGTAAGGCCCGGAGAGTGCCCGTGTAGGCGTCTGCCGACATGGCCCCCTTGCCACCGCCCTTGACCTTCCCATAATGGGAAGGTCTACGGTGGCCACACCGCATATCCATCCGGAGCACCCCATGAGTACCCTGTCCGTCGGCATCCAGGGCATGACCTGCGCAAGCTGCTCGGCGCGCGTGGAACGCGTTCTGAAGCAGGTACCCGGCGTGACCGACGCCACGGTCAACCTCGCCACCGAGACCGCCACCGTGTCGGGCGAGGCCGATCTCGCCGCCGTCAGGCAGGCCATCGAAAAGGCCGGCTTCAGCGTGCCCGTCGAAGCCTGTACGCTCGACATCGGCGGCATGACCTGCGCGAGCTGCTCGGCGCGCGTGGAAAAGGTGCTCGGCAAGGTGCCGGGTGTCCTCGACGCGAGCGTGAACCTCGCTACCGAACAGGCGACGCTGCAGCTCGCGCAGGGCACGTCGGCCGCCGCGCTGATCGCGGCGGTGGAGCGGGCGGGCTACACGGCGCACCTGCCGGCCCCCGCCGGAGAGACGCCCGCCGCACCGGTACGCCGGCTGCCCGCGTGGGGGCCGGCGGCGCTGGCCATGGCCCTGTCGCTGCCCCTGGTGCTCCCCATGCTCGCCGCGCCGTTCGGCGTGCACGGAATGCTGCCCGGCTGGCTGCAGTTCGCGCTGGCCACGCCGGTGCAGTTCTGGCTCGGCGCGCGCTTCTACCGCGCCGGCTGGAAGGCGCTCATGGCCGGCAGCGGCAACATGGATCTGCTGGTCGCGGTGGGCACCAGCGCGGCCTACGGGCTGTCGCTCTATCTGCTGCTGGCGCAGCCGGGGGCGCATCTCTATTTCGAAGCCGCGGCCATGGTCATCAGCCTGGTGCTGCTCGGCAAATGGCTGGAGGCGCGCGCCAAGCGGCAGACCACCGAGGCGATCCGCGCACTGCAGGCGCTGCGCCCCGCCACGGCCCGGATACGCCACGACGGCGTCGACCGCGACCTGCCGATCGACGCGGTGCGCGTCGGCGACGTGGTGGTGATACGCCCCGGGGAACGCGTGCCGGTCGACGCCGTGGTGCTCGAAGGTAACAGCCAGGTCGACGAATCCCTGCTCACCGGCGAAGCGCTGCCGGTCGACAAGCAGCCGGGCGATGCGCTCACCGGCGGCGCGATCAACGCGCACGGCCTGCTGCTTGCGCGCACCACCGCAATCGGCACCGAGACCGTGCTCGCGCGCATCATCCGCCTGGTCGAGGATGCGCAGGCGGCGAAGGCGCCGATCCAGCGGCTGGTCGACCGCGTCAGCGCGGTATTCGTGCCGGCGGTGATGGCCGTCGCGCTGGTTGCCTTCGCCGGCTGGTGGCTGGCCGGCGCCGGGCTGGAAACCGCCATCCTCAACGCGGTCGCCGTGCTGGTCATCGCCTGCCCGTGCGCGCTCGGGCTCGCCACGCCCACCGCGATCATGGCCGGCACCGGCGTGGCCGCACGCCACGGCATTCTCATCAAGGACGCCGAAGCGCTCGAACGCGCGCACCGCATCGCCACCGTGGTCTTCGACAAGACCGGCACGCTCACCGACGGCACGCCGCACGTGGCGGCCTGCGTCGCCGCGCCGGATGCGCGCCGCGCCGACGTGCTCGCGCGTGCGGCCGGCCTGCAGGCGGGCAGCGCGCACCCGCTCGCCCGCGCAGTGCTCGACGCAGCCGCAGCCGACGGCATCGCCGCCCGTCCCGCCCGCGGCCAGCAGGCGATTCCCGGGCGCGGCGTCGCCGGCGAGATCGACGGTACGCTCTGGTGGCTCGGCAACCGCCGCCTGATGCAGGAAAACGGCGTCGACCCCGCCGGACTCGACGCGGCGGCGGCCGAACAGGAAGCCGCCGGCCGCAGCGTTGCGTGGCTGGCGAACGCCGCCGACCGCCGCGCCGTCGGCGTGCTCGCCTTCGGCGACGCGGTCAAGGCCGGCGCGGCCGACACCGTCGCGCGGCTCGCGTCGCAGGGCATCGCCAGCGTGATGCTGACCGGCGACAACCGCGGCGCGGCGGAGGCGGCGGCGCGCGTGCTCGGCATCGAACGCGTGTTCGCTGAGGTGCTGCCGGGCGACAAGGCCGCGCAGGTCGCCGCACTCAAGGCCGGCGGCGGAACGGTGGCGATGGTGGGCGACGGCATCAACGACGCGCCCGCACTCGCCGCCGCCGACGTCGGCATCGCGATGGCCTCGGGCAGCGACGTCGCCATGCACACCGCCGGCATCACGCTGATGCGCGGCGACCCGGCGCGCGTGGCGGACGCGATCGACATCTCGAAACGTACTTACGCCAAGATTCGCCAGAACCTGTTCTGGGCGCTGATCTACAACGTCGTCGGCATTCCGCTCGCGGCGCTGGGCTATCTCAATCCGGTGATCGCCGGCGCGGCGATGGCGTTTTCCAGCGTGAGCGTGGTGACCAACGCGCTGATGCTCAAACGCTGGAAGCCCACTGGCCCCCAACGGTGAACATCGGTGCAGCGGCCCGCGCCAGCGGCGTATCGGCCAAGATGATCCGCCACTACGAAAGCATCGGCCTCTTGCGCACCGGCGCACGCACGCTGGCGGGCTACCGGCAGTACGACGACCGCGACGTGCACCTGCTGCGCTTCATCCGCCGCGCACGCGATCTCGGTTTTCCGCTGGAACGGATTCGCGACCTGCTGACCCTGTGGGACGACCCCGACCGCGCCAGCGCCGACGTCAAGCAGCTGGCCGAGGCGCACATCGCCGACCTCGACGCACGCATCGCGGCGCTCGCCGACATGCGCGACACGCTGGTCGCGCTGGCGCGGGCCTGCCGAGGTGACCAGCGGCCCGACTGCCCGATCCTGCGGAAGCTGGCGGAGACGGATTAGGGGTCGCAGGGCCGTGCGGCGGTGGCGCATCGGTTCGGGAACCGCGGCATTCCTAATCCCCGGCGCCCGGCCTCTGGTCCCTGACGTACGACACTTCGACCAGCATGCGCATGCGCACCGGCCGGCCATTCTTCTGCGCCGGCGAGAAACGCGCCGCGGCGAAGGCCGCACGTGCCGATTCGTCGAATACGTCCGGCGGATCGGCGCCGACCACCGAGACGTCGCTGACGCGGCCGTCCGCCTCGATCTTCAATTCCAGGCGTACCGTGCCCGACTGCCGCAGCCGGTCGGCCTCGGGCGGGTATGTCGGCTGGATATCCTGCAGGGCGCGCGGCTGCACATCCAGCTCGCGCGCGGTGTAATAGGTCAGGTCGACCGCGCTGTCGACTGCCAGCGCCGGCACCGCTGCCGCGCCGGGCGCGGCAGGCACGGGCAACGGCGGCGGGGTAGGTGCGGGCCCGGCCGCTGCAGCCACGGGGCGCTCCTCGGGCGCCGGCCCGGCCACCGTCTCGTGCACGGAGACCGGCTCGGAGGCCGGCATCAGGCGCACTTCGATGGTCGGCTGATCCGCCCGGCCGCCCGCCGGAGGGGCCACCTGCACCAGTACGATCACCGCCGCGTGCAGGCCCAGAGAAATCCATACGGCCACGAGTGCGCGCCGCACGGCGCGCGGCAGGCCTGGCAGAGCCGGTTCCTCGAAGCGTTCGCGCATGTCAGTCCGGTACGAAACGACCGGTCCGGTTCCGCCGGCCGCACGGGAACCCTGACCTAGAATCGGGGCCAGACAGAAAACAGGAGACAACCATGAAAACGCCCGCCATAGCGGCCGCCATCTTAGCATCGGCGCTCGCCGGCATCGCCAGCGCCAGCGACGTCACGCTCGCCAAGACCACGATCCAGTCCGCCGACGGCACCGAGGTGCCGGTCGAAGTCGCCACGCCGCCCGGGCCGGGCCCTTTTCCGCCGGTACTCTTCATCCACGCCAAGCGCGGCTACGAAGGCGACGAGCGCGCACATATCCGCGAACTCGCCGGGCAGGGGTTTCTCGTCGTCGCGCCCGACTGGCAGAACGGCCGTTTCATCGAACGCTGGCCGTCGGCGCACAACCCGGACACCGAGATGGACGTGGAAGCCGGGCTCGACTATCTGAAATCGCTGCCGACCGCCTGCAAGCAGCCGGTGGGCGTGGTCGGCCTGTCGCGCGGGCCCTACTACGCGGTCCGGCTGGCCGCCAAACGCGGCGCCGATCTTGCCGCCATCGTCAGCTACTACGGCCACATGCAGAACCCGAACGCACCCGAACCGGACCAGCTCTTCCGCATCGCGCCGGAGATCATGCAGATCACCACGCCGGTGCTCTACCTGATCGGCGACGCCGATTACGAACTGCGCCGCATGAACGGCGGGCGCGCCTTCTATGCCTTGTGGGAACGCGGCGTGCCGGTGGAATGGCAGGAATACCCGATGGCGCGGCGCGCCTTCGATTTCCGCCCCGACCAGACGCCGGAGGAAAAGATCGCCAAGCGTCACGCGCGCGAGCGTGCGAAGGCCTGGCTGGTACGCTGGATGCAGCTGACGCCCGACATGCGCTGCCCTGCCTGAGCCGCACGCCGCGGCGCGGCGCGGCGATATGTCACATTCCGACCGAACGCATGCTGTTGTCTACTGGTCCCCGCCCATCGACAAGGTCCTGGGCGCTCATAACGACCTACCGGGAGATCCTCAGACATGAACATGCGTTACTCACTCCTCGCGGCGGCCGTCGCCGCCGCCCTGCCTGTCGCCGCGCAGGCGCACATCAGTTACACCGGGCGCAATTTCGGCACTTTCGACAACCTGGGCGGCAGCGTCACCATCGCCAATCAGACCGTGAGCGGCAACTACGGCTGGGCCGACGGACTTGACGACGATTACGGCGACTCGCATCGCCTGCGCGCCTTCCGCTTCACACTGACCGATACCGTCACGCTGACCTTCACCGCCATGGCGAACGCCAGCGCCACGCCGGCCTCGGTCGACGGCCTGCTGCCCGGCTTCTCGATCTATTCGGGCCTGGCGCATCTGACACCATTGCAGCCCGACCACGATTTCGCCGCCGCGACGCAGGCCTATCTCGCATCCCTGCCCGGCGTGCCCAAGGAAGGCGCCTTCCGCAGCATGGCCGACTGGAAGGTCACCAACGACAGCGGCGATCCGCTCAGCGTATTCACCTACATGGGAAGCGCCTTCGACGCCGATCTGGACGGCATCGCCACCGGCACGTTCACGCTCGGCCCCGGCGACTACAGCGTCTTTGTCGGCGGCGTGAACTACGTTGCGCAGATCGGCGCGCTGATCAATCCGAACTACGGCCTTTCGGCCACGCTGGCGGTCGCCGCCGCGCCCGTGCCGGAACCCGAAACCTGGGCCATGCTGCTGGCCGGCCTGGGTCTGGTCGGCTTCAGCGCACGCCGCCGCATGCGCGGCGTGGCCGCCTGATTCCGCCCCGTTTTGAAACCGTTTCGCGCCGGCATGCACCACAAGCGTTCAGCGCGGAACAGCCGTCCACACCCTGAAAATCGCATAAGCGTTTGATAATTATATGATATCGAAACTGGCACGCTGCCTGCTAGAAACGGACTGAGTACCCAAACCGAAAGGCCAGGTTGCTCAGGCAGTCTCCTCCGATCCTGCGGCCTCTCCGGAGGCCGCTTTTTTTTGTGGATGGCCGGAGGTCCGCGGCAAACGGAAGCGCAATGCGTGTATTGATCGTCGAAAACCAACCCGACCGCCTGGCGATGCTGGCGCCCGCGCTCGAAGCCGCGGGCTGCGTGGTGGCGGCGACGCTCAATTCCGCCCGCAGTCTGGACGCACAGATCCAGGTACTGCGCCCGGACGTGGTCATCATCGCCACCGACTCGCCCGACCGCGACACGCTCGAAAACATCTGCGTCGCCAACCAGGGCTGCCCGCGCCCCATCGTCATGTTCACCGGCGACGGCAGCACCGATTCGATCCGCGCCGCCATGCAGGCGGGCGTGACATCCTATGTGGTCGACGGCCTCGACCCCGTTCGGCTGCGTCCCATCCTCGATGTTGCCGTCTCGCGTTTCGAGGCCTATCAGGCTTTGCACGACCAGCTCGAACAGACGCGCCTCGAACTCTCGGAACGCAAGCTCATCGACCAGGCCAAGGCGCTGCTGATCAAGCAGACCGGTGCCTCCGAACCCGAGGTCTACCGCGAAATGCGGCGCGCGGCGATGGATCGCGGACTCAAGCTGGTCGACATCGCGCGCCAGATTCTGCAGAAACCCACATGACATGATTGGTGCACACGCCGTCATTCATGCACTCAATGAGTGCGCATCGATCCCGGCCCGGCTCGCGGGCCAAGGCGCGAACTTCGGCGGGACGGCGTCCGCCGTCTTGCCGGGCCGGCTGGCACACCGGTTGCTTTTTGTCCGCATGAACAGTCGCAACGACGTGGCTTTCAGTCTGACGACCCGTTTTTCATCCGGACAAAGGCGTCCCCCCTGAGGCGGCGCCTTTTTCATTTTTGGAGTGCATACCGTGAGCGACACCCCGACTCTCCCCATCCTGCAGGATCCGAGCAAACGCGATTTCATGAAAAAGACCACCGGACTCTCCGTTGCCGCCGCGCTGATGGCGCTGGTTCCGCCGGGCGTGCGCGAAGGCGCCTGGGCCGCCGGCACCGACGGTCTGGAAAAGACCGACGTCACCTTCGGCATCATCCCGTTGACCGACTGCGCACCGATCGTCATCGCGCACGAAAAAGGCTTCTTCAAGAAATACGGTCTGAACAGCTCGGTTTCCAAGGAAGCCTCCTGGGCCAACATCCGCGACAAAGTGTCGATCGGCGCCCTCGATGGCGCCCACATGCTGGCCGGCATGCCGATCGCCGCCACGCTGGGCATCGGCGCGACGCCCAAGCCCACGATCACGGCGTTCTCGATGGACCTGAACGGCAACGGCATCACGGTCTCGAACGAACTGTACGAACGCATGGTCGCAGCCGACCCGGTGGCGATGAAGCAGCGCCCGACGACCGCCGTCGCGCTGAAAAAGGTGATCGACGCCGACAAGGCTGCCGGCAAGGAAGCCATGACTTTCGCGATGGTGTTTCCGGTCTCCACCCACAACTACGAGCTGCGGTACTGGCTCGCGTCGGCCGGCATCAATCCGGACAAGGACATTCGCCTGATCGTGATCCCGCCGCCGCAGATGGTGGCCAACCTGCAATCGAAGAACATCGTCGGCTACTGCGTGGGCGAGCCCTGGAACCAGCGCGCGGTCGAACTGGGCATCGGCCACGCGCTGGTGACCGACTACGAAATCTGGAAGAACAATCCGGAAAAGGTTTTCGGCGTGAACCTGGAGTGGGCCGAGAAATATCCGAACACGCACAAGGCCACGATCAAGGCGCTGCTCGAAGCCGCAATGTGGGCGGACAAACCCGAGAACCGCAAGGAAGTGGTGCAGATCATTTCCGCCAAATCCTACGTGAATGCGCCGCCGGACGTGGTGGACAATTCGATGACGGGTACCTGGCGCTACAACAGGGTCGAGGCACCGCAGCCCATGCCGGACTTCAACGTGTTCTATCGCTACGCCGCCAACTATCCGTGGCTGTCGCACGCGGCCTGGTACATCACGCAGATGTACCGCTGGGGCCAGTTCGACAGGCCGGTCGACATCCGGAAAACCGCCGCCACGATCTACCGCCCGGACATCTACCGCACGGTTGCCCGGGAAATGAACGTGCCCTGCCCGACCGGCGACTGGAAGACCGAAGGCATGAACAAGAATCCGTGGACGCTCAAGGCCGCCACCCAGCCCATCCCCATGGGGCCGGACACCTTCTTCGACGGCATGACCTACGACCCGGCGAAACTGATGGCCTACCTCAAGGGCTTCAAGGTCTCGAACGCCAAGGTAGACATGGCGGCGCTTGCCCGGCTGAACGGCTGAACGCGGAGGATAGACCATGCATGCCCAGGCCCTTCCTCTCGACGGCCCCGTCGTCGAAGCGGCAGCGAACGCCGCTGTCGCGTCGCAGCCGCCCGCCATCGCCCCGGCCGTCCCGCCCGGCGGCGAACCGGCCGCGCATCGCCGCCCCCCCAATCGCGAGCGCAACCGCCGCATCGCGCTCACGCTGCTGTTGCCGCTGCTGACCTTCCTCGCCGTGCTGGCCGGCTGGAGCGCATTGCAGAAGACCGTGGCCCCCGAACTGCCGACACCGGCCGCAACCTGGACGCACGCCACGTCCGTGCTCGCCGATCCTTTCTACGAGAACGGGCCGAACGACATGGGCATCGGCTGGCAGCTCCTGTATTCGCTCGGCCGCGTCGGCGCCGGCTTCGGTCTCGCCGCGCTGGTCGGCATCCCGTTGGGCTTCCTGATGGGCATGAGCGTCAACGTGCAGCGCGCGTTCTCGCCGCTGATCCAGATCCTGCGGCCGGTATCGCCGCTGGCCTGGCTGCCGATCGGCCTGCTGGTGTTCAAGGCGGTCGATCCATCGGCGATCTTCGTCATCTTCATCACCTGCATCTGGCCGATGATCCTCAATACCGCGGCCGGCGTGAAAGCGATTCCCCAGGACTACATGAACGTCGCCGCCGTGCTCAAGCTCGGCAAGTTCGAACTGGCGCGCCGCATCCTCTTTCCCGCCACGCTGCCCTATGTCGTCACCGGCATGCGGCTGTCGCTCGGCGTTGCATGGATGGTGATCGTCGCCGCCGAAATGCTCACCGGCGGCATCGGCATCGGCTTCTGGGTGTGGGACGAATGGAACAACCTCAACGTGCCTTCGATCATTCTCGCCATCGCGATCATCGGTCTGGTCGGCATCGCGCTCGATCTCGTCATGGGGCTCGCCCAGTCGCGCCTCGACTACACCAAACGCTGAAGGAAAACGCATGAACGCCTATCTCGATCTCCAGAAAATCGGCATCGTCTTCCCCACCGCGCGCGGCCCCTTCCGCGCGCTGCAGGACATCAACCTGCAGGTGGCCCAGGGCGAGTTCATCTCGCTCATCGGCCATTCCGGATGCGGCAAATCGACGGTGCTCAACATTGTCGCCGGCCTGCTCGACGCAACCGAGGGTTACGCCCTGCTCAAGGGCAAGGAAGTGAAGGGGCCGGGACCGGACCGCGCGGTGGTGTTCCAGAACCACAGCCTCCTGCCCTGGCTCACGGTCTACGAAAACGTGCAGCTCGCGGTCGACAAGGTGATGCCCGGGAAAAACCGCGCCGAGCGCCGCGACTGGGTGATGCACAATCTCCGGCTGGTGCACATGGATCATGCCGCGGACAAACGGCCCGGCGAAATCTCGGGCGGCATGAAACAGCGCGTGGGCATCGCCCGCGCGCTGGCCATGCAGCCGGATGTGCTGCTGATGGACGAACCCTTCGGTGCGCTCGATGCGCTGACCCGTGCGCACCTGCAGGATTCGGTCATGGAAATCCAGGCCGAGCTGGGCAACACCGTGATGATGATCACGCACGATGTCGACGAGGCGGTGCTGCTGTCCGACCGCATCGTGATGATGACCAACGGCCCGGCCGCGACCATCGGTGCCATCCTCGGCGTGGATCTGCCCCGTCCGCGCGACCGTCTCGCGCTGGCGCACGATCCGGCCTACCATGCGCTGCGCAGCCAGGTGCTCGACTTCCTCTACAACCGGCAGGCCCGGCCGCGGGAAGCGGCGTAGGGCGGACCTGGACGTGCCCCGGAGCCGCGCTTGATTCGCACCGGACAGGGCGCCTGGCCGCCGGCTGCTGGCCGCCCGTTCCGGAACGTCCGCAGCCCGGCCGCCGGCGGCCATTCGGCGGCCTGCTGATGGCGAGTCCGAGCACTCTTGCCGTCATCGAGCGCTACGAGGAATACCGTCAGGCGCTCAACGGGCTGATCGCATCGATCGTCACCGGCATCGCCAGCCCGGCGCTGTTCGGCGATGCGCAGGCGCGCAACGAGGCGGTTCGCTGCGCCGGCCGCCATTATCCCTTCGTCGACCTGCTCTATCTGCTCGATGCCGAAGGTGTGCAGCGCACGCCCAATCTGCCGGTGCGCCGCAATCACCCGGCAGGGGGACAGGGCGCAGGCACGTCGCGCGCGCAACGCCCCTACTACCGGCTGATCCGCGAGCAGCCGGACGGCGTGGCGATCACCGCGCCCTATCTGTCGAACGCGAGCGGCCTGCTGTGCATCACCGCGATCGTGCGGGTCGATCACGGCGACGGCTTCGGCTATCTCGTGCTCGACATCGATCTCGACGAAGCTGTCGCCTATCTGATGGGCGACGCGCCACGCAAGCGTTTCGTGCCTTTCTTCAAGAGCGTCTACAGCATCATCGTCGCCGGCCTCTTCGCCGTGGTCGTACTGCTGGGCTATGCCGCGCTGCTCGAGCTGGTCGCGATCTTCGGCGCCGCCGAGCAACCCTCCGAACTGCATCTCAAGCCCTTCGGCGTCATCATCTTTCTCACCCTGGGGCTGGCCGTGTTCGACCTCGGCAAGACCATCCTCGAAGAGGAGGTGCTGATGCACAAGGATGTGTACCGCCACAGCTCGACCCGCCGCACGATCACGCGCTTCATCGCGGCCATCCTGATCGCCGTGTCGATCGAAGGCCTGCTGCTGATGTTCAAGTCGGCCGTGGGCGACGGCGAACACGTGCTGGACGGCGTCTGGATGATGCTGGCCGCCGTGGGTCTGCTGGTGGGCCTCGGAATATACGTGTACCTCGGCGCGCGCGCCGAACAGCTGCTCTTGAGCCAGCGACCGAAAACAGGCACGATGAAGGCCGACTGAAAGAAACACCCACGCCATGACTTACTGCGTCGCCATCAAGACCGACAGCGGACTGGTTTTCGCTTCCGATTCGCTCACCAACGCCGGCATCGACCACGTCAGCAGCTATTCCAAGATGCACACCTTCGTGCTGCCCGGAAACCGCATGTTCGTGCTGCTGGCAGCCGGCAACCTCGCGACCACGCAAGCGGTCGTCAAGCAGTTGCAGGACGACTGCCGGCTCGGCAATCTGCCCTGCCTGAACAGTTTAGGGTCGATGAGCGAGGCGGCCGACCACGTCGGCAGCGTCTCCACGGCCGTGCAGCGCGCGCAGGCCGCGCGGGACACGGCGAATACCAATTTCGAGGCCACCTTCATCTTCGGCGGCCAGATCGCCGGCCAGACGCCCGAAATGTATCTGATCTATCCGCAGGGCAACCACATCCACGAATCCGCCACGCATCCTTTCCTGCAGATCGGCGAGACCAAATACGGCAAACCCATCCTCGACCGCGTGATCCGCAGCGACACGCCTCTGGAGCAGGCTGCGCGCTGCGCGCTGGTGTCGATCAATTCGACCATCCGCTCCAATCTGACCGTCGGCCCGCCGGTCGAACTGCTGCTCTACACGGCCAACAGCCTCGACGGCGGCCGCCATCTGCTGCTGGGCGAGGATCACCCCTACTACCGCGCGCTCGGCGACGCCTGGAACGAAGGCCTGCGCCAGGCGCTCAACAACCTGCCCGCGTTCGAGTGGGAAGGCCAGCCCCAGCCGCTGCAGGTCGTCGCCAGCGGCAGCGGCGGACAGATGCAGGGTTGATTCCGCGCACGGGGCACGCCGCACTGCCGCGCGCCCCGTGCCTCAGGCCGGCGCGTACGCTGCATCCTTCATCACGCCGGCCAGCGTACCGTAGGCGGCCGTCCAGGCCTCGCGCGCCTCGCCGGTGAACGCCGGTCCCAGCCCCTGCTCCAGCGTCCACAAGAGGGCGGCGCCCACGGTGTCGTAGTGCTCGGGTTTCACGCCGTAGCCGACGTGACGTTTCGCCATGTCCTGCGCGACCGGCACGACCGCATCGAGACGGGTGAGGCTGCCGACGATGAAGCCGAGCGCCTGCATGAGCTTGCGCCCCTGTGAAGCGATATCGCCCTTGAACATGGGTTTGACCGACGGATCGAGCGTGAACAGCCGCTCGTAGAACAGGCTGGCGGCGGTGTCCTGGATGGGCACGACCGCCGCCCAGTTGGACTGGATGAGCGCAATCTGCTGGGGTGTCATGGTGAGACTCCTTTTTGGGTAGTGATGGATACGATGTAATCGACGGCCGCGCGGACCGCCTCGTCGCTGAGCTCGGGCTGGCCGCCGCGCGGCGGCATTTCCTCGCCGCTCGCCCCGACAAACCCTTCGAGCGCGCTGCGGTATAGCGCATCGCGCCCCTTGGCGAGACGCGGCGCCCACATGTCGGGCTGCTTGACCTGCGGCGCCTCCGAGAGATCGTTGAAATGGCAGGCCGCACACACCCTGTCAAAGATGCGTCGGCCCTCGTCGCGCGCGTCCCCGGCGCCGGCCGGACCGGCGGCCAGCGCGAGGAACAGGACAGCGGCGCGCATGACGATCGCCTACTGGATGGGCAGGCGCACGACCACGCCGCCCATCACGTCGCCCATTTTGAAATCCTTGCGCGGGCTGTCCTTGTGATCGTTGTGGCAGGTGATGCAGGCCTTGGCCACGGCCTTGTCGGGATAGATCGCGGTGAAGTATTTCTTGCCGCCCAGCGTTTCCGTCTTGTAGTACGGATCGCCCTTCAGAACCGCTTCCAGCCCTTCCTTTTCGACCGGAGTCTTCGCATTGTTCTGCTTGTTCACCGGCCACAGAGACAGCAGCGAGTAGCTGAATTTCGCCCCCTTTTCGGCGACCGCCTCGGAACCGTAGCGGAACATCTGCGCGGGAAGCACGAGGGCCTTGTCGTCCTTCCAGTGTTCGCTGGCCTTGATGACTTTCTCCTGATTCTGCAGACGGTTGACGATGAGCTTGGTGTACACGGTCCGATCGGCTTCCATGATGCTGTGGAGGGCGTCGGCGATTTCCTTGTGAGTCCATTCGGCGGCAAGCGCAGGCTGGCCGAGGACGCAGCCGAGGGCGGCAAGGGGGATCAGTTTCCGCATGGTGTTTCTCTCCTTGAATCGACGTTGATGAACAATCCCGCAATGCGGGAGCAGATACCCGCGAGCGGGCTCATTCCTCGTCGCCAGCCGTGCCGCTCGCCGCATTTCGCGCCTGACCGCGCTTTTCCGCTTCGAGTGCCATCCGGATGCTGTCGACATGATGTTTGGGCAGGCCCATGAAATTGCGCGTCACCAGTGCGCCGTCCGCCAGCGCATCGAGGCTGAACTGCAGCGTGTGGCAGCTGAGGCAGACGCTGCGGATCATTTTTTCGTTGGGCCGCAGGTTGTCGTTCTGGTTGTGCTGCACCAGCGTGCGCGTTTCGTCTTCCGGCGTCAGATATTCGATGCGGGGCATGTGACAGGTGGCGCACGACACACCGCTCCCTTTCGGACCCCGCCCCTGGACTTCTTCGTGCCAGAGCGCGAAATGGGGCGAGGCCTTGTAGGCACGCGCATGGCCGTCGTCGTGGCAGCTCAGGCAGGCTTCGACAGCCGCGCGCCGGGTATCGAAGGTGTGCGCCCCGTGGCAGCTCGTGCACGACAGCGACTTGTGTGCCGCATCCGGCTTCATCGGCAATTCGGCCAGGCCGGGCTGCATCGGACTCAGGCCCTGTTTCAGCCGCATGCCATGCAGGCCTGACAGGAAGCCGTCGACTTCGGGCTTGTGGCAGGCCGCGCATACCTGATGGTCGGGCCGCTTCACCCAGACCGGCTCGCCGCCTTTCCCGGGATTGACCTGATGGCAGGCCGAGCAATTGACGCCGGCCTTCGCATGCGCCGTATGTTCCCAGTTCTTGACCACGGCGGGCGTCGGCTGCAGTTCCACCCGGCCATCCATCTCCGCCGCCGTCACCGGCTCGCCGTCGAGGTAGTCCATGTACACCATGAATTCCTTGAGGCCGCGTTCGCGCACGACACCGGCCGATTTGGCCGCGTCGCCGTGACCATGGCGAATCAGGAAGTCTTCGTACAGCGCACGGTTATCGTGAAAGTTGTGGCACCCGCTCGTCGCACAGGAAGTGAAGGCCATGCCTTTGTGGCTGGGGCGTTCCTTCTCCACGCCGGCGTGACAGCGGATGCAGAAATCATCCGGCAGGGTCACCCCGGCCGGATGCGTGATCTCGCGCTTGTGTTCGGTATGGCAGGTCACGCACTGCCGCGCATCGAGCTTGGCCAGCGTGCCCGCATTGCGCGGATCGGTGAATTTGCTGACGGGATGCGAGTCGTCCATGGCCTTGAGCTCGGCGGCATGACAGGACAGGCAGGCCTGCTGGATGCCCTCGGCGCCCTTGAACGGCTCGCCGTGGCAGGTGGCGCATTTCATCTCGATCTGATGGTGCGCGTGCGTCGTCTGCCCCGGCATGAAAACCGACTGTTCCCCCGGCGTCTGCACCGCCCAGGCGAACCAGGCGGCGAGCAGCGCGCTCGCCGCCAGCCAGAGCGCCCAGATGCGATAGGCGGCAAATCGCTTCATCAGAACCAGTACACCTTGAGAATATGGAAGCCGAGCAGGGTCGGCAGCGGCCACAGCAGCAGCCAGTGCATCCACTGCAGCGTCGGGCGCAGAGCGGCCGAACGGGCCGGCGCCAGGCGATGCTCGCGCGCCAGGAAGAGTGCGAGGCCGATGCCGGTGAGCGCAGCGCCCAGCATGGTGAGCGCAAGCCAGCGATTGAGCCCGGTGCCGACACGCCCGCCGGTGTGCGCCCACAGTACGAGCAGCGCCAATGCGCCGATGCCCGCGTGGAGCCAGCGCCAGTGGACGAAAGCCAGCAGCGTGAGGCGCTTCCAGCGCTTGCGCAGGCCGATCAGCGCCAGCAGCGCCGCCAGCGCCAGCAGGCTGTAGCCGCTGATCTGCTTGACCAGGCCGTCGCGCCACAGGCGGTCCCAATGCCACACGAGCGCTTCGGTATTGGCGTAGGGCACGTTGAAAGGCTGCGCGAACAGCAATGCGAGGCCGAGCGCGAATGCGGCGAGCCAGGCAAGGCGGCGCGCCAGCGGCATGGCCTCGCGCGGACCGGCTGCGCCGACGAGCGACTCGACCAGCGGCCGGCAACTGCCGCACACGCCGGATGCGCCGGTGCGCGCGGCGACGGCCGCAACGGTGAGGCAGCCTGCCGCGACAGCATCGGATATCTGGCCGCGCGTCACACCGGTACAGTTGCATACCGTGGCCTCGGCCGGCCAGGCGGACACGTCGCTTGCCCCCGTCGGCCACGGTTCGCCTTCGCGCGCAAAGCGCGCGCGCTGCCAGGGCCAGAGGCGCCGCTGATGCTGCACCGCCTCCTGGACGCGCGACAGGGCCGCCCATTCGCCCAGCGCAAGTGCGCCCACCAGACGCCCGCGCCGCACGACGAGCTTGCGATAGACCGCGTCCGTTTCGTACGTCTGCACACGCGTCAGGTCGGGCAATTCCCAGGCCGCCACTTCGCCCATGCTGAATACCGGCCAGCGCGCGACCTTGAGCCGGGTGGCGGA
The DNA here is from genome assembly GCA_008923315.1 of Betaproteobacteria bacterium SCN1. Taxonomy (GTDB): domain Bacteria; phylum Pseudomonadota; class Gammaproteobacteria; order Burkholderiales; family Thiobacillaceae; genus Thiobacillus. The sequence continues at coordinate 282,194 of WBSF01000001.1, read as the reverse complement.
CAGCGACCCCGCGTAGCGCACGGCTTCGCCCGCGATCGCACGCGCCGCCACCGCCGCCTGCTCGAAACCGGGCGCGACCAGCCCGTATACGCGGTCACGGTGCTGCGCACACTCGCCGACCGCATAGATGCCGGGCGCGCTGGTGCGCAGCTGGTCGTCGACCGCGATCCCGCGCTGAAACACCAGCCCCGCATCGCGCGCGAGCTCGATGCGGGGGCGAATGCCCGCCGCGAACACCACCGTGTCGCATTCGAGGATGCGCCCGCTGCGCAGCCGCAGACCCGCCACGCGTCCCGCTCCCAGCACCGCCATCGGGCCGTCGTCGACGACGACCTCGATGCCGGCCGACTCGACGCGCGCGCGCATGCGCGCGGCGGCCGTCGCGTCGAGCTGATTCGGCATCAGGCGCGGATGATGTTCGACCACCACGATTTCGGTGCGATAGCGGTGCAGCGCACGCGCGGTTTCCAGACCGAGCAGACCGCCGCCGATCACCGCGACGCGACGGCTGCGTACGAGCCGGGCCTGCAAGGCGGCTGCGTCCGCCAGATCGCGGAACACGAACACGCCGGCCAGTCCGGTACCGGGAATCTCGGGCACATGGGCGCGCGAACCGGTCGCAAGGACCAGGCTGGCATACGCCTGCACGCGGCCGGCCGCATCGACGAGCTGTTGCGCCTCGGGCTCGATGCGCGCGACGCGCATGCCGTAACGCGTCTCGACGGTATCGGGCACGTCCAGCCCGGTCGTGAAATCCGACCAGTCGGCCTCGCCTGCGAGCAGCGCCGAAAGCCGCACCCGGTTGTAAGGCCGCCAGGGCTCGTCGCCGTAGAGCACGATGGGTGCATCGGGCAGCGCGCGGCGCAGCTCGATCGCCATGCGTACACCGACCGGCCCGGCCCCTACGATTACTCGCGGGGCATCGTGATGTGCGATTTGCGCCATGCGTCCATCGAACGGAAATAAAAAAACGGTGTCCCGGCGCATTGCGCCCGGGACACCGTTGTCCTTGCCGGCCCGGCAACCTTGCCGGTCGGCACACCGATTCAAGCACCTAGCGTGCCAGGCGCATGGTCGCTGTAATTCCCGTCATTCAGGGGGATGCGGCCCCGTCGGGGCGATGGCGCACCGCACGCATGCGCCATCGCCGGGCCACGGCGCACCATACGCGTGCACTTTCGCCGCCCTGCGCCGCAAGCGCGCGACGACAGGGACATGGCTCAGCGCATCAGGCTCACCACGGGTTTGAACCCGCCCCAGAACATGCGCTTGCCGTCGAAAGGCCAGTCGGCCGGATCGGTCGTTTCCATCATGGCCATGCGCGGGTCGGCCATCACCGCCGCATTCACGCGGTCGCGGTCCTTGCGCGACCGGTAGACGATCCACGAAAACACCACCACCTCGTCCGCCTTCAGCTTCACCGCCTGCGGAAACGAGGTATGTTTCCCCGACTGCACATCGTCGGCGACGCATTCGTGGACTTCGAGTGCGCCGTGCTCGATCCAGACCTTGCCGGCCTTGCGCGCAAGACGACGGTAGGCGGCGAGCTTCGCCACAGGCACCGGCAGCACATAACCATCGACATAGGCCATCTCATTCTCCTTGCCGGGTGTTCATCCGGAACACTTCCCAGACGTGTCCGTCCAGGTCCTGAAAGCCGTGCTGGTACATGAAACCGTGATCCTGCGGCGCGCTGTAGGTGTTGCCGCCGCCGCTCACGGCCGCTTTCACCATCGCGTCCACGGCTTCGCGCGATTCGAGCTGCAACGCCAGCAGCACCTCGGTCGTCGCGCGGGCGTCGGCCGGCGGATGCGGCGCGAAGCCGGCGAAACGTTCGCGGGTGAGCAGCATGGCGAAGATGGTTTCGCCTACGATCATGCAGGTGGCCGTGTCGTCGGTGAAATCGGGGTTGAACGCAAAGCCCAGCCGGGTGAAGAAGGCGATGGACGCCTTCAGGTCGGCGACGGGCAGATTGACGAAGATTTGCCTGACCATGCTCGGTCTCCTTTACTGTCTGACTTCCGTGCGGGATAAAAACCGTCTCGCAGCCCGGCGAGACCGGGCCGTTTCCCGTATCAGCCGTCCAGCCCCAGCGCCCGCGTCTGCGGATCGTCGGCCAGCGGGCGGACCTCGACGCAGCCGCGCTGCGCGCCGGGGATGCGCGCGGCGACGGCCAGCGCGGCATCCATGTCCTGCGCCTCGATGAGGTAATAGCCGCCGACCAGTTCGCGCGTCTCGGCAAAAGGGCCGTCGGTCACCTTCGCCTGGCCGTCGCGCACACGCACCGTCTTCGCCGTGGCCGCCGGCAACAGACGGTTGGCGGAGACGAAATGCCCCTCGCGCCGGATCGCTTCGGTGAAGACGGCGTACTCGCCAAAATGCGCCGCACGGTCGGCGGGCGCCAGATCTTCCATCATCTGCTCGGCACAGATCAGGCACAGGAATTTCATGCGGTCTCCTTGTCATATCAATCCATCCGGCCGGGCTGCAGCTCATCCGCCCGCGATCGCGCCGACGACCAGCAATGGCTCGCGGCCTTCGGCCACCGCATCTGGCAGATCGTCGCCCGGATCGAGATTCGACAGATCGCGCTGGCAGGCATAGAAGCGCACCAGCGGACGCCGCCGGCCGGTGGCGCGGTCGCGCACGGCGCCGGCCAGACGCGGATGGGCCGCTTCCAGGGCGTCGATCACACGCGTCAGGGTCACCGGGCGCGGTACATGCAGCGTGAGCTCGGCGGCACACTGCGCGAGCGTGTACAGGGGATATGGCAGCACGACGCGCACCGTGGCCGGGCCGGTCTGCACGGCCATCTCAGGACAGCGTCTGCACGCTGACGGAGAGCACGGCCGGCAGGTCGCGCACGATGGCCTGCCAGTGGTCGCCCGCATCCGCCGAGACGTAGACCTGTCCGCCGGTGGTGCCGAAATAAACGCCGCATTCGGGCAACGTATCGACTGCCATCGCATCGCGCAGCACGTTCACATAACAGTGCTGCTGCGGCAGGCCCTCAGTAAGTGCATCCCATGCCTGCCCGCCCTGGCGGCTGCGGTACACGCGCAGCCTGCCTTCGGGCGGATAGTGTTCGGCATCGCTCTGGATCGGCACGACGTAGACCGTGTCCGGCTCGTGCGCATGCACCGCCATCGCAAAGCCGAAGTCGCTCGGCAGGTTGCCGCTGACCTCGAACCAGCTGTCCCCGGCGTCGTCGCTGCGCATCACGTCCCAGTGCTTCTGCATGAAGAGCGTGCCGGGCCGCGCCGGGTGCATCGCGATACGGTGCACGCAATGGCCCACTTCGGCTTCGGGGTCGGGGATGTACTGCGAATGCAGGCCGCGGTTGATCGGCCGCCACGACGCGCCGCCGTCGTCGCTGCGAAAGGCTCCGGCAGCCGAGATCGCGACATACAGCCGCTGCGGGTCGGTCGGATCGAGCAGGATGGTGTGCAGGCACATGCCGCCCGCGCCCGGCATCCATTTCGCCCCCTGCTGTTCGCGCAGCGCCGGCAGCTCCTGCCAGGTCGCGCCACCGTCGGTGGAACGAAACAGGGCAGCATCCTCCACGCCGGCGTACACCGTATCCGGATCGGACGGCGACGGCTCCAGATGCCAGACGCGCTTGAAGGCCCAGGGCCTGTCCGTGCCGTCGTAGTACAGATGCGTGCCCGGACTGCCGGTGTACGCGAAATCGTTGCCGACCGGGTTCCAGCTCAATCCGCCATCGTCCGAACGCTGGATCACCTGGCCGAACCAGCCCGAGCTCTGCGAAGCGTAGAGCCGGTCGGGATCGGCCGGCGAGCCGGCCATATGGAAGATTTCCCAGCCGCCGAAGAACGGCCCCGCAACGGCCCAGTCGCGACGGCCCGCATCGGAGGTCAGAATGAACGCGCCCTTGCGGGTGCCCACCAGTACACGAATTCGCGGCATCGTCTTTTCCTTTCCGTCAGAAAACCAGGTTCGCAGACCGGACCTGGGACTCATACCCGCACCGTCTTCCAGCGCCCGCGCGAAAACAGCCACAGCGTGAACACGCCCACCGCCGTCTCGGAAATGAACACCCCCCAGAACACGCCCGATTCGGCCCAGCCCAGCGGAATCGCCAGCGTCCAGGCCAGCGGAATCTGGATCAGCCAGAAAAAGACCAGGTTGATCCAGGTCGGCGTCATGGTGTCGCCTGCGCCGTTGAAGGCCTGCACCGCGACCATCCACCAGCCGTACACGAAATACGAATACGCGAGGATGGACAGCCATTCGCCGCCGATGGCGATCACCGTCGCGTCGGCGGTGAAGAAACCGACGATCGCGTCGTGCCAGACGAAGAACGCCACCGATACCGCGAGCGTGAACGCCATGTTCATCCAGCCGATGCGCCAGACGGCCGCTTCGGCGCGCGCCGCCTCGCCCGCGCCGAGATTCTGCCCGACCAGCGTGGCGGCCGCGTTGGACATGCCCCAGGCCGGCATCAGGGTGAACATCATCACGCGCATGGCGATGGTTGCGCCCGCCACCGCCTCGGTCGACACGCTGGCGAGGATGCGCATCAGAAACACCCACGCCGCCATCGCCACCAGCATCTGGCCGATGCCGCCGATCGAGGTGCGCGCGATGTTGAACAGCGTCGGCCCATCCCAGCGCAGGGCGCCCAGAATGCCGCGCAGGTGTTCACTGCCGCGCGCCAGAATCCACAGCTGCATTGCCACGCCGGTGCCGCGGCCGATGTTGGTGGCGATGGCCGCGCCTTCGATACCCATCGCCGGAACCGGTCCCAGGCCGAAGATCAGGATGGGATCGAGGACGATGTTGATCGCATTGGCCACCCACAGCACGCGCATCGCGGCCGCCGCGTCGCCCGCCCCGCGGAACACGCCGTTGATCACGAACAGCAGCAGGATCACCGCGTTGCCGCCCAGCATCCATTGGGTGTAGCGGTAGCCCTGCTCGACGGCCCAGGCATCCGCCCCCATCAGACGCAGCAGGTCCTGCGCCCAGACGATGCCCGCCACACTCACCGGCAGCGCGATCAGCACAGCCAGCAGGATCGCCTGCACTGCCGAAACCGCCGCATCGTCCCCGCGCTTTTCGCCGATGCGCCGCGCGACGATGGCGGTGACCGCCATCGCCAGCCCCATGGCCACCGAATACAGCAGGAAGAGATAGGTTTCGGTCAGCCCCACCGTGGCCACCGCCGACGCCCCGAGCTTGGCGACGAAGAAGATGTCGACCACTGCGAAGGTCGATTCGAGCACCAGCTCCAGCATCATCGGGATCGCCAGCAGGAACACCGCGCGCTTCAGCGGAATGCGCGTGTAATCGGCCCGGGTGCCGCGCAGGGCGGCGCGCAGGTCCTGCCACAGCGAAGGCGTTTCGGTCAGTGCCGTCATGCCTGCGCGCGCTGCGCCGCGACGTAGCGTGCAAAGTTATCGAGTATGGCCTGCCAGCCCGCCTGCTGGTATTCGACCGGGAATTCGGTTTCGGGATCGAATTCGACACGTACCCGCACACCCGCCCCGGTCTCGTCGAAATCCACGCGCGCATGGCGGTCGCCGAAAGCATATTCGATCCGGCGCAGCGGCTCGATGAGCGTGTAGACGCCCTCGAAATCGAACCCCTGGCTGCCGTCCCTGGCTTCCATGCGCGAGCAGAATTTGCCGCCCTCGCGCAGATCGACCGTGGCTGCGGTGGTATGCCAGTCGTCCGAGGCGGCGTTCCACTGCACGATGGCCTCCGGGGTGATATAGGCGCGCCAGACTTCGGCCATCGGCGCGGCGACGGTGGTTTCTACAGTGACTTTCATCGGTAGGCTTTCCTCGGGTTCACAAAGTGCCGTTCAACCCCGGCGCGCGGCCTCGATGGCCGCCACGTCGATCTTCTTCATCGTCATCATCGCCTCGAAGGCACGCTTCGATGCGGCCGGATCGGGATCGGCAATCGCCTCGGTCAATGCCGTGGGGGTGATCTGCCATGACAGCCCCCATCGGTCCCGGCACCAGCCGCAGTCGCTTTCCTCGCCCCCGTTGCCGACAATCGCGTTCCAGTAGCGATCGGTCTCGGCCTGATCCGCGGTGGCGACCTGGAAGGAAAACGCCTCGCTATGCCGGAATGCCGGCCCGCCGTTCAGGCCCAGGCAGGGAATGCCCAGCACGGTAAAGCTGACCGTCAGCACGTCGCCAGCCCGGCCACCCGGAAAATCGCCGGGCGCACGCCAGACCGTGTCGACCGAGGAGTCGGGAAAGGTTTCGGCGTAAAACCGCGCGGCGGCTTCGGCCGTGCCGTCGAACCAGAGACAGATCGTATTCTTTGCGATGCGGGTGCTCATCATGTTCACTCCTTGCGTGTGTGCGGGAATTCCCCGCTCGCCGGATCGCAATCCGATGAGGGGAGCCTGCAAGCACGACGGACGGACCGCACCCGAATCGACACGCCGAACGGAATTTTCATGCGCGGTCCCCTGACGGCCGGTTTCAGGCTGCGCCTGGATGACCGTGCTGCACCACGTCCACGCCGATGCCGTTCGGATCGACGACAACGAAATGACGGTCGCCCCAGGGCTCGTCGCGCAACGCCACGGCGATCTCCGCGCCGAGCGCCTGGAGGCGTGCATACTCGCGATCCACGTCGTCGGCCTCCACTGCCACCCACATGCCCTGCCCTGCGAATGGTCGCCGGAAAATCTCGGCCTGCGATGCCAGCCCCGGCCTCATGAAAGCGAGCTCGCCGCCGCCCAGCCGCAGCAAGACGAACCAGCCGCCCTCACCTTCGTACAGCACCTCGCAGCCGAACAGGCGCACGTAGAAGTCTTTCGATTCCTGCACTTTTTCGGTGATCACGCCGGTCCAGAATTTCATGGACGCACCTTGCTGGAAAACGGGTCGCGCACCATCCGCCACGGCCCGCTCACTGTACGTAGCACGGCGCGCATTCGCGCACCTCGACGGTGGCGAAACGGGCGGCCGGGCAGGCCTGGGCGATGGCCAGCGCGGTCTCGCGGTCCGCGCATTCGATCAGGAAGAAACCGCCGACCATTTCGCGCGCCTCGGCAAACGGGCCGTCGACGAGCGTGGGCACGTCGCCGCGCCGCTGCACCCGCACGCCGTGGCTGTCCGGCCTGAGCGATTCGCTGGCGAGCAGCTGGCCACGGGCGGCGAGCCCCTGGCCGAATTCGACCATTTCGGCATAAAGCGCGCGGCCTTCGTCCTCGCTACGGGTGGTGCGCTGGCCGCGCGGCTCGACGATCATCAGCATGTAACGCATGAAGGACTCCTGTTTCGATACGGAAAAAGCTTTCCACCACATGGGCGGCGCACGCCTCAGGCACCGCCGCAGCGCGCATCCTTCGCCGCCGCGGCGATCTCCTCCGGGCGCATGTCGCGGATATGCGTCGCCACCGACCAGACATGGCCGAACGGATCGCGCACCTGGCCGTAACGGTCGCCCCAGAACATGTCGGTCGCCGGCATGAGCTGCGTCGCACCCGCTCCGACCGCACGCGCCATCGTCGCATCGACATCTTCGACGTACAGATGGACGATCACCGGCGTACCATTGAGACCGAGCGGGCTGTGCATGCCCCACTGCGGATTCTCGTCGACCAGCATCAGCGCCGAATCGCCGACGAACATCATGCCATGCATGAGCTTGCCGTCCGGGCCGGCCAGCCTGCCGCAGTCGCGTGCGCCGAACGCGCGACCATAGAAATCCATCGCGGCGGCGGCGTCGCGGCAGACGAGATGGGGCGTCAGGCTGTGCATGCCTTCGGGAATGGGTTTGACGGATGGGTTCATGACGGTTTCCTCGATGTGTGAATGGAAAAGCACAGGCCGCTGCGGCCGCGCAGGACGCTCAGCCGAGCGCGGTCCGTTTCAGCCGCCCGACTTCCGGCGACGGCCCGAAATCGTCCAGCTCGTACAGCAGCCGCACCTCGATTTCCGCCGGCCGGCCGCGTCCGGCCGGATTAGGGAAACGCCGCGCCCACTCCATCGCCTCGGCACGCGATTTCACCTGGATGAGGGTATAGCCGGCGATCAGCTCCTTCGTTTCGGCGAAAGGCCCGTCGATCACGCTGCGGGCGTCGCCGTCGTAGCGGATGCGCCAGCCCTGCGCACTCGGCTGCAGGCCCGAGCCGTCGAGCAGCACACCGGCTTTCATCAACTGCTCGTGGTAGTCGGTCATGTCGGCCAGCAGGACCGGATCGACCGCAACCGGGACGGTTTCGGCTTCGGTTTCCGCGGTCGCCTTGACGATGATCATGTAGCGCATGGGTTTCTCCTTGATGATCCTGATCGGGAGCCGTCCGGTAGCCCGGCCCATCCATTCGACGCGCGGGCGCGGGCGAAATCGACACGCCCGGCAAAAAATTCCTGGCGCGGCCCTTGCTTGTAACGAACAGGCCCCACACTGTCCCGCCATGAGCATCCACGTCGCCCTCCGCCACACCACACACTACACCTTCGACCGCCGCGTCACGCTGAGCCCGCACATCGTGCGGCTGAGGCCGGCGCCGCATTCGCGCACGCCCATCGTCTCGTATTCCCTCAAGGTCCGGCCCGAGAAGCACTTCATCAACTGGCAGCAGGACCCTTTCGGCAATTATCTCGCGCGCCTGGTCTTCCCCGAGGCCACGCGCGAGCTGCTGGTGGACGTGGAAGTCGTCGCCGATCTCACGGTGATCAATCCCTTCGATTTCTTCATGGAGGACCGGTGCGAGTTCTGGCCCTTCGACTACGAAACCGCGCAGAAAAAAGAGCTCGGCCCCTATCTCGAAACCGAACCGCTTGGCCCCCGCCTCGGGGCCTGGCTTGCGACCGTGCCGCGCGAAAAGATCCGCACCATCGATTTTCTGGTGATGCTGAACCAGCGCCTGCAACACGAAATCGCCTACACGGTGCGCATGGAACCCGGCGTGCAGACGCCGGACGAGACGCTGGACAAGGCGCTCGGCTCCTGCCGCGACACCGGCTGGCTGCTGGTGCAGGCGCTGCGCCACCTGGGGCTGGCGGCGCGCTTCGTGTCGGGCTATCTGGTGCAGCTCGCCCCGGACGAAAAGTCGCTCGACGGCCCTTCCGGCCCCGAAACCGACTTCACCGACCTGCACGCCTGGGCCGAGGTCTACGTGCCGGGCGCGGGCTGGATCGGTCTGGACCCGACGTCGGGGCTGTTCGCCAGCGAAGGCCATATCCCGCTCGCCGCGACGCCGCAGCCTTCGTCGGCCGCCCCCATCGAAGGCTTTACCGACCCCTGCGAGGTCAGCTTCGAATTCTCCAACACGGTCACGCGCTTTCGCGAAGACCCGCGCGTCACCCTGCCCTACTCCGACGAACAGTGGTCGGCCATCGAGGCACTGGGCCAGTTCGTGGACGAAAAGCTCGCGCACCGGGATGTGCGTCTGACCCACGGCGGAGAGCCCACTTTCGTGTCCATAGACGACATGGATGCACCGGAATGGAACACGGCCGCGCTGGGCGCGCACAAACGGGAACGCGCCGAGGTGCTGGTACGCCGCCTGAAACGGCGCCTGGCTCCCGGCGCCCTGCTGCACACCGGCCAGGGCAAGTGGTATCCGGGCGAGCCGCTGCCGCGCTGGGCGCTGGGTCTCTACTGGCGCAAGGACGGCGTACCGGTCTGGCAGGACCCTGCCCTGCTCGCCGAAGCCCACGCATGCTGTGGCCACAGCCATCTCGACGCGCAGCGCTTTGCCGAAACGCTGGCGCGGCATCTGGGCCTGGCGCCGCGCCACGCGCAACCGGCTTACGAGGATGCGCTGGCCACGCTGCTGCAGGAAGCGGAGCTGCCGCCCAATATCGATCCGGCCTCGGCCGGTCTGGACGACGCAGGACTGCGCGGCGACCTCGCCCGCAAGCTCTCGCACGGGCTCAACACGCCGGTGGGCTACGTGATCCCGCTGGCCTGGAGCGTGACCACGCACGACTGGATGAGCGCCCCCTGGATCACGCGCCGCGACCGCCTCACCCTGCTGCCCGGCGATTCGCCCATGGGCCTGCGCCTGCCGCTCAAGAGCCTGCCCTGGGTGGCGGAAGACGAGCGCGAACCCTGGGTCGAGGTCGACCCGTTCGCCGTGCAGCCGCCGCTGGCGGATTACCACGGCGAGGTCGCCGCGCGCTATTCCGTGGTCGAGCCGCCGCATCCGTCCGCACATGTGCAGCCGCAGCACGTGGCCGGCGCGCAGACGGTCGAGGTCCCGCACACCGCGCTGACCGTCGAGGCCCGCCGGGGCTGCCTGTATGTCTTCATGCCGCCGCTAGCCACGCTGGAGCGCTATCTCGAACTGATCGCGGCGGTGGAAGCCACGGCCGCGAAGCTCGCGCTTCCGGTCGCCATCGAAGGCTATCCTCCGCCATCGGACAGCCGCATCGAAAAGCTCCAGGTCACCCCCGACCCCGGCGTGATCGAGGTCAACATCCATCCTGCGCAATCCTGGTCTCAGCTCGTCGACATCACCACGCTGGTCTACGAAGAGGCGCGTCTATCAAGGCTGGCCGCCGAAAAATTCATGCTCGACGGCCGCCACGCCGGCACCGGCGGCGGCAACCACGTGACGCTGGGCGGCGCGACGCCGGCCGACAGCCCCTTCCTGCGCCGGCCCGATCTGCTGGCCAGCCTCGTCACCTACTGGCAGCACCACCCTGCGCTGTCGTATCTGTTCTCCGGCCTCTTCATCGGCCCCACCAGCCAGGCGCCGCGCGTCGACGAAGGCCGCATCGAGCGCCTGTACGAACTCGAGATCGCCTTCCAGCAGATGCCCGCCGGCGAGACCCCGCAACCCTGGCTGGTGGACCGCCTGCTGCGCAACCTGCTCACCGACCTGACGGGCAATACGCACCGTTCGGAGTTCTGCATCGACAAGCTGTATTCGCCCGACTCGTCGTCCGGCCGCCTGGGCCTGCTCGAATTCCGCGCCTTCGAGATGCCGCCGCATGCGCGCATGAGCCTCGCGCAGATGCTGCTGCTGCGCGCGCTGGTCGCGCGCTTCTGGGACAAGCCCTACCGCAAGCCGCTGGTACGCTGGGGTACGCAGCTGCAGGACAAATGGATGCTGCCGCACCACCTGTGGGCGGACCTGAAAGACGTGATCGCGGACCTGAACGATGCCGGCTTCCCTTTCCAGCTGGAGTGGTACACGCCCTTCCTCGAATTCCGCTTTCCCCGGTACGGCACGCTGCAGCTGGAAAACATCCAGATCGAACTCCGGACCGCGATCGAACCCTGGCATGTGCTGGGCGAGGAATCGACCAGCCTCGGCACCGCGCGTTACGTCGATTCCTCGGTCGAACGCCTGCAGGTGAAGGTGAACGGCCTCGCCGACAGCCGCTACGTGCTCGCCTGCAACGGCCGCCGCGTCCCCCTGGTCCCGACCGGCGTGCACGGCGAATACGTCGCCGGCGTGCGCTACCGCGCCTGGCAGCCGCCCTCGGCGCTGCACCCCACCATCGGCATCCATTCCCCGCTCGTTTTCGACCTGATCGACACCTGGAACGGCCGCGCCCTCGGCGGCTGCACCTACCGCGTCGTCCACCCCGGCGGACGCGCCTACGAGCGCTTCCCGGTCAACGCGATGGAAGCCGAATCGCGCCGCCACATCCGCTTCCAGGAGTGGGGGCACACCGCCGGCAGCTTCACGCCGCCGCCGTGGATCGCCCCGCTCGCGCGCTTCTTCCCCGGCGGCACGCCGCCCGGGCCGATGGCGCCGCCGGCCGAGGAGATTCCGGGCGAGTTTCCGCATACGCTGGACTTGCGGCGGCGCTGAACGGGCCCGCGCCTGCCGGGCGGCGGGTCAGACGCGGCCGAACGCGGCCTCCTGCGCTTCCACGAAGGCCTTGCGGAACCGGATCGGTTCGGATATCCCGGGGATCGGGGCCTGCGGTTCGCCCGCACCGGATATGACGAGCGTGCCGAAATCGAAGATGCGGCCGAGCAGCCCCTGGTCGACCTGGATGCTCTCGACCTTGTTGAGGTTGATCTCGACCGTGCGCCGGCTGACAAAGCCGAACTTGGCGATCACCCGCTTGTTCGTGATGGCGAGCTCGGTGGTCTTGTACTTGATGTACGCCATGGCCAGAAAGATCAGCCCCAGACCAAAGACAGGCAGCAGCAGCACGCCTGCAGCAATGAGCGAACTCAGGGACCACAGGCTGATGTGGCCCACATGCACCACGCGTTCGTCCCGGATGAGCACCTGATCGACGTAACTTGCCATGTTTTTCCTCGGTTTGCGTTGATGAAGATGAAACGGACATCCGGCGCATCGGGCCGGACACGCCGCGGGCATGCGCGCCGGATGGCTCAGATGGCGCCGTCCTGCCTCATGCGCCCAGCCCGCGCGTTGAGCAATGCTTCCGCATAGTCTTCGTCGTAGGGCGTTTGCGTGAAATTCCGATTCACCCAATCGTGTCCGCGCCATGTGCTCGTATCGATCGATGCCTTCCAGACAACCCGCAGGCGCAGGGTGGCGGAGTCGATCACATGCATGTCGACCACACAACATAACGAAAAAAACGGGGAGCATTCATGCGCAGGGGACCTCCTGTATCGACCCGCACAGGATAATCGATGGACGCAGGCCAATAGCGCAATCATGACGCAGCGGGCCCGTTTCCTCACGTGCCGGCAACGCACCTCCCGAAAGCTTTCCACTACAATCGCCGGCATGGCTGCTTCCGCACACGCCGCACCCGATCTCGTTTCCGACATCGAATCCGAAACGCAACGCCGCAAGACGGCCCTGCTCTACCGCAACGCAGGCATCGCGCAACTCGTCACGGTCATCAATGCGGCCCTGCTCGGCTACGTCAACCTGACCCTTCATGCGGCGCCGCACGCCACCGGCATCTGGCTGGCATGCATGATCGCCATCGCCGGCGGACGCTATCTGATGGCCCGACGGTTTCAGAAGGCGCAGCCCGACGCCGGCGCCTCCCTGCGCTGGCAGCGGCACTACATCGTGGCGACGGCGCTGGCCGCGGTGGCCTGGAGCGCGGCCGGCCCGCTGTTCATATGGGATGCCCCGGTGGGCGCCCGCCTGTTCACCGGACTGGTCATGGCGGGTATGGTGGCCGGTGCGGTCCCGATCCTGGCCCCGGTGCCGGCCGCGTTCCATGCGTTCACGCTGCCGATTCTCGCCGCCATGTCGCTGTCCATCCTGCTCCAGGCGGACACCGCGCTCGACTGGGCTTTCGGCCTGATGGCGCTGGTATTCGTGGGCGCCGTGCTCGCCAGCGCGCGCTATCTGCACGAGATGCTCGACATCGCGCTGCGGCTGGGACTGGAACAGGGCCACCTGGCGAACAGCCTGTCGCAGGCGCGCGACGAAGCCGAAGCGGCGCTGGCCGAGCGCAAGCAGGCGGAAGCCACCTTGCACGCGAGCGAGGAACGCTACAGCCTGATTCTCCAGCATTCCCCCACGGGCATCCTGCAGTACAACCCCGATCTCGTCATCACCTATTGCAACGACCGGCTCGCCCAGATTCTGCAGGCGCCCCGGGCGCAACTGACCGGGCTGGACACCAAATCGCTCAACGACCAGCGGGTGGTGCCGGCGCTACGCGCGGCACTGGCCGGCGAAGAAGGATATTACGCGGGCGAATACGTTTCCACGCTGAGCGGCCACCGCCTCTGGGTTTCGCTGACCTGCGCACCGCTGCGCAACGCCCGCGGCGAAATCGAGGGCGGCATCGCCATCGTCGAGGACACCAGCGAACACCGGCGTTCGGAGGAAGAGATACTCCATCTCGCCTACTACGACCCGTTGACCCACCTGCCGAACCGCCGCCTGCTGATGGACCGCCTCGGCCACGCGCTCGTGACGGGCCGGCGCAGCCGGACCTACGGTGCGCTGATGATTCTCGACGTGGATCATTTCAAGCGCATCAACGACACGCAGGGGCACGACATCGGCGACCGTCTGCTCGTCGAGGTGGCCTTCCGGATCACGGCCTGTCTGCGGCGGGCGGATACCGTCTCCCGCCTGGGCGGCGACGAATACGTGGTCATGCTCGAAGACCTGGGACAGGTCGAGGACCGCGCCGCCGCCGAGGCCGAGCACATCGCCGAGAAGGTGCGGCTCACGCTCGGCCAGCCCTACATACTCGGCGGCAGCGAAACGGAGTACTACTGCACCGCCAGCATCGGGCTGACGCTGTTCTGCAGCCACGACGACTCGCCGGAGATCCTGCTCAAGCAGGCCGACGTCGCGCTCTACCAGGCCAAGGATGCGGGGCGTAATCTGGTCCGCTTCTTCAGCCCGGCGATGCAGGCCGCGATCGATTCGCGCACCTCTCTGGAGACCGCGTTGCGGCGCGGCCTCGACAAGAACGAGTTCCAGCTCCATTACCAGCCCCAGATCGACCGCGCGGGCCGCCTGATCGGCGCAGAGGCGCTGCTGCGCTGGCAGCCCGCGGGACAGGCCGTCGTCTCCCCCGCGCAGTTCATTCCGCTGGCGGAAGAATCCGGCCTGATCGTCGGCATCGGGCAATGGGTGCTGGACACCGCGTGCGACCAGCTCAGGGCCTGGGCCGACGATCCGCACACGCGCGATCTTCAGCTGGCGGTCAACGTCAGCGCCCGGCAGTTCCACCAGCCGGATTTCGTCGAGCAGGTCCGCCACAGCCTGGTCGCCAGCGGCGCGGACCCCAGCCGCCTGAAACTCGAACTGACCGAAAACGTCGTGCTCGGCAACATCGAATCGGTCATCGCCCGCATGCAGGAACTCGACCGGATGGGCATCGGCTTCTCGCTCGACGATTTCGGCACCGGCTATTCCTCACTGTCCTATCTGCGGCAGCTCCCGCTGGACATGATCAAGATCGACCAGTCGTTCGTACGCGACATCCCCGGCGACCCGAACAGCGCGGCGATCGTGCGTGCGATCCTGGCGATGAGCCAGTCGCTCGGCCTGCTGACGATCGCCGAGGGGGTGGAAACGCCGGCACAGCGGGATTTCCTGCTCCAGCACGGCTGCACCGCCTTCCAGGGCTATCTGTTCGGACGCCCCGTGCCGATCGAGGCCTGGACCGCCAGTGCCCGGACCGGCGCTGCCGATCCGGACTGACCGAACGCATCGCCCCGGCGGCGCGGCGGCGTCAGCGATATCGCGCCTCCATCAGATCGATCTGCCGCACCAGCTTGCGCGAGATTTCGTCCGAAATTTCGCCTGTGCGCGCCAGCCTGAATACCGCCTCGCGCTCGGCCTGCAACGCGGTCAGGCGCAGCGCCATTTCCGCGCGGTCGGCCCGGCGCAAGGTCTCGGCGGCCACGCTGCCGGGCGTGATGTCCTCGACGCGCGGCCTGTAGTCGGCCATCACCCGCACCGCGGCATTGGTGTAGAGATCGGCATCGGCCGCCCGCTCGGCAGACAGGGCATGGCGCGCCGCCTCGACCGCTTCGACCGCCGCCACGGCAGCGGCATGCCGGGCCCGGTCCTCGGCGCGCCGGTCAGCCGGCTCGTCGGGCAGCGTCAGGCCCCGGAGCAACCGGGGAAGCGCCACGCTGGCGAGCAGCAACGACAGCAGAATGACCGCCGCGGCAAGGAAGACGACCAGGTCGCGTGCGGGAAAGACGGTGCCGTCCGGCAGCAGCAGGGGCAAGGTGAGCACGCCGGCCAGCGTGACGGCGCCGCGCACGCCGGCCACCGACATCGCGGCGATGATCCGCCAGCCGGGTTGCCGGGCCGGTTCTCCGCGCCGGCGGGCAAGCGCCGCGTCGAAACGCCACGCGGTCCAGACCCAGCCGAAGCGCAGCAGAATCAGTATGGCGCCGATCACCAGCACATAGCCGAGCAGCCACCAGGACGACAGATGGCCGGTTTCCTCCACGGTGGTGGCGGCCCGGCGAAGGATGCCCGGCAACTGCTCGCCGAGCAGCACGAACATGATGCCGTTGAGCGAGAACTGCACCGTTTCCCACACGGCCGCACGCTGGACCCGGGTGGTGGCCAGAGCGCGGCCGGTGAGTTCGACGTAGCTCATGGTCACGCCGGCGGCCACCGCCGCGAGGATGCCCGAGGCGGCCAGATGTTCGGCGATCAGATAGGCGGCAAAAGGCGTCAGCAGATTGATCAGAATGGGCGAGCCGCTTTCCTCGCCGAACAGCCGGGACAGGCCACTCTGCATGTAACTGGTGCCCAGCGTCACGCCCACGCCGACGCCCAGGCCGGCGAGCGTCACCCAGACCAGGGTGAGCGAAGCCGCACCGAGGGAAAAGCTGCCGGTCACGGCCGCCGCCACCGCGAAACGGAAGCACACCAGGCCCGAAGCGTCGTTGAGCAGCGATTCGCCTTCGAGGATGTGCATCATGCGACGGGGAACGGGCACCCGCGCGGCAATCGAGGAGACGGCGACCGGGTCTGTCGGCGAAACGATCGCGGCCAGCGCGAACGCCACCGCCAGCGGCATGGCCGGGATCATCCAGTGGATCAGAAAGCCGGCGCCGACGACCGTGAACACCACGAGACCGAAGGCAAGCCCGAGAATGACGGCCTTGTCGCGGAACAGGCCCGATTTGGGAATGCGCCAGCCGTCGAGGAACAGCAGTGGCGGCAGGAAAAGCAGGAAGAATATCTGCGGATCGAGTACGACGCTGTGGGTCGACAGGGCGGATACGGCGGCGCCCAGCGCAATCTGCACCAGCGGCAGCGGAATGGACAGCGGAATCGCCCTCACCAGATAGCCGCTGGCCACCACCGCCAGCAGCATCGCCAGCACCACTTCGATCGAATGCATACGCCCACCCGGATGGCTGCGAAAACGCCGGTCCATCGGACACGACGCCGCCAGCATGCCGCAGCGCGCGCGCGCCGGCAATGCCCCGGCGCGGGGTCACCGCATCGGGGACATGCCGTTCCGCGTCTGCCGCATCAGCAGACAATGCCAGCCGGTCGCGTAGGTCTCGAAACCGGGCGAGCGGGCATGGCCGATACGCCAGACCGCCCCGTCGAGCCGGGCCGTGGCCGCGCCGCGCGCCTGCGAGAACAATGCAGCCATGCCGTCGAAACCCAGATCCTGACCGACCCGTTGCGGATCGGGGTCGGCCAGTACGCGGCCGTCGTTATCGACGATGACGGCGCGGGTGATCGCCGCTTCGCGCCGTGTGAGCGGAATGCGCCGGAGCGTTTCCGGCCCCAGCGCATCCCACTTGAACACGATGCCGAGCACGCCCAGCGGACGGCCGTTCACCGCGCCGCCTTCGCGCACCACGCAGGAATAGACGAGCACGTTCTGCCCGCCGACGAGCGGGCTGGCATGCGCCGATTCGAAACCGAACTGCGTGCCGCTGCGCGTTTCGAGCGCACTCCGGAACCAGGTACTGCCGGACGCGGAAGCGCCGGCAGTGTGCGGCCACTGGCGCGGCCGGCCGTTGGCGATAATGCGGCCGTCCAGATCGGCGAGCACCAGATCGAAGTACACGGTGTAGGAATCGAGAATCTGGCCCAGGCGCTGCGCGACGTAGCGCAGGTTGGCGTCGTCGGGCTGTTTTGCGGCCGCCACCACGGCGGAATCCGTCGCCCACCAGCGCACATCGCAACTGCGTTCGTACAGATTGCGGTCGACCAGATCGATCGCGTTCAGCGCCAGGTCGCACAGCCGGTTGTCGATCGCATCTTTCGACAGCCGCTCCGCCACGACATTGAGCTCGGTGGTAATGGTCTTGGACGTGTCCTCGATGCCCTGCGCGGTCTGCTCGGTCGACGCGGCCAGTCCGGAGAGCTGTTCCGCGACGACGGCGAAGCCGCGCCCCGCCTCGCCGGCACGCGCGGCCTCGACCCGGGCATTCATCGACAGGATGTGAATGGTCCGGTTGATCCGGCGGATCCGGTCGAGCGCCTCGACGACTTCCTTCAGCATACCTTGCGACAGGCCGATCATGGACTGTGCGTGTTCTTCGGCCGATGCGTTGTCGTCCTGCCCCGAAGCGGGCGCACGCGCCGTCTTGTCCGCACAATGCTGCTTTTCGGTCTGCATGCTCAGCTCCGGGCGCCGAGCATGTAACGCGCGGCCGGCGCCGGTTCGGCGGACACCGCCTCCGCGGCCGACACCGGCCGCGCCGCCAGCAGACCGAATTTGTCGCGCAGCGTCATTGCCAGCAGCACCAGCGTTTCGTCGGGCAGGTTTTCCACCGCGCGCAGCATGGCATCGGCATAGTCGGCGTCGGCCGCCAGCTTCGCCAGATCGATTTCCGGCCCGCCCGCCTTGCGCGCACCAAATTTGAGCTTGACCATCTCGTTGAGGGTTTCGCGATCCACGTTCTCTCCTGTTTATGAGTATTTAATGGATTTCTTAACTAACGGAATACCGGCGCCAGACTTGAGTGTGTGCGCTTACAATTTTGATTTTTGAAGGCTCAGGCCTGTGCCGCTGCCTGCAAGGTGCGCAGGCTCTCTTCCACCCCCGCCGCATGGGTCAGTTCGGCGACGTTGTCCTTGGTGAAAAATCCCTGAAAACCGCCGAAGCGCTGGACGTATTCGATGATGAGCGAAGAGTATTCCGAGGCGCTGGAGAAGATCTGCTTGAGGCCCGCTTCCTTCGAGCCGATGACGTCGAGCAGGAATTTCTGCCCGCAGTCGCGCAGGCGCTGCACCACCACGTCGATGTTGGGCACGCCCCCGACTTCGCCATCCGCGACCGCCACGGCGATGTGATGCAGGCGCGGGCCGAAGTTGCGCACGAAGGCCTCGGTCGGCGACTCGGTGAGCAGGTGGTTCATGAAGTAGGGATGGTTGGCGGCGGTGAACACCTTGGCCGGGCATTCCAGCTCGTTGGCGTAATGCACGCTCTTGGTCACGTTGGTCGAGGAATTCTGGTCGGCGATGTCGTACGACCCCCAGTAGTAGTAACTCGACAGCGTGAGATACTCGAGCAGCGCGGCTTCGCGGTTCTGGCTGTAGATGCGCGTGGCGAGATGGTCGATGGGCAGCAGCAGGCCGTCGATGCCGAGCCGCTTCTGCGTGGCTTTCGCAGCCTCGTAGGCCGCCTGCATGTCCTCGCGGATGCTGCTCCATCCCAGCGCGTAGACGCGGATGTCGGACTCGGGCCGCTCCCAGTAGGCGACGATGTTGTGCGTGTAGGGACTGGGCTTGACCACGGCCATGTTGCCCGGCAGTTCGAGCTTGCGGATCTGGTCCTGGTTGAAGAAGCGGATGTCGCGCGCCTTCTGCATGTCGACCACGGCGTGCGGGTTGGTCACCCGCAGCACCTCGCCCATGTAGCGCGAATTGGGCTTGACCGCGCCGATGGGGTAGACCTCGTTGAGGCTGCGGAAGATGCCGCGCACGTTGGGGTCCTTCACCTCGCGCACCAGAATGTCCGGCGCGTTCATGTCGATGCGCAGGATATGGGTGAAGTGCGATTCGGATTCGAGCGTGACCAGATAATGGTAGGGCGTCATCACGCACAGCTCGGCGACATAGGCGAGCGAATGCGCGGGCTCGACCGTGATCATCAACGCATCGATCTGGCGGATCGCATCGGTGAGCCCGATGCGGTCGCGCTCTTCGAGCAGCGCGCCGAGATAATCCTCGAATTCCGGGGAATTGCGCTTGTCGCCGGCGCGGGAAAAGGCAAACGAATCGGTCGTCATGCGAGATTGAACTGTTTTTGCGAAAGCGATTGCGCGTGGGCGGCGCGGAAATAAGCCTGGCCGATGGCGTCGGACAACTCGCCCAGCCCGGCCTGTACGTGGTCGCAGAATTCGTGCAGGCCCGTCTGGGCAAGCTTGCGGCCGTCGGCCGCATCGAGCGCGCGGATCAGCGACATCACCTGACGCTGCGGGCCGTCGCCGGGCAGCTCGCCGAGCGCCGCCTGCAGTTCGGCGAGGCAATGGCGCACGCTGCGCGGAAACTGCGAATCGTTGAGCAGATAGTGGACGACCTTGTATCCCTTGGCATGCACGCCGACGTGACGCCGGTACATCTGGTGCGCGGACAGCGCATGCAGCACGCTCATCCAGACCAGGTCGGTGAACTGCCCGCCCTGGAAAGGCAGATTGACCGCATAGCTCACGTCGAGCACCCGGCTGGTCATGTCGGCGCGCTCGACATTGCGGCCGATGCGCATGAACTGGAAAGCCTCGTCGCGGCTCATGGTGCCCGACAGCAGGCCCACCACGGCCTGGCGGCGGCGGATGATCTCGGTCAGCACTTCAAGCCGCTTGCGGCGGTCGAGCGCGCTGCTCTTGTGGGTGCTGGTGTAGAGATAGAGCTCGTTCACCCATTCCCAGGATTCGCGCGGCAGCACCTCGCGGAAGGTCCGGGTGTTTTCGCGCGCGTGGCGCACGCAGGCAAAGATCGAAGAAGGATTGCGCTCGTCCTGGATGAGAAAGCTCATCACGGCCGATTCGCTCGCCTCGTCGTAGAACTGGTGGAAGGGCTCGGACAGGCCGACGACCTTGAGCAGATCCTCCCAGCCGAAGCTCGCGCCGCGCGGCATGTCCATCAGCATCAGGGTGGTGGCGTTGACGAGGCGGGCGGTGTCTTCCGCGCGCTCCAGATAGCGCGCCATCCAGTAAAGATTTTCGGCGACCCGGGCGAGCATCATCGCGTGTCCCCTATCACCCAGGTGTCCTTGCTGCCGCCGCCCTGGGAGGAATTCACCACCAGCGAACCGCGCCTGAGCGCCACCCGGGTGAGACCGCCGCGCGTCACGTAGAAATCCTTAGACTGCAGGATGAAAGGCCGCAGATCGACGTGGCGCGGTTCGATCGCGTCCTCGCACAGCGTCGGCACGGTGGACAGCGACAGGGTCGGCTGCGCCATGTAATTGCGCGGATTGTCCGCGATCAGTTCGGCGAATTTCGCACGCTCTTCGGGCGTGGACTTGGGCCCCACCAGCATGCCGTAGCCGCCGGATTCGTTGGCCGGTTTCACCACCAGTTTGTCGAGATTGGCCAGCACGTAATCGCGGTCGTCGTCGTGCATGCACAGATAGCTCGGCACGTTGGGCAGGACGGCTTCCTCGTTCAGGTAATACTCGATCATCTTCGGCACGTAGGCATAGACCACCTTGTCGTCGGCCACGCCCGAACCGGGGGCGTTGGCGATGCCGACCTTGCCTGCCTTCCAGGCCCGCATGAGGCCCGGCACGCCGAGCGCCGAATCGGGACGGAACACCTCGGGGTCGATGAAGTCGTCGTCGACGCGGCGGTAGATCACGTCGAGCCGCATCAGGCCCTCGATCGTCTTCATGTAGACGCAGTCGTCGTCGAGCACGACGAGATCCGAGCCCTCGACCAGATGCGCGCCCATCTGCTGCGCCAGGTAGGAATGCTCGAAATAGGCCGAGTTGTAGATGCCCGGCGTGAGCACGGCGATCTCGGGACGTTCGTCCTCGCGGGGCGACAGCGCGGCCAGCATGTCGTAGAGCGCGGCCGGATAGTCGTCCACCGGCAGCACGTCGTAGCGCGCGAACAGCTCGGGGAAGAGCTTCTTCATGAGCTGGCGGTTTTCCAGCATGTAGGACACGCCCGAGGGCACGCGCAGGTTGTCCTCCAGCACGTAGACCGTGCCGTCCGCATCGCGTACGAGATCGGTGCCGCAGATGTGCGCCCACACGCCGAAGGGCGGATTGGCGCCGACGCAGGCCGCCCGGAAATTCTTCGAGTCGGCCAGCACGTCCGCGGGAAAGACGCCGCCCTTGACGATCTTCTGTTCGTGGTAGATATCGTCGATGAACAGATTGAGCGCGCGCAGCCGCTGCTTCAGGCCGGCCTCGATGCGGTCCCACTCGGATTTGGCGAGAATGCGCGGCACCACGTCGAAGGGCCAGGCGCGGTCGATGTTGCCGGCTTCGGAATACACGGTGAAGGTGATGCCTGCCGCCATGATCGCGGCATCCACCGCACGATGGCGCGCCTCCAGTTCCGCCGGCGCCAGCGTGGCGAAATAGTCGCACAGCCCGTCGGCGCGGCTGCGTGGCTTGCCCGGCGCTTCGAGCAGCTCGTCGAATCCGCCCATCAGCGGATAATGCCCGCAGTCGATCTTCATGTTCCAGTCTCCGAACCGTGCGCAAATTCGTTGTTGAAAGGCGCACGCATTCCAGACCAGCAGCCTCTGTGCCAGCTGGCTGAATCGCATGGAAATCAGGGGATTGAGCGTGCGCGCACAAACGGCCCCGCCGGCGCATGCGCCAGTGCGGGGCGATTTTGGGCAGGCCGCCCGGTTTTAGTGCACGCCCCGCCTCACGCCGCGGCCCGGTCGACCGCCGTCAGATCCAGCCATACGCGGCCGCTCTCGATCCTGACCGGAAACACCCGGGTACACCCTTCGTCCGGCGCCACGGCACAGCCGGAATCGAGCGCGACGTTCCAGCCATGCAGCGGGCAGGTCACTTTCCTGCCGTGGACGATACCCTGCGACAACGGCCCGCCCTTGTGCGGACAGCGGTCTTCCAGCGCAAGAATCTCGTCTTCGGCATTGCGGAAAACGGCAATGTCGACACTGCCGTGGCGCACCACGCGCGCGCCCAGTCGGGGGATGTCGTTCACATCCAGAATGTCGATCCAGTGGGTCATGTCGTGTCCTTCCTTCATGCGGCGACAGTTTCGAATTCGTGTTTCAGCTTGCCTTCCTTCGCGCGTTCGACCCAGGGGTCCTTTTCCACGGACAGCGCGAAAATGAGGCGGTCGTACAGGGCGCGGCGGCCTTCGGCGTCGTCGAGAACCTTCTTCTTCACGTAGTCGAGGCCGACGCGTTCCAGGTAGTGCACAGTGCGATCGAGGTAGTGCGCTTCCTCGCGATACAGCTGCAGGAAGGCGCCGGAATACTCGATCACCTCCCCGGGCGTCTTCACCTTGACGAGGAACTGCGCGACCTCGGTCTTGATGCCGCCGTTGCCGCCGATGTAGATCTCCCAGCCGGAATCGACGCCGATCACGCCCACGTCCTTGATCGCCACCTCGGCGCAGTTTCGCGGGCAGCCGGACACTGCAAGCTTGACCTTGTGCGGCGCCCACATCTTGAAAAAGACCTTTTCCAGATCGATGCCCATCTGCGTCGAATCCTGGGTGCCGAAGCGGCACCATTCGCTGCCCACGCAGGTCTTCACGGTACGCAGCGCCTTGCCGTAAGCATGGCCGGAGGGCATGTCGAGGTCGGCCCATACCCTGGGCAGATCCTCCTTCTTCACGCCGAGCAGGTCGATGCGCTGGCCGCCCGTGACCTTGACCGTGGGGATGGCGTACTTCTCGGCGACTTCCGCGATGCGCTTCAGCTCGGCCGGCGTGGTCTGCCCGCCCCACATGCGCGGGATCACCGAATAGCTGCCGTCCTTCTGGATGTTGGCATGCGCGCGTTCGTTGATGAAGCGCGACTGCGGATCGTCCTCGGCTTCGCCGGGCCAGGTCGAGATCAGATAGTAGTTGAGCGCGGGCCGGCAACTGGCGCAGCCGTCTGGCGTGCGCCAGTCCATGCCCTGCATCACCTGCGGAATGCTGAGGTATTTGTGTTCGCGGATTGCCGCGCGCACCGCTTCGTGCGTGTGGTCGGTGCAGCCGCACACGCTCTTCTTCTTCGGCGCGGCCGAATAGTCGCCGCCCGCGGTAAAAGCGAGGATCTGCTCGACCAGGCCGGTACAGGAGCCGCACGACGACGAGGCCTTGGTGTGCTTGCGCACGTCCTCCAGCGTGAACAGGCCCTTCTCGCGGATCGCCTTGACGATGTCGCCCTTGCAAACACCGTTGCAGCCGCACACCTCCATGTCGTCGGTCATGGCGGCGGCCTTGTTGATGCCCTGGTGGCCGAGGTTGCCGCAGTGGTCCTGGCCGAACATCAGGTGGTCGCGCAGTTCGGTGACGTCCTTGCCGTCGCGCAGCAGCGAGAAATACCAGGCGCCGTCGACGGTGTCGCCGTACATCACGCCGCCGACCAGCCTGTTGTCCTTGAGCACGAGTTTCTTGTACACGCCGCCGATGGGATCGGAATACAGGATGGATTCGGTGCCTTCGCCGCCCATGAAATCGCCGGCCGAGAACAGGTCGATGCCCGTGACCTTGAGCTTGGTGGAGGTGACCGAACCTTCGTAGCGGCCGATGCCGTAGTGCGCGAGATGGTTGGCGCACACCTTGGCCTGCTCGAACAGCGGCGCGACCAGGCCATAGGCGATGCCGCGGTGCGCGGCGCATTCGCCGATCGAATAAATGCGCGGATCGGTCACGGTCTGCAGCGTATCGGTGACGACGATGCCGCGGTTGCAGTGCAGGCCGGCCGATTCGGCCAACGCCGTATTGGGGCGGATGCCGGCCGCCATCACGACCAGATCGGCGGGGATTTCGTCGCCGTCCTTGAAACGCACCGCCGCCACACGTCCATCGGCGCCGGCGACGAGTTCGCTGGTCTGTTTCTGCAGCAGGAAGCGCATGCCCTTTTCTTCCAGCGATTTCTGCAGCAGGCGTGCGGCGGGCTCGTCGAGCTGGCGTTCCATCAGCCACGGGCCGATGTGCACGACCGATACCGCCATGCCGCGTTTCATCAGGCCGTTGGCGGCTTCCAGGCCCAGCAGGCCGCCGCCGATGACGACCGCGTGTTGGTAGGCGCTGGCGGCACGGATTATCGTGTCGACGTCGGCAATGTCGCGAAAGCCGATCACGCCCGGCAGATCCCTGCCCGGCACCGGCAACATGAAAGGCGTCGACCCCGTGGCGAGCAGCAGGCGGTCGTAGTCGGCGCGCGTGCCGTCTTCGGTTTCGACGAAACGCGCCTGACGATCGACCTTCGTGACCGGCTTGCCCATGTGCAGGACGATGCCGTGCTCCGCATACCAGTCCACCGGGTTGAGGATGATGTCGTCCACGGTCTGCTCGCCGGCCAGCACGGGCGACAACAGGATGCGGTTGTAATTGGGGTGCGGTTCGGCACCGAAGACGGTGATGTCGTAGAGATCGGGGGCGAGCTTCAGCAGTTCTTCGAGGGTGCGTACCCCCGCCATGCCATTGCCGACCATCACCAGTTTCATTTTGGGCTCCGGATTCATATTGGGTCCGGCGCCCATGGGCGTACTCATATCCATATCACCACTCCTGAAAATCGCATCAAGTGATGACCGAGATACGCCGTTGCATTCGGTCCTTCCGCCGCACGATTGCGGCGACGAAGCACTAGCAATCGATATGCCATGCCCGGCACAGGTTGACGGAATCCCGCAGCGTGGCGGCTGCCGGCATGCTGCGGCTGCGCATGGCGCCCATCGCGCGCACCACGGCGGTGCCTGCTGGCGCCATGTGCACCATCATGCGGCGGCCCGGCCGAATCCGTTGATCGCGGTGATCGCGCGCGCCTGGTTCAGATCCTCGGTATAACCGGCTGCATACAGGCAGACCGCGAGCTGGTTGCGGATGGGCAACGGCAGCGGCAATGCGTCGCGCACCGCCTGCGCGATCCAGGCGCCAGTCGCGCGCGCATCGGCCACGGGCAGATTCGCGATTGCGGAAGCCGTCGACTGCGCCTCGTAGACCTGCTGACTCTGGCCGTCCCGCACCAGCACCATATCCGGCCGCTTCAGGGGATCGGCAAAGGCCTCGCCTTCGCAGCCTTCGAGCAGCAGCGCAATACCTCCCAGGGCCTCCAGCGTCTCGCGCATCGGCACCAGCGCCGCAGGCGTCCGCACCGGCGTGACACGCACCGACTGCGGCCCCAGCACGTCGGCCAGCGTCGCCAGCCGCGTCACCCAGCCATCCAGGCCCAGGCGGGCGCGCAGGGCCAGCAGTGCCGCCAGCCCCGGATTCAGCAGGGCCACCGGCGCGAAAGCGATGCCTTCCTCGATCAGCGCCGTATTGACCTGCGAGGCGGTGGCGCACGGCAGCACGCCGAGTTCGCGCAGCACATAGGCGGCGGCCGTGCCGCCGCCACCTTCCAGCACGCCATGGACCAGTACCGGAATGCCAAAGCTTTTCAGCAGCATGGCAAGCAATGGCGTGAGATGCGGATGCGTGCGCACGCCATGGTAGGCCGGCAACACCACTGTGCGGAAAGGCCCCGAAGGCGCAAGCAGTTCGGGCAGGCGTTCGGTCAGCGTCGCATGCAGCCCCAGCCAGGCATCGAGTCCGGGATCGTGCTGATTCAGTGCAACCAGAAAAGCCGCGGTCTCCAGTTCCGGCACGCCCCCATCGAGCAGCGCAGCACCCAGCCCGCGCGCTTCGAGATAATCCATGCCCTCGCCAGCCTCGATCTGACGGATCAGCGTGGCGTAACTCATGCCGCCACCCGATTGGCGGCGATCAGGCGCTTCAGCTCCGGCACGCACGAGCCGCATTCGGTGCCGCACTTGAGCGCGCCCTGCAGCGCGGCAAGATCCGCGCCGGCCGCGATGGCCGCGACGATCTCCGGCTCGGCCACGTTGAAACAGTTGCAGACGATACGCCCGCGCCCTGCGCCGGCAGCCGGCGGGCGCGCCACCGGCGCCAGCATCCATGCCCGCAGACTGGCGGCTTCAGCGCCATCGACAACGAGATCGCGCAGCCAGTCGAAAGCCGCCGTTTCGCCCGTAAGGCGGGCAGCCACGACCTTGCCTGACTCGACGCGGATGCGCTTGCTGACGCCGCGCGGCCGGTCTTCGTACTGCATCACCGCCAACGGATCGCCAAGCCCCAGTGTGGCGTCGAACGCCGCCAGCAGGGCGGCAGGCGGCGCTTCGGTATGCGCGAGCCGCAGCGTCAGCACATCGCACTCCCGGCCCGCCAGCCCGGCCGCCCCGTAATCGCAGACGCGCAACAGCGGCTGCGCGGCATCGAGCAGCTTCGCACCGTCGCCGGTGGCGAGCGCGACCATGCGCCAGGGCAGCTCGGCTTTTGCCACCTGCACGGCGGCATGCTTGAGTTCCGGCTGTTTCGATACGGCATCGAAGACCGGCAGGGTCAGCGCATTGATGCCGCGCCCGCCCATATAACGCGCGCCCCAGTGCATGGGCAGGAAACACTGCCCCGGGCGCACGCCTTCGTTTGCCTCGACCGCGACGACGATTTCGCCGCGCCGGCTTTTGACGCGCACCAGATCGCCGGATCGCAGACGCCGCAGTTCGAGATCGCGCGACGCCATGTCGAGCACGGGCAGATCGGCATGCGAGAACAGCCGCGCCACCTTGCCGGTGCGGCTCATCGCATGCCACTGGTCGCGCAGACGGCCGGTGTTGAGGCGCAACGGATAACGCGCGTCGACCGGTTCGGCGACAGGCCGCCAGACGGCGGCGTGGAATTTCGCGCGGCCGCTGGCGGTGGCGAAGACGCCGTCCGCATAGAGACGCTTGCGGCCGGTGGCGGCGCCTTCGGGGAGCGGCCACTGGCAGGGCCCGGCGTCGAGCCGCGCATACGACAGCCCGGCGATGTCGAGGTCGCGCCCGCGCGTGGTCTCGCGGTGCTCGTCGAACACCGCCTCGGCGTCGGCATAGGGAAACAGGCGCGCGCCCGCGTCCGGCCTGAAACGGCGCGCGAAGTCACAGGCGATTTGCCAGTCGGGCCGCGCTTCGCCCGGCGGCGGCACGGCGGCGCGCACACGGCTGATGCAGCGTTCCGAGTTGGTCATCGTGCCCTCGGTTTCGCCCCAGGTCGCGGCCGGCAGCAGCACGTCGGCAAAAGCGGCGGTTTCGGTGTCGGCATAGGCCTCCTGCACCACCACGAGGTCGGCCTTTTCCAGCGCGGCCTGCACACGGTTCTGGTCGGGCAGCGACTGCGCGGGATTGGTGCAGGCGATCCACACGGCTTTCACCTCGCCTTTTTCCAGGGCATCGAACAGCTCCACCGCCGTCTTGCCCGGCCGCTCGGGCACGCTGTCCACGCCCCAGAGCCGCGCGACCTCGGCACGGTGCGCGGGATTGTCCAGATCGCGGTGGGCGGACAGAAGATTGGCCAGGCCGCCCACCTCGCGCCCGCCCATGGCGTTGGGCTGGCCGGTGAGCGAGAGCGGCGCGGCGCCCGGCTTGCCGATCTGCCCGGTGGCCAGATGCAGATTGATCAGCGCGGCGTTCTTGTCG
The DNA here is from genome assembly GCA_008923315.1 of Betaproteobacteria bacterium SCN1. Taxonomy (GTDB): domain Bacteria; phylum Pseudomonadota; class Gammaproteobacteria; order Burkholderiales; family Thiobacillaceae; genus Thiobacillus. The sequence goes on along the minus strand of WBSF01000001.1, from coordinate 254,235 downwards.
ACGCCGCAACTGGATTGATTGAGCCCCTGGCAATACAGCGACAGCGTCGGCCCGGCGGCGAACCAGCGCGCGGCGGTGACGATGTCGTCCGCGGCGACGCCGCAAATCGCTGCCGCCTTTTCCGGCGTGAAATCGCGCACGCGGTCGCGCAAGGCTTCCCAGCCTTCGGTGTGGGCGGCGATCCAGGCCCGGTCGATGCGGTCTTCCCACAGCATCGCATTCAGCATGCCGTGGTAGAGCGCCACGTCGGTGCCGGGCAAGAGGGCCAGGTGCAGGTCGGCCTCGGCCGCCGTGTCGGTACGGCGCGGATCGACGACGATCAGCTTCTGCGCGGGATTCGCCCTGCGCGCCGCCTCGATGCGGCGGAACACGATGGGGTGCGCGTAGGCGGTGTTCGAGCCGGCGATGAAAAGCGTGCCGGCGGCGTCGATGTCGTCGTAGCAGCCGGGCGGCGAATCGGCGCCCAGCGTGGCCTTGTAGCCGGCGACGGCGGACGACATGCAGAGCCGCGAATTGGTGTCGACGTTGTTGGTGCCGATGAGCCCCTTGGCCAGCTTGTTGAAGACGTAGTACGCCTCGGTGGTGAGCTGGCCGGAAATGTAGAAGGCGACGGCGTCCGGGCCGTGCGCGCGGACGATGGCATCGAAACGTTCGGCGACGTGATCCAGCGCCGTGTCCCAGTCGACCCGCATGCGCGCATCCGCCCGGCGGGCGCGCAACTCGGGAAACCGGGCACGGCCGGACGCGCGTGCCGCGAGATGCAGCGTCGCACCCTTGGTGCACAGCTTGCCGGCATTCGCCGGGTGCGCCGGATCGCCCCGCACGCCCACAATCCTGTCGGCATCGGTTTCGATCAATACGCCGCAACCGGTGCCGCAATAACAGCAGACGGAAGAAATGACAGACATGAACCACTCCTCGCCGGAGAAGCGAGCAGGCTCCATGCCAGCCCTCTCATTTCCAATGGATTCAGACCGTTGCACGGTACACCCCCATGCACCGCCCCGCATCGCGCGCGCGCATGGTGCACACGCGGCCCGATCCGGTACAAATTGGTGCGCCCGCATCCGCGCCCGTGCAATTTGAGCGGGAATCGGCTATAGAGTGCATTCAGACCGTCTGTTTCGTCATTGCCGACATGCTCAAAAAAATCAAGGTATCGGCGCTCAAACCCGGCATGCACCTGCACGAACTGTGCGGTCCCTGGCTGGCGCATCCCTTCTGGCGCAACCACTTCACGCTCACCGATCCGGCCGACATCCAGCGCATTCACGACAGCAAAATCGAGGAAGTCTGGATCGACATTTCCAAGGGCGACGACGTGGCGCCGGCGCCCGCCGAAGCCGCCCGCCCGGAAGCCATGTCGACCACCGAGATCCTGATGGCGGCTGAGATCGGACACGCGCCGGCATCGAGACAGGTTCCGATGGCCGAGGAAGTCAGCCGCGCAGCGGCCATCTGCGCGCAGGCGAACAAGGCGGTCGTTTCGATGTTTCGGGAAGTCCGGATGGGCAAGGCCGTGAACACGGAATCGGTAGGCAGGCTGGTCGACGAAATCTCAAACTCGGTCATGCGCAACCCTGGTGCATTGATCAGTCTGGCCCGCCTGAAAACGGCGGACAACTACACCTACATGCATTCCGTGGCCGTTTGCGCCCTGATGATTTCGCTGGCCCGCCACCTGGATCTGGACGAGGCGGAAGTCCGGGAAGCCGGCATGGCCGGCCTGATGCACGATCTGGGCAAGGCACTGATCCCGCTCGACGTGCTCAACAAACCGGGCAAGCTGACCGACACGGAATTCGACGTCATCAAGCGTCATCCCGCCGAAGGGCACCGCCTGCTGCTGGAGAGCGGCACGGCAAGCGCCGTCATGCTCGACGTCTGCCTGCACCATCACGAAAAGGTCGACGGCACGGGCTACCCGGACCGCCTCGCCGACGCGCAGATCAGCCTGTTCGCCAAGATGGGCGCGGTATGCGACGTCTACGATGCCATCACGTCCAACCGCCCCTACAAACGCGGCTGGGACCCTGCCGAATCGATCCGCAAGATGACGGAGTGGAACAAGGGACATTTCGACCAGCGTGTCTTCCAGGCTTTCATCAAGAGCATCGGCATCTACCCGATCGGCTCATTGGTCCGGCTCAGTTCGGGACGCCTGGCCGTCGTGGTCGAGTTGTCCGAAAAATCCCTGCTTGCGCCACGCGTGCGGGTCTTCTTCTCCACCAAATCACAGACCCGGATCATGCCCGAGACCATCGACCTGGCCAGTCCGGGCGTATCCGAGAAAATCGTGGGACACGAAGATCCGGGCAAATGGGGTTTCACCGATCTCGATGCGATGTGGTCGGGTCAGGCCGTTTGAGCCCCGCGCCCGCACACACGTTCGCAATGCCGTTTCGCATCCGGGTACGGTCCGGCCGCATGTTCGATTCAGGCTATGATGCCTATCCCTGCGTAACCGGTTCCACCCATGGAGATAGTGTTCCTAGGCCTGCTGATCCTGCTGAATGGCCTCTTCGCCATGTCGGAGATCGCCCTCGTCACCGCCCGCCGCGCCCGGCTTGCCCGCCTGGCCGATGACGGCGACGCCGCCTCGGCGGTCGCGATAAAGCTGCACGACGACCCCACCCGTTTTCTCTCCACCGTACAGGTAGGCATCACCTCGATCGGCATACTCAGCGGCATCATCGGCGAGGCCGCGCTGGCCGGGCCCCTTTCCGTCTGGCTCCAGTCACAGGGCATGGCCGCCGAGCACAGCAGCATCGCCTCCACCGCACTCGTCGTTGTCGTCATCACCTACGTATCCATCGTCGTCGGCGAACTGGTGCCGAAGCGGATCGGCCAGTTCAACCCCGAGGGTATCGCACGCCGGATCGCTCGGCCGATGAGCTGGCTCGCACTCCTGGCGCGCCCCTTCGTGCGCCTGCTGGCGGCCTCGACCAACGCGATTCTCCACCTGATCGGCAAACAGGCCGCCGAACAGAGCGACGTGATCGAGGAAGAAATCCACGCCTTGCTGGAAGAAGGCTCCGAATCGGGCGCCATCGAGCAGCAGGAACGCGAGATGGTGCGCAACGTGTTCCGTCTCGACGAGCGCAACATCAATTCGCTGATGGTGCCGCGCGCCGACATCGTCTACCTCGACGTGGCCCTGCCGCTGGCAGAAAACCTGCGCCGCATTGCTGAGTCCGACCACACGCGTTTCCCGGTCTGCCGCGACGGACTCGACGAGGTGCTGGGCATCGTCAGCGCAAAGCAGCTCCTCAGCCAGACCCTGCAGGGCGGGCAGCCCGATCTGACCACGCACCTGGTCCCCGCGGTCTACGTGCCGGAAAGCCTGACCGGCATGGACATCCTGGAGCAGTTCCGCGCATCCGACGCGCACATGGTGCTCGTCATCGACGAATACGGCGAGATCAACGGTCTCGTCACGCTGCAGGACGTGCTGGAAGCGGTCACCGGCGAATTCAAGCCGCGCAATCTGGCCGATGCCTGGGCGGTGCGCCGCGACGACGGCTCCTGGCTGCTCGATGGCCTGATCCCCATTCCGGAGCTAAAAGACCGGCTCGACCTGAAGAATGTCCCCGACGAAGACCGTGGCCGCTACCACACGCTGAGCGGACTCGTTATGTGGCTGGCCGGCCGGCTGCCGCAGACCGGTGACGTGCTGATCTGGGAGAACTGGCGCCTGGAGGTGGTCGATCTCGACGGCAAGCGCATCGACAAAGTGCTGGCCTCGCCGGTCATGCCCGAACCGGCTGAAGTACCGCCCGGCGAAGCCGTCTGATGCCGGCGCGTCCGGCGGAAACACCGCCGGATCAGTCGGACGGATTCAGGCGCGGGTGGGTTTCCTCGCAGGCCAGCAGCACGATCAGCCCGGACACGAACATGGCGGCGGCGGTGAACCAGAAGCCCGCCTCGATGCCGCCGAAACCGGCGGCGACGACGCCGAGCAGCAGCGCGCCGATGCCGTAGCCGAGGTCGCGCCAGAAGCGGTAGATGCCGATGGCCGAACCGCGCCAGTCGGGATGCGCGATGTCGGACACGGCGGCGGACAGCGTCGGGTACAGCAGCGCCATGCCGAAGCCCATGACGGCGGCGGCGAACGACCACCAGAGTTCGCCCTCGCCCAGCCCCACCAGCGCGACGCCGGCGCCGCACAGCCACATGCCGGCGACGATGGGTTTCTTGCGGCCGACGCGGTCGGACCAGTGGCCGGTGAGGAACTGCGACAACCCCCAGACGAAGCCGTAGACGCCGACCACCCAGCCGATGCCGGCGAGCGACAGCCCGCGCTGGTAGAGATACACCGGGAAAAACACCCACACGAGCGCGTCGACGAATTTCTCGACCAGACCGGCCTGGCTGAGCGAGGCCATGCGCGCGTCGCGCCAGGACATGAGCGTGAACACCTCCCAGGTGCCCGGCGTGTCGGAGATGTTGGCCGGATAGCGCGGCCGGGGCCCCTTCATCCGGCCGGCCGCATGCTGCCTGCCTTCGGCGTGCGCCCACGGCAGCGTGTCCTTCACCCAGATCAGGGTCAGCGCGCCGGCCAGCAGCACGACCGCGCTGCCGAACAGCATCAGCCCCTCGCGCGGGCCCCAGGCCGCGGCCAGGTAGCCGGTGACGATGCCCGCGACCGCCACGCCGAAGTAGCCGGAGAACTCGTTGAGCCCGATGGTCAGCCCGCGCTGGTCGGCGGTCGTGAGGTCGAGCTTGGCGGTCTGCGTCATCGACCAGGCCAGGCCCTGATTCACGCCCAGCAGCACGGTCGCCGCCACGATCCAGTCCCAGCTCGGCGCATACAGGATCATGAACGGGATCGGCACGGCGGCGAGCCAGCCGAGGAACAGCACCTTCTTGCGGCCGATGCGCTCCGAGAGGCGTCCCGCGACGAAGTTGAGCGTGCCCTTGACGAAACCGAAGGCGGTGACGAAGGCCGTCAGCATCATGAACGAGCCCTTGGCCACGCCGAAGTCGGTTTCCGCCAGCGCGGGCACCACGGTGCGGAACAGGCCGATGGCCAGCCCCACGAAGAACACCTGCACCAGTTGATGCGCGAACTGGGCAAAATTGACGCGGATGCCGTAGCGGTAGTCCGCCGCGTAGCTCGTCATCTCAACGCCCCAGATTGAACGCGACCATCCGGTCCATTTCCGCCGGGTGCGGCGGAATGACGGCCGTGAGCGCGGCGACGAAATCGTCCCGGTTCATCGCCAGCATCGGATTCCAGCGTCTCTCGAAACCGATGGTGGACACGGGCTTGCCCGACAGGCCCGCCCCGCAGGCACTGCCCGAAGTGTGGCCGGGATAGAGTTCGACTTCCGCCGGCAGCGTCAGCAGCCGCCGGTGCAGGGTGTCGTGCAGTTGCGCCGCCATCTCGGCCTCCTGCCCGGCCAGATCGGGCCGGCCGGCGCTGCCGACGAACAGCGTGTCGCCGGTCAGCACGAACCACGGCGTCTCGGCGCGGCGCTTGTCGGTGACCACGAGGCAGATCGAATCGGGCGTGTGGCCCGGCGTGTGCAGCACGTCGATAGTGACGTTGCCGACGTCGATGCGCTGCCCGTCCGCGAGCGGCGTGAAACCGAAATTCACCCGGTCGCCGTTGGCCTCGTGCAGGCAGTAGGCGGCGCCGGTCTTCTCGGCCAGCGCCCGGCCGCCCGAAAAATGGTCGGCGTGCACGTGCGTGTCGATGACGTGGGTGATCTTCACGTCCTGCTTCGCGGCCTCGTCGATGAACCAGTCCTCGTCGCCGAGCACGGGGTCGACGGCCACGCCGACGTGGCACGAGCCGCAGCCGAAGAAGTAGGACAGCGTGGCGTCCTTGGCCAGCAGTTGACGGAAAAACATGGCGGTCTCCTTGTCGTTGGATCGGGGAATCATTCAGGTCTTCGCGAGCGGCAGGCCCGCGGCCAGCCATTCGGATGTGCCGTCGGCGATCTTGCGGGCGCGGTAGCCGTGTTCTTTCAGCAGCGCCACGGCCTCGGCGGACATCATGCAGAACGGGCCGCGACAGTAAGCGACGATCTCCTTGCCGGCCGGCAGTTCGGCCAGCCGCTGGCGCAGCTCGGACACGGGCATCGAGCGTGCGAACGGCAGATGCCCGCTGTCGTATTCCGTTGCCGGACGCACGTCGATCACCACCACGTCGCCGCGCTTCGCCTTGTCCATCAGCGAACGGCGGGTTTCGGCATCGAGCTTTTCCGGCGCGGAGAACAGGCCGTCCATCGCGAGCTTCAGTTCCACCAGATGCTCCTCGGCCACCGTGCGCAGATTCACCCACAGCGCCGATACGTCGGGGCCGGACAGACGGTAGGCGATGTTGCGGCCGTCGCGCCGCGCCTCGACCAGGCGGGCGGCCTTCAGCACCTTGAGGTGCGCGCTCGCCAGTTTGACCGACAGGCTGGCATCGGCCGCCAGCGCCTCCACGGTCTTCTCGCCCTGTGCAAGGATTTCCAGCAGCTCCAGCCGCTTGGGGCTGGACACCGCTTTGCCGATCTGTGCGACGTGCTCGTAGAGAAGGTCTTTGGTTTTGCGTGCGTTCATTAGCGCATATTCTAACGATTATTAGAATATTGCAAGCCCTGCGTTCCGTCGCGTCTGGCCGGTGCAGCGCCCCGGAGCGGGACGGGTAAAATCGGGGCTCGCCGTAAACCGGAGCCCGCCATGCGCCCCCTCTTGCCCTTCGCCCTGATCATTCCTGTCACGCTCGCCGGCTGCGCTTCGCAGCAGACGCGCGACGCAGCCCAGGCCAGCGCCGCGCGCGAACTCGATAGCGTGAAGCAGCACGTTGCGCGCCTGTCCGACGCGCAGCAGGCCATGGACGCCCGCCTGGGCAAACTGGAATCCGGCCAGGCGCTGCTGGCCAGCCGCCTCGACAGCCTGTCGCCCCAGCAGGGGGCGCTCGATGCGCTGCGTGCCGACACGGCGGCTTTGCGCACGCAGCTCGATGTCGCCAATGCGAACATCGCCAAGGCCCGGGAAAGCGCCGACGACGCGGTGAAGATCGCCCGCGACAGCCGATTGGTGAGCGGCAAGCTCGCCGATTCGCTGCTGCTGACCGAAAGCATGGTGTCGTATGCCTACGAACAGCCCGAGCTGACCGCCGGCGGGCGCACTGCACTCGACGGCCTGATCGCCGGCATCAAACCGAAGCTGCCGAACGTATTCGTGGAAATCGTCGGCTACAGCGACAATCTCGGGCTCGACAGCCGGAACCGCCGTATCGCCCTGGAACGCGCCGAAGCGGTGCGGCGCTATTTGCACGAGACCGGCGGCATTCCGCTCGACCGCATGTCCACCATCTCCTACGGCGATCTGCAGCCGGTGGCGAGCAACGTCACCGCCGAAGGCCGCGGTCAGAACCGGCGCATCTGGGTACGCGTGCTGCGCTGACCCTGCCGGTCCGCCTTACGCCGGCCCGCGGTAAATGCAGCCGGCATCGTGCATCTCCATCACCTTGACCTGCGACAGGCCGGGCAGAGCCGGCTTCAGGCGATCCCACAGCCAGATCGCCAGCCGCTCGCTGGTGGGATTGTCCAGACCGTCGATCTCGTTGAGGCAGCGATGGTCCAGGGCATCGTGAACGGGTTGCCAGGCTCGGCCGATGTCGGCGAAATCGACGACCCAGCCCAGCCGGGAATCGAGTTCGCCGCGCAACGTAAGTTCGATTTCAAAGGAATGGCCATGCATCCGCGAGCAGGGATGCGACGCGGGCAGCGCCGGCAGCCGGCGCGCGCATTGCAGGTGAAAAACACGGAAGATGTCCATGCGGCATTGTCGCGCATGCCCGGGGCAATGCAAGCCGGAGCACGGAACTTGCCGGCACTGGCGCGGACTACGTAAGAATTCGATTCAGACACAAGGACATATCCATGTTGCGCACCCGTTTCCCGCTCATCCTGGGCGCCGCCTTTCTGCTGCTCGCCGGCAGCGGCTGCGCGCGCGAGGCCGGCCCGAACCTGTCGGCACCCGACGCCCATGCCCGGGCGCAGGCCGGCCAGCTCACGCTGATCGACATTCGCCGCCCGGACGAATGGAAGCAGACCCGGGTCGCGCAGGGCGCACTGGAAATCAACATGGTGCATCCGCAAGGCACGGCCGGTTTCGTGAAACAGGTGGCCGCCGAAGTCGGTGGCGACCGCAACGCCCCCATCGGTCTCATCTGCCGTACCGGCAACCGCACGACGCAGATGCAGCGCGCCCTCGTCGAAGCCGGCTTCACCCGGGTCTACAACGTCAAGGAAGGCATGGCCGGCAGCGGCGCCGGCCCCGGCTGGATCGCGCGCGGGCTGCCGACGGAGGCATGCAAGACCTGCTAGGGCTTGGCCCCGATCCCCTTGACCAGGGTATTGCGCTTCCCCGTCTCCGCGCCGGTCAGCGCAAAGCCCTGCAGACGGCCGTCTGCATCCAGATGCAGCGCGTTCACGCCCTCGGCCGTGGCGTCGACTTTCCAGCCACCGCCTACACCCGTCGCGGGCGGCAGGACCGCCACCGGATGTGCGGGCGTTTTTACCATGACCGGCATGGGCGGGTAGACCGCTTCGGTCGGCGTGCCGGCGAGCGTGGCCGCCAGCGCGCGTGCCTGCACCATGAGCGGCTGCACGTAGGGCAACACCTGGCCGTCCACCTCCGCGCAATCGCCCATCGCATACACGTCGGCCGCGCCCGTCTGCAGGAAGCGGTCGGTCCGGATGCCGCGTCCGACCGGAATACCCGCCGCCTGCGCCAGTTGCGTGCGCGGCGCGAGGCCGATCGCCGACAGCACGACGTCGGCATCGATGGCGCTGCCGTCGTCGAGCGTCACGCGCAGACCGTTGCCGGCCGTGTCCACCCGTTTCGCGGTGCGGCCGAAGTGCCAGCGCACCCCCAGCGCGGACAGATGCCCGGCCAGCCGCTGGCCGGCCTCGACCGGCAGCAGCCGCTCGAGCGGCCAGTCGCCCAGGTGCACCACGGTGACGTCCATCCCCGCAGCGGCGAGATCGTTGGCGAATTCGCAGCCGATAAGCCCTCCGCCCAGCACGACCGCGTGCCGCTTGCCGGCGATGGCTTCGCGAAAGCGTGCATAGCCGGCCAGATCGTTCACCGTCAGCACCGTGTCCGCGGCATCGCCTTCCAGCCGGTGCGGAAAAGGATCGGCACCGAGCGCGAGCACCAGTCGGCCGTAGCCGTATTCGGCGCCGGCTGTGCGAATGCGGTGCGTGGCCGGATCGATGGCCGTGACGGTCGTCCGCGTCAGCAGCGTGGCCTTGAGATCGGCCGCCATCTTTTCGGCCGGCGCGCCGGCCAGCGCGGCCGCATCGCGCCCGGCGGCCAGCGCATTGGACAGATTGGGCTTGGAATAAAAGGTGCCGTCGTCGGCCGTGACGAGGGTGACGGGCATCGCCGCGTCGCGCTTGCGGATCTCCCGCAGCAGGGTGTAGCCGGCCAGGCCGGAACCGACGATGAAGATGGGCTGCATGAAACGAGGCTCCTGGGGACTGGGCTTATCCGCGCAGCCCCGGAAAGGCCCGGAGCTGCGCGGATAAGCCGGGCGCATGCGCCCGGCAACGGGATTCAGGCCGCGACGACTTCGACCATCTCGAAATCCATCTTGGCGACACCGCATTCCGGACAGGCCCAGGCATCGGGTACGTCTTCCCAGCGGGTGCCGGGCGCGATGCCATGCTCGGGATCGCCGGCCGCTTCGTCGTAAACATAACCGCAAACGATACATTGCCAGGTTTTCATGGTGTGTCCTTTCAGAATGAATGCGAGGGTAATCGATCAGGCGGCGAGTGCATCGGGGGCTGCCAGCGCATCCCGGGCCGCCTGGTAATGCTTCGCGTGCTTTTCCTCGACCCTGGCCAGCGCCGCGAAGCGTTTGGCGGCCTTGTCCAGCACGGCCTTGAACATTTCCGCGTGCGCCTTCGATTCGACGATCTGCTCATCGAGTTCGGCGACCGCGGCGGCGTTGCCTTCCTGCATCGCCTCGTGACGGAACTTCGGATACATCTCGGTGTATTCGTGGGTCTCGCCTTCGATCGCATACTGCAGGCATTTCTCCGGCGTCATGGTCTCGTCGGCGAACAGCAGCTCGGCGTGGCCGAAGGCATGCAGAATCTCTTGTGCGGCGGTGTCCTCGAACACCCGGGCGGTGGCTTCGTCGCCAAGCTTGCGGCACTGGCGGGCGAACCACAGATATTTGATATGGGCCATCGACTCGCCGGCGAAGGCGGCTTCGAGGTTCTGAATGGTGACGGATGACGCGTTCTGCATGTCGGGCTCCTGTAGGGTGATCAAGTCGTTTGATTTGCGCTGTCAATCGAGACAGGCGCCACTTTACCCACCCCCAATCATTCAATCCAACGGATAAGATTCATGAAAACCATTGAAAATATCAATCTATGACCTGTCGCCCAGTCCATCGGCGCGCACGCCTGATGGACTGGGCCCTGTTCGGTTCGGCACTGCTGTCTTCGACGCTGTTTCCCGGCGGCTCGGAGGCGCTGCTGCTGTACCGCCTGCATCAGGGCGCCGATCCGTTTGCCAGCGTGGCCGTCGCCACGGCCGGCAATGTGCTGGGCAGTCTGATTACCTACGGCATGGGCCGCTTCGGCCGCCAGGCGGTGCGGCGCAGCGGCCGGGCCGAACGGCAGGCCGCGCGTGCGGAACGCTGGTTCGCACGCTGGGGCCAGCCCGCCCTGCTGCTGGCATGGCTGCCGGTCGTCGGTGACCCGCTGTGTCTGGTTGCCGGCATCCTGCGCGTGGGCGCGGGGCGCTTCCTGCTGCTCGTCGGCCTGGGCAAGCTCGCGCGCTACGCCGCGCTCGCCTGGCTGGCCTGAGACAGAGGCTCAGGCAAACCGGGCGCGCTGGCGCACCAGCCAGGCCTCCAGCCGCGCCATGCTCACGTAGAAGGTGGGCGTGATGTACAGGGTGAGGAACTGCGAGAACACCAGGCCGCCGATGACGGCAATGCCCAGCGGCCTGCGCGCCTCGCCGCCCGCGCCGAAACCGATGGCGATGGGCAGGGTGGCGAAGATCGCGGCAAAGGTGGTCATCATGATCGGCCGCAGGCGCACCAGGCTCGCTTCGACGATGGCCGCCTCCGGCGACAGGCCGGCGCGCTGCCGCGTGAGCGCAAAGTCGATCATCATGATGCCGTTCTTCTTCACCAGACCGACCAGCAGAATGATGCCGACGAAGCTGAAGATGTTGAGCTCCTCGCCGGCCAGCAGCAGCACCAGCAGCGCACCGAAGCCGGCGAGCGGCAATGCGGTGAGAATGGTGAGCGGATGCCCCAGGTGCTCGTACAGCACGGCCAGCACCATGTAGATGACGACGACGGTGAACAGCAGCAGCAGGGGCAGCGTCACCGTGGACTCCTGGAATTTCTGCGCCGAACCGGTGAGCTGCGCGGTCACGTCGGCGGACAACGCGGAATTGGCTGCGGCGAGCGCCTGCGCCAGTGCCTCGTTGAGCGAGGCGCCGGGCGCCAGATTGAAGGACAGCGTTACCGCCGGCTGCTGGCCGTAATGGTAGACGGCAATGGGCCCGACACCCGCCTCGACCCGCGCCACGGCATCCAGCCGCGTCAACCCGCCGGTGACGGTACGGATCGGCAGCCGGCCGATCAATGCCGGATCGAGCTGGGCTTCGGGCAGGGCTTCGACGGTGATGCTGTACTGGTCGCTGGTGCCGTAGATTTCGCTGATGCGGCGTCCGCCCAGGGCGTCGTAGAGCGTCTGCTGTACCGCGCGCGCATCGATACCGAGCCGCGCCGCTTCAATCGGGTCGAGCGTCACCCGCAGCTCGGGATTGCGCAGCTCGAGGTTGCTGTCCACGTCGGTGATCAATGGCGCGGCGCCGAGCGCCTTCTCGACTTCAGGCAGCACATGCTTGAGCGACTCGAAATCGCTCGAGGTCAGGGTGATCTGATAGTCGCTCGACGATGCCAGCGCGCCGACGTTGATCGACGCCGGGTTCTGCAGCATCACGTTGACGCCGCCGACCTTGCGGCTGAGCGCCCGCAGTTCCTCGATCACCTGATCCGCGCCCGGACGGGTATCGCGCGGCGTCAGCCGGATCACCAGACGGCCGATATTGCCGCCGGTGACGCCGCCGCCGCCCTGGCCGGCCGAGGACATCAGGCCTTCGACGGCGGGATGACCCTGCACCAGCATGGCGAGCTGCTGCTGCCGCTTCGACAGTTCCTCGAAGGGAATGCCTTCGGGATACTGCACACTGGCGAACAACATGCCGGAATCGACACGCGGGATGAATCCCTGTTTCACCTGACCGGCCAGCCATACCATCGCGCCCAGCACCGCGACCGACAGCAGCAGCATCGCACCGCGGTGCCGCATCGAGGCGCGCAGCGTCTCGCCGTACCAGTCGCGGAATGCGCCGAACGTCCGGTCGAACAGGCGCGAGAAGGGATTGTTGATCGTTTCGTGCACGAGCCCGCGCGCACACAGCATCGGTGTCAACGTGAGCGCCACCACGCCGGACAGGATCACCGCCACGCCGATGGAGACGGCGAACTCCTGGAACAGCCGGCCGATCATGCCGCCCATGAACAGGATGGGCAGAAACACGGCGGCCAGCGAAATCGTCATCGACAGCACGGTGAAGCCGATCTCCTGCGCACCGTCGAGCGCCGCCTGCACGCGCGACTTGCCCATGTCGAGATGGCGCGCGATGTTCTCGATCACCACCACCGCGTCGTCGACCACAAAACCGATGGCGAGCGTGATCGCCATCAGCGAAAGGTTGTTGAGGCTGTAGCCCGCCAGATGCATGAAGGCGAAGGTACCGAGCAGCGAGCTCGGCAGCACCAGCGCGGCGATGAGCGTGGCGCGCACGTTGTGCAGGAAGGCAAAGATCACCAGGACGACCAGGCCGAGCGCCAGCACCAGCGTGAAATTCACTTCGTGCAGCGAATCCTTGACGAACAGCGAACGGTCGAAATGCACCTGCAGGCGGACGCCATCGGGCAGTTCGGATTCGATCTGCGGCAGCATCGCACGGATGCGCTCGGCGACTTCGACCGTGTTGGCACCGGGCTGCCGCTGAACCGCGAGCACAATGGCGCGCGTGCCGTTGTACCAGGTGCGCGCCTTGTCGTTTTCCACGCTGTCGACCGCGCGCCCCAGGTCGCGGATACGCAGCGCGGCGCCGTCCTTGTAGGCCACGATGACATCGCCGAACCCGTGCGCGTCGGCGAGCGCGACCGGCGCCTTCACCGCATAGGCGCGTGTCGCACTGTTCAGCGTGCCGGACGGCAGGTTCGCGTTCGCCGCCTGTACCGCGGCGACCACATCGGCGAAGGTCAGCCCGCGCGCAAGCAGTTTTTCGGGGTCGAGATAGAGCCGCAGCGCATATTTCTGCGAGCCGAACACCAGCACCTGGGCCACGCCGGACAGGGTCGACAGGCGCTGCGCGACATGCGAATCGGCCACCGCGTCAAGCTCGGTGAGAGGCAGCCGCTCGGCCGACAGGGCGAGATAGAGGATGGGCGAATCGGAAGGGTTGATTTTGCGCAGCTGCGGCGGATCCATGCCGTCCGGCAGGTTGCGCGCCGCCTGCGCGACGGCGGTCTGCACATCCTGCGCGGCGGCATCGATATCGCGCCCCAGCTCGAATTGCAGCGTGATGTTGGTCGAGCCCTGGCCCGACTGCGAGGACATCGATTCGATACCCTGTACCGTCGAGAGCTGCCGTTCGAGCGGCGTGGCCACCGTGTTGGCCATCGTCTCCGGGTTCGCGCCGGGCAGACTGGCGGAAATCCGCAGCGTCGGGAAATCGACCTGCGGCAGATCGTTCACCGGCAGTTCCCTGTAGGCGAGCGCGCCGAACAGCGCCATCGCCAGCACCAGCATCAGCGTGGCGACCGGCCGCTCGATGAACAGACGCGAAAGGTTCACTTGGCGGCCTCGCGTGCGGGCGGACGTTCACTCTCCAGACGCACGGCGCCGCCCGCGCGCAGGCGTTGCGGAATCTCGATCAGCACCGGCTCGCCGGCAGCGAGCTCGCCGCTCACCGCCTGTGCGCCGTCCAGTGCGCGCAACAGCGTTACCGGCTGCGCCACCGCCCGTCCGTCGCGCACGACATAGACATAGGTCCCGTTCTGCGCGTGCTGCAGGGCCGCCTCGGGCACGACCCGCGCGGCGGGTTCGACGCCGAGCTTCAGGCGCAGGCGTACGCTCTGGCCGGACAGCAGGCCGGGCGGCACGGCGGCCAGCCGCACCTTGATCTGCACCGCGCCGCTGGCCGCATCGAGCTGGGCGTCCACGAAATTCAGCTCGCCCTGCGCGACCGGCTTGCCGCCGCCGTCGAAAAATATGTCGGCGGGTACGGCGCCGCCCGCCCGCGCGGCGGCCAGCGCGGGCCAGTCGGACTGCGCCACACTGGCGCGCACGTCCAGGCCCTCCGCCGCGATCAGGGCGGTCAGCGTCGCGCCCGCCTGCACCAGATCGCCGGGCCGCACCGGTATGCGGCCGACCTGGCCGGCGAACGGCGCGCGGATGACGGCATAGCCCGCGTCGAGCTGCGCGGCCTGCAGTTCGGCGCGGGCGGTGGCCGCCTTGGCGCGCGCGGCTTCGCGCACGAGCACCGCGTCGTCGTATTCCTGCCGGCTGATGTAACCGGAATTCATCAGCGGCATCAGGCGCGTCAGTTTCTTCTCGGCGTCTTCGGTTTCGGCGCGCGCGCCTTCGAGGCTCGCACGGCTTTGCGCAATCCGTGCCTCGGCCGGCCGCGCATCGAGCGTGAACAGGACCTGTCCGGCACGCACGCGGTCGCCTTCCTGCACGTGCTGCTTCAGCAGCACACCGCCGACCTGTGCCGACACGACCGCCTGGCGCGCGGCTTCGAGCGTGCCCGGCAGATCGATCACACGCGGAAAATCGCGCACCTCGACCGGAACCGTCTTGACCGCGATCGGCCGGCTCTCGCCGCCTTTCTGGGCGTCCTCGGCCCCTTTCTGCTGAACGCGGTAGACCACGCCGGCAATCAGCACCAGCACGACGACAAGAGCTAGGATGCGACCGATCATGGCTGCCTCTCGGGAAGCGCCGCGGGCAGCCGCCCGAGCGCATGGTTCAAACGGGAAAATGCGGTCTGCCAGTCGCCGTCGGCCTGCACCCGCGCCTGCCGCGCGCGCGCCAGATCGGCCTGCGCGGTCAGCCATTCGAGCAGACTGCCCACGCCCGCCTTGTAGCGCGCCTCCGCCGCGCGCGCCGATTCGGCCGCGCTCTCGTACTGGACGGCAACGCCCGCGCGTGCGGTCTGGGCATACTGCGCGTCCTGCCAGGCCTGCGTCACGTCCAGCGCGACGGTGTCGCGCTGCGCATCGGCCTGCGCCGCAAGCCGTTCGGCATCGCGTTCGGCTGCACGCGCCTGTGCGGCCAGCCGGCCGCCATCGAACAGGGGAATGCTCAGATTGAGCCCGATGCTGTAGGTCGTCGAAGGCGTCCGCCCGTCCTCCAGGAAAAAGGTGCGGCCGGTATTGCCGGTCAGTGCGAGGCTGGGCCAGCGCGCGGCGCGGGCACGCTCGGCTTCGGACCGGGCCGCCGCGGCGGAAGCGCGCAACGCGCGCAGGTCGGGGCGCTGGCGCTCGGCCTCGGCGAGCAGGTCTGCGAGCAGCAGCGCCGCGTCGAGATCGGGCGGGACCACGCGCGGCCAGTCGAGCATCAGGGTCTGCGTCTGCGCGATGCCGGCCGCTTGCTTCAGCGCGGCCTCGGCCTTGGCCAGATCGCGCACGGCCGCGTCGCGGGCCAGTTCGGCCTCGACCCGCGACGCGCGCGCGCGCAGCATGTCGGCGCGCGATGCGAGCCCGCCCTCCAGACGCACCTGTACGGCCTTTTCGCTTTCCGCCAGCGAGGCAACCTGCTCGTTTTGCGCATCGAGCGCGCCGTGCGCCGCGACCTGCGCATGGTAGGCGGCCTCCACCTCGGACACGATGTCCTGCAGAGTGCGGTTGCCGGCCAGCAACGCCGAGACGAGTTGATAGCGCTGCGCCTCGATGCCGGCGGCACGCGCGCCGAAGTCGTACAACACGTAGGCGAGGCTCAGGCTGGGGCCGTAACGGTGCA
Source organism: Betaproteobacteria bacterium SCN1 (assembly GCA_008923315.1). Classification (GTDB taxonomy): domain Bacteria; phylum Pseudomonadota; class Gammaproteobacteria; order Burkholderiales; family Thiobacillaceae; genus Thiobacillus. The sequence goes on along the minus strand of WBSF01000001.1, from coordinate 238,156 downwards.
GCACCGGCACCGATGCGCCGGAGCTCGACAGCGCCTGGCTGCGGGTGAAGCTGATCTGACCTGTCAGGGTCGGCCAGTTGTCCGCCCGGGCGGCATCCAGCCGGTCCGCTTCCGCCTGGATGCCGAACCAGGCGGCACGGGCGTCGGACCGCGTGCGCAGCGCGTGCTCTGTGAGCGCGGCAAGGCTGTCGAAACGCACGGCATCGGCCGGCTGCGGTGCCGGAACGGCAGATGCTTCGCCGCCCAGCCAGAAATCGCCGGGACGCACAGGCAGGTCGGGCGGCCCAGCCATGGCCGTGCCGCCGTATCCGGCCAGGAAAAGAATAATGGGAAGCGTTTTCAACATGCCGGGATTCTAATCGACTCCCGGCTCGACACCCTCGTCCGAATGCAAGTTCCTCAGATCGCGTACACGCGCCGCATCGCCCGCGCCGCCGCAACCATGCCGGCCAGCGCCGCTTCGGTTTCGGGCCAGTCGCGTGTTTTCAGGCCGCAGTCGGGGTTCACCCAGAGGTGTCCGGGTGGAATCACCGCCGCGGCCTTGTCCAGCAAGCGCCGCATCTCTTCGACCGAAGGCACGCGCGGACTGTGGATGTCGTACACCCCCGGCCCGATCTCGTTCGGATAGGCGAATTCGCCGAAGCCACGCAGCAGCTCCATGTCGGACCGGCTGGTCTCGATGGTGATGACGTCGGCGTCCATCGCGGCGATGGCGGGCAGAATATCGTTGAATTCCGAGTAACACATGTGCGTGTGGATCTGGGTGTCGTCGCGCACGGCGGCGGCAGCGACGCGGAAGGCCCGGCCGGCCCAGTCGAGATAGGCCGGCCAGTCGGCGCGGCGCAGTGGCAGACCTTCGCGGTAGGCCGGCTCGTCGATCTGCACGATACCGATCCCGGCCGCTTCGAGATCGGCGACTTCGTCGCGGATCGCAAGCGCGAGCTGCAGCGCGGTAACGGCGCGCGGCTGGTCGTCGCGCACGAAGGACCATTGCAGCATCGTCACCGGGCCGGTCAGCATGCCCTTCACCGGCTTGCCGGTCAGGCTCTGCGCGTAACGCGTCCATTCGACCGTCATCGGCCGCGGACGCGACACGTCGCCATAGAGGATGGGCGGTTTCACGCAGCGGCTGCCGTAGCTCTGCACCCAGCCGTTCTGCGAAAAGGCGAACCCTGCGAGCTGCTCGCCGAAATATTCGACCATGTCGTTGCGCTCGGCTTCGCCGTGCACCAGCACGTCGAGGCCCAGCGCCGCCTGCCGGCGTACGGCCGTTTCGATCTCGGTGCGCATCGCCTGCACATAGGCCGCTTCGGCCAGCTCGCCGCGTTTGAAGCGCGCGCGGGCCTGGCGGATGTCCGGCGTCTGCGGAAACGAGCCGATGGTCGTGGTGGGAAACAACGGCAGCGCGAAGCGTGCGCGCTGCGCCGCCTGCCGCGCGGCAAACGGGCTGTGCCGCCGGTCGGCGTCCGCCCGGAGCGCGGCGACGCGCGCCGCGACCGCCGCGTCGTGCACGCGCGGCGACTGCCGGCGCGAGGCCAGCGCCCGACCGTTCATGTCGAGCGCGGGTGCGACCGCCGCACGGCCCCGGTTGAGCGCGGCCCTGAGCGTACCGAGCGCCTCCAGTTTTTCCGCCGCGAAGGCGAGCCAGCTTTTCAGTTCTGCATCCAGCCGCGTTTCCGGCGCAAGACTCACGGGCACGTGTGCGAGCGAGCACGATGGCGCTACCCACAGACGGTCGCCGAGCCGGGCCTGCAGCGGTTCGGTGCGGTCGAGCACCGCGGCAAGGTCGTCGCACCAGACGTTGCGGCCGTCGAGCACGCCAACCGACAACACCTTGGTAGCGGGCAGCCAGTCGAGCGCCTGGGCCAGTTCGCCGCCGCCGCGCACGCCGTCGAGATGCACGCCGTCCACCGGCAGTTGCAGCGCCGTCAGCAGATTGTCGCGCAGGGGACCGAAATAACTGGCGAGCAGCAGCTTGACGCCCGCGCTGCGCTGCGCATGGCAGCTTCGTTCGAACGCCGCGCGCCAGGCGGGCGGCAGATCGAGGCTCAGAATGGGCTCGTCGATCTGCACCCATTCGATGCCCGCCGCGCGCAGCGCCGCCAATAATCGAACGTAGGCCGGCAGCAGGCGGTCGAGCAGATCGAGCCGGTCGAAACCGGCCTGCTTCGGCTTGCCGAGATACAGGAAAGTCAGCGGACCGATCAGCACAGGCTTGGCCTTGAAGCCGGCGGTCTGGGCCTCGGCCACCTCGTCGAGCAGCCAGCGGCCGTCGAGCGTGAAGGCCGTGTCCGGACCGAACTCCGGGACGAGATAATGGTAGTTGGTATCGAACCACTTGGTCATTTCCATCGCATGGCAATCCGCGTTGCCGCGCGCGAGCTGGAAATATTCGGCCAGTCCGATCCGCGCGCCGAAGCCGAAACGCGCCGGCGCGCAGCCGAACAGCGCCACGTGGGTCAGCATCGGATCGTAGTAGGCGAAGTCGCCGACCGCCACGCAATCCAGCCCCGCTTCGGCCTGCGCGCGCCAGTTCGCCTGGCGGATGCCGCTGGCCGCCGCCCGCAGGCCGGCCTCGTCCAGTTCGCCGCGCCAGTGTCTCTCCAGGGCGAATTTGAGTTCGCGGTGCGGGCCGATGCGGGGGGCTCCCAGTACGTGCGCCAGTGCCATGTCGTGCTCCATGCGGTTGCGATGGACGGCATGATGGCGGCCGGCTTACCATGACACAAACGAATAATTCTCATCGTCAACATGAATATTTCTCATATCGAGCTGCGTCATCTGCGCCTGCTGCGCGCCGTCGCCGAGGCCGGCGGGCTCACCGCCGCGGCGGAACGCCTGCATCTCACGCAATCGGCTGTGTCGCACCAGTTGAGGGCGCTGGAAGAAGCGCTGGACCTGCCCCTGCTGGACCGCGCCACACGGCCGCCGCAGCTCACCGCCGCGGGCCGCCGTCTGCTTGCGCTGGAACACGATCTCGCGCCGCGCGTGGACGCCGCGCTGCGCGATCTGGCCAAACTGCGCGACGGCGAGGCCGGCGAACTGCGCATCGCCGTCGAATGCCACACCTGCTACGACTGGCTCATGCCCGCGATGGACGCCTACCGCGATGCCTGGCCGCGCGTGGAACTCGATCTGCTGGGCGGCTTCCAGGCCGATCCGACCGGCCTGCTGCTGGACGGCCGGGCCGATCTCGTGGTGACGTCCGAAGACGCACCGCGCAACGGCCTCGTCGCCCGCCCCCTGTTCGCCTACGAAATGCTCGCGCTGATGCCGCCCGGCCACCCGCTGGAAAAACGCAAATGGCTGCTGCCGGCCGATTTCTCCGACCACACGCTGATCGCCTACCCGGTGCCGGACGGCCGCCTCGATCTGGTGCGCCGCGTGCTCGCGCCCGCCGGCGTGAAACCGCCGCGCCGCGAGGCCGAGCTGACCGTGGCGATCCTCCAGCTCGTCGCCAGCCGGCGCGGGCTCGCCGCGCTGCCGGCCTGGGCCGTGGCGCCCTACCTCGAACGCGGCTACGTCGCGGCGCGGCCGATCGGCCGGCACGGGCTGTGGGCGGAACTGTACGCGGCGGTTCGCGAAGCCGACGCGGCACGCGCACACGTGGCGGACTTCATCGAGACGGTCACGCGCGAGAGTTTCGCGCGGCTGCCGGGTATCCGGCCCCTCGGCTGACCGGGCCTAGAGCTCCGAGAACAGATAGGCCAGCAGGGCGAGGCCCAGCGTCACCACCGACAGGTTCATCGCCATGCCTGCCCAGGTGCAGTAGCGCGCGGGAATCTCGACCGGCTTCAGCGTGCGCAGCACCCGCCGGAACTGCACGATGGAAAAGCTCATCACCACCAGCGCCAGCGTGATGAAGGCAACGCCGATCCAGAACGACAGATCGCGCCCGGCGTGACTCTCCGATTGCCGCAGCATGTGGAGGAACAGGCCGAAACGCTCCAGCACGAAACCGAAAGCCATGAGCGTGAGGCCGGTGCGGTTCCACGCCATCAGCGTGCGTTCGGCGGCAAAGAAGACGCGCGGATCGTTGAGGTCGGACATCAGGCAGGCTCCACTTCGGCTGGCAGGCTGGATTTGAGCGTGGCGGCGAGACGCTCGAAAGTTTCTGGAAACGGCGCGCGCTTGCGCCAGACGAGGCCGATGGTGCGCCCCGGCGCGGGCTTCCTGAACGGCCGGATCTCCACCGTCTTCCTGCTCACGCGCGGACCCGCGTCGACCGACAGGGCCGGCAGCAGCGTCAGGCCCAGTCCCATGCCGACCATCTGGCGCAGGGTTTCCAGGCTGGTCGCGCGCACTTCCTCGCGCCCGCTCGATCCCGTTCCGCAGACGTCGAGCGCCTGGTCGCGCAGGCAATGTCCCTCGTCGAGCAACAGCAGTTTTTCGCTCAGGATGTCCGGCACCTTCAGGGCGTCGCGCGCCGCGAGCGCATGCCCGGCCGGCAGCGCAGCATAGAAGGGTTCGTAGAACAGCGGCTCGACCTTCAGGTTTTCGTCCGCGATCGGCAGCGCCAGCAGGGCCGCGTCGAGTTTGCCTTCGGCCAGGTGTCCGAGTATCTGCGGCGTCAGTTCCTCGCGCAGCAGCAGGCGCAAACCGGGGTGTTTCTTGTGCACCAGCGTCAGCGCATGCGGCAGGTAATAGGGGCCGAGCGTGGGGATCACCCCCAGATGGATCGTCCGCGCCATCGCGTCCTGCGCATGCTTGGCCAGTTCGCGGATGCGTTCGGATTCCTCGACGATGTTGCGGGCCGCCGCAAGGATCTCGCGGCCGATCGGCGTGGGCGTGACGCGCTTGAGACTGCGGTCGAACAGGGTCACGCCGAGAAACTCTTCCAGCTTCTTGATCTGCGTGGACAGCGTGGACTGGGTGATGAAACAGGCTTCGGCGGCGCGGCCGAAGTGGCCGTGGTCGGCCAGCGCAACGAGATACTTCAGCTCCTGGAGCGTCATGCGGAACCGTTCGATTTCATCAATGGACCCATTCTAGACTATTCATGAGACAGATTCTCATTATTGGTCTTAAATACGGTCACTCCACTGAGGAGTCCACCAACCCGGGGCCGACTCGCTCATGAAGCGCAATTTCCAGCAACGCCAGCAGAGTGGGCGGGATGCGGCAGCACAGGCTGTCATCCTGGCCAGCCAGCCAGGATTGCCCTTCATGAGTGAACCCGCCTCACAGAACAAACAGGAGTAATGCCATGGATGGAACAACCAAATGCCCCGTCATGCACGGCGGCGCAACAGCGAGCAACATGTCGGTCATGGAGTGGTGGCCGAAGGCCCTGAACCTCGACATCCTGCATCAACACGATACCAAGACCAATCCGCTGGGTGAAAAATTCGACTACCGCGACGAAGTCAAGAAACTCGATTTCGAGGCGCTCAAGAAAGACATGCATGCCCTGATGACCGACAGCCAGGACTGGTGGCCGGCCGACTGGGGCCATTACGGCGGCCTGATGATCCGCATGTCCTGGCACGCCGCCGGCACCTACCGCATCGCCGACGGACGCGGCGGTGCGGGCACCGGCAACCAGCGCTTCGCGCCGATCAACTCCTGGCCGGACAACGTCAACCTCGACAAGGCACGCCGCCTGCTCTGGCCGATCAAGAAAAAATACGGCAACAAGCTCAGCTGGGCCGACCTGATCGCCTACGCCGGCACCATCGCCTACGAGTCCATGGGTCTCAAGACCTACGGCTTCGCCTTCGGCCGCGAAGACATCTGGGCGCCGGAAAAGGACACCTACTGGGGCTCCGAGAAGGAATGGCTCGCGCCCACCGGCAGCGAAGGCAGCCGCTATTCCGGCGAACGCGATCTGGAAAACCCGCTCGCCGCGGTGATGATGGGCCTGATCTACGTCAACCCGGAAGGCGTCGACGGCAAGCCCGATCCGCTCAAGACCGCCCGCGACGTGCGCGTCACCTTCGAACGCATGGCCATGAACGACGAGGAGACCGTCGCCCTCACGGCCGGCGGCCACACGGTCGGCAAGTGCCACGGCAACGGCAGCGCCGCCAACCTGGGCCAGAGCCCGGAAGGCGCGGAAATCGAGGACCAGGGCTTCGGCTGGATGAACAAGACCAGCCGCGGCATCGGCAGCGACACCGTGTCGAGCGGCCTCGAAGGCGCCTGGACCACGCACCCGACGCAATGGGACAACGGCTACTTCGACCTGTTGCTCGGCTACGACTGGGAACTGAAGAAGAGCCCGGCCGGCGCCCACCAGTGGGAACCGGTCAACATCAAGGAAGCGGACAAGCCGGTCGACGCCGAGAATCCCTCGGTACGCCACAACCCGATCATGACCGACGCCGACATGGCCATGAAGATGGACCCGGAATACCGCAAGATTTCCGAGCGTTTCCACAAGGACCCGGCCTACTTCTCCGAAGTCTTCGCCCGCGCCTGGTTCAAGCTGACCCACCGCGACATGGGGCCGCGTACCCGCTACATCGGCCCGGACGCGCCGAAGGAAGATCTGATCTGGCAGGACCCGGTGCCCGCCGGCCGCACGGACTACGACGTGGCCGCCGTGAAGGCGAAGATCGCCGCCAGTGGTATTTCCGTCGGCGACATGGTCGCCACCGCCTGGGACAGCGCCCATACCTTCCGCGGCTCGGACAAGCGCGGCGGCGCCAACGGCGCGCGCATCCGCCTGGCCCCGCAGAAGGACTGGGAAGGCAACGAGCCCGCGCGTCTCGCCCGGGTGCTGCCGGTCTATGAAAAGATCGCCGCCGAAACCGGCGCCAGCGTGGCCGACGTGATCGTGCTGGCCGGCAACGTGGGCGTGGAGCAGGCCGCCAAGGCCGCCGGCGTCGACGTGACGGTACCCTTCGCGCCGGGCCGGGGCGATGCCACGGCCGAGCAGACCGACGTCACGTCCTTCGCGGTGCTGGAACCCGTCGCCGACGGCTTCCGCAACTGGCAGAAGAAGGACTATGTAGTCAGCCCGGAAGAGATGCTGCTCGACCGCGCCCAGCTCATGGGGCTGACCGCGCCCGAAATGACGGCGTTGATCGGCGGCATGCGCGTGATCGGCACCAACCACGGCGGGACGAAGCACGGCGTGTTCACCGACAAGGTCGGCGCGCTGACGAACGACTTCTTCGTCAACCTGACCGACATGGCCAATACGTGGAAGCCCGCAGGCAGCAACCTGTACGAGATTCGCGACCGCAAGACCGGCGCCGTCAAATGGACCGCCACCCGCGTCGATCTGGTCTTCGGTTCGAACTCGATCCTGCGCGCCTACGCCGAGGTCTACGCCCAGGACGACAACCTGGCGAAGTTCGTCAATGACTTCGTCGCCGCCTGGACGAAGGTCATGAACGCCGATCGCTACGATCTGGCTTGACCCTGGCCCGGGCGAGGCCCGGGAAGGCATGACGACGGCGTACCGGAGCATTCCGGTGCGCCGTTTTTTATTTGCCCCATCTATTCGAAAACATCAATGAGTGCATTTCAGACAATTCATTGGATAAATGAATTGAAACGCATTTAAATACAGACATGCCGCGTCCACGCGGACCCATAAAAGGAGAAGAACCATGATTGCCATGAGCATGACGAGCGTCTACGACGAATATCGCCGCGACCGCATCGCCGCCGCCCCGACCTATCCCGCCCCCGCGCGTCCGGTGCGCCGCGCGATGTTGCGCGCCCTCTCCATGATCGGATTCGGCGTCGGCGGCATCGCGGCGATGGACGACGACGAGGTCCTGGGCATAGGCTAGCCCCCACGACAACCAGGGAGCCCCGTGCATGGAACTCGCGCAGAACGCACAACCGACCCGCTGGCGCGCCATCTGGCGCGCCCAGGCGCAAACCCATCCGTGGACCAGCGCTGGCCTCGCGCTGGCGCTGGCCGCGGTGGTCTGGCTATTGGGCGCAAGCCTGTGGCGCGTCGCGGCAGGCGAAGCCGACGCCGCCCTGCGGCTCGCCATGCTGGGCGGGCTCGCGGGCTTCGCCGCCACCGCGTTCGGCGCGCTGCCGGCCCGCTTCCTGCGCAATCTGTCTAACCGCACCGAAGACACCCTGCTCGGGCTGGCCGCGGGCATGATGCTCGCGGCCAGTTCCTTCTCGCTCATTCTTCCGGGGCTGGAAGCCGGAAAATCCATCACCGGCAGCAACGCGCTCGGCGCGCTCACGGTCGTCGTCGGCCTCGGCCTCGGCGTGCTGCTGATGCTGGGGCTCGACGAATTCACGCCGCACGAGCATGAGCACGGCGGTCCCTGCGGCGCGGGCTGCGGCCGCGTCAGCCGGGTGTGGCTGTTCGTCTTCGCCATCGCCCTGCACAACCTGCCGGAAGGCATGGCGATCGGCGTCTCCTTCGCGCAAGGCGACCTCGGCGTCGGCCTGCCGCTCACCTCCGCCATCGCGCTGCAGGACATCCCCGAAGGCCTGGCCGTCGCGATGGCCCTGAAGGCGGCCGGCCTCAGCCCGCGGCGCGCAGTCGCGGTGGCGGCCGCCACCGGCATGATGGAACCGGTTGGGGCGTTGCTCGGCGTGGGTCTCGCCAGCGGCCTCGCGTTCGCCTATCCCGTCGGCCTCGGCCTGGCTGCCGGCGCGATGATTTTCGTGGTGAGCCACGAAGTCATCCCGGAAACCCATCGCAACGGCCACCAGACGCCCGCCACGCTCGGCCTCATGGCCGGCTTCGCGGTGATGATGGTGCTGGATACCGCACTGGGATAGGCGCCTCCCGACACTCAGTCGCCGAGCGCGATCGTGTAAGTGGCGGCGTGCCAGTCGCCGTTCTGCAGGCTCTGCCAGGTGAATTCCAGACTGCGACGGCCGGCCAGACGGTCGGCGGCGAGCCGCAGCCCATGCAGGCCCAGTCCCAGCGCCTCGCAGGCAAGGTCGCCGGCGGCCTGCCAGCCGTCCCAGCCCAGATGCAGGCGTGCCGGCACCGGCAGCACGAGCAGCACGTCGCACCCGCGCGGCAGACGGGAAACAGGCGCCGCGGGCGTCCAGAGCCAGGTCGTTGCGGCGGGTCGCGTGCCGCGGTAACGCGCCCACACTGCATCGATGCGGTCGATCGCATGGCCGGCCGCGCGCGAGGCGGCGAGCTTCACGAACTCGGCGTGCGCCCACACCAGCGGCATCGCGCCGCCGGTGAAGCGGCCCGGCTCGAAGCGCCCCACGGGGGCGGCATCCCACACCTGCTCCGGCAGCAGACCGCGATGCGCCATGGCCTGCATCGCCTGCAGCAGCGGCAGCGGATCGCGCCCCGCCGCCAGTTCGTAATGGCCGCGCTCGCCGGCCAGCAGCGGCCAGCCGCGCCCGCGGCCAGTGCCGTCGAAAGGCGTACCGTCGTCGTGTTCGCCGTAGCCATCGCCGTTGTAGCGGTGCCAGACCGGCCCGGCCGGCGTATCGGTCTTCAGGATGGCGTCGGCCAGCTTTACGCTGTCGGCCACCACCGGATCGTCGGCGCGGCGCAGCCCCAGCCGCACCAGTTGCAGGAAATCCAGCGCGACCTGCGCGTCGGCCGCCGGTTGCATGCCGTCGGCACGGTTCTTGACCGGCAGCGCACGCTGCATGGCCCGGTCGTCGCACACGATCTCTTCCGGCGCCTCGCGCACATAGTACGCAGCCACGCCGTACTGCGCGCCGAAAGGCGTGTCGCGCGCCACGCACCAGTCTTCGAGCCGCGCGTTCCACCAGTCGGCCACCGCCAGCGGCAGCGCGCGTTCGTCCCCGGGCAGCATCACCGCGCCGGCCACCAGTGCGGCGATGCACACGCCGAGCGTGAAGGCGTTGACGCCCGCATCCTCCTCCCAGCGGTCCTGCGGGCTGGCCGGACCGCTGCGGATCAGGAAGGCGAGCGCGCGGCGCACGCAATCGGCCACCGGCATGCCGTCGAGCGCGCCGCGCTCGGCCAGGCAGGCGGCGAGCAACACGGGGAACGCGGTCTCGTCGAGCTGGATGCCGCTCCAGTAGGGCTTGCCGCCCAGCCACTGGTTCTGGTGCCAGTGGCCGTCGTCGTTCTGCGTGGCGACGAGATAGCCCAGCACCGCGCGCGCCTCGTCGATGCCGCCGAGCACCAGCAACGCCTGCGCCGATTCGACCAGGTCGCGCGGCCACACCAGGTGATAGCCGCCGCGTTCCTCGCCCCGATTGCCCCAGGGCACCGACAGGCTGGCGACCATGGCGCCGAGATAGGTCTTGTCCGCATGCGTCTTCAGCACCTGCGCCGACCACGCCCACTGCGCACGCAGGGCCGCCGGCAGGTCGGGCGGCGCGGCCGTCGTGCCGCACTGCGTATGCCATTGCCCCCACGCCACGCGCTGCGCGTCGTAGGCATTCTCGAACGGCTGCGCCAGCGCGGCGCGCGCCAGCGTGGCGGCGGCCTGTTTGGTGGCGGCGAAGCCCAGCGCCAGCGTCGCGCGCGGCGCCAGCCGCCCCATCAGCGCGACATTGCCCGGCCCGGCTGCGTCGTAGTGCCAGGCCATGCGGCCGTTGGCATGGAAATCCTGCCAACCGTCGGACGCGCCGACATAGCCGGCCGAGCCGGAGGCCAGCGCATCCGCACCGTCCGGCGTGCGCGCCGTCAGCGCCAGGCCGAACGGCCCCTGCTCGGCCCACAGCACGCGCGTGCCGCGATACGTCGTCGCCCACGCGCGGTTGCGGTGGCCGGTCCCGCCGAGATGCGGCGCCAGCAGCACGTAGGCCGCGAGATCGGGATCGCCTTCGAGCGCGACGTCGATCAGCAGCACGTCGCGCGCCGGGTCGGGGCAGACGCGCAGCGTCAGGGTGAAGCGCGCATGGCGATGCGTCACGGTGGCGAGCGGAATGCCCGCCGCCGGCGTGTCGAGCGTGTAGCGGTCCAGCCGCTTGACCTCGACCCAGAAGCCCGCACCGTCGCCCACGATGAAACCGAGATCGCGGATTTGCGGGATGTCGACGCGCGGGTAGTACACCTCATTGACGATGCCGCGCCCGAGGGTGAACCACAGCCGCGACGACCCCATGGCCGTACCGACCAGATCCTTGGCACTGGACGTCCAGGCGGGCGCGATGCCGGGGGCGCCGAAGGCCGGGCCGTGCGTGGGCATGGAATGGACATCAGCGGCAGCCATGGTCATGCGGCCTCTTGTACCGGATCACCCTTCGTCCCGCAAGCCGGCGCCGAGCCGGCCCGGCTCATATCTGGAAAGCCGCCAGCAGCACCAGACCTTCGGCCGCCTCGCGCAGGGCGCCGGCCGGCGGCAGTCCGGCATCCTGTGCACGCGCATCCAGCCGCGCGCACCATTCGGCCAGCGCGGCCACGTCGGCAGGCTCGCGCATAAGCAGCACCATCTCGAAATTTAGAAAAAGACTGCGGATGTCGAGATTGGCCGAGCCGACGATGCCCAGCGTATCGTCGAACAGCACCGCCTTGGCATGCACCATGGCATCGGGAACCAGGCGGATCGACGCACCGGCGGCCGCCAGTTCGCGCAGCGCCCGCGCGCGCACCCAGTCGGCCAGGCGATGATTGGAACGTGCAGGCAGGATCAGCCGCACCTCGACACCGCGCCGTGCCGCCAGACACAGTGCCTGCAACAGCGCTTCGTCGGGCACGAAGTAGGGCGTGACCGCCACGATGCGGTAGCGCGCGGCATAACATGCGGTCATCAGCACGTCGTGCAGCGTATCGCCAGGCTGATCGGGCCCGGAATACAGCACGGTCACGCGCGTGCCGGTCGCCGGCACGGCGGTGGCAAGCGCCGGCCCCCGCACGGCGAAATGCCAGTCGCGCTCGAAGCCGCGCTGGCACACCGCCGCGGCCTCGCCTTCGACCTCCAGGCTCAAGTCGGTCCAGAACGTGTCTTTCGCGAAATATTCGTCGGCCACGTTGCGGCCACCGGTCCAGGCTCGCGTGCCATCGGCGACGACCAGCTTGCGGTGATTGCGCAGATTGGTGCGTCCCCGCAACGGACGATGCAACAGGGGAATGAACCAGGCGGTTTCCACACCGGCCGCCCGCAGGGCCGCCAGCCAGCTGCGCGGAATGCGCAGCGAACCGATGCCGTCGAGCAGCAGACGCACGCGTACACCACCGCGCGCGCGCTCGATCAGCGCCGTCATCACCGCTTCGCCGTGCACATCGTCGGCCAGGATGAACAGACCGACATCGAGCGAAGCCCGGGCGTCGGCGATCAACGCCTGCAGCGCGTGCCAGGCTTCGGCGCCATCCGCATGCAGGCGGATGCGGTCGGCGCCGCACGGCACGATGCCCGTGCGCGCCAGCAGGCGATCCACCGCGTAATCGCTGTCGGTCGAAGGCGCGCCGGCCGGTATCGGCCGGCTCGACACCAGCTTGCGTGTACCGATGGTGAGATAGAGCGGCACCGCAAACCATGGCAGCAGCAGCATGAACAGCAGCCAGCCCAGCGTGGCGGCCGGGTGGCGGCGCTGACGCAGAATATGGGCGGCAAAAGACAGCATCGCCAGCGTGCCCGCAACAAGCGCAAGATGGAACAGCCAGGGTTGGGACATGGCGACGCGGCGAGGCGCGGATTGAACTGGCGTCAGTGTCCGCGCCGTGCGGCGCATCTGTCAAACCGTCGTATGCGCGTTGACGCAAAAATGCCTTTGAGCGTCGACGGGAACCGGCGCGCGATCGGTACGGTCGGAGCTTTACCCCGCGCCCCGCCGGGACCCGGGCATGACCGTTCATTCCGCCCCACTGGAGACACCATGTCGAACCTGACGCTTTCTCCCACCCGTCTCATCCTCGCACTCGTCGCGGCCGGCGCGCTTGGCGGCGGCGGCGCAGCCTGGGTGATCGGCAGCCATGCCAACGCCTCGGCCGTCACCGCGTCCGCCCCGATCGCCACCCCGGCGCCGCTGGCTTCACCATTTGCGGGCACGCCCGACTTCACCGGCATCGTCCAGCGCTATGGCCCGGCGGTGGTGAACATCAGCGTCACCGGAACCGGCACGGATGACGACGACAGCACGGGCAATGCCTCGGCGATGCCGCGCGGCCTCGATCCGGACGATCCGCTCTTTCAGTTCTTCAAGCGCTTCGGCGGGCCCGGCTTTGCGGTGCCGCGCGGCGGCCCGCCGATCGTGCGCGGCCTGGGCTCGGGTTTCATCGTCAGTCCGGACGGCCTGATTCTCACCAACGCCCACGTCGTGCGCGGCGCCTCCGACGTGACGGTAAAACTCACCGACCGCCGCGAATTCCAGGCCAAGGTGCTGGGCCGCGACGACAAGACCGATATCGCGGTGCTCAGGATCGCCGCGAAGAACCTGCCCACGCTGCCGCTCGGCAACCCGCGCGACCTCAAGGTGGGCGAATGGGTACTCGCCATCGGCTCGCCCTTCGGCTTTGAAAACAGCGTTACCGCCGGTGTGGTCAGCGCCAAGGGGCGCTCGCTGCCGGACGACAGTTTCGTGCCCTTCATCCAGACCGACGTCGCGGTGAACCCCGGCAACTCCGGCGGCCCCCTGTTCAATGCGCGCGGCGAAGTGATTGGCATCAACTCGCAGATATTCAGCCGCTCCGGCGGCTATCAGGGCCTGTCCTTCGCCATCCCCATCGATCTCGCGGTGCGCATCAAGGACCAGATCGTCGCCACCGGACACGCTACCCATGCGCGCCTGGGCGTCACGGTGCAGGAAGTGAATCAGGCGCTGGCCGACTCGTTCAAGCTCGACAAGCCCGCCGGCGCGCTCGTCGCCCAGGTGGAGCCCGGCAGCGCGGCCGACAAGGCCGGTCTCAAGACCGGCGACGTGATCCGCGCCTTCGACGGTCAGCCCATCGTCGAATCGGGCGATCTGCCCGCACGGGTCGGCGAAGCCGCGCCGGGCAAATCCGCCGTGCTGGAGGTCTGGCGCAACGGCAAACGCGAAGACCTGCGCGTGACGCTCGGCAACGCCGACGACAAACCGGCCAGAATATCGGCCCGGGACGCCGACGCCGGCAAGGCCAGGCTGGGTCTTGCGCTGCGCCCGCTGGCACCGGAAGAATCGCGTGCCGCCGGCCTCGAATCCGGGCTCGTGGTCGAAGACGCGCAGGGGGCCGCCGCGCGTGCCGGCGTGCAGCCGGGCGATGTGATCGTTGCGGTCAACGGCAGCCGGGTCGACAGTGTCGATGCCGTGAAACGGGTACTTTCGCATGCCGGCAAGTCGGTCGCCCTGCTCGTCCAGCGCGACGGCCAGCGCCTTTTCGTCCCGGTGCGCATCGGCTGATGCCGGTTTGTCCGCAGGCGGGGCGGCCCCTCACACGCCCCGCCGGCCGGACACCCCTTCCCACCGGCAATCGACTCCCGGCTGCGCAGCCTCAGGCTGCCGCACGCACGGGCGAGGGCGTCATCGTCGGTTCGGGATGGACGCCATCGACCGCAAGCGCGTAGATACGCTGCAGGTCCTCTTCGCTCACGTCGACAAAAGTATCCAGCTGCGAGAGCGCGTAGACCAGCGCACTGTGCGGAATCATGCATTTTTCGTCGCATACGCTACCCGGCGCTTCGGCCTGCGCACAGGCCCGGCGCTCCAGCCAGGCATGCCACACCTGGGGATAGCGCCGCCACGTGAAGGGCGCGTTGAACGCAATCGCAAACACGAGCAGCACCAGCGCGCCCAGCAGGATCGGGCCGGTGACGTAGGTGTAGCCCAGCGCATGCACGCTGTCGCCCCCCACCACGGCAAACAGCGCGGTCGCGCCGCCCGAAGGATGCAGACAACGCGTCACGTACATCGCCGTGATCGCGCCGCCTACCGCGCAGCCCGCCGCCAGCGCGAGATCGTGCGGCAGCGCCTGGGCACACGCCACACCGACGACCGCCGACACCAGATGCCCCCCCACCACCGGCCAGGGCTGCGATACCGCGCCGTGGGGCATGGCAAAGAGCAGCACCGCCGTCGAGCCCATCGAGGCCGCGACCAGTCCGGCCGCATCGGTCAGCCACAGGTGGCTGATCCACACCACCACGACAATCCCCAGCAGCCCTCCGAGCCCGGAGATCCAGTGTTCGCGTTCGGAAACCGAGTAAGCCAGCTTGCGTACCATGAATCAGCCCCCGGTCCTCAACCCGTGCTCCAGGCACGGGGCCGGCGCATGCCTGCGATCTTGCACGCCTGCTTCACGTAACCGTAGGGAAAGAGTTCGAACAGTTTCTTCTGCGCATCGCGCCCGTAGCGTTCGGCCAGATGCTTGATGACGAAACGCGCGTCGGCGGCGATCTGGTGCTCGTCGTAGTAGTCGCGCATGAAGCGGATGGCGTCCCAGTGGTCTTCGTTCAGCACCAGGTTTTCGCCGATGGCAAGCGCCACGGCCACTTCCTCGTTCCAGTCGCCCGGCTCGACGAGATAGCCCTCGGCGTCGCATTCCGGCAGCAGGGTTTCGGTCGCTCGATCCATGATCCGTTCCTCGTTGAATGGATATGCGACGAGTCTACGGATCGTGCTTATATTTGACTAACGATTATTTTTTGTATTTTCTATCGAAATATTCGATATAAACGCCCAACCCATGGATACCGAACTCGCCCGCACCTTTCTTGCCGTGGCCGCCACCGGCAACTTCGTCGCCGCCGCCAGCCGGTTGTTCGTCACGCAATCGACAGTGAGCGCGCGCATCCACACCCTGGAAACCACGCTCGGCGCCCGCCTGTTCCAGCGCGGACGCAACGGCGCCGAACTCACCCCCGCCGGCAAGCGCTTCCTGCGCCACGCCAAGCACCTGGTCCGCACCGTCGAACAGGCGCGCCACGACGTCGGCCTGCCGCAGGGATTTTCCGACGTGCTCACGCTGTCCGGCCGCATCGCGCTATGGGAAGGCTTCCTGCCGCACTGGGTGGCGTGGATGCGCGAGACCGCACCCGAGGCATCGCTGCGCCTGGAGATCGGCTTCGAAGCCGACATCATGCAGGGCCTCATCGAAGGCACCGTCGACGTCGGCGTGATGTACACCCCCACCTCGCGTTCCGGCCTCGTCGTCGAAGCCCTGTTCGACGAAACCCTGGTGCTCGTCACCAGCGACAGGAAGCGCGGCTGGCCCGACCCCGGCTACATCCACATCGACTGGGGTCCGGAATTCCACGCCCAGTTCAGCGAACACTACGCCGACGTCCCGCCCCCCGCGCTGGTCGCCAACATCGGCTGGCTCGGCGTGCAGCAACTGCTTGCCTACGGCGGCAGCGGCTACTTCCCGCTGCGGCTGGTGCGCCACCTCGTCGAGGAACGCCGCCTGTGGCCGGTGAAGAACAGCACGCCCTTCAAACTGCCGGCATGGATGGTCTACCCGCGCGACAACGACAACGCCACGCTAAGGCAGGCGCTGGAAGGGTTGCGGGAACTAGCGCGGGCGGAGCAGGCGGCGGGCGGGTGAAGCGGCTCATCTCCAGCTTTGTTCAAGCCGAGCGATGCCGGTTACATTAGCGCCTTCAGCCGCGCCACCGGCCAGGCACACCCAACGCTTTCTCCGCCATGTTCGAACAAGCCTTCAAAAACATCGACGACGTCCTCTGGAAAGAGGCCGGCTGCACCACCGAGCTTGACTACACCGAGCAGACCTCCTGGCTGCTGTTCCTGAAATACCTGGACGGGCTGGAGCAGGACAAGGCGATGGAGGCCGAACTGGAGGGGAAGCAATACAGCTTCATCCTCGACAAACCCTACCGCTGGGAAAGCTGGGCGGCGCCCAAGGACAAGCACGGCAAGCTCGACCACAACCAGGCGCTGACCGGCGACGACCTGCGCGACTTCGTCGACCGCAAGCTCTTTCCCTACCTGCACGGCTTCAAACAAAAAGCGGACAGCGCGAACACCCTCGAATACAAGATCGGCGAGATCTTCGGCGAGATCAAGAACAAGATCCACAGCGGCTACAACCTGCGCGAGATCATCGACCACATCGACGCACTGCGCTTCCGCTCGCAGACCGAGAAGCACGAGCTTTCGCACCTCTACGAAGCCAAGATCAAGAACATGGGCAACGCCGGGCGCAACGGTGGCGAGTACTACACCCCGCGCCCGCTAATTCGCGCCATCGTGCAGGTGGTCAATCCCAAGATCGGCGAGCGCATCTACGACGGCGCGGTGGGATCGGCGGGCTTCCTGTGCGAAGCCTTCGACCACCTCAAGTCCCAGCCCAGGCTGACCACTGCCGATCTCCAGACGCTGCAAACGCGCACTTTCTACGGCAAGGAAAAGAAGTCGCTCGCCTACGTCATTGCGATCATGAACATGATCCTGCACGGCATCGAGGCGCCCAACATCGTCCACACCAACACCCTGGCCGAGAATCTGGCCGACGTTCAGGACAAGGATCGCTTCGATGTGATCCTCGCCAATCCGCCCTTCGGCGGCAAGGAGCGCAAGGAAGTCCAGCAGAACTTCCCCATCCGCACCGGCGAGACGGCTTTCCTGTTCCTGCAGCACTTCATCAAGATGCTCAAGGCCGGCGGCCGCGCCGGCGTGGTGATCAAGAACACCTTCCTCTCCAATACCGATAACGCCTCGGTCAGCCTGAGGAAGCTGCTGCTGGAAAGCTGCAACCTGCACACGGTGCTGGATTGCCCCGGCGGCACCTTCCAGGGCGCGGGCGTGAAGACCGTGGTGCTGTTCTTCGAGAAGGGCGCGCCGACCCGCAAGGTTTGGTACTACCAGCTCGACCCAGGCCGCAACCTCGGCAAGACCAACCCGCTCAACGACGCCGATCTGGCCGAGTTCGTCGAACTGCAAAAGACCTTTGCCGATTCGCCGAAGAGCTGGAGCGTGGACGCGGCGGCCATCGACCCGGCGACTTTCGACCTGTCGGTGAAGAACCCCAATGGCGGAGAGGAAGTCGCCCACCGCAGCCCGCAGGCGATCCTGGACGAGATCGTGGCGCTGGATGCGGAGAGCGCAGAGGTGCTGGCGAACATCAGGGCGCTGATATGACCAAGGGGGAATTTTTGCCTTTGGAGGAGGTATGTACGGTCGAATACGGCACTCGCGTGGTTCAAAAGCGCGACGGTGGCAGCATTTACCCTGTATACGGTGGGGGGGGCGCAACCTTCAGGATGGATACTTCTAATCGCGAGGATCGCCTCGTTGTTTCTCGCTTTGGGATGTCAGATGAATGCACACGATTCGTTACTGGGAAGTTCTTCCTGAACGACAGCGGCTTAACAGTTTCACCACGAAACGGGAAACTGCTCCCCAGGTTCTTGGATTTCCAAATTCTGTCGTTGAATGATGAGATATTCGCTCTTGGAAAAGGGGCAGCCCAAAAGAACCTCGATGTTCCAGCGTTTCGATCTCTTCCAATTTTCGTTCCAAGCAACACCAGGGAACAGCAGCGCATCGTCGCCATCCTCGACCAAGCTTTTGATGGCATCACCACCGCCAAAGCCAACGCCGAAAAGAACCTCCAGAACGCGCGCGCTCTATTTGAAAGCCACCTGCAATCGGTCTTCACCCGACACGGCCAGGGGTGGGTGGAAAAGTCGCTCGCAGAGCTCGGCACGATTACTTCCAGCAAGCGCATTTTCAAAAGCGAGTATGTGAAGTCTGGGGTACCGTTCTACCGAACGAAAGAGATCAAGGAGTTGGCGAACGACCGCGAGATCACGACCGAGCTATTTATTTCCGAGGATCGGTACAAAGAGATCGAAACGTGCTTCGGTGTTCCGAAGGAGGGCGACATTCTTCTCACCGCCATCGGCACGATTGGCGAGATATGGGTCGTTGAAGGCGACAGTGATTTCTATTTCAAGGATGGAAATGTTTTGTGGCTCAAAGAGTTCAATTCAGTCAATCCGCACTTCCTCAAATATGTGCTGCTTTCCTTTGTCGAAAGCCTGAACAAGATGTCACACGGTGCTGCATACAGCGCGTTGCCGATTCAGCGACTTAATGCCCATCGAGTTTTTCTTCCGTCACAAGCAGAGCAGGGACAGATCGTTTCGGCACTTGATGCCCTCCGCGAAGAAACCCAACGCCTCGAATCCCTCTACCAGCGCAAGCTCGCCGCGCTCGACGACCTGAAAAAGTCCCTGTTGCACCAGGCTTTTTCCGGGGCGCTGTAAGGCCGCGACGGTCGCCCGCCAAAGTAGATACAATTTCGCGCATGGAACGGATTCAGTCGATCAACCCCGAGCGCCTCGCCTGGTGCTGCGCCGATCGCGGCGTGACGCTGGCGCAGTGCGCGGCCGAGGCGGGAATTGCGGCTGCGAATCTGGAAAAAGTGATGGCCGGCGAACCCGGCCTGACCTTCAACCAGTTGCGCAAGCTGGCCGACTTTTTCGGGCGCGGCGTGCTGTTTTTTCTGGAACCCGGCCCGGTGGACGAAGCCCAGGTTCACACCCCGCAATTCCGCACGCTGGCCAACCAGAAGCCCGAACTTTCCGCGCGCATCAAGGCCCTGATCGAGCGTGTCGAGAAGCAGCGCGCCATCTTCCTGAGCCTGCGCGAGGAGCTGGACGACGCCAACCTGCCCCGCTTTGCCCCGCCCGATCTGGCGGGGCTGGATCTTCCCGCGGCTGCTCGCACCGTCCGGCAGTGGCTCGGGCTGCGGGACACCAATGATTTCGAGACTTACCGGCTGGCTGTAGAGGCGAGGGGTCTGCTGGTTTTCCAGAGCAACGGTTACAACGGCAAGTGGCAGATCGCCAAGGAAAGCCCGATCCTGGGGTTTTCGCTTTACGACCCGGAATGCCCAGTGATCGTGGTCAAGAAGCAGCCTGGCGAGTCCAGGCAAAGCTTTACCCTGATGCACGAACTGGGGCATTTGCTGTTGCACAAGACCAGTTCCATCGACGATGACCGCGACATGTATTCGCATGAAGGCATGGAACGCGAGGCCAATGCCTTTGCGGGCCATCTGCTGGTGCCGGATGCTTTCCTGAAATCCATCCACGATGCGGAGCGACCCGCCGAGGCGGCCGGCTTCGACGATTGGCTGGCGGAACAGCGCAAGGCCTGGGGTGTCAGCGGCGAGGTCATCCTGCTGCGCCTGCTGGATGTGGGGCGCTTATCGCGTCGGGATTACGACGCCTACCGTGCTTGGCGCGACCAGCCGGTCCTTGTCAAGGAAGAGGTGGGCGGCAGCCGCGCTTACCGTCATCGCGAACCCAAGCATGTATTCGGCGATACGTTTGTGCGCACGGTGTTGGATGCCCTGAATGCCCGCCATATCACCCTGGCCAAAGCCAGCACCTACCTCGATAACCTGAAGATAAAGGACGTGCATCAACTGGAACGCTTCTATGCGGGTGTTTGATGCGTCGTCCATGATTTATGCGTGGGATAACTACCCCTTGCAGCAGTTTCCCGGGTTGTGGGACTGGATGGCTGGCCAAATCGGACAAGGCGATTTGGCGATGCCGAGCGTGGCGCTGGACGAGGTTGCGCACAAGGCCCCCGAGTGCGCGGAATGGCTGAAGGACAATGACCTGCGCGTTCTGGAAATTAGCAATGCGATTCTCCAGGATGCGATGCGCATCAAGAATCTGCTGGGCATTGTGGGCGACCGCTACCACCCGAAGGGTGTCGATGAAAACGATCTGCTCATCGTTGCCACTGCGGCCGACCGCAATTGCGAGCTGGTTTCCGACGAAAGCAAACAGAAACTCCCCGACCTTCCGGCCAAACGGAAAATTCCGGCTGTCTGCACGATGGATGAAGTTGGAGTGACCTGCATCAGCTTTCTGGAGTACATCAAACTGTCTGGCGCAGTTTTCAGGTAGCTCCACTTTCTTTCTTATCGGATTTTGACTGCCGACAGCCCGAATTGCGTGGATAAGAAATATTATGTTTATTTATCAACAAATTACACATATTTTGGCGCCCGTTTTTTCTTGATCGGGTTTTGATTGCCCACCTGACCCAACAGTTTTTTCCGTCTGCCATTTGTTGTCGTCAGCGACATACCAGCAATAAATGTCGCAAATTCATAAAAATAGCAACACGTTTTGTTGACCTGTCGCCGACAGCGACATACACTCAGGACATGTCGCAAAACACCCGAAAATAAACCATGACCGACTGGCGACCCAATCATCCCTACAACGATCTCCCCCCCCTGCCGCCGGCTGCGGAGGTGGAGACACGCCCGGTGTTGAAGCAATGCATCGCGGCGCGTGCGGCTCTGGCTGAACTGAAGCAGGCGGCAGAACTGATCCCCAACCAGGGCGTGCTGATCAATGCACTGCCCCTGCTTGAAGCGCAGGCAAGTTCGGAAATCGAGAACATCGTGACGACGACCGACCGCCTGTTTCAATATCAGCAGGCTGACGAGCGCGCAGACCCGGCGACGCGCGAGGCATTGCGGCACAGCAGCGCGCTGATGGAAGGTTTTCGCGCCCTGAAGCAGACGCCGCTCAATACGCGCACAGCGGAACAGGTATGCACGCGCATCAAGGGCGCGCGGATGCAGGTGCGGCAGGTACCGGGTACGGCGCTGGCAAACGACCGGACGGGCGAGGTGATCTATACACCGCCAGTGGGAGAAGATGTGTTGCGCACCAAGCTGGCCAACTGGGAGCGCTATCTGCACGAGGCGAGGGATATCGATCCGCTGATCCGCATGGCGGTCGGCCACTACCAGTTCGAGGCCATCCACCCGTTCACCGACGGCAACGGCCGTACCGGACGCGTGCTGAACAGCCTGTACCTGATTCAGGAAGACCTGCTGACGTTGCCGATTCTGTATCTCAGTCGCTACATCATCAATCACAAGGCGGATTACTACCGACTGCTGCTGGACGTGACGCGCGAGCAGGCCTGGGAGCCGTGGCTGATCTATATGCTGCGCGGCGTGGAAGATACTGCGGTTTGGACGACGGCCAAGATTTCAGCGATTCGCGAACTGTCGGGGCTGACGGTTAAGCATGTGAAACAAAGCGCACCGAAAATCTACACGCGCGAACTGGTCGATCTCATTTTCGACCTGCCGTACTGCCGCATCCAGAACGTGGTGGACAAGGAAATTGCCGGACGGCAGGCCGCTTCGCGTTATCTCAAGCAGCTCGTCGAGATTGGCGTACTGCGGGAAGTGACCCTGGGCCGCGAGAAACTGTTCATCCATCCGAAACTGATGCAGCTGCTGACGCGCGATGACAATGCAGTCATGGCTTACGCGTGAGCGAAACCCGCCAATGAACCAAGCTGGCCGATGAACGAAGCCGAAACCCGCGCCGAACACATCGACCCCGCGCTGAAAGCAGCGGGCTGGGGCGTGGTCGAGGGCAGCCGCATCCGCCGCGAGTACCCGATCACCTTGGGCAGGCTGGAAGGCGGCGGCAAGCGCGGCAAGCCGCTGACCGCCGACTACGTGCTGGAGTATCGCAACACCAAGCTGGCGGTGGTCGAGGCGAAGGCGTGGGACAAGGCACTCACCGAGGGCGTGGGGCAGGCCAAGGATTACGCCGGCAAGCTCGCCATCCGCTTCACCTATGCCAGCAACGGCCAGGGCATTTACGGCATCGACATGGATACCGGCGCGGAGGGGGAGTTACCGCACTACCCGACGCCGGCCGCGCTCTGGAACCTGACCTTTGCCGTCCCCAACGCCTGGCGCGACCGCTTCGCCGCGGTGCCGTTCGAGGACAGGGGCGGCTTCTTCCAGGGGCGCTACTACCAGGACATCGCGATCGAGCGGGTGCTGGAGGCCATTGCCGACCACAGGCAGCGCATCCTGCTGACGCTGGCGACCGGCACGGGCAAGACCTTCATTGCCTTCCAGCTCGCCTGGAAGCTGTTCCACAGCCGATGGAACCTGAGCGACTGGAAGACGAATAGCGAGCCGACGCGCCGGCCGCGCATCCTGTTCCTGGCCGACCGCAATATTCTGGCGGATCAGGCGTACAACGCCTTTTCCGCCTTCCCAGAGGACGCGCTGGTTCGGATCGAGCCGAGCGACATTCGCAAGAAGGGCAAGGTGCCGAAGAACGGGAGCCTGTTCTTCACGATCTTCCAGACCTTCATGAGCGGTCCGCCCCTCTCCCCCAGCCCCTCTCCCGGAGGGCGAGGGGAGCCAACGCCCTATTTCGGTGAGTATCCGCCGGACTTCTTCGACTTCATCGTCATTGACGAGTGCCACCGCGGCGGCGCCAACGACGAGAGCAACTGGCGCGGCATCCTCGACTACTTCGCGCCCGCCGTGCAGCTTGGCCTGACCGCCACGCCGAAGCGCCGCGACAACGTCGACACCTATGCCTATTTCGGCGAGCCGGTGTTCGTGTATTCGCTGAAGGACGGCATCAACGACGGCTTCCTGACGCCCTTCCGGGTCAAGCAGATCGCCACGACGCTGGACGATTATGTCTATACGGCCGACGACACGCTGGTGGAGGGCGCGATCGAGGCGGGCAAGCGCTACGAGGAAGCCGACTTCAACCGGATCATCGAGATCAGGGAGCGGGAGAAGAAACGGGTCGAA
Source organism: Betaproteobacteria bacterium SCN1 (assembly GCA_008923315.1). GTDB lineage: Bacteria > Pseudomonadota > Gammaproteobacteria > Burkholderiales > Thiobacillaceae > Thiobacillus. The sequence goes on along the minus strand of WBSF01000001.1, from coordinate 214,788 downwards.
ATCTTCATGTCGCAGATCGACCAGCGGGAGAAGACGCTGGTGTTCTGCGCGAACCAGGCGCACGCGCTGGTGATCCGGGACTTGATCAACCAGCTGAAGACCAGCACCGACCCGCTTTATTGCGTGCGCGTGACAGCCGACGACGGCGCGCTGGGCGAGCAATACCTGCGGGACTTTCAGGACAACGAGAAGATCATCCCGACGATCCTGACCACGTCGCAGAAGCTGTCGACCGGCGTCGATGCCCGCAACGTGCGCAACATCGTGCTGCTGCGGCCGATCAATTCCATGATCGAGTTCAAGCAGATCATCGGGCGCGGGACGCGGCTCTACGACGGCAAGGACTACTTCACGATCTACGACTTCGTGAAGGCCCACCACCATTTCAGCGACCCTGAATGGGACGGCGAACCGATTGATCCGCAGACGCCAACTGCGCGCCCGACATCGCAACTGCTGAATGATCCGCCCACCGTGCGCGAGCCCACTACCGAATATGCCCCACGACTAAAGGTCCGGATCAAACTGGCCGACGGCAAGGCGCGTACGATTCAGCACATGACAGCCACCAGCTTCTGGCACCCCGACGGCACGCCCATGTCGGCGGCCCAGTTCATGGAAGCCCTGTTCGGCAAGCTGCCGGAATTTTTCCGCGACGAAGACGAATTGCGTGCCCTGTGGAGTGCGCCGGACACGCGCAGGAAACTGCTGGATGGATTGGCCGAGCAGGGCTTCGGCCCCGACCAGCTGGCCGAAATGCAGAAGATCATCGACGCCGAGAAAAGCGACCTGTTCGACGTGCTGGCGCATGTGGCCTATGCCCTGGCCCCGCTCACGCGGGCACAACGAGCCGTGCACGCGCATGGCAGAATCAGCACGCACTTCAACGACAGGCAACGGTCATTCCTCGATTTCGTGTTGTCGCACTACGTCAGCGTTGGCGTGGAAGAGCTGGACCAGGCCAAGCTGACGCCACTACTGCGCCTGAAATATCACGACTCGCTAACGGATGCCGTGGCCGATCTCGGTAAGCCCGAAGAGATCGGCCGGGTATTTTCGGGTTTCCAAAAATATCTCTATCAGCATTCGACCCCAAACTGACCACAGGTTGTCAGTTGACGGATTGGGGTTGGCTGGAGACTGCCCGCCTAATCCCTTGCCGAATTGCGCCAGCCGCCCCTGAATCAATCCAGCGTCTTGCGATAGCGCTTGAAGCCGATGGCCATGACCACGGCCATGAACACCAGCAGGGGCCAGACGTTGGGCCAGGTCTCGGCCCAGCCGTTGCCCTTGAGCATGATGCCGCGCACGATGCGCAGGAAGTGGGTGAGCGGCAGGCCTTCGCCGATGACCTGGGCCCAGTGCGGCATGCCCCTGAAGGGGAACATGAAGCCGGACAGCAGCATGGACGGCAGGAAGAAGAAGAAGGTCATCTGCATGGCCTGCAGCTGGCTCTTGGCCATGGTGGAAAACATCATGCCGACGGTGAGGTTGGCGGCCAGGAAGACGAGCACGCTGGCGAGCAGCAGGACGAGGCTGCCGGCGATGGGCACGCTGAACAGGCCCCAGGCGGCGACGAGGATGACGGCGACCTGGATGTAGCCGACCATGATGTAGGGCAGGATCTTGCCGATCATCACTTCCAGCGGATGCACGGGAAACGCGAGCAGGTTTTCCATGGTGCCGCGTTCCAGTTCGCGGGTCATGGCCATGCCGGTCATCATGATCATGGTCATGGTGAGGATGGTGCCCATGAGGCCGGGGACGATGTTGTACTGGGTGATGCCTTCGGGGTTGTAGTTGCGCTGCACGCGGATTTCGAAGGGTGGCGCGCCGTTGTCAAGGCGGGCGAGCGGGCCCTTGAGGTCGTGCTGCAGCGCGGTCTGGTTGAGGCTGGCCAGCGCGAACAGGGCATTGCCGGTGGCGGCCGGGTCAGAGGCGTCGGCTTCCAGCAGCAGGGCGGGCCTGTCGCCGCGCACGAGTTGCCGCGTGAAATCCGCCGGGATGGAGACGATGAACTGGAGGTCGCCGACGGCCATGGCCTCGCGCGCTTCGGCGATGCTGGCGGGCGCGGGCTGCACGTCGAAGTAGCCGCTGTTTTCCAGGCTGGCGACGAAGCTGCGCGTGTAAGCGCTGGGACTGGCGTCGAACACCACGGTGGGCAGGCTCTTGGGGTCGGTGTTGATGGCAAAGCCGAACAGCACGAGCTGCATGACGGGAATGCCCACCATCATGGCGAAGGTGATGCGGTCGCGCCGCATCTGCACGAACTCCTTCAGCACGATGGCCCACAGCCGGTTCCAGGCGAGCGGGAATGTCATGCGGGGACGTCCTGCACCTTGTCCATGAGCCGGATGAATACCTGCTCCAGCCCGGTCTCGGCGGGTTCGAACTGCAGGCCGGGCTGGGCGGCCAGACTCGCTTGCATGCGCGCGCCGTCCTGGCCGCTCACGCTGTAGACGTTGCCCATGGCGACGACCTGTTCGACGCCCGGCAGCTTGCGCAGCGTTTCGACCAGCGCCGGGTTGTCGTCCTTGACGGAAAAGGTGGCGAGCCGGCTCTGCGCAATCAGCTCTTCAGGCGAACCGGAGGCGAGCAGGTTGCCGTAGGCGATGTAGGCCAGGCGATGGCAGCGCGCGGCCTCGTCCATGTAGTGCGTGGACACCAGCACGCTGACGCCCTGCCCGGCCAGGCGGTGGATCTCGTCCCAGAAATCGCGCCGCGCCTTGGGATCGACGCCGGCGGTAGGCTCGTCCAGCAGCAGCAGGCGCGGGCGGTGCAGCATGCAGGCGGCCAGCGCCAGGCGCTGCTTCCAGCCGCCGGACAGCGTACCGGCGAGCTGACCGGCACGGTCGGCCAGGCCCAGTTCCTCCATCGCGGTCTGCACGGTCTGTTTGCGGTTGGGCATGGCGTACAGGCGCGCGACGAAATCGAGGTTCTCGCGGATGGACAGGTCTTCGTAGAAGCTGAAGCGCTGGGTCATGTAGCCGACCTGCTTCTTGATTTCGGCGCTCTGCGTGCGCACGTCGAAACCCAGGCAGGTGCCGCTGCCCTCGTCCGGCGTGAGCAGGCCGCACAGCATGCGGATGGAGGTGGTCTTGCCGCTGCCGTTGGGGCCGAGGAACCCGTAGATCTCGCCGGTTTCCACGCGCAGGTCGAGGGCATTGACGACGCGCCTGGGGCCGAACGATTTGCTCAGGCCGCGCACGTCGATGGCGTAGTCGCCGTTCATTGCCTCGCTGTGTGCAGGCGCACGCTCACCGGCTGGCCGGGATGCAGTTGCGCGGCATCCTTCGGCTGCGGCCAGGCTTCCACCAGATAGACCAGGCGGTGGCGATTCTTCTCGCTGTAGAGCACGGGCGGCGTGTATTCCGCGGTGGCGCTGATGAAGCGGATGGTGGCCGACAGCGGCGCCGCGCAGCTGTCGCACTGCACGTCGACGGCCTGCCCGGTGCGCAGGGCACCCAGCGCGGTTTCGGGCACGAAGAAGCGGACCTTGATGTTCTCCGGCGGCAGGATGGACACGACCGGCTGCCCCGGCGCGGCCCATTCGCCCGCGCGGTAGAAGACGTCCTGCACTTGCCCCGCGACCGGCGCGCGCTGCGACTTCTGTTCGAACTTGATGGCGTTCTGTGCAAGCGCAGCCTGGCTGGCCGCCACCTGCGCCTGTGCAGCGGCACGCTCGTCGCGGCGCCCGGGCAGGCGCGCGCTGGCAAGCTGGGCCTGCATCTGGGCGATGGCCGCATCGTCGCGGGCGAGCTGGGTGCGCACTTCGTCGAGCGATTCGACGCTGACGAAACCTTTGGCCACCAATGCCTGCTGACGGGCGAGCTGATCCGCCGACAGGGCGCGCCGGGCCTGTGCGTCGTGCAACTGGGCTTCGATGACGGCGATTTCCGGCGGACGCTTGCCGCTGGCGAGATTGGCCTGCTGCGCCCGCGCCTGCGCAAGCTGGGCGCTGGCCTGGTTCACGGCGGCGGCTTCGGTGGCGCTGTCCTGGCTGAATAGCGGCGCATCCGCCGCGACGGTGTCGCCGCGCCGCACGGCAAGCGACGTGAGCTGCCCGTTCTGCTGCGCGGCAACCAGCACCGGCTCGCCTTCGATGTAGCCCTGGAAATGATCCGTTGCGGCCGGCTGGCAGCCGGCGAGCAGGCCCGCCAGGAACAGGGCCGGCAGGCGCAGTCGGGCGCGCGGATTCATGGCGTCAGGCCGGCTTGATCGCCACCATGTCGATCAGCGCCGACATGCCGTGATGGTGCGCGCCTTCGCTGATGTGCGATTCGTGCTCGGCGAGATGCGCGATGGTCCAGTCGCCGAACCAGCGCCGCAGGTCGGCTTCCACATACATGTTCGCAGGGTTGGACGGGCCGCCGGTCCCGTATTCGATCTGCTTCGGCGTGTAGCCCTGCAGGATGAGCGTGCCGCCCGGCTTGAGCGTGCGGCGGATGCCTTCGACGATGCGTTCGCGTTCGGGCGGCGGCACGAACTGGATGAAGATGGCGACGACGACGTCGTAGGCGGCTTCGGGCCAGGCCCAGTTCAGTACATCCGCCTGCTCGAATTCGACTTGCACGCCGCGTTCGGCCGCGAGCTTCGCCGCCTTGGCGAGCGCGGCGGGCGAGAAGTCGATGGCGTGGACCTTGAGCCCCTGTTGGGCCAGCCACACGCCGTTGCGGCCTTCGCCGTCGGCGATGGCGAGCGCGTGCCGGCCCGGTTTCAGATACGCGGTCTGGCCAGCGAGAAAAACGTTGGGCGCCGTGCCGAAGACGTATTCTTCGGTGTCGTAGCGCGCGTTCCAGAACTCGAAGCTCATTGCGTCACTTCGCGTTGGTGGCAAGCAGGCGTTCGAGCTGCGCGGCGGGCACCATACCGGGAACGCGCACGCCGTTGGCAAAGAAGATCGTCGGGGTGCCGGACACGCCGAGCTTGTTGCCCAGCGCTACCGTGGCGTCGACCGGATGGGCGCACTTGCCGTCGTTGCCGGGGATCGTGCCTTTCGCGATGTACTCGTCCCAGGCCTTGTTGCGGTCGGGCGCGCACCAGATCTGCCTGGACGTCTGCACGGCCTTGGGATGCAAGCCTTCGATGGGATAGAGGAAAGTGTAGACGGTGATGTTGTCCACCTTGTCGAGCTCGGCCTCGAACTTTCGGCAGAAGGGGCAATCGACATCGGAGAACAGCACGATCTTGCGCTCGCCCTTGCCCTTTACGGTCTTGATCGCGTTGTTGAGCGGAAATACGCTCCAGTCCACGGCCTGCAGCCGGGCGAGCCGGGCCTGGGTCAGGTTGGTGCGCGATTTCAGCTCGATGATGTCGCCGGCGAACACGTACTGGCCCTTGGCGTCCATGTAGACCAGCTGGCCGTCGAGATACACCTCGAACAGGCCGCTGTACGGGGTTTTCTTGACCGACGTGATCTGCGCCCCGGGAAACCGCTCGGTCAGCGCCTTGCGGATCACCGACTCGTTCGCCTGGGCACCCGTGGCGACGACCAAACCGGCTGCCAGCGCAAGGCTGGCCATGCGTGCTGCAAACTTCATGGCTGCTCCAAAAATAAAGAAAAAACTTCTCAGGACATCGCTTCCCGTACCAGCGCCGCCTTCAGCGGCGGCAGTCGGTCGACGACGGACATGCCGGCATTGCGCAGCCAGCCGGCGCGCACGTCCGCGAACAGATGATGCAGGCCGTGCGTAACAGCCTGCATGCGGGCCACCGGCTCGGCGCGGGCGCGGGCGTAGGCCTGCAGCACGCGCAGGTCGCCCAGGTGCGCGCGGCGATGTGCGGCCAGTACCCCGGCCAGCACCTCGACGTCGCCGAAGCCCAGGTTGACGCCCTGGCCCGCGAGCGGATGCACGCCGTGTGCGGCGTCGCCGACCAGTGCGACGCCCGGCGCCACCGGCGCCTCGACGCGGATCAGCCGCAGCGGGAAAGCCGCGGCCGGCGTCACCACGCGCAAGGCACCCAGCGCGTCGTGCCCGGCCTGCCGCACCTGTTCGGCCAGCGCGTCGGCCGGCAGCGCCACCAGTTCGTTCGCGTGCGCCGTCTGCGTTGACCAGACCATGGACATTCGGTTTCCCGGTAAAGGCAAAAAAGCCAGGATGTCGCTGTCGAAGAACCACTGGAAGGCGGTGCCGCGATGCGGCTTCTCGCATTCGAAATTGGTGACGGTGCCGCTCTGGCCGTAGGGCGAAACCGTGGCCGTCAGGCCGGCCCAGTCGCGGATGCGCGAATGGGCGCCGTCGGCGCCGATCACCAGTTGCGCGGCCAGCGTGCGGCCGTCGTCCAGGCGGATGTGCGTGTCCACCCCGTCGCGTTCGAGCGTGGAAATCGCGGCGGGGCAATGCACGGCCACTTCGCCGCCTTCGATCAGGGCTTCCCACAGCGCCTGCTGCAGACGCCCGGATTCGAAGATGAAGGCGAGCTGCGCGGTGCCCGACGCATAGGCGTCGAGCCGCACATGGCCGTTGCCGTCGCCGGCGACGTCCATGCGGTAGACGGGCTGCACGCGCGACGCATCCATGCGCGCCCAAGCGCCGAGCGACGCAAGCAGGCGCTGGTTGGCGGGCGTGAGTGCGTAGATGCGCGCGTCCCACTCGGCCGTGGGTGCGACGGGTTCGGCGCGCTCGACGAGCGCCACACGCAGGCCCTGGCGGGACAGCGCCAATGCGGTGGCCGCGCCGACCAGACCGGCTCCGACGACGACGGCCTGATAGCGTTCCGCGTTCATCCGCGCGCTCCGAACATCATGCGGCGGGCCACGAAGGTCTTGAGCGGCGGCAGCACCTCCAGCGCCAGCAGGCCGAGGCCACGCGCGTGGCGCAGTGGCGGGAAATCGTTGGAAAAGGTCCGCACCAGGAAATCGGTAAAGCCGAGGCCGCCGGCCACGTCGGCACGCCGGCCGCGCGCATAGGCGGCGAGCATGGCGGCGTTGCCGAGCTGATCGGACGGCACGTCGGCGCAGGCGAGCGCGAGCTCGAAGGCGTCGCGCAGGCCGATGTTGAAGCCCTGCCCCGCCACCGGATGCAGGGTCTGCGCGGCATTGCCGATGCGCACCACGCGCGCGCCGGCCTCGCTGCCGGTATAGGCAAGCTTGAGCGGAAAGGTCTTGCGCGGGCCGGCTTCGAGGAAGCGTCCCTGACGGCCGCCGAAGTGGCGGTACAGCGCGTCGAGGAAGGCCGCGTCGTCGAGCGCGGCGATGCGCCCGGCCTCCGCCGTGGACGCCGTCCACACCAGGGCATAGCGGTCGCCATTCGGCAGCAGCGCGGCCGGACCGTCCGGGGTGAAGCGTTCGTAGGCCCGGCTCGCGTGCGGCAGTTCGGTGCGCACGTCGCACACCACGGCGGTCTGGTCGTATTCGCGGCGGACGCGCGGGGCGGGAGCCTCGAGGCTGCGTCCGCCGTCGGCCACCACGGCGAGCGGCGCGGTCAGCACGCCGCGCGAGGTGTGCAGGGTGGCGACGTCCGTGCCGTTGTCGATGCGTTCGACGGCCACGCCGTAATCGACGGCCACGCCGGCACCGGCCAGCGCCTGTTTCAGCGCGGCGGTCAATTCGGCGTAGGGCAGCACGTAACCCAGCGCCGGCACGGCGAGTTCGGCGGCGTCGAGATGCGCCACGCCCAGCGCGCCGCGCTGCGAGATATGGATGCGCGTGATCGGCGTGACCGCGCCGAGCGCGTCCCACACGCCGACGCGTTCGAGGATGAGCCGCGCCCCATGCGACAGCGCAAGGGTTCGGGTATCGCCGCGCGCCTCGAAGGGCTGCGCTTCGAGCACGCGCGCCGGCACGCCCTGCTGCGCGAGCGCCAGCGCACACACCGCACCGGCCGGGCCGGCGCCGACGATCAGCACCTCGCGCGCGTCGGCTGCCATGCTCATTCCTGCATCCAGGCTTCGATTTCCGCCACGGTCTTGGGCGGCGAGGTCAGCACCTCGCAGCCGGCTGCGGTCACCACCACGTCGTCCTCGATGCGGATGCCGATGTTATGGAAGGCTTCCGGCACGTCGTCGCCCGGGCGGATGTAGAGCCCGGGTTCGACCGTGAGCGTCATGCCCGGCACCAGCGGACGCCATGCGCCCTGCTGCTTGTATTCGCCGGCGTCGTGCACGTCCATGCCCAGCCAGTGGCCGGTGCGGTGCATGTAGAAGCGGCTGTAGGCGCTCGATTCGATCAGGCCGTCGACCTCGCCCGCGAGCAGGCCGAGATCGACCATGCCCTGCGTGAGCACGCGCACCGCGGCCTCGTGCGGGCTGTTCCAGTGGTTGCCGGGGCGCACCGCGTCGATCGCCTCGCGCTGCGCGGCGAGCACGACTTCGTAGGCATCCTTCTGCGCCGCGCCGAATTTTCCGTTGACCGGAAAGGTGCGGGTGATGTCGGCGGCGTAACTGCCGAATTCGGCGGCAGCGTCGATCAGCAGCAGGTCGCCGTCGCGCATCGGCTTGTTGTTGAACACGTAATGCAGCACGCAGGCGTTCGGGCCGCTGGCGACGATGGAAGTGTAGGCCGGCGCCTCCGCACCGCCGCGTCGAAAGGCCGAGAGCAGTTCCGCCTCGATCTCGTATTCGTGGCGGCCGGGCCGCGTCGCGCGCATGGCGTCGCGGTGCGCGCCGGTGGAAATCTCGGCGGCCCGGCGCATCAGCGCAAGTTCGTGGCCGTCCTTTACCAGCCGCATCTCGTCCAGCCAGACGCGCGCGTCGACCATGCGGACCGGCGCGTGCACGCCGCTGCGCGCCCGGGCACGCACGGCGTTGAGCCAGCCCATCACCTGCGCATCCCACGCCGCTTCGCGGCCGATGACGTAGGCGAGTTGCGGCTGGTTTTCCAGCAGTTTCGGCAATTCGGCGTCGAGTCCGTCCCAGGAAAAACTTTCGTCGAAGGCGAACATCTCGCGTGCCGCCTGGGGGCCGTAGCGGAAGCCGTCCCATATCTCGCGTTCCTCGTTCTTTTCGCGGCAGAAAAGAATGTGGCGCGGTTCCTTGCCGGCGATCAGCACGACCACCGCTTCGGGCTCGTTGAAGCCGGTGAGCCAGTAGAAATAGCTGTCGTGCCGGTAGGGATAGTGCGTATCGCGGTTGCGGGGCACTTCCGGCGCGGTGGCGATGACCATCACGCCCTCGCCCATCTCGGCGATCACCCGCTCGCGGCGTGCGCGGTAAATGGCGGCATCAGGCTGCATGGCGTTTCAGTTCCTCGTCCAGGGTGTGCAAACGTTCGGGCGTACCCACATCGACCCAGCGCCCGGCGAAATGTTCGCCCGAAACCCGCCCGGCGTCGATGGCCAGGCGCAACAGCGGCGCCAGCGGCGCCTTTTCGCCCGCCGGCGTCGCGGCGAAGAGGTCGCGGTGGTAGACGCCGATGCCCGAGAAGGTCAGACGCGCGGGGTGCGGTGTCAGCGGCATGTCGCCATTCGTCACCCGATCGCGTTCCAGCACGAAATCGCCCTGCGGATGATGCGGCGGATTGCCGACCAGCACCAGATGCGCATGATCGTGCCCCGCCGCCAGCCGCGCCCGCGCCCCGGCCAGCCGGGCGAAATCGAATTCGCAGTAGATGTCGCCGTTCACCACCGGGAAGACCTCGGACGGAATCAGTGGCAAGGCCGTCGCAATCCCGCCTGCCGTTTCCAGCGCGCTCGCCTCGCGCGAGTAGTCGATGGTCACGCCCAGCGCCGCGCCGGTGCCGAGCGCCGCTTCGATCTGCTGTCCCAGATGTGCGTGGTTGATCACGATGTGCGTGTAGCCCGCATCGCGCAGCCGCTCGATGTGCCACACGATCAGCGGCTTGCCGCCCACCGCCAGCAGCGGTTTGGGCGTGTGGTCGGTGAGCGGCCGCATGCGCTCGCCGCGGCCAGCGGCGAGGATCATGGCAGTCGGTGTGAGGGGCGGTGTCATTGCATCAATGCCATCGATACCGAACAGGCGTTCCCGGTTCAGATGCCCTATTTTTCACAGTCGGCACCATAAGCCATGCGCGGATACGTGTCTCGCGCGGAAAAGAAAACCTTGACGCATTCGCCCATTTCGAACGGGTATTCGCTGTACACGGTCGCCGACTCGTCTCCCGGCAATCGCACCCGATACTCGTAGATATCGATACGCGATTCTCCCCGGCCCGCACCAATCCAGACAGGCACGATCACGCCGCCGATCGGAATGAACACGGGCGCTTTCGGATCCCCCCAGGGCCGTGGCTCGGAGCCTGCGAGCGTTTTCGCGTAGATGACACCGGCTTTCTGTACGGCATTCGGGTCATAGTAGTCGTTCGGATCGTAGCTCGCACAGCCGCCCGGCAAAATGCCGGCTAGCGCACACACTGCACAGGCCTTCGCGGCACGTTGATACAGCTCCGTCAAAACGTGTACCCCACCTTTACCTCCCGCTTCTCCAGCCCGTCCAGCAGGAACAGCATCGGCTTCAGCTCGTCGTAGCGCTCGCAGACACGACGCAGGTAGTGCATGACCCGGGGCATGTCCTTGAGGTAGCCGTCCTTGCCGTCGCGGTGGTACAGGCGCGCGAAGATGCCGAGCACCTTGATGTGCCGCTGGGCCCCCATCCATTCGAAGTCGCGCCAGAAATCGCCGAAGTCCTCGCGCACGGGCAGGTGGACGGCCCGGGCCTTTTCCCAGTAGCGGATGACCCAGTCGAGCTGCCGTTCCTCGTCCCACTGGATGTAGGCGTCGCGGTAGATCGAGGCGAGGTCGTAGGTGATGGGGCCGTAGACGGCGTCCTGGAAGTCGAGGATGCCGGGGTTGGGCTCGCTCACCATGAGGTTGCGCGAGTGCCAGTCGCGATGGACGTAGACCTGCGGCTGGGCCAGGTTGTTGGCCAGGATGCGCCCGAAAACGGTGTCGAGGAGGGTTTTCTGCCGGTCGTTCATGTCGACGCCCAGGTGCCTGGCGACGTACCACTCGGGGAAAAGCATCAGCTCGCGGGCGAGCAGGGCGCGATCGTATTCGGGCAGCACGCCCGGGCGGCTGGCCTGCTGGATGCGGATGAGGGCGTCGTTGGCGGCAAGATAGAGGTCGCGCGCAGTCGAGTCGTCGAGTGCGGCCAGATAGGTGGTGCTGCCCAGATCGGTCAGCAGCAGGAATCCCCGTTCCAGATCCTGTGCCAGCACGTCGGGCACGTGCACGCCGGCGTCGCCGAACAGCCGGGCCACGGCGACGAAGGGCCGGCAGTCCTCGTGCGCCGGGGGCGCGTCCATCACGATATAATCGCGGCCTTGCGCGGTAACGCGAAAGTAGCGGCGGAAGCTGGCATCGGACGAGGCAAGCGCGATTTCCAGCGTGCCGGCGTTCAGCCGGTCCGCCGCCCAGTTTTGTATGGCCTGCATGCGATCCACTGCCCGTCACCCCGAATAACTCGACCTGCGGATTCTACCCTCTTGTCCATCCTGCCCGGCTTCGCGTTCGTCGTGCTGCTGCTGTCCACCTGGGGTGCGGCGGCGGACGGACTCGCGCTGAAAAAGGATGTCGAATTGCGCGGTTCGGCGGCGGCCGGGCAGGAAGGCCCGCTGTTTCTGACGGCGGACCGCATCCAGTCCACCGCGCCCGACATCATCGAGGCCGACGGCCGGGTCGAAGCCCGCCGGGCCGGGCAAAACTTCTTCGCCGACTGGCTGCGCTACGACACCCGGCTCGAATCCGTCGATGCCCGCGGCGCAGTGCGCATGGAGCAGGCCGACCTGATCGTCGACGGCGAGTCGCTCAAGCTCAGCCTCACGGACTACACGGGCGAACTGATCAGCCCCGTCTACGCACTGCCGGTCCAGAAAGGCCGCGGCAATGCCTCACGGGTCGATTTCGCCAGCAGGGAGCGGTTCAACCTGAGCGATGCGACCTACACCACCTGCCCGGTCGACGACGAAGACTGGTTCCTGAAGGTGGATTCGCTCGACATCGACCAGGGGCGCAACGTGGGCACGGCGCGCAACGCCTCGCTGCGTTTCCTCGGCGTACCCATCCTGTACACCCCCTGGATGGATTTCCCGCTCGACGACCAGCGGAAATCCGGCATCCTCGCGCCCACGTTCGGCACCACCGAACGCAGCGGTCTCGACATCCTGGTGCCCTATTACCTCAATCTGGCGCCCAACTACGATGCGACCCTGTACCCGCGCCTGTTATCCAAGCGCGGCGTGCAGCTGGGTGCCGAGGTCCGCTACCTGCTGCCCGAACTGTCGGGCACGAACCGGATGGAATATCTGCCCAACGACAACCAGGCCAACCGCTCGCGCTGGAGCCTGAACCTGCAGAACAGTTTCAGCATCAACGCCAACACCCGGGCCGGGATGCATTTCGACCGGGTGTCCGACGACGACTATTTCCGCGACCTGTCGAACCTGATCTCGATCACTTCGCTCACCCACCTCAATCACGAGGCCTGGATCAGCACCCAGCACAACACCTGGAACGCGGATCTGCGCGTGCAGGGTTTCCAGACCCTGCAGGATTCGACCGCGGCGCCCATCGTCGAGCCCTACGCCCGCCTGCCGCAGGCGCGGTTCGGCATGGCGCAGACCCTGCCCGGCGGCATCGAATTCAGGATGAATACCGAAGCGACCCGTTTCGCCCACCCGACCCAGGTCGAGGGCACGCGGCTGCTGGCCTATCCGACGCTGCGGCTGCCGCTGTCGAACGCGTTCGGTTTCCTCACGCCGCAGCTCGGCTGGCACGCCAGCTACTACACGCTCGACGACACCGCGGCAAAACGCAACATCTCGCGCAACGTGCCGATCCTGAGCCTCGACTCCGGCGTCACGTTCGACCGGCCGTTCGAGTTCCGTGGCGAGCGCTACACCCAGACGCTCGAACCGCGCGCGTACTATGTCTATGCGCCCTACCGCGACCAGAGCGCCATTCCCGTATTCGACTCCGGGCAGCTGGATTTCAGCTATGCCCAGATGTTCACGGAAAACCAGTTTGTCGGCGGCGACCGCATCAACGACGCCAACCAGCTGACGGTCGCGGTCACCAGCCGCTTCACCGAAGCCGACAGCGGCCTCGAACGCCTGCAGGTCACGCTGGGCCAGCGCTACTATTTCAGCGCGCAGGAAGTCACGCTGCCCGGCGTGGCGCCGCGCACCAACAACGCCACCGACCTGCTCGCCGCGATCAGCGGCCAGATCACGCGCGACTGGCGCATAGACACGGCTTGGCAGTTCGACACCCAGAACGGCATCACCGTCCGCCAGAACCTCGGCGCCTCCTACCGCCCGGGCCCGGGACGCGCGTTGAACTTCGGCTACCGCTTCATTGACCAAACCACCGAGCAGGTCGATGTGTCCGGCCAGTGGCCGCTGGCACCGCGCTGGTACGGCATGTTCCGCTACAACTATTCGTTCCAGGACGACAAGCTCGTCGAAGGCCTGGCAGGGCTTGAATACAATGGCGGCTGCTGGGCGGTGCGCGGCGTCTTCCAGCGCCTCGCGACAAAGGAAAACCAGTCGACCGACGCCTTCTTCATCCAGCTCGAACTGAGCGGCATGGGCCGGATCGGCGCCAACCCGCTCGACGTTTTGAAACAAAGTGTTCCCGGATACAGGACCAGCAATGACATTCTTCAGACACCCTGAATCGAGCCGCCCGGGGTGGCTGCTCGCGCTCTTGCTCGCCGTCGCGGCCCTGTCGCCGGCGCACGCCGACATTCGGCCGCTCGACCGCATCGTCGCCGTCGTCAACGACGAAGTCATCACGCGGCAGGAGCTGGCCCGCCGCTACGACGAAACGGTACGCAACCTGGAACGCCAGAACACGCCGCTGCCGCCGCGCGCCACCCTGGAAAAACAGCTGCTGGAACGCATGATCACCGAACAGGCGCTCATGCAGCATGCACGCAGTACGGGTATCCGCGTCGATCCGGCCCAGGTCGAGCGCGCGCTCCAGCGCATCGCCACCCAGAACCGGATGGACCTGCCCGCGCTGCAGGCCACCCTGGAGCGCCAGGGACAGAGTCTGGAAACCCTGCGCAGCACCATCCGCAACGAACTCCTGATCGCCCGTGCGCGCGAACGCGACGTCGACAACCGCCTGACGGTGAGCGATTCCGAGATCGAAGGCTATCTGCAAACGCAGGCGCAGCAGGGCGTGGAAAGCGAATACGACTTCTCGCACATCCTCGTCACCGTGCCGGAAAATGCCTCGCCCGAAGATATCCAGGCGCGGCGCGCACGTGCCGAGGACGTGCTTGCCCAGCTCAACCGCGGTGCGGATTTCGCCCAGCTGTCGGCCAGCTATTCCGACGCGCCCAACGCCCTGCAGGGCGGTGCCTTCGGCTGGCGCGCCGAGGGCAAGATCCCCACGCTGTTCGTCGACACCCTGAAGACCCTGAAGCCCGGCCAGGTCGGCCCGCTGCTGAAAAGCAGCAACGGCTTCCATATCCTCAGGCTGAACGACAAACGCGGCCTCGATGCCACGCTCAGCGTGACGCAGACCCACGCACGCCACATTCTCATCAAGACCAACGAGCTCACCTCGGAAGCCGATGCCAGAAACCGTCTGCTGCAGCTGAAGGAACGCATCGAAAACGGCACCCCGTTCGAGGAGCTCGCCCGCCTGCATTCCGAGGATGCCAGCGCTTCCCGCGGCGGCGATCTCGGCTGGCTGAACCCCGGCGACACGGTACCGGATTTCGAAAAGGCAATGAACGCGTTGAAGCCCGGCGAGGTCAGCGACCCCGTTCAGTCGCCTTTCGGCTGGCACCTCATCCAGGTACTGGAACGCCGCGATCAGGATGTGACGCAGGAACGCCAGAAGCTGCTCGCGCGCCAGGCCATCCGCGAGCGCAAGGGCGAGGAAGCCTTCCAGGACTGGGTGCGCCAGATCCGCGATTCGGCCTACGTCGAGCTGCGCCCGATTGACTGAAGCTCTGCCGATCATCGCGCTGACGGCGGGCGAGCCCGCCGGTATCGGCCCCGATCTCGCGGTTGCGCTGTCGCAGCGCAAGCTGTCCTGCCGCCTTGCGGTAATCGGCGACGCCGGGGTGCTGGCCGCCCGCGCCGCGCGTCTCGGCATCGACGTGGCCATCGACACCGGCGAAGCCATTCCGCCGCATCGCGCCGGCCATCTGCACGTGCGCCACATTCCCGTCGCCACCCCGGTGACGCCCGGCGTGCTCGACCCGCACAATAGCGCCCACGTGCTGGCCCTGCTCGACGCCGCGCTGGCCGGCTGCATGAACGGCGCCTACCAGGCCATGGTCACGGCGCCGGTCCACAAGGGCGTGATCAACGATGCCGGCTTCGCTTTCACCGGCCACACCGAATACCTCGCCGACCACAGCGGCACGCCGCGCGTGGTGATGATGCTCGCCGGCGGCGGCCTGCGCGTCGCGCTCGCCACCACCCACCTGCCGCTGCGCGACGTGGCGGACGCGATCACCCAGCCCCTGCTGGTCGAAGTCATCCGCATCCTCGACGCCGACCTGAAACGGAAATTCGGCATCGCCCAACCACGCATCGCCGTGGCCGGCCTCAACCCGCATGCCGGCGAATCCGGCCATCTCGGCCGCGAAGACGGGGACGTCATCGAACCCGTACTCGATTTCCTGCGCGGCGAAGGCTTCACGCTGACCGGCCCGCTGCCGGCCGACACCCTGTTCTCGCGCATCCGGCAGGCGCCCTGCGACGCCGTGCTCGCCATGTATCACGACCAGGGCCTGCCCGTGCTCAAATACGCCAGTTTCGGCGAAGGCGTGAACGTCACGCTCGGCCTGCCCTTCATCCGCACCTCGGTCGATCACGGCACCGCGCTCGATCTCGCCGGCACCGGCCGCGCCGACGTCGGCAGTCTGATTGCGGCGATCGGGATGGCCATGGACATGGCGAACGGTGGACAGTACGCCGTTAGCGGTTAAACCGCCCCCACTCATCGCTCACCGTTTACCCCCCCGATGCACACCCCCCGCAAACGCTTCGGCCAGAACTTCCTCGTCGACGACGGCATCGTGCATGCCATCGTCAACGCCATCCGGCCGCAGCCGGGCGAAACGGTCGTCGAGATCGGCCCGGGCCTGGGCGCGCTCACGCGGCCACTGCTCGAATGCCTGCCGCACCTGCACGTCGTCGAACTCGACCGCGACATAGTCGCGCGCCTGCAGAAAACCTGGCCGCCGGAACGCCTCACGATTCATGCAGGCGACGCGCTGAAATTCGACTTCGGCACGCTCGGCCACGATCTGCGCGTCGTCGGCAACCTACCGTACAACATTTCCAGCCCGCTGCTGTTCCAGCTGATGACCTTCGCGCCGCACATCCGCGACATGCATT
The DNA here is from genome assembly GCA_008923315.1 of Betaproteobacteria bacterium SCN1. GTDB lineage: Bacteria > Pseudomonadota > Gammaproteobacteria > Burkholderiales > Thiobacillaceae > Thiobacillus. The sequence continues at coordinate 198,527 of WBSF01000001.1, read as the reverse complement.
TCATGCTGCAGAAGGAAGTCGTCGAACGCATGGTCGCCGCGCCGGCCACGTCCGATTACGGGCGTCTGTCGGTCATGCTGCAGCGCCGCTTCCACATGGAATGGCTGCTCGACGTGCCGCCCACCGCCTTCGATCCGCCGCCCAAGGTCGATTCCGCCGTGGTGCGCCTCATTCCCAAGACGCCCGCCGAAATCGCGCCGCTCGACGAGCCCCTGTTCGCGCGCGTCGTCGCCACCGCGTTCTCGCAGCGCCGCAAGACGCTCCGCAATACGCTGGGCGGTCTGCTGAAACCGGAGGGTTTTGCCGCGCTCGGCATCGACGCAGGCTTGCGCGCGGAAGCGCTGCCGCTGGCCGATTTCGAGGCCATCGCCCGGCATCTGGCTGCGCAGACGGCCTGAACCCGCAGGAACCTCTGCCATCCGTGTCGACTCCAGTCGATATTGCGGTGGCGTGTACCGCGGCCACCGCATCGACCCAACCTGAAGGGAGTTTCTCCATGCAAGCACGTCACACTGCCATCGCCTTCCTCGCCGTTTTCGCCCTTGCGGGCTGCGCCACCAACGACCTGGGCGATTCGCGCAGTCTCAACAAGACCGAGAAAGGCGCCCTCATCGGCACCGCCAGCGGCGCGGCGCTCGGCGCGATCATCAATCACAAGAACCGCGGCAAGGGCGCGCTGATCGGCGCGGTGGGCGGCGGCCTCACCGGCGCCGGCGTCGGCTACTACATGGACAGGCAGGCCCAGGATCTGCTCAGGCAGTTGCAGCCGGAAATCCAGCGCGGCGAGATCAGCGTCGAGAAACGGGCCTCCGACAACGCCATCCTCGTCAGCATGACGGCGAACACCGGCTTCGACAACAATTCGTCGGCGCTGAAACCGGCCTACCTGCCCACGCTGGACAAGCTCGCCCGCTTGCTGAACCAGTACGGCAAGACCACCGTCACCGTAATCGGCCACACCGACGGCCTCGGCACCGTGGAACACAACCAGGTTCTGTCTGAACAACGCGCCCAGTCCGTGCTCGATTACTTCGCCAGCCGCAACGTGAACCCGCTGCGCCTGGAGTCCTACGGCCGTGGCAAGACCGAGCCGCGCGCCGACAATGCCACCGAGGCGGGCCGGGCGCTCAATCGCCGCGTCGAACTGTGGATATTGCCGGTGGTTGCGGGCTGACGGGCACGCGCACCGGATCGATTCAATCCGGTAACGTCAGCGCGCCCGACGCGTCCAGCGCGAAGCCGGGATTCCAGGCCACTTCCCACAGATGGCCGTCGAGGTCGCGGAAATACCCCGAATACCCGCCCCAGAACACGTCGGCAGCGGGTTTCGTGATCGCGGCCCCCAATACCGCCGCCCGCGCGAGCACGGCGTCCACCTCTTCGCGCGTACGCGCGTTGTAGGCCAGCGCCCATCCGCCGGCCCCGCTGCGCTCGGGCGACACGCCCGCATCTTCGGCCAGGCGCGTCCACGGCCACAGCGCAAGAGCCATGCAGCCACACTGGAAGAACGCGATGCCTTCCGTCTGGCGCATCGAGCGCCGCCAGCCCAAGCCTTCGAAAAACGCCGTGCTCGCGGCGAGTTCGTGTACGCCCAGCGTCACCAGGCTGATGCGCTGTTCCATCTCAGTCTTCGCCTGCCCGTGTCCAGCCGGCCGTCCCTTTCTGGATGAATTCGATCGGATAGCCGTCCGGGTCCTCGATGAAGGCGATGACGGTGGTGCCGTGCGACATCGGCCCGGCCGGACGCAGCACCTTGCAGCCCTGCGCCGCCGCCGCGTCGACCGCGCCGTGGATGTCGTCCACTTCGAGCGCGATGTGGCCGTAGCCGGTGCCGCGCTCGTATTCCGCCACACCCCAGTTGTAGGTGAGTTCGAGCACCGCGGCCTTGTCTTCGGTGTCGTAGCCGACGAAGGCAAGCGTGAACTTGCCGCCGGGGTAGTCCTTGCGGCGCAGTAGTTTCATGCCGAGGACGCGGGTGTAGAAATCGATGGAGCGGTCGAGATCACCGACACGCAGCATGGTGTGAAGCAGTCTCATGGAAACATCTCCCGAAAAGCGTATCGGACACGCAATCGCCGTGTCCGCAGTTGAATCCGGCTCAGAGCCGGAACAGGCTGTCGCCCATTCTGCGCAACTCGGCGCGTCTTGCCAACGCGTCGGGGCACAGCTCGGCCACCAGCGCCCAGAAACGCGGCGAATGGTCGAGATGGACGAGATGCGCGAGTTCATGCGCGGCAACGTAGTCGATGAGGGCGAGCGGCGCCTGCGCCAGCCGCCAGTTGAGGCGGATGTGCCCGCGCCGGGTACAACTGCCCCATTGGGTGCGCGCGTCCGACAGCGCAAAGTAACTCGGCGCGCGCCCGAACCTGCGCGCCAGCCGGCTCAGGCGCCAGGCGAGCACACGTTCGGCACGCCCGATCAGCCAGTCGCGCGCAAGCGCGTCCGGATCAGCGCCATGCGCGACATAGATGTGCAGCGTGCCACCACGACGGCGTATCTCGGGAAAAAGCGAAGGCCGTGCGACGATGCGCAGCCTGCGGCCCAGATAGGTCAATTCGAATGGACGCGGCGCTTCGGCCTGCGGCACGCGCGCCTGCATGCGCCGCCAGGCCCGGGCCAGCCAGTCGTGCTGGCGCACGACGTAGGTTTCGATCTCGTCGCGCGGGGTCCATACCGGGGCATGGATGCGCACTTCGCGTTCAGTAACGGTGAGCCCCAGGGTGCGGCGCCGGCGCGAGCGACGCAACTGGTAAGGCACGGCGGCGTCGCCGAGCTGGAGGACGCCACTATTGGCGTGGGGCAGCAGGGGGCAGCCTCGTCATTTCGGTTTCGATCCACGTCTCGACGGCGCGCGTGAGTTCGGCGGCGCTCTTGCCGGCACTGTCGATCGCGGGGCCGATGCGGACGGTGACCGTGCCGGGCCGCTTCACGAAGGCATTTTTCGGCCAGACCTCGCCCGCGTTGTGGGCCACCGGCACCACGGGCGCACCGGTCTCCGCCGCCAGCCAGCCGCCGCCGATACCGTATTTGCCCTTTTCGCCCGGCGCGACGCGCGTGCCCTCGGGAAAGACCAGTACCCAGAAGCCGTTCGCCAGTTTGGCCCGGCCCTGGGTCACGATCTGCTTCAGCGCTTCGCGGCCCGCACTGCGATCGATCGCAATCGGATTGAGCAGGCGGAAGCCCCAGCCGAAGAACGGCACATTCAGCAGCTCGCGCTTGATGACCGGCGACACCGGCGGAAACAGGCACAGAAAGGCGACCGTCTCCCAGGCGGACTGATGCTTGGCCAGGATGATGGCGGGCTGCTTCGGCAGGTGTTCGAGCCCTTCCACCGTGTAGCGGATACCGAGCACGCTGCGCGCCAGCCCGATCACTGCATGGTTGTAGCGGGTGATGACGGCATAGCGTATCTGCGCGGAGAATGGCAGGGTCAGGAGCGCGATCAGGCTGAAAAGGATGGTCAGCGCGGCCTGCAGCACCGCAAACAGCGTCGAACGAATCAGACTCATGCAGCCGTCAGCAAATGTTCGACCGCCGCACCCAGGTCGCTGAACACCGGCGTGCTTGCCGGCAACCCGCCCGCGGCAAGCGTTTTCTCGCCCTTGCCGGTCTTCACCAGCAGGGGCCGGGCCCCCACGTTCGCGGCGGCCTCCAGATCGCGCAGGGAATCGCCCACCACCGGCACGCCGTTCAGGTCGCTGCCGTAACGCATGCCGATCTCGTTCAGCATGCCCGCCCGGGGCTTGCGGCACCCGCAATTCATGTCGGCCGAATGTGGACAGTAGAACACCGCCTCGATGCGCCCCCCCGCCTGTGCCGCCGCCTTGTGCATCTTGGCGTGGATGGCGTTGAGCGTCGCCATTTCGAACAAGCCGCGCGCCAGCCCGGACTGATTGGTCGCCACCACCACACGCCAGCCTTCGCGCGTCAGCCGCGCGATCGCTTCCAGGCTGCCGGGAATCGGCTTCCATTCGTCCGGCGACTTGATGAACTGATCGGAATCGAAATTGATGACACCGTCGCGGTCGAGGATGATGAGCTTCATGGCGGGCTCCTTGCGTGTCTTCCGGAGTTTACGCCGCCAGCCGCGACAAGTCCGCCACCCGGTTCATGGTGCGGTGCAACTGGTTCAGCAGTGCCAGGCGGTTGGCTTTCAGGGCGGGATCGTCGGCGTTGACCATCACGGTGTCGAAGAAGGCATCGACCGGGGCTTTCAGCGCGGCGAGCTTCTGCAGCGAGGCGGTGTAGTCGCCGGCCTCGAAGGCAGCGTCGGCCTGCGGCGCGATCTCGCCGAGCGCGCTGAACAGGGATTTTTCTGCATCCTCAACGAAGCGCGCTGGGTCAGCGGCACCACCCACCTCGCCTTCGGCCTTCTTGAGGATGTTGCCGACGCGCTTGTTCGCGGCGGCGAGTGCGGGGGCCTCAGGTAAGCTCGCAAAGGTTCGTACCGCATCCAGTCGTCTAGGAATGTCAGCCAGAATCGATGGGCGCAATGCTAAAACCGACTCAATTTCATTAGTACTGAATCCCTGTTCTCGCTGCAAACCGCTGACACGCTCATAGATGAAATCCCAGACCTTCATCAATGTCTCATCTGACACGTGCCGCTTTACCGACAGATGTGCAAATGATTCGCCGCGCGATAACGCTTCTTCCTTTTGTTTTTCTACCACTTGCTGACTCTCGCACGCGCTCGAAAAAGCTTTGGCGGAAAGATCCAGCAAGCTGGGTACAGATAGGGGTAAGGCGTTCTCGGTGCACAACCGTATAACCCCCAGAGCATGGCGCCTCAATGCAAAGGGATCTTTATCGCCAGTAGGCAACTCCCCGATCTCAAAAAGCCCGATCAAGGTCTCCAACTTGTCCGCGAGAGCAATGCAAATCCCAACATTACCGCGCGGTAGTTCGTCACCAGAAAAACGGGGTTTGTAGTGATCCTCTATTGCATATGCAATATCTTCATCCAAACCGTCATGTTGCGCGTAATACCGCCCCATCGTGCCTTGCAGCTCCGGGAATTCACCGACCATATCTGTCAACAAATCAGCTTTCGACAAGTACGCAGCCTGCCGAGCCTGTGAAGCCAGCTGCTTGCCAGCAATCTCGTTCCCAATCGCACCAGCAATCGCACGCACCCGCTCGACCCGCTCGCCCTGGCTGCCCAGCTTGTTGTGATACACGACTTTGGCCAATCCCGGCACGCGGCTTTCCAGCGTTTTCTTGCGATCCTGATCGAAGAAGAATTTGGCGTCGGCCAGCCGCGGACGCACCACGCGCTCGTTGCCGCCCACCACGGCCGAAGCGTCGGCCGGCGCGATGTTGGAGACGATGAGGAATTTGTTCGTCAGCTTGCCCGCCGCATCCAGCAGCGGAAAGTATTTCTGGTTCGCCTTCATGGTAAGGATCAGGCATTCCTGCGGCACTTCGAGGAAGGCTTCCTCGAACTGGCCGATGAGCACGTTCGGCTTTTCGACCAGCGCGGTCACTTCGTCGAGCAACGCCTCGTCGTCGACGGGCTTCAGGCCCAGCGGGGCGGCGGTGGCCTGCAGTTGCCGCACGATCTCGGCGCGGCGGTCGGCGAAGCTGGCGAGCACGGCGCCTTCGTCGCGCAGTTGCGCGGCGTAGCTGTCGGCGTCGCGCAGCGTGATCATAGGCTTGACGGATTCAAACCGGTGGCCCTGCGTGGTGCGACCGGCGTCGAGGCCCAGCACCGATACCGGCACCACGTCTGCGCCGTGCAGCGCGACGAGGCCATGTACCGGACGCACGAAGTTGACCGTGGTCCAGCCGTCGGCGAGCTGATAGCTCATCACCTTGGGAATGGGCAGCTTGGCCATCGCGGCTTCGAGGGCCTTCTGCAGGCCTTCGGCCAGCGTGGCACCGGGCGCGACGCTGTCGTGGAACAGGGCTTCGTTCTTGCCCTCGCCTTCGCGCCGCAGACTTGCAGCGGCGGACGTCTCCAGTCCCAGTGCCGCCAGCCGCTTCACCAGCGCAGGCGTCGGCTGGCCCGCCGCATCGAGGCCGACCGATACCGGCATCAGCTTGTTCGAGACCGGCTTGTCGGCGGCGCGCGCCAGTACGTTGACGACGTGCGCACCGAGCCGGCGCGGCGAAGCGAAATTGGCGACGGTGGCATTGGTCTCGGCCAGGCCCTGCGCGACGAGGCTTTCGACGAGCGCGGCGGCAAAGGCCTCGCCCAGTTTCTTCAGCGCCTTGGGCGGCAGCTCTTCGGTGAAGAGCTCGACCAGGAGGTTCTGCGTACGCATCATGCAGCCTCCTTCTTCGCCAGCGCCGCCTGCACTTCGTCGGCCCACTCACGGGGCGCCATCGGAAAGCCCAGCCGCGCGCGGCTGTCGAGGTAGCTCTTGGCCACGGCCCGCGCGAGGTTGCGGATGCGGCCGATGTAGGCGGCGCGCTCGGTCACCGAGATCGCGCCGCGCGCGTCGAGCAGGTTGAAGGTGTGCGCAGCCTTCAGTACCTGTTCGTAAGCCGGAAGCGCAAGTTGCGCCGCCATCAGTTCCTGCGCCTTCTTCTCGTGCGCGCCGAAGGCGGTGAGCAGGAAATCGACGTCGCTGTGCTCGAAGTTGTAGGTGGACTGTTCGACCTCGTTCTGGTGGTAGACATCGCGGTAGGTCAGCCCCTCGGTCCAGGTCAGGTCGTACACGCTCTCCACGCCCTGCAGATACATCGCCAGGCGTTCGAGGCCGTAGGTGATTTCGCCGGTGATCGGCTTGCAGTCGATGCCGCCGACCTGCTGGAAATAGGTGAATTGCGTGACTTCCATGCCGTTCAGCCACACCTCCCAGCCCAGGCCCCAGGCGCCGAGCGTGGGGTTCTCCCAGTCGTCCTCGACGAAGCGCACGTCGTTCTTTTTCAGATCGAAGCCCAGCGCTTCGAGCGAGCCCAGATACAGTTCCAGAATGTCGGCCGGCGCCGGCTTCAGCACGACCTGGAACTGGTAGTAGTGTTGCAGTCGGTTGGGGTTGTCACCGTAGCGGCCATCCTTCGGCCGGCGGCTGGGCTGCACATAGGCCGCCTTCCAGGGCTCGGGCCCCAGTGCGCGCAGGAAGGTGGCGGTGTGCGAAGTGCCCGCGCCGACCTCCATGTCGTAGGGCTGCAGGAGCGCGCAGCCGCGCTCGACCCAGTAGCGCTGCAGGGTGAGGATGATGTCCTGGAAAGTGGGTTTCACGGCGAATGGACGGCTTGTCGCAAAACCCGCATTTTAACGTGGTGGAGCAGCTTTCCGGCAGGCGCATCCGTTGCCGGCGGCGAATCAGCCACTGACTTCGGGCAGACGCAACGCGTGTACAGCCGCCATCAGGGAGACAGCCGCCAGCAGCAGCAAGGCAACCGGCACGCCGAACCGGTCGGCCACCACGCCCACCAGCCCGCCCGCCAGCATGAGCACGCCGATGACGGTATTGCTGACGGCGACATATGCGGAACGCGAGCCGCCATTGCCCAGATCGACGAGGTAGATCTTGCGTCCCAGCCGTACGGCGCTGTGCGCCAGCGAGATCAGGACATAAAGCGCCGCAAAGCTCCAGGTGTGCGCCATGAGGGCCGCATCCGCCTCGACGAGCGCCCATGTCGCCCCTCCGGTGACGGCAGCCAGCCCGGTACCCAGCGCGATCACCATGCGGCTCGAACGGTCGCCGAGCCGCCCCAGCAGCGGCGAGCTGAGGCTTGCCGCCAGACTGCTGGCAATGACCAGCAGCCCGAGGCTGGCCAGATCGCTCCCGGTTCGCTGCTGGGCCAGCAGCACATAGAACGGCGGCGCCAGCGCGACGCTCAGCAGGAGCGCGCGATTGACGACGTAACGGCGGAATTCCGCGTCCGTGCGCAGGATGCCCAGGCTCGCGAACGCTGCAGCGAGCGCGTTGCCCCCGCCTTCGGTCGCGCCGGGCGCTTCCTGGATGGCGGCAAAAACAGCGGCCGCCAGCAGCCAAAGCGCGCCCGCGACGACGAGCAGGCCGGCGATGAAGCCCACGTCGTCGAATTGCGCACCGCGCGCCTGGATATACCCGCCGACGAGCAGGGTGGCGAATCCGGCCAGGCCTGCGCTGTAGCCCATGAGCACGCCGCGGCGTGTCTTCGAAACGGTTTTGCCGAGCACATCCTTGGCCGAAACCGAACACAGCCCGCGTGCCAGGCTGAACAGCGCAACGAGCCCCAGAACCGCCCAGCCGGCAGTCGCCCCGTCGAGTCCCCATGCAACGCCCGCCAGCAGGAACAGCGCAAACGCGGTCAGGACGGCGCCAAGCAGCCACACGCCCTTGCGATGCGGCTTGTTGCGAACGTAGGCCGCGACAAGCAGTTGCGGCAACAGCACACCGGCCTCGCGCACGGGTACCAAAAATCCCGCAAACGCCGCGGGTGCGCCCAGCGCGCCCAGGAGCCACGGCAGGATCAGGCGCGCACTCGCCAGTTCGTCGCCGATTTTGCCCAGCAGGTTGGCCACGAGATACGCGAAGAAATTGCGCGGCTGATGCCGGCACGCGGCATCGGGAATATCCTTGCAGACGCGCGCATCCTCGTCGCCGGTCACCTGATCGTACAGCCAGCCCAGCCGGGAACCGCTCTCGGCCATGGCCTGCCGGTGCCGCGTCGCGGCTTCTGCCTGCGCCTTCATTGCGTGTCTCCCTTGCCATCGGCCGGAAACCGGCCACTTTCCACTAATCCGCCTGCACGGCCTCGATCTCGTCGCTGAGCGCCAGCCAGGCGTCCTCGTCCTCGGCCAGTTGCGCAGCGAGCTGTTCCAGCCTCAGGCCGATGCGGGCGATCTCGTCCGCGGCCGCCGTCTCCGACAGACGGCTCTCCAGAGCGGTTTTCTCGGCCTGCACCCCCGCCATGCGCGCATCGAGCCGTTCCAGTTTCTGGCGCAGCGATTTGAGCCGGTTGTTCGATACGCCCCGGCGTGCCGCCCCCGGCACGGCCGCGGCGAGCGGCGCGGGCTTGAGGGCCTCGCGCACGCGCTTCGCCTCGTCCAGCAGATAGCGCTGGTAGTCGTCGAGGTCGCCGTCGAAATCGGTCACACCGCCCTTGCTGACCAGCCAGAATTCGTCGCACACGGCGCGCAGCAGGGCGCGGTCGTGGCTGACCAGCATCAGCGTGCCTTCGAATTCGTTCAGGGCCATGGCCAGCGCCTCGCGCGTGGTGAGATCGAGGTGGTTGGTCGGTTCGTCGAGCAGCAGCAGGTTGGGCCGCTGCCACACGAGCATGGCGAGCACGAGGCGCGCTTTTTCGCCGCCGCTCATGGTGCCGACGGCTTGCGCGACCATGTCGCCGGTGAACTGGAAGCTGCCGAGAAAGCTGCGCAGGTCCTGTTCCTTGGTGCTGAACGCACCGCTGGCGTCCTGCGCAACGGTGTCGCGCGCGAGCCGGATCATGTGGCCGAGCGGACTGTCGTCGGGGCGCAGCACGTCGAGCTCCTGCTGGGCGAAGTAGCCGATGTTGAGGCCCTTGCCCTCGACGATTTCGCCGACGACGGCCGGGAGTTCCCGCGCGATGGTCTTCACCAGCGTCGACTTGCCCTGGCCGTTGGCGCCGAGGATGCCGATGCGCTGGCCGGCCAGCACGGAACGGTCGATGCCGCGCACGATGACGGTATCCCCGTAGCCGGCGCTGACGCCCTTCAGGGTGAGCATGGGATTGGGCAGCGCCTGCGGCGGGCGGAATTCGAAGGTGAAATCGGCGCTGGTGAGCACCGGTGCCAGCTTTTCCATGCGCTCCAGCGCCTTGACCCGGCTCTGCGCCTGCTTGGCCTTGGTCGCCTTCGCCTTGAAGCGGTCGATGAAGGATTGGAGGTGCGCGATCTTGTCCTGCTGGCGCGCATAGGCCGCCTGCTGCAGCGCGATCTGCTCGGCGCGCATTTCCTCGAACGTGCTGTAGTTGCCGCCGTAGCGCGTGAGCCTGCCCTGGTCGATATGCAGGGTGACGCGGGTGACGGCGTCGAGGAATTCGCGGTCGTGGCTGATGACGATGAGCGTGCCGGGATATTTGGCGAGCCAGCTTTCCAGCCAGACCAGGGCATCGAGATCCAGGTGGTTGGTCGGTTCGTCGAGCAGCAGCAGGTCGGAGGGACACATCAGCGCACGCGCCAATTGCAATCTCATGCGCCAGCCGCCGGAAAAGCTGTTGACCGGCCGGTCCAGTTCGCCGACCTGAAAGCCCAGCCCCAGGATCAGGGCCTGCGCGCGCGGCCGGGCGTCGTGCGAGCCGGCGTCGTGCAGGTCCGTGTAGGCGTGGGCCATGCGTTCGCCGTCGCCGCTGGCTTCGGCCGCGGCCACTTCGCGCTGCGCATCCATCAGGCGCGTATCGCCGGCCACGACGAAGTCGGTCGCGGAAGTGTCCGTTTCCGGCATGTCCTGCGCCACCTGCGCCAGACGCCATTGCGGCGGCATCGAAAAATCGCCGCTGTCCTCGTGCAGGCTGCCATTGAGCAATGCGAACAGGCTGGATTTGCCGGCGCCGTTGCGGCCGACGAGGCCGACCTTTTCGCCGGGATTGAGCGTTGTCGAGGCCTGATCGAGCACCAGCTTGGCACCGCGCCGCAAACTGAGGTTCTTGAGAAGGATCATGCAAGGGTGGCGGCGCACCGTGCGCCCGCCCGAACCGGAAAGCCGGGATTCTACCTGTGCGACGAAAGTGTCCGGCGGCTGACGGCGTTTGTCGGATTTCCGTCAGACGCTGACGCCGCACGTCAGGCAGCACCCAACACAATCAACATCAACCAATTGTTTTTAAAAGATTAAAAACAATCCAGGCGGCCGGGATCGCCGTGGCACACGCGTTGCAAGTACTCAGGCAAACCCCCTCGTTGCAAGGAGAACATCATGAAACTGCAATTCGGCAAAAAACAGCTGGTTCTCGAACTCTCCGCCTCGCCCTTCGCGTGGTTCCATGGCCAGACCGAACGCATGAGCCTCACCAGCCTGTCGGTGCTGTTCGTGCAATTCTCGCTGTTCGCCCGTCAATCGGCCTTCTGATGCAGTTGAACCACAACACGCGCGTGAGTCTCGGTCTGTCCGGCTCGCCCCTCGGATTTTTCAGCGGCAGCACCAGCCGGATGGCCATGATCAGCCTCACGCTGCTGTTCGTCGAAATCCGGGTATTGCGCCGCTACGCGCCGTCAGCCGCCTAGCGGCGAATCTTCAGCACCGCTTCGAGCCCGCCCTGCGGGCGATTGCGCAACGTCACCTTCCAGCCGTTCGCCTCCGCCAATTGGCGCACGATCGCCAATCCCAGCCCGGTCCCGCCCGTCGTCTGCGAACGCGAATCCTCCAGGCGGTAAAACGGCCTGAATACCTTGTCGAGCTGCGCATCCGGAATCCCCGGACCGCCGTCGCGCACATGGATGCCGACCTCGGCCGGCGCACATTCGAACGCCAGCTCGACCGGCGTACCGCCACCATAGCGCTGCGCGTTCTGGAGCAGATTCGCGACGATCTGCCGAAGCGCCAGCGGGCCCACCTCCACCCTGCACGGCCCGGACGCCACCAGGGATACGCCCGCCTCGGCGGCCAGCTCGCCCAGCAACGCATCGAGATCGACCGCAACGCGCGTCTCGGGCTGCGTGGTGCGGGCCAGTTCGAGATAGCCCGCGATCAGCCGGTTCATGTCTTCCAGATCGGTCACGGCCCGGTCGATGCGCTTCGGATCCGGCGTGTCGCGCAGCATTTCCAGATGGAGCTGCATGCGCGTCATCGGCGTACGCAAATCGTGCGAAATGCCGGCCAGCAGGGTAGTCCGGTTGTCGAGCAGATCGCGCACCTCGGCAGCCATCCGGTTGAAACGGCGCGCCAGTTCGGCCAGTTCCGCCGGGCCGGTTTCCGGCAGCGGCTCGGGCAGCAGGCCGGCGCCGACCTGGGTGGCCGCGCGCGCGGCGCGCGCCAGCGGCACGGTGATGCGGCGCACCAGAAGCAGCGCGGTCAACAGCGTGAGCAGCGCGCCCAGCGCGACAACGGCAATGGCGGCGAGCGGGCGTTTGACGGCGTACCGGTCGGGGAAAAAGCCCACCCATAATTCGCGTCCGCCCACCGGTACCGTCAGCCAGGCGGCGGCAGTACCGGGAACGCCACGCAACGACACCGGCTCGCCGGCACGGCGCGACAGCGCGGCCTCGATCTCCGTGCGGAATGCGAATGCGGGCGCGTCGATGTCTGCACCCACATCCGCAGACGTCAGCCGCAGGCCGTGCCGGCGGGCCAGCTCGCTCTCGAAAGCCGGGCGGGTCTGCGGCGGCAGCTCGACCCAGGTCTGTGCGGACAGGACGATGAGCCCGGCGAGGTCGTCGGCCGAACGCGCCGCCACCGGCATCACCACGGTGCGATACACCACCCAGGTCGCCGCCGCCTGGAAGACGACGAATGCCGCCGCGAGCGTCAGCGCGGTACGCGCGAACAGCGACCCCGCGAACGGCCTCACCCCTTGCCCTGCGGCACGAACAGATAGCCCTGCCCGCGCTGGGTGCGGATATAGGCCGGGTTGGCCGGATCGTCCTCGATTTTCTTGCGCAGGCGATTGACGCGGACATCGATGCTGCGATCGAACGGGTCGCGCTCGAAACCGCGCAGCTGGTCCATCAGCCAGTCGCGCGACAAGGCCCGGTTGGCGTGCGTGACGAAAATTTCCAGCAGTTCGTATTCGCCGCCGGTCAGTGCGATTTCTTCGCTGTCGCGGGCCAGCGTGCGTGCATCCAGATTCAGTACATAGGGGCCGAACCGGGCCTGACGGGCGGGCGGTGCGGCAGTTTCGGCAGCCTCGGCCGGCGCCTGCCGCCGCATCACGGCACGAATGCGCGCCAGCAGCTCGCGGGGATTGAAAGGCTTGGGGAGGTAATCGTCGGCACCGACTTCAAGGCCGATGATGCGGTCGATGTCCTCGCCTTTGGCCGACAGCATCACGATGGGCGGAAATCCCGGTTGCGCGCGCAACCGGCGGGCAATGGACAGGCCGTCCTCGCCGGGCATCATCCAGTCGAGCACGAGCAGCGCCGGCATGCCGCGCGCCAGAAGCGCATCGAGCGCCTTGCCGTCTGCCGCCGTTTCCACCGCATAGCCCTGTCCCTGCAGGTATTCGGCGACCAGTTCGCGGATGCCGGCGTCGTCGTCGACGACGTAGATCAGTGCCTTGTCCATGCGGCAAATATAACAGCGCGAACCGCGGGGCGTCCCCGGCGGGCCGCTGATAAACTCCATGGAGCCGCAATGCGGCTCCCGGTGCGCCGATCGACCGGCTGCCGGACTGTTACACACGGTTACAAAACGGCTGCGGCATGAAACACGCCGCTTACTTTCCTCGACCACACTGCGAAGCGTGGAAGCGCAATCGGCGCCCACGGAAACGGAGACACGATGAACACACGGCATTTCGGGCTTATCGGACTGGCTGCTGCTCTGGGACTGGCGCTCGCCACCCCGGTTCACGCCCAGCCGAACCTTCCCGAAGGCTGGATCGTCGTGGCGAAACGCGACCGTGAAGAACCGCGCGATGCGCGGCGCGACGTCCCCCGGGACGAACGCCGCGCGCCGCGCCGGGACGCCGAACGCGACGATGCCCAGGGCTACGGCTACGGCTACGAACGCCGCCAGGAGCAACGTCCCGCAGAACACGATCGCAACCGCGGTCGCCGCTGATCCGGTCATCGCAACGAGGAGAGTCGCCATGAAAGCACGCATTCTGAACACCACCCTGATCGCCGCCCTGCTGGCCGCCAGCGGTGTGGCCCACGCAGGCCGCGGAGACGCCGATGGTTTCACCACGCAGGCCCGTGTGCTGTCCAGTACGCCGGTATACGACACTGTCAACGAACCCAGCCGTGAATGCTGGACCGAGACCGTCGGCTACGACCGCACCGCCGTCCGCAGCGGCAACAACACAGGCGGCTCGATCATCGGCGCCATCGCCGGCGGCCTGCTCGGCGCCACCGTGGGCAAGGGCGACGGCAGGGTTGCAGCCGCGGCGGTCGGCGCCGCCACCGGCGCCGTGGTCGGCGACCGCTGGAACGACCGCGACGCCGGCTACGTATCGCGTCCGCGGCAGGTCGAACGCTGCCAGGTCCGCGACAACTACCGTCAGGTGCTCAGCGGCTACGACGTTCGCTACCGCTTCGAGGGCCGCGAGTACACCACGCGCCTGCCCTACGATCCGGGCAAATTCGTCACGCTCAACGTGAACTTCAACGTCGTCGATGGCCCGCGCGGTGGCTGGAACAGCAGCCGCAACGACTGGAACGACTGAACGGACTCGAAAGGAGATTGCCATGTTGAAGCACATCCTGATCGGCGCCACACTGCTGGCCGCCTCCGGCCTCGCCGCCGCACACGACGGCTACGGTTACCGGCACGGCCGCGTCATCACGGTCGAACCGAATTTCGTCATCTCCTTCGGCACCCGCCACGCCGACGGTTTCCGGGTGCTGTACGAATCGGGCGGGTCGCGCTACTGGACCTATACGCCCTATCGGCCCGGCCCGGTGATCGTGCTGCCGCCGCGGCCGGTCTATTACGCCCCCTACCCGCGCTACGACCGGCATCACGGCTGGGATCACCGCCACGACCGCCGCTATGATCGCCGGGATGACCGGCGCGACGACCGGCGCAACCGCCGCGGGCGCGACTGAACGCCGGGCAAGGCATTTAGCCGTCCGTGCGGGGTGGCAGCAGCGCCCCCCGAACCTGGAACGCCGCACGGTCGAGCACCCGGCCGTCGCGGGGATTCACCAGCTGCAGTTCGTGACGTCCCGGCGTAGGCGTCCAGACCTGCTCCCCCCGCGCCGATCCCAGACGCACGCCATTCAGCACAAACACCGCATCCGCGCCGCCGGCCGCAGCCAGGAACACCCGCTGCATCGCCGGCGGAATGTCCGGATCGAGCGCCAGGATCGCGCCGTCGCCCGGATAGGTAATGCGCGGCGGCGGCACAACCGTACCGCCGCGCGCAGGCGCACTGCCCGCGAGGAACCACTCGCCCGCCCGGCGTTCGAGCCCGGAAGGCGGGGCGGGGGTGCCGGCCCGCTCGTTCCGCCCCAGCAACTGCATCGTCTCCAGCCACACCGGCGCGGCGCCGGTCACGCCCGACACACCGCGCATCGGCCGGCCGTCGAAATTGCCCACCCACACGCCGACGGTGTAGTGCCGCGAAAACCCGACGCACCAGTTATCGCGCATGTCCTTGCTGGTTCCCGTTTTCACGGCGCTCCAGAACGGCGTGGCCAGCGGGTTCTCCAGACCGAAAGTGATGCTGCGCGCGGCGCGGTCGGCCAGGATGTCGGCCACGACGAAAACGGCGGCCGGGTCGATCACTTGCGTGCCCGGCCCCGCAGGCGCCGGCGCGAGATGCGCCGCACCGGCCACCCCGCCGTTGGCCAGCGTACGGTAGGCATTCGTCAACGACCAGAGATCGACTTCAGGCGAACCGAGCGCAAGCGCAAACCCGTAGTAATCGGCTTCGTGCGCGAGCGGCAGGCCGAGCCGCACCAGACGCGCGTGGAACGGTTCCAGGCCCGCCAGCAGCAGCGTGCGCACCGCCGGCACGTTGAGGCTGCCGGCCAGTGCCGTGCGCACGTTCACCCGCCCCCGGAAATGCCGGTCGTAGTTCTGCGGCACATATTGTCCCGAGGGCGTAGCCAATGCGACCGGACTGTCGTCCAGTATCGAAGCGGCGGTCAGGATGCGCTGTTCCAGTGCGAGCGCGTACAGAAAGGGCTTGAGCGTGGAGCCGGCCTGACGCGGCGCGCGTACGCCGTCGACGAAACGCTGCCGCGACGCGCGCCGGCTGCCGACATAGGCCCGCACCGCACCGCTGGCGTTGTCGAGCACCAGGACGGCACCGTCTTCCACATCCCCGTCCTGCAGGTGCGCGAGCTGCGCATCCAGCACCCGCTGCACGTCACGCTGCAGGGCCGCGTCGAGCGTGGTGCGCACGACCGCACCCGGTTTCAGCCCGAACTGTGCGGCCAGATGCGGCGCGTCGTCGGCCACGCCGGTCTGTGCATGAGTGCCGGCGAAGGCGGCTTCCGCCAGACGCCGCAGTCGCGTGCAGCGCGTGGCGTCGGCCGCCGCATAGCGGCAGGCGCGCGCGGCGACCCGCGCCGCATCCGCCTGCGGCGCGGGCAGCAGCGCCGCCAGCAGCACGGCCTCGTCATTCGACAGCGCATCCGCGCGCTTGCCGAAAAGCGCAGGGGCCGCGGCCGGCACGCCGCGCAGCTCGCCGCGAAACGGCGCGAGATTGAGGTAGGCCTCCAGGATCTGCGCCTTGCTCAGGCGCCGCTCCAGATCCCGGGCGGCCCGCATCTGGCGGAACTTGTCCCACACCGTCTTGTGCGCGCCCGAGGCGAGGGCGGGATCGAGAAAACCCGCGAGCTGCATCGTCAGCGTGCTCGCGCCGCGCCGCCGTTCGCCCCGGAGGTTCTGCCACGCGGCGTGCAGCAGCGCGCGCAGGTCGACGCCGCCGTGCGTCTCGAAACGCCGGTCCTCGTGTTTCACCACTTCGGCACGCAGCGCGGGGGCAATCGCGTCCAGCGGCTGCCAGGCTGCCTGCCGGTAGCGGAATTCGACGCGCACTTCCTGCAGCGGTAGGCCGGTCCGGTCCAGCAGCCAGGCGGACGACGGCGGATGCGCGCGCTGGATCGCTTCGAAATCCGGCGCGTCGCCACAGGCCGTCAGCGCCAGGCTGGCGACGGCGGCCCAGACGAGCGGCTTCACGGCATCACGACCCAGTCAGCATTCGGCAGCTCGCCAAACTGCTCGGGCTGGTACATCGCCTCGACGCGCGTCGGCGGCAGGCGGAACGTGCCCGGCGTGTTGAGCCGCACCACGTAGTCGACCGTGAAGCGCCCCTTGGGCACCCAGGCGTAGTAGGCGCGGTAGCGATCGAACGGCCGCTCCTCGTAGGCCAGCCACGCGCGCCCTGCACCGCCGGCTTCGCGTGCGGCCAGCGCCGATTCTCCGCCGAGCCCGCTGCCCAGCAGCGTCGCGCCGGCCGGGACCGGCGCGTCGACGACGACCCAGCTCATGTCGGCCTGTGCGTCGACCGTGACGGTGACGCGCGCGATATCGCCGCGCGACCATCTGCCCGGTACCGCCTGCGCCACCGGCGCGACGGTCTGCCGCACGGTATAGCCCGAAGCCAGCGGCGCCTTGAGCGGCAATGCGGCGCGACTGGTCACGGTGATCCAGGGTTTGCCTGTGCCCTGCTGGCTCACATGCAGGCCGGCCGGCGCGGCAGGCCACGGCAACACAACCGGCGCGGGCTGCGGCCACGCGATCGTGCGCGTTTCGCTTTCGAGCGCCACCCGGGTCTGGCCGCTCACGGCGCCGGGCTCGAAGCGCTCGCCGAAGCGGTCGAGCGCGATGCGCGCCCACGCATTGGCCGTGGTGAGGTCCCAGCGGCCCTGTTTCTGGCGCGCCATCAGACCGCGCGCCAGACGCGGCAGTTCGGCCTGCAGCGCGGGCTCGTCGATCAGCGTTTCCAGCGCGCGCGCGGCATTCAGATCGGGCGAAACCATCAGCCACCACAGACGGTCGCGCGCATCCGTCGTCCAGTTGAGCGTGGTGCCGCGCAGGTCCATGCGCACGCGCAGGCTGTCGAGAGCGGTTTTCAGCTTTGCCTCGCGGTCGGGCACGCTGGCCAGCCGCTGCAGGATCCCGATGTAGTCGAGCAGCGCGGAGCTCGGCCACTGGCCGGGCGCGGCGACGACGGCGTCGAGCATGTCCGGCGTGGCCTCGCCGTAGCGCGCGAGCGCCGCGATGGCGCCCAGCCGCCGCACGGTGCGGTCGGCGAAGCCTATGCCCTGGTCGCGCACGCGACCGGCGACGTAGGCCTTCAGGCCTTCGAGCATGGCGCTGCGCGCGTCGTCCGGCAATGCCCGGCGTGCGGCGTGTGCGCTGCTCAGGATATAGGCCGTCAGCGCGCTGTCGCCGGGCAGGCCCTCGTTCGGGAAGTAGCGCGCGAGGCCGTTGCCGTCGAGGGAGGCGGACAGCCGGCCGGTCGCCTCGGCCCACAGCGCCGCGTCGCCGAGCGCGAGCGCGCGCGAGATGCGCTGTTCCGTACAGGTGTAGGGATAGGTGCGCATGTAGTCGCGCATGGCCGAAAGATCGCCGGCCAGCCGCGACGAAGCGGCGACGGTGATGCCGCCCAGGCCGGGTAATGCCCCGGCCGGCCGCACAACCGGCAGCGTGTGGTTGCCGTCGAGCTGGAACAGCGTCGCCTGCACCGCGCGCACAGGTACGGCCGGCAGTACGGTCTGCCTGACCTCGAGCGCGTCGCGCGCGGTGCCGGCCGCCGCCTCGACGTGCCAGACGAGCTCGCCCGCCTGCGCCGGCACGGCGACCGGCCAGACGAGCGCGCGGGCTTCGCCGGGCGCGAGCGTGACGGTCTGCGGCGCAGTCGCCAGCGTGGTGCCCTGCGCTTTCAGGGTCGGTGCAAGCGTGGCCGTCAGCGCCTTGTCGCTGCCGTTGCGCACCGTGAATTCGGCCGGGAAGGCATCGTCCGCACGCACCACCGGCGGCAGTCCGGATAGCAGCATCAGGTCCTGATGCGTCCGCACCGTCACCGCACCGTCGCCGAAGTAGCCGACGCCCGCATTGGCGACCGCGACGATGCGGAAGCTTGTGAGGCTGTCGTTCAGCGGCACCTTGAGCTGCGCGCGGCCGTTGCCGTCGAGCTTGACGCGCGCCTGCCACAGCACGCGCGTATCGAACAGCTCGCGCGTCGGCAACTTGCCGCCGCCGCCGCCGGGCGGCAGGCTCTTGCGGCCGAAATGCCGTTTGCCCACGACCTGCATCTGCGCAGTGGCGGTGTCGACCTCCCACGGGCGGGACGCCATCATCGCGTCCAGCAGTTTCCAGCTCGGGTTGGGCGCGAGTTCGAGCAGCGCCTCGTCCACCGCCGCGACGGCAACCTCGGCGCCGGCCGGCAGTTTGCCGCCGTCCGCCCGCGCGACCCGGATCGAAACCGGCACCGTATCGCGCACTTTGTAGACGGCCCCGGGCGTCTTCACCTCGACGGTCAGCGCATGTGCCCGCGTGCCCACGCGCAGGTTCGCCGCCCCCAGCTTGTAGGCCGGTTTGCCCAGATCGACCAGCGCGGTCGGCGCAGGCTCGCCGACGCGGCCGCGCACCGCCAGCACCGACACCGTGACATTGGGCGCATAGTGCGCCTTGACCGGCAATTTCACGGTGGCACGGGCGGCCGACAGCGGCACGACGAAACTGTCGAGCACACCTTCGCGTTCCACCGTGACCAGCGCGGTGGCCTCGCGGTACGGCAGTTTCACCTGCAGCTCCGCGGTCTGGCCAGGCTCGTAGGCGGGCCGTTCGGGTAGCACATCCATGCGGTCGGAATCGCTGCCGGCAAACCAGGCTTCATCGCTGCCCGGCACCCAGACGTCGCGATGCGCGTACACCGCGTTGCCGGCGGGATCGACCGTCTTCACCCGCACCACGAGACTGCCGCGCGCGGGCGGCACAAGGCTGCAGGCGAACCGTCCCCGCGCATCGGTTGCGCCGGCGCAGCCGGCCGCCACACGGGTCAGCTCGCGCACGTTCTCGTAGGCGTAGAAACCGCCGACCAGCCGCTTGCGGTGGCTGTAGGTGCGTTCGAGGAAGATGTCCGACTCGACGCGCGCGCCGGGTACGGCGCGGCCGCCGGCGTCGATCACGGCCATGTCGTAGCGCAGCGGGCCGCTCGCGTTCCAGTCGGGAATGGCGATGCCGGGCACGCGCGCGCCGGGCCACAGCGTGATGCGCTGCGAAGCCGTCTGGGTCGCGCCGCTGGCGTCCGCGTAGTCGAGTTCGAGCCGCAGGGCCGCGAGCGTATCGCGCGGCGCGAGGCCATCGACGACGATGCGCGCCGCGCCGGCCCGGTCGAGCGTCGCCTTCCAGGTGCGCGCCGGCTCGGCGACGGCCTCCGGCAGCGGATCGGCACCCTCCTCGAATGCGTCGAAATTCCCGTAGACGGTCTCGTCGCGCACGATACCGGTCTTCACGCCGCCGTTGCCGAAGGCCGCACCGGGAAAATCGGGGTGCGTGTAGTACAGCGGCTCGACCAGACTGCGCAGCTTGACCGGCAGACCGCTCGCGCCGCCACCGGCGAGATACTGGACGCCGACATCGACTGCGGCACTGCGCGCGCGCACCAGTTGCGTATCGGGCAGACCGATCTGCGCGCGCATCGTGGGCAGGCGGAAAGCGGACACATTGAAATGCCCGGCATTCCAGCTGCGCTTGCCGCGTTCAAGCACGATGTCGTAGGCGCCGAGGCGCGCCTCGCGCGGGATTGCCCACTGCGTTTCGGCGGTACCGCGCGCGTCGAATTTCACCGGCAGGCTTGTGCGCTGTCCGCTGCCGGCATGGATGAACGTCACGGCCGTCGGCAACGCGCTCGAAGACGGCACGGCGAAACCGCTGCCGGTGCGCGTACGCAGGAAATGCTTCATCGCGAGCGTATCGCCGGCGCGCAGCAGGCTGCGGTCGAGCACGCTGTGCGCGATATCGGGCGTCCAGACGTCCGCCGGCGGCAGATTGAACCGCCAGGGTTCGATGCCGTCGTTCCACGAACTCAGCGTGAAGGTCCGGTCCGCTCCGACGCGCGCCGAGACGAACCAGCCGCCCGGCCAGTTGCGGCAATGCGGCGCCTCGCCCAGCGCCCGGCCGATCGCGGCACGGCCCTGGGCATCGGTGGCGCCCTGCCAGACCGGCTTGCCGGTGCAGTCGCTGACCGACACGCCCGCCTTCGCCACCGGCAGGCCGCTATCGAGCGCAGTCACCCACACCAGTGAGGATTCGCGGCCGATCTTGGTGTGCGCGACGAGATTGGTGACCAGCGCAGCCGTATGCACGTAGAACGCGCCCTTGCCGTCGAGATAGGCCGCCCCCAGACGCGGACTGCCCGCTTCGACCACGTAAAAACCGGGGCCCGGCAGGGGGATGCCGACCACTTCGAAGGCCTTGCCGCCGCCGGGTTTGGGCACGGCGAATTCGGCCAGCGGTTTGACGTTCTCCAGTACCGGGAAGGTATTGGCCGGCTGCCGCTGCGGCGCTTTCTTCGGATCGGGATTCGGCACGGTGCGGCCGTAGCGCACGCTTTGAAGATGTCTCAGCCAGCCGATCACCATCGCATCGCCGCCTTCGCGCACGGATGCCATGCGGGCCGGCAGCGCGAGCGCGCGATCGGCGGCATCGGTTTCGAGATTGCGCAGGGTGACCGGCAGCACGGGATTTGCCGCCTCGATCACGCCGAAGTGGCCGGCGAATTTGGCGAGCGGCGGGTAGGCATCGGTGCGCAATGCGAGCGGAAGCTGGCTGGCATTGACGAGCGCACGGCCATCCGCGTCGGCAAGACCGGCCGGAACCGTCAGCGTAAGCGCTGCCTTCTCCGGAAACGGCCCTTTGAAGCGCCAGCCGTCGACCCACGGGCCGTCGCCGTCGAATACGGGCTGCCAGCTGCGGCCCGCGCCGCTCAGGCGGACAGTCGCCGCCGCGTCACGGCGGATCGAACCGCCCAGCGCCACACGGATGTCGCTGAGCGGATTGCAGTCGGCCCGCGCGTTCACCTTGTCGCACACCGCGCGCAGGCGGAAGGCCGGGCGCACGCGGAAATCGAAGGTGTGGGCTTCAGTGCTGGCGAGCCCGTTGCCCGCTTCGACGCCCGGTTCGATGAGGAGGCTCACTTCGGCATCGTTCGGCAGCGGCCGTTTGCAGCGCAGCGCCTCGGTCGTTTCGGCGCTGGGTGCGAAACGGCGGCGGAACAGCGGATCGTGCCTGTCCTTGAACGGTGCCAGCGCGGCCTCGCGCTGCGTGCCCTGCAACACTTCGACCTCGATCCGGTCGGCCAGCCCGCGCACGCGGCAGGCGGCACGTTCGGCCAGTGTGCCCGGCTTCACGCGCGCATCGAAAGCGAGCAGAAAGATCTGGCGTTCGTCGACGGCACCGCCTTCCCACGGCCGTACCGCCAACACCTGCGGGCCGCCGGTATCGAAGTGGAAGGTGCGCGGCGCAAGCGCCTGGCCCGCCGCATCCTTCAGGCCTTCGCGCAGAACGAAAACGCAGCGGGTCGCACCGGGCAGGTCGCGCTCGAAATCGTAGACCCAGGTACGCTCGTCGAGCCACTTTCCGCTGCCGGGGACGGAACAGTCGACGACGAAGGGATCGGCCTGACGCGGATCGCCCAGCGCGGTCATCGGTGCGTCGAAGCGGGCCGATGCCTGGCGTACGCCCTTGGCCGTGCCTTCCGGACTGAACGCCGTCACACTGGCCGCACCCGCTGCAAACGCCCAGCCCAGCAAGATCCCCGTCAGCCATGTCCGCATCGTCGCCTCTCCCTTTTGAACCCGTCCGCATCGCACGGCTCCGCTTCTGCAGCGCAGCGGTCATGCGCGCCATGGCGCCGTTTTGATCGGGTGTTTCAGGCGCATTGTGACAAGGGCGCTGCCGTTTTGGAACGCCGTTCGGCACCGGCTGGCCACGCGGCTCAGATCGCCACGCGCGAGCCGAGCTCGATCACCCGGTTGGCCGGGAGATTGAAATATTCCACCGCGCTGCCGGCGTTGCGCGACAGCCAGCGGAACAGATGCTCGCGCCAGCGCGCCATGCCGCTGTCCGATACCGCGTCGGAGATGATGGTTTCGCGGCTCAGGAAATATGAAGTTTCCATCGGTTCGATGGCAACACCCAGTTGCGCGCCGAGCCCCTCGAGCGTCGCAGGCACGTCGGGGCGGTTCTTGAAACCGAAAGTGAGCGTCACGGCATAGGCGTCATGGCCCAGCGGTTCGACCTGCATGCGCGATTCGAACGGCACCCAGGGTTCGGTGCGGATACGCACGGTAAGGAAGATCAGCCGTTCGTGCAGCACCCGGTTGTGATTGAGATTGTGCAACAGTGCGTGCGGCACCGTACGCGCGCTGGCGTTGAGGAATACGGCCGTGCCCGGCACGCGGGTCGGCGGATGCGCCATCAGCGTGTCCAGGAAATCCATCAGCGGCATGTCAGAGGTGCCGACGCGGGCCAGGACGGCACGCCGGCCCTGTACCCAGGTCAGCATGACGACAAATACCGCTGTGCCCAGCATCAGCGGGAACCAGCCGCCCTGGACGATCTTGAGCAGACTGGACGACAGGAAAGCGGCATCGATCAGCACGAATGCGCCGGTGGCCGCGAGACTGAGGCCGAAACCGTAGCCCCAGCCGTAATGGATCACGAAGAAAGTCAGAAGCGTGGTCACCAGCATGGTGCCGGTGACCGCAAGACCATAGGCCGCCGCCAGATCGGCCGATTCGCCGAATCCGATGACGACCGCAACGATCAGGACGAACAGCATCCAGTTCACGACCGGAATGTAAATCTGCCCATAGGCGCGTGAAGAGGTCTGGATCACCTGCATGCGCGGCAGAAAACCGAGCTGGATGGCCTGGCGGGTCAACGAAAACGCCCCGGTCAGCGTGGCCTGCGAGGCGATGATGGTGGCGGCAGTGGCGAGCAGCACCATGGGATACAGCGCCCAGCCCGGAAAGAGCAGGAAGAAGGGGTTGTCCACCGCACCGGGATCGCGCGACAGCAGTGCCCCCTGCCCCAGATAGTTCAGCACCAGCGCGGGAAATACCACGCCATACCAGGCCAGCCGGATCGGCGTCCGGCCGAAATGCCCCATGTCGGCGTACAGGGCTTCGGCACCGGTGAACGCCAGCAGCACCGCACCCAGCACCACGAAAGAAGCGAACCCGTGCTCGGTGAGGAAATACCAGGCATGCGCCGGATGCAGCGCTGCCATGACCTGCGGGTGCTGAACGATCTGATACACGCCGCCCACGGCCAGCGCCGCGAACCAGATCAGGGCCACCGGCCCGAACCAGGCGCCCACGCTGGCCGTGCCGCGCCGCTGCATCAGGAAAAGCCCGGTCAGCACGCCCAGCGCGATCGGCACGACGTAGGGTTCGAACACGTGGGTGCCGACCGACAGGCCTTCGACGGCCGACAGCACCGAGATCGCGGGGGTGAGTACCGCATCGCCGTAGAACAGCGCGCCCCCCGCCATGCCGGCCAGCGCCACGACGCGCAGCGCGCGCGGCCGCTGCGCAACGGCCTGTTTCGCCAGCGCGAGCAGGGCCATGATGCCGCCCTCGCCGTGGTTGTCCGCCCGCAGCACCAGCAACACGTATTTCAGCGACACCACCAGCACCAGCGCCCAGAAGATCGCCGATGCCGCCCCCAGAACCGATTCCGGCCCGGGCGGAATGCCATGGGCCGGATTCAGGGTTTCTCTCAGGGCATACAGCGGACTGGTGCCGATGTCGCCATACACCACGCCCAGCGCGGCGAGCGTCAGCGTGCGGCGGTTGTGTGTCTGCGCGTCCATGCGTTCAGGACCGGTTCACGCCGTTCCGGCACTGCAGGGGTCGACTCGGGATACTGTTCGCGAAACCGGACACAAGCCGGCCCCCGACGGCACGGCATGTCTTGCAACCCGCACTTTCTCCTGGCAACGCAGCCCCCGAATAGTGTACGACGCCCCGGCCTACGCCGACGACGCGTGGCAGACCCGGCGTTCAGGCATGATGGGTGACAAACGCGAGCTCGGTGGTGAAATTGCCGATCCCGCGGTGATTGGTGATCGTCCAGCCCGCTGCCTTGAGATGGTCGGTCATTTCGCGCGTCATCTCGGGGTTGCCGCAGATCATGACCCTGTCGTTTTCAGGGTCGACCGCCGGCAGCCCGAACCGCTCGGCCAGCACGCCGGACTGGAACAGCACACTGCCGCGCTCGGGCGTGGGGAAAGGTTCGCGGGTCACCGTCGGCACGTAATGGAAGCGGCCGTTCATGCGGGATTCGAGCTCCTCGCGATAGGCCAGCTCCGCTTCGGTCCGCACCGAATGAACCAGCACGGCATGTTCGAAACGCGCAAAAGTGGCCGGATCGCGCACCAGGCTCATGAAAGGCGCCAGACCGGTACCGGTGGCGATCATGTAGAGCACCCTGCCCGGTCTGACATGTTCAAGCGTCAGCGAGCCGGTGGGTTTGCTGTTGACCCAGACGGAATCGCCCGGCCGCACCTGGGCAAGCTGGCTGGTCAGCGGACCGTCCGGCACGTGAATGCTCAGGAACTCGAGCTCAGACGCATCGCCCGGCGATACGATGGAATAGGCCCGCGCGATCAGCTTGCCTTCGCGCTTGAGGCCGATGGTGACGAATTCACCGCTGGCGAAAGCGAAATCCTGCGGGCGGCTGAGCGTGAAACTGAAGGTTTTGTCCGACCAGGGCCGAACCGACAATACGGCTTGTTCGCTGTACGGCATGATGCGCGTTCCCGGATAAGCTTATTCAAAGATACTGTCATTGTATGAACTGACAGGGCCGATGGATAGGGTCAATGCATCCGCCAGGCCGCCAGAGCCCGGGCGCGCGCCTCGAATACCGCCGATCGCGCGCGGGCTGGACCGGCCTGGCGCGCCGCCGCCCCGGCGTCGACTGCGCGGGCGACGGCCAGCGCAGCCCGCAGATAGTCCGGTGCGGGATAGGATTTTTCTTCGTAGCCCGGCCGGCCCCGGAAATCGCATTCGCAGGCCTGCAACACCTGCTCGAAGCGCTCGGGGCGACGAAAGGCATCGGCCCGTTCGAACAGCTCGACCAGCGTGGACGGCCGCAGCTCGGGCGCGCGGTGGATATTGCCGTGATCGCGCGCCACGATCAGCGCAAGATCGCGGCACTCGGCGGGCACGCGCAGGCGTTCGCACAGTGCACGGACGAGTTCGACGCTTTTCGCCTCGTGGCCGTGGTGCCGGGGCCAGAACTGCGGCGGCGTGACGCCCTTGCCCAGATCGTGGGTGAGCGCGGCGAAGCGCACCGGCAGCGCATAGCCCTGCTGCGCAGCCCAATCGACGACCTGCATGACGTGTACGCCGGTATCGATTTCCGGATGATGCTCGGGCGGCTGCGGCACGCCGAACAGCCGGTCGATTTCCGGAAAAAGCCGCGCCAGCGCGCCGCACGCGCGCAGCACCCCGAACAGGCGCGACGGCTGGTTTTCCATCAGGCCGCGCGACACTTCCTGCCATACCCGTTCGGGCACCAGCGCATCGACTTCGCCGGCCTCGACCATCTGCCGCATCAACGCGAGGGTTTCCGGCGCCACCCCGAAACCGGCGTAACGCGCGGCAAAACGCGCCACGCGCAGAATGCGCACCGGATCCTCGGCGAAGGCGGCACTGACATGGCGAAACAAGCGTGCATCGAGATCGTGCCGTCCACCGTAGGGGTCGATCAGATGGCCGTCCGCATCCTCGGCCATGGCGTTGATGGTGAGGTCGCGGCGCAGCAGATCTTCTTCCAGCGTGACTTCGGGCGCGGCATGGACGACGAAGCCCGTATAGCCGCGGCCCGATTTGCGCTCGGTACGCGCCAGCGCGTATTCCTCGTGGGTGGCGGGATGCAGGAAAACCGGAAAATCGCGGCCGACCGGCTGATAACCCAGCGCGATCATCTCGTCGGGCGTAGCGCCGACCACGACGTGGTCGCGGTCGGCGACCGGCAGGCCGAGCAGCCGGTCGCGCACCGCGCCGCCGACGATGTAGGTCTTCATGACACGCGTCTAGCGGCCCGCCTGTTCGCGGTAATCCTCGTAACGCGCGCGCGGCGTATCGTCGCGCAGATATTCGGGCGCGACGGCCTCGAGCGCAGCCGGCTGAAACGCGAACACGGCCGGCCACGGGCCGGAACAGACATTGTCGGTGCACATCGCGAAGTAGTTGTCGCGCGTCATCAGTTTCCTGCCCGGTTTGAACTCCATGGCCCAGGCCTGGAAGTACGACGGCCATTTGCCCAGTGCCAGAACGCTGCGGGGCCTGCCAATGAGCGCCCCCACGTATTCGATCAGTTCGCGCAGGGTGTAGGCCCGGGGCCCGCACAGATCGTAGGTCTGGCCGAAGGTGGCCGGGTTGTCGAGGCTGTCGGCAAAGGCACGTGCAACATCGTCCACGTGCACCGGCGCGAAACGGGTGTCCGCCGACGCGAGTGGCAGGACGGGAAACAGCCTCAACAGGCGTGCAAACATCGACAGGAAAGAATCGCCCCGGCCGAAAATGACCGACGGCCGGAAGAGCGTGACATTGAGCCCGTAGCCATGGACGAACTTGGGGCCGTTGAGATACCAGTTCTCGTGCTCGCGATGGCGCATGCCGGCCTCGCGCACCAGCGCTTCGGCAACGCCCTTGGAACGCTGGTAGGCGGAGCGTGAATTGGGGTCCGCGCCCAGTGCGCTCATGTGCAGCAGGCGGTGGACGCCGGTTTCGCCGCAGGCATGGACGACCTTGCGCGCAAGTTCGATGTGCACCTTCTGGAAGTCACCGCGCCGTGCGCTGGGCAGATCGACGCGGCCGACGTTGCTCTCGTGCAGGATGCCGACCAGATTGATCACCGCGTCCATGCCGCGGAAGTGCCGCACCAGCTCGTGCTGATCGTGCACGTCGGTCTCGATGACCTCGACCGTGGGCAGCAGAATCAGCGCTTTGGTCAGTTCGCGGCGATGAGACAGCACGCGAACCCGGATGCCGCGGGCAGCCAGCAGACTGACGAGATGGGTGCCGACGAAGCCGGACCCGCCGAGGATGCAGATGCGTTCGGTTTTCATGGATGCGATTCGCGCAACGGACGGAGCGCCCGAATTCTAGCAGGGCGCCCGGGCGAACGGCATTCGGGCGCCCTAGGGCTCCGCGGATTCTGCATCCGCCGCAGCGGCGCTGTCGAGCTCTGGCGGCACGGCTTCGGTGCGCGGCGGCACCGTACCCAACCGGTCCTTCAGCAGCACCGAGGGCTGGCCGAACCGCATGGCGTAGTACATCGCGTTGCTCATCACCTTCTTCACGTAATCCCGCGTTTCGGCGAAAGGGATGGTTTCGATGTAGACCGCCGCTTCCATCGGCCGGGTGTCGCGCCAGCGCTCCGCACGGCCGGGCCCGGCGTTGTAGCCGGCGGTGGCCAGCACCGGCGAACCGTCCAGCCGGTCCTGCACATGACGCAGGTAATAGGCCCCGAAACGGATGTTGGTGGCCGGGTCCTGGATGTCCTGCGCCTTGAACCGTTCGACGCCGAGGCGCTTGGCGATCCAGCGTGCCGTCGCCGGCATGATCTGCATCAGGCCCGACGCGCCGGCGCTGGATCGCGCGACGTTGGCGAAACGGCTTTCCTGCCGCATCAGGCCGAAGACCCAGGCTTCGTCCAGACCGTTGTCGCGTGCGGCAGTCTGCGCCAGCTCGCGATAGGGCGCGAGAAAACGCAATTCGAAATCGTGCAGGTCGCGGGTGCGTTCGGCGGTGTTGATCGCACGGTCGTACCACTCGGCCTGTCGTGCCAGTTCGGCTGCGGCGAGCAGGCGCGCGTCGGTGTAGGCGCGCGTCGCCCAGACCCACTCCTGGGTCGCCTCGCTGCGCAGGCCCAGCGCATAGAGGGCCAGCGCACGCACGACACCGGGATCGCGCGCCACCGCGGCCTGCTCTTCGCCGCCGGGCTTGATGTTGATGACAGGCGCGGCCATTACCGGCCCCAGCTCCTCCAGCGCCAGTTGGCCGTAGTAATGCGGCTCGCGCGACAAGGCCAGCAGCAATGGGCTGGCCGCCGCACGCTGCCCCTGCGCCAGCAGCGCGCGGGCCCGCCAGTAACGCCAGGCAGGCTGGCCGCGCTGCGCATCGCCCATGCTGTCGATCACGCGCAACGCATCCCCCCAGACACCTTCACGCAAGGCGGCGCGCACCCACCATTCGCGCTGTACGTCGGTCACGCCGAGAACACCCGCCTGCGCAAACCAGTCCAGCGCAACCGGTTCGTGCCTGCGGGCGGCGCGGGTCGCCAGCCGCGCCCAGGCCGCCTGCCGTTCCTCGACCGTGAGCCTGTCCGACCAGGGCGCCAGCGCGCGGGCGGCAGCGGCCGAATCGTTGCGCGCGAGCTGATCGAGCGCGAACAGCACAAGCTCGCGGTTGCCGCGATGGGCGGGATCGCGATCGTCGGATGCGAGAAAACGTGCCGGATCGCGCGCCGCCCGGTCGAACAGGGCCGCCGCCGGACGGCGCGCTTCCGGCAGGGCGCTCGACACCGCACGGGCAACGCCGGCATTGCCCGCATCCAACGCCAGCCGCATGCGGCGCCACACGTCTTCTTCCTGGAGGAAACGGGCATCGATCAACAGTGCGAACAGCGGTGTGCAGGCGCCCGGCATATCGCGGCCGGTGAACCACAAGGCAACCGCCTCACGGGCATGGCTGCGGTCGCCGCGCGTCCATTCGGCGCGGTAGGCATAGCACTGCAGGGCGGTGTCGGATTTCTCAAGCTTCGGATATTCGGCCAGATAGCGCGTCCAGTCGGCACGCGTGCCCAGGCTGCGCAACCAGTCGGCGCGCACCGACTCGGCCAGACGCGTGCCGGGATAACGGACCAGGAAGGTGGCGATGTCGGCGTCGTTGTCGCGGCCTTTCAGCATCAACCGCCAGTATTCGACGTAAGGGGCCAGAACATGGTCGGCAGGCACGGTACGGGCTGCACGCTCGAATTGCGCGGGCTGCCGCTCCAGATAGGCGGCACGGGCACGCAGCACCCCGTCGTCGCCCGGCGCGGCGGCGGCCCACCCGGCCACCACGGCGCAGAAAATGGCGATACAGAATCTCCCCAGCATGGCCGCGAGCGTAACACGCCGTATCGCAGGCCAATATGGAAAAACGCCTGCGTGGCCCGTCAGTCGCGCGCCCGCCTGACGGGAGCCGAGATACGCGCTATGCTGCCTGCGCCTCGTCGAGGCCGTTCAACCATTTACGGGAGTGCATCATGAGCTGCAACGTTGGAAGCATCGATCGCGCGCTGCGCATCATCGTCGGCCTGGTCCTGATCGGCTGGGCAGCATTCGCCGGCGGTCCGGTCTGGGCCTGGATCGGCGTGCTGCCACTGGCTACCGGTCTGTTCAAATTCTGCCCGGCCTACACGCTGCTGGGCATGAATACCTGCGGCACGAAGAAGTAAGCACCGGCCCGGCGGGCGCGACCGCTCGCCGGGCGAATACGCTCAGGCCAGGAAAAGCCTGTAGGCGGGATTGCGCGATTCATCCCAGTAGCGGTAGCCCAGGCCGTCCAGAAATTTATGGAAAGCGGGCTTGTCCTGCTCGGGCACCTGGATGCCGACCAGCACGCGGCCGTAGTCGGCACCGTGGTTGCGGTAGTGAAAGAGGCTGATGTTCCAGCCGGTGCTCATGCTTTGCAGGAACTGCATCAACGCCCCCGGCCGCTCCGGGAACTCGAAGCGGTACAGCACTTCGTTGTCGGCAGCGGGCGCCCGCCCGCCGACCAGATGGCGGACGTGCAGTTTCGCCATTTCGTTGTCGGTCAGATCGACCGCTTCCAGACCGTGCCGGCCCAGCGTATCGACCAGCCGCGCGCCCTCGCCCGCACCCGGCACCGACAGGCCGACGAAGACACGCGCGACGCGGGGATCGGAATAGCGGTAGTTGAATTCGGTAATGTTGCGCGCGCCGAGCAGACTGCAGAACGCCTTGAAACTGCCCGGTGTCTCGGGGATGGTGACGGCGAGCACGGCTTCGCGCTTTTCACCCAGTTCCGCACGCTCGGCCACATGCCGCAGGCGGTCGAAGTTCATGTTGGCGCCCGAGGCCACGGCAACAAGTGTTTTGTCCTTCAGCCGGTCGCCCGCGACCGCTGCCTTGAGACCGGCCACCGACAGCGCGCCGGCCGGTTCGAGAATCGAGCGGGTGTCCTCGAACACGTCCTTGATCGCGGCACAGATGGCATCGTTGTTGACGCGAACGATCTCGTCCACATAGCGCTGGGCAAGCCGGAAAGTCTCCTTGCCGACCTTCTTCACCGCAACGCCGTCGGCGAAGATGCCGACGCGCGCGAGGGTCACCCGCTCGCCTTTGCACAGCGAGCGTGCCATCGCGTCGGCATCCTCCGGCTCGACGCCGACAATCTTGATCTCCGGCCGCAGGCGCTTGATGTAGGCCGCCATGCCGGCGATGAGCCCGCCCCCGCCGACCGGGATGTAGACGGAATGGATGGGGCCAGGGTGCTGGCGCAGCAGCTCCATCGCCACCGTGCCCTGGCCGGCGATCACGTCGGGGTCGTCGTAGGGGTGGACAAAGGTCGCGCGTGCCTCGCGGGTCAATTGCATGGCGTGCGCGTAGGCTTCGTCGTAGTTGTCGCCGTGCAGAATGACCTGTGATCCGCGCGCCGCGACGGCATCGACCTTGATCTTCGGCGTGGTTGCCGGCATGACGATGGTGGCCCGCACACCGAGCTTCTGTGCCGCCAGGGCGACCCCCTGCGCATGATTGCCCGCCGACGCCGCGACCACCCCCCGCGCACGCTGCGCGGGCTTGAGCTGCGCCATCCTGTTGTAGGCGCCGCGGCACTTGAACGAAAACACGGGCTGCAGATCCTCGCGTTTCAGCAGGATTCGGTTGCCGAGTCGACGCGAGAGATTGTGGGCGGGATCCAGTGGCGACTCCTCGGCCACGTCGTAGACGCGCGAGGTCAGGATGCGTTCGAGATAGTCGTCGGGCTGGCTCATGGCGAAGTTTGATAAATGCGGGCGATGTCGCTATCTTAGCCGGCTACTCGAAACGGACGAAGACACCATGACGCAGGACGAAATGAAGCAGGCCGTGGCGCGTGCCGCGGTGGAATATGCCAAAGGCGGCATCATCGGCGTAGGCACCGGTTCCACCGCCAATTACTTCATCGACGCGCTGGCCGAGGTCAAGGGCCGCATCGACGGCGCAGTAGCCAGTTCCGAGGCAACCGCCGCGCGCCTGAAAGGCCATGGCATCCAGGTGCTGGATCTCAACAGCGTGGGCGAACTCGAAATCTATGTCGACGGTGCCGATGAAATCACCGAGCATTTCGCCATGGTGAAAGGCGGCGGCGGCGCGCTCACGCGCGAAAAGATCGTTGCCGCATGCAGCAAGCAGTTCATCTGCATCTGCGACGAATCCAAGCGGGTCGGCGTGCTCGGCAGGTTTCCCCTGCCGGTGGAAGTGGTGCCGATGGCGCGCTCCTACGTGGCGCGCGAGCTGGTGAAGCTGGGCGGCCAGCCCCGGTTGCGCGAGGGTTTCACCACGGACAACGGCAACCTGATTCTCGACGTGCACGGCCTCGACATCGTCGATCCGGGGTCGCTGGAAACCGCGATCAACCAGATCGTCGGCGTGGTGACGAACGGCCTGTTCGCCCGCCGCGGCGCTGACGTGCTGCTGCTCGGCACGACAAGCGGCGTCAAGACCTACAAGAAGTAAATCCCTATTGCGGCCGCCCGGTCTCGCCGGGCGGCGCACCCTCGTCATCCGGCGGCGACTCCGCGGGCACGCGATACTGCTCGCTTGCCCAGTGCCCCAGATCGATGAGTTTGCAGCGTTCGCTGCAAAATGGCTTCCAGCGATTCCCGGCTGTCCAGGCAACCCCTGCGCCGCAGGTCGGACACGTGACGGCGGGTAGCTTCACAGCGTACAGAAAGTCAGATCGAAATCGATGGGCTGGTCGGCGCAGGCCCGCAGCTGACCGCCACCGGTATGGACGAAACGGATGTTGAGCACGTACTTGTTCGCCGAAATCTCCGGGACGCAGGGGACCGCCTCGTCCAGCGTCACCCGGATCAGATGCGGATTGCGCGACTCGAGCATGCGCTGGTAATAGCCGTTGTCGGTGTGCTGCCGCTCCGGCTGGCCGCTGTCGCGCAGCAGGCCCAGCACGATGTCGACTGCGGAGCGGATCGGCGCGAACGGCGCAAGCCAGGCGCGCAGTTCACGGCCGCGCGCCTCGACCGGCCGGTGCAACCAGTGATGGTAGGACGGCAGGTCGAATTCGCACATGCCGCCCGGAATGCCCGCACGCTGCTTGATTGCCATCAGCCAGTCGTCGTCCCGCAGATGCTGCCCCACCTTGCCCGACAGCTGATGGATGCCCAGATGCGCCGACTCGATACCGGCAATCACCGTTTCCAGCGTGCGCCCCTCGACGTGCGGGTTGCCGCGCAGTGCAGCGAGCACGGTCTTCTGACGGTCGAGTTCTTGCAGCAGATCGGTCTTGAGGTCGGCGCGTGCCGCCACCTCGGCCAGCTCGAACAGCGTCAGGAGCGCGGCATGATGGGCGTGCCGCAACGGCGACGCCGCATAGACGTCGAAACGCTCGAACAGGTCTTCCAGCCGCAGCAGGGTGCGGATGCGCTCGGAGAGAGGGTATTCGTAATCGATCACGCCACGGTTGCCGGGAGTTATCGCCCGATTGTCGCCGTTTACGGCCGAAATTCAAACCGGGCCCGCCGGATTCAGGTCGAAAACCCGGCAAGCCCCGCCTGTGCCAGCGCCAGATAACGGGCATGCAATCGAGCCACCGCAGCGTCCAGTGTCGCCGGCGCGCCTGCATTGTCCAGCACGTCGTCGGCCACCGCCCGCCGCTCGGCATCGCTTGCCTGGGCCGCCACAATGGCCGCTACCTCGCCCCGGGTCAGGCCACTGCGCGCCATGACACGCTCGATCCGGACCGGTTCCGGGCATTCGATCGTCAGCACACGCTGCACATATTCACGACAAACGCCAGTTTCCACGAGCAGCGGTACCGCGAGCAGGGCATAAGATGCCGAGAGCGTCTGCAGCCGGCGTTCGGCCTCCCGGCGAATCAAGGGGTGCAGGATGCCTTCCAGCACCGCGCGCGCGGCAGGATCGTCGAATACGATGCGGCGCAGGGCGGCGCGATCGAGCGTACCGTCGGCCCGCAGGATGGCCGGACCGAAGCGGGCCGTCACGGCTGCCAGTGCGGCGGCATCCGGCGCCATCAGGTCGCGCGCGATGGCGTCGGTGTCGACGACCGGTACGCCTCGCGCCGCAAACCGCTCGGCAACGGTCGACTTGCCCGAACCGATGCCGCCGGTCAGGCCCACGACGAACATCAGAACTGCGCGAGATAGGCGCCGGTCAGATCGGCACCGAAAAACAGGGCGACCAGCCCGCCACCCGCAAGATAGGGGCCGAACGGAATCGGCACCCGCCGGTCGTGCTTGACGAAGACGATCATCGCAATGCCGACGGCCGCGCCCACGACCGACGCCAGCAACAGTGTCACCGGCAGCAGTTGCCAGCCCAGCCAGGCCCCGATCGCCGCGAGCAGCTTGAAATCGCCGTAACCCATTCCGTCCTTGCCGGTGGCAAGCTTGAAAAGCCAGTAGACCGACCACAGGACGAGATAGCCCGCGATCGCGCCGACGACGGCATCGTCCAGACGGGCGAACTGGCCATCGAGATTGAACAGCAAACCCAGCCAGACCAGCGGCAGGGTCAGGCTGTCCGGCAGCAGCGTCGTATCGAGATCGATGAAGGCGAGTGCGATCAGCCCCCAGATCAGCAGCAATGCGCCCAGGGTCTGGACACTCCAGCCCCATTTCCAGGCGACCGCCGCCGACAGCAGGGCGGTCAGCAGTTCGATCGCCGGATAGCGTGCACTGATCGATACGCCGCAGGCCGAACACCGGCCGCGCAGCCACATCCATGACAGGACGGGCACGTTTTCCAGGGCCGTGATCCCGTGGCCGCAGGCAGGACAGGCGGAACGCGGCACAGCGAGGTTATAGGGTTCGCCGGCATCCACGGGCTCGCCGCGCAACTCCGCGCACTGCGCGCGCCATTCGGCCTCCATCATGCGGGGCAGCCGGTGCACGACGACATTGAGAAAACTGCCGACCAACAGGCCCAATAAAAAAACCAGCCCCGCGAGGAGGGCTGGTTCCGCGAAGGGCGCCGGCATCAGACGACCTGACCCATCTTGAAGATCGGCAGGTACATGGCGATGACCATGCCGCCGATCAGGGTGCCGAGCACCACCATGATCATCGGTTCCATCAGGCTGGACAGGGCATCGACGGCATCGTCCACTTCGGCCTCGTAGAAATCGGCCACCTTGCCGAGCATGGAGTCGAGCGAGCCCGATTCCTCGCCGATGGCGGCCATTTGCAGCACCATGTTCGGGAAGCGCCCCGAATTCTGCATCGCCACGGTCAGCGCCGTACCGGTCGAAACCTCGCTGCGTATCTTGCTCGTCGCCTCGACGAAAACCTGGTTGCCCGAGGCGCCGCCGACGGAGTCGAGTGCCTCCACCAGCGGCACGCCGGCCGCGAACATCGTAGACAGGGTGCGGGTCCAGCGCGCGATAGTGGCCTTCTCGATGACCGGCCCGAAAATCGGCAGACGCAGCATCAGCTTGTCCATGATCATCTGCATCTTCTTCGAACGCCTCCAGGCCTGGAAAAAGCCATAGATAGCGCCGCCAATGGCACCGAAGATCGCCCACCACCATTCGACGAAGAAATCGGATATCGCCATCACGACCAGCGTCGGCGCAGGCAGGTCGGCGCCGAAGCTGGAGAACAGTTCCTTGAACGCGGGAATCACGAAAATCATGATGATGGCCGTAATGACAAAGGCCACGACGATGATGGACAGCGGATAGAACAGGGCCGATTTGATCTTGCCCTTGATGGCCAGGATTTTTTCCTTGTAGACCGCCAGCCGCTCCAGCACCGCGTCCAGGATGCCCGCCGCTTCGCCCGCCCCGACGAGGTTGCAGAACAGCGCGTCGAAATAGCGCGGATGACGGCCGAAGGCCTGGGTCAGGCTGCTGCCCTTCTCGATGTCCGCCTTGATCTCGGCGAGCAGACGCTGCATGGAGGGGTTGGAATGGCCGCGCGCGACGATATCGAAGGCCTGCAGCAGCGGCACGCCGGCTTTCATCATCGTCGCCAGCTGGCGGGTGAACAGGGTGACGTCCTTGTCGGTGATGCGCTTGGTGCCGCCGAACAGTGCGCTCTGTTTCTTCACCTTGGTAACGGTGATGCCCTGCTTGCGCAGCAGCGAATTGACCACGGCCTCGCCGCCCGCAAGCATCTGCCCCTTGACCTTCTTGCCGCGCTTGTCCATCCCTTCCCAGAGAAAGGTGGAATCCTTGATTGCCTTCGCCGCTGTAGCCATTCCGTTGAAGTCCTTTAGATGTTGGTGACGGCCTCGACCTCTTCCAGCGAGGTCAGACCGGCCTTGACCTTGAGCAGGCCGGCCTGCCGCAGGTCGAGCACGCCTTCGCGGCGGGCCTGGTCGGCGATATCGGCTTCGTTGCCGCCCTTGAGGATGATGCGCGTCATGGCGTCGGTGATCGGCATGACCTGATAGATACCGACCCGCCCCTTGTAGCCGGTGCCGCCGCAGATTTCGCATCCGACCGGCTTGTAGGGCTTCCAGGTGCCGTCGAGCTGGTCATCGTTGAATCCGGCTGCCAGCAGGGTTTCGCGCGGCATGTCCACCGGCTGCTTGCAGCCGCACAGCCGGCGTCCAAGGCGCTGCGCGGTGATGAGGATCACCGACGAAGCCACGTTGAACGGCGCGACACCCATATTGAGCAGGCGGGTCAGCGTGCCCGGCGCATCGTTGGTGTGCAGGGTCGACATCACCATGTGGCCGGTCTGCGCAGCCTTGATGGCGATGTCCGCCGTTTCCAGGTCGCGGATTTCGCCGACCATGATCACGTCCGGATCCTGGCGCAGGAAGGATTTGAGCGCGGCCGAGAATGTGAGGCCGGCCTTGTCGTTGACGTTGACCTGGTTGATGCCCGGCAGCTGGATTTCCGCCGGATCTTCCGCAGTGGAAATGTTGACGTCGGGCTTGTTGAGGATATTGAGGCAGGTGTAGAGCGACACGGTTTTACCGGAACCGGTGGGGCCGGTGACCAGTACCATGCCGTAGGGGCGCTGCACGGCAGCCAGCAGCGCCTCTTTCTGCCAGGGCTCGTAGCCCAGCGCCTCGATCCCGAGCTGCGCACTCGACGGATCGAGAATCCGCATGACGATCTTTTCGCCGTAGAGCGTGGGCAGCGTGCTGACCCGGAAGTCGATCGCACGCGTCTTCGACAGCACCATCTTCATCCGGCCGTCCTGCGGCACGCGTTTTTCTGCGATATCCAGGCGCGACAGCACCTTGATGCGCGATGCGACCTTGTCCTTGATCGCCATCGGCGGCTGCGCCACTTCGTACAGGATGCCGTCGCGGCGGTAGCGGATGCGGTAGAACTTCTCGTAGGGTTCGAAGTGGATGTCGGACGCGCCGGCGTTGATCGCGTCGAGCATGATCTTCTGCAGGTAGCGCACCACCGGTGCATCGTCGATCTCGATACCGCCGGCGTCCGGCTGGCTGCTCGTTTCCTCGTCGGCGAAATCGAGGTTGAGGTCCTCGGCGTTGAGCACGGCCAGCGTGTTGTCCGCCGCCTCGCCCACTTTCTCGATAAGCTTGCCGAGTTTGTCGTCTTCGACCACGACCGGCTCGACAGTCTGTCCGGTCTGGAATTTGACTTCATCCAGCGCCTGCAGCTGGGTCGGGTCGGACGTGCCGACATACAGTTTGTTGCCCCGCTGATAGAGCGCCACCACGCGGCGTTTCTGCATCAGCCTGGGGTCGAGCAGCCCCTGCGGCAGGCTCTCGGGATCCATCGCGGCCAGATCCATGAAGGGATAACCGAAGGAGACGGCCGCAAACTCAGCGATCTGCTCGGCCTTGAAACGCTTGCCCCGGATCAGTTCGGTGACGAAAGAGTCGCCCGCCTGGGCGGCGCGTTTCCAGACGCCTTCGGCATCGTTTTCGGACAGCCAGCCATGGTTGACCATGGCGCGCGCCAGCCCGGTTAGATTGATGCTATTTGTCACAGCGGCCATAACTCGGTTCCAGACAAGTCCTGTAGCAGATTAGCGCCCGGGCCGGGCCGTCACAAGGACCCGGCAGGACATCACAGGCCATTACGGCGATTTCCCGTCTAAATTGAGGCGTTTCTCGACGCCTCGTCCTGTTTCGGCACATGGATGCGTGCGATTTTCACGGCCCGGCCCTGGGTTTGCACGATCTCGACCGGCACGGTACCCAGCTTGATGCTCACACCCGCCTCCGGAATATCCTCGAATTGTTCGAGCAGCAGGCCATTCAGCGTCTTGGGACCGTCCAGTGGCAACTCCAGTCCCAGCTTCCGGTTCAGGTGCCGGAGCAGGACACCGCCTTCCACCAGCCAGCTGCCGTCCGTGTCGCGCCGCAGGTAGCCTTTGTCGGATGGCGCCTGGGTCGTGAATTCCCCGACCATTTCCTCGAGCAGGTCCTCCAGCGTCACCAATCCCTGCAGCTCGCCATACTCGTCGACCACCAGGGCCAGCCGGCGCCGGGCGCTCTGGAAATTGCGCAACTGCGTGAAAAGCGGCGTACCCGCCGGAACGAAGTAGGGCTCCTCGAGATTCGCCTTCAGGGTTTCGGCATCGAGTGTCGCGCCGGCGAGAGCATGCAGCACCCGCCGCACGTGGAGCACGCCCAGCACATGGTCGGGCGACCCCTGTTGCACCACCAGCCGGGTGTGATGGCTGGTCGCGATCTGCTGGCGCAGGCGTTCGGGAGCATCCTCGGCATCGATCGCCTCGATCTGGCTGCGGGGGGTCATCACGTCGTCCACCGTAATGCCCTCCAGTTCCAGCAGATTGACCAGGATTCGGTGGTGTTCGCGCGGCAATCGCCCCGAGGATTCGAGCACGATGGTGCGCAGTTCCTGCAATCCGAGGCTGTTGCCCTGCCCCGGTTCAGGCTGGCGAATCCGCAGCGTGCGCAGAATGCCCTGCACGAACAGGTTGACGAACCAGACGACCGGATAGGCCAGCTTCAGCAAGGGCGTCAGTACGAAGGCCGCCGGATAGGCAATGCGTTCCGGATACGAGGCGCCCATCACTTTGGGGGTCACTTCGCTGAACACCAGAATGGCGAAAGTCAGCAACAGCGTAGCGGTGAACAGGACGACCTCGCCGTCGCCGAACAGACGGATGGCCAGCACGGCCGACAGCGTTCCGGATGCGGCGTTGACCAGATTGTTGCCCAGCAGGATGACGCCGAGCAGCTTGTCGGTGCGGTCCAGCAGGGCCTGGGCGCGCATCGCGCCGCGCACCCCCGACTCCGCGGCGTGCCGCAAGCGATAGCGATTGATCGCCATCATCGCGGTTTCGGATGCGGAGAAGAAAGCCGACGTCAGCAGCAGAACTGCCAGCACGATGAACAGCGATTGGGTCGAGAAACTGTCCAACCCCGGGCCTCAGCGCTTGAGAATCACCTCGAGCACGAATTGCGTGCCCAGGTAGGCCAGCAGCAGAAACGTGAACCCCGTGATCGTCCAGTACAGCGCCGTGCGGCCGCGCCAGCCGCGGAAATACCGCCCCAGCAGCAAGCCGCCGAACACCAGCCATGAAAGCACGGCAAACACCACCTTGTGGGTGAATTGCAGGGGAACGCCGAACAGCTCCTCGGAGAAGAAGACGCCGCTGAACACCGCCAGCGTCAGCAGCGCGAATCCCGCGCCAATGGTTCGAAACAGCATCGACTCCAGCGTCAGCAGCGGCGGCGCGCCCGCCCGGACGTAACTACCGCGATGCAGCTGCTTTTCGAGCATGGTCATCAGGACCGCGTGCAGCGCCGCCACGGCCAGCAGGCCGTATGCGAGAAAAGAGACCACCAGATGCATGCGCAGGGCCAGCGCCTGCGAGCTCGGGATCGTATGGGTCTCGCCGAACACCAGCATCGCCAGCACCGACAGCGCCGCCGCGCCGCTGACCCAGGCCTGCAGGCGGCCCAGCGGCGCCCGGCGGCTTGCCATCCAGTAGATCAGGGCCGTCAGCCACGCTATCGTCGACAGGGAATTGCCGAACCCGAGCCGGATATCGCCCTGCCCCATCAGCGAGTGATAGAGCAGCACGCCATGCGCCAGCAGCGCCAGCGGCAGGACCACGCAGGTCGACGGCGCGCCGGGGGCGTGCCGCAGCCGCCAGGCCGACCAGCCGTAGAGCGCGCTTACGCACAGGGTAATCAGCAGCAATAGCGGGGACATTCGTTAGAATCGGGAAATCGGGCCAGCCAGCCCCATTATCCATGCCGCCCCCAGCTGCAACAAGGAAGCCATGCTAGAAAACCTCAGCGGACGCCTCGCCGGTGTCGTCAAAACCCTTCGCGGGCAGGCCCGCATCACCGAAGCCAACGTCCAGGACACGCTTCGCCAGGTGCGGCTGGCCCTGCTGGAGGCCGATGTCGCCCTGCCGGTGGTCAAACGCTTCATCGAATCGGTGAAGGTACGCGCTCTGGGGCAGGAAGTGCTGGCCAGCCTCACGCCCGGGCAGGCCCTGATCGGTATCGTTCACGAAGAACTCACCCGCCTCATGGGCGGCGACAACGCCGATCTCGATCTCGCCGCCACGCCGCCGGCCGTGATCCTCATGGCCGGCCTCCAGGGCTCGGGCAAGACGACAACCTCGGGCAAGCTCGCGCTGCTGCTGAAGAACCGCAAGAAAAAAGTATTGCTCGCCTCGGCCGACGTCTACCGTCCGGCGGCCATCGACCAGCTCCGCCAGCTCGGCAGGCAGCTCGACGTGGCTTTCTTCGAAGCCGGCGACGAACGCGATCCGCTGAAGATCGCCCGGGCCGCACAGGATTATGCGCGCCGCCAGTTCTTCGATGTGTTGATCGTCGATACCGCGGGCCGGCTGGCCATCGACGAAGCGATGATGAACGAGATCAAGGCCCTGCACGCCGCGATCGCGCCGGTCGAAACCTTGTTCGTCGTCGATGCCATGCAGGGACAGGACGCAGTCAACGTCGCGCGCGCCTTCAACGAGGCACTGCCGCTGACCGGCGTCGTACTGACCAAGCTCGACGGCGACGCACGCGGCGGCGCGGCCCTGTCGGTACGCGAAATCACCGGCAAACCGCTCAAGTTCATCGGCGTCGGCGAAAAGCCGAACGGCCTGGAGCCGTTCCATCCGGAACGCATGGCCCAGCGCATTCTCGGCATGGGCGATGTGCTCTCGCTGATCGAGCAGGCCCAGGGGGCAGTCGACATCGCCGAAGCCAAGAAACTGGCTGACAAGGTCAAGAAAGGCAAGGATTTCGACCTCGAAGACTTCAAGGCACAGATTCAGCAGATGCGGAAAATGGGCGGGCTCTCGGCCCTGATGGACAAGCTGCCGGGAGCCGCCAACATGGCGTTGCCCGCCGGCGCCGATGAAAAGGCGATCAACCGTGTCGAAGGCATCATCAATAGCATGACCCCGCAGGAACGCCGCAAACCCGAGATCATCAAGGCCAGCCGCAAACGGCGCATCGCGGCCGGTGCCGGCGTGCAGGTCCAGGACGTCAACAAACTGCTCAACCAGTTCGAGCAGGCACAGAAAATGATGAAAATGATGGGCAAGGGCGGCCTGGGCAAGATGATGCGCGGGATGAAAGGCATGCTGCCCGGCATGCGCTGACCCGCCTGCCCCGAAGCCTGCAAGCCTCTGGCACACCTCGGTTTTTCGAGTATAATCCGCGGTTTTCTCTGTTTGCCGGACTTCGAACATGGTCGTTATTCGTCTTGCGCGCGGCGGCGCCAAAAACCGTCCTTTCTACAACGTGGTTGTGGCCGATTCGCGCTGCCGTCGCGACGGCCGCTTCATCGAGCGCGTCGGCTTCTACAACCCCGTAGCCGCCGAGGGCGCCGAGTCGATCCGCCTGAACCAGGAACGCATCGGCTACTGGGTGCAGAACGGCGCCCAGTTGTCCGACACCGTCGCCCGCCTGGTCAAGCAACACAAGCCCGCTGCCTGATTTGAGCAGCGACTGGGTCGTGATGGGGCGTGTCGCCGCCCCGTTCGGTATCAAGGGCTGGGTCAAGGTTCAGCCCTATAGCGAAGACCCGGGTGCGTTGATGGATTTCGAATCCTGGCGTGTCGGACGCGGCGAACTGCACAGGCAGTACACGGTCGAGTCCATCCAGGACCATGGTGCCGCCCTGGTCGCGAAACTGGCTGGCGTCGACGACCGCGATGCGGCATATGCCCTGCGCGGACAGGAGGTTTCGGTAGCCCGGGCAGACCTCCCGAGCCCGGAGGACAACGCGTTTTACTGGTCGGACCTGATCGGATTGACCGTTTTCAACCGTGAAGGAGTGGAACTGGGGCGGATTGCGAGCCTGATGGAAACCGGCGCCCACGACGTGCTGGTGGTCAGGGGCCGCCGCGAATACCTGATCCCCTTCGTTGCCGCCATTGTCGGTACGGTGGATATGGCGGGCGGCCGGCTAGAGGTCGACTGGGGCGAGGACTGGTGATGCGTTTCGACGCCATCACCCTTTTCCCCGAACTGTTCGATGCCGTACTGGATTACGGCATCACCCGGCGGGCGCTGGATCGCGGGCTGTACAAGTTCAAATCGTGGAACCCCCGCGATTTCACCGACGACCCGCACCGCACGGTGGACGACCGGCCCTACGGCGGCGGCCCCGGAATGCTGATGCTGGCCGAGCCGCTGGACCGCGCGCTGAACGCGGCCCGGCAGGATCTGGCAAATGAGGATTTGACGCCGTGGGTGGTGCATTTTTCACCGCGCGGTCGCCCGCTGAACCAGCGACGGGTGATGGAATTGAAGCAGAAGTCCGCACTGGTGCTGCTGTGCGGTCGCTACGAAGGCATCGACGAACGTTTGCTGCAAAAACGCGTCGACGAGGAAATTTCGCTTGGCGACTTCGTGCTGTCGGGCGGCGAACTGCCGGCGCTGGCACTGATGGATGCGTTGATCCGGCAATTGCCGGGCGCACTGAACGACGCCGAATCCGCCGTGCAGGATTCGTTCAGCCATGGGCTGCTCGATTGTCCGCACTACACCCGGCCCGAAGTATGGCAGGGCATGGATGTGCCGGCCGTGCTGAAGAGCGGCAACCATGCGGCGATCGCCAAATGGCGGCATGAAGAGAGCGTGCGGCTGACCGCCGCCCTGCGCCCCGACCTGCTGGACCGGGCGCAGCAAAACGAGAATTGACCGGTCTGCCCCACGGGGCAGACCGGATGAAGCGGCCCGAATGGAAACATTTCGGTGCCATATGAAACGGCGTGACGTCCCTCCGGCCGGAGGCACCTCTCCCGCCAAGCACAAGGAAGCATCGCCATGAACATCATCGAGCAACTCGAACAGGAAGAAATCGCCCGCCTGGGCAAGACCATCCCCGATTTCGCCCCCGGCGACACCGTCGTCGTCCAGGTAAAAGTGAAGGAAGGCAACCGCGAGCGTCTGCAGGCCTACGAGGGCGTGGTCATCGCCAAGCGCAACCGCGGCCTCAACTCCGGCTTCACGGTGCGCAAGATCTCTGCCGGCGAAG
Source organism: Betaproteobacteria bacterium SCN1 (assembly GCA_008923315.1). Lineage (GTDB taxonomy): Bacteria > Pseudomonadota > Gammaproteobacteria > Burkholderiales > Thiobacillaceae > Thiobacillus. Next base: position 155,311 of record WBSF01000001.1, on the reverse strand, counting down.
GCGTCGAACGGACTTTCCAGACTTACTCGCCGCTGGTCGCCAGCATTGAAGTGAAGCGCCGTGGCGACGTGCGCCGCGCCAAGCTCTACTACCTGCGCGAACGCTCCGGAAAATCCGCGCGCATCAAGGAAAAACTGCCTGCACGCAAACGTGCCGCCGCAGCTGCCGAATAAACCGCACCGGCGCCCTCCCGAACGCCCGCCCCGCGCGGGCGTTTTCTTTTTGGCGTTTTCCCGTTCGCGCTTGACTGCCGGGGCAGACGGCATCAGACTAGAACGAACGTTCGTTCTAGTCTGATGCCGTGACAACGATCTCACCGCAACGCGAAGTCACCCGGGATCTGGTCCTGGACGCGGCGCTCGCCCTGTTCACCGAAAAGGGATATTTCAACACCTCCGTGCATGACATCGGGCGCAAAGCGCATGTCAGCATCGGTTCGATCTATCACCATTTCGGCGACAAGGCCGGTCTGGCGCGCGCGCTCTATTCGGCACTGACCGCCCACATGGCGCAACGGATCGGCACGCTCGAACGTCAGCACGGTTCCTGTCACGATCAGGCGCGCGCGGTCGTCGCCGAGTTGTTCGATCTGACCGAGTCCGCTCCGCCCGTGATGAATTTCATGCTGTATGCCCGGCATCGTGAATTCCTGCCCGACGAACCGCCGGTCTGCTCTTCGCGCCCTTTCGCGATGATGCGCGAAATGGTGCGCCGCGGCATGGCAAGCGGCGAAATCCGCCGGATGGATCCGCTGATCGCTTCGACCTGCCTCTTCGGCGGCCCGCTCCGGATGATCACAGCGCGTCTTGACGCACTGCTGCCCCGCCCCCTGCCGGATTACCTGGACGATACTTGGACCTGCGCCTGGCGCGCGGTGGCCACGTCCTGAACCTGCCCGCACCCGCCATGTCGCCACCCGAATCCGCCATCGAGACATATTGCACCGGCTGCGTCTACCACCCGCCCAACCTGCCGTCGGACGCCTATCCGCCGCAGGACTGGGCATTGCTACAGACGCGCATCTGCGCGTTCGAGCATCTGCCCGGCACGCCGGACTGTCTGGACACCCGGAAAACCAGCTGCAGCCTGGTCGACCTGGACGCTACGCGGCGCGCTGCCACACCGCGCGACGACTGATTCCCGGGCCGGCGGGCCTGGCAGTCTAGAATGTCGCCATGATCCCCTACGACGCCATTCTCGCCGCGCCCATGTGCCGTCTCGGCGCCTGTTTTACGGGTGACCTGCTGACCCGTCTCGATTTCCTGCCCTCAGACACACCGCTCGCGCCACGGGCCGACACCCGCATCCGGCAGCTGGAAACCGAGCTCGCCGCTTACTGGCACGACCCGGGCCATGCATTCGACCTGCCCTACATGCTGCGCGGCACGCCCTTCCAGTTGCGCGTCTGGCAGGCTCTGCTGACGATTCCCTGCGGCACGCCAACGACCTACGGTGCACTGGCGAAAAGACTCGCTACGGCCCCCCGCGCCGTGGGCCAGGCGTGCGGCAGCAATCCTCTGCCCATTCTCATCCCCTGTCATCGCGTCGTCGCATCGAACGGCCTGGGAGGGTTCATGCATGCAGCAGCCGGCGCACCGCTCGACGTCAAGACCCGGCTGCTGGAACACGAGCGGTCGGCGCCCGCCACATGCAAGCCATCATGCCCGACTCATCGAACGATCCGCTGATCGACCGATTCTGCGATCACCTCTGGCTGGAGGACGGACTCGCCGATGCGACGTTGTCCGCCTATCGACGTGATCTGGCCGGATTCGCCGCCTGGCTTGCCGATGCGCGCCGATGCCGCCTCGATCAGGCGGCATCGGGCGACGTCGAAGCCTGGCTGGCTTGGCGGTTCGCGCAACGCACGCAACCGCGCAGCGCCGCCCGCTACACCTCCGCACTCAAACGCTTTTACCGCTTTCTGTTGCGCGAGCATCTCATTGCCCACGATCCGACCGGCAATCTCGATCGCCCCAGGCTGCCGCGCGCGCTGCCCAAGACGTTGAGCGAACACGACGTGGAATGCCTGCTTGCCCGCACCAGCGACGACACGCCCGCCGCGCTGCGCGACCGCGCCATGCTGGAGACTCTGTACGCCACCGGCCTGCGCGTCACCGAGCTGGTCACGCTCAAGCTGTTCGCGCTGGACATCGAGGCCGGCGTGCTGCGCGTCACCGGCAAGGGCAACAAAGACCGGCTGGTGCCGCTGGGCGAGGAAGCGGTGCGCTGGCTGCGGCGCTATCTCGCAGAAGCACGCTCCGCGCTGCTCGGCACACATCGCAGCGACGCCGTATTCGTCACGCCGCGCGGCAACGGCATGACGCGGCAGGCGTTCTGGCACCTGCTCAGGCGCCGCGCACGGCAGGCCGGGATCGACAAGCCGCTGTCGCCGCACACGCTGCGTCACGCCTTCGCCACCCATCTGCTCAACCACGGCGCCGATCTACGCGTGGTACAGATGCTGCTCGGCCATAGCGACATCTCGACCACGCAGATCTATACCCACGTGGCGCGCGAACGCCTCAAACAACTGCACGCGCAGCATCACCCGCGCGGCTGATGCCTATACGCGGCTCACCCGGCCGGCCAGATAGAACCACTCCTGCCCCGGGGCCGCGCCGGGATTGGGAAATACGACGTAACCATCGCGCCCGGCCACGACCGGCGTGCCGTCGTACCGCGTGCCGACTGTCTCGCCGGCACGCACCGGATCGAAACTCGCCCAGGGGCGTGCCAGCGCGTCATCGGCGTGCGCACGATCGACGACGCTGTAAAGCCGCAAGGCTTCGGCAGCGGCCGGCGGCGCGGGTGCTCCTTCATCGCTGATGCCCAGATGGGCGAGCGCGCCGCGAATCGCCCGATAGGCCACGCCGGGAGCGGCGGGATCATCGTGCTGGCCACATTCGAGCGTGAGCGCGATGCCACCGCGGGCACGCATGTATTCGGTCGTGCCCACACCGTAACGCACATCCGCTGCACTGCCGCTACGCTGGGTCACGCCGGCCGCATAGGTATCCAGCCAGCCATCGACAAAACGCCGCACGCCGAGCCGCAGCGCCAGCGCGGTTTCTTCCGCTGCACGGGAAAACGGCTCCAGCGCGCCCGCATTGTTCTCAGGACCAAGCATGGCGAAAGGCTCGCCAGCCGTATGAAACGAATGCAAGTCGAGCAGAGCGTCGTGCGCCGCCAGCAACGGGCACAGCCAGTTGGCAATGCGATCCTCGAATTCGGTCGGCGCATCGGTCGGCGCAAGATTGCGGTTGAGATTGCGGTCGCCCATGCGCTGCCCGCGCGCATAGGCCAGCGGGTTCGCCACCGGCACGAAGCTCACCAGACCGGCGACGATATTCAGCGCACCCGCTTCGATTTCGGACACGATCCGGCGGATCGCCTGCGTACCGCAGGTTTCATTGCCGTGTACCGCGCCCAGCACGATCAGGCGCGCCCCCGGCACAAGCCCGGAAAAGGCGATGGACTGGAAATGCAAGGCTCCGGCTCCGTTTACACGTGCGCCGCCTTGATGAGCAGCGACACGCCCGACACCAGCAACAGCACGCCGATCAGCCGCATCATCTGCGCCTGCCCCAATCCGACGTGCACCCGCCCGCCAAGATACAGGCCGCCCAGGGTCAGAGGCAAGGCGGCGGCATAGGCGAACCACACTTCGCGCGTCATCAGGAGCCCGGCGAACAAAAAACTGACGATGCGCATGAGGCCTTCCAGAAAGAACAGCGCGGACAGCGTCGCGCGCAGATCGCTCTTGTCGCGGATGCGATGCGTGAGATAGATCACATAAGGCGGGCCACCGGTGCCGAACAGTGCGCCGACCGTACCGCCGGTGAGTGCGGCCGGTGGCGCCCAGCCGCGCGACACGGGTTTGTCGCCGTGAAGGCCGAGAACGCTGCGTACCGCAAAAATCAACACGAACGCCCCCAGCGCGATCAGCATGGGTTGTGTCGGCAGTTCGACCAGCAGACTGGTCCCGACCGCCACGCCGATGAGACTGAACGGGACCAGCGCCCCGACCTCATCCCATTTCACGCGTCCGAAGTTGAAGCCACCAATCACCAGCGAAGCCGTGAAATCGAGCAACAGCATCAATGGCACCACGAAGGTCAGTGGCAGAAACAGGGCAAGCAGCGGCACTGCGATCAGCCCGGACCCAAAGCCGGTGATGCCGCGAATGACGTAGGCCGCGAGCAGGATGGTCGCCGAGGTGACGACCGCTTCGGGCGTCACGTGCGGGTGCCGCGCTCGATGGTGATGCCCAGTTCCTTGATCCCCGGCACGATGGCGAACTTGGTGACCGACACCTTCACCCATGGCGCGCCGAATTCGCCGCGCACCAGGGCAGCCACATGCTCGGCCACCGATTCGACCAGCGTGATCGGCTGCGGCGTGTTGTGCAGATAATCCTTCACGCGCTTGGCGACCGCACCGTAGTCGATGGTGTCGCCCACATCGTCCGTGCCCCCCGCCTTGCTGTGCGGCAACCCGATCTCCAGATCGAGCCGCACCGGCTGCGGCACTTTGCGTTCCCATTCGTATATGCCGATAATCAGTTCGAGACGGAAGTCCCGCAAGAACAAGATGTCCATATCGTCCCAGCGTCCTGTCGGACACACCAAAACCCGCCATTCTACTGACTTATGACCCCGTCTATCCTCGTTCTCGCCGCCTATCTGATCGGCTCGCTTTCCTTCGCGGTCATTGTCAGCAAACTCATGCGGCTGCCCGATCCGCGCAGCTTCGGCTCGGGCAACCCCGGCGCCACCAACATGCTGCGCACCGGACGCAAATCCGCCGCCGTGCTGACCCTGCTGGGCGATGCGCTCAAGGGATGGGCGGCCGTCGCGGGCGCCCAGGCACTCGGCGCCGAGACGCACACGGTGCTGCTCGTCGCGCTGGCCGTATTCATCGGCCACCTGTTTCCGGTCTTTTTCCGTTTCAAGGGCGGCAAGGGTGTCGCCACGGCGCTGGGCGTGCTGCTGGGCCTCGACCCCTGGCTTGGACTGGCCTGTCTTGCGACCTGGATCGCGATGGCGGCGGCATCCCGCATCTCGTCACTGGCGGCACTGATCACCGCCGGCCTGGCGCCGGCATACGCCGGCCTGCTGATGGGCTGGGACGATACCGTGCTCGCCGTACTGGCGCTCGCGCTGCTGTTGGTCTACCGTCACAAGAGCAATCTGATCAAGCTCGTCCGCGGCGAGGAAGCCCGCATCGGCCGAACACCCTGATTCATGGCACTTTTCGAAAAAACCATCGATCATGCACGCGACAGCCTCGCCGAGGTGTCGCGCGAGGCGATCGATCGTGCCGGCGAACGGCTCTCGGGCGTGGTCAGGGACGGCGTCACCCAGGCCGGCGACGAATTGAAAGACGTGATCTGGCAGGCCAGCCAGGAAATCGACGCCAAGCTCGACAAGATCTCGAACGAAATCCACCAGCAGCGCCAGTTCACCAAGGGGGATGTGCGCGAGCTCGTCGACTACGCCGGCGAACAGCTCGGCGCGCTGATGGACGAGCGCATCGTGCGCGCCAAGGCCGAGTTCTCCACGCTGGTGCAGGACAAGGTCGAATACCTCAAGCACGAGGTGGACAGCTTCTTCATCGAGCGCCAGCGCGATCTGGCACGGGAACGCCGCCGCCTGTTCGTCAACGTCGCCATCGCCGTCCTGGCGTCCCTGTCGCTCGGCTTTGTCTCGTGGTTCTATCATCAGATCGTCGGCGGCGACCTGGACGTGTTCTCGATCTTCCGCATCGTCTTCGCCTCGCTCGCGGCCGGCTACGGTGCCTATCTTGCCGTCAAGCTGCTGCGGCGCTGGCTGTCGATGTCGGAACACAGGAAGGACACGCTCTTCCTGGTCAGCCGCTACTGGGGCGTACTGCGGCCCGAAAGCGTATTCGGCACGCTGATCCTGGTCTGCCTGATGGCAGCGCTCGTGGGTTTTCTGCTCTTCCCCGAACAGATCGCACGCCTGACCGGCGGTGAGGCGCTGCTGAACACCCTACGCCAGGCTTTTCCGTTTCTGCACCGCTAGACGGCTTCGAGCGTCGCCAGGTCCCAGCGCGGACGCACCGCAAACGTCAGGTCGGGCTGCGCATGCTTCAACCGCTGCGCGCCAGCGTAGGCGATCATCGCTCCATTGTCGGTACAGAAAGCCAGCTCCGGATAGAACACCTCGATACCCCGTTGCGCCGCCGCTTCCGTCAGCTGTGCACGCAGGCGGCGATTCGCGCCGACGCCGCCCGCAACCACCAGACGACGCGCGTCCGTGTGGGCGCACGCGGCAAGACTCTTGCCGACCAGCACGTCGACTGCCGCAGCCTGAAAAGCCGCCGCGATGTCGGCCGCCGCTTCCAGGCCCGCCTTGCGCACCAGCGTCAGCACGGCGGTTTTCAGGCCGGAAAAGCTGAAATCGAAATCACCGGACTGGAGCATGGGGCGCGGCAGGCTGAAACGCGACGCATCGCCGGTTTCCGCCAGCCGCGACAGGGCCGGCCCCCCGGGATAGCCCAAGCCGAGAAGCTGTGCAGTCTTGTCGAAAGCTTCGCCCGCCGCATCGTCCAGCGTCTCGCCCAGCAGCGCATAGCGCCCCACTCCGGCCACGTGCATCAGTTGGGTATGGCCGCCGGACACCAGCAGAGCCACGAACGGAAACGCAGGTGGATCGACGGAAATCAGCGGCGACAGTAAATGCCCCTCAAGATGGTGCACGCCAACTGCCGGCACGCCGAGCGCATAGGCCAGCGCCCGGGCCATGCCAGCCCCGACCAGCAGGGCTCCCGCCAAACCGGGCCCCTGCGTATAGGCCACCCCGCCGATATCCGAAAGCGTGCGCCCACTTTCACTCAAAACTTGACGCGTCAGGGGCAGTACGCGGCGAATATGGTCGCGCGACGCCAGTTCGGGCACCACGCCGCCGTAGTGGTTGTGCATGGCGACCTGAGAGTGCAGTGCGTGGGCGAGCAAGCCGTGCACACTGTCATAGAGCGCGACGCCGGTTTCGTCACAGGAAGATTCGACGCCGAGAACGAGCATGGGCCGGGACTGGATAATTGTCTGAGAGCTTGTTATTATTCTTTTTTTTCTCCGCCCCAGGAAGTCGTTTCCGCATATGCCGCACATCAAAGTCAAGGAAAATGAGCCGTTCGACGTCGCGCTGCGCCGCTTCAAACGCTCCATCGAAAAAGTCGGCCTGCTGACCGAACTGCGCGCCCGCGAGTTCTACGAAAAGCCGACCGCCGAACGCAAGCGCAAGCTCGCTGCCGCCGTCAAGCGCCAGAACAAGCGCCTGCGTGGCCAGCAACTCCCGCCCAAGCTTTACTGACCCCCACGCGGGAATTGCCGCCCTTGTCGCTCAAGGCCCGCATCTCCGACGACATGAAGGCCGCCATGCGCGCAAAGGACAGCGCACGGCTCGGCACCATTCGCCTGCTGCTCGCAGCGATCAAGCAGAAAGAAGTCGACGAACGGATCGAGCTTGACGACGCCACGGCCGGCAGCATCGTCGAAAAACTCATCAAGCAGCGCAAGGACTCGATCAGCCAGTTTCAGGCCGCCGGCCGCGACGACCTCGTCGCCGCCGAGCAGGCGGAACTGGCCGTATTGCAGGCCTACCTCCCCGAGCAGCTCTCGGCCGCCGAAGTCGAGGCCGCCGTGGCCGCCGCCATCACCGAATCCGGCGCCGCCAGCCCGAAGGACATGGGCAAGGTCATGGGTCTGCTGAAGGCCCGGCTGGCCGGCCGCGCCGACATGGGCCAGGTCTCCGCCCTGATCAAGGCCCGGCTGAGCTGAGCCGCACCGAACTGACCCGCAACCGCTGCGGGTTTATCATGCGGACATCATGATCCCGCGTGATTTCATCGACACCCTGCTCGCGCGCGTCGACATCGTCGACGTCATCGACCGCCGCGTGCCGTTGAAGAAAGCCGGCCAGAACTACCAGGCATGCTGCCCCTTCCACAGCGAAAAAACGCCCTCGTTCACGGTCAGCCCGACCAAGCAGTTCTACCATTGCTTCGGTTGCGGCGCCCACGGCACCGCGCTCGGCTTTCTCATGGAATACGAGCACATGAGTTTTCCCGAGGCTGTCGCCGCACTGGCGCAGGATGCCGGCCTGACCGTCCCCGAATCCGCGCACGAACCCGAGCGGCCGAAACCGCCGCCCGCCCTGTGGGACGCGCTCGAACAGGCGGCGCGATTCTACAAACGCGCGCTCAAGGACACGCCGCGCGCCATCGACTATTTGAAACGGCGCGGCCTCACCGGCGCAATCGCAGCCCGCTACGGTATCGGCTACGCACCCGACGGCTCGCCGCTGAAGCAGGTCTTTCCCGACTACTCGGCCGACGCCCTCGCCACGTCCGGGCTGGCGATCGACGGCGAACGCGGCCGTTATGACCGGTTTCGCGACCGCATCATGTTTCCGATCCGCAACGTCAAGGGCCAGATCGTCGGCTTCGGCGGACGCATTCTCGACCAGGGCGAACCGAAATACCTGAACTCGCCGGAAACGCCGCTTTTTCACAAGGGCTCGGAGATCTACGGCCTCTACGAAGCGCGCACGGCGATCAAGGCAGCCGGCCGGGCCATCGTCGTCGAAGGCTACATGGACGTGGTCGCACTCGCCCAGCACGGCGTCGAATTCGCCGTCGCCACGCTCGGCACCGCCACGACACCTGTCCACGCGCGTACCCTGCTGCGCCACACCGACCGGCTGATCTACGCCTTCGACGGCGATAACGCAGGCCGCAAGGCCGCCTGGCGCGCGCTGGAAAACACGCTCGAAGCGCTGCAGGACGGCAAGGCGGTCAGTTTTCTTTTCCTGCCCGAAGGCGAAGACCCTGACAGCTACATCCGCGCCCACGGCCAGGCGGCTTTCCTGCATCTGCTCGACCACGACACACTGCCGTTATCGGCCTTCCTGATCCGCGAGCTCGCGCGCAATCGCCGGCTCGACACCCAGGAAGACCAGGCCGCACTGTTGAAGGACGCAAAACCTCTGCTTGAAAAAATCGCCGCGCCGATGCTGGCGGGGCTGATCCAGCGCCAGCTCGCCGAACGTCTGGGCATGGCACCGGACGAACTGGGGCGCTTCGGCAAGAGCTTCCAGCCCGGACGGCCCGCCCGCATCCCGCCCCGCCCGGTCCGTCGGGCACCCCCCTCGAAACTGCGCGGACTGGCCCGCGTCCTGCTGATGAACCCGCAGCGCGCCGTCGAACTCGAACGGCGCTGGATCGACGAAAACGATCCCCTGAGCCAGCCGCTGTACGCACTGCTGGACTGGCTGGTGGGCGCCGGCCCGGCCAGCCTGCCCGCCCTGACGGAAGCCGCGCGCGGCACTGCCGTGGCCTCGCTGATCGACGAACTGGCCGCCGAATTGCTCGACAAGGCGGCGGACTGGGACTGGAACGCGGAGTTCGACGGCATGGTCAGACACCTGCGCGACGATTGGCGCAGACGCCGGGCAGTTGAGCTGGCCGCCCGTCCGTTGAGCAGCCTGAATGCCGACGAGCGGACCGAACTTGCCGAACTGGCACGCTCCTAGCTTTCTCGAAAACGTCGAGACAAGCGCGGCATTTGCGGTAAAATGTCGAGTTTTCAAACATTTTCGATCGCCCATTTCCCTCGGGCGGCCGGATATATTGCGCGGAGAAGGCTGTGGCTGTACGTGGAAGAAAACCGGGCGGTAGCGCCAAGAAACCCGAAGCGCTGATCACGGCCAAGGAACTGACGCCCCTGGAGGCCGAGGCCCGCCGTACCCAGCTGAAGAACCTGATCATCCTGGGCAAGGAACGGGGGTTCCTGACCTACGCGGAAATCAACGACCACCTGCCCGACGAAGTGCTGGATGCCGATCAGATCGAAGGCGTCATCAGCATGATCAACGACATGGGCATCCAGGTCTACGACGAAGCGCCCGACGCCGAAACGCTGCTGATGCAGGAAGCCACGCCCGCCGTCGCGGACGAAGATGTCGTCGCCGAAGCGGAGCAGGCTCTGACGACCGTGGACTCGGAATTCGGACGCACCACCGATCCCGTGCGCATGTACATGCGTGAAATGGGTTCGGTCGATCTGCTGACGCGCGAAGGCGAGATCGAAATTGCCAAGCGCATCGAAGAAGGTCTGCGCCACATGGTCCAGGCGATTTCCTCCTGCCCGCTCACGATCCAGCAGATCCTCGACATGGCCGCCCAGGTCGAGAGGGACGAGCTGCGCATCGACGAGCTGATCGACGGTTTCGTCGAGGTCGAGGCGGATGCGCCTGCCGACGACGACACCGAAGTGGAGGACAGCGCCGAAGAGGAAGAGGAAGACGAGGATGCCAGCGCAGCCGTCGCGGCCGCCAACCTGGCCCAGCTCAAGGCCGATGCGCTTGCGCAGTTCGACTTCATCCGCAAGGCCTACAAGAAAGCGCAGAATGCATTGACGAAATACGGCCTGGGCAGCCCCCAGCATCTGAAAGCCCAGACCGAAGTAACTGAGCTCCTGATGGCCATCCGCTTTTCAGTCCGGCAGGTCGACAGCCTGTGCGACCAGATTCGCAACGCCGTGGAGGAAGTCCGTTCGCACGAACGCCGGATCATGGATTTCTGCGTCAACCGTTCCGGCATGCCCCGTGCGCATTTCATCAAGACCTTCCCCGGCAACGAAACCAATCTGGCCTGGCTGGACAAGGAAATCGCGGCCAAAAAAGGTTACTGCTCCACGCTCGCCCGCCTGCAATACGAAATCAAGGCACACCAGGAAGCCCTGATGGCCATGCAGGACCGCGTCGGCCTGCCGATCAAGAACCTCAAGGACATCAACAAGCAGATGTCCACCGGCGAGGCCAAGGCACGCCGCGCCAAACGCGAGATGATCGAGGCCAACCTGCGCCTCGTGATCTCCATTGCCAAGAAATACACCAACCGCGGCCTGCAGTTCCTCGATTTGATTCAGGAAGGCAACATCGGGCTGATGAAGGCGGTCGACAAGTTCGAATACCGCCGCGGCTACAAATTCTCGACGTATGCCACCTGGTGGATTCGCCAGGCGATCACGCGTTCGATCGCCGACCAGGCCCGCACCATCCGCATCCCGGTTCACATGATCGAAACGATCAACAAGATGAACCGCATCAGCCGCCAGATCCTGCAGGAAACCGGTATCGAGCCGGATCCCGCCACACTGGCAATCAAGATGGAAATGCCGGAAGACAAGATCCGCAAGATCATGAAGATCGCCAAGGAACCGATCTCCATGGAAACGCCGATCGGGGACGACGAAGACTCTCATCTCGGCGATTTCATCGAGGATGCCAGCACCCTGTCGCCCGACGACTCCGCAATCTACGGCAACCTGCGCGACGCGACCCGCGAGGTGCTGGACAGCCTGACGTCGCGCGAAGCCAAGGTGCTGCGCATGCGCTTCGGTATCGAGATGAACACCGACCATACGCTGGAAGAAGTCGGCAAGCAGTTCGACGTTACCCGCGAACGTATCCGCCAGATAGAAGCCAAGGCCCTGCGCAAGCTGCGCCACCCCAGCCGCTCGGAAAAGCTGCGGAGCTTCGTGGGCAGTGGCGAGCAGTAAATCCCCGTCCCCCTTTCGGGCCTGTAGCTCAGCTGGTTAGAGCAGGGGACTCATAATCCCTTGGTCCACGGTTCAAGTCCGTGCAGGCCCACCACAATGCTGCGTTTTCGTCGATAATCCGCACACAAACAATGACAAGGATGACCGATGGAAGGGGAAGCCAGGAAACCCGGAGAACGACGTTTGCAAATCCTGCAAACGCTGGCCGCGATGTTGCAGGAACCGCAGCCGGAAAAGATCACGACCGCCGCGCTCGCCGCACGCGTGGGTGTGTCAGAAGCCGCGCTATACCGGCATTTCTCCAGCAAGGCGCAAATGTACGAAGGGCTGATCGAATTCATCGAGCAGACCCTGTTCGGTCTGATCGCGCGCATCACCGCTGATACGGACACGCCCGCAGCCCAGGTCGAGGCCATCCTCGCCATGCTGCTGAACTTCGCCGCCAAGAATCCGGGAATGACCCGGGTGCTGATCGGAGATGCACTGGTACACGAAAACGAAAGACTGCAAAAACGCATCAACCAGCTGCATGACCGCATCGAAGCGCAGTTGCGGCAATGCCTGCGCTTAAGCAACGACCCGGCGCATGCGGAATTCAGCGCTCCACTCGCCAATCTGCTGCAATGCGTCGTAGTGGGACGCTGGCATCAGTTCGCCAAAAGCGGATTCGTTCGCGCGCCGGGCGGCGATCTCGATCTACTGCTTGCGCGTCTGCTCGCCGCTCACCCCGCCTGACGCTGCGCGCATACGAGGCAGTCAGGATCGCGCGGTACCCGCAGCACGCGCGCATCGGCGCGCAATCCATCCCATAGCAGCAGCCGGCCTGTAAGCGGTTCGCCCACCCCTGCCAGCACCTTCAGCGCCTCGGCCGCCTGCATGGCGCCAACCAGACCGACCAGCGGTGAGAATACCCCCGATTCGGCACACCGCATCTCGGGCTCGCCCGCCAGCTCCGGAAACAGGCAGTGGTAGCAGGGCGAGGTTTCGAGACGCGTATCGAACACTGCCACCTGCCCCGAGAAGCCGATTGCCGCACCCGACACCAGCGGTTTTCCGGCAGCCGTGCAGGCACGATTGATCGCATGCCGGGTGGCAAAGTTGTCCGAAGCATCGACGACCAGATCGCATGACGCAACCGCAGCCCGCAGACTTTCGTCCTCGAGGCGGTTTTCCAGCAGGGTAACCGCGACCGTCGGGTTGATTGCACCGATGCTGGCGGCCAGCGACCGGGCCTTGTTCACGCCGACGGCGGCTGTGGCGTGGCCGATCTGTCTCTGCAGATTGGTCAGATCGACAACGTCGCCGTCGGCCACGATCAGGCGCCCCACCCCCGACGCGCCGAGATAGAGCGCAACAGGGCAGCCCAGTCCTCCCGCGCCAACGATCAGTACAGTGGACCCGGCGAACCGCGTCTGCCCCGCAATACCGATTTCCGGCAATAGCACGTGCCGGCTATAGCGCAGCAAGGCCTCGTCGTCGAAACTCATGGACAGACTGCGGCTATTTGTAGCCGCGCCATTCTTCCGGCGTCTCGTCACGGTCACCGTGCAGATGGTGATCGTAGGCCTTCATGAAAGCCTGCTGCGATTTGATGTCCGGCTCGTTGGCCGCGACGTTGCACCGCTGAACCTGTTCGCAGAAATGAGCCAGGGCACGTCTGAGCTTGCTGAGAAGACTGTTGTCCAAGTGAAAGCCCTGGCTGGTCAACGCAGTTTCAAGCCCCTGCAGGGTGTATTCACAAACGTGGTAACGCACGATCAGCACGTAGTCGACCGGCCCGGGCCGCACACTCAGGCCTTCCAGGCCTTCAAGCAGTGCCATGGCGCGCCCGGCCTGGCCCGGCGGCAGCGGGTGAAAGACGATTTCACGGTTTTTCTCGAGGTCACACGGCTGCATGGCACCTCCCCCCGGATACTTGGGTCGAGTATACCTCGCTCCAGGAAGGGGGCATCAAGCCCACCCTTCACCGGTTCTGGAAGATCTGCAATCCTTTCAGCAGGTTCAGTGCCTGATTGACCTGAACGTCGTTCTTCGAAACCACTTCGCCCGGCTCAAGCGCGACCGGCTTTTTATCCTTGCCATCCTGGCCTTCCGTGCCAGGCTTGGCTGCAGGTTTGACATTGTCAGCCGGCTTGCCCGCAACAGGCGCCGGCTGCGCTTCGTCGCCATTCGGATTTGACAGATGCTTGTCGAGATCGGCCTCGCGTATGCTGAGATCGTCGTCGCCACTGGCCGGATCCGCAATCACGATGTCGGGCTCGATGCCCTTGGCCTGGATTGAACGGCCGCTTGGGGTGAAATAACGGGCGGTGGTCAGCTTGATCGCCGTACCATTGCCCAACGGCAGGATGGTTTGCACCGAGCCCTTGCCAAACGTACGCGTGCCCATGATGACCGCACGCTTGTGATCCTGCAGGGCGCCCGCCACGATTTCGGACGCGGAAGCCGAACCGCCGTTGACCAGCACCACCATCGGGACATCCTTCACACCCGCCGGCAGGTTCTTCAGATAATCCGCCTGCATCGGACGCAGGTAGTACTCGCGGTTCGCCGTCAACCGCATCTTGGCGTCCTCGGTACGCCCTTCCGTATAGACCACCAGACTGTCCGGTTTGACGAAGGCCGCCGTAACGGCAACCGCGCCGTTGAGCAAACCGCCCGGGTCGTTGCGAAGATCGAGAACCAAGCCCTTGAGCGGCCCCTTGTTTTCCTTGTACAGCGCGTTGAGCGTATCGACGAGCAACTCGCCGGTATGCTCCTGGAATTGGGTGACGCGCAGGTAGCCGTAACCGCTTTCCAGCAGTTTGGATTTCACGCTGCGGATCTTGATCACTGCGCGCGTCAGCGTAACGATGACGGGCTTATCGACGCCCTTGCGCATGATGGTGAGCTTGATCGCCGAGCCCGGCTTGCCGCGCATGCGCTTGACCGCGTCGTTGAGCGTCATGCCCTTGACCGGTGTCTCGTCGAGCTTGACGATGAGATCGCCCGATTTGATGCCCGCCTTGAAAGCAGGGGTGTCCTCGATGGGCGACACAACCTTCACGAAGCCGTCTTCCATGCCGACCTCGATCCCGAGCCCCCCGAATTCGCCCTGGGTGCCGACCTGGAGGTCCTTGAAACCCTCGGCGTCGAGGTAGGCCGAATGCGGGTCCAGCCCCGACAGCATGCCATTGATCGCTTCGGAAATAAGCTTCTTGTCGTCTACGGGTTCGACGTAATCGCTCTTGATGCGGGCGAACACGTCGGTGAACGCGCGCAGCTCCTCGACCGGCAGTGCCGTTTCCGCATCCCGATCGGCCACGGCCGACAGATTCACCGTCAGGGCCGCCCCCGCCAACACGCCCGCCAAACCCACCAATACGAATTTTGCCTTTTGCGTCATCCTGTCCCGGCGTGTCATTGCGCTGTCCTGGCCTGTCATCTCACTTTACCCATTGCATGGGATTGATCGGGCGGCTCTGATGCCGCATTTCGAAATAGAGTCCCGTGTCCGGCTGCCCGCCGCTATTGCCCACCGATGCCAATGCATCGCCGGGCTCGACCCGGTCGCCCACCTGCTTATACAGACTTTCATTATTACTGTATAGGCTCATATAGCCCTCGCCGTGGTCGACGATGATGAGGTTGCCGAAGCCTCGCAACCAATCCGAGAAAACCACCTGCCCCGCGGCAATCGCCTTCACGGCCACGCCTTGCGAAGCCCGGATGAAGAGTCCCTTCCAGCTCGTACCGCCGCCTTCTCTCGGAGCGCCGAAACGGTTCATGAGTTCCCCCGCCACGGGCAGGCGCAACAGGCCTCTCAAGCGGGAAAACGGCTTGTCGGTCTTGAACGCAGTCGGGGTTTCGGTATTGGTACCGATCCCCTTGCCTGCTGACGTCTTGCCCGACGGGGTCACCGCCTGCTGTTTGCGCTTGGCCTCGCGCGCTGCCCGGGCGGCCTGTTCGGCCATCAACCGGTTGAGACGCTCGACCAGCCGGGTGAGATTGCGTTCGTCGCGCTGCAGGGTGGATATCTCACGCCGCTGCTGCTGAATCTGTGTCGCCAGCTTTTGCAAAACCTGTTCCCGCGCCCGCTTGTCGGCCAACAGTTTTTCCTGTTCGCTGACGCGTACGCTGCGCAACGCCGCAAGCTGGTCGGTCTTGTCGCGCGCCGCCTGCTGCAGCGCGGCCAGCTGGGCCTGGTCGGCGCGCAAGGCTGCGACTTGCGCCTGCTGCGCGCGCGACAAGTAGGCCAGATAACGCAGGTCGCGGGCGGATTGATTGGGGTCCGCGCCGTTGAGCAGCAGTTTCAGCGCATCGCCTTCGCCGCGCCGGTAGACACCCCGGAGCGCCTGGGCCAAATGCGCCTGCTGTGTCCGGATACGTACCGATACCTCATCGATCTGGCGCGACAACGCATCGAGCGTGATTTCGGTTTGGCGCCGCTCGCCGTCGATCTGGCGCAACGCACGCAGACCATTGCTGACGGCCAGCTCGGATTCACGCAATTCGTCCGCAGCGTCGCGACGCTGCACCTGCGTTTGCCGGAATTCCTGTTGCAGCGTTTGCAGACGCAGCTTGAGCGCATCGAGCTCGGATTGCTTGCGCTCGGCCTGATTGGCACCCGCGACGAGCGGGCAAGTCAGCAACAACGCGAGCAGCAGACTCCGCGGATTCACCCTACTCGAAATGCAGCAGCGACTCGCCGGTCATTTCCGGCGGCTGCGCCAACCCCATCATTTTCAACAACGTCGGGCTGATGTCTTCCAGTGCGCCGGTATCTGCCAGTGTGGCGCGGTGGCGCCCGACATAGATCAACGGCACCAGATTCATCGTGTGCGCGGTATACGCCTGATGGGTGACGGCATCGCGCATCAGCTCGGCATTGCCGTGATCGGCCGTGATCAAGACCTCGCCACCGCGCGCCTGCTGCGCCTGAACGACCCGGCCGAGGCAGATATCCACGGTCTCGATGGCCTTGATGGCCGCTTTCAGATCGCCGGTGTGGCCGACCATATCCGGATTGGCGTAGTTGCAGATGATCAGGTCGTACTGCTTGCCGTCGATGGCTGCCAGCAGCTTGTCGGTCACTTCGGACGCGCTCATCTCAGGCTTGAGGTCGTAGGTCGCGACATCGGGCGAAGGCACCAGCACCCGATCCTCGCCAGGGAAGGAGACCTCCTCGCCGCCGTTGAAGAAGAAGGTCACGTGCGGATACTTTTCCGTCTCGGCGATACGCAACTGGCGCAGGCCCAGATTGGCGACGTATTCGCCGAGCCCGTTCCGGATGCGCTCCGGCGGAAAGGCCACCGCCACGTCGAAATCGTCGCTGTAGCCCGTGAGGGTGCAATACGTGGACAGCCTGGGCGTGACCTCACGCTCGAACTCGCTGAAATCCGGCTCGATGAACGGCCTTGACAGCTGGCGCGCCCGATCCGAACGGAAATTGAGGAACACGACCGCGTCGCCGTCTTCCATCGTCACCGGCTTGCCATCCGGTGGCAGAATGGCTGTCGCCTTGACGAATTCGTCAGTCTCGCCACGCGCATAGGCGGCTTCGAGGCCGGCGAGCGGATTCTCGGCCCAGTATTCGGTGCGCCCCTGGGTCAGGAGATCGTAGGCGGCCTTCACGCGTTGCCAGCGCCGGTCGCGATCCATCGCGTAATAGCGGCCGATCATCGAGGCGATGTGGCCGACGCCCGTCTGTTGAATTTTGTCTGTCAGGCGCCGCAGATAGATTTCCGCGCTCTTCGGCGGCGTGTCCCGGCCATCCAGGAACACGTGCAGGCAGACTTTGCGCAGCCCTTCGCGGGCCGCCATTTCGAGTAACGCATGAAAATGCGATTCGTGGCTATGCACGCCACCATCCGACAGAAGGCCGAACAGGTGTAACGTCTTCTGATGGTCGCGTGCCTGATGCACCGCATTGAGCAATGCGGGATTGCTGTAGAAGTAACCGGACTCGATTGCTCGGTCGATACGGGTAAATTCCTGATACACGACGCGCCCAGCGCCGATATTGAGATGACCGACCTCGGAATTTCCCATCTGCCCCTTGGGCAGCCCTACTTCCATTTCCGAAGCGTGGATCAGCGTGTGGGGGTTCTCCTGCCACAGTCGATCGAAATTCGGTTTGCTGGCCTGCGCGATGGCGTTGTCTTCACGCTCGGCGCGGCATCCGAAGCCGTCGAGGATGATAAGGAGGACCGGCGTACTCTTCATGAAAAAATTCTGTATATCCTGGGTCGTTTTTGTGGGAATATTTTAATATATGCGTGATTGCTAATCTACATATTTGATTTATTTACCTATCCGGCCGGTGGCCGTGCCGCGCACATACGGTTTCGGCAAAGCCCGCAGGGTACTACATGAACAGGATCGAGGTAATGAACATGTCGGCTGACTTGGACACCGTGGATCTCTTGGACAAGGACGAGCACATCGAACAGGCTTCGCGCGCAATGAAAGCGATGTCACATCCGCTCCGCCTGAAAATTCTCTGCGTACTGGGCGACAAGGAAGTCAGCGTCCAGGACATCGTCGACAATGTCGGCACATCGCAAAGCAACATTTCACAACACCTTGCCATCCTGCGCGACAAAGGCGTTTTGCGTACCCGCAAGGACGCCAACCGTGTCTATTACCGGGTCGGCGACACGCGCACACTCAAACTGCTGGGCATGATGCGCGACGTCTTCTGCGGTTTCGCCAAAGGCAGTTAAGCCCACCACGCCGGCTACCTGCCCCGTCTTCGCGACGGGTCTTCCGTTTTCCCCTTCCCCTTCGGCCACTTGGCGCGATCACGCCTGCACGCCGCACGTTTAGCCGTTAACATTAGCCAGGCTATTGGCCAGATAAATTATTCATATATAATTAAATACTAATATTTAACCGTTTGTGGCCCGCTATCCGGCGCTGGCCCAACCCAGGGGGATCGATGCGTCACACGACATCCAAACCGGTTCGACTCAAAACCCTAGCGCTGCTGTCCTGTCTGCTGCTTTCGCCCACGGCCTTTGCCGAAACGCTTGATTTCAGGCAAGCCGTAGAACGTGCACTGACACAGAATCCGGACATCCTCGCCGCCGGCGCCCAGATCGACCAGGCCCGTGCTGCCGTCGACCAGAGTCAGGGCGCCCGCCTGCCCAAGCTGACGGCCTCGCTCAATGCCACGCGCACGGACGACGCGCTCAACGCCTTCGGCCTCAAACTGTCGCAGCGCAACGCGACCTTCAACGACTTCGGCGCCAACGAGTTCACCGGTCCAGGCGCCCTTGGCGTCGCCCCAGCCAACCTGAACCATCCGGATGCCATCAACAATTTCAATGCGCGCATCGAAGCGCAGTTGCCGATTTACACGGGCGGCCTGATTGAAGGCTACGCCGCGCAGGCCAGCGCCTATCTGAGCGCAGCGCAGCACGGCGACGTCATGGCACGTCAGCGCGTGATCTTCGACGTATTGCGCGCCTACGAAGGCGTACACACCGCACGCGCCTATGTCGACGTGGCCAGGCAGGGCCGCACCGCCGCTGAATCCTACGTCAAGACCATCAACAACCTGTTGAAAGGCGGCGTGGTGGTGAAAAGCGACCTGCTGTCCGCGCAGGTCCACCTCGAAGACATCAAGATTCAACAGACCCAGGCGGAAAACACAGCCAGCCAGGCGCTCGACCAGTTGCACCTGTTGCTGGGCATGCCTCTATCCGCGCCGCTCGATGTCGGCGCCAGCGTCAACGTGAAAGCACTCGATAGCTCACTCCCCGACTACCAGGACGAGGCGCTCAAATCCAATCCCGGCCTCGCCGCCCTGCGCAACCAGATGGACGCGGCGCAGGCCGCGATCCAGGTGGCACGCGCCGCAAAGTACCCGCAGGCGGGTCTGCTTGCGCGCTTCGACACCAACGACAACAACCTCGGCTTTGATGCACATTCCTACACGGTGGGAGGCCAACTGACCTGGCAGCTCTACGACGGCGGCGTGACCGACGGTGCGATCGCCCGTGCGCAGGCCAGCCGCAGCGAGCTGGCCGCCAAGCTCAACCAGGCGGAAATGGGCATCGCCTATCAGGTGGCGGATGCCTGGCGCCGTGCCGCCGAGGCGCAACAGCGCGTCGATGCGCGCGCACTCGCCGTGGCCCACGCCGAAGAGGCCCAGCGTCTTGTCGAGAAGCGCTACTCCAGCGGCATCGCCACCATCACCGAACTGCTGGGGGCGCAGGCCCAGCTCGACAAGGCACGCGCGGATCTCGTCGCCGCGCGTTACGACCTCAAGATCCAGCGTGCCAACGTGCGCCTGGCTGCCGGCCGTCTGCAACCCGACCAACTGTGAGCCCGCTTGCGATGAAAACAGAATCTCTCACCCCCTTCCTGCGTGCCGGCCTGCTGGGGCTGGCCATGAGCCTGATCTACGGCTGCGGCAGCCATGAGGAACCTGCCGCGGCGACAACGGGCGGCCGGACGGTCACCGCCGACACACTGACGGTGCAGCCGTCTGCCGTCGGCATCCGGGTCGAATCGCCGGGCACGGTGGTTTCGGAAGATCAGGTGCAGGTCGCATCGCGGCTGATGGGCTACATCCGGGAAATCAAGGTCAAAGAAGGCCAGAGCGTCAAAGCAGGCCAGCTGCTGTTCGTGGTCGACCCCACCGACATTCAGGGGCAGGTCGGTCAGGCACGTGCCGGCCTGGCTCAGGCCGAGGCCGCACTCGCAGATGCCAAGATCGATTACGAACGCTTTGGCGCGCTTTACCAGGAACAGGCCATTCCCAAGCTGCAGTGGGACAAAATCCGTCTGCAATACGAAGTTGCACAGCAACAGGTTGCCGCCGCGCGCGCCGGCCTGGGACTGGCATCCGGGCAGATGCGCTACGCCTCGGTGGTCGCCCCCATTTCCGGCGTGGTCACGATGAAAATGGCGAACGCCGGCGATCTGGCCGCACCCGGTCGCCCCGTGCTGGCGATCGAAAGCCTGAAAAAGCTCCAGGTACGCACCGAGGTGAGCAGCGAGGTCTTCGCACGCATCAAGGCCGGCGACACGGTCGACGTCGTCCGCGATGGGCGCGAAGCCACACCGGTTTCCGGCACCGTCGCGCAGGTCGTGCCGGCTGCGGACCCGGTCAGCCATACCCACCTGGTAAAGATCGACCTGCCCGCCGGCAGCGGGCTGGCAAGCGGAAATTTCGTACGCGTCGCGTTCTCGCTCGGCGACCGCGAAGGCCTACGCGTGCCCGCCGCCGCACTGGCCGAACGTGCCGGGATCCTCGGCGTGTTTGTCGTCGATGCGCAAGGCATTGCGCGCTACCGCATGGTTCGTACCGGCGCCACCGCGGACGGCCAGGTGGATATCCAGTCCGGGCTGGCTGCCGGCGAAAAGGTGGTGATATCCAACGTGGCCGGGCTGGAAAACGGCGACAAGGTAAGCGGGGGTGCCCATGACTGAGCGTAGCGCGCCGCTCAACATCGCCGGCAAGCTGGCCCGCGTTTTCATCGAATCCAAGATCACCGCCATGATCATGCTGGCGGTGGCGCTGGCCGGCATGATGGCGCTGTTCGTCACGCCACGCGAATACAACCCGCAGATCGTCGTGCCGGCAGCCAACATCATCGTTGCCAAGCCCGGCGCCTCGTCCGAGGAAATCCACAATCTCGTCGTCAAGCCACTCGAAGCGATCATGAACGCGCAGTCGGGAGTGGACCACACCTACGGCTACGCCGCCCCCGATTTCGGTCTGGTGACCGTGCAGTTCAAGGTCGGACAGGACCAGGAACGTAGTCTCGTCAAGCTCTACAACCAGCTGATGCAGAACATGGACCGTATGCCGCCCGGCGCCATGCAGCCCGTGGTCAAGCCGATCAACGTCGACGACGTGCCGATCATGACGCTGACCCTGTCGTCGAAAACGCTCGACGATCTGCAGACGCGCCAGGTCGCTTACCGCATCCTCGAACAACTGCGCAACGTGCCCGGCGTCTCCTTTACCCAGATCATCGGCGGTGCGCAACGTGCTGTGAATGTCTGGATATCACCCGCCAAACTGGCCGCGACCGGTATCGCGCTCGACCAGGTCGACAAGATGCTGCAGGGGCAGAACGTCTCCGTGCCTGCCGGCAAACTGGTCGACAACAACCGTGTCGCACCGCTGCGCGTGCAAGGCTTTCTCGGCAGCGCACGCGAAGTCGGCGACATCGTCATCGGCGCGCCCAACGGACGCCCTGTATTCCTGAAGGACGTAGCGACCATCGTCGACGGTCCCGAGGAAATCGATGCCAGCACCCGCTTCGCCTTCGGCCCCGCCGCCGGCAAGGACATGCCGCGCGGCGAGGCTCCGGCTGTAACGATCGCCATCGCCAAGAAAGCCGGCACCAACGCGGTGGTCGTGGCCGACGCCGTGCTGCAGAAGCTCGACCAGCTGAAGCGCCAGGCCATCCCGGCCGACATCGCGGTGGCGGTGACCCGCGACGACGGCGCGCGCGCCAACGATGCGGTGAACACGCTGGTCGAACACCTCGGCATCGCCATCGGCTCGGTGGTCATCATCCTGGTGTTCTTCCTCGGCTGGCGCGAGGCCGGCATCGTCACCCTGACCGTGCCGCTGATCCTGTTCGTGGTGCTGACCATCGGCCTGTTCGCCGGCCAGACGATCAACCGCATCACGCTGTTCGCACTGATTCTGTCGCTGGGCCTGCTGGTCGATGCCGCCATCGTGGTGGTGGAAAACATCCACCGCCACTTGCATCACGGCATCGGCGACCGCGACTTCAAGGACGTGGTGATCCAGGCCACCAACGAGATCGGCAACCCGACCAACATCGCCACCATCGCCGTCATTCTGGCCTTCATCCCGATGGCCTTCGTGTCCGGGATGATGGGACCATTCATGCTGCCGATCCCGTTCAACGTGCCGGTCGCCATGATCGCCTCGCTGCTGATCGCCTACATCGTCGTGCCCTGGGCGACCAACCTGTGGCTGCGCAAGAAGGCCGCGCAGAGCGAACTGGCGCGCAAGGAAAGCCTCGAAGATGCCGGCGCGCACCAGACCGATCCGCTGCATCGCGGCTACGTCAAAGCGATCACGCCTTTCATCGAGAACCGCGGCCGCCGCAACATCATGTTCCTCGCGGTGATCGGCCTGCTCATCGTCGCCATGCTGATGCCGGCCTGGCAGTTCATCCGCCCGTCGGGCATGAACGGCCCGCTGTCGGCGCTGGGCGTGGAACTGAAGATGCTGCCCAACGACAACACCAACACCTTCCTGGTGGAAATCGGCACGCCGGCCGGCACGCCGCTCGAGGAAACCGACCGCGCCGCGCGTGCGGTCGGCGAAGTGCTGGCACAGAACCGCTACGTCACCGACTACCAGACCTTCCTCGGCATTACCGCACCGATCGATTTTGCCGCCCTGGTGCGCGGCGACCTGATCAAACGCGGAGACAATCTGGCGCAGATCCGCGTGAATCTCGTGGACAAGCACCAGCGTTCGATTTCCTCGCACGAGATCGTGCAGACGCTCAATGAGACGCTGCAGCCCGTGCATGCCCGCTTCCCCGAGGCCCGCATCAAGCTTTACGAGACGCCACCCGGTCCGCCGGTGCAGGCACAGGTCCTGGCCGAACTCTACGGCCCGGACTACGAGAAGCTGCGAAGCGCCGCCCCCGATATTCGCCACGCTTTCGAATCGGTGTACGGCATGATCAACACCGACGACTCGGTGACCGCCACGATGCAGTCTTTCGAGGTGCGCGTGGACCACGAAAAGGCCGCGCTGTCGGGCGTGGTCGCCGGCCAGGTCGGCAAGCTGCTGCACGACTACGTCTCCGGCCTGTCGATCGGCGCGATCCACGTCGACTCGGCGCGCGATCCGGTCAATATCGTAGTGCGCCTGCCACGCGCCGAACGCCAGTCGCCCGAATCCCTGATGGCGCTGCGGATCACCAACGCGATGGGCAGGCAGGTGCCGCTCGGCGCGGTCGCCACGGTGGAACGCGCGCCCCACGGCAAACCCATCTACGGTCGAGACCAGCATCCGATGGTCATGGTCGGCGGCGAGATGATCACCTCCAGCCCCGTCTACGCCGTGCTCGCGCTCGACAAGATGCTGGACGGCAAAATGCTGTCGAACGGCATTGTCTTCAAGACCGGCAATCTCGGTTTCACGCAGGCCGCGGCCGACGACGTCACGAACTATCACCTTCTGTGGGGCGGTGAAATGCGCCTGACGCTCGACGTCTTCCGCGACCTCGGCTCGGCCTTCATCATC
Source organism: Betaproteobacteria bacterium SCN1 (assembly GCA_008923315.1). Classification (GTDB taxonomy): domain Bacteria; phylum Pseudomonadota; class Gammaproteobacteria; order Burkholderiales; family Thiobacillaceae; genus Thiobacillus. Next base: position 131,486 of record WBSF01000001.1, on the reverse strand, counting down.
GCGCTGGTGTTCATCTACTTGCTGCTGGTGGGCTACTACAAATCCTTTGTCATGCCGATGATCGTGATGGGCGCGATCCCGCTGACCCTGGTCGGCGTCTTCCCCGGCCACTGGGCGACCAGTCAGGCCTTCACCGCCACCTCGATGATCGGCGTGATCGCGCTGGCCGGCATCGTGGTCCGCAATTCGCTGCTGCTGATCGACTTCATCGTCGACTACCGCGCCCAGGGCTACGGCCTCAAGGAGGCGGTGATCGAAGCCGGCGCGGTACGCCTGCGCCCCATCCTGCTGACGGCGCTGGCGATCATCCTCGGCTCCGCCATCATGATCACCGACCCGGTGTTCGGCGGCCTGGCGGTATCCCTGATCTTCGGCACCTTCGCGTCCACCGCGCTGACGCTGATCGTGATCCCGCTGCTCTACTACATCTGGCAGAAGCGCGCAGCGCCCGAATCGACAGCCACTTGATATCGGAGCCTGCTGGTCTTTATCATCGCGTGTTCGTTTTTGAAGGAAGTGATCATGACCGTTGAACGCCTTGTCCGCATCATCGCCGGTTTTTTCATCATGCTGTCGCTGGCGCTGGCCCATTTCGCCGGCACCGTGGACATGACCCAGCTGTCCTGGCTCTGGTTTACCGCCTTCGTCGGCTTCAACCTGTTCCAGTCCGGCCTCACCCGTTTCTGCCCCATGGACATCATGCTGAAGAAAGCCGGCGTAAAACAGGGCTGCGGCCTCTGAACCGGTATCGACACGCATGGACACGCAATTTCTCCAGGCCAACTGGATGCTGGTGGCGGTCGCCGCCGTGTCCGGCGCCATGCTGCTGTGGACCTTCGTCGGCAAACGGATGGCTGGATTCGAATCCGCCGACACGCTCAAGGCCACCCGCCTCTACAACGACGACGCCCTGATTCTCGATGTGCGCGAACCGAGCGAATTCGAATCCGGGCACATCCCCAAATCGAAGCACATCCCCCTCGGCCAGCTTTCCACCCGCCTCGGCGAGCTGGAAAAATTCAAGAGCAAACCCGTGCTTGTGAACTGTCGAAGCGGCCACCGTTCGGCACGCGCCTGCAATGTGCTGAAAAAAGCCGGTTTCGAGACCGTCTACAACCTCGATGGCGGCATCGTGGCCTGGGAACGCGCCAACCTGCCCATCGAACGCAAGAAGAAATGAGGAAGCCCCGATGCAAAAGGTCGTGATGTACTGCACCGCCGTCTGCCCCTATTGCGTGGCGGCCGAACGCCTGCTGAAAAGCCGCGGCGTGAGCGAAATCGAAAAGATCCGCATCGATCTCGACCCTACGCGCATGGACGAGATGATCGAACGTTCGGGCGGCCGCCGCACCGTGCCCCAGGTGTTCATTGGCGACACGCACGTCGGCGGTTTCGACGACACCTCTGCCCTGGATGCCGCCGGCAAGCTGATGCCGCTGCTGAACGCCGGCTGAGGACAGGACGCGACACGGGGGCACGGCGAACGGTTTCGCCGTGCCCCCGTGTCGCTTTGTACGACTTGATTTCAACGGCCGGAACACCCATCTGAAGGGATATCTCCATCCATCCAGGAAACCTCATGGAACTCGCCTGCCCGCATTGCCTCGCCGTCAACCGCGTCCCCGACGCCCGCCTGGGCGACGCCCCCAAATGCGGCAAATGCGGTGCCCCGCTGCTGCCCGGCACGCCTCTCGATCTGACCGCCGACAGTTTCGACCGCTTCATCGCCAAGGCGGGCCTGCCCGTGCTGGTCGATTTCTGGGCCAGCTGGTGCGGCCCGTGCAAGATGATGGCGCCGGTCTTCCAGCAGGTCGCCGGCGAAATGACCAGCCGTGTCCGGTTCGCCAAGGTCGATACCGAGGCCTGGCCGCAGATATCGATGCGCCACCATATCAAGGGCATTCCCAGCCTGATCCTGTTCCGCAATGGCGCCGAGGCCGCACGCATGTCCGGCGCAGTGGACGCGCACGCGCTCAAGCGCTGGCTCGCGTCACAGGGCGTTCACTGAAGCGCGTGTAGAATGGCGAAAAACCCGCCGCAGGCCGGCGGCACCATTTCAAGCATATCCCGGAGCCCAGGCTCCGGTTTCTTATTCAGGGAGACACCATGTCCGACGAGCAACAACCCGTGTTCAATATCGAAAAGATCTACGTTCAGGATCTGTCGGTCGAAGTACCGAACGCGCCCGCCATTTTCCTGGAGCGCGACGCGCCCCAGATGGACGTCAACATGTCCACCGAGAGCAAGGCGCTCGGGCCCGACATGTTTATGACCAGCATCACCGTCACCATCACCGCCAAGGTCGCCGACAAGACGATGTTCCTGGTCGAATGCGCGCAGGCCGGTCTGTTCCGCATCCAGAACGTACCGCAGGAGCAGATGCCCATGGTGCTCGGCATCGGCTGCCCCAACATCGTGTTCCCCTATCTGCGCGAAACCGTGTCCGATGTCGTGGTCCGCGCCGGTTTCCCCCCGCTGCTGCTCAACCCGGTCAATTTCGAGGCTCTGTTCATGCAGCAGCAACAGGCCCAGCAGCAGCAGGCTGCGCCGCAAACGCATTGACCGCGACCCACCCCTTTCTCGGCCTGTGTCTCGTTCTGGCGGCGCTTCCGGCGCATGCGCTGGAATACCGCAGCACGGGCCGGGCCACAGTGCTGTACGACGCCCCCTCGACCGCCGCCAGCCGAATCGCGGTGGCCGGGCCGGGCCTGCCGCTCGAAATCATCGTCGACACCGAATCGTGGGCCAAGGTGCGCGACCCCGGCGGCCGTCTGGTCTGGGTCGAAAAAGCGGCGTTGGGCGGCCCGCGGACGGTCATGGTCAAGGTTGACGCGGGCAGCGTGCGCCGTGCCCCGCGTCTCGATGCCGATCTCGTCTTCCGCGCTGCGCGCGGCGTAGTGCTGGCCGTGACCGGCGACGCCGATCCTTCCGGCTGGCTGCCCGTGAAGCACACCGACGGCCTGGCCGGCTGGCTGCCCGTCTACGAGGTCTGGGGCGAATGAGACTCGCGGTGCTTGGCGCCGGCGCATGGGGTACCGCACTGGCCGCACACTGGGCCGGCGCGCATGACGTCGTCCTGTGGGGACGCAACGCCGCCGAGCTCGACACGATGCGGACCCACCATGTCAATGCGCGCTACCTGCCCGAGTGCCCCTTACCGGCGGCACTCGCCTTCGAAGCCGACTTCGACGTCGCGGCGGATGCCGCCGAACTGATCGTCGTTTCCGTCCCCACCCATGCCCTGCGGGCGACGCTCGCCGCACTGGCGCGCCGCCCGGCCCTGCCGCCCCTGATCTGGGTCTGCAAGGGGTTCGAACCCGGCAGCGGCAAGCTGCCGCACCAGCTCGTCGCCGAGTGCCTCCCGCCAGACGCCCGGGCCGGCGTATTGTCCGGCCCCAGTTTCGCGCTGGAAGTCGCGCGCGGCTGCCCGACCGTCCTCACGCTCGCCTCGACCGATCCCACGCTCGCGCAGCCCCTCGCCGAAGCCCTCTCCGGGCAACGCATGCGGATCTATGCGCACGATGACGTCGTCGGCGTCGAAATCGGCGGTGCCCTGAAGAACGTCATGGCGATCGCCGCGGGCATCTGCGACGGCCTCGCACTCGGACACAACGCACGGGCCGCGCTCGTTACGCGCGGACTGGCCGAAATGACCCGTCTCGGCATCTGTCTCGGCGGTCACGCCGAAACCTTCATGGGACTCTCCGGCCTGGGCGATCTCATTCTCACCACTACCGGCGACCTCTCGCGCAATCGCCAGGTCGGCCTGCGACTTGCGCACGGCCAGCCGCTCGACGCCATCCTCGCCGAGCTCGGCCACGTGGCCGAAGGCGTGCCGACGGCGCGCGAAGTGGATGCTCTGGCCATCCGGCTGGGTGTCGACATGCCCATCACCCAGACCGTCTGCCGCATCCTCTACGACGGCCTCCCCGCCCCCCAGGCGGTCGACACACTCCTGAACCGGGACATTCGTACCGAGTTTTGACATCCGGGCTTCAGCCCATACCGGCCGTGCCCGTATATAGCGTCTAAGCAGAAGACGTTTATTCCGACCGCATGGCTCCGTCTCTTTCCTCGACCCACAGCAAACCTTTGCGCGGCCTGTTCTATCTCATGGCGGGTTTTCTCCTGATCGCCTACTGCGGCGCCGTCGCCCGCCACTGGATCGAAACACGGCGCGACGCCGAAGCCAGCCTTCATTACCTCAACACCACCCTGGTGCAGAACACGCGCACCACGCTGCGCAACTACGGACTGATCCTGCGCGGCATCGGCACCGAGCTCGTCGAAAAGGGCACGCTCGATACGCCGGAAAACGGCCTGGCGCTGTTCGAGCGGATCCGGTCCATCGATCCCGGCATGGCCGGTTTCGGCCTCGCACGTACCGACGGGCAACTGATTCTCGTCAGCGGCATCCCGCCGGGCGCACCGCTGCCCAATCTCGTCCAGCAGTCCGAAACGCGCGAAAGCTTTCTCAAAAGCCTGCAAACGGGCAAGCTGGAAATCGGCCGGCCGTATTACATGACCCTTCTGAAGGAATGGGTGATCCCGGTACGCGTTCCACTGCTCGACGCGCAAGGCGGGCCCACGGCCGTCATGACCGCCGGCTATCCGATCGAAGGCGGACACTCCCTGCTGGCCAACGCCACGCTGCCGCCCAATACCGCCACGATGCTGCTCCGCGACGACGGTTACATGCAGTATTTCCACCCCCTGCCCCCCGGGCGCCGCGAACGCATCCTCTATGGCTGTTTCACCCGCAAGGCGGCGCCGTCGACCCTTGAACGCCTGAGCGCGCAGAATCCGTCGAAGGACAGCCTGCTGCTCAACATGCCCAATCTGGGCGGCTGGCATCTGGTTGTCCACGAGCGCATTCCCGAATACGGGCTCAATGCCAGCGCACTCGTTCCGCTCGGCGCACTGCTGCACGAATGGCTGCAACGCCTGATAGCGCCCACGCTTCTGTTCGCCGCGTTTCTTCTCGGGGCAACCCTGGTCTATCGACGTGCCGTACGCCGCCAGACGGCCGCCGACGCGGCCGTGGCGCGCCTGTCGGACTGGCGGGAAACGGTACTGGACAGCGCCCAGTACAGCATCATCAGCACCGACCCTGCAGGCGTGATCGTCAGCTTCAATGCCACCGCGGAACGCATGCTGGGCTACCGTGCCGACGAAATGATCGGTCGCGCCACGCCTGAACGCATTCACGACGCCGCCGAGGTCGCGCAACGCGCCATCGAATTGAGCCAGGCGCTGGGCGAGCGAATCGAACCCGGTTTCGAGGTGTTCGTCGCACGCGCGCGCCGCGGTGAAACCGAAGAGCGGGACTGGACCTATGTGCGGCGCGATGGCAGCCGCTTCCCGGTCCGTCTCTCGGTGAGCGCGCTGCATGCGCCGGACGGACATATCGAGGGTTTCCTCGGGATCGCAGCGGATCTCAGCGCACACAAGGCCGCCGAAGCGGCACTGCTCGAATCGCGCCAGACACTGATCGAACGCAACGCCAGCCTGCGTGCCATCAATCAGCTCTCGAACCGTATCCACGCCTCGCTCGAACTCGACGACATTCTGCGCGAGGCCATCGATGCCCTGGCCGGGCTGAGCCACGCGCCGCACATTGCGATCTATCTGTTGAGCGACGACGGCAACCGGCTGGACCTCGCCGCCAGCAGCGGCTTCGACGCGACATTCCTCGACCTAACGCGCAGCATTCCCCTCACGGGCAGCCTCTGCGGCGAGGCCGTATCGTCCAGGCGCATCATCGTCTCCGACGATTTCGGCCACGACGACCGCATTCAGCCCAATTTGCGCAGCTGCCTCGCCTCGGTCGGGCTGCGGACCGGGCTGGTGGCACCGCTGGTCTACCACGATCAGGTGCTGGGGGGGATCAACATCGTCTACCGCGAACGCCATGCTTTCAGCGACATTGAAATCGAGACCTTCGGCGCCCTCAGCAATACCGTCGCACTGGCCATCGCCAATTCGCGTCACGTCATCAGCCTCGCCTTCCAGGCACGCCACGACAGTCTGACGCACCTGCCCAACCGGGCGGTACTCCACGCCGAATTCGGCGAACGCGTCACAAACCGCGGAAGCGGCGCCGCCGCCCTGATGTTGCTCGATCTGGACCGCTTCAAGGAAGTGAACGATACGCTGGGCCACCACGTGGGCGACCAGCTGCTCACGCAGATCGGGCCGCGCCTGGAATCCGCCCTGCATGAGCGCGACGCCCTTGTCTGCCGCCTCGGAGGGGATGAATTCGCCCTGCTGATTCCCGACATCGGCGACGAAACCGAAGCGGTCGCACTTGCGCGGCATCTCAGGGCCTCGTTACGCGCGCCTTTCGTCATCCAGGGCATCGCCCTGCAGATCGGCGCCAGCATCGGCGTCGCCGTCCACCCCCTGCATGGCGACACCAGCCACGATCTGCTGCGCGCCGCCGACGTGGCCATGTACCAGGCCAAACAGGCCGGAATCGGCGTAGCCGCATACGACCGGACCTGCGATACCCACAGTCCCGAACGCCTCACGCTGGCGGTGGAACTGGCGCACGCGGTCGACAATGGCGAGCTGGTACTGCATTACCAGCCGAAACTCGATCTGGCGAGCCGGCGCGTCGTCGGCTTCGAGGCACTGGTACGCTGGAACAATCCGCGCCACGGCCTGCTCTACCCGGCGGACTTCGTCCATCTGGCGGAAATCAACGAACTGATCCACCCGTTTACCCGGACCATCCTCGATCTGGCGATACTCGACAAGCAGCGTCTGAACGCCCGTGGGCACGGCCAGCCCATCGCCATCAACTTATCGGCACGCAACCTGCTCGACGACGGCCTCGCCGCACACCTCGGGCGGGCGCTCGACGAAGGCCGCACGCGCCCGGGCGAAATCGAGCTCGAACTCACCGAAACCGCGCTCATGCAGGACCCCGACACCTCGACCGCGATGCTGCGCCAGCTGGCCAGGCTCGGCGCGGCCGTGGCGGTCGACGATTACGGAACCGGCTATTCCTCGCTCGCCTATCTGCGCCGCCTGCCGCTTGCCGCACTGAAAATCGACCGCTCCTTCGTCTCCGGCCTGGCGGACAGCGCGCAGGACGCGATCATCGTGCGCTCGACCGTCGCGCTCGCGCACAATCTCGGGCTCGGCGTCATCGCCGAAGGCGTGGAAAACGCCGCCACCGCCGACGCGCTGCAAGTGATGGGATGCGACCAGGCGCAGGGATACTATTTCAGCCGGCCGCTGCCGCTCGACGCGCTGCTCGACTGGCTCGACCAGCGCACGCCGGCACCTGCCTGAGCCTCAGCGCCCGGCCATTGCTTCGGACGCGATCCGGTTTATGGCGGCAACGAACCCGGGGTCTTCGCCGTGCAACAGCGCCGGCAACGCCGCGCGAAAATCCGGGCGCCGGCACCATTCATGCATGTAGTCCGCCCACGATTGCCACAATCGCGCCTGCTGGCGGCTCATGCCATCCTCGTAAACCAGCACGTAGGCGCGTTCGAACAGGGCGACCAGAATCGCGAACAACGCCTGCTTGCGCTCGCGCTGCTCCTCGCTGAGCGTGCCCTTCTCTCCGGGCGAAAGCAGATGCAGGTCGGCGTTGTCGAGAACCAGCCGCATGAAATCCGCGTACTCGTCGGACAGGCGTAGGAAGAGCTCTTCCTCCTCGTTCTGCCGTTCGCGCCGCTGGTCGAGGAGATATACGGCGATCGCGAACGGCAGACCGACGATGGTCACCGCGTAGCTGGCCGCTTCGAGCCACTCCATTCCGCTCATCACACACGCCCTCTCTGCCCCGATCGCTGAAATCGCCGGACGCGCGCCGGGGGCGCCGCTCACACGCCGCCCGCAAATCCGTTCTGTCGCCAGGCCTCGAATACCGTCACGCTCACCGCATTCGACAGATTCATGCTGCGCGATCCGGGCAGCATCGGCAAGCGCAGCCGGTCACCGGCCGGGAATTCGGCCAGGATATCGGCCGGCAATCCGCGCGACTCGGGGCCGAACACGAGCACGTCGTCCGGGCGGAAAGCCACGGCCGCATGCAGCCGGCTGGCCCGGGTGGTGAGCGCATACCAGCGCCGCGCCACCAGCGCCGCGCGGACGGTTGCCCAGTCCGGGTGCACGCGCACGCAGGCCATGTCGTGGTAATCCAGCCCCGCACGCGCGACCTGCCTGTCCGACAGATCGAATCCCAGCGGCTCGACCAGATGCAGCCGGCAGCCGGTATTCGCGGCAAGCCGGATGAGATTGCCGGTATTGGGCGGAATCTCGGGCTGATACAAAACGATATCGAACATCCGGCTTACCGAAGCGCGGGCTGACCCACAGATACGTAAAAGTGCATGACACGCTCTAGAATACGCGCATACGAACCCCCGCTATTATGGTCCCCTATCTCACCACCGCACTGACCGGCCCGCTTCTGGAGCTGGAAAAACGTCTGCTCGACGCGCAGCCGACCATCGAACACTGGTTCCGCCAGCAATGGAAAGAGCAGGCAGCGCCCTTCTACACCTCGGTCGACATCCGCAACGCCGGCTTCAAGCTCGCGCCGGTGGACACCAACCTGTTTCCCGGCGGCTTCAACAACCTCAACCCGGCCTTCATGTCGCTGTCGATCCATGCGGCGATGGGCGCCGTCGAGAAGATCTGCCCGGACGCGCAGCGCATGCTGCTGATCCCCGAGAATCACACGCGCAACACCTTCTACCTGCAGAACGTGGCCGTGCTTGCCCACATCCTGCGGCAGACCGGGCTCATCGTGCGCATCGGCACACTGATCCCCGAGATCACCCAGCCGACCACGCTGGAACTGCCCGCCGGCGGCCGCATCACGCTGGAACCGCTGGTACGCCGGGGAGAACGCATCGGTCTGGTCGATTTCGATCCCTGCGCCGTCCTGCTCAACAACGACCTGTCCGCCGGGGTGCCGGACATCCTGCAGGGCATCGAGCAGACCATCATGCCGCCGCTGCACGCCGGTTGGGCGACACGCCGGAAATCCCGTCATTTCGATGCCTACCGCAACGTGGCGATCGAATTCGCACGCATGGTCAACATCGATCCCTGGCTGATCGACCCTTATTTCGACCAATGCGGACGGATCGATTTCCACGCGCGCCAGGGCGAAGACTGTCTGGCCGAGAAAGTCGAGGCCCTGCTGGAACGCATCCAGGCCAAATACGACGAATACGGCATCGACCAGCCGCCTTTCGTCATCGTCAAGGCCGACGCCGGCACCTATGGCATGGGCATCATGACAGTGAAATCGCCGGACGACGTACGCGAGCTCAACCGCAGGCAACGCAACAAGATGGCCGTGGGAAAAGAAGGACTGGAAGTCAGCGAAGTCCTGATCCAGGAAGGTGTCTACACCTTCGAAAGCATCAACGAGGCCGTTGCCGAACCTGTCGTCTACATGCTCGACAACTTCGTCGTCGGCGGGTTTTATCGCGTCCACACCGGGCGAGGCGCCGACGAGAATCTCAACAGCCCCGGCATGCATTTCGTGCCGCTTGCCTTCGATACCACCTGTTTCACGCCCGACCGCGGCGCCAACCCCGACGCGGCGCCCAACCGTTTTTACGCCTACGGCGTAATCGCGCGGCTCGCCATGCTGGCCGCCAGCATCGAGCTCGACGAAGCCCTGAACGACATGCCGGCCTCGTTCCCCGAAACAACGGCCGCATGAAGCTGCTGTTCGTCGCCGACCCGCTGGCCAGGCTCAAACCGCGCAAGGACTCCAGCGTGGCAATGATGCGCGCCGCGCACGCACGCGGCCATGCCGTATCCGCCTGCGAAGCTGCGCATCTCTACGTGCGCGGCGGCCAGGTCTGCGTCGACGCCGACGCGCTCGACATTTCGCCGGACGAAGCCTGGTACCGGGCCCTCGGCAAACGCGAACGCCTGCTGACCGATTTCGACGCCATCGTGATGCGCACCGATCCGCCGGTCGACACCGATTACCTGCTCGCCACGCATCTGCTCGGCATTGCCGAGGCGGCCGGCGCGCGCGTATTGAACCGGCCGGCCGCGCTACGCGACTGCAACGAGAAACTGGCCATTCTCGATTTTCCGCAGTTCGTCGCGCCCACGCTCGTCGCCGCCCAGGCGGTCGAGATCGAGGCCTTCCTGATCGAACACGGCGACATCATCGTCAAGCCGCTCACCGAGATGGGCGGCAGCGGCGTGTTCCGGCTCGGCGTCGGCGATCCCAACCGCAATGCCATCCTCGAGACCCTCACGCATCGTGGCCAGCGCCCGATCATGGCACAGCGCTACCTGCCCGAAATCGCCGAAGGCGACAAGCGCATCCTGCTGATCGACGGCGAAGTCGTGCCCTTTGCGCTGGCGCGCATTCCGCAGCCGGGCGAAACCCGCGGCAACCTCGCCGCGGGCGGCACCGCCCGTGCCCAGCCATTGTCCGAACGCGACCGCGCCATCGCAGAAGCCATCGCCCCCTGGGCGCAGATGCGCGGCATTTTCCTCGCCGGCCTCGACGTGATCGGCGACTGTCTCACCGAAATCAACGTCACCAGTCCCACCGGCTTCCAGGAAATCGCCGCGCAGGCCGGCTACGACGTCGCCGCACATTTCGTCGAGGCGCTGGAACGCAGCTGATGCGGCTGATTTTCGCGCTGCTGTGCGCCATGCTGCTCGCCGCCTGCGCACGTCCGCCAGACATCGTCAGACAGCAGGCCTACGTCTTCGGCACCCTGGTCGAGGTCAGCGTAGCCGGCGCACCCGAACCCCGGGCCCGCACCGCCATCGGCGACGTACTCGCGCATTTCGATGCCATGCACCGCATGTTGCACGCCTGGCAGCCCAGCGATCTGTCGCGCCTGAACGACGCACTCGCGCGCGGCGAAGCGATGACGGTGTCGCCCGAACTCGCGGCGATGCTGCGCGACGCGCAGGCACTGGCCGCGCAGTCGGACGAACGCTTCGATCCGGCGATCGGCGGCCTCGTCGCACTGTGGGGGTTTCATGCCGATACGCCGCCCGCCCGCGTGCCGGACGATGCCGCCATCGCCGCCTGGGTCCGCCGGCGTCCGCGCATGGCCGATCTGCGCATCGAGGACACGCTCGTCTCCAGCGCCAATCCGGCCGTACAGCTCGATCTGGGCGGCTATGCCAAGGGTCGCGCGCTCGACGATGCGGCGGCGATCCTGAAACGGCACGGCATCGGTAACGCGCTCATCAACATCGGCGGCAACGTGCTCGCGCTGGGCCAACCTGGCGACCGCCTCTGGCGCGTGGGCATCCAGCATCCGCGCACACCCGGCACGCTGGCCACGCTGGAGTTGCGCGACGGCGAGGCCATCGGCACCTCGGGCGACTACCAGCGCTATTTCGAGGCGGATGGCGTGCGCTACTGCCATCTCATCGACCCGCGCAGCGGCCGGCCAGCCACCGGTCTGCAATCGGTGACGATCCTGGTTTCCGGCCGGGCGGCCGGCGTCCGCTCGGACGCACTGTCCAAGCCGCTTTTCATCGCCGGCCCCACGCAGCTGGCGGACGTCGCCGGCCGGCTCGGGCTTGTCGACTGGCTGGCGGTCGACGCGGCTGGCCGCCTGCAGGTCTCGCCCGCCATGCAGGCTCGCCTGCGGGAGTAAGCGGCGGAACGGGCGCGCGGTAGAATACGGCTTTTCGGCCCGACCTCATTCGCAATGATCGGCATCCTCATCGTCGCCCACGGCTCGCTCGCCGACAGCCTGGTCGAATGTGCGGTACACGTGCTCGGCGACCGTCCACCCGGACTCGATACGCTCGATTTCACCGGGCATGCCGATCCGGACGAACGGCAGAAAGTGCTGCAGGCCCGCCTGGACGCACTCCAGCAGGGCGACGGCGTGCTGGTGCTGACCGACATGTACGGCGCCACACCCTGCAACACCCTGTGCCGCCAGCTCGAACCTGCCCGGGTCGAAGGCGTCACCGGCGCCAACCTGCCCATGCTGCTGAAGGCACTGAACTATCGCGAGACGCTGGCCCTGCCCGAACTCGTCGAACGCATCGTCGAAGGCGGGCGCAACAGCATCAACCATATTTCCGAGACCATGTGCCATGCAGCAACGGGACGTTGAAATCGTCAATAAACTCGGGCTGCACGCCCGCCCCTCCGCCAAACTCACGCAACTCGCTTCCAGCTTCGCCAGCGAAGTTCACATGTCCAAGAACGGCCGCCGGGTCAATGCCAAGAGCATCATGGGCGTGATGATGCTGGCCGCGGCCCGGGGCAGCACCATCACCCTGGAAACCGAAGGCCAGGACGAAATCGCGGCCATGGATGCCCTGACGGACCTGATCGCGAGCGGCTTCGGCGAGGAAATCGCCTGACGCCATGCCGGCCACGAGCTTCAGCCTCCACGGCATCGGCGTTTCCGGCGGCATCGCCATCGGTTATGCGCATCTCGCGTCGAACGCGCGCGTCGAAGTGCCGCAGTACATGCTCGACCGGAAATACATCAAGGACGAACTGGCGCGTTTCGACGAAGCGATCATGGCAACCCGCGCCGAGCTCGAGAATCTGCGCGAGCACATTCCCTCGAATGCGCCGGCCGAGCTGTCCGCTTTCCTCGACATGCACCTGATGTTTCTCGGCGATTCGATGATCGCCGAAGAACCCAAGCGCCTGATCCGCGAAACACAGTGCAACGCCGAATGGGCGCTGGCGCAGCAGATGGAGGCGCTGGTCGCGCGCTTCGAGGAAATCGACGACCCCTACCTCAGAAGCCGCCAGGAAGACGTGGTGCAGGTGGTGCAGCGCGTGCTGAAGGCGCTGATGGGCCATCCCAGCCATCTGCCGCTGGACGTCGACTTCGACAGCGAACGCATTCTGGTCGCGCACGAACTGACGCCGGCCGACATGGTGATCTTCAAGAACGTGCACTTCGCCGCCTTCATCACCGACCTCGGCGGCGCCACCTCGCATACCGCCATCCTCGCACGCAGCATGGCCATGCCCTCGGTGATGGCGCTGCACACCGCGCGCGGGTTGATCCGCGACCACGACCTGCTGATCGTCGACGGCCGCGACGGCGTCGTCATCGTCAATCCCGACGAGTCGGTGCTGGCCGAATACCGGCTGCGGCAGAACCAGTGGCGTATCGACACCGACAAGCTCAAGCGGCTGAAGAGCAGCAAGTCCGCCACGCTCGACGGCACGCCGGTCGAGCTGATGGCGAACATCGAGCTGCTCGACGACATCGATGCGGTCAAGGCGGCAGGCGCGCAGGGCGTTGGCCTCTTCCGCAGCGAATTCCTCTTTCTCAACCGTGACGACCTGCCGGACGAGGAAGAGCAGTTCGAATCGTACAAGGCCGTGGCCGAAGCCCTGGACGGCAAGCCCGTCACCATCCGCACGCTCGACCTCGGCGCCGACAAGCAGGCGCCCTGGGGCCATACCGTCGCGGACAACCCGGCGCTCGGCCTGCGCGCGATCCGCCTGTGTCTCGCCGAACCGGGCCTGTTCCACACCCAGTTGCGCGCGATCCTGCGCGCCTCGGCCCATGGCCGGGTGCGTATGCTCATCCCCATGCTCGCCAGTTTCACCGAGCTGCGGCAGTCGCTGCAGCGCATCGACGAAGCCAAGGCCTCGCTCAGGAAGGACGGCCTGAAATTCGACGAAGGCATCCCCATCGGCGGCATGATCGAAGTGCCCGCCGCCGCGCTGTCGGCCGCCTTCTTCGCCGAACAGCTCGACTTCCTGTCCATCGGCACCAACGACCTCATTCAGTACACGCTGGCCATCGACCGCGCCGACGACAGTGTGGCGCATCTCTACGATCCCTTGAACCCTGCCGTGCTCGGCCTCGTCCAGCAGACCATCCGCGCCGGGGCCAAGGCCGGCAAGCCGGTGTCGGTCTGCGGCGAGATGGCCGGCGACCCGCTGCTGACGCGCCTTCTGCTGGGCCTGGGCCTGCGTTCGTTCTCGATGCACCCGGCCAGCCTGCTGCAGGTGAAACAGCAGGTGCTGAAGTCGCACATCGAGGATGTCACGCCGATTGCGCAAAAACTGCTGAAAAACATCGACCCCGAGAAAACGGCGGCCCTGCTGGCCCGGCTGAACGGCTGACCGCCTGCGCCGCCCGATTCCGCGCTGCGGCTACGCGGCCAGCGCGCCGGCAATCCGTTCGAGTTCGGCCTTTTCGCGGCGCAGCGCGCCGATCTCGTCCTTGATCTGGGCCATGCGGCCGTGCAGCGTACCCATGTTTTCGAGGATGCGCTGCAGGTTGTTGAGGCGGGTATCGAGGTATTGCTTGTGCTCGCGGATGCGCGTCATGACCGGGTCGAGCGCAATGCGCAGCCAGCGTTCGGCATCCGTCCGGGCAAGGTCGAAAGCCTTTCTCGCCTCCTCGGCCAGCCCCGCGTAGAAGCGGCGGATCATGAAACGCTTTTCGAGCATGAGATTCGCGGGGTCGCGGCAGAATGCCTCGGTCTCGTCGAGCAGCGCTTTCAGCCGGTTGCGATAGGCCGACAGGTCCAGACGGGGCACCTGCATCTTGGGCAGGCCATGCTGGCGGTGGAAACGCAGATAGGCCTGCTCCAGCGCACCGAGCATGTTGTCGGCAAGCTGGCTCGCCTGCTGGATGCGCGCGCTCATATCGCCGGAAAGCTGGCGTATGGACTGGGTCAGGCCGCGCGTGGTCCAGCTTCCCTCCATCGCGGCGCGTGCCCCGTCCAGGATCTCCGTGAGCGCGTCCTGCGACAGGTTGGAAAGCAGATGCTCGCCCTGCGCCTGCATCATCTTGCGGGTCAGACGGAACTGTCCGGCGGTGGCGTCGTAGCTTTCCTTTTCCTGCTGCAGCGCGGTGCGCGTCTGGGCGATGAGATCGCGGTTTTTGCCGGACAGCTGGGTGAGCTGGATCAGTTCGTCGCTGCTGCGCTTGACGCGCATGGCGACGTCGGCGCGGCTCTCGTCGATCAGGGCGCTGACCTCGCGGCCGACGGCGTGGTAGAGCATGTCGCGACGGGAAGGGATCACCTGATGGGCCAGCAGGTACTCCAGCGATTCGATCCCCGAACGCAGCCGCAGGGGCTCGTCGCCGCGAATCTTGGCCGCCAGCGCCTTCTGCGCCGACACAGTGAATACGCGACTGCGCGGCAGTTTCAGCACGCGCGCGGTTTCCTCGGCCTGGCGCTCGATACCGGCCTGTACTTCTGCGTCGGTCTTGAGATCGTCCCACTGCATGTCGATCTTGTTCAGCACCGCGACGTGATAGTTGGTGTGGCGATGCACGTGCTTCTGCCAGATTTCCAGGTCGGAACGCGTCACACCGGTATCGGTGGCCAGCAGAAAAATCACCGCGTGGGCATTCGGAATCACCGACAGGGTGAGCTCCGGTTCGGCGCCCAACGCATTGAGGCCAGGCGTGTCGAGCACAGTGAGCCCCGCCTGCAGCAGCGGATGCGGGTAGTTCACCATGGCGTAGCGCCAGGCCGGCACCTGCACCGTGCCGTCGGCGCGCAGCTCGTGGCGCAAGGTTTCGTCCTCGCCGTTCCACAGGCCGAGTTCGATCGCCTCCACTGCCGGCATCGACCGGGTTTCGGTCAGTTTCTTCAGGCTGCCGGCCAGTTGGCGCGGGTCGGCGGGATCGAGCGCGATGCGCACCCATTCGACCGGCATGTGCTTGAGGCGGGCGAGCGAATCGCCGCGCGCACGCGTTTCGATCGGCAGCAGGGCAAGCGTCGGCGGCGCATCGGCTTCGCTGTACAGCTCGGTGGGACACATGGTCGTCCGGCCGGCGTCCGAGGGCAGCAGACGCTGGCCATGGTCGGCAAAGAACAGTGCGTTGATGAGTTCGGTCTTGCCGCGCGAAAACTCGGCGACAAAAGCGACGACCAGCCGGTCCTGGCGCAGGCCGGCGGCGATGTCGGTCAGGCGCAGCGTGCGTTCGGCATCGATACCGTGCTGGCGGTCGAGCCAGTCGGCATAGTCAGTGATGGCGGTCGCCAGCCGCAGACGGCGTTCGCTGAAGTCGGCGACTTCCTGTTCGAGATGCACACTCATGCGGGTTTACGGTTGTTCCACAATATCGAGCCAAGGGCGCTCCACCCCGCGCACCGCCACGGTCTTCTGCCGCGAAGCGTCGCCGCGCACCAGGGCGACCGACGACTTCGGAACCCCCAGCCGCGCGGCCAGCCAGGCGAGCAGGTGCGCATTCGCCTTATTATCGACGGGCGGCGCGGCGATCTTGAGTTTCAGCCGGCCGCCGTGCTCGCCGACGGCCACGGTCGTCCGGGCGCCCGGCTGCACGTGCAGGTCGATCAGCCAGGCCTCGCCGTCCCGATGCGCCCAGACGGGGGGCGCGTCCGGCTCACAGGCCACCGAGCAGTGCCCGCTCCAGCGCCATCACCGGCACCATCAGTACCAGCTGGCACAGGATGAACAGCACGATGGGCGAGAGGTCCACATTGGCGATCAGTGGCACGAAGCGCCGGATCGGCCGCAGGAAGGGCTCGGACAGGGCCTGCACCACCGGCATCAGCGGCGTGTGCGGATTGACCCACGACAGCACCGCGCTCACCAGCGTGATGCCGATGACGAGATACACCGTCAGCGTGAACAGCCGGATCAGCGCCAGCCCCAGTATCACCGGCCAGACGCCGCCGCCGGCCAGCGCAAACGGAAAGCCGTCGAGCCAGTAGCCGGAAACGACAACCAGCAGTTCGATCAGGTAGGCCAGCACCAGACAGGCCCAGTCCAGCCCGAATGTGCCGGGCACGAGCTGGCGTAGCGGTTTCACCGCGAAATCGGTGAGGGCCACGACGAACTGCGCGAAGGGATTGCGGAAAGGCACACGGAAGAGCTGCATCATGAAACGCAGCAGCACTGCGATGACGAACAGATTTCCGATCGTCTGGATGAGGAAATGCAGGGCGTTGCCGATCATGCGAGTCTCCCCAGCTCATCGCCCAGCTCGGCACTGCGCCGGCTGGCGGCGGCGGCGGCGGCGGCGAACGCGGCCTTGACGTCGCCCGCATCCAGCGCGGCGAGCCCGCGCTCGGTCGTGCCGCCCCGGGAGGTGACCCGCTGGCGCAGCAGCGCCGGCTCTTCGCCCGATTCGAGCGCCAGCTTGCCCGCCCCGAAAAAAGTCTGGAGTGCAAGCTGGCGCGCAATCTGCGGCGCCAGGCCTTGCGCCACGGCGGCCGCTTCGAGCGCCTCGATGCAGTAGAACACGTAGGCCGGGCCACTGCCCGATATCGCCGTCACCGCGTCGAGCTGCGTTTCCGCCTCCACCCAGACCACGCCGCCGACCGCACGGAGCACCGCTTCGGCGTCCGAACGCGCCTCGGCGGTCAAACCCGGTGCGGCATACAGCCCCGAAATGCCGGCTCGCACCAGCGCCGGCGTGTTCGGCATGGCGCGCACGATACGGTCGTGCCCGCCCAGCCAGCGCGACAGGTCGGCGACCCGCACGCCGGCGGCGATGGACAAGACCAGTTGGCCCGCCATCCGGGTCGACAGTGCCGCCGCCACCTCGGGCAGCGATTGCGGCTTGATCGCCAGCACGACGAGCCCGTGCAGGCGCGCCTGCGACAGATCCGCATGGGTGACGACGCCGAAGCGCGCGGCCAGCGCCGCCCGGGCATCGGCATTGATCTCGACCACCTCGATGCCGGCCGGGTCGGCGCCGCTGGCGACCAGCCCGCCGATGATGGCCGCGGCCATGTTGCCGCCGCCGATGAAGCTCACTTTATGCATGTGGTTTTCCCGTTCGTTCTCCAAACAGCGCAGTGCCGATCCGCACGATCGTCGCGCCCTCCAGTATCGCCGCCTCCAGATCGGCAGACATGCCCATCGACAGCGTATCCAGCGCATGCCCGCGCGCGACCAGCTCGTCGAAGACGGCACGCACCCGGCCGAACGCAGCACGCTGCGCGGCCGGGCCGGCGCCGGGCGCCGGAATCGCCATCAGACCGCGCAACACCAGTCCGGGCAGGCCGGCCACCTGCGCCGCCAGCGCGGGCACCCCGGCCGGCGCGACGCCGCTCTTGCTCGTCTCGCCGCTGACGTTCACCTCGATGCAGACCTGCAGTGGCGGCAGATGCGCCGGCCGCTGCGCCGACAGCCGCTCGGCGATCTTCGCGCGGTCCAGACTGTGTACCCAGACGAAATGTTCCGCGATCGGACGCGTCTTGTTGCTCTGGACCGGGCCGATGAAGTGCCATTCGAGCGGCAGATCCGCCAGCGCCGCGATCTTGTCCACCGCCTCCTGCACGTAGTTCTCGCCGAAAGCCCGCTGCCCGCAGGCCGCCAGCTCGCGCACGGCGGCAGCGCCAAAGGTCTTGCCGACCGCCAGCAGCGCGATGCTGTCCGGATCGCGCCCGGCCTGGCGGGCCGCCTCCGCCATGCGGGCCCGGACGGCCTGCAGCCGTGCGCAGGCCGGGGCGGCCGGCCGCCCCGAAACGGGCTCAAGTTCGCGCATTTCCGGGCCGTTATCCATACCGATTATTATCTTCCAAAACCCAGACCCGACGAGGCCCGCGTGGATATTTCCGAACTGCTCGCTTTTGCCGTCAAGAACAAGGCGTCCGACCTGCACCTGTCTTCCAGTCTGCCGCCGATGATCCGTGTGAACGGCGACATCCGCCGGATCAACCTGCCGCCGATGGAGCACAAGGACGTACACCGCATGGTGTACGACATCATGAACGACAGCCAGCGCAAGGTGTACGAGGAAACGCTGGAGATCGACTTCTCGTTCGAGATTCCCTCGCTGGCCCGTTTCCGCGTCAACGCCTTCAACCAGCAGTACGGCGCCGGTGCCGTGTTCCGGACGATTCCGTCCAAGGTGCTGACGCTGGAAGAACTGAACTGCCCGCCCATCTTCAAGGAAATCTCCGACCAGCCGCGCGGCATCGTGCTCGTCACCGGCCCCACCGGTTCGGGCAAATCGACCACGCTGGCGGCGATGATGGACTACATCAACGAAAACCAGTATTCGCACATCCTCACCGTCGAAGACCCGATCGAATTCGTGCACCAGTCGAAAAAATGCCTGATCAACCAGCGCGAAGTCGGCCCGCACACCCTCTCGTTCAACAACGCCCTGCGCTCCGCGCTGCGGGAAGACCCGGACGTGATCCTCGTCGGCGAATTGCGCGACCTCGAAACCATCCGCCTCGCGCTCACTGCCGCCGAAACCGGCCACCTGGTGTTCGGCACCCTGCACACCTCGTCGGCGGCCAAGACCATCGACCGCGTGGTCGACGTGTTTCCCGCCGCGGAAAAGGAAATGGTCCGCTCGATGTTGTCCGAATCGCTGCGCGCGGTCATCTCGCAGACGCTGCTCAAGACCAAGGACGGTACCGGCCGCGTCGCCGCGCACGAGATCATGATCGGCACCCCCGCCATCCGCAACCTGATCCGCGAAAACAAGGTTGCGCAGATGTATTCTTCCATCCAGACCGGGGGCAACCTCGGCATGCAGACGCTCGACCAGTGCCTGCAGGATCTGGTCCGGCGCAACGTCGTCGCCAGCGCGGTCGCGCGCAACGCGGCGCAGAACAAGGATGCGTTCTTCGGCTGAAACCAGCCTTCTAACGCACCGGATAGAGCGAGGAACCCCGATGAACGCCGAGAAAACCGTCCACGACCTGCTCCGCCTCATGCTGGCGAAGAACGCGTCCGACCTTTTCATCACTGCCGGTTTTCCGCCCGCGATCAAGGTCGACGGCAAGGTCACCCCGGTGTCGAACCAGAGCCTGACCCCTGCCCACACACAGGAACTGGCGCGCTCGATCATGAACGAGCGCCAATGGAACGACTTCGAGGCCACCAACGAATCCAACTTCGCGATCAGCCCGCCCGAGATCGGCCGCTTCCGTGTCAACGTCTTCGTGCAGCAGGGCCGCATCGGCGTCGTGATGCGGACCATCAACACCCGGATTCCCAAGCTGGAAGAACTGAACCTGCCACCGATCCTGAAAGACGTGGCGATGATCAAGCGCGGCCTGGTCATTTTCGTCGGCGGCACCGGCACCGGCAAATCGACCTCGCTGGCGGCGATGGTCGGCTACCGCAACGAGAACGACGCCGGCCACATCATCACCGTCGAAGACCCGATCGAATACGTGCACGAGCACCGCAAATC
Source organism: Betaproteobacteria bacterium SCN1 (assembly GCA_008923315.1). Classification (GTDB taxonomy): domain Bacteria; phylum Pseudomonadota; class Gammaproteobacteria; order Burkholderiales; family Thiobacillaceae; genus Thiobacillus. The sequence continues at coordinate 111,381 of WBSF01000001.1, read as the reverse complement.
GATCATCACCCAGCGCGAAGTCGGCATCGACACCGACAACTGGTTCTCCGCGCTGAAAAACACCCTGCGCCAGGCGCCCGACGTCATCCTCATCGGCGAAATCCGCGACCGCGACACCATGGAATACGCCATCGCCTTCGCCGAAACCGGCCATCTGTGCCTCTCGACCCTGCACGCCAACAGCGCCAACCAGGCACTCGACCGCATCATCAACTTCTTCCCCGAGGAAAAGCGCGACCAGCTGCTGATGGACCTGTCGCTCAACCTCAAGTCCTTCATCTCGCAGCGTCTCATTCCGCGCAAGGGTCAGCCCGGCCGCGTGGCCGCGGTCGAAATCCTGCTCAACTCGCCGCTCATCGCCGACCTCATCTTCAAGGGGCACGTCCACGAGATCAAGGAGATCATGTCCAAGTCGCGCGAACTCGGCATGCAGACTTTCGACCAGGCCCTGTTCGACCTCTACGAGGCCGGCATGATTTCCTACGAGGACGCGCTACGCAACGCCGACAGCCTCAACGACCTGCGCCTGAAGATCAAGCTGCACGGCCAGGAAGCCAAGGGGCGCGACATGATGGCAGGGTTGGATCACCTCGATATTGTTTAAGTCTGATCCGTAGTCACCGCTGTGCCAAGTAAGGCAACCAGTTCAGTTGGGCTTACTATCCTTAGCTTGCCTCGCCCATCAAGAGCCAGAAGCTTTGATTCAGTTGTCAGAAAGCAGTCACAATTTTCAGTCTCAGCAGTCCATATGTGATACGCATCCATATGGCTGTTTGGGCATTTCTGTACATTCAGCTTCCTACAAATTTCCCTATATCGGGGTGCGCTAATACCCTCCAACAAAGGCATTAACAAAGAGGCGGCATTAGGAATGGTTTCCGACTCTCTCAACTCCGCGAGCAGATGTCTGAAGTCCAATTGATACAAAAATCCACCTTCAGGCAACAGTAGCAAAAAACGCCGAAGAACATCCTCCAGATGCGGGAGACTCAACACATGGCGAAACTCCCAATCATTCATTACCGAATATGGCTGTTGAATATTTGAAAGCGGCCCCTCCACATCATTTAGCTGATACGGTTTCTGCAGCGGAGACTGCATACGCGATAGAGGAGCCCCGTATAAGCGTCCTGGATAATAATCAACCAAAGGCTGAAACAACAACTCAAGGTCGACTTCATGCGAATAAACCAACTCAAGAGTTTTTTTACTGGCATGATCGGCAATGAGCTTGATGTATCCCATCTCACTTTCAAGCGCCGCATCGGTCTTGCGACGTGCCTTGATTCTGCTTTCGTGAATAATGAATTTTGATTTTTCCTCGGGGTAATTTGGGCTTTTTACGTAGCCCATAACAGTCTTTGCAGCGTAACTAACTTTTACTTCCGCCGCATAACGAAAAATCATTGTGTCCACGAAAACTCTGTACATCTCGGTCCTTAGATCACAACCTTTGGACTGTAGATTTCAAAAACATATTCAACCTACCCGACTCACACCCTCCTCACCCCATCGCCATACTTCGCCACGGCCTTGTCCACGGTCAGCAACGTCAAACCTTCCACCCGTGCTTGCGCGACAAGGATCCGGTCGAACGGGTCTTTATGCAGGCTTGGCAACTCGTTCACTGCGACGGCGTGTTCGCTGGTGACAGACAGTTCGCGATAGCCGCTCACCAGTAGCATGCGCCACAGTCGGCGCGGATCGACATTGAAATCCGCGCGGTCGAGCCCGTTCTTGATGCTGATCTCCCACATGCTGGCGGCACTGAAAACAAGGTGGTTGGCGGGGTCGAGCAGCAGCGCCCGCGCCTTGGCCGACAACCGCTCCGGCTCGCTCGCCGCCCACAGCAGCAGATGGGTATCGAGCAGGAGGTTCAAGCCTTGCTGCCTGCGAACAGATGTTCGATCTCACCACTGCCCATCTGGTCGAAATCTTCCGGTACAGAAAATTCGCCGGCCATGAAACCCAGGCGACTGGCAGTTCCCGCTTCGGCGGGCGCAAGCGGTACGACCTTGACCATGGGCTTGCCTGCCTTGGCGATGATGAAGGATTCCCCTTGGGCAGCCTGCTCGACCAGCTTGGAGAGCTGGGTTTTGGCTTCGTGGATGTTGACGGTCAGCATGACGACCTCGCATTGAACTAACTATGGTTAGTTTACACAGGGTATACGGGACGGCAAGCCCTGCCTCATCCCGGTTACCCGGCGCTACCGGTATCTGGTTTTTTCGCCTTCATCGCCCCCGCAATCATCTTGTACTGCAAGAATCGCGTCTCGATCTGCCCGTTGAACAGCGGGATGCGGCGGCTCGCCTTCAACCCGATCGCCTTGGGCAGCAGCGGGTCGCCGGAGATGATCCAGGCATCCCAGCCGCTGAAATGCTGCTTGAGCCAGTCGCCCAGCAACGGATACCAGTCGGCGAGGTCGTCGGTGTCACCGATGCGTTCGCCGTAGGGCGGATTTGTGATGAGGGTGCCGACGGGAGTGGGCGGATCGAGGTCGAGCGCGTCGGACACTTTCAGTTCGATGGCGTCGGCGTAGCCGGCCGCGGCGAGGTTGTTGTGGGCCTTGTCGAGCACCCAGCGATCGTGGTCGGCGCCGAACAACGGCAGGGTTTTCAGCGGTTTTTCCTTCGCCTTTTCCTCGGTTTTAATGCGCTGCCACAGCGCGGCGTCGAAGTCGCGATAGTGCTCGAAAGCGAAGTGGCGCGCGCGGCCGGGCGCGCGGTTCAGGGCGATGTCGGCGGCTTCGAGCAGGAGGGTGCCGGCGCCGCACATGGGGTCCAAGAGCGGCGTGCCGGGTTCCCAGCCGGACAGCAGGACGAGGCCGGCGGCGAGGTTTTCCTTGATCGAGGCGGCGCTGGCCTCGGTCTTGAAGCCGCGCTTGAAGAGGGGCTCGCCACTGGTGTCGAGGTAGAAGGTGGCAGCGTCCTGCGTGAGGAAGGCGTAGATCGGCACGTCGGGCGATTCGGTGTCGACGCTGGGCCGTGCGCGGGTTTCTTCGCGGAAGCGGTCGCAGATCGCATCCTTGATCTTGAGCGTGATGAAGTTGAGGCTTTTCAGCGGCGCGTTCTGCGCGCCGACTTTGACGGCAATGGTCTTCTTCACATCGAACCAGTCCGGCCAGGGCAGGTCGAGTGCGGCGCGGTAGATATGTTCTTCCTTGCGATAGCGCGTGTAGCCGACCTTGCGCAGGATGCGGGTGGCGATGCGCGAGGTGAGGTTGGCACGCATTTCGGCGGCGGCGTCCGCCATGAACAGCACGCCGGCGGGCAGTTGCCGGACGACGGTGGCGCCAGCGGCGGCAAGTTCGTCGACCAGCAGCGCTTCGAGCCCGCGCGGGCAGGTGGCGAAATGCGTGGCGGGCTGCGGGGGTGGCTCGCGTCGTTCGCCCCGGGGCTGCGCGTCGCGCGGGGAACGGACCTGCGGCGCACGGGAGCGGCGGGGATCGGGTTTCAATTCAGTTCGGTCAGAAAGGTTTCAGCACCACCAGCAGCACAACCGCCAGCAGTACGATCACGGGAATTTCGTTGAACCAGCGGAACCAGACATGGGTTTTGCTGTTCTGTCTGGCTTCGAAGTCGCGCAGGCGGCGTTTGCAGACATGGTGATAACCGATCAGCCCGGCGACGAGCGCGAGCTTGGCCCACATCCAGTTCATCGACAGCGGAAAATAGGCGAGCCACAGCCAGAGGCCGGTGGCGAGCGTGAGCCACATGATGGGGGTGACGAACCGATACAATTTGCCCGCCATGAGCAGCAGGCGGGCATAGGCAGCTTCGTTCGTTTCCATCGCCAGGTTGACGAAGATACGCGGCAGGTAGAACAGCCCGGCGAACCAGCTCACCACCATCACGATATGAAACGATTTCAGCCACAGCATGGATAAGCGCGCCCTATTGAAGAAGTGGACACCCAGCCCACTGACCCTGATTCTACTGGGTTTGATCGCATGGCTGTGGTTCCGTCCGCCGGCCGACGTGAGCGACGAGGACCAGCCGACGCCGCCATGGGGCGTGACGCTGACCGACGGCCGCGCACTGACCGGCCACGACCTCCGCGGCAAGGTTGTGCTGGTGAATTTCTGGGCGACCTGGTGTCCCTACTGCCGCAAGGAAAAACCGGTGATCGACGATTTCTGGAAGGATTACCGCAACCGCGGCTTCGAGGTGGTATCGATCAGCGTGGACGACCCGCCGGAAAAGATCGGCGCCTGGATGCGCGACAAGGGATACGATTTCATGGCCGCACCGACCAACGCGAGCGTGGCTGCGGCATTCGGCAACGTAACGAGCGTACCGACTTCGTTCATTCTCGACGCCGACGGCAATATCCGCCACCGTATCGGCGGACAGGTGCATTACCCGCGGCTGGTAAAACTCGTCACCCCCCTGCTGGAAAAAAGCGCTGCGCCATGACCGATATCCCCCACGTCGAATCCCGCCTGACCGAACTGGAGACAAAGCTCGCCTTCGCCGAAGATCTGATCGACACGCTCAACCAGACGGTATTCCGCCAACAGGCGCAACTCGATCTGCTGCAGGACCAGCTGCGCATGCTGCACCGCCTGATTCAGGAAGCCTCCGGCGTGGAAGGGCAAGGACGCAATCCGCGCGAGGAAATTCCGCCGCATTACTAGGCCGAACGGCCTCGAACCGCTCGCCACGCGGCGTATCAGCCGAGATCGAGGCCCGGCTGGGTGCCCTTGGCACGGTACATGATTTCGTCCGCCTGCCGCATCAGGGCTTCCAGCGTGGGCGTAGCCGAGGAACACGCGGCCACACCAATGCTGATGCCGGGCCGGGCCGACGTATCGACGTCCGGCAATGCGGCATGGACGGCGGCACGCAGCCGCCGCAGCAACGCATCGAGCGCAAGACCGGCGGCGGTATCGGGCAGCAACAGCAGGAATTCGTCGCCCCCCACCCGGGCGATGAGGTCGGTTTCGCGACAGCAGCTCTTCAGGGCCTGCGCCACCTGCAGCAGCACGGCATCGCCCCCGGCGTGGCCGAAGGTGTCGTTGATCGACTTGAAATTGTCGATGTCGATGTTGAGCAGGGTCAACGGGCGTTTGCTGCGTTTGGCCAGGGCAAACATGTCCTGGCCGCGCAGATTGAATTGATGGCGGTTGGCCAGTCCGGTGAGCTGATCGGTCATCGCCATGCCGCGCAGACGCTGGTGGGCCGACAGCGAATACGCCACCAGCGCCCCCGCGACCAGCGCCATCGCCGCAATCAGAACCTGCACGCCCAGCCCGTAGCCGGTTTCCGGCATCGAGGCCCGCACCGCGAGCTGCCAGCTGCCGCCCGGAATGATGACATCCATGGCCACGGCGGACGGATCGTCGAACAAGGCCCCGTCTCCCAGAAAAACGGCGCCGCTTGCGCCGAGGCCGTCCTTGCCGCGCAGCGCGAACCGCATGCCGTTGTGCTCGCCGCCCTCGCCCAGCCCCGCACGCGCGAAAACCGGCTGCGGGTCGATCGCCACTGCAGCCAGCCCCCAGTAGCGGGTCCCGCCATCGCGCCGGGTAAACAGTACGGGAATACGGTTGACGAGACCGAGGCCGCCCTGCACCAGCTCGATCGGGCCGGCAATCACGGGCCGCTGTTCGCGCATCAGGCGCAGCACGGCGTCGCGCTGCGCCGGCGTATCGAGGTAGCGCAGGCCCAGCGCCTTTTCGTTGCCGGCACGCGGGTAGATGTAGCGGATGACATTGTCGGGCGCGAGCGCCACACTGCGGATCGCCGGCTGCACCCGGATCAGAGAGGCCGCGACCTGCGCCATGGCCTGTTCGGAAAACGCCGGATTGGCCAGCACGAAACTGGATAGCCCCAGGGTGAGCGACAGGGTCGCATTCAGTTCGGATTCGAGCCGCGCACGTACCGTGGCGGCTTCGGCCTGGAGCACGGCACGCTCGGCCTGATGACGGCGCGCCTGTTCCAGCCAGACGATGGACTGCAACACGCCCCACACGACGAGCAGGGCAGCCAGCCCGGCAACAAACGGACCGCCGCGCAGGTATCCGCCGGCACGGGCACGCCCGTGTTCAGCGGGCGATGGGCTTGTAGCGGATACGTCTCGGCTTGGCGCCTTCTTCGCCCAGTCGCTTTCTCTTGTCGGCTTCATACTCTTGGTAGTTCCCCGGGAAGAATACTACCTGCGAGTCGCCTTCGAAGGCGAGGATGTGGGTGGCGATGCGGTCGAGGAACCAGCGGTCGTGGGAAATCACCAGCACGCAGCCGGCAAACTCCAGCAGCGCGTCTTCCAGCGCACGCAGGGTTTCCACGTCCAGGTCGTTCGAGGGTTCGTCGAGCAGCAGCACGTTGCCGCCGGCGATCAGCGTCTTGGCCAGATGCAGGCGGCCGCGTTCGCCGCCGGACAGGTTGCCGACGATCTTCTGCTGGTCGCCGCCCTTGAAGTTGAAACGGCCCAGATAGGCGCGTGCCGGCGTTTCGAACCGGCCAACGGCGAGGATGTCTCGGCCCTGCGCGATTTCGTCGAACACGCTCTTGCTGCCGTCGAGCGCGTCGCGGCTCTGGTCGACGTAGGCGAGCTTCACGGTCTGGCCAATCCCGACTTCGCCGCTGTCGGGCTTTTCCTGCCCGGTGATCATTCTGAAGAAAGTCGATTTGCCCGCACCGTTGGGGCCGATGATGCCGACGATGGCGCCGGGCGGAATACTGAAACTCAAATTGTCGATCAGCAGACGGTCGCCGAAGGCCTTGGACACGTCCTTGAATTCGATGACCTTGTCGCCCAGGCGCTCGCCGGGCGGAATGAAGATTTCCTGCGTCTCGTTGCGCTTCTGGTATTCGACCGAATTCAGTTCCTCGAATCGGGACAGACGCGCCTTGGATTTGGCCTGCCGCGCCTTGGGGTTCTGCCGCACCCATTCGAGTTCCTGCTTCATCGTCTTGATGCGCGCGGCTTCCTGTTTGGATTCGGTTTCCAGGCGCGCTTCCTTCTGTTCCAGCCAGCTGGTGTAGTTGCCTTTCCACGGGATGCCGTGGCCGCGGTCGAGTTCGAGGATCCATTCGGCCGCGTTGTCGAGGAAGTAGCGGTCGTGCGTGACCGCGACCACGGTGCCGGGATAGCGCACCAGGAACTGCTCCAGCCAGTCGACCGATTCGGCGTCGAGGTGGTTGGTCGGTTCGTCGAGCAGCAGCATGTCGGGGTTGGAGAGCAGCAGCTGGCACAGCGCGACACGGCGCTTTTCGCCGCCCGAGAGATTGCCGATGACGGCGTCCCACGGCGGCAGCCGCAGCGCGTCGGCGGCAATTTCCATCTGCGTATCGAGATCGGCGCCGGCGGTGGCGAGGATGGCTTCGCATTTCGCCTGCTCCTCGGCGAGCTTGTCGAAGTCGGCGTCGGGCTCGGCGTAGGCGGCGTAGATTTCATCCAGCCGGGTTTTCGCCTCGACGATTTCGCCGAGACCCGCTTCGACCGCCTGGCGCACGGTGTGCGCCGGGTCGAGCTGCGGCTCCTGCGGCAGGTAGCCGATGCGGATGCCCGCCATCGGAATCGCCTCGCCTTCGATATCGCGGTCGACACCGGCCATGATGCGGATCAGCGAGGACTTGCCCGAACCGTTCAGGCCCAAGAGACCGATTTTCGCGCCGGGAAAAAAGGACAGCGAGATGTCCTTCAGGATTTGCCGCTTGGGCGGCACGATCTTGCCGACCCGGTTGAGGGAATAAACGTATTGCGCCATGGCTGTGAATCAAACGACGAAACGAAAAGGGGAAACCGAAAGCCTACTCCCGGGCAGCCGGGCATGGATCGAACGCGCAGTCGTTGGCGCCGTTCCGGCTGACGGCCGAACCGTCCGGACAAAGTTTCACGTCGGCCGTGCACATGCGCGGGCCCTCGGCCGGCATGGGCGGCGGCGGCGGGCCCGCCGGCGCAACCTTCTTCGGGGGCTGCGGAGACTGCGGCGCGGGTACGCTGCACCCCGCCAGCGCTGCGCAGAACACGGCAAGCGCGAGACGTGTCACGACAGCGCCTTGTCGAGCTGCGCCTGGAGCTTGTCGAAATCGATCTCGCCGAGCGTCTGTTCGAGGATATGGCCGTCCTTGCCGATGAGGAAGCTGGTCGGCGTGAGCTGCACGTCGCCGAAGGCACGCGCATGCGAGCCGTCCACGTCCAGTGCGACCGGGAAGGGCAATTGGCGGGTCTGGACGAAATTCGCGACGTAATTGGGCGGGTCATAGCTCATCGCCACGGCCACGACCTCGAACCCCTTGTCCCGGTAATGGTTGTAGGTCTCGATCAGGTGCGGCATCTCTTTCACGCAGCCCGGGCAGGAGGTCGCCCAGAAATTGACCAGCACCATCTTGCCCTGCATCTGTTCGAGCGTGATCGTGCGCCCGTCGAGCGTGGTGAAAGTGGAAACGGGTGCGCGCGGCCTGTCCATCAGGGCGTAGGCGAGCGCGCCCAGCAACGCCAGGGCGGCGACGGCAATCAAAAGGGGTTTGGCGGCTTTCACGGCGGTTCCTTGCGACATGGAGAGAAGCTGGGTCAGCTCCGGTACGACTGCGCGAGCTGCACATAGTGCCCGGCCGAGTAGTTGAAATAGGCGATCTCCGCCTCGGTGAGCAGGCGCATCGGTTTGGCCGGCCGGCCAATGTACAGGTAGCCGGATTCGAGCACCTTGCCTTCGGGCACCAGCGAACCGGCGCCGATCAGTACGTGCTTGCGGATCACCGCGCCGTCGAGAATGATCGAACCCATGCCGATCAGGCATTCGTCCTCGATGGTGCAGGCATGCAGGATAACCGTGTGACCGACCGTCACCCGCTCGCCGATCGCCAGCGGGCCGCCGCGTGGCGTGTCCGGCGTTTTGTGCGATACGTGCAGCACGCTGCCGTCCTGGATATTGGTCGCCTCGCCGATATCGATGCTGTTGACGTCGCCCCGGATCACCGCGCCGGGCCAGACCGAAACGTCGCGGCCCAGCGTCACCTCGCCGATTACGGTCGCGCGGGGATGCACCCAGACGCCGTGCGCCAGACGCGGCTCGACGCCGTGATGCGGCGCAATGGGCAGTTCGTAGACCTTGTCCGTCATGGGGTTGAAAAAGAACCGGGAGACCGAAGATTATAATTCCTAGGTCCCTTCCCTGCCCGCCGCCATGAACCCGCTTCTCGATTTTTCCGGCCTGCCCCGTTTTGCCGAATTCAAGCCCGAATTCGTCACCCCCGCCATCGACCGGCTGCTGGCCGACGCCCGCGCCGCCGTGGCGCGCGCGGAAGCACCCGACACGCCGGCCGACTGGGACGCCTTCGTCGCCCCGCTCGACGATGCGAACGAAAAGCTGGGCCGCGCCTGGGGCGTGGTCTCGCACCTGCATTCGGTGATGGATTCGCCCGAACTGCGCGAGGTCTACAACGCCAACCTGCCCAAGATCACGGTCTACTACGCCGAACTGGGGCAGAACGAGGCGCTGTTCGCCAAGTTCAAGGCGCTGAAGGCCGGCCCCGGCTACGCCACGCTGTCGGCCGCACGCAAGAAGATCGTGGAAAACGAGCTGCGCGACTTCCGCCTGGGCGGCGCCGAGCTGCCGGACGACCGGAAGGCGCGCTTCATGCAGCTGCAGGAGGAACTGGCGCAGATTTCCGCGAAATTCGAGGAAAACCTGCTCGACGCCACCAACGACTACCACCTCATCATCGACGAACCGTCCGAGCTGGCCGGCATTCCCGACGACGTGCTGGCGATGATGAAGGCCGCCGCCGAGGCGGATGGCGAAACCGGCTGGAAGATCACGTTGCAGATGCCGTCCTACCTGCCGGTGATGCAGTACGCCGACAGCCGGGAACTGCGGCAGATCCTGTATCGCGCCTACGTCACCCGCGCCGCCGAGTTCGGCAAGCCCGAGCTCGACAACACCCCCTTGATCGCGCAGATCCTCAAGCTGCGCCGCGAGGCGGCCGGGCTGCTGGGCTTCAGGTCCTACGCCGAAGTCTCGCTGGAAGCCAAGATGGCCGACACGCCGGCCGAGGTGCTGAAGTTTCTCGACGAGCTCGCCGTCCGTGCCCGCCCCTACGCGGAAAAGGACTTCGACGAACTGAAGGCCTTCGCCCGCGACGAACTGGGCTACGACGCCCTCGAAGCCTGGGACAACGCCTACGTCTCAGAGAAGCTGCGCGTGGCGCGCTACAGCTTCTCCGACCAGGAGGTGAAGCAGTACTTCCCCGAGCCGCGCGTACTGGCCGGCCTGTTCAAGCTGATCGAAACGCTCTACGGCCTGCACATCCGCGAGGACCAGGCGCCGGTGTGGCATCCGGACGTGAAGTTCTACACACTGACCGACCACGCCGGCCAGCGCGTCGGCCAGTTCTATCTCGATCTGTACGCGCGCGCGTCCAAGCGCGGCGGCGCGTGGATGGACGACGTCATCACCCGACGCCGCAAACCCGATGGCGTACAGACGCCGGTGGCCTATCTCAACTGCAATTTCTCGGCCCCGGTCGGCGACAGGCCCGCACTCTTCACCCACGACGAGGTCATCACTCTCTTCCACGAGACCGGCCACGGCCTGCACCATCTGCTGACGCAGATCGAGGAGCTCGGCGTGTCCGGCATCAACGGCGTGGAGTGGGACGCGGTCGAGCTGCCCAGCCAGTTCATGGAGAACTTCTGCTGGGAATGGGACGTGCTGAAGCACATGACCGCGCACGTCGACACCGGCGCGACGCTGCCCAAAGACCTGTTCGACAAGATGCTGGCCGCCAAGAATTTCCAGGCCGGCCTGCAGACGCTTCGCCAGATCGAATTCGCCAGCTTCGACATGCGCCTGCACGACGACTTCGACCCCAACGGCGGCCGGACCGCCATGGATCTGCTGAACGACATCCGCAGGCAGGTCGCGGTCATCGTCCCGCCCGACTACAACCGTTTCCCGAATAATTTCTCGCACATCTTCGCGGGCGGCTACGCGGCCGGCTATTACAGCTACAAGTGGGCGGAAGTGCTGTCGGCCGACGCCTACGCGCTGTTCGAGGACGAGGCCGAAGGCTACGGCGGCGTGCTGAACCCGGAGGTCGGCCACCGTTTCTGGAGCGAAATCCTCGCCCAGGGCGGCGCCCGGCCCGCGCTCGAATCCTTCAAGGCCTTCCGCGGCCGCGAGCCGACCATCGACGCGCTGCTACGGCACAACGGCATGGCCTGAAACCGCCGCCCGTCGGCGCACACCGCCGCCGGGTAAAGCTTTGCCGCATCCGGCCGTTATTGGGGCGATTACGTCGTAATTTCCGGAGGCAGCATGAAGGCGGCATTCATCCTCATCGCCCTGGGCCTGGCAGCCAGCCCATTCGCCGGCGCAGCCCAGCTTTACCAGTGGAAAGACGCGCAGGGGCGCATGGTCTACAGCGACCAGCCGCCGCCCGCCAGCGTGCGCAACGCCCAGCAGAAATCCTTCAAGGGCAACGTCATCGACGACAACGAAAGCTACGCTGCCAAGACCGCGCGCGAGAAGAATCCGGTCACCCTCTATGCGAGCGCCTGCGGCGCGCCCTGCGACATGGCCCGCCAGCTGCTCGCGGAACGGGGCATTCCCTACAGCGGCAAGGACCCCCAGTCCAGCCCGGAAGCGCAGGCCGACCTGAAAAAACTGACCGGCAATCTCTCCGTGCCCGTGATCGTCGTCGGCGCAGACAAGATCGATGGTTTCGAAGCCGGCCAGTGGCATGCCATGCTCGACCGCGCGGGTTATCCCAAGTCGGCGCCGCCCGGCCGCAAACCCGCGCCGCAACCCGTCCCTGCCGCGGCGCCGCCGGCAGCACACTGAACCCACTCCCTGACGGGCCGCCATGCGACGGCGGCCTGCTACACTCGCGGCATGAAAATCGCCGCCTGGAACGTCAATTCCCTCAAGGTCCGCCTGCCCCAGCTGCTGGACTTTCTCGCCACCCGCCAGCCCGACGCGGTGTGCCTGCAGGAAACCAAGCTCACCGACGACGCCTTTCCCGTGGCCGAACTCGAAGCCGCCGGCTACCACGCGGCGTTTTCCGGCCAGAAGACCTACAACGGCGTGGCCATCGTGAGCCGCAGCGCGGCAACCGACGTGCAGATCGGCATCCCCGGCTACGCGGACGAACAGAAGCGCGTGATCGCCGCCACCGTCGACGGCGTACGCCTCGTGTGCGTCTACTGCCCCAACGGCCAGAGCCTCGATTCCGACAAGTATCCCTACAAGCTCGCCTGGTTCGACGCGCTGACCGCGTGGCTGACGGGCGAATTGACTCGCCATCCGAACCTGGCCGTGCTGGGCGACTACAACATCGCACCGGAAGACCGCGACGTGCACGACCCCGAGGCCTGGAAAGACGACGTGCTCGTCTCGCCGCCCGAGCGCGAACGCTTCCGGAAACTGCTGGACCTGGGCCTGAAGGACAGCTTCCGTCTCTTCGAGCAGCCCGACAAGACCTTCTCCTGGTGGGATTACCGCATGCTCGGCTTCCAGAAGAACCGCGGCCTCAGGATCGACCACATCCTGCTGTCCGCGCCGCTGGCCGCCGCCTGCACGGCATCGACCGTCGACCGCGCGATGCGCAAGCTCAAGCAGCCCTCCGATCACGCGCCGGTCATCGCCGAACTGAACCTCGCCGGCTGAGGGCCGTTCCGGCCGGCACTGTAAGGTTGCACGCGGAACGCCGACCAAGGGACAAGGACGCTGCGCCCGGCGGCACGCCGCCAGAAGAAAGGTTCCCCCATGCATGCCATCCGCTCTGTCCCGCTTGTCTGTCTTGCGCTGTGCGCAAGCCTGCTCCTTAGCGCCTGTGCGCGCGAAACGCCGGCGGCGACTGCCCGGCCAGCCGATCCGGCAACCCGGCCCGGGGCGCCGCTCGACAGTATCGTGCTCGGCATGGGCTGCTTCTGGGGCGCGGAAAAACGCATGTCCGAAGTGCCCGGCGTCGTCGATGTGGAAAGCGGCTACGCCAACGGCGAAATCGCCGGCACCTACGATGCCGTGCTGGCACAGGAACGCGCGCTGCGGCGCGGCCAGTCCGCCCGGCGCAATCACGCGGAAGTGGTGAAGGTACGCTTCGATCCCGCGCGCACCACGCTGGAAAAGGTGCTGATCAAATTCTGGGAAAACCACGACCCCACCCAGGGCGACCGCCAGGGCAACGACGTGGGCAGCAACTACCGCAGCGCCATCTACACGCACGATGCAGCGCAGCGGGCAGTTGCGGAACAGACCCGCGCGGCCTATCAGCAGGCTTTGACAAAGGCGGGTTTCGGCAGCATCACCACCGAGATCGCCCCGCTGCACGCCTATTTCCCCGCGGAAACCTACCACCAGGACTATCTCGCGAAAAATCCGAACGGTTACTGCGGCCTCGGCGGCACCGGCGTGCGCTATCCCGGCTCCGATACGCCCCTGGCCGCGCCCGTCTCCCGCCTCGACGGCAAGGCGCTCGCATTCGCGCGGCAGCTGGTCGTCTTCGAGGCCGAGCACTGCGATTTCTGCAAGCGCTTCAAGGCGGACGTGCTCGACCACTGGCAGGCCGGCGTGCCGGTCGCCCGCACGCTCGCCGCACAGGCGCCCACGGGCTGGACGCTGGACAAACCGCTCTTTGCCACGCCGACCATCGTGCTCTTCGAACAGGGCCGGGAGGTTGCACGCTACACCGGCTACGACGGCGGACAGGCGCGCTTCTGGAAGTGGCTGGGCTTCCGCCTGCTGACGCCGGAGCAGCGCAGCATCGCCTTCGAACAGGGCACGGAGCGCGCCTTCACCGGTTCGCATCTGGACGAGAAACGGCCCGGAACCTTCGTCGATCCGGTTACCGGTGCCGCACTGTTCCGCACCGACACCAAATTCGACAGCGGTACCGGCTGGCCGAGCTTCTTCAACCCCCTGCCCGGCGCGATCACGCTGCACGAGGACGACAGCCACGGCATGAAGCGTGTCGAAGTGCGCAGCGCCAGCTCGGGCATCCATCTGGGCCACGTCTTCGACGATGGCCCGCCGCCGACGCACAAGCGCTACTGCATCAACGGCAACGTGCTGAAATTCGTGGCGGACGCGCCCTGATCTTCTCCGGGCAATGATCCGATCGGCCTAACCGGACGGCGCACGGCGCACGACGGCCTGTCATCCGGCCGCCGCACACTGCGGGTTCCCTATCCGAAGGAGAACCCACATGCAGTCCAAATCCCTGATCCTGGCCGTGGCGCTGGCCTGTGCCGGCACCGCCGCGCAAGCCGCCGTACCGGACTACATGCCGCTGGGCAGCGGCACCTATCTCGGCAGTGTCGGTGCCGACACCCATGGCACGCCCGCCAACTGGTCCTTCTGGCGTTTCAATGTCGATTTTCTCGACACCGCCACGCTGACCGTCACGCCCGGCCCCACCGACTTCGACGTCGTTTTCGGCGTGTGGTACGGACTCGAATCCGATACGGCCAACTACTTCGACCTGTTCAGCGGCGCTGCGGCCAGCAGCGTTTTCGTCGGTCTCGGCGACGGCACCGATCCCTGGACCGTCGGCCCCGGCGTACCCGCCACCTTCAGCTTCACCAACACCTACGGCAACGACGATTTCGTGCTCGCCATCGCCGACTACACCGACGAACTGGGCAGCGGCATGATGACTTACACCCTCACCGCCACCGTGCCGGAAGCCGAAACCTGGGGGCTGATGCTCGCCGGCCTCGGCCTCGTCGGCCTGGCTGCGCGTCGCCGCCGCGCCTGATCCGCATTGCGCCCCAATCCCCGTATTCTTCGATTACCGAACAGGAGCACTCGCATGTCCACCCGTGACGAACATCTCGATCTCATCCGCGACCTGACCCAGGCCACCGAACAGAAATCCCTCGACCCCCACTGGACACTCGGCCGCCGCGGCTTCCTGAAAAGCGGCATCGCCGCGGCCGCCGCCGTCGCCATGCCGTTCAGCATCGTCGGTTCCGGTCGCGCCCACGCCGTGTCGCTGCCCTACAGCCCCGACTACGGCCCGCTCGCCCCGGTGGCCGACGAAGCGACCGGCCTGCCGCTGCTGCAGTTGCCGCAGGGCTTCCGCTACTGGTCCTTCGGCTGGACCGGCGACGTGATGAGCGACGGCGTGCCCACCCCGGGCCTGCACGACGGCATGGCCGTGATCGCTGCCGACGCCGACAAGTTCGTGCTGGTGCGCAACCACGAACAGGGTGGCACGACCGGCACCTTCGCCCCCGCCCGCCTGACCTACGATCCGAAGTGCGACGGCGGCACGACCAACCTCGTGTTCGCCCCCAAACAGCAGAAATGGCTGTCGAGCTGGGCCACGATCTCCGGCACGATCCGCAACTGCGCCGGCGGCCCCACGCCCTGGAACTCCTGGATCACCTGCGAGGAAACCTCCAACGGCCTGCACACCAACGGCAACTACACCAAGCAGCACGGCTACTGCTTCGACGTGCCCGCCTCCGGTGCCACCCAGCCGGTGCCGCTGCGCGACATGGGCTGCTTCAGCCACGAAGCCGTCGCCGTCGACCCCGTGACCGGCTACATCTACGAAACCGAGGACAGCACGCCCTCCGGCTTCTACCGCTTCATCCCCAACGTCCGCGGCCGGCCCGCGCTCGGCGGGCGCCTGCAGATGATGAAACTGGTGGCTTCGCCCAATGCCAGCGTCACCTGGGCCGGCACCAGCTACCCCTACTACAACACCGGCGTCGGCCAGCCCGCTGGTGCGACCTGGGATGTGGAATGGGTCGACATCGAGAACCCGGACAAGCCTTTCATCACTGGCACGCAATACGGCGGCGTGGTCGCGCAGGGCCTGATGCAGGGCGCTTCCAGCATCGTGCGCGGCGAAGGCACCTGGTACGGCAACGGCCTCATCTACGTCTGTTCCACCAGCGGCGGCGCCGCCGGCAAGGGCCAGATCTTCGCCTACGATCCGCGCAAGGAAACCTTTGGCCTGGTGTACGAATCGACCGGCAGTGCCGTGCTCGACAATCCCGACAACATCGCCTGGAGCCCGCGCGGCAGCCTGATCCTGTGCGAAGACGGCAGCACCAGCCCACAGGCGCTGCGCGGCCTCACGCTCGACGGCATGGTGTTCCCCTTCTGCTACAACAACCTGGACTTCCGTTCCGGCGGCATGGGCAGCCAGACCCGCCCGTCGGGCCGCACCTTCAGCGGCGACCAGCGCGGTTCGGAATTCTGCGGCGCAACCTTCCACAACGAGTGGCTGTTCGTGAACATCCAGACACCGGGCATCACTTTCGCCATCACCGGTCCCTGGGACAACGGCGCGCTGTAATAAATGCAATGCATGCGAAAACGGGCGGCTGCAGCCGCCCGTTTTTCATATGCGCGTTCCATTCAGTACTGCACCACCGCCGGATCGAGGCTGCGCCACAGATACCAGGTCGCCACCGTGCGCCAGGGCGCATGGCGTTCGCCATGCGTGCGCAGCATGCGCGGCGTGGGCCGTTCGCCGTCCAGATAGTGCAGCGCCACCGCCTTCTGCAGGCCGATGTCGTCGACCGGCCAGACGTCCGGCCGGCGCAGGTTGAAGATCAGGAACATCTCGGCCGTCCAGCGGCCGATACCCCGCACATCGACCAGTTCGGCAATCACGGCCTCGTCGGGCAGGCGCTTCCAGCGGGCCGGCACCACGCGGCCGTCGAGAAAATGCCCGGCCAGATCGCTGAGGTATTCGGCCTTGCGGCGCGACAGTCCGCAGCCGGCCAGCGCTTCCGGCGCGAGCGCGGCGATGCGTGCCGGATCGACCCGGCCGGCCGCCGTCTCGAAACGTGCCCAGATGCTGTCGGCGGCCTTCACGGAAATCTGCTGGCCGACGATGGCCCGCGCCAGCGTCTCGAAAGGATCGCCGCGCGTACCCAGCACGCAGTCGGGATAGCGCTCGATGAGCGCCGCCATCACCGGGTCGGCGGCAGCGAGTTCGGCGCACGCGGTACGCCAGTAAGCCGGGGCGCGAACGTTCATGCCGTCGCGGCGGCCAAGCCAATGTGTGATGCCAAGATGATGCCTCCGGCCCCTGGCTTACAGCAGGATGATGTCGTACTGCTCCTGCGGGTACGTGGTCTCGACCTGTAGCGAAACCGGCTTGCCGATGAAATCGATGAGCTGGGCGAGGCTGTCGGACTCCTCGTCGAGGAACAGGTCGACGACGCTCTGCGAAGCGACGATACGGTATTCGCGCGCGCTGAACTGGCGCGCCTCGCGCAGAATCTCGCGCAGCACGTCGTAGCAGACGGTCTGCGCAGTCTTGATTTCGCCGCGCCCGTCGCAGGTCGGACAGGTCTCGCACAGTACATGGGCCAGCGATTCGCGCGTGCGCTTGCGCGTCATCTCCACCAGCCCGAGCGCGGAGAATCCGCTGACGGTCGTGCGCGTCGGATCGCGTGCAAGCGCTTTTTTCAGCTCGGCGAGCACGGCCTCCTGATGCTCGGCGTTGTCCATGTCGATGAAATCGATGATGACGATGCCGCCCAGGTTGCGCAGGCGCAGCTGTCGCGCAATGGCCTGCGCGGCTTCGAGATTGGTCTTGAAGATGGTGTCGTCGAAGTTGCGCGCGCCAACGAAGCCGCCGGTGTTGACGTCGACCGTGGTCAAAGCCTCGGTCTGGTCGATGATGAGATAGCCGCCGGACTTGAGATCGACGCGCCGGCCCAGCGCCTTGGCGATTTCGTCCTCGATGGCGTAGAGGTCGAACAGCGGCCGGTCGGCGCCGTAGTGCTGAAGCTTGTCGAGCACGGCATGGGTGTAGTTCTGCGCGAAGTCCGCCATGCGCTGATAGGTCTCGCGCGAATCGATGAGGATGCGGGTCGTATCGCTGTTGACGAAATCGCGCAGCACCCGCAGGGAGAGATCAAGATCCTGGTACAGCAGACAGGGCACGACGCAGTTGCCGCGCTCCTGGATGCGCTTCCACAGGCGCTGGAGGTATTCGATGTCGGCACGGATCTCCGCATCCTCGGCGGTTTCGGCCATAGTGCGCACGATGAAGCCGCCGGTCGCGTCGGGCGGCATCAGATCCTGCAGCTTCTGCCGCAGCTGTTCGCGCTCCTCCTCGCCCTCGATCTTCTGCGAAACGCCGATGTGCGTCTCCTGCGGCAGGTAGACGAGGTAGCGGCCGGCGAAGCTGATCTGCGTGGAAAGCCGGGCGCCCTTGGTACCGATGGGGTCCTTGATCACCTGCACCATCAGGGTCTGGCCTTCGTGCAGAATCTGTTCGATCGGACGTTCGGGTTCATTGCCGTGGCGCTCGACCCAGATGTCAGCCACGTGCAGGAAAGCGGCGCGCTCGAGACCGACATCGATGAACGCCGACTGCATGCCCGGCAGCACGCGCACCACGCGGCCCATGTAGATGTTGGACACCAGACCGCGGCATTGCGCACGCTCGATGTGGAGTTCCTGCACCGCCCCCAGGTGCATGACGGCCACGCGCGTCTCCTGCGGCGTGACGTTGACGAGTATCTCTTCGCTCATGGCAAAGCCCGTGAATTTTCAAATCCCGGCGGACACGCGCTATCCGCCCGGATTTGAAAACGCAGTCAGTCGAACAGACCGAACGCCCGCAGCAAACCGGCTGTTTCATATAGCGGCAGGCCCACCACGCCGCTGTAGCTGCCCTCGATACGCTCGACGAACGCGCCCGCCCGCCCCTGTACCCCGTAGGCCCCGGCCTTGCCGAGATACTCGCCGGTATCCAGGTAACGCGAAATCGTGATGTCGTCGAGTACCGCCAGGGTGACCGTGCTCGACGACACGCGGATTTCGAAGCGGTCTTCATGCTGGATGGCCACGGCGGTATGCACGCGGTGCACACTGCCCGACAGGCGGTTCAGCATGCGCTGCGCTTCGGCACGGCCGGCCGGCTTGCCGAGGATGGCGCCGTCGAGCTCGACGACCGTATCCGCACCCAGCACCGGAAAGCGTAGCAGGCGGCGCGACTCGACCGCGTGCCAGCCGCTCGCCGTCTTCTCCGTCGCCATGCGCTGCGCGAAATCGACGGCCGCTTCGCCTTCGTGCGGCACTTCGACGACGTCCATGCGCCCCGGCATCGCCCGCAGGGGCAGCACGTCGAAGGCGACGCCGATCTGTTTCAGCAGTTCGCGCCGCCGCGGCGACTGGGAAGCCAGGTAAATCCGTTTGTCTACCAGCATGTTCGTCGTGTGCGTTGTCGTTCGTACTGTCAGTCCCGATGGTAGGGATGGTTCCTGAGGATGCATACGGCACGATACAACTGCTCGGCCAGCACCACCCGCGCCAGCGCGTGCGGCAGGGTCAGCCGCGACAGACCCAGCGTACGGGCGGCACGCGTTTTCACGCTGGCGTCCAGTCCGTCCGCGCCGCCGACGACGAAAGCCGGCGATATGCCCTCCCGCATCCAGCCTGCAAGCCAGTCGGCCAGTTCGCGCGTCGTCAGCTGCGTTCCCCGTTCGTCCAGCGCCACCAGCGAACTGCCCGCCGGCAGGGCGGCAAAAATGCGCTCCGCCTCGATCTGCCGCGCCCGCGCCCCGTCTTCGCCCGCCGCGCGATGACCCGGCTTGATCTGGACCAGCGACATCGGCAGATCGGGCGGCAGGCGCCGCGCGTAGTCCGCCACGCCCGCGTCGATCCAGTCCGGCATCCGGTGCCCGACGGCGATCAGGGTGAGTTTCACGCGCCGGCGGTGCGCGCACGGACGGTCTGGCCCGCGCCCCACAATTCTTCGAGATTGTAATGCGCGCGGGCAGCCGGCTGCATCACGTGAACGATCACCTCGCCCAGATCGAGCAGCACCCAGTCGCCGGTTTCCTCGCCTTCGGTATTGCCGACGTATTCGCCGGCTTCCTTCACCTTTTCGCGCACGTTGTCGGCCAGCGCCCGGGTCTGCCGGTTCGAGTCGCCGCTGGCAATCACCATGCGTTCGAACAGCGAGGTGAGCTTGCGGGTATCGAGCACGACGATGTCGCGTGCCTTGATGTCTTCCAGCGCGTCGACGATGAGTTTGATCTTGTCTTCGATGTTCATGCGTACAGTCGGTTTTCCTGAATGTAATCGAGTACCGCGTCCGGCAACAGGTAGCGGGCGCTGCGGCCGCGCGCCAGCGCGTCGCGGACAGCGGTGGCCGAAATGCCGAGCGGTGTCATGCGGCGGAGCAGCACCGCGCCGGCCGGCCCGGCGGCCGAGCCATCGGCCACCTGGCGCGCCGCGACTTCCCCGCGCAGCGCTTCCGGCAGCGCGTCGGACTGCATCACCGGCGCGCCCGGCCGTTCCGCCACGGCGATGTGCGCCAGTGCAAACAACCGTTTCCAGTCGTGCCAGCCCGGCAAACCGAGAAAGGCATCCGCGCCCAGCAACAGCCAGATCGGCTGCTGCGCGCCGAGTTCGTCGCGCAGGGTGGCAAGCGTATCGACCGTGTAGCTCGGCGCGGCGCGGCGGATTTCGCGATCGTCGGCAAGAAAGCGCGGATTGCCCGCAATGGCGCGGCGCGTCATTTCCAGCCGGTGGTCTCCCGCAATGCGCGGTGCGCCCCGATGCGGCGGCCGGCCGGCCGGGACGAAGCGCACGCACGCCAGCCCGATGGCATCGGCCATTTCCTCGGCCAGCCGCAGATGGCCGATGTGCACGGGATCGAAGGTGCCGCCGAAGACGCCGATGGGCGCGGCTTCAGGCGCGGACGTGGCCGTCTCCCAGCACCACCCATTTCTGGCTGGTGAGGCCTTCCAGACCGACCGGGCCGCGCGCGTGGATCTTGTCGGTGGAGATGCCGATCTCGGCGCCCAGGCCGTATTCGAAGCCGTCGGCGAAGCGGGTCGAGGCGTTGACCACCACGCTGGCCGAATCGACTTCACGCAGGAAACGCCGCGCCCGGGTGTAGTCCTCGGTGACGATGGCGTCGGTGTGCTGCGAACCGTGGACATTGATGTGCGCAATGGCCTCGTCCAGCCCCTCGACGATCTTCACGGCGATGATCGGCCCCAGATATTCCTCGTGCCAGTCGGCCTCGGTGGCGGCGACGAGCTTGTTCGGCGCGACGCTCGCCGCGTTCAGGATCGCCAGCGCCTCGGCGCTACCGCGCATCTCCACACCCCGGTCGGCCAGCATGGCGCCGATCTGCGGCAGGACGGCCTGCGCAATGCCGCGTGCGACCAGCAGCGATTCGGCGGTATTGCAGGTGCCATAGCGCTGGGTCTTGGCGTTTTCGACGATCTTCAGCGCCTTGTCCGGATCGGCACGGTCGTCCACGTAGACATGGCAGTTGCCGTGCAGGTGCTTGATGACCGGCACACGGGCTTCGCCCGTGATACGTTCGATCAGGCCTTTGCCGCCGCGCGGTACGATCACGTCGACATAATCCTTCATGGTGATGAGCTCGCCCACCGCCGCGCGGTCGGTGGTTTCGACCACCTGCACGACCGTGTCCGGCAGGCCGGCCGCCGCCAGGCCCTCGCGCACGCAGGCGGCAACGGCCTGGTTGGAATGCAAGGCCTCGGAACCGCCGCGCAGAATCGCGGCGTTGCCCGATTTCAGGCACAGGCCCGCGGCATCCGCGGTGACGTTGGGCCGCGCCTCGTAGATGATGCCGACGACGCCGAGCGGCACCCGCATCTTGCCGACCTGGATGCCGGACGGGCGGAACTTGAGGCCGTCGATCTCGCCGACGGGATCGGGCAGTGCCGCGATCTGTTCCAGGCCTTCGGCCATGCCGGCGACGGTTTTTTCCGTAAGCGCCAGCCGGTCGAGCAGCGCCGCATCGTAGCCGGACGCGCGGGCATGCGCCATGTCGCGCGCGTTGGCTTCGAGCAGCTTCGCAGCGTCGCGGCGGATCGCGGCGGCGATCGCGGCAAGCGCGCGGTTTTTCTGATTGGTGTCGGCGCGGGCGATGGCGCGCGAAGCCTCGCGCGCCTGTCGTCCCACGGTCTGCATGTACTGCTTAACGTCCATGTTCGGTTCCCGTTCCTGTCGGCGCAGCCAGCACGCGCCCCACTTCCAGCAGCGTATCCCAGGGGTCGCCGATACGCTCCAGGCCTTTGGCCTGACAGTCCACGCGCGCCAGCAGCGCGAGCGCAGCCTCGATCCGCGCAGCATCGAGGCGCCTGAGCGCACGCTCGATCATCGGCGCCCGCTGTTTGTCCCGCCCCCACAGCCCCCGCAACAGGGCTGGCAGGCTTTCGCCCCGGGAAACCGATAATTTTAGCCTGAGCAGCACCTGAACCGCGGACGCCACCTGCCACAGCATCGCGGGCACGGCTTCGCCGCTGTCGCGCAGATCGGCCAGAATACGGGCAAAGCGGCCGGCATCGCCCGCGTACAGGGCATCGGCCAGTTCGTCGGCTTCGAGGCGGCTGACATCGACGACGGCATGCTCGACGTCAGCACGCGAAACCCTGCCCGCCGGCAGCAGCAGGGCAAGCTTGTCGATCTCCTGTTGCGCAGCCAGTAAATTGCCCTCGACCCGGTCCGCCAGATAGTCCAGCGTGTCCGGATCGGCCTGAAGCCCCTGCTTCGCCAGCCGGCGCGCAATCCAGGCCGGCAGCGCGGCGCGCTCGACCGGTTTCGCCTCGACCACCACGCCGGCGCGCGCCAGCGCGGCGAACCAGCGGCTCTGGCGGGTTTTCCAGTCCAGCTCGGGCAAGGTGACCAGCGTGAGCGTGTCGGCCGGCAACGCGCCCGCATAGGTTTCAAGCGCCTTCGCACCGTCCACGCCGGGTTTGCCGGACGGAATGCGGATTTCCGTCAGCCGCCGTTCGGCAAACAGGGACAGCGTGTCGCCCGCGGCGAACAGCGCCTGCCAGTTGACGCGTCCCTGCATCGTATGGACCGTACGCTCGGTATGCCCCGCCGCACGGGCCGTTTGACGGATGGCGTCGCCCGCTTCCTGCGCTGCCAGCGGTTCGTCGCCGACCACCACATAGAGTGCGGCCAGCCCGCGCGCGAGCTGTTCGGGCAGGCGGTCGGCTGCGACGTTCAATTCAGGGCTGGCCGTTGGCGGTGCGCAGGGCCTGCAGGCGGCGCAGGATGCGCAGGGCGGCGTTTTCGTCCATGTCGCGGTAGAGCAGTTCCTCTTCCGAGCCCTTGGCGAGCAGCTGGGCGTCGTCGTAGGTCAGGTCGCGCGTGAGTTCGATGGTCTCGCTTTCCGCCAGCGGGCGGCCTTCGCGATCGGCAATCCCGTAGCCGACTTCCAGCCCCAGACGGTATTCGGTGACGCGCCCGGCTCCGGACAGCGAAAGAATGGTTTTCGTGCGTTTGTCCGCACTGAAGGCGAGCACCGCCTCCGCTTCGGCGGCGGTATCCGTCAGCCGGGTGTGGCCACCGGCCCGGAGCAGGCCGCGCAGACGCTGCGCCACGAGATTGCCGGTCTGCGCATCGATGTACAGGCTGGCGAAGGGCACGCCGTCGTAGCGGCGCAACTGGAAACCGCAGCCGGCCATCAGGGCGGCAGGCATCAGGGCAAGGAAGACGCGGCGGTTCATACGACGATATTAACCAAACGGCCGGGCACCACCACCACTTTCTTCGGGGGTTTGCCTTCGGTGTGCTTCAGCACTGCTTCGCTGGCCAGCGCCAGGGCCTCGATCGCGGCCTTGTCGGCCGCCGCCGGCACACGGAGCTGGCCGCGCAGCTTGCCGTTGACCTGGACCACGAGTTCGAGCTCGTCCTGCACCAGCGCCACCTCGTCGACCGCCGGCCAGGCCATCGCAACGCCGGGTTTGAGCGCAGCCTGCAAGGCCTCGCTGATGTGCGGCACGATGGGGGCGAGCATGGCGACCGCACCTTCGAGCACTTCCTGACGCACCGCACGCGTCGTCGCATCGTCACCGTCGAGCCTGCCCAGCGCGTTCATCAGTTCCATGTTCGCGGCAATCGCCGTGTTGAACTGCTTGCGGCGCTCGATATCGTCGGCCACCTTCTGGATGGTCTGGTGCAGCTGGCGGCGCAGGGCCTTGGCCGCGTCGGACAGCGCACCGCCGGCATAGGCTGCGACCGGCCCGCCCTGCACGTGGTCGTAAGTGGTCTTCCACAAGCGGCGCAGAAAACGGTTCGCGCCTTCCACACCCGCGTCCGACCATTCCAGGCTCTGTTCCGGCGGGGCGGCGAACATGGTGAACAGGCGCGCGGTATCCGCCCCGTATTGATCGATCAAGGCCTGCGGGTCAACGCCGTTGTTCTTCGACTTCGACATCTTTTCCGTGCCCCCGTGGATCACGGGCTGACTGTCGGCCTTGCAGACGTGCACGCCGTCGCACAATTCGACGTCGGCCGGGTTGAACCAGGTCTTCTTGCCCGAGGCATCTTCGCGGTAGAAGGTTTCGGCGATGACCATACCCTGCGTCAGCAGATTGGCGAAAGGCTCATCCGATGCCACCAGCCCTTCGTCGCGCATCAGCTTGTGGAAGAAGCGCGCGTAGAGCAGGTGCAGGATGGCGTGCTCGATGCCGCCGATGTACTGGTCGACCGGCAGCCAGTCGTTGGCGCGGGCATCCAGCATCTGGCCGGCGTCGGGGCAGGCATACCGCGCGTAGTACCAGCTCGACTCGACGAAGGTGTCCATGGTGTCGGTCTCGCGGCGCGCCGGCTGGCCGCACTTCGGGCAGGCGCAGTTCACGAAATCGGCGCGCTTGTTGAGCGGATTGCCCGCGCCGTCCGGCACCACATCTTCGGGCAGCACCACCGGCAATTGATCGGCGGGAACGGGCACGTCGCCGCAGGCGTCGCAATGGACGATGGGAATCGGGCAACCCCAGTAGCGCTGGCGCGAAATGCCCCAGTCGCGCAGGCGGAACTGGGTTTTCTTTTCGCCGAGGCCGAGCGCTTCGAGATCGGTGGCAATGGCGTTCACGGCGGCTTCGTAGCCGAGCCCGTCGTACTTGCCCGAATTCACGCAGGCACCGCGCTGCTTGTCACCGTACCATTCGGCCCACGCGTCGGTCGTGAAGGCCTCGCCCTCGACGGCGATCACCTGCTTGATCGGCAAACCGTATTTCTGCGCAAACCCGAAGTCGCGTTCGTCGTGCGCCGGCACGGCCATGACCGCGCCTTCGCCGTAGCTCATCAGCACGTAATTGCCAACCCACACCGGGACTGCTTCGCCGGTGAGCGGGTGCAGCACCTTCAAGCCGGTGTCCATGCCCTTCTTGTCCATCGTCGCCATGTCGGCCTCGGCGACCGAGCCCTGCTTGCATTCGGCGATGAAGGCGGCGAGCGCGGGATTGTTTTCCGCCGCGCGGGTCGCAAGCGGATGCTCGGCGGCGACGGCGACGAAGGTCACGCCCATCAGCGTATCTGCACGGGTGGTAAACACCCACAGCAGCTCGTCCGAGGCGGGCACCTTGAATGCGAGCCGCACGCCGGTGCTCTTGCCGATCCAGTTGGCCTGCATCGTTTTCACCCGCTCAGGCCAGCCCGGCAAAGTGTCGAGGCCGCTCAGCAGTTCGTCCGCGTACTGGGTAATGCGGAAGAAGTACATCGGAATTTCGCGCTTTTCGACCAGCGCGCCGGAGCGCCAGCCGCGCCCGTCGATGACCTGTTCGTTCGCCAGCACGGTCTGGTCGACCGGGTCCCAGTTGACGGTCGCCATCTTCTTGTAAATGACGCCTTTCTCGAACAGCCGCGTGAACAGCCACTGCTCCCAGCGGTAGTAGCCGGGCGTGCAGGTGGCGAGTTCGCGGTCCCAGTCGATGGCGAGGCCCAGCGCTTTCAACTGGCTACGCATGTGGTCGATGTTGGCGTAAGTCCACTGCGCCGGCGGCACCCCGTTGGCGATGGCCGCGTTTTCGGCCGGCAGGCCGAAGGCGTCCCAGCCCATGGGCTGCATCACGTTGAACCCGCGCATGGCGTGATAACGCGCCAGCACGTCGCCGATGGTGTAGTTACGCACATGCCCCATGTGCAGCTTGCCGGACGGATACGGGAACATCGACAGGCAGTAGTAACGCGGCTTGTCCGAATCGTCATGCGCACGATGCGCCCCGGTTTCGGCCCAGTGGGTCTGGGCGGCACGTTCGATGTCCTGGGGCTGATATTTTTCTTGCATGTCGACTGCGGGAAAGGGCGGTAATCTTGACGCGGCATTATACCCAGCCGCCCGATGCCGCCGGCCCGGGCCCCTTCGCACATTCCGGGGAATTCCATGTCTTTTCGCGCCTGCTGGCTGCTGCTGTTCTGCTTCATGGCCGGCTGGCCGTCCGCCCGGGCAGAGTCCACCCTGCCGGCACCGGATATTCACGCGCAGATCGATGCGGCGCCCACGCGTGGCCTGTTCTACGCGGTCCATCGCGGCACCCGCACCGCCTATCTGTTCGGCACGATCCACGTCGGCCGGCCGGATTTTTTTCCGCTGGAACGCCGCGCCACCGAGGCGCTGGCCGATTCGAGCACGCTGGCGGTCGAACTCGACGCGACGCAGGCCGAAACGATGCGCGCAGCAATGCGCCGGCACGCCCTGCTGCCCGACGGCGAAACGCTCGGTGCGCGGCTGTCACCGGCCCTGCGGACCCGTCTCGCCGCCCAGCTCGACGCACTGGGCATGCCGCAGCGGAGCATCCGGGCCTACAAGCCCTGGATGGCCGCCCTGACGCTGACGCTGGCGGGCGTCCAGCAAAGCGGGTTCGACGGTGCCTATGCGACCGACGGCTATTTGATCGGACTGGCCCGCGGCCTGCACAAGCCGGTCGTGGAACTGGAGAGCGCGGATGAACAGCTCGGTCTGTTCGACACCCTGCCGCGCACCGACCAGACGGCCTTTCTCGACGAAGCGCTGCGATCGCTGGAGAACGGCAAACTGGCGGACGACACCCGTGCGCTCGTCTCGGCCTGGCTGGCCGGCGACGCCCGCGCACTGGAACGCCTCGCCGCCGTATCGCTGGACGAAAACCCGCGCTCCGGGCCCTGGATGCAGCAAAAACTGTTCGTCGAACGCAACTATCGCATGGCCGAACGGATCGAACGCCTGCTGGCGGACGGTCAGTCCCCCTTCGTCGCCGTCGGAGCACTGCATCTGGTCGGCCCGAACGGGTTGCCCGCCCTGCTGGCGGCACGCGGTTACCGCGTCGTCAATCTGTACCCTGCATCCCGAACAACCAAGGAGACCCGATGAAAGCCCTTTTACCTCTCGCCTTCCTCGCAACCGCCACACCCGCACTGGCCACCGACATGGTATCCGTCCGCCAGATCGGCCTTGAACTGGCCCGCGACATCGCCATGGGCGCCGTCGAGGCCTGCCGCAAGGACGGCTTCAACGTGTCCGCGGTCGTGCTCGACCGCGCCGGCAACGTGCAAGCTGCGCTGCGCGACACGCTGGCCGCCCGCCACACGCTGGAAATCGCCGAACGCAAGGCGGGCATGGCCATCATGTCCGGCTCGGATTCGGGTGATTTCCGCGCCGCGCGCGGCGACATCCGGCCCGAGCTCAACCACATCGGCGGCCTGATCGTGATGGACGGCGCCGTGCCGATCAGGGCGGCCGGCGCCCTGATCGGCGCGGTCGGCATCTCCGGCGCCCCTGGCGGCGACAAGGACAAAGCCTGTGCCCTGGCTGCGCTGAAGAGAGTCGAGGAAAGGCTCGAATTCGCAATGTAAGCGCGCGCTTACCTGAAAATGGCTGTACGGAAGGGCGCATGCACGCGGACGGCGCAACCGCGTACCGTCGCGGCGCCCTTCGGTTAAAATGCGGCGTTTTCGCTTTCGTTACAGCCATCCTTCAGGGAGCCCCAGCATGTCCAAGAAACATCCCGTCATTGCGGTCACGGGTTCGTCCGGCGCCGGCACCACCACCGTCAAGCGCGCGTTCGAACACATTTTCTTCCGCGAAAAAATCAATGCCGCCGTGATCGAGGGCGACAGCTTCCACAGCCTTTCGCGCGTGGACTTCAAGGCCGCCGTGAAGAAGGCCGAATCCGAAGGCAATTTCTCGTTCAGCCACTTCGGCCCGCAGGCCAACCACTTCGACAAGCTGGCCGAGCTGTTCAAGACCTATGGCGAAACCGGCGGCGGCAAGAAACGCTACTACATCCACAGCGACGAAGAAGCCGCCGAACACAACAAGCGGCTCAACACCAGCCTCAACCCCGGCGAATTCACCCCCTGGGAAAATGTGCCCAGCTCGGACGTGCTGTTCTACGAAGGTCTGCACGGCCTGGTCAAGACCGACGATGTGGACGTATCGCAGCACGTCGACCTCGGCATCGGCGTGGTGCCCATCGTCAACCTCGAATGGATCCAGAAGATCCATCGCGACGGCGCCGAGCGCGGCTATTCCGCCGACGTCATCGTCGACACCATCCTGCGCCGCATGCCGGATTACGTGAACTACATCACCCCGCAGTTCTCGCGTACCGACATCAACTTCCAGCGCGTATCGACCGTCGATACCTCCAACCCGTTCATCACCCGCGACATCCCCACGCCGGACGAGAGCTTCATCGTGATCCGCTTCCGCGAGCCCAAGGGCGTCGACTTCCCCTACCTGCTCAACATGATCTGCAACTCGTTCATGTCCCGCCGCAACACCATCGTGGTACCGGGCGCCAAGATGGGCTTCGCCATGGAGCTGATCCTGGCGCCGATCATCCAGGACATGATCGCGAGCAAGAACAAGTAAACGCGCACCGTCTCGACGCACGGGGCAGCCTTCGGGCTGCCCCGTTTTTTGTCCGTTCCGTTTCAAGAATCCTCAATGCGCGCTCAAGTCCGCGCCGCACATTTCCGATATACAGGTATCAAAATGTTGACTTAATCAGACAAAATGGCCAGCCCCGTGAATATCGCGACTCGCTTGATCTGCCGTTCCGGCGACACCATCCGGCTTCGCGAGCCCCGAGGGCACGCCGCATTGTTTCACCTGCCCGCCCTGGCCTGCGCCCTTGCTGTGTGGGATGCCGGAAACGCCAGGGCCGCCACGGATGTCTTCTACTACGATCTCGCCACCGGACGATCCACGTTCGACACGCGCATCAACGGTCTTGGCAGCACGGTCACCACCGACAAGCTGACCGGCCTGACCGGCGGCACCAACACCTGGAGCCGCGCCGATTTCACCATCACGGCACCGAGCAACCGCAGCGTCCAGCAGTATTTCACCGGGTCCAGCGTCGCGGACAATGATGGATTCGGCATCCAGATGACCGCAGCCACGCTTGGCGCCAACACGCCGGGGACCCTGTCCGCTTCGGGGCTCAGTTTCACCTTTGCCAATCCGGTCAACGCCTTCGCCGTCGAACTGGGCGACTGGGCCACTTGCTGCCATCCCACGGCGCTCTATATCAGTTTCGATGGCGGCCCCGCGATCCTGGTCGGCAATGCGAACAGTTCCGTAGACAATCCGGGCTACAACGACGGCGTGACCACTTTCATCGGCGCCATCGACGACAGCGGCACCTTCACGACCGTGACGTTCTGGGGCGAAGCCGCAGGCGGCGACGTGCTTTACGGCGGCGGGGTCATCCGCTATGCCCTGCTGCCGATCGGCGCGCTCTCCGGCTTGTCCGTCAGCAATGCCGTGGTCGCGCTCGACAACAGCCCGGCCGTCAACGCCGCCGCCATCATCGACGCCACGCCCGGCCTCTCTGCCCTCTTCACCGGGCTCGGCACCCAGCAACAGCTTTCTGCCGCCGCGAGCCAGACGCTGCCTCTGCTTACCGGCGGCTCGATCATGGCCCTGAGCGGCGCGATGAACGGCATCAACCGTGTGGTGCAGGCACGCATCGACGCCAATCGCGGCCTGTCCTCGGGCGACGAATTCATGGGCGATCGCCACGTCTGGCTGAAACCCTTCGGCTCGCGGGCCGACCAGGACGATCGCCGCAGCGTTTCCGGCTATCAGGCCGACACCTACGGTGCGGTCGCCGGCGTGGACGGTACCGTGTCGGACACCCTGCGTGTCGGCGGCGCTTTCGCCTACGCGCGCGTCGCGGTCGACGGCAATTCCGCCACCGCTCCGCAGAGCGCGGATATCGACATGTACAGGCTCATCGGCTATGGCAGCTACGCCCTGGACGAACGTACCGAGATCAACTTCCAGGCCGACGTCGGTCTGAGCCGTAACCAGGGCCGGCGCCAGATCGCACTCACCTCCACGGTCGCGTCCGCCAGCTACGACAGCCGCTCCACCCATCTCGGCGCCGGGATCGGACGCACATATACCCTCAACGACCGCACCAGCCTCATCCCCTCCGCTCGTCTCGATTACACCTGGTTCAGGGACGAGTCCTATACGGAAACCGGCGCGGGCCCTCTCAATCTGCAGGTCAATGCCCGCACGAGCGAAGCCCTGCTCGTCGCGCTGGATGCCCGGCTGAACCACCGGATCGATGACCGGATCACGCTGATGGCCAATATCGGCGCCGGCTACGACCTCATCAACGAACGCGCCGCAATCACCTCGGCATTCGCGGGCGCACCGGGTGCCAGCTTCGTGACCTACGGCATCGACCCCGGCCCCTGGATCGGACGAGGCGGACTGGGCGCGATCTATACGCCGCGCGACGATCTCGAAGTCACGGGCCGCTACGATGTGGAGCATCAAAGCGGCTACCTCAACCAGACCGCGTCGGTGAAATTCAACTGGGCGTTCTGATGCGCAGGCCGCCCGCGGGGCGATGAAAGGCGGCTGGCTTCCATTCTGCCTGCTGCTGTCGGCCTGCGGCGGCCTGCCCTCGCCCGCCGAGCGGCACCAGCAAGCCGACCGGCTGGCGGCGACCCGGGACTGGACCGCCATCCGGCTGCCCGCCGGCCCGTTCGGCCTGACGGCCTATGTGCCCGCCCGCCCGGCAGCTTCGGACTCACTGACGATTTACATCGAGGGCGACGGCCTGGCCTGGATAAACCGTAGCCGCCCCGCATCGGACCCCACCCCGCTTGAACCCGTCGGCCTGCAGCTCGCGCTTGCGCAACCCGTCGGCAATGCGGCCTATCTGGCGCGCCCGTGCCAGTATGCGGAGACCGGACAGGCCGCTTGCGAGACGGCCTACTGGACCGGACGCCGCTTCGCGCCCGAAGTGATCGAGGCCATGCAACAAGGCATCGATCGGCTCAAACAGCGATTCGGCGCGCGCCGGTTGGCGCTGGTCGGCTATTCGGGCGGCGGTGCCGTGGCCGCACTGGCGGCGGCACGCCGCACGGACGTGGACCTGCTGGTCACCGTCGCCGGCAATCTCGATTCCGCGGCATGGACACGGCTCCACCGGGTCTCGCCGCTTGCCGGCTCGCTCAATCCGGCCGACGACACCACGCGCCTTGCCGGCATCCGCCAGAT
The DNA here is from genome assembly GCA_008923315.1 of Betaproteobacteria bacterium SCN1. GTDB lineage: Bacteria > Pseudomonadota > Gammaproteobacteria > Burkholderiales > Thiobacillaceae > Thiobacillus. Next base: position 80,176 of record WBSF01000001.1, on the reverse strand, counting down.
TCATCTGGCCGGTGGCCGCGATACCGTCGTGCCGCCCGCGATTGCAGCGGGATACGCCGATCGGTTTTCGGCCAGCGAACGCCCCGCGGTCCGCATCGAACCGGCGTTCGACCATCGCTGCTGCTGGGTGGACGCCTGGCCCCGCATCAGCACGGAAATTCTCTCGCTTCCGGCCCGCTGAATCCCGCACGCCATGTGCGCACCGGCCACCGCACGGCTGGTTCAAACCACCGCAAACCCCACCAGCGCGATCTCGTCGCCATCCTTCACCGGCGAGACCTTTTCGGCAAACTGCTTGTTGATCGTAACGTTGAGCTTGGGGTTGCCGAGCAACATTTTCTTCCACATTTCGCCACGCTTCGAGAGCACGAACAGCAGGCGCTCGACGTCGGTGACGTCGGCCGGCAATTCGATCTCGTCCGAGGCCATGCCCAGCGTCTCGACGAGATCGCCGAAGAACAGGATTTTCACCATGCGCACACCTTTATAATTCACGCTCGAAACCCGCGATTCTACGCCCGCATGCTTGCCCTGCTCGACACGCTCAACCCTGAACAACGTACCGCCGTGACGCTGCCGGACGAATCGGCGCTGATCCTGGCCGGGGCCGGCTCGGGCAAGACACGGGTGCTGACCACGCGCATCGCCTGGCTGATCCAGACGAACCGGGTCTCGCCGCACGGCATCCTCGCTGTGACCTTCACCAACAAGGCCGCAAAGGAAATGCTCACACGCATTTCGGCAATGCTGCCGATCAACACGCGCGGTATGTGGGTCGGCACTTTCCACGGCCTGGCGAACCGGCTGCTGCGCACGCACTGGCGCGAAGCCGGTCTGCCGCAGTCGTTCCAGATCCTCGATTCGGCCGACCAGCTCTCCGCAATCAAGCGCCTGATGAAGGCGATGAACGTCGATACCGAAAAATATGAACCGAAGAAGGTGCAGTGGTTCATCAACGGGCACAAGGAGGCCGGACGCCGCGCGCGCGACGCCGAGGCCTTCGACGAATACTCGATGCGCATGGCCGAGCTGTTCGAAGCCTACGACGCGCAGTGCCAGCGCGAGGGCGTGGCCGACTTTCCCGAACTGCTGCTGCGTTCCTACGAACTCCTGTACCGCAACGAACCGCTGCGCGAACACTACCGCGAACGCTTCAAGCACATCCTGATCGACGAATTCCAGGACACCAATGCCCTGCAATACCGCTGGCTCAAGCTCTTCGCCGGTCCGCATGCCGCGCTGTTCGCGGTCGGCGACGATGACCAGTCGATCTACGCCTTCCGCGGCGCCGATACCGCCAACATGGCCGAATTCGAGCGCGAGTTCGCGCGCGGCAACGTCATCAAGCTGGAGCAGAACTACCGCAGCCACGGCCATATCCTCACCGCCGCGAACACGCTCATCGCGCAGAATGCGCACCGCCTCGGCAAGAATCTGTGGACAGCGGAGGGCGACGGCGAACCGATCCGCATTTACCAGGCCTATTCCGACCAGGACGAGGCGAGCTTCGTGGTCGACGAGGCGAAAAACCTGAACCGCGAAGGCGTGGCCTTCTCCGACATGGCGCTGCTGTACCGCTCCAATGCGCAGTCGCGCGTGCTGGAGCATGCGCTGTTCTCGGCCGGCGTGGCCTACCGCGTCTACGGCGGCCTGCGCTTCTTCGAGCGGCAGGAGATCAAGCACGCACTCGCCTATCTGCGCGTGATGACGCAGCCCGAGGATGACGGCGCCTTCCTGCGCGTGGTGAACTTTCCCGCGCGCGGCATCGGCGCGCGCACGCTGGAGCAGCTGGCCGATACGGCAGCGCGCTCCGGTTCCAGTCTGTGGCAGGCCGCGTGCACCGGCGGCGGCAAGGTCGGCGGTTTCGCCAGCCTGATCGAGGCGATCAAGCAGGCCACCTCGGGCCTCACGCTGGCCGAGACCATCGACCACGTCATCGAAGCCTCCGGACTGGCCGACTATTACCGGGCCGACAAGGACGGCGCCGACCGCCTGGAAAACCTGGAGGAACTGGTCAACGCCGCTGCACTGTTCTCGGAAGAATCGGGCCCGGATGCCTTGGGGGCCGACGTAGCGCCAGAGGCGTCAGAAGCCTCCCAGCCCGAACTGGAGCGCTTTCTCGCCCATGCCGCGCTCGAAGCCGGCGAACACCAGGCCGAGGCCGGGCGCGACGCGCTGCAGCTGATGACCGTGCACGCTGCCAAGGGACTGGAATTTCATGCCGTATTCATCACCGGGCTGGAGGAAAGCCTGTTTCCGCACGAACAGAGCGCCTACGAGGAAGGCGGTCTGGAGGAAGAACGCCGTCTGATGTACGTGGCGATCACCCGCGCACGGCGGCGCCTGTATCTGTCGCACGCGCAGTCGCGCATGCTGCACGGGCAGGTGCGCTATGGCCTGCCCTCGCGCTTTCTCGACGAACTGCCGGGACAGGTGCTGCTGCATCTGAATCGCAGGGCCGAGAGTCCGGCCGCGCACTACGCCGCGCCGGCGCCGCGCACAGCGCCGGCAGGCAACGACACCGGCTACCGCGTCGGCCAGAGCGTGGCGCACGCCAGGTTCGGCACCGGGATCATCATCGATTTCGAAGGGCGCGGTCCCGACGCACGGGTACAAGTCAAATTCCGCGACGCCGGCACCAAATGGCTGGCGCTGGCCTACGCAAACCTGTCGGCAGCCTGAGTGCCGGACGCCGCGTCGTCCGCCCACACCGCGAATATCGCCTGATACGACGCGTACAGCGAGCCGAACAGGATCGGCATTGCAATCAGCAGGCCCAGCAGGAAGGGAATCAGCGCCGACACGAACAGCAGCAGCCCGAGTGCGAGGCTGTTGGTCAGCATCGCCGTCCAGTTGCGCGCCACGGCCTTGAGGCTGATGCCCATCGCGGTCAGCGGCCGTGCGCCGCCGAACAGGATCAACGCCGGTGCGAACCAGGTGGCCATCATCAGGGGTGCGAACAGGACCAGCCCGGTCAACACGGCGGGCATCGACTGGTTGAGTACGGCCTGCATTTCCTGTGGCGAAGGGTCCTTGCGGCCGGCCACTTCCACGATGGCCTGCGGATCGAAGCCCATGCCGAGCATGACCTTGGCGATTGCGAGCATGCCCAGCAACTGGACGGCGCCGACGGTCATCAGGGGAATCGCCGGTCCACCGACGCCGGCCAGCAGGTTCGGGAGTTCCAGTTCGCGGCCCTCGTCCAGTACGCGGTAGGCTGCCATGAAACCCGCCACCACCAGCGGTGAGGCCAGATCGGACAGGGCGCCGCCCACGAAGGGAATAAGGCCCAGCGCCATCACCACGCCGAACAGTACGGCGAAAGCCGCGGACAGCAACAGCGGATTCTTGCGATACAGGCGGAAACCCGCGCCCACCCATTGAAACCCCTGAGCGGCGGGAACCTTGCGGGGAATGTCCTGATTGTCTGGCGTTGTCATGCGGCGGATTCTACCCGAGCCTGCGCACCCGCACGGGCACGCAGGCCGGCATCAGAACTCCTTGATCACCCACATCGGCGGACGCATGCCGGAATCGAGGCTGTCCTGCCGCGCAAACTGTCCGTCGCCTTTCTGATCGATCAGGTAGTAGGGTTTACCGACGCGCGGGATGATTTTCAGCATATAGAGCTTGCCGTTGGCGCGGTATTCGACGACCCGCCCCTGGCTGCCCGGCTTGATCGTGACCGGCGGCGCGTCACCCGCTGCAGGCGGACCGTCGGGCACCGGCTGAAGATCGGGCGGACGGTCCGACGGCGCGGCGGCAACGGCCGCACCGGACAGCAGGAGGGTCAACAGCAGGGCGGGGAGGCGCATGAGACAGGCTCCGGTCTGGGGTTTATTTGAATGTAGCGCAACACACGGAATGCGGGACTCGCTCAGAGATTGAGCTGGATCTCGCGCTCGGCGATCGAGGGCATGAAGCCCCGCTTCTCGTAGTGGCTGAAAATGGCATCGACGACCTGGGCCGGCTCGTCGATGATGCGCATCAGATCGACGTCTTCGGGCGAGATCATGCCTTCCTCGACCAGCGTGGTTTTCACCCAGTCGACGAAGCCGCGCCAGAATTTCGACCCGACGAGGATGATGGGGATGCGCGGAATCTTGCCGGTCTGCACCAGGGTCAGCGCTTCGGTCAGTTCGTCCAGCGTGCCGAACCCACCGGGCATCACCACGTAGGCCGCGGCGAACTTGACGAACATGACCTTGCGCGCAAAGAAATGCTGGAAGGTCTGGCTGATGTCCTGGTAAGCATTCGCGCTCTGTTCGTGCGGCAGCTGAATATTGAGGCCCACGCTCGGCGACTTGCCGAAATACGCGCCCTTGTTGGCCGCTTCCATGATGCCGGGGCCGCCACCGGAGATGACCGAGAACCCGGCATCCGACAGCTTGCGGGCGATATCCTCGGTCAGCATGTAGTAGGCGTGATCCGCCGGCGTGCGGGCGCTGCCGAAGATCGACACTGCCGGGCGGATGGTCGCGAGCCGTTCGGTCGCCTCGACGAACTCTGCCATAATCCCCAGCATCCGCCACGACTCGCGCGCCGAGTAGTTGATTTCGGCGGCGCGCGTCGGATCGGCGCTTTCCGGCAATTTATCCAAGTGCATTCTTCAAACGCCTCGTGAACGATTCCAAATCAGATCAGACCGGGAAAACCCTGTTGCTGGTGGACGGTTCGTCCTATCTGTATCGCGCATTCCACGCCCTGCCCGATCTGCGCACCACGGCAGGCGAGCCCACCAATGCGCTGCGCGGCGTGCTGTCCATGCTGCGCAAGCTGCGGCGTGAATACCCGGCCGATTATATCGCCTGCGTGTTCGACGCGAAGGGCAAGACTTTCCGCGACGATCTCTATCCGCAATACAAGGCCAACCGGCCGCCCATGCCGGACGACCTGCGCAGCCAGATCGAACCGCTGCACGAGGCCGTGCGGGCCGAAGGCTGGCCGCTGGTGATGATCGATGGCGTCGAGGCCGACGACGTGATCGGCACGCTCGCCGTCGCCGCGACCGCGCGCGGCATCCGCAGCGTCGTCTCCACCGGCGACAAGGACATGGCGCAGCTGGTCGACGGCCACGTGACGCTGGTCAACACCATGAGCGAGGAAACGCTCGATGCGGCCGGCGTGATCGCCAAGTTCGGCGTGCCGCCGGAACGCATCGTCGACTATCTCACGCTGATCGGCGACGCCGTGGACAACGTGCCTGGCGTCGCCAAGGTCGGCCCCAAGACCGCGGTGAAATGGCTCGCCGAATACGGCACGCTTGACAACCTGGTGGCGCAGGCCGACAGCGTGAAAGGCGTGGTCGGCGAGAACCTGCGCGCCGCCAGGGACTGGCTGCCGCAGGCCCGCGTGCTGCTCACGATCAAGACCGACGTCGAACTGCCCTTCGCGCTCGACGCACTGAAGCCCGCCGCCCCCGATGCCGAGGCCCTGCGCACGCTGTACACGCACTACGAATTCCGCACCTGGCTGCGCGAACTCGATGCCGCCGCCCGCGGCGAGGCCGCGCCGCCCGGACAGCATACGGGCGCCGGCCCCGCCCAGTCCGAACAGGACGACAGCGGCGGCCACCGGGCGCAGTACGAGACGATACTCGACGACGCGGCGCTCGACCGCTGGATCGCCAAGCTGGACGCCGCGCCGCTGTTCGCGCTGGACACCGAGACCACCGGGCTGAACGCCATGCAGGCCGAACTGGTCGGCATGTCCTTCGCCACCGCGCACGGCGAGGCTGCGTATCTGCCCCTGGCGCACCGCTACGCCGGCGCACCCGGGCAGCTCGACCGCGATTCCGCCCTCGAAAAGCTGCGCCCCGTGCTGGAAAAATCGACCCCGAAGATCGTCGGCCAGCACCTCAAGTACGACCGCCACATCTTCGCCAACCACGGCATCCGCCTGCAAGGCATCGTCGACGACACGCTGCTGCAATCCTATGTACTCGAAGCGCACCAGTCGCACGAACTCGGCAACCTCGCCACCCGCCATCTGGGACTGGCCACGATCAGCTACGACGACGTGACCGGCAAGGGCGCGGCCCGCATCGGCTTCGAGGAGGTCGCGATCGAACGCGCGAGCGAATACGCCGCCGAGGACGCAGACGTGACGCTGCGCGTGCGCGACGCGCTGGCCCCGGCCCTCCGGGCCTCGGACAAGCTCGATTTCGTCTACCGGCAGATCGAACTGCCCGTCGCCGAGATCCTCTTCCGCATGGAACGCAACGGCGTGCTGCTCGACCGCCAGCTGCTCGCGGTGCAAAGCAGCGAACTCGGCAGGAAGATGCTGGAGCTCGAACAGCGCGCTTACCAGGCGGCCGGCCAGCCCTTCAATCTCGGTTCGCCCAAGCAGATCGGCGACATCCTCTTCACGCAGAAGGGCCTGCCCGTCGTCAAGAAGACACCGAGCGGCGCACCGTCCACCGACGAGGAAACGCTGGAACAACTCGCGCTCGATCACCCCATCGCGCGCGCCATCCTCGACTATCGCGGCCTGGCCAAGCTGAAGTCGACCTACACCGACAAGCTGCCGCAGATGGTGCATCCGCGGACCGGGCGCCTGCACACCAGCTATTCGCAGGCCACCGCCGTCACCGGCCGGCTCGCGAGCTCCGATCCCAATCTGCAGAACATCCCCGCGCGCACCGCCGAGGGCCGCCGCATCCGCGAAGCCTTCGTCGCGCCGCCGGGGCACGTGCTGGTGTCGGCGGACTATTCGCAGATCGAATTGCGCATCATGGCGCACCTGTCGGACGACGCCGGCCTGCTGACCGCCTTTGCCGAAAACCGCGACATCCATGCCGCGACCGCCGCCGAAGTCTTCGGCGTGCCGCTCGAAGACGTCAGCGCGGACCAGCGCCGCATGGCCAAGGTGATCAACTTCGGACTCATCTACGGCATGTCGGCCTTCGGGCTGGCCTCGCAGCTCAACCTGGAACGCAGCGCCGCGCAGGCCTACATCGACCGCTATTTCGCGCGCTACCCGGGCGTGGCCGACTACATGCAGCGCACGCGCGAGGCCGCGCGCGGCCAGGGCTACGTCGAGACCGTGTTCGGCCGCCGCCTGTACCTGCCGGAAATCCATGCGAAGAACCCGCAGCGCCGCCAGGGCGCCGAGCGCGCGGCGATCAACGCGCCCATGCAGGGCACGGCCGCCGATCTCATCAAGCTGGCGATGATCGCGGTGCAGGGCTGGCTGGACGCCGAAGGGCTCCAGACCCGGCTTCTGCTGCAGGTGCACGACGAACTGGTGCTGGAAGTCCCCGAGAACGAGCTTGCGCGCATGCGCGCCGAACTGCCGGACCGCATGTGCGGCGTGGCCGCGCTCAAGGTGCCGCTGCTCGTCGGCGTGGGCGCCGGCCCCAACTGGGAAGCCGCGCACTGAGCCCCGGCTCTCCGGTGCCCGTACCCAGCACGTTCGGCGGGCAATGAAAAACGGGCACCTTGCGGTGCCCGTTCTGTTGGTGCCGTTTCCGCTTACTGCTGCGGGATCAGTTCCACACGGCGGTTCTTGAAGCGGCCTTCCTCGGTCTTGTTGTCGGCAACCGGCTGGGATTCGCCATAACCCTTCGCACTCAGGCGGTCGGCTGCGACGCCCTTGTCGATCAGGTAGGCGCGCACGGTCTCGGCACGACGCTGCGAGAGGTCCAGATTATAGGCATCGCTGCTCACCGAGTCGGTATGGCCGGCGACTTCGACCTTCACGTCACCCCAAGCCTTGAGCGTCTCGACCGCCTTGTCCAGAATGGTCAGGGATTCGGGGCGCAGGTTGGAACTGTCGTTGTCGAAGTTCACGCCTTCCAGCGTCAGCTTCCTGTCGACCACGACGGGCTCGGCAGCCTTGGGCGGACAACCGTCGGCCGTACCCGGCGCGGGCACGTCCGGACAGGCATCGTTGGCGTCGACGATGCCATCGCCGTCACGATCCGGCGGACAGCCATCGGCCGTACCCGGTGCGGGCACGGTCGGACACTTGTCCTTGTAGTCGGGAATGCCGTCGCCGTCGCCGTCCAGCGGGCAGCCATCGGCATTGACCTTCACGCCGGCCGGCGTGTCGGGGCACTTGTCGAGGCCGTCGAACACGCCGTCGCCGTCGCTGTCGATGGGACAGCCCTTGGTGTCGACCTTGGCGCCCTTGGGCGTGTTGGGGCACTGATCCAGGCGATTGGGGACACCGTCGCCGTCGCTGTCGGCCGGCGCACCGATGCCCCAGGAATAACCGAGCAGGGCCTGGATATTGGTCAGGCCGGCATTCGGCAGGCTGCTGTTGCCAAAGGACTGGTCTGCACGCACTTCCCAGCGGAAGGCGTCGTTGGCGCCGACCTCCCAGGCCTGACCAACCCCCAGAGAAGCCATCGGGCGGGTGAAATCGGGACCGTTGTCGGTGTTGACATTCATCAGCCCCATGCCGCCGGACAGGAACCAGTTGTAACGCTGCTGCTTGGAGAACAGCCACTCGAGGCCGCCGCGCAGGGTAGTCACATCGGCATCGCCCACGCCGGCGCGGTTGCCGTCATAGGGGCCGTAGACCAGATCGCCGAAGAAATTGAAGCTGTCATTGAGGCTCTGGCCGTAACGCAGGCCAAACAGGGGATTGACGTCGTCGTCCTTGCCGCCGACCAGATCCTTGTCTGCCCAGCCGCCGCCAAAGAGCAGGCCGAATTCGCGCTGGGGCATCTCCGCCGCATTGGCCGCCGTGCCCAGCGCCGCCAACCCTGCCAGCAGCCATAGTGCTCGTGTAGGTTTCATTGTGCGATCCTCGTTTTTTCGTCTGTGTGTCTGTAGTCGGGGAATCCACCCGGGTTGCCGGTGCAGCCGGCAAAAGGGGAATGGGTCGATTGTACCCTCCCCTTCCGCCCGGCCAAACAGGCGTCCGGCGTCCGGTTTGTAAATTAGTCAGCCTGTTGCACGGGCGCAACCCGCCCGCCGCTTCACTTCCGCAGGCTGTCGCGTATTTCGCGCAGCAGCATCACATCCTCCGGCGTGGCGGGAGGCGCGGGAGGCGGCGCCTCCTTCTTCAGCCGGTTCACCTGCTTGACCAGCATGAACACGATGAAAGCCAGAATGATGAAATTGAGCAGGATGGTCAGGAAATTGCCGTAGGCGAACACCGGCACGCCGGCTTTCTTCACTTCGACCAGCGTCATCGCCACCCCTTCGGGCACTGTCCCCAGCGGCATGAAGAAATTGGAAAAATCGAAGCCACCGAAAATCGCGCCAATGACCGGCATGATCAGGTCGTTTACGATCGAGTCGACGATCTTGCCGAAAGCCGCGCCGATGATCACGCCGACCGCGAGGTCCATGGCGTTGCCCTTGACTGCGAATTCCCTGAATTCCGACATGAAGCCCATGCTGCATTTCTCCCTTCTGGCTTGAAACGTCCGGATGGTAATCCCTCGAAGGGGTTGCCTCCAGCCGTAAATGTAAATTCTCATCCGCTTGGTCGTGTCCGGCGACGCGGGTAAAATCCTGCCCCTTATGCGTATCGGTTCCCACGTCCTCAAGAACACGCTGATCGTCGCGCCCATGGCCGGGGTGACCGATCGCCCGTTTCGCCAGCTCTGCAAGCAGCTCGGCGCAGGCATGGCCGTGTCCGAGATGGTGACGTCGAATTCGCTGCTGTACGGTTCGGCCAAAACCGCACGACGCGCCAACCACGACGGCGAGGTCGATCCGATCAGCGTGCAGATCGCCGGCGCCGACCCCGCGATGATGGCCGAAGCGGCGCGGCACAACGTCGCCCGCGGCGCGCAGATCATCGACATCAACATGGGCTGCCCGGCCAAGAAAGTCTGCAACGTGATGGCCGGCTCGGCGCTCCTGCAGGACGAATCGCTGGTCGGACGCATTCTCGACGCGGTGATCGACGCCGTGCCGGAAGTACCGGTCACACTGAAGATTCGCACCGGCTGGGACCGCGAGCATCGCAACGCATTGAACATCCTGAAGATCGCCGAAAACGCCGGCGTACAGGCGCTGGCCATGCACGGCCGCACCCGCGCCTGCGGCTACAGCGGCGACGCCGAGTACGACACAATCAAGGCAGTCAAGGCCGCTGCGAAAATCCCGGTGATCGCCAACGGCGACATCACCACGCCGGAAAAGGCGAAACACGTGCTCGACTACACCGGCGCCGATGCCGTGATGATCGGCCGCGCCGCCCAGGGCCGGCCGTGGATCTTCCGCGAGATCGCGCATTACCTGAATACCGGCACACACCTGCCGCAGCCCGAAGTCGCGGAAATCCATGCCGTGCTCATCGGCCACCTGCACGATCTGTATGCCTTCTACGGCGACGTCACCGGCGTGCGCGTCGCACGCAAGCACATTTCCTGGTACACCAAGGGCCTGGTCGGCAGCAGCGCCTTCCGCCACACCATGAACCAGCTCGATACCGTGGCCGAGCAGCTCGCCGTGGTCAACGATTACTTCGCCCAGGCGGCACGCGCCGACAGCCGGCTGCGCTACGAAACGCCACCGATCCCGGGCGATGCCGGCGACATCCGGAACCTGCCGTCCGTTTCGCGGCTCGCGGCCTAGATCTGCGCAGACGAATGCCATGCTTCATCTCGAAACCCGTACCCGACGCTTGCCAGGCGCAAACCGCAGGCCCGGGACGGCGCCTGCCCGTTGCGTTCCGGCGCGCGTGGCGGACATGATCCAACTTCGCGTTCCATGCCCGGCCCTGCATGCGGCAGGCTGGCGGCGCGGAACATGATGCCTGTCCAGACAGGCGCTTAGGGGGTAAACAATGATAGAAGAGAACGAAATCGCCGCATGCATGCGACGATCGCTCAACCGCTATTTCAAGGATCTCGACGGTGAAATGCCCAGCGAAATCTACGACATGGTGATGAACGCGGTGGAAAAACCGCTCATCGCCTATATCCTGGACCGCGCGGAAGGCAACCAGACCCGCGCCGCCGACATGCTCGGCATCAACCGCAACACCCTGCGCAAGAAAATGCGCGAACACGGCCTCTCAGAATAATTCCGCTTCCTGCACGATGAAAATCCAGCGCGCCCTGCTTTCGGTTTCCGACAAAACCGGCCTCATTGACTTCGCCCGTGCCCTTTCCGCCGCCGGCGTCGAACTCCTCTCCACCGGCGGCACCGCCAAAGCCATCCGCGACGCCGGCCTGCCGGTGATGGACGTGTCGGACTACACCGGCTTCCCCGAAATGCTCGACGGCCGCGTCAAGACGCTGCACCCGAAAGTGCACGGCGGCATCCTCGGCCGACGCGACCTGCCCGAACACGTTGCCACCATGAACGAGCACGGCATCGGCAACATCGATCTGGTGTGCGTCAACCTCTACCCCTTCCGCGAGACCGTCGCCAAACCGCACACGCTCGACGACGCCATCGAGAACATCGACATCGGCGGCCCGGCCATGGTGCGCTCGTCCGCCAAGAACTACCGCTTCGTCGCCATCGTCACCGACCCGGCCGACTACGCGAATCTGGTCGCCGAGATGCAGGCCAATGGTGGCGCACTCACTGACGCCACACGCTTCGGCCTCGCCAAGAAGGCCTTCAGCCACACCGCCGAATACGACAGCGCCATCTCCAACTACCTCACCGCGCTGAACGACGCCGGCGCAAAGGAACCGTTCGGCGAGCGCCTGAACCTGAATTTCGTGCGCGCCCAGACCTGCCGCTACGGCGAAAACCCGCATCAGGCCGGCGCCTTCTACGTCGAGGCCAAGGCCCCGGCCGGCACCATCGCCACCGCGCGCCAGATCCAGGGCAAGGAACTCAGCTACAACAACATCGCCGACACCGACGCTGCACTGGAATGCGTGAAGCTGTTCGACACCGCGCCCGCCTGCGTCATCGTCAAGCATGCCAACCCCTGCGGCGTGGCCTGCGGCACGACGCTGCTCGAAGCCTACAACCGCGCCTACCAGACCGATCCCGAATCCGCTTTCGGCGGCATCATTGCCTTCAACGGTCGCCTCGACGGCGAAACGGCCAAGGCCATCGTCGAGCGCCAGTTCGTCGAGGTCATCGTTGCGCCCGAGGTCAGCCCCGAGGCATCCGCAGCCGTCGCTGCCAAAAAGAACGTACGTCTGCTCGAATGCGGCCAGTGGGACGGCACGGTCGCCCAGATGGACATGAAACGCGTCGCCGGCGGTCTGCTGGTGCAGGATGCCGATGTGCTGCTCAATGCCGAACTCAAGGTGGTCACCCGGCGCGTGCCGACGGACAAGGAAATGGACGACCTGCTGTTCGCCTGGCGCGTCGCCAAGTTCGTCAAGTCCAACGCCATCGTCTATGCCAAAGACCGCATGACCGTCGGTGTCGGCGCCGGCCAGATGAGCCGCGTGAACTCCGCGCGCATCGCCGCGATCAAGGCCGAACAGGCCGGTCTGGCCGTGCCCGGCTCGGTGATGGCGAGCGATGCCTTCTTCCCGTTCCGCGACGGTCTCGACAACGCCGCCCAGGCCGGCATCCAGGCGGTGATCCAGCCCGGCGGCTCGATGCGCGACGACGAAGTCATCGCCGCTGCCGACGAACACGGCATCGCAATGGTGTTCACCGGCACACGGCATTTCCGACATTGATCCTGGCGAGCGGCAAGCGGTGAACGGTGAGCGGATAAACCCGGGCACGTCACCCCAGCCGCTCGCCGTTCACTCCCTACCGCTCACCACATCATGAAACTCCTCGTCATCGGCTCCGGCGGACGCGAACACGCACTGGCCTGGAAGCTCGCACAATCGCCCAAGGTTTCCCAGGTCTTCGTCGCACCCGGCAACGGCGGCACGGCGACCGAAAGCGGTCTCGCCAACGTGCCGCTCACCGACATCCCGGCGCTGGTCGAATTCGTCCGCAACGACCCCGACATCGCCTTCACCGTGGTCGGCCCCGAAGCGCCGCTCGCCGCCGGCGTGGTCGATGCCTTCCGCGCCGCGGGCTTGCGCATTTTCGGCCCCACACAGGCCGCGGCGCAGCTCGAAAGCTCGAAGGACTTCGCCAAGCAGTTCATGGCGCGCCATTCCATCCCCACCGCGGCCTTCGGCACCTTCACCGACGCGGCCACGGCACACGCCTACATCGACGCACAGGGCGCGCCCATCGTGGTCAAGGCCGACGGGCTGGCCGCCGGCAAGGGCGTGGTGGTGGCAACGACGGCCGACGAAGCGCACGCCGCGGTCGACGCCATGCTCGCCGGCAACAGTATGGGCGAGGCCGGTCACCGCGTGGTGATCGAGGCATGCCTGCTCGGCGAGGAAGCCAGCTTCATCGTCCTGGTCGACGGCGAGCACGTGCTCGCGCTTGCCTCGTCGCAGGACCACAAACGCCTCGGCGACGGCGACACCGGTCCCAACACCGGCGGTATGGGCGCATATTCACCGGCGCCGGTCGTCACCCCCGAACTGCACGCACGCATCATGCGCGAGGTCATCATGCCGACGGTCGAAGGCATGGCGGCCGACGGCATCCGCTACACCGGCTTTCTCTATGCCGGCATCATGGTGGCGCCGGACGGTGCCCCCAAGGTGCTCGAATTCAACTGCCGCATGGGCGACCCCGAAACCCAGCCGATCATGATGCGGCTGAAGTCCGACCTCGCTACGCTGCTGGATGCCGCGATCGACGGCCGGCTCGACCAGATCGAGGCCGAATGGGACCGGCGCACCGCGCTGGCCGTGGTGCTGGCCGCCGGGGGCTATCCCGACGCGCCGAAAAAAGGCGCCGTCATCGGCGCCCTGCCGGCACCGGCCGAGGACCTTCACATCTTCCACGCCGGCACGCACGAGGCCGGCGGCGGCATCGTCGTAAACGGCGGGCGCGTGCTCGCCGTCGCCGCGCTGGGCGACAGCGTGCGCATGGCGCAGAAACGGGCTTACGAAACCATCGCCGGTATCCATTTCGACGGCATGCAATACCGTCGCGACATCGGCTGGCGCGCGCTGGACCGCAAGAAATAAGGGATAAACGGTGAACGGCGATGCGATTGCCCTGCGTGCGCATCTCGCGCACGGCGGGCTTATCGCCTACCCGACCGAATCCTGTTACGGGCTCGGCTGCGATCCGCGCCAGCCGCATGCGCTTAGACGCCTGATCGCCGCCAAGGGCCGCAACGCCGCCAAGGGCCTGCTGCTCGTCGCCGCCGACTGGGCACAACTCAGGCCATATGTCGCCCCTTTGCCGATCGCCGGTCTCGCCCGCATGAAACGCAGCTGGCCCGGCCCCGTTACCTGGGTCGTGCCGGCTTCGCGCCGCTGTCCCGCACTGCTCACCGGTGGCCGGTCGACCGTGGCGGTCCGCGTCACCGCACACCCCGGAGCCGCCCGGCTGTGTCGCACGCTCGGCATGGCGCTGGTCTCCACCAGCGCCAACAAAAGCGGACGCAAACCCGCCCAAACCGCCGCCGAATGCCGGAGAATATTCGGATCGCGCGTGTGCGTACTCGATGGCCGCATCGGCACGCGCCGCCGCCCCTCCACCCTGATCGACCTCGCCACCGGAAAGATTCTGCGCCCGTGATGCCTGCCTCCCCCGACACTGCCGCCATCAAAACCTGGCTGCTCGACCTGCAGGCGCGCATCGTTGCCGCACTCGAAGCCGCAGACGGTTCACCTTTCCGCACCGACGCCTGGGCACGCACCGAAGGCGGCGGCGGCATCTCGCGGCTGATCGAGGACAGTCGCGTGCTCGAACGCGGCGGCGTGAACTTCTCGCACGTGCTGGGCGAAAAACTGCCGCCCTCGGCCAGCGCCCACCGGCCCGAACTCGCTGGCCGCCGCTGGGAGGCGATGGGCGTCTCGCTGGTCCAGCATCCGCGCAATCCCTACGCGCCCACGGTGCACATGAACGTGCGCTGCTTCGTGGCACTGAAGGACGGCGAAGCGCCGGTATGGTGGTTCGGCGGCGGGATGGATCTCACGCCCTACTACGGCTTTGCAGAGGACGCGCGCCACTTCCACGCTGCCTGCAAGGCGGCACTCGACCCCTACGGCGCCGATCTGCACCCGCGCTTCAAGAACTGGTGCGACACCTATTTCTTCCTCAAGCACCGCAACGAACCGCGCGGCGTGGGCGGCATCTTCTTCGACGACTTTTCCGAGGGCGGCTTCGAGCATGCCTTCGCCATGACCCGCTCGGTGGGCGACGCCTTCATCGACGCCTATCTGCCGATTCTCGAACGCCGCAAGGCACTCGAATACGGCGAACGCGAACGCGATTTCCAGGCCTACCGGCGCGGCCGCTACGTCGAATTCAACCTCGTCTTCGATCGCGGCACCCTGTTCGGCCTGCAGTCCGGCGGCCGCACCGAATCCATCCTGATGTCGATGCCGCCCGTCGTGAAATGGCGCTACGACTGGCAGCCCGAACCGGGATCGCCGGAAGCCGCGCTCTACACTGATTTCCTCGTCGCCAAGAACTGGGTTTAAGGTACCGGCATGCACAAGGTCCCGCGCCGCATCCTCATCGGCCTCGGCATCCTCCTGCTGCTGGTCGGCCTGGTCGCGCTGATCGCCTACGAGCTGGTGTCGTCGGCGCTGGAGGCGAAATACCTTGCACGGACCGCGCAGAAGATGACCTGGCAGCTGGAGCCCGGCCCCTCCCGGCGCATCCGTTACCCCGGCGACGGCCCCTACGATCTGCGCCTCGGCTACAGCAAACTGCCCGACTACCTGACCCGGCTGGACAAGGCCGGCTGGAAAATCGACGAACAGGCCAGGATCAGCATCCAGATGGCGCGCGTCGACGACCTCGGCCTGTTCCTGCCCTACCACGAAAAGGACCAGGCCGGTCTGACCCTGCTCGACAGCGACGGCCAGCCGCTCTACCAGTCCCGCTTGCCGCAGCGGGTCTACCCCCGTTTCGACGCCATTCCCGAAGTGCTGGTCGATGCGCTGCTCTACATCGAGAACCGCGAGCTCCTCACCGACCAGTTCCCCACCCGCAACCCGGCGGTGGAATGGGACCGCCTTGCGCAGGCACTGCTGGAAAAAGGCATCAGTCTTGTCGACCGCAACCGCAACGTGCCCGGCGGCAGCACTCTGCCGACGCAGATCGAGAAGTACCGCCATTCGCCCGAAGGACGGACCTCGGACATGAGCGAGAAACTGCGCCAGATGGCGACGGCCAGCCTGCGCGCCTATCTCGACGGGCCGAACACGCTGGCGATGCGGCGCGAAACCGTCATGGCCTATCTCAACACCGTACCGCTGTCCGCCGCGCCACGCTACGGTGAGGTGAACGGCGTCGGCGACGGCCTGTGGGCCTGGTACGGCCTCGAATTCGACAAGATCAACCGCACCCTGGCCGGCAACCCCGGGGACCCCGAATACGCCCGCGCCTTCAAGCACGCGCTGTCGCTCATCGTCGCCGAACGCCGGCCGTCGTACTACCTGGCCACCAACCGCAAGGCACTGGATGCGCTGACCGACGACCATCTCGACCTGCTCGCCAACGCCGGCGTCATTTCGCGCACACTGGCCGACCGCGCCAAAACGGTCAAGCTGCGCGCCACGCGCGATCGGATCGATCCGCCGCCGCCACGCTTCGTCGACCAGAAAGCCGCCAACGCGCAGCGTATCCGCGTCGCCCAATTGCTCGGCGAAGCGCGGCTCTACGACCTCGACCGGCTCGATCTCAAGGTCGACACCACGATCAACCAGCCCGCGCAGAAGATCGTGAGCAGCTATCTGCAGAGCCTGGCCAGACTCGACGCCGCCACGGCCTCGGGGCTCGTCGGCTTTCGCCTGCTCAAGCCCGACAACCCGCTCGACAAGGTGATCTACAGCTTCACGCTGTACGAGAAGACGCCGGCCGGCAACCGCCTGCGCATCCAGGCCGACAACCTCAACCAGCCTTTCGACATCAACAGCCAGGCGCGGCTCGATCTCGGCTCCACCGCCAAGCTGCGCACGCTCGTCACCTATCTGGAAATCATCGCCCGCCTGCACGGCGAATACCGCGCACTCGACGACAAGACGCTGGCGCAGAAGGCGCAGCCGCAGCGCGACGTGCTCGCCCAGTGGACCGCCGCGCGGCTGCTGGCAAACCGCCAGGAACCGCTCGCCGCCACCCTCGAAGCCGCGATGGCGCGGCCCTATTCTGCCGCGCCCGAGACTTTCTTCACCGGTGGCGGCATCCACACCTTCGCCAACTTCGATCCCAAGGACAACAGCCGCGTCATGGACGTCTGGGAGGCCACCAAGAACTCGGTCAACCTCGTCTACATCCGCATCATGCGCGACATCGTGCGCCACTACGCCAGCGCCACCCCCGGTGCGGCGGCGCGCGTGCTCGAAGACGCGGGCAACCCGCTGCGCGAAACCTATCTGCTGCGTTTCGTCGACCAGGAAGGCAAGGTCTTCACCAACCGCTTCTATCAACGCCACAAGGTTCAGACCCCGGCGCAGATGGCGGACGATCTCTACGCCCGCACGCGCACGCCGCGCCGTTTTGCCGCCGTGTACCGCTATCTGGAGCCGCAGGCCGATCTCGCCACCTTCGTCGATGCGCTGCGGCAGACCATCCCCACCGCCGCCAGCCTCAGCCCGAAAACGCTGGAAGCGCTCTACCGCGACCACGCGCCCGAAGCCTACGATCTCGCCGACCGCGGTTACGTGTCGCAGATCCACCCGCTCGAGCTCTGGGTCGTGCAGACCCTGCGCGGCAAGCCCGACACCGATCTCAAAGCCCTCTACGACCAGGGCGCCGACGCGCGCCGCGAAGTCTACAACTGGCTGTTCAAGACCAGCCGCAAGAATGCCCAGGACATCCGCATCCAGTCGCTGATCGAAGTGGAGGCCTTCGACGGCCTGCTGCACGACTGGAAACGGCTTGGCTACCCCTTCGACAACATCACGCCGTCCTACGCCACCTCGATCGGCAGCTCGGGCGACCGTCCCGCCGCGCTGGCCGAACTGATGGGCATCCTGGTCAACGACGGCGTGCGGCGGCCCATGGACAGCCTGACCCGTCTGCACTTCGCCGCGCACACGCCCTACGACACCACGCTGTCGAAGAAACCGGCGGCCGGCGAGCGGCTGATGCCGGTCGAAGTCGCCCGCATCGTCCGCCGCGCGCTCGCCAACGTAGTCCAGGGCGGCACCGCCGGCCGTCTCGCCGGCGCGCTGAAAGCCGCCGACGGCACCCCGCTCGTGATCGGCGGCAAGACCGGTACCGGCGACCACCGCTTCGAGCGCTACGGCCGTGGCGGCCAGCTGCTTGAATCGCGCGTAGTCAACCGCACCGGCACCTTCGTGTTCTATCTGGGCGACCGCTACTTCGGCACGCTCACCGCGCTGGTCCCGGGCGAAATCGCCGGCCAGTTCGGCTACACCAGCGCACTCACCGCGCAGATTCTCAAAACCCTGCTGCCGCAGCTGCAACCGCACCTGTATCCGCAACCGCCCGTCCCGCCGGCACCGGCCGCCGCGCCCGCCGAAGCCGAAACGCCGCCACCGGTCGAACCGGCCGCGCCACCGCCGCGCGGGCCACTGAAAGAGAAACCCGACGGCGCCACCAGTCAGGCCGATCCCGCCGCCAAGGAAGCGCCGGCCACAGGCGGATTCCCGGAAGACCTCGAGCCCAGCGTCGTGGTCCCGGTACCGTCCCGGCCCGCGCCGGCCGAAACCGCCCCCGCCCCCGCCGCCGCACCCTGAACCCTTGGGCGCCAGCACGAACGGCGCTATGCTGGATATCCCGAACGAAACGGCCGACCGATGAAAGACAACGTCCACCCGCTGATCCAGCACACGCCGACCGATTCCGGCAACGTGAGCGTGCCGGCGCTGAAGGTGCTGTCGGAAATCACCACCAGCCTGTCCACCGACGCCAACGTCGAGCAGTTGCTGGGCCGCTTTCTCGCCACCATGATCCGCCTGGCCGGCGCCCAGGCCGGCGCCGTGCGCGTCATCACCGACGACCGCAGCCACCTCAAGCTGATCGGGTCGCTCGGCCTGCCCAACGAACTGGTCGAGCACGAGGCGCTCGTCAGCGTCGACTGCGGCGTGTGCGGCAAGGCCGCACGCGAAGTCACCGTCAGCAGCTGGAACAACGTCGCCTTCTGCAAGCGGCAGGCCAACGCCCCCTTCTTCAGCAGCGCGTGCAACACCGTGGTCGCCGTGCCGCTGATGCACAAGAACCAGGTCATGGGCGTCTACAACCTCTTCCTCGAAGAAGGCAAGACCGTGCCCGAGGACGTGCGCCTGCTGTTCCGCTCGATCAGCGAGCACCTCGGCATCGCGCTGGAGAATGCCCGCCTCACCCGTGAGAACATGCGCATCTCGCTGATGAACGAACGCCAGATGCTGGCCAACCAGATCCACGATTCGCTCGCGCAGACGCTCGCCTACGCCAAGATGCGGCTCACCGTGCTGTCCGACGCGATGCGGCATGAGGACTACCCCAAGGCCGCGCGCTACCTCGGCGACGTGGAGGAAGCCGTCGACCTCGCCTATGCCGACCTGCGCGATCTCATCACCCAGTACCGCGATCGCATCAACCCGCGCGGCCTCGTGCCCGCCATCCAGGAACTCGCCAAGAGCTTCCGCAAGAAGGCCAACGCCGACGTCGATTTTCTCAATCTCGTGCAGGACGTGAATCTCTCGCCCGACGAGGAAATCCAGGTCTTCCACATCATCCAGGAATCGCTCTACAACATCGCCAAGCACGCCCGTGCGCGCCATGTCGTCATCACCCTCGACCTCGAGGACGGCCAGTATTCCGTCAACGTCGCCGACGACGGCGTGGGCGTACAGAAGAAGAACGACGAATCCTCCACCATGGGCAAGAGCTTCGGCCTCACCATCATGCGCGAACGTGCCGCGCGGCTGAACGGCAAGCTCAGCATCGAGTCGCGCCCTGCCGGCGGCACCGTCATCCGCCTCGTCTTTCCGCAACGCAAACCCGATCACCCCGCATGAAAACCCGCATCGTCCTCGTCGACGACCACACGCTCTTCCGCAAGGGGCTCACCGAACTGCTCGAACAAAGCGGCGACATCGAAGTTTCCGCCTTCACCGGCAGCCCCGACGACGTCGACATGCTGCTCAGAGCCCACCGCCCCGACGTGCTCATGCTCGATCTCAACATGCCCGGCATCGACGGCATCACCCTCATGCAGCAACTGCGCGCCGATGGCTTCGACCTGCCCATCCTCATGCTCACGCTGTCCGAAGCCGAGGACGACCTGGCCCGTGCGCTGCGCAGCGGCGCCAACGGCTACCTGCTGAAGAGCATGGAACCCGACGAAGTCGTCGACGCCATCCTGCGCGCCCAGCGCGGTGAAACCGTCGTCGCGCCCGCCATGACCGCCAAGCTGGTCAAGCTCTACGACCAGAAAGGCCAGGACAGCACATCCCTGCTCGACGCCCTCACCCCGCGCGAACGCGAAATCCTCTCCCACCTGTCGCGCGGCGAATCCAACAAGGCCATCGCCCGCACGCTGGACATCAGCCACGACACCGTCAAGCTGCATGTCCGCCACATCCTCGCCAAGCTCAACCTGTCGTCGCGAGTGGAGGCGGCGGTGTTTGCGGTGGAGCACAAGGTGGCGCCGGGAGGGCGCACAGAGAACCGCTAGCCGCACCCCTCGATATCGTTATCCAGAATCCGCGACTGTGTTATTGGGCATGACGAACAAACGAATCATGGACTTATCTCCGTCGTCCGGTTTATCGGACATGTCCGATAAACCAATACGCCGGCATTTGTCGGCTAATTAATAGTTAGGGCGCACATGAAGCTAGCTCGCCGTCGGGTGATTGGTGTCATCGGCTACGGCCTGGCAATTGCGTTGGCTGCTGTGGTGTATCAGCTGAGCTGGCGCGCTGGTTGCGCATTCGACGGCAAGGGTGGAACCGGCTCACTCGAAGTTGCCGAACCACTACTCACCGGGTCGTGGTGGGCAGCAGGCGTCGCGCTCCTGCTATTCGTTGGGGCCGGCCCTGTCGGTTGGGCGCGCACGCGCGATGGCGCGGCCGGAGCTGCCGTACTTAGCTTGGTCCTTGCAGTGCCGCTACTCTTCATGCTCATGTGGGTTGCAGAGGCAGGCGGAGTTCAGACCTGTGCGCCCTAACAATTCGTCCAAGCCGACGCCGCTTCGCGGCGCGGCTTAACTCAGGTGTTAGACATCAGAGCCCACATGCGAAAAAGCCTTGTTCAAACATTGGCCATTTTTTTTCTGTTTGTTGTCGGCCTTACTGGTTGCGCTATCCCAAAGCACGCATACACTTTGATGGCTCCTGTCGGGACAACTAGAGAAGTGGAAATTGCGGATCAGAAAGCGTGTTTAGCTGAAGCGCAAAGACTTTCTCATACTTCGCTAACAGCAGAAGAGTCTAGCCGCATTGGCAACGTCGAAACGGGTAGGTTCTCCGAAGGAGGCCGTGGTCGGAGTAATTTTAGCGATCATTACGTTTTGTGCTTTCTAAACAAGAAGTATCAACTGTTAGAGCATCCCGTAAATTGGCTGTCTGAATCTAATTGCGAGCGCCTCGCCAAATATCGATCGTCTGGTATTGAAAAGGAGAGGCTGAAAGAACTCTGCGAGACGAGATACAAAGAAGAAAAATGCAATTCATGCCAATCGTTGCAATAGCTCCAAAAATGTCTAACCCGGCGCTCAACCGCGCTCCCTCCGGTCGCTGGACGGCGCTAAAGCGCCGCCGGTTAGCTCTACGTTAGGTCTCTTCAGGAGGATTTATGCAAGCCATAGTTGCAATTCTTTGTGCCCTGCTTATTTCAGGCTGCGCGATGGTCAAATCCAATGTCGCGGTTTTTCACGAACTTCCAATCCGAGCAGAACCCGTCAAGTACGCTGTACTTCCACTGAAAGAGCAAGAGGGCAGTCTCGAGTACAAAGCTTATGCACAGCAGATCAAAAATGAACTGAACAAGAAAGGTTTTGCTGAGGCTCCCGTCAGTGAGGCAGAGGTCGTCCTGTTCTTCGAGTACGGCATAGACAGTGGAAAAGAGGTTGTTTCGTCATACCCCATCATCGGTCAAACCGGAACATCCTCAAGCTATACGTCGGGAACGCTAAACACCTACGGAAGTTACGCAACATACAGCGGCACCACGTACAACACCCCCACGTATGGTGTCGTCGGTACCGGTACCCGCTCCGATACCGTGTTTTCCAGATATTTGCGTGTCGACCTCCTTGATAGAGCCGAACTCTCTGGCGGGAAAATCAAGAAAGTCTACGAGGCCCAAGTCACAAGCGCAGGTTCCAAAGGCCAAATCGCCGCCGTGATGCCAACCATGATTAAAGCCCTCTTCGAAGACTTTCCTGGAAAGAGCGGTTCCACTCGGTGCACAATTCTCCCTGCCGAACGATGAGTTCTAGAATTGCCATTTCCAAGCTCGACGCAGCAGTTCGACAACTGAACGAAGCAATTCGTTTATTTTTCTCGGGTGCCGACCCAGTAGTCGTTCACACTTTGGCCGCCTCCGCAGGAAGTATTCTTGCGGATGTCGCGGAGCACAGAAATGCTGGCACGTCTTGGCGCACCCGAATGCGTGACGACGCTGGCTTGTCGACAAGGGACCTAAAGAACGTCCTTCACAAAGCGTGGAATTTCTTCAAACACGCGAACCACGATCCAGATGGCGTACTCCGATTCGAGGAAGTAGACAGTGAGCACATGATGTTTGTCGCCGTGCTTGACTGCGGAGATATTCAAGCAACGTCTTGCTATATGCAGGCGTTTCAACTCTGGTATATCGCGGCGCATCCAGAGCATTTTCCGAAAACTGAACCAGTTTTTGCAGACGCCATAAACGCGTTCCCTGACTTGGCAGCGCTCCCCGTGAGTGGCCGAGTTCAGCATGGCAAAGCGTTTATCATTCAGCATTGTGGTCATAGTGGCGCAGAGACCTAACCCGCCAGTCCACACGGACGCTGCGCGATAAAGCCGCGCAGCGCCGGTGACTTCTACGTTAGGCCCCACATGAAACAAGAACATCGGCTTGTGGCAGAGATCTATCGGTTTGTCGCTCCGTTTATCGACACAACGAAGGAGATATACCTCAGTCTTGACGGACAGGCCGCGAGAACCGCTGTTGGCGCTGGCCGGTTCACCGACCCGGATATTCCTGACATCTGGTTCACGGTTCTTGGCTCCGGGCAGCCGACCAGACTGGAAGCAAAGATTCTAGACAAGGGTGCAGCTCTGCTTATGCAAAGCCAGATTCTTGCGTGGCGCTCCACTGGTCTCGGCTCTTACAAGCCCGCTGCATGGGTCGCTGCAAACCGTGAGTTCACGGAGTTCTATTACTGGCCACATTCTTCGTTCGTCCCGTCCCTTGATCGCTGTGCAGCTACACGCAAAACCCATACCTTGGCTGCACCAAAAGATCGGCTGGTCTTTTCAACCATTCCAGAGTTGGCGCTTCACGTTCTTCGGATGGGGCCTAACAATTCATTCAAGCCGAACCCGCTTCGCGGGTCGGCTTAATTCAGGCGTTAGCCATTTCTAAGGTATTCACTATGACCATATTGTTCAGAACAATTAGCGTATGCACCTGTGCCTTCGCAGCACTCATTCTTTCCGGCTGCGTCACAACTGGTGGGGTGCGGATTGACAATGTGCCAATGTATGGACAACCGAATGTTCAACGCCCCGATGAACTCAAGCGTGCTGACGAAGATTTCATCAAGCAAGCGTCGGAAGGCTTGGGTGGTAGAGAAAAGGCGAGTCAAGCATGGGCATCGCAAGGTGATAAATTCTTTAGTGAAGGCAATCTCGATTTCGCAATGCGTCGCTATAACCAGGCATGGTTATTGAACCCCAACAACTACCGAGCATATTGGGGCTTTGGCCGAGTATTGCTTCAGCAAGGGAAGATTGGAGAAGCCATTCAACACCTTGAAAAATCCAAACAGCTCACTGACGATCAATTCCAAAAAGCCGCATTACTTTCAGATATTGGCTCTGCCTATTCTGCACAAGCGGAAAGCATCCAAAACAACGGAGGGCAAGATAAAGCACGACTGTTCTCTCTAGCCAACCAGAACTTTTCCGAGAGTACGGCCCTTGATGCTTCCTACGGAAATAGTTGGCGTCGTTGGGCTATGTCCTTGTATGAGCAAGGTAACTACGCCGGCGCATGGGAGAAGGTGAAACGTGCGCGGTTGCAGAATGCGCGGCCATTTCCACCACAGTTTATTAGTGCGCTTGAGCAAAAAATGGCGGAGCCGAAATAAATGGCTAACACTTCGGTCAAGGCGCGGCCTTCGGCCGCTGGGACGTCCCGCATGCGGGCCGCCCCTTACCTACAACGTTAGCGATCACATGCCTAGCCTAGGGTTTATCGTCATTTCTTTCGTAGCTCTGCTGCTGGTGTTTGTGCCAAGCGTGGTCTTTTTCTCTGTTGGCTGGCGCTCCGGCGTGCGTGGTCGCGCCTTCTCAGTTTTGTCCCTTGCTCTGTTCCTCTTTGTGGCTTGGGCTGCGTTCACCGATCCCGAGGCTGTTGATTTCGAGTCTGGTGCCGCTGCGCTCTATTTCATTTGGGGCGTCACGCTATATCTTGGCGTTGCTACTTTTCTTGGCGCAAGGTTCCTTTCCCGTTTGGCCAAGGGGCTTTGGCATGGGCGCATACATGATCGCTAACACTGCGCTCCAGCCGACCGGCTACATCGGGCTTCGCCCGCTTTCGCCGTCGGCTGAGCTCCAACGTTGGGGCGCATAACACCCCGTGGGTTCTATGCTCGATTGGTTCTTATCCGTGAATGCAATCCTCCGTGAATTGCGAAAGAAGGCACTCGATGCTCAAACGCATCTGGCAGCCGGGGATGCCACAACCGCAAAGGTCGTGAATGGCTATCTCAAACCGGACTACCAAGCCCTTTGGCGTGCTTGGGAAGATGGCGGCTTCGACACAAAAGAATTCGGTGGTCTTGGTCGCCACATTGGCTTCGGTGAAAAGCACGACTACGACGACATCGTTCAACGCGACATTCCAGCCGTCGAGGCTTGGGCAGAAAAGCACGCCCGCGAAGGTGAGCCTGCTGAGGTTCAGGTGGGTTTTGAGAACCTCTTACACCCCGCCGTTTTCGAGCATGCCTATCAACAGTATCGAAATGGACACCTTCGCGACGCAGTTCTAAACGCCATCGTTGCCGTATTTGATCTAATTCGTGAGCGTACCGGGCTAAAAATTGACGGCCAAGGCTTGGTGTCAGAGGCATTCTCGCTGGAGAAACCTCAGCTCATTTTCAGCGAGATCGAATCCGAATCTGGCCGTAACGACCAGAAGGGGTTTCTTCAAATCCTTACGGGCGCCTACATCGGCATCCGCAATCCAAAGGCGCACTCGCTCCATCACGACCTCGACGAAACGAAGGCAGCGCAGCACTTGGTCTTCGCCAGCCTGCTTGCACGTCGGGTATCCGAAGCCAATACGCCCCAACCCGGCGGTGCAGGGGACCTGGCGCATAAGGCCGCGCCAGGTCCCTGACCTCTACGTTGACACTGTGACAAATGGGGTCAGACACCTTATCTGGATGAAAAAACGACTACCTCTTTTCTTCCTTTTCCACCGTCCCCAGCAACCCCACCCGATCGATCTTCCCGTTCGCATTCTTCGGTAGCGGATCGATGAGCGTTATCCGCCTCGGCACCATGTAGGACGGCACGATGGCGGCGACCTGTTTCAGCAAATCCTCGGCGGCCGCGTCCGGATGCGCGGCGACGAAGGCCAGAATCTGCCCGAGCCCGTCGCCAAGGGTTTGATAGACGACTGCACATTCCTTGATCGTAGACAGGCTGTTGAAAGCCGCCTCGATCTCTTCCAACTCGATGCGGTAGCCCATGTGCTTGATCTGGTAGTCGGCGCGCCCCCTGAAATGCAGCCAGCCGTTCGCGTCGCGCTGCACGAGGTCGCCGGTGCGGTAGCCGATGTCGGCGTAACGCGCGTGGCGCGGGTTCTGCACGAAGGCGCGCGCGGTACGCTCGGGGTCGTTGTAATACCCCAGCCCGACCTGCGGGCCGCGCAGGAAGAGTTCGCCGAAATCAGGATCGGCGGCGCCCAGCGGCAGGATTTCGTAGTCGAAATTTTCGGCGAGCCGACCGAGCGGGGCCAGCGTCTGCATGTCGTCGAAATCGGCGGCGCGGATCGTGTGCGCGGAGCAGATACAGGTGCACTCGGTGGGACCGTAGACGTTTTCCAGATCGGCGCGTTCCCCGAACAGCTCGTACAACTGACGCAGCTTGCGCTTGGGAAACCCTTCGCCGCCGAAGACGATCTTGCGCACAGCCGGGAAATCCGTCGCGGCGAGCGCCCGCGTGGTCAGCAGGTAGACGAGCAGCGAGGGCACGGAAAACCAGATCGTGCAGGCAGCCGCGTTGACGAGCTTCACCAGACGGCGGGTGTCGCGCACCTGCCCGGCGGTGGCGGGGACGAGCGTTGCGCCGGAAAACAGCGCCGCATAAAAATCGAATACGGAATTGTCGAAGTAGATCGGGTTGACGTTGGTCAGCACGTCGTCCGGCGTGATCGCGAAGCGGTGCTGCGCCCAGGCGATGAAACCGAGCAGGTTGGCGTGCGACATGACCGCGCCCTTGGGCATGCCGGTCGAGCCGGAAGTGAACATGATGTAGGCGGGATGGCTGCCGCTGATGCGCGCGTCGGGCGGGACGGCACATTCGGCGGTGTCCGGTAGCGCACGCAGGTGCAGAACGTTCGGATACCCGTCGGCGGCGAGCTCGACGGCGAACGGCAGCGTTGCAAAGGCATTGACGACGAGCCTGGGCTGGCAGGTATTCAGGATGCGCTGCAGCCGTGCCCACGGACTGTCGGGGTCGAGATTGACGTAGAGAATACCGAGCCGCAGACACGCCAGCAGGGCGGCGTAGGCGACGGGCGACTTGTCGTGAAAACACACGACGACGTCGCCCGCCTGCAGGCCCTGTGCGTGAAACGCGGCGGCAACACGGTCGGCGAGACGGTGCAGATCGGCGTAAGAGACGCGCTCACCGGTTTCGGGGTACAGCAGCGCAGTGCGATCGGCATGGCGCGCGACGATGTCGCGAAAAGCCGGGCCGAGCGTGGTGAGATAAGGCACGCCGCCCGCCGTCAGATCACCAGCCCGCCGTCAACCTCGAGCACGGTGCCGGTGAGGTAATCGTTTTCGATGGCCTGGCGCACGGCGAGGTAGAGGCTGTCGAGTTCGCCCAGACAGCGCAGCGGAATCTGCTGCTGCAGGCGGGCCAGCGTCGCCTCGCTGAGTGCGGCACGCGTGGACGGCGTATCGAAGAAGCCTGGGGCGATGGCGACGAAGCGCAGCCCCATGCCGCCGAGTTCCTTGGCCCAGGTGTGGGTGAGCGCATTCACCCCGGCCTTGGCGGCGGCATAGGCGGATTGCCCGGCGTTGCCGCGGGCGGCGATGGAGCTGATCGAGATCACCGTGCCCTTGATGCGTTTGGCGAGCATGCGCTCGACGACGCGGCTCGTCACGAAGAACACCGAATCGAGATCGGTGGCGATCACGTGCCGCCAGCTGTCGCGCGCATGCACCTTGTCGCCACGCGCCAGCAGATTGACCAGCGGTTCGCTGTGGATGATGCCGGCGTTGTTGACGAGCACGTCGGGATCGAAGCCGGCCTCGAACAGGGCATGCAATGCAACATCCACAGCATTAGCGTCGCTGACGTCGCAGACCTCGGCCCGGACCTTGCCCTGGGACGCTTCGGTCAATTCGGCGCAGCGCGCGGGATCGAATTCGAGCACTGCCACCTCGGCGCCCTCCGCCAGCAGACGCTCGACCAGATGGCGGCCGATGCCGGCGCCGCCGCCGGTCACCAGAACGCGTGCGCCGGCGACATTCACACCGCAGCTCCATGTGCCCGCAGGGTGTTGCGGATATCGCCAATGGCACGAAGATCGGCAATCTCGTCGCCGCTGAACTGGACCTGATAGGTTTCTTCGAGGCGCACGATCAGCATCATGTGGGCGAGCGAATCCCAAGTGGGAATGTCGTTCAGTGCGAGGCTGTCGGTGACGGCCGATTCAGGCAGGGCGAAGACTTCGGCGATGTTCTTTTCCAGGCTCATGGCGGCAGTATGCAGATTTCCGGTGTACGCGTTTCAGGTATTAACGGCACTTTCGCCGGTTTCCCGCAGCTTGACAAACAAGGCCTTGCCGCAGCAGAAGGCACGTTCTATGCGCCCGGCCTGGCCGTGCAACAGGGCGTCGCCGACGCGCTGCGGCCCGTCGCCGTGCGCCCACACGTAGTCGTCGAGGATCAGCCAGCCGCCGGGGGCCAGGTGCGGCAGCCATAGCGCGCAATCCTGCTGCACGGCGGCATGGTCGTGGTTGCCGTCGATATGGATGACCGCGATGCGACCCGAATACCGGACCCGTGCTCCCAGCGGCGAGAGGACAGGATCGCGCCGGTCGTACACGCCAAACGCCTGCGCGGACGGCAGGCGCAGATGGGCATGGTCGCCGGCGCGGCACGGCACCAGATTGATCATGAAGCCTTCGCTCAGCACTTCGTAATCCCATTCGTCGGTCACGTGCTGCAGGGCTTCCGGTGAATCGTGCTGCGCGCAGTCGGCGGCAGCCCAGGGGTCGATGGTCAATACCGGACCGATGCGGTAGCGCCATGCGAGATACAGCAGCACGAAAGCCGAACGCCCCATGAGCGAACCGATTTCGACCACGTCGCCGGCCGGCGCGTCGGCAAAGATGCCCATCATCGCGGCGAGCTTGTCGTCGTTCGATTCGCCGTAGATCAGCGAGGCCTGGCGCAGTACGCCGGCCACCTCGCGCAGCGACAGCAGGCCGACTTCGTCTGAGCACAGGTCGATCAGCGGCATCAGGCGCTGCGCGCGTGCCATCAGCGCACGGTGCGCGGCGATCTGCTGCTGCACCGGCGATTCGCCGATGAGCTGCAGGCCGGGATGCTGCGCGAGCAAGCGCACCATGAAGGCGTGCACGGTGGACACAGGACACAGCACGCGCGTGACCGCCTGTGCGTCGGCCAGTGCCAAGAATTGCGCGGCAAAATCGGCGTCGTGGATCGACGGCAGCCGGTACAGGGTGCCTGCCGCCGCCGCCATGTCTTCGTTGGCGACCGAGGCTGCACACACGACCCGCTCGCCGCGATTGCGCGCGGCATTCAGATACGCCAGGGCCGCGTCGTTGACCGCGGGAAATATGAGCGTGGCGGCGTCGGCGTGCTGCGACATGGGTTTTCAGTCCTGGCTGTCCAGATCGCGCCGGGCCGCTGCGCGCACGACCTCGTCGAGCCACTGGTGCATGCTCTTGCCGGTTTTGGCGCGCGCCTCGTAGGCCAGCCTCTTGGCTTCCGGGCTCACACCTTCGAGCTGGCCGTAGTAACGCGTACGGTGCGTGCCGCCGCGTGTGCCGGGAATGGGAAAATCGAAATCGGCCTGCGGCTCGCCCTCGCCCACCGTGAAATCGATGACGTAGAAGACACCGCCGATGATCCATTCGATCCGGGTTTTGCGCGCCTCGACAGGCAGCTTGTCGAGCGGGATCGAATAGGCGAATTCGGGATTGGAGTTGATCAGCACGCGTGCGAATTCGGTGTCGCGCAGCCAGGGCGGCATGGCCTCGTCGCCGACGACGATCTTGCCGCCGGGTTTGGTCACGCGCGCCATCTCGGCGAAGCCGCGCCGGATGTCGGCGTAGGCGTTGATGCCGCCGAAGTGGTAGCAGGCGTCGACGCTGTTGTCGGGTAGCGGCAGATAGTAGCCGTTGGCGAGCGCGGGTTCGATCTGCGGTTCGGCGCCGCGCATGCGTTCGATGTTCTTCGCCAGGAAGGACGGCGCGATGTCCTGGATGTAGAGCTTGCCGCGGGGACCGAGCCGCTGCGCGAGCAGTTCGGAATCGCGCCCGGTGCCCGCGCCGGTTTCCAGCACGACCATGCCGGGCTGGAGATCGAGTTTGTCGATCATGGCATTGCGCACCGCCTGCTCGTCTTCGCCGTAGGTGGCGAAGGTCAGCGGCAGGTAGCGGTCGTAGCCCTCGACGCGTGCCTCGGTTTCGCGCAGCGCCTCGCGGTCGGCCTGCGGCAGTTCGAAGGGATAGACGAAGTTGGGCACGCCACTGGCAATCTCAAAGCGGTGGCCGGACGCGCTGACGAGCGTGCCGGACACGACCGTGTCGCCATCACGTACGGCGTTTTCCAGCGTCAAGGCTTCGCGCGTGGCAGGGTCGACATATAGGGTTTCTTCACCGGAACGCATGCTGTCTCCTCGGGTGCGTCGACACGCTGCCAATGCACACTGTGATTCCGTTTTCGGCCATGATCGGGGCGGGATGTAGGTTTGCGGCCGGTTTTTTTGCATATCCCGGCGTGCCGCTGCTACCCTTTGCGAATCGAACCGGGGAGCGCACAGGATGAACAAGCTGGTCATTTTTGGCATCGGCAAGATTGCCGACGTGGCGTATCACCATTTCCTGCGCGACGGCGGCTACGAGATCGTGGCCTTCACCTGCGACGCCGACTGGGTGCCCGCTGCGGGCACGCATTACGGCCTGCCGGTCATTCCGTTCGAATCGCTGGAAGCGCGCTACCCGCCGGATGCGGTCGCGCTGTTCGTGGCACTCGGCTACCACGAGCTGAACGCGCTGCGCGCCCGCAAATGTGCCGAGGCGAAAGCGCGCGGCTACACGCTGGCGAGTTACGTCAGCCCGCGCGCGGACCTCGGACCGTGGGTCGAAGTCGGCGAAAACTGCCTGATCCTCGACGGCGTCGGCATCCAGCCCGGCGCGACCATCGGCCACAACGTCTCGCTGTGGAACAACGTGCTGGTCGGCCATCATTCGACCGTGTCCGATCACTGCTGGATCGCCGCGGGCGCGACGCTCGGCGGCGTGGCCACGCTGGGCGAGCGCTGCTTCGTGGGCCTGAACGCGACCATCGGCGGCGAACTGTCCCTCGGCGCGGACGCCTTCGTCGGCGCCGCCGCACTGGTGCTGAAGAGCGCGCCCGACCGCAGTGTGTTCATCGCGCCGGGCACCGAAAAATTCCGCCTCGACAGCGCGACCTTCCTGCGCATGACGCGCATGGCCGCCATCGGCCCCGGCCGCTCGTAAACCGAACGCATGTTCACCTGGACGAAACTCGGCAGGATCTTCGACCCGACCGCCGAACGGCCGCGCCCGTGGATGCAGGCCTACGCGCAGTGCCCGACGCCCTTCCTCTACGACGCCGACACCGTGCGCGTCTACTTCGCCACCCGTCCGCCGCGCGGCACCGATCTGCAGTACGTCGCCTACCCCGGCTATGTCGATCTGGCACGCAACGACCTGCACCGCGTGACCCGCATTGCCGCCGACCCGCTGCTGCCGCTGGGTGGCCCCGGCGCCTTCGACGAATTCGGCCTCATGCCCAGCGCCGTGGTGCGCCACGGCGACGCCGTGCACCTGTATTACACCGGCTGGTCGCGCATGGCGTCCGTGCCCTACACCACGGCCATCGGCCTTGCGATCAGCCACGACGGCGGCGACACCTTCCGCAAAGTCGGCGAAGGCCCGCTGCTGGGGCTGACGCTGAACGAACCCTATCTGGTGAACAGCCCGACCGTACGCATCGTCGAGGGCGTGTGGCATCTGTGGTACATGACGGGGCTCGGCTGGCTGCCGAACGAAGGTGCGCCCGAAGCCGTATTCCGCATCGCGCACGCGACCTCGGCGGACGGCATCCACTGGCAGCGCGATGGCCGTACGATCATTCCGCCGCATCATGCAGACGAGTGCCAGGATCTCTTTCAGCCGTTCCGGCTCGATGGCCGCTGGCATGCAGTTTTTGCCTGGCGCCGCGCGCTGGGCTTCCGCACCGACCCGGCAGCGATGTACCGCCTCGGCTACGCGTGGTCGGACGATCTCGTGCACTGGACACGCGACGATGCGCAGGCCGGCCTCACAGTGTCGGACGATGGCTGGGATGCGCAGATGCTGTGCTCGACGCAGGCCATCGAACTCGACGGCCGCATCCTGCTGTTCTACTGCGGCAACACCTTTGGCAGAGAAGGTTTCGGCATTGCCGAACTGACGGGTCGCTGAACGCCGCATCAGGCCAGCCAGTCCCGCAGGGTGTCGAGGTCATTCCACATCAGCCAGTCGACGATCGACAGATCGGGTACGAATGCGAAACGCCCGGTGGCATAGGTGCGTGGGCAGGCTTCGTGGAAACTCAGCGCGATGCCGTGCTGCGCGTACAGCGATGCGTCGAACAGTGCCCGCCCGCCGGCGGCATTGCGATATTCGGTCGCGCCAAGCTGGCGCGCGATGTGCAATGCCCACTCGCCCGGCGCGCAGGCCTCGGGCAGTTCGAGTGGCAGTTGCGAGGCCACCTCGATGGGCGTGTCGATGCCGAGATGGCTGCACACCCTGCGCAGCAGCGCCGTGTTCAGCACGGCGAGCGTGTCGTACTGCCCGGCCGTGGCATCGCCGACGAGTGTGCGAACCGCAGCGTAGTGTGGCGCATCGGCCTGATAGACCCGGAGCTTGTCGAGCAGCCTGCCGCGCCAGTCCTGGGCCGCGTCCAGATGTGCGTCCCGGATCGCGGTGTCGAGGCCGGCGTGCTGCACCGGCACCGAAATGTAGGCCGTGCCTTTTTCGCGGTTGAGGATGCGGTTGCGATTCATCCACGATTTGCGCGTGTACTGCGCGGTGTCGAACACCACCCAGCGGTCGCACGCGGCAATCAGCCGGAACTGTTCGAAATAGGGGAAGAAATACGGCTGCATGATGCCGACGCGCAGGCGGTCCGGCACGCTCATGGCTCCAGCACAGCCAGCCCGAAGCCGTGACGGCCGAAGGCATTGCCGTTGTAAAGCAGATACACGCGGCCGTCGCACTCGAACGCGTGCGGGTAGCACAGCATGTCCGCATCCCAGTCGCCCTCGGTCACGTCGAGCGCCAGTTCGTCGTCGGCGCGTGTCCAGTGCACGAGATCGTCCGACCAGGCGTGGCCGATGCGATAGGCACGGTCGCGGTTGGCGCGGAAATCGAAGGTCTGCCGGTAGCAGAAAAACAGGTGATGACGGCCCTCGAGCGTGATCACGGTGGGCAAGGCCTGGCATTCGTCGTCGCCCAGCCGGTCGGCGAGTATCTGCCGACCGTCTTCCCTGGTCCAGTGCATGCCGTCGGGCGATGTGGCGTGGCCGATCTTGTAGACACGGTCTGGCGCAGCATCCGGCGTGGCGCGTTTCCAGCCCAGACCGAAGACATACCACATGTGAAAGGTGTCTTCGACGATCTTCACGAAGGGATCGACGACGATGCAGGGCTCGTGCAGCGAGGGCGCGAGCACCGGTCCATCGCCGACGCGCTGAAAGGTCTGGCCGCCGTCTCGGCTGATCGCCAGCCCGATGGCGCCGTCGGCGGGGACCGAGACGCGCCGGTTCACCCCGGAGGTGTAGCCGTAGATGGCGTCGCCGTGACGCACGACGTTCATCGGAAAGATGCCATGCTCGTCGAAGCAGCCGAGCTTGCCGAGGGGAATGACGGTATGCGAGGCGATACCGATGATGTCGCGCAGATTCTTCCGCAGGTCGACGTAGACGATGTGGCTGAGATATTTTCCGGACTCGTCGCGCGCGCGGGTGGAAAAATAGATCCGCACGAAATCGTCGAACACCAGCGCCTGCGGTGCCTGGGCAAATTCGGTACAGCCATGGGGCAAGCTGAATTGCGCAGGATCGAAAATCCGGCCGAGCTTGCGCCACTTCATCGTGCCGGGTCCGTCACGCAGGCGATCACGGCCTCTACATCGGCCTCGGTCAGTGCCGGATGAATCGGCAGGCAGATCACCTGTTCCGATGCCGCCCTGGCGACCGGCAGATTGTCCGCGGCCGCCGATGGCATGTCGTGATACATCGGAAAGTCGCTGATCAGCGGATAGAAGTAGCGGCGCGCCAGAATGCCGTGCGTGCGCAGGCGCTCGAACAGCGCATCGCGACGCAGCGGGTAGTCGGGCCGCACCAGCACCGGAAAATACGCGTAGTTGGCCCGCGCCTCGCGCACGGGTAGACAGACGATGCCCCGGGTACCGGCGAACGCAGCGCGATAGCGCGCATCGACGGCTTCGCGCCGGACCAGCGCCGCGTCGATGTCACGCAGCTGCAGCAGGCCGAAGGCGGCATTGATCTCGCTCATCTTGCCGTTGATGCCGGGGGCGACGACGGTCGTCTCGTCGACGAATCCGAAATTCTTGAGGTGGTCGATGTGCTGTTTGGTGTCTGCATCGGGACAGACGATGGCGCCGCCCTCGAAGGTATTGAACACCTTGGTGGCGTGAAAACTCAGCACCGACAGGTCTCCATGCCGGAGCACGCTGCCGCCGCCGTCGCGTACGCCGAAGGCATGCGCCGCATCGTAGATGACCTTGAGACCCTGCCGCTCGGCGACCGCCTGGATGCGTTCGACGTCACAGGGATGGCCGTAACAGTGCACGGGCATGATCGCCGTGGTCTGCGGCGTGATCGCAGCTTCGATACGTGCCGGATCGAGGTTGAGCGTAAGCGGATCGATATCGGCGAATACCGGCGTAATGCCATTCCACAGCAGCGAATGCGCAGTCGCCACGAAAGAATACGGCGTGGTGATCACCTCGCCGGTGATGCGCAGCGCCTGCAGGGCCGTCACCAGCGCCAGCGTGCCGTTGGCGAACAAGGCGACGTGCGGCACCCCGAGGTAGTCGCAGAGTGCGCGCTCGAGCTGCGCGTGGAAGGGACCGCTATTGGTCAGCTGTCGGCTGTCCCATATCTGCTGCAGGTAGGGGATGAAATCCTCCAGCGGCGGCAGCGCCGGCTGGGTCACCGGGATGAAGCGTGCCTTCCCGGATGCGCTCATGCGTCGGATGCCCGTTGTTCGGGCCGGATGTCTTCCAGCCGCACTTCGAACGTGGCGGCGGGTAGCCCCGCGCACCAGCGCTGCCACATCGCGCGAAATGCGCGCGCCACGCCGGCGGCGACGAGCGCGGGCTGGCCGCGCGGCGAACGCAGGAAGCGTTCGCGCAAGCCGGCGCGCAGTGTGGCCAGTTCGTCGAGCCGGTTCGTCCAGGCCACGCCCAGGGCAACGAAATCGTCCGCATCCTGTGCAACGAAGCTCTCCAGGCCGGCGTGCCCCAGGATCGAGGCCCCCGAACGCGACGCGGGCGTGGGGCCGGCCACCGTCAGGGTGGGCACGCCCATCCACAGGGCATGCAGCGTGGTGGTGCCTCCGTTGTAGGGATAGGTATCGAGACAGACGTCGACCCGCTCGTGCAGCGCCAGATAGGCCTGCATGCCGCAGCGCGGATGCAGGTGCAGGCGTTCGCGCGCGATGCCTGCTGCATCGAATCTGTCGAGCAGCGTGCCGCGCTCGCTTTCGGGCATGCCGCCGAGCAGCATGTCCGCGTCGGGGACGGCACGCAGCAGACGCGCCCACAGCGAGACCGTCTCCGCGCCGATCTTGTTGGGGCGGGCGAAACTGCCGAAGGTGAACCGCCCCGCTTGCAGTGCAGGCAGCGGTCCGACAGGCGGTGCTTCGGGCGGCGGCAGATAGGGCGAGTTGGCGGGCAGATACGCGATATGCTCGGTGAATTGCGATTCGAACCGGCCCGGCGGTAGAAAATGGCGGTCGGCGAGGTAATAGTCGATGGCGTGCAGCCCCGTGGTGCCCGGATAGCCGATCCAGCTCGCCTGCACCGGCGCAGGCTTGCGCGCGAACACGGGCAGGCGGTTGTAGGCCGTATGGCCGGACAGGTCGACGAGCAGATCGATGCCGTCTGCGCGGATCGTCTCGAAGAGCGCGTCGTCGGACAGCGATGCCACCGCGTTCCAGTATGCGAAACGGCCGCGCAGCCGCCGGGTGACCTCGTCTTCGATGCGGCCGTTGTAGTACGCATGCAACTGTAGATCGCCGCGACCGGCAAGCTGCACCAGCAGCGGCTCGAAGAACGTGGCCACCGCATGATTGTGGAAGTCGGCCGAGACGAAGCCGATGCGCAGCGTCCGTTCGGGATCGCGGACATTGCCGTGCACTGGCCAGCGCGTGCGCCAGGGCGCTTCGACCTGCTCGCCGAAGGCCAGGTGCGCCGCCAGCGTTTCGGGCGACCCGGCCCGGTTCAGCGTCAGAAAATGCAGCAGGTTGCTGTGCAACATGGCGATGTCCGGCCGCAGGCGCAGCGCCTC
The DNA here is from genome assembly GCA_008923315.1 of Betaproteobacteria bacterium SCN1. Classification (GTDB taxonomy): domain Bacteria; phylum Pseudomonadota; class Gammaproteobacteria; order Burkholderiales; family Thiobacillaceae; genus Thiobacillus. Next base: position 44,049 of record WBSF01000001.1, on the reverse strand, counting down.
GCGGAAATTCGCTTCGGCTTCGTCCTGCAGGCCCAGGCTGAACTGGGCCTGCGCCAGGTTGCTCAGGGTCGCGGCGTTATCGGGCGCCGCGTCCAGTGCCCGCCGGTGGCAGACGATCGCTTCGTCCGAACATCCTTTTTCCTGCAACAGAATGCCGAGCGCGTTGCCGACCCGGGGGTCGTCGGGACACAGGCCGAATGCCTGCCGGTACATCGCCTCCGCCTCGCCCGGGTGTCCGCTCAAACGCAGCAGATCGCCCAGCGACAGGCAGGCACCGGCATCGCGCGGATCGAATTCGATGGCTTTGCGATAGTGCTGCTCCGCTGCGCGCAATTCCCCCTGCGCCTGCAGCGTGCGCGCCAGATTGCGATGTGCCGCGGCAAAGCCCGGCAGGCGCGCAAGCGCACTCTGGAAATGCACGGCCGCCTCGTCGAGACGGCCCTGGCGCTGAAGCACGATACCGAAATTGTTGAGCGCCATCGGATTGTCCGGCGCCAGCTCAAGTGCGCGCCGGCAATGGGTTTCCGCTTCGTCGAGCTGGTCGAGTGCCTGCAGCACGCCGCCCAGGTTGGCGTGTGCCTCGGCATAGTCGGGCCGGCTGCGCAGTGCGTCGCGAAACGCGGCCTCGGCTTCACCGGACCGGCCCTGTGCGTTGTACAGCACACCCAGATTGAGACTGGCGTCGGCGCAGTCGGGATCGATGCGCAACGCGTGCCGGTAACAGGTCTCGGCCTCATCGACACGCCCGTGCGCCTGCAACACGATGGCCGCGTTGCAGTGCGCCTCGGCATCGTCGGGCAACCGGGCGGCGGCCTGCAACAGCGGGTCGAGCGCCTCCTCGCCGCGCCCCAGCAGTTGCAGTGCAACGCCGAGAATTTTCCAGCCGAAGGCATCCTCGGGGTAACGCCCGGTCAACGCGCGCGCGTGCGCAACGACGTCCGCATGGCGTCCTGCCTGAAAAAGCTTTACGGTCGCATCCACGATCCCGGGCGGTGCCACCGGCCCCTCGGGCAACTCGTCCCCGGACGGCGCCCGTCCGATGCGCGCGGCCAGCACGTCGACCGCTTCGCCTTCCAGTCCCTGCTGCTGCGCCTGCGCCAGCATGGTGCGGGCATCTTCCGTCTGGCCGGCCCGGTCCAGTGCATCAATGTAGCCGATCCAGTATTGCGCGCGCGTGGGGTCGGCTTCCAGCGCCGCCGCAAAATATGGCAGACCGGCAGCAGCCTGCTGCGCCTCGACGGCGATCAGGCCGAGCTTGTGGTTGGCTTCTGCATGGCCGGGCTGGCTCTGCAGTATGCGCTGATAACGTTGCCCCGCGCCCAGCAGATCGCCCGCGCGATGGCAGTTCAGTGCATCTTCCATCAGATGCGCGATCGTCTGCGTGTCGGATTGCGGCTGCGGCACATCGGCTGTCATGAAGGCGGCCCGTGGCGTTGATTTTTGCCGCATTATGCCGGCCATTCGGCCGGCTGTGGCGGCCCGCATGCGAAGCGCCATGAAAAACGGGGGCCGAAGCCCCCGTCCATATTCGCCGAATGCGTTCGGTCAGCGCTGCGGCACCAGCTCCACGCGGCGGTTCTGCGCCCGTCCGGCCTCGGTCGCATTGTCCGCGACGGGGCGCGATTCGCCATATCCCTGCGCGGTCAGCCGGTCGGCCGCAATGCCTCTGGAGACCAGGTAATCGCGCACCGTTTCGGCACGCCGTTGCGACAGTTTCATGTTGTGCGCCTCGTCGCTCAGGCTGTCGGTGTGCCCGGCCACTTCGACCTTGACGTTGCCCCATTGCTGCAGGACCGCCACTGCCTGATCGAGAACCACGGTGGCGCCGGGACGCAGGGTGGCCTGATCGTTGTCGAAGGTGACACCGCCCAGCACCAGCGGCGGCGGCACGAAAGCCGACGGGGCCGCTACGGGTGCCGGTGCCGGTGCCGGCATCACCACCGGCGCGGGTGCGGGCGCCGGGCAGCCGTTCGCCGTCTTGGCAGGGACATCCGGACAGGCATCGGCGCCATCGACGATACCGTCGCCATCGCTGTCGATTTCGCAGCCGTCGGCATTCACCTTGCGGCCTGCCGGCGTGCCAGGGCATTTGTCACGGTCGTCGTAGACACCGTCGCCGTCGCTGTCGGTGGGTTTGCAGGGCGTGGCCAGCAGCTCGCGGCCGGGGCAGCCGATGGTCCGATACAGCTCGTAGCCGACTGTCTTGCCCGTGGGACTGGCGCTGTTGGCCGGATCGTAGAAGCGGGACTCGGCCTGGACGTTGAATGCGCCCAGCATCAGCCCTGCGGCGGCGAGACTTTTTAGAAAAGGTGTCATGTGCATGGTAGGGAAACCCTGTGGTTGTTGAAGCAGGCAGGCCTCACTGTAAACCGTAAATGCAGTGAAACGTTTCATTTAACGCGGTTTTACAGTTACGCGCCAACGAGGCAGAGGTCAGCGACACGTACTGAACAGATGCGCGAGTTCACCGAAATGGCACGTTTTCCGCACGTCCGTACGCTGCATGCCGGCCGGCAGCAGATGCAGGAAACGCAGCCAGCCCAGACGCCGGAATGCCCCCAGTACACGCTGCCGCACGCCCGGCGCCTCGGCATCGAAGAGGCCGGAGAGGATGGCGTGCAATTCCGGCAGCCGGTCCGCGAAGTAGATGGCGGTGGAAAAGCAGTACGGCAGCCAGTCGCGCGTCTGCGCATCGGCCAGCGGCATTGCCGCGAGCGCATCGTCCTCGAAATCGATCGCACCCAGCCCCTGGTCGTCCGACCACACGAAATTGCGTGCGAAGGCCTGGCTCAGATACTGGCCCGAGCGATGGGCATGCAGAATGTAGTCGGCACCCCGCCGCCACCAGCGCAGCCGGTCTTCGGGCGCGGCGCGACGAATCAGCAGTTCGAGCGTGAGCGGGCCGAGATCGGTCAGCAGCAGCCAGTCGTCGGCTTCGTCGAGAATCACGGGCGCACGCAATCCCCCGTCGATCAATGCCCGGATGCGACGCGCCTCGATGCGAAGACCGGTATTGCCGCCGTTGGGCCGCACCGGCTGCATGGCGGACTGGCCGAGCGCACGCGCGGCGCCGGCAAGCAGACGATAGCGCCAGGCCGGTGGCTGCGGCACGGCGAGCTTGAGCCAGGCCGCTTCGCCACGGCACCGGACCGGTGCGATGTGACGCCCCTCGGCGCGCATGCGCGCGGCTTCCGCCTCGATCGCGGCATGCGTGTCGAGCGCCGGATGGGCGACCATGTCAGCGGAGGTGATCGGGCGTTTCGAGCGGCGTACGGCGCGTCTGCTCGCCGTGCGCCTCGGGCTGGAACCAGCCGAGCTTTTCGCGGAGTTTGACGACGTTGCCGACGATGATGAGCGTCGGCGCGCGCAGTCTCGCCGCTTCGGCACGCGCGGGCAGCGTACCGAGATCGCCGACGACGACGCGCTGTGTGGGCAGCGTGCCCTGCTGCACGATCGCAGCCGGCGTGTGCACGTCGAGGCCATGCCGGATCAGCGCTTCGCACAGCAGCGGCAGCCCCTTCAGGCCCATGTAGATGACGATGGTCTGATCGTGGCGCGCGATGCCTTCCCAGTTGAGATTGAAGGTGTTGTCCTTGAGGTGGCCGGTGACAAAAGCGACCGACTGCGCGTAGTCGCGATGGGTCAGCGGAATGCCTGCATACGACGCCACGCCCGCGGCAGCGGTGATGCCGGGCACGACCTGGAAGGGCACGCCGTGCTCGACCAGGGTCTCGATCTCCTCGCCGCCGCGGCCGAAGATGAAGGGGTCGCCGCCCTTGAGACGCAGCGTGCGCTTGCCCTCCTTGGCCAGCCGCACCAGCATCAGGTTGATCTCTTCCTGCGGCACCGCGTGGTCGTCGCGCTCCTTGCCGACATAGATGCGCTCGGCGTCGCGCCGGCACATGTCGAGGATGGGCTGTGACACCAGCCGGTCGTGCACGATCACGTCGGCCTGCTGCATGAGGCGCAGGGCGCGGAAGGTCAGCAGATCAGGATTGCCGGGCCCGGCACCGACGAGATAGACCTCGCCACGGCTGATGTCGTGTTCGGCGGCATCGGCCAGCATCGTTTCGAGCTGCTTTTCCGCGTCGGCATCGCGACCTGAAAACACCATTTCGGCCACGGGCGAGAGAAAAACCTTTTCCCAGAAAGCCCGCCGCTGCTCGGGTTTGATCGCGGCGCGTACGCGATCCTTGAAACGCGCCGCCAGCGTACCGAGACGGCCATAGGCGGCGGGAATCAGGGTTTCCAGCCGGGCGCGCAGCATGCGCGCGAGCACCGGCGATTCGCCGCCGCTGGAGACGGCGACCATGATGGGCGAGCGATCGATGATGGAAGGCAGGATGAAACTGCACAGCGCCGGCTTGTCGGCCACGTTGACGGGAATATGGCGCGCGCGCGCCGCATCGGCGATGGTCTGCGCCGCGGTCGCATCGTCCGCGACGACGATGACCGCATCCTTGCCATCGAGCAGGTCCGGCGTGAAACGGTCGGCCACGCGCGCTACCCGCTCGGCATTCGGCAGGCGCGCCCAGCCCTCATGCAGTTCGGGAGCGACGACGTCGACGCGTGCGCCTGCGCGCAACAGCAGTTCGGCCTTGCGCGCGGCGGTTTCCGAGCCGCCGGCAACCAGACACCGGCGGTTGCGCAGATCGAGAAATATGGGCAGGTAATTCATGATTATTCGGTGGCGGAAGGCGTATCCCCGCCCGGCGCATCTTCCTGCGAATACGGGGGAATGAAGATGAAGCGCATGTCACCGGGCGTGAATTCGACGAAATCGAGGGTGACCCCCTGGAGGTAGGGCGTGCTCTGCGGGGCGATCAGCAGCTGGATGCCATTGACGATGATGTGTTCGTCATCGGCACGTTCGATGTCGAACCCCATGCCGTAGTTCACGCTGCCGTCTTCGTCCTGGTAGGCGGCGACGCGCAGGATCATTTCGTAGACATCGGGGTTGCTGTTGGCGCGGCGAATCTGTTCCGCGGCGGTGTCGGTGATCTTGATCATGCGTATCCTCGGGAATGGGATCAGGCGGCGAGACGCGCCTTGCGCGCACGCACCTGGTTCAGGAAAGGGGTAATCCAGCCCTGCGGGCCGCTGCCGCGACGATGCACGTAGGCCGCAAGCAGATTGTGCGTCTGGTAGCCGTCGTGCGCGCCGTCGATGCCGTGCCCGCGTGCGACCCGATAGGCGAAGCACGTATCGCCGGACAGGTTTTCGAGGCTGGAATAGTGGAATTCATGGGCCGGAATGATGCCGCTTTCGCGCCAGCGATCGTCGCCGCTCGGTTCCAGGCGCGCATAGCCGCGGCCGACCGGCCGCTGGTGCATCACGGTGTCACCGGGCACGATGCCGACCATTTGCCGGGTGCGGCCCTGCCAGCTCAGGCTGCGCGACAGATACATCAGACCGCCGCATTCGGCATAGGCCGGCAGGCCGGCCTCGATGGCGGCGCGCACGCTGGCACGCATACCGGCGTTGGCTTCGAGCGCATCCATGAACACTTCGGGAAAACCTCCTCCGATGACGAGGCCGTCGACTGCGGGCAGCGCGGCATCGTGCAGCATGTCCAGGGAGACGAGCTCGACATTGGCCGCACGCAGGCTGTCGAGATCTTCACTGTAGTAAAACCCGAATGCCTGGTCCTGTGCGATACCGATCCGCACACGCGTTGCCGAGGCGGGTGCGGGCGCGGCGAATGTTTCGAAAGATGGTGCGGTATCGGCGATGGCGAGCAAGCGACCGAGATCGACCTGCCCCGCGATCCGCTCGCCGACGGCGCGAATGCGCGCACGCGCGACGTCCTGCTCGTTGGCCGGCACCAGGCCGAGATGCCGTTCGGCAATCTGCATGGCGTCGTCGTGCTGAACGGCGCCGAGCACCTCGACGTCGGTGTAATGCTCGATCACGGCCCGCAGCTTCGACTCGTGGCGGCTGCCGCCCAACTGGTTGAGAATCACGCCGGCAATGCGGATATCGCGGTCGAAAGCCTGGTAGCCCAGGATCAGCGGCGCCACGCCGCGAGTCATGCCGCGTGCGTCGATCACCAGCACCACCGGCGCGTCGAGCAGCCGGGCAAGGGCAGCGTTGCTGTTGCTGCCGTCGAGATCGAGCCCGTCGTACAACCCCTTGTTGCCCTCGACCAGACTGATGCGAGCGCCCTCGGCTGCCCGCGCAAACTGCGCCGCGATCTCGTCGCGCTGCATCATGTGGAAATCGAGGTTGTAACAGGGACGCCCCGCCGCCATACCCAGCCATAACGGGTCGATGTAATCCGGCCCTTTCTTGAAGGGCTGCACGATATGCTCCCGCTGCGCGAGCGCGGCCGCCAGCCCGAGGGTCAGCGTGGTTTTGCCCGAGGATTTGTGGGCGGCGGAAACGAACACGCGGGGCCTTTCAGCCCCGCGTGTCGTCGATGTGAAGGCTTGCTGCATCGTGCCTCAGCCGCCGCGTCTGCCGGCGGACACGATCAGTGCTCGAGCTTGGCGACGGTGGCGTCGTCCAGGCTTTCGGGCAGGAGGCGCAGCACTTTCACCCCAAATGTGGTGGCCAGCAGCGCGATGGCGATGCCGCCCAGACCGAGGAAGAGTTCGGGTGCGCTCGGCGCATAGCTGTGGACTTCGCCATCGAAGAAGCTGCTCGACTGAACCATGCCCGGGAAGAGATCCAGCGGCCAGGCCTGCGCGCCGATGATGGTGACGTACATCTGCACCAGTCCGCCCAGGATGACGAGTGCACAGGCGATCATGAGCCACGTGCGGCTTTTGCCCATGCCGGTCAGCAGGATCACCAGCGGGATCACGCCGCCGATCAGAATCTGCCCTATCCAGAACAGGGTTGTGAAGATGCCGCCATTGAGCAGGATGAAAGCTTCCACCGCATGGAATTTGGTGAAATACATGCTGGTCATGTGGTGCACGACGACGAAGTACAGCACGGCGGCGACGAACACTGCGAGCAGATAACGCAGACGCTGTATCACGATATCGCCCAGGGGGCGGCCCGTCCAGGCATAGGCGGCGGCGAGCACCATCAGATAGATGGCGAGACCGTAGGCGAATGACATGATGATGAACATCGGCGCCATGACGGCGGAGCCGTACAGTTCACGGGCAATCAGGAAGCCGAACAGCGATCCGGTACCGGTGGTCAGTGCAAGCCGCCAGATGAAGGCCGCCGTACCGGCTGCCTTCGTGTATGCCTTGACGCTGCGATCGAGCATGGTCCACAGATAAATGCCGACCAGCGCAAAGAAGCCGGAATACAGGAAGACGTTCCAGGTAAACATCGACTTGAAGTTGAAATGCGTCATCGCGACGACCAGACGGTCGGAACGGCCGAGATCGAGCACCAGCACCAGCAGGCCGCCCAGCATCAGTGCCAGCGCCAGTATGGCGGACAATGGCGCGAGCGGCTTGTACATCGGCTTGTTGAAGACCGAGGCGATGGACGCAACGTTGAGCGCCCCCGAGGCGGCAACGATCAGAAACACGGCGAACACGTGCGGCAGGCCCCAGACGATCTGGTTGTCCATGCCCGTAATGACGTGGCCGTGATGATGCATGGTGTTCCAGGCCAGCGCGCCGAACAGGACGAACAGGCCGAGGCCTCCGAACAGCAGCCAGTACTTGAGGCTGCTGCCTTCTACTTCGCGGAAGGTAATGCTTGCCATGGTTGTCAGATTCCGTGATAGCGGATGCCGAGATTCAGATTGAGATCAGCCCGTACCTGCTTGGTGGGCAGTTCGCGCAGGCGCTTCGAAATCTCGCTCCCGGGATCGTTCATGTCGCCGAACAGCAGCGCATTGTGGCCGGCGGCGGTGCACGCCTCGACGCAGGCGGTGGTGCCGTCGCCGCGGTCGACCTTCTGTACGCAGAAGGTGCACGATTCAACACAACCGATGCCGCGCGGCACGTCGGGTTTCTGCGTATCGTTCAACGGCTCGTGAACCAGCGACCGCGCCTTGTATGGACAGGCCATCATGCAGTAGCGGCAACCGATGCAGGTATGGCGGTTGACCAGCACGATGCCGTCGGCGCGCTTGAACGAGGCACCGGTCGGACAGACGTCGACACACGGCGGCTCGGCGCAGTGCTGGCACATCATCGGCAGGCTGGTCTGCATCTGCGTCAACGGATCCTGGAGTTCCAGCTTGCGGATCCATTGGGGCGCCTGTTTCGGATGCTTGCTCTCGGCAACGGGCGTCCAGCCGTTTTCGGTGCTGCACGCGGACACGCATTCGTTGCAACCGCTCGCGCACTTGGTCGTGTCGACGAGCATACCCCAGCGTACCGCGCTGCTGGCGGCTTGATCCTCGGGCCGGCCGTAGGCAACTTCGATCAGCATCACGCCGGGGGCGATCGCCAGACCGGCCGCGGCGGCAGCCGCGCCGCCGACGAAGCGACGACGTTCCGGCGAAGCCGGCGCAGTCTCCTGGTTCGGGTTCATTTCACTCATTGGGCGACCTTGGCCATCTCTTCCACGCTGACCGGCTGCTTGGCGCCTGCGGCCAGCTTGTGCTTGTAGTGTGCCGTTGCGGCATCGAGGGGATGCATCGCCATCGATCCCTGCGGCTTGGTGGAATGACAATCGAAGCAGTCGATCTTCACCGCCGCGTAACTATGGCAGCTGACGCAGAAATCGTCCTTGGACTTCGCCACGCTGCCGGTTGTTTCGCTGGCGTGGCAGTTGATGCATTCCTTGAGGCTGTGCTTCTTGGTGCGGATGCCTTCGAGTACCGTTTCGTCACGGTGATGGTTCAGCACCTTCATATGGTTCTTCCGCATGTATGCGGTGTCTTCCACGCACTGCTCACCCTTCGTCGCCTTCTGGATGACGGGCTTGGGCGCATCTGCCTGGGCGGGGATCAGCCCTGCCCAGATCAGCGCGACAGCCAGAAATGCCGCGCGCGCCGCGCGCTGCAGAAAACCGGCCATCACGTTCAATCACCCATGCCCATGACGATGTAACCGGTCGGGCAGACATCGGCACAGATATGGCAGCCGATGCATTTAGCGTAATCGGTATCGACGTAACGACCCACGGTGGGATTGTCTTTCTTTTTCACCTTGAACACGGCAGTCTGCGGACAGTACACCACGCAGTTGTCGCATTCGAAGCACTGGCCGCAGGACATGCAGCGCTTGGCCTCGTCGATGACAGCCTTTTCGGACAGGGCATGCAGACGCTCTTCGAAGTTGCCCAGCGCGCCTTCCTTGTCCAGCACGGTCACTTCACGGATGTTGCGTGCAACGTTCGGGAAGTGGCCGAGGAACAGCTCGTTGTGCGGGATGATGTGACGCTGCGAACGGTCTTCGAAGTTGTGCAGGATGTCCTTGCGCTCCGAGGTGCCCCAGATCTGGCCCTTGACTTCGCTGTACTCGTGGCCGGATTCGAGCCACTTGCGGATTTCGTCGAAGTGGTGGACGTCGACCTTCGGACGCTTGTCCAGCTCCTTGCCCTTGAGGAAGGCGTCGATGCCGTCGACGGCGATCGAAGCGTGGCCGATCGCGGTGGTCAGCAGGTGCGGACGGATCACGTCGCCACCGACGAAGACCTTTTCGCTGCCGGGGAAGCGGTAGTTCTTGTCGGCCTTGATCAGGCCGTTGTTGTTGTTGAACTTCTCGAGACCGGTGAAATCGACACCCTGGCCGATCGCGGAGACGATCAGATCGCCCGGCAGATCACGCTCGGTGCCTTCAATAATCTTGGTCTGGTTGCCTTCCATCACGAATTCAGCCACACGCAACGCAGTGGCGCGGCCGTTGGCGTCAACCACAACAGCAACCGGGGTCACGCCGCCAATGATTTCGATCCCTTCCTGCTGGGCATGCTCGACTTCGTGCTTGTTGGCGGCCATCTTGTCGATGGTGGCACGCGAAACCAGCACGACCTCGGCGCCTTCGCGCGCGGAGATGGAGGCCACGTCGGAAGCCATGTGGCCGGCAATCACTGCCTCGGGACGTTCATCCTGCGTACCGGATTTGGTCACGTTGCCCAGGCGGCGGGCAACGGTTGCGACGTCGATCGAGGTATCGCCGCCGCCGATGACGACGACGCGGTTGCCGACGTGCTGCAGGCGGCCTTCGTTGAAGGCGCGCAGGAACGCGACGGCGGTCACGCAGTTGGGCGCTTCGGCGCCGGGAACGGGCAGCGGCCGGCCGGCCTGGGCGCCCATCGCCATGAAGATGGCGTCGTAGTTCTTGTCGAGTTCGTCAAAGCTGATGTCGCTGCCGACGCGGCACTTGAGACGGGTTTCAACACCCATTTCGATGATGCGGTCGATTTCCGAGTCCAGCATTTCGCGCGGGGTACGGAAGCCAGGGATGCCGTAGCGCATCATGCCGCCGAGCTCTTCGTGCTCGTCGAAGATGGTGACGCCATGGCCGCGCAGGCGCAGCTGGTAGGCGGCGGCCAGACCGGCCGGGCCCGCGCCGATGACGGCAATCTTCTTGCCGGTTTCGGTTGCTGCGGCCGTGAATTTCATGTTGTTGGCAATCCCCCAGTCGCCCACGAAATGCTCGACCGAGTTGATGCCGACATGGTCTTCGACCATGTTGCGGTTGCAGCCGGACTCACAGGGCGCGGGACAGACGCGGCCCATGACGCCGGGGAAGGGGTTGGCTTCGGTGATGCGGCGGAAGGCGTATTCCTGCCAGGTGGTCCCAGCGGGCGGCTTCTCGATGCCGCGCACGATGTTCAGATAGCCACGGATGTCTTCGCCGGCCGGGCAGGACCCCTGGCAGGGCGGCGTGGAGAGCATGTACTCCGGACACTTGTGCGTCCAGCTCGACTGGAAGATGCGATCCTGGGACGAACGGTAGTTCTGATCAGACTCGCCGTCTTTGTAGCGACGCCATGTCAAGCCTTCGGTTTTTGTGCCCTTGTTTGTCGTGACAGCCATGTTGATTCTCCTAACGCCTACAAAACTTTCAAAGATGAGGGAAACGCGATCAGTCGGCCTGCTTCGGCGCATCCAGCTTGACCGCCTTGCTAACCAGTTGGTGGATACCGCCCACCATGCTCATGTCGAAACCGTACTTAGGCAGCACCTTCGTGAACTGGGCCTTGCAGATCGCGCAGATCGTCGCCATGAAGTTCACGCCGTGCTCCTGGACCACCGTATTCAGGGCGGTAACCCGCGGCAATGCACCCTTGACCCGGACTTCCATCAGGTCGTCGGTGAGCAGGCCGCCGCCACCACCGCAACAGAAGGTCGATTCGTAGATCGTGTCGTCCGCCATGTTGTGGAAGTTGTTCACGACCTTCTTGATCAGATCGCGCGGAATGATGAACTGTCCGCCGGGCATGTCGCCCATCCGCGACGCGCGCGCCACGTTGCACGAATCGTGATAGGTCACGACCATGTCGTCGTTGGCCGACGGATCGACCTGAATCTTGCCCTGATTGATGAGATCGTTGGTCAACTCGCAGATATGCTGCGGCTGAGGGTAGTTGTGATCAAGCTGCTTTTGCAGTTCGATCGAGAAGGGATCGTCGGCCCCGTAACCGATGCCGGTCAGCGTGTTCCAGAAACTGTAGGCGACGCGCCAGGCATGGCCGCATTCGCCGACGACGATGCGTTTGACGCCAAGCTCCAGCGCGGCGTCACGAATGCGCATCGCGACTTTGCGCATGGTTTCGTAATTGCCGTTGAAGAGACCGAAGTTGCCGGCTTCCGAGGCATGCGAGGACAGGGTCCAGCTGATGCCTGCGGCATGAAACACTTTTGCGTACCCGATCAGCGACTCGACGTGCGGTTCGGAAAAGAAATCCGCCGACGGCGTAACCAGCAGCACTTCGACGCCTTTCACGTCTATCGGCAGCTTGACCGGGACACCGGTATCCATCTCGATGTCCTCTTCCAACCCTTGAAGCGTATCTTCCAGTGCCGGTCCGGGCAGGCCGAGGTTGTTGCCGATTTTCTGCACCTTGCCCAGAATCTCGTTCGAGTATTTCTGGCCGATGCCCACATGGTTGAGGATTTCGCGCCCCGCCATGGTGATTTCGGCGGTGTCGATGCCGTAGGGGCAGAACACCGAGCAACGGCGGCATTCCGAACACTGGTGGTAGTAGCTGTACCACTCGTCCAGCGTTTCCCTGGTCAGATCCTTGGCGCCGACCAGTTTGGGAAAAAGCTTGCCCGCGGTAGTGAAGTAACGGCGGTAGACCTGACGCATCAGATCCTGACGCGCGACCGGCATGTTCTTGGGATCGGAGGTGCCGAGATAATAATGGCACTTGTCCGTACACGCGCCGCAATGCACACAGGCATCCAGGAAGACCTTCAGGGAGCGGTACTTGCCAAGCAGATCGCCCATCTTGTCGATGGCACGCTCTTTCCAGTCCTCGCCCAGCTCATGCGGATAGCCCATGAAATCCTGCACCGGCTTGGGCGCCGGGAAGGACTTCACGTGCGCCATCACGCCTTCGTGGATTTTGGGAACCTCGATGGTTTCCTTGATCTCCGGAATGTCAAATTCAGCAGCAGCCACTTAAGCGTCCTCTATCCGTTCGTGCTTCGTGTTCGCAGGTTCGTGCCGGCGAATCAGTTATTCCGGTCCAGGCGCGCAGCCCAAGCCGCCACATGGCGGTGTTCGCGTGGATTGTCCGCCTGATTGCGCGTCGGGCTGAAGAACAGGCCCGGTGCATGCAACAGCTTGCTGATCGGAAAGATCAGCATCAGCAGGGCGACCATCGTCAGATGCGCAAGGATGATCGGGTCCTCGGGCACCGGCTGGATGTCGAAGAACATCAGCCCCATGAAGAACTCCTTGAGCGCGACGATGTCGGTATGCACGACAAAGGTCGTCATCATGCCGCTCAGGCCAATACCCAGCAGCAGAACCAGCATGAGATAGTCCGACGGCGTCGAAATATAGCGCACGCGATCCACCAGGAAACGCCGTGCCAGCAACCCGCCCAGCCCCACGACCATCATGATGCTGGCATATTTTCCAAAAGGCTGGATGAACACGAGCCATTCCGGAACGGGCGTCACGAAATAGCGGAGATGACGCACGAGCACCAGCAGCATGCCGAAATGAAACAGCCAGCCGAATACCCAGATCCACTTGTTGGATTTGAACAGGGATTCGAACAGCACGACCTCCTTGGCCATGCGATACACCACGCCTTTTTGCGTGGTGGGCGCCGGCGTAGTCGGGATTTTCAACGGCGCCGGCGTGCGGCTGTAGTCGAATATCTTGTACACCAGGCCGACCACAAGCAACAGCGTTGCGATGTAGAACATGCCCGCGAAAATCATCGTCAAAGTAGACAATCCTATCCCCCAACAACGTCGTGTTTGCGAATCGAACGCAGTCGCGGCCTGCGCGCATTCGATTGGGAAACCATCCGTCGGCAAGCGAGCCGCGCCGGCTAACCGGGCGCGACTCGTACAGCGTGTGTCTTAGATGCAGCCAGTCGGCTTGGGCAGGCCGGCGATCTTACAGGCCTGTTTGGCAGGACCGTAGGGGAACAGCTCGTACAGGTACTTGTTGTTGCCCTTTTCGGGGCCGAGCTTCTTGCCGATGGCTTTGGTCAGAACACGCACGGCAGGCGCGATCTGGTATTCGGCATAGTACTCACGCAGGAAATTGACGACTTCCCAGTGGTTTTCGGTCAGATCGACTTTTTCTTCGACAGCCATGTACTTGGCGATGTCTTCGTTCCACTGCGACAGATCGACCAGATAGCCTTCTTCGTCGACTTCGACTTCCTTACCGGCGATGTTCACCATAGGCATAGCAATACTCCTTTGATTAAAAGTTACAGCCAAGACTGACAGTTGCTGTGTTCCGCGACCAGATCCACAAAACCGCCGTAATCCACGACATTGACACCGTCCAGTGTGCGCCCGGCCATACCACGCGCCGCCAGATCGGGACCGAGTGCGTAAATCTTGAGGTCAGCTTGTGCTGCCTGGATTTTCGCCGCCGCCGCATTGCCCTTGGTCGCAGCGTAAACCGCGTCCTCGATCAGCAAAACGGCAGAACCCTTGGAGGCCAACTTCAGGCAGCTGTCCAGCGAGCTGCGCTCCGAGGCCGATTTATTCACGATATGCAACATGTCCGGTCCCCTTAGAAGCTGATCACGACGTCCTGTTCGGCCATGAGATTCTTCATCTCATCGTCGGACATGACGGTCACATCCACAATCAGGTCATCTTCGGTCAGACCACGCGCATCCATCGAGGCACGGTCGACATAGAGCTTCTCGATGTCGTAGCCTTCCAGCGCCCGATAGGTCTTGGAGAAATCCTTGACCTCGATACCCTTGGTGTCGATCCCTTTCATCAGCTGGTAGACGCCGTCATCCGTAAACACCAGGCTGACATCCTGATCGAAGGCTGCCGTAATCAACACCACTTCCAGACCTTCCAGCGCATATACGGTGCCATGCGGCGCCTTGCGGTTCAGGAACATGAATTTCTTGACGACACCGGAGCCGTCGTCTTCCATATCCATATCGCTCATCTCGTTACCCCTCAATCACCGAACGTCACGAGACGATCGTACTGAATACCCATTTCCACCAGTTGCCCCAGACCGGAAATCCGGAAACCGGGCGCCAGCAACTCGTCCTTGATGCCGCGGCGCAGAGCGGCAGCCACGCACACGACGAGGTCGATGCCGTGCTCTTCGGCCAGCTTGGACCAGCGCTGGGTGATGTTGCGGTCATCCTGCGGCGGCTCCGCCATGCGCGTAGAGTTGTTCACGCCGTCATGGTAGAAAAAGATACGGGGAACTTGATGCCCTTTCTCGATCGCGGTCCGCGCGAACAGATAGGCAGAATCACTGGCCTGATGGTTGTAAGGCCCTTCGTTGATCAGAATGCCGAATTGCATGGCTTGCTCTAACTCCGAAAATGCGTCGTTGTTATTCAAATGTCCGCCGCGGACAATCCGCAGCGGACGCGACGACCGCCAGCCGCTCGATCAGAAACGGATGTGTGCGGAAGCGTTCAGGTTGGCACGACCACCACGCCAGTTGTCGATGTGATACTTGGTGAAGGGCAGACCGGTTTTCTCGAAGAACGCGGGCCAGCCAATCCGGTCGATCCAGTCGATCATCCGCTCCCAGGGCTTGCCGTCTTCCTTGTAGGTTGCCAGGATCTTCTTGACCACCTCGGCGACTTCCGGCCAGCGCGGCGCGTTGTTCGGCAGACCCGCCGCAACCAGCTTGTGGAAGGTCGGCTTGGAACGGGCGTTGGAGTTCTTGCCGCCCACCCAGATGGCGATCTTGGAATGCTCAGGGTCGTTGATCTGCATCGGGGGACAGGGCGGGAAGCAAGCGCCGCAGCAGATGCACTTCTTCTCGTCAACTTCCAGAGAAGGCTTACCGTTCACCAGAGCGGGACGGATCGCAGCCACGGGGCAGCGAGCCACAACGGAAGGACGCTCACACACGTTGGCGACCAGATCATGGTTGATCTTCGGCGGCTTGGTATGCTGAACGATGATGGCGATGTCAGCCTGACCGCCGCAGTTGATTTCACAGCAGGAAGTCGACATTTTGACGCGATTGGGCATCTCGCACTTGACGAAGTCGTCATACAGTTCGTCCATCAGTGCCTTCACCACGCCGGAAGCATCGGTGCCGGGGATGTCGCAGTGCAGCCAGCCCTGGGTGTGTGCAATCATCGATACCGAGTTGGCGGTACCTCCGATGGGGTAGCCCTTGTCGTTCAGCGCCTTGATCAGCGGCTCGACTTTGGAACCATCGGCAACCATGTATTCGATGTTGGAACGCGCGGTAAAACGCACGAAACCATCGCCATACTGATCGGCAATGTCGGCCAGTTCGCGAATGGTGTAATGGTCCATCTGGCGCTGGGTGCCCGCTTTTACAGTCCAGATTTCGTCGCCGGATTCGGCACGGTGATACAGGACACCGGGCTTGGGATGGCTATGAAAAGACCACTTGCCATAGTTTTTCACCATCACCGGGTGCATGTAGGGCATCGGGTCCGGTGCGCCGGATTCGATGGGCGGACGTAGTTCAGCCATGTATTTTCTCCAACTGATTTAATTCACGGACCCCCGATGCTCGCGGGGCCCGAGGTAAGCAAAAACTTAAGCAGCCGACTGCTTGTACTCGTTCCATTTTTCGACTTGCTCGTCCCAGTCGTCGGAACGGAAGTACGGGTTGGAACGCGGCTCTTTGATCATGTTGGGGTCGACCGGAATATCCAGACCTTCGAGGAAGTTGGTCAGACCAATACGCTCGATCATTTCGCCGGTACGCTCGTGCTCCAGTGCGTTTTCCGCGAAGAAGTCGAGGATGTTGCGCGCCAACTCGTTCAGTTTTTCGAAGTCCTCGTCGGATTCGAGCTTCATGAACGGAATCACGACAGTACCCATGGTGGCACCGATCTTCAGCACGCCCTTGCCGCCCACCAGGATCGACACACCCTTGTCGTTGCCGGGCAGCAGGCCACCAGGAATGACGTTCAGGCAGTGCATGCAGCGCACGCAGTTCTTGTTGTCGATGCACATGGTCTGGCCGTTGCCCAAGTTGGCCGCCGAGACGTTTTCGGAAGCCTGGAACTTGCCGGTTTCGACCAGGGTGATGGCCTTGGTCGGGCACTTGCTGATGACGTCGTTGACGAGGTCATTCATGCCATGCTCTTTGAAGTAATCCTGAACCTGGGCTTCGTTGACGCGGATGTTGTCGCGCCAGGTGCCGATGGTGGCCATGTCGGAACGCTGGATGGCGTTCACACAGTCGTTCGGGCAACCCGAGAACTTGAACTTGAACTTGTAGGGCAGCGACGGACGGTGCATGTCGTCCAGGTTGTTGTTGATGACGGTACGCAGCGCCTTGGCTTCGTCGTAGCACGACATCTCGCAACGGGCAGCACCTACGCAGGACATCGAGGTGCGCAGCGCGGGACCCGCACCACCGAGGTCAAAGCCCATTTCGTTGAACTCGTCGAAGGCCTTCTGGACGTTTTCGGTCTTGATGCCCTGGAACATGATGTCGCCGGACTGGCCATGGAAGGCGATCAGGCCGGAACCACCGGTTGCCGACCAGACGTCGCACATCTTGCGCAGCAGGTCCGAGGTGTAGTGCATGCCGGCGGGCGGCTGGACACGCAGGGTGTGGAATTCGGCCGCCTCGGGGAACAGCGGATTGTGGTTTTCGTCCTTCAGCTCGGTGAAACGGGGGATCACGCCGCCGCCGTAGCCGAACACGCCAACGGTACCGCCCTTCCAGTAGCCGAACTTGGTCTTGTACGAGGTTTCCAGCTGACCCATCAGGTCAACCATCATGTCGTTTTCCTTGGCCAGGCGCTTGAGGCCGGTCACGAAGCTGGGCCACGGGCCTTTTTCGAGCTCGTCCAGATTAGGGGTGTCGTGCATTTGCTTCGCCATTTTGTCTCTCCTAGAACATTTCGAAATGCCCGTTCAGCAGGCAGCTCAACGGTATCTCACCATGGTATTGGGTTGCTCAGGCCGTCGCCATCATTCTCATGGGTAAATCACGTACTCCCTCTCGGTAGGTACGCACCTACCCAAAAGGAGTAGGTCGTTTTCCCCAACGCGGTAATGCCTCGCGATCCGAATCGATGCGACATTACTGGCCAGCCACAGGAATCAATAAGAGTATTAAAATATTGTTGCCAACGCAAGCCCATGCTCCAGAAAGGGTTGATGCGCAACCATTACGTCCCCACTTGTTGCTGTGCGGACCAGTAACCGGGCTGCTCGACGCGGCAGTCCATCAATAACGTGAATAAACGACGTAGGATGCACGGACAGCCATGCCTGAGATCACGCCACTCGACAAAATGCGCCTCCCGTTCGGGGGCCAGGAAATCGAATTCCAGCACCTGACCCACGAATCGGGCGGCGTACCGTTTTTGCGCATCCGTATTCGTGAAAACAAGCGCTTCACCATTTTCGACGTTGACCCCGTGAGTGCGGCGAAATGGGCTGAAATCATGGCGGACTGGGCCAAAACCCACGCCGGGGATGCCCCGTGAGCTGGTGCTGGCCGGAAAACAAGCCGGAGGAATACACCCCCCGCCAGATCGACCTGCAGTTCGATCTGACCGGCAATACGATCCCGGCGGATAACGCCCAGATGCTCAGCGATACAATCCTGGCCCTTCTGCCTTGGCTGGGCGAAGACGGTGGCAGCGGCATCCAGCACCTCAAGGGCGCCGAGACAAACAGCGGCGACGCCGCGCTGAACATCAACCGCCGGACCAAGCTCTATCTGCGCGTACCCAAGACGCGCGTCGACGACATGACGGCGCTGGTTGGCCGGACGCTCGATCTGGATGGCCATGCATTGCAGATCGGCGCATTCAAGACGCGCGCCTTCAGCCCGTTTGCCAACCTCTACGCGCACTTCGTTGACACCGGAAGCCACACTGAAGAACAATTCGTGCAGGACGTGATGCGCGAGCTGGATGGTCGCTTTCAACTGCGTTGCGGGTTTATCTGCGGCAAGCAGCAAACCCTGCGCAGCGCCGGTGGCATGCTCACCGGCTACAGCCTCATGCTACACGACGTCCCTGCCCACAAATCCCTGCAACTGCAGGACGAAGGCATGGGGCGCAACCGTCTGCTCGGCTGCGGCATCTTCATTCCGCACAAATCCATTGCGCCGGTCGTACCGGCAGTACTTTAAACAACCCCTTCAACCTGAAAGGAGAAACCATGTCTTATGTTGTGAATGGCGAGGAACTTGAAACTGGCGAAGAAGACTTCCTGCTCGAAGCGAATTTCAGCGACGACGTCCCGCCGGTCATCGCCGCCAACGAGAAGATCACGCTGACCGACGATCATTGGGTGGTCATTCGCTGGCTGCGTGAAAAGTACAAGGACGACGGCCAGACCCCGAATTTCCGCAACATGGTGAGCGAGCTCGACGACGAGTATCCTGGCCGGGACTGGAAGAAAAAGCTGTATGAACTCTTCCCCAACCAGCCCGCCCGCCAGGGCGTGCGCATCTCCGGCCTGCCCAAGCCCTACGGCAAAGGCGGCTACTGAATCCGCGTCAGACGCGACACGGAAACGGGCAGCCGGAAGTGCTGCCCGTTTTTGCCTGAATTCCCTCCCGACCGCGCATGTTCTCCAACACCCTAGTCACCACTGACGATCTCGCCGCGCATCTCGGCGACCCGGACTGGCTCGTCTTCGACTGCCGCTTCACGCTGAGCGACACGGCAGCGGGCCGTCTGGCTTACGACAAGGCCCACATTCCGGGCGCCCACTACGTGCATCTGGACAACGACCTGTGCGCACCGATCGGCCCCGCCACGGGACGTCACCCCCTGCCCGATCCCGCCGTTTTCACGGAAAGGCTCTGCCGATGGGGTGTGGGCATGGATAAACAGATCGTGGTCTACGACGACAGCTTCGGCTCCATCGCCTGCCGCCTGTGGTGGATGCTGCGCTGGGTCGGCCACCCGGCCGTCGCCCTGCTCGACGGCGGCTACCCCAAATGGGCCCGCGAGAAACGCCCGCTCGACACGGCCATTCCGGACACGGTCGATGCGGCCTGTGCCGGCCAGGCCGAACCGTCGCGCATCGCGACGGCGGACGACGTCCTGCTCGCCTCCCGTACCGGGAATACCCTCGTTTTCGACGCACGCCCGGACCGCCGCTTCACCGGCGAACACGATCCGGTCGACCGCGTACCCGGCCACGTTCCGGGCGCGCTCAACGTCCAGTTCGAGGACAATCTCGATCTGGGCGGCACCTTCCTGCCGCCCGCCGAACTGCGCGAACATTACCTGGCCCTGATGCAGGGCCGGCCCGCCGGGCAAATCATCCACATGTGCGGCTCCGGCGTCACCGCCTGTCACAACGTGCTGGCGATGGAAATTGCCGGCCTGCCGGGCTCGCGCCTCTACCCCGGTTCCTGGAGCGAGTGGATCACCGATCCGGCCCGCCCTATCGCCACAGGAGAATAATCATGGTCAAGCCCGTCAGAGTCCGTACCGTCTGGTTCAAGAAGGATGGCGAACGCAGCCCTGAGGAAATCGCCACTGCGGTGGCCTCCACCGTCTGGCGTGTCGCCGACAAGGCCGTGGACAACCTCGGCCGCGAAAACTACGACATCATCACCCCGGCCCGCGGTTTCAAGCTCATCGCCGAATTCGTCGCGTTCCTGGTCCATTACTGCGACCGCATGGCTTACGCTTCGCTTACGCCCGAGCGCCGCATGGCCGTGCTGCAGGCGATCGCGAACCGGCTGGGCGAAGTGATGGAGGAGAACATCCTCAGCGTCATCGGCAAGGGCGACGGCAGCCGCAACTACAAGGCCGAATTCATCGAATTCCTCAACCGCCGCTTTGCGGATTACGCCGAATTCGAGTTTCCGGACGACGAGAAGGCAAGCTTCCCCGCCCTGCGGTTCCTGGGCCTGCAGATTCGCGACGAGATGGAGGACAGCGACAAGACCTGGGTGATGGACCAGATCATGGATATCGAGATGCCCGAGATGATGGGCACGGTGCGCAAGAGCTTCAAGGGCCTGATGTCCGACGCGCCGGTCAAGCGCGGTTTCGGCTCGCCCGACATGCTGCCGCCGGAATAAGGCGCGCATGGGCAGTCCTTTCGATCTCGCCGACGACACCACCTACCGGGCCTGGCGCGACGCCCGGCTCGCCCGCTATCCCCGCGCGGCCGACGAGCTGGTCGTGCCGCTCGCACAGCCCCGGCAGCTCGCCCCGGCCGAGCGGCACGCCCTCGCGGCATGCTGTGCACGCGCCAACATGGCCATCTACAGCGCTCCGCACCTGCCCGCCGCCGACAAATCGCTCGCCCTCGCCCTCAGCCGGCAACTCGGGCTCGTCCGCCTGGAAGGCAACTACCTGGCAGACGAGGACGGCCTGTCGAGCATCACGCCGAACGAGGACGAGACGCACGTGCGGGGCGACTACATCCCCTACACGCACAAACCGATCAACTGGCATACCGACGGCTACTACAACACGCCGGCACGGCGCATCCTCGGCATGACCCTGCACTGCGCGCAGGATGCCGAAACGGGCGGCGAAAATGCGCTGCTGGATCACGAGATCGCCTACATCCAGTTGCGCGACGTCAATCCGGACTATGTCGCCGCGCTGATGCACCCGGCAGCCATGACCATCCCGCCGCGCCTGGGCGAGGATGGCGTCGACCGTGCCGAACAGGGCGGGCCGGTGTTCGCGGTCGATCCCGACGCCGGTTTCCTCACCATGCGCTACACCGCGCGCACGCGCTCAATCGCCTGGCGCGGCGATGCGACCACCCAGGCTGCGGTGAAGACGCTGACCGAGATTCTGGCCGACTCGGAATACATCCTCACCGTCCGCCTCACACCCGGCATGGGCCTTGTCTGCAACAACGTACTGCACACCCGCAACGGCTTTTCCGATTCGCCGGGCCGCCGGCGTCTGCTTTACCGCGGCCGCTACTACGACCGCCTACGCTTCGATCCGAGTCCGGCCACCGCGTCCGCCACTTAGCGGGAGCGGGTAAAATGGCGCCCTCTTCTCAACGGCCTGCCGCCGCCATGCAGCTACTTGCACTCGGGATCAACCACCACACCGCACCGCTCGCAATTCGCGAGCAGATCGCGTTTGGTCCCGAAAAACTGGTGGATGCCCTGCACGATCTGACGCAAAGCCAGCAGGCGACCGAAGTTGCCATCCTGTCGACCTGCAACCGTACCGAGCTCTACTGCAACGCCGCCTCGGCCGACGCGGTAACGCAATGGCTGGCCGACTTCCATCGCATCGAACGGCGCGAGCTCGCCCCCTATCTCTACGCCCTGCCGCGCGAACAGGCCGCCCAGCACGCCTTTCGCGTCGCCGCGGGCCTCGATTCGATGGTGCTGGGTGAAACCCAGATCCTCGGCCAGATGAAGCAGGCAGTCGCCGCAGCCGAAGAAGCCGGCACCCTGGGGCTGCTGCTGCACAAATTGTTCCAGCGCACCTTCTCGGTCGCCAAGGAGGTGCGCACCAGCACCGAGATCGGCGCCAATTCGGTCTCCATGGCCGCCGCCGCCGTACGGCTGGCCGAACGCATCTTTCCCCGCATCAGGGATCAGGCCTGCCTCTTCATCGGGGCCGGCGAGATGATCGAGCTGTGCATCACCCATTTCGCCGCACAGCATCCACGCAAAATGACCGTGGCCAACCGCACGGCCGAACGCGCGCGCCCGCTGGCCGACCGTTTCGGCGCCGACGTGATTCCGCTTACCGCCCTGCCCGAGGAAATCGCGGCGCACGACATCATCGTCACCTCGACCGCAAGCCCCTTGCCCATTCTCGGCAAGGGAATGCTGGAACGCGCCGTCCGGCAGCGGCGCCACCGCCCCATTTTCATCGTCGATCTGGCCGTGCCGCGCGACGTCGAGGCCGAAGTCGCCGACATGGATGACGTCTTTCTCTACAGCGTCGACGATCTCGGCCAAGTCGTGCAGGAAGGCATGGACAACCGCGCCGCGCAGGTCGCGCAAGCCGAAGCCATCATCGAAACCAGCGTCGAGCAGTTCGTGCACTGGATGGAGGGCCGGGAGCTGGTACCGGTCATCCGCCACCTGCGCGATACCGCCGAACGCCACCGCCGCCACGAAATCGAGAAGGCGCAGAAAGCCCTGGCACGCGGCGACGATCCGCAACTTGTGCTCGAGACCCTCTCGCACGCGCTGACCAACAAGCTGCTGCACGCCCCCACCCACGCGCTCAATCACGCAAGCCGCAGCGAGCGCGACCAGTTCGTTCGCCTGATCAGCCAGCTCTACGGACTGGGCCGGGACAATTGAGAAAGACAGCGGAATGAAAGCCTCGCTGGCCGACAAGCTCGCCCGCGCCGATGAGCGGCTGGAGGAGCTCGACGCCCTGCTCGCCCAGCCCGAGATCGCCGGCGACATGGACAGCTTCCGCAGACTGTCGCGAGAACGCGCGGACATCGACCCGGTCGTCACGCTCTATCGCCAGTACAAACAGGTCGAATCCGACCAGTTGACCGCACGCGAAATGCTCGCCGACCCGGATTTGCGCGAACTCGCCGAAGCCGAGCTGGCCGACGGCGTCACCCGCGTTGCGCAGCTCGAAATCGCCCTGCAGACCGCATTGCTGCCTCGCGATCCCAACGACGACCGCAACATCTTCCTGGAAATCCGCGCCGGCACCGGCGGCGACGAATCGGCGCTGTTCGCCGGCAACCTCCTGCGCATGTACACGCGCTATGCCGAGCGCCAGGGCTGGAAGGTCGAAATCGTTTCCGAAAACCCCGGCGAGGTCGGCGGCTACAAGGAAGCCATCGTCCGCATCGTCGGCCAGGGCGCGTACTCGCGGCTGAAATTCGAATCGGGCGGGCATCGCGTGCAGCGCGTGCCGGAAACCGAATCGCAGGGGCGTATCCACACGTCCGCCTGTACCGTCGCGGTCATGCCGGAAGCCGACGAGGTGGGCGAGATCGACATCAATCCGGCGGATCTGCGCATCGACACCTTCCGGGCTTCCGGCGCCGGCGGCCAGCACATCAACAAGACCGATTCCGCCGTACGCATCACCCACCTGCCCACGGGGCTCGTCGTCGAATGCCAGGACGACCGTTCGCAGCACCGCAACCGCGCGCAGGCCATGAGCGTGCTCGCCGCCCGGCTCAAGGACCGCGAAATCCAGGCGCAGCACGCCGCCGAGGCCAGCACGCGCAAGAGCCTGATCGGCAGCGGCGACCGCTCGGACCGCATCCGTACCTACAATTTCCCGCAAGGCCGCGTCACCGACCACCGCATCAATCTGACGCTCTACAAGATCGACGCCATGATGGACGGCGACCTGGCCGAACTGCTCGACGCTTTGGCCGCCGAGCATCAGGCCGAGCAGCTGGCCGCCCTGTCGGGCGAAGGCTGAGCGGCAGTGAACGACAAGGCCGTCGCCGGCCTGCTCGATGCCGCCGCCGTCCGTCTGGGCCGCACACTCGGTCTGGATCGGCGCGAAGCCCGGCTGGAGGCGAAAACGCTCGCGGCCCATGCCTGGTGCGTCACGCCGGCCTGGCTGATCGCACACGACCGCGAACCCGTTACGGCCGGCTCCGCAAACCGTTTCGAGATTCTGCTGGCACGCCGGCTGGCCGGCGAACCTGTCGCCTATCTCACCGGCCTGCGCGAGTTTTATGGCCGCCCGTTCCACGTCACGCCCGCAGTGCTGATTCCCCGTCCCGACACCGAATTGCTGGTCGAACAGGCCCTCGCCCGCCTGTCACCGGATACGCCGCATGCGGTACTCGATCTGGGCACGGGCAGTGGCTGCGTCGCCATCACGCTCGCGCTCGAACGACCGAATGCCCACGTGACCGCCGTGGACCGCGCATCCGACGCGCTGGCCGTCGCCCGCGAAAACGCCGCCCGGCTCGGCGTCACGGTCGAATGGCGCGCCAGCGACTGGTTCGAGACACTCGAAGGACGACGTTTCGACATCATTGTCGGCAATCCTCCTTACATTGCCGCCAACGATCCCCATCTCGCCCGGGGCGATCTCCGTTTCGAGCCCATCGGAGCCCTGGCATCGGGACGCGACGGGCTGGACGATCTGCATCGCCTGATTGCCCGTGCGGCCGATCATCTACAGCCCGGCGGCAGCCTTCTGCTCGAACACGGATACGACCAGGGCGAAGCCGTCCGCGCCTGCCTCGCTGCCCACGCCTACGCCGAAATCACGAGCTGGACCGATCTGGCCGGCATTGCGCGCGTGAGTGGCGGAAGGCTGTCGGAATAATTTACACCGGCCACGCCTGAACCCGGCACACCCGACGCCAAACCCCGCGCCTGCTGGAGTTGCGCGCCCCCGTCACGCCGTTGGTGCGAATCTTGCTGGATTTGGGCACAATTAATCCAAAAGCTTACCGAGGCCCACCATGTCCGACCCCATCCACGACCATCAGGACGTCACGCACGACGCCACCGAGACAGCCGGAATCGACAATGGCCGCCGCAAGCTGGCGGGCACCGCCCTGGGCGTCGCGGCCGTGTTCACGCTAAGCAGCCGCCCCGTCTGGGCCAATCAATGCACGATTTCCGGCATGATGTCCGGCAATCTTTCGGCCCCCAAAGGTCAGACCTGCGACGGTTGCACCCCAGGCTACTGGAAGCAGTCGCAGCATCTGGACTCCTGGGCGCCGACCGGCTTCAAGACGACGGACAAATTCAACACGGTTTTCGGGGTCACGCAATACAACAAGAGCAACGGCCAGCCCTACACCCTGCTGGAAGTGCTGAAAACGCTGAACGGCAGTGGCGACCCTATCTCGACCAATCTGGGATTTCACGCCGTCGCCGCCCTGCTGAACGCAGGGCACCCGAACGTCAATTTCGGCTACACCGCCGGCGAATTGATCACGCTGTTCCGGAACAACTACCTGTCCAACCCGGAAAAGCTCAAAAACTCGCTGGCCATGTTGAACGAGCGCGGCTGCCCGCTCAACTGAGCCCATGCATGGGGCTGCCGCCACCCGCCTGCTCAAATGCTGGGGCGACGAAGCGGTCGTGTATGACGGGGAATCGGGCGACACGCATTATCTGAAGCCGCTGACGCTGGCCCTGTACCAGACCTGCCGCGAACACCCGCAGAGCACGCCGGACGCCATCGCCATCGCGCTGGCCCGGCGTCTTGACGTGCACGACACACCCCAATTCCGGGAACTGGTCGAAGACGTGCTGGCCGAGCTCGAGAAAATCGGCCTGCTGGAATCCCCATGAAATTATTGCAGCTCCCCCCCGCCGATCTTCGCCGGCAACTGGCAGGAGCCGGTGTCTGGATGCGGACAGGGCCATTTTCCCTGCGCGTGCAGTCCGATGTGCCCGATGTAGCCGAAGGACTCGCACAGCTCTATGGGCAATTCGAAGTCCGCAGTACGCACGAGGCTTTTGCCGATTTTCACGTGTCGGTCCGGTCCACGCCCGGCCTGCGGCGCTGGATACGACCGCAGATCAGTTTCGATTTCGACGGCATGCGCCCGTTCAAGCCCCTGCCCCGCGACCAGGCTTTCCCGATGCTGGAATGGGGCCTCAACTGGTGCGTCTCCACCCAGGCGCACCAATACCTGATCATTCATGCGGCAGTCGTCGAAAAGCACGGCCGCGCCGCGATCCTTCCGGCCCCGCCCGGCTCGGGCAAGAGTACGCTGACCGCCGGCCTTGTGCTGTCCGGCTGGCGTCTCCTCTCGGACGAACTCACCCTGATCGACCGCAAAACCGGCCGAATCCAGCCCCTGCCGCGCCCGGTCAGCCTGAAAAACCAGTCGATCGACGTCATCCGGCGGTTCGATGGCGAAACCTTCATCAACCGCGCATCGCACGACACGATCAAGGGCACGGTGGCGCACATGCGCCCGCCACGCGACAGCGTGCTGCGCCAGCACGAAAGTGCACAGCCGGCCTGGATCATCTTCCCCAAATGGGAAGCCGGTGCAGCCACCCGCTTGACGCCGCGTTCGCAGGCGCAAACCTTCATGTTCCTCGCGCAGAACGCATTCAATTACAGCCAGCTCGGAGCCGACGGTTTCCGTACCGGGACCGCACTGGTCGACCAGACCGCGTGCTACGACTTCCGCTACAGCGATCTTGCCGAAGCGGTCGCCGCTTTCGATGCGCTGGCCGAGCCGGGCCGTTGACCGACATGCCACGCGACCTGCTCGCCCGCACCCTGCGCACGCCCGACAGCGTCACCCGTTTTTCCATGGGGGAATGGGACGTACTGATCCGTCAGGCGCGCGCGGCCGGTCTGCTCGCCCGGCTGGCCTACCGCTTCCGCCGGGACAGCCTGAGCGATGCGATTCCCGCCGGCGCCCGCTGGCATTTCACGGCGGCCGAGACACTGGCCGACAGGCAGCGCACGGCGATCCACTGGGAACTTGCCAACATCCGGACCGCGCTCGCCGATATCGACGTGCCACTCGTCGCCCTGAAAGGCGCGGCTTACGTGGCAAGCGGCTCGCCAGCGGCCGACGGCCGCCTGTTCAACGACATCGATATCCTGGTCCCGCGCGAGCGCCTGCCGGAAGTCGAGAACGCACTCATGCTGGCCGGCTGGCATGCAAGCCATTTGTCGGATTACGACAAGCGCTATTACCGGCGCTGGATGCACGAAATTCCGCCCATGCAGCATATCCAGCGCGAAACCGTGATTGACGTCCATCACGCCATCCTCCCCGACACTGCGCGCTATCATCCCGACTCGGGCAAGCTGCGCAGCCGCGCGGTGCCCGCCAGCGAGCTGCCCGGCATCTGCGTACTGGCCCCCGAGGACCGTATTCTCCATGCGGCAACGCACCTGTTCCACGACGGTGAACTGCCGCACGGCCTGCGCGATCTCACCGACATCGACCTGCAACTGCGCGAAGCCGCCACGCCGGAATTCTGGGCACATCTGCTCGCACGCGCAGAAGAACTTCAGTTGCAGCGCTCGCTCTACTACGCACTCCGCTACGCCATCCATTTTCTCGACACGCCGGTTCCGGAACGCGCCTGGTCCGCACTCGAGTCGGCCGCGCCGAACCGTCTGCTTCGAACGCTGATGGATGCCGTGTTCACGCGTGCGCTCGCGCCCGATCACGCAACCTGTGCAGACCGCTTCACCCCCGCCGCGCGGCTGGCCGCCTACGTGCGCGCGCACTGGCTGCGCATGCCGATCCATCTGCTGATTCCGCATCTGGCCCACAAGGCCTTTGTCAGCCCCTATCAGGAAAACGGCACCCCCAAGGCGGCTTGACGCGCGTGGTGCCCCGCGTATAATTCCCGAGTATTCCACTCAAGTATTCAGGAGCCTGCCATGACCCCGCTCGACCGCATTCGCGAACAAGTCACCCAAAACACGATCGTGCTCTACATGAAGGGGACGCCGCAATTTCCGCAGTGCGGCTTCTCGTCGCGCGCAGCCCAAGTACTGCAAGCCTGCGGCATCAAGGATTTTCTGGCTGTGAACGTGCTGGCGGACCCCGAAATTTTCGAGAACCTGAAGTACTACGCCAACTGGCCGACCTTTCCTCAACTCTACGTCAAGGGCGAACTGATCGGTGGCTCCGACATCATGATCGAGATGTATCAGAAAGGCGAAATCCAGAAACTGCTGGAAGAAGCGCAAGCCGCCTGAATTTGCATCGTCCCGACAGGCCGACCCGCGAGGTCGGCTTTTTTTCGGCCATTCAACTTTTCGGTTCGTCCGAATCGGAAGCATCCATGCCCAGCTCGTGAATCTTGCGGGTCAGTGTATTGCGCCCCCAGCCCAGCAAATGCGCAGCCTCGATGCGCCGGCCGCCGGTATGGCGCAGCGCGACTTCGATCAGCGTCTTTTCGTAGGCTTGGGTCAGCTCGTCGAGTATCGCGGCCTCGCCGCGGGCAAGCCGCGCGCTCGCTTCGGCGGCAAGCCCCATCAGCCAGTTGCCGCCACTGCCCTGCTCGGCCGTACCCTGCATCAGGTCGGCGGGCAGATCGCCGGCTTCGACGACCTGCCCCGGCGCCATGACGGTGAGATAGTGGCAGACGTTTTCGAGCTGGCGCACGTTGCCGCTCCAGGGCAAGGCGATCAGCGTCTTGACCGCCGCGTCCGATACTCCCTTGGCCTCTACGCCCAGCTCGCGCGCGCTTTTCTGCATGAAATGCCGGACCAGCAGCGGAATATCCTCGCGGCGCTCGCGCAGGGCGGGCAGACGCAGGCGGATGACGTTGAGGCGATGGAACAGATCTTCGCGGAACAGACCTTCGCGCACCCGCACTTCCAGATCCTGGTGGGTGGCCGCAATGACGCGCACGTTCACCTTGATCGGCGTGTGGCCGCCGACGCGATAGAACTGCCCATCCGCCAGCACGCGCAAAAGGCGGGTCTGCAGCTCGGCCGGCATGTCGCCGATCTCGTCAAGAAAGAGCGTGCCGCCGTCGGCCTGTTCGAAGCGGCCGCGACGCTGTGCCGCCGCCCCCGTAAAGGCACCGCGCTCGTGGCCGAAGAGTTCGGACTCGAGCAGATCTTTTGGAATGGCGGCGGTGTTCAGCGCGATGAACGGCCCGGTCGCGCGCGGGCTGTGGCGATGCAGCGCCCGCGCGACAAGCTCCTTGCCGCTGCCCGATTCGCCGGTGATCAGCACCGTGGCGTGCGAATGCGCCAGGCGGCCGATGGCGCGAAACACCTCCTGCATCGCGGGCGCCTGGCCGAGGATTTCCGGCACCGGCGCATCGCTGGCAGCCGGCACATCTCGACTGGCGTTTTCCGCGAGCGCGCGGCGCACCAGTTCGAGCGCCTGATCGACGTCGAAAGGCTTGGGCAGGTATTCGAACGCGCCGCCCTGGAACGCGGCCACCGCACTGTCGAGGTCGGAATAGGCGGTCATGATGATGACCGGAACCCTGGGCAGCCGCTCCTTCAGGGCCTGCAACAGTTCGAGGCCCGACACGCCCGGCATGCGGATGTCGGACAGGACGGCGGCCGGCGTGCTGCGTTCGAGTTCGCGCAGGGCGTCGGTCGCCGAGCTGAAGGTCATGCACGGGATGTCCTCGCGCAGCAGGGCCTTTTCCAGCACCCAGCGGATGGAGCGGTCGTCGTCGATGATCCAGACGGTAGTCGTTTTCGCCATGTCGATACTCAAGCGGGAAGCGGAAGAAAAATCGAGAACACCGTGCGACCCGGCTGGCTCTCGCAGTCGATGGTGCCGTGGTTCTGCGCCACCAGCGTCTGCGCGACGGCCAGCCCCAGCCCGCTGCCGCCTTCGCGGCCGGACACCAGCGGATAGAAGATCTGCTCGCGGATCTCGTCCGGAATGCCGGGGCCGTCGTCGACGATCTCGATGCGCAGGCCCAGTTGGTAACGCCGGCTTTCCAGCGTGATCTGCCGGGCGACGCGGGTGCGGAAGACGATGTTGCCCTGGCCGTGCCCATGCCCGCTCGCGTTCATTGCCTGTACGGCGTTGCGCGCGATGTTCAGCGTGGCCTGGATCAGTTGCTCGGCGTCGGCCCGGATGTCCGGCAGGCTGACGTCGTAGTCGCGGCGCAGGGAGACGCCCGGCGTCTCGGCCAGGATCAGGCTGCGCACCCGTTCCAGGACTTCATGGATGTTGACTGCACCAAAACGGGGCGCGCGGTGCGGCGTCAGCAACCGTTCCATCAGCGATTGCAGCCGGTCGGACTCCTTGATGATGACCTGGGTGTATTCGCGCAGGCTCTCGCGCGGCAGTTCGCGTTCCAGCAGTTGCGCTGCGCCGCGGATGCCGCCGAGCGGGTTCTTGACCTCGTGCGCCAGATTGCGCAGCAGTTCGCGATTGGCTTCCTGCTGCAGCCGCGCCTGTTCCAGCCGGGCGATGCGCAGGTGCGGATCGACCGCGCGCAGCTCGATCAGGAGGCCGTTCGGCGGCCGTTCGAGCGGCGAGACGCTGCAGTCGACGCGGATCGGCGGATGGCCGTTGACGACGACCTCGAGCGCGTACTCGATGACGGTTTCCTGTTCGGCGCGCGCGGTCTGGATGGCCGACAACAGTTCCGGACTGCGCGCGAACACCTGCACCGCGGTGTCGCCGATCAGGAGCGTCCCCGATACGCCCAGCAGCGTCTCGGTCGCCGCGTTGACGTAGCGGATCGCCCCCGCCTCGTCCAGCACCAGGGCACCGGTGGAAAGGCTGTCGAGCCCGCGGAATTCGCTGTCTGGAAAAGGCATGGCACTCATGCGCATCGATTAAGCATCGATTGTGCCAGAGGCGCGCGCGCGGATTGCCGGACGCGCAAGCGCCTATTTCAGGTTGCCCAGTTCGCGCTGGATCGCGCCGATGTTCTGCTCGTGCTGCTGCACGGCGTCCCGCAGTTTTCTGACGCGGCTGGCGTAGGTGGCGTCGCCCGCCCGTTCGCCCGGCTGCAGCCGCTCGCCGAGCGCAAGCTGGCGGCGCGCCTCGTCGGCGTTACGTCGCTCGCCGGCCAGCTCGTCCTGCAGGATCTGGCGCCGGATGTCGTCGCGCCGCTTCTGCGTCGCCGGGTCGATGCGCGGGAAATCCGCCGGGCTCGGCGCGTAGGACGCCGGACGCGCCGATTTGCCGGCGGGCAGCGGCGCAGGCGCGCCGGGCAGGTCGATCCGCTTGGCGCCCTTGCGGTAGACATCGGTGAACGTCACCTGGCCGTTTTCGTCGACGTACTTGTAGATCTCCGCCTGGACGGGGGCGGCGAGCAACAGGGCCAACAGGAAAAGGGCGGGCGGGGTGCGCATGGGTCGAGTGTAGCCTACCACTCCATTACGGCCGAAATCCGGCCGGCTTGACCCGGAAGGCGAAAGACATGCCGGCGCCGGCTGCCGGCCGGCCCGGGCAGGACCACTCGATGGGGCCTTCAGGAATCGGCGCCAGACCCCGACGCCGCCTTCAACCCCAGCCGGCGCGCCAGCTTGTGCAGGTTGCTGGCGTCCACGCCCAACTGGCGCGCGGCGGCGGCCCAGTTGTGGCCGTGGCGCGTCAGCGCCTCACGGATCGCCGCGCGCTGGCTGGCGTCGACGATCTCGTGCAGGCGGGCGCCGGGCGCCCCCTGCAACTGCGGCGCCGGCGCGACCGCGGCGCCCGCGTCCGGCGCGCCGGCCGCAGGCAGCGCCAGCGCATCCAGATCCAGCAGGTCGGATTCCAGCGTGACGATGGCCCGGCGGTCGGCGCCGCGGCTGACGGTCTTGAGGGCGGCGCGGCTGATCACGTGCTCCAGTTCGCGCACGTTGCCCGGCCAGCGGTAGCGGCGCAGCGCCTCCTCGGCGTCGGGCGACAGGCGCAGGCTGCGCAGGCCCAGGCGCGAGCGGTTCAGCTCCAGGAAACGTCCGGCCAGCAGCAGCAGGTCGTTGCCGCGTTCGCGCAGCGGCGGAATGGGGATCGGGTAGACCGACAGCCGGTGGTAGAGGTCGGCGCGGAAAGCGCCTTCGGCCACCTGCTCGCGCAGGCTGCGGTTGGTGGCGGCGATGACGCGCACGTTCACGCGCCTGGGCTTGTCGGCGCCCAGGCGCTGGATTTCGCCGTTCTGCAGCGTGCGCAGCAGCTTGGCCTGGATCGCCAGCGGCAGTTCGCCGACCTCGTCGAGGAACAGCGTACCGCCCTCGGCGGCTTCGAAACGACCGGGCCGTTCGCCCACCGCGCCCGAGAAGGCGCCGCGCACGTGGCCGAAAAGCTCGCTCTCGGCCAGCGATTCGGGCAGCGCGGCGCAGTTCACGTGCACCAGCGGCCGCGCGCGGCGGCGCGACAGGCGGTGCAGCCGGTGGGCGAACAATTCCTTGCCCACGCCCGTCTCGCCCAGCAGCAGCACCGGCAGCTCGGAGTCGGCCACGACTTCCAGCTCGTGCAGCAGGTGCAGCAGAGGCGGGCTCTGTCCCACGATCTCCGGCTCCTCGCCCGTGCCCCCTGGCGCATGCGTGGAGGGACTGTAGGTGCTGCGCAGCGCGCGCATCTGGTCTTCGAGGCGGGTCATGCGGGCGGCGGCCTCGATCGCCAGGCCCAGCGTCGCCAGTTGCGACTGCGCCCGCGCGTTGAAGGTGCCGGGCTGCAGCGCGTCCAGCGTGACCACGCCCCAGCGCGCGCCCTCCACGTTCAGCGACAGGCCCATGCAATCGTGCACTGCCAGCGGCTGGCCGACGCGCTCCTCCAGCAGACCGTCGTAGGGGTCGGGCAGGGAACTGTCGTGGTGAAAGCGGGTGACGCCCTCGCGCTGCAGGATGGTCGCCAGCCGCGGATGCTCCCGGATCGCGAAGCGCCGGCCCAGGGCGTCGTGGCTCAGGCCGTCCACGGCCACGGGACGCAACTGGTCGCCTTCGAGCTGCAGCAACGCCACCGCGCCGCTGTGGAAATGCGCCCGCAGGCGGGCGGCCAGACGCTGCATGCGCACGGCCGCCGGCAGATCCGCCACCAGATCGGCCAACAGCATGTGATACAGCGGAAGGGTATCTTCGACCATTATCAGGTTCTATTTACCTTGATTGATTAGGGTAATTGTAACCATCAATTTTGTATCAGATTGATTTAACAGTTTGTTTTCATGGTACGCGTTTCGCTCAAGTCTGGGAGCCGATCACACACGCCGGTACACCCATGAAAAGCGATGCACGCACACCCCCATTCCACGCCGCGAACGCGCTTCGCACCCGCCCATGAACCGCCATCCTGGAGACACACCATGAATCTGATGGAGCAATCGCTGGGCCAGTTGGCCCGACAAATCCCCGGCGCCTCGCGCGTATTCGAGGCCCACCGCTTCGACTTCTGCTGCGCCGGCCACCGCTCGCTGCGCGCGGCGGCGACAGCCGCCGGCATCGACGGCGAGGCCGTCGCGGCCGAGTTGCGGGCCCTGCAGGCGCGCGGCGCGGCCACCGGCGAGCCGGACTGGAACGCGTTCGCCGATGCGGCGCTGGTCGATCACGTTCTGCACCGCTACCACGCGGTGCACCGCGAACAACTGCCCGAGCTGATCCGCCTGGCGGGCCGGGTGGAAGAGGTGCACGGCAAGCACGACGACTGCCCGCACGGCCTGGCCGAACACCTGAACGGTATGGCCCGGGAGCTGGAAAGCCATATGCAGAAGGAGGAAACGGTGCTGTTCCCGCTGATCGCGCGCGGCCACGGCGCCGCGGCGGCCATGCCCATCGGCGTGATGCGCGCCGAACACGAGGATCACGGCGCCGCGCTGCAGCGCCTGCTCGACCTGACGCAGGACATCACGCTTCCGCAGGGCGCCTGCGCCACCTGGCACGCGCTCTACACGGGCTTGCGCACCTTCCGCGACGACCTGATCGCACACATCCACATCGAAAACAACATCCTGTTCGAGCGCTTCGCGCCCGCGGCAGTACAGTGAAAGAAGAGGCTCCCATGGGACCGTACAAGAAACTCTGGTTCACGCTGATCGGCGTGTGCATCGTGATGTTCTCGCTGCTGGGGTATTACGGCGCGGACGTCTATCGCTCGGCGCCGCCGATACCGGCGCAGGTGGTCACCCAGAACGGCAAGCTGCTGTTCGGCAAGGACGACATCCTCGACGGCCAGACCGCATGGCAGTCCGTCGGCGGCATGCAGCTCGGCTCCATCTGGGGCCACGGCGCGTACCAGGCGCCGGACTGGACGGCCGACTGGCTGCACCGCGAACTGACGGCGTGGCTGGATCTGGCCGCACAGGAACAGCACGGCCAGCCGTATGCGCAGCTCGACGCCGTGACGCAGGGCGGATTGCGCGCGCAGTTGCAGCAGGAATATCGCGGCAACGGCGTGGATGCCGACAATCGCCTGACGGTCAGCGCCCGGCGCGCGCAGGCGATGGCGCAGACCGCGGCCTACTACGACCGCCTGTTCTCGGCCGACCCCGAGCTGCGCACGACGCGCCAGAGCTTCGCGATGAAGGAAGACACGCTGCCCAGCGCCGAACGGCGCGAGGACATGACGCAGTTCTTCTTCTGGACCGCCTGGGCCGCCGCCACCGAACGGCCGGGATCGAACGTGACCTACACCAACAACTGGCCGCACGAGCCGCTGATCGGCAACGCGCCGAGCAGCGAGAACGTGGTGTGGTCCGTTCTCAGCGTGGTGATCCTACTCGCGGGCATCGGCTTTCTGGTGTGGGGCTGGGCCTTCCTGCGCCGGCACGACGAGCCGCAGCCCGTCGCCCCCGCGCGCGATCCGCTCACCGCCTTCGCCCTCACGCCGTCGCAGCGCGGGCTCGGCAAGTACCTGTTCCTGGTCGTGGCGCTGTTCGTGTTCCAGGTGTTCCTGGGCGGTTTCACCGCCCACTACACGGTGGAAGGACAGCATTTCTACGGCATCGACGTCTCGCAGTGGTTTCCGTACGCGCTGACCCGCACCTGGCACATCCAGAGCGCGCTGTTCTGGATCGCCACCGGCTTCCTTGCGGTGGGGCTGTTCCTCGCGCCGCTCATCAACGGCGGCCGCGATCCGAAATTCCAGCGGCTCGGCGTGGACGTGCTGTTCTGGGCGCTGGTGTTCGTCTGCGTCGGTTCCTTCATCGGCAACTACCTCGCCATTGCGCAGAAAATGCCGGCCGCATGGAACTTCTGGCTCGGCCATCAGGGCTACGAGTACATCGACCTCGGTCGCCTCTGGCAGATTCTCAAGTGGGTCGGCATCCTGCTGTGGCTGGTGCTGATGCTGCGCGGCGTGCTGCCGGCGCTCTTGAAGAAGAACGGCGAGGACAAGAACCTGCTGGCGCTGCTGACCGCCTCGGTCGGCGCCATCGGCCTGTTCTACGGCGCCGGCCTGTTCTACGGCGAGCGCACCAGCCTGACGGTCATGGAGTACTGGCGCTGGTGGGTGGTGCACCTGTGGGTCGAGGGCTTCTTCGAGGTGTTCGCCACGGTCGCGCTGGCCTTCGTGTTCAGCAGCATGGGCCTGGTCTCGCGCAGCCTGGCCACCACCGCCAGCCTGGCCTCGGCCTCGCTGTTCCTGCTCGGCGGCATTCCCGGCACCTTCCATCACCTGTATTTCGCCGGCACCACCACGCCGGTGATGGCCGTGGGCGCCGCGTTCAGCGCGCTTGAAGTGGTGCCGCTGATCGTGCTCGGCCACGAGGCCTGGGAAAACTGGCGGCTGAAGACGCGCGCACCGTGGATGGCCAACCTGAAGTGGCCGCTGCTGTGCTTCGTCGCGGTCGCGTTCTGGAACATGCTGGGCGCCGGGGTGTTCGGCTTCATGATCAATCCGCCGATCTCGCTGTATTACGTGCAGGGCCTGAACACCACACCGGTGCACGCGCACGCGGCCCTGTTCGGCGTCTACGGCTTCCTGGCGCTGGGCTTCACGCTGATGGTGCTGCGCTACCTGCGCCCGCAGTTCGTCTTCAGCGAGCCGCTGATGAAAATCGGCTTCTGGGGCCTGAACGCCGGCCTGGTGCTGATGATCGCCACCAGCCTGCTGCCGATCGGCCTGATCCAGTTCCACGCGAGCGTGAGCGAAGGCCTGTGGTACGCGCGCAGCGAGGCGTTCATGCAGCAGTCGCTGCTGCAGACCCTGCGCTGGGTGCGCACCTTCGGCGACGTGGTCTTCATCGTCGGCGCCCTCGGCCTGGCGTGGCAGGTGGTGCTGGGCCTGATGAGCCGCACGCCGGCGCCGGCGCCCGCCGCGGCCCAGCCCGAACCGGCCTGAAGTCCGCCTCACCCGGCCCACGGACACCCGATGCAGCGCATCGGGTGTTTTCGTTTTCGGCAATGGATGCGGCGGCGCGCCGCCACGGATGCCGCCACGCGCCCACGAAAAAGGGCGGCCGCAGCCGCCCTTGTCGCACCGTACGCCGGATTACAGCGAGTAGTACATCGCGAATTCGACCGGATGGGTCGTCATGCGGAACTTGGTGACTTCCTGCATCTTGAGCTCGATGTAGGCGTCGATCATGTCGTTGGTGAACACGCCGCCGCGGGTCAGGAACTCGCGATCCTTGTCCAGCTCGTCGAGCGCCATTTCCAGGCTGTGGCAGACCTTCGGAATCTTCGCGTCCTCTTCCGGCGGCAGGTCGTACAAGTCCTTGTCGGCGGGGTCGCCCGGGTGGATCTTGTTCTGGATGCCGTCCAGACCCGCCATCATCAGCGCGGTGAAGCACAGGTAGGGGTTGGCCATCGGATCGGGGAAGCGGGTCTCGATGCGGCGCGCCTTGGTCGACGCGGAGATCGGGATGCGGATCGAGGCCGAACGGTTGCGCGCCGAGTAGGCGAGCATGACCGGCGCTTCGAAGCCCGGAACCAGACGCTTGTACGAGTTGGTCGACGGGTTGGTGATCGCGTTCAGCGCCTTGGCGTGCTTGATGATGCCGCCGATGTAATAGAGGCTCAGCTCGGACAGGCCGGCGTAGCCGTCGCCCGCGAACAGGTTCTTGCCGTCCTTCCACAGCGACATGTGCACGTGCATGCCGGAACCGTTGTCGCCGACGATGGGCTTGGGCATGAAGGTCGCGGTCTTGCCGTAGGCGTGGGCGACGTTCTGCACGATGTACTTCAGCGTCTGCGTCCAGTCGGCGCGCTTGGTCAGCGTGCTGAACACGGTGCCGATCTCGCACTGGCCCGCGGTCGCCACTTCATGGTGGAACACCTCGACCGCGATGCCGGCCTCTTCCAGCGCCAGCACCATGGCGGCACGGATGTCCTGCAGGCTATCGACCGGAGGCACCGGGAAGTAACCGCCCTTGATGCCGGGACGGTGGCCGGTGTTGCCGTTCTCGAACTTCTCGGCGGACGACCAGGCCGCCTCCTCGGAGTTGATCTGCACGCCGCAGCCCGACATGTTGTCGTGCCAGGTGATCGAGTCGAAGATGAAGAACTCGGGCTCGGGGCCGAAGTAGGCGGTATCGGCGATGCCGGTGGATTTGAGATAGGCCTCGGCACGGCGGGCGATGGAGCGCGGGTCGCGCTCGTAGCCCTTGCCGTCGGACGGTTCGATGACATCGCAGGTCATCACCAGCGTGGCTTCGTCGAAGAAGGGGTCCATGTAGGCCGAATCCGGATCGGCCTTCAGCAGCATGTCGGAAGCCTGGATGCCTTTCCAGCCGGCGATCGAGGAACCGTCGAACGGATGGCCGTTCTCGAACCATTCCTCGTCCACGATACGGGCCGGAATCGATACGTGCTGTTCCTTGCCTCGGGTATCGGTAAAGCGCAAATCAACGAACTTGACTTCGTTGTCTGCAATTTTCTTCATGACATCGGCCACGGGCATGCTGAAATCTCCTCAGACAGTAATACGGATGAATGAATTGACGACGTTGCAGGCCGCGCGGTCGGCTTGCCGGAAACGCCACACTGAGAATCGTGTTAGCAGCAACCGTGCCATGCAAAAAAACGGGTCGGCGGGCATTGTGCCACAAGGGTAAAGCCCCCGGATAGCCAGCCCTCCCCCGACGCGGGTGCACCAACATGGTTCAACCAGGTCGCTTTGCGCACTTAATTTGTGCGTCGCTGGATTTTTCCTGTCCAAACCTATACTGGCACAAAGGTATCGGGAGCGTGCGATGGGACGGATCACCGAGTTGCTGGACGCCGCGCACAGCCGCGGCAAGCTCCGCAGCCTGCCCTATGCAGGCGCGCTGGAACCGCAGGAAGCTTGCGAACTCCTGGCGCTTGCGCCGGGCACCCGGCTGGTCGACGTACGTTCCTGCGCCGAACGGGAATTCGCCGGCGCACCGCCGAACGCCGTGCATGTGGAGTGGCAAAGCTGGCCGGGCTGGGCGGCCAATCCGCATTTTCTTGTCCAGCTTGCGCAGGCGACAGACCCGGAATCCCTGCTGTTTTTCATATGCCGCAATGGTCAGCGTTCGCATCAGGCCGCCGCTGCCTGCGCCGCGGCCGGCCGCGGCGGCTGCTACAACGTGCTCGAAGGCTTCGAAGGCAGGCGCGACAAAACGACCGGCCGGCGCAACACGACGGACGGCTGGAAACGGCGCGATCTGCCCTGGCGGCAGAACTGAATCGACACGCGCGCGGTTAGAATCGCGCGCATGACCGACCGATACGCTGTATTCGGGCATCCGATCGCCCACTCCAAATCCCCCGCCATCCATGCCGCCTTCGCCCGCCAGACCGGGCAGGATCTGCATTACGAGGCCATCCTGGCGCCGCTCGACGGTTTTTCCGCAAGCATCGCCGCCTTCATGGCCGCGGGAGGCCGCGGCGCCAACGTCACCGTACCCTTCAAGGAAGAGGCATTCCGGCTGGCCCGCCGGCTGAGCGCCCGCGCCGAACGCGCGGGCGCCGTCAATACGCTCAGTTTCGGGGGCGGCGAGATATTCGGCGACAACACCGATGGCGCCGGACTGGTGGCCGACCTCGTCCGCAACCGCCAGCGCGACCCCGCCGGCGCCCGCATCCTGCTGCTGGGCGCGGGCGGCGCGGCGCGCGGTGTGATCGAGCCACTGCTCGACCGGAAGCCCGCCGGGCTGGTCGTCGCCAACCGCACGCCGGGCCGCGCACGGGAACTCGCCGGGCTGTTCGGCCCCGGCGTTGCCGCCTGCGGTTTCGGCGACCTCGAAGGCCGTTTCGATCTCGTCGTCAACGCCACTGCCGCGAGCCTCGCCGGCGAACTGCCGCCCCTGCCCGCCGACCTCTTCGCCCCGGGCGCACTGGCCTACGACATGATGTACGGCCGCGACACCCCCTTCCTGGCCTTCGCACGCACGCACGGCGCCGCGACCGCCGACGGACTGGGCATGCTGGTCGAACAGGCCGCCGAGGCCTTCTTCGTCTGGCGCGGCGTCCGTCCCGACACCGCCCCCGTGATCGCCCGGTTACAGGCCGACGCATGCTGAAAACACTGTTCGGCTGGATCGGCAAGGGGCTGGCCGCCCTCGTCGGGGTGGTGCTGCTCTACCAGGTGTGGATCTTCGCTCACGTGTTGTGGTGGATCGATCACGACCCCGCCTCCACCGCTTTCATGAAAGCCGGGCTCGAACGCCAGCAGCAAAAAAATCCGGATGCCGAACTGCGGCACAAATGGGTGCCTTACGACCGCATCTCGATCCATCTCAAGCGTGCGATCGTTGCCGCCGAGGACGCCAGATTTCTCGACCACGAGGGTTTCGACGTGGAAGGCATCCAGAAGGCCGTCGAGAAAAACCTGAAAAAAGGCCGGCTCGTGGCCGGCGGCTCGACCATCAGCCAGCAGCTCGCGAAGAATCTGTTCCTCTCCGGCGAACGCAGCTTCATCCGCAAGGGCCAGGAGGCGATCATCACCCTGATGATCGAATCGACCTGGAGCAAGCGCCGCATCCTCGAGGTTTATCTCAACGTCATCGAATGGGGCAACGGCATTTACGGCGCGGAAGCGGCCGCACGCCGCTACTACAGAAAACCCGCCTCCGCCCTCGACCGCGATCAGGCCGCACGGCTGGCCGCGATGGTGCCCAATCCGCGCTGGTACGAAACGCATCGCGGCTCGCGCGCCTATCAGCAGCGCGTGGCGCTGATCAAGCGCTATATGGGCAGCGCGCGGGTCCCGCGCTGAATCGCGCGATACAATCGCGGGGCTTCCGGAATCGACGCCCCATGACCGATACCCTCGAAAACCAGTCGCAGGAAACGCTCGAGGCGCATCTCGCGCAGGTGCAGGACCTGCTCGGCCGCATGCGGCTGGTGGAGGAGCTCGTCCACAAACAGGGCGGGCCGCGTCAGGATCTGGTGGAGAATCTCGTCCACAAGCAGAACCTCGCCGAACTCAAGCGCAAGCTCGAACAGCTCCATCCGGCGGACATCGCCTACATCCTCGAAGCGTTGCCGCTCGATGAACGGCGTCTGGTGTGGGATCTCGTCGGTGCGGAAAACGACGGCGAGATCCTGCTCGAAGTTTCGGATTCGGTCCGCGAATCGCTGATCCGGACGATGGACAAGGCGGAGCTGCTGGCCGCCGCCGAATCCCTCGATACCGACGAGATCGCCGACATCGCGGCCGACCTGCCGCAGGACGTGATCCAGGAACTGCTGACCACGCTGGACGTGCAGAAGCGCGCGCGTCTGCAGTCCGCGCTGTCCTATCCCGAGGACTCGGTAGGCGCACTGATGGATTTCGAGATGGTGACGATCCGCGCCGACGTCACGCTCGAAGTGGCGTTGCGCTACCTGCGGCGGCTCGGCGAGCTGCCCGACCAGCTCGACAAGCTTTTCGTGGTCGACCGGGACACGCTGACCGGCGTACTGCCGCTGAAGCGCCTGCTGACCACCGACCCCGAAGCCTCGGTGGCGGCCGTGATGGTCGAGGATTTCGTGCGCTTTCACCCCGAGGACGACGCGCACGAGGCCGCGCAGGCCTTTGAACGCTACGATCTGGTGATGGCGCCGGTGGTCGACGCCGGCGGCCGCCTGATCGGCCGCCTCACGGTGGATGCGGTGGTGGACTACATTCGCGAATCGGCCGATGCCGACATGCTGTCGATGGCTGGCCTGAAGGAAGAGGAGGATCTGTTCTCCACTGTCTGGCACGCCGCCAGGAACCGCTGGATGTGGCTCGCGATCAACCTTTGCACCGCCTTCATCGCCTCGCGCGTGATCGGCGCCTTCGAAGGCAGCATCGAGAAGCTCGCTGCGCTGGCCGCGCTGATGCCCATCATCGCCGGCATCGGCGGCAATTCCGGCAACCAGACCGTGACGCTGATCATCCGCGGCCTCGCGCTCGGCCACATCACGCCCGCCAACGCCCGCCGGCTGGTCATCAAGGAGCTGGGCGTGGCCATGCTGAACGGTATCGTCTGGGGCTCGGCGGTGGGCGTCTTCGCCTGGCTCCTGTACGACAACCCCGCGCTGGGCGGCGTGATGGCACTCGCCATGCTGCTCAACCTGCTGGTCGCCTCGCTGGCCGGCATCTTCATTCCGATGACGCTCGAACGCGTGAAACGCGATCCGGCCATCGGTTCATCCGTGCTGCTGACCTTCATCACCGACAGCATGGGCTTCTTCATCTTCCTCGGGCTCGCTACCCTGCTTCTGCTGTGAGTACGCCGGATAGCCGCCACCTTTATCTCCGCCTGCTCGGCTACGTAAAGCCGCACTGGCGCATGTTCGCCCTGTCCATCGTCGGCCTGGTCCTGACCGCCGCCACCGAGCCGCTGCTGCCGGCATTGTTCAAGCCGCTGCTGGACGAAGGCTTCGTCGGCAAGAACGAGGCATTCATGCGCTGGGTGCCGGTACTGCTGCTGGCCCTGTTCCTCGTGCGTGGCGTCACCAGTTTCGTCAGCACCTACTGCATGGCCTGGGTGGGCAGCCGTCTCGTCATGGATCTGCGCGCGGCGATGTTCGGCAAGCTGATGACGCTACCGACCCGCTATTTCGACCAGAATCCGAGCGGTCAGCTGATCGCCCACCTGGCCTTCAACGTCACCCAGGTCACGCAGTCCGCCACATCCGCCGTCACCACGCTGGTGCGCGATTCGCTCACGGTAGCCGGGCTGCTGGGCTATCTGCTGTGGCTGAACTGGAAGCTCACCGCCGTCGTGTTCGGCATGGCGCCGCTCACCCTGTGGGTGGTGCGCGTGGCGAGCAAGCGCCTGCGCGGCCTGTCGCGCAAGGCCCAGCAGAACATCGGCGAGCTCACGCAGGTGGTGGACGAGGCCGTCGACGGCCATCGCGTGGTCAAGCTCTACGGCGGCGAGACCTACGAGCAGGGCCGTTTCCTGCATGCCGCCAACCAGGCGCGCCTGTTCGAGATGAAGCGCGTCGCCGCCAACGCGATCTACGAACCGTTCGTGCAGTTCCTCGCCGCGGTGGCGCTTGCCATCATCGTCTACATCGCCGCGGACCAGGCCAGCGAGGACGCCACCACGGTCGGCGGTTTCGTCGCCTTCTTCATGGCCATGCTGCTGCTGTTCGCGCCGCTCAAGCGGTTGACCGCAGTCAACGACCAGATGCAGCGCGGCCTGGCCGCCTCCGAAACCATCTTCGCCCTGCTCGACCAGGACGCCGAACGCGATACCGGCACGCGCACGCCCGAACGCATCGAAGGCCAGCTCCGTTTCCGCGATGTCACGCTCACCTATCCGGGCAAGGACGTGCCCGCGCTGGATCGCATCAGCCTCGACATCGCACCGGGCGAAACCGTCGCGCTGGTCGGCGCGTCCGGCTCGGGCAAGACCACACTGGCCAATCTGGTGCCGCGCTTCTACGACCCGGACAGCGGGCAGATCGAACTCGACGACCTGGACACCCGCGACATTGCCCTGCAGACCCTGCGCAGCCACATTGCCCTGGTCTCGCAGGACGTGGTGCTGTTCAACGACACGCTGGCGCACAACATTGCCTACGGCAGCAAACGCGACGCCAGCCCCGACGAAATCCGCGCGGCCTGCGAAGCCGCGCACGCCTGGGACTTCATCCAGGCCATGCCGGACAAGCTCGACACGCCGATCGGCGAAAACGGCATGCGGCTCTCCGGCGGCCAGCGCCAGCGCATCGCCATCGCGCGGGCGATCCTGAAGAACGCGCCGATCCTCATCCTCGACGAAGCCACCTCGGCGCTCGACAACGAATCCGAACGCCACGTCCAGGCCGCGCTCGACACACTGATCGCCAACCGCACCACGCTTGTCATCGCGCACCGGCTGTCCACCATCGAACGTGCCCATCGCATCGTCGTGCTCGAAGGCGGCCGCATCGTCGAAACCGGCACCCACGCCGAGCTCCTGGCCCGACAGGGCCGCTACGCCCAACTGCACGCGCTGCAGTTTTCCGCATGAACGCCGACGCACCCGCCGGCTGGATCAGGCCGTCCCGTTCGCTGCTCACCGAAGCGGGCCGCGCCATCGGCGACTACGCCATGATCCGAGACGGCGACCGCATCCTGCTCGGACTCTCGGGCGGCAAGGATTCGCTGTCGCTGCTGCATACTCTCCACCATCTG
The DNA here is from genome assembly GCA_008923315.1 of Betaproteobacteria bacterium SCN1. GTDB lineage: Bacteria > Pseudomonadota > Gammaproteobacteria > Burkholderiales > Thiobacillaceae > Thiobacillus. Next base: position 731 of record WBSF01000001.1, on the reverse strand, counting down.
CAATCCAAAGCACCGGTCAGATTCGAGCTGCTGGCCTGCACGGTCGACCCGCAGTCGGACCAGTTCGATCCGTCTCCGCTCAAGCCCTATCTCGCCGCACTCGGCGTGCCGTATGTTCTGGAATCGCAGCCGATCCTCGAAGAAGCGCAGAAAACGCTGACGAAAGACAGCGATTCCTACTGCGCCTACTGTTCCAGGATGCGGCGCGGCATTCTCTATCGCGTCGCGCGCGAACAGCGCTGCAACGTGATCGCACTGGCCCAGCATCTGGACGATCTCGCAGAAACGCTGATGATGTCGATGTTCTTCGGCGGCAAGCTCCGGACCATGTCGCCGCATTACCTCAACGATGCCGGCGACCTGCGCGTGATCCGGCCTTTTGCCTACGCACGCGAGCGGCAGACCCGGGCCTTTGCCGCCGATGCCGGCCTGCCGGTGATTTTCGAGAACTGCCCCGCCTGTTTCGCCAAGCCGCAACAGCGCTATGCGATGAAACAGATGCTGGCCGAACAGGAAAAGCTGCACCCGCGTCTCTTCAACAGCCTGCTGACGGCAATGCGCCCGCTGATGGGCGAGCCGCCCGGTCCCGGGGCATAGCGGCCGGCCCGCCACGCGGCGTCCGACTGACGGACTTTCTGTGCGGCCGCGTTCCCCGTAAAATCAACCGATTGTTTTGATTGATTTTTCCATACCGAGAACAAGGTTATGACCGCCTCTTTCCAGCCCCCTAG
>WBSF01000008.1 GCA_008923315.1 Betaproteobacteria bacterium SCN1 | reverse complement strand
GCGGGGGGCTGGGGCAAGATGCGGGGGGTGATGTTTTTGGGGCTTTTTCTACAGCCTCGTTAGGCGTCTTTTTAGGAGGGTTCGTGTCTTCGTGCGAATGTGAAGTTGAAACCGCTGGCCCGGAACAGGCGAAGGTCTTGTGGGCCTTGCTTGCCATCAACGCCGTCATGTTCTTAGTTGAGAGTATTGCCGGTTTCTTGGCCCATTCCACCGGCCTCATCGCCGATTCATTAGACATGTTTGCTGATGCTGCCGTGTATGGCATCGGCCTTTATGCTGTTGGCCGCTCTGTTACACATAAAGCCAAGGCCGCTTACCTCAGTGGCATATTCCAGCTCGCGCTTGGCGTTGGCGTTGTCGTTGAGGTAGCTCGTCACTTCATCTCAGGTGTTGAGCCACAATCACTCCTCATGATGGGTTTTGGCGCGCTAGCACTCGTCGCAAATTTATGCTGCCTCGCCCTTCTGTCAAAGCACCGCGAGGGTGAGGTTCATATGAGGGCTAGCTGGATATTCTCCACCAATGATGTTCTAGCCAATTTAGGAGTCATCGCCGCTGGTGTTCTTGTCGCCTATTTTGGTTCTGCTTTGCCCGATCTCATCATTGGTTCCGTCATAGCAGCCTTGGTCATTCGCGGCGGAGTCCTCATCATCAGTGATGCACGCAGTGAGTTGGCGAAAGTCTCCTAACAACAGGTTCCAGCCGACGTCCCCGCTTCGCGGGGCCGCGGCTGAACCTGGGCGTTAGCCCGCTAAGGATTAGCCTGTGCAGACACCAACGTTTCGGTTTCAGCCACGGTGGAAGGAGGAGCTAGTTTGCTCCTGTGATCTTGGGTCCTTCGTGATTACCATGCCTATGGGAGTCGTCTCTGTAGACTTCCCAACCGAAGATACGTGGGAGCGTGAAGCGCCTGTCTGGGCCAAGCCATACTGGGAAACAGTTCGGACGCAGTTGGCGGCCTGGTGCGATTCGCAGAAGATCCCGCTTTACGTTGGACCCTATGGTCATGTCTGCTAATTCATGGGCCGGCGCAACGCGGGCTAACAATTCGCTGCAGGCGCGACGGCCCTGACGGGCCGCGGCCTGAGCTCAAACGTTGAATGTTGCTTTGACCGGCAAGTGGCGAAGACCGGTCATATGAAGCGGTCAGCCTGACAGGCCGCTTCGGCCGATAAGCGGACACTGTGTGTTACCCCGTTGCCGCTGATCTCCCCAAGGCAAAACGAGCCGGGCAAAGCGAGGGATGCACATGTTTGCCGGGGGCGGTCTTCCTTCAGTCATTCCGCCCGCAGCGCCTCCACCGGATTCAGTCGCGCCGCGCGCAGGGCCGGCACGACGCCGGCGGCCAGGCCGATCAGCACGGACGCGATCAGTGCGCCGAGAGCGTAGTTCCAGGGCACGTTCACCGGCAGGCCGCTGACGGCGGTTTTCAGCAGCCAGGCAATGCCGGCGCCGAGGGCGAGGCCGGTCAGGCCGCCCAGGGTGGCGAGCAGGGTGGATTCCATCAGGAATAGCGTGCGGATGCGCGCGCGCGTGGCGCCCAGCGCGGTGAGCAGACCGATCTCGGCGACGCGTTCGGCCACGGCGATGTGCATCAGCGTGACCATGCCGACGGCGCCGACCAGCAGCGAGATGCCGCCGAGCGCGGCGACGGCGAAGGTGAGCACGGCGAGCACGGTGGACAGGGTGTCGAGCATCTGCTGCTGCGGGGTGAGGGTGAAGTCCTCGCGACCGTGGCGCGCGACGAGGATGCGTCGCATGTCGGCCATTACCGCGTCGACGGGTACGTCGGGCCGGTAGGCGATATGGATTTCCATCACGCCCTCGCGGTTGAAGAGTTCGAGCGCGCGCGCGGTGGGGATGTAGACCGTGTCGTCGAGGTCGAAGCCGAGCACCTGCCCTTTGGACTCCATGACGCCGATGACGCGGAAGCGCGACGTGCCGACTTGCAGGGTGGCGCCGAGCGGGTTGGCGCGGCCGAAGAGTTCGCTGCGCACCTTGGAGCCGAGCACGACGTAGGCGCGCGGATTGTTGAGGTCGTCGGCAGGCAGGAAGCGGCCGCTGGCGACGCGCATGTTGAAGGCCTGGGCGAAGGCGGGGCCTTCGCCGTACACGGTCACACGCCGGCTGCGGCTGCCGGCGCGCACTTCGGCATTGCCCATCACGCCGGCATTGACGTGGCGCACCAGGGGCGAGCGGCCGAGCGCGACGGCGTCGTCGATCGTCAGCAGGCGCACGCTGCCGATGCTGCCGACCGAGGCGCCGTGGGTGCTGGTCTTGCCCGGGGTGATGGTGAGCAGATGGGTGCCGAACTGGGTGAATTCGGCCAGCACGAAGCGGTGGATGCCGTCGCCGATGGCGGTGAGCAAGATCACCGCCGCGATGCCGACGGCGATACCCGAGGCCGACAGCAGCGTGCGCATCGGATGCGCGGTGAGCGCGCGGCGGGCAAAGCGGAGGGCATCGGCGAAATGCATGTGCGCCTTATTTTCCGGACAGCGCGCGCACGGGATCGAGCCGTGCGGCGCGCGCGGCCGGCCCCAGGCTGGCGAGCACGCCGGTGACGAGCGCGGTGGCGATGCCCGCGGCGCTGGCCCAGACGGGCGGCCAGGCGGGCAGGGCGGGGTAGGCGAGCCGCAGGCCCCAGCTGCCGAGCTGGCCGATGGCGAAGCCGAGCGCGCCGCCTGCGAGCGACAGCCACAGCGCCTCGGCAAAGAACAGCCGGCGCACGTCGGCCGAGGGCGCGCCGATGGCCTTGAGCAGGCCGATCTCGGCGGTGCGTTGCGCGACGGCCACCAGCATCACGTTCATGACCAGGATGCCGGCCACCGCGAGGCTGATCGCCGCGATGCCGGCCACGGCGAGCGTGAGCGCGCCGAGGATGCGGTCGAAGGTGGCGAGCACTGCATCCTGCGTGATCACGGTCACGTCTTCCTCGCCGTCGTGGCGCAGGGTGAGCAGGCGGATCGTCGCGCGCTTCACCGGCTCGATGGCGGCGCGGCTGTCGGCTTCGATCAGGATGCGGAACAGGGTCTCGGTATTGAACAGTGCCTGCGCGTCCTCCACCGGCACGATCACGACTTCGTCGGTGTTGAACCCCATCGATTCGCCCTGTTCGGACAGCACGCCCGAGACGCGGAAGCGCCGGTCGCCGAGCCGCACCCGCTGGCCGACCGCGCTGCCGTCGGGAAAGAATTCCTGCGCGATCACCCGGCCGAGCACGATCTGGCCGGAACCGGCGGTAAAACGGCCGCGCGACAGGGACATGTGGCGGATGGGCAGCAGTTCGGCATTGCCGCCGAGCACGGTGACTTCGCGCAGGCGGCCGCCCGAAGCCAGTTCGGCGGCGCCGACGTTGAGCGGCGCATGGCGGCGCACGCCGGGCAGCTGGCCGATGGCGTGCGCATCGTCGAGCGTGAGATCGCGCGGCGTCTGTCCGAGCGCGGCGCCGACCAGGCCGCCGCTGGTTTCGGCGCGGCCGGGCAGCACGATGACGAGATTGGTGCCCAGCGAGGCGAACTGGTCGACCACGTAGCGGCGTGCGCCTTCGCCGAGCGCCGTGAGCACCACCACCGCGCCCACGCCCAGCGCCATGGCCAGCACGATCAGCAGCGAACGGGTGCGCGTGCTGGCGATGCTGGCGAGCGACAGGGCGAGCGTATCGCGCAGCTTCATCGTTCGTCGCCGACGACGCGGCCGTCGCGCATGGCGATGCGGCGCTGCGCGCGCGCCCCCAGTTCGCGGTCATGGGTGACGACGATGAGCGTGGTGCCGCGCCGCTGCAGGTCTTCGAGTACGGCGACGACTTCGGCGCCGGTGCGGTGGTCGAGGTTGCCGGTCGGTTCGTCGGCCAGCAGCACGGCAGGCTGCAGGATGGTGGCGCGGGCGATGGCGACGCGCTGGCGCTGGCCACCGGACAGTTCGTTGGGGGTGTGGTGCGCGCGCTCGGCCAGGCCGATGGCGCCCAGCGCGGCCTCGACGCGGCGGCGGCGTTCGGCCGGCGCGATGCCTTCCAGCACGAGCGGCAGCTCGATGTTCTCGAAGGCGGTGAGCCGCGCCACCAGGTGAAAGGACTGGAACACGAAGCCGATGCGCGTGCGCCGCACCTGCGCCTGCGCGGGCTCGGACAGCGCGGCGACGTCGGCGCCGTCGAGCAGGTAGCGGCCGGCGTCGGGCCGGTCGAGCAGCCCCAGCACATTGAGCAGCGTCGACTTGCCCGAACCCGACGGCCCCATGATGGACACGTATTCGCCTGCGTCGATGGCGAGGTCGACGCCGTCCAGCGCGCGCACTTCCTGGTCACCCATGCGGAAATGGCGGGCAATGCCTTCCAGGCGGATCATGCCGGCCGCCGCTCCGGTCATGGCCTGGCCGGCTTGGGCACGGCCGGCGCGCCGGCCGCGATGGCTTCGTCGTCGAACGCGGTCACCACGCGGTCGCCGGCCGCCAGGCCGTCGAGCACCTCGGTATAGGCCCAGTTGGCGAGGCCGGTCTTCGGCGTGCGCCCGGCCAGCACACCGTCTGCGCCCAGTACCAGCACGCTGCCGTCCTGGCGGATTGCCTGGGTGGGCAGGCGCAGCACGTCGTCGCGGCGGTCGACGATGATTTCGGCATCGGCACTGTAGCCCACCAGCATCGGCTGACGCTCGGGCTCGGCGAAATCGACTTCGACATCAACTGTGCGCGCCTGCTTTTCGACCTCGGTGACGTAGGGCGCGATGCGGCGCACGCGGCCGGGGAAGCTCTGGCCGGGCAGGGCGTCGAGCGTGATCCGTGCCGGCATGCCGGGTTTCAGGCGCGGCGCGTCCACTTCGTCCATCGGCGCGGTGACGTAGAGGCAGCTGTCGTCGATCAGATCCACCGCCGGCGGAGTGGGGATGCCGGGCGGCGAAGGCGTCGCGTATTCGCCGACCTCGCCGGTCACGCGCGCGACGATGCCGGCAAAGGGCGCGGCGAGCACGGTACGTTCCAGCCCGGCACGGGTCACGTCGATCTGCGCCTGGGCGCGCTTTACGTCGGCGGCGAGCGCGTCGCAGTTGGCCTGGCGCGCCCGTGCGTTGGCGCGGCTGTCGTCCACCCGCTGCGGACTGACGAAGCCCTGCGCGGCCAGCGTCTCGTCGCGCGCCGCGTCGCGCCGCGCGTTCTCGGCCAGGATGCAGGCTTCGCGGCGGCGTTCCTCGCTGGTGGTCAGCTGGCGCTGGGCGAGTTCGCGTTGCGCCGCGAGATCGCGGTTCCACAGTTCCAGCAGCGGCTGGCCGCCTTTCACCCGTTCGCCTTCCTTCACGAACAGTTTCACGATCTGCCCGCCCGCAGCCGGCGCGAGCTTGGCGCGCCGGCAGGCGGTGACGGTGCCGGCGCGGGTATTGACCACCGTGGCTTCGACCGGGCCGCGCGCCAGCGTGGCGACCTCGACCTGGAGTGGTTTGGGGCGGGTGGCCTGCCAGCCGGCGTAAGCCAGCCCGGCAACCACGACGAGTAGAACGAGATAGCGCAGCCGGATGGTGGGAAAAGCCATGATCGATGCGGGTTGGCGGGAAGTCGGGGCAATGTACCATTCGCCGATGCTGAAAACCATTGAACCCGCGTCGCTGCAGCTTCGCGACGGCATTCCGTATTCCGCCGCCTACGGCGACGTGTACCACTCGGCCGACGGCGGCACGGGGCAGGCGCGGCACGTTTTCCTGCAGGGTTGCGGCCTGCCGGACGCCTGGGCCGGCCGACCGCATTTCGCCATCCTCGAAACCGGCTTCGGCACCGGGCTCAATTTTCTCGTTACCTGGGCGGCCTGGCGCGCCGATCCGGCGCGCGGTGCACGGCTGCATTTCTGTTCGGTGGAAAAACATCCCTTCCGCGCCGAAGACCTGGCGCGTCTGCATGCGCAGTGGCCGGCGTTCGCCGGGCTGTCCGCCGAACTTGCCGCCCATTGGCCGCCGGCCGTGCCGGGTTTTCACCGGCTGGCGCTCGACGGCGGCCGGGTGCTGCTCACGCTGATGTTCGGCGAGGCGGCGGACTGCCTGCCGCAGCTCGACGCGCGCATCGATGCCTTCTATCTCGACGGCTTCGCGCCCGACCGCAACGCCGATCTCTGGCAACCCGCACTGTTCGCCGAACTCGCACGGCTGGCCCGGCCCGGCGCGGCGGCGGCGACCTACACCGTGGCCGGTCCGGTGCGGCAGGGGCTGGCCGAGGCCGGTTTCGTCTGCGACAAACGCGCGGGCTATGGCCGCAAGCGGCATTGCCTCGTCGCCCGTTTTCGCGGCGAACGGGAAGCGGGGCGCTGCCCGCCGCAGCGCGTCGCCGTGGTCGGCGCCGGCGTGGCCGGTGCCGCGGTCGCGCATGCGCTGGCGCAACGCGGCACCGAGGCCGTCGTGCTGGAACGGACCGGGGCGCCGGCGCAAGGCGCATCGGGCAATCCGGCCGCGGTATTCCGGCCGGTGATTTCGCGCGACGACAACCGTGCGACCCGGCTTACCCGCGCCGCCTTTCTGCACGACCTGCGCGCCTGGCGCGCGCTCGACGGGCTCGACTGGGCGACTTGCGGCGTGCTGCATCTGGCGAAGGATGCCGAAGCCGAGGCCCGGTACCGGGTGGCGCTCGACGCCGCCGCGCCGCCGCCGGACTATGCCCGCTGGGTCGAACGCGACGAAGCTTCGGCGTTGGCGAACTGGCCGGTGACGGCAGCCGGGGTGTTCTATCCGCAGGCGGGCTGGGTGGTGCCACAAAGCCTGTGCGCGGCCTGGCTCGCGCAGGGCGGTATCGCGCTGAAACTCAATGCAAGCGTGGCACGGCTCGAAGCCGGCCCCGCGGGCTGGCGCGTATTCGACGCGACTGGCGCGGTGCTCGCCGACGCCGACGCCGTGGTGCTGGCCAACGCGCGCGACGTGCAAACCCTGCTGCCGGACGGCGGCTGGCCGATCCACGACGTGCGCGGCCAGATTACCCGGCTGCCGGCCGGGAGCCTGCCGTGGCTCGAACGGGTGATCGCACGCGAAGGCTACTGTGCGCCGGGGGACCGGCCGCTGGTCGGTGCCACTTACGAGCACGACGACCTCGACCTCGCGCCGCGCGCGGCGAGCGATGCGGCCAATCTGGCGCGGCTGGAATCGATTCTGCCGGGCGCTGCCACCGGGTTCGACCCGGCCACGCTCGACGGCCGTGCCGCGCTGCGCGCGACGCTGCCGGACCGGCTGCCCCTGCTCGGTGCTGTCGACGGGCATGCGGCCCTGTACGTCGCGGCGGGCTATGCCTCGCGCGGCGTCGTGTGGGCCGGGCTGCTGGGCGAGGCGCTGGCGGACCGTCTGTGCGGTGAGCCCCTCCCGCTGGAGGCCGATCTGCTCGCAGCCGTTTCACCCGGCCGTTTTGCCCGGCCGTTGCGGGGCCGCTGAGATCCGTATGGTCCGGGTCGCGTTGGCAGCCCGGTACCGTTTGCGATTTTTGTGTATTAATTGATACATAATATGTAATACTTGGTTCTTGATCATTTGGCCTGAGGAATGGCATCGTGGCCTGGCTGCTTCTTGTTGCGACCCTGCCCGGCCAGGCCGGCAGTCTTCGCTTGCGCTTCTGGCGGCAACTCAAGGCTATCGGCGCGGCCAACCTGCGGGATGGCGTCTATCTTCTGCCGCTGCGGGCGGAGCTGCGTATTCCGCTGACTGCCTTGTGCGACGAACTGATCGCCGCCAGCGGCAATGCCTGGCTGATCGAAGTGCCGGACCAGTCTGCCGACGTGGATGCGGCCTGGCGCGCGTTGTTCGATCGCCGCGACGCCTATGTCGAGTGGGCGGGGACCCTGAACACGATCGAGGCGAATTTTGCTGCCGCCTCCGAAATGGAAAGCCGGCGGCAGTTGCGGCAGCTGCGCAAGGAGCTGGATGCCATCGCCGCCACCGATTTTTTCCCGGACGAATCGCTGGATGCCGCGCAGCGCGCGCTGGCAGATGCCGAGAAGCGGCTCACGCGCCAGTTTGCGCCCGACGAGCCGGAAGCGGCACCGGGCGGCGTGATCCTGCGCGACCGAGCGGACTACCGGGGGCGTGTCTGGGCGACGCGCGCGCGTCCCTGGGTGGATCGCGTCGCTTCGGCCTGGCTGATCCGCCGTTTCATCGATCCGCAAGCCCGCTTCGTCTGGCTGAAGGACATCCGGGATTGCCCCGCGGATGCGCTCGGTTTCGACTACGACGGCGCGGCGTTCACGCACGTCGGCAAGCGGGTGACCTTCGAGACGCTGCTGGCAAGCTTCGGACTCGACGCCGAGCCGGCGCTCGCGCGGCTCGGCGCGCTGGTGCACGCGCTCGATGTCGGCGGCCTGCCCGCTGCCGAGGCGGCGGGCGTCGAAACCCTGCTTGCCGGGCTGCGTGCATCCGAACCGGACGATGACAGGCTGCTCGACCGCGCCTGCGATCTGTTCGACTGGCTGCTGCAAAGCTACAGGGAGCCCACGACATGACCACACCAATCCGCGCGCAGGCGGCGGAGCCGGCGCGCCCTCCGCATCCGTCCTTCGGAGAGGCCTTTCTCTACTGGCTGAAACTCGGATTCATCAGTTTTGGCGGTCCGGCCGGCCAGATTGCGATCATGCATCACGAGCTGGTGGAAAAGCGCCGCTGGATCTCCGAGCACCGTTTTCTGCATGCGCTCAACTACTGCATGGTGCTGCCCGGTCCCGAGGCGCAGCAACTGGCCATCTACATCGGCTGGCTGCTGCACCGCACCTGGGGCGGCATTGTCGCCGGTACGCTGTTCGTGCTGCCTTCGCTGTTCATCCTGTCGGCCCTGACCTACGTCTACATGGCCTATGGCGAGATCACCGCGGTGAAAGGCCTGTTCAACGGCATCAAGCCGGCGGTGGTGGCCATCGTGGTGTTCGCGGCCTGGCGGATCGGCAGCCGGGCGCTGAAAAACAGGCTACTGTGGGCCATGGCGGCAGCTTCTTTCGTCGCCATCTTCGCCTTCGGCATTCCTTTTCCGTATATCGTCCTGGGCGCCGGCCTGCTGGGCGCCCTGGGGGGCAAACTGGCACCGGAGAAGTTCAGGGTGGGTGGGGGGCACGGCAGCTCGAACCGGCAATACGGTCCGGCGCTCATCGACGACGACATGCCGCGGCTGCCGCATACCCGTTTTCGCTGGCGCTATGTCGCGGGACTGATCGTCGTGTCGCTGGGCATCTGGGCGACGGCCATGGCGCTGCTCGGCCAGCCGGTCCTGCGCGATATGGGCGAATTCTTCACCAAGGCGGCGCTGATGACTTTCGGTGGCGCCTACGCCGTGCTGCCCTATGTGTACCAGGGCGGCGTGGAAACCTATGGCTGGCTGACCGGCCCGCAGATGATCGACGGACTGGCGCTGGGCGAGACCACGCCGGGCCCGCTCATCATGGTCGTGTCCTTCGTGGGCTTCGTGGGCGGCTGGACCAAGCAGATCCTCGGTCCCGAGCTCCTCGGACTCGCCGGTCTGGCCGGAGCCTCGGTCGCCGCCTTCTTCACCTTTCTGCCGAGCTTCGTGTTCATTTTCGCCGGGGCGCCGCTGGTCGAGGCCACACACGGCGACCTGAAATTCACGGCGCCGCTCACCGGCATCACGGCCGCGGTGGTGGGCGTCATCCTGAATCTCGCCCTGTTCTTCGGCTGGCACGTAGTCTTTCCGCAGGCTACCGTGCTTGCACCGTTCTCCGGCGGTTTCGAGTGGTTCTACGCCCTGGTTTCGGTGGCGGCCTTTGTTGCGCTGTGGAAATACAGACAGGACATCATGAAGGTCATCGCAGCATGCGCGGTCATCGGCCTTGTCTACACCTATGTCGTCTGAGGGCGGCCTTGTTCGCCGCTTGTGCTGCCATTGGCCGGATCTGTGCCAAATCTTTGCATTGTAAATCGATTTAAATCAATATCTTGTTGTTGTTTATTCATGACAAATCTATATTGGAGGCCGCAGAAACCGCCTCTATCAAACCGGGAGCCGGCCATGGCGCGCAGCATCAAACCTGAAACGCTGAAGAACGAACTGGGCGGTAAGCTGATTCTCGACGTGCGCCGCATCGCCGATCGGGATGCCGCGCCCGAACGGCTGGCGGGAGCGCGCTGGCTCGATCCCGAACACGTGGCCGAGTGGGCCGGCGAACTTCCGAAAGACCGGGATATCGTTCTCTACTGCGCGCGCGGGGGATCCGTCTCGAACGCTGTGGTGGATGCCCTTCAGGCCCGGGGTTGCCGGGCGCGTTTCATCGAAGGCGGCATTGCGGGCTGGAAAGCGGCGGGCGGCGAAGTTCTGGATCGGTAAGCAGATCGGGCTGCCGGGCGCATCGGTCCGGGGGGCGGCTGGCAGTGGCGCGTTGTCATCCCTTCGGGCGTGCTCGCCCAGGGAGCCCCTTGTCTGCCGGCGCCATGTTTCGGGCGGCGGGCGGGATCAGGCGGACGTGAGCGGCGCGCCGCCGCGGGTGGCGACGGCCTGGCCGGTCGGGTCGTAGAGGTTGTTCCTGCCGTTGGCGGCGTGCATCAGCACGTTGAGCGCCTGCCGGTTGGCGGTCATGCGCATGTCGATAAGCTTGCCGACGCGGGCGTTGCAGGCACGGGCTTCGGTTTCGAGCGCGCGCAGGCTGTCCCAGTCGGCGCGTGCGTGCGCGTTGCCGTGGGCGGCCAGCCAGGCGTCCATGCCGCTCGCGTCGGGCGCGAATCCGGCGTCGCGCAGGGCGTCTAGCCGCTGGCGTGCGAATTCGCTGGCGGCGTGCAGGCGTTCGAGCTTGACCGGACTCAGCGCGGCCAGCCGCTCGGCGTCGCCGTCGACCAGCGCGCGTTCCTCGTCGGCCAGCGTGCCGGCCAGGGCAGCCCAGGCGGCGTTCTCGGCGGTCAGATGCCGGCCCGGTTCACTTGGATTTTGCGACATGAAGCATGTCCTTCACCGACTCGATGAGGCCCTGGGCGACGTTGTCCGCATTGACGGCGTACTGGCCCGAAGCGATGGCCTGCTTGATGTTCTCGACCTTGGAACGGTCGACCACCGGAATGGCGGCGAGCTGGGTTTCCAGCTCCTGCAGCTGCGCCGCGCGCGGGCTGAGCTTGACGTCGGTCTGCTCGGTGCCCGGGCGCGCGCCGGTTTTGGCTTGTGCCGGCCGGTTTTCGGTGGCGGTCGGCAGGGTGACCTGTTTGACGCCGGGATCGATTTTCATGCGGATATCCTGTCCGTAAAGCGGGCGAAATGCGGCTTGATCAGAACGGTAAACGGCAGCGCTTGCCCTTTCTGAAGGGTTGAGACCGTTCCCGGCGCAAAAAAATCTCGTCCACGCGCCTATGGGCCCGATTCAAAAGGCCACTTCGACCTGCTGTCCGTCCTGCGCGATGCCGCTGACGACCTGGCCGGAAGGGGTCTTGATCCGCACCCGGTCGCCCCGGCCGGCATTGGCCAGCGCCTGTCCCTCGCTCTGCACCGTGAATCCGGGCCCGATCAGCACCAGCCGGGTGGGTTGACCCTGCTGCACCACCAGCGGCGCCTTGAGCAGGCGGCTGCGCAGCGGCGCACCTGCGGCGACTCCGGATACCGTTCGATAGCCTACCAGGGCGTCGATGTCGGTGGCCACGTCGGCCGGCAGCTGGCCCAGATCGCCCTCGCGCAGGACCAGATCGCCCGCCGCCAGCACCCGGTTGGGCGGCAGCGGCTGGACGGTGGCGACGTACGAGCCGATGACCTTGACGGTCGCAGGCAGGTAGACCGTCCAGGCCGACGGGCTCAGGCAGCGCACCCCCACCGTGATCCGGCCGGCGAGGCGGGCGCCGGGCATCTGGAACGGCTGGAGCGCGGCGCAGGCGGGGAATTCCGCGCGCGGCGGCGTGACCGCGACCGAGACTTTGCCCGGCTGGCCGGCGGCCTGGGCGAGCAGGAAGCGTTCGGCGGCAGCGCGCAAGGCGGCGGGGTCCTGGCTGGCGGCCTGCGCCGAACCGGCCCAGGCGAGCGTCAGCAGCAGACAGAAGAAGCGTTTCATGGGCGTGTCCCGGATTCGGATGCTGGGCCGCAGTCTAGCCTCGCGCGCGTACGGGCTAAACGCCGAAATGAGCCGCCTTTTTGCCTTTTATCGTTCGATTGGATGGACGGCGGCGCATCTAGGATGCAGTCATCGAAAAAGGCCCCGCGGACGAATCGCCGCCGGGAGACAAGGTGATCGCAATGCTGAACCGGCTGGACGAGATGCTCAATTTCCACGCGCAGGCGCTGCGTCTGCGCGACCAGCGCCAGCAGGTGCTGGCGTCGAACATCGCCAACGCGGACACGCCCAACTACAAGGCGCGCGATTTCGATTTCAAATCCGCGCTGACGAGCGCGCTGGGCGGCCAGCAGGCACCGGGCGGCACGACGCTGGCGACGACCGCCCCGGGGCACCTGAAAGGCAGCGCCGAACTGTCGACCCAGAGTTTTCTGCAATATCGCCAGCCGGCCCAGGGCAATGTCGACGGCAACACGGTCGACGTCGATGCCGAACGCGCCGCCTTTGCCGAAAACGCCGTGCAGTACGAATTCAACCTCACGCGCGTGAGCTCGCAGATCAAGAGCATGCTCGCCGTGATCCAGGGCTGATACGCCGGATATTTAAGGAGAGACGCGCATGTCCCTGTTCAACATCTTCAATGTCGCCGGCTCCGCCATGAACGCGCAGTCGCAGCGGCTCAACACCGTCGCCAGCAACCTGGCCAACGCCGACAGCGCGACCAGCGCCAACGGCACGCCCTACAAGGCCAAGCAGGTCGTGTTTGCAGCCGCGCCGGTGGGCGAGAACGGCGCCACCGGCGTCAACGTGGCCGGCGTGATCGAAGACCCGTCGCCGATGAAGACGGTGTACGACCCCAAAAACCCGCTCGCCGACGACAAGGGCTACGTGACCCTGCCCAACGTCAATGTCGTCGAGGAGATGGTCAACATGATTTCCGCCTCGCGCTCCTACCAGTCGAACGTGGAAATGATGAACACCACCAAGACCCTGCTGCTCAAGACCCTGAGCCTGGGCCAATAAAGAGGAATCCCGATGAGCACCGTACAAGACACCAGTTCCGTGACCAGCCTTTTCGGCGCCGCCGCGGCGAAGAAGACCCAGAGCAGTGCCGAGGAAACCCAGAACCGGTTTCTCAGCCTGCTGGTGGCGCAGATGAAGAACCAGGATCCGCTCAATCCGCTCGACAACGCGCAGGTGACGAGCCAGATGGCGCAGCTGTCCACCGTGCAGGGCATCGAGAACATGAGCGCCAGCATGGACAAGCTGGTTGCCAGCCTGGGCAACAACCAGATGGCGCAGGCCGCCAACCTGATCGGCCGCAGCGTGCTGGTGCCCGGCGACATCATCGGTCCCGCGCAGGAGAACGCCGTGGTCGGTTTCGACCTCGAGGCGGCCGCCGATTCGGTCAAGCTGACCATCGAAAACGAGGCGGGCGCGACCGTCCGCACCATCGATCTGGGCGAGCGCGCGGCCGGCATGAATCTGGTGGCCTGGGACGGCCTGGCCGACGACGGCAGCACCGTGCCCGCCGGCAACTACAACTTCAAGATCAGCGCTTCGAACGCCGGCGAGGCCGTGACCGGCGAACCCTTCTACCTGGGCCTGGTGTCGAGCGTGACACAGGACAGCAGCGGCGTGCAGCTCAACCTGGCCGGCAGCGGCCAGGCCGGCTACACCGACATCCGGCAGATTTTCTGATGAACGTCGTCGCGACGACACACTAAGGAGCACACCATGAGTTTCCAGCAAGGCTTGAGCGGTCTGAACGCAGCGGCCAAGAATCTCGACGCCATCGGCAACAACGTCGCCAACTCCGGCACGGTCGGTTACAAGCAGTCGCAGGCGCAGTTCGCCGACGTGTACGCCAACTCGCTCACCGGCGCGGGCGGTTCGCAGATCGGTATCGGCGTGCAGCTCGCCACCGTGGCCCAGCAGTTCACCCAGGGCAACATCACCACGACCAACAATCCGCTCGACATCGCCATCAACGGCAATGGTTTCTTCCGCATGGACAACAACGGCGAGATCACCTACCAGCGCAACGGCCAGTTCCAGCTCGACCGCAACGGCTACATCATCAGCCCCAGCGGCGCCAATCTGACCGGCTACACCGCCAACGCCAGCGGCGTGCTGTCGACCGGCGCCCCGGCGCCGCTGTATGTCAGCACCACCAGCCTGCCGCCGCAGCAGTCGAGCGAAGTGACGGCCCAGCTCACCCTGGATTCGACCAAAACGCCGCTGGCGTCCGCCAGCTTCAACCAGAACGATCCGACCACCTTCCACAACGCCACGTCCGTGTCGATCTACGACAGCCTGGGCAATGCGCATACCCTGCAGACCTATTACGTGAAGACGGCCTCGGGCACCTGGGATGTGTTCGCGTCGGTGGACGGCGCCGCCGCGACTTCGGTCGGCACGCTGGCCTTCAATACCGACGGTGCGCTGACCACGGCGATGCCGCTTTCCACCTCGGTGGCGGTGACCACGGGTGCGACGACGCCGTTCAGCGTGGACATCGACTACACCGGCACCACTCAGTACGGCGCACCGTTCAGCGTGGACAAGCTGGTGCAGGACGGCTACACCGCCGGCCGTCTGGCCGGCTTCAGCATCGGCAGCGACGGCGTCATCCTCGGCCGCTACACCAACGGCGAATCGGCCGTGCTGGGGCAGGTCGTGCTGGCGAGTTTCGCCAACCCCAACGGCCTGAAACCGATCGGCAACAACATGTGGACCGAGACCGCGCAATCCGGCTCGCCGCTCGTCGGCGCACCGGACTCCGGCAACCTCGGCGTTCTCCAGTCTTCCGCGGTCGAGGATTCCAACGTCGATCTCACCGCCGAGCTGGTCAACATGATCACCGCGCAGCGCGTCTACCAGGCCAACGCCCAGACCATCAAGGCGCAGGACGCCGTGCTGCAGACGCTGGTCAACCTGCGCTGACGAATCGCATTTCTGAGGGCCCGCCATGGACCGCATGATCTACACCGCGATGACCGGCGCGAAGCACACGCTGGAACAGCAGGCTACGGTCTCGCACAACCTCGCCAACGCCTCGACCACCGGTTTTCGCGCCCAGATCGACGCTTTCCGCGCCGTGCCGGTGGAGGGTGCGCCCCTGCCGACGCGGGCCTTCGTCGTCGATTCGACGACCGGGACCGATTTTCGCGCGGGCGTGGTCCAGCAGACCGGCCGCCCGCTCGACATGGCCGTCGAAGGCGACGGCTGGTTCGCGGTGCAGGCCGAGGACGGCAGCGAAGCCTATACGCGCAACGGCAGCTTCGAGCTGGACGAAAACGGCGTGCTGCGCACCGCGAGCGGGCTCATCGTGCAGGGCGACGGCGGCGCGCTGTCGATTCCGCCGGGCAGCAATCTGGCGGTGGGCCGCGACGGCACGATCTCGCTCCTGCCCGACGGGTCGGCCGCGACCGGGCTCACCACGGTCGGCCGGCTCAAGCTGGTCAATCCGCCGAGCGGCGAGCTGGTGCGCGGCGACGACGGCCTGTTCCGCATGAAAGGCGGCGCGACCGCCGACACCGATCCCAACGTGAAAGTACTGTCGGGCGCGCTCGAGTCGTCCAACGTCAACGTCGTCGACGCGATGGTCGACATGATTACCCTGGCGCGCCAGTTCGAGATGCAGATGAAGCTCATGCAGCACGCCGAGAACAACGACAGCAAGGCAACCCAGTTGCTGAGCCTGAGCTGATTGCAGGATTACAAGGAGCCACCATGATTCGCTCGCTATGGATTGCCAAGACCGGTCTCGATGCGCAACAGACGCAGATGGACGTGATTTCCAACAACCTCGCCAACGTCAGCACCAGCGGCTTCAAGCGCGCGCGGGCCGTGTTCGAGGACCTGCTCTACCAGACCATCCGCCAGCCCGGCGCGCAGTCGTCCGAACAGACCCAGCTGCCCTCCGGCCTGCAGATCGGTACCGGCGTGAAGCCCGTCGCCACCGAACGCATCTTCACCCAGGGCAACCTGCAGCAGACGGGCAACGCCAAGGACGTGGCGATCCAGGGGCAGGGATTTTTCCAGGTGCTGATGCCGGACGGCACCACCTCCTACACGCGCGACGGCTCCTTCCAGACCGACGCCAACGGCCAGCTCGTGACCTCGAGCGGCTACCCGGTGCAGCCCGCGATCACCATTCCGGCCGATGCGCAGACACTGACCATCGGGCGTGACGGCACGGTGTCCGTGACCCAGCCCGGTTCGTCCGCGCCGACCACGATCGGCACCCTGCAGCTGGCCATGTTCATCAATCCGGCCGGCCT
Source organism: Betaproteobacteria bacterium SCN1 (assembly GCA_008923315.1). GTDB lineage: Bacteria > Pseudomonadota > Gammaproteobacteria > Burkholderiales > Thiobacillaceae > Thiobacillus. Next base: position 522,450 of record WBSF01000008.1, on the reverse strand, counting down.
GCAGAGCCTGGGCGAAAACCTCTACGCCGAAACCGCCTCGTCGGGCACGCCGAGCGGCACCTCGCCGGGCAGCAACGGCGCCGGGCTGCTCAGTCAGGGCTATGTCGAAACCTCGAACGTCAATGTGGTGGAGGAACTGGTCAACATGATCCAGACCCAGCGCGCCTACGAGATCAACAGCAAGGCGATCTCGACGTCCGACCAGATGCTGCAGCGCCTGACCCAATTGTGAGCCGCTGCATGAACGCCTTTCGCCTGATTCTGCTGACGGGATCGATCGCGCTGGCCGGTTGCGGCACGACGCCGTCGAGCATCGTCGATCACCCGACCAGCACCCGCCCGCAGGCCCAGACCGCGCAGGGGCCGACGAATGGCGCCATCTACCAGAACGCCAGCTACCGCCCGCTGTTCGAGGATCGGCGCGCCCGCCAGGTGGGCGACATCCTCACCATCGTGATCAACGAGCGGACCCAGGCCGGCAAGGCGGCTTCGTCGTCCGGTTCCAAGACCGGCGCGGTCGATTCGTCGATCGGCACGGTTGCCGGGCTGCCGCTCAAGACCCTGCAGGGCGTCGGCGTGACCGCCGATTCCTCGGCCGAATACGCCGACAAGTCCGCGCTGGATTCGAGCAACACCTTCAGCGGCACGATCACGGTCACCGTGGTCGAGGTGCTGCCCAACGGCAACCTGGTCGTGTCCGGCGAAAAACAGGTCGCACTCGACAAGGGCGTGGAGTACGTCCGCCTGTCCGGCGTGGTCCAGCCCGACTCGATCCAGGCCGGCAACAGCGTCTCGTCGACCAAGGTGGCCGATGCGCGCATCGAATACCGCACCAGCGCCAAGCTCGATTCCGCCGAGGTGATGGGCTGGCTGGCGCGTTTCTTCCTGAGTTTCGCGCCCCTTTGAGAGCCCGTACCATGAAACCGATTTCGTTCCTGCTCGCTGCCGCCCTGGCCTTCACCGCGCCGGTGCAGGCCGAGCGCATCAAGGACATTGCCGCCATCCAGGGCGTGCGCGTCAACCAGCTCGCCGGCTACGGCCTGGTGGTGGGCCTCGACGGCACCGGCGACCAGACCACGCAGACCCCGTTCACCACCCAGAGCATTGCCAGCATGCTGACCCAGATGGGCGTCAATCTGCCCACCGGCGTGAACATGCAGCTGAAGAACGTCGCCGCCGTGATGGTGACCGCCGAGCTGCCGCCGTTCTCGCAATCCGGCCAGATGCTCGACGTGACCGTGTCGTCGATCGGCAATGCCAAGAGCCTGCGCGGCGGTACGCTGGTGATGACGCCGCTCAAGGGGGCCGACGGCCAGATCTACGCGATGGCCCAGGGCAGCCTGGTGGTCAGCGGCGCCGGCGCATCGGCCAACGGCAGCAAGGCGCAGATCAATCATCTCTCGGTCGGGCGCATCCCCGCGGGCGCCACGGTCGAACGCGGCGTGGCGACTGCGCTGGGCGAATCCGGCAGCATCAACGTGGAGTTGCGGCAGAGCGATTTTTCCACCGCTGCGCGGGTGGTCGATGCGATCAATGCGCGTTTCGGCAAGGAAACGGCGCGCGCGCTGAACGGCCGGGTGGTGCAGGTGAAGACCCCGGTCGGCGAAAGCGAGCGGGTGGCCTTTCTCGGCGCCGTCGAAAGCCTGGAAGTCGATCCCGCCGTCGCCATGGCCAAGGTCATCGTCAATGCGCGTACCGGTTCGGTGGTGATGAACCAGAAAGTGATGCTCGATCCGAGCGCGGTGTCGCACGGCAATCTCTCCGTCATCATCAACACGCAGCCGGTGATCAGCCAGCCGGCCCCATTCTCGCGCGGCGAGACGGTGGTGACCGCGCAGTCCGAAATCGAAATCCGCCAGCAGCCGGGCGAAGTCATGCTGCTGAAAGGCGGCGCCTCGCTGGCCGACGTGGTCAAGGCGCTCAATTCCATCGGCGTCACGCCGCAGGATCTGCTCGCCATCCTGCAGGCCCTCAAGGCATCCGGCGCGCTGCGTGCCGAGCTGGAAGTGATCTGATGAGCGTGTCCGGCGCCGATCTCGCCGCGCGCTTCGCGCTCGACGTCCAGGGCGTCAATGCGCTCAAGCTCGACGCGAAGCAGGCTTCGCCGGAGGCGCTCAAGGCCGCGGCCCGGCAGTTCGAGGCCGTGTTCATGAACATGCTGCTGAAAAGCATGCGCGAAACCACGAGCCAGGACGGCCTGTTCGACAGCGAGCAGACCCGCATGTACACCTCGATGCTGGACCAGCAGCTGTCGCAGAGCATGGCCAGCCGGGGCGTGGGGCTGGCCGACGTGATGGTGCGCCAGCTGAGCCGGGCGGTCACGGCGGCGGTCGATCCGGCCGCCGAACCGCAGGCCTTCCCCCTGGATGCCGGCCGCGCCCTGCCGCTCGATGCGCCGCAGGCGTTCGCGCTGCCGGCTGCCCAGGCCGCTGCGCCCGCCGTGACGCCCGCGGGCACGCCGTCGCCGGGCGGCGACGTGCCGGCGCATGTCGGCGACTTCGTCCAGCGCATGCTGCCGCACGCCCAGTCCGCCAGCGCCGCCACCGGCATTCCCGCCCACTTCATGGTCGGCCAGGCCGCGCTCGAAACCGGCTGGGGCCGGCAGGCGATCCGCGGCGCCGACGGCGCGGACAGCCACAATCTCTTCGGCATCAAGGCCGGTGCCGGCTGGAAAGGCCGTACCGTCGATATCGTGACCACCGAATACGTGAACGGCCAGCCGGTCAAGCAGGTGGATACCTTCCGGGCCTACGATTCCTATGCCGATGCCTTCCGGGATTACGCCAACCTGCTGCGCGGCAATGCCCGCTACCAGGGCGTGATCGCCCAGGGCGGCGACGCGGCCGGGTTTGCCCAGGGCCTGCAGCAGGCGGGCTATGCGACCGATCCGGCCTACGCGCGCAAGCTCACCGGGGCCATCCGGCTGGTGGAAAAAGCCTAGCCATGCGAAGCATTCAAGAAATGACGCGGCCAGCCGATTCACACTATGAGAGGGCGGATTGTCCGCCCTGCGCCCCCTGATACCCGATGGCTTCCAACATCCTCAGCATCGCCCAAAGTGCCCTGACTGCCGCTCAGGTGGGGATCGGTACGACCGGCCACAACATCGCCAATGCAGCGACTCCCGGCTACAACCGCCAGGTGGTCGTGCAGAACGCCGCGCTGGCCCAGAATTTCGGTTTCGGATTCATCGGGCAGGGGACCGAAGTCTCCACCGTCAAGCGGATATACAACGAGTACCTGGGCAGCCAGGTGCAGAACGCGCAGACTGCCAAGAGCGGGCTCGACAGCTACTACGCCCAGATCCGGCAGATCAACAACCTGCTGGCCGATCCCGATGCCGGGCTGTCGCCGGCCTTGCAGGATTTTTTCAGCGCCGTGCAGGGCGTGGCCACCGATCCGAGCTCGGTGCCGTCCCGCCAGGCGGCCCTGTCGTCGGCGGAATCCCTCGCCGCACGCTTCCAGAGCCTGTCGGGCCAACTCACCGAACTGGAACGGGGCGTCAACACCCAGATCGCCTCCAGCGTCACGCTCATCAATGCCTATGCCGACCAGATCGCCAGCCTGAACGATGCCATCGGCAAGGCGCAGCGCAGCACCGGCCAGCCGCCCAACGATCTGCTCGACCAGCGCGACCAGCTCGTGCTCGATCTGAACAAGGAAATCAAGACGACCGTCGTCAAACAGGGCGATGGCGCCTATAACGTCTTCGTCGGCAACGGCCAGCCGCTGGTGGTGGGGACTTCGACCTCCAAACTGGTGACCCTGGCCTCCCCGACCGACCCGCAGAAGGTGGTGGTCGGCTACAAGGCGAGCAACGGCAGCACGATGGCCATCGGCGATTCGAGCCTGGTCGGCGGCACGCTGGGTGGCCTGATGCAGTTCCGCAGCGAATCGCTGGAGCCGGCAAAGAACGCGCTGGGCCGCGTCGCCATCGGTCTGGCCGCAACCTTCAATGCGCAGCACCAGGCGGGGTTCGACCTGTCGGGTACGGCGGGCGGAGCCTTCTTCAATGTGGGGGCGCCGGTGGTGACGGCCCACAGCGGCAACAACGGCACGGCCACGATCACGGCCACCGTCGCCAATGCGGGCGCACTGACCACCAGCGATTACAGCCTGAGCTTCGACGGTGCCAACTACACCCTGACCCGGCTGGCCGACGGCAACACGACGACATTCGCCACGTTCCCGCAAACCATCGACGGCGTGCAGATCGATCTCACCGGGGCGCCGCCCGTGGGGGGCGACAGTTTCCTGATCCGGCCGACAGTGCAGGGCGCGAGCGCCTTCTCCGTGGCCATCACCAATCCTTCGGACATCGCCGCGGCGGATGCGCCCGGCGCGGTCGGTAACAATGTCAACGCGCTTGCGCTTGCGGCGCTGCAAACCGCCAACACCCTGGGCAACGGGACCGCGACCTATCTGGGCGCTTACGGCCAGATGGTCAACGAAATCGGCAACAAGACGCGTGAACTCGAAGTGACCAGCGCGGCGGCCGGCACCCTGCTCGAACAGACGACCGCGACGCTGCAGTCCGAATCCGGCGTGAACCTGGACGAGGAAGCGACCAATCTGCTGCGTTACCAGCAGGCCTATCAGGCTGCCGCCAAGGTGATGCAGATCGCCAAGGAAATGTTCGACATGCTGGTGTCGATCGGAGGCTAAGAGGACACGAATCATGCGCATCAGTACGCAGCAAATCTTCGACGGCGGCGCCGCCCGGATGGGCGATGTGCAGACCGCGCTCGCCAAGCTCCAGCAGCAGATCGACAGCGGCCGGCGCATGCTCAGCCCGTCGGACGATCCCGTCGCGGCGGCGCGCGCGCTCGAAATCGCCCAGTCGCAGTCGATCAATGCGCAGTACGCGGACAACCGCACCCAGGTCAAAAACGCGCTGGGGCTGGTGGACGGCTCGCTGTCGGGCGTGACCGATCTGTTGCAGGAAATCCGCAGCGCGGTCGTGTCGGCCGACAACCCAACCTTTACCGACAGCACGCGCGCCGCGCTGGCCACCGAGCTGACCGCACGCTTCCAGAGCATGCTCAACCTCGCCAACGCCACCGATGGCTCGGGCAATTATCTGTTTGCCGGCTTCCAGAGCGATACCCGGCCTTTCGTCGAAACCGCGACCGGCGCGAACTACCAGGGCGATGCCGGCCAGCAGCTCGTACAGGTCGACACCAGCCGCCAGATGGCCATGAGCAATTCCGGCCAGAGCGTATTCCAGGGCGGCGGCCAGGACATCTTCCAGACGCTGAAGGATCTGATCGGGCTTCTGCAAACCCCCGTCGCCACGCCGGCCGCCCAGACCGCGCTGACCAGCGGCCTTGCCACCGGCCTGACCAGCATCGATCTGGCACTGACCAACATTTCGACCGTGCGCGCCTCGGTGGGTACGCGCATGCAGGAAATCCAGTCGCTCGACAATGCCGGCAGCAGCCGTGACATCCAGTACAGCGCCGCCCTGTCCGATATCCAGGATCTGGACTACACCAAGGCGCTGACCCAGCTTTCGCTGCAGCAGACCGCGCTGGAAGCGGCCCAGCAGTCTTTTGTGAAGACGGCGAATCTCTCGCTCTTCAACTACATCTGATCCCATGCGCGCACCCGCCCACGATCCCGCGCAACCGCAGACGGGAGGCGGTGCGCACCTCCAGGAAATCGAGCGCGATCTCGCGCAGATGGACGCGCTGCTCGACGCCGCGATCCGGAAGCTGCTGGAGAGCTTCATGGCGATCCATCGCGACGTCGCCAGCCAGCAGCAGACGCTCCAGGCCTTCGCCGCGGAACACGCGGGACTCGAGGCCTGTGCCGCGCGCCTCGATGCGCTGCGCGGCGATATCGAGCGCAACGTCGGCGAGGCGATCGCCGGCCTGCAATTCCAGGACATGACCAGCCAGCTGATTCGCCGCATGCGCGAGCACCTGGCCAGCGTGCGCGGCATGCTGGACGGCGCCACGGATGCGCAGGCCGTTCACGCGCGGCAGCCGCGTGCGGTGAAGCAGCATCATCTGGACTGCGGCGACATCGAACTGTTTTGAAACACAACCTTGCGGAAGTACGAACATGACGACGGCGAAAACGATACTCACGGTGGACGATTCCGGCTCCCTGCGGCAGATGCTGTCCTTCATCCTGAAGGACGCGGGCTATGGCGTGATCGAGGCGGTGGACGGCAACGACGGGCTGGAAAAGGCCCGCAAACAGACGGTCGACCTGGTGCTCACCGACCAGAACATGCCGGGAATGGACGGGTTGAGCTTCATTCGCGCCCTGCGCGGTATGAAGAATTACAAAAGCGTGCCGATATTGATGCTGACAACCGAATCAGGCGACGAAATGAAGGCGCAGGGGAAAGCGGCAGGTGCGAACGGCTGGCTGGTCAAGCCCTTCGATCCGGCCCGGCTGACCGAAGTGGTCAGAAAACTGATCGGTTGAACGCGCCAGACAACGATACGGAGCACGCAGATGACAATCGACATGAGCCAGTTTTACCAGGTCTTCTTCGACGAGGCGGATGAGCTCCTTGCCGAGATGGAGAAACTGCTGCTCGCATTGGACGTGAATGCGCCGGACAGCGAGGATCTCAACGCCATTTTCCGGTCGGCCCATTCGATCAAGGGTGGGGCGGCCACATTCGGATTTACCGACATCACCGAAGTCACCCACGTCCTGGAGTCGCTGCTCGACCGCATCCGCAAGGGCGAAATGGCGCTGACCACCGAACACGTCGATGCCTTCCTGGTCTCCAAGGACGTACTGGCGATGCTGATGAACGGCCATCGCCACGGTGAGGCGATCGATCATGATGCCGTGCAGAACGTCAGCAAGCGTCTGAACGCCCTGTCCGAAGGCGGGCCTGTCGCGGCCGTGTCTGCCCCGGCTGCACAGCAGTCCGCGCCGGCCGAAAAAACCGTACCCACGGCCGATGCGGACGGCAATTTCCATTTCCGCATCGAACTGCCCGCCGTGCCGCAGAAGGATGTCGATGCCCTTGCCGCCGAACTGGGGCTGATGGGCACGCTGACGCGCGACAGCCTGCCCGACCAGCGCGCGGTATTCAATCTGGTGACCAGCGAATCGCAGGACACCATCGTCGCGATCTGCGCCTTCGTGCTCGATCCCGACGCGCTGGTGATCACCGCGGCCGGCCCGTCCGCGCCGGTATCCGCACCGGCCTATGAGCTTTACGAACAGGTACCGCCGCCGGCACCGGCCGCGGCGCCTGCACCCGCCGCGAAGCCCGAGCCCGTCGCCGCAGCGCCGGCCGGCGAAACCAAGAACTGGGGCCGCCGCGCAACCGACAAGGAAGGCGGCAACGCCGAATCCTCCTCGATCCGCGTCAGCGTGGAAAAGGTCGATCAGCTCATCAACCTGGTCGGCGAACTGGTCATCACCCAGGCCATGATCGACCAGCGCATCAGTGCGCTCGATCCGCTGCTGCACGAGCGGCTGATGAACAGCGCGAACCAGCTTGCGCGCAATACGCGCGACCTGCAGGAAGCCGTGATGTCGATCCGCATGATGCCGATGGACTACGTGTTTTCGCGCTTCCCCCGCATGGTGCGCGACCTGGCCGGCAAGCTCGGCAAGAAAGTGGAATTCGTCACGCGCGGTGCGGCGACCGAACTGGACAAGGGCCTGATCGAACGCATCGTCGATCCGCTCACCCATCTGGTCCGCAACAGCGTCGACCACGGTATCGAAATGCCCGACAGGCGCCGTGCCGCGGGCAAGAACGAAAGCGGCCGCCTGACCCTGTCCGCGGCCCATCAGGGCGGCAATATCGTGATCGAGGTCACCGACGACGGCGGCGGCCTCAATCGCGAACGGATTCTGGCCAAAGCCAAGCAGAACGGTCTTGCCGTATCCGACACCATGCCCGACAGCGAAGTGTGGCAACTGATCTTCGCGCCCGGTTTCTCGACCGCCGAGGTCGTCACCGACGTGTCGGGCCGCGGTGTGGGGATGGATGTGGTCAAGCGCAATATCGCCGCCATGGGCGGTGTGGTCGACATCCGCTCGGTGCCCGGCTCCGGGACCACGATCTCGATTTCGCTGCCGCTTACGCTTGCCATTCTCGACGGCATGCTCATCAAGGTGGGCGAGGAAATCTACATCCTGCCGCTCGGCTACGTGGTCGAGTCGCTGCAGCCTGCGCCGGTCGACGTAAAGGAAATCGCCGGCCAGGGCAAGGTCGTCAAGGTGCGCGAGGAGTACCTGCAGCTGATTCCGCTCTATCAGATCTTCGCCATCGAACCGAAGAGTGCGGACCCTTCGCAGGGCATCCTCGTCATCCTGGAATCCGAAGGCAAGAAAGCCGCCCTGCTGGTGGACAGCCTGGTCGGCCAGCAGCAGGTGGTGGTCAAGAACCTGGAATCCAATTTCCGCAAGGTGGCGGGCATTTCGGGCGCCACCATCCTGGGCGACGGCGGCGTGTCGCTGATTCTCGACGTGGCGGCCCTGCTGCGCTCCAGCCGCCAGCTCAACGTCGACACCCTGTGTTTCTGAAAACCCGACCGATCAAGCAAGGAATCCGGACATGCTGACTTTGACCGATACGGCCCGCGACCAGGAGGCCGAAAAGCCCTCCGAGGACGCCAAGGAATATCTCGCTTTCACACTGGGGCGCGAGGAATACGGCATCGACATCCTGCGGGTGCAGGAAATACGCGGCTACGAGCCCGTGACGCGCATCGCGAACGCCCCCGAGTTCATCAAGGGCGTGGTGAACCTGCGCGGCACCATCATTCCGATCGTGGACATGCGCATCAAGCTGAATCTGGGCGAAGCCACCTACGACCAGTTCACCGTCGTGATCATTCTCAGCATCGCCGGCCGCGTGGTCGGCATGGTGGTCGACAGCGTCTCCGACGTGACCACGCTGAAACCCGAGCAGATGCGGGGTGCGCCGGAAGTGGGGACCGCATTCGATTCCGATTATCTGATCGGGCTGGGCGATCTGGGACAGCGCATGCTGATCCTGGTGGACATCGAAAAACTGATGAGCAGTTCAGAAATGGGCCTGATCGAAAAGATCGCAGCCTGAAACCGCAGTAAAGCCGTAAGAATTAAATAACTACATACGTTGCAAAGGAGAATGGGACATGTTGAAGGACTTGTCGATCAAGACGAAGCTCGTCTTCGTCATTGGTCTGTTATCGATGCTGCTGGTGGCCATCGGCGGCCTCGGCATATACGGTCTGGCTTCCAATAAACAGGCGATTGGGGACCTGCAGAACCGTATCGAACGTATCGTACAGCTTGATCACATCATCGATCTCGTGACCGGCAATCAGGTCAAGGTGGCCGCGTCGGTCGCGGGCCAGCTGATTGCCTTCCCCGAGGATATCCAGGCGACCGAGCAGCGCGTCGCCGAAGTGAAGCGCAACCTCGAAACCATACATCAGAAGCTCGAGGCCTTTGTCGCCGCCACGACCGATCCCGAAGAGGCAAAACTGGCGAAGGCACTCAACGAAAGACGCCTTGCCTATCGCAAGGACGGCGTGATGATGGCGCTCTCGGCCATCGATTCGCAGGATTACCAGCGTGCCGCCGAGGTTTTCCAGGGGCCGATGAGCAAGGCCTATCAGCCCATGCGTAACGCTTTGCAGGAACTCATGACCCATCAGCAAAAGCAGGCGCAGGCGGCGCAGGCGATGGTGAACGCATCCTACGCGACGATCCGGAACATCACCGTCGCGGCGGTGGTGATCGGCATGGCATTGGCGATATCGATCGGCCTGCTCATGATCCGGTCCATTACCGGTCGTCTGAACGAGGCCGTTCGTATTGCGGACAGTGTCGCATCCGGCGATCTGACGCAGCAGATCGACTCCGGATCGAATGACGAGGCCGGCCAGTTGATGCGCGCCATGAAGGATATGAACAGCAATCTCTCCCAGATCGTCGACCGGGTGAGAAACGGAACGGAAGCGATCACGGTTGCCTCGCGTCAGATAGCGACGGGCAATGCGGACCTTTCGTCGCGTACCGAATCGCAGGCCTCTTCGCTGGAGGAAACAGCGAGCTCGATGGAAGAGCTGACGAGCACGGTGAAGCAGAACGCCGAGAACGCACGCCAGGCGAACCAGCTGGTCGCCTCGACGGCCGAGATCGCGGCCAAGGGCGGCACCGTGGTGAACGAAGTGGTCGAGACCATGGCCTCGATCAAGGACAGCTCGCGGAAGATCGCCGACATCATCGGCGTGATCGACGGGATTGCGTTCCAGACCAACATTCTCGCGCTGAACGCGGCGGTCGAAGCGGCACGCGCCGGAGAACAGGGGCGTGGCTTTGCGGTCGTGGCGTCCGAGGTCCGGAGCCTTGCGCAGCGTTCGGCGGGTGCGGCGAAAGAGATCAAGACCCTGATCGAGGACTCGGTGGGCAAAGTCGACGCGGGCGGCCGCCTGGTGGACGAAGCGGGCCACACGATGGACGAGATCGTGACCTCGGTGAAGCGCGTGACGGACATCATGAGCGAGATAGCGGCGGCGAGCCACGAGCAGTCTGCGGGGATCGAGCAGGTGAACCAGGCGGTGGGTCAGATGGACGAGATGACGCAGCAGAACGCGGCGCTGGTGGAAGAGGCGGCGGCAGCGGCGGAGAGCTTGCGGGAGCAGGCGGTGAAGCTTGCCGAGGCGGTCAGCGTGTTCCGGGTGGAAGGCGGCCACGCCGTATCCGCCACGCCATTGGCTTCCCGGCCGGCTGTCGCGCATACGCATGTGAAGCGCCCGGCGAAACCGGCCGTTGAAATGCGTATCCGGAAGAAAACGCGCGCAGCGGGCGCAGGCGGGGAATGGGCGGAATTCTGATTCCGCGATGTGCCCGGGAAGTCTGGAAAAGGCCCCTTCTATGGGGCCTTTTCAATGGGCGGCAGACGGTGCGGAAGTGGAAATGAGAACAACTCTAAAAATATATGCAAATCCTTTTATTTGATCTAAAGGCGGATAGAGAGCCTACCGATAAATATGCATCGAGCCTATCGGAAGAAATTTCCGATAGGCGGAAACCCTGGTGAACCGGAAGATGGATATATGAAAAGCCGACTGCGCGATTTGTCGATAGCGAAAAAAATATGGCTGCTTGTGGGGTTGGTCCTGTTGTTCACATTGGCCGGCGGCTTCGTGATCTTGCATTCCAAGAAGCAGAGCATGGAAGAAGAGAAGCGGATGGCGACCAAGCATATCGTTGAGATGGCCGTTGGTGTCGCCGAGCATTATGCGTCGCTGGCACAGGAAGGAAAAATGACGGCAGAGGATGCACGAGCACGTACGATGGATGTGGTCGGCTCATTGCGCTACGGGGACGGACATGAGTATCTATGGATCAACGACATGCATCCCCGCATGGTGATGCACCCGATCAAACCCGAGTTGAACGGGCAGGACTTGACCGACTACAAGGATCCGGAAGGTAAGGCAATTTTCGTGGCTTTCGTCGATGCGGTCAGGCAAGGCAAGGGCGGGGGATATGTCAGTTACATGTGGCCGAAGCCGGGTGCCGATCAGTCGGTTTCGAAAGTATCCTATGTAAAGGAATTCGCCCCCTGGAGCTGGGTGATTGGTTCGGGCATCTACCTGGATGAAGTCGAGGCCGCATTCTGGACGGATCTCTCTCGTCTGGTCGCCTGGGCTGTCCTGATCCTGTGTCTCGTCGCCTGGATCATTCATTTCACCGTCAAGGAAATCAACCGGCGTCTGAAGCTGGCGGTCGGTGTGGCAAACGCCATTGCCGGCAATGATCTGACGACGCGTGTGGACGACAGTTCACGCGATGAGATTGGCCAATTGCTGATCGCATTGCGCACGATGCAAATGAATCTGGCAGGCACCGTATCGGAAATCCAGAGCGTTTCGGACGTAGTGGGCACCGCCTCGCGCGAAATTGCGACGGGCAATGCGGACCTTTCGTCGCGTACCGAATCGCAGGCCTCTTCGCTGGAGGAAACAGCGAGCTCGATGGAAGAGCTGACGAGCACGGTGAAGCAGAACGCCGAGAACGCACGCCAGGCGAACCAGCTGGTCGCCTCGACGGCCGAGATCGCGGCCAAGGGCGGCACCGTGGTGAACGAAGTGGTCGAGACCATGGCCTCGATCAAGGACAGCTCGCGGAAGATCGCCGACATCATCGGCGTGATCGACGGGATTGCGTTCCAGACCAACATTCTCGCGCTGAACGCGGCGGTCGAAGCGGCACGCGCCGGAGAACAGGGGCGTGGCTTTGCGGTCGTGGCGTCCGAGGTCCGGAGCCTTGCGCAGCGTTCGGCGGGTGCGGCGAAAGAGATCAAGACCCTGATCGAGGACTCGGTGGGCAAAGTCGACGCGGGCGGCCGCCTGGTGGACGAAGCGGGCCACACGATGGACGAGATCGTGACCTCGGTGAAGCGCGTGACGGACATCATGAGCGAGATAGCGGCGGCGAGCCACGAGCAGTCTGCGGGGATCGAGCAGGTGAACCAGGCGGTGGGTCAGATGGACGAGATGACGCAGCAGAACGCGGCGCTGGTGGAAGAGGCGGCGGCAGCGGCGGAGAGCTTGCGGGAGCAGGCGATGAAGCTTGCCGAAGCGGTCAGCGTGTTCCGGTTGAATGCCCAGTCAGGTACCGCGCGCGCGCCCGTAGCCGTGACCGGAATCGTGCCCACGCCGAATGCCGCAAGCGTACGAAAGCTTGCGTTGCCGGTCATTGAGCCGGTTTCGAGGGCGCACAGGCTCATCTCGGGCGATCGACGCAAACGATCGGCATTTTGAAGAGCGGTTGAACAGACAAAGACCCAATAGGGCATGGAGAACTGGTCGAACGAAATATCTGTGGACCTTATTGGGGATGCATCATGAGAACGAATTTACCTGTCACCAGCAATGAGTATGTTCTTCTGGAGAACGAAGCGCCGACGTCGCGGACGGATATCCATGGAAACATCGTTTATGTCAATCATGACTTTATCCGCATAAGCGGGTTTTCCGAGGCCGAACTGATCGGCGCACCGCAGAACATCGTGCGCCATCCGGATATGCCGTCGGAAGCCTTTGCCGACATGTGGGGCTGCCTGAAGTCGGGCAAGCCCTGGACGGGGCTGGTGAAAAACCGCTGCAAGAACGGCGACTTCTATTGGGTGGAAGCCAGTGCAGCCCCGATCATCGACGGCGATACCATCGTCGGTTACACCTCGGTGCGCTCGAAGCCCACGCGGGAACAGATTCAGCATGCCGATGCGGCATATCGCGCCATCCGTTCCGGCGATCGAGGACTGCGGATCGAAGCGGGACAGGCCGTCAGGCAGGGGTGGCAAGACGGCTTTCAATGGCTGATGGCCATGCGTTCGCTGAAAATGCTGTTGATCGCCTCATCCGCGGCGGTAGCGGCCATGTTCCTGATCATGGGCGTGTTGAGCTGGTTTGCGGAACAGGGCGTTGCGGGGTTGGCGCATATCGTCATGGTGATGGCTGTCCTGGGCGTGCCACTGGCAGGGCTGTGCGGCTGGCTGGCCTATCGCAATGTGGTCCAGCCGCTTGTTTGCATCCGTCGTGAGATCCAGCGTCTCAGTGCAAGCGATCTGACCAGCCGCATTCATTCGAGCGGCGTCAAGGAGCTCGCCAGCATTCTCGATTCGTTGCGCATCCTGCAGGTCAACATGCGGTGGGCAATCGGCCAGATCAAGGAGAGCACGGATATCGTGAATGCCGGCGCGATTGAAATCGCGACGGGCAACGCGGATCTGTCTGCGCGGACCGAATCGCAGGCATCGAGCCTGGAAGAGACGGCCAGCTCGATGGAGGAAATCACCAGCACGGTGAAACAGAATGCCGATAATGCGCGCCAGGCGAACCAGCTGGTCGTATCGACGGCCGAGATCGCGGCCAAGGGCGGCACCGTGGTGAACGAAGTGGTCGAGACCATGGCCTCGATCAAGGACAGCTCGCGGAAGATCGCCGACATCATCGGCGTGATCGACGGGATTGCGTTCCAGACCAACATTCTCGCGCTGAACGCGGCGGTCGAAGCGGCACGCGCCGGAGAACAGGGGCGTGGCTTTGCGGTCGTGGCGTCCGAGGTCCGGAGCCTTGCGCAGCGTTCGGCGGGTGCGGCGAAAGAGATCAAGACCCTGATCGAGGACTCGGTGGGCAAAGTCGACGCGGGCGGCCGCCTGGTGGACGAAGCGGGCCACACGATGGACGAGATCGTGACCTCGGTGAAGCGCGTGACGGACATCATGAGCGAGATTGCAGCGGCGAACGGCGAGCAGAGCTCCGGAATCGAGCAGGTGAACCAGGCCGTCATGCAGATGGACGAAATCACGCAGCAGAACGCGGCACTGGTGGAAGAGGCGGCGGCGGCGGCGGAGAGCCTGCAGACGCAGGCGGGCAAACTGGCCGAACTGGTGGCCACGTTCAAGCTGGAAAAGCAGGCGGGGCGTTCAAGATCCCCGAGTGCAGGAGGCCAGCGCCCGTCCAAAGGCAGCGGTACAGCGATTGCAGGGCGTCGTCTCGCAGCCTGAGAGCCTTTACCGATAGGCAGGCGATACCGAGAGACTGAACGGTTAGGTCCATCGAAGCACGAGAAGAAAGTGTAGTTATGCAGCCCACCGCCAAGCCCCAGGATAATTTGAAGGCCTTTGCCTTCACTGCCCGTGATTTCGCGCGGGTGCGGGAGCTGATCTATCGCAAGGCGGGTATCGCCCTGTCCGAAAGCAAACAGGAAATGGTGTACAGCCGGCTTGCGCGCCGATTGCGTGCAAAGGGCCTGGATTCCTTTCAGATCTATCTCGATACCCTCGAAGGCGGCCAGGACGAGGCCGAATGGGAGGCGTTCACCAATGCGCTGACGACCAATCTCACCGCATTTTTCCGGGAAGGCCACCATTTTCCCATCCTGGCCGAGCATGCAAAGCGCGTCCAGGCACCGTTGTCGGTCTGGTGTGCCGCCAGTTCGACCGGTGAGGAGCCCTATTCCATCGCGATGACCTTGTGCGAAACTTTCGGCAGCCTGACGCCGCCGGTGAGCATCGTTGCGACGGATATCGACACCAAGGTGCTCGAGACCGCATCGGCCGGCGTCTACGCGTTCGAGCGGGTCGAGAAGCTCTCCCAGGAACGGTTGCGGCGTTTTTTCCTCAAAGGCAAGGGCGAACGCGGCGGCCTGGTCCGGGTTCGGCCCGAACTGCAACGGCTGGTCGAATTCCGGCAGCTGAATCTGCTGGGGGCGAGCTGGCCCGTGAAGGGTGCCTTCGATGCGATTTTCTGCCGCAACGTGATGATCTATTTCGACAAACCGACCCAATCGCGCATCCTGTCCCGTTTCGTGCCGCTGATGAAACCGGACGGGTTGCTGTTCGCCGGGCATTCGGAGAACTTCGTCTACGCTTCGGATGCCTTCGTGCTGCGCGGCAAGACCGTGTACGAGCTTTCGCCGCGCCTGCGCAAGGCGGGGGGCGCGGCATGAATCCGGGTATCGAGGAACACCTGGCGACCAATCTCTATTTCGACCGTACCTTCGACTGCGAAGCCGCCAAGATCCTGCCGGGCGAGTACTACTACACCGGCAAGCCGATGCTCATCGTCACGGTGCTCGGTTCCTGCGTGGCCGCATGCATACGCGACCGCGTGACCGGGATCGGCGGCATGAATCACTTCATGCTGCCCGATGGCGGCGGCGATCCGGGCAGCCCGACGTCGGCGTCGATGCGCTACGGCGCCTATGCGATGGAAGTGCTGATCAACCAGCTTCTGAAAGCCGGCGCCCGGCGCGAAAACCTCGAAGCCAAGGTTTTCGGCGGCGGCAATGTCCTGCGCGGCTTTACCGCAATCAACATCGGCGAACGCAACGCGAAATTCGTGCGGACCTTTCTCAGGGCAGAAGGCATTCCCGTCGTCGCGGAGGATCTGAACGACGTCCATCCGCGCAAGGTGTATTTCTTTCCCCGCACCGGCAAGGTGCTGGTGAAGAAGCTGAAGCAGCTCAACAACTACACGCTGGTCAAGCGCGAACAGGCCTACGCGAGCCAGCTCAAGAACAGCACGGTGGTCGGCGACATCGACCTTTTCTGAGGGGACGCAAGGTGACGATCAAGGTGCTGATAGTCGACGATTCCGCGTTGATTCGCGGCGTCATGAAGGAAATCATCAACGAACAGCCCGACATGGAGGTCGTCGGCGCGGCTCCCGATCCGCTGGTGGCGCGCGATCTCATCAAGCAGACCAACCCCGACGTGCTGACGCTCGACGTCGAGATGCCAAAGATGGACGGCCTCGATTTCCTGGAACGCCTGATGCGCCTGCGGCCGATGCCGGTGGTGATGGTGTCCTCGCTGACCGAGCGCGGTTCGGAGATCACCCTGAAGGCGCTGGAGCTGGGGGCGGTCGACTATGTCACCAAGCCCAAGATATCGATTCAGAGCGGCATGCGCGAGTATGCCGACATGATCGCGGAAAAAATCCGCATCGCCGCCCGCGCCCGGGTCAAGGCCCTGACACCGCGCGCGGCGTCGGGCCAGGGCGGCGTCCCGCTCGCGGCGCTGCGCAATCCGCTCATCAGCAGCGAGAAGCTCATCATCATCGGCGCGTCCACCGGCGGCACCGAAGCCATCAAGGATTTCCTCGTCCAGATGCCTTCGGACTGCCCCGGCATCCTGATTACCCAGCACATGCCGGAAGGCTTCACCCGTTCCTTTGCGAACCGCCTCGACAAGCTGTGCAAGATCTCGGTACAGGAAGCCGAAGGCAACGAACGCGTGCTGCCCGGGCACGCCTATCTCGCGCCCGGGCATTCGCATCTGAAGCTCGTGCGCAGCGGTGCCAACTACATGACCCAGCTCGATCAGGGACCGCCGGTGAACCGCCATCGGCCTTCGGTGGACGTACTGTTCCAGTCGGCCGCGGCCAGCGCCGGCAAGAACGCGGTCGGCGTGATTCTCACCGGCATGGGCAAGGACGGCGCAGCCGGCATGCTGGAAATGAAAAAGGCCGGCGCCCACAACCTGGCTCAGGACGAAGCCACCTGCGTGGTATTCGGCATGCCCCGGGAAGCCATTGCCGTCGGCGCGACGCACGAAGTGGCGCCGCTGCACGAATTGCCGAGCCGCGCGCTGATGGTGTTCACCGCGCAGGGCGACCGCGCGATGCGGGTGTGAGAGACCGGACGGGCGGAATGTGTTCGCGGCCCCGCGGGTACGCCAGGCAACACCTTCCGTCGGGAGGGCAACCGTGCGGCGGTTGCCCGGACGCTGTCGCCCCCGCCGGATTGCCGCGGCTGACGTTCGTACCGGTCAAGTTTGCCGGTGGAATGCCGATTATTTAACTCATGGTAAACCCCGCATCGAGTGGAGCAACTGATGGCTGACCCGAACACCAAATTCCTGGTTGTGGACGATTTCTCGACGATGCGACGCATCGTGCGCAATCTGCTGAAGGAGCTTGGCTATTCCAATGTCGAGGAGGCCGAAGATGGCGCCGACGGGCTGGCCAAGCTGAAGGCGGGCAATTTCGATTTCGTCGTGTCCGACTGGAACATGCCGAACATGGACGGCCTCACCATGCTGCAGCAGATCCGCGCCGATGCCAGCCTGTCGAAGATTCCCGTTCTGATGGTGACCGCGGAAGCGAAGAAGGAAAACATCATCGCGGCCGCCCAGGCCGGCGCCAACGGCTATGTGGTCAAGCCTTTCACTGCGGCAACCCTGGATGAAAAGCTTTCCAAGATTTTCGAGAAAATGGACAAGGCCGGAGCCTGACATGGAATCGCCTTTTGTCAGCGCGATCGCCGAGGTCGTCACAAACGCAGTAGCCGTGCCCGGCGAATGCAGCCAGGAGGCGATGCTGGCGCGGGTTGGCCAGATCACCCGCGCACTGCACGACCGCCTGCGCGAGCTCGGTTTCGACAAGGTGCTCGAAAAGGCCACGGTCGAGATGCCCGACGTGCGCGACCGCCTCAACTACGTCGCGCGCATGACCGAGCAGGCCGCGCAGCGCGTGCTCAACGCCACCGATTCGGCGATTCCCCTGCAGGAACGCATCGACGCGGGTGCCAGCGAGGTGCTGGGTGGCTGGCAGCGCGTCATGGCCGAGCCGTTTTCCGAGAGCAATTACCGCGACATGGCCACGCTCACCATGCAGTGCCTGGCCGACATGCGCAACGATACCGGCGCCACCAAGCAGCATCTGCTCGACATCATGATGGCGCAGGACTTCCAGGATCTTACCGGCCAGGTCATCCGCAAGGTCACCGACCTGGCGCACGAGCTGGAGCAGCAGCTGGTGCAGTTCCTCGTCGATTACGCCCCCAACGATACCAAGCGTGAGCAGCAGTCGAGCCTGCTGAACGGCCCGCAGATCAATCCCGCGAACCGCAGCGACGTGGTGGCCGACCAGGGGCAGGTGGACGATTTGCTCGAAAGCCTGGGGTTCTAGGCCGCACCCGGGAATTCAACCGTGCGGGCAGGTGCCGGGCAATCCGGATTCGACCCCCGCACCCGCCCAGCGACCCCGGTCACCGCATGATCGCGGCGGCCCAGAATGCCCGGGATCCCTCCAGAAAGCGGCGAAGTCAGGGACGAAGCGCGCGCAGGGTCGCGTCCGCCGCAGTCATCGCCTGGCGGATCAGGCCTTCCATCTGCGGCGCGAAATACGGCATCGAGAAATCCAGCACGATGAGGCCGACACCCAGCGTGATCGGGAAACCGATCGCGAAAATATTGAGCTGCGGGGCCGAACGGGTGAGGATGCCGAGCGCCAGGTTGGTCATCAGCAGGATGGCGATCACCGGCAGGGCGATCTGAAGGCCGAGCGCGAATACGGTGGACCCGAAGGCCGCGACATTGTGGAAGCCGGCCGCGGCCAGCGGTCCGGTGCCGATCGGCAGGGTGCGGAAGCTCTCGGCCAGCACGCCGAGCAGCAGCAGGTGGGCATTGGTGGCAAGAAACACGAGCACGGCGAGCAGATTGAAGAAGCGGGCGAGTACCAGGGTCTGCCCGGCGGACTGCGGATCGTAGAACGAGGCGAAGCCCAGACCCATCTGCAGGCCGATGATTTCGCCTGCCATTTCGACGGCGGCGAAGATCACGCGCACGGTGAATCCGATCGCCAGGCCGATCAGCAGCTGCTGGATCAGGATGT
Organism: Betaproteobacteria bacterium SCN1; assembly: GCA_008923315.1. Lineage (GTDB taxonomy): Bacteria > Pseudomonadota > Gammaproteobacteria > Burkholderiales > Thiobacillaceae > Thiobacillus. The sequence goes on along the minus strand of WBSF01000008.1, from coordinate 503,341 downwards.
GCAGCCCGTGCCAGGAGCCGAGTGTTACGTCGGGCATGGGTGGCAGCGTGGGGCCGACGATCAGCGCGATGAAGATGCCGAGCCCGATCTTGACGCGCGTGGGTATGCTGCGGTGGCCGAACAGCGGGGCGGCCATGATCAGGCCGAGGATGCGCACGAGCGGCCAGATGAAAGCGGTCAGCCAGCCATTGAGCTGGGCGTCGGTGAAACTCAGCATGGAAGGTGCGGTCCCTTGCGTCGGCCGATGCGGGGAAGGCCGCCTAACCGATGATGCCGGGCAGACCGGTCAGTACACGGCGCATGTAATCGGTCATGACCGTCAGCATCCAGGGGCCGGCGATGGCGAAGGTGACGAATACGGCGATGACCTTGGGGATGAAGGACAGGCTGGCGTCGTTGATCTGGGTGGCGGCCTGGAAGATGCTGATGATGAGGCCGACGACCAGGGTGACGAGCAGCACGGGGGCCGAAACCAGGAGGGTGATCTCGAGCGCCGTGCGGCCCAGGGTCATCACGCTTTCGGGGGTCATGGCGGACTCCTTGTCAGTAGAAGCTCTGGGCCAGCGAGCCCAGCAGCAGGTTCCAGCCGTCCACCAGGACGAACAGGATGATCTTGAACGGCAGGGCCACGATGGCCGGCGACACCATCATCATGCCCATGGACATCAGGATGCTGGCGACGACCATGTCGATGATGAGGAAGGGAATGAACACGGCGAATCCGATCTGGAACGCGGTCTTCAGTTCACTCGTGATGTAGGCGGGGATCAGCACGCGCATGGGAATGTCGTCGGCGGTTTGCGGCGGCGGCGTCTTCGACATGCGGGTGAACAGTGCCAGGTCGCTCTGGCGGGTCTGCTTGAGCATGAAGGCGCGCAGTGGCACCGCGCCCTTTTCCATTGCCTCGCCGAGCTGGATGCGGTTTTCCGACAGCGGCTGGTAGGCCTCGACGTAGATCTTGTCCAGCACCGGGCTCATCACGAACAGCGTGAGAAAGAGCGCCAGGCCGATCAGCACCTGGTTGGGCGGCGAACCCTGCGTGCCCAGCGCCTGGCGCAGCAGGGAGAGCACGATGATGATGCGGGTGAAACTCGTCATCATCAGCAGCGCGGCCGGCAGGAAGGACAGCGAGGTCAGCAGCAGTAGCGTCTGCAGGCTGAGCGACCAGGTCTGGCCGCCGCCCGGCGCCGGGGTGCTGGTCAGGGCGGGCAGGCCGGGTGCTTGCGCGAAGGCGAGTGCGGGCAGTGCGAGAAGCGGCAGCAGCGCCAGCCCGCGAAGGAGCGACTTATTGGGCACGGCGTTTGTCGAGCATCTGTTGCAGGCGGGCGGCGAACTGCGTGGGCAGCGCCGTCTGGGCGGCCGGCGGGGTTTCGCCGCGCGGCAGGGTGGCGATCGGATTGACGTTGCCGGGGCCGACGCCGACCACGAGCCAGGATTCGCCGATCTCGAGCACGACCACGCGTTCGCGTGTGCCGACCGAGGCACTGCCGACGACGTTCAGCAGGGCGGACGAGCCGCCGCGTGCGACGCCGAAACGCTTGGCCATCCAGGCGGTGGCGGCGATGAGCCCCAGTACCGCGACGAGCCCGATGAATACCTGGAGCAGGCCGCCGGCGGCCGAGGCCGCGGGTTCTGCGGTTTCGGCCGCGCCGGCCAGCGCGGGCAGCAGGATAGCGGGAACCGCGAACGCGCGAGCGCTCATTTGTTGAGTTTCCGGATGCGTTCTGCGGGCGTGATGATGTCGGTCAGGCGGACGCCGAACTTGTCGTTCACGACCACGACCTCGCCCTGCGCGATGAGCGTGCCGTTCACCAGCACGTCCATCGGTTCGCCGGCCAGGCCGTCCAGCTCGACCACCGACCCCTGCGCCAGTTGCAGCAGGTTCTTGATCGCGATCTTGGTGCGGCCGAGTTCCACCGTCAGCAGCACGGGGATGTCGAGGATCATGTCGATGTCGCTGGCGATGCCGTTGCCGCCCGGCTTGCCCGACAGTTCGGGAAAGATGTCGGAAGCGGGCTGGGCGACCGCGGTATTCGTCGACTGTTCGGCCATGGCGGCCGCCCAGTCGTCTTCGGCGATGGTCTGGGTGCTTTCTTCAGACATGCTGTTCTCCAGGTTGCGTTTCGGTCGAGCTCGGTGACAGGAGCCTTTCGACGCGGAGCGTGTATTGGCCATTGAATTTGCCGTAGGCGCATTCCATGACCGGGACGCCGTCCACCTTCGCTTCGACGGTGGGCGGGATGGTGAGCGGAATCACGTCGCCCGCCTTGAGGTTGACGATGTCGCGCAGGCTGACGCGGGCCGTGCCCAGGTCGGCGACGAGTTCGACTTCGGCGAGCTGGACCTGCTGGCGCATGAGGCGCAGCCAGCGCTTGTCCACTTCGAGGTTTTCGGCCTGCAGGCTGCTGGTGAGCAGGTCCTTGATCGGCTCGATCATCGAGTAGGGCAGGCAGAAATGCATTTCGCCGCTGTTCTGGCCCAGCTCGATGGCGAAGGTGATGTGCACCACGACTTCGTTCGGGGTGGCGATATTGGCGAACTGGGTATTCATCTCCGAACGCATGAACTCGAAGGAAACCGGATACACCGGCTCCCAGGATTTCGAGTAGCACTCGAATACGATGCCGAGCGCGCGCTGGATGATGCGGTGCTCGGTCTGCGTGAAGTCGCGGCCCTCGATGCGGGTGTGGAAACGGCCGTCGCCGCCGAACAGGTTGTCCACCATCAGGAACACCAGATCGGGGTTGAAGATCATCAGTGCAGTGCCGCGCAGCGGCTTGAACTGCACCAGATTGAGATTGGTCGGTACGACGAGGTTACGGATGAATTCGCTGTATTTCGATACCTTGACCGGTCCGACCGAGACCTCCACGCCGCGGCGCAGGAAGTTGTAGAGGCCGATGCGCAACTGGCGCGCGAAACGTTCGTTGATGATCTCGAGCGTCGGCATGCGGCCGCGCACGATCCGTTCCTGCGTTGCGAGGTTGTACGGACGTACGCCGGCCGCATCCTGGTTGTCGGCAGGCGCATCGTCGGTTTCGCCGGTCACGCCCTTCAGGAGGGCGTCGACTTCGTCCTGCGAAAGAAAGCTCTCGGCCATGATCGGCGCCCCGGTTTACTGGATGACGAAGCTCGTGAACAGCACGTCGTTGACGGTCTGGGGCTTGCCCTTGGGATCGACGGGCTCGTTGACCGCGGCCTGGATCGCCTGTGCGAGCCGCTTCTTGTCCGCTTCGGTCTGCAACTGGTCTGCGCTCTGGCTGGACAGCAGCGTCAGCAGCCGGCTGCGGATACGCGGCATGTGCAGCTTCAGCAGATCGACCTGTGCCTGATCGTAGAGCTGGAGCGTGATGTCGGTCTGCAGATACTGTTCGCTGCCCATCAGGTTCACCGTGAAGGTTTCGAGCGGCATGAAGATCGGGGTCTTGGGCGGCTCTTCCTTCTTTTCGGCGTGCGCGTCGTGTCCCGGCTTCAGCATGAACCATGCGCCCGCGCCACCGCCGGCCAGCAGGATCACCAGGCCGATGATGATGAACAGCAGTTTCTTGGATTTCTTCGGCGCAGCTTCTGCGGGGGCCGCTTCTTCAGCTTTGGACATCGGTGTGCTTCCTTTTCAAGGCGGTTTGGCTTGGAGTCATTATTGCTATCGGCCATACCCCGCGATGCCTTGAAAAGAGGGGGAAAAGAGGGGGAATTCCGGGAATCGGGGGGCGGGCTCAGGGGCCAGGGGGGTGTGCGGCTTTGCCGCGCATTCCCTGGCCCCTGAATCCCGCGCCCCTGTAACTCAGGCAAACATATCCACCAGCCCGCGCCCGGCGCGCGCCGCGGGCGGCGGCAGGACAGCTTCCGTGCCGCGATCGGACCCGCTGCCGTCCGGGAAGCCGCCGGCTGTGCGTTGCGGACCGGAATCCCGCATGTCCTGCTGGCGGGGCGTGTCGGCGCTGACGGTGGCCTGGCCGAGCTGGATGCCGGCGTCCTGCATCATGTCGCGCAGGCGGGGCAAGGCGGTTTCCAGCGCCTGGCGCACTTCGGGCTGCGCCGCGATGAAATTGGCGGTGGCCTGATCGTTCGAAACGTTCAGCACGACCTGCAGCGGGCCGAGATCCGGCGGGTTGAGCGTCAGGGTGGCGGATTGCTGGCCGCCGGTGGCCATCCAGACGATCCGGTCGCCCAGTGCCTGATTCCAGGCCTGGCTGCCGACCGGCTGCTGCAGATGATCGCGGGCATGCAGACCGGCGGCGGCCGCGGCCGACGGCGCGATCGGCTGGGCGCTTTGCGCGGCGCTCAGGGTGGCGGCGAAATCGGGCAGACGCTCCGCAGCCCGGGCGGTTTCCGGCATGTGCTTCGCGAGCATGTCCGCGATGGCGGTCTTTTCGTGCGGTACGGCGGCATCGCTGCCAGCCTGCGTATCGCCTGCCGGTGCGCGGGGGGCGCCGGCGGCGGATGCGGCGGCAGCAGATGCGGCGGCCAGATTTGCGGCCGTGCCGGCGGTTCGGCCCGTGCGGGCAGCGGCCGGGTCGGCCACGGCGACCGTTCGCGGCGCAGCTCGGGTGTCCGGCGCGATTTCCGGTGCGGTCGCGGCCTCGGCCGATGGGTCGGCAACCGGCGGCAGGCCGGCGGGGCGCTGGACGTCGGGCTGCATCGCCAGTGCCAGCATGGTGTCGGGCAGTGTTTGGGGCGTGTCGGCCTGTCTGGGATCGGTGGTTTGCGCATCGTCGCTCGCGCGTTGCGCCGGCTTGCCGCCCGGCAGGGCGTCGCCGCCGTCTGCGGCATCCGTCTGCACGGATGCCGATTCGGCCGTCTTGCCGTCGGCATTTTCGGCGCGGCGCTGCTGCGCCATTTCGCCGGACAGAACCTGGCTGAACGGTACGCCGCTGCCGGGGTCGGACGATGCGGCAACCGGCTGCGGCGCGGCGGTGGGTTGGGCGGAGGGGATGGGAGGAAGCGATGCGGTCATGGCGGGCCCGTTTCAGTGAGGCGTGGATTTCGGCGCGGCATTGCGCGCCGCGTATTCGTCGTTCTGTTTCTGGTCGCGCTTCAGCGCCAGACGCGCTTCGGCCTGATCGGCGCGCGCATTCAGCGTGACGTAGGACATTTTCTTCTGCTCGCATGCGATCCAGTCCGTGCGCGCCTGGTCTGCCCGGCGGGCGGCGTCGGCAACGATCTGCTGCTGGCCCGCGATGGCCTGGTCTAGCTTGGCCATGAAGACCTGGAAATTGTTGAACTGCGTGGCCCCGATGCCGCTGGCCAGGCTGGCCTGGCAGCGCAGCGCGTAGTCATCGCGATACTGCATCAGCAAGTCCAGCTTCTGGGTGGCCTCTTCGCGCAGACGGATGGTGTCGCCGAGCTTGCGTGCGGCGGCCTCGGTCTCCTTGCTGGCAAGATCGATCAGGGTGGCGAGGGCGGAAGGCGTGGCCATGCGGGCGGTCTCTGCGGATTACTGGAACAGGGTTTCGAGTTGCGCGAGGCTGTCCTGCGCGTCGGCACGTTCGTGGATGGCCTGTTGCAGGAAGCCGTCCATCGCGGTGCGCAGGCGGATCGCCTCGTCCAGCGTGGGGTCGGTCCCGGGTGCATAGGCGCCGACGCTGATGAGGTCGCGGCTGCGTTCGTAGCGCGAGTAGAGCTTTTTCAGATGGCGTGCGAGATGCTGCTGCTCGGGCGGTGTGATGGTATGCATGGCACGGCTGATCGACTGTTCGATGTCGATCGCGGGGTAATGGCCCGATTCGGCCAGTGTGCGCGAAAGCACGATATGGCCGTCGAGAATTGCGCGCGCGGCGTCGGCGATCGGGTCCTGCTGGTCGTCGCCTTCAGTCAGTACGGTATAGAAGGCGGTGATCGAGCCGCCGCCCGGCCTGCCGTTGCCGGCACGCTCGACCAGTGCGGGCAGTTTGGCGAACACCGAGGGCGGATAGCCCTTGGTGGCGGGCGGTTCGCCGATGGCAAGCGCGATTTCGCGCTGGGCCATGGCGTAGCGGGTGAGCGAATCCATGATCAGCAGTACGTTTCTGCCCTGATCGCGGAAATATTCGGCGATGGCGGTGGCGTAGGCCGCACCCTGCATGCGCATGAGCGGCGGCGTATCGGCCGGGGCGGCGACGACGACGGCGCGCGCCAGGCCCGCCTCGCCGAGGATCTGTTCGATGAATTCCTTGACCTCGCGGCCGCGTTCGCCGATCAGGCCGACGACGATCACGTCGGCCGAGGTGTAGCGCGCCATCATGCCGAGCAGCACGCTCTTGCCGACGCCCGAGCCGGCGAACAGGCCCATGCGCTGGCCGCGGCCGACGGTGAGCAGGCTGTTGATCGCACGCACGCCGACGTCGAGCACCTCGCTGATCGGCGCGCGCGACAGCGGATTGGCCACGCGGCGCGACAGCGGGGCACTGGCGCCGGCGTTGACCGGGCCCAGGCTGTCCAGCGCACGGCCGTTGCTGTCGAGCACGCGGCCGAGCAGGCCGTCGCCGACCGGCAGATGGCGGGTGCGGTCGCTGGGGCGGCGGCGGGGGTGGTCGACCTGCCCGAGGCCGGGCAGGGTAGGAATGATCTCGGCCGGGAAAACCTGGGCACCGGGCACGATGCCCTCGATATCGCTCTGCGGCATGAGGTAGAGCCGCTCGCCGGCGAAGCCGACCACTTCGGCCTCCAGCACCGAGCCGTTGGGCAGCGGTACGGTGCAGGCGCTGCCGACCGGCAGCTTGAGCCCGACCGCTTCCATTACAAGGCCGGCGACCCGGGTGACGCGGCCGGATACGCGCATCGGTTCGGCGATGTCGATCAGCTCGCGGCAGTCCGAGAGATAGGCCTGCCAGCGTTCGGTGTGGGCGTGCGCGGCGGCGTTCATGCGAGCCAGTCGGTCTGTTTGCCGAGGGCGGCGACCAGGCGCTGCCAGCGTACCGGCAGCGCGGCGTCGATCTGGTTGCTGGGCGTTTCCACCCGGCAGCCGCCGGCTTCGAGCGTGGCGTCTTCGGTGAGCTGCCAGCCGGTCTTGGCCAGTTCGTCGCCGATGCGTTCGCGCACCAGCACGAGATCGGCGGGGTTCAGATAGAGCAGGGCGGGTTGCTGCATGGCGGGCAGGTAGCGAACCGCTTCCCGCACCAGCGGGATGACCAGTTCGGGACGTACCGCGAGTGCCGATTTCAGAACCGCGCGGGCCAGATCGACGGCCAGATCGAGAACCTGGCCGGAAATGATCTCGTCCGCCCGGCGGGTCTCGCCGGAAAAACCGTCGGCCAGCGCGGCCAGGCGGGCGATTTCCGCTTCGGCCCGGGTGCGGCCTTCGGCCAGTCCGGCCGCGTACCCTTCGGCATGGCCGGCGGTGTAGCCTTCCTGCTGCGCCTGTTCCTGCATCGCGGTGATCTGTTCGATCGTCGGCAGGTTGATGTCGGCGCGGCGCATTTTGACGTCGCGCGGCGTGCCGTCGAAGCTGGCCGGTTCCCAGGGCCGGCAGTCGGCCTGTTCTTCCTTGGGGATGACCGAAGCGGCACTGTTAGACATAGGCTTCCTCGCCCTTCGCGCCGAGCGTCAGCTGGCCTTCGTCGGCCAGCCGGCGGATGACGGTGAGGATCTCGCGCTGCTGCGCCTCGACTTCGGATAGCCGCACCGGGCCCTTGGAATCGAGGTCTTCGCGCATCATTTCGGCGGCGCGCTGCGACATGTTCTTGAAGATCTTCTCGCGCAGCTCCTCGTTCGCACCCTTGAGCGCGATGATGAGCGAATCGGACTGGACTTCGCGCAGGATGAGCTGGATGCCGCGATCCTCGATCTCGAGGATGTTCTCGAACACGAACATCTCGTCCATGATCTTCTGCGCCATGTCGGGATCGTAGTTTTTCAGGTATTCCATTGCGGACGATTCGTTATCGCCGCTCATGTAGTTGAGGATGTCGGCCGCGACGCGGGTGCCGCCCATGGTCTGCTTCTTCATCGCGCCGCTGCCCGACAGCAGCTTGGCGAGCACGTCGTTCAGTTCGCGCAGCGCGGCCGGCTGTACGCCCGACAGGGTGGCGATGCGCAGCAGCACGTCGTTGCGCAGGCGTTCGGTGAACTGGCTGAGGATTTCGCAGGCGTGGTCGCTTTCCAGATGGACCAGGATGGTGGCGATGGTCTGCGGGTGCTCGTTGTGGATCAGGTCGGCCACCGATTCGGCATCCATCCATTTCAGGCTTTCGATGCCGCTGGCATCGCCGCTGCCGCCCAGAATGCGGTTGAGCAGGGAGGAAGCCTTGTCGTCCCCCAGCGCCTTGGTGAGCACGGAACGGATGTAGTCGTCGGAATCCAGCCCCAGGCTCGAATTCTGGTCGGCCGCGCTGCTGAAATTGTCCAGCACATGCTCGACCTGGTCCTGCGGAATGGTCTTCATGCTGGTCATGGCTTCGCCCAGCTTCTGCACTTCGCGCGGGCCAAGGAATTTCATGACCTCGGCGGCGCCTTCTTCGCCGAGGGCGAGCATCAGGATTGCCGCATTTTGAATACCGTTGTCACTCATTGCCGCCTACCCAGGTTTTCACGATGTTGGCGACCACGCGGGGGTCGTCCTTGGCGAGCTGCTGCGCGCGGGTCAGGTTGTCCTGATAGTTGCGCTGCCCCGCCGACAGCGCCATCGCGCCGTCGTGGCCCAGCTGCATGGCGCCCTCGCCGCCCTGTGCCGCAGCCGGAGGCAGTGCCAGCGGCTCGGACAGTTTCTTCAATAACGGCTTCAGCACGCGCAAATACAGCAGCAGCAGCGCGATGCCCATGAGAATGTATTTGCCGGTGGTCTTGGCCATTTCGATCGTGGCAGGCTGCTTCCAGAGCGGCGTCTCGGGAATCGGCTCGATCTTCGGCGAGGCGAAGGGGCTGTTGACGATGTTGAGCGTGTCGCCGCGCTGCTGGTTGTAACCCATCGCTTCCTTGACCAGATTGGTGATCTGGTCCATTTCGGCCGCGCTGAGCGGCGTTTGGGCGGGCTTGCCGTCCTTGCCGGCGGCGTTGCGGTAGTTGACGACGACGGCGACCGACAGCCGCTTGAGGCCGCCGCTGCCCTGCTGGACGTACTGGATGGTCTTGTCCAGCTCGTAATTGACCGTGGAATCCTTGCGCGTGTTGCTCGGCGTGGCGGACGCGGCGGCCGGCGCAGCGGTCTTGCCCGGGGCGGGCGAGGTGATCGGAGCGGTGGCGGGCGCGGGCGGCTGGTTGCTGAGCGCGCCCGGCACACCGGCGGCCCCGCCGTTGCCGTTCTGCGATTCGCTGGACTGCTGGCTGCGGATCGCCATGGCGTCCGGCGTCTGGTTCGGCTTGTAGGATTCGGTCGCCTGCTCGCTGCGCGAGAAATCGACGTCGGCGGTGGCCTCGGCCCGCACGTTTCCGGCACCGACGATGGGACTGATGATGGATTCGATGCGGCGCGCTACATTCTGCTGCAGCTCCTGCACGTATTTCATCTGTGTGGGATCGAGGCCGGTGGCGGGCGGCTTGCCGCTGTCGGAGAGCAGATTGCCGTTCTGGTCGACCAGGGTCACGCTCTTGGGCGACAGTTCGGGCACGCTGCTGGCGACCAGGTGGACGATGGCGCTGACCTGCTGCGCGTCGAGCGTGCGTCCGGGGTAGAGGTTGAGCAGGACCGAGGCCGTGGGTGTTTTCTGTTCGGTGACGAAAACCGAATCCTTGGGCATGGCGAGATGCACCCGCGCGGCCTGCACCGACGAGACCGATTCGATGGAACGGGCCAGCTCGCCTTCCATGGCGCGCTGGAAATTGATTTGTTCGACGAACTGCGAGGAACCGAGCTTCTGGTTTTCCATCAGTTCGAAGCCCACGTTGCCGCCTTTGGGCAGGCCCTGCGAGGCAAGCTTGAGGCGCGCGTCGTACACGCGGTCGGACGGCACCATGATGGTGCCGCCGTCACTGTATTTGTACGGGATGTTCATCTTTTCCAGCTCGGCGACGATGGCGCCGCCGTCGCGGTCGTTGTAGGTGGCGAACAGCACCCTGTAGTCGGGTTGCTGGCCCCACATCCAGACGCCTGCCATCACCGCGACCACGGCCGCCACGCTGAGCATGGTCGCGATCTTGCGTCCGCCGGGGGTGCGGGTGAAGTCCATGATGCCGCCCGGTACCACGATTTCGCCTGCTGCTGCCATCTGTCTGTCCTTGTTGCTGGTCATGCCGTGCGTCGGATGCACGGACTCGTGATGGGATTATCGGCAGCGGCCGGTTTTTCAATCGCGGGAATAGAAGCCGGTTTTCCGGCTTTATCGGGCTTATGGGCTGGCGGCCGGCGAGCTAAGGTGCGAACGTGGAAAACCGCTCGGGAGAAACCGAATGAGCATAGGCGCAATCGACACCAGCCGCATCGAGGCCATGGTCGCCCAGCTGCGCGCTGCGGCCGCCCAGGCGAAACCGGCCGGAAACGCGGTTCCGGACGCGGGCGCGCCCAAGGCCGCCAGCGCGGTGGATTTCTCGTCCGCGCTCAAGTCTTCGCTCGAACAGGTGAACAGGATGCAGGCCGATGCGCAGCAGCAGGCCCAGCGTTTCGCCATGGGGGACAGCTCGGTGAGCCTGTCCGACGCCATGATCTCGCTGCAGAAATCCGGCATCGCCCTCCAGCAGACCATCCAGGTCCGCAACAAGCTGGTCCAGTCGTACCAGGAAATCATGAATATGGGCATCTGACGGCCGCGCCGGGCGTTCGCGCCCGCAGGCGGCATGCGCCCTGCCGTTTCGACGGCGCCGGCAGGGTGGAGCCCGATCAGTGCACCGTCTTGTGCAGCGCCTCGCGCAGCGCGTGTGCCAGATCTTCCGCCACGAATTTCGCGACGTAGGCGTCGGCGCCGACCTTGCGGACGTGCGCTTCGTTGGCCGAACCGGTCAGCGAGGAGTGGATGACCACGGGGATGCCGGCAAAACGCGGGTCCTGCTTGATGTTGCGCGTCAGCGTGAAACCGTCCATCTCGGGCATTTCCAGATCGGTGAGTACCAGCGCGACCTTGTCGGAAATGTCCTTGCCCTCGGCCTGGGCCTTGACCGCGAGGGCCTGCAACTGGTCCCAGGCCTCCTGGCCGGTCTTGGTCATCAGATAGGGCAGGCCCATCGCCGACAGGCCTTCCTCGATCATGGTGCGGGCGACCAGAGAATCGTCCGCGGCGAGAATCATGCTGCCGGGCTTGAGGTCGACCTTCGGACCGATGCGCTCGGGATCGATTTCCAGGCTGCTGGACGGCATCACCTGCCGCAGGATGGTCTCGACGTCGAGTACCTGCGCCAGGCGTTCGCTGTTTTCGCCGTCCAGGCGGGCGATGCTGGTCACCATGCCGCTGGCGGCGTTGCCTTCGGCGGACAGGACCTGACGCCATTCGAGCCGGACGATGTCCTCGACCGATTCGACGGCGAAGGCCTGGGTGCTGCGGGCGTATTCGGTGATGAGCAGGATCTGGTGGCCGTTGGCGGGGGTGCAGCCGCACACGGCGGAGAGATCGATCACCGGCAGAATCTGGCCGCGCAGGTCGACCACGCCCATCATGTGCTGGGGCGAGCCGGCAACGGCGGTGACCGTCGGCATGGGAATGATCTCGCGCACCTTGAATACGTTGATGCCGAACAGTTCCGTACGATTGAGCAAGGGGTCGTTGCCGAGACGGAACAGCAGCAGTTCCAGCTTGTTCGAGCTGGTGAGGTTGGTCCGTTCGTCGATTTCCTGCTGGATGCTTTGCATCATTTTGGATTCTCCAGGTTCTTACAGGCTGTTGCGGCGCGCGCGTTCGATATTCGTGACGAAACGCTGAAGTTTGGCGTCCCCGTCCTTGGGCAGATCGACGAAACGGCATCCCAGGCGCGTCTGAAAGGCCCCGTTCGCCAGCCGGATCTGCGCTGAATTGCGGATTTCCAGCGTGACCTCGACGGGGTCGAGATCGGGTAGCAGCAATCGGCAGTGCGTCAGCACCCGCCCGGCCTGGGTGCCGAGCCGGCCGCTGATGTCGGCCAGGGCGACGCCACCGCAGCCGATGTCGATGACATGGGTGGTGATCGGTTCCGCATCGTCCGCGCTTTGCGCGGGCACGATGCAGCGAACCGGCCGCGCGATCGGCAGCGCGACGCGGAAATGCTCGCGGCGCTGCAGCCGGATCAGCGTTTTCGGTATGGTGATGCAGAGCGCCGGCAGGTTGTCGTGGGTGCACAGCGCCACCGGGCCGGTCTGAAAGGAAATCGCCACGCCATCGAGCTGGGAGATGAATTCGGCCCCCTTGCCGGACAGCAGTTCGCGGTTGAGCGCATCGCCCCGCGCGACGTCCAGGATGAGCATGTTCTTCGCCACGTTCATGTCGATGATCGAGGTCACCACGATCTGCCGGCTGGCGGGCAGATCGAGGTTGACCAGCACCTTGCGCTGCTGGATCGTGCGCAGCAGGAAAAGAATTTCGGAACGCGCGTGCAGGGCATAGCGCGCCATCGGGCTCTCGCGGTCGACAGGTTCTGGCAGGTCTTCTTTTGGCATGGCGGACAGCATGTTCAGGCGCTCGGTTTCTTCTGGTTCTCTAACGGCAGTTGTCCGGAATTCTCAAGTCGGTACAGCCAGGCCAGCAGTTCGGCCACGGCCACGTAGAGCTGGGGCGGAATATGGCTGTCGAGATCGATCTGCATCAGGAGAGCGAGCAGTTCGCGCGACTCGTGCACGTGGACGCCGTTGGCGCGCGCCTTTTCGATGATCGCGTCGGCGATGAGGCCGCGGCCCTTGGCGACCACGCGCGGGGCCGTGTCGCCTTCGCGGTAGGCCAGGGCGGCCGCGGCGCGCTGTGCGTCAGGCATCGGCATCGCGGGCCACCTCGAACGCCTGGATCGTGCAGCCGGCTGCGGCGAGCCGTTCCACCAGCCCGGACTGGCCGCCCTGCAGCACCGGTACGGTTGCGGCCGCCGCCGGGGCGAGCCGGATGGAAAAACGCTGCTGCGCGTCGAGGCGGATATGCACGTCGAGCGCGCCCAGGGCCGGCAGGTCGAGTTTCAGATGCGATTCCCAGGCCGAAGCGGCGGATGCGCCGGTACGCGTCGGGTCGTTGCGCGACGCGTCTTCGTCGTCGCGCTGGACCTGCCATTCCAGCGGGCGGCCCGGCCACAGTTCGCCGCGCCAGATGAACTGGGGCGATTCCAGCACCTGGAGCTGCTGGGTGAGGAGGCCGTGCAGGGGGTTGGCCTGCTTCGGAGCCGCATCGCCGTCTGCGGCGACACGGGCGGCGATTTCGGCGGGCAGACGGTTCTGCGGCTCGCGCATCAGGCCGTCCAGGCTGTCCCGGCCGTCGACCCAGTTGGCGAGATGGGATTCGTAGAAGAGGCCGCTGCGCACCAGGGCATTGCGCAGGGCGAAAGCCAGTTCGGCGGTGTCGGCGGGCGGTTGCGGGAGCAGGGGGGCGGGCGGTGTCAGGGTGGGCGGCGTGCGCTCGGGCACGCGTTGCATGATCTCGGACAGCATGCGCGCGGTCTGGCTGAGCTGGGGTGCATCGGCCGCTTCGGTTTCCGGGGGTTCGAGCATGAAAACCGGCTGCGGCATGTGGCCGGCAAAGCGCAGGCGAAGGGTTTCGCCGCTTTCCACGCTGCGCGGCAGGCGCATCGACACCACCTGGCCTTCGATGCTGACCAGTGCCAGGTCCTTGGTCTGGCCCCTGATCACTGCGCTGACGGTCTGGCCGACGCGCAGGTTTTCGAACGCTTGCCGCGAGGCGCCACCCTGATCGCGTTCCGTCGCGTCCAGCAGCGGCTGGACGGCGACGACGCGGGACAGCGCCTGGGGATACATGCGGAATCAGAGCCGCTGGGTATAGGCGTGAACGCCCTGGCGACCGGTACGCGCCATGCTCAGGCGCTCCTGCAGTTCGTGCAGGCGCGGCTCGGCCAGTGCGCGAATTTTGGCGTCGTTCTGCAGGATGGCGCGGATGATCGCGACCTTGGCGCGCTGTTCGTTTTCGTTGAGCGGGGTCTGTGCGGCCTGCATCAGCGTGCCGACGTGGGCGCGGCAGCGTTCCTCGAGCGAAGCCAGGGTGTCCCATTCGCCCTGGCGGGCGGCGGCGAGCATGGTGCCGGTCAGTTCGGAGAGAGTCTCGTAGGTATCGAGCATTTCAGCGCTGGTCATGGATGGTCTCCGGGTCAGGCGGCAATGGAATGGGAAGCGGGGCGGGCGGCGCGCACGGCCGTGCCGATCTGCAGCCAGGCCTGGTGCAGTTCGCGCAACAGGCCGAGAACCTCTTCGAGCGGTGCGGTCTGATTGCTGACGTGTGCGAGCATGAGGCGCTTGCCCATGTAGTCGTAGAGTGCGTCGAGCTGCAGGGCGAGGTCGCCGCCCTGCTGTTTGTCGAGCGCGACGCGCAGGCCTTCGTGGATGATGCTGCCGGCCTTGCTGATGGCCACGGCCTTCTGTTTCAGGTCGCCATCCTGGATATGGCGGATCGCCATGCGCACGGCGAGTTCGGCACCCTCGTAGAGGAGGACGATGAGCTGGTGCGGGCTGGCGGCGACGATGCCGCTTTCCAGTCCAACCTGGGCATAGGCGCTGGCGGCGCGATTGGGTGTGTACACGTCTCGACCTCTTTATTGTTTCAGGGGGTTACTTGTCGCTCGACTGCTGCGTGAGCAACTGCTGGGTCAGGAATGTGCTGGTGGTGTTCATCCGGCTGAGGAGCAGGTTCAGATTGGTGTATTCGGTCGTGTATTTCTTCTCCAGGGCCGTCATCTGTTTTTCCAGACGGTCGATCTGGTCGTTGTATTGCTGGATATAGCGGTTCAGGCTCTGCGTGCGCGTTTCGATCATGCCGCCCGGCTGAAGGGTGGTCTGCGCCCAGCTCGCGATACGCGTGGCGAAGCCGCCAGGCGAGGCGAACAGGTTCTTCACGTCGGCAAAATTGCTTGCCAGGGCCGTGTCGAACTTGGCGTCGTCGAGCTTCAGCGTGCCGTCCTTCTGGAATGCGATGCCGACTTCGGCCAGCGAGCTCATGATGCCGCCGGTCGCCGGCGTGTTGAAGATGCCGCGCAACTGATCCTGCATGAGGCGCAACGTCCCGTCGCCGGCCAGCGTGCCCGAGTTCGCGCCGTCCAGGCCGTAGGCCGAGCGCGATTTCATCTGGGTGGCGAGCGCGTTGTAGGCGTCGACGAATGCGGAGGCCGCGGTCTTCATTGCCGTGGCGTCGCGCGCCACGGTCAGCGCGGCGGGCGATGCGGTGATGCCCTGCAGCGACAGCGTGACACCCTGGATGGCGCCGCTGACAGTGTTGGAGGCGCTGGTGATCGCAATGCCGTTGACGGTCAGGCTGGCATTTTGCGCGGCCTGCGTCTGGGTCATGTTCTGCGTGCCGGCCGGATCGTAGGCCAGCAGGTTGTCGAGGGTGCCGTCACCGCCGCTGGTGGTGATTTTGAGGCTATTGGTGGCACCGGATTCGGTCGAGGTCAGCGCGAGACGCCAGGGGGTGCCGCTGCCGTCGTTGACGAGCGTGGCGGTCACGCCCATGCCGGCGCTGTTGATCGCATCCCGGATGCCTTCGAGCGTGTTGTTCGTGCTGTCGATGACGACGCTGGCCGTGCCGTTGCCGTTCGATGTGAAGCTGGCGCCGCTGTAAATGCCGTTGGTCAGCGTGCCGCCGCTGATGGTGCCGAAATCGAAGGTCAGCGTAGTCGGTGTGCCGTTGCCGATGGCCGTGTTGCTGCTGGTCTGGCCGGCGGCGACGAGATTCTGCGCCTGGGCGAGCTGGCTGACGTTGACGCTGTAGGTGCCGGGCACGGCAGTGCTGTCCGAGGTCGAGGCCAGGGCCGCGGCGTTGGACGGCGTTGCGGTGGTCTTGCTCAGGCTGCTGCTCAGGGCGCTGGCCGAACCCTGCAATGTCGAGATCAGGCTGCTGAGCGTGCCGAACGAGGAAATCTTGGTTTGATAGCTGGATATCTTGGTGTTCAGATCGTCGATCGGCTTGCGCTCGACCGCCATCAACTGCGACACCAGGGTCGGCACGTCGAATGCGGTGTTGGTAGAGGATGAGATGCTCGCCATGATCGATTCTCCTTAGCGAATCAGGCCTTTTGCTCGATCAGCAGGCCTTGCTGAAATTCGGCGATGTTGCGCGAGATTGCGAGTGTCGCTTCGGACGGGTACTGACGGATCAGTTCGCCGGTGTTGGTGTCGACCATTCTGACGACGGTGCGCTGGCTGTCGTTGTCGACACTGAATTCCAGCGCCTGGCCGGATTGTTGCATCGCCTGGTTGAGCGCGGCCACGGCTGCGTGGACTTCGGCCGTGCTTGCGGGCGCCTGCGGACCGGGCTGGGGGGCTTCGGCCCGCGAAACCGCCGTGCCGTGCGCGCGCATATCAGGCTGCATCGCCTGAATGGGAGGGAGATTGGACGTCTGGATGATCATGGCGATCGCCTCCATGCCAAAACCCCGGCCGGGGCATCCGGTCGGGGTACTTGCAGATGATTAGCTGCGCGAGGCATTACCGCAACAGCGTCAGCACGGTGTTGGGGTTCTGGTTGGCTTGCGCCAGAACCGCCGTGCCGGCTTGCTGAAGGATGTTGTTGCGGGCCTGCGCGGCCGTTTCGGCTGCGTAGTCGGTATCCATCACGCGGCTGAAGGAAGCCGAGTAGTTCACCACGGCGGTCTGCAGGGAGGCCACGGCGGAGGACAGTGCGCTGATGGTCGCGCCCTGGTCGGCACGGGCACCCACGATCGCGGTGATCTCGGTGTCGAAGGCGGCCAGGTTCGAGAACGCGGTGGCCGCGGTGAAGGTCGAGCCGTAGCCGCCGGCGGTGCCGCCGGATTCGTCGACGGTGACCGCGCTGTTGGCGGTGACCAGACCGTCGAGACGGGCGTTTTCAGCCAGCAGCGCCACGGATTCGTCGTTCGTCACGGCGCCGGTCTGGATGTAGATCTCGCGCAGACGCTGGGTGTTTTCCTGGATCTGGGCCAGGTAGCCGTCGTTGATCTGGGCCGACGAAATACCGTCGTTGGCCTTGCGGATGTTCTGGTTGGCGCCACGGATCTTCGAGTCGAAGCCGGCGGCAATGCCGAGGCCGGTGGCGTCGTCGGCGGCGCTGTTGATGCGCAGACCCGACGACAGGCGCTGCTGGGCGGTCTGCAGGCCGATGGCCGATTTGTTCAGGGCGGCGCCGGCGAAGAGAGCGGCGACGTTGGTGTTGATAACTTGTGCCATGGTGTTTCTCCTAGTGTGTGGGGTCGATTTCCGGCTCTGGTGCCGTCAACGTGGGTTTTGCCGCTGGGGCTGTGAGAACCGCCGTTGTGTGAGGAATCGTCGGGGGTCGGAGAAAGTTAAGGGCGTTTTGAAAAATTCTGCATGGGCCTAGCCGGGAGGGGTTTCGGACGGGGCTCTCGCCAGGAATACGCGGTTCTTGCCGGCACGCTTGGCTTCGTACATGGCTGCGTCGGCGCGCGCGATCAATGTCTCCTGCGCCTCGCCCGGCATATGTTCGGCCACGCCGGCGCTGAACGTGATCAGAACGTGTTCGTTCTTGTCGAGGAAGTAGCGCTTGGTCAGGCGGCGCTGCAGGCGGGTGATGATGCGGATGGCTTCCTTGTGGCCGGTGTTCGGCAGCAGGATGAGGAATTCCTCGCCGCCCAGCCGGGCGACATGATCGGTGATGCGCAGTTCGTCCTTGGCCACCTGGACCAGGTGGACGAGTGCGTCGTCGCCGACCTGATGGCCGCGTTCGTCGTTCAGCTTCTTGAAATTGTCGACATCCAGCACGGCGATGCTGAACGCGCTCTTGAAACGTTCGGCACGCGCGGCCTCGCGCGTGAATTCGTCGTCCAGGCCACGCCGGTTCAGGCTGTGCGTCAGGGGATCCTCGCGTACCAGCGCGCTCATCTGGGCGATCTGGTTTTCCAGCTGGCGGATACGGTTTTCGGCTTCCAGCGCGGCATCGCGCTCGGCCACCAGCTCGTCGCGCACCGCATGCGTGCCGGACTGCGCGGCGCGGGTTTCCTCCAGCAGGCTTTCCAGAATCTTCTGCAGTTCGAGCACGTCCTCGGTCTGGCTGATGCGTTCGACGTGGGTGACGAGTTTTTCCTGGTATTCGTCGGAGACGGCGACGATGTCGCCCATGCGGTTGACGAAGGCGGTCATGGTCGCCTTGAGCGTGGCGGTGGCCTCGCGCAGGCTGTGCTTGACCATGCTCTGCTTGTAGATGATGTCCTTCAGCCGACGCTCGGCTTCCTGCAGCTCGCGGATCCGGATCGGACCGATGATCACGTCCTGCACCATGTCGAGCTGGCCACGCATCCAGGAATCGTCGTCGAGCAGTTCGCCGATGTTTTCCACCAGCAGCAGCAGAATGCGCCGGAGTGTCTCCTGCTGGTCCGTGCTGTGCGAAACGCCGAGATCGATGTCGATCCAGAGGCTTTTCAGTCCGCTGGCGGCTTCGCGCAGTGTATTGGCGCTGTTGGCTTCACGTACCTGCACGGCCAGTTTCTGCGCGCGCTCGGCCAGGGCCGGATTGTGGGCAAGCTGGATGGCCACGCCGAATTCCAGGGTTTTGGCCAGCAGTTCGCGCAGCAGGGCGAAATGATCGCCGCTACGCCCGGAGCCTCCGGTGTCCTGTTTGAGCTGGCGGGTGATCAGGCCGAGCTGCTTGCGGCACTGGGGCCAGTCGTTCCGCCGCACCGCCTGATCGAGTTCCGCGACGGGCGCGGCCAGCTCCGGGTGGTGCAGGTTGAGGTCCATGATCAGCCCGTTCAGCGCGCTGACGGCGGTGGCGCCGCCGCCCGCCTGCCCGGCCGGTGCGCCGCCCGTGATTTCCTCATACAGCGCCTGGTAGTTGTCCGGAGTCGGGGCGATCCGGCGCAAGGCCAGCCGGCGCAGGGTTTCCCGGGCAACTTCGGACGGGTTGGCAAGATTGATGCTGGTCGGCGGTTCAGCCATGGTTCATGTCCTGGCCCGGATCGGGGCCGTATTCGATGCTCCGCATGGTAGGGCGAAGCGGGATGCGGGTAAGGCCGGATTAAGGCGGGAAAATCCCGGCATTTCGGGCATTAGGGGCCGGGAATGAGGCCTGGCGGCTTCTCTGCGGCCGTGCCGCGGCGGTGTCCGGCCTTCGGTTCCTGGTGCCCGATGCCCGTTCTCTTTCACTCGACCAGCTTGTGCCTGATCGCGTAATGCGTCAATTCCGCGTTGTTCTTCAGCTGCATCTTCTGAAGCAGGCGCGACCGGTACATGCTGATGGTCTTGACCGACAGCTTGAGCTGCTCGGCAATGGCCGAGACCGGCAGGCCGGAAGCGATCAGGCACAGGGTCTGGTATTCGCGGTTGGACAGGGTTTCGTGCGGCAGCGCCTCGCGCTCGCCGCTCACCGTGCTGGCCAGCTCCTGCGCGACTTCGGGGCTGATGTATTTCTTGCCGGAGGCGACCAGGCGGATGGCGTCGACCAGCTGGTCCGGCGCGCTCTGCTTGTTGAGATAGCCGGCCGCACCGGATTTCAGCGCGCGGACGGCATAGAGCGTCTCGCGGTGCATGGAGAGCATGAGCACCTTGATGCCCGGATGCTCCTTTTTCAGCAACTCCAGGGTTTCCAGGCCGTTCCGGTCGGGCATGGAAATATCCATCAGCACCATGTCCCAGGGGCTCTTGCGGGCCATCTGCAGAGCCTTGCTCGAATTTTCGGCTTCGCCACCGACCACGATGTCGTCCGTATCGGCGAGGATCTGCTTCAAACCCTCGCGAACGATGGCGTGATCATCGACGATGAGGATGCGATAGGGTTTTGCGGCGGCCATTGCGTCGGATCAGGCGGACGATGACGGCATTATGCCGTTATTTCCCGGGTGCGAGCGGCACCCGCAGGCGGACCTGCGTGCCGCGCCGCGGTGCCGCTTCGACGATGAGCTCGCCGCCCAGCGCCGCGGCCCGCTCGGTCATGCCCAGCACGCCGAAGCCGCTGCCGTTGCGCGGCGGCTTCGCCGCGATGCCCTGGCCGTTGTCGGTCACGCGGACGACGAGCGTATCGCCGTCCAGGGCCAGGCCGACTTTCACCCGGCTGGCCCGCGCATGCTTGGCGACGTTGGTCAGCGCCTCCTGAACGATGCGAAAGACCGCGATGGCCGCGTCGGTGCCGAGCGGGATCGGCGTGGCTGGCGCGTCGAGCGTGCAGGCCATGCCTGTGGTGTGTCCGAACCGCTCGATCTGCCATTCGAGGGCGGACACGATGCCGAAATCCAGCACCGGCGGCCGCAGGCTGGCGGCGATGCGATGGGTGGCCTCGATGGTCTGGTCGACCACGTTGTCGAGGTAGGCGGTGCGTTCGATCAGCGCGGTCTGATCCCCGGGCAGCCGTCGCAGCAGCCCGGACAGGCCGATCTTGATCGCGGCCAGATTGCCGCCCAGATCGTCGTGCACCTCGCGGGCGAGGTTGAGGCGTTCCTGTTCCTTTGCGGTTTCGACGTGGGCTGCCAATGCGGCGAGCTGGGCACGCGAACGGCGGATTTCGGCGTCCGCCTCGCGGCTGTGGGTGACGTTCAGCATGATGCCGTCCCAGATCGTGCCTTCGGGGGTTTCGCGCCGGCTGACCCGCAGGTTGACCCATTTCACGTCGTGCCAGGCCTTGAGCCAGATCCGGCCTTCCCAGTTGAAGCTCATCGGTACGCCACCGGCGGCAGCCAGCCGGGTCAGGTAGTCGGGCTTGTCCTCGTCGAGAATCAGGTCGAAGAAGCGTTCCGGCCGGGCGCGCAGGCTGGCCGCCTTGATGCCCAGCAGGCGGGCCGACTGCGCGCTCACGTAGCGCAGCGTGGTGCTGCCGTCGGGTTTGCGCAGCACCTGGTAGGCCATGCCGGGAATGTGCGCCACCACCGCGCGCAGATCGGGCGGCGATTGCGTCATCGCCAGCCGGGCGGCTTCGCGTCCGGAAAGATCGCGGGCGATCCACAGACGCTGCCCGTCGTCGCCGGTCGGTACGATTCGCACCGCCACCGGGTAGAGGCTGCCGTCGCGGCGCCGGCAATGCGCGCGCAATGCGATGCGGCGGGCGGGTCCGGCCATATCCCGGGCCAGACGGGAAGCGAGCATGGCGGCCTCGTTCGCAGCCAGGCAGTCGTCGAGCCGCATGTCGCGCAGGTGTGTCTGGGGATGGCCCAGATTGCGCGCTGCGGCGGCGTTGACGGCCAGGATGCGCAGTGTGGCCGTGTCGAACGCCAGCACCTCGGATTCGGTTTCGCGCAGAACGGTCCGCAGCAGGGCGTTCGGATCGGCGGGTTTGAACGCGCTCATGGATCTCCCTTATATCTCGTGCGCGGACATTATGGCGGGTTGCGGGACCAAACGCAGCGCAGGGCGATGCCGTCGCTGCCCGAGCCTGCGACGGCTGCGGGGCCGTCTTTTCGCCGGCGGGCAGGCCGGGTTGGGCAGAATGCGCCACCCCGCTGCACGGCATGCCACATGCCGGCAGGTAGTGAAAAAATCACAATATTCAATATAATGTGCAAAATACACTTTAACTGGGGATGCGCATGAATCTGGCCGTCGCACACGATACCGATCCCGCAGCCGTCCTGGGCGAAGCCCTCGTCGGTGCAGGCAAGTGGCTGGGGCTCAACCAGGCTGCGCTGGGCGACATCGTCGGCAAGGATCGCACGGCCATCAGCCGTGGGCGGATCGACCCGGCGAGCAAGGCAGGCGAACTCGCGCTGCTGGTGGTGCGCTGCTACCGTGCGCTCTATGTGCTGGTGGGCGGCGATGCGCAGGCGATGCGGCACTGGATGCACACCGAAAACCTGCACACCGGCGGCGTGCCGGCCGAGCAGATGAAATCCGTGGCCGGTCTCGTAAGCGTGCTCGAATATCTGGACGCGATGCGGGGCAAGCTTTGACGGATTGGGCCGCGCGGGTGGCGCAGGCCGGCCCGGCGCCGCTCGCGGGCGAGCTGCGGCGCCTGGTCGAAAGCCAGGAGGAAGTCGCAACCAGCCGCCTCGTTTCCAGCCTCGCCCGCCAGGCCGTGCTCGAAGATCTGCTCGAAACCACCAAGCCGCCCCGGCGCGACAGCGGCCTGCATTACCTGCTGGCCACGCCTTTCCGCTATCCGCCGCTGAAGCACGGCTCGCGTTTCGGCACCCGCCACGAACCCAGCCTGTTTTACGGCTCGCAGGCAACCCGCACCGTGCTGGCCGAGGCGGCCTACTACCGCTTCGTGTTCTGGTACGGCATGGCTGCGCCGCCGCCGGGCAAGCTCGATACCCAGCACACCCTGTTCGGTGCGGCCTGGCGCACTGCGCACGGCCTGCGCCTGCAGGCGTCGCCTTTCGATACGCATCGCGCGCAGCTCACCGATCCCGCCGACTATGCCGCCACGCAGGCGCTGGGCGCGGCCATGCGCGCGGCCGGCGTCGAGGCCTTCGAATTCGTTTCCGCGCGCGATACCGGCGGCGGTCTCAACGTCGCGCTCTTCACGCCCGGGGCTTTGTCGAAGAAGCAGCCGGCCTGGCAGGAAGCCTGGCTGTGCGAACTCGCCGGTGCGCACGTGCGCTTCCGCGCCGCGCGTGGGCGCGAGATGCACGACTTTCCCGTCGCCGATTTCCTGGTGAACGGTGCGCTGCCCTGGCCGGCGTGAAGCCTGCGGTACACTCGGGCGGTTTTCCGTACCGCGTCGACCATGAATCCGCCCGAAACCAAACCCTGTCCGTTCTGCACCCTGCAGACCCATCGCATCCTCGCCGAAGACGAACTCACCGTGGCCTACGCCGACGGCTTCCCCTTATCGCCCGGCCATACCGTCGTGATTCCGCGCCGCCATTTTCCCACCCTGTTCGAGGCCACGCCCGAAGAACAGGTGGCATTGCTGAACATGCTCGCGCGCGCGAAGGCGGTCGTCGAAAAGCATCACCAGCCCGACGGCTACAACATCGGCATCAACCACGGTCCGGCCGGCGGCCAGACCGTGCCGCATCTGCATATCCACCTCATCCCGCGCTACCGCGGCGACAAGGAAGACCCGCGCGGCGGCGTGCGCTGGGTGCTGCCGGACAAGGCGAAATACTGGGCGTGAAGGGACGGGGACAGCCGCGACCCGGGTTTGTCGCCCACCGCATTTCATGAAGCAATGCGATGACCGATCAGGGGATGTGCGGGACGGTTTCGCTCTTCCTGTCGTCCGGGGCCTGTCGGCAATTTCCAATCCGGAATTGAAATGGCCATCCCCCAAGGAGATGGCCATTCGTGATGGGCCTGTAGCTGAAAAACCTGGGGAAGCGGTTTTCCGTTACGGCCTGGGCATGGTCAATTCGCCGCGGGCCTGCGGCGGAATGCGGCCAGTCCCAGCATTCCCAGGCCGAACAGCGCGATCGAGGCAGGCTCCGGCACGCCGTGTGAGTCGGGGACGGGATTGTCCGGCGTGGCCGCCGCCGCGATCCGGAAGACGAGCCACTCGCCCGCGTCGCATCCCCCGATGGTCGGATTGGCCGTGTTGCAGTTGCCGCCGGCATACCAGACCCAGCTCGCATCCGGGTCGATACCTCCCATCGCGCCCCAGGGCGATGCGCCATTGCTGTTTCCGGTCGTGAAGTTCGTCCAGCCGCCAGACGCATTGTTGCCCGCATTTGCATTCAGGATTTCCCGGGTAAGCAGGCCGATGTCCGATACCGATCCGCTGTAGGGCGCCGCACCGCCCAGACCTGTTGCGGTCACCTGCCATTGCGGGTCCTGGCTGTAGAACGTGTAACCGTCGGTCAGGTTATTGAACTGGGCCAGAAAGCCTTGTGCTGTGCTTTTGTCGGAATCGGTCACCACATAAATGTAATCGCCAGGCGAGAGCGTGAAGTGGTAGGTCTCCACGGTGGGCCAGTTCCCGTCGCTGCCAATGAACGTCGTCGCGCCGTCCAGGGTCCCGGTATAAAGCGCGTAGGAATTGTCGACGGTCATGCTGACCGTGATCATGCTGGCGTTGGCAGCGCCTGCCCACAGGGCCGCGACAGCGCAGCCAGTCAGAGTTTTACCCAGCAGGTTCATTTCTTGTGATTCCCTTGAGGATTGAAGTCGACGTTGTCCAGCAAAAAAGATACCAATGCAGGCCTAGAGAGGCAGTGCCGGATCATCGGTGAAATGGCCTGTTGCGCAACGGTCGTCCGACTGGCGGGTTCCCGCATGGCGCGTCACGCAGAGTCGGCAATGCAAACCGGTGCCGGATTGTTCAGAAAGGGCATGGCCCGGATGAGAGCTGTCGAGTAGTCGACTACTGCGTCGACAATGCGTGGCACTGGGAAACGGGGATCTCACCCCTCGGCATCGATACTCAATGGCGTACCGGCCTCGAATAACACGACGCGCACGGCATGTGGACGTAGAATTGTAGACAGTTGTCTACAATTCCGTCTACAAAGCCTCAAACGAGAAAAGCCCCGCATCGCTGCGAGGCTCTTCGTATCTGGCTCCCCGACCTGGGCTCGAACCAGGGACCTGCGGATTAACAGTCCGTCGCTCTACCGACTGAGCTATCGGGGAAAAGAAGCGCGCATTCTAGAGAGGGCGGGCATTCCGGTCAACCCTCAGCCGTCGCGTTCCACCTGCAGTTCAGGTACGTGGCTGAAGGCGATGCGCATGGGCGCTGCGCCGCGGCCCTTGTGGGCGCCGCCGAAGTAGAGGGTATTGGGGCCGTAGCGCCGGTTGATGCGGTCGAGGGCGGCGTTGAGGCCGGCGTGACGGTCGACGGGGTCGAAGAGGTCGCGCGTGGTTTGGTGGGCCTCGACGAGTTCGGTGAACGTGACGCCGACCTTGAGGATGGGGGCGGGCTCGGGCGGACGGCGCTGCCACAGCCCGGCGAAGGCGGCGTTGAACCTGAAGGTGTCGGCGTGAGGGGCGAAGCGGGTCTGTCCGGTCCAGTGACGGTCATGCGGGTTGTCGAGATAGTGCAGATGCAGGCCGAGGCTGCCGGCGCAGAAGCCGTAGTGGCGCAGCCGGGTGGCGGCCTTGTGCAGCAGGCGGTAGAGCACGGCCTGGGCGGAGACGGGGTCGCGCAGGTCAGGCGCGAGTACGTGCGAGTGCCCGATGCTGGAACGGCGGGTCGGTGGCGCGGCAAGCGTGTCGCCGCGCAGTCTGGCGTAATAGCGCTCGCCCTCGATGCCGTTCCAGGCGTGGCGCAGGGTGTCGGCGCTGGCGGCGCAGAGCGCTTCGACAGTATGGATGCCGAGCCGGTTGAGCCGTGCTTCGGTGGCGCGCCCGATGCCGGTGAGATCGCGCAGCGCCAGACTGTACAGGCGCTGCGGCAGGTCCTCGCGCCGGATGACGACGAGGCCGTCGGGCTTCTGCATGTTGGATGCGGTCTTGGCGAGGAAGCGGTTGGGGCCGATGCCGACCGAGCTGTGCAGCATGTCGCCCACCTGATCGTAGATGGCCCGTTTGATGCGCTTGCCGAGCGCGATGGCCTGGGTTTCCTCGCGTTCGCGGCCCATGAGTTCGCAGGCCATTTCGTCGATGGAGAGGACTTCGCCCACCGGCGTGCACGATTCGACGGCGGCGACGATGCGGTGATGGATCTCGACATAGGTGGCGGGGCGCGCCTGCACGAATACGATGTCGCGGCACAGCCTGCGCGCCTGCCATACGGGGGTGCCGGTACGGATGCCGTAGCGCTTGGCGTCGATGCTGGCGGCGATGCAGCAGGTGGTATCGGCCATGACCGGCAGCACGCCCACGGGGCGGCCGCGCAGTTCGGGGCGCAGTTGCTGCTCGACCGAGGCGAAGAAGGAATTGAGGTCGACGTAGAGTGTGTGCAGGGGCATGGCGGCGGGTGGCCCGCCTGCATGCGGATGGGCCGGCAACTAATATAGTGTAAATATATACACTATTCTAGCCGGTCAGGCCCGGGTCGCCAGATTCATGTGTTCCAGCCGTTTGCACAGGGTGTCGATGATGCGGCGCGACAGCGGGGCGGAATGCCGCATCAGTTCCTCCAGCAGGTGAGGCGGCAAGGCGAGCACGGTGATCTCGGTATCGGCTACCACGGAAGCGGTGCGCGTCTCGTTGAGCAGATAGGCCATTTCGCCGAAGAGCTGGCCTTCGCCGAGTTCGCCGAGGCGGCGCTCGCCGGCGTCGGTGCGTTTCGTGACCACTGCGCGGCCGGCGTAGAGGAAGTAGGCAACGCGATCCTCCGCGCCTTCCTCGATCACGGCTTGGCCGGGCGTGTAAGTCTGACCGTATTTGTCGAGCAGGCGGCCGGCGTCGCCGAATACATAGCTCTCCAGCTTACCTGTGCCTTCGCCATGGCCGGCAAGGAAGAGTTTTTCCAGTGCGGTGATGTCCGCCTTGCCATAGGCGTACAGCGCCTGTGCGCACAGGTAGATGAGCAGGAAGGCGAAATAGCCGCCGATGAGGACGAAGATCACGCCGCCCAGCGCCCCGTACAGGTTGTGATAGTTCTCCAGCTTGAAGACGGCGCCGAACAAGGCAAACAGCAGTGTGAGGCTGCCGGCTGCGATCAGGGCGAACCGGGCGGCGTCGCGTGCCGGTGGGGGGTGGCGCGGCAGGCGCCAGTAGGCGGCGAACAGCAGTGCCCACAGCATGGCAAAGCCGAACAGCGCGTTCAGGGCCTGCAGCAGATGGGCGTTGCCGATGCCGATGAAATCGTTCTGCGCCAGAAAACGCAGAATGACCTGTGCCAGCGCACCCACGCCCATCAGCAGGAACAGCACCGGCAGGATGATTAACGGCAGCACCCACGACAGCACCAGACTGCGCTTGCTGCGGTCGGGAAAGATGACCTTGAAGGCGCCGTGCACGGCGTTGACCAGTCCGCGCGAGGACAGGATCAGGGTGACAAGACCGACGCCGCCGGCGGCTAGCTGGGCGCGGCGCGGGATAAAGCCGTAGGCGGTCAGACTGTCGAGACGCAACTGGTCGTAGAGCGCGGCCATGAGGATGGTGGCGGGTACGGAATTCTCGGCGATCTGCCCCAGCAGTTGCAGGGCGTAGCTCAGCAGCAGCAGCAGGGGCGTGGCTGACAGCAGGAAGTAGAAGGCAGTGGCGGCGGCGTGGTTCTGCAGGCCGTTCTGGCCGAACAGGCGGGCGGTGGTGTAGCCGAGCTGGAGCAGCCAGGAAAGGGTGCCGCGCGGGGGCGAGAGGGCGGGCCGACGCATGGCGCTAGCCTACCCGCGAAGCGGCGCGCAGGCCAGCGCCTGCTTTAATGCGCGCTCATGCGAGCGCGGCGGCGATGCGCGCGAGCGCCTTTTCCAGGTTGGCCTGCGACGTGGCGAAGGACAGGCGAATGTAGCCTTCCGCACCAAAGGCCGAACCGGGGACGACGGCGACGTCGGCGGATTCCAGCAGATATTCGGAGAAGGCGATGTCGGTGCCTGCCTCGATCACGTCGCGCGCCAGCAGCGACTGGATCGCCTGCCGAGCGTCCGGAAAAGCATAGAAGGCACCGCCGCTGTGCACGCATTGGAAGCCGGGGATGGCGTTGAGCGCATCGACCACGTAACGATGGCGCGTCTTGAAGGCGTCCAGCATGGGAACGATGCAGTCCTGGTCGCCGTTCAGCGCGGCCTCGGCGGCCACCTGCGAGATCGAGGTGGGGTTGGAGGTGGACTGCGACTGCACATTGGTCATGGCGCGCAGGATGGCTTCCGGGCCGGCGGCGTAGCCGATGCGCCAGCCGGTCATCGAATAGGCCTTGGATACGCCGTTCAGCACCAGCGTGCGGTCGTAGAGATCCGGGCACACGTTGAGAATGTTGACGAAGGGCACGTCATCGAGCCGGATATGCTCATACATGTCGTCGCTGGCGATCAGTACCTGCGGGTGCTTGCGCAGCACGGCGCCGAGTGCGGCCAGTTCGTCGCCGGTGTAAACCGCGCCGGTCGGATTTGACGGGCTGTTGATGACCAGCAGGCGCGTTTTCGGCGTGATCGCCGCTTCGAGCTGCGCCGGGGTGATCTTGAAGCCCTGTTCGATCCCGGCCTCGACGATGACCGGCCTGCCGTCGGCCAGGATGACGATATCCGGGTAAGACACCCAGTAGGGCGCCGGGATGATGACCTCGTCGCCGGGGTTGATGACCGCCTGAACGAGATTGAAGAAGCTCTGCTTGCCGCCGCAGGACACCAGGATTTGCTTGGGCGTGTAGGCCAGCCCGTTGTCGCGCTTGAACTTGGCGATGATCGCCGCCTTGAGCGAAGGCGTGCCGTCGACCGCGGTGTATTTGGTGAATCCCTTGTTGATCGCCGCGATGGCCGCATCCTTGATGTGCTGCGGGGTGTCGAAGTCGGGTTCGCCGGCCCCCAGGCCCACGATATCGCGGCCGCCGGCCTTGAGCGCGGCGGCGCGGGCGGTGACGGCGAGAGTGGGCGAAGGCTTGATGGCCTGGACGCGGCGGGAGAGTTCCACGATGGTTCCTTGAAATGCGCCTGCTAGGGGCGAGTGCTAAACTCAACAAGTTTTTTTGGCCGCGCGATTTTACCCGTGTTCCAGACCTTCCCCAATAGCCCGTTCCGGCTGTTCCAGCCCTTTCCGCCTGCAGGCGACCAGCCTGCGGCGATCGACCGTCTGGTCGAAGGCATCGACGACGGGTTGTCGTACCAGACCCTGCTGGGCGTGACCGGCTCTGGCAAGACCTTCACCATGGCCAACGTCATCGCGCGTACCGGCCGGCCGGCCATCGTCATGGCGCCCAACAAGACCCTGGCGGCGCAGCTCTATGCCGAAATGCGCGAGTTCTTCCCGGAAAATGCGGTCGAGTATTTCGTTTCCTACTACGACTACTATCAGCCCGAGGCCTATGTGCCGGCGCGCGATCTGTTCATCGAGAAGGACTCCAGTATCAACGAGCACATCGAGCAGATGCGGCTGTCTGCGACCAAATCCCTGCTGGAGCGGCGCGACTGCGTGATCGTGGCCACTGTCTCGGCCATCTACGGGATCGGCGACCCGTCCGACTACCACAGCATGATCCTGATGCTGCGCCTGAACGAAAAGCTCTCGCAGCGTGACATCATCGCGCGGCTGACGCAGATGCAGTACGACCGCAACGATTTCGAATTCAAGCGCGGCGTATTCCGCGTGCGCGGTGACGTTATCGACATCTTCCCGGCGGAACACGCCGAGACCGCGGTGCGGGTGGAACTGTTCGACGATACGGTCGAAACGCTGCATCTGTTCGACCCGCTCACCGGACAGATCCTGCAGAAGGTTACGCGCTTCACCGTATTCCCGTCCAGCCACTATGTCACGCCGCGCGAAACCACGCTGCGCGCCATCGAGGCGATCAAGGTCGAGCTGCGCGAGCGGCTGGAGTGGTACTACGCCCACAACAAGCTGGTCGAGGCGCAGCGGCTGGAACAGCGCACCCGCTTCGACCTGGAAATGATGGTCGAGCTGGGCTTCTGCAAGGGCATCGAGAACTACTCGCGGCACCTGTCCGGGCGCAAGCCGGGCGAGCCGCCGCCTACGCTGATCGACTACCTGCCCAAGGACGCGATCATGATCATCGACGAGTCGCACGTCACCGTCACGCAGGTGGGCGGCATGTACAAGGGCGACCGTTCGCGCAAGGAGAACCTGGTCGACTATGGCTTCCGCCTGCCGTCCGCGCTCGACAACCGGCCGCTGAAATTCGAGGAATTCGAGGCGCTGATGCCGCAGACCGTGTTCGTCTCGGCCACGCCGGCCAAATACGAGGCCGAGCATGCCGGCCAGGTGGTCGAGCAGGTGGTGCGGCCCACGGGCCTCGTCGATCCCGTGGTCGAAGTGCGTCCGGTGTCCACCCAGGTCGACGACCTGATGAGCGAGGCGAAGAAGCGTATCGCCGTCGGCGAACGCGTGCTGGTCACCACGTTGACCAAACGCATGGCCGAGGATCTCACCGATTATCTGGCCGAGCACGGCATCAAGGTGCGCTACCTGCATTCGGACATCGATACGGTCGAACGCGTGGAAATCATCCGCGACCTGCGGCTGGGCGAATTCGACGTGCTGGTCGGCATCAACCTGCTGCGCGAAGGCCTCGATATCCCCGAGGTGTCGCTGGTCGCCATTCTCGACGCCGACAAGGAGGGCTTTCTGCGCAGCGAGCGTTCGCTGATTCAGACCATCGGCCGCGCGGCGCGGCATCTGAATGGCACCGCGATTCTCTACGCCGACAACACGACTGATTCGATGAAGCGGGCCATCGGCGAAACCGGGCGTCGCCGCAACAAACAGCTTGCCTTCAACGCCGAGCACGGCATCACGCCGCGCGGCGTGGTCAAGCGCATCAAGGACATCATCGACGGTGTCTACGATGCCGACGCCGCGCGCCAGGAACTGAAAGCCGCCCAGACCGCCGCGGAATACAAGGTCATGGACGAGAAATCGCTGACGAAGAAGGTGAAGAAGATCGAGAAGGAAATGCAGGAGGCGGCGAAGAACCTGGAATTCGAAAAGGCAGCCGTGCTGCGCGATCAGCTGAAGGATCTGAAGGCGCTGCTGTTCGGGGTGGCGGAGCGGGAATAGGGCGCGCGCGTTGCGTCAACGCTTCTCCGCCGGAATCGACTGGAGCGCGGCAGCAAACCGCGCATGGGCTTCGAGGTCGACCGGCCTGTGCCGGACCGCGGTGCTCGCGGGGTCCTTTTCAAGAGAGTTGCCGTCCTTCCAGTTTTTCGCCGGCCGGACGGGCCGGGGAACAAACCCGCCGCCGCAATTCGGGCAGACGTTTCGCAAAAGGGTGTCGACGCACGTCGCGCAGAACGTGCATTCATAACTGCAGATGCGCGCTTCAGGGGATTCGGGCGGCAGCGGCGTGTTGCAGTGCTCACAGCTGGGTCTGAGTTCAAGCATGGTCTTTTCCTTCTGTGATCCCTGGAGGGCGCGCGGACTGTGTGCCGCTCCGGCATTCTGCTACCGGGCTGCTCCGGCCGGCAAGCCGGAAATTCATACGCCGTTCGGCAAAAAACCTCCGGCGCGTTTTCGCGATGCAGACGTGCCGCATCGGCCGTCATTCATGCCCGGGATTGGCCCCGTTCGCCAATCTTCTGCACAATTCCATATTTACTTGACAGGAGCCCCGCATGGCTTCGGGACAAATCCGTATCGCCATCCTGAATCCCGGCGTGGAGATCACGCCGCTGCGTCTGCGCGGCTGGCTGCAGAAAGAAGCCGCGGCGATCAACAATCGCTGCGGATCGGACGACGGCGCAATCCTGCGGCTGTTCCTTACCAGGAGACTGCGCTACGCCTTTACCGGCGACAAGCTCGACGCGATGCTGCGAATGCTGACGGAGCGCTATCCGGCCATCCTGCGCATCGAAACGCAACTGGTCGAGGCACCGCTGACGCCCGACGAAATGGAAGAACAGACGCGCATCGCCAACGCCGATCTGGAGAAATTCGTGCAGCGCGCGGCGGAGTACGCCAAGCGCAAGCAGACCGAGGCCTTGCAGAACGCGCCCGCCGCACCCATCCAGTGGCATGCGCTCAAGAGCGCGCTGGATTGAACAACGGCGGCATGCCATTCGATGGATGCCGGGATGGCACCAACGATGGGAGCGCGTGCCTGAAACTATCCGGGTGCCTCGGCACTCGAACAGGCGCTTTCCTCTGTAGAATCCCCCGGGGTCAATCGCAAGCAAATGATTTCCATGAGTAAAAAGACCGTTCTGTTCGTCTGTATGGGCAATATCTGCCGCTCGCCCATGGCGGAAGGCATGTTCCGGAAGGCCGTGCGCGAGGCGGGGCTGGAAGATGCGGTCGAGATCGATTCGGCCGGCACGCATGCCTACCATGTCGGTGCGCCGCCCGATCCGCGCGCGCAGCAGGCCATCCGCCAGCGCGGCGTGGATATCAGCGGGCTTCGGGGCCGCAAGGTCGAGGACGTCGATTTCGAGCGTTTCGACTACATCCTGGCGATGGACGGCGACAACGTGAACCGCTTGATGCAACGTGCGCCCACGCGCCACCAGGACAAAATCCGCCGTCTGCTCGCGTTCAGCCGCAAATACCCGAATCTCGATGTCGTCGATCCTTACTACGGCGGCCCGCAAGGGTTCGAGGAGAACCTGGACATGATCGAGGATGCGGTGCAGGGGCTGATCCGCGAACTGTCGAGCAGCGGCCGCTCGCGCGTCTGAACCGTACTGCTGGCCGACAGCGCAAAAAGGGCCGCGGATGCGGCCCTTTTTTATGGGTGTGGCTCCTGCTTCAGTTACCGTGCGTTTCCACCTGTACCAGCGGTTCCTGCGTCTCGGCCACCTGCGGGCGCGGGCGCCGGCGAGTGGGATGAGGCGCGGCAGACGGGGACGTGGCGGCTTCGGCGGGGGCGGTCGCACTGCTGGTTTCCACCTGCATCAGGCTGACGGGTTCTGCGTCGGCTTTGCTGGCGGCGGGGCGCCGGCGCCGGCGCGGGCGGGCGGGTTCGCCGCTCTCCGCCGCGCTGTCGGCGGCAGATTGGGTTTCGACCTGCTGCAGATCGGAAGCGGCCGCCAGGGTAGCCAGGACGCTGGCCGGCGTGGCAGTGACGCCGCCCGATTGGGGGGCAGACACGACAGGCGCATTGCCGGTCTCGAGCTGCAGCGGCTGCTGGGCCGGCTCGGGGGCGACTGCCGCAGGCGTGGCGGCGGGCCGGGCGGCGGGCGCGGGTTTGGGCTTGGCTGGCCGGGCGACTTCGATGATGGCCCGATAGCCGGCAATCTCGATGATGGCGTGCGGCGCAGTGGAACCGTTGGCCGTTTCACCGCGGCCTTCGCCGCGTCCACGGCGGCCGCGTCCGCGGCGGTTGCGCGGTTCGCGTTTGTCGTCGCCATTCGTTTCGGCAACGACCGCCTCAACTGCGCGTGGCGCGGCCTCGGCTTCGGGCTTGGCTTCTTTGGGCGGCTTGGGCTGCCGCGGTGGCCGCGGCGGCTTGGCTTCGCCACCCTTGGGTTCGGTCGGGCGCGGTTCGCGCACCTCGGTCTGACGATCGCCGTTTCGGCTTTCGCCGCGGCTGCGGCGGGCGCCGGGCTTGCGTTCGCGACGTTCGCCACGCGCGGGGGCGGACGGTGCCGCTTCGGCAACCGGCGCAGCCGAGACGGATGCTTCGTCTCCCCGTTTCTTGAACCAGCTGAAGATGCGCTCGAACAGCCCGCCTTGCGACGGCACGGTGGGCGGCACCGCGGGCTGCGCGGCGGGTAGGGGTTGCGGAGGCGGTGCGATCGACTTGACTGCCGCTTCCAGGCGGGTGGGTGCCGCGGTCTGTGCAGTCTGATAGGTGGCCTCGGTTTCCGGCACGGCCATCATTTTGTAGCTGGGCTCGGCGGCATCGCGCTGGTTGAGTTCCTCGTGACGCAGGCGGGTGAGGGTGTAGTTCGGCGTCTCCATGTGGATATTGGGAATCAGCACCACATTGACCTTGAGCCGCGATTCGATGGCGTGGATGTCGACGCGCTTCTCGTTGAGCAGGAACGTGGCGACGTCGACCGGCACCTGCACGTGCACGGCGCCGGTGTTTTCCTTCATTGCCTCTTCCTGCAGGATGCGCAGGATGTGCAGGGCGGACGATTCGGTGCCGCGAATGTGGCCGGTACCGTGGCAGCGCGGACAGGCGGTGTGGCTGGTTTCGCCGAGGGACGGCTGCAGACGCTGGCGCGACATTTCCAGCAGGCCGAAGCGCGAGATCTTGCCGGTCTGCACGCGGGCGCGGTCGTGATGCAGCGCATCGCGCAGCCGGTTTTCCACCTCGCGCTGATGCTTGGGATTTTCCATGTCGATGAAATCGATCACGATCAGGCCGCCCAGGTCGCGCAGGCGCATCTGGCGGGCGATTTCGTCGGCCGCTTCGAGGTTGGTGTTGAACGCGGTCTGCTCGACGTCGCTGCCGCGCGTGGCGCGCGCGGAGTTGACGTCGACGGAGACCAGCGCCTCGGTATGGTCGATGACGATGGCGCCGCCTGAGGGCAGGTTGACCTGGCGCGAGAAGGCCGATTCGATCTGGTGTTCGATCTGGAAGCGTGAGAACAGCGGCACGTCGTCGCGGTAGAGCTTCACCTTGTTGACGTTGGCCGGCATCACGTTTTCCATGAACGCGCGGGCCTGTTCGTAGACGTCCTCGGTGTCGATGAGGATTTCGCCGATGTCGGCCGAGAAGTGGTCGCGGATCGCGCGGGTGATCAGGTTGGATTCGAGGTAGATCAGCTCAGGCGCCTTGAGCGCGCGGGATGCGCCGTCGATGGCTTCCCAGATGCGCAGCAGGTAGCTCAGATCCCACTGGAATTCCTCGGCGCCGCGGCCGATGCCGGCGGTGCGTGCGATCAGACTCATGCCTTCGGGCACGTCGAGCTGCGCCAGGGTGTCGCGCAGTTCGTTGCGTTCTTCGCCTTCGATGCGGCGCGAGACGCCACCGCCGCGCGGGTTGGTCGGCATCAGCACGACGTAGCGTCCGGCCAGTGAGATGTAGGTGGTGAGCGCCGCGCCCTTGTTGCCGCGCTCGTCCTTTTCCACCTGGATCAGGAGTTCCTGGCCTTCCTTGAGGTTTTCGGGAACCTTGCCGTTGCCGGGCAGGCAGGAACGGGCGATTTCCTTGAATGGCAGAAAGCCGTGGCGCTCGCAGCCGTAGTCGACGAAGGCGGCTTCGAGGCTGGGCTCGACACGTGTGACGACGCCCTTGTAGATGTTGCCCTTGCGTTGTTCCTTGCTGGCGGACTCGATGTCAAGGTCGACGAGCTTTTGGCCGTCGACGATGGCAACCCGGAGTTCCTCCGCCTGGGTTGCGTTGAATAGCATGCGCTTCATTGTGGTTCTCCCGCGCGCGTGCATACGGGACAGGCCAGACTGCCGCCCGCGGAGGGCGGCGCATGCGGTCACAGGCTGTGGAAGGCGTGATGGGGCATGGGCAAGTGTGTCCTGTTCCTGGAGAGGGTTGCCGGCGGGGCCGGTACGGTCTTTCCGATCCCCGCTGGAAACCGGGTTTCCGAGCGTGGATGCTGATTTCGTATGCTTTGGTGTCGCGTCGTTGATAACATCGCTGCTTTGCCGCTGGCGGGGCGGTCGGGTTCGACTGCGCGCGGAGGCGTCAGGAACCGGACGGGCCGGCAAGCGGCGGCCGGTGAGCGTTTTAACCGGCGTGTCTCGTATGGCCCGGCGATTCGCCGGGACGTCCGGGCAAAACGAGGCCCGAACCGGCGGTAGTGTATATGAAAATTAAGGACTTAGCGCAAGATGTTGTTCGCCGGCTCAGGATAGACGACGGAGCCGACGGTCAGCGTCTGGACAACTTCCTGCTGGCCCTGTTGAAGGGCGTACCCAAAAGCCGCATCTACAAGCTGGTGCGCGGCGGCGAAGTGCGCGTCAACGGCGGGCGTGTCGACGCCGGCTACCGCCTGAAGCTGGGCGACGAAGTACGGGTGCCGCCGGTGAGAACGGCGGCACCCGCAGCCCCTGCACCACGCCTGCCGCCCTCGGCGCATCGCCTGCTGCCGCAGGTGCTGTATCGCGACGAGGCGCTGATCGCGTTGAACAAACCCGCCGGCCTGGCGGTACATGGCGGCAGCGGCGTATCGCGCGGGGTGATCGAGCAGCTGCGGCTGGAGTTGCCGGAATGCCGCTACCTGGAGCTGGTGCACCGGCTCGACCGCGAAACCTCGGGTGTGCTGCTGGTGGCGCTCAAGCGCCGCGCGCTGGTGAACCTGCACGCCGCCATGCGCGAAGGCCGGATCGACAAGCGCTATCGCGTACTGGTGGCCGGCCGCTGGCCCAATCCGGTGCAGCATGTGAAACTGCCCTTGCACAAGCGCGTGGACGACAATGGCGAGAAGCGCGTGACCGTGCGCGATGACGGCCAGGCGGCGCATACGGTTTTTCGCCGTATGCAGGGCTTTCCGCCACAAGGAGATTCCGGCCCACTGCGCATCGAAGCGCGTGCGGGATCGTATGCGGAATTCACGCTGCTGGAGGCGGAACTGAAGACCGGCCGCACGCATCAGATTCGCGTCCATGCGTCACATCTGGGATTCCCCATTGCCGGCGACGACAAGTATGGCGATTTCGAGCTGAACAGGGCGCTGGCGAAGCGGGGGCTCAAACGCATGTTCCTGCACGCTGCACGCCTGGCATTCGATCATCCGCTGACCGGCGAGGCCCTCGTGATCGAGGCGCCGTTGCCCGCCGAGCTTGCCGTATTTCTGGATTCACTCGGCTCGAACCATGCCCAAGCAATTTGATCTGCTGATTTTCGACTGGGATGGCACGCTGATGGATTCCGCCGGCGTGATCGTCGACTCCATCCAGCACGCCTGCGAAGATATCGGTCTGGCGGTTCCCGGCGAGCGGGCTTCGCGCCAGATCATCGGTCTGGGGCTGGTGCAGGCGCTGCAGACGCTTCTGCCCGATCTGCCGGCGGACGACTATCCGCGTCTTGTCGAACGCTACCGCCATCATTATCTCGGGCGCGACCATTGCATTCCGCTGTTCGACGGGGTGGCCGACGGTCTTCGGGCGTTGTCGGGGCAAGGATTCACGCTCGCGGTCGCCACCGGCAAAAGCCATGCGGGTCTGTCGCGCGCCCTGGATACGAGCGGTTTGGGACCATGTTTCGCAGCCACGCGCTGCGCCGACCAGACGCATTCCAAACCGCATCCGGCGATGGTGCTGGAACTGCTGGACGAGCTGGACATTTCACCGGTGCGCGCACTGGTGATCGGCGACACCAGCCATGATCTCCTGATGGCGGCGAATGCCGGTGTTGCCAGCCTGGGGGTGACCTATGGGGCGCACGAAGCGAACGACCTGCATCCGCATGCGCCGCTGGCCCTGATGAACAGTTTTGCCGAGGTGCATGCATGGCTGAACGCGAACGCCTGATCTGCGAATCGGCGGCGCTCGCAGAGGGCGGACGCGGTATCCGCTTCGAAGTCGAACGCCATGGACAGTCGCAGCCGGCCTTCGTGGTGCGCTTCGACGGCCAGCCGCGCGCCTTCCTCAACCAGTGCGGCCATATCCCTGTGGAACTGGACTGGCAGGCGGGGGAATTCTTCGACGACTCGCGGCTATACTTGATCTGCGCCACGCACGGCGCGCTCTACCACCCCGCCAGCGGCGAATGCGTGGGGGGGCGCTGCGCCGGGCGCGGTCTGATCACCCTTCCGGTCGTCGAGCGCGACGGCCATGTCTACGTGATGGAAACGCAATGAGCGAACAGCAAAAAGAGCCCGACTGGGAACGCAAGGTCCTCGAGAAGCTGGCGATGTCCGCCATCCAGGAACAGCGGCGCAGCCGTCACTGGAGCATTCTTTTCAAGACGCTCGGTTTCCTCTATCTCTTCATCGTGCTGTTCCTGGCCGCGGGCTGGTTCCGCAACGACGGCGTGATTCCCAAGGCACATACGGCGCTGATCGATCTGCAGGGCGTGATCGCGTCCGACCAGGCCAGCGCCGACGACATCATCGCGAGCCTGCAGGGCGCGTTCGAAGACGAAAAAACCAAGGGCGTGGTGCTGCGCATCAACAGTCCCGGCGGAAGCCCTGTCCAGGCTGGACAGATCTACGACGAGATCAAGCGTTTGCGCAAGCTGCATCCCGCGATTCCGCTGTACGTGGTGGTGGACGACATCTGTGCGTCGGGCGGCTACTACGTGGCCGCGAGTGCGGACAAGATTTTCGTCGACAAGGCCAGCCTGGTCGGTTCCATCGGCGTGTTGATGGACGGTTTCGGGTTCACCGAAACCATGAAAAAACTCGGTGTGGAACGCCGTCTTCTGACGGCCGGCACCAACAAGGGTTTTCTCGATCCCTTCTCGCCGGCGAATCCCGAGCAGCAGGCCTATGCAAAACAGCTTCTCGAAGAAATCCACGGCCAGTTCATCGGCGCGGTGAAGGCGGGGCGGGGCGCACGCCTGAAGGAAACTCCCGACATGTTCAGCGGCCTCGTGTGGAGCGGCGAAAAAAGCGTCGAACTCGGGCTGGCGGATGGATACGGCAGCGTCGAATCGGTGGCGCGCGATGTCGTCAAGGCCGAGGACATTGTCGATTACACGCAGCGCGAGAGCTTCGCCGAGCGGCTCGCCGGCCGTCTGGGGGCATCGATCGCGTCGGCGCTGGCGCCGTTCGAGAAGGCCGGCGTCCAGTTGCGGTGAGCGGGCCTGCCTATCGGCCGATCGCCTGTGCCGACCACGAGCGCCTGGAGTTCGCAGCGCTCACGCGCCAGTGGCTCGATCTGGCGGTGGAAGGTGTCGTGCAGCGGCTGATGCCGCTCGACGTTTACACGCGTGACGGCGCGGAGTGGCTGGACGCGCGCGACGAGGCGGGCGCCACACGGACGATCAGACTCGACCGCGTGGTTTTCTGAGCGGCGGTGCCGCGTCGTACCCGATGCCGAATACGGTAAGCCGGTCCTGCACCCGCACGCCTTGTCCGCGCCAGGCTTGCGCGGGCTGCGTGCGTATCGTTTGTCCCGGCAGGGAGAGATCGGCGGCGACGCTGACCGGCGTGTTGGGGGTCAGGACGGCCGCCAGCACGTCGAGCAGCGCGCCGCCGCGATAAGGCGTCTCGATGAAGAGCTGCGTGGCGCGGTCGTGCCGTGCGGCCTGTTCCAGCCGACGGATTGCCTGGGTGCGTTCGGGTTCCTTGGCCGGCAGGTAGCCATGAAAGGCAAAACGCTGTCCGCCGAGGCCGGAAGCCATCAACGCGAGCAGGATCGAGGAGGGGCCGACA
The DNA here is from genome assembly GCA_008923315.1 of Betaproteobacteria bacterium SCN1. GTDB lineage: Bacteria > Pseudomonadota > Gammaproteobacteria > Burkholderiales > Thiobacillaceae > Thiobacillus. Next base: position 464,755 of record WBSF01000008.1, on the reverse strand, counting down.
AGCGGTACGACGGTGAGATGCTCGCGGTGCGCCGCGCGAACCAGCAGCGCGCCGGGGTCGGCCACGGCGGGACAGCCTGCCTCCGACAGCAGCCCGAGATCGTGCCCTGCATGCAGCGGCGCAAGCAGGGCGTCGACTGCCGCGGGTGGGGTATGTTCGTTCAGCTCGTGCAATTCGAGTTGCTGCATCGGCAAGGGATGGCCCATGGCCTTGAGATGCGCCCGCGCAGTCTTGGCGCGTTCGACCACGAAACGGTCGAGCCGACGCGCGACTCCGAGCGTGTCGGGGGGGAGGCAAGTCGCCGGATCGACCGGGCCGAGCGGGACCGGGATCAGGTAGAGCGTACCGGCCACGCCTTCAGTCCGCGCGCCAGGTGAGGACGTCGATGCCTTCGCTGGCCAGCATCCCGGTCAGCGCCATCAGCGGCAGACCGATCAGCGCGGTGGGGTCGGGACTGTCCATGCGCGTCATCAGGGCGATGCCCAGCGATTCGCTCTTGGCCGAGCCGGCGCAGTCCCAGGGCTGCTCCTTTTTCAGGTAGGCCTCGATCTGCGCTTCGCTGAGCGGGCGGATGTGCACCACGGTCGGCACGTCGCGCGTCTGCACATGGCCCGTGCGGCTGTTGAGCAGCGAGAGCGCGGTATGGAAGACCATGGCGCGGCCCTGCATTTTTTTCAGCTGGGCGAAGGCGTTCTCGTAATTGCCCGGCTTGCCGAGCTGTTCCGAATCGAGCATCAGCACCTGGTCGGAACCGATGATGAGTGCATCGGGATGCGCCGAGGCGGCGGCCTGCGCCTTCAGCACGGACAGCCGCAGCGCCGTGGCGGAGGGTGTTTCGTCGGGCAGCGGGGTTTCGTCCACGTCGGGCGACAGCACGTCGAACGGGATGTGCAGACGGGACAGCAGCTCGCGCCGGTAGCGCGAGGTGGAGGCCAGTACGAGTTTCATTCCGGCTGGATCTCGATCAAGGCCATGTCGGGCGTGACCGCATCGCCTTTCTTGGCGAAGATGCTGATGACGACACCGGCGATGGGTGCCTGTACCTCGTTCTCCATCTTCATGGCTTCGATCACGAGCACGCCGTCGCCGGCCTTGACCGTCTGGCCGACGCTGACGAGTACGTCGACGATGGTGCCGGGCATGGCGGCCGTGACGTGGCCGGGGTGCGCGGCGCGCGGTTTCTGGCCGGCCGCGGCGGGCGCCGCCGTCTTGCCGTCCTTGCGCGGGCCGCCGCCGGTGTCGCTGGTGACTGCGACTTCGTTCAGGGATTCGATCAGCACTTCCTCGGTCACGCCGTCCACCGAGACAAAGTAGGGGCGCTGGCTGGCATCGGAGCGTCCGCTGCCGGTGAGCTTGATGTGGTAGGTCTCGCCGTGCAGCGTGATCCTGAATTCGTCGGCGGCATAGCGCGGCGCGGCTTCCTGTGCGTCTGCGCCCTTGGGCAGGAGCGGCTCGGGCTTGAGGCTGCCGGCGGCGCGTTCCTGCAGCCAGGTCTTGGCCAGGTCGGGGAACATCGCGTAGGTCAGGACGTCCTCGTCGGAGCGCGCGAGCCCCTCGATCTCGCCGCGCAGCTTGTCGAGTTCGTCGGCGAGCAGGTCGGCCGGCCGGCAGGTGGTGACTTCGAGATCGCCGATCGCGAGTTTGCGGACTTCCTCGTTGACGTGGCCGGGCGCCGCGCCGTAGCGGCCCTGGAGATACAGCTTCACTTCGTTGGTGACCGATTTGTAGCGCGCGCCGGTGAGCACGTTGAGCGCGGCCTGGGTGCCGACGATCTGCGAGGTGGGGGTGACCAGCGGCGGGTAGCCGAGATCCTCGCGCACGCGCGGGATTTCGTCGAGCACGGCGTCCATCCTGTCGAGCGCGCCCTGTTCCTTGAGCTGGTTGGCGAGGTTGGAAATCATGCCGCCCGGCACCTGATTCACCAGCGAGCGGGTGTCGGTGCCGGTGAACTCGGATTCGAACTGCCAGTATTTTCTGCGCACGTCCTTGAAGTAGGCGGAGATTTCCTCCAGCAAAGGCAGCGAGAGGCCGGTGTCGTATTCGGTCCCGGCGAGCGCAGCGACGAAGCTCTGCGTGGTGGGATGCGAGGCCCCCTCGGCGAAGGCGCCGATGCAGGTATCGATGATGGTGGCGCCGGCCTCCACGGCTTTCATATGCGTCATGGCGGCCAGCCCGGAAGTGGCATGGCTGTGCGTATGCACCGGCAGGTTCGTGGCTGCGCGGATCGCGCTTACCAGTTCATACGCGGTATAGGGCGTGAGCAGCGCCGCCATGTCCTTGATCGCGATGGTGTCGCAGCCCATCTCGGCCATGCCTCGGGCGAGCTCGACGAAATGCGGGATGTCGTGCACCGGGCTCGTCGTGTAGCTGATCGCTCCTTCGGCGTGCTTGCCGGCAGCCTTCACGGCCTCGATCGATACGCGCAGGTTGCGCAGATCGTTCATCGCATCGAACACGCGGAAGACGTCGACGCCGTTGTCGGCGGATTTCTGCACGAAGGCGCGCACGACATCGTCGGGGTAGTTGCGGTAGCCCAGCAGATTCTGGCCGCGCAGCAGCATCTGGATGCGGGTGTTGGGCAGTGCTTTACGCAGCTTGCGCAGGCGCTCCCACGGGTCCTCGCGCAGGAAGCGCACGCAGGCGTCGAAGGTTGCGCCGCCCCAGGCTTCCAGCGACCAGAAACCGACCGAATCGAGTTTTCCGCAGATCGGCAGCATGTCTTCGGTGCGCATGCGGGTGGCGATGAGGGACTGATGGCCGTCGCGCAGGACGAGATCGGTGACGAATACTTTGGTCATGGTTACAGGCCCTGGTGAGCGGCGATGGCGGCGGCGATGGCGGCAGCCAGTACTTCCGGCGGTTTCTTTTCGGTGTATTGGGTCAGTTCGGGATGGGTCTCGACGAAACTGGTGTTGAACTGCCCGCTGCGGAATTCGGGGTGCTTCAGAATCTGCTGGTAATAGGGAATGGTCGTCTTCACGCCGTAGACCAGCATGTCGGCGAGCGCGCGGCGGCCACGCTCGACGGCCGACTCCCAGGTGAGATTCCACACCGTGAGCTTGGCGCACATCGAATCGAAGTAGGGCGGAATCACGTAGTCGGTGTAGATTGCCGCATCGACGCGCACGCCGGGCCCGCCGGGCGAATAGTAGCGGGTGATCCGGCCCAGGCTGGGCAGGAATTCGTTCTTCGGGTCTTCGGCATTGACACGGAATTCGATGGCGTAGCCGCGGTGCTTGATGTCTTCCTGCTTGTACTGCAGCGGCTGGCCGTCGGCGATGCGGATCTGTTCCTGCACGATGTCGACGCCGGTGATGGTCTCGGTGATGGGATGCTCGACCTGAAGCCGGGTATTCATCTCCATGAAGTAGAACTGGTTGTCCGAGTCGAGCAGGAATTCCACCGTGCCGGCGTTGACGTAACCCACCGCCTTGGCCGCCCGCACGGCGAGCTTGCCGATGTATTGGCGCTGCGCTTCGGTGAGCTGGGGGCTGGGCGCGATCTCGATCAGTTTCTGGTTGCGGCGCTGGATCGAGCAGTCGCGTTCGAACAGATGGATCACGTTGCCTTGGATGTCGCCGATGATCTGCACCTCGATGTGTTTGGGGTGGACCACGCATTTTTCGACGAAGACCTCGGGTTTGCCGAAGGCCTTGCTGGCCTCGGAGACCACGCGGTCGTAGTTCTTCAGCAGCTCTTCCTCGCTGTCGCAACGGCGAATGCCGCGCCCGCCGCCGCCGTTGGTGGCCTTCAGCATCACGGGGTAGCCGATCTTGTTGGCGAGCGTGCGGGCTTCCTCGACGTTCTCGAGGTTGTGATCCGATCCGGGGACGACCGGGATGCCGGCCGCGATCATTGCGTTGCGGGCCTGGATCTTGTCGCCCATGCGGCGGATGACCTCGGGCGACGGGCCGATGAAACGGATGCCGCGGCGGGCGCAGATGGTCGCAAGATCCGGATTTTCGGAGAGGAAACCGTAGCCCGGATGCAGGGCGTCGCAACCGGAGGCGACGGCCAGGTTTGCCAGGGTGTGGGCGTTCAGATAGCCCAGGATCGGGTCCTTGCCGATATGGTAGGCTTCGTCGGCTTTTTTCACGTGCAGGGCATGGCGATCGGCGTCGGTGTAGATGGCGACCGACTTGATGCCGAGCTCGGCGCAGGCGCGCACGATGCGGACGGCGATCTCGCCCCGGTTGGCGACCAGTATCTTCTTAATCATGGCCGCGGTCTCTTTGACAAAAATAACGACAAATCATATTATTGCGGGCTAATGTTTAACCGGGTGCGCCAAATCCTGCCGTTTGCATCTGCCTTCCCTTCGGCGGGCGGCTGACGTCGTGATGGCGCCCGTCGAAGTCGATCCGCGGCAGTTTTGCGCTGGCAGGCAGTCATGGGAAGTCAGATCGGATGCGTCCGCGTTCCCGAGGCTCGGTCAGGAATTTACGCAAGGCAGCCTGTTCTGTCGAGTCGCCGGCGAAACGGACCCGCGCGGTACGATGTTCCTGCTTCTGCGTATCGAGGGTGCGCTGACGATGGCCTGTCAGCGTTGTCTCGGCGAGATGCGGCATCCGCTGGCGCTGGACCACCGGCTGGTGCTGGCACGCGACGCCGCCGAGCTGGAACGGCTGGATGCGGACCCCGACTGCGACGCGATCCCGGTTGAAGGCAGGCTCGATCTGATCGCGCTGATTGAAGACGAAGTGTTGTTGAGCCTGCCTCTGGCGGCCATGCACGCGGAAGGCGAATGTCCCCAGGGGGACGCACACATTACTTAAGGAGCAAGAAATGGCTGTCCAACAGAACAAAAAATCCCCGTCCAAGCGCGGCATGCATCGCGCCCACGATTTTCTGACCAATCCGCCGCTGGCGGTTGAGCCGACCACCGGCGAAACCCACCTGCGCCACCATATCAGCCCCAACGGCTTCTATCGTGGCCGCAAGGTCGTCAAGACCAAGGCTGACTGAGAATCCTCGCCGCCGCGTTGCGTGGCGGCACTGTCCGGTTCACCTTCCGGCTGAATGAGAAACATCACTGTCGCCATCGATGTCATGGGCGGCGATCACGGCCCCCATGTCACGGTCCCGGCGGCGCTGCGCTGCCTGTCGCGCAGCCCCGACCTGAATGTCATTCTGGTGGGGCCGCAGGACGTCATTGCTGCCGAGCTCAAGGCCCGGCGTGCCAAAACCACCCCCCGCCTGATCGTGCGCCATGCCAGTCAGGTCGTGGCGATGGATGAGCCGCCGGCACAGGCGTTGCGGGGCAAGAAGGATTCCTCGATGCGCGTGGCCATCGATCTCGTCAAATCCGGCGAGGCCGATGCCTGTGTATCGGCGGGCAATACGGGCGCGTTGATGGCCACGGCGCGTTTCGTGCTGAAAACGCTGCCCGGTATCGACCGGCCCGCGATTGCCGCCGTCATGCCAACCCTTGCCGGCCATGCCCTGGTGCTCGACATGGGCGCCAACGTCGATTGTACGGCCGAGCATCTGCTGCAGTTCGGCATCATGGGCGCGATGCTGGTGTCGGCGGTGGAACACAAGCCGAATCCCAGTGTCGGTCTGCTGAACATCGGCGAAGAGGACATCAAGGGCAACGAGATGGTGAAACAGGCCGCCGAGCTGTTGCGCGACAGCCATCTCAATTTCTACGGCAACGTGGAAGGCAACGATATCTTCAAGGGCACGACCGACGTGGTGGTCTGCGACGGTTTCGTCGGCAATGTCACGCTTAAGGCCTCGGAGGGCCTCGCCAAGATGATCTCGACCACGCTGCGGGCCGAATTCAGGCGCAATTGGCGAACCCGCCTGGCCGGCCTGTTTGCCTTGCCCGTACTGAACGCCTTCAAGCGCCGGCTCGACCCCCGCCGCTTCAATGGCGCCACGCTGCTGGGGCTGCGGGGCGTGGTGGTGAAGAGCCACGGCTCGGCCGACCGCTTCGCGTTCGAACACGCCATCGAGACGGCAAGCGACGAGGTGCGCAACAGCGTGCTGAAACGCATTACCGAACAGATCCAACTCCAGCAACGGGTGGCCGCTTGACCTATTCCCGCATTCTCGGAACGGGCAGCTATCTGCCCGCGCACATTCTGACCAACGCCGACCTCGAAAAAATGGTCGAAACGACCGATCAGTGGATCGTCGACCGTACCGGCATCCGCGCGCGGCACATCGCCGCCGAGGGGGAACTCACCAGCGATCTGGCCGTGCATGCTGCGCGCGCGGCGCTCGATGCGGCCGGACTCGCACCCGATGACATCGACCTGCTGGTGCTTGCCACCACGACGCCCGATCTGGTCTTTCCCAGCACCGCCTGTATTGTCCAGTCCAAGCTCGGCATGACCAACGGCAAGCCGGCCTTCGATCTGCAGGCCGTATGCAGCGGTTTCGTGTACGCGCTGTCCGTTGCCGACCAGTTCGTCCGCACCGGCGCGGCGAAACGCGCGCTGGTGGTCGGCGCCGAAACCCTGTCGCGCATCACCGACTGGAGCGACCGCAGCAACTGCATCCTGTGGGGCGATGGCGCCGGTGCCGTGGTGATTGGTGCCTCCGACACGCCCGGCATCATCGCGACCCATATTCATGCCGACGGCCGTTACAAGGAACTGCTGCGCACCACGACCGGCGCCTCGTCGGGCCTGAAGGAGGCCGCCTTCATGCGCATGGAAGGCAATGCCGTATTCAAGATGGCTGTCAATACGCTTGACCGCATCGTCGACGAGACCCTCGAAGCCAACGGCCTGAAAAAATCCGACATCGACTGGCTGGTCCCGCATCAGGCCAATATCCGCATCATTTCGGCCACCGCGAAAAAACTCGGCATGAGCATGGACAACGTCGTGACCACAGTGGCGAACCATGGCAACACCTCCGCCGCTTCGGTGCCGCTGGCCTTCGACGTGGCCGTGCGCGACGGCCGCATCAGGCGTGGCCAGACCATACTGATGGAAGCTTTCGGCGGCGGCTTCACATGGGGCTCCGCGCTTCTCAAATACTGATCCCATGTCGAATTCAAAACGATACTTTGCGGATTTCGCCTTGCCGTGCTTCGGCACGGTCGGCGGCGCAGCTTCGCGTCTCGTTTCGAATGCGTCATGGAAGAGGATTTTGTCGTGAAACTCGCATTCGTATTCCCCGGTCAGGGCTCGCAGTCGGTCGGCATGATGGCAGGCTGGGGCGAACGTCCTGAAGTCCGTGCCACGTTCGAGGAAGCCTCCGGTGCGCTTGGCGAGGATCTCTGGCGCCTGGTGGCCGAAGGCCCGGCCGAGGTGCTCAACCAGACCGTCAACACGCAGCCCGCGATGCTTGCAGCGGACGTCGCCGCCTGGCGCGTCTGGCAGGCGGCAGGCGGCGCGGCACCCGCCCTGCTGGCGGGGCACAGTCTCGGAGAATATGCCGCGCTGGTTGCAGCAGGCGCGTTGAATTTCCCCGATGCCATACGTCTGGTGCGTTTCCGCGCCGAGGCCATGCAGGCGGCCGTGCCGGAAGGCGTCGGCGCGATGGCCGCCATCCTCGGCCTCGACGATGACACGGTGCGCGCAGTCTGCGCCGGAGCCGCGGCCGGCGAGGTGGTCGAAGCCGTGAATCTCAATTCGCCCGGCCAGGTGGTGATCGCCGGCAACAAGGCTGCCGTGGAGCGTGCGATGGCGCTGGCGAAAGAGAAAGGCGCCAAGCGTGCGCTGCCGCTGCCGGTGTCCGTTCCTTCGCATTCCTCGCTGATGCAGCCGGCGGCCGACAGGCTGTTGGCGCATCTGCAGTCCGTCACTGTTTCCACCCCGGCGCTTCCCGTTCTGCACAACACCGATGTGCAGATCCATGCCGAACCGGAAGCAATCCGCATTGCGCTGGCGAAGCAGCTGCATACCCCGGTGCGTTGGGTTGAAACCGTGCAGGCATTGAAAGCGGCCGGTGTCGAACGTGTGATCGAGTGTGGCCCCGGCAAGGTGCTGGCGGGGCTCGGCAAGCGCATCGACGACAGTCTGCCGGCCGTGGCGCTGGTGGACGAAGCCAGCCTCGCGGCGGCGCTCAACTGACAAGGAGACGACATGCAGGAAGGACACATCGCGACCGGCTTTGATCTTGGCGGCCAGATTGCCCTCGTGACGGGTGCCAGCCGCGGCATCGGCCAGGCCATTGCCCTGGCGCTGGGCAAGGCGGGCGCAACCGTGATCGGCACCGCCACCAGCGAAAGCGGCGCGAAGGCGATCGGCGACTATCTCGCCGCGGCGAACGTCAAGGGCAGCGGCATGAAGCTCAACGTGACCGACGCGGCCGAGGTCGATACGGTCATCGCCGCCATCGAGAAGGATGTCGGCACCATCGGCATCCTCGTCAACAACGCCGGCATCACGCGGGACAATCTGCTGATGCGGATGAAGGACGAGGAGTGGGACGCCATCATGGCGACCAACCTCACCTCCGTGTTCCGTCTGTCGCGCGCGGTGCTGCGCGCGATGATGAAGGCACGGCAGGGGCGCATCGTCTCGATCGCCTCGGTAGTGGGCGCGATGGGCAATGCCGGCCAGACCAATTACAGCGCGGCCAAGGCCGGCATCATGGGCTTCACCAAATCGCTCGCACGCGAGGTGGGGAGCCGCAACATCACCGTCAACTGCGTGGCGCCGGGGTTCATCGACACCGACATGACCCGCGCACTGCCCGACGCGCAGCGGCAGGCCCTGCTGGCCCATATCCCTCTGGGCCGGCTGGGGTCGGCGGACGATATCGCGCAGGCCGTGCTCTTTCTGGTGTCGCCTGCGGCGGCTTACGTTTCGGGCAGCACGCTGCACGTGAATGGCGGCATGTACATGGCATAGGTCACAGCGAATTTAGGCATGTCAAATTTTGGTAGAATTCACCGGCTTCAATTTCATTGAAGCTCTATTTCTAGAGAGGATCAGTAATGGATAACGTACAGCGTGTAATCAAGGTCGTCGCCGAGCAACTGGGCGTCAACGAAGCGGACATCAAGAAAGAGTCCTCTTTCGTGGGCGATCTGGGCGCCGACTCGCTCGACACGGTGGAACTGGTGATGGCGCTGGAAGAAGAGTTCGGCTGCGAGATTCCCGATGAGGAAGCCGAAAAGATCACGACCGTCCAGCAGGCGATCGACTACGTCAACAGCCACTCGAGCTGATCGTTCAATCATAAAAAGGGCCGACATTTGTACAAGCGTCGCGTCGTCGTTACCGGCCTGGGAATCATCTCCCCGGTCGGCAACACCCCCCGGGAAGCCTGGGACAATCTGGTTGCCGGCCGCAGCGGCATCGCCCGCATCACCCGTTTCGACCCCACACCCTTCGCCGCCCACATGGCGGGAGAAGTCAAAGGTTTCGACGTCGAACAGTACCTCAATGCCAAGGAAGCGCGCCGGATGGATGTCTTCATCCAGTACGGCATGGCTGCGGGCATTCAGGCGATACGCGATTCGGGGCTCGAAATCACCGATGCCAATGCGGAGCGCGTCGGCATCAACATCGGTTCCGGCATCGGTGGGCTGCCACTGATCGAGGAAACCCACGCACTGCTTGCGGAGTCCGGACCGCGCAAGATTTCGCCGTTCTTCATTCCCGGTTCGATCATCAACATGATTTCGGGCAACCTGTCGATCCTCTATGGAATCAAGGGGCCCAATCTGGCCGTGGTCACGGCCTGCACCACCGGTCTGCATGCCATCGGACTGTCCGCGCGCATGATCGCGCATGGTGATGTGGACGTGATGGTCGCGGGCGGTTCGGAATCGGCCGTGTCGCCGCTGGGCGTGGGCGGTTTTGCCGCGGCGCGCGCACTGTCGACCCGCAACGACGATCCGGCTACGGCGAGCCGTCCCTGGGACAAGGATCGCGATGGCTTCGTCCTGGGCGAGGGAGCCGGCGTGATGGTGCTGGAGGAATACGAACATGCCAAGGCGCGCGGCGCGAGAATCTACGCCGAACTCGCCGGCTTCGGCATGAGCGGCGACGCCTATCACATGACGGCGCCTTCCACCGACGGTCCGAAGCGTTCGATGCTGAATGCGTTGCGGGATGCGGGCATCAATTCCGACCAGATCCAGTACATCAACGCACACGGAACGTCCACCCCGCTGGGCGACAAGAACGAGACGGAAGCGATCAAGCTCGCGCTCGGCGATGCCGCCTACAAGGCCGTCGTCAATTCGACCAAGTCCATGACCGGCCATCTGCTGGGGGGCGCGGGTGGCGTGGAGTCGGTATTCAGCGTCCTGGCGGTGCATCACCAGATTTCGCCGCCCACCATCAACATCTTCAGCCAGGATCCGGAGTGCGATCTCGATTACTGCGCCAACACGGCACGCGACCTGCACATCGAAGCCGCCCTGAAGAACAACTTCGGATTCGGCGGCACCAACGGCTCGCTGGTGTTCAAGCGCGTCTGAGCCGTCCCCGCCAGACGTGAACACCGACGCTCCGGGCAGGTCACGCGCATCCCGGCCTGCCGGCTGTCTGTACGGTGCGCCATGAAGCGCGTCAATGGCCAGCCGGCCGAGCATCTCGATCTAAGCAACCGCGGGTTGGCCTACGGAGACGGTGTTTTTCGCACATTGCGCGCGACCGCGGGTCGTCTGCTCTGGTGGTCCGACCATGCGGCGCGGCTCGCTGCCGATTGTGCGGCCCTGGGGCTGGCCTGCCCCGACGCCGATCTGCTACGGGCCGATGCCTGCGCCGTTGCGGGCAACGCCGACTGTGTCGTCAAGCTGATCCTGACCCGAGGCGGCGCCACGCGGGGCTACGCACCCGCCGACGGCGCCGTTACCCGGATCGCGATGGCGGCGCCGTTGCCGCCACACGCGCAGGCCGGTGCCCTGCCCGATGTGCGGGTGCGCCTGTGCGATTTGCGTCTGGGGCGACAGCCGAGACTGGCGGGTGTCAAGCACCTGAACCGCCTGGAAAATGTGCTGGCACGGGCCGAATGGCAGGACCCCGCGATTTTCGAGGGTCTGTTGTGCGACGCATCGGGCTGGCTGGTGGGCGGCACCATGAGCAATCTGTTCTGGGTCACGCAGGGCATTCTGCATACACCCGAGCTCGATCAATGCGGCGTCGCAGGCGTGGCGCGTGCGCGGCTGCTGCGGGCGGCGGATCGGCTGGGCATCCCGGTGCGTCTCGGCCACTGGCCGCCGGAGGCGCTCCAGGCCGCCGATGAGGTGCTGATCTGCAACAGCTTGATGGGCGTGCGCCGGGTGGCCATGCTCGACGCCACCCCACTGCCGCAGGCGGGCTGGCGTGCGCGTCTTGACGAGGCTTTGCATGAAACGCCGGATTAAATCCCTGTTTGGACTGGCGCTGCTCGTCGCGTTGCTGGGCACGGCCTGGCTCGCGTGGTACGCCTGGCGTCCCATGACGCCTGCCGCCCTGCCGGTCACGCTGAACGTGACGCCCGGGACAACGCTGCGCGGGCTGGCCGTCATGCTGCAACGCGAGGGGGTGACCGGCCATCCGTTCGCGTTTCGACTGCTCGGACGTCTGACCGGCAAGGGCGGCACGCTGAAGGCGGGCGTCTATATCCTGGAGCAGCCGGTGTCGCCGCTTGCGCTCTACGGCAAGCTGGAGCGCGGTGAAGTATCGCAGGCGGCCGTGCAGTTCATCGAAGGCTGGAATCTGCGCGACGTCCGGGCGGCGCTCGCGGCGCAGCCGCTGCTCAAGCGCGACAGTGCCGTGCTGAGTGAAGCCGAACTGGCCCAGGCCATCGGTGCCGACCAGCCGCGTCTCGAAGGCCTGCTGTTTCCCGATACCTATTTCTATGCGCCGCATGCCTCCGATCTGGGCGTTCTGCGCCGTGCCTACCGGCTGCAGCGCGAGAAATTGCTGGCCGCCTGGGAAACGCGTGCGCCCGGCTTGCCGTACCGCACGCCTTACGAGGCGCTGATCATGGCCTCGATCGTCGAAAAGGAAACCGGCGCGGCGTTCGAGCGACCGACCATCGCCGGCGTGTTCGTCAACCGGCTGCGCCTGGGCATGCGCCTGCAGACCGATCCGACCGTCATCTACGGACTGGGTACGCGTTTCGACGGCAACCTGCGCAAAATCGACCTGCAGACCGACACGCCCTACAACACCTATACGCGTGCCGGCCTGCCGCCCACGCCAATCGCCATGCCGAGCGAGGCCGCGATCCGGGCGGCCCTGAATCCGGAGCGCACCGACGCCCTGTACTTCGTCTCGCGCGGCGACGGCACCCATGTGTTCTCCAGCACGCTCGACGCGCATAATCGTGCCGTGAACCGGTATCAGCGATGACGAATCCAGGCAAATTCATCACCCTTGAAGGCGTCGATGGCGCCGGCAAGAGCACCCACCTTGCTTTCATCGCCGACAGGCTGCGCGCGCAGGGGCACGAAGTCGTCGTCACTCGCGAGCCGGGGGGTACGCCGCTGGGCGAGACCCTGCGCGAACTGCTGCTGCACCGCGACATGGATGCGGATACCGAACTCCTGCTGATGTTTGCTGCCCGGCAGGCGCATCTGGCCGAATGCATCCAGCCTGCGCTGGCGCGCGGCGCCTGGGTGGTGTCCGACCGTTTCACCGACGCGAGCTACGCCTATCAGTGCGGCGGGCGGGGCATTCCGGTCGAACGGGTCGCCGCGTTGGAAGCCTGGGTGCAGCGCGGGTTCGCACCGGACCTGACGCTGCTGTTCGACGTAACCCCGGACGTGGCCGAGGCCCGGCGCAGCGCTGCCCGCACTGCCGATCGTTTCGAACGCGAGGCCGACAGCTTCTTCGGTCGCGTGCGCCAGGCTTATCTCGATCGCGCGCGCGCCGAGCCGCAGCGCATGCGCGTGCTCGACGCAGGCAAAAGCATCGCGGCGCTACAGACCGAGATTGCCGGTTTGCTGGACAGGCTGGCATGAGCGCCCCGTATCCCTGGCTGGACGTGACGTGGCACCGCCTGCTGGACAGCCGGCCGCGCCCGGCGCAAGCCCTGCTGCTGGCCGGACCGCGCGGGACGGGGAAGGGCGCGCTGGCGCGTGCCTGGGCGCAGGCGCTGCTCTGCGAATCGCCGCGTCAGGACGGTGAGGCCTGCGGCGCCTGCGCGGCCTGCCATTGGTTCGAGGCCGGCACCCACCCCGATTTCCTCGACGTCGGCCTGCAGGAAAAAACCAGCCGCGAGGGCGAGATCCGGATGGCGACTGCCATTGAGGTCGACCAGGCGCGTGAAGCCGTCGAGTTCGTCCGGCTTTCCACTTATCGGGCGGGACACCGTGTCGTGCTGGTCGATCCGGCCGACAGCCTCAATCTGGCCGCGGCCAACGCCCTGTTAAAGGTGCTGGAGGAGCCGCCGTTAAATACCGTATTCGTGCTGGTGTCGGATCAGCCGCGCCGTTTGCTGCCCACGATACGCAGCCGCTGTACACGGGTCGAGATCGGCCTGCCCGCGGCGGAAGCGGCCACCGCATGGTTGGTGGGGCAGGGTGTGGCAAACGCGTCGGCACTGCTGGCGATGACCGGTTCGCCGCTGGACGCCGTACGTTGGGGCGAAAGCGGCGATCTGGACGAACGGCGTGAGCTACTCGAGGGGCTGGCGCATCCCGAACGGCTCGATCCGGTGGTTTCGGGCGAACGATGGAAAGCACTTGCGCCGCGGTTGTGGCATGCAGTGGTCTACAAATGGCTGGCCGATTTGCTGGCAGTGCGCTTGCGCGGCGCGGTGCGGTTCAATCCGGATTTTGCCGATACGCTGATGCGGCTCGGCGGCAGGACGGATTTGTCGGCGTTGCTGGCCCTGTCGAGGCAGCAGGCCGAGGCGGGCAGAACACTCGATCACCCGCTCAATCGCGCGTTGCAGTTGCAGAGCTGGCTGGTCCGGTACCGCCACTTGTTCGAATGATTCTTGGGATGAGAAGCGCATGAGTGCAAACCTGAACGAACCCGGCGGCGTACGCCCTGGCGTGCTGTCCTTGTCGATCAAGGAGAAATCCGCGCTGTTCGCGGCCTACATGCCTTTCGTCAAGGGCGGTGGACTCTTCATTCCCACCAACAAGCAGTACAAGATGGGCGAAGAGGTCTTCATGCTGCTCACGCTGATGGAGGATCCGGCCAAATTGCCCGTATCCGGCAAGGTGGTCTGGATCACGCCGGCGGGCGCACACGGGGGCCGCACCCAAGGCGTCGGCGTCCAGTTTGCATTCAACGAAAGCGGGAAAATGGCGCAGAACAAGATTGAAGGTCTGCTCGGGGGTTCGCTAAAATCCACCCGTCCCACACACACACTGTAGGGCAGGTACAGGATTCGTCCGGACGCGACAGTGCGCGTTTCCCGGCGGCCGGCGCCCCGTGCCTGAGCCCTGCTTTTCGCCCATGTTCGTCGATTCCCATTGCCACATCAATTTCCCCGACCTCGCCGCCCGCCTGCCGCAGATATTCGAGCGCATGGCGGCCAACGAGGTCACGCATGCCCTGTGCATCGGCGTCGAACTGGAGAAGTTTCCCGAAATCCGGGCACTCGCCGAGGCGCACGCCAACGTGTATGCCTCGGTCGGCGTACATCCGGACCACGAGGACTGTACCGAGCCATCGGCCGAGGATCTCGTTGCCCTTGCCGGTCATCCGAAGGTCGTGGCCATCGGTGAAACCGGACTGGATTACTTTCGGCTGACCGGCGACCTGGAGTGGCAGCGGACGCGCTTTCGTACCCATATACGCGCCGCGCGCGCCTGTCACAAACCGCTGGTGATCCATACCCGTGCGGCGGCCGACGACACGCTAGGGATCATGCGCGAGGAAAACGCCGGCGAGGCAGGCGGGGTGATGCATTGCTTCACGGAGAGCCTGGCGGTGGCCGAAGCGGCCATCGATCTGGGCTTCCATATTTCGTTTTCCGGCATCGTTACGTTCAAGAACGCGGCGGCCTTGCGCGACGTGGCAGCGGCGGTGCCGCTGGAACGCATGCTGATCGAGACCGATTCGCCTTATCTGGCGCCCGTGCCGCATCGCGGGCAGACCAACGAGCCGGGCTTCGTCAGGCATGTGGCCGAAGAGATCGCTCGCATCAGGAATTTGTCCGTGGAAGAAGTGGGCCAGGCGACTTCACGCAATTTCTTCCGCCTGTTTGGAATCGCGCCGGGGCAGGGTGCCTGATAACGGCATACAGCGATAAAAAGCCACCCGCAGGTGGCTTTTTATCGCTTATTTCTTGAGCTGTGGCTGGTCGAGGTAGCGCACGTCCTTGACCGACAGCGGAAGCGGGTTGATGTACTGGTAGCCTTTGCCCATCCAGTAGGCCAGTTCGGGGAACCCTGCCGGCACCACGGTGATGAAGCCGTGCATGTCTTCGGCCTGGAAGCCGGCGGCCTTCATGGCGTTGTTGCACATCTTGAACTCCACGCCTTCCTTCGCCAGGTCGGCCATCTTGTCGATCGCACCCTGGTATTTCAGGTAATTCTCCTTGGCGAATGCGCGCAGCTCGGGGCCGTGCGTGACGACCACAACCTTGCCCTTGGTGACCTTCTGGGTATTCTTGACGAAGTTGTACAGGATGTTGAGCTGCTGCGGGTCGGCGTAGTTGACGTCGAACACGACATCGGTAACCGGCATGTCGTGCATGTCGACCTTGGCGGTGCCATAAGGCGCAAGCTCCGAAGCAAGCACGGGTTGCGCCGGGGCTGCGGCGATGGCGGCAGCGAGGCCAATGTAAAGCAGATTCAGTTTCATCGATATTCTCCTCTCCACATTTAAGTGTTGTGATGTGCGCGTTTGACAATGCCGCACGGCTGCGCACGAAGCCGCACTGCAATCCGTTCTGCTCAGGCGTGCCCGCCGTTTTTTTGTGTTCTCGAAAGTGTGTCCAGCCAGCCGGTCAGGAATCGCGTTTCGCTCAGGATCGCGTCGGAGTCTCCCAGGGCATTGGCAACCAGGCTGATCCCCTGAAGCGCTGAAATCAGGTGTAGCGCGTGGGTTTTGGCCTGCTTCCTGGTGAAACCGGCGAGCCCGAATTGCGCTTCCGACCAGGCCAGAAGATGGGTGAACAGGCGCGAGGCCACCGTGCTCAAGGGGCCGCGCCCCTTGGCCAGTTCGTAACACAAACTGCCGATGGGGCAGCCGTACAGTGCATCGATCTCGCGATCTTCCGCCCACACGTTGACCAATGCCTTCAAGCGGGCCTGGGGAGTCGGCAGGCGGTCGAGTTTTTCGAGCAGCGCGTCGATGTCGCTGACTCTGCGTTCGGTGACGGCCTCGGCCAGTGCGTCTTTCGTCTTGAAGTAGTAGTAGATGCCGCCCAGCGGGAGTTTCGCCATTTCGGCCACATCGGCCAGCGTGGTGTTGGAAAAGCCTTTCTGGTGCACCAGCGTCGCGGCTGCGGCAGTCAGACGTTCCCTTTTGCTGTGCGTCGGGTTCATAGCGGCTATATAGTTAGTCAGTTAACTAACTATATAGCATGGCGATTCGGGGTGACAATGGCCATCAGGCGGTTCTGGTCGGAAAAGACCAGTCAGAGGATCGAGGGTGTCAAGGTAACGCCTTGCGGAATTTACGGCTCAGATGGGCCCGTATTCGGGTCGGAAATCTGAGGCCGGGCGTGAGCCGATCTGGCTTCGGAACGGTGCAAGGGCAGTCGGGCAGCGGAATCCGGGGGAGGTTGCGCCGGAGAGACCTCTGCCCGGTCTGCGCGCCGAATGTGTTTCGGGCGCAAGCTTCCGGCTTACTGGCTGAAGAAGGCCTTCACCTTGTCCATGAAGGATTGGGCGCGCGGGTTGTTGTTGCGGCCCGAGGCGAGATTGTCGAATTCGCGGAGCAGCTCGCGCTGGCGCTCCGAAAGATTCACGGGTGTTTCGACCAGCATGTGGCACAGCAGATCGCCCGGTGCATGACTGCGGACGCCCTTGATGCCTTTGCCGCGCAGCCGGAATATCTTGCCGGTCTGCGTTTCGGCCGGAATCTTGATTTTGGCGTGACCGTCCAGAGTGGGAATTTCCACTTCGCCACCCAGCGCGGCGATCACGAAACTGATGGGCATTTCGCAATGCAGATCGTCGCCATCCCGTTTGAAAACCGGGTGCTCCTTCAGACTGATGACGACATAGAGATCGCCCGCGGGCCCACCGTTGACACCGGCTTCGCCTTCGCCGGCCAGCCGGATACGGTCGCCGCTGTCGACACCGGCCGGAATCTTGACCGAGAGTGTCTTGTGTTTCTTGACCCGGCCTTCGCCATGGCAGCTGGGGCAGGGGTCTGCCACCATCTTGCCGGTGCCACCGCAACGGGGGCAGGTCTGCTGCACGGAGAAAAACCCCTGCTGGATACGGACCTGTCCGTGGCCGCCGCAGGTGGTGCAGGTGGTTGGCTGGGTCCCGGGCTTGGCGCCGCTACCGTGGCAGGTCGCGCATTCTTCCAGCGCGGGCACACGGATTTTCGTCTCGGTGCCGCGCGCGGCTTCTTCGAGGCCGATTTCCAGGTTGTAGCGCAGATCGGCGCCCCGATAGACGCGTTCGCGTCGATTGCCGCCCCCGAAGATGTCGCCGAAGATGTCCGAAAAGGCGTCTGCAAACCCGCTGTTGCTGCCGAATCCTCCGCCCATGCCAGCTTGCGGGTCTACGCCGGCATGGCCGAACTGGTCGTAGGCCGAGCGTTTGTCGGCATCCGAGAGGATTTCGTAGGCCAGCTTCGCTTCCTTGAATTTCTCTTCCGCACCCTTGTCGTCTGGGTTGCGGTCGGGATGGAATTTCATGGCCAGCTTGCGGTAGGCCTTCTTGATTTCCTCATCTGAAGCGTTCTTGGCGACGCCGAGGATTTCGTAGTAATCGCGTTTGCTCATTTTCCGGGGGCCAGGGTTCGGGATATAGGGGCGAGGGGATGGGGGGCGGGGAAAAAGGAAAGGCCGCGTGGCGCGACCCTCCCTGGATACCGTCCCCTGATTCCTGGCCTCTTACTTGTCCTTCACCTCTTCGAATTCGGCATCGACCACATTGTCATCGGCCGGTGACTGGCCGCCGCCATTGTCGGCGGCGCCAGGTTGCGCGCCGCCTTTGGCCTGTTCTTCCTGGTACATCTTCTCGGCCAGTTTGTGGCTGGCCTGGGCCAGGGCGTTGGTCTTGGCTTCGATGGCGTCCTTGTCGCCTTCGCGCACGGCGTCTTCGCATTCCTTCATCGCGGCTTCGATGGCGGTTTTTTCTTCCGCCGTCACCTTGTCGCCGTGTTCGGCCAGTGTTTTCTTGACCGAGTGGATCATGGCATCGGCCTGGTTGCGGGCAGTCGCCAGTTCGAATGCCTTGTGATCTTCGGCAGCGTTGGCTTCGGCATCCTTGACCATGCGCTGGATTTCGTCCTCGTTCAGGCCGGAGCTGGCCTGGATGCGGATCTTGTTCTCCTTGCCGGTCGCCTTGTCTTTGGCCGAGACGTGCAGGATGCCGTTGGCGTCGATGTCGAAAGTGACCTCGATCTGCGGCATGCCGCGCGGCGCGGGCGGGATGTCGGTGAGATTGAACTGGCCCAGGCTCTTGTTGCCGGCAGCCATTTCGCGTTCACCCTGCAACACGTGCACGGTCACTGCGTTCTGGTTGTCGTCGGCGGTCGAGAACACCTGCGAAGCCTTGGTGGGGATCGTGGTGTTTTTCTGGATCAGCTTGGTCATCACGCCGCCCAGGGTTTCGATGCCCAGCGACAGCGGGGTCACGTCGAGCAGCAATACGTCCTTGACGTCGCCCTTCAGCACGCCGCCCTGGATCGAGGCACCCACGGCCACGGCTTCGTCCGGGTTCACGTCGCGGCGCGGTTCCTTGCCGAAGAAATCCTTTACCGCATCGATCACTTTGGGCATGCGGGTCTGGCCGCCGACCAGGATCACGTCGTCGATCTGCGAGGTCGACAGGCCGGCATCCTTGAGTGCGATCTTGCAGGGCTCGATCGAGCGGGCGATCAGGTCTTCCACCAGCGCCTCGAACTTGGCGCGGGTGATCTTCACCTGCAGGTGCTTGGGTCCGGAGGCGTCGGCCGTGATGTAGGGCAGGTTGACCTCGGTCTGCTGTGCGGACGACAGTTCGATCTTGGCCTTCTCGGCGGCTTCCTTCAGGCGCTGCAGCGCGAGCACGTCCTTCTTCAGGTCGACGCCCTGCTCCTTCTTGAATTCTTCGGCGATGTAGTCGATCAGGCGCTGGTCGAAGTCTTCGCCGCCGAGGAAGGTGTCGCCGTTGGTCGACAGCACTTCGAACTGGTGCTCGCCGTCGAGGTCGGCGATTTCGATGATCGAAATGTCGAAGGTGCCGCCGCCGAGGTCGTACACGGCGATCTTGCGGTCGCCTTCCTTCTTGTCCATGCCGAAGGCGAGCGCGGCCGCGGTCGGCTCGTTGATGATGCGCTTGACGTCCAGGCCCGCGACGCGGCCGGCATCCTTGGTGGCCTGGCGCTGGCTGTCGTTGAAGTAGGCGGGGACGGTGATGACGGCCTCGGTGACTTCCTCGCCGAGGTAGTCCTCGGCGGTCTTCTTCATCTTGCGCAGCACTTCGGCGGAGATCTGCGGCGGCGCCATTTTCTTGTCGCGCACTTCCACCCAGGCGTCACCGTTGTCGGCTTTGACGATGCGGTAGGGCATGAGGCCGATGTCCTTCTGGACTTCCTTCTCCTCGAAGCGGCGGCCGATCAGCCGTTTGACTGCATAGAGCGTGTTCTTCGGGTTGGTGACGGCCTGGCGCTTGGCCGGCGCGCCGACCAGGATTTCACCGTCGTCCGTATAGGCGATGATCGACGGCGTGGTGCGCGTGCCTTCCGCGTTTTCGATGACCTTGGGGGTGCCGTTTTCCATGACGGCCACGCAGGAGTTGGTGGTGCCGAGGTCGATACCGATGATGCGTCCCATGATGATGTCCTTCTAGATAGATTTGGATTGCTTCGAATGTGGGGGGCGGAGGCCTGATTTCAAGGGTGTTTCAGGCATCCTTGCCCTTGGCGACCAGCACCAGGGCGGGGCGCAGCGTACGCTCGTGCAGGCGGTAGCCTTTCTGCAGTACGGTGACCACGGTGTTGGCCGGCTGGTCGGATTCGACCACCTGGATGGCCTGATGCAGGTGCGGGTCGAATTTGTCGCCGATCGGGTCGACGTCGTAAAGCTGGTATTTGCCGAAAGCGGCAGACAGCTGCTTCAACGTAAGTTCCACGCCTTCGCGCAGCTTCTCGGTGCTGGCCGAGGCGTCGGCCAGTGCGGCTTCCAGGCTGTCCTTCACGGCGAGCAGTTCGCTGGCGAAGCCTTCCACGGCAAATTTGCGCGCCTTGTCGGCTTCCTCGGCGGCGCGGCGGCGCATGTTCTCGGTTTCGGCCTTGGCGCGCAGCCAGGCGTCGTGATGCTCGGCGGCCACCTGTTCGGCGGCCTGGAGCTGCTCTTCCAGACTTGGCATGATGTCCTTTTCGTGTGCCTGGGCACCGGCCGGCGCAGTGTCAGGGGTCTCGGTCTTGATTTCGTCCTGCATGGGGGCTCCTGATTCGGTTCTCGCGCGCAGGTGGGGACGAAAAAGCCTGTTTCAAGGGCTTCGTGCACGATTTTGTTGCCCAAAGCAGACGCGGTGTCGCGCAATTGCCGCAGGGAGGGGCTTCCGGTATGATGCGCGGCTTCGCGGAGAGGTGGATGAGCGGTTTAAGTCGCACGCCTGGAAAGCGTGTTCAGGGTAATACCCTGACGGGGGTTCGAATCCCCCCCTCTCCGCCACTCCATCAGCGTCTTCCCCTCTGAATCATTTTCTGCAGGCTGCCGCACGCGCCAGCAGCAGTGCGCGTTCGCGCGCGTTCCGCGCGAGCGCAGCTGCGCGCTCGAATTCCGCGCGCGCTTCTTCGATGCGGTCGAGGCGGACGAGCAGGTCGCCGCGCACGCTGGGTAGCAGGTGGTAGTGCGTCAGCGCAGGCTCGGCGAGCAGGGCATCGACCTGTTCGAGGCCGGCGGCCGGGCCATGTGCCATGCCGTTGGCAACCGCGCGGTTGAGCGCGACGACGGGCGAAACGACAACCTGGGCGAGCGCATCGTAGAGCGTGGCGATGCGGGCCCAGTCGGTAGCATCGGCCGTGGCGGCGCGGGCGTGGCAGGCCGCGATGGCCGCCTGCAGGGTGTAAGGGCCGGGCGGCCCGGGCAGGGCCTGCGCACGGTCGAGCGCGGCCAGACCGCGCCGGATCAGCAGGCGGTCCCAGCGTGTGCGGTCCTGGTCCGGCAACAGAATGGGTTCGCCCTTGGCGTCGACGCGCGCACCCAGCCGCGAGGCCTGGATTTCCATCAGCGCGAGCAGGCCGTGTACTTCGGCTTCGCCCGGCATCAGGTCAGCGAGGATGCGTCCCAAACGCTGCGCGTCGGCACAGAGGTCGGGGCGCATCCAGTCGTCCCCGGCGGTGGCGGCATAGCCTTCGTTGAAAATGAGATAGACGACTTCGAGCACGGAGGCGAGTCGCGCCGCGAGTGCGTCGCCGCGCGGCACTTCGTAGGCGACGCCCGCCTCGGCCAGGGTGCGCTTGGCGCGCACGATGCGCTGGGCGATGGTCGGCTCGGGCTTGAGGTAGGCGCGGGCGATTTCGTCGGTGCTCAGGCCGGCGACGGTCTTCAGGGTCAGCGCGGCGCGCGCGTCGGGCGACAGCACGGGGTGGCAGGCCGTAAAGAGCAATCCCAGCAGGTCGTCGCCGATGGCATCGTCGAGTGCCGCGTCGACCATGTCCGCGAAATCGGCCGATTTGATCGCGTGCTGCATGTCGATTTCGACGGCGAGTTCGGCATGTTTGGGGGCTGCCTGTGCCTGATGCCGCAAATGGTCCAGCGCGCGGTGCTTGGCGGCGGTGGTGAGCCATGCACCGGGTTTGTCCGGCACCCCTTCGCGTGGCCAGCGTTCGAGGGCGGCGACCAGGGCATCCTGCGCGCATTCCTCGGCCAGGCCCAGATCGTGGGTGAGACGCGCAGCGGCGGCGGTGACTCTGGCCGATTCGATGTGCCAGATGGCTTCGATGGCCTTGTGCGCCTCGTGCTCAGTCTTGCTCATAGACCTGTTTCAGGGTGGCCAGGTCGAGCTTCACCATGCCGAGCACGGCCTGCATGACGCGCTGTGCGCGTGCCGGATCGGCATCCTGCATCCATTCGCCGAGCTGACGCGGCACGATCTGCCAGGGCAGGCCGAATTTGTCCTTCAGCCAGCCGCATCGGACGGGCTGCCCGCCGTCTGCGGTCAGCGCCGCCCACAGGCGGTCGATATCCGCCTGGGTGTCGCAGTGGACAATGAAGGACACGCTGTCGTTGAACGCGAAATGCGGGCCGCCGTTGACCGCGAGGCAGGGCTGGCCGAACAGTGTGAAACTCACGGTACGCATGCTGCCGGCCGCGCCGCCGATCTCGTTTTCGCCGTAGCGCGTGAAGCTGCCGACGCGGCAGTCGTCGCCGAACACCGCGGCATAAAAAGCGACGGCATCCTCGGCTTCATAGTCGAAACAGAGGCAGGTCGAGAGGCTGGACATGGACGGGACCGTTCAGGAAGCCGGTGCGGCCAGCAGCTCCTCGGGGCCGAGCTTGCGCGCCACGTGGCCGAGCGCGCGCATGTAGATCAGCACGAGTATTCGCCGCCACAGGAGCGAGGTCACCAGCGCGAGGCCGGCGGCCATCAGCAGCAGCAGGCCGAAGGGGTTGAGATCGTCGCCGCCGGTCGTGCCCGGCAACTGCCCGATCAGGCCTTCGAACGGAATCACGGTATACAGCGTGAAGACCAGACCGATGACCGCGTAATTGCTGTTGCGCCATTCGCTCTGGCGCGCCTCGGCGGCGGCCAGCGCAGTATCGAGGTTGTCGGCGCGTTTGCGCAGCACGTCGAGCAGGCTGTCGAGGCCGCGGTCCAGGCTGCCTTCATCGAAGATCCAGCGTTCCGACACGTACTGGAAGAGGTTGCCGAGCATGTCGCGGTCGAGCAGGGTGCTGAGCCGGGCGCGTGCGTGGGCGGACAGGCCTTCGACGATTGCCAGGTCGAGCTCGGCCAGGAAGGCGTCGACGTTGTGCGGCAGGCTGCGGTTCCTGCGGGCCAGGCTGCGTCGGTAGCGCTTCCACAGCCATTTGACCGTGATCCGGATCAGGCGGTCGGGTCCGCCGGGCAGGTCGTCGAGCGGATCGCCATGCAGGCTGTCGATCAGCCGCTGGCGGATGGCGTCGCGGGCCTCGGGCCGCTGCAGGGCAGCTTCCACGCCGTCGGCCTGCCGTAGCAGCGCGCTGGCCTCGAACAGCACGCATTCGTTGTGCAGCAGGGCCGCCTGCGGCAGCAGAAGATAGGGGCTCATGCCGAGCGTATCGGCAACGTCGTCGAACAGCCGGTCGTTGACGGTGATCGAGAACAGCGTGTTGCGATGGATCGCGGTGACCGCGCTGCGCGAGGTATTGACGCCGTCGAGCATGTCCTCCAGTTCGTTCAGATCGACGTTTTCCAGATCGAGAATGTTCTGCAGCAGGCAGCCGACGGCGTTGAGCGCGGGATGCAGCTGCCGTGCCGGAGGGGCAGCCCCCTCTTGCTGGATGGCGTTCAATGCGTCGATCAGTTCGCGGGTGGTGACTGCGTTCGGGCCCTCGGCGACGGTGCAGGCCAGCGCCTCGTCGCCGCATTCGCTGAATACGATCTGCAGGCAGCCGCCGATGGGGCGGTCGCTGACGGCGCCCAGATAGCGTGCGGCGACCTCGTGGGGGCGCAGGCGCGCGTCGCCGATCTCGAACCACACGCCTTCGTCGTCGCCTTCGATGAGCCAGGTTTCGCTTTCGTCGGGGGCGCACCAGAGCTTGCCGAGGCAGAGCAGTTCGTATTCGCCGAACGCCGCGCCGCTGGCCCGCTGGTCGATGTGCACCACCAGGTTGAGGATGCTGCGGCCCGATTGCAGAAAGTCGCTGCGGTTGAACGACAGCGACACTGGCAGGATGTCGGGGCCGAGGCGGTGGCGTTCGAGTGTTTCGCCCTCGGTGCGGAAGCGCAGACGGCGCGGCAGTCGCAGATGTGCATCGAGCACATAGACCGGCTCCGCCTCGCCTGCGGTGTGGGGCACGCAGTAGGAGCGTACCGGGGGCGGGGTACGGAAGGCGTGCGAGAGCAGGTCTTTTTCGTAGGAATGGAAATGCGGGCAGTATTCGGTTTCGGCCGGACAGTGCCCGACGGCTTCCGGAATCGCGCCGGTCCGGGCGAACTGCAGGGCCACGGCGGCCTGGTGCAGCCTCAGCGTCGAACGGACTTCAGGCGGCGACATCCAGAGGCTCCAGTACGGTGTCATGCCGCGCCAGCGCATCGAGGCTGGCAAAGGTCGCGGCGTACAGCGGGTCGGTTTCCGGCGTGCTGCTGCCGAGTTCGCGATAGAACTCGACGAGAAAGCGGCGCACGCGGGCCGCCGTCAGCGGCGGCGCGCGATGCGCCATGGCAGGGAATGCGATCAGCCACAGGCCGCTGGCGGCCTGCTGGCCCGGCCCGAGGGGTGGCTGGAGATAGTCGATGGGGATGCGCAGTCCGCCGAGCTTTGCCATGATGCGCAGCCGCGTGTGTGGATCGAGCACATCGCCATCCGGATCGTTCTGCGCCGGATCGTGGATTTCGGCAAACACCGCCTGCACTGGCTGGCCGCGGCTGAACCGGCCTGAGTCGAGGCGCCTGCCCAGCACATCGAACAGCCGGCGGGCCAGGCCCTGGCCGCGCGCGTCCGGATGCGTGGCGACGTAGCTGATCAGCACGCACTGGCTGGCGGCATAGTATTCGGCCACCAGCAGGCCCCGTACCGCATGCGCGCCGGGCGTGTCGAGCCGGGTGCCTGCGACGAGGAAGCAGAGGCGCGGGTTGCCTTCGGGGTTGAGCAGACGCGGCGTCCAGATCGTGGGGTCTTCCTGCTCGTCGCGCAGCGGGAAGGCGGGCAGGTAGACGTCACGGTAGGCCTGTTCGAGCAGGCCGGCGTCGAAATCTTCGCCCAGGTCGTGAAATTCGAGTGTGTTCATCGCGGTTGGGCGCTGTCTTCCAGTGCACGCAGACCGTCGGAAAAGGCCGCGTCGGCGCGACGGGACCGCGCATCGGGCCGCTGCGCCAGCTTGTCGCCGTGGCAGAGCCAGCAGCGGCTGTGACCGCAGCCGGCCACGCGCCGCTGCTTGCGGAAACGGTTGAGTGCGGGCGTATCCTCGGGCAGGTCGCGCCCGCGGGCGAGCGCGCGCCAGTTGCGGTGGCGGTGCAGCAGCAGGGCACGTTCGAGAGCGGCGCGGCGCATGGCGTGAATGAAGACGACCGGAGGATGAGGCGAAGCGTAATCGCAGCGCCCGACCGCCGCAAGGCGGTGGAGGCAGGCAGCTTCGTTCCTGAAGCGGGGATAAATGCGATTTCTTAAGGTGGACTTAATCGCGGCGCTCTAGAATACGCACCCTGTGAGCCAGCCGTGCTGGCGATGCCTTGAAACGCGTATGCCCAAACATGCCTATTCCGGATGCGTATCGGTGATCGTTCCGGTCAAGAACGAGCAGGACAACGTCGAACCGCTGGTCCGTGAAATCGCCGCCGCCCTGTCGGACGTCGCGCTATTCGAGATCGTCTATGTGAACGACGGCAGCACGGATGCCACTCAGGCGCGTCTGGATGGGCTGAAGACCGAATTCCCGATGCTGCGCACGATCCGGCATCGCGAGTCATGCGGCCAGAGCCGGGCGGTGACTACAGGCGTGACCGCTGCCCGGCATGCCTGGATCGCCACGCTCGACGGCGACGGCCAGAACGACCCGGCCGATATTCCGGCCCTGCTGGCGAAGCTGACCGATCCCGCGCAGCCGGGCAATCTCGAACTGCTGGCGGGCTGGCGCGCCAGGCGCAACGACACCTTTGTGCGCCGGCTGTCGTCGAAAATCGCCAACGGCGTACGGAGCCGTCTGCTCCGGGACAGGACGCCCGATACCGGTTGCGGGTTGAAGGTGTTCGCCCGCGAAACCTTTCTGGCTTTGCCCAATTTCGATCACATGCACCGTTTTCTGCCGGCGCTGGTCATGCGCAATGGCGGCGCGGTCGTTTCCGTGCCTGTGAATCACCGGCCGCGCGAGCGCGGCACATCCAAGTACGGCATCCACAACCGGCTCTGGGTCGGTATCGTGGATCTGTTCGGCGTGGCCTGGCTACAGCGCCGAGTGCGCCTGCCCATCATCGAATCCGACGCCGATCTTTGAACGCGCGCATCGTTTTCAAGGGGCTGGCGCTGATCCTGAGCCTGGCGCTGCTGGGCTGGCTGTTCAATTCCAGCGATCTGGGCGACAGTATCAACGAGGCATGGATAGACGCCCATGTGCGCGGCCATGGCTTCAGCGGCGAGCTGCTGTTCCTGGCGATGGGCGCCCTGTTCACCGCGATCGGCCTGCC
The DNA here is from genome assembly GCA_008923315.1 of Betaproteobacteria bacterium SCN1. Classification (GTDB taxonomy): domain Bacteria; phylum Pseudomonadota; class Gammaproteobacteria; order Burkholderiales; family Thiobacillaceae; genus Thiobacillus. The sequence continues at coordinate 438,453 of WBSF01000008.1, read as the reverse complement.
GCGCCAGGTGATCGCCTTTCTCGGTGGCTACGCGTTCGACGTGGGATTGGGGACGGCATTAGGCGCGGTGGCCGCGGTGCTGGGCTGCATGCTGAGCTTCGCGTATGCGCGTTTCTTCGGCCAGCGATTCCTGCGCGCGCGTCTGGGCGAGCGCGCCATCCGGTTCGATCGTTTCATTCACGCGCATCCGTTCTCGATGACGGTCCTGATCCGGCTTCTGCCGGTCGGCAGCAATCTTTTGACCAATCTCGCGGCCGGGATATCGGGCATACGTGCCGTTCCGTTTTTCCTCGGCAGCCTGATCGGCTATCTGCCCCAGACCCTGGTGTTTGCCCTGGTGGGCAGCGGCACGCATCTCGATCCGGTACTGAAAATCGGCCTGGCCATCGTGCTGTTCCTGGTATCGGTGGCGCTGGGGCTGTTTCTGTACCGCCGCAACCGGGTGGCGAGCGCATTGGGCGAGACGCTCACGGCTGAGGCGCGCGCCGTGGCGCCTCACGACCGCCAGCGGGGCAGGAGATAGACCTGCGCGACCAGCGCGACCGTTGCCGCACCCAGCGCCAGGCCGGCCAGAACGTCCGAGGCGTAGTGCCGGCCGAGGGCGAGGCGCGCCAGCCCCATCAATACGGCGGCGCTTATCGCGAGCAGCCGCAATCCGCGCGCCCTAACCAGCAGCAGCACGAAAAAGGCGCCGATGGCGACGTCGACGGTATGGCTGGACGGAAAGGACGAGTGCAGTGCGTGCAGCAGGCCGGCCGCGGCGTCCGGGGAGGCGTGAGGCCGCATTCGGTCGACCCCCATTTTGAGCAGATGTGTCAACAGCACGGCACCAAACAGCTGTGCCGCAAGATAGGCAGTCCCCATTTCACGCAGTCGGGATTGCCCTTGCGCCAGCCCCGGGGCGAGCATGGCGAGAAACGGCAGATAGAACAGGCCGGGAGCCCACTGCGAATAAACGTCGGCCGCCGTATACAACCCGGACGTTGCGTGGAGACCGGCGATCCTGGCGGTGAGCCAGGCGTCGAACCCGCTCGACCAGGCAAGCGCGGCCAGAGTGGCCAGGCCGGTCGCGGCGGCGGCGACCAGACGCAGGCGGGCGCGGACAGTATCGTGATCGGCAAAAAAACCGGGCGGGCAGAGGGCTTCGACGCTATCCATTGGCGGCGGCTCAGGATCGTGTTGCGGTATTGAATCCGGGTGCGCTTAAGTCCCCCTTAAGCGCCGCGGCCTATGGTTGCGATGCCGGTGTACGGGTAGCGATTCGTGCTACCGTGCGTGCGTTTTTGCGCCGGCTGCGCCGATGCCGCGCGCATGTCCCACTGTGTAATGGACTGACCATGTCTTCACTGATGTCCGCAGAAAACGGCCGCGGCGCGCTGATCGCCAGCCTTTCCCTGCTCGCCCTGCTCGCGGCGGTGTCCCTGATGACCCGGCCTTACGTGCCGATCGACGAAACGCGCTATGTCAGCGTTGCATGGGAAATGTGGCTGCGCGGCGATTTTCTCGTGCCGTTCAAGAACGGGGTGCCCTACAGTCACAAGCCGCCCTTCATGTTCTGGGTGTTCCAGGCGGGCTGGGCGCTGTTCGGCGTCAACGAATGGTGGCCGCGTCTGGTCTCACCGCTGTTTTCAGCCGGCGGTCTGGGATTGACGTGGCTGCTGGCCTGGCGTCTGTGGCCCGGGCAGGCCGGCATTGGCGGTCGGGCCGCGCTGATCTTGGCCAGTTCCCTGTTGTGGGTCGTGTTTTCCACCGCAGCCATGTTCGATGTGATTCTTGCCTTCTGGGTACTGGTGGGCATGCACGGTGTGCTGTCCGCAGCCGATGGCCGGCGGCGGGGGTTCGTCCTGATCGGCGTGGCGATCGGATTCGGTGTGCTGACCAAGGGGCCGGTGATTCTGCTGGACCTGCTGCCTGCCGCCGCGCTGGCGCCCTGGTGGCGTCCGGGACTGAACTGGAAACGCTGGTACGGTGGCCTCGTGCTGGCGGTGCTGCTGGGCGCTGCATTGGCACTGGCCTGGGCATTGCCTGCCGGACTGGCCGGAGGCGAAGCCTACCGCAATGCGATTTTCTGGGGACAGACGGCCGACCGCATGGTCGATTCCTTCGCCCACCGGCGGCCGCTGTGGTGGTATCTGCCGCTCTTGCCGCTGATGCTGTTCCCCTGGTTCGTATGGCCGGGGCTGTGGCAGGCATTGGCGCGGTTGCGCCGGGCCGGGCTCGACAGCGGCAGCCGGTTCTGCCTGGCCTGGATGCTGCCGGTTTTCGTCGCGTTTTCCTTCATCAGCGGCAAGCAGCCGCACTATCTGGTGCCGCTGTTTCCCGCGTTCGCTCTGCTGGCGGCCCGCGCGCTGTCGGGGCAGACGTTTACGCGCATCGGCGTTCCCGCCGTGCTGGCCGCCGCGCTGGGCGTCTGGCTGATGCTGGCAGGGGACGGCCAGATCGCATCGGTGTACCGGCAGGTAGCGGTTTTGCCGCCGCTCTGGCCGGGCATGCTGCTGGTTTTGATTGCGGGCGCGCTCTGGCTTGCCGGCCGGCGGGGCGTGCCCGGCGTTGCGACACTGGCCCTGCTGGGGGGGTGTGCGCTGGTTTTCCTGCAACTGGCGGCATCGCGTTCGATCGAGCCGCTGTATGACATCAGGCCGATGGCGAATGCGATTCGTCAGGTGCAGGATTCGGGGCGCACCGTGGCAAATACCGCAACCTACCATGCCCAGTATCAGTTCCTGGGCAGGCTGGAAAAGCCGCTTGCGGAGATACGCGGTCCCGAGATCGCGCCCTGGCTGGCGGCGCATCCGGACGATTTCGCGGTGGTGTATCTGGACGATCCGAAAGACATGCAATCGGTCGAGGCACGTTTCAAGCAGGTCTACCGCGGCGGGGCAGTGGTGCTGGTCGACAGCCGGACGGCGGCGGGTCTGCTCGCCCTCCACCGGGAGTGAACCGGACGCGGGGCGAATGCCCCGCGCACCGGGTACGGCAAGAGGCTGTCAGGCCTCTGCGTCGCGCGGCGGCAGGACCACTTCGCGCGAGGGCGAGATGGTCGAGATTGCGTGCTTGAAAATCATCTGCGCGGCCTGATCCTGACCCTTCAGCAGCACCACGAACTGGTCGAACGACTCGATCCGGCCCATCAGCTTGATGCCGTTGACCAGGAAGACCGATACCGGGATGCGCTCCTTGCGCAGGGTATTGAGAAAAACATCTTGCAGGTGGTTGTATTCTTTGCTCGCCATGATGGCTCCCTGTCAATGTTGAGGGGCGAAGCGCGCCCCAAGTGAATTATTAGCCGTTTATTCGATTTTTGCACCGGCGCGCGCGTGCGTGATGGCGTCGCGGATGCGCTGCTGCTGAATCTGGCGGACGATTTCGCCGCGAACGGCGTCGAGCGGAGGCAATTCCGCCTGGCGCGTGTCTTCCAGGCGGATCACGTGCCAGCCGAACTGCGTTTTTACCGGCGTCTTGGTTGTCTCGCCTTTTTTCAGGCCGGCGAGGGCATCGGAAAATTCCTTCACGTAAGCGTCGCCGGCGGCCCAGTCGAGCAGTCCCCCGTTCTTGGCCGAACCGGCATCCTGGGAATACTTCTTGGCCAGCGTGTCGAATTTCGCCTTCTTGTTGAGTTCGGCGATGACCTTCTTGGCTTCGGCCTCGGTCTTCACCAGGATGTGGCGCGCGCGATACTCGGGCGGCGCAGGATCGGCCTTGGCCTTGTCGTAGAAGGCGACGATTTCCTCCTCGGCGACCGGATGCGTCTTCACGTAATCGTCCAGATAGGCCTTGGCCAGCATGTCCTTGCGGCGGATATCCATCGCGGCGGCAAGGTGAGGTTCCTTGTCCAGCCCCTTGTCGAGCGCGAGGCGCGAGAGCAGTTCGAGATTGACCAGAGATTCCCGTACGCGGATGTCGAGCTGGGGTGAATCCGGCTGATTCTGGGCCAGATCGCGTTTGACGATATCGCCGTAGAGCGCGGGGATTTCCTTGCCGTTGACGACGGCAAGCGGTTTGGCCGGCGTGTCGGCGGCAGCCGTTGCGGGCGCCGGTGTCTGGGCCTGAACCTGCGGCGCGAGTGCCAGCATGATCAGGGCGGGGAGGAGGGCAAGACGCATTCCAGGGGGTCCTTTCAGAGTTCTTCGGGAGTCAGGGCCGAGATCGACAGCGCATGAATCTCGCGCTGCATCAGTTCGCCCAGGGTTTCATATACCAGCCGGTGCCGGGCCAGAGTGGAAAGATTACGAAATTTCGGTGACACGATCGTGAGCCGGTAATGGCCGCCGCCGGCTGCTGCGCCAGCGTGTCCCCTGTGCTGGGCGCTTTCGTCTTCCAGCGCGAGGCTTTCGGGTCCGAGGGCGAGGAGGCGTTCGCGGATATGGTCGGCCGTATTCATGCAGGCAATACTTTCTTGAAGGGCTTCACGCTGACGCCGGCATACACGCCGGCGGCCACGTAGGGATCGGCATCGGCCCAGGCCCGGGCGGCATCGAGGGAATCGAATTCGGCCACGATGAGACTGCCGCTGAAGCCCGCAGGGCCGGGGTCGTTGCTGTCGATGACGGGAAACGGTCCGGCCAGCAGCAACCGGCCGGTCTGCTGCAGCGCCTGCAGGCGCTCCAGGTGGGCGGGACGAGCGGCCAGACGCCGCTCAAGGCTGTCGGGCACGTCCTGCCCGACGATGGCGTACAACATTATTGCTTTTCTTCCTTATCGAGATATTTGGCAAGCATCAGGCTTTGCCCGATCACGAACACCAGCATCAGCCCCAGGCTGCCGAACAGCTTGAAGTTGACCCAGGCGTCGGTGGAGAAATTGAAGGCGACCAGGAGATTTGCAACCCCCATGAACGCAAAAAAACCGCCCCAACTGGCATTCAAGCGACTCCAGGCAGCCTCGGGAAGTTCCATCTGGGTGCCCATCAGGCTGCGGATGATATTGCGGCCGAACAGAGCGGCACCGAAGATGATCGCAGCGAAAACCCAGTACAGCACGGTCGGTTTCCACTTGATGAAGCTTTCGTCGTGCAGCCACAGGGTGGCGCCGCCGAACAGGACGATGATCCCGAGGCTGACCCACAACATGGTCTCCACCTTGTGTCCGCGCAGTTTCACCCAAGCGATCTGGCCGAAACTGGCAACAATGGCGACCAGGGTGGCGAGGTAGATGCCCGGCTTGTCGCCGGCGCCGGCCGGTTGTGGCAGGCCCAGGCTCGCCATGAACGTCCGCGTGGCTTCCGCGTTGGCGTCGCCGAGCTTGTAGGCGACGAAGAAAATGATCACGGGGAAGAGGTCGAACAGCAGCTTTTTCATTCTGGTTCTTTGCGGGCTCGGCAGCCGGAATTCGGCAGTGCGCTATTTTGCTATGATTCCCCGTGCTGACCAAGCGTCCGGCATTGGGTTCCCGTGCGAGAAGCGGTATTCGTCGACATTGATCGCCCCGGTTTCTGCGCGGGCACCCCGAGGGGCGCACGCGAAAAAATATAAGGGGAACCCGGAATGAAGGTTGATCTTGCCGAACAGTACCGCGATACGCCTCTCGGGCGCGAAGCGGAAACCCTGATCCGCGCCTGTGTGATCTGCGGCCAATGCGAGCCGGTCTGCCCGACGTTTCGCCTGCTGGACGAGGGCTGGGACGGACCGCGCGGCCGCATTTACCTTACCAAGCTGTTTCTGGAAGGCAAGGACGCGGACGCGACCTCGCTGCCACCCGCCCTGTCCTACAAAATGCTGGAAGGCCGCTCGCTGGCCGCCAATCTCCAGTTGCACCTGGATCGCTGCCTGAGTTGCCGCTCCTGCGAAACCAGCTGCCCGCAGGGTGTGCATTATGGACGTCTGCTCGATATCGGGCGCGAACTCGTCGAACGGTCGGCGCCGCGCCCGCTGAAGGAACGTCTGGTCCGTCGTGCGGTGCGCGGCATCGTGACGCACCCGCACCGGTTCTCCGCACTGCTGCGGGCGGGGCAGACCGTGCGCCGTCTGTTGCCCGAGGTCTGGCGCGCGCGCGTACCCGAACGGCGTGCGGCCGGTACGTGGCCGCAACGTACGCACGCACGGCGCATGCTGGCCTGGCAGGGATGCGTGCAGCCTGCACTGGCGCCGGACATCAACGCTGCCGCCGCGCGCGTGCTCGACCGCTTCGGTATCCGTCTCGACCCGGCTGCCGACGGCTGCTGCGGCGTGTTGAGCCACCATATGGCCGAAGCCGGCGAGGCGCGCCGCCGCATGCGCCAGACCATCGACGCGCTCTGGCCGCACATCGAGAACGGCATCGAGGCCCTGGTGCTGACTGCCAGCGGCTGCGGCATGCATTTCCGTGATTACGGCGCGCTGCTGGACGATGATCCGGCCTATCGCGACAAGGCGCGGCGGGTGTCCGAACTGACGCGCGACATCGCCGAGATCGTGCTCGACGAATGGAAGGCGGCGCCGGGCGAGGTGCCGCCCCTGCAGTCCGTGCGCCGCATTGCCTTCCAGTCCTCGTGCAGCCTCCAGCATGGCGAGAAGCTGAACGGCGTGGTCGAGAAGCTGCTACGCCGCGCCGGCTTTCGTCTTGTGCAGGTGACCTACCCCTTCATGTGCTGCGGTGCGGCGGGCGCGTATTCATTGCTGCAACGCGAAATGTCGGAGGCGCTGCGCGAACGCAAGCTGGAAACCCTGCTGGAACGGCACCCTGCCGAAATCGCCACGGCCAATATCGGCTGCCTGACGCATCTGGCAGCGGCTTCGCCCGTGCCGGTGAAACACTGGATCGAATTGCTGGACGAGGTGCTGCCGCCGGCTTCGGCCTGAAACCGCGTCCGTTGTCCGGAAACGGCGTCAAGCGGCGGTTTTGTTATGATGCCCCCATCCATTCAGGGGATGAGGGCGCCTGGTGCCCCGTTCCGATCTAGATGCTCAATATCGACCTGCATTGCCATTCCAATGTCTCGGACGGGATGCTGCCACCGGCGGAGGTGGTGGCACGCGCAACCGCCAACGGCGTGCATGTGCTGGCGCTGACCGACCACGACGACGTCGGCGGTCTGGCCGAGGCGGCCGTCGCGGCGGCGGATGCCGGCATCGCCTTTGTTCCGGGCGTCGAGATTTCGGTGACCTGGAGCGGACAGACGGTCCATATCGTCGGCCTGCGCATCGATCCGTCGCACCCGGATCTGGCTGCCGGACTGCAGTCGATCCGCAATGGCCGCATGACGCGCGCGCGGCGCATGGGCGAGGATCTGGCACGGTCCGGCATCGTCGGGGCCTACGAGGGCGCTTGCGACTATGCAGCCAACAAGCAGATGGTGGGGCGCACGCACTTTGCGCGCTGGCTGGTGGCCCAGGGCCACGTGGCCGACGTCCGAAGCGCCTTCCGGCGTTATCTCACGCGCGGTCATCCCGGCTACGTCGAACACGAATGGACGACGCTGGAGAATGCCGTCGGCTGGATCCGTGCCAGCGGCGGCATGGCGGTGATCGCGCATCCGGGCCGCTACGCCTTCGACGCCCGCCAGCAGCACCTGCTGCTCGACGCTTTCCGCGCGCTGGGCGGCGAGGGGGTCGAAGTCGTCACCGGCAGCCATCATCCGTCCGAATACGGCAAATGGGCCGACCTCGCGCGCGCGTTCGGCCTCAAGGCCTCGCGCGGGGCCGATTTCCATGCACCGGGCGAAGGCATCGACATCGGCCGCCTGCCGGCGTTGCCGCATTACTGCCAGCCGGTGTGGCAGGGCTGGCCCGAGCTCGATTCCTGTTTTTCCCAGAACGTGGCCTGACCCTTATGGCGCAATTTTTCCATATCCATACCGACAACCCGCAGCTGCGGCTCGTGCAGCAGACCGTCGACATCCTCAAGCGCGGCGGCGTGATCGTCTATCCCACCGATTCCTGCTATGCGCTGGGCTGCCATATCGGCGACAAGGAGGCGGCGATGCGTCTGCTGTCGGTGCGCGGCCTGGACTCCGGCCACGACCTGACGCTGATCTGCCGCGACCTTTCGGAGCTTGGCCGCTACGCGCAGGTGGGCAATACCCAGTTCCGCCACCTCAAGACGCATACGCCGGGCCCGTACACCTTCATCCTGCGCGGGACGCGCGAAGTGCCGAAACGGCTGCTGCACAAGAAGCATGACACCATCGGCCTGCGCGTGCCCGACCATCCGGTGGTGCAGGCGATCCTGGCCGAGCTGGGCGAGCCCATCCTGTCGTCCACACTGCTGCTTTATGGCGACGATGTGCCCCTGACCGAGCCCTGGGAAATCCGCGAGCGACTGGAACACCAGGTCGACCTCGTCATCGACGGCGGGGCCTGCGGTCTGACGCCGACCACTGTCGTGGATCTGACGACCGATACGCCTGTGGTCCTGCGCTACGGCAAGGGCGACGCCTCTTCCTTCGAGGACTGAGATGGAGTTGACCCTGATCCAGAAGATCGCCGTCTTCGCACTGCCGGTGATCTTCGCGATCACCCTGCACGAGGCCGCGCACGGCTACGTCGCGCGCTATTTCGGCGACACGACGGCCGCTGCCCTGGGGCGCATCACCGCGAACCCGATCAAACACATCGACCCGGTCGGCACCATACTCGTGCCGCTGGCGATTCTGCTGACGAGCAAGCTGCTGGGCGGGGGCGCGATTCTCTTCGGCTGGGCCAAGCCCGTTCCGGTCAATTTCGCCAATCTGCGGCGGCCCAAGCAGGACATGCTGTGGGTGGCCGCAGCCGGGCCGGGCATGAACCTCGCCATGGCCGTGTTCTGGGCGCTGATGATCCAGCTCGGCCACGCGCTGGGCAACAGCTTTGCTACCGCGCCACTGATGCTCATGGGCGCGGCCGGCGTGTTCTTCAACGTCATCCTGATGGTGCTCAATCTGATCCCGTTGCCGCCGTTGGACGGTGGCCGCATCGCCGTCAGCCTGCTGCCGATGCGACAGGCCATCCAGTTTTCGCGCATCGAACCCTACGGTTTCATCATCCTGCTGATCCTGCTGTTCACCGGCGCGCTGGGTGTTGTGATGTGGCCGCTCATCGAGCTCGGCATCGGCCTGACCGCGCTGGTTACCGGAATGGAACCCGCGCAGCTCGTCGGCCTGATCCAACTTGTGCTTGCCTGACCGCTTACTCCTTTCCGTTCACTGCCCATCAACATGTATTCCGACCGTGTACTTTCCGGCATGCGCCCGACCGGGCTGCTCCACCTTGGCCACTACCACGGCGTACTGAAGAACTGGCTGCATCTGCAGAATGAATACCAGTGCCTGTTCTTCGTCGCCGACTGGCACGCGCTGACCACGCACTACGACGCGCCCGAGGCGATCGAGGCCAACGCGCGCGACATGGTGATCGACTGGCTCGCGGCCGGCGTCGATCCCGCACAGGCCACGCTTTTCGTGCAGTCGCGCGTGATCGAACATGCCGAGCTGCATCTGCTGCTGTCGATGATGACGCCGCTGGGCTGGCTGGAACGTGTGCCGACCTACAAGGACCAGCAGGAGAAACTCTCCAGCAAGGATCTGTCGACCTACGGCTTTCTTGGTTATCCGCTCCTGATGAGCTCGGACATCCTGATCTACCGTGCGAACCGCGTGCCGGTCGGCGAGGATCAGATCCCGCACATCGAATTCACGCGCGAACTGGCGCGCCGCTTCAACCACATGTACGGCCGTGAGCCCGGTTTCGAGGACAAGGCCCGCGCGGCGGTGAAGAAGCTTGGCTCGAAAAAGGCGCGTCTGTACGAGGAATGCCGGACCGCCTACCAGGAAAAAGGCGACGAGGAGGCGCTCGAATCCGCCCGTGCGCTGCTGAACGATGCGCAGAATCTGTCGATGAACGACCGCGAGCGCCTGTTCGGCTATCTGGAGGGTTCGGGCAAGATGATCCTCGTCGAACCCGAGGCGCTGCTGACCGAGGCCTCGAAAATGCCGGGCCTGGATGGCCAGAAGATGTCCAAGTCCTATGGCAACACCATTGCCCTGCGCGAGGACGCGGAGACGGTGACCAGGAAAATCCGCACCATGCCGACCGACCCGGCGCGGGTGCGCCGCACCGATCCGGGCAATCCGGCCAACTGCCCGGTGTGGCAATTCCACCAGGTGTATTCCGACGACGGCGTGCGGCAGTGGGTCACCGCCGGTTGCACCAGCGCGGGCATCGGCTGCATCGAGTGCAAACAGCCGGTGATCGATGCCGTGCTCGCCGAACTGGCGCCCATCCGCGAACGCGCCCGGCATTACGAGGACAATCCGGATCAGGTGCGCAACATTCTCGCCGACGGCTGCGAGAAGGCGCAGGAACTGGCGCGGGATACGCTGCGCGACGTGCGCGAGGCAATGGGGCTGACCTTCGGCTGACGAAGCCGGAGCAGGCGGCTGGCTGCCGTACGGACGCCCGAAACGCCGCGCCGGCTCGTGCTAGACTGCCCGAAAACGTGAGGCAGGCATGGCTGAGGAGACCGATCTTTCCCGCACCGAAGCGCCGAGTGCCCAGCGCCTGCAAGCAGCGCGGCGCGCGGGCGATGTCCCGCGTTCGGCGGAACTGGCGGGCTGGCTCGTGATTCTGGCGGCGCTGGGCACGTTGAACTGGCTTGGCCCGCATCTGTTCGACAGCCTGCGGAATCTCATGCAGGCCGCGTTCGAAACGGTGGCCCGGCCGGCGCCGACCGGTCTTTCCATACCCCTGTCCGATGCCCTGGCGGCAACCTTGTGGGCTGTCCTGCCCGTGCTCGCGCTGGTTTTTATGGCCGTATTGCTGGCGCCCATGGCGCTCTCGGGCTGGGTCTATGCGCCGCAGGCCGCCGAGGTCGACTTTTCCCGCGCCCATCCCTGGCGGGCGATTGCGCGTCTGTTTTCATCCGATGCCCTGTTCGGCGGCGGCTTGACTGTGCTGAAACTGGCCCTGCTCGCGGGCGCCGTGTCCTGGGCGCTCGTAGACGGCTGGCGAAACGGCGGGATGCCCGTGCCGGCAGCTCCACTCGAAGCCTGGGGGCAGGCCATTGCCTGGCTGGGCCGTGGCCTCTTTGCGCTGGCGGGCGCGCTGGCCCTGGCGGCCGTGCTCGATGCCGGCTGGCGCTGGTGGCGCTATCTGCGGCGGCATGCCATGACCTGGCAGGAGGTGCTCGCCGAGGCCCGGGAATCCGAAGTCAGCCCTGAACTGCGCGCGCGCATCCGCGCGCGTCAGCAGCAGGCTGGACGGCGTGAGGCCACGGCCGGGCATGGCATCGACGAGGTGATCGGATGAGCGCGCAGGGCGCGATGCTGCTCGGCATGCCGATGAACCGGCTGGCGGTCCCCACGCTGGTCCTGCTGATCCTCGCCATGATGGTGCTGCCGCTGCCCACCTTCATGCTCGACGTGTTGTTCACGCTCAACATCGCGCTGGCGATGATCGTGCTGCTGGTGAGCCTGAACGCGCGCCGCCCGCTCGATTTCTCGGTCTTTCCCACCGTGCTGCTGCTGACTACGCTGCTGCGCCTTTCGCTCAACGTGGCCTCCACCCGCATCATCCTGATGCAGGGGCACACCGGCCCGGACGCGGCCGGCAAGGTGATCGAGTCCTTCGGCAATTTTCTCGTCGGCGGCAACATCGCGGTCGGTTTCGTGGTGTTCGTCATTCTGGTCGTCATCAACTTCGTCGTCATCACCAAGGGGGCGGGTCGCATTGCCGAAGTCGCGGCGCGCTTCACGCTGGATTCCATGCCAGGCAAACAGCTCGCGGTGGATGCCGATCTCAATGCCGGCTTCATCGACGAGACCGAGGCACGCACGCGTCGTGCGGATATCGGCCGCGAGTCCGATTTCTACGGTGCGATGGACGGTGCCTCGAAGTTCGTGCGCGGCGATGCCGTGGCCGGCATGATCATTCTGGCCGTGAATCTGGTGGGGGGGATCGCGATCGGGCTGTTGCAGCACGATCTGGGCATGTCCGAGGCGCTGGGCCGCTATGCGCTCCTGACCGTCGGCGACGGACTGGTCACGCAGATCCCCGCGCTGATCATTTCCACCGCCGCCGGCATCGTGGTCAGCCGTACATCGTCTGAACAGGATCTGTCGCGGGAGTTTTCCAGCCAGATTTTCGGCCGGCCGCAGACGCTGTTCGTCGCGTCCGCCGTACTGGGCGTGCTGGGCCTGATTCCCGGCACGCCGCACGTGGCCTTCCTGACCATTTCCGCCGTTCTGGGGGCGCTGGGGCTGTGGCTTGGCCGCCGCCGCGCCGTGCCGGTCATCGAACCTCTCGACGTGGAAGAAGCGCTGCCTGCGCCGCTCGACGTGACCTGGGAAGACATCCCGCCGGTCGACGTGCTGGCGCTGGAAGTCGGCTATCGCCTGATCCCGCTGGTGGACCGCAATCAGGACGGTGCCGCGCTGGCGCGCATCACCGAGGCGCGTCGCCGTTTTGCGACCGACATGGGGCTGGTGGTGCCCCTCATCCGGGTGCGCGACAACCTCGACCTGAAACCCAACGTCTACCGCATCACCCTGAAGGGCGTCGAAGTGGCGCACGGCGAAATGCCGAGCGGCCATGCGCTTGCCGTGGACATGGGCGACGTGCTCGGACGGCTCGACGGCATGACCGGTGCCGATCCATTGACCGGTCTGCCGGGTGTGTGGATCGAGAACGGCCGCGAAGACGAGGCCGATCTGCGCGGTTTCGTCGTATTCCAGCCAGCGGAGCTGATCGCGCGCCAGGTCGAAGCAGTCTTCCGCCAGCACGCGCCGGAACTGCTGGGCCGCACCGAAGTGCAGCAGCTGCTCAATGCGCTGGCGCGCAGCCATCCCGGGCTGATCGAGGACGTGACGCCGCGCCATTTGCCGTTGACGACCGTGCAGGCCGTGCTGCAACAGCTCATTGCCGAACATGTGTCGATCCGGGACAGCCGCACGCTGTTTGAAACGCTGGCCGCGCGCGCGCCCAAGACACAGGCCGTCGACGAGCTGGTGGAAAGCGTACGTGCCGCACTCGGCCGCAGCATTGTCGACCGGCTGTTCGAGGGGGGCGACACGCTGAACGTAATCGGCCTGGCCGCCGTCACCGAGACACGCCTGCTGGCCGAGATGGGCGACGAAGGCGAAGCGCTGCTGGCGCCGTCGACGCTGGATGCCTTGAACGAGGCGGCCGAACGGGCGGCTGCCGAGCAAATGCAGACCGGCTATCCGCCTGTCCTGCTGACCTCGCCGGCACTGCGTCCCATCCTGTCCAGATTGCTGCGGCGCACGCTGCCGAATCTGTCGGTGCTTGCCTATGCCGAGGTGCCGGCCGATAAAATGGTGCGCATGCGTACTGAACTGGATATCGAGGGCGCGCCGCAATGAGCGTTCGCACATTCGTCGCGCCCACCGCGCGCGAAGGGCTGGCACGCATCCGGGCCGAACTCGGAGACGATGCGGTCGTGCTCTCTACGCGCCCGCATCCGCAGGGCGTGGAATTGCTCGCCAGCGCCTACGGCGAGCTGGCAGCGCCGGTGGAGCAGGCGCCGGATGCCGCGTCGGGCTCGCGCATCCTGGCGGAACTCGGCCGGCTGCGCGGCCTGTTGCAGAACCAGCTCGCGGGTTTTGCTTGGAGTGCGGGCCGCCGCCGCGATCCCGCCCGGGTCGGCGTGATGCAGACGCTTTTCGCGGCCGGTTTCGGCGGGGCGCTGGCGCGTACTCTGGCTGCCCGTCTGCCGCGCAGCCGCACAGGGGAATCCGCCCGCCACTGGTTGCGCCAGGTGCTCATTCGAAATCTGCCCCTGCTGCCAGCCGAAGGCGATCCAGTACGGCAAGGGGGCGCATTTGCACTGGTCGGCTCGACCGGTTCCGGCAAGACGACCACGCTGGCCAAACTCGCGGCACGCGGTGTCGATCTGCACGGAGCGGATGGGGTTGCGCTGGTCGCAGCCGACGCCTATCGCATTGGCGCGGAAGCGCAATTGCGCGTCTACGCCGACCTCCTCGGTGTGGCCGTGCATGCCGCTGCCGACGCCAATGACCTTGCACGGCTGATGCCGCGCCTCGCGCATCATCGGCTCGTGCTGATCGATACGGCCGGTTTCGCACCGGCCGATCCGCGCGTGCCGGCAATGCAGGGATTCGATGCGCTCGGCATACGCAGACTGCTCGTGGTTTCGGCGAGCCAGCAGGGCGCCGCCATCGAGCAGGCGCTCGTCCGTTTTGGACAGGGGGCGGCCGGCTGCATCCTGACCAAGCTCGACGAAGCGCCCCAGCCGGGGCCTGCGCTCGATGGACTGATCCGTCACCGCCTGCCGCTGGCCTACATTACCGGCGGCCAGCGTGTGCCCGAAGATCTGCACCGGCCCAACGCGGTCTATCTGGTCGACCGCGCGCTCAAGGGCGGGCAGATCGCCACCCCGTTCACCCTGTCGCCCGAGGACTGGCCACTGGCCGCCGGCGTCGAGGCCGAGCGGGCAGACCCGGCCGCCACGGGATCGCCTGTGCGCCGCAATGCCGGCTGATCAGGCTGCCGGGCTGCGGCGCCGTCGCCGTGGGCTGGCACCGCTGTGCATCCAGTGCGTCGGCGATACCGCAGACGGCCTGTTGCGGGTTGCACGCGCCTGCCACCGCGGCGGTCGTTCGCCGCTCGTCGTCGACACATGCGGCCGGCTGTTCGCCGGCGATGCGCCGCGCACCCTGTTCGACTGGCCGCGCCAGATCGGGCAGGGTCGGCTGCTTACCCTGCCGCTCGACGCCGCAACCGGCTGGCTGGCCCCGGGCGTGCGAGCCGACGCGCCGGGCCTGTCCGATGCGGTGCGGGCTTACGACACGCTGATTTTCGACAGCAGTCCGCACGCCGCCGCCGCGCGGCTGCCCGGCGCGCGGCAGATCCTGTGGCTGGCGGTTCGCCCGGACACCCTGCACGAAATCTATGCGCTGCTGAAGACGCATGCCGCCGCAGGGCCGTTCGATGCCATTCTGTCTGGCGATTCGACTGCCTGCGCGCGCGTGAAGGCTGCCTGTGCACGTTATCTCGGCGCGACGCCGGCCGGCGCGGTCGCCAGCATTCCCGACGAAGATGATGCAATCGCCGCGCTTGCGGCTAGAATGACGGGCGAGGAGTGGGGGCTGCCCCCTGAATACATAAAACCAGGGAATACCTGAAAACGAATGGCTGGAAAAAAATCGTCGCAAGACGAGCAAATCACCAAATACGCGCCACTGGTCAAACGCATCGCCTATCACATGATGGCGCGCCTGCCGGCCAGTGTCGAAGTCGATGATCTGATCCAGGTCGGTCTCATTGGTCTGATGGACGCGGTCGCACGGTTCGACGGCAGCCAGGGTGCGCAATTCGAGTCTTATGCCACGCAGCGCATCCGCGGCGCGATGCTCGACGAACTGCGCGAGGCCGACTGGCTGCCCCGTCACGTGCGCCAGAAATCCCGACAGATCGAAACGGCCATCCACAAGCTCGAACAGCGCAACGGGCGCGCGCCGAGCGAGCAGGAAATCTCCGCCGAGCTCGGTCTGGCGCTCGACCAGTACCAATCCATGCTGGGCGACGTGAAATGTTCGCAGTTGCTGTATTACGAGGATTTCTCGGATGAGGACAGCGCGAGCTTTCTCGAACGCTACCTGGTCGACGGCAGCAATGATCCGCTTGCGGTACTGGAGGACGAGGGATTCCGCGACAGCCTGATCGCAGCGATTCATCATCTGCCGGAACGCGAACGCAGCATGATGGGCATGTACTACGAACAGGACATGAACCTGAAGGAAATCGGTGCCGTGCTCGGGGTGTCCGAGTCGCGCGTCTGCCAACTGCACTCGCAGGCGGTGGCCCGCCTGCGCGCGCAGCTCAAGATCTGGAAGGACTGACGCCGGCAGGCGAGGCGCAATGCGGATAAATCCGCGATAATGCCGGCTGTTTCACACAGGCGCGTCCGCCATGTCCAAGACCGATCTCAAGCACAAAGCTCTCGCATACCACCGCCTGCCGAAACCCGGCAAGCTCGAAGTCGTTTCCTCCAAGCCCTGCGCCACGCAGGCCGATCTCTCGCTGGCCTATACGCCGGGCGTTGCACAGCCGGTGCTGGAAATCGCGAAAAACCCGGCCCGGGCCTACGACTACACCAACAAGGGCAACCTCGTCGCCGTCATCACGGACGGCACGGCGATCCTCGGTCTGGGCGATCGCGGTCCGCTCGCCGCCAAGCCGGTGATGGAAGGCAAGGGGGTACTTTTCAAGCAGTTCGCCGATATCGACGTCTACGACATCGAAGTCAACGCGAAGACGCCCCAGGATTTCATCAAGGTGGTCGAGGCCATCGCGCCGACTTTCGGTGGCATCAACCTCGAGGACATCGCCGCGCCGCATTGTTTCGAAATCGAAAAGGCGCTGAAGAAGAAGCTCGACATTCCCGTCTTCCACGATGACCAGCATGGCACGGCCGTCATCATCTGCGCCGGTCTGCTGAACGCGCTCCATGTGCAGGGCAAGACGCTGGAAACGGCGAAGATCGTCTGCCTCGGCGCGGGGGCGGCGGGCATCGCCTCGCTGAACCTGCTGGTGGCGATGGGCGCGAAAAAATCCAATATCCTGCTCGTCGATTCGAAAGGCGTGGTGCACAAGGGCCGAGCCGATCTCAATGGCTTCAAGAAGAGCTATGCGCGCCAGACGAAACTGCGTGCGCTGGATGAGGCGATGAACGGGGCCGATGTGTTCGTCGGCGTGTCGGGCGCCAATCTGGTGAGCCCGGCGATGGTGAAGTCGATGGCGGAAAACCCCGTCATCTTCGCACTTGCCAATCCCACGCCCGAAATCCTGCCGGAAAAAGCGATGGCCGCGCGCGGCGATCTGGTGATGGCGACCGGCCGTTCCGACTATCCGAACCAGGTCAACAACGTGCTGGGTTTTCCTTTCATCTTCCGCGGTGCGCTCGACGCGCGTGCCAGGGAAATCACCCAGGCCATGCTGATCGCAGCGGTGCATGCGCTCGCCGAACTGGCGCGCGAACCGGTCCCCGCGTCGGTGCTGAAGGCCTACAAGCTGAAGAAGCTGAAATTCGGCCCCGACTACATCCTGCCCAAACCCTTCGACCCACGCCTGCGCGAGCGCGTGCCGAAGGCGGTCGCGAAGGCGGCCAGAACCCCGGCGCGGCGTCGCGCACGCTGATCAGGACATGGAAACCCGGACGCGCCCGATTCACCTCGATCTGTTGCGCATCCGCCTGCCCCTGCCGGGCTGGGTATCGATCCTGCACCGGCTCTCGGGCGCGCTGCTGTTTCTGGCCGTACCCCTGAGCGTCGGTCTGCTCGCGCACTCCCTGTCGGAGGCGGCGGGGTTCTGGGCGCTGATCGAACATTCGCGCCATCCGGCCGCCCGGCTGCTGGCTTTGGCGTTGTTCTGGGCATTCGCCTTCCATCTTTTTGCGGGCATGCGACACCTTGCGCTGGATGCGCACTGGGGCGCCGGCCTGCGTGCTGCGCGCCGCAGCGGCCTGGCGGTAATCGTTGCCTCGACCGCAGTCACGCTCGCCTTCGCGGTCTGGCTGCTGGCATGAGACGCGGCGCGGGCGCGCACCTGGGGACCGGCGCCTGGCTGGCGCAGCGCGCCACGGCCGTGGCGCTGGCCCTGTTGCTGCCGCTGTTGCTGGCGCGGGTGTTCGCGGCTCTGCCGGTCGACTACGACGGCTGGCGCGCGCTGTTCGCACCGGTCTGGGTGCGTGTCGCGCTGCTGCTGACGGCGGCTGTGCTGACCCTGCATGCCTGGATCGGCCTGCGCGACATCCTCATGGATTACGTGAAACCGGTTGCGCTGCGCCTCGTGCTGTATTTCGCGGTGATCGCCGTGCTGGCAGGCAGCGCCGCCTGGCTGCTGGCGGCGCTCTGGAGGCTGGGATGAACGTGCGCCGTTTCGACGCCCTGATCGTCGGCGGCGGCGGCGCGGGTCTGCGCGCGGCGCTGCAGCTCGCACGTTCCGATTACAAGGTGGCGGTGGTATCCAAGGTCTTCCCGACGCGCTCGCATACGGTATCGGCGCAGGGCGGCATCACCGCGGCGCTCGGCAACGTCGACGACGATCGCTGGGAATGGCATTTCTACGACACGGTGAAGGGGGGCGACTGGCTCGGCGACCAGGATGCGATCGAATTCATGTGCCGCGAGGCGCCGAGCGCGGTCTACGAACTCGAGCACATGGGCCTGCCGTTTTCCCGTCTGGACAACGGCAGGATCTACCAGCGCCCGTTCGGCGGACAGTCGAAGAATTTCGGCGGCGAACAGGCGACGCGCACCTGTGCCGCCGCCGACCGCACCGGCCACGCGTTGCTGCATACGCTGTACCAGCAGAACCTGGCCGCCCGCACGCAGTTCTTCGACGAATATTTCGCGCTCGACCTCGTGCGCGACGCCGAGGGCTACTGCCTCGGCGTGACGGCGCTGTCCATCGAAACCGGCGAGCCGCTGCTGATCGAGGCACGGGCAACCCTGCTGGCCACCGGCGGCGGCGGGCGCGCGTTCGGCAACAGCAGCAATGCGCTGATCAACACCGGCGACGGCCTCGGCATGGTGCTGCGGGCCGGCCTGCCGCTACAGGACATGGAATTCTGGCAGTTTCATCCCACCGGCATCGCCGGCGTCGGCTGTCTCATCACCGAAGGCGTGCGCGGGGAAGGGGGCTATCTGCTCAACAAACAGGGCGAGCGCTTCATGGACCGCTACGCGCCACATGCCCGCGACCTGGCCGGCCGCGACGTGGTCGCGCGGGCCATTGCCATCGAGATCGCCGAAGGACGCGGGTGCGGGCCGCGCGGCGATTACATCGACCTCAAGCTCGATCACCTGGGGGAAGCCGCCATCGCCGCGAAATTGCCGGGCATCCGCGACCTGTCGATCCGCTTCGCCGGCGTCGATCCGGCGCATGCGCCGATCCCCGTCGCACCGACCGCGCATTACATGATGGGCGGCATTCCGACCAATCTGCACGGGCAGGTCGTCGCGCCGGCGCGCTTTGGCCCGGAGGAACCGGTGCCGGGCCTGTATGCCGTCGGCGAATGCGCCTGCGTCTCGGTGCATGGCGCCAACCGGCTGGGCGGCAATTCCCTGCTCGATCTGGTCGTGTTCGGCCGCGCCGCCGGCCGGCACATGCTCGACTACCTGCGCGACAACCCGTATCCGCGTTCCATGCCGGACGATGCGGCAGATGCCAGTGCGGCCCGGCTGGCGCGCTGGGAGCGGCCGGGCAGCGAACGCGTCGCCGCGATCTCCGACGATCTCCGGCGCACCATGCAGGCGCACTGCAGCGTGTTCCGCACCGACGTTTCCCTGCGCCAGGGGCTTGCGCAGCTCGATGCGCTCGAAGCCCGTCTGGCGCATGCCGGCCTTCGCGACACCAGTCGCGTCTTCAACACCGCCCGCATCGAGGCGCTGGAACTGGATAACCTCGTCGGCGTCGCCCGCGCGACGCTGGTTTCGGCCATCCATCGCACCGAAAGCCGCGGCGCGCACACCCGGGAGGACTTTCCCGAACGCGACGACGAACGCTGGCTCAGGCACACGCTGTACGCGCGTGCGGAAGACCAGGTCGACACCAAACCCGTGCGGCTGAAACCGCTGACGGTGGAGTCGGTGAAGCCGAAGGCGAGGGTGTACTGAACATGAAATTCCGCCTTTACCGCTACAACCCGGAATCCGGCGTCCAGCCCCGCATGCAGGACGTCGAGCTCGACATCGACCCGGCCGGCAGGATGCTGCTCGACGCCTTGATCGCGATCAAGGCGCAGGACGAGACCCTGTCGTTGCGGCGTTCCTGCCGCGAGGGCGTATGCGGGTCGGATGCGGTGAACGTGAACGGGCGCAATTGCCTCGCGTGCATCACGCCGCTGTCGACGCTGAAGGAGCCGGTCGAAGTCCGTCCGCTGCCCGGATTGCCGGTGATCCGCGATCTGGTCGTGGACATGGAGCCGTTCTACAGGCAATACCGTTCAATCCGGCCCTGGCTCGTCAACGACGAGCCGGAGCCCGAGGTCGAGCGTCTGCAGAGTCCTGCGGACCGTGCGCTGCTCGACGGCGCCTACGAGTGCATCCTGTGCGCCTGCTGCACCACGTCGTGCCCGTCGTTCTGGTGGCATCCGGACACCTTCGTCGGCCCGGCCGGGCTGCTGCAGGCGTACCGTTTCATCGCGGATTCGCGCGACGAGGCGACCGCCGCGCGGCTGGACAATCTCGAAGACCCGTACCGGCTCTATCGCTGCCGGGGCATCATGAACTGCGTGGACGCCTGCCCGAAAGGCCTGAACCCGACCGAAGCGATCGGCCGGATCAAGGCGCTGCTGGTGAAACGGCGTGTCTGATGCCGGACGCGACCGCCGGATCGCCTGGCGCTGCCGGCGCGGGCTGCTGGAACTGGACCTCTGGCTGGGTGGCTTTTGGGCCGCGCAGCGCGCTACACTTCGGCATGACGAGACAGCCGCGTTCGAGCGGCTCCTGAGCCTGACGGACATGGAGATTGCGGATCGCCTGCAAGGGAGGGCGCCCGGGGGCGACCCCGCCCTTGAAGCGCTTGTACAACGTCTGCGTGCCTGCCGGGCCCAGTATTTTCAGGATCATCCATGAGCAAAACCGCCACTCTCACCTTCAGCGACGGCACGCCTCCCATCGAACTGCCCATCCTCGATGGCACCTACGGCAAGCCCGTGATCGACATCCGGGCGCTGGCCGCACACGGCTATTTCACCCACGATCCCGGCTTCACCGCCACTTCGTCGTGCAATTCGGCCATCACCTACATCGATGGCGACGAGGGGCTGCTGTATTACCGCGGCTACCCGATCGAAGAGCTGGCCTATCAGTCGGATCACATGGAGGTGAGCTACCTGCTGCTGCACGGCGAACTGCCGACGGCCGAACAGAAGACCGCGTTCGTCAATTCGATCCGTCACCACACCCTGCTGCACGACCAGATGGAGAACGTGTTCCGCGGCTTCCGGCGCAGCGCGCACCCCATGGCCGTGATGATCGGCGTGACCGGCGCGATGAGCGCCTTCTATCACGAAGGCACCGATCTGTTCGACCCGAAGCACCGCGAGATCGTCGCACACCGGCTCATTGCCAAGATTCCGACCGTGGCGGCCTGGGCCTACAAATTCAACGAGGGCCAGCCCTTCGTCTACCCCAACAACCGGCTCAGCTATGCCGAGAATTTCATGCACATGCTGTTCTCGACCCCGTGCGAGCCCTACGAACCCAATCCGGTCCTCGCGCGCGCGCTCGACCGGATCTTCCTGCTGCACGCCGACCACGAGCAGAATGCCTCGACCTCGACCGTGCGCCTGTCGGGTTCCTCCGGCGCCAACCCCTACGCCTGCGTGGCGGCCGGCATGGCCTCGCTGTGGGGGCCGCTGCACGGCGGCGCCAACGAGGCCGTGCTGAAGATGCTTGACGAAATGGGCGATGTGTCGCGCATTCCCGAATATATCGCCCGCGCCAAGGACAAGACCAGCGGCTTCCGCCTGATGGGTTTCGGCCACCGCGTCTACAAGAACGTCGACCCGCGTGCACGCATCATCCGCGAGACGGCGCACGAAGTGCTGGAAGCGCTCGACCTGAAGGACAACCCCACCTTCAGGATGGCCATGGAGCTGGAACGCATCGCGCTGGAGGACGACTACTTCGTCAGCCGCAAGCTCTACCCCAACGTCGATTTCTATTCCGGCATCATCTTCCGCGCGATGGGCATTCCCACCAGCATGTTCACCGTGCTGTTCGCGCTGGCGCGTACCGCCGGCTGGGTCGCGCAGTGGAACGAGATGCTGGCCGACCCTGCCCACAAGATCGGCCGCCCGCGCCAGCTCTATACGGGCCACGCGCGGCGTGATTACGTGCCGATCGAACAGCGCGGCGGTTAGCGCGCCCTGTCTGCCATGCGCGCGTCCGACTGGTTGCCGACTTCACCGCTGTATGCCGGCAATGCCGCCTATCTGGAACAGTTCGGCGACGACGCGCTCGCGCCCTGGCTGACCGAGGCGCTGCCACAGACCGTCGACGGCGCGGGCGATGCGGCGCAGATCGCGGTGCTGCGGCTCATCAACGCCTACCGTTACCTGGGCGTGCGCCGCGCCGATCTCGATCCGCTGCGCCGTTTCGAACCGCCACCTACACCCGAGCTGGACCCGGGCCATTACGGCCTCACCGAGGCCGATCTCGAACGGCGCTTCGATTCCGGCTCGCTGTTCGGCGTGGCGCGCGCCTCGCTTGCCGACATCCTGAAACGCGTGCAGGGTGCCTATTGCGGGCGCGTCGGTTTCGAGTACATGCATCTTACCGATGTGGCGCGCAAGCGCTGGCTGCAGGAACGCATCGAATCCGCGCGCGGCCTGTACGGTGCCTCGCCGGAACTGAAGAAGCAGTTGCTGAAGCGTCTGACCGATGCCGAGACGCTGGAAAAATTCCTCCATACCCGGCACGTCGGACAGAAGCGTTTCTCGCTCGAGGGCGGGGAAAGCCTGATTCCGCTGCTCGATCTGGTGATTTCGCGCTGCGCCCGCCACGGCGCGAAGGAGATCGTCATCGGCATGGCGCACCGCGGCCGCATCAACGTGCTCGCCAACATCATGGGCCGCCCGCTCGAAAGCCTGTACGAGGAGCCGCCGACGGGTGATGTGCATTCGCCGCTGTCGGGCGATGTGAAATACCACCAGGGGTTCTCGACCGACGTGCTGCTGCCCAATGGCCCGGTGCATCTGGCGCTGGCCTTCAACCCCTCGCATCTGGAGATCGTGCATCCGGTAGTGCGCGGTTCGGTGCGCGCGCGCCAGGACCGGCGCGGCGACGTGCTGGGACGCGAGGTGATTCCCGTGGTGTTGCACGGCGACGCGGCACTGTCGGGACAGGGCGTGGTGATGGAGTCGCTCAACATGTCGCAGACGCGTGGCTTCCGCAACGGCGGCGCGATCCATGTGGTGATCAACAACCAGATCGGCTTCACCACCTCCGATCCGCGCGACGTGCGTTCGACGCTGTACTGCACCGACGTCGCCAAGATGGTCGAGGCGCCCGTGTTTCACGTCAACGGCGACGATCCGGAGGCGGTGGCCTTCGCCGTGCGCACCGCGGTCGATTTCCGCTACACCTTCCGCAAGAACGTGTTCATCGATCTGGTGTGCTACCGCCGCCACGGCCACAACGAACAGGACGAGCCGCTGGCCACCCAGCCGATGATGTATCGCCGCATCCAGGCGCATCCCACCACGCGCACGCTGTACGCACAGAAACTGGTGGACGAGGGCGTGGTGAGCCAGGCCGAGGCCGACGATCTGGTCGATGCCTGCCGGGCCCGGCTCGATGCCGGCGCATCGCTGTCGCCGCCGGCGCTGTCGAGTTTCAAGGAAATCTACAGCGTCGACTGGGGCCGTTTCAGGGTTCCCGTGGCGGAAACGGATACCCGCGTCTCCGCCGGCCGTCTCGATTTCCTGGCCGGTCGCATCACCACGCCGGCAGTCGACATCGAACTGCATCCGCGCGTACAGAAAGTACTCGACGATCGCCGTCGCATGCGCGCGGGCGAGGTACCGCTCGACTGGGGCTATTGCGAGACCCTGGCCTACGCCAGCCTGCTGGATACCGGCGTCAACGTGCGCGTGTCCGGCCAGGATTCGGCGCGCGGCACCTTCTTCCACCGCCACGCCGTGTGGCACGACCAGAAACGGGAACGGCGGCAGAGCGGCGTCTACGTGCCGCTGGAGCATCTGCACGACCGGCAGGGCGACTTCACCGTCATCGATTCGCTGTTGTCCGAGGAGGCCGTGCTCGCCTTCGAATATGGCTATGCCACGGCCGATCCCGACACGCTGGTCGTGTGGGAAGCGCAGTTCGGCGATTTCGCCAACGGCGCGCAGGTGGTGATCGACCAGTTCATCACCAGCGGCGAAGCGAAGTGGAACCGCCTGTGCGGCCTGACCCTGATGCTGCCGCATGGCCTGGAAGGACAAGGGCCCGAACATTCCTCGGCCCGGCTGGAACGCTGGCTGCAGCTGTGCGCGCAGGACAATATCCAGATCTGCGTGCCGACGCTGCCGGCCCAGGTCTTCCATTTGCTGCGGCGGCAGATCGTGCGGCCGCGCCGCAAGCCGCTGGTGCTGTTCACGCCCAAGAGCCTGCTGCGCCACCCCGAATCCGTTTCCACCCGGGCGGATCTGTCGGAAGGCGGGTTCCGCCCGGTGATCGACGATCCGCGCGCGCCGCGCTGCGCCACGCGCGTGGTCGCGTGCAGCGGGCGCGTCTGGTTCGACCTCGAAGCCGCGCGCATCGCGCGCGGACTGGACGACGTCGCGCTCGTGCGCGTCGAGCAGCTGTACCCCTTTCCCGAAGCCTTGTTCCGCGAGACGCTCGCTGCCTATCCGCAGGCGCAAACCCTGGTCTGGGCGCAGGAGGAGCCGATGAATCAGGGCGCCTGGTACCAGACGCTGCACCACCTGAACCATTGCGCGCCCGCCGGGCGGCGCTTCTGCTACGCGGGCCGGCCGGCCGCCGCGGCCCCCGCGTCCGGCTACCCCACGCGCCACCGCGCCGAGCTCGATGCCCTGCTGGACGAGGCGCTGGAGAAACCGCATGAAGATTGACGTTCGCGTGCCCACGCTGTCCGACTCGGTGGCCAGCGGCACATTGCTCGCTTGGCGCAAACAGCCGGGCGAAACCGTTGCGCGCGACGAAACCCTGGTCGATCTGGAAACCGACAAGATCATCCTCGAAATCCCCGCCCCGGCTTCGGGCACGCTGGTCGAAATCCGCCAGCCCGAAGGGATGGAGGTCAAGGCCGACACAGTGGTCGCGGTGATCGAATCCGGCGAGACCATTGCCCCGCGTACCGAAACGCCGCCGCCTGCGCCGATTGCCGCCGCGCCCGGGCCGGCGCCCGAACCGGTGCGCGCACCTGCCGCCGCCGCGCCGGTTTTGCCCTTGCCTTCCGCGCCGCCGGCCGCCGCGCCCGAACCGGGCGCGGATCGCCGCGAGCCCATGTCGCGTCTGCGCCGCCGCGTCGCAGAACGTCTGGTCGCGGCGCAGCACACCGCCGCCATGCTCACCACCTTCAACGAGGTGAACATGCAGCCGGTCAACGAACTGCGCCAGCGCATGAAAGCCGAGTTCGAGGTCAAACACGGCGTCAAGCTGGGTTACATGTCCTTTTTCGTGCGGGCGGTATGCCAGGCGCTGGAACAGTTTCCGGTCGTCAACGCCGCCATCGACGGCGACGACATCGTCTGGCGTGCGGACGCCGACATCGGCATTGCCATTTCCACGCCGCGCGGGCTGGTGGTGCCCATCCTGCGGCGGGCGCAGACGCTCGGGGCGGCGAAGATCGAAGCCGCCATCGCCGATTTCGCCGCGCGCGCGAAGGAAGGACGCCTCGCGCTGGAGGAACTGGCCGGCGGCACTTTCTCGATCACCAACGGCGGCGTGTTCGGCTCGCTGCTGTCCACACCCATTCTCAATCCGCCGCAGTCGGCCATTCTCGGCATGCACGCCATCCAGGACCGGCCGGTTGCCGAACACGGGCAGGTGGTCGTGCGGCCGATGATGTATATCGCGCTGACCTACGATCACCGGCTGATCGACGGCCGCGACGCGGTGCAGTTCCTGGTGGCGGTGAAGGCGGCGCTGGAGACGCAGGCCGCCTTGCCGGACTGAGACGTTCATACCCCCAGGTTCAGTTCGGTCCGGCGTTGCCGTTATTTCAGGCAACCGATAAAAATACGGAGACGCCGCCATGCCGTTCGATACTGCGGTTCGCGTCGGCCTGCCGAACTGATGCCAGCCGATCCCGCCAGTCTACCCATCGATTACAGCGCCTTGCGCGCGCTGGTCGTCGACGATTACCAGGGCATGCGCAATGCCCTGCGGCTGACGCTGTCGAATTTCGGCATCGTCAAGGTGCAGGCGGTAGCCAATGCGGCGGAAGCCCTGTTCCAGATACGCAACAAATCCTACGATTTCATCCTCTGCGATTTCAATCTGGGCGAGGGCCGGGACGGGCAGCAGCTGCTCGAGGAACTTCGGCACGGCCACCTGATTCCGCTGGAAAGCGTCTTCATGATGGTGACGGCGGAATCGTTCTACGAAAAGGTCGTCGCCACGGCGGAACTGGCGCCGGACGACTATCTGATCAAACCCTTCAGCGCCGAGCTGCTGCGCAGCCGGCTGGAAAGCATCCTGCTGCGCAAGCGGGCCTTTGGCGAGGCCTATCGGCACTTCGCCGCGCAGAATCTCGAAGCCGCCATCGAGGCTTGCGATGCCCTGATTAAGGCCCATCCGAAATACGTGGTCGACGCCCTGCGTTTCAAGGGCGAACTGCTGGTCACGCTGGGACGCTTCGAGGAGGCCGAGGCACTGTACAAGCAGGTGATCGAGATGCGCGCGATTCCCTGGGCGCGTCTGGGACTGGCCCGTGCGCTGCACATGCAGCAGAAGGACGATGCGGCGGAGACGGAACTGCGCGACGTACTGGAGCGTGCGCCGGAAATGGTCTCGGCCTACGACCTGCTGTCCGATGTCTGCGTGGCGAAAAAGGACACTGCCGGTGCGCAGGACGCCCTGCAGCGCGGGGTCGCCATCTCGTCGCGCACCGTGCGCCGGCAGCAGAAACTGGGCGAGCTGGCCTATGCCAACGGCGACCTGGGGACGGCACGGACGGCCTATGCCGCCGCCATCGACAAAGGGCGCCATTCGATCTTCGTGACGCCCGACGATTACGGCAATCTGTGCCGTGTCCAGGCCGAGCAGGGCGACTTCAAGGCTGTGACCGACACCCTGAAGCAGAACCGCAACGTGCTTCAGTCGAGTCCGGAAGGCCGGCTGGTGGCCGCCGTCACCCAGAGCATCATGCATACCCAGGCGGGACGGCAGAGCGAAGCCGCGCGCGCTATCGACGAAGCCGCGACCCTGCGTGCCGAAGGCGCGCGCGGCGACCCGCGCCTGATGCTCGATCTGGCCGGCGCCTGCATGGCCGGCGGCCGCAACGACGAAGCCGACAGCATCGTCGCGGATGTGGCGCGCAACGCGCACGACAGCGAATCCCTGCTGGCCAAGGCGCGCAAACTCTACGAGGAGGCCGGCCGCGCCGACGCCGGCGCTTCGGTCCTGTCGTCCGCTACGGCAGACGTGCGCCGGCTGAACAACGAAGGCGTGGTGCTGGCGCAGAAGGGCGATTTCCGGACAGCGGCCGAGAAGCTGCTGGTCGCCTGCGAAGCCGCGCCCTACAACCCGCGCATCGCGATGAACGCGGTCTGGGTCATCCTCAAGCATATCGACAAGAGCGGCATGGACGAGCCGATGATCGAATCCGCCCACCAGTATCTGACGGCGGCCGAGCGCCAGGCGCCGGGCCATCCGCGTCTGGCCGGCCTGCGGCGGTCGCTGAAGGAGATCGAGCAGCGCTACGGTATCCGGAGGCAGAGCGCATGAGTGCGAACAGCTTCGACAACGCCGATTTCCAGGCCGCGCTGGTACACGAACTGAAGAATCACCTCGGCCTGCTGGGCATGACGCTCGACCGCATCCCGCGGTGCGGCGACCCGGATCACGACGAACCGCTCGATGCCGCGCGTCTGCTGTGCGAGGATGTGACCGATCGTCTGCGTCAGGCCCTGTGGCTCTACAAGTCCGACAAGGGCGTGCGCTCGCCGAACGTCGACGCCTATTCGCCGCACGATCTGATCGCCGAGCTGGCTGCCCGCACGCGTGCGCTGGCGCGCGACCGGTTCTCGGTCGAAACCCGGCTGTCCGAGGTCCTGCCGGCGGTGGTCTTTCTCGATCGTGAACTGGTCGAGATGGCGATGATGAATGCAATCCAGAATTCGCTCGCCTACGCGCACCGGCGCATTGCGCTCGAGGCCGATGCGCAGGACGGCTGGCTTGTGCTGACGGTACGCGACGATTCGGACGGCTATCCCGATCATGTCCTCGACAGCATGGCGGCCGGCCGCGCCTACCGGGCGCACGGCACCGGCCTCGGCCTGCAGTTTGCGCGGCTCATCGCGCAGTTGCACGAAAACCGCGGCCGCGCCGGCACGCTGGAACTGGCTAACGAATCCGGCGCGGTTTTCCGGCTGCGCCTGCCCTGACGACCGCTACAGCTTGTCGCCGTCGCGCGCGGCCGCCAGCCGGGTCGCATCGCGCCGCCCGAACAGCCAGAACAGCGCGGGCGTCAGATAGGCGTCCAGCAGGGTCGAACCGATCAGGCCGGAGAAGATCACCACCGCTACCGGATACAGGATCTCCGTACCCGGCCGCTCGGCCTCGAACAGCAGAGGCGCCAGCGCGAAAGCGGTGACCAGCGCCGTCATCAGCACCGGGGACAGCCGTTCCAGCGAGCCGCGCAGGATCATCGCGCGGTCGAAAGCCTCGCCTTCGCTGCGCATCAGGTTGAGGTAATGGCTGATCTTGAGGATGCCGTTGCGTACCGAGATTCCGGCCAGTGCGATGAAGCCGATCAGTGCTGCCACCGACAGCGGTTGCCCGGACAGCCACAGACCGGCCACCGCGCCGACCAGCGCCAGCGGGATGTTGGCCATGACGAGTGCGGCCAGCACCGGCGAGCGGTAGCGGCTGTAGAGCACGGCGAACGCCAGCACGGCCGAGACGAGCGCGAGCAGGGCGACCCGACGGGTGGCGTCCTCCTGCGCCTGGAACTGCCCGCCCAGGATGGCGAAATAGCCCGAGGGAAGGGGGGCTTCGGCTAGCGCCGCGCGGATGTCGGACGCCACGCCGGACAGCGGCCGTCCCTGGGTGTTGGCCGACAGCACGATACGCCGCCGGCCGTCGTCGCGACTGATCTGGTTGGGGCCGTCGCCGTCCTCGATCGAGGCCAGACGTGCAAGCGGCACCGGTCCGGCGGGCGTGTCGAGCAGGAGGCTCCCCAGCCTCTCCGGCGCGCGCGCCGCGTCCGGCAGGCGCACGACGAGATCGAAGCGCCGGTTGCCTGCGGCAACCTGTGCCACCTTTTCTCCGCCGACCAGGCTTTGCAGCGCGGCAAGGAGTTGCGGGGCCGGTACGCCATACTGTGCGGCCGCTGCGTAATCGACGCGTACCTTGATCTGCGGGGTCAGCACCTGTTTTTCGATTTCCAGATCGGCGATGCCCGGGATGCCGGCCAGCCGTGTGCGCAGGGCTTCGGCTTGCACGCGCAGCGTGTCCAGGTCCTCGCCGAACAGCCTGATCGCGATCGGCGCGCGCACCCCCGACAGCATGTGGTCGATGCGGTGCGAGATCGGCTGGCCGATGGCGACCGCGGCCGGCAGCACGGCCAGCCGGGCGCGGAGATCGGCGACGATGTCCGCCATCGGCCGGCTCAGTTCGGCGGCCGGTTTCAGGCCGACGTCCAGTTCGCTGACGTGCACGCCCTCGGCGTGTTCGTCCAGTTCGGCCCGGCCACTGCGACGGCCCACATAGGTCACGTCCGGCACGGCGGCGACCAGCCTCTCGGCCTGCTGCGCCAGCGCAGCGGATTCCGCCAGCGTGACGCCGGGCGCGAGGCGCAGGCCGATCAGCAGCGTGCCCTCGTTGAACGGCGGCAGAAAGGTGCGCGGAAAGAGGGGCACGGTCGCCGCTGCCGCGCAGGCTGCCAGCACGCCGGCGGCAACGGCGGCGCGGGGGCGGTCGAGCACCGTGTGCAGGCTGCGGCGGTAGGCTTGCTTCAGCATGGCCAGCAGGCGGGTGTCGTCGTGTTCGGATGTGCGCATGCCCGGCAGCAGCCAGGCGGCGAGTACCGGCGTCAGGGTTACCGATACGATCAGCGAGGCCAGCGTCGACACGATGAAGGCGATGCCCAGGGGAACGAACAGGCGGCCTTCCATGCCCGGCAGGGCAAACAGCGGCAGGAATACCAGCACGATGATCACCGTGGCGTAGAGGATGGCCGAACGCACCTCCATCGTGGCCGCGGCCACCCGTGCCCGCACGGAAGGCCGTTCCCCGAGCGGACAGGCGCGGTCTTCGCGGAACCGGCGCAGTACGTTTTCCACGCCCACCACCGCGTCGTCGACCAGGCCGCCGATGGCGATGGCCAGCCCGCCCAGCGTCATGGTGTTGACCGACTGGCCGAACAGGCGGAACACCAGCACGGTAACGAAAATCGACACCGGAATCGCGGTCAGCGCGATCAGTGTGGGCCGCAGGGTGCCGAGAAACAGGAACAGGATCACGGCGACGAACAACGCGGCGGCGACGAGCTTGCCCTCCAGCGTGCCGATCGAAGCCTCGATGAAGCTGGCCTGGCGGAAAGTGACGCGCGGTGCATCCATGCCGGCGGGCAGGGTGCGGGCCAGATCGGCCAGTGCGGCCTCGATGGCGTGCGTCAGGGCGAGCGTATCCGCGGCCGGCTGTTTCTGGATGCCGAGGATGACCGCGGGTTTGCCCGCGAAGCCGGCGTCGCCGCGTTTCACCGCGGGCGCGAAGGCGACGTCGGCGATCTGCCGCAGCAGGATGGGGCGTCCTTCGCGCGCGGTCAGGGCGAGATTTTCCAGATCATCGAGCCGCGCCGTGCGGCCGAGGTGGCGGATCAGGTATTCGCGTCCGTTGCGTTCGAGAAATCCGCCCGTGGTGTTGGCGGCATAGCCCCGCAAGGCTTCGATCAGCTGCGTGCGCGTGATGCCCAGGGCCGCCATGCGCGCGCTGTCGGGATGCACCTGGAACTGCCGCACCGCACCGCCGATGGGGATCGCCTGCGCCACGCCGGGAATCGCCATCAGGCGGGGACGCAGCACCCAGTCGGCGTATTCGCGCACCTGCATGGGGTCGATCCGGGCCGGGTCGATCGGGATCGCGATCTGCATGATCTCGCCCATGATGGAGCTGACCGGCCCCAAGCGCGGCACGATGCCCGGTGGCAGGCCGTCTTCCATCGCGCTTAGCCGTTCGGCCACCATCTGGCGCGCGCGGTAGAGATCGGTCGACCAGTCGAAGACGGCATAGACGAAAACGAGCCCGGCGCTGGAGACCGAACGGACGTTTTCCACACCGGGTAAGCCGTTCATCGCGGTCTCCAGCGGGAGGGCGATCAGCTGCTCGGCTTCCTCGGCCGCCATGCCGCCGGCTTCGACCATCACGGTCACGGTCGGGCGATCGAGATCCGGAAACACATCGACCGGCGTGTGTTTCAGCGTGTAGGCCCCATAGGCCGTCAGCGCAAGACCGATGACGATGACGAGCAGCCGGTTGGCAAGACTGGTGTCGAGCAGCCACTTGAACATGCGGGTCTCCTCAACGGATTGCGTTGATCAGGGGCACGCCCCGGACGACCACCCGGTCGCCGGGTTGCAGGCCGGCGACGACGGCGACCGAAACGCCGTCGAGCGGCTCGATGCTGACCGGACGCGGTGCGAACCGCTCGGGTTCGAGCTTGATCCAGACCACGGTCTGGTTGGCCGGATCGCGCGCCAGCGCAGCGGCCGGCACCTGCAGCCCGGATATGCGGGCGCGCCGCTGCGCGAATACGCGGACCGGCTGGCCAACGGCGAGCGCGGCAAACTGCGCGCCTTTGCCGCGGAAGACGAGCGGCAGGGCCTGGTCGCGCAGGCTGTGCGCGGCGCCCAGGGGCTTAAGCGGCAGCCGCGCGTCGCCTATCGCCAGGAAGGCGGCCCCCACATCGCCCGCCAGCGTGAGGTCGTAGGCCAGCGCCTCCACCAGCACGCGGTGCGGATCGACCACCTCGAACAGTGTTTCGCCCGGCGCGACGACCTGGCCAGACACGGCCCGGGTCGAGGCGATCGCCCCGCCGACCGGCGCCGTCAGCCGCTCGCTGGCCACGGCCGCCTCGGCCGCTTCGATCGTCTTGCGCGGCACTGTGTCCGCCAGTGCACGCAAGCGCTCCAGCCGGCTTGCTGCGAGCGATCGTCCGTCGCCACCGGCTTCGGGGCGGACGTAGGCGAGCAGTTCGCCTTTTTTCACGGTTTGGCCGGGGTAGGGCAGACCTTTCGGCCCCGGCGCGAGGCGCCCGCCAACGAGCGCCTGCACCGTGCCGCCGGCATTCGGGTCCATGACGATCCGGCCGGCGAGCTCGACCGTGATCGACAGATCGGCGCGCGCGACAGGCTGCGTGCGCACGCCGATCTGGCGCTGTGTCGGTTTGGGCAGGAACACGCTGCCGTCGGGCAGGCGGCGCGGGCTGTCGGCCGCCGCGAACGGGGCGGAGTCATGATCGTGGCCGGGGGCCGCATATGCGCCGGGTGCGCCCGTGAGGCCGAACAGAAACGCGAGCGGGAAAGCGAAAAGGATGTTCATGCGGTATCTCCGGTATGCCGGGTGCGCAACCGGTAGACGCGCAAAACGGCCAGCAACGCGCCTGTCAGCACCAGGCCAGCCCACGGCGCATAGGCGCGCCAGTCATGCGCATGGCTGTGTTGCACGGCAGCGGGGGCAGGCGTCAGTTCGAGCGTGCCCGTGAGCGTCTCGGCGATGCCGGCGGCGGAAAACCGGACTGCAACCGGGTGATGGCCGGGGCCGAGCGGCGCCGGCAGCGTCGCGGCATACGTGCCTGGTGCAGGGCTGTCGAGGGGCAGCGTCCTGCCGTTCAGCGTCAGTTCGATGGTCTCCGCTGCGACCGGTCCGTTGTCGTCGAAGCGGTCGAGATAGAGCGTCAACCGGGAGCCGGCGGCCACCCCGACCAGTTCGAAGTGTGCGGAGGCAGCGGCGAAGCGCGGCGCGGAAAACACGGCCGCTGCGGTGGGCGCGGCATCGTGGTCGTGGCCGTCGCCGGCCTGGGCCGGCGAAACCGCGCAGGCCAGTACGAAAAAAATTCGGATGAGGGTCATGGTTGTCTCCGTCATTCGGGTAGCAGGCCGAGCGCCTGGCGCTGGGCGGACAGGGCTTCGGCCAGGCCGATACGGGCCTCGCCGGCCTGGCGCTCGGCCTCGCCGGCTTCGAATTCGATGCGCAATCGGGTGGGTAGATCGGTCTCGCCCAGGCGAAAGGCCTTGTCGAAAAAGCCGCGCGTGTCGCGCGCGAGCTGCGCCCGGCGCTCGCTCGCGGCCAGTCGGGCACGTGCAGCGTTCAGCTGCGCCGTGGCGGTTTCGACAGCGGCATCGAGGCGCGCGCGTTCGATCCGGAGCCGGCTTTCAAGCTCGATCGCGTCGGCATGTGCCTGTGCGAGCCGGGCCCGACCGCGTTCACCGGCCGCGAACGGCAGGCGCAGGCCCAGGGTGAGACTTTGCTGGTAGGCCGCGTCGTAGACGTCGCGCTCGCGGGTGGTGGCCAGACGCAGTTCCGGCGCATCGCGCGTCTGGACGGCGGCGAGCGCTTCGGCCTGCCGCGCGGCATGGAGTCTGTCCTGCAGTTCGGCGACGGCAGGATGGACGGACGCTGCGGCACGGGCTGAAGGGGGCACCGGTTCAGGCGTGGCCGTCGCCGCGTCGGCGGGGTGGCCGCCAGTCAGTGCGGCCAGTTGCCATCCCGTGCGGATGCGTTCGGCATCGGCGCCGGCCAGTGCGGCCTCGGCGGCGGCGACGGCGCCTTCGGCTTGAAAGTGATCCGCCCGGGCGAGCTCGCCGGCTGCATAACGGCGGGCGACGTCATGTGCCAGCAGGCGGGTGTGGTCGAGTCGTGCCCGGGCCAGCTGATGGGCATGGCGGGCACGGTGCCAGCTCCACCAGGCTTCGCGTACCGTGGCGGCGATACGCAGCCGTGCATGCCCGGCACGGCTGGCGAGGGTGCGCGTCTCGGCCTCGGCCAGCGCGCCGGCACGTGCGCGTTCATCCGGCAACCACAAGGGCAGGGCCAATGCGGCTTCGTATTCGCGTGTGCCGCCATTGTCGAACCCATGGTCGGTCCTGGCCGACAGTTCCAGTGCGGGCGGGCCAGCAATCCAGCGGCCTGCGATCCGTTGCCGCGCGGCGGCCGCCGTCAGCTGGCTGTCAAGGCTTCGTGCTTCGGGCTGGCGTGCCCAGGCTGCGTCGAAGACCTGTTGCAGGGTAGTCGGGCCATCCGCCCGGACAGGCTCAGGGGCGGCGGTCAGCAGACAGACGGCCAATGCCGTCTGCAGGGCAAGGAAGGGGGGCATGCGATTCTCCGTAGGGGGCAGGAAGTACGGGAATCGGCGGGACGCGACGCTGCACGGATCGCCGCCACGGCCAGCCGGCCGCGTGCGGGAAAAGATCAATCAGGAAGGAGCCCCGCCGATCAGGCGAGGCGGGACCAGTCGGGGCGTTCGGGCAGATCGACGAACAGGGAGGCCGGGAAAAGCATCCGTGCGGCGGGCGCGATGGGAAGCGGCACGCCCTGTTCCAGGGCGAGTACGCCGGTCAGTGCAACGGCACTGCCGGCGAGGCAGGCGGTGCAATCCTTGTCGGTCCCGGGCAGCGAATGCTCATCGGGCAGGTCGGCAGGGTGGGGGGTATGGGCGTGATCGTGATGGCCGAAATGCTGCGTCTGTGCGGGGGTGGTTTCGTGCTGGCAATAGCTGGCGACCACTGCCCAGCTGAACTGGAAGGGCAGGAAGACCAGCAGACAGGTAAGGAGCCATCGGCGCATGGCGGGAATGATAGCAAAGACAAGCGGTGGTTCCATTGCCGGGAATGGAAACAAGCTTGGATACATCGTGCGAATCGCCATTATCAGAAAATATTTTTCATATAAAACAATTGTTTATTGGATATTCATGATGTTTTGAATTTGAGTCCCGCCCGGTGGATTGATTTATGAAATAAAGCTTTTATTTTCAATTCATTATTGGATTGTTTTCAAATGTTTTGTTCGGGTTCGCACCGAAGCGGGGCATGTGAAATCGGCATGTATACAAGCGGACTCAGAGGGGCAGAGTGGTCTTGTCGACGACGCGGCGCAGCACGAAGCTGGAATGCACGCCGGTTACCCCGGGAATGCGGGTGATGCGGTTCAGTAGCAGGTCCTGGTAAGCATCCATGTCGGGGACGACGACCTTGAGCTGGTAGTCGGCCGACTGGCCGGTGATGAGCAGGCATTCGAGCACCTGTGGTATGGCGTTGATGGCGGCTTCGAAATGCTCGAAGCGTTCCGGCGTGTGCTGGTCCATCGAGATGTGGATCAGCGCCATCAGATTGAGGCCGAGCGCGCGGGCATCGGCCAGCGCGCGGTAGCCCCGAATGACGCCTGCTTCCTCCAGCGCGCGTACCCGGCGCAGGCAGGGCGAGGGCGACAGGCCGATGCGGTCGGCAAGCTCCTGGTTGGTCAGGCGGCCGTCGGCCTGGAGGTGACGGAGGATCTGCACGTCGTAGCGGTCGAGTTGCATGATTTGCTGTATATCGATATTTATTGGTGATTAATATAATATTTTTCGAATAAAAAGGAATTAAATTTCAAATTTATCGTATTTCAAAGATTAATACGCAATCATTCGCCCTGCGGTCCCGGCTACCATGTTTCGCATCTGCATCGTTATTCGAGGACGCCCGGCCATGTTGAACGCCCCCCGCACCAAGTACCGTCCGTTTCCGCCCGTTGGCCTCGCCGCCCGCCAGTGGCCGAACCGGGTCCATACCGCCCCGCCCATCTGGATGAGCACCGATTTGCGCGACGGCAACCAGGCGCTGTTCGAGCCGATGGACGGTGCACGCAAGATGCGGATGTTCCGCATGTTGTGCGATATCGGTTTCAAGGAGATCGAGGTGGCTTTCCCCTCAGCCTCGCAGACCGATTTCGATTTCGTGCGCACGCTCATCGAAGGCGGCCACATTCCGGACGACGTGACCATCGAAGTGCTGACCCAGGCACGCGAGCATCTGATCCGTCGCACGATGGAATCGCTGCGCGGTGCGCGCCGCGCCATCGTCCACGTCTACAACGCCACCTCGCAGCCGTTCCGCGATATCGTGTTCGGCATGAGCCGGGCGCAGGTGGTCGACATGGCCGTGTCCTCGGTACGGTTGATCCGCGAACTCGCCGATGCCCAGCCGGAGACGGAATGGGTGCTCGAATACAGCCCGGAGACCTTTACCGCCACCGAGCTCGACTTCGCCCGGGAGATCTGCGACGCCGTCACTGCCGAATGGGGGGCGACGCCCGCGAACAAGGTCATCCTCAATCTGCCGAGTACGGTGGAGGTGGCCACGCCCAATGTCTATGCCGACCAGATCGAGTGGATGCACCGTCATCTCGCCCGGCGCGACAGCGTGATTCTCAGCGTGCACCCGCACAACGACCGGGGTACGGCGGTGGCCGCCGCCGAGCTGGCGATGCTGGCCGGCGCCGAACGGGTCGAGGGTTGCCTGTTCGGCAACGGCGAGCGTACAGGCAACGTCGACCTCGTCACGCTCGCGCTCAACCTCTACACCCAGGGCATCGCACCGGGGCTCGATTTTTCCGATATCAATGCAGTGGCGCGCACGGCGGAAGACTGCACACAGCTGCCCGTCCATCCGCGCCACCCTTACGTCGGCGACCTCGTCTTCACCGCGTTTTCCGGATCGCATCAGGACGCGATCCGGAAAGGTTTGGCCGCGCAGCAGGCGGAGGCGTTGTGGAATGTGCCCTATTTGCCCATCGACCCGGCCGATCTCGGCCGCAGCTACGGCTCGGTGATCCGGGTCAACAGCCAGTCGGGCAAGGGCGGCATCGCCTATCTGCTCGAAACCGGCTACGGCGTGGTACTGCCGCGCCGCCTGCAGATCGAATTCTCGGCCGAAGTGCAGCGCCATACCGATACCCATGGCGGCGAGATGCGTGCGTCCGAGCTCTGGGAGCTTTTCGGGCGGACCTATCTCGATCCGGCGTATCCCGTGCGCTACATCGAGCATCATCTGTATGAGCATGACGGTGCGCAGGGTATCCGCCTCAGCGTCGAGATCGACGGTGTCGCCCATCTGCTGAGCGGCGAAGGCAACGGACCTATCGATGCCGCGGTACATGCCTTGCGCGGTGCAGGCGTCGACCTCCAGGTACGTGGCTATGAAGAACGCTCGATGGGCAGCAGCGTGGACGGCGGCAACGCGCGGGCCTGCGCCTTCGTCGAAGTGGCCCGCAACGGCAGCCGTGCGGAGCGCTTCGGGGTGGGGATCGACGCCAACATCGTCACCGCCTCGATCAAGGCGCTGGTCAGCGCCGTTGCGCGCTCCGGGGCCCGCGACGGAACCGTGGCGACCTTCCGGGCAGCCTGAAAGGTGCCGGTACAGGCAAATCGTGCAGCGCTTGCGCCGCAGGGGCCGCCGCGCACCGCTTTGTACCGGGGCAGGGTCAGTCGTGCGGTTTGGTCTGCGCCAGCAGGTAGGGGGTCAGCTCATGCACCGGACG
Organism: Betaproteobacteria bacterium SCN1; assembly: GCA_008923315.1. GTDB lineage: Bacteria > Pseudomonadota > Gammaproteobacteria > Burkholderiales > Thiobacillaceae > Thiobacillus. The sequence continues at coordinate 401,312 of WBSF01000008.1, read as the reverse complement.
GGCCCGGCTGAGGTAATACCCCTGGATCAGATCGCATTCGTGCGCGCGCAGGAAGGACAGTTGCTGCGCCGTCTCGACCCCTTCGGCCACGACCTCCAGACCCAGTTTGTGCCCGAGCGTGATGCTGGCTTCGGCAATGGCCGAATCGTTGCTGTCGCTGGGGACATCCTGGATGAAGGCGCGGTCGATTTTCAGTACATCGAGCGGAAAGCGCTTGAGATAGGCAAGCGATGAGTAGCCCGTTCCGAAATCGTCGATGGCGAGTCGCACGCCCAGAGCATCGAACGCGGCCAGGATTTCCCCGGTTGCCTGAACATCGCGCATGACCGTGCTTTCGGTGATTTCGATCTCGAGATGGTCGGCAGGGACTCTTTCCTCGGCCAGCGCCCGGCGCACCTGGTCCAGCAATGCACCGTCGCTGAACTGCCGGGCCGAAACGTTGACCGAGAACCGCAGTGCGATGAAATTCGACTCGCGATAACGGCGGTACTGTGCGCATGCGGTACGCAGCACCCATTCGCCCACGGGCACGATCAGGCCGGTGTCTTCCAGCAGCGGGACGAAGTCGGCGGGCGAGATCAGCCCGTGTACCGGATGTTCCCAGCGCAGCAGGGCCTCCACGCCGGCAATGCGGCCGTTGCGGAGATCGAGCTGCGGCTGGTAGTGCAGGCGCAATTCTTCCCGTTCCTGCGCGCGCCGCAGGTCGGTTTCCAGCGACAGCAGTTCCTGGCCGCGCGCATTCATTTCGGGCGCATAGAACTGATACTGGTTGCGGCCATGTGCCTTGGCCTGATTCATCGCCGTATCGGCGTTCTTGAGCAGTGTCTCCGGATCGCGGCCGTCGTGCGGGTAGATGGATATCCCCATGCTGCATCTTACGTACACGTCCTGTCCCGCAATCGGGATCGGTGTCTCGAATGCATCCCGCAACTTGTGAAGGATGGTCAGGATGTTGTCGGGATGATGGAGATCGCCTGTCGCGATCGTGAATTCGTCCCCGCCATGACGGGCCACGATGCCGCTTGGCCTGACGCAGTCGTGCAGCCGTTGCGCGACTTGCAGCAGCATGCTGTCGCCCGCAGCGTGGCCGAGACTGTCGTTGATGCGTTTGAAGTTGTCGACATCCAGGAACAGCACCGCAGCCAGTGCCTGGCTGCGTTCCATGCGCGCCAGCATCGTTTCCAGGCGGTCTTCGAACAGCACCCGGTTGGCCAGACCGGTCAACGCATCGTGCGTGGCCTGCCGCTTGAGTTCCTGTTCGAAGTGCTTGCGCTCGGTGATGTCGCGGGCGATGGTCGAGTAAAAGGCCGGTGTATCGGATGTCGGCTTGTGGGCCAGCACAACCTGGGAAACGGGTATTTCCCGTCCGTCCGCCCGCATGGTTGCGGATTCGCCGTGCCATACGCCGTCGCGCAGGGCCGCAGGAAAGGCTTCCATCAGAAGCCGGTGTGCCGCCCATTCCGGAAGATGGTCCGCGATATGCCGGGAAGCGATATCGGCCTGCTGCGACAGGCCAAGCAGGGCGCGGCCCGCCCGATTGAGGTAGCGCAGGCTTCCATCGCTTTCCAGGATGGCCACGAAGTCCGTCGTCGCCTCGATGATGTCCAGCAGCTGGGTACGCACCCGGTCGGCGAGGATGCGGTCGGTGATATCGCGTCCCGTGGAGACGAAATTGGTGATGCGCTGTTCGTCGTTGATCAGGGGCGAAATGGTCATTTCCTCGTAGAACAGCGCGCCATCCTTGCGGCGGTTGATCAGCGTCTTCTGGAAAGCCTGCCCGGTCAGAATGGTGCTCCACATGTCGCGGAAGAATGCGTCGTCGTGCAGGCCGGACTGGATCAGTGCGGGGGTCGCGCCGACGGCCTCGGCCGCCGAATAGCCGGTGAGCCGCTCGAACGCCGGGTTGACGTACTGGATCGTCCCCCGCGGATTGGTGATGAAGACGCTGTCCGTCGCCTGTTCCACCACCTGCGACAGGCGCCGTATGGCCCGTTCGGCCGCCCGCCGTTCGCGGCGGGCCTTGGCGTCCGCCAGTTCGCGGTGGACAGCGGGGCCGAGACGGGTGAGATTGCCCTTCATCACGTAATCCTGTGCGCCGGCACGCATGCCGGCCACGGCCGTATCTTCTCCGATGGTGCCCGAAACGAAAATGAAAGGCAGGTCGGGGTTGTGGTCGCGAATGACTTCCAGGGCGCGTGCGCCGTTGAAGTAAGGCATGGCGTAATCGGAGAACACGATGTCCCATTCCTGTCGGAGCGCATCGCGAAGGGCCGGCTCGGTATCCAGCCGCTGCCAGGTGAGTTCAAAAGGCACGCGCTGCAGATATTCGATCAGCAGCAGGGCGTCGTTCTCGCAGTCCTCGACGATCAGGGCGCGGAGCTTGGGAGGGCTCGTCGCATCGCTCATGGGGTTTCCTGGCGGTTCATTTCATTCACTGCGTTCAGCCGGCTACGGGTGGCGTCTGGTTCAGCAGCAGCCAGTACAGCCCGAGCTGGCCGGCCGCGCGGATGAAATCGTCGAAATCGACCGGTTTGCGCACGTAGCTGTTGGCGCCGAGGGTGTAGCCCCGGATCCGGTCTTCTTCTTCGTTCGAGGAAGTCAGGATCACGACCGGCAGCAGGTGTGTCCGCTCGTCGGACCGAATGCGGCGCAGGACCTCCAGTCCGTCAATCCGGGGCAGTTTGAGATCGAGCAGCACCACCGCGGGCAGATTGCCGGGGTCGCGCCCCGAGTAGCTGCCTGTCCCGAACAGATAGTCCAGCGCTTCCACCCCGTCCCGGGCGACCACCAGCGTATTGCCGATCTTGTTGGTTTCCAGGGCATGGACCGTCAGGTCGGCGTCGTCGGGATTGTCTTCGACCAGCAGGATGCTCTTGTCGCTCACGGTGTTGTCTCCGGTTCCAGGGTGAAATAGAAGCGCGTTCCCGCGCCGGCCTCGCTCTCGGCCCAGATGCGGCCGCCGTGCTTGTGGAGGATCCGCTGGACGGTGGCCAGGCCGATGCCGGTGCCCGGGAATTCGCTGGTGTCGTGCAGGCGCTGGAATACGCCGAACAGTTTGTCCGCATAGGCCATGTCGAAGCCCGCACCGTTGTCGGCCACGACATAGACGGTATGGTTGTCCCGTACCTCGGCGGAAAGCGCGATATGGGCTTCCTCGCGCTTCGACGTGAATTTCCATGCGTTGCCCAGCAGGTTGTCGAGCACGATGCGCAGCAGCCCCTTGTCCCCCTCGACCATGAGATTGGGCGCGATGTCGAAACGTGCCTTGCGCCCGGGCGATTGCCGTTGCAGTTCTTCGGCGATATCGCCGGCAAGTGCCGCCAGATCGACCGTTTCGCGACGGAGTTCGGTCCGGGTGACGCGCGACAGCTTGAGCAGGTCGTCGATCAGGGTGCTCATGTGCTGCGCGGCGCGACGCACCCGGCCGAGCCGGTCTCGTCCGGTATCGTCCAGCTTGTCCGCGTAATCGTCGAGAATGATGCGGCTGAATCCGTCGATGGCCCGGAGCGGCGTGCGCAGGTCGTGGGAGACCGAATAGCTGAACGCTTCGAGTTCCTGGTTGATCGTTTCCAGCTCGGCGGTGCGGTGCTGCAGCTGGCGTTCGATTTCCTTGCGCCGGGTGACGTCCTCGATGATGCCGTCGTAATAGGCCTGGCCGCCGGGCTCGCGTTTCAGGCGGGCCGTGATCGCGCCGCAGAACGGCCGGCCTTTCAGGGTGAAGATTTCGACCTCTTCGCTGACGATCGTGTCGCTCGGGCCATCACCCGCGGTGAACAGGGGGGTGCCGGCAACCGTCCTGAGGGCGGTAAGCGGCTGCGTCAGCAGATCGGACGTCGAATCCGCTTCCAGCATGTTGACCAGGGCCGGATTGACCTCCACGAACGTGCCGTCGGGCGTGGCCGATCGGCGATAGACCCCGACCGGCAGATTGTCCACCAGCTCGCGGTAGCGGGCCTGGACTTCCTGGCGCTGGCGTTCGGCCTGCTTGCGCACGGTGATATCGCGGATGATCGCCGTCACTACCGAACCCTGCGGCATTTCAAGCGGACTCAGGCTGATTTCGATCGGGAAAGTGCTGCCGTCTTTGCGGCGGCCGAACAGTTCCATGCCTTCGCCCATGGGGCGTGTGTAGGGATCCGCGGCGTAATCGGCACGGTGCGCCACGTGGCGGTCGCGGCTGTTTTCCGGTACGAGCATTTCGACCGGCCTGCCCAGAAGCTCCTCGCGCGCGTAGCCGAAGTATTTTTCCGTCTGGGCGTTGATCAGCACGATGTGCCCTTCACGGTTGACGATGATGATGGCGTCCGGCGCCGATTCGAGCAGGTCGCGGAACCGCGCTTCGGAAGCGCGCATGGTTGCTTCGGCCCAGCGCCGCCGCATGCTGTAGAACGTGATGGCCCAGGCGGCGGCGGCGAAGAGCAGCGCGAGAATGCCGTATGTGACCCAGAGGCGATGGGCAAGCGCATTCTCCTGCTCGGCCAGCGCGCCGGCCGACTTGTAGGCGACCAGCGTCCAGTGCGGGGTGTCGCGTGGTTCCCGCGAATCGGCAAACGGATCGATATGCGAGTAGGAATAGAGTCCCTGTTCCGTCAGGAACTGGCCTTCCTTTCTGACTGCGTTGATATGGCGCCACGCTTCGGGGTCACGCATATCGAGCCGCCGGTCCTTGCGGTCGGGGAACACGAATCCCCATTCGTCTTCGGCACGCGGCCCCAGCATCCAGTAGCCCTGCGGGTCCAGCAGCCAGATCTGGCTGGGTGCGGAATCGGAACTCGGATGTACGCTGCGCAGCCGTTCGAGGAAGGGCGCGCCCAGATAATTCAGGATGATGACTCCCCGCTTGCGGCCTTTCTGATCGAAGACCGGCGTACCGAACCGGATGGTGGGTTTCAGGGGGCGTTCGACCTGACCATGCTCGATGTTGAGGTCCAGCGGCGAGGCATAGACTTCGCCCCGCTGGAGCAGGAGCGAGGCCCGTACATAGTAGCGGCCCCCCTTGTTCTGCAAATCGCCGGCCGCGACGCTTTCGGGCTGGCCGTTGTTCCAGTTGATGCGGACGACCTCGTGGCCGTTCGTGTCGATGAAACGTATCTGGTCGTACAGGCCTTTGCGCGCGGCAAAAGCGAGGTAGCGCGCGGCCAGTGGCGGATGGGCAGGAGGAATGAGGCTGCTGCCATCGTCCCGAAGCGTGTACTGGTCGGAAAGGTAGAGCAGGTCGGAACGGACGTTCGCGAATTCGATGAGGCTGGCCTGAATCGACATCTGGACGGCGCTCCGCTCGGTGGCGCGGGTCAGCGCCAGCGCGCTGCGCAGCTGCACGGCGTAGAAGCCCCAGATGACGGCCGATACGGCCAGCATGGCAAGCAGCCAGATCAGCAGGAAGCGCTTGAAGAACGATAAACGCCGCTGTCCGACATTCGCACTGAAGAAATCCTCACCTCTCACCATCGGTCTGATCCGGTCTTCAATCGTTCGGGAGGCACGCCCGAAAGGCGCATATGCCTCTCCCTTCCACAGATAGCCTGAGCAAGCCGCGTGAAGATCGTATCTCCGCTTCCTGAGGGGGACCCTTGCCGGGAGGTTATGTATGGTTTGAACAGACAGGCCGAACCGATGGCATCGATTGGTTGCTGTATGTAAACCCCCTTTCTTTAAAGAGCTAGATCGAATTGTTCATAATCGCAAGTAGAAAATACTCGGTTGTTTATTGAAAAATTGTTACTAAATGCCGATTTCGTTAGTTTTGTGCAAAGTCTTGCGGCGATAGCGCTTCCTTCAATTCTTCCGCATCCAGCGCGTCGGCATTCCGGATCTGGTGCGCCAATACGGCGAGGCTGGCCTCGGAGGCATCCGTTCCCGCCCGGGCGCGTTGCACGATACGCTGGCGCAGTGTGTCGAGCGGTGCGGCGAAATCCAGGATACGGAAAGGCTGCCCGTGCTTCCGGGCAATTTCGCGCAGCAAGGCGCGCTGCCAGCGCGCAGTGAAGGTGGCGTCGACGATCACGGGCCATCCGGCGGCCAGGACGCGGCTGGCAAGCCCGGCCAGTTGCCCGTAGGTTCGGCGCGTGGCGTGGGCGGCATAGAGGCCCCCGCAGGGGGCCGAGCCGCTGCGTGCCAGCGCATCCAGGCCAGCCAGGCGTTTGCGTTCGATGTCCGAGCGCAGGCGGATGGCGCCGGGCGACTGCATGCGTTCGTGCGTGGCAGTGGTTTTGCCGGAACCCGAGAAACCGTGCGTGATGTGCAGCCAGCACGGCGACGGCCGGGTCAGCGCAGCTGCCAGTTCGAGATGCGCCCGGGCGTCGGTCCGTGCGGACGCGTCGTTCTGGGCCGCGCGCAGCAGCGCGACCTTGCTGCGGACCAGCGCACGGTATACGGCGTAATACCGCAGCAGTGCGAGCCCCGCGTAATCGCCGCTGTGTTCCAGCCAGACGTTGAGGAAGAGCCAGGCCAGGCCGGCATGGCCGCGCCGCATCAAATCCATGAAGACAAAGGCGATTTCGGACTGGATGTCGATCCAGCGCAGCCCGGCGTCGAATTCGAGGCAGTCGAAAATGAGCGGGGCGCCGTCAACCCAGGCCATATTGCCCAGATGCAGATCGCCGTGGCATTCGCGCACGTAGCCGTCGCGTTTGCGTGCCCGCATCAGCGGTGTCAGTTCGGCATGGCTGCGGCCGCTCCATACCCGCAGTGCGGCCAGCGTTGCGCGGTCGGCCGGCATGTCGAGATGCGGTTCGATCTGGTCGAGATTCTGGGCGACAGGCTGCCAGATCGTGCCCGGATGGCCCCAGGCATCGCCCGCCTGGGCGCGGGCGCAATCATCCCGGTGAAAGCGGGCGAGGCGGGTGGCCACGGCTTCGACTTGCACGGCCTCGAGCCGGCCCTCGGCCTGCAGCCGGTCGAACGTGGCCTCCGGGTCGAACCGCCGCATCTTCACCGCGTATTCGATGGTTTCGCCCGCACCTTCCAGGCAGGGCGAGTCGGCGGGGCCGGTGACGGTCGATACGCCCAGATAAATGTCCGGTGCGAGCCGCCGGTTCAGGCGCACTTCGTCCTCGCAGGCCTGGTGGCGTTTGCCGAGCGTGCCGAAATCCAGGAAGCCCAGGGTCAGTGGCTTCTTGATCTTGTAAGCGAAATCGCCGGACAGCAGCACCCAGGAGATGTGCGTTTCCAGGATGCGCACCGGCTGACCGGGCAGGGAGGCGGCCAGCCGTTCGATCCATACCGGGCTGCCGGAAGGCCGCGAACGGGCAGCCATGCGGGCGTCAGAGGCTGGGTTGGCCGGCCTGCGCGTATTCCCGTTCGTATTTCTGCTGGCATTCGATACAGCGTTTGGCGGTGGGAGCGACGCGCAGGCGCGCAAAGGCGATGGACAGCCCGCAATCCGTGCAAGTACCGTATTCGCCGCTCTCCATTCGTTGCCGGGCCGCTTCGACGTCGCGCAAGGCCTGGATGTAACGGTCGAAGCGCGCTACGTTGAAATCTGCGAGCGCGCTGGCGAGCGACTGGTCGCCGCTGTCGCCCGGCTCGCGATTCAGGAGATCGATGCGGTGCTGCTCGCCCGTATCCTCGAATTCGGTGCGTACTGCGTTCCGGATGTCGTGGTACTGGCTGTCCAGGCACGCGGTCAATTCTTCAAGCTGGACTGCGGTCAGATCTGACATGCTGGTGATTCCTCGTGTCGATGCCGGGGCATTGGGGGGCTTCAATATTAGGACAGCAGAATCCTGTTTCAAGATCGGGTGGGCATGGCGACCTCAGTACTGGCGGAACAGCGAACGCCCTCCCGCGGCATCCGCGTCCGGACAGGCGGGCTCCGCCATCCCGGTGCATGCGGCGAAGCGCGCCCGGTCCCATCCCTTGCCCAGCAGGATCATGCGGGTATGCAGGTCTTCGCGGGTTCGCGTGTCGACGCGGTCGCCTAGATCGTGCAGGCGTTTGTCGCGCAGCTCGACGTAGAAAAGTGCGTAACGCTTGCCGAGTGCGCGCCACAGGGCGTGTGCGCCGATGGACTGGCGCGCGCCGCTGATGAATACGTTGCCGCTGTCCAGCCACCATCGATAAATGGCGGTCGCGATGCCGCGCCGCTGATAGGCCGGCGCGATCTTGATGTGGGGCGCGCGCAGGTGCGGGTCGGCTTGGCGGTTCAGTTCGACCAGACGGTTGAATACGGCATAACCTGCCAGGCAGCCGCGGGCCTTGTCTTCGACATAGAGGTAATGCTCGCCGTCGGCTTCGCGGTAGCGCAGCACGAGACCGGGGAAGTGGATGCAGAGTGCAGGCAGCCCGTGGAGTGCATCGCCGGGGCTGACCAGACGGGAATGCAGGCGGGCGAGCTGGCGCTCTATATCGGCCGGCCGGTGCACGACGTCGATCCTGAGTTCGCTCGACAGCCATCGCCACGGCGGAACGGGGAAGGAGGGCAGACAGGTATCCATGGATGGCATCGGCCTCAGAGAGGGCCGTCGCCCGCCCACCAGCCGCTCATCAGGCGGTCGGGCCGGGTGCGGGCGCATACCCGGGCGCTGGTTGCCCAGTCTTCGCAGCGCACGACGAGGCCGGCGTAGATGCCATAGCCCGTACCGGCCCGGATTTCGCCTGCGGCCAGCAGGCTTTCGCCGGCCCGGATGGCGCCGCCGGCTTCGATGGGCCCGAGCGCGCGAATGCCCCAGCCCGCTTCCAGATGCGCTTCGCCGCGGATCGCATCGCCGGCTTCGATGCCGTGGACCGCATGAATGTCGCCGGCACTTTCGATGCGTTCACCCACGTGCAGGCTCATGCCGCACTGGATTCTGGCGTGCGCCTCGAGCGTGCCGCCGATGTGGGCGTCGCCCGTCAGCGTGAGCGCACCGCCGCATACCAGGTCCCATTCGACACGGGTCTTGCCGCCGCAGTGGAGTGCGCCGCCGGTCTCGATGCCGCATGCGGTTCGGATGTCGCCGCCCACGTCGAGTGTGCCGGCCGAACGGACGGCGCCGTCCGCATGCAGATCCTCGCCGGCCACGATGGCGCGGCCCGCACGGATGCCGCCGCCTGCACGGATGGCGCGGCCTGCGCGCACGATCGATCCGACCTCGATCGGCCCCCGCACATTAAGGCTGCCGGCGAATACGATGGCTTCCGCATCGATCGCGTCGACGCACAGGACGGCATCGGTCGGACCGAACTGGTCCAGCAGCCAGCAGGCGTCGTCCACCCGGCCGTCCCCGACCAGCGCATCGAGTACCGGCTGGTAGTCGCCGCCCGACTGGTGTGTGCGGAGAAACCAGCGGAAACCTTCGGCGCACGGCCGTTTTGCCTTGACGAAATTGCGGGTCAGGTCCGTCATGGCCGCGGTCTGCGTGCAAGCATGGCAATGAACTGCCGCAGCCGACGATTCAGTCCGGAGGGACGGGGTTGCCGGGGAAACCCGGATGGCGGCGGATCGCCGTTCAGCCAGGAAAAACGGATAAAACTCGGTGCGTCCGGCAAGGGCGGAACGCGTATGAAGCGGTGCATGGGGGAATCCCGAAAGCGCAGCCCGGCTCCTGCAAGGGAGACGGCCGCTGTCGCGCCTGGCTTAAGCCCGGCGACAGGTGTTTGCGCTAATCGAGTATGGGGATGTCGCCGGGCTCAGGTATCTGCGTCCGGCGGGCAGGTGCCCATGACGCTCGTTCGCTTGAGCGCGCGCGCATGCATGCCCGCCATCAGGAGCTGGCGGACGACGAGCGTGCAGGCAAAGGCATCGAAGGCGACCATGGGCGGGGACAGTAGGTCAACGCATGATGCGTGTCAAGCCGGCGCGGGTATATGATCGGCCGGCCTGTGTTTGCGGCGCTGTCTGGAGCGCATCTCTTGCCATGGAAAACTTCAAGCTCGTTCTCCCGGAACATATGAATCATTACGGCTACCTGTTCGGCGGCAACCTGCTGAAATGGGTGGATGAAATCGCCTGGATCGCGGCGAGCCGCGATTACCCCGGCTGCAAGTTCGTCACCATCGGCATGGACCGCGTCGAATTCCGCCGCCCGGTCCGGGCGGGCGCGATTCTCCGTTTCAGCGTGCAGCGCGACCAGGCCGGCAACAGCTCGGTTCGCTACATCGCCACGGTCTACCGCGACGATATCGAAACCGGGGTGGAGGAGGCGATTTTTTCCACCCACGTGAGTTTTGTCTGTCTGGACGACAAGGGAGGCAAACAACCTTTGCCGCCCGGCTAGTTTCAGGCCTGTCGATAGGTTTGATCTATGCACGGGGCGCGCCCGACAGGGGCAGGCGCACCTGTTCGGAAGCCGGGAGAAAAACCTGCGCATCCGGCTTGTATCGTCCCGGTTTGTTCCTATAGTTTTTCCATGGCAAGGACAACGACGAGGAGGCTGACATGCAAGTGACGCGCAGGCAGTTCTTCAGGATATGTGCGGCAGGGGTTGGCAGTTCCAGCCTGGCCGCGCTCGGTTTCGCACCCGGCGAAGCCCTGGCGGAAGTGCGGGCGTTCAAGCTCGCCCGTGCCGCTGAAACCCGCAACACCTGTCCGTACTGCTCGGTCGGATGCGGTGTCCTCATCTACAGCCTGGGCGACCGCTCGAAGAATGCCCATGGCGAGGTAATGCATATCGAGGGCGACCCCGACCATCCGGTGAACCGCGGCACGCTCTGCCCCAAAGGGGCCGCCCTGCTCGATTTCGTCCGAAGTCCCAACCGGCTGAAGCGGCCGGAATATCGCGCCCCGGGCAGCAAGGCATGGCAGCCCATTTCCTGGGACGAGGCGTTTACCCGCATCGCCCGCCTGATGAAGGAAGACCGCGACAAGAACTTCATCGCGAAGAACGACAAGGGCGAAACGGTGAATCGCTGGATATCCACCGGCATGCTCGCCGCTTCCGCGTCCAGCAACGAAACCGGCTATCTGACGCAGAAGATCGCGCGTAGCCTGGGGATGCTCGCATTCGACAATCAGGCGCGTGTCTGACACGGTCCGACGGTGGCCAGTCTGGCCCCGACGTTTGGCCGCGGCGCGATGACCAACCACTGGGTCGATATCAAGAATACCGACCTGGTCCTGATCATGGGCGGCAACGCCGCCGAAGCCCACCCGTGCGGATTCAAGTGGGTGACGGAGGCAAAAGCGCACCGCAAGGCGAAGCTGATCGTGGTCGATCCGCGCTTCACGCGCTCGGCCGCGGTATCGGACTATTACGCGCCGATCAGGGCGGGGACCGACATCGCCTTCCTGGGCGGGGTCATCAACTACCTTCTGAGCCACGACAGGATTCACCACGAATACGTGAAGAACTACACGGACTTCAGTTTCCTGGTGAAGGACGAGTTCGCGTTCGAGAACGGCATCTATTCCGGCTATAACCCGGAAGCGCGCAAATACGACAAATCGAGCTGGGGCTACCAGATCGGGCCGGACGGCTACGTCGTCACCGATCCGAGCCTGGAAAACCCGCGCTGCGTGTACCAGCTCATGAAGGCGCACTATGCGCGCTACACGCCGGACATGGTGTTCACCATCTGCGGCACGCCCAAGGAGGCCTTCCTCAAGGTGTGCGAGATGATTGCGACGACCGCTGCGCCCGACAAGACCATGACCGTCATGTATGCGCTCGGCTGGACCCAGCACTCGCAAGGCTCGCAGATCATCCGTACCGGCGCCATGGTGCAGCTGCTGCTGGGCAACATCGGCGCGGCGGGCGGCGGCATGAACGCGCTGCGCGGCCACTCCAATATCCAGGGACTCACCGACCTGGGCCTCCTGTCCAACCTGCTGCCGGGCTACATGACGCTGCCCGGCGACGCCGAGCAGGACTACAAGGCCTACATCGACAAGCGTGCCTTCAAGCCGCTGCGGCCGGGGCAGCTGTCCTACTGGTCGAATTACGGCAAGTTCTTCGTCAGCACGATGAAGGCCTGGTACGGCGATTCGGCCAGCGCCGGGAACAACTGGTGCTACGACTGGCTGCCCAAGCTCGACAAGGGCTACGACATCCTGCAGGTGTTCGAGAACATGAACCAGGGCAAGATGAACGGTTACATCTGCCAGGGCTTCAACCCGCTGGCTTCGGCCCCCTGCAAGATCAAGGTGTCCACCGGGCTGTCGAAACTGAAGTATCTGGTCATCATCGATCCGCTGGCGACGGAGACCTCGGAATTCTGGCAGAACCACGGCGAATACAACGACGTCGATCCGGCCAAGATCCAGACCGAGGTGTTCCGTCTGCCGTCCACCTGTTTCGCGGAGGAGGACGGTTCGCTGGTGAATTCCGGGCGCTGGCTGCAGTGGCACTGGAAGGCGGCCGAGCCGCCGGGCGATGCCAAGGGCGACCAGGAAATCATGGCCGGCATCTTCCTCAGGCTGAAGGCGATGTACAAGAAGGACGGCGGCGCCTTCCCCGAGCCCATCCTGAACCTGACCTGGAAGCACAGGCAGCCGGATGCGCCCTCGCCCGAGGAGCTGGCGCGGGAGTTTTCCGGCAAGGCCCTGAAGGACGTGACCGACCCGAAGGATCCGACCCGGGTTCTGGTCAAGGCGGGCGAGCAGCTGAACGGCTTTGCCGAACTGCGCGACGACGGCAGCACGATCTGCGGCTGCTGGCTGTTCTCCGGCGCGTGGACGGAAAAGGGCAACATGATGGCGCGGCGCGACAACAGCGATCCGTTCGGCATCGGCCAGACGCTCAACTGGGCCTTTTCCTGGCCGGCCAACCGGCGCGTGCTCTACAACCGCGCATCCTGCGACCCGAACGGCAAGCCCTACGATCCCGCGCGCAAGCTGATCGCCTGGGATGCGGCGAGCGGCAAGTGGAGCGGGTCGGACATTCCGGACTTCAAGGCGGATTCGCCGCCGGAGGACGGAATGAGCCCCTTCATCATGAATCCCGAGGGCGTGGCGCGCTTCTTCGCGGTCGACAAGATGGCGGAGGGTCCTTTCCCCGAACATTACGAGCCGTTCGAATCGCCGCTCGCAACCAACCCGCTGCATCCGGCGAACGCCGCGGCGCGCGCCAACCCGGCTGCGCGTGTGTTCAAGGAGGACTGGAGCACGTTCGGCAAGCCCGACAAGTTCCCCTACGTCTGCACGACCTACCGCCTGACCGAGCATTTCCACTTCTGGACCAAGCACGTGCGCCTGAATGCCATCGTGCAGCCGGAGCAGTTCGTGGAGATCGACGAAGAACTGGCGCAGCAGAAGGGCATCAAGGCCGGCGACCACGTGCGGGTGAAATCCAACCGCGGCTTCATCGTCGCGGTGGCGGTGGTGACCAAGCGCCTGCGCGCGCTCGAGATCGCGGGCAAGAAGGTGCACACCGTGGGGGTGCCGATCCACTGGGGCTTCCTGGGGCTGGCGAGGAACGGCTACATCACCAACACCCTGACGCCCTTCGTCGGCGACGGCAACACCCAGACGCCGGAATTCAAGTCCTTCCTTGTGGACCTCGAAAAGGTATAGGAGGCGGCCATGGCACTGCAATCGCTCGATATCACCGCCCGTTCCGCCACGACGACGCCGTCGCCCAGTGTGCGCGGCACGCTCCAGGTCGCCAAGCTGATCGACATTTCCAAGTGCATCGGCTGCAAGGCCTGCCAGACGGCCTGCATGGAATGGAACGACCTGCGCGACGAGGTAGGACACAACCATGGCGTGTACGACAACCCGCGCGACCTGACCGACCAGTCGTGGACCGTGATGCGCTTTTCCGAAGTGGAGGTTGAGCAGGGCCGGCTGGAATGGCTGATCCGCAAGGACGGCTGCATGCACTGCGCCGAGCCGGGCTGCCTCAAGGCCTGTCCTTCGCCGGGCGCGATCGTGCAGTACGCGAACGGCATCGTGGACTTCCATGAGGAAAACTGCATCGGGTGCGGCTACTGCATCACCGGCTGCCCGTTCAACATTCCGCGCATTTCCAAGAAGGACCACAAGGCCTACAAGTGCACCCTGTGCTCCGACCGGGTCGCGGTCGGCATGGAGCCGGCCTGCGTGAAGACCTGCCCGACCGGCGCCATCGTGTTCGGCTCCAAGGAGGACATGATCCATCACGCCGAGGGACGCATCGAGGACCTGAAAGAGCGCGGCTACGGCAACGCGGCGCTCTACGATCCGCCGGGCGTGGGCGGCACCCACGTGATGTATGTGCTGCAGCACGGCGACCAGCCCGAACTCTATGCCGGGCTGCCGAAGGATCCGCACATCAGTCCGCTGGTCGGGTTGTGGAAGGGCGTGACCAAGCCGCTGATGAGTCTGGGTATCGGCCTTGCGGTGTTTGCCGGCTTCTTCCACTACGTCACGGCCGGTCCCAAGGAGGTCGACGCGCACGACGAGGAGAAGTCATCATGAGCCGTCTGATCCAACGTTACACGACCGGGGAGCGCAACACGCACTGGGTCGTCGCCATTGCCTTCGTACTGGCCGCGCTGTCCGGCCTGGCGCTGTTTCATCCCGCCTTCTTCTTCCTGACCCACCTGTTCGGTGGCGGGCCCTGGACGCGCATCCTGCATCCTTTCATCGGCGTGCTGATGAGCCTGTTCTTCATCGCGATGGCGATGCGGTTCTGGCGTCTCAACCACATCACGCCGGCCGACCGACAGTGGATGGGACGCATCAAGGACGTGCTGTGCAACCGTGACGAGAACCTGCCCGAACTCGGCAAATACAACGCGGGACAGAAGATACTGTTCTGGACCATGGTGGTGACCATGCCGCTGCTGCTGCTGACCGGCATCGCGATCTGGCAACCCTGGTTTGCGCCCTATGTCCCGGTCTGGCTGATGCGCGTGGCGGTCGTGATCCATGCGTTGTCGGCCTGGATCCTGATTCTCGGCATCATCGTGCATGTCTATGCCGCGATCTGGGTCAAGGGCACGGTGCGCGCGATGACGCGCGGCACGGTGACCGAGGCCTGGGCCAGGCATCACCACCGCGCCTGGTACCGCGAGACGACCGGCAAATGATCCTTGCATGAGGAAACCGCATCGCCCATGACTTCCAAACTTCTGCAACCCGGCCAGATCGAGGCGGCTGCCGGCACTATCCCGGAACTGCGCCTGCCGCCTGCCGACCTGTTTCTGACGCGTGCCCGCCGGCTGGAACAGCTGGCCGATCGCATGCTCGGGCTGGGCGATTACCTGCGTTTCGTTGCCCGTCTGGCCCGTGTCCAGCAGGCGTGCGCCGACGCATTGTCCGCGCCGGCGCTGCCCGATGCGGAATGCCTCGACCAGTGCAGAGCCCATGCCATGCCGCCGCTTGCGCCCGGCGGGCTGCCACCCCCGGCGGGCTGGCAGGAGACCGTGCGCGAGCTGGCGCGCGGTGCGGTGGATGCATTGCCCGAATCGGGCCGGACGGCGCTGCAGCGCGTGACCGCAATGACGGATGCGCAGCTCGACGAAGTGGCCGTTCGCCTGCTCGAAGGCGGCGATCCGGTCGATGCCGCGGCAGCCCCCGTGGTCGGTGCGGCGCTACAGGTGCACTGGAGCCGGCGGGCGCGCGCGCTCGAACCCGGCCAGGTGGCGCGGCCGGCACATCCCACACTGTGCCCGGTGTGCGGTGCGCATCCGGTCAGTTCGGTCGTGCGCATCGGCGGCACGGCGGAAGGCCTGCGCTACCTGCATTGCGCGCTGTGCGCATCCGAGTGGCACGTGGTGCGCGCCAAGTGCAGCAACTGCGACAACACCCGCGGCATTGCCTGCTATCACATCGAAGGTGGCGACGGAGCGATCCAGGCGGAACATTGCCCGGAATGCGACAGCTACCTGAAGCTCGTGCGGCAGGACAAGGACCCGCTGGCCGATCCCGTCGCCGACGATCTCGCCACTCTGGCGCTGGATCTTTTGATGGACGAGGCGGGCCACGCGAAAAGCGGCATCAACTGGTATCTGGTGCAGGGCCGTCTATAACAGAGCAAACCCCGGACCATCCGCATCAATCGCCGAGGGAAAGTCTATCGTGCATAGCGTCCCGTCATCCCGTCCGCCTTCGATCGACCGTGTGCTCAACTGGGCCGCGGTTGCCCCGATGATTCTCGAGTATGGCCGCGAACCGGTGCGCGAAGGCGTGCGCAGCGTGCTCGAATCGGGCCGCGAGGCCGCGCGCACGGGAAGTGTCGTGGATTTTGCGGAAGCGGCCGTGGCCGCGCGTCTTGCCTTGCATCTGGAACGGCGCATGGCATCCCGCTTGAGGCGGGTCTTCAATCTCACCGGTACCGTGCTCCATACCAATCTGGGCCGCGCCGTTCTGCCGGAAGAGGCCATGCAGGCCCTGCTGACGGCTGCGCGCCACCCATGCGCGCTGGAATACGATCTCGAAACCGGTGGCCGTGGCGACCGCGACGACGTGGTGGAAAGCCTGCTGTGCGAACTGACCGGCGCGGAAGCCGCCACCGTGGTCAACAACAATGCGGCCGCAGTGTTCCTGCAATTGAACACCCTGGCGATGCGCAGGCAGGTCGTCGTCTCGCGCGGCGAACTGGTCGAGATCGGCGGCGCTTTCCGCGTGCCGGACATCATGAACCGCGCCTGCGCCAGGCTGGTCGAGGTCGGCACCACCAACCGCACCCACCTGCGCGATTTCGAAGCGGCCATCGGCCCGCGCACGGCCATGCTGATGAAGGTGCACGCCAGCAATTACGCCATCCAGGGTTTCACCGCCAGCGTGCCGGAAGCCGATCTGGCCCGGCTGGCCCACGCGCACGATCTGCCCTTCGTGATCGACCTGGGCAGCGGCACGCTGACCGACCTGTCGCGTTTCGGCCTGCCGCACGAACCGACGCCGCAGGAGGCGCTGGCCGCCGGCGCCGATCTCGTCAGCTTCAGCGGCGACAAGCTCCTGGGCGGTCCGCAGGCCGGCATTCTGGCGGGACGGCGCGAACTCATCCGGCGCATCAAGAAAAATCCGCTCAAGCGCGCGCTGCGCGTCGGCAAGCTCACGCTGGCGGCGCTGGAGGCGGTGCTGCGCCTGTATCGCGACCCCGACCGGCTGGCCGCGCGGCTGACCACGCTGCACCTGCTGACCCGCCCGCGCGACGACATCCGGGCGCAGGCGGCGCGGCTGCTGCCCGCGCTGCAAACGGCCTGCGCCGCGTGGCCGGTGCGGGTGGAGCAGGAAGCGGCGCTGTCGCAGATCGGCAGCGGCTCGTTGCCGGTCGACCGGCTGGAAAGCTGGGCGCTGACGATACGGCCGACAGGCCGGCGCGGCGGCGTGCTGCATGAACTGGAAGCCGCGCTGCGCGGCCTGCCGGTGCCGGTGATCGGACGTATCGCGGACGGCGCGCTGCGGCTCGACCTGCGTTGCCTCGATCCCGGCGACGAAGCCGCGTTCGCCGGCCAGCTGGCGGGGTTGCGTCCGGCATGATCGTTGGCACCGCGGGCCATATCGACCACGGCAAGACGGCCCTGGTCGGCGCGCTGACGGGTGTGGACACCGACCGCCTGGCCGAGGAAAAGCGGCGCGGCATTTCCATCGAGCTGGGTTACGCCTACCAGCCGCTCGCCGACGGCCGGGTGCTCGGGTTCGTCGACGTGCCCGGCCACGAACGCTTCATCCACACCATGCTGGCCGGTGCGGCCGGCATCGACTTCGCGCTGCTGGTGGTGGCGGCGGACGACGGCGTGATGCCGCAGACGCGCGAGCACCTGCACATCCTCGCGCTGCTGGGCATTGCGCAAGGCGCGGTGGCGCTGACCAAGATCGATCGCGTCGAGCCGGCGCGCGTGGCCGAAGTCGCGCGCGAACTCGAAGCCCTGCTGGCGCCGACGACGCTGGCCGGTGCGCCGGTGTTTCCCGTCTCGGCCGTGACCGGCCAGGGCATCGAAGCGCTGCGCGCGTACCTGCATGCGGCCGCCCAGGCGCTGCCGCCCCGTAGGGACGACGGCGGATTCAGGCTGGCGGTGGATCGCAGTTTCACGCTCAAGGGGACGGGCACCGTCGTCACCGGGACCGTGTTTTCCGGCCGCGTCGAACTCGGCGACGCGCTCGTGGTTGCACCGTCCGGAATCGCGGTCCGCCTGCGCGGCCTGCACGCGATGAACCAGCCGGCGCACCAGGGCAGGGTGGGGCAGCGCTGCGCCCTGAACCTGGGCGGAATCGGCAAGGAGGCGATCGCGCGCGGCGACTGGATCGTGTCGCCCGTCCTGCATGCGTCCACCGCGCGTTTCGACGTCCGTCTGACATTGTCGCCGCAGGCGCCGGCCGCGCTCGCGCACTGGGCGCCCGTCCATCTGCATCTCGGCGCCGCGCATGCGATGGCGCGCGTCGCCCTGCTGGAGGGCGAGCGCCTGATGCCGGGCGCATCGATGCTGGCGCAGTTTGTCCTGGATCAGCCGATCGGCGCCTGGCATGGCGACCGTTTCATCGTGCGCGACGCCGATGCGCGCACGACGCTGGGTGGCGGCATCGTGCTCGACCCGGCTGCGCCGCCCCGCAAGCGCAAGACGCCCGCGCGTCTGGCCGAGCTTGCCGCGCTGGAAACCTCCGACGTGAAAACGCGCCTGGCGCGCGTGCTCGCCTTGCGCGGCGTCGAGCTTCATCGGCTGGCGCAGCAGTGGAACTGCCCCGGCTTGCCCGAATACCTGCCGCCGGACAGCGCGCAGGCGCGGACAGGCGCGGAAATCTGGGCCTTTTCCGCGCCGCACTGGCAGAGCCTGCAGGAAAAGCTACGTACCGATCTCGCCGATTTTCACGTCCGCTTCCCCGACGAACTCGGGCCGGATGCCGCGCGGGCCCGGCGCATGTTCCTGCCGGGGTTGCCGGCGGCGGCATTCGCCGCGCTCGTCGAGTCGCTGCTGGAGGCAGGCGACATCCGGCGCAGTGGCCCCTGGCTGCATCTGGATGCGCACAGCGTCGCACTGACCGGGGAGGAGACCGCGCTGTTCGAGCGCATTCGTCCCTGGCTGAACGAATCGCCGTTCGATCCACCCTGGGTGCGCGAGCTTGCCAAACGCTCCGGCCGCGGCGAGGCCGATATACGGCGGCTGCTCCAGAAACTCGCGCGCCAGGGCACGCTGTATCAGGTGGTGCGCGATCTGTTCTACCTGCCTGACAACGTCGTCCGGCTGGCCGCATTCGTGCGCGAACTGGAGCGGGACGGCGGCGAAACCGGCGCGGCCGCGTTCCGGGATCGCAGCGGTCTCGGGCGCAAGCGTGCGATCCAGATACTCGAGTTTTTCGACCGGGTCGGTTATACGCGCCGCGTGCGAGACGTGCACAGACTGCGCAATGCGGACATGTTCGTTCACACGGGCGCGTCTCATGAGTGAAGCAACGGAAGGGAATCGTGCCTGGTGGCACGGCCGGATTTCAAATCCGGTTGGGGGCGTCAGCCGCTCCCGGGTGGGTTCGACTCCCGCTCCCTTCCGCCAGACAAGGCGGATAGCGAACCTGCGGTGCCGCGTCCGGCTTCTGCCGTGCGCGGCCGGTCGTCGTCCAGGGAAGCAGGCGGCTCCCGCTGCTGCATCGCTATCCGGGCCAGGGGCCACAGCCAGTCGCTCGTAGCGTAGCGGGCGCCAGTCTGTGCGCTTGCGAAAATACCTGCAGCGAACAATCAAAAGCCGCGTCCGGATTCCGGGAGGGCGGCAAAGCAACTTTTTGCGTGCTATTGCGGTCCGGTGCGTGTGTGCAGGCGCTTGATCGAGCCGATCCCTGTACCATTGTCACGCCATACATAACAAGGGGAACTCCAATTGTCGAATATCGCAACCGTGTTCAAGGAAGAAATCGCCCGGCTGATACGCCGGCAGCTCCGCGGCGAGACAGAAAGCCTCAAGAAGGCATCGAGTCGCTACCGTGCCGACATCGCCGCGTTGAAACGGCGGATCGACGTGCTTGAAAAACAGATAGCCGGGCTGGAAAAGCGGGCGCGGAAAAAGGCCGCACCCGAGGTCGAGGAAACGGCTGGCCCGAAGCTGAGATTCAAGCCCGAGGGCATTCGCGCGCAACGCACCCGGCTCGGGTTGTCCGCCCAGGAAATGAGCCGGCTCGTCGGGGTTTCCATGCAGACCATCTACAACTGGGAAACGGGTAAATCGCGGCCCAGAGCGGAACAGCTGGCCGGCATCGCAGCAGTCCGGAAAATGGGCAAACGCGCAGTCAAGGCCCAACTGGAGCAAACCCAGGCCGATTGAGCGGTTGGCAATGCGTGCCGGGAGGTTTTCGGGGCGTTGTCCCCGCGATTATTACTTCGCATAATGTATATTTCACGATTCCGGAGGAATCGCCATTGCTAGCATTTAGGGGCTAGTTAAACTCTAAATGCATGAACATAACAGCATGATTGTCTCTACTTCCCATGTCAAACCTGGGGAGGAAGATGATCAAATTCACAGTACTCAGCACCAAGGGCGGGGTGGGCAAGACCACGCTTGCGGCCAATCTTGGTGCATTGATGGCGGACATGGGGCTCCGTGTCCTGCTGGTCGATGCGGACGTACAGCCTGCGCTGTCGAAATACTTTCGTGTTCGCCGGCCAGCTCCATACGGCCTGACCAAGGTCATTACCACTGGCTTTGTCTCCGAAGACTGCATCAGCCAGACTGAAATTGAAGGATTGGACGTTATCCGGTCAGACGATCCGGATGGCAGTCTCCAAACCTGGCTCCTGCACCGGATCGACCGTGGTGAACGTTTGGGGAATGCACTCAATTCGCCAGCTGTCACCGATGACTTCTACGATTGCGTCCTAATCGACACTCAGGGGACGGTCGGGCCTTTGCAAGACACTGCGGCTCTCGCCGCAACGCAGATCATCTCCCCCATCAAACCCGAGATTCTGTCCGCACGAGAGTTCAAGACGGGCACGATGGAACTGCTCGCACGATTGGAGCCCAGTCCCAACACGAAAAACAGGGTTGGCCCTGTAAAAGCCGTGATTTCCATGCAGGACCGTACCGCAGATGCTCGCATCATCGCGGAGTCGATCCGTCAGGATTTTCTGAAGCTTGGCGGTCGCGTAACGGTACTGGAGACGGTGGTTCCGGATGCCAAATCCTACAAGGAGTCGGCGACCCTCTGCCTGCCTGCGCATCGACACGAGCCTTCGCGCAAAGGAGCCATGCCATCGGCCTATGAGACCATGCACGCACTCCTGTGGGAGCTAGTACCTAGCCTGGCAGGACACTATGCAGGGACAAGCTTCGTAGAGAACCCGGGCAAGGTGGGTGAATGATGGCGAAGCGGAAGCCCCCTCTTCTTGGTATCCCGCAGTCAGTTCAGATCAGCGACCTGGCACAGAAACATGGGTACAAGTCAGGTTCGTTCGAACCAAAGTCGGAAGACGAAAGGCGGGAAGCACGTCGGCAACTCAAGATCCAGCTCGCAACGGAAAGTCTAAATACGCCCGCTCCTCAGAGTGGAATTGCGTTGAAACACGACACCGAGGTTGACGACTCATGGGCGTCGTTACCTGTAACGGCCATTAATTTCTACGAGCGCAATCCTCGTAAGGCGAACAACGATGCCTATGTGGAGCTGCTCGAAAGTATTCGAGTCAACGGCATTCTTCAGCCACTCACGGTAACGAAACGGCCTGGGGACGGCCACTACATCCTCTTTGCAGGCGGGAACACCCGGCTGCAGGCCATTCGCCAGCTGTGGGAAGAGACGGGGGACCTGAAATACAGGGAGACGAGAGTCATCGTCAAGAAATGGCGAGGCGAGTCGGCGGTCCTGCTTGCGCACATGGCTGAAAACACGCAGCGCAACGACATGACTTTCTGGGATCGTGCCAACGGCACCCTGGAAATCAAGCGCCAACTGGAAGAAGAGCTGCAGCGCAACCTCACGTATCGTGAGTTCGAAAGTGAAATCAAGAAATTCGGGCTGCAGACAGACCTGCGAACCCTAAGCATGTACCGCTTTGCGGTCGAGAAGCTTCCCGACCTCGGCCCTTGGCTTTCCGGCCTGTCGATCCGCACCATCCAGCCTCGGCTCAATCTGCTCCTGAAGCTGGTCAACCATCACGACATCGAGGAGCCCGGCTTCTACGACGAGCTGGTGACGCCGGTTTGTAGAGCGATCGCTCAAAGCGTTCTGGAAGGACAGGCATTCAGTGTTGATGTCTTTCTGCGCGGCGTTGAAGTGGCGATAAGTGGCAAGCTGAATATCGAGGCTCGCGATCTCGTCCGCATGGCGACCGCCATTGAGCGCTTTCCGGACATGGCACTGGATGATCTGCGCAAGCTCTGCAGGCCTTCGCCCCCGCCAACGACGCCAGCTTTGAGCGTTCAGCAGACCCATCCAGCCAGCCAGCCCGAATCGGCCGAACCACAGAAACCCCAAAACAATCCGCCCCATGCGCAGCCCTCGACGTCACCGGCTAGGCCGCCAGAGACGGAAGTTTCACCAAACTCCCAGGAACAACACGAGCCGGATGACCCCGTAGCCCCAAGCGTTCCGGAGGACTTGCGCACGCTAATCCGGTCCCTGGTCGTCAAGGCTGAAATTGGAACATGCTATGAGCAAGCGCCTGGCATGCCATTGGGGTTCATCATGGGTTTCCCGAAAGATGGCCCGCTGGACCTCAAGGAACACGCCCAGAACCGGCAGGCTGCCTGGTGGGTCCTTGCCATGGCCAGCGGCCAATTCGACCCCGAGGCTTGCCGCGCAGGCCTCGACGAATCAAACGAGTGGCGATCCCTGATTCTGGAGGACACAGCCGAGACTTTGGGTGGCCTCGAACTGGCCATTCAGCACAACATCGGCGGACAAGGCGAGTTCCTGGCGATCCCCTGGCTGCTGAACCGGGAGAGCCCCATCGCGGATGCCTGCCTGGCACTGCTGTTGAAGCTGAGGGGGGCCAGGCCATGATGCTGGTTCGTGTAATGAATGACACGCTGCGTGCGCAGTTACTCATACACCTGATCGAGCAGCTCGAACGCGGCGACCTGGCGGTGCTGCTCGAAAAGGGTACCTGCCCCAGGCTGATTGACCGCCTGCGCGGCATGGGCATCAGCGATCTGCTGCAGCTCGCCTCGTCTGGTCATCCAGACATCCATTTCTCGATCAACGAAGACGGCTTCGAGCTGGGTATTGCCAGCCTTGATCGGCGTCGAGAGGAGTCCGAGCACCTTATCTATTTCATGCAGAACGGGGCAACTGCTTCGATGCTGAACGAATCCTTTCCGCAGATGGATCCCCGCGTGATCCAGTCATACCGGAAGCTCATCAAGCTAGACCGGAGGAATGGGCGTATCGCTCTGCCTGACGAGGCTGTTCGGGATCTGATCCACAAATGCTGGCATGGCATGCCGGAGGAATACCCCGACATGAAAAGCCTCCGTGAACGTCTGATTCTGCTACATGGCTTTTTTAGCGATTACCCCCTGGATGTCCTCTACGCGACGGTCAACGAGTTCAAAGCGGCCGAGGCCAAGGAAAAGAGGAAATCCCATGGCAAAAAGTAAGGCCGATGAGCAGGTCAGCAGCACGATCACGCCGGCGCTGCTGCTGGATATATTCGACGAACCGATCGTCTTCCAGCGCGCTTATGTCGGACTGACGGGCAGTGCTGTGGCAGCACTGTTCCTTTCCTATGCGGTATACACGTCCGAACGCCTGCCGGCCGAGGCCGAGGGCTGGTTCAAGAAGACCGGCGAAGAATGGAAGGCCGAAACGGGCCTGACTCGTTTCGAGCAGCAGGCCGCCCGCAAGATCCTGCGCGACCTGAATATTCTGATCGAACGGAAGTACGGTCTGCCGGCCGAGCTTTACTTCAAGGTCCGCCTCGACCGGGTACTGGAACTGCTGTCGGCACAGGCGGACGCTCGATGGGGGCATATCCGGTTCTGACCGGCCCTGTCATGCGATACGCCCACGCTTACCTCCGGACGGAAGAGACCAGGGTCGACGAGACATTGGCACAAGAGATCAAGGATCTCCTGGCAATTCTGGGGAGCAGGTATGTCGCGTATTACCCGACGCTTGCCAGCGTGACGGGGTCTCCCAAAGCCGCCTTGATGCTCGGGCACGCCATGTACATGACCCGAGTAGTCATGGAAAAGCAGCCTGTGCGTGCCGGCTGGTTCTGGAAGACGTCGGCTGAATGGAAGCAAGCCACCGGCCTGACTGTGCGCGAGCTGGAAACCGCGCGCCGCACGCTGGTGACAGCTGGGGTTCTTTCCGAGGAGCGCCGTGGCATGCCCGCAAAACTCTGGTTCAGGGTGAATCTGGACGAGCTGGCCAAGGGGCTCTGTGAGATGGCGAATACAGCCTATCGCCCATGGTCGTGGGATGACCGAGTCCTGAAAACCCTGCTCGGCAAGCCGGTCATGTTCTACGCTCCTTTGGCCTGGATCGCCGACAGCGCGCTGGCTGGGCTCTATGCCTCGTTGCTGGTCAGGAAACTGCGTCAGGCGCTTGGCCGTGGCGAGGTCGACAAAGGTGGCTGGTTCAGCAGTCCGGTGTTCGATGGCCTAAACAACCTGCAGTACGGTCGGAGGATGCTCACGAATTCGCGAGCCAAGCTGGTCGACTCAGGCATGGTGGATGAAATCCGGGAAAACAGGATGCAATCCACCCTCCTGACCCGCCTGAATCTGACGGAGATGTTGACAAGTCTGAGGCGGAAAATCGGCCCGCAGGCCAATGAATTCCACAGTTTGCAGGATCCTACAAACTTGTTTGCAGGATCCTGCAAACAAGAGTTGCTCAAAACGCGTAACAAGAGTTGCCCGAACCGCGAATCAAGAGTTGCCGGTTCCGCGAATCAAGAGTTGCCTGAAGCGCGGAACAAGAGTTTCCCTTTCCGCGAAACAAGTTCTGCGGTATCGGCAACTTTTTCTTATAAGGAAATAAATACTCCATACCTACCCCCCCATAAGCGGGTGGAGGGGGAGATGGTCGCCTTTCAGGGCAAGGAAAAGCCCGACTGTTCCAGTAATCCGGCAACCCTGATCTTCCCGGAGGGGTTATTGCCCCAGGAAAAACAGGCGGCGATCACCATCCTGGCCGGTAGCCATGACCCTCAACTGTTGCTCGATGAACTTGCCGGCCAAATGGTAGACGGTCACGTCACGAAGGCCTTGGGTTACCTCAGGGCATTACGCCAGAAGCAACTATCCGGGGCCTTCCAGCCCGAGTGTGCCTACAAGGTCGCGGCTGCTCGGCAGCGGAAAGCCGAGCTTTTGAAACAGCGCGAAGGCCTGTCGCAGGCTCCTGACACCCGGACGCCGCCCGACGAGGCGCGTCGGCATGTCGCGGCACTGCGCCAGCGCCTGTGGGGAAAGACATGAGCCAGGTTGAGCTTGTTACGAAACGGTCGGCGCTGGACGGCGCGCGCCTTAAAGGTGCCGAGGCCGCCAGATCGGGGCTGCCGGTGCAGACCTGTCCCTACCGGGACAAGAGGACTGATTCCGGGCGCCTGTCCTGGTCCAGGGCGTTCAGGAACGCCTGGCTTGAGGGACACCGAAAGGTTTCGCAACTCGATCTGTTCGGGGAGATGAAAACCGATTGTAGTGCCAACGCTGCGACCGGCCGGAAGGTGGCGCAGCAGGAAGTGGCTGGCGTTGGTAGTGCCAACGCTGCGACCGGCCGGAAGGTGGCGCAGCAGGAAGTGGCTGAATGAGTGCTACTCGGCGGGCTGTCGGCAGTAGCGCAATGCTGTCCGTTGAAACTCAACGGCAAGCCTGCCCGCAAGGGCAGGAGGCGTCTCGATGCGGCAGTCGAGACAGAAGCCTTGTCTGGCTGCATACCGGGCAAGGTAAAGGGCGTTACCGCAGCAGCATTGCGATGACCTGGTTGGTAACCGTGTGCAGGTCATCCCGTGAACCCGACAGCCCACCGAGTAGCACTTGGGAGAGAGTTTATCAAATGACGAATCTGGAGCTTTGTGATGGCAATACCTAGAACGACGGGATGGTTTCCGACCTCGGACGACTCGCCATTCGATGACAAGTACGACATCGCTGGGGAGCGAGATGCGCTGAAGGATCTGATCGAGGCAGACGAGCCTGACGAGAAAGATTTACGGTGGCCGCGCTACGTGGAATTGATGGATCGCGAAGAGAAATTGAGGCGTGATCAGACGAACCGGCAGCAGCGACAGTATGCGGATCCGATTGTGCCCGATCACGAGGCGCGCGCTTTGAAGCAGATCGGTAGTCTCGTGGCGGACGAGACCGACATGATGGAGATTCATACGAAAGAGGCCTACCGGCTCTTCATCGGTCGGACTCGCGATGAATCTCCCCGAGGTTATGGCATCACCAGTGGGAAGAAGGTTGCGGCAGTGCTCAGGTCCATCTGGAACCTGTCCGCGAACGACAACCCCTACGCCGACTGGATTCTGGTGCAGGTGACGGACAGGATCAGTGAACTGCGCCAGCAGATCGAGCAGGCCGGGAATTTGTTTCAGGCTGAACTCGAGAAGATGCAGTCTCGCGGGTTGCGAGTGTCCGTACTGAAGAGTCGTGCGCCAGTGGAAGTCGAGCTCGGCTTCCGTTCTCCATACGGCTACATGATCGTGGATCTGATCCTGGACTACGACTGGTATGCCCGCGTCGTCAAAACGATGGTGCAGCGTGATCGCCTGGGCGATCAGGAAGGGAAGGAGGACCTGTACCAGATGACCAAGCGCATTCGGGCACTGTTCGAATCGACCTTGCCCTACCAGAAGTACCTCTTGCGTGAGGAGCTGCGCCAGCTTTCCCGGAGCGATTTCCTGCCTGGGGCGAATGACGATGCACGCAAGCGGGTTGAGGCAGCAGTTGGAATCTTCGGGGAAGTGCCACAGGCGATCTTCACCGGGGAAGTGCGGCCGCGCCACAGCCGCCGCCGGGCGGATGTCAGCGAGGCCGAGATGCGACTGTTGATGGAAGTGGCGCAGGGCAAAGCCGATGAGGATGGAAGTGAGCTGAAGCAGGAGAACACCCTGCTATGAGCCGTTTGTCAACGAATGCGTTCGACAAAAGGCCCTTTAAGGGTAAGGGGGCCGTCGAGTGGCTATCTCGAAGTCGGAAAGCACTGGAGCGGGTGCTGTTCGATATGGAAATCCTTGCTGAGGAATCGCGTCGGGTCTCGGGTAGCCCCTGGTATCTGTACCTGCATTACCGTCGAGACACGGGGCAGCGTTTCCTCATGTGGCGAAGCTATGGCCTCAACCACGTCCATTTGCGGTGGGAACAGATGCAGGGCGTACTTCAGCGCATGACACCGGATCAACGCAATTGGTACGTGGAGACGAACGAAAAGGCACGGCTCCTGAATGCGAAGGAGAAGGCGGCGCGCACTGCGCTCAACCTCGCGAACGGATTACTGGAGGGTGACGAGGATTGAAAGCTGTGAAAGCACACACACTGATTCGACATGATGAGTAGTTACAAGTAACCGTTTTGGTGAGCGGCATTTTCCGCTTGTTTGGCCCAAGTGGGCGTTTTCATAGGGGAACGATATGAGCAATGAATTTCGCGGTACTGGAAACCTGGGGGACAACCCTTCGATGAAACACGTGCTGGTGAAGGGTGAGGATCGGACGGTTACCGAGTTGCGGATCTTCTTTGACGAGTACAAGCCTGACGGCGAGGGTGGTTTTGAGCAATCCGGCGGATTCTGGTTGACCGCTTCGGTATGGGACAGGCGTGCAGAGCAGGCTGCACAGCATCTGCGAAAAGGCGCGCGAGTTCGAGTGGAAGGACGGCTCGTGGAGCAGGAGTGGACCGATCGGGAAACGGGTGAAGCAAGGAAATCCATGCAGATCACTGCAGATGAGGTTTATCTGTCGCTTGCTCGGGTAGAGGAAATCAAGTTCAAACCGAAGGCGCCTGAGGCGGCCGAGTAAGGTAGGCGTATGCGATACCCGACTCAATCCGAGGAGGCCATGCTTGTAGCGGTACTGGCTGGCGTCGCTGACGAAGCGACACGGGTCGGAGTCGGGTCTGCTGCATTTCACGGGTACGAATTCCGTGCAACACGACTGGCACCGCACCGAACGCATCCATCCGATCGCTATCGGATTCGGGTAGTCATGAAGCAGGGTAACGAGGTGGTGTGCAGCAGCGTTCTCTATGTCCCAAGGATTCCGAAGCATTAGCGACAAAGGAGCTTTGAAAAATGACACGTAACGAATTGATCGCTGCCATGGCCGCGAAAGCCGATGTCAGCAAGGAAGTGGCCGGAAGGGTTCTCGGCATGTTCATGGATACGGTGATGACGGAAGTCGCCGCCGGGGGCGAGGTCGTACTCATTGGGTTCGGAAAATTCAGCAGGGCCGAACGACAGGAACGAGAAGGGAGAAGCCCGGGAACGGGTGAGCCCATCGTCATTCCGGCAGCACGAAAGCCGAAGTTCACAGCGGGCAAGGATTTCAAGCTCAAAGTCTCGCAGCCTTCAGAGAGCGTTGCGTCTTGATGGGCGATCGTCAGATCGACGTACCCCTATCCGGAAGGAGCGGCAGATCATGATCGACAAGAACTGGCAAGGTAAGACGCCCGATCCTGAATGGGTGCTGCAGGAGATCGCGAGGCTGAATGCCGTGGTTGATGCATTTTCTGTCGAGATGAAACTCAAACTGGAGCAGAAGGTGAAGGAAGGCTGGACAGGCTGGGATCAGCCTGCCTCGAAGGTGAAGCTCTGGAACGCAATGCTTGCCCAGGGTGCTGCGATACCGCTGGCTCAGGGACAGGAAGCCGATATCGCCAATCTGGCCATGATGCTGTGGTTCTTGAATGGCAGTAATAAAGCATGAATGAGTTGTTGATGTTTCTAGGTGGAGCAATGGAGGGGACAACAAAATTCATCCTCTACATCTTCATGCCTTCAATTTCTGTCGGGTTCTGTCTTTGGGCCGCTGCTTCATTTGTGCAACCGAAACAGCTCAGAGCTAAAGAGTGTGGGCTGAACAAAATTCGATATAGATTTGCTTGGGCTCCAACCAGAAGGACGGTCTATTGCGGGATGTTCGTAAGACATGCTGGCTGGTATTGGCTGCGCAATGTCGATGAAAGATGGACACTATGGAACACTTGGATTGCCTATTCCGGAGATAACGATTGAAGTTGTTTCTCTGCGAAAAGCCCTCCCAGGCCCGCGAGATTGCGCGTCATGTCGGCGCCTTCAAGAAAGGCGACGGATGCATTACTGCTAACGACGTGACTGTAACGTGGGCGATCGGGCACCTGGTTGAGCTGGCGAAGCCAGAACACTATGAGCCGGCGCTGACATCGTGGAATCTGTCCCTGCTGCCGGTCGTGCCGCAGGCCTGGGCGTTGCAGCCCAAGGTCAAGACAATGAGCCAGTACAAGGTCGTGTTGAAGCTTCTGAAGCAGGCATCGGAAGTCGTGATCGCGACCGACGCGGATCGCGAGGGCGAAGTCATTGCACGCGAGCTGATGCAGATGGCAGGCTACTCGGGCAAGGTCAGCCGACTGTGGCTGTCGGCGTTCGATGACGCCTCGATCCGGAAGGCGCTGGGCAAGCTGATGCCCGGCGGCAAGACGCTCCCGATGTTCTACTCGGGCATGGGCCGCAGCCATGCTGACTGGCTGGCCGGGATGAACCTGACGATGGCGTTGACCAAGGGATTCGGTACCGGTGGAAAGGACGGTACGCTGCACTGCGGCCGTGTCCAGACGCCGGTGCTGGCGCTCATCGTGCGCCGTGAGCGTGCGATCGCGAACTTCAAACCGGTGACGCACTACCACCTGAGCGCGGTATTCGAGCTGGGGGGACAGAGTGTGCCGATGACCTGGCTCCCTGCCAAGGCGCTTGTCAACAAGGACGGGTTGGCCCTCGATCGGGCGAAGGTCGAGGCCGTGGCCGCGCGTATCGCCGGTCGGCGTGGCCGGGTGGATGGGGTGGAAACCAAGGCCGAGCGCGAGGTGGCGCCGTTGCCCTACAGCCTGGGGGCATTGCAGCGCGAGGCCTCCGCGCGGTTCGGCATGAAGGCGCAGACCGTGCTCGACGCTGCCCAGGCACTGTACGAGAAGCACAAGGCGACGAGCTACCCCAGGACTGACTGCGAATACCTGCCGGCGTCGATGGTGGTCGAAGCCGGGGCTGTACTCGACGCGATCGAGCGCGGGAATCCGGATTTGCAGGGCCATGTTGGTCAGGCCCGTCAGATGATTGCCGGTGTGTTCTCCGGCCGCGCGTTCAACAACTCGAAGATCACGGCGCACCACGCGATCATCCCGACATCGCACCCGGGGGTCGACCGAGGTGCAATGTCCAAGGACGAGCGCACGATCTACGACATGGTGTGCCGGCGTTACCTGGCGCAATTCCTCGGCGATTACCAGTACCTCAAAACGGCGATCGTGGTGGGGTGCGAGGGAGAGCAGTTTCGGGTAACGGGCAAGACGCCGAAGGTGATGGGCTGGCGCGCACTTGAACCTGAGCAGGTGAAGAAGCACGCCAAGGGCGAGGAACCGGAACAAGAGCCCGCAGTCCTGCCGGCGGTGGCCGAGGGCGCCGCCGCGATGAACCTCAAGTGCGAGTTGGCGATCCGCAAGACGACATCGCCGAAGCGTTACACCGAAGGCACGCTGCTGGCCGCGATGGAATCGATCGACAAGGAGATCGAGGATCCACGATGGAAGGCAGTGATGAAGAACAAAGAGAAGGCCGGCATCGGCACCGACGCCACGCGCTCCGCGATCATCGAAGGCCTGTTCAAGCGCAGCTATATCGAGGCGGTCAAGAAGGAGTTGCACCCGACCGCCAAGGGTTTGGGCTTGATCGAGCTGATCGAGAAAGTGGCCCCGGAAGTGGCTGATCCAGTGCTGACCGCTCAGTGGGAAGACGGGCTGTCGCAGATCGAGCGGGGTGAAGCCGAGCTGGTCCAGTTCGAAAACAACCTGGCCGCGTGGCTCCAGGGGGTGATCGAAGGCATTCGGCAGAAAGCCGGCACCCTGATGGTCGATGGCAGTGGGCACGGCGCGTCCAGTGCCAGGTCAACCCGAATCTCCGGAACCGCGACTGGCGACGGTGCGAGTTCTGCCGGCGCGTGCTGCCCATCCTGTGGAAAGCCGATGCGCAGGATCAACGGAACCAGAGGATTTTTCTGGGGCTGCACAGGATACTCGGAAGGCTGTCGTACAACCTTGCAGGACAGGGAGGGTGAACCCGTTCCGAAGGAGACGCCTGCGCCTATGTCTCGGTCTGAGAATGAAACGCTGAAGTTTCCCTGCCCCAAATGCCAGAAGCCCTTGCGTCGTCGTCTTAACGGCTCGCGCGAGCCTTTCTGGGGTTGTACTGGCTATCCGGACTGCAAGCACACCCAGCCTGACGAGGGAGGTCGCCCCGGCAATCGTGTCAGCGACGTACAGGGTCGGACGTCGCAGCGGGAGAGACCGGCATCGAGGCCTGAAGCAAAAACTGCTCGGGCCGGCGAGCCATGCCCGACGTGCGGGAAAGGCGTGCTTGTAGCGAAAACTCTGCGGGAGAGCAACAAGCCTTTCGTCGGATGCAATCACTTTCCGGCATGCCGTTTCTTCGCATGGCCGGAGACTGCAGGAGGCAAGTGATGCTGAACAAGCCGATGTTCTGGATGGCTTTTGGTTTCTATGGCGGCTTGGTCGACGCTGTGACAGGCGTCTGTCTGCACATCATGAGCCGCCAAGACTTCACGCAATTTGTCTTGTGGCACACAGCTATCGCCGTGATTGCATTATCTGTTGGCATTTTGGCATTGCGGCTGCATCGAGGCAATCAAACCAGTACGGAAAAGGGAAATGAAAGAACTGAAAATGACTGAGTCCGACATTCACAAGTTGGTTACGGACGATCTTCTCCGCGACGTGCTGCAGGAGCGCCGGTCGGAGAGAAGATGGAAGCTCGCCAAACGGACAATGCTGGTCAGCGCGGCACTCCTGTTCTTCGTGCTCTACGTGTTTGCTGTTGCGAAGCAGTTGGGCTGGGCGAGACTGCCAAACAGCGAAACGACAGCGGTAATCCATATTGACGGAGAAATCTCCGCCAGCGCAACGGCGTCGGCGGACAAGGTCGTACCCCTGCTCAAGACTGCGTTCGAGGCCGACAATGTGAAAGCGATCGTACTCAGCATCGACAGCCCAGGCGGTGCGCCAGTCGAGTCGGAGCGAATCTATCAGGCCATCAAGGTGTTCAAGGCGAAGAATCCCAAGCCTGTCGTCGCCGTCATCAACAACATCGGGGCGTCGGCAGCTTACATGGTTGCGCTTCACACCGATAAGATCTATGCGGCGAACTACTCGCTGGTGGGCTCGGTCGGCGCGGTCATCGCAGGGTGGGATTTCCACAAGGCGCTGGAGAAGCTGGACGTGCGCCAGCGAGTGTATGCCTCGGGCAACCTGAAATCCATGCTGAATCCCTTTGCACCTATGACGCCCGAGGCGGACCGCAAGGCCCAGGAAATGGTGATGAAAATGGGCCAGCGTTTCAAGGAAGAGGTTGCGGCTGCCCGCGGCAAGAAACTCATACAGGGCATCGATTACACCACCGGGGAGGTCTGGGACGGAGCGGAGGCCATGAAGATTGGTCTGGTGGATGAGATTGGTACGCTGGATACGGTCGCCATGCAGTGGGACTCGAAGGTGCATGACATGGGCCCACGCGCGCCTGGCACAGGATGGTTGAACGGCATGGCATCGCTGTTCGATATGCTTTCGCGTATTGGTCAGATATTGGGCGTCAGCCGTAGCGCCTAGCTGAATAGGGCTTTGCGCATGTTCAATAACAGCGTCATCCACAGAAAATGTGGATAACTAGGAGATGAAATTGAGTGGAGTAGTTAACTTGGCCGAATACAAATGCCGAGCCGGTGCGATGGCTATGCATTCGGAATTTGGTCTGGTGGAGGTGCAGGGACACGATGGCTGGATGCGTTGCATCCTGATCGAGCGGCGCGAACAGATGCCTATTGAAATTCCAGGCGCACTATCTGCGGAACGAATTGAGATCGTAGAAGAATGGGTTCATGTGCGCGAGCTTGTCGAAGCCGATCTAGCCAGGGACGTTGAGTATTTGCGTAAGCGCGGGCAGCTCATCGGATGCATGAAGCTGGATGACTGATGTTGATACTGAAATCCGTATTTTTGCTATGTTTATTTGTGCTTCTGTGTGTGGCTGTTATTCATCCAATTGAATTACCACGCTTTGGTGTGCGTCGCCAGCGGCCAAAATACCCCCCGAGCTAACGCCTCTAGCAACACGGCTTGACAGCCGTCCATATTTTCATATGCTTGGAAGCAGTTTGTTGGCTCACGCAGCCCGTCTTGCACCCGTAAGGTGCTGGCCTTTGTCGAAAGACGCCTTTTAAATGCCGTTCAGTCCCTGAAAACGGCGAGTTGAATAACTCGGGATTTCATTGCAGCATTTCTCAACCCAGCGGGTGATTCTCACCCGCACCGGGAACAGGTCTCCGCTTTTTCTTGTGGAGGTCTTCAATTTGAATTCAGAGCAAAGAAAGTACATTGCTGAAATCGTCAAGATTGTAGCCATCGCTCAATTTGGACTGATCGGCTACACTGGACTCATAGAGCGCAACCTGCTCTTTATGATTGGGTCGGCGTTGATTTTCGTGAACCTTGTGGCCTACGGTCTCATGATTCTGAACGGAGAGCAAAGTGAATAAACTTGATCCAGCATGGGTACTGATGGGGCTTTCTTATGCAATCGGTTTAGGCCTTTTCTTGTATGTGAAATGGGCGGATCGGAAGCATAGATCGTCAAATCGGTAATGACGATGAGAAATTGAAAGCTCCTCTGGGGGCTTTCTCGAACGCGCTGCATGCGTGTTGGAGAAAGGCTCCAGCCTTGAAGAGTATCACTGTAGACTGACAGTATCAGTCCGACCGATGCACGTAATGCATCGCCCTTGAATGCCGTTCAGTTCCTGAAAACGGCGGACCCTTCCGGGTCTGGAATTTCATCGCTGTTCATCAACCACCCTTTGGGGAGTTACGACTCCCCTCCGGGGCGCGTGCTCCCTTTTTTATTTCTTAGGAGAGCACCATGACCGATACGACCACCACCCCGGCTGTTTCCAAGTTCTACGATCTGCACGTCACTGGCCTTGGCTATCTGAACCGTGTCCGGCTCGTCAAACCCCGCAAGGGTGACGAGTTTCTTGCTTGTTCCATTTCCGCACTGCGCGGCGAGTGGATCAGCGATGGCTCTATCAAGCCAGACTACACGCGCTTCGATGTCCGTGTTTACGGTCAAGAGGCGATCAAGGCAATTGAGATGCTGAAGCCTCATGGCGATGCAAAACGGAAAGTCATGATCCAGTTCAAGCTGGGTGATATCTATCCGGAAGTGTTCGTCTACGAGAGCGATTCGCAGTATCACAAGAAGGGCGACACAGGCGTGAACATCAAAGGGCGTTTGCTCAAGATCGCGAAGGCCTGGGTTGACGGGAATCCGGTGATGTTGCCGAACCTTGTTAGCGATGAAGAGGCTTCTGCCTCTGCAGCGGCCGGCGGCGAATAAGCCTCCGTTCTGCCACACCCGACCGGGGAGAACCATCCTCCCCCGGTTGGAGCGTGGACTCTCCCGGTTTTCATATCGAATTCCAGGAGTCCACCATGAAAGAAGCCGTATTAAATGTCGTATTCGATCTCAAGCTGATGATGTTGTGTCTGATGACATCACAGGTCTTGGCGCTCGCGGCGACACTGGCGTAATAGCCCTAGAAAACCCCGTCGGGGTTTTCACCCAAGGCTCAAGCCTTAGGTGAAGATCTCGGTTTCTCGATCGCTGAGTACAGCGGGATTGGTGCCCTAAGCACTGCCTTTAGTCCGGGTAGCCCCTCGAACCGGATCGGGTTTTACCTCCCCAGGTACCCGGGGGTTACATTGGCGACGGATGCTTCCCCATCCGCTTGCCACATTCCTGAGACGGATTGAAATGCCGTCTTCCATATGCCCACCAACCGAGAAGGCTTACCCGAGAAGACTCGGGCAAGCCTTCTCGGCTGAAATTTCTCCCCCTGGGTTGTGACGGCCATAACAGTCACGGCTTTTGCGGACTCCACCGCAATCGAAATTCGCGCCCGGCCCCTCTAGCGGCGCGTCGGCTTCGCATTCGTTGAAGACCTGCAGGGGTTGAATCTTTACCGCAACACGCATATCCCTCCACGCCCCACGAGTGGGGTATCCAGATGCCATGGCCCACCTGGATAAGCCACTCACTTCATCGCGTTCCACTGTAGACTGACAGTATCAGTCCGACCGATGCACGTAATGCATCGCCCTTGAAAGCCGTTCAGTTCCTGAAAACGGCGGACCCTTACGGGTCTGGAATTCAATAGACACATCAACCCTTGCGGGGCATACCCGAAGGGGATGCGAGCCCGCTTTCTCTTTAAGGAATAGCGACATGACTGACACAATTTCCACTTCTGAACAGATGCAATACGGTTTGCTTGCTAAACGCTGGTGCAACGTTGAGCTGCCGCTGCGTGTCCTGAAATCCCAGTCCGGGTATTACATCGGGACTCATTCGGACGAAGACGGTCCGATGTCGCGGGAAAGCGAGGAATACTTTCCGACGCAACAGGCAGCACAGGTTGCACTTGAAGAAGGCTCGTGGACCCAGAAGCCGGAGCCTTGAAGCTCGCGTACCGACAATAGAAATTCATCAACACCCCCTGGGGAGACAAACTCCCTGTGGGGAGGTGCTCCCCGTAAATTTCAAGGAGCACATCATGCCAGTCAAATTGAGCGGAACGCTCGTTATCAAGGTAATTACCGGCCGTAATGGACAGTTCAGTGTCGGCGACCTGCTAACACCCGAAGGGGAATTCAAGGTCAAGGATTCGATCCTCGACCAGTTCGAGGAAGGGCGCTACGAGGGCGACTTCATCGTCGACCGTTTCTATATGTCGTCCTACGTCAGCCGTGGTAAGTCCACCACGGAGATTCGCGCGCAGGTAAGTGACATATCTCTCAGCGAGGCAATCGAAGGCGAGCAGGAGGCCTCTCCGAGCGAACCTGATCCGATCGTGACGGACGTTCAACACGTTCAGCCTGCCGATAGCAACGCGATCGTTCCCGCGGCCGTTCTGCTGAATGACGAAGTGCAGCAGGACACTCAGAAGGATGAGCTGATAGAAGTGCTGGGTATCGAGCTTGCCGAGCTGGCGAGGAATTCGATGCCCATCAAGCTGGATCCCCTGGGCGACCGTACCCTGTTCCGGCGCCAGATCAGGCTGCTGAAAGAAAGCCTAGGCTATGAGTTCATCTCCAAAGAGCAGACATGGCATCCAGTAACGACTGGAGCGGGATCATGACCATGATCGCGAAACCGAGGGATCTTCTGGATGAAGCCGAGGCGACTATTCGCTTTCTTGGATTTTGCGGCGGCAGCCAAGCATTAGGCGAACTTCTCATGGCCCTCGCGGACCCGGGAAGATGTCTACGTCTGGACAGGCTGCAGGGCATGCTCGATACCGAAAATACACGGCTGGCGGTCAGACTGTTCGACGAGTATCTGAGCCGGCGGCGCAGCTGCGACGAATGGCTGGCTCTGGGCGAGACTGCACGGCGCGTGGCACTGCCTGAGGAGAAATTCTCATGGGAATGCGACTGAGCTATCTCTTCAGGGTGCCGCCATCGTATCGGTGCGACGGGTGCGGAACAATGCATTCGGCGGAAAACGCTGCACTTGCCTGCTGCGACAGCGCAGTGACGGAATGCGGCGTGACCGAAGTCATCGACCAGGAAGTGATCGAGGTCGATTTCGGCATGATTCCTTGCTGGTATCTGGAAGAAGCGGGGCAACTTCGCCTCTTCTGACGTCACCTTGCCCCTCCGGGGGCTTTTCTCGAACGCTCTCGGAGCGCTGGAGAAAGGCTCTGCCTTGCCAAGAGTCACTGCTGGCTGACAGTCTTCAGCTCGTCCCGACGCCGCGTAGTGCGTCACCAACGTCCGATCAGTCCCTGTAATCGGAATGCCTCGAAAGAGGTCGGGATTCCATTACTCACTTCAACCCTTGGGGCGTACTTTCCCCTCAGGGAATGGTGCGTTCCTGATATTTCTGGAGGCATCATGAATTTCAGTTTGATCGACCCGTTTGATGAATGTCAGTATCTATCCAATTCACTTTCTCGAATGATTGAATTGGCAAAGAAGACTGGAGCAACAAGATTCCAGCTTCTCGAAAAGGGAAAATTCCTGTGCCATGTCCAACAGAGCGATTCTGGAGAATGGTTGGCCACTGATCCAAAGTATCAAAATTGCGCGGTCATGAGGTTTTTCGAAGTACGGAAGGCGGAATCCTAATGGCTCTCGTGTTCCAGCGTCTTGCCCGCAATTTCATCAAGAATGGGTATTTTCCGACCGACGAGGTCACGCTTGGGAGGCTCCTCCAGGGCCTCGATATCGACGGCAGCCTGATTCGCATTCTGGATCCGTGCTGCGGCGAAGGTGTGGCACTGGCCGAATGCGTGAACCATTTGCAGGAGGCCGGCGCGGCGGTCGAGTCGTTTGGGATTGAGTTCGATCCCGAACGCGCCTGGCATGCCAAGACGATCATTGGCCAGGTCGCCCACAGCGACGTGAACGACGTGTTCATGTCCTGGCGTTCGCAAAGCTTGTTGTTCCTCAATCCGCCCTATGGCAATCTGGTGAGCGACAAGGCTTCCACTGGCGACACAAAGCGCGAGCGTCTGGAAGTCCTGTTCTTCCGCAAGACGCTGCCCTGGCTGCAATATGGCGGGGTCATGGTTCTGATCGTGCCGTACTACGCCTTGCGCAAGGAATTCGCGGCGATGATTGCCCGCAATTTCGAGCGGGTTCAGGTGTTCATGGCCCCCGAGGAGCGGTTCAAGCAGTGTGTCGTATTCGGCATCCGGCGACACTCCGAAGGGGGCGACCCCAAGGCGCAGGCAAGCCTGGAGGCCTGCGGGAACGGCGAATCCACGCCAGTCCTGCCGGTATCGTGGAGTGGAGAGCCCTATTACGTGCCCGAGGCGCGCGACATGGAGTTCAGATTCGTCGCGCAGCGGATCGATGGTGCGCAGTTGAGCGCGGAGTTGGCGCGTCTGCGGGGGCATACCCTGTGGCCGCAGTTCCGCCGGCACTTCGGTCTCGTCGACGGCGTGATTCGCAGACCGCTTCGGGATCTTTCGGACTGGCATCTGGCGCTCGCGCTGGCTGCCGGGCAGATTTCCGGTGTGGTCGAATCGAGATCCGGAAGAAGGCTCCTCATCAAGGGGGATACCTTCAAGGACAAGGATGTAAGCGTGACCTATGAGGAACGAGGGCAGGGGCAATTTACCGAAATTCGTACCCTGACCGACAAGTTCGTACCGAGCATCACGGCGATTGATTTCACCGCCGGCCCCAATTACGGGGACGTGGTGAAAGTTCGCTGACCCATTTCATTTTTAAGCCACCGCCGTGCGGGAATCCCCGCCAGGCGGGGATTCCTTCGGCATTTATTCCAAGGAGGAATCCATCATGCGAAATATCTCATTGTTTGACGACGGCTTGCCCGTCGCCGTACCGCACTCATCCACCGCCCAGGCCCGCGATGCAGGGCCCGGCCTTTCCAAAGGCCAGGCTGCTTTGAGCCGGATCCGGGACTTCATGCACGTGGCGCAATCGACCACAGTCGAGCAGCTCATGCTGGGCGAGGAGGGTCAGTTCTTCATCGACAAGATGATCGAGCTGGATGGTCGAATTACCACCATGCCATCAACCCATGGGCAGCAGGACGTCCGTGACCCGATTGCCTACCTTCACTATTTCATTGGAGGTAGCGACTGGTATATCACTGAAAAGGACCAAGACGGGAGTGGGGTGGAGCAGGCCTTCGGTTATGCCTGCCTCAACGGCGACATGCTGAGTGCCGAATACGGCTGTATTCCGATCGTCGAGCTGGTCGACGTGGCCATCAGGGGTTTCCATGTGGAGTTGGATTTCCACTTTGATCCCCGGCCCATGAGCGAGGTCATTCAAGGCCTGAAGCTGAAGAACGGTCTGGGTTACTGACTGTTCCGGCGGCCTTTCACGAGGCTGCTTTCCATCATCAACCCCGAGGGGGCGTACCCCCTTCGGGGCGGTGCGCGTCCATCATTCCAAGGAGCGCAACATGAATCAATTCAAGCTGGTACTACAGACGGAAGCGGAGCACGTCGTGGATCGCTGTCCGCAATATTACGAGACCATCATCGATGCAAGACTGCTACATCGCGGCGAGGAAATACTGGAACTGGTCAAGGCGCACGAGCTTGTCCGCGCCGGTATCGAAATGACCAATGCCGGCTGGGAGCCCGATTGGGTGAACAAGGCGCCTGTTCGGCATGTCCACGGTACCGCCTTATGGGTACAGGCCGATGGCGAATGCTACATCGAAGCCTGGCACGGTACGAATGCCCATGTGCTTCGCACAGTCGGGTTTCGTGTGGGTGCGCTGCGCAGGGCTGCATTGCATGCGCGTCCGGAGGGCTGCGTGATCGATCGGGAACATGGCTACTGGCCGATGTTCTGGCGTGGCGGCATTCTGTATTCGGTCTTCAACGGGAACGGATTCCATGACCGTGTCGAAGATTTCATCGAACTGCACGTTCAGAGTATGCAGTCGCGTTGGCTGGCCGGGGAATCGGTATGAAGCACTACCTGGTTCTAACGGTGGGCTCGAATCGCGGTATTCCTAGGATCTGGCTGCAGGGGCCGAATCTCGCTCACGCGGGGTTCCGGCCCGGGCTGCGGTTCGATGTCCATCTTCAGGAAGACCGGATTCGCCTGGTGCTGAACGAGGCGGGCGGCCGCATCGTATCCCGTAAACGTCGTGGGCAGTCCGACCAGCCTGTGATCGATCTGAACAGCCGTGAAGTCCTTGGATTGTTCGAAGGGCAACCTTCGGTACGTGTGCTGATGCTTGGGAGCGGAATCACCATACTTCCGCTGGCCTCCGAGTCACGCCGCCGGCGGCGGCTGGCTCTGGCCAGAAGAGCACTGCTAGCAGGCGAGCCGCTATCGATGGGGTCTATCTCCCACGGTGGAGGCATTCTCTCGCATGCGGTCCACGCTGGCTTGTATGCCGAGGGAGTCGACGCCAGGCTGATGTTCGCAAACGAGATACGGGCGGAACTGCTCGACCAGGCTCGCGAAGCGAACGATGCATGGGAAATCGAGACCGTGGCGTTAGCCGCACCGTTGCAGGAGTTGGCCTACGACCGTTGGGTAATGGACAGGCTGCCGGCCGTGAGCATCCTCGAAGCTGGGCTGCCGTGTTCCGGCGCGAGTGCCAGCGGCCGAGCCAAGCGCAAGCTTGCCCTGCCCGAAGAGCACCCGGAAGTCGGGCATCTGGTGGCACCGTTCCTGGCGGTGATCGCGCAGGTCAACCCGCTGGTGGTCATCCTGGAGAACGTGCCCCTGTATCAGGCCAGCGCGAGCGCCGCGATCCTGCGGACGAGCCTGCGCGATCTTGGGTATGACGTTCACGAGCTGGCCCTCCGGGGACGGGACTTCAATGCGATCGAGGATCGGGAGCGGTACTGCCTGGTGGCGATGACGCGGGGGATCGAGCTCGACCCGCTGGGCATCGTGAAGCCGGTGGGTGCGCGGCCGACCTTGGGCGACGTGCTTGAGGCGCTCCCGTGGGATGACGCACGGTGGTCGACGATGGCAGGACTCAAAGCCAAGGAAGCGCGCGACCGGGAAGCGGGCAAGGGATTCCGGATGCAGGTTTTCGACGCATCCTGCGACCGTATCGGGACGATCACCAAGGGCTATGCCAAGGTCAGAAGTACCGACCCGAAGATCCGCCATCCGGAGAATCCAGAACTGTTGCGGCAACTGACACCCGCCGAGCACGCGAGAGTGAAGCAGATCCCGCCGCACCTGGCGGCTGGCCTCTCGGATACCGTGGCGCACGAGATGCTGGGGCAGTCCGTGGTTTACCAGCCTTTCGTCGCGCTTGGCGCGCTGATTGCCCGTGCCCTCAAGGTCTGGTGCGCCGGTACGGCAGCAGGTCTCGATGAATGGATCCGTTCGACGCGAACTGCATGCGGTTGACCACCCTGGCCCCCTTGGGGGGCCTTTCTCGAACCCGCGGCGCCGGTGCCGCGGGTTCGAGAAAGGTACGTAGCCTTCGACAGGGTTTCACTGTTGGCTGGCAGTCTCAGCCCGCTCCCGCGGCGCAAGCGGAAATGCATCCGATCGGTCCCTGCAATCGGAACGCCTCGAAAGGGGCCGGGATTCCATCGTAATTCAACCCCCTGGGGAGTACATCTCCCCTTGGGCGAGATGCGCTCCCTCACTTCAGAAAGGAGCGCACTATGAGCACACCAACCCGTAAATTCATCGTTGAGTACGAACTGCCTTACACGCATGTGGTTCGCGTGGGGATCAGTTCAGCCACCCCCGAAGAGGCCATTCAGAAGGCCGAC
This sequence comes from Betaproteobacteria bacterium SCN1, assembly GCA_008923315.1. GTDB lineage: Bacteria > Pseudomonadota > Gammaproteobacteria > Burkholderiales > Thiobacillaceae > Thiobacillus. The sequence continues at coordinate 360,039 of WBSF01000008.1, read as the reverse complement.
TCGATGTTTTCAGACTGCACGCTATGGAACGACACTCCCGAAGTTCCATTGCTGTATGACGACTACGAGGAAGACGGTGATGCCGGAGACGTTCTGGAGTTCAAGGTAGTCGGCGAGGTGGGCGAATGGCCCGACAAGGACGCCAGCGTCAAATCCCTGGAAAACGATCGGCTCGCCCATCGGGTGTGTGAGCTTCTGCTTGCGGCCGACACGTTCGGAGAGCCGGCAGCCCGCGAAAGTGCCTTGAGGACAGCCATGCAGCTTGCCGGGCGTGTCATGCAGAGCCACGGCGGCAGCGGGCCGCCGATCCAGGCAGTGATCGGAATCGAAGGCGGCCTCGTTCAGTGGGTATGCACAAGCCAGCCGCTCGATTTTGTTGCGCTCGATTTCGACACCGAAACCGCAAGCCCGGCAGACCTGGTCGACGTGCAATGCGCCGACAACGGCATCACTTCGGTCTACCGCTTCGGTTCGCTATCGGCGACGGTCAATCCAGACTGGGTGAGCGCCATCCATCGGCAGGCCGACGGTCAATAGGCCGGCGGACAGCGATCTTCAACCCTGCGGGTGCCGCTGTCCCCAAGGGGCTGCGGTCTCCCGGTTTTTAGGAGCACATCAGCATGTTCAAATTCATGGAACTCTCCGATCTGTACGCGGATGCCTGTATCCGCGACGAATCGAACAATCTCATGTTTCTTTCGATCTATGGTCGGGACACAGCGATACATCAGATGATGGCGGCTTTCCAGCTCGGCTGGTCGGAAGGCGGATTGCATGCCTTCCGGCTGTTAGACGAGCAGAGCGGCCAGGTCCATCCGGTTTCGATCGGGCAATCCGACCGGCTGACCAAGTTCACGGGCCGGTTGCCGCGGGAAAACCTGTTCGGGAACCTGGTGCATGCCTGGGTTTACGACCCGGTGCTGCTACAGCCTGACAAGGCCAGCCGTATCGCATGGGTACTCATGGACGAGCCGTTTAGCGAGGCCTCGCGCGATCGGCTCCAGAGACTCGTCTGGGAAGCCTACAAAGCTCTGTCGCCCTTGCCGCTGCTGGATAGCTGGCGCGAGGTTGTGCTTCGCGCAACCGAGTCCATCTGCCTGACCTTCATGGAAGCGACCTCCTTCCCACCCTTGGGTGGTGTGAGCGCCGTGCGGATCGCTTTGCCTGATTCCTTTGCCGATGACCTGTCTTCGATGGTCAAGTCGGGAATGGTCGGGATCGAGGGCGAGGAAGCACGGTGGATAGAGTCAGCGCGCCATGAGCATCGGCGCAGGCCGGGAATGACCGCTTGAGCCCGTTGAGTCCGTTGCGAGGTAGAGCAAGCCTGGCGTTTCAAGGTGTTTCACTGTTGGCCGACAGTATCGGCCAGCCTGGCGCAGCGTAACGCGTCGACCAAAGCCGTTCAGTTCCTGAAAACGGCGGGCCTTCCGGCCTGGAATTTCATCGTCAACCCCAAGGGGAGTTCGCCTCCCTATGGGGAGGTGCGCTCCCCTTATTTTTCAAGGAGCGCATAGTGAGCACAACCATTTCAACTACCCCCGGGGCCTGCATCGACGCCGGCGGCGAGCTCGCCGGAGATATCGTCGTGCAGGGGCTTGAAAGCAGGGGAGTCGAAGTCATCCCGCTGAGCCAGTTCATCGCTGATTTTGGTGACGGGCTGCTGGCGGCTGTACAGCGTCAGAACCCTCCGATCTACGATGGCGTCCCGGATCCGGGGCGTGCTGCGGTAATGGACGCGCTCGATCGGCGTCCATTCGATAAGCAGGCCGAGGCCGTACAGGCGATTGCACGGCTGCTGATCGACGAGGACGAGCCTGCTGCCATCCTCAACGCCGAGATGGGCACAGGCAAGACCATGATGGCCATTGCAGCGGCCGCCATCCTGCACGAGGAAGGATATCGACGCACATTGGTGATTTCTCCCCCGCACCTGGTTTACAAGTGGCGGCGTGAGATCAAGGCAACGGTTCCTGGTGCGCGGGTCTGGATCCTCAACGGCCCGGATACCCTCAAGAAGCTGCTCGAAATCCGCGCCATGCGGGAACAGCCGTCCGTTCCAGAATTCTTCGTCCTGGGGCGCGTCCGGATGCGGATGGGCTTCAATTGGCTGCCGGCATTTGCCGTTCGCTCGATGAGCTTCGGCGAAGGCGAGGCGTGCGAATCCGGGCGTTATGCCGTCTGCCCGGCGTGCGGCGGCGTCATTCTTGACGACGATCTGAAGCCCCTGCGGGCCAGGTTCGCCGAAGCGTACCTCAACAAGAACCGTCAGCATTGCGGAAACACCGTGCGCGGCACGTGCTGGATCGACGGCAGGGTCGAGGAAACGAGCCGGTCCTGCGGCGAACGCCTTTGGACTCTGGTGTCGCGTACCGGCGAGCGGCGGGATCAGCGCGACATGCTGTTGGAGAACCTGAAGCAGATCCCCTCAATCGGAGACAAGACTGCAGAGAAGCTGGTCAGCCAGTTCGGTGTGGACATGCTGGCAGGGATGCTGGAGGACAACGTCTTCGAGTTCATCAATCTGCTGAACGAAGAGGGCGAACTGGTGTTCAGCGACCGGCAGGCGAAGCGCATGGAGCGCGGCATGGCCAGAATGGAGTTTGCCTTCGGGCAAGGCGGGTACCAGCCTACGGAGTTCATCAAGCGGTATCTGCCACAGGGCTATTTCGGAACCTTGATCGTCGATGAGGGGCACGAGTACAAGAACGAAGGTTCGGCCCAGGGACAGGCGATGGGTGTTCTGGCGCGCAAGTGCCAGAAAATTCTGCTGCTGACCGGTACCCTGATGGGCGGCTATGCCGACGATTTGTTCTATCTGTTGCACCGGCTGAATCCGACCATGATGATCGAGGACGGTTTCGGATACAACAATCGCAATACCCTGGGCACGGCATCGATGGAGTTCATGCGTCAGCATGGCATCCTGAAGGACATCTACAAGGAAGGCAGCGCCACCTCTCACCGCACGGCGAGGGGTAAATCCATCACGCACCATACTTCCAAGGGCCCAGGGTTCGGCCCGAAGGGCATCATGCGCTACGTGGTGCCCATCACGGTATTCCTGAAGCTGAGGGATCTGGGGCAGGGGATTCTGCCGCCCTACGATGAGTTCTACGAGGAAGTGGAAATGACGGCCGACATGGCCAGCCGGTATGAGGAACTGATGCACACGCTGAAGGCTGAACTGAAAGCAGCGCTTTGCAAAGGCGACAAGACCTTGCTCGGCGTGGTGCTGAACACCTTGCTGGCCTGGCCGGATTGCTGTTTCCGTGAAGAGCGCGTCGTCCATCCCCGTTCACGGGCTCAGTTGGCCTATGTCCCGGCCATTCTGGGCGATGAGCCGAGCCCAAAGGAGAAGATCCTCATCGAGCGCTGCAGGCGTGAGAAACGACAGGGCCGACGGGTGCTGACCTATGCGACCTACACCGGCACGCGCGACACAACCGCGCGCATGCAGCGTCTACTCGCCACTGAAGGATTCCGGGTGGCGGTGCTGCGGGCCAGCGTGAAGGCCGAGAAGCGGGAAGACTGGCTGTTCGAGCAGGTGGATCGCGGGGTCGACGTCGTCATCACGAATCCAGAACTCGTCAAGACCGGCCTGGATATGCTGGAATTTCCGACCATCGGCTTCATGCAGACCGGCTACAACGTCTACACGCTCCAGCAGGCCTCGCGCCGCTCCTGGCGGATCGGGCAGACGGAGGATGTGAACGTGAATTTCTACGGCTATGCCCGAACGGCGCAGACCGCATGTCTGGAGTTGATGGCGAAGAAGATCGCGGTATCGCAATCGACGTCGGGCGACATGCCGGACTCCGGTCTGGACGTGCTTAACCAGTCCGGGGACAGCATCGAGGTCGCATTGGCGAAACAGCTCATCGTGTGAAGTTGTGAATTCATAGCCACCCTTCGGGGTGGCTTTTTTTTGGCTTGGAATTTGCACCTGATTCTGGTCAACAATCAGGAGTAAATTTTATGAATTCTCAGCAAGGTCTGGTTGCGCTGGTGGCCAACAACGATGTAATCGAGGTTCGAGCATTTGGAAGGGTGTACTGGACAACTCGCGCGCAGTTCGAGAGTCTGGAGAAGTTGTCTACATTGCTTGAATCGGCTATTGCCCAAGGCGCTAATCTGTCGACGCTTCGACATATTTTCGACGAATCACGAACGTCCGATGAGGCCTTGCATAGATACCGTGCCTGGCAAGGGAATGGTGAGGCTCCACCTCCCCGCAAGGCCCCAGCACGGTCTCGTGGCCGTGTTGGGGCCGGGTAATCAATCAGGCATCACCGCACACATTCGGACACTTCCTTGGGTGATTTCGCTTGTGAATAGCTGATCGTCTTCTGGACGATACTGACGTGTAAATCTGAGTGGTTGTAATGCTGGCATGGCCGAGCAAGATCTGAATGGCACGTAGGTCGGCACCACCGTCAAGTAGGTGGGTTGCGAAGGCATGCCGTAGGCTATGCGTGCTGATGGGGCGTGTAATGTTGTTGTTCTTGGCATGCTTTCGAACGATCAGCCTGATGGCCTCTACGCGCATGCGCTTGCCTCGGGCTGAGAGAAATAGCGTATCGCATTTATAGTCCTGACGCAGGGCGGGGCGTGCCCTGCTGATATACAGATTGACCCAGAATGCCGCTTCTTCGCCATACACGACCAAGCGTTCGCGCTCACCTTTGCCAAGTATACGAATCGCACGACGTTCGTGTTCCAAGTCATTCATCATCAGTCCTGACACCTCTGAGGCGCGCAGGCCCGTCGCATAAAGCAGCTCAAGGAGCGCCTTGTCTCTCAAACCGGTGCAGGAGTTCAACTCGGTTATATCGAGTAGGCTAACCACATCCGCATTCGTTGGAGTATTTGGAAGGCTACGCGGAAGCTGGGGTTTGCTGAGTCGCGAGGTCGGATCTTCGGACACCTTGCCTACTTTAATCAGAAATCTGTAAAAGCTTTTCAGGGAAGCTAGCCGGCGGGCTACGGTGCGTGGATTTAGAGTCTTCTCATGAAGAGCCGCCAGCCAGGCAGAAATGTCGTCTTCCACGACCTCCAGGCACGATTTGCCACGGGTCTCAAGCCATCTATGGAATCCAGATAGGTCGGATCGGTAGGCTGCAACAGTGGCATCCGTATAGCCTTTTGTGAGCCAGAGATCGCTTGAGAATTGTTCGATCCAGTAAGGTACAGCTGTAAATTTGTTACGTCGCATGCGGAATAAGCCTTTCGTGATTAACATCGTAGGGCTCCGCAACGAGGGCTGCCTTGTTATCTTTTTTTGCCTGTGCCACCCCCATGGGGGAATAGGTGTCAGATCACGAACAATACCGTAGTCAGCCGGGTGCTCTAGGCGCGATTCAAAATACCGGATAAGTGTGTACTGAATCTGGTGTACGGGAATGCGACAATAATGCATTTACCCTGGACACTAAGACCCCCACCGGTCGGGAAAACACGGAGTACCGAATGAAACCGCTATTGTCGAGAATCATCGTAATGCTGGGCATCATTGCGTTCCAACCGGTAGCGGCCCAGTCGTACCCTCACGACCCGCAACTGCTGTTGAAGCTTCAGGCGGGCGCGTTCGACCGCATCGGCAAGGGGCCGGACGTTGCGTTGGGGCTCAGCGCGATCATCCACGGCCTGTCGGACGCGGGTTGCGTAGTCGGCGATGCGGACGCTTCGGTGCAGGAGGTCCTTCAATGGGCAGCTGCTTTGGGGCAGGAGGCGCAATCCGGGCTCTTCGCGATGCAGATGATCCAGGCGCATCCGAACTATCAGCAGACGCTGGTACTGGCCGGCAAGGGGTGCCTGTCCACACCGGTGCGGCAATTGGGCCATAACCTCGTCGTTCACCTGAGGCACCGCTATACCACGCCGTCGGCGGAGGAGAGAGAAGCGCAGCGCCGTACGGCGCTCACGGCCTCGCAGGTCCGTCCGGTCAGCCGGACGGTGATGTACGAAGACGCCACACCGTTCGAGAATCAGGTCGGCGCGTTCCGGCAAAAGAGTTCCGCGCAGGTATTGGTCTGTACCTACGGTTACTCGAAGGTCTATTACTGGCACGAGCGGGTGTGGCATTCCCGCAAGGAACTCCGGGCGATCGCGGCAGACCACCCCTGGTTGCGCATCCCCGAACGGCCCGTCGCCGAATGCCCCGCAACGCTGGGCGACGCAACCAGGCTGCAGTGAGTTGGGCGGTCAAGGCTGTCATGGACATCTTCGTGGTTGTGGTTGCGATCTACGACCTGCTGGGCGCAGCGCGGATCACCGTGTTCTGATGCAGCGTAGTCCCGACATGATCGCTAGACCCCCCGGCATGAAGTGGGTGCTGATCCTGGCTGCGGCGGGATTTGCTGCCGGATTCTTCGGCCCGATGGTCTTCGTGCCGGACGCGAACCAGGGACCGCTAGTTGGCATTCTGATCTCGGGGCCGGCCGGCTTCGTGCTGGGCCTCGTCTTGTGGGTTGCCTGCGCGATCGTGAGACTGCCCGCGTCCATCCAGTGGCGCATGCTGTACACCGTCGCCGCAGTTGGCACGGCAACGACGCTGCTGCTGGTGCAGCCGGACCCGAAATCACTTGGCGACGTGTACGAAGCCGAGGTGCTGTCCTGTGCGACGCCGCGCGATAGAGAAGTCTCCGTGCTCGAGTACTGGGACAAGCGGGTCGCTGCGGCCTCGCGCTCGACGCCACGCGCCGGCTGGCGCGTGGACCTGCAGGACATGCTGCGCGACGCACCTGGCGCAGTAATCAGGGTGCGCATGCTGCGCACGAACGTCATCCGTCAGCATCGCAAGCCATGGGATCACCGCCAGAGCGCGGCGGGCTGGCAGGAGGAGACGCGGGAGATCGACTTCTACGACGATGCCCGCGGCTGCGCGCAGTACCCGGAAGGTAGCCAGATCCGCGGCTTCCAGCAAGCCGACTACGACGCACGGATGGCCGAGGCGAACGTCTGGCCACCGAAAAAGCTGCTGTACGTGCTGACGGCATCGGCAATACTGCCCGTCCCTCCGCGATGGGCGGGCCTGTGACCGTGCTAGCGGCATGATCAGTCAAGCGCTGAGGCGACCCCCTCATTGAGGGCGAGGTACAAGGATTCGTCATCGCTGGAAGTATATATCCCCGTCGTTGCCACACTGGCATGCCCCAGCAGGCGCTGGATCAGGTTGAGCGGCATGGTCTCGGCAGAGTGACTGCCACGGGTATGGCGCAGCCAGTGCGTGGTCGCCTGCTCTATCTTCAGGGCATCTTCCCTTAGTCCCTGCTGATCAAGCGAAACCGCAGCGCTCTTGAAGAATCCTCTCAGAGCCTTATACAGGGTCGAGGGATTCAGGGACTTCAGGTTGGCGCGGCCCGCAAGCGGCGCGACGAGCGGAGTATCGGGGGCGTTTGCGGCTGGATCGGCATCCAGCCCGCGCCTGGTCAGATACACGCGCAGCGCATCCATCACCACGGCCGGCATGGGTACCGACCGCCAGCGGTTGCCCTTGCCAAGTACCTTGAGCATCCAGCGTACCCCCAGCTCGTCCTTCAGGGGCATGGAACAGAGCCGCCCCAGGCGCGCGTCGACCAGCTCGGCAAGGCGCAGGCCGGTCGCATAGGCGAAGGGCAGGACGAAGCGCATCCGATGGGTAGCATCGTCATCGGGAAGGGTGCCGAGATGGCCGATCAGGTAGCGCCACTGGCTGCGGGTGAAAGCATGTGAGACTTCGAAGGAGGGGCTCGACAGGGTACCGGCATATCTTGCCGAGACGGCCTCCCAGGGGTTGCTTTCCAGATATCGCACCTTGCAGAGCCACTCGAAGAGGGATTTCAGGATCGTGTACGCATGGACCTGGCTGCGGGAGGCGAGGGCACCTTCGAACGGACGCCAGGATGGCGACCAGCGGGGCGTCGATCGGGAGGCGAGCCATTCCGCCTGAGCGATGCGCCAGGTCCATCTCTCGGGCGGGGTCCGAGCCAGACCGCCGAGCCAGTCGCGGTACGCGGTCACGTCGTCGATCGTCAGGGAGGAGAGCGCCTGGGCGCGCTCCAGGACGGCCCAGAGCAGCAAACGTTCTGCTTCGCGACGGTAGGCTCGCTCCGTATGGGGACTCAAGGCCCGGGCCTTGAGCCAGGCCTGGATGGCTTGATAGTCGTTTTCGGCGTCGAGCTGGCAGCGGCCAGAGCCGCGGTTAACGCCTCGGGAGCCATCAAGCGCCGCCGGCGGGACGAAGGACTCCAGCGGCATGATGGCGGTGATGGCAGGCCGTATGAGCGCAGTCGCCGGCATCGATCGCTGTGGTGCATGGCCCTGCGCCGGCAGTGTGCCGAGGGAGGATTCGTGCCGAGTGAGCCACGCGACCAGACGCGCGGCCCCTTTCTCCCCGAGGCGTGGCACCGTTACCCACCAGCGGTAGCCGTGCGTGCGGATCCGCCCTTGCAGGTCGCCGAGAGTGCCTATCCCGGCCAGGATGAGCCGTGCTGCCAGGCGGTCGTCGAACCAGGCCGCAACCGAGTCCTGCAGTTGCGGATCGGTGGCCAGCAGATCCTCCAGCCAGACCAGCGCCGCCAGCTGGCGCTCGATCAGGCGTGCGCGGTGGCGGGCCTGCTTGTCGTGGCTTTGCGGGTAGGCATCGAGGAAGAGCACGGTCAGCTCCGCCTCCGAATAGAAACCATCCGGATCGGCCGCGGCACGAAACGCTTCGAGGGACGGCGCGGCCGCAGGCTGCTGAGCCGAGGCCTCCGGTGGGGGCGGGCCAAGCGGGAGCCGGAGCAATCGAACCAGGGCGTGCTTGCCGTGCCGGCGGGCTGCCATGGCCAGTGTCTCCTGGATCCAGCCCAGGGTCGCACGCGCCAGGCGCAGGTCCAGGCTCGATTCGAGGTAGCGGTCAGCCGCGACCTTGAGATCGAGGCCCTGCAGCCAGGCCCGGTAGAAGGCCAGATGATTGCGTCCGATCTTCCGGTGCGAAGAGAAGGCGATAAGTGCCTGATTGGCCAAGGGGAAAGGGGAGCTATGCGTCTGTTCCGGAGTTTACAACACAAAATATACGTTCATGATAATAATAGTTATCATGAATAGGATTGGTAAAATAGGGTCAGCGGACTGGCCCTGTGTTGGTTGGGCCACCATTTGTTACCTGTTGCACAATTCATGATTTTCCAAAAAATTGGCACGCATCGAACTGTTCGTAAGTGCCTTTTTAATGTAAATGCATTCCCTAATATGCATTCGCGCGTTGCGCTCATCTGCGCAAACTTCACGCAGATGGGGTTGTTTCCGTGCCCATCTGCGCATAGAATGCGCAGATGGGCAGACGACTAAAAGCGGTAGACGTGTACCGTGTCGCAAACCTCACCCGCAATCAGTTTCGCGGACTGCTAGCTGAGCTTTCCTATAAATTTGAGGCCGAGGCTGCATCTCAGCCCCGTGTTGCGCGAACGTACTCACCGCATGATTTTTTGGTCATTCTTATTGCATGCGAGCTCGATACTACTGTGGGCCTTAAGCGTAGTACCATTGCCGCCCTTTTGCCGGCGATCGCCTACGAGATTTCGGGCCCGCGCCCTGTAGCTAGAGCGCCGAAACTTGTATTAACGATGAATCCGCCGACGGCGCGGTATGTCGACAGTGAAGCCAACCTTGAACAAGGGGTGATACTGTCCCTTGCTGAAATTTTTGCCCGCGCAGATAGCCACATGCAGCAAGCCGGCTGCGGCTTGCTTTCCTCTCAAGTGCCCTTGAATTTTGGCCCAGCGCTTGTTGGCCAAACTGCGGACACAGAAGCCAATTCACCTCACCAAGACCGGCGGGCTCGGCGATGAACAGCCCCCAGCCGGCCATCATGAAAAAGAAGCTGAAGCAGTTGCTCTGCTTGCTTTCATACTCATCGCCCAATGGCTGGGTTGCCTCTGATAGGTTCGATACCGTTCATGCCCACCGTTTCGCTCTGGTACAAGCCCGCGATTCTATGGGTGTCATAGGTGCCTTTTGCTGGCTGTCTGGCCAAAACGCATCAGCGGTTTCAGCTCCCTTAGTCTACATTGCTACAGCTGCTGATCTTGATCAGGCCCAAGCTATTCACCGAAAAGTTTGGAGTCAAGGCCTCGTTCCGTTTCTACTCATAGCCACACCTGAAGAGGTATTGATTTGCCACGGCTTCCAATATGCAAGCGAACAGTGGCAGCAGAATGTACACGCTGTAAGCTGGGGCGAGATTAACGCTGATGACGCAGTCTGTTCCGCCATTTCAGAAACAGCAAAAAAGCTTATCAACCTGCGTGCAAGCCGCTTGCGCTCATCAATATTCTGGCGAGAGCATGCCATTGACGTGAGTGGTCGCGTCGACCAGACCCTTCTTTGGGGTCTAAGCGACCTTAGTCACAACCTTATCTACGGCGTGGGTGTCGACAAGTGCCTAGGGCATACCGCTGCCAACGGGCTTATCGGCAAGCTGCTCTACCTATATTTTTTGGTGGATCGTGACATCATCAATCAAGACTGGCTTAAGAGCCGTGGCCATGATGGGGTCAATCTCGCGGACGCTAACGCATCCTGGAACAAGCGAGCATTTTGGAAACTACTCGACGATCTCGACTCCATATTCAATGGCAGCATTTTCCCGCTCTCTGCGGCTGATCGTGCGGAAATCAACGCCACACACATCCATCTTGCCAGAGCTGTCCTGAAGCATGGTGCGAGAACGCAAGCCAGCGGCGCTGTGCAGTTCAGCTTTATAGACATTGACTTGAGCGTGCTGCGCGTTGAAACCCTGGCGGCTGTGTATGAGCAATTTTTTGAAAACGTAAAATGCGGCGAGCGTCGACGGGTAGGGGCATACTACACGCCGCCATTCCTAGTCGACCTTGTGCTCGACAGAGTTGAAGACGACCTGACGCTCCAAGACGGCGTCACCGTACTCGATCCCACGGCAGGATCGGGGGTGTTCCTTGTTGGGGCATACCGCCGAATCCTTGAGCACGCGCGGGCAAACAGCCCAGACCCACTATCCCTGGAGCAGATTCGCAGGTTACTTGTTCACAACATCTTTGGCGTAGAGCGCAATTCAGATGCCTGCCACGTCACGGCATTTAGTCTCTACCTGACCATGCTCGACTATGTGAGACCGCGTGACTTGAATGTGGTCGCCGCTGGACAAGACCCTAAGAAACTCTTCCCCGGCCTCGTGGGCACAAACTTATTTGCCAATGATTTCTTCTCTAAATCGATGCATGGCTCCATTCCACCTATCCGATGTGTGGTAGGCAATCCACCATGGCAGACTTTGGGCAAACTTGAATCGCCTATGGCAATCAAGTGGGCCAGTGCCCATCTAGATTGCCCTATTGGCAAAGATCAAGCTGCAGAAATCTTTGTCTGGAAAGCACTACGCGAACACCTTGTGGAAGACGGCGTGCTTGCTATGCTCATTCCGTCCAAGTCATTCATTAACCCGACCGCAGCAAGGTTTCGCAGTCGCCTGCAGGCCGAAACTTATGTCAGCGGCGCTATCAATTTCTCGCACCTCCGTCACAAGCTCTTTTCCGGGGCCAAACATGCTTGCGCGGCGCTCTTTCTGCGCAAACGCAAGCCTACGCCCGCCGACTGGACGTGGGTATACACGCCACTATCTATTAGCCAACCCATTGCCTCAAAAGACACTTGGCCATGGACCTTGGTCATGGATGAGGCGGCAGTTCAGCGCTTTAGGCATGACGCATTGGCGGCCACATCCCGTAGTTGGTTTGAAGCCTTCGTGCTTAGACCAGTTGACCGACAAATTCAGCGGTATGTCATTGACTCCGCCGCAAGCGGATCGATTGCATTGCTAGGCACGCTGTGCGACCAAATTGGCGCCAAATGCAAGCGTGGTGGGAATGCTAGTGACACTGGTTTGCCCACTGAACTTCTAGATGACGGCCCGCATGTTGAATCCAAAACAAAACTCGCCTCTGCCAAGCCGATCCGAGATTTGTTCGATACTGACGAGGCTTCTTCCATAGCACGAGAGAAAGATCGCCTGTCCTGGTCACAGCTATCAAAAGCAAAACAGAACTATAAAAATCAATTCAGCGGAAACATACTTCTCGTCCCAAGGAACTTTCACAACATCCGCTTCATTGATTATCCAAAGGCATATACATCAAGCTACTTGGCGGTCTTTTTTGACAAACCTGGAAATCAAGTCACTGCTATAGAAATACGGTTCCTGCGTGCACTGGAAAAGTATCTGAACAGCAGCGTGGCCCTCTATTTTTTAGCCACTATTGGCCGGCGCTGGCTCATGGATCGTCGCAATGTTGAGCCCGCTGATTTCGCCAGTCTTCCGGTGCCGTTTACCTCGCTCGACGATGAACGCATCCAGCAAGTTCTTGCTCATGAAGGCAAGAAGCTTGAGGATTTTATCCTCAAGGCCTTCAAGCTCGACCGTGACCTGCGTAGCGCCATCAATGAATTCCTGCACTTTCGCATGTGGTTTCAAGATGGAAACGTACCCGACGCAGCCCTTACGTCAGCCAAGCAAGGCATGCTTGCAAACTACTCAAAAGTTTTCCAGCGTAGTCTGGACGGACTCATCGGCCGAAAAGGCGCATTCAACGTGGCCCACAAAGACGATCCCGAGAGTGGTGTCGGCGTTATCGTTGCCCACTATGCAGACGAAGAGCCCACCGCCCATGGCATCGATCTGATATCAGCCTGCCAAAGAGCTATTGAAGCCAACCACCGGCAGGGCAGTAACCCATTCAACAACAGTCTGGTGATCACCGTTGATCCGGGCACGTCGACTATCGCCATCATTAAACCGTTGGAGTACTTCAGATGGACCGTTGACAGTGCTTACGCTGACAGCCGCCGTGCCATGGATGAATTCACTCAGGAGGCCGCTTGAGCGGACCCCCTGCAGGACAAAATATCAAGGCGCTGCTCAAGCAGCGTGGTTTCTCGGCCCCTAAAGCGCAAATATGGTCGGAGTTCTTACGCCACGTGCTGCAGCTCTATTGGCAAGCCGCAGAACAGCTAGTCGAGCCCGCAAACTGGGCTGGCTTCAAGCAGAAGGCCGGCGCCATGGGCAAGCCCAAGAGGGGACGGGCGGGTACAGTAATCCGGATCCCAACAGAAGACGCTATCACCTCAGAAATCGGACACCGGGCCGAGGAGTTACGCAAGGCGCTCCCATCAAATCACTTCTTGCGACAGCATGATGTGTGCTTTTCGTTCGAATCACCAGTCAAGAGCGACAAGCGCGCAGGACGGCATTCAAAGAAAGTCGATTTCAGGGTGTGCTCTCTAGAGCATCCCGGCGCTCCAGAACTAACTATTGAGGCTAAGCCGCTTACATCACAGCGCGATATACAGACCAAATACCTCGCGGCCGATGGCATGGGTTGCTTCTTCTCTCATGACTCGGCATATAGCACCGGCCCCCTCGGCGCCATGTTGGCCTACAGCATCAACAACGACGGCAGCACCATGCAAGAAGCCATTTTGGCAGCACTGCAGCAATACCAGCCCAAACCACTGCACATCCACAGAATTTCAATACCAGGCACAGGCCTCGTAGATTGCTCACATCACGATAGGGCGGCCTGGAAAATGGATCCGATTACTATCCTCCATCTCGAACTAAACTTCCCTGTTGAATTTAAGTGAGTAATCAAGTGGTGCCGACAATGTCTCGGCGTCGCTTCCGCTGCAGATTTCACTCAATTACTGCGCGCGTCGTAGAGGTGCGCGGTAGTAACGCCGGACTTCGTCTTGCTTCTGCGGTTGCCAAAGATGGGACACCTCGTCCCCGTCCTGCAAGTTGGATTACGTGGTGCGCATGACCCTTCGCGGTCTGAATTTCGACGATGTCGCCGATTCTAACCCGTGCCATTCTAGTTCCACTTGATCATTTTAAGCAGCATTGAATGTTCTGTGCTGGAGCTTTATTCCAGCCCCCTCGACAATCGAGGTAACATGGCCATAGAAATTTTCAGCTTCCTGATTTAAAGGAAATTTGCAGACAACATCGATCAATACCGCCCTATCTTTTGCATCAGGATAGGTTTTAAAAATTTCCCCTCCTTCAACAAAGCCAAGATAAGTATTGAGTTTTTCCTGCAATAAGAGAAGGTGCTCATTATCATTGCCTGTCCATTCAAGGTGATCCGATATGGTCAGTACTAAATCGCCAGTTACCTTGTCGACTCCGATTGCATCAACCACACTCGTTTGATCTACTGACATCTGAATTCTCCAACACACTATGGCCTGACGATATTTACCGTAGTCGGCGGTATTTGCGTGCCACCGGGAAACCCAGGCTTCCCCTTGCCAACAACCACCGCACCTGACTGTTGTATCTCAGGGAATGCGGCCGATTGATTCCTAGTAAGAGGAGCAGTCACAGACGCCTTACACTCAGTGCAAAATTCAGTCCCTGCGGCCAAAGGACTGTGTATTCGCTCTTATTGATCTCCCGATAGGCAACGCGAACATCTATCCACAACTCCTTACCTTCAACACCATCCTCATGCGATGGAGTAGTTACGCCTTGTCCAGCTTCTTAACCCAAGGTAGTTCGCTGATTGCGATTCTCAACTCAGGCTCCCGTTCGCGTAAATCAAGCAAGACTTGCTGTACGACAGGGTCCTTGAGTTTTCTGAAAATGCTGGTCATCAGTATCCGACTCTCGCCAAGCGAACGGTCACGCAACAGTTCAAGCGTCTCCTCGACATTGTGCGGTCCCGTGGTGTTGCCGATCGCCACCGCCAAGCCATCGCGAAAGCCGTCGCGCTTTCCGGGTGGCATGGGCGGGCGGCTGCGAATCAAACGGATGAATACGGGCCGCCACGGCATCGCCTCGCCGACCCCCATCGCCCGCGCGATGCCTTCCTGGATTTCCGGCGGATAGTCGCGCTCAAGGTGTTCGGCAAGGATAGGAAGAGCCGAATCGTAGCGATCAGTGGTGTTGACGAGATCCCAAACACCGTTGACCGGATAGCCTGCTGCATGCAGTGCCGATACCAAGGGTTTTGATGCTTCGCGCAGTTTCGCTACTTCTTCTAGGCGCCGTTTCTCACGCTCAGCAACCATTTCCTGAATTATGATTTTTTCTTCATCAGTCAATTTCAACCGAAGAAAGGCATCGTAATTCTCTTCCCTAAGCCGCTCTAGTTCGGCTTTCGAAAGTGAGGGGCGGGTAGATGTCTTAATTTTCGCAGTCATTTCGGTATGTAGAGCTTGTTGATTTCACCCTTGTCGATAGCGTTTTGCAAAGGCCCACTCAGCTTTGCATCCGGCCGCACATACAGATCGAAGCGCAGCCCTTGCTGCTGAGCAATACCCGAGTAATCGCGCAACTGTTGCGTGAAGCCCTGATATTGCGTGTTCTTGACTTCGGAAAGTGTTTTAAGATCAAGGTTCGTTCCATCCGGAATTCGCGTTTTGCCATTGATGACGAATTCCTGCTTTTTGCCAAGGTCGTAGAGGCTGCGTACTGCTGCCTCGCCCTCGCGGCCAAGCTGGCCTGCGGTTTTGATAGCCCCTACGCCGGCATCGACCGCCTTGACCCCCAGCCCTGCCCCCTTGCCGAGTCCGGGCGCAACGCCGAGGATGCCGACTGCGTAATCGACCACACCGGCGTTGTTGTTCTGTGTGGCCTGATACAGATCGTAGCCCGGAATGAATCCCAGCAGTAAATCGCCCACGCCCGATCCACTCTGACTCGGCATCTTCTGCTGCCCCGGCGTGAACGTCCCGCCGTTGCCTCCACCGCGTACATCGGTTTGCGTACCGGTGTAGAAACTGGCATCCGCCAGCATCCCCCAGTAAGCCGGGTTCATCGTCGTGCCGGCGAGCGCCGCTTCCATCCCGAACGGGTCGGCGAGGTTGATGGGGTTGTTCGCTACGTAGGCATACGAACTCACGCTGTCCGCCATGCCCATCGGATCGCGGCTGGCGAAGCGCGCGATGCCGGGGTGGTAGTAGCGGGCACGGTAGAACACCATGCCGGTCGCATCCGGTTCCCTGCCGGTGTAGCCGTAAGCGGGCACCGTGCCGCTACCAGCGGTTCTGACGCCCCACGCATCGAAGCGCTGGTTTGCCGTCAGCGCACCCGCCGTGCTGGCCAGCCCGACCACGCTGCCGAGCCCGTCCTGGATGTACGCCGCTTCGGTGGCACTCGGGCTGTTCGTGCTGCCGGTCAGCCGCAGGAGCGGCTCGTCGATGCCGGCACCGTGGATATAGGCGGCAGCCGGGTTGCCGCTTACTGCACCGTTCCATTCGGCGTGAATCGCATCCCCGTCGTAGAGGTAGCTCATCGTCGTGCCTGCGCTGGTCTTGGCGATGCGTCGTCCACCGTCGTCGTAGACGTAGCTCTCTGCAATCGCGCCTGCACCGGTTCGTGTGGCGGTGCTGAGGTGGTCGAGCGCGTTCCACACCAGCGCGAGCGTGGTTGCCCCCGTGCCCGAGGCCGTGCAGTCGCTTGATGTTTTCGTGACGCTGCCGCCCGTTGCGACCTCGCACAGCTTCACCATATGCCCATCGGCATCATGCACCGCCGCCCCGATCAGCGTCCCGACGTCGCTGCCGCTGCGGATCTCGCTCAACTGGTGCGCCGCGTCGTACAGGTAGGCTGTGGTCGTCCCGGCCTTGGTCTTGCTCCGCCGGTTGCCGAAGATGTCGTACCCGTAGGTCTCGGCCGTGCCGTCGCTGGCGCTGGTCAGTCGGTCGAGGTTGTCATACAGGTACGCCCAGTTCTTTGTCGTCCCGCCGACGTTCTCGGTCTGCGTCGCGCGCCGGCCCTGGTTGTCCAGCGTATAGAGATGACTGCTGAGGACAGTCGTGCTGAACAGGTTTTGTTTCTGCTTGAGATTGCCGTCCTCGAACCAGCTCTGCGTCGTGCGCTGGCCCGAATTCAGCCGCTGTTCGACGAGCCGTCCGCCGGCGTCCCAGACAAAGCTGACCTGTTCGCCGTTGGGCGCGGCGATGCTCGCCAGCCGGCCAACGGCGTCGTAGGCGAAGCTGGCGACGTGGCCATCGCTGTCGGCGACCCCGGCCAGCCGCCCGCCGGGCGTCCAGGTGTAGACGAGTTGCTTGTTGCCTCGGGAATCCGTGACGTTCGCCAGCCGCTTGGCGAGGTCGTAGCCGTAGTCGTAGGCGACGACGGTCTGGTTCGAGGGGTTTTTGGTCTCCGCCCGCGTGACGAGGCCCAGTTCGTTCCGGGTGTAGACGGCGGTCTGGCCGCTGGTCCCCGGTACCGCGCGTTGTTTGAGCAGCCCCTGGGTTTCGCCGGGCTGGCCTTTTTGACCGTAGGCGTAGGTCGTGGACTGACCGGCTGCCGCCTGCACCGGCGTCTGACTGGCAACGAGCTCGTTGTGGACGTTCCAGGTCCACGTCCAGACCTTGCCGAGGGCGTCGGTTTCGGTCAGCTTGCGGCCGAAGTCGTCGTAGGTGCGGGCGACCTGCTGCTTCACCGCCACGCCATCGAGCGTGCAAGTCTTGCTGGTGGTGTCGGTCGTGCTGCCGGCCCAGATCTCCTTCACGTCGCCGAGCGGCGTGTAGACGACACAGCTGACGGGCCGGCTGGTGTCGCTGGCGGATACCTGCGGGCCGACTTCGCGGGTCAGCCGTCCGAGTTCGTCGTAGAAGCGGTAGCTGTCGCGGATGCTGCCGTCGGCGGCGACGAGGTTGATGCGCGTCGGCCGGCCGGCGCCGTCGTAGCTCGCGACTTCGGTCTTGCGGCTCTGGCTTTGCCCCGTCACCTTGGGCAGGGTGGTGGTCTTGAGCCGGCCGTCTTCGCTGGCGTGGAAGTAGTCGTATTGGGTCGTGAGGCTGTTGGGGTCGGTGCTGCTGCGGGGGCGTCCGGCGGCGTCCAGGCTCAGGGACACGCGCTGGCCTTCCTCGTTGTAGGCGCCGGTCACGCGGCCCAGCGGGTCGCGGTCGAAGCCGACGCTGTAGCCGTCCGGCGAGGTGACCTGGCTGATCCGGCCGAGCGCATCGTACCGGGTCAGCGTGGCGTTGCCGGCGTAGTCCACCTTGCGGTCGAGCCGGTCCAGATCGTCCCAGGCGGCGTAGTGGCCGTCGAGATACGCGCCGTTGACGGTGAGGCCCACCATGAGCGGGTTGCCGTTGGCGTCAAAGACGGTATCCCACTGGTGGCCGCGTCCGTCGGGCGTCTTGACCGGGCGGTCGAGGGCATCGTACTGGGTGTCGGCGGCGTACCAGTTGGCATCCGGCCCGCGCGTGGCGCGGCCGAGGTTGTCGTAGGCGAAGTCGCTGTAGGTCTCGGTCTCCAGGCTGGCCGGGCTGCCGTTGATGTCGCCCCGGCGCGTCACGCTCACCACGTTGAGTTTGTTGGCGTCGTAAGCGGTTTCGAGGCTGGGGCCGATGCCGCTGTTGGCGTCGCCGAGCACCGCGCCGGTCCAGTCGCGCAGGGAGCGCGTTTTGATGGGGTTGCCGACGCTGTCCGAGGCAAGCTGCGTCCAGGCGACGATGTCGCCGTTGGCGGGCTTGGTGTCGACCGCCGGCACGATACCGTTTTTGAGGCGGATAACGTCGGTGAGCCGGCCCGCGCTGTCGTAGCGGTTGAGCGTCCAGTTGCCGTCGGCGTCCTTCACGCGGCGGGGCTGGCCGTAGGCGGTGTGGTCGCGGTACTGGAGCGTACGCGTGCTGGGCAGGGTGACGTCGCTGAGGTTGCCCTGGCTGTCGTAGGCATAGCCTGTGACCATGCCCATCGGGTCGGTCTTCGTCAGGCGAAGGTGGGTGCGGCCGGCCGTCTGATCGTAGGTGTATTCGGTGGTGGCGCCGGCCTCGTCGGTGATCGACAGGGGATTGCCATTGGCGTCGAACAGGAAGCGGCGTTCATTGCCCAGCGCGTCGATCTGCCGGGCTTCGCGGCGGAACTCCGTCCAGGCGAAGGTGGTGGCGTGGCCTTCTTTCAGGGTTCCGTCGGTGCCGAAGGGCGTGTGGCGGAAGACGCGGCCGTTTTGGTAATACTCAAAGCGCATGCCGTTGCCGCGCGGCAGGGTGTATTGCTTCAGGGCGTGGGCGAGCTTCGCGCCGTCGGCGGCGGCATAGTACTGGTAGGCGACGGCGGGCTGGCTGCCAGCGACGGCCAGCGGGTTCTTGAAGGTCACCAGATCGCCGTTGCTGTAGGCGTATTGCCAGGTACGGCCCGAGAAATCCTGAATCTGCGTGATGCGATCGGCGGTGTAGCCGAAGGTCAGCGCGCGATTGAGTCCGTCCGTGACCTTGCAGACGTACGTGCCGGTGCAGCCGGCAATGGGCGCGTAGGACAGGGTCAGCGCGTTGCCGTTGCGGTCGGTAATGGACAGCAGGCGGGCCTTGAGGCCGGTGTCAGTGGTGCCGGCGTTGACGCTTTCGAACACGTAAGCCATGCCCGAGCGCTCGGTCAGGCGGTAGGTGCCGCCGGCCAGGCGTTCGAGGGTGGCGTAGACGCCGGCGGTGCCGGCGAACGCGGCGCCGACGCTGACGTTTCCGCTCGTGTGGTTGGCGGTGGAGAAGAAACGCTCGCCGCCGGTGCCGTCGGTCCACGACACTTTAGCCACGCCCGATTCGACGCCGTAGAAGCGCAGGACGTGGTTGAAGCTGTGGGTCCAGCCGTAGCCGAGCGGGCCGTCTTTCGCATCCTTGCTGTTGTACCAGCGCTCGAAGACGAGGGGTAATCCGCCCCGGCCCTTGATGGCGATGTCGCGTTCGCTGTGGATGAGGTTGCCGGTGACCATGTTGACGGGGTCGCCGGAGACGCTGGTGCCGGTGCCGTAGCCATTGGCGGTCTGGTTGCCGTTGATGCCGGATTGCTGGGCGAAGGTGGGGGCATAGGGGTCGCCAAGGATGCCGGTGCCGAGGCTCGGGTTGTACAGGCTGCCGAGCGGGTCGGTGACGCCGTAACCGCCGGAAGCAGAGCCGCTTCCGGATTCAGGCTCGTTTCCTCCGCCTGAGCCGCCATTCGATTCCGAAGAGGGCTCGACGGTGACGCCGCCGCTATAGCCGTTGATGGGGAAGCTGGCCTGCCCAGGGTTGGTCGAGAAGTTCTCGGCGTAGAACGCCGCGCCCAGCCAGCCGCTCGCATCCGGATACTGGATCAGGCGGCGCGGGATGGTGAGCTTGAAGCCGGCGTTGACGTATAGCGATTCGATCTGGCCGACGTGTGCTGCGCTGTAATTGGTGCCAGCCGGATTGGTGTTAAGCGCGCCGTTGGAACAGCTGTTGGTCAGCTTGCACTTGTTGTTGGCCCAGTCGGTGCCGTTGTTGATCTGCAGAATTTCGATGTTCTGCTCGTCGGCAAATTGCAGGCCGCGCGTGGTGGATACCGCATCGAGATTGGCCAGCTCGTTCCAGATGTAGGCTTCGTAAGCCGAACCCGCGAAACTTGCAAGCTTGAAAGCGCGCTTGTCCGTGGTGCTCGGCGTATCCAGTCGTGTACTGGTAATGATGTTGCCCGGCCAGTCGACAAGGAAACCCTTGCGGTAAAGCCCGTAGGGCAGATCGAACAGGTACTCGACCTTGACCTGGGCGGAAGTGAGACCGAGGCTGACGCCGGTCGTGCCGGACTCCCCATACAGTTCGCCCGTTCGCTTTGTGGCATCCGCTACATAACGCATGTATTTGCTGGCGGCGATGTTGAGGAACTCGCCCTCGATGCCGTCGCGGTCGGCGTTGACGTTGCCATTGTTGGCCTGCACGCTGGCGAGCAGTTGCGCCGAACGCTTGGCAAGGTAGGTATCGGAGGTGTGCCAGGCGTAGGCATGCAGGGCATGGAGATTCGCTGCGCGGATGTTCGAATAGCCCACGCTCGACCGGGTGGCCGCAGATCCCAGTTCAGCCAGCGTCACCGTCATCGTCAACTGGTTGTTGGCCGAACAGAGCGCGACGCTGCCGCTGCCTGCCTCGGAGGTCTGTTCGACCCCTTCGAGCTTGAACCCTGGAACCATGCTGGCAGAAGCCGAGCACGTGGGCGCGGCACCGGGATCGACGGCATTGAACCAGGTATCGAATGCGGTCTGGTCGGCAGGCGTTGCGCCCTTGTACGAGAGGGTCAGGCGCTTGCTCGCCAGTTCCGCGAGGTTCAGGGTTTTTTGCGCTTGCAGGCTGCCGCCGGAATTCTTGGCGGCAACGAGCAGGCGGTATTTGTGCCGGTCCGGCAGTGCGGCAGTCTCGGCGGATTCATTGGCGACGCCGCTCCAGCTTGTGTACTGCAGCACTTCATACGGCGGTACGATGGGCAGGATGTCGAAATGCTGGCGCTTGATCTCGGCCTTGTAGGGCACGTCTTCGAGCGTGTTGTTGGCGTAATTCGGGGCTTTGGTCTTGGCATGCGCCTCGACTTCGCCTTCGAAGGCCTCCTGCGGCAGACGATAGTTGCCGTTGGCATCCAGCCGGCTGGCCAGCCAGTTTCCGTAGTTGAAGTCGAAGCTACCGTCGACACTGATGCCGGCCTGGTAGCGACGGTCCTTGTAGGAAGGATCGAGCGGCACCCAGCGGTGGCCGGAGTCGTCGAGACCGGTGCCACGATACGCGGCATACGGCAGGCAGGCCTCGACCCAGACATGGGCGAAGGAGATGCCCTTGCCATCGCCGTAATACGTCGCCGCCGGATTGCCGTTGTTGGCCAGGACCCCGGCGGCAGCCTGTGCAGTCTTGGCGCCGATCCAGCGGGCGCCACGCCCGTCCGCGCCCAGCGCAGTATTGTCCAGCACGGCGATGTTGCCGCGCACGTAACGGACGGGAATATTGGAGGCGCGCAGCAAGGCGGCAAGCAGACTGGCCTGGTCGGTGGCGCCGCCCGACTTGCTCCAGAGCGTTCCGACCGCACCTTTCATCGAACCGTAGTAGGGCTCGAACTTGATATTTTGGTTAACCCACTCGAACATGCGCACCGGGTTGTAGTCGAGCTCTTTGGCCAGTGCGACGATGTCGGGATTCGTGACGGGCGCTTCCGGCGTGTTGGCGAGATCCGCAGCGGTATAACCGCAAGCGGTCGCTTCTGCAGGCGTATTGCGGAGTGCCACCTGGATGAAGCCGTCGCGGCTGGCCACCTTCTCCTGCATGAGCCAGTAAGCATCCGAAACGAAGCGCGGCACGACCTTGGCGGCCGGTAGCTTCATCGGCTTGACCGGTTCGGCCTGGCGCCAGTTGGGCTGCGGCAGCGGCTCGGCCGGGCGCGCGGCCAGCCAGCTTTTGATTCGGCTCGATGCCCGCTTGGCTCGGGCATCGAGGTTGGTCTTGTCGGCTTGGGCCAGATCATCGAGATCCTGTTCGACGGCCTTGAAGCGCGTATCCAGCTTCGCCTTGAATGCGGCCGTTTCGGGCGAGGCATCGGCTTTTTCGTCGATCCGGCGCATGACGTCGTCGCGCAGCGTCCGCAGTTCCTGCCGCTTGGCGGCAGCTTCCGCCTTGCGGCCGGCGAGGGCGTTCTGGATCTCCGGGGCCTTGGTTGCTTTTAGCTTGAACTTCGCTGCGGCGCGCTCGCTGCGGTCGGCCAGTTCGAGGCCTTCGCGAAGATGGCGGTCCAACACCGCTGCCATGGGGTCGGGACGCCCGCGCTGCGCGTCGCGTACGGCGGCAATGGCTTCTGCGGAAACAGGAGCGACGTCTCGATGCGGTGTGACGGCGGATGCGGCACTTGACGCAAGGCTCAGGACTGCCGCCAGCAGGAGGCGGTTCAGGATCTGGCTGGACATGGGGACTCCCTTGATTTATCTCGTTCTGTTTACTTGTGGCTCACGCGGCGGTTCGCATGGCATGTCGGCGTAGCGCGCCCAGCAGCCCCGCTCCCAGCATGGCAAGAGCCCAGGCGGGTAGCGGTACGTCGCCGTCGGAAGGCGCCTCGGTCACATCAATGCGACCGATGACCAGTGTCTTGGTGTTGGTGGTGTCGGTGACTTCGTAATCGAAGGCATAGCTGCCTGGCGTGGAAGGCATGCCCGTTATCTGGCCGTTCGACGCCATGGTGAGCCCGGGCGGCAAGGATCCATTGACGCGCGCGAAGGTGAACGGCCCGTTCCCGCCTGAGGCAGGAACGGTGTAGTTGAAGGTTTCATTGAGATTCGCCGACACGCTGAACGAGGTGGCGGTCAGGCCAGGCACGGCTTTGGCGTTCGGGTCGAGCAGGCTTTGTGCGTCGGCGACATTGACTTGCGTGCCGAGCTGCTGCTCGACCACGTCGGTGAGGCCATCCTGGTCGCTATCGGTAAGCTGCGCGCCTGCGGCGGCGGGCAGCGCGGCCACGACGCGTGCTGTGACGAAGGGATCGCCGCGCCAGCTGCCGTCGGTATTCTGTTGAGCATCCAGCCAGTTGCGTGCGTTGGCGAGCGCCGTCACCGCTGCCGAATCGCCCTCGGCGGCAAACAGGGCCAGGGCGCGGATCGCGAGGGCCGTGGTCACGGGGGCGGATACTTCCAGATTGCCGGTCTGCGGATTGCGCTCGGCGAAGCCGCCGTCGCCGTTGGCCTGGGCGATGAGCCAGGCCTTGGCGGCGGTCATGGCGCTGTCGATCCCGGCGGGAGAAGACTTGCCGCAGGCGCTGCCGGACAGGAAACGGCTGGCCTGGCGTTGTTTCTTGAGTTCGTAGAGCATGATTGCCGTAGCGGCCAGCGAGCCGTTCGTGGCATGCGACGGCTGACCGTTCTGCGGAAGCGCATGGGGCCAGGCGCCATTCCATGGTGCTGCCGTGAGCTGCGCGGGCAGGATGGCGCAGAGCGCTGTGGTCGTCAGTTCGGTCGTGTCGTTGGGATAGCTCACGCCGGCGCTGCGCAAGGCGCCATAGCCGAGCGCGGTGTCGAGCACGCCAGCACCGTAGCCCGGATACGCCCCCCAGGTTGTGATGCCGCTGGTGACGCTGCCGGCCTTGGCGATGCTGGTGTTGCGTTCGTCGCGGATGGTTCCTGCGATATTTGCAGCATCGCGTCCCGCCGCCGCCAGCGCGGCCGCCTGCCAGGCGCGCGCATCCAGACTGCCGCCTGGCGCATTGGTCAACCAGGCCAGCGCGCGGGCATATTGCGGCGAGCGCGTCAGCCCCGCCGCCTGCATGGCTTCAGCCGCTGCGGCGGTGGACTGAACCTCCAGACCCTGCAAGCCGGCGAACGAGCCGTCGCCCTTCTGGGTTTGCACCAGCCACTTGATGCCTTTGGCACGTGCATCGTCGATGGCCGCGTGTGCCGGTATGGCGGCAAGCACTAGCAGCAGCGCACTGGTGAGTTGATATTGTCGGACCACACGCCTTCTCCCTTGACCGAAACTGGCCAGTGGACGGAAGGCTACGGATGGGATGTGACAGAGGATCGCGCCAGATCACAGTATTCCGTGAACCGTTCGCACTAAGACTTTAGTAGTAGATCATCTCGATTTCAGTTTGGGTTATGTTGCTAACTTATTATTTATATGAGCAAAGTATTGTGACGATCTCCACGCGGCCAAGCCCAGAAGCAAGGCGATACCAAGCCGCCCACCACCATTCAGAAAGGCAAGCCATGCAAGCAGTGGTGAGAAATCATTCATTCCAAGGCTATAGGTGAGCATGTCCCACGCGATGGCATGCAGCGCGAGCGGCAGGTCGACGACCAGGAAACCCAGTGCGAAGAGTGCGGCGAGGACGAAACGCATCAGGCGCTGGGAAAGTTTCCCGGGCAGCGCTGCTGCGATGGCCGGCGCGATCGCCAGCGGCTGGAGCAGATTTCCGATCGGTGTGTCGACCGTCAGGAAGCCCCGGGGATCGGGGATGAGGACTCGTCCACCCATGACGAACCCGGAGGAAAGGTTCAGCCGCAGGTGCACCACGGTGTCCTGCCAGGTGTGCTCGATGCCGAGAGAAAGGACGCTGAAACGGTTGTCGATCCAGCCGAGGGCCTGCCGGGCGACTGGAATCAGGATCTCGATCAGTGCCGCCCCCCACAGCCAGGCGGCCGTGAGCGTCACCGTCAGGCAAGCGCCGAGCACGAACGCGAAACGGGCCGGGCTAGGCCATCCGGTCGCGGTGGAGGACGGCATAGAAGTACAGGGCGACCGCCGCGATGAGGATGGCTGGCAGCACGGTGGTATGTAGCAGATCGAACAGCGGGCGCGCATCGCGGAAGGCGTAGAACAGGGCGAGGATGCGCGCCTGGTTAAGCAGGAAGACGAACCCCAATCCGAGTCCCAGGCCCATCAGTTTGCGCCGCCAGTTCATCCGTACCGCGGCGAAGGCAGCAGCGAGCAGGAACATGACTTCGGTGCCCTCACATCCGTTGAGGATATTGAGACCGCCGCCTGATGCCTTGATACTGGCGGCGACAGGGCGGGCATCGATATCGGGCGTGATAGTTCGAATCAGGGCCGCTGCTGGTTTCACTGTGGCTTCGTGAATGACGAGGCGTTCGACCCAGGTGTTGCGCGCCTCGCCCCAGACCCATTGCAGGATGGCAAATACGCCGATGAAGATCGCCACGGTGAGCCCCAATGGATAGGGATCGCGCGATGGCGGCTGGTCGCAGGCGCCGTCTGGCAGATAGGGAACTTCGTTGTAGGCAGGAAAGGGCATAGCCGGATACGGGCATCTGAACGGCACTATGCTCGGCTCCAGTTATGACAAAACCATGAATTCAACCGCGGTTTCACAGGAATACGCAGTGGATATCTTCAGAGTGAAGCCACCGCACACGGGTTTCAGGCGTGATCCAGCCCTGCATCCCGCAGCACCTTGAGCAGCCGGTAGTAGGTGCCTTTTGCATAACGTTTGCGAGCCGTCTCGACACCTTCCTTGCGGATGATCTGCAGCAACTCGGCCGCGGAGAAGGCCGTGTTCCTGGTGGCGACCTTCTTCAGCGCCTCCAACCCCGGATATTTTTCTTCGAATTCGTCCCTGAGCCGAGCCCGACATGCCGCTTCCAGTGCCTTTTCCGCATCGGCTTCTTCATCTATCAGCAGGATGTCGTCGAGTGTCGAAACCTCGTGAAACAGGCTACCCAACTGATAGACGAGTTGGAACCGTTCGTTTTTCCGTTTGCGACGCTTTGCCTCGATATAGCGGACCGCTTCATCGTAGTCTCTGAACCGCCGGATCTTGTCGAGCGCCATTCTGGAGCAGTAGCGGTCGCGGGCATTGTTTCCGACCGCCCAGCCACCGGCCGTGGGGGAGGGGAAACCATCCGGGAAGTTGTGTTCGATGCACCTAAAGTCGTCCACACGATACCCATCCACGTAGATCAGGATGTCACCCTTAAATCGTTCGTCATTGGCAACCACAATTCATCCTCGGTAGTTCATCCGGCCTCGCAGTGTAGGCCGGACACATGATCGGTTGTCAGTATGCTTTCCTTGGCTTTCCTTTATTTCGGTCAGCGCATGATTTCGACTCTCAGTCATGTATCAATCCATGTGCCCGGAACAGCGAGATATCTGCGTTATCGGCATACTCGGCACCATTGCCCTGCTTAAACAGCGAGCGTACATCAGGGGTTACACAACCGGCCTCACGCAGCAGAGCTGCCACGGCACAGTAATACCCTTTGCTCCATTCGTGGTCAGATTGCATCCCAACATCGGACACCGACTTCAAAACCAGGGCCTCGTTGTTTAGTGGGTGTGAATTGATGATAGGTAGCGACTCACCCTTTATCCCCAACGGCGTGCGGCACTCGCCGCAGATGAGTTTCAGGCCAGGCTTCCCCCAGGTATTGCTGCCACACGTCGGGCACGTGTACTTCTTGCGGTTGGATCGGTCGTTCTCGCCGGTGGACAGACGGGGCCGAACCGATGTGGCCGCGTCGCCGAGCTCGGTTGACGCGCGAAGGGGTAGGGCGGGGAAGCGATCCCGCCAGGTGATCGTGAAATCGCCGGTCAGCAGTTCCTGCGAGGCGACGGAGAATCGCCCCCCCGGAACCGCGTAATCGGCCATCTTTTCGCCGACCTTCCGACCGCCTGGTTCACCCGTGTCGGACGGCATGAGGCCGATCGACTCCATTTTCTCGGCCCATTCCCGATTGTGATACCCGCGCCGGCCGGGCGTGCCAAAGTGCGCCTGCCAGAGGTGGACCATCTCATGAACCAGTGTTTGCAGGATTTCCGTGAGGGGAATCACGGCGAAGTAAGACGGGTTGATGGCGATCTCGTCGGTCGTTTTTCCGGTACCCGACTCGAACCGGGCATGTGAGAAGTACCCGTAGGTTCGCTTTTCGCGCTGAAAGGTGATGAGGCAGGACGGCAGCGAGTCGGCAAACAGCGTCTGGTTGAAATGATCGTAGGCGGCCTGCAGCTCGCCATAGGCTTCCTCGGTGGGGAGTAATTGAGCCATGTTCACGCCTTGGTATTGATGATGGCATTGTATGGACGAATTTGTGGATTGCACAATCCATAAATCTGCTTGTTACTTGTAACGGTTGTGCTATCCTGTTACTTGTAACGATAGGGGGCTCAACAACATGGGGCAAAGCAATAGCGAACGTCAGGCGGCATACCGTGCCCGGCGACGGCAGGCGAACCTGAATGCGATGACGTTGTGGGTCAGCCCGCAGCAGCGCGAAGCCATCCAGGCCGTCCTGGACGGGAAAGCGCCGCAGGCCGAGGCGGATCAGGCGAAGCTGCAGCTGCTGACGACCGAACTGGAGACTCAGGGGCAGGTCATCAAAACGCTGAGATTCGACCTCGAATTCGCACGCAACCAGATCGATTCCCTTCGGGGGCAGTTGGCGACTGCGCAGAGGCAAGCGAAGGACAAGCCTTCGCGTGGACTCAAGGTCGTCGAACTGGAGAACCGGCGCCAGGCGATCGCCGAAGGCATGCGCATTGGCTGGGCAGGGGATGAGCGGGATCCGGCTGGCTTAAAACAACAGGCGGATCTGTCCAGGAAGCTCTCGGCCGAGATCAAGGCAGTGCGGACGCGGCTGATGACTTTCATCGGCGTCGCAACAGGTACGAAAGCAGTAGAGCAGAAAGGGAGCTGGGGTGCGATGAGTTTCAAGAAAGCAATCCTGTCTGATTCCGAATCGAACCTGCTGCTGGGCGCATGCACGCTGCTGGGCCGCATCGAGGGGGATGTCGAACGTGCCGGCCACGATACCCTGCAGCTGCACACGCAGCGCGCTGCTGAATTGAAGGCCATGCATGCGCAGGCTACGGCTATGGCGGATGCCGCGTTGTTTGCCGGGCTCGACCGGCGTGGGGAGGCGCTGTTTGTCGCGGCGGCGAACGGTGACAAGCGCGCATCTTTCAGCGAGTGGGCGGATTTGCTGGATATTCTTGCGGGCAAGAAGGGCGCCTACGATCCCGCAGGCGTGCTTTTCCGGCGCGAATTGAGCGAACAGAAGGGGAGGCTGATTTCGCGGCTGGTGAGCAAGATGAAGACCGGAGACATGGCTGCAGCCGAAGAACATCTCGCCGAGGTCGTCCGCCGTTTCCGGCATCCAGATACTGAGGAAAAGTACGGCGAGCTGGCCGGCCGGCTGACGACACTCCTGGTTGCGGAGCAGATCGAGTCGGCATCGAAGTCGTGACAGGGTGCGTATGCAGTTTGCGAATTGCATACGCAGACCGTTCAGATAGTTAAACAGGGTTCCCTACGAAGGTAACAGCTTTCCTTTCTGCTATCGCAAAAGAAGGCAGAAAGGGGGCACAATGTGAGCCAGTGGGCGATGCCCGCTGGCTCACTGCAGTACTGAGACCTTGAGACTATGAGACCTGATTCGAGCGAACTGGCATCGGAACCTTTCCGCGAAACCGGGTGTTATCGAGACACGGTGGCCTATCTTCAATACCTCGATGTCGAGCGAAGGCTGTCCCCCAATACATCTCAGAGTTATCGGCATGATCTCGATGCGTTGCTGCGCTTCTTTTTCGAGGCGGATGTCCTGGCGCGCGATGCAGGAGCCGAAACCATCCGCCAGGCCGTCATCCAGATCCGCAAGCGCGGCCTGTCCGCGGCCAGCGTGGCCAGGCACCTTTCGAGCTGGAGGGGGTTCTACACCTTCGCCATCCATCGGCTGGGTTATCCGAACAATCCGTGTGCCGGCTTCAAGGGCCCCAAGCTGCGGCGCAAGCTTCCCAGTACTTTGACCCCTGACGCCTGTGCTCAACTGCTCGACAGCCGGGCCGCACCAGACGTCATCGAGGAGGATGCCATCCTTGCGCGCGACCGCGCCATGTTCGAGCTGCTGTATTCGGCCGGGCTGCGTCTCAGCGAACTGACGGGATTGAACCTGCTCGACGTTGACCTCAAGGCAGGGGAGGCGCGCGTTACCGGCAAAGGCAGCAAGACGCGTATTGTGCCGATCGGCAAATGCGCAGTGCGCGCGATCGAGGCCTGGCTACCCTGGCGGGACTCACTCAACCGTAAACAGGAAAAAGCACTCTTCCTAAGTCGCAATGGCGATCGCCTGGGACAGAGAAGCGTCCAGAAGCGGCTGGACCAGTGGGCGGACAAATCGAGGCTCGGGCAGCCAGTTCACCCGCACTTGCTCAGGCATGCTTTTGCCACGCATCTGTTGCAATCTTCAGGCGATCTCCGGGCCGTCCAGGAATTGCTTGGACACGCAAACATCTCGACAACCCAGGTCTATACGCACCTTGACTGGCAGCATCTGGCCAAGGTCTACGATCAGGCGCATCCAAGGGCACGCAGGGTCAAATCGCCGGGGACGAAGGTTCAGGAAGGTGAATGAAACAGCGTATGCCCTTGATATCCCCATTGCTTATGCATTTCTGAAGGTGGTCGCGAATCGCTATGCTTGAAATCAAAACCATCCTGCTTTTCCTCATAACGGCAGTGGCTGAAATAGTCGGGTGTTACCTTCCTTACCTCTGGCTGACGCAGGGCAAAAGCCCGTGGCTCCTCATTCCCGCTGCGTTCAGCCTTGCAGCGTTCGCCTGGCTCTTGTCGCTACATCCAACAGCCGCCGGTCGTGTTTATGCGGCCTACGGCGGCGTCTACATTTTCGTTGCCATCCTTTGGCTTTGGATAGTCGATGGCATAAAGCCCGGCACTTGGGATCTCGTGGGTTCCTTGGTGGCCCTTGCCGGCATGTCGATCATCATGTTTGCGCCAAGAAATACATAGCCCTGAGGCCCACCGAATCAGCGTAACAAAGCCGCGTGGCGTCGTCGGCGTCCACACGATGCGCTCCATTGACTTTTCTATCCGCCACCCCGTTCTGAGGAAATTTAATTGTCGAACATCGCAACCGCGCTCAAAGAAGAAATCGCCCGGCTGGTCCGCAAGCAGCTCCGTGGCGAAACCGAAAGCCTCAAGAAGGCATCAAACCGCTATCGCTCCGATATCGCCGCATTGAAGAGGCGCATCGAGGCCCTGGAAAAGCAGGTGGCCAGCCTGGAAAAGACGGGGCGTAAGCAGACAGCTTCTGCAGCCGATGAGCCCTCTGTTGCGAAGCCGCGATTCAAACCGCAAGGCATACTCGCCCAACGGACGCGGCTAGGTCTGTCGGCACGGGAAATGGGCTTGCTCATCGGTGTTTCCGGCCAGACCATTTACCTCTGGGAAGCAGGCAAAACGCGCCCAAGGTCCGAACAGATGGGCAGCATCGCAGCCGTCCGGAAAATGGGCAAGCGGGAGGTCAAGGCCAGGCTTGATCAGGCGCAGGCGGAAGATGAAGTTGATCACCGTAAAGAGCTGTAACTTGACAACCCTAACAATAGGGAATAACTTTGTTGCCACTATGAAAGCGATGCATGTAACCATACGAGCAATCGGCAACAGCAAAGGCGTTGTTCTACCAAAGCCGATTCTGCAACAAGTCGGACTGGAAGAAGCCACTGGGGCCGAAATGACCGTTGAAAACGGTGTCATCGTGCTGCGTAAGCCAGCGCTTCCGACGCGCTCCGGCTGGGCGGAGGCCGCACAGAAAGTTGCGGCCGCGGGCGGCGATGAATTGGTCATGGGTGAATTCGGCAACGAGGACGACGCGGAACTCGTGTGGTGAAGCGCGGCGAGATCTGGCTCGTTAACCTTGACCCCACCGTGGGCAGCGAGATCAAGAAGTCGCGCCCATGCCTGGTGGTTTCGCCGGCCGAGCTGAACGATCACCTCAAGACCGTGATTGTCGCGCCCATGACCTCTAAGGGCTTCGCGGCGCCGTTCAGAGTGCCAGTCACTCACGCAGGCACCAAGGGACTGATTCTGCTGGATCAGGTCCGCACCGTGGACAAGGTGCGCCTGGCCAAGCGTCTGGGCACGGTTTCGGCGAAAACCCTCGGCACTGTCTTGGGCACGCTGCAGGAAGTATTCGCCGAATGAAGGAAATGCACGCTTGAAGCCTCGGACCGAGGCTAAGCTCGGCGTTCCCGCCCTGATCCTAATAACTGGGAACCAGTAATATTTCGCCCAAGGGCCGAGCTGGCCAGCAGTTCAACATAGTCTTTCGACAGCCGTGATATGATCTATCATGGCTGTTAGGAAGACCACCGACGAGACTTACAGGATCGCCAGTAAGCGCGGAAATGGAATTCTGCGGCGGGAAGTGTGGATTGATGATGCGACAGGCCGGGTCACCCGATATAACCTGGCCTATATCAACCACAACCTCTTCGCGGGTGACAACGGACGTGTGATTGGCTATGACAATGCCCACGGCAGTCACCATCGCCATTATTTCGGGAGCATGGAACCTGTCGAATTCGTCAGTTTCGAAGAAATTGAAGACCGATTTGAGCGAGACTGGATTGCTTTGAAGGAGCGCAAATGAACAAGCTCACCATCAAGACGGGAACCGAGGACGACTTTTTTAAGCGGGGCCGCAGGCTGGCAAAGGCCGCGGATCGAGGAGAGAAGCTCCCCGAGGAGTGCATTATCAGCTTTGAAGATCCGGCCGAGATGATGAAACTCGTCACGACGGCTCGTCTCGCGCTGTTCCGCACCGTGAAGGAAATGCCGGGATCGATCACCGAAATCTCGCAACGACTTCATCGGGACCGCAGCGCCGTGAAGCGCGATGTGGACGAACTGGAACGTGCTGGACTGGTGGTGGTTCGTGAGAGAGTATTACCCGGCCACGGCCGCATGAAGGAAGTACGAGCTGCAGCTTCGCGATTCAGCCTCCAGGCGGACATTGTCTAACCACTTCGGGAGGTACCCGCTATGCCAATAGCTTCGATGATTCACGCGATTGCGATCCGCTTGTTCTTCACGAAAGACATCATCATCGAAGACAGCTACGGCGGAAGGCATGTGGCTGTCGGCGTGTATTCCTGGAACTGGTTCGGCCGCAATCTGCCATTGGTGGTACTTGGCAGCTGGGCCGCGCTGATGCTTGCATTCGCACTAATCCGCGCTTGAATGTAAGGGAAGCCCTTGGTAACAAGGGGAGAGAGAATCATGACACCCTACAGAAAATACATTTTCAGCATTGCCATGCTGTTCGTGATCCCCGCGGTCATTCTGGCCGCGATGGGGAACGACCTGGCCTGGATGTTCGGCATCATCGGCGGCATGCTGACCATCGGTGCGCTGGGTATGGATGAGACTTTGACCCCTGCTGAGGAATACCTACTGGATAGGCGAATGCAGGAGAGCCTCTGGCAGGCTTCGGATCCTACTGAGCCCGACAGCATCAATTATTACGGATATGACGATCATCGCTGATCACCACTCTCCGGAAGCCCCTCCCGTATTCTTCTTCTCAGCCGCGGGATTCCCATCCTGCGGCTTGCCCCCAGCGAACGCGTTTGCCCCGGCACGGATAATGATGTTGGGATTCTCCGTCTCCTCCTGAACGTCGCCCGCAACGTTCTTCCGGCCTGAATCAGCCGCTCCGCGCCCATCGTCGAGCCCCGTTCCTGCCGATTTCGCGCCGGCGGCGGCAGCGCGCTCGACGATGGCCGGTGTGACGGTCTGCCCGGGCTGTCCGCCGTCGCCATCCCGATCCAGTTGAATGGCAGGCCCGGAAAGGGGACTGCCTGGTACGCGGGCCTTGTCCGCCATGTAGGCCTCGCCGACGCCGGTGGCCGCACCCGAATAAAAGTCATCCGGAGCGGCATCGGATGAGGGCACCGAGAGCTTCGCGGCCGGCTCCAGGCCTGCATTCGCACTACTGTCGCCCTGTTTCATCAGCCCGGCCTGGTCTTTGACCCAGTCGCGGACCATGCCATTGACCAGTTCGAGTTGGCCGGCCGTATCGCGTGCGCCCAGGGCGGCATTCGCCCTCGCCGCACCGCCGAGCTGGGCGGTGACGTAGTTGGCCAGGTTTGCCTGAGCGCGCCCTTCGCCGGACTGCACCTCGCTTGCCACCCTGTCGTAGGACTCTGCCTGAGACAGCGCCACCCGCTGCGTCTGCTCGGCCCGCTCGGCATCGGACAGGCTTGCCCGGATCTCGCTCGCGGCACGGCGGCTGGATTCGCTGCCGGTACTAGTTGCCAGCGTATTGCTGAAGCCCTGGGCTTGGCTGAGCTGATCTTTGAAGCCGGAGGATTCCGCGTACTGCCGCGCTGAATCGTAAGTAGCTTGTATTTGACTATCGGATATGCCTGAAGCTTTTAATTGCGCGCCAATAACGCCCGGAATACCTGCCCCAAACGACGCTGCAGAAACTATCTGGAATCTCTGTGAATCGGTCAGCTTGATGCCCGCATCCCATTTCGCAGCGGTATTCATGGCGTCCTCGTAAGACCGCGCAAAGTTCGATATGTTGTTGACGCCGGCATCCGCGCCCACACTGGTCGACGAGCCGGCCGCACGCAGGAAGGAGCGCGCCTGGTCATAAGCAGCCGCAAGCGACTCCGCTCGCGCGGCCGAGGCCTCGCTGGCGCGCTGGTAGCTGGTCCGCGAGAGCGCCTGCGCCTGGCTTGCGACGGCCGTGCTGGCCACGCCGGAGACCACGCCCAGATCCGACACGGTCCCGGAACGATCCATGACGGCGTTACCGTTACCGAACGTGGAAATGAACGCGCCGTCGTTTTCCACGCGGCGGCTGACTGGTGCACCGGAGGTCATGCTGGGTGCGGTATTCCACTGGTTGCCGGATTTGTTGTCCCAGCTCCAGTTCCCCATCGTCACATTGCCCCATTGCGTGTTCCCCACGGACGAATTGCCCATGCCGACCTGGCTACCGGCCGACTGGGCCGAAGCGTTTGCCGGTGCCATGACGCCCGAGATGACACTGGTGAATGACGCTGCACTAACGTTCGTCAGCATGTAGGCGATGACGGGTACGGAGAGCGTCAGGATCCCCGCAACGCCCTGATCGGAGATCATCGAATGGTTGAGAGCCTGGTGGCTGGCATAGGACAGGTAGTTCATGCTACCTACGGCCGCGTTTGCACCAAGCGTGGCATACCAGCTCGTGAAGAAGTTCAGCGCCGCGTAGATGGGGGCCCACAGATTGATCCACAGTAGAGCCATCAGATACGTCTTGAGCACCAGCCCGCCTTTTGAGCCGGCGGCAATGATCAGCAGCATCACGATCGGGAAGAGCGCCAGGATGACGATATGGATGGCATTCCGGATGAGTGGCATCGAGGACTCGGCCACCTTGGCCATCGTCCGATAGCTGCTGTTGGCGGCCGACGTGGCCATGGCCGTCGACAGGGCCACCTGGGCCGACGTCGTGTCACCGATCATCTGCGGTACAAAAACCGTCGAATCGGACAGCAGGTTGATCATCGCTGCCTGCTTGATACTGTCCTGCGCAGATTGGCTGACCCCAAAGATGAAATTGTCAGCCACCGGAAGCTGGGCCGCGACGAGGGCGGAGGCGGCTGAGGAGGAAGTCTCGGTCGGATTCAGCATCCGGCCAAGCCGTGGAAGGATGTCATTCGATACGTGCGGGTTGATCTGGGTGTCGATGTACGACCAGGCTTGATCGCAGCCTACGACCTTGTACTGGCCCGCGGCGCTGTCGTAGACCTGCACCAGCAGCCCGGGATTCATCTGGGGGCCGACGTCGGCCCATATGTCGCCCGACTGCATGATCTGGTTAAAAAAAGAGGCGTTGTTGTTCAGCTCAGGGTAGATGCAGTCCTTGGTCAGATTGGTCAGCGAGCTGACCAGGTTAGGATCGTAGAAGCGGACGTTCATTCGGTCTCTAATCGCCCGTGCGCCGAACATGAAGCCGGTTTTCTGGAAAGAGATGTCGTTGGGCAGCGCGAACACCGTCTCGCTGACTCGCGTCAGCCAGTAGCCGATGTGGCTCTCCGCACTGGCGAACACCGCCAGGCCGAGCGGAACATTGGCTACCGTGTAGGTGCCGGATCCACCCGCAACGTCCTGAATGACAACGTCCTTTTTCGGAAGGAAGAGGCCGCCATACCAGATTGCCAGCATCAGCATGTAGATCGCGGCTTCCTCGCCTCGCGCTTTCACGAAGGTCATCGTGACCGCAACAAACAGCCCGAAGATCGCAAACACCTTCATGAGCCCCAGATAATCGCTCATCGAGGTCATGATCGCCACGGAATCCAGAACGTACTTGATCTGGGCGGCGTCCCAGAAGGCGTAGATGGTGTCCATTTACATCGCCTTGCCGAACTCTACGTTGGAGGTCAGCCGTGGTCCGAGGCTGGTGTACATCTGCCGCTGGAAATCCAGCATCATCGTGATGTTCTGCATTTTCCGGCCGGCGTCTTCCTGCTTGAGGGCGTACATCTGGATGGCCACGTTTCGGGCACCGATCAGGCTTTGGTGGAAATCCTCAATTGCCCGGACATCGGCTTTGACCGAGACGGCTTTCGTCTTGTTCAGGGCATCCTCGACCTCACGGCTGATGTCCTGCATCTGGCGGAAAGCGATCTCGGTCGCAATGACCTCGGAAAAGCCGTCGATGATGCGATCGGCGACGATCGTCGATCCCCGGCCGGAGTGAACCGCCTGGGCGATCATCTGGTAGATCGGCGTGCTGGTCATGGCGATGATCTGCAACGCCTTGGGGTCGGTCAGAGCGGTCCGGTTGACGATCGCGTCTTTCAGTTTGTGCAGCTGGTCGTAGACGATCGCCGTCATGCCGGTCGTCGTTCTGGGCGTGCCTTCATCGTTCGCCGATGCGTAGGGCAGGCAGTCCGAGCCTGACGGACATTCCCTGATCTTCATCGTGTGGGTACCCGTGAGCGGGCCCAGGAAATCCTCCCAGGTGATCGTGGGCTTGAAATACTCCGTCGTGAATCCGCTGGACAGGTCGCTCGTGTTCTGAAGGAAAGTCACCGTACCAAACAGGGAGATGTAAAGCTCGATCTCCTCTTGCGAATACCCTCCCGCGCGATCAAGGGCATCGAAGACCAGGTTGAAGTTGTTCTTGAGGATAGGCTTGCCGCTTGAATCCTGGCAGATCGAGGCATTCACCGCGCAGCCCGCGGCATAGGCAGCCTGCATCTTGGCAGGGTCGGTTTGCGTGTCGTTCTGGGCATTGAAGAACGATCCATAGGAACCCGTGAGCGCGGAGCCGAAAACCTGCGCGCGTTGCTCCATGTCCATATTCCGTGTGTCCGGGGTCGTTCCCACGAACTGCTTGATTGCCTGGCAACTGCTGATCTGGAACTGGTTCAGCCCGTTCATCGTCTTGGAGAGGTCCGTCAGCAGACCGTCGATCTCCGGGGCCATCGTCTTGAGCGCAAGCTGGAAGAAGTACCCGATGGCGTTCTGTCCGATATTCCGCAGCGCCGCGACGAACTGGTCCATGTTGACGAAGCCGTAAGCCCCCAGCCAGGCATCGATCCCGCCGCAGCCGGCCTTGTAGCCGGGCGGCGAGAAGCTGAAAAACTGCGTGGCACGTTGCGGTGCGCGGTATGCGAAACCGCCGAGGGACATCGTGGTCTGGCTCTGGGATTCGTATACGGCCGATGGCGTGACGTTGAGGCCCGCGCCGGCCGAGTTGAAATAGTCGTTCATCCAGTCGGACGCGGCGTTCGATGCGGTCGACGGCAGGGCGAGGCCTGCCGCGACAGCGAGCGAAACGCTCAAGGATTTCAGTCTGGGTGTCATGGCTGTTACCTCAATCAGAATTCCTGACCCGGCTGGGTGCGGGTCAGCACTCGAATGCGCTCAACGATTTCGTCGATTGCCAGCGCGCCGGTACCGACAGGCACAGCCTGGCGCGATGCGCGGTGTACCAGAAACAGGGCAGGGACGGCCGTAATGCCTTGACCCTGGCTGACGATCATGGAAACGCCGTTGTCACGCCGAGCGTCCGGGAATTGCGGGAGAACCCCGCCGTCCAGGCTGACCCCGAGGACCGGCATGCCGTATTGCTGTTCGAGCAGCTTGAGAACCGGTGCCTGTTGGTGACAGTAGGGACAATCGGACCGGAAAAAGAACATCAATCCGTAGTCCCGGGACAGCTCGGCCAGAGTCCGGGCCTGATCGTCGCTGCGCTGGTCTTTCCGGGCGAGCTGGGCGAAGGTGGCCGTGGGCGAGCGGTTGTTATAGTCCACGGAAGGCGTCGCCCAGACCACACGACGCGCGACGTCGGCGAAGAGCGCGCTCTTGTCCATCACGTAGGTCTGGGCCTCCAGATAATTCCGGACGTTGTCCCGTGTCGGTTGCATGACTGCGAGATCCTTCAGCCTGGCAAGCTCAGCCTGCAGCTCAGGCATGGTCTTCATGTCCTTGATGTCACGTGGCTTTTCTTCGGATTTCTTGGCCGATTTCTTGGGCGGTGCATCCGGGGGATACCAGTTGAAGCCGCGTTCCGGGTTCTGCCACGGTGTATCGTCCCACCAACCGCCGCCGGCGGGAGTCGGAGCGGCGCCAGCCGTCGACCAGACGACAATGATCGCCATGCAAGCAGTTAGTACCCGAACATTCATGGTGTCTTCTCAAGCCCGACCGATGAAACCTGCGGCGGTTGTCCGTCCCGGCATAAATTCAGCTCATAGGCCATCTGGAAAGCCTCGTGTGTGCCGTTCCGGGTGAGCATCTTGTGTGAAGGCATGGCCAGGATCAGCCGCAGCCGTTTGCAGCCGGGCCGTATCTCCGCGACGGTGGATACGGTGGCCCGAACCTTCGTACCATCCGGTGCCTGTGTCTCTGCGCGTAGTTTCTGGGCCATCGGCCCGACCAGCCAGGCGTCGGCCGTGCCGGATTTCGATTCGATCGCTGAGAGCAGCAGACCGCGCACCTGGCTGACCTCGGGAATTGAATTGGACGCGGCTATACCTGTTTGTGTCGTCATGGCCAGGATGCAGAATGCGAGCATGTTGTGAATGCGGTTCCGGTTCATCGTGAGGCCTCCAGGATTCGTTCGAGCGCACGGCCGAGCGCGGCCTCGATCATGGGCTGAACGCTCGCCTCATCGATGTCGGGGAGAGTTTTCGAGAGCTGGACAGTGTAGTACGCGAGCTGGGTCTTTCCTTGCCAGACGCTGACCGAGACCTCGGCTTCATGGGTTGTCCGCTTGCAGTCTTCTCCGCAGAACCATAATGCGCGTCTGAAGGCCGGCGCGCGCGGTTTGGCGGCATCCAGCGTTGTCGTGTCTGCAGCTCCGTTAACTGCCTCTCGAACGCCAGATCGGTCGACAAGCCAGTCGGTCAGGATGGCGAACGCGGCACCAGCAAGGGCCCCGCCGGGTACGCCTGCATGGCTGAGAAGCCGCCCACCTTGCTGCGCCACGCCTGCGT
Organism: Betaproteobacteria bacterium SCN1; assembly: GCA_008923315.1. GTDB lineage: Bacteria > Pseudomonadota > Gammaproteobacteria > Burkholderiales > Thiobacillaceae > Thiobacillus. The sequence continues at coordinate 321,525 of WBSF01000008.1, read as the reverse complement.
CATGAGCAAGAGCGGATCGGCCTGCCCGTCCGCGACTCATGCCGTCGAAGGCGTGTGCTTCTGTCTCGATAATTTCGCCCAGGAAGAGTTTGCCCGTGTCGTACTTACGGCTTTCGTTGTAGAGCCGGACACTGCCGTTGATCGTGAGGGTTGCGGCGCTCTCGGCTTCGGTGCCGGAAAATTCGTAGCCCTGCGATGCCAACGCGGCTGCGAGCCTGGCCGAAGCCACAGGCAGGCGGTGAACCCCAGAGTAGACGTCGATCCAGGCAGCTTTCCTGAAATCCGACGGCAAGCGCACGGATCCGGTTTCGGTCACGTGCATGGTGGCCGGATCGGTATCCGGACGGGTATCCGCAAAGGAGGTGTTTACGGAAATCTGGATGGCAAGCAGCGCCAATCCGAAAAAGGTGGCGCGCAGAATGGATATTGTGGTCATGGAGTGGAGAAGTAGCTGTTGATCTTGTCGGTGGCGCGTGTGACTGCCGGGGTCGATGTTTTAACACCCGCCACGATATCGCCGACCACCTCCGTAAAATTGATCAGGCTGAAATCGACCATCTGCAGCTCGGCTGGCGTCAAGCCGCCGCAATCGGGATTCTTTGGGTTGCCCCAGGATTTACCGAGCTGCGCGCGTCCGCTCGAAGCGATCAGGCGTGCGATACGCGAGTTGAAGCAGCAGTGGCCTTGCTTTTTCTGTATGCATACGCCGAGGACTTTCTTGGAACAGTAGGTGCCGACATGCACACACAGATTCTGACCCCGCTTCATGCCAAGGATCTGCTCGTCCTGGTCGCAGGAGATCAGCTCGGTGATGACGTAGATGGCGATCGAGATCGCGAAAGAAGTGGGGTCGAAACCCACGTAGAAGCCTGAGGAGCCGAGCTGGCTCGACCAGGCCATCCCCGCAGTTGCGCCTCCGTAGCTGACCGATAGCCCGAAATAGCTTATGGAAGGATTAAAAGCGTAGCTTGAACCGGTCCCGAACATACTTGAGAAGCCGTCCACCAGATACGAGGGCGCATCGGACTGGAACAGGGAGTCGTACATGTAGGAAGAGCCTAGATATGAGACAGACTCATGAGCAACGGACATCACGCCGCTCACCCCCAGGCTGGTCATCATGTCGCTATTGGTCTGATTGCTGCCCTGGGTATTGTTCTTGCAGCACGAGAATATTCCCAGGGTGACTCGACAGTCGCTGGCGTGGCCGTTGAATAGGGTCAGGGTATCCGGATCCATGTAATTGCCGGCTTCGCGAAGGGCCTCGATGCCGGTGACAGCCATTGCGAAATCGCCATCTGGCGTGTAACCGGCATCGAAGCAGGTCCCGTCCACGCAGTAGGTCTGTCCGCCGCAATCGGTGATCGTCCGGGTGGCTCCTGACGCGATCCTGCACTGGTAGGTCTGTTCGTAGAGCGAGCACTTCGAAGGGTTGTCGTCGACGTAATCGACGCATGTCGATCCGATCTGCGCACAGCCCTGATCGATCAGGTCAGTGCAGTCATCGACGTAGTTCTGCGAGATGCAGTCGTACTTGCTCTCGTATTTCCAGCAACTCCGCGTGACGGGATAACCACTGATCGTGCGGGTTTCCGGGCCTTCGACACAGATTCGGGAGAGCTTGCTACAGGTTCCGTCCCCTGCATAAGCATGAGACAGCCCACCAATCAGAAGCCAAGCCATGAAGGGAAGGAAGGCAACTGACCAGCGCCACGTGGTTGTCATGGCAGCCTCGCTTCCAGTGCCGTACACTGATCGTCCCAGCTATCAATGAATGTGGGTTCGCTGCTGTTGATTCTGAATGTCTGTGTCCACGTGTGCTCGATATTGGGCCCTAGCAGAGTCGCAGCACCCAGATTATTCCCGTCATAGTCGTAGCAGTTACCGTCGGGGTATCCATACAGCCCCTGGATCTGTCCTGGTGGGCAGGAATAGAGGTAGGGTGCCCAATCCGGTACGTCGAACATCTGCACGGTGCAGGAATTGGCTGTGGAATCGCACACCAGGTTCTGGTAATAGAAGCGCCTGAACAACTGGGGGTATCTTGTATGGGGGTAGCAGGTCGTACCCATCACCGGCGTTGCGGCCGGATCGTTCAATGGGATGGTGAACGACTTTGTCTGGCTGCCACCGGAAGAACATTGCACCCGAATGCCGCCCCCCGCGCATAACGAGGAGGTGGTCCAAGTTTCTCCCCCTCGATCGTGAGTCGTGAACGTGAATGGATTCTCGTATGTTCCCGGAACGCACACCTCGTTCATCTGAACGATGATGTTCAGGGTTTCAACACAAGTCTCCTCGCCGGCGGTCAGATACTGATTGCAGGTCTCGGTTTGATAGGTGTCCGGATCCTGAACCGTCTTCGTTGCGCAACCGGCATAGGCACCCGATACGATCAGCGAGCCCAGGTAGGTTTCCGCATCCCCCGCGACCAGATCGCGCTTGACTGCGATGGGGTCCGTCTTCGGATTCAGGGGGAACATCACGTTCTTCTTGCCTGGATCGTCCATCAGCATGCGCACGCTCTCGCATTTGCCGTGCGTATGCGCGTCCGGATCCGCAGTGCCCGGTGTAGACGTGCAGCCCAGCACGTCCGTCGAGGCAGGCGCATTGAGGCTGCCCGTCCCGCCCATGTAATAGCCGGACGCCGGGTCTGAAGCGGTGTAATTCGGTACTTCTGTACTCGCTCCCGTCGAATTGATTTTTGCCTTCGCCGTGCCCACGTTGGCGTTGCCGAAGGCCTGCCCGTCCGAGAACGCACCGGACGGTGTCATATCTGCTTGCACCTGGGACTGAAAGACCATGGCGAGCGACAAGCACAGAAAGCTCCACTTCATGGAGCTCGTCCCATCAGCGCCAGCCGAGCGCGCGCTTCGTCTGCCAATTCGCCGGAGCCGGCTGCCCAGCGTTCCAGGACGTAGTCGAGTGTTACGTCGCCTTCACTGCGCAATGTGTTGCCGCAGACTGTCCTGTCGCTCGCACAGCTATCCTCCGAGCTGCCGGAGGATAGGATGAAAGTAGGGGCCACAGACACGTGGTAGCTTTTGAAGAGATCGGGATGGATCTGGATCGAGGACCCGGTTTTGGCAAGCGGCTCGAAGGCCTCGACCGCGCGAGACCAGTTGCCTCCCGCAAGCCCGCCGTCGACGCCTCGGAACACCAACACGGCACGCGCCTGAGCTGCCTGGCGGGCCAGCCGGAGCAGAGCCTCCTTCGGCATGGCCAGAGTAGCGAAGACGATCAGACGTTCGTCAACTGCCCCCTTGGCCTGCCCATATCGGGCTGCGATCTGCCCGATATCGACGCCCGAGGACGGGACGCGGATATTGGGAAGCGCACGAACAGCACCGTTGCGGGCTTTGGCGGCAGCCGCGTCCAGAGCCTGGCCGGAGCGGCCGCGGGTGGCTTCGTCCATCCCGTTGCCCCGGATATCCGGCAGGGAAGGGACGGGAGATGTCGCCTGGGCAGGCTGAACAAGGCTCCAGAACAGTATTGACGAAGCAATGGAGAAGATTTTCAGCATGTCAGAACCCCACGGCCCCCTGGCAGCAGTCGCGTTTGCGGAAGAGCATGTAAGCGAAGTCCTCGCCCTTGTATGGGAACTCCTTGCCGGCGCCGGAAATGACGGTCGTTCTACCCATCGTCGAACAGCAACGGCCGTCTTCCTTCTTGGTATTCGGGATCGGGTACACCATCTGCGTTTTGTACGCGCGCTTGTCCATGAGGGGGATCGGGTAGTGGCCGCACTGTCCCGATTTGCCGTGCGCACCCCATATCAGCATTTCGCGATGCATCTTGTTTGTCAGACGCTGCGCGATCAGCGTCGAGGCCTGCACCCCGCCGACGTGGTTACCGACCCATCCGTCGAGCGGATACATCGACCCCTGGCAGCCGGCACACCAGAACAGTTCGTTTAGGGGAAAGCCTGAGGTCGCCGCCACGCAATCCGCCGAACAAGCGGCCTGGGCCAGCGGATTCGCGAACAGAACCGCGTCCGGGTTCAGGATGAAGCTCAATTCGGAATCCGCCCACAGCGGATCCAGTTCCGTGAAATATGCCAGGTCAAACACGCCCTGTTCGAGGCAGGGGTTGTCCATGATGACTTCCAGCCAGAAGAGCAGGGGGCTCATGTAGAAGTGCGCTTGGTAGAAGCTCTTGCCGCCGCGCTTCTGCACGTGTGCCGGTGCCGAGATACCGGGATCGATCTTGATGCCGCCCAAAGAGGGAAAGCAGTAGGGCGTCCGGACAGCTTCTACGATGCGTGCAGGCTCCCAGAAGCTGATAGCCAGGCCGATCTTGGGTGGGTTCGAGCAGGCGCAGAGGGGATTGTCTACACCGCTGTCGAAGTCTTCCTGATCGAAGCTCATCACCGACACCCCGCCGATCGTCATGGGAAAGATGCACGACCAGCAGACATCGGTAATGGGATTGAAGAATTTCCCTTCACACGAGCCGAGTGCGTGCGCAGGCTTCATCAATCCTGTTAGCGCCAGAATGATGAAAGCGAAGGCGAGCCAGGGATACTTCACTTCAGCCACCGGAGAAGATCCTTGATCGGCTTACCGAGGCGCGCCAGTCTTTCACGCGCCCCATCGTGATCGAGCAGGTGCTCCCGGCCCCGGCTATCGATAAAGCGGAGCTGGGGGTCGTAGCGATCGATCTTCCAGGCAGGGCCATCCTCGCGGCCCGTGTGATAGCGATACCCTTCAACGGCCTCGCCTTCCTTCCGAAGGCGTACCGCTTCCTTGAGTTTCAGAAACACGTCGTACAGTTTCCAGTCGACCCGGTAATCGTCCACTGTCACGCCGTGGACCATGGTCTGGGTCCCGAATCCCTGAGCGTTGGGTCTGGAGAAATGGAAGCGCGCGAGGCAGGTACGATGATTTCCGTCCCCATTCACGTACCAGTGCTTCCCGTTCAGCGAGATGTAGAGCATGGAGGGATGCTTGACCCCTGTATCGAAGTAATACGCCGGGTTGGAGCGCAGAAGCGCCTGATTCGCCGACATGCGTTTGCCTGTCCGGAGGAACTGTTCCCAGGTCAGCCCGGCATAGTCGGGGTGGGCCGTGCCCACTACGGAAAACACATTGACCGAATGCCGATCGCTCCAGTAGTGGCTGCGGACGAACGGCATCAGGGCCTGCAGGCGGTTCTCGTCCCAGGCGTCGATCGCCGTTTTCGCCCAGTGCGGGCGATGCCGCATGGCCCAATCGAGAATATCCAGCTCCGCGCCATCAAGATTCATCCGGGGGGTCTCCTTCATTCAATCGGCCTTCAATTCGTCGACCCGGAGGCGCTTCATGGCCACGTCCTGAGAAACCAGAGCCGGTACTTGCCGAATGCCAAAGCGGCGAACCAGATAGCCGCCCTGATCGAAATACACCTGCTGTTTCCACTGTCGTGTCAGCTTGAGCGGCTCGCCGGCCACGAGAATCGGCTTCACCTTGCCGTCGTAGTGCTTCAGGATGGCGGCGGCTTTGCGTACCTGGGCCGCATCACGCTGGTCGAAGAACAACAGGTGATTCGACAGGGGGACATAGTCGAGCGGGTTGACGATATCCCCGGCGCGTGCGATCAGCTCGCCGCTGGGTGTGGTGATATCGCGCGGCACACGCCATGACGGATCCACGTAGTGGGTGCCGGGCGTGACGGTACGCACAACACTCTTGACCGGATCCGGTCGTTCGATGCTGGATTGGGAACGCTTGAGGGCTTCCTGTTGGAGCACCTTGAGCCGGCCACTGCTTTCCAGAGATTTCAGGCGGGCCTGAATGTCTTCCAGAAGATCGGGCTCCCGTATGGGGTAGGTTGGGCCGAGCGCGTCCTGTGCGCAGGCCTGTCCGACCAGCACACCGCAGATCAGGATCTGTACGGCCGTCTTCACCATTCTCTTAGCGCTCTTCCGCAAGCAGCTGGAGTTCATCGCGCCATGGCCACACCGAGACGATGCGCCAGCCCCTGGCAGACAGGGATTGAACCGTGATCCGCTCGTTTCCGAACGCACCGCAATAGAACACGGTGTTGTCGCCGAGCCGGCCGCTGGAATTACAGACCGTGGCCCGCTTTGGGGCTCCAGCTGGCGCAGCAGTCGGAGTCTGCGCGGATACTATGTTGCCGGCCTGGATCGGCAGTGCGCTACCGGACTGCGCGTCTGCGGTCTTTTGCTGGATTTCCGGTAACAGCCGCGTATTCGGTCCCGCTTTCTGCCGTGCCCATTCCTGGATGGCGGCGTTGTCGGCGGCGCCTGCCTGGCTGGAAAGCACGAGCAGTGCGGCGAGCGGCAGAACTGAACGGCGAATGTTCATTGGATGCTCCTTGTCGATGAACTCAAAAGATCGGGATTGCCCGGCCGCTCACATTGGCCATCGATACCCAGCCGGTGATGGCGTAGCGCGAATCGAGCGAATCCTTGTGCGGCGCGTAAGCATAGAAATGGCCCGGCGGGATGATTCCGGCCGGCCCGAGTGCCAGCGGTTGGCCTTTCTTCGACCGTTCCTTGGCGAGGCCGACGAATTCGCCGTTCACGAAGAAATTCCGGTCCGTAATCTCGACCCGGTCGCCAGGTAGGCCACGGACCTGCTTTACGAAACTGAGCCCTGCCGGGTAGCCGCCACCGCCTGCCCACCGAAAGGCGACGTATTCGCCCCGCTTCGGAACCGTTTCACCCTTCACCACCAGATAGACGTGATCGGGAAGGCTTTCGGATACGTTGATGGCCAGCGTGAAATTGGCATTGAAACCGACGATGCCTGCGAGCAGCGCAACCCAGAGCATCCAGTAGCGCCGGTAGTGGGGCACCATGACCGTGTCCCAATAGATGGCCCATCGTGTCCGTAGCGCATCCAGATCCGTGAAACGTGAAATGCTGTTCATCGTGTTCCTCCCTGCATACCCAGGAGTTCTCTTAGCCGGGGCGTGAGATCGGAAGACGCTCCGGCTACCACAGCGGATTTCACGAGGAGGGTGCAGCTGCATTCGCGCTGAATTCGTGCCACAGCCTGTTCGATCTCCGGTCCGAGTTTCTGAACCAGAAGGTAGGCGGCCTGCCGGTCCGCATCGCTGACTGAAGGTTTGGAAAGTAGCGCCGTGAACTGCGCTTCCTTCTCCTTCACGACATCGGCGATGTCCACAGTCGAGAACGATGGCACGCGAGCGTGCCATACCATCCAGGCAAGAACGGAAACTGCCATCAGGGCTACTACGCTGAGCACCAGTGCCGAAACAGCCAATCGACCGGTCACGAAACCTGCATCGCCAAGTGGCTCTTCCCGATCACCCGATTCAGTGGTCACATCCTTGAGGCTTTCCGTCATCTTGCTGCCCTCCTGTCACGCAAGACTGCGTCGACAGCATCGGCCATTGACAGGCCTTCGGTGCGCTTCGCATTGACTGCCGAGAAGTCGCGAGCATTCGCCGAGCCCATAAGCTGCGAGTAGGGATCGAGGAGCAGCATCCCGACGCCGTAGCCTGCTTGGCCGCACGACACGAAGACTTCCGAAAAACTACCCTGTTCGGTACGCAGACTGCTGACCAGATGCGCCATGTGTGGCGTGAACGCGAGCTTCTCTTCGAGCTTCGCGATGGATTCCTGCTTCTGGCGCAGCATGAACAGCCAATCCGCGTTTTCGAGCGCGGCCTGGCTCGCTGGGCTTCGATAGTAGTCATTGATACCTTGTGTGCCGGTCAGGAAGGCGCCACCGTGTTTACGCGCACGACGATAGCCAGCCTCAAGGAATTTAGCGGTCTGACCACCCACCAGCAGATCCCATGCTTCATCCACGATGACGATCTTGGGCTGGTCGCGTGGCGCGAGGTACATCTCCTGGGTGATGCGATACATCAGGATAAAGAGCGCGACCGCTTGCAGATCCTTACGCGACTTCAGCTCTTCCAGTTCGAGCACGACCAGGTTGGAGTTGAAGTTGACCGTGTGCTGACCTTCGAAATAACGGCCGTAGCTGCCCAGCGAGGTATAGCTGGTGAGCTGGACAGCGAGATCGCGGATCCTGGGATCGCAGGCCTCCGCCTCTCCGGCTTCTAGCGTACCGCCATCGTGGCACGCCAGCTTCAGCCGTTCGGCCAGCATGTCGATAGTCGAATTCGGCCCCCGATCGTCCCATAGTCCGCGGAGCGCAAGTTCGATTTGGGACAGCTCGTAATCCGAAAGGGGCCGGCTGGGAGAGATCATCTGCGCGATCAGCGGCTTGAGCATCTCCATGTCTTCATCCAGGTCTTCGACCATGGTGAAGGGGTTCAGGATGACGTTGGCTTCGCGGGTGAATTCGATGAACTGGCCCCCCAGGGCATGGCACAGTTTCTCGTAGGAACGGCCGACGTCGATGATCCAGACCTTGGCGCCCATCGCCAGGTAGCGTTCTGCCAGTTCGTTCAAGAATGCTGACTTCCCCGAGCCTGACGTGCCCACTACACAACCGTTGTAGTTACCTGATGGATTTGCGAACAGATCCACCCCGATGCACTGGCCGGAACGGCCGGTGAAGCTCAGTACGGGTCTGCCCACGCCCCGCCACTCGCCGAGCACGGGCGCCATGCTGGCTGCGTTGCCCGTTGTCTTGGTCGAGTACCGTTTCGAAATGCGGATGTCACGAAGCAGAGACGGCCCCAGGGCCATCGGGAGCGAACTCAAGAGCGCCTGTACCTGCATGTAGGTATCTCCGCTGACTGCGAAACCCATGCTGCGCCAGATTGCGCGTGCAGCCTCATCGGCTTCGGCGACCAGATCGGGTTCTGCGAACAGCAACACCTGATGATAAAGATGTACAGCACCGCCGCCTTCGTCGTAAGCGTTCTGCAGCAGCCGCCAGTCGGCGGCGCGTTTTCCCGTATCCGGGAGCGCCTTGCCCATGGGGGATTCCGCAACCTGAACGGCGCGTGCGGTCTTGAGCTTGACGTGCTCCTTGTGTTCGTCGTAATCGAGGATCTCGGCCCCGAGAGTGATGAGAAATGGGCAGGGATAGCCCATTGAGCCTTTGTCGGCATCTCCGAGCATGCGCGACACGTCGTGCAGCTCGAATTTCTTCGGATAACTCTGTGCCGACAAACCGCGGATACACACTGAGGCGCCGGTCGGCGCCTGAACAGCCAGTCCCAGGCGCTGGACCGATACCGACGTGTCCCGCTCGATCATCTGATAGCGAAGCGCCTGGCCGTCGTCGTAAGCGACGGGTGACATCGAGAGCCTGGCAGGATGAAGCAGCGTCCGTACCCAGTCGATCAGATCCTCGGCGTTCCAGACTTTGCGGAACTGGTAATAGGTTTTGAGTTTCGATACCTGCGATTCACGCATTGACAGAATGCGTTCCAGCGTCCTGAACTCGGTATCCTTGACCGGGACTACGACCGACATGACCGCGCGATATTGACGCATAACGCTCGGCCGCGACGAAACCAGGGGTCGGGCCGACGCTTTCCGGTAGTGCGCGATGCGCTCTTCGGTCATACGTGCGATGAGCGCACGCTGCGCGTCGTCCTGGAGCTTCTCCAGCCTCACGACGCTGCGGAAATCCTCCAGGAATGCCTGCACGTCGGGCGAGCCCCAGAGCATGACCTGTACGCCGGCACCGCGGGGCATGTCACGAAAGATTTCCTGGATCAGCCGGCTCATGTCTTCGCCCGCGCCGGTCTGTGGATTCATCTCGATGGCGTACCCGATCGCCTCGATGCTGCCTTCCTTCTCGCCCTCGATCGCGAAAAGCTGCTCGGTTTCCCAATATGCCGTCCAGGGCAGCAGATCGGAAAACCGGTTGTATTCCTGACTCGACGTGAAGTGGGCCTGTTCCTGTTCAGGCAGTCCTGCAACCGCGTCCTCCCGCGTGAACATCTCACGCAGGGCACTCAGCGGTGCGAATCCGGCGTTGCTCATGGTTTACCGCCAGAAGAAGGAAGCGTCGGGTTGCGATCCGGTACAGGCTTGTCACTGCTTTCCTCCTTGCCCGCAAGGGGATACACCGGCTTGAAGCGGTCGCGTATCGTCTGCCTGTTGGCCTCGATGAGCCATTTGCCCCGGTTAAGCACGGTATAGACGTAGTGCTGATCGTGCAGATCGCCATCCATGTCTTCCCACGGGGCTATCCATACACGCAGCACGAGCGGCGCAAGGCGAATGGGGTCGCCGCTGTTCGGGGTTGTGAGATCGCGAGGCGAGAAGACTGCGGCATCGGCAGAGCCACCCGATTTTGTAGTCGTAGGGCCGGATTTGGTTTCGACTGGCGCTCCTGCAGCAGCCGACCGCTGTTGCCCCGGCAGATTGCCTTCCAGAGAATTCGCGTAGATCCCCGAAACGGATGTACAGGTCACGCCTTCAGGGGCCTTGCACGCCAGTTCCGACTTGCTGCCGGACAGTCCGGTGATGGATGTGCAGCCCGCCAGGCCGGCGACGATTGCGGCACCGCACAACAAGGTGGCTGTTTTCATTGTCCGCCTCCCGTTGCTGCCTGTTTATCCAGCCAGGCATCCAGTCTGTCAGACGACACTGCGCCGGGCATGGTCCGGCCATCGCCGGCAACCAGGAAGGGGGTGCCGGAAATGCCCAGCTTCTCGGCAAGCGGCATAACGACCGCGTGCGGCGCCTCACACCCACGTGCCGGCGGAGGCGGTTGCTTGCCTGTGGTCATCAGTGCTTTCCAGGCTGCAGCACGGTCGTTGGCGCACCAAACCCCATCGGCCTTGGCACGTGCCTCTGGATGTAACTGCTCCAGAGGCATCAGGAAGGTGTAGACCGTCACGTCGTCCACCTTTTCCAGCGCTTGCTCCAGCTTCTTGCAGTACGGACAATCGGGATCGGAGAACACTGCGAGCACGCGCGACCCCTTGCCCTTGACGGTCCTGATTGCGCTGTCGAGCGGGAGCAGTCCGAAATCGACCGTGGCGGCAGTACGCGGAACGCCGCCTTCCGGCACGGACGTGATGTCTTCCTGGGCCTCCATGTCGAACAGACGGCCAAAGATGAAGTACCGCCCCGATCCCTCCACGAAGGCCACATTGCGCCCCATCACCACTTCATAAACACCGGGGAGTGGTGTGGGTCTGACCCGGTCGAAACGGGTCTTGGGATACATGAGCCGGAGATTCTTCTGGACGGCGATCAGCTCCGGATCCCGACCCGTGGCAGCCGAGCCGGTGTTGCCGGGCGTTTGGGCCAGGGCAGCGCCATGCGCGAACAGAAGCGCAGCGAGCGCGGAGAAGAGTAATTTTTGGGTCATGGTCTAACGCCTTTCGATACTGATTCCGCGCGTCAGAATCACGTCGGCCACGCGGCCGCCATCGACTTCGATCACGGGAAAAATCTGTTCCGCCAACTTGATGTAATACTTCGAGAGCTGCTGCATCGCACTCCCGACGCCCTCCGCGAGTCCTGCCTGCAGTTCCTTGCCGTCGGCGATGGTCGACGTGGAACCCAGCGGAGAGACCGATGTAGTCGTGGCGTTCTGTTTGAAAGCCGTGCCGATGCCGGATCCGATGCCGGCGAGAAAGGCATTGGCCAGGGCCTGCCCCTGCTTCGTGACCAGCCGGCCGCGCATCCCGGCCTTGCCGTCCTCGCCTGCAATGTAGCCCTTGACCGATACGTCGACGGCACCTCCTTGCTGATCGATGCAGGACATGCGATCTAGGCGAATGTAGGCCCGCTCGGAAGAGATATCGCCGTATCCGTTTGCGGTCAGTACGCAATCCTTCATATCGGCCAGATAGCGATTGGGCAGTTGCGCAGGATCCAGCACCCGCAGCAGGACAGGGTGGGGATTGTTCTGGGCTTGTCCGCCGGTCGGCGCATCCAGGCCCGCCAGAAGCACCACACGGAAGAAGGTGCCTGCGGGGAGATAGTTCTCGGCTGTCTGCGTGTTGACGTCTGCCTCGCGCGTTTCATTCGGTTTCCCGACGGAAACGCTTGCCGAAGCCGGTTCGGCCGGCCTGACCGTACCGCCCGCAGCCTCCGCCACATCCAGTGTGAAGCTGCGTTTCACAATCGGTTGCGGTTGGGCCGGTGCGCCGGCAGTCTGGCCTGCTATAGAACCCTGTATGGGCTGAAACGCGCGGCCAGTGGCGGCAGGAAGCGCGGGAGGAGGTGGGGGAAGCGGCAGCTCGTTCATGGCCGACGTTGACGGTGTCTGGAGATTCGATTTCGTGCGCTCGTTTTCCTGCAAACTGAGTTTGAGCGCGGACATTTCTCGGTTGAGCGCTTCGATCTTGGAGGATTCGTTTGCCCGCCACACGTCCTTGTCATTCAGCTGCTGCCCCGGAAGCGGAAGATTGAGATTGAGCTGCTCAGGTCTCTGGATTTCCTGCAATTTGGTTTTGGAGCTACCGCCGTCTGCGAACCAGGCAGCAGCGAGCGCAACACCCGCCAGAACGGCGGTGACGCCTCCGGCGATCATGAGTTGCTTCTTACGAACGGAGGCGCTTCGTGGCGAGGGCGTTATGCGGCTCATCAATTCACCTCCGCATTCCGCTTGATGATGAACACAAGCGTGCTGCGGCCCGGCTCCAGATCGAGATCGCGTACTGCAACGGCAATGACGCCTTTCTTATAAAACTCCTGCTCGGCAATCCGCATTGGTGCATCGCTGACGTTGAACAGCCGGTAGCGTTCACCAACCAGGGAATTGCTGGTGAGCGTCTGCTCCAGTGCAAAGCGCGAACCTTTCCAGAGACGGATTTCTTCCCATGTCTTTCGTGCTTCGACGCCACCTGGCGTCGTCTCGCCAGTCAGGGCCTGCAGCATGCCCTTGATCGCCTGCTGGTAACTGGAGGATTTCTCGATCGCGCCAGGTACGGATGCCGGAGAGGCCTCGATGCGCTGCTCTCGGATTACGATGGATTCGCCAGGAATATCCTGAGGCTGCAGCACGAGCGTGTAGGTCTTGCCCGTCTGAGAAAAGACGAAAATTCCGAACGGATCCTGGGTCAATGGCTGGATCAGTGCCTGGCCGGTATCCGGATCGGCGCTGCCGGTCAGCATGGCATCGTCGGCAGCCTTGATTCGCCGGACCTTACCGCCCTCGATCGCGATCCGGTTCAGGTCGCGCGTGCTGACCTTGACGAAAAGCGTCTTACCTTCGACACCATCGACGACTTGCAGGGCGTGGGCCTGCCCGGTCACCAGTAGTGCGATGCCGGCCAGGATTGATTCAAGGGGTCGTGATTTCTTCAAACGGTTTGGTTGCATTCTTGCCTTCCTTCATCCCGATCAGGAGCACACGGCCGCCGTGGCGGCCGAATTCGAAAACGTAGGTCTTGTTGGCCTGGGAGGTGCGCGTATCTCCCAGATAGGTGTTCAGCACACCCTGTATGCCTATCCGTTGATTGGCCTCGTCTGGAATGACTGTGGCAATGGCGAGAAACGTGCTCGCGTTGTCTGACTTCACCTTCTGCGCATAGGCGCCGGCCTGCGTTTCAAGGACGCCGTAGAAACGCGGATCGACGTAATTCTTGAGCGTGCGGTGATTGAATTCGACGTTCTGCGGCGTGACGTCGAAGTAAAGCTGTGCGAGGAACACCCCCATCTCAATGAGGTACTCCTTGGATACTTTGTCGTCCTGTACCCAGAAGGTGCTGTGTATCGTCGGCGGTACGAGCGTTTCGCGGTGCGTGTCGCCACGTGCGAGGAATATGATGAGAGTGAGGACCAGTGCCAGCTGTGACAGTGCGAACATCGCGACCATCCACTGCTTCACGCCTGTCGCAGCAGCGACGTGGCCACTGAGTTTGTCGATGCGCATCAGCCTATGTACTCGCGTATGCTGGACGGAGGCGTGGCCTTCATCCCGAGGTTGACTGGCAGATGCCAGTAGATGAGGTGCATGCCGTAGGCGCGGTGCTGGCCTGCCTTGGATTTCCGGTACAGCCAGGCGAACAAGATACCTACGATGCTGAAACTCAGGATCCAGCCTGTTACCAGGCCGAATACGAAGAAGGACATGAACAGCATGGCCACGTCGAAGTCCCACCACATGAACTTGGGAGGGTCGTCCAGGCGGGTGGGGATCGTCGAGGAATCGCGGTCGTCCATGCTGCTCATGCCCGGGCTAAGCGATCAGATGACCGCAGTGAACATGCCGTTGATGATCGTGGGGCCGAGGCCGAACACAATCGCGAAAACAATACCTACCAGCGCCGGCATGGCGGTGGATTTGGCGAAACCAATGATTGCACCGACGATGAAGGCGCCGATTGCGAGGGCCTTGCCGAGATAACCTTCGGCCCAGCCAACCAGCATGTTGAAGAGGTCCAGGAACTCCGTACCCGTGGTACCGCCGCCGGTGGTACCTGCATGGGCGGACTGGATCATGAGAGGGGACATCAGGGCGAACAGCACCAGCAGCTTTGAGGTCAGGAAGGATTTGATTTTCATGAGGCTCTCCTTGAGCGGGAAATGGAAACAGGTCTCATGGTCTCGGAGTCTCAAGGTCTAACAGCACTACACTGCGCGCCCGCTTCAGCATCTGCTCGCGCGCATCGGGATCGGTGAGGCAAAACTCGAGTGCGGCCGTTGCCAGACGCCGTTCCTGGAACAGGTCCCGCTCGGCAATCGTCTTGCGGAAATCCTGCAACATCCGTTTGGTTTCTTCCCGGACAAGCACTGCCTTGTATCCGGGTTCCTGAGCGTGAACGGGTTTAGTCATGGGGTCTCGATGTCTCGTGAATCGTTTCGAAGTGGATCACCGCACGGCGGGCTGACGGGTTGTCGTTTGGCGGATAGCCTGTGCAGCAGCGCGATGACACAGAGATACGCGCTGCATCGAAGCGCAATCGAACGAGATGCTCTGCGACGGCTTTTGCACGTGCGCGTGCCAGTTTCAGGTTGAATGCACGCGAGCCGAGACGGTCGGTCATCCCCTCGATGATCAACCGGTAATTGCCAGCGTGCAGCGCCGTTATCTCAGCGAGCGTCTTGCGCGCCCGCTCGTCCAGCTGGCTTGATGCCAGCGAAAAAAATACCGTGACAGGTTCGAGAGGCTTTGAAGATTCCGAAGCCTGCGCCGGGGCGGGCTCCGCCGCGGCAGGCTGGCGTGGCGGACCGATGTCCGCAACTTTAGGACTACGGGATGTACAGGATTCGCCTGCGCGGCATAAGACGTACTCCGGCGATAGAGGCAGCTGGCCAATAGACCATACGCCATCTGCCAAAGCAGGTTGGCACAGCCCGAGCCCAAGAACTAAGAGCGCCTTCATTGGTGTCGCTCCATCGCCCGGAAAACCTTCCAGGCATAGGTCAGGCGTGCTCTGGAGCAATCGTCGCCCTTGAGCGTTCTACAGCTCGCGTTGTAGGCACCGACGGCATCCCAGTTCGTCCCAAGCTGCCGAAATTCCTGTGCGAGGATCCATGCCCCGACTTTTACATTTGCACAAGGATTCAGGAGGTGGGCCTGTGTATAGCCAAGCGATTTGAGTGGTTCGCTAGTCAGCCAGCGCGAATTGATTTGCATCAGGCCGATGTCCACAGAGCGGGTACGCTTTACATGCCCTTCATTGAGGGCATGCGGATTCATGGATGATTCGACCTGAGCAATGCCGCGGAGCAGGTTAGCCGGCACGCCATAGAGTGCGCCCGCTTCATCGAAACAGAAAGCGTGCGCCTGGGAATAAAAAGGGGCCGCGATTAACGCGCTTGCGACCCAAACGGAGACACGGAGAGAAAACATGGCGGCAATCGTAGGAAGCCGCTTGAAACTGAACCAGCAGAAAACCAAAAAATGTTTTTGGATTTGATTGCTGAAAAAACCTATCAGATTTGATATCCTGATCGGTTTTCCATTCGACAGACCAACGGCCAGGCAAAGGCCAAATGGCGAAACGGGCCAAGGGGGAAGGGCCTTACCCAAAAGGGCGTGTTCGCTAAATAGACGCGAACACAAAGGCGTAATGGGGGCTTACGGGAAAGGGCTTAAGGGGGAAGGGAAATGCATAAATGGGGCACACCTTCCGAGCCTGAATGTCACACGGTGCCTCTGCGCTATCGCTTAGCACAATTCAAAAAACTTTTCAGCAATCAAACCAAAAAATCTGAATTGGATTTAATGCTGACCACGGTCCCATGGCCGAATAGCATCCGGGCATTTGTCACTTCGAGGCCCGTGGAACCGTGTCCCAAGCCGAAGGATCACCCTACGAAGCACACCCCATCGCGCTCTTTGCGCTCATAGCCGAACGATTCGAAAAACTCGGGCTGCCGCACTGGACAGCGGTCGTTTTCGCATGGCTGGCGCGCTACGACGGACTTTCCAGCTGTTATTTCGAGGACGCGGAAACCTCGCCCACTCTGGCCGTCTACCGCGCGCTGTCCGATCTATCGCCCGGCGTCGACGACGAGGCGGTTGCGGCAAGCCTCGCCTCACTGGAATTTCTGAACTGGCGCATTCGGCATCCTGATTCCGACGAACGTTGGGATCCAACAGTCACCTCGCTGATGGATTTTCTTGGGGACAAGCAGCCTATTTGCTGGAAATGGGCTGCTGCGTGGCCCTCTCCGGCAGCAGTCCAGGAATGGCTTCTGGAACAGCTTCCCAAGCCTTGATGCCTGATCCAGCCTGGCTTCCCTATACCGCCGGCGGACTTCTGGCCGCCGGCGGTTTGTTGTTGTGGTTCTCCAGGGGCAGGCCTGCTGGAGCCCCACAGGGAAAGCACGGGCATCCTCCCGTCGCTCGGGGTGCCGAGGCAGGGCGGATGCCCGTGCAGTCTGGACAAAACCTGATCCAGTCCATGCGTCTGCAGCCTTATGTCGATGGCATCAGGGATCGTATGGGTTTTCATCGGGACATGTTCGAGCAGGCGTGTCTGCCCGTTGTCGAGCTCGCTGCCGAATGGGTGCAGCTGCTTCCTGCTTCCGAGTCCCATCACCACGCCCAGCCGGGCGGGCTGTTGACGCACATGATGGAAACCGCCACGCATGCATTGCGGTTTCGTCAAGGCTATCTACTTCCGGTCGGCGCCCCTCCGGAAGAGATTCCGGCCCGAAAGCACCGCTGGACCTACGCGGTCTTTCTGGCCGCGCTGCTTCACGACATTGGCCGGCCGATCGCCGATATCAACGTCGTTGTTTACCGATCCGGCAAGGCCTGCGGCAAATGGCATCCACTCGCGGGCTCGATGCCGGAGCAGGGCATCACTGAATATTCGTTGAACTTCGAGGTAAGACGAGACTACGAGCTGCACCGCAAGCTGCCCATCGTGCTGTTCCAGCGGCTGGTGCCGCCGAACATCCTTGCCTGGCTAGCCGAGGATGCAGCACTGATGGCCGAGCTGACGACCTATTTGTCGGGCGAGAAGACACCAGGTGCGTTACTGGAAATCGCAGTGAAGGCGGATTCTGAGTCGGTGCGTGCAAACCTGATGCATGGGCCGAGAACGCGCTTTGCCTCGGCGAAGACCGTACCGCTGATCGAACGACTGATGCAGGCGCTGCGCCTGATGCTGGAAGAAGGCCGGCTGAGCCTTAACCGTGCGGGTTCTCATGGCTGGATCCACGACGGAAAAGCCTGGTTTGTGTCCAAACGATTGGCCGACGAGGTGCGGCAATTCCTGACCGACCGCGAAAGCGGGGAGGGTATTCCGGGCAAGGACAAGAACGACCGGCTATTCGACACTTGGCAGGAATACGGGGCTCTGATCCCCACCGAAGACAACCGCGCCGTGTGGCAGGTCGCGGTGAGCCTCGACGACGGTTGGAAACAGACTTTTACCGTGCTGTGTTTTCCGCTCGAACGACTGTTCAGCCATCCAGGCCTGTACCCTGAGCCGGTCCGCGGCACAGTGGCGTCAGTCGCCCCTGGCGAAGTCGAATCTGGCGTGCCGGAAGGCGAGCCGGAGAGTCCGGACGCGCCAGATCAGGCCGAGCCGGGCTCCTCATACCGCGAAGACAATCTGGAGCTTGCCTTATCCGCCGATGACGGCTTTCCGGTTCAGGTGCAGGTGAATTCACCCGGCGCGCCGGCTGCGCCGAAGCGTGAGCCCTCTTTCGCACTTCCCGCCTTGCGCGCGCCGGATACCGCCAAAACGGTACCGGCAGCGGTGCGCCGGACGGCACCGGAAAATCCAGCCGAGTCATTTCTGAACGACGAAGACACCGCCATCGCCAAGCCGCGCGCCAGGACAGCTGCGACCCTCAAGCCGGTTGCGCCAGCCGGGCAAATGGCGGCGCCGGCCGCAAGCAGCAGCAAGAAGCCTCCAACTGACGCTGCGCTGCGCTTCATGCGCTGGATACAGGAAGGTCTGGCCGAAGGCAGCATGGCCTACAACCGGGCAGACGCCATGATCCATTTCGTGCCGGAAGGCATGATGCTCGTATCTCCGCTCATCTTCCGCCGATTCGCCGATCTCTTCGGTGAAGACGGGGCCGGCGCGCCTTCCGACCGGCCGGCGCTGAAACAGGGCACGGGCATCCAGCGCCAGGTCACGAATGCCGGCTGGCACCTCGTCACCGGCGAGAAGAAAAACAATATCCAGCGCTACACCGTCATCGGCGCCGACGGCCAGGGCCGGAAACTGATTTCCGGCGTCGTGATCGTCGATCCATCGCGCTTCGTGAACCCTCTGCCCGAAAACAATCCGTGCATCGTCCGATTCGAACAGCAACTGGAGCACTCATGAGTTATCCGATCGAGAATCTGTTCCGGCCGGCGGTCGAATACGTGCCCGCCTTTGCTTCCCTGTCCGGAGCCATCCTGCTGCTGAGCGCGCATGAATGGTTCTTCCTGCCCAAGGAAGTCGTGGGCGCTGCCGCTATCGGTCTGCTCGGTCATGCTGCCTGGCGTGCCCGGCAGGGTATCCGGGTTTCGCGTTTCCAGCGCAACCTCATCCGATTGCCCAAGTACATCGTCAAGTCGGCCGACATTCCTGTCTCCAGGACGCGTCTGTTCCTCGGCCTGGGCTTCAAGTGGGATCAGCGGCATACCCAGCGTCTGGCGCTCGCGCGCGACCCGAAGAACCGGTCGTACATTACTCAATCGCCTTCCTATACCTGGGCACGCCGTTTCGAGATCAGAAACGAGGGGAGGGGAGGCCTGACCGGGTGGGTTGCACAACTGACCCGCCGGGAAACCTGGTGGAACCCCGTGGCACCATTGCCGCCCGTAGGCGGCGACCCTGTGATCCACGGCCTGGAGCCGGAGGAAACGGAAGTCAGTATGGATCTGGTCGAGCGGCCGGGGCACATGCTGGTTCTGGGTACCACCCGCGTCGGCAAAACCCGGCTGGCCGAAGTTCTCATCACCCAGGACATCCGTCGCGGCGACGTGGTGATCGTGTTCGATCCCAAAGGCGATGCGGGGCTGATGACCCGTTGCTATATCGAGGCTGCGCTGGCCGGACGCGAGTTCTACATGTTCCATCTCGGCTATCCCGACCAGAGCGCGCGCTACAACCCCATCGGCAATTTCGCGCGCACCACAGAGGTCAGCACCCGGATTGCCGGTCAGCTGCCCGGCGAAGGCCAGTCCGCGGCCTTCAAGGAATTCGTCTGGCGCTTCGTCAACGTCATCGCGCGCGCCCGAACCACCCTGGGATACCGCCCCGACTACGGGATGATCTACGAAGACGCCGTCAACATCGACGCGCTCGCGAGCGAGTATTTCAAGTTCTGGCTTGACCGGGAACGGCCGGGCTGGGAGCAGGAAGTCGAGGCTATCGAACTCGACAAGGCACAGATCCAGCAAGTCATGAAGTCCGGCCGCACGATGGACGCAATGAAAACCATGCTGTTCGTCCGGGAGAACAACTTGCACGACCCCATCGCCGACGGTCTCGCGTCGATTCTGTCGAACGACCGGAGCTACTTCGAAAAGCTGGTCAGTTCGCTGTATCCGCTCCTCGAAAAGCTCACCACCGGAAAAACCGCCGGCATCCTGTCGCCCCAGTACGACGATCCTGACGATCCGCGGCCGATTTTCGACTGGATGAGCGTGATCGAACGCGGTGCGGTGGCCTATGTCGGCCTGGACTCCCTGTCGGACTACGAGGTGGCCGGCACCGTCGGCAACGCGATGTTCGCGGACCTGACCTCGATCGCTGGCCAGATATACAAGTTCGATCAGGGCTACGGCCTGCCCTCGGCACCGCCCAAGCGGAAACTCTCGATCCATGCGGACGAGTTCAACGAACTGATCGGCGACGAGTTCATCCCGCTCCTGAACAAGGCAGGCGGCGCGGGATTCCAGGTGACGGTCTACACCCAGACCTGGCAGGACGTCGAGGCGCGTATTGGCGACCGGGCGAAGGCCGCCCAGATCGGCGGGAACCTGAATACGCTGGTCATGCTTCGCGTGAAAAACAAGGAGACGGCGGAAATCCTGACCAACCAGCTGCCCGACGTGCAGCTGGTGACTTCGATTCAGGCCAGCGCTGTGACGGACAGCTCGGACGACCGGGAAGTCCTGGCTTTTACCACCCGCAACGAGGACCGCATCAGCACGCAGGAAGCGCCGATGCTGTCGCCGGCGGACCTGGTGCAGCTCCCCAAGGGACAAGCCTTTGCCCTCATCGAGGGCGGGCAACTTTATAAGCTCCGCCTGCCGCTGTCGGATCCGGACGAACATCCGCCGATTCCGGCTTCGCTGGATGACATCGCGGCCAGCATGCGGCAGAAATACGATGGCCAGGCAGGCAATCTGGATCAGTTGACTGTGGAGGGTAAAGGCAGTGGCTTCTAGGCGTTCAGGGCTCTTCGACAGCAATGTGGCTGTGGCATTTCTTTGGCCGCTCAAATGGCTGTTCGGCACTGTTCTGCTCTACGTCCTGCTGGCCCTGATCGCCCTGACCATGGCCTTCCTGTTCGCGAAATACCACTGGAACGATCCGGTCGCAGCGAGCGAAGCGCTTTTTCGGTCGGAAACGGCTCGTGTAACCGAACTTTTGCAGTCCGGTGCCCATGCTGACGGGTTCGTCATGCTGCCGCTTGCCGCCCAGCGCTGGACGTACTGGCTCTTCTTTCAGGCCACAACACTGCACGACGCCACCTACGCGTATCTCTCCGGCCAGCACGTCAACGAGGTCGACCAGATGTACCTGACGCAATTCGTGGCCCGAAACACCCGAGAAATCTACATGGCCATGAACATCGTCCAGGTTTACGGTATCCGCCTGGGCTTCCTCATGGCGTCGCTGCCGCTTTTCCTGCTGTTATACGTTCTAGGGGCTGTCGACGGGTTGGCAGAACGCTACATACGCCGGGCTTGTTCAGGCCGCGAGTCTGCTGACATGCACAAATTCGGACAGCTCGCCAAACTGATGTTCGCAGCATCGGCCATCACGGTGTATCTATGCCTGCCAGTAGCCATGAGTCCGTTTTGGGTCGTTGTACCTTTGGCGTTGATATACGCAGTAGCAACCCGGCTGCAATGGCAGTTTTACAAGAAATATTTTTAAGCGGATGATGCGACAACGTTGACAAACAGGTGTTTATTCGGTTTGATGCTGACCTATGTAGGTCAGGGAAGTGGCCAGACGTCATGCTGAAAAGCCCCACAGGGCTTTTACTTTGGCCCTCCTGAATTCGTGGAATGTATATTATGTTAAATAATTGATTACCCCTCGAACGGGGTATGCGCATTCCTATCTCCACAGCATGCAGGCCCGGTATGCCTGGACGACGGCAATCGTAATCATATGACGTGCACCGTTACGCGCGCTCAGAACCCCAGCAGCATGGCCGCGCCGCTGGCGGCGATCGCCACGCCGGCACCCTGGATGGCGAAACGGCCGACACGGCTC
The DNA here is from genome assembly GCA_008923315.1 of Betaproteobacteria bacterium SCN1. Lineage (GTDB taxonomy): Bacteria > Pseudomonadota > Gammaproteobacteria > Burkholderiales > Thiobacillaceae > Thiobacillus. The sequence continues at coordinate 299,805 of WBSF01000008.1, read as the reverse complement.
GCGGCGATTCCCGCAATGTGCAGCGTGGCCGTGGCCAGCACGAAGCCGGCCGCATAGAGCACCGGCGACGTGGCCTGTGGCATTTCGAGGCCATGCGCGTAGCCGTGGAAGAGCGCGAACGCCGCCGCGATCGCCATGCCGATGGCCACGCCCCACTGCCGGCGCGTCGCGACCAGCAGGCCCAGCACCAGCACCGAAGCGGCGATGCCGGTTTCGACGTGCGGCAGCGCCAGCCCGGCGAGCGCCAGTGCGCCGCCCAGCACCATGGTGCCGACGAAGGCCGCGGGAACCGCCCACAACGCCCGTCCGCCCTGCTGCGCCGCCCACAGGCCGATGGCGACCATGGCGAGCAGATGGTCCAGCCCCGACAGCGGGTGGCTCAATCCGCTGACGAACCCGGCGACCGCGTGGTGGCCGGTGTGCGCGGACGCCGCGCCCGCGTAGAACGCGAGCAGCGCCGGGAATACGAGTCGGACGTAGGGTTTTTTCAGGGAGGGCATAAATGAATCTCCAGTGTCGTGCTGTCAGGCGAATCTACTTGATTTTTACCTGCACCAGTTCCTCGCCGTCCGGATCGGTGACGTGGACGGCGCAGGCGATGCAGGGATCGAAGGAATGGATGGTGCGCAGGATTTCGAGCGGCTGCTTCGGATCGTGCATCACGTGGTTGTGCTGCAAGGCCGCCTCGTAGGCGCCGGGCTGGCCCTGCGCATCGCGCGGGCCGGCGTTCCAGGTGCTCGGTACCACCGCCTGGTAATTGGCGATCTTGCCGTCGTCGATCACGATCCAGTGGCTGAGTCCGCCGCGCGGCGCTTCCATGAGGCCCACGCCCTGCATGTGCTTCGGCCAGGTGGACGGATCCCAGTACTGGTCGTTGAAGGTGCGTACGTCGCCGGCCTTGATGTTGGCCACCAGCTGGTCGTACCAGCCCTGCATGGCGTCGGCGATGATCTTGGATTCCAGCGTGCGTGCGGCGGTGCGGCCGAGCGTGGAGAACAGCGCATTGACCGGCACGTCCAGGGTCTTCAGGGTGTGTCCCACCAGCTCCTTCGCCTGCGCGTTGCCGCTGGCGTAGAGCATCAGCACGCGGGCGAGCGGGCCGACTTCCATCGCCTTGCCCTTCCAGCGCGGCGATTTCAGCCAGGAATACTTCTCGCCCACGTCGAGATAGTCGTAGGGCGGCTTCGGTCCGGTGTAGTTGAGTTCGGTTTCGCCCTTGAACGGGTGCAGGCCCTGCGCGTCGCCGGCGCCGTACTTGTACCAGGAGTGGCTGACGAACTCCTGGATTTCCTTGTCGTCGTCCAGATCGATCGGATGCAGGGTGGAAATGTCGTGGTCCAGGATGACGCCGCGCGGAACGAGGTAGGAATCGGTATCCCAGAAACTCTTCGACGGCAGGTCGCCGAACGACAGGAAGTTGCCGCCGGTATCGCCCATGCCGCCCCACTCCTTGTAGAAGCCGGCGATGGCGAGGGTATCCGGCAGGTAGACCTGGTCGACGAAGTCGCGCATCTGCTGGATGACGTTGGCGACCGTCTGCAGGCCGACCATGTTGAGCGCGGTGGCATCCTGGCCGCCGCGGTATTGCGGTCCGGCCCCGTGCCCGCTGCCGGGGTGGATCGAGATCGCCGAGGGCACGCCGCCGACGACGAAATTGGGGTGCGGATTCTTGCCGCCGAAAATGGCATGCAGCTTCACCACGTCGCGCTGCCAGGCCAGGGCGTCGAGATAGTGCGCCACGGCCATCAGGTTGGCTTCGGGCGGCAGCTTGTAGGCCGGGTGGCCCCAGTAGGCGTTGGCGAAGATGCCGAGCTGGCCCTGCTCGACGAAGGTCTTGACCTTCTTCTGCACGTCGGCGAAATAGCCGGGCGACGATTTCGGGTAGCTCGACAGGCTTTGCGCCAGCGCCGAGGTAGCCTTGGGGTCCGCCTTGAGCGCGGAAACCACGTCGACCCAGTCGAGCGCATGCAGGTGATAGAAGTGCATCACGTGGTCGTGCACGTGCTGCGCGGCGATCATCAGGTTGCGGATCAGTTCGGCGTTGGGCGGAATGCGGTAGTCGGGGATGGCGCGGTGCAGCGCGTCTTCCACCGAGCGTACCGAGGCGATGCCGTGCACCAGCGTGCAGACGCCGCAGATCCGCTGCGCGAAGGCCCAGGCGTCGCGCGGGTCGCGGCCGCGCAGGATGATCTCGATGCCGCGCACCATGGTGCCGGCGGAATACGCACTGGTGATCTTTCCGCTGGCGTCGGTTTCCGCCTCGATGCGCAGATGGCCTTCGATGCGGGTGATCGGGTCGACGACGACGCGCTGTGCTGTGGTCATGTCCTGGATTCCTTAGCTGTTCAGAAACGCTTCGAGGCTGCGGTACTGCGCCTCGGCTTCGCGGTTGTCGGTGCCCGTGCCTTCGGCGACGGTTTCGCAGGTGCGCGCCAGGCGGGCCTGCATCGCGGCTTCCCAGGCCAGGTTCTCGCCCTGCGTCTCCGACTTCACGCAGGCTGCCGCCGCCTTGGCGACGAAATGGCCGGCCTGGGCGCGCCAGTCGGTTTCGCGGCCGCAACGGGTGAAGCTTTCCACCCGTGCGGTATTGGCGGCCTGCGCCGCCATCGCCAGTTCGCCGTCCGAGACGTCCGGGCGGACGGCCGCGTCCAGCGCGGTCTTGATGCGCGCATCGCCGGAAAGCGGAAACACCGCCTGCACGAAGCGGGCGGCGACCTGCCGTTGCCGCGGCACGGCCAGCGAGGCCAGGGTGCGTTTGAATTCGGCGTCGTTGCTGATGGCCATGGTTCAGCCCTCCTTCTTCTCGGGCAGATGCTCGGCGATCATCTCGGTCAGGCCGACCACCGGGATGTCCATCTGGTAATGCTCCAGCCCTTCCTCGAGCACGATGCGACAGTTGGCGCAGGCGGTCACCAGGCGATCCGGCTTCACCGCCTCGAGCTGGGCCTTCTTCTTCTTGAAGGCTTCGAGACGCAGTTCCTCGCCCTCCTCGATCGCCGAGGCCCCGCCCCCGCCGCCGCAGCACCAGTTCATGAAGCCGGCGTCGGGCATCTCGACGAAATTCTGCGCCACCATGTTCATCAGCGTGTGCGGCTGCGCGATGACGCCGCCGCGGCGCACCAGCTGGCAGGGATCGTGGAAGGTCAGCCGGTCGGTCTCGAAACCCTCGGTCTTCAACAGGCCCTGCTGCCGGAATTCGTCCAGCACCTCGATGATGTGCTGGACCTTGAAGTCGAACGGCCGGCCGACGAGGTTGGCGCCCTCCCAGCGCAGGGCCGTGTAGGCATGGCCGCACTCGGGGCTGATCACGGTCTTGACCTTGAGCCGCTCCGCGCCGTCGACGATGCGCGAGACGATCACCTTCGCCAGGTCCGAGTTGCCGATCTGGATGCCGGCGTTGGTCGCCTCGAAGGCGGTCGAACACAGCGTCCAGGTCTTGCCGGCCTGCTGCATGATGCGGGCGATGGCGCCGAGATACTCGGGGAAGTTGATGATCTCCATCGAGGACAGCATCACCATGTATTCCGCGCCTTCGACGTCGAGCGGAATCGGCAGGCCGGTGTCCGCCTCCACGTGCTTCATCTGCGCCTGCACCGCGGGCAGCTTCACGTTCATCGGGCTGCCGACGGTGACGGTGCGGTTCACCGCGCCCTTGATGCCTTCCGGCGCATGGCCGGCGGCGGACATGCCTTCGCGGAACTTGCGCACCATGTAGACGATGTCGTTGCCCACCGGACAGACCGTGGAGCAGCGGCCGCACAGCGTGCAGCTGTTGTAGACCAGTTCCTGCCATTCCCCGAGTTCGTCGTCGGTGACCGCCCTGGACAGGCCGACCATCTTCTTCAGCCGGCCGAGCAGCGTGTATTCCTGCTCGTACACGCGGCGCAGCGGCTCCAGCTTGTGGATGGGCGTGTACTTCGGGTCGCCGGTCTCGGTGTAGAACAGGCAGGCCTCGGCGCACAGGCCGCAGTGCACGCAGCTGTTGAAATAGCTGGCAATGGGCGCGTCGATGACTTCCTTGAGGACGCGGATGCCCTTTTCGAGAGAGGCGCTCATACCGGGACCCCCTTGTGGCCGTTGACCCGACCGTTGTACCAGCGCGAGCCGATCAGGGTGAAGGCGTGGAACAGTTTGGTGAACGGCAGCACCACCAGCAGCAGTTCGACCGACAGGATGTGCAGCGCGAGCATCGTCGTGTACGGCAGCAGCAGATGCTGGAAAGCCATCCAGCCGGTCAGCACGGGCAGGAAGGTGACGACCCAGGCGAACCAGTCCTCGAAGGTGCTGAGGAAGCGTTTGACGGGCTTGTTGATGCGGTCGGCCAGCACCACCACCATTGCCGCCATCGTCACCACCGCCGTCATGTCCACGAACTGCGAAGGCAGCCCGGGCCAGGACAGGCCGGTGAGGCCTTTCACCAGCAGGATGTGCGGCCCGAAGCCGAACACCACGATGGCCAGCCCGATGTGGAAGATGTAGCCGCCGATGTAGCTCACGGGCGAACGCTTGAGCATGCCGGGCGGCGGCAGCGAGCGGCGGAACACGGTATGCAGGCCCGATGCGCCGGGCGTATGGCGCGGCGCGGACAGGTCGGGCTTGCGGCCGAGCGAGTAGATTTCGACCAGGCGCCACAGTACGCCGAGCAGGAAGATCGTCACGGCGATGTTGAGCCCCGTGCCGCGGACCCAGGTGAGGAATTGCAGATCGGTCATGCTATTTCTCCAGGTCGGCCAGCGTGGTCGTCTCGTGCGCCGTCTTGGCCGCATCCTTCTTGGCGCGGTTGGCAAAGCTCACTGCGACGCCCGCCCCCGCCCCCACCACGGCCGCCGCGGCGGCGAACCTGAGCGGATCGGCCGGCGTCGACAGCGCCTTGTAGAACCCGCCGGCATCCCAGAAGTCCGGCTCCGAGCAGCCGAGGCAGCCATGCCCGGATTCCACCGGCCAGGAAGTGCCGCCGTTCCATTTCACCGTGGCGCAGGCGTTGTGCGTCACCGGCCCCTTGCAGCCGAGTTCGAACAGGCACCAGCCGTTGCGCGCGCCTTCGTCGTCGAAGGTCTTGGCGAACTTGCCCTGGTCGTAGAACGGACGGCGATAGCAGCGATCGTGGATGGTGTCGCCGAAGAAGGCCTTGGGCCGGCCCTTGTCGTCGAGCTCGGGCAGCGCGCCGAAGGTGAGGTAGTGCGCCAGCACGCCGGTCATCACCACGGGAATGGGCGGGCAGCCCGGAATGTTGACGATGGGCTTGTCCTTGATGACGTCGGCCACGGATACCGCGCCGGTCGGGTTCGGGTTCGCCTTGGGAATGCCGCCGTAGGAGGCGCACGAACCCATGGCGACGATGGCGGCGCAGCCTGCCGCGGCTTCCTTGAGGATGTCCACGTTGGAACGGCCGCCGATGCACGAATAGGCGCCGTCGATGGCAAGCGGAATCGAGCCGTCGACGATCAGCAGATACTTGCCCGCGTTTTCCTTCATCGCATTGTGTCGGGCTTCCTCTGCCTGGAAACCCGCCGCGGCCATCAGGGTTTCCTGGTAGTCGAGCGAGATCATGTCGAAGATCATGCCCTCGATGGTGGGCGAATGCGACCGCGTGATCGATTCGGTGCAGCCCGTGCATTCCTGGAACGGCAGCCAGATCACCGAGGGACGTTTCGCCGCCGCCATCGCTTCGGCCATCGCGCGGCCGGCGGTCGGCGGCAAGGCCATCATCGAGGCCAGCGTGGCGCAGTATTTGAGAAAGGTGCGGCGCGTGATGCCCTGCCGGGTGAGTGAATCGATCAACGGACCTTGCATGCTGCTATCTCCTGGCTGGGCGCGGTGGCCTTTACGTTTACCTTAGAGGTCGGCGCGAATTGAATCAAGATAGTCCAGTCCGATTTCCACGTCCTGGGGCTGGGCCTGCAACAGTTCCGGCACGAAGGCCACTTCGATGAATTGCGCGACGACCGCGCCCTGCGGATTGCGATGCGTGACCCACCAGATCCCGGAACACTGGGTCTCGTCCAGCGTGGATTCGCCATTGGCCTGCAGGGTGACCGCGATTTCGCCGCTGCCCAGTTTGTCGCGCAGCCAGTCGAGGTCGGCCGGCGTGAGCGGCAGCGCGGACAGGTCGATGGACGAGGATGCGCCGGTATCGAGCAGGCGGCGCAGCATCGCGTGCAATTCGTGCAGCAGGGGCGGCGCGTTGCCGCTGAGGCCGGCCGCGGGCGGGACGGCATGGATGGGAATGGTCTCAAGCGACATCGCGCCACTCGCGAATCAGGTCGTGGATCGCCGCGCAGGCGGGGGGAATGGCGGCCGCAACCGCCGGCGTGGGCTGTTCGCCCCAGTCGACGACGTCGGGCTGGATGGCCACCATCGCGCGCCGCGCCGGCCAGTGGCCGGCCAGCATGGCGATCGCCCGCAGATCGGTGAGCCCGACTTCGTGCACCGTGGATTTCCGGTTGCCCATCAGGAAGCGGTCCATCGCCTCCCCTTCGAACAGGGTCCAGTCGCCCGGATACGACCGGATGTTGGCGGCATCGACCACGATCAGGGCTTCGGCTTCCTCGATCGGCCCCGCCAGCGTGAAGGACAGCGTGCCGCCATCGAGCAGGGTCACGTCGGGCTGACCGGCCAGCAGGGGTTCGAGCGCCTGTACCACGTGTACCCCCACGCCTTCGTCTGTAAGCAGGGTGTTGCCGATGCCGAGCACGAGCGTTTTCATGGGGATCAATCTATCAGCCGCATCACAGAATAACAACCAAGTAATTCAGTCAACTATATGATTTATACAATAAATTTGTAACATCCGCGATCCGGGGCAGGCGCCGGCAAATCGCATATACTGGATTGGAAACACTTCGGACTGTCTCATGTGCCTCGCCATTCCCATGCAGATTGAAACCATAGACGGCTTTGTCGCCCGTTGCCAGGCCAAGGGCGTGTGGCGCGACGTGAGCCTGTTCATGATGCAGGACGACCTGCCCGCCGTCGGCGATTTCGTCATGGTGCACGTCGGCTACGCCATCCAGAAAATCACCGAGGCCGATGCGCGCAGTTCATGGGAACTGCTCGACCAGATCCTGGAGGAAAGCGGTGCATGAACTCGCCGTTGCGCAGGCACTGGTGGAACAGGTGGACGACGTGATCCGCCAGAACAAGGCCCGCGCCGCTTCGCTGATCCGCGTACGCATCGGCCCGCTCGCCGGCGTGGTGCCGGCGCTGCTGGCGAACGCCTTTCCGCTCGCGGCGGCCGGCAGCCGCATGGAACATGCCGTGCTGGACCTCGTCGACGCCCCGATCCGGGTGCATTGCCAGACCTGCGGCGCCGACACCGAAGCCGCGCTGAACCGCCTGATCTGCGGCGCCTGCGGCGACTGGCACACGCAGATCGTGTCCGGCGACGAACTCCTGCTGGAAAGCGTCGAACTCGAAACCGCCCCCTGACCCCTCCCCGCTTACTGCTTACTACTCACCACCATGTGCGATACCTGCGGCTGCAACCTCACTCCCGGCAACCAACACCTCGCCTTCAAGCCCGTTGCCAAGGGCGCGACGGCCGTATCGGTATTGAAAGGCCTGCTGCAGAAGAACGACGACCAGGCCGCCCACAATCGCGAACACTTCGACCGCCGCGGCATCCTCGCCATCAACCTGATGTCCTCGCCCGGTTCCGGCAAGACCGCCCTGCTCGAAGCCACGCTCGCCGCGCTCAAGAATGAATTCACCTGCGCCGTGATCGAAGGCGACCTCGATACCGAGAACGACGCCGAGCGCATCCGCGCGCAAGGCGTGCAGGCGCACCAGATCGTCACCGGCACCGCCTGCCACCTCGACGCGCATCTGGTGCACGACGCGCTGCACCACATGAATCTCGACGGCGTCGATATCCTGTTCATCGAGAACGTCGGCAACCTCGTCTGCCCCGCCAGCTTCGACCTCGGCCACCACCTCAACGTCACCCTGCTCTCGGTCACCGAAGGCGACGACAAACCGGCCAAGTACCCGGTCATGTTCCGCGCGGCCGACGCCATGCTGCTGACCAAGACCGACCTGCTCGCGGTGCTCGACGATTTCGATCCGGACAAGGCCGAGGCGCACCTGCGCGACCTGGCCAACCCGGCGCCGGTGCTGCGCCTGTCCGCGCGCAAGAATCTGGGCATGGATGCCTGGCTGGATTGGCTGCGTGAACAGCTCGCCGCCCAGCGTGCCCGTGTCGCCGTCGGGCAATCCCGCCGCCCGGCCATCCAGCCCGACGGGCAGAAACTGCACGCCGCGACCGCCTGATGGACGACGCGCACCACTGGCTGGAGAAACTCCGCGCCCTCGAATTCGGCCGCACGGTCAAGATCATGAACGTGTGCGGCGGACACGAGCGCTCGATCACCCACGCCGGCCTGCGCGGCGCGTTGCCTGCATGGATCGAACTGGTGCCCGGCCCCGGCTGCCCGGTCTGCGTGTGCCCGGAGGAGGACGTCTACCAGGCGATCCAGCTCGCGTTGCAGGATCAGGTCATCCTCGTTGCCTTCGGCGACATGCTGCGCGTGCCGGTCAACGTGAAGAAGGGCGAAGTGCGTTCGCTGGCCGAGGCGCAGGCCGCCGGCGCCGACGTGCGGCCGGTCGCCAGCCCGCTCGATGCGCGGCACATCGCGCAGGCGAACCCCGGGCGCGCGGTCGTCTTCTTCGCCGCCGGTTTCGAGACCACCACGGCGCCCGTGGCGGCGATGCTCGCCGAGGGCATTCCCGACAATCTGTCCATCCTGCTGTCGGGCCGGCTGACCTGGCCGGCGGTGGCGATGCTGCTCGGCAGTTTTGAATCCAGCCCGGGCAAACCCGGCTTCGACGCGCTGGTCGCGCCCGGCCACGTCTCGGCGGTGATGGGACCCGAGGAATGGCGCTTCGTCGTCGACCGCCACGAGATCCCTGCCGCCGTCGCCGGCTTTTCGACCGAATCGCTGCTGGCGGCCTTCTATTCCGTGCTGCGCCAGTTGAAGACCGGCGAGCGTTTTCTGGACAACTGCTACCGCGAGGTCGCGCATCCCGAGGGCAATGCCACGGCGCAGCGCTTCCTGCGCGAAACGCTCGACGTCGTCGACGCCAACTGGCGCGGCATCGGCGTCATCCCGCAGTCCGGCTATGCCCTGAAACCGGCGCTGGCGCGTCACGATGCGCGCGTGCGGTTTCCCGACCACGCCGATCCCGCGCGCCGCCGGGCCGGCGACATGCCGCCCGGCTGCGACTGCGCACAGGTGGTCCTCGGAAAAATCTATCCCAACCAGTGCCGCATCTACGGCCGCGCCTGCACGCCGCGCACCCCGGTCGGCCCCTGCATGGTGTCGGACGAAGGCGCCTGCCGCATCTGGTGGGCCGGCGGCGTGCGCGTTGCGGCCGATGCCTGAACGGATCGCGCAGTTCATCACGGTCGGCGGGCGGGTGCAGGGCGTGGGCTTCCGGCCCTTCGTCCACCGGCTTGCGCACGCGCACGCCATCGCCGGCTGGGTGCGCAATGCCGACGGCCGGGTGGAAATCCACGCCGAAGGCGAACCCGAACAATTGCGGCAATTCGAGGCGGCCCTGTTCGACGAGGCGCCGCCGCTGGCCGTGCCCGGCCCGCTTACCGTGTCGGACTGCGCGCCCGAAGCGGCCAGCGGATTCGTCATCCGCGACAGCGTGGCGACGCAGCAGGCCGATGCCCACCTGCCGCCGGACGGCTTCGTCTGCGCCGACTGCCTGGCCGAACTGCACGACCCGGCCAACCGCCGCCATCGCTATCCCTTCATCAACTGCACGCAGTGCGGCCCGCGCTACACGCTGATCCGCGCCCTGCCCTACGACCGGCCCAACACCGCCCTGCGCGATTTCGCGCTGTGCCCCGACTGCCAGGCCGAATACGACAACCCGCTCGACCGCCGCTTTCATGCCGAGCCCATCGCCTGCCCGGTGTGCGGGCCGCATCTGCGTTTCGTGGCGGCGGACGCATCGCTCGCCGGCGACGAAACCGCGCTGGCCGCCACCATCGCCGCCCTGCGCGCCGGCAAAATCGTCGCGGCCAAAGGCGTGGGCGGCTACCACCTGCTGTGCGACGCGCGCAACGCAGCGGCGGTCGCCGCCCTGCGCGCGCGCAAGCCGCGCCCGGCCAAGCCGCTGGCCGTGATGTTTCCCGATCCCGACGCCGTGCAGGCCTGCGTGCACGCAACGCCGGCATCGATGGCCCGCCTGCAGTCGCCCGAACGCCCCATCGTGCTGCTGCCGAAACAGGCGGACGCCACGCTCGCGGAAAACCTCGCCCCCGGCCTTGCCGAAATCGGCTGCCTGCTGCCCTACTCGCCGCTGCACGCGTTGCTGCTCGCCGACTTCGGCGGCCCGCTGGTGGCGACGTCGGCCAACCTGTCCGGCGAACCGGTGCTGACCGACAATGCCGAAGCCGAAACCCGGCTTGCGCATCTGGCCGATGCCTTTCTGCATCACGACCGCCCCATCGTGCGTCCGGCCGACGACCCGGTGTACCGCACGATTGCCGGCGTGCCGCGCCCGCTGCGGCTCGGGCGCGGCAATGCGCCGCTGGAACTGGACCTGCCCGCGCCGCTTGCCGAACCCGTGCTCGCGCTCGGCAGCCACATGAAGAACACCGTGTGCCTTGCCTGGGACAGGCGCGCCGTCGTCTCGCCGCACATCGGTGAACTCGACAGCCCGCGCAGCCTCGACACCCTGGCGCAGGTCGCGGCAGACCTGCAGCGGCTGTACCAGGTCGAGGCGAAGCGCCTCGTGATCGACCGCCATCCCGGCTACGGCTACCGCCGTTTTGTGCGCGACAGCGGCCTGCCCGTGTCCGGGGTCTGGCATCACCACGCGCATGCCGCGGCGCTGGCCTGGGAATACCCGGCCGTATCGAACTGGATCGTGTTCGCCTGGGACGGCGTCGGGTTGGGTGCGGATGTCAGCCTGTGGGGCGGCGAAGCCTTCGCCGGCCTGCCCGGCCGCTGGCGGCATGCGGCGTCGTTCAAGCCCTTTCGCCTGCCTGGCGGCGACAAGGCCGGGCGCGAGCCCTGGCGCGCCGCCGCCGCCCTGCTGTGGGAAGCGGGCCTGCCCGCCCCCTTTGCGCCCGCGCCCCTGCATCAGGCCTGGACGCACCATCTCAACAGCCCGGTCACGACCTCGGTCGGGCGGCTGTTCGACGCCGCCGCCGCGCTGTGCGGCATCTGCACCCAGGCCAGCTTCGAAGGCGAGGCGCCGATGCGGCTCGAAGCGGAAGCCGCCACGGCCGAAGGCCGTGCCGTGCCCCTGCCGCTGGCCCGCGATGCGCTTGGTGTATGGCGCAGCGACTGGTCGCCGCTGCTGCCGGTGCTGAACGACGCGGGCCGCACGCCGGCTGCGCGCGCGGCGGATTTTCATCTCAGCCTGGCGCAGGCGCTCGTCGATCAAGCCGCACGCCTGTGCGAAGAAACCGGCATCCGCCACGTCGGCCTCACCGGCGGCGTGTTCCAGAACCGCCTGCTGGCCGAAACCGTGTGCGCGCGGCTGGAGGCGGCCGGCTTCGTCGCCTGCCTGCCACAGCGCATCCCGGTCAACGACGCCGGGTTAAGCTTCGGGCAGGTCATCGAATACCTGTACGCACAAACATAAGCATGGACGACACCCGCATCCTTCTCGCCCACGGCAACGGCGGCCGCCTCATGCGCGAACTCATCGCCGGCATCTTCGTGCGCCACCTCGGCAACCCGCTGCTCGACACCGACGCCGACGCGGTCGCCCTGCCGCAGCCGGATGGCGAACTGCTGGTCACCACCGACGGCTTCACCGTCGAGCCGCTCGAATTTCCCGGCGGCGACATCGGCTCGCTCGCCGTGCACGGCGTCGTCAACGACCTGGCCGTGGCCGGCGCCGACCCCGTCTACTGCACGCTTTCCGCGCTGATCGAAGAAGGCCTGGAAATCGCAAAGCTGGACCGCTACATCGCCAGCTTCGCGCGCGCCGCGCGGCAAAACCGCATGACCGTGGTCGCCGGCGACACCAAGGTGGTGCGGCGCGGCGAAGGCGGCGGCCTGTATCTCTCGGTCACCGGCGTCGGCGTGCGGCGCGCCGCCGCGCCGCTGGGCATGAACCGCATCGTGCCGGGCGACGCGGTCATCGTCTCCGGCAGCGTCGGCGACCACGGCATCGCCGTCATGCTCGCACGCGAACAGTTCGGCCTGTCCGGCAGCCTGCGTTCGGATTCCGCCTCGGTGCTGCCGCTGGCGCGCGCCGTGCGCGACCTGCCGGAACTCAGGTTCATGCGCGACCCCACGCGCGGCGGGCTCGCCACCGTCGCCCACGAAATCGCACGCGCCAGCGGCCACAGCGTCCTGCTCGAACAGCACGCCGTGCCGCTGCGCCCGGAAGTCGTCGCCGTCTGCGACATGCTCGGTTACGACCCCTACTTTCTGGCCTGCGAAGGCCGCATCGTCGCCGCCGTCGCCCCGTCTGCGGCCGAGGCAGTGTTGAGCCGCTGGCGCGCCCTGCCCGAAGGCGGCGATGCCGCCCTCATCGGCCGCATCGAAACCGGCGGCGGGCGCGTGATCCTGGAAACCGGGCTGGGCGGCCGGCGCGTGATCGACGAACTGGAGGACGATCCGCTGCCGCGGATTTGTTGATAGGTAGATGGCCGTAATTTTGATTTGAAATGGGTAGGGTTGGAATTTTATTTGGCCGAAGTTAACTTCCCGTGTCGCTTGGCTATCACAACATTGCGCTCAGAGAGCTGCAATCTGACAGCGCTCTTGTCTATATCTTCAAGTCTAATTTTACGTATCAGTTGGCATTAGTGCGGCAATAGCGATTAAGTGATGAATGCTGCGCTAAGCCTATTTTCGTACGGGTTTCATGGCATCCGATACAATCCAATCGAATCAGCATTACAACAAGGAGCAAGCTCAGGCTGAGGTTGGGACTATAGCCTCATGTGCATAATGGCTCGATATCAACGATAGAAACTCCGCAGAACAATTAATTGGCCGATGGAAATACTCGACAACATCAATCGTCTCCTCGGCGATGACCTGAAGCAGATCATTCGACCCGGCTCCAAGCTGAGGATCGCAGCTTCGTGCTTTTCGATCTACGCTTTCGAAGCGCTGAAAGCGGAGTTGGAGAAGATCGATTCCCTCCAGTTTATTTTCACGTCACCGACCTTCGTTCCCGACGACGTTACCGACCGTCTCAAAAAGGAACATCGCGAGTTCCACATCCCCAAGCTCGAACGCGAGCGCAGCCTCTATGGCAGTGAATTTGAAGTCCGTCTCCGCAACGAACTCACCCAACGCGCAATCGCGAAGGAATGTGCCGAATGGATGCGGCAGAAGGCGATCTTCCGTTCGAATCGCAGCCGCGCCCCGATGCAGCAGTTTGCCGCTGTCAGCACGGAAGACAAAGATTCCGTTTACCTTCCTTTGCACGGGTTCACGGCAGTCGACCTTGGTTACGAAAAAGGCGACGCCGTTTCGAACTTCGTCAATCGGGTGGACGAGCAGCCGACGACGGGTCGCTACCTTTCGCTCTTCGACGAGATTTGGAAAGACCCGGCAAAACTCGAAGATGTAACCGCGAAGCTCTGCGAGCACATTGCATCCGTCTATCAGGAGAATTCACCCGAGCGCATCTATTTCCTGATGCTCTACAACATTTTCAGCGAATTCCTGGAAGACATCACCACCGATGTCCTGCCCAACGACCGCACCGGCTATCAGGACAGTCTGGTCTGGAAGAAGCTTTTCAATTTCCAGCGCGACGCCGCCAACGGCATCATCAACAAGCTCGAAACCTACAACGGCTGCATCCTCGCCGACAGCGTCGGCCTCGGAAAAACCTTCACCGCGCTGGCTGTAGTCAAATACTACGAGTTGCGAAATCGCTCGGTGCTCGTCCTCTGCCCAAAGAAGCTGGCTGACAACTGGCTTACCTACAAAGGCAACCTCGTCACTAACATTTTCGCCAAGGACCGCTTCGGTTACGACGTGCTTTGCCATACGGATCTTCTGCGCGAAAGCGGGTATTCGTTTGGGTTGGCGCTGAACCGCGTGAATTGGGGCAATTACGATCTGGTGGTGATCGATGAGTCCCATAACTTTCGCAACAACGACCTCTATCGCGACCGCGAGACCCGCTATCAGCGCCTGTTGAATCAAGTCATCCGGCAGGGAGTAAAGACCAAGGTGCTCATGCTGTCCGCCACGCCGGTGAACAACCGATTCGCCGACCTCAAGAACCAGCTTGCGCTTGCCTACGAAGGCAATCCGGAAATACTCGGTTCCAAGCTCAAGTCCGAAAAACACATTGACGAGATTTTTCGCCGTGCCCAGGCGGCTTTCACCACATGGAGCGCCCTACCCCCGCAGGAGCGCACCGCCGCGGCAATTCTCGACACCCTGGACTTCGATTTCTTCGAACTGCTCGACAGCGTCACCATCGCCCGCTCACGCCGCCATATCCAGACCTACTACGACACCAAGGATATCGGCACGTTTCCGGAACGCCTCAAACCTGTGCCCTATCACTGCCCGCTTACGCACCGCAAAGATGTGATCGGCTTCAACGAGATATTCGAGCGCCTGAGCACGCTCGCGCTCGCCGTGTATGCGCCATTGAGCTACGTGCAGCCCAGCCGCTTGTTTCAATACGAGCAGCGTTTCGATCCCGAGGCGAACCAGGGGCACGGCAACCTCAAGCAGACGGGCCGCGAGAAGGGCATCCAGGCCTTAATGACCGTAAACCTGCTCAAGCGGCTGGAAAGTTCGGTGCACTCCTTCCGCCTGACTTTGCAGAGCTTGGCCAACACTCACCTTCAGACTCTGGCAAAGATCGCCGACTTCCAGAAAACGGGGCGCGATGCGACCTTTGCCGATGTCTCCCCCGCCTTTGCCGACACGGAGCCGGATGACGAAACCGACTTTCCAAGCCCCGATGACGAACAGATCGGCAACAAGGTCCAGATCAATCTCGCCGACATGGATCTGCCGCGTTGGGAACAGGAGTTGCGCGCCGACCTCGCCGTCATCGATGATTTGCTGGCGGAGATGCGCAAGGTCACACCATCCGATGACGCCAAGCTCCAGCATCTCAAGACCACCATCCTCAGCAAGCTGGCATCGCCCATCAATCCGGGCAACAAAAAGGTGCTCATCTTCACCGCATTTGCCGATACCGCGGATTACCTCTACGAACACCTGGCGCCCTTCTTCCTGGCGCAGCAGCATCTGCACACCGGCAAAGTCACCGGCGCCGACAGCCCGAAGAGCACACTGAAGAAGGCCTACGACTTCCAGTCGCTGCTCACGCTCTTTTCACCGCGTTCCAAGGAGAAGGCGGCCATCCTGCCCAGGGAAACGGGCGAGATCGATCTGCTCATCGCCACCGACTGCATTTCCGAGGGCCAGAACCTCCAGGACTGCGACACCCTCATCAACTACGACATCCACTGGAACCCGGTCCGCATCATCCAGCGCTTCGGCCGCATCGACCGCATCGGCTCCCAGAACCGCTACATCCAGTTGGTGAACTACTGGCCGGACATCACGCTAGACGAATACATCAACCTCAAGGAGCGGGTCGAAAACCGTATGATCATCGCCGACGTCACCGCCAGCGGCGACGACAACCCACTCGATGCCCGCGCCAACGACGTCGCCTACCGCCGCGAGCAGCTACGGCGGTTACAGGACGAAGTCATCGAGCTGGAAGACCTCAAGACCGGCATCTCCATCACCGATCTCGGCCTGAACGATTTCCGCATGGATTTGCTGAACTACGTCAAAACCCATGGCGACTTGGCCAGCCTGCCCAACGGCATGCACGCCGTCGTTCCTGCCGCCCCAGAGCGCGGCCTGGTGCCCGGCGTCATTTTCGCCCTGCGCAACCGCAACGACAGCGTCAACATCAATCGGCAGAACCGCCTGCACCCCTATTACCTGGTTTACGTGGCCCAGGACGGTACCGTGGTGGCCAACCACACCGAAGCCAAGCGTCTGCTCGACCTCGCCCGCGCCGCCTGCAAGGAACGGCACGAGCCCATCCCCGAGGTGTACCAGGCCTTCAACAAAGTCACCAAAGACGGCCGCCGCATGGATGCCTATTCCGAGCTGCTGGGCAAGGCCATCCACTCCATGATCGAGTTGAAGGAAGAGAAAGACATCGACAGCCTGTTCTCGGGTGGCAAAACCACCGCCCTGACCAATACCATCCACGGACTCGACGACTTCGAACTGATCGCCTTCATTGTGTTCTACGACCCCTCGTCGACGGATGGCGGCACCACGCACCATGTCATCGAAACCATGCTCAAGAAGCGCGGCGTCAAGGTGACCAGCCAGCTCATCTACGAAATCATGGAACGCGAAGGCATCTAGCAGCGCGTATGTACCTGCTCGACATCAACATCCTGATCGCCCTGGCCGATGCCGACCACGAGCACCACGGCAAGGCGGAATCGTTCTTTCTCGCCAACCACCAGCGTGGCTGGGCCACCTGCCCGATCACCGAGAATGGCTTTGTCCGCATCATCAGCCATGCCAGTTATCCGAACGGACCGGGCAACACCGATGCCGCCTGTGCCATCCTGAAACAGCTCTGCGCCTATGAGGGCCATCGTTTCTGGCCAGACGACCTTTCCCTGCGTAGTGCACCGGCCTTGCCAGTGTCCAAGCATCTGACAGACCACTATTTGCTCAGCTTGGCCATGCATCGGCAGGGCAAGCTGGTCACCCTGGATCGCCACATTCGGGCCGCACAGATCCCCGGCGGCGCCGACGCCTACGTGGTGATCTGACGCCATGTTCGCCTACCCGAAACAGGCCGAGTTCAATCGCCCGGTGCCCAAGACCAAGATCTACGCCCACGCCCGGCCCTTGAAACGGCTCAAGGAACTCTTTGTCGCCCAGGTCGGCGAAATACTCTGGAAGTACAAGCTGGCACCGGAAACCGTCAATCTGCCGCCGCGCAAAGGCATCAACGAAATCCAGGTATTCGAGATAGCCCTCAGAACGCCGCAACTCGATCCGGCCATCCTCCAGGCCATCGACCGGGCCATTCCCTTCCCCTTGGTGTTTCAGCTCACCCACGAAGGGCAAGTCAGTTTTGCCGCATCTTACAAACGCCCCAGCGAGGCGGACGCGTCGAAGTGGGTGATCGAAGCCAGCTTTCAAACCTATCCCCAGCCGCTGGAGGCCGAGCGGCCGCCCCTGCCCGTTGCCCTCGATCTCGCCGGCCTCTACGAGCAGATCGTCCGCCGCCATATCCCCCTAGCGCCGCGCCCCGGCGAAAGCCTCGGCGAACAGGTGGCCCGGTACAATGCCATGGCCGCGAAGCAGCGGGCCCGGCGGCAACTGGAAACCCGCCTGGCCCAGGAAAAACAATTCAACCGCAAGGTGGAGCTGAATGCCCAATTGCGCACGCTGAATGCCGAGCTGGCCTTGCTGCAACAGTCATAGATAGTCGCCATGGAAAAACTCAAACTGCACACACCGGACATTACCGCCGAGAACATCGAAAAGCTCGCCGCCCTGTTCCCCAACTGTGTCACCGAGACCAACGACGAGAAGACCGGGAAAATCAAGCGGGCCATCGACTTCGACCAACTGCGCCAGGAACTCTCCGACCACATCGTCGAAGGCCCCCGGGAGCGCTACCACCTGGACTGGCCCGGCAAGCGCGAGGCCCTGCTGGCCGCCAACGCGCCCATCGCCAAGACCCTGCGGCCCTGCCGCGAGGAGAGCGTGGACTTCGATACCACGAAGAATCTGTTCATCGAAGGCGACAACCTGGATGCGTTGAAGCTGTTGCAGGAGACGTATCTGGGGAAGGTGAAGCTGATCTATATCGATCCGCCGTACAACACCGGAAATGACTTCATCTATGAGGACGATTTCTCTGAGGATGCTGAGTCATACATGACTAGATCTAATCAGGTAGACAATGAAGGCAATCGAATGATTGCCAACACCAGTGCTAACGGAAGGTTTCACTCAGATTGGCTTTCGATGCTTTACCCTCGCCTAAAGATTGCATGGAATCTGTTGGCATCAGACGGAATACTCATGGTGAGTATCGATGAGAACGAGTTTTCTAATCTTCGGCGAATCTGTGATGAACTATTCGGTGTTGGTTCGTTCTTGATCACGTGCGTGTGGCGACGCAGGCAAGTGGCAGATAGCCGTAATGACGACAAAGCATCAACTGATCATGAGTATGTGGTTTGTTATAAGAAGGTCGAAGCGACATTTAAAGGGATGCCCATCGACCAAGAGAAATATTCAAACCCCGACAACGACCCTCGTGGACCATGGTTTAGCGACAATCTCACGGGAATCGCAAATGAGAGAGAACGTCCAAATCTGCACTACGACGTAGTGAATCCAAAGACGGGCAGACGATATCCGCCTTCACCAACCCGCGGTTGGATGTGTGCGCCAGAGACAATGGATCGCCTAATCGCGGAGGACAGAATCCTGTGGCCTAACAAGGTTGATGGGCGCCCAAGACATAAGAAGTTCCTTCGGGAAGCTCGGACTCTCGATACAGGCCTTTCATCTTGGTTCGATGATGTGGGATTTACGACCGAAGGCACTCGCGTTATCCAAGATTTGTTCGGCGAAAAAATATTCCCATTTTCAAAGCCACTGACTTTGCTGACGAAGCTAGTTGTTCAGGCAACATCGAATGGGCAAGGCATCGTGTTGGATTTCTTCGCAGGCTCAGGCACCTGCGGTCATGCCGTGCTTGCTGCGAATGCCGCTGATCAGGGCAGTCGTCGGTATGTCATGGTTCAGATTGCCGATGAGTCAGAGGCGGGACACCGAGACTTCAAAACTATCGCTGACATCGGAAAAGAGCGACTCCGAAGGGCCGGCAGGAAGATCAAAGCCGAGAGCGCCGTAGGCGCTTCTGATCTCGACATCGGTTTCCGCGTCCTCAAGATCGACACGTCCAACATGAATGACGTGTACTACGCGCCCGACGCAGTGCAGCAGGATCAACTGGCGTTCCACACCGACAACATCAAGCCAGACCGCACCCCCGAAGATTTGCTATTCCAGGTGCTGCTGGATTGGGGCGTGGACCTGGCTCTGCCCATTGAGCAACAGCAAATCGCCGGCAAGACCGTGTTCTTCGTGGACGGCAACGCCCTGGCGGCCTGCTTCGACACCCACATCACCGAAGACCTGGTGAAGGAACTGGCCCAGCGCAAACCGCTGCGGGCCGTGTTCCGCGACAGCAGCTACGACAGCGACAGCACCAAGATCAACGTGGCGCAGATCTTCAAGCTGCTCAGCCCCGAAACCGAAGTGAAGAGCCTTTAACCCCATGCATACGCTACGGCTGTTCGCTTCCGGGCAATTGCAGGTGCCAGCCACCACCGCCTGGTATTTGTCCGACCTGGGCGAGTTTCGCGGCAAGCAAGAGCTTTACACGCGGCAGTCGCCGCAGCGTTTGAAGGCGCTGCGCGAGCACGCGCTGATCGAGAGCGCCGTATCGTCCAACCGCATCGAGGGGGTGGCCGTCAAGGTCTCGCGGGTGCGCGAATTGCTGGTCGCGCCCAAGCCCTTGTTCCGCGACCGCGACGAGGAAGAGGTGCGCGGCTATCGGGACGCCCTGGCCTGGATTCATGCCCAGGCCGCCGACATCGCGGTGACGGAAGCCACCATCAAGCAACTGCATGGGCTGACTCGCGGTCAGATATGGGATGCGGGGCAGTACAAGGAAAAAGACGGCGACATCATCGAGCGCTATGCCGACGGCCGCGAGCGGGTGCGCTTCAAGACCGTGCCGGAGGCGGAAACCCCGCGCCACATGGCGGCGCTGGTGTCCGACTGGGACGCCGGCCTGGATCAGCGCTGGGCGCCACCCTTGCTGCTGCTGGCGGCGTTCAATCTGGACTTTCTCTGCATCCACCCGTTCCGCGACGGCAACGGGCGCGTGTCCCGGCTGCTGTGGCTGCTGCAAAGCTATCACCTGGGCTACGAAGTGGGCCGCTACATCAGCCTGGAGCGGCTGGTGGAGCAGAACAAGGAGCGCTACTACGAGACCCTGGAGCAAAGCTCCCAGGGCTGGCACGAGGGCAAACATGACCCCTGGCCGTTCATCAACTATGTGCTGTCGATACTCAAATCGGCCTACCGGGAGTTCGAGGAGCGGGTTGGCCAAACGGGAGCGCCGCGCGGCTCGAAGCGGGAGCTGGTGCTGGCGAGCATCGAGCGCCTCACCGCGGTGCCCGGCAAGGGCTTCGCCATCAGCGCCTTGGAACAGTCTTGCCCCGGTGTGAGCCGGGATATGGTTCGGCGCGTTCTGCGCGAGCAGCAGGCGGCCGGCTTGTTGGTATGCCGGGGGCGGGGGCCTGCGGCGGTGTGGAAGAAGAAAGGGTAATTACCTCCACATAGGGGTAATAGTAGGGGTACTAAGAGGCGGCCGAACCAACGATGAAACTCAAATTCAAGCAACAGGCGTATCAAACCGACGCCGTCAGGGCGGTGGTGGATTGCTTCGCCGGCCAGCCCAAGAGCCTTGGCTTCAAGTACGCCATCGATCCGGGCCGTGTCGAATCGGAAAGCACCCTGCCCCTGGCCGGCTTCGAGGGTGACGGCTTCGCCAACGACAGGATTGCCCTGCCGCCCGCCCAGTTGCTGGAGAACCTGCAAGGGGTGCAGCGGCGGCAGAACCTCGCCGTCTCGCCGGAGCTGAAGAAGACCCCCGTATGCGACGTGAATCTGGACGTCGAGATGGAGACCGGCACGGGCAAGACCTATTGCTACATCAAAACGATGTTCGAGCTGAACCGGGACTACGGCTGGTGCAAGTTCATCGTCGTGGTGCCCAGCATCGCCATCCGCGAAGGCGTACTGAAGTCCTTCGAGATCATGGCGGAGCACTTCCTGGAGCAATACGGCAGGCGCGTCCGCTACTTCGTTTACAACTCGAAGCAGTTGCACAACCTGGAGAGTTTTTCCTCCGATGCCGGCATCAACGTGATGATCATCAACCAGCAGGCCTTCGCCGCCCGGGGCGAGGATGCCCGACGCATCTATCTTGAGCTGGACGATTTCCAGTCGCGCCGACCCATCGACGTCATCAAGAAGAACCGCCCGATCCTGATCCTGGACGAGCCGCAGAAGATGGAGGGCAAGGCTACCACTGAGAAGCTGGCGGAGTTCGAGCCGCTGATGATCCTGCGCTATTCGGCCACCCACAAGACCGAGCACAACAAGGTTTATCGGCTCGATGCCATCGACGCCTACAACCAAAAACTGGTGAAGAAGATCGCGGTACGCGGCATCACGGTGAGGGGCTTGGCCGGCATCAATGCCTATCTCTACCTGGAGTCCATCCGGATCGCCACGACCAAGCCGCCCGAAGCGCGGGCCGAGCTGGAAATCCAGCAAAAGAACGGCATCAAGCGGGTGCTGCGCATGCTGCGCAAGGGCGACAATCTTCATGAGCTATCGGATGGGCTGGCGCAGTACCACGGCTTCGTGGTGTCGGACATCAATGCCATCGACAACACGGTCAGCTTCACCAACGGGGTCGTGCTTGCGGCCGGCGAGGCGGCTGGCGATGTGAGCGAGGTGTCGTTGCGCCGCATCCAGATACGCGAGGCGATCAAGGCGCACTTCGAGAAGGAGAAAACGCTCTTTGACCAGGGGATCAAGGTGCTATCCCTGTTCTTTATCGACGAGGTGGCGAAATACCGCAGCTACAACGAGGCCGGAGAGCAGGCCGGCGAATACGCCCTGATGTTCGAGGAGGAATACAACGCCCAGCTCAACGAGGTGCTGACCCTGGAGGACACACCCTACAACCGTTACCTCAAGGGCATCGAGACCGGCAGGACGCATAACGGCTATTTCTCCATCGATAAGAAGACGAAACGCCTGGTGAATCCCGCCGTGAAGGCCCGCGGCGAATCGGCCGGCGAGGCGGACGATGTGGATGCCTACGATCTGATCCTGCGGGACAAGGCGCGCTTGCTGAGTTTCGAGGAGCCGGTGCGTTTCCTGTTTTCCCATTCCGCTTTGCGCGAGGGCTGGGACAACCCCAACGTGTTCGTGATCTGCACCCTCAAGCACAGCGACAACACGGTGTCGCGCCGGCAGGAGGTCGGCCGGGGTATGCGTCTGGCCGTGACCCAGGGCGGAGACCGCATGGACGACCCCGCCACCGTGCACCAGGTGAATGTGCTGACGGTGGTGGCCAACGAGAGCTACCGGGATTTCGTTTCCGGTTTGCAGAAGGACATCAGCGCTTCGCTGTCTAATCGGCCTCGCCAAGCCAACGAGGAGTACTTCAGGGACAAGCTGCTGAAGACGCCGACCGGCGACGTGAAGGTGACGCCGCAGATGGCCAAACTGATCGAGCGCTATCTGGTGAAGAACGATTACACGGATGCCGACGACCACATTGCCGAGCTATATCACCAAGCGAAGAAGGACGGCACATTGAAGGACTTGCCGCCCGAATTGGCTCCCTACCAGGAGCAAGTTTTCCAGCTCATCGACAGCGTGTTCAGCATGGCCCAACTTCCCGCCATCGAAGATGACCGTAAGGGAAAAGTGAATCCGCTCAACGCCAACTTCGAGAAGAAGGAGTTTCAGGAGCTTTGGCGCCGCATCAACCGCAAAGCCATCTATGCGGTGGATTTCAAGACCGACGAGTTGATCGACAAGTGCACCAAGGCCCTGGACAAGGAACTGCGCGTCACGCCGCTCCAATACACCGTTACCCGGGGCGAGCAGAAGGACGAGGCGAAATACGAGGAGATGAAGAGTGGCGAGGCCTTCGTCGCCAAGCAGAATCAAACGGATTACTTGGTGACTTCAGCCAGTTCAGTCGTGAAGTACGACGTGATCGGCAAGCTCACCGAGTCGACGCAACTCACCCGCCGAACCATCGCCGCTATCCTGCGCGGCATCAACGCCGCCGTCTTCAGCCAATTCAGGACGAACCCCGAGGATTTTCTTCTGAAGGCCGGCACAATCATCAATGAGCAGAAAGCGACCGTCGTCGTTGAGCACCTCGCTTACAGCCCGCTTGATGAAACCCACACCATCGATATTTTCACCCAGGAGAAAAAGGAAGACCTGAGCAAGGGCTTCAAGGCGACTCGCCACATTTACGACTACGTGTTCACTGATTCGACCAACGAGCGGACGTTTGTCGGCGAACTCGATGCCAGTGCGGAAGTCGTCGTGTATGCCAAGCTGCCCAGGAGTTTTCATATCCCGACGCCTGTTGGAAATTACAACCCCGACTGGGCCATTGCATTTCAATCGGGTAAGGTGAAGCACGTCTTCTTTGTTGCGGAAACAAAAGGCTCCATGTCCTCCATGGAACTGCGAAAGATCGAAGAGGCCAAGATCGAATGCGCGCGAAAGTTCTTCGCTAAAATCACCTCAGCGCAAGTGAAGTACGACGTGGTGAACGGCTATGGGAAATTGATAGAGTTGGTGAAATGACATTTCTGGCGGCTGCGAAAATCACTAGCTATCACTATGTTTACGAGGCGGCCATCGAGTTTTTCTAGGTGGCTAGCCGTTTTTATCGACAAGATACTCAGTTTCGGCCGATAAACGGACCTCAAATCCAAAATCCTAAGATTGACGCCTGCACCCTGCCACGGCAGGCTTGAGGCTCTCCCGCCTTGGTCTCTGCCGACATGTTCTTCCGCGCTTTCCTCGCCCTTTGCCTGCTGTCTTCTTCGGTGCTCGCTGCCGCGCCCGGCGGGGTGGTTGCGGTTTCACACCCGGCCGCGGCGGCTGCCGGCGCGCGCATGCTGGCGGCCGGGGGCAATGCGGTGGATGCGGCGGCGGCGGTGCAGTTCGCACTGAACGTGGTGGAGCCGCAGTCCTCGGGCATCGGTGGCGGCGGGTTCATGATGATTTATCTGGCGAAGACGGGCGAGACGGTGATCGTGGATTCGCGCGAGCGCGCGCCGGCGGCGGCGCGTGCCGATCAGTTTGCGCCGGATGGCCTGCCGATGCCGTTTGCGCTGGCTTCGACCAGCGGGCTGGCGGTGGGCGTGCCGGGCACGCTGCGTGGGGTGGATACGGCGCTGAAGCGTTGGGGCACCCAGCCGCTGGCGGCGACGCTGGCGCCGGCAATCGAGCTGGCCGGGCGCGGTTTCCGTGTGAACCGGTTTCTGGCCGAAGACATCGCAAACGACGACGGCCGCACGGCGCTGCAGCCGGAAACCGCGGCGGTCTTCCGGCCCGGCGGCGTGCCGCTGGCCGAGGGCGGCTGGCTGGTGCAGCCGGACCTGGCCAAAACATTGAAGCTGATTGCGGCCAAAGGCCCGAACGCGTTCTATCGGGGGCCGCTGGCGCGCGCCATCGTGAAGGCGCAGCAGCGCGCGCGCAGCGAGCTGGGCGAGGCCGGCCGCGGGCGGATGACGACGGCCGATCTGGCGCGCTACGAGGTGGCGATCCGCACGCCGCTGATGGGCCGCTATCGCGGCTGGACGCTGGCGACCATGCCGCCGCCCTCTTCCGGTGGCCTGACGATGCTGGAAACGCTGGGCCTGCTGGAACGGTTTCCGCTCGGCGATGCGGCACAGGGCTACGGGTTCGGCAGCGCCAAGACGCTGCACGCGATGATCGAGGCGATGCGCCTGGCCTTTGCGGACCGTGCGGTGTGGATCGGCGACGACGATGCCGCGCCGGTGCCGCGCACGGGCTTGCTGCATCCGGACTATGTGGCGGCGCGCAGTGCGCTGATTCAATCCGATGGGCGCATGGACACGCCGCAGGCCGGCGACCCGACGCCGTGGGAACCGGCGGCGCGCCCTGCCCCCGCGACGCGCGCCCGCGCCGAAAGCCCGCATACCACGCATTTCGCGGTCGTCGACCGCTGGGGCAATGTGGTCACCTACACCAGCACCATCGAGTACACCTGGGGCTCGGGCATCATGGTGCCGGGCTACGGTTTTCTGCTGAACAACGAGCTCACCGATTTCAATTTCGCGCCCACGGCCGACGCGGCGGCCGGCAACCCGGGCGCCAACGACGTGGCGCCGGGCAAGCGCCCGCGTTCGAGCATGGCGCCGACGATGCTCTTCAGGGACGGCAAGCCGGTCTACGCTTACGGCTCGCCGGGCGGCGCGACGATCATCAATTCGGTGCTGAACGTCACGCTCAATCTCGTCGACCACGGCATGACGCTGCAGCAGGCCATCGACGCGCCGCGCCTGTCGGTCACCCACGCCGCCGGCCGGGTGAGCTGCGAAGGCGGCCAGGCCTTCATGCAGCCGGGGTTCGGCCTGGCCGCGCAGGAGGCGCTGCGCAGGCTGGGGCACGCCGGGCTGGGCGAGGCCGGCACGGACGGCTGCGGGCAGACCATCGGTTCGGTACAGGCGGTGTCGCTCGACCCCGCCACCGGCGGGCAGGACGGTGCTGCCGATCGGCGGCGCGAGGGGACGGTGGTGCGCCTGCGCCGCTGATCCCGAGGCCTAGGCCGCCTGATTGTGCGGGTCTGCCGCCTGCGCGGTGCGCGGTGGAAAACGCTCCAGCACGTGTGCGGTCATGCCCTTGGCCAGCTCCTCCTCGCCGAAGAAGACCGTGCCGATGCGCTCCTTGCGCAGCATCGCCGATTCGTCCTCGCTGTGGGTGCGCAGCACGATCTCGATTTCAGGATTGAGCGTGCGCGCGGTATCGACCATCTGGCGGACATTGAGCGGGTCGGGCGTGGCAACCACCATCATGGCCGCCTGGGCGATGTGGGCCTGGATCAGTACCGAGGGCTCGGCGGCATTGCCGGACACCGCCGCCACGCCCTGCTTGCGCAGATCTTCGACCAGCTCGCGATTCTGCTCGGCCACCACGTAGGGAATGCCGCGCGCTTCCAGCGCCCTGGCGATGCGTTTGCCCACGCGGCCATATCCGACCAGTACGACCTGCCCTTCCAGATAGTGGCGGTCGGTGCTCATCGGCAGCTCGGCGTAGGGATCGTCGCGCAGCTCCAGGCTGCGTGCGATTGCGGAACGCGCCAGTATCCAGCGGCGCAGCGGTTCGATGGCGGTGAAGAGCAGCGGATTCAGCGCGATCGATATCAGGGCGCCGGCCAGGACGAGGCTCATGCCTTCGGCGGGCATGAGCCCGAGCGCGAGGCCCAGGCCGGCAAGAATGAACGAGAATTCGCCGATCTGCGCCAGGCTCGCCGAAACCGTCAGCGCCGTGTTCAGCGGGTAGCGGAAGGCCAGCACGATGGCCAGCGCGGCGATCGATTTGCCGAACATGATGATGGCGACCACGCCCAGCACGTGCAGCGGCTCTTCGATGAGGATGTCCGGCTCGAACAGCATGCCCACCGCCACGAAGAACAGCACCGAGAAGGCGTCGCGCAGCGGCAGGGATTCCTCGGCGGCGCGGTGGCTGAATTCGGATTCGCGCATGACCATGCCGGCGAAGAAGGCGCCCAGGGCGAACGAGACGCTGAACAGGTGGGCTGCGCCGTAGGCGATGCCGATGGCCGCGGCGATCACCGACAGGGTGAACAGTTCGCGCGAACCGGTGCGCGCCACCTGCCACAGCAGCCAGGGCAAAATGCGGCGGCCGGCGATCAGCATCAGCACGATGAAGGCGAACACCTGCAACAGCGTCTGCCCGATGGCGAGCCAGAGCGAAGTCGACGCGCCTGAGGCTGCGGCGGCCGGGCCGCCGAGCACGCCGGCCAGCGGCGGCAGCAGCACGAGGATCATCACCGTGGCCAGGTCCTCGACCACCAGCCAGCCGACCGCGATGCGCCCGTTCATGCTGTCGAGCACGCCGCGGGTTTCCAGCGCCTTGAGCAGCACGACCGTGCTCGCGCACGACAGCGAGAGGCCGAACACGAGCCCGCTGCCCCACGACCAGCCCCACCACCAGGCCACCGCCATGCCGAGCAGGGTAGCCAGCCCCATCTGCGCCACCGCGCCGGGTACGGCGATGCGTCGCACCGCCAGCAGGTCGTTCAGCGAGAAATGCAGGCCGACGCCGAACATCAGCAGCATCACGCCAATTTCCGACAGCTGCGAGGCCAGGTGCACGTCGGCCACGAAGCCGGGCGAATGCGGGCCGATGATGATGCCGGCCAGCAGATAGCCCACCAGGGCGGGCATCCGCACGCGCTCGGCCAGGAACCCGAGGATCAGTGCGATGCCGAAACCGGCCGCGAGCGTGGTAATCAGCGAAATGTTGTGTTCCATTCGGTCTCGCCAGGTTCAGGCTATTCGGTTCGCGGCTTCGTGACGGCGGCGCGTGTCCGGCCGGAGGCGGACAGGGAGACGCGGGCGGGGCGGCGGGACCGGTATCCGCGTGTGCAAGACGCCGGAGGCCGCGGGAGCGTTCGCCGGCAGGCTGCTCCGAAACGGCCGGGCACCGTATCCGCGCGGCGATCCTCGCCACAAATTCGACATCACGCCGAATAGTAGCATTGCCCCTGTCCGGTCCTGGCGGCGCATGGCCGGCGACCCGGAACGGGGGCGGAGCGGTCCGCGCCGGTCCGGAATCAGATGCCGGAAGCTGTAGCCGGACGCGCCTGCTGCACGAAAGCGGCACATGCGGCCGCATCCATGGGGCGGGCGAGATGATAGCCCTGCGCCTCGTCGCATCCGAAGGCGCGCAGGCGGTCGAGGACGGAGGCATCCTCCACGCCTTCTGCCAGGACGCGCAGATGCAGGCTGTGCGCCATCTGTACGACCGCGCGGACGATGCTGGCGTTGTCCGCGTTGTGCGTCATGTCGCGCACGAAGGACTGGTCGATCTTCAGCCGGTCGACGGCGAGCTGGCGCAGATAGGCCAGGTTGGAATAGCCGGTGCCGAAATCGTCGATCGAGAGTTTCACGCCGAGCGCCTTGAGCCGCTGGACGAGCTGAAGCATGTGCGCAGTGTCCTGCAGGAGGATGGATTCGGTGAGTTCCAGCTCCAGCCGTTCCGGCGCCAGGCCGGAATCGGCCAGCGCCCGTTCGACGGTGGCTTCCAGATCGCCGCGCCGGAACTGCACGGCGGACAGGTTGACCGCCATGACCAGCGGCGGCAGGCCCAGGGCGTCCCAGGCCGCCGCTTGCCGGCAGGCTTCGCGCAGGACCCATTCGCCGATCGGCACGATGGCGCCGCAGCTCTCGGCTACCGGGATGAAGCGTGCCGGAGGAATCGGGCCGAGTTCGGGGTGGGGCCAGCGTATCAGCGCCTCGACGCCGACGATGGCATTGCGCGCGAGATCCAGCTGGGGCTGGTAGTGGAGGATGAATTCGTGCGCGTCCAGCGCCCGCCGCATGTCGGTCCGCAGCTTGAGGTGCTCGGCCGAATCGTGGTTCATGCGCTCGGTGAAGAAACGATAGGTGTTCCGTCCCGCGTCCTTGGCGTGGTACATGGCCGCGTCGGCCTTGCGGATCAGCGTGTCGGGGTCCGCACCGTCGGCCGGAAATGCGGCGATGCCCAGCGACAGCGAGGCCGCAACGACATGGCCGTCGATGCGGAACGGCGCCTGCATTGCGTCGAGCATGCGTTCGGCCTGGGCGGAGATCGCCTCGGGCGTCCGGGCGTCGGCGAGCACGATCAGGAATTCGTCGCCGCCCTGCCGCCCCAGACTGTCGGCCTGTTGCAGGCAGGCGCCGAGCCGTTCGGCGGTCTGGGCCAGCAGCGCGTCGCCCAGGGTGTGTCCGAGCGTGTCGTTGACCAGTTTGAAATTGTCGAGGTCGAGAAATACCACCGCACCGCCGCCGCGCGCATGCCGGGCGCGCGCGATGGCCTGTTCGAGCCGGTCGCGTATCAGTGTGCGATTGGGCAGTCCGGTCAGCGTGTCGTGGCTGGCCAGGTAGGCAATGCGCGCTTCGGAGGCCTGCCGCGCGAGGACGATACCGATCAGGTGGGCGCTGATTTCCAGCAGCTTGCGATGGAATATGCCGGGCTGGCGGTGCTCGAAGCTCGACAGGGCGAAGGAGCCGATGACCTTGCCGCCCGCTGTGCGGATCGGCATGGACCAGCAGGCGTTGATGTTGAAGTCGACTGCGATCTGCCGGATGTCGCACCAGCGCGGATCGGTCAGCGTGTTTTCGACGAAAACCGGCTGGGCGCGAAAGACCGCGTTGCCGCAGGAGCCGCCGCCCGGGCCGGGACGCAGGCCGTCGAGCCGCGCGATCGCCGGGGCCGGGATGCTGGGCGCGGCCAGCACGTAGAGGCTGGCGCCGTCGTCGTTGAGCAGCATGCACGAGGCGACCGAATCCGGGACCGCGCTTTCGGCCAGCCGGCAGATGTCCTCGATGACCTGGATGTGGTCCTTGCCGAGTGCGACGTCTTCCAGCACGGTCTGCTGGAGCTGTATCACCCGTTCCTGTTCCTGCGCCGAGAGCGCGGTGTATTCGACCGGATCGATCGGGTTGTCGAAGGCTGACCTGTTCATGGTGGCGGCACGGCGGTGCTGCGCATTATGCCGCAATCGGCGCGGCATACGCCGGTCCGGCACAAGGGCGGGATGTGCGCGGCGGGCTCAGGCGGCCGCCAGCATCTGCTTGCGGTAGCGATTGAGGTCGCGCACGTTTTCGAAGGTCTGCCCCAGCAGGTTCGACAGATTGCGGAGAATCCCGCCCACCACCTTGTTTTCCCAGGTTTCGTCGAAGCGGATCTGCTCGTCGAGCCAGCGTTCCAGCCAGGCCGGGTCGGGCAGGCGCGATTGCACGGTGTCGCGCGGGAAAAGCGCTTCGTTGACGTGCAGGTTGGTGGGGTGCAGGGCTTTGTCGGAACGTTTGCTCGACGCCATCAGGAAGCCGATCTTGGCGAAGGCGGCGGCAACGCTCTTGCCGCCCTCCTTCAGTGCGCGCTTCATGTACTGCAGGTAGGCGCCGCCATGCCGGCCTTCGTCGCGCGAAATGGTTTCGTAGATGAACTTGATCACCGGTTCGGTGTGCCAGTCCGCGGCGCACTTGTACCACTGCGTCAGGCGCACCTCGCCGCAGAAATGCAGCATCAGCGTTTCCATCGGCGGCGCCGGATCGAAGGGGAAGCGCACCGCGTGCAGCTCGTCCTCGGTGGGCGCGAATTCGGGCCGGAAGCGGCGCAGGTATTCCATCAGGACCAGTGCGTGTTTCTGCTCCTCGTAGAACCAGATGGACATGAAGGCGGAAAAATCGCTGTCGTGAACGAAGTCGCGCAGGAACATTTCCGTTGCCGGCAGCGCGGCCCATTCGGTGATGGCGTTCATCTTGATCGTGAGCGCCTGTTCGTCGGTGAGCCGGGCGGCATCGAAGCGGTCCCACGGAATGTCGGTTTCCATGTTCCAGCGGGCGCGTTCGAGCGACTTGAAGAGATCGATGTAAAGCATGGGGAGCGTGGGCGCGTGCAATACGGGTATATCGCGTGGCATTGTCGACGTCGGACGTGACATTTTAGTGTCAATTTCAGGTCAAGTGCCTGCTTCGGCCCTCCAGCCTGCCAGCCAGACGAGCAAATCTTCGAATTCCGGGATCACGTGCACCCCGTCGATGGGCGCGCGCAGCGCCTGTACGCCCTGCCCGCCGGCCCAGATCTGCACGTATCCGGGCAGCGCGCGCCGCAATGCGCCCAGACCCTGCACGATCCGCTCGGGCGGACAGGCGATGCTGAACGACAGGCAGACCACGTCGATGCGCCGGGCCTCGACCGCACCGGCGATGCGGGCAATCGGTGTCTCGGCGCCGAGCGGCACGGGATGGGCGTCCTCCAGCATCAGCAGGGCTTCGACCATCAGCAGGCCGAGGAGATGGGTTTCGCCCGGCAGGGTGGTCAGGAGGCAGCGCGGCCGGCCGGCATCGGGCGGTTCGAGGTCGGCTATCGCCTTGCGGAAATACTGTTCGATGTTTTCCCAGAGCAGCTGTTCGTCGAGCACGTCGAGTTGATCGCGGGCCCAGGCTTCGTTCACCAGCCGGGTCAGGGGGACGAGCGTATTCTGGATGAAATGCAGCATGCCGAGCTTGGCCAGCTCGCGATGGAACTGGCGATGCATGGATCGGGGATCGCGGGCCTTTACCAGTTGCATCCAGCCGTCCAGCCGCTGCGTGTCCGCGGTGCGTCCGGCGGGCGCGTTGGCCGCATCGAGCGCGCGTTGCGCGGTTTCGTCCATCGCCAGAAGCGTTTCGAGGGGGTATCCGCGCCCCATCAGGCGCTTGATTCTCGAGAGCGATCTGACCTGTTCGGGCATATATATACGCTCGCCCCGGGCATTCACGAAAGACGCCGGGAAACCGCAGCGGCTTTCCCATGCGATCAGGGTCTCGACGGAAAATCCCGTCTCGCATGCGACGGAAGCGATGGGCAGTGCGATGTGATCGAAAAGCATGTCTTCTGGTCTGGGGTTTCTGTAAGGCAGGGAAACCGCGCGGGGCGCGATGAGCCGATGGTATCGGCCATGGTCGGGGGGCCGCAACCGGGGCCCGGCCGCTTGTGCGCGATGCGGCGCGGGCGGTTCCGCGCGCGGAGACCGCCTGGGCCGGAATCCCGGGTTTGCGCCGTGTCCGGCATGGCATGGACCCGGTGCGAGCATACCGCCACTTGTCATTATTAAGAATAATTATTATTATCTGTTAACGCGTTCTTAACGTGTTTAACGTAAATCTAACCATCTGCCAGCCAGCCCCTGTAGCGTAGCCTCGCGGTTATTTCCCGTACCAGGAAGCCAGCCACTTTCTCAAGTACAGGACCTGACCATGACGCACGCCGCAACGCCCCGTCTCCGACGCATTTCCCTATTACTGGCTCTCGCCTTTCCGGCGGACGCCGCTTTTGCCCGGGACGCCGAACTCGACACCGTCGTCGTGTCCGCCTCCGGTTTCGAGCAGGAACTCAAACAGGCCCCGGCCTCGATCTCGGTTGTGACGCGCGAAGAGCTTGAAACCCGGCAGTATCGCGATCTGGCCGAGGCCTTGCAGAATGTCGAAGGCATCGACGTGCGCGGCGCCACCGGCAAGACGGGAAGCCTGAACATCAGCATTCGCGGCATGCCCAGCGAATACACCCTCATTCTGATCGACGGCCGCCGCCAGAGCGTGGCCGGCGACGTTACGCCCAACGGTTTCGGCGACGCCCTGACCAGCTTCATGCCGCCTGTTTCGGCGATCGAACGCATCGAAGTGATCCGTGGTCCCATGTCGACCCTGTACGGCTCGGATGCGATGGGCGGCGTGGTCAACATCATCACGCGCAAGGTCGCCCGCGAATGGGGCGGGACGGTCGGTATCGAAGCCGGCGTGCCGCAGCATCGCGATTTCGGCGCATCGCAAAAGCTCAATCTGTATGCCAATGGACCGATCATGCAGGATCGGCTGGGAATCGCGGTGCGCGGCAATCTGTTCCAGCGCGCCGAGTCGGACCGCATTCGCGCCGGGACCGGGCGGGACCCGGCCCCGGCAGAAACCGAGCAGTACACGCTGGGTGCCCGTCTGACCCTGACGCCCGGCAAGGATCACGACATCTGGCTCGATTTCGACCGCGCGCATACCTGGTATGACAACGAGGACTGCCGGCTCGGCACGCGCGACAACTACAACTGCAACACCGGCGCGGTCACGACTGCCGTGAATGGCTACCGCGACTACCTCGCTTTCGACCGCAGCCAGATCGCCATCGGCCATACCAGCCGTCTGCCTTTCGGTCTGCTGGAATCGAGCCTGATGCGGGCCGTGACGGAAACGAAAGGCCGGACGATTCCGACCGCCGCCCGTCCGCCGGGTTCTCCCGATGTCGGGGCGAACCGCGAGCTGGAAACCACCAACATCGTGTTCGACACCAAGCTCGTCGCGCCGATCGGCGAGTCCCATGTCGCGACCGTGGGCGGGCAATGGTGGGATGCCGAACTGGTCGATTCCCTGCTGCCCGAGGATCATGCGCAGGCCATCTGGTCCCTGTTCGCCGAGGATGAGTGGCGCCTGACCCAGGCCCTGTCGGCCACACTGGGCATGCGCTACGACCACCACGATGCCTTCGGCGGCGAGATCAGCCCGCGTGCCTATCTGGTCTGGGATGCGACGACGGACTGGACGGTCAAGGGCGGGGTCAGCCAGGGCTTCAAGGCCCCGCGGCTCAATCAGCTCATCGATGGCGTCAGCGGCATCGGCGGGCAAGGCACCAGTATCAATATCGGCAACCCGAACCTGAAGCCCGAGAAGAGCACCAGCACGGAGCTCGGTGTGCTGTACGGCGGCCCGGCGAGCCTGAGCGCGTCGGCAACACTGTTCCACAACCGTATCGAAGACAAGATCAGCAGCGGCGGTGACTGTACCGTGAACTTCATTTCCAGCTGCGTGGCGAACCCGGGCGCGACCTATTCCATCAACAACGACGAGGCGAAGACCTGGGGGGTCGAACTGACCGCCCGCATTCCGCTGGCCGCCCGCTGGTCGCTGAATCTCAACTACACCTGGACCGACAGCGAGATTACGCAGAACGGCAGCAAGAACGGCAAGCTCAGCGATACCGCCGAGCATCTGGCCAACGCGCAGCTGCGCTGGGATACGACAGACCGCCTGAGCCTGTGGCTACGCGGCGAATACCGCGGCGACAGCCGCCGCTTCGACGGCGATCCCGCCGCCTTCGCCGGCAATACGCTGCTGGAATACCAGGCGCTGGGCGACCTCGAGGGCTATTCCCTGTTCCATCTCGGCGGCAGCTACAGGATGTCCAAGAGCGTGACGCTCGGCGCCAACGTGTTCAACCTGTTCGACAAGGATTTCACGGAATTCGAACCCTGGGTGGACTCCGGCGGCGTCACGCAGCTGGGCAGCCCCTACTTCCGGTCGGCGCAGTCCACCAAGGGTACCGTGCCGGTCGGCCGGACTTTCTGGGTCTCGGCCAGTTTCAATTTCTGACCTGCGGGGACAGGCACACGGACGCCGGCGCTGCCGGCGTTTTTTATTCGTGCCGCAATGCGTCTATCGGGTTGAGGCCGGCTGCCCGCCGCGCCGGGAAGTAGCCGAAAACCACGCCGATGGCGGCGGAAAACATGAAGGACAGCAGGTTGATCCCGGCATCGAACAGGTAAGGCACATTCATCAGTCCGGCGAGCCCGATGGAGGCCGCCATGGCGAGTGCGATGCCGATCAGTCCGCCGAGGCTGGAGAGTACGACCGCTTCGATCAGGAACTGCAGCAGCACTTCCCTTTCCAGTGCGCCGATGGCCAGGCGGATGCCGATCTCGCGGGTGCGTTCGGTCACCGACACCAGCATGATGTTCATGATGCCGATCCCGCCGACGAGCAGACTGACGGCGGCGACCGCGCCGAGCAGCATGGTGAGGATGCGCGTCGTGCTGGTCAGCGTTTCCGCGATCTGGCGGGTGTCGAGCACGCGGAAATCGTCGTCCTCGTTGGCAGCGATGTTGCGGCGCTCGCGCAGGAGCAGCGTCAGCTGCGCCTTGACAGCGTCGATGGACGCGCTTTCGCCGACCGAGACGGTGATCCGGTTGACGTCCTGCGTGCCGGTGAGGCGGCGCTGCACGGTGCGCAGCGGCATGACGACGAGATCGTCCTGATCCGAGCCCATGGCCGACTGGCCCTTGGATTTGAGCAGACCGATCACTTCACAGGCGAACTGCTTGATGCGGATCTCGCTGCCGACCGGATTCTGCTGATCGAACAGCTTGCTGCGCACGGTTTCACCGATCACGCAGACGGCTTTGCCCGCCCGTTCTTCCGTGTCGCTGAAGGTGCGGCCTGCCGCCAGCGTCCAGTTGCCCGCCTCGAAGAAGTCTTCGCTGCTGCCGTTGACCACGGTCGACCAGTTGCGCGCCTGATAGACGGCGGTGGCGGTCTTGCTCACCATGGGCGCGACCGCCTTGACTGCGCCGATCTGGTTGCGGATGGCCTCGACATCGGACAGCTTGAAATTGGGGGCGCCTTCGGATCCCGGCCCGAAACGCTGACCCGGCATCAGCATGACGAGATTGCTGCCCATGCTGGAAATCTGGTCGGACACCGAACGGGTGGCGCCGTTGCCCAGCGTGACCATGGTGATGACCGCGGCCACGCCGATGACCACGCCGAGAATGGTCAGGAAGGAACGCAGCAGGTTGCGGCGGATCGCCCGCAGGGCGAGCAGCAGCGTATTCCACAGCATCAGGCGCCCTCCGCGTTCAGGCGGTCGCTTTCGACACGGCCGTCGACGAAGCGGATCACCCGTTTCGCATGGCCGGCCATGTCGGGTTCGTGCGTGACCATCAGCACGGTGATGCCGTAGTCGCGG
Organism: Betaproteobacteria bacterium SCN1; assembly: GCA_008923315.1. Taxonomy (GTDB): domain Bacteria; phylum Pseudomonadota; class Gammaproteobacteria; order Burkholderiales; family Thiobacillaceae; genus Thiobacillus. The sequence goes on along the minus strand of WBSF01000008.1, from coordinate 264,628 downwards.
TTGAAAGCGGTGATCAGCGCCATGATTTCCTGGCTGGTATGCGTGTCCAGGTTGCCGGTCGGCTCATCGGCCAGCAACACGGCGGGGCGCGTGACGATGGCGCGCGCGATCGCCACGCGCTGCTGCTGCCCGCCGGACAGTTCGGCCGGCGTGTGGTGTTCCCAGCCGGCCAGACCCACTTGTTCGAGCGCCGTGCGTGCCGCCGCATGACGGCGCACGGCGGACTCGCCGCGATAGATCAGCGGCAGTTCGACGTTTTCCAGTGCGGTCGTGCGCGACAGCAGATTGAAGCCCTGGAACACGAAGCCGAGATAACCGCGCCGCAGCAGTGCGCGCTGGTTGCGTGTGAGCCGTTCGACGTGCACGCCCTTGAACTGGTAGGTGCCGCCGGAGGGCGTGTCGAGACAGCCCAGGATGTTCATGGTGGTCGATTTGCCCGATCCGCTCGGTCCCATCACGGCGACGAATTCGCCGGTTTCGATGCTGAGGTCGATCCCCTTCAGGGCCTGAAAGGCTGCCTGCCCGCGTCCGTAAGTCTTGGTCAGGCCGGCCAGGCGGATCAGTGGCGCGTCCGCGCTCATTTGGGGGCGCTTTCGGTTTCCGTGATGAGCGGGGTGCCGGTCTTCAGGTCGCCGCCGACGATCTCGGTCACGCGGCCGTTGGTGGCCCCGGTTTTCACGGTGATGGCGACAGGCTGGCCGTCTTTCAGGGTCCAGACGCGATGCGTGCCGTTGGCCGGTTCGGGGGCCTGCTGGCGCGGTTCGCTGCGCGGCGGGCGCGGCATCATGAAGCGCATGATGCCGCCGCCGGACGGGCTGGCGGCGGCCGGCGCGCTGGCCGGGGTGAAGCGCAGCGCGGCGTTGGGCACGAGCAGCGCCTGTTCGCGCGTGAGCGTCACGATCTCGGCCGTGCCGGTCATGCCGGGGCGCAGGCTGAGATCGTCGTTGGCCACGTCGAGCACCGTCAGGTACGACACGACGCCGTCTTTTTCCTGCGAACCGTAGCCCACCCGGCTGATGACGGCGCTGTATTCGCGTCCCGGCCAGGCATCGACGGAGAATTGGGCTTTCTGCCCGACTGCGACCTGCCCGACATCGGCCTCGTCGACATCCACCTGCAGTTCCATTTTCGACAGGTCCTCGGCCAGTGTGAACAGCACCGGAGCCTGGAAAGACGCGGCGACGGTCTGGCCCGGTTCGACCTTGCGCGACAGGACCACGCCGTCGATGGGCGAACGGATGCTGGCCTTGCCCAGATTGGTCTCGTCCGATTGCAGATTGGCGCGCGCCTGCACCACACTGGCGCGGGTGCTGGCTTCGTTTGCCTCGGCGCGCTTGAGATTGGCTTCGGCAGCGTCCATCTCGGTCTGCGATGGCACCTTGCCGCCGGACAGGCGGGCGACTTCGCGGTAGCGCGTGAGGGTCGCGCGCGCTTCGGCCGTGGTGGCCTGCGCCTGCAGCACCTGCGCATCGGCGGCGGCAAGACTGGCGCGCGATTTCGCGACTGCGTCCTTGAGTTTCGACAAATCGAGACGGGCCAGGATCTGGCCCCGCTTCACGCGGTCGTTCTCATCCACGTACACCTGGTCCATGATGCCGGACAACTCGCTGCCGACTTCGACCTGGTTGGTGGGCTGCAGGTTGCCGGTGGCCGACACATGGACCACGAGCGTGCCCGTCGTCGTCGCGACGGTCTTGTAGCGCGGCGCCGTGCGCTCGGCATTGTCGCGCGACAGCCAGCCGGCGAGAAGGACCAGGATGGCCAGAATGCCGACGCCCCAGCCCACGCGGCGCAGGGTGCGGCCACGCCCGGGCTGCTGGCCCAGTTTCAGCGGGTCGGATTCGGGGGATTGCCGGGAAGTATCGGTATTCATGACGCGTCCTTGCCGGAGGCTTGCGGCGACCAGCCGCCCCCCAGCGCCTTGTATAAGCGAATGAGTGCCAGCACGCCGTCGGCGCGCGTGCCGGCGAGGCTGTCCTCGACCGACAGCCGGGTGCGTTCGGTGTCGAGTACGGACTGGAAATCGATGAGACCGGCCGTATAGCGCTGACGGGCCAGCGCAGCCGCATTGCGCGCCGCATCCGCCGCATCCGTCAGCGCGCGTTGCCGCTCCTGGCTGCGGGCCAGCGCGGACAGTGCGTTCTCCACGTCCTGCAGGGCGGCCAGCAGACTTTGCGTATAGGCGATCTGTGCCTGTTCGCGGACCGCATCCTGTGCGTCGGCCTGGGCCCGCAGACGCCCCGCGTTGAACAGGGGCGCAGCGATGCCGGCCAGCAGCGAGGAGGTGCCGGCGTTGCCGCTGCCGAGTGCGCCCAGGGTCAGCGCCTCGACGCCGATCGAGCCGTTGAGGGCGAATCCGGGGTAGCGTGCCGCTTCGGCAACGCCCACGCGCGCGGTCTCGGCGGCCAGGCGGCGCTCGGCGGCCCGCACGTCGGGACGCATGCGCAGGGTGTCGGCAGGTATGCCGACGGCGACCCGTGCCGGCAATGCCGGCAGATCGCCGGCACCGGCCAGCCGCGCATGCAGGTTGCCCGGCTGAAGACCGAGCAGGACGTCGAGCTGATGTTCGGCTTCCGTCAGACTCGCCTGCAGAGCGGGAATCTGGGCGCGCGTCTGCTCCAGATTGGTGCGGGCCTGTTCGACGTCCTGGGTGTTGGCAAGGCCGGCCTGCTGCCGCCAGTCGGTGAGCTGAAGGGTCTCGGTCTGCGCGGCGAGGTTGGCGCGTGCGATCCCGAGCCTGAGTTGCAGTGCCCGGACATTGACGTAGGCGGAAGCGACTTCGGCAACCAGGGTGACACGGGTGTCGTCCAGGCTGGCGCGCGCGGTGTCGAGATCGGCCTCGGAAGCCTCGATTGCGCGCCGCGTGCCGCCGAACACATCGAGTTCCCAGCTCGCGTCGAATCCGGCGCTGAAGAAATTGCGCGTCGCGCCGCTGCCGGTTTCCCTGCTCGAACGCGAGCGGCTTGCGTTGCCCGACGCGGAAAGTTCGGGGTAGCGGCCTGCATCGGCCACGTCGCGCCGGGCGCGGGCTTCGCGCAGCTTTGCCCGGGCGCTCCGCAAATCGGGACTGGCGCGCAGGGCTTCGTCCATCAGTTGTGTCAGCAGCGGATCGTTCAGCTGTTGCCACCAGGCGGTGAGATCATCTGCCGTCTGCGCCCGGACTGCGGGTGTCGCGGACGGGGTCAGCTGATGCCAGTCGGCCGGTGCGTCCGAAGCCGGCGGCAGGTAATCGGGGCCGACCGCGGCGCAGCCGGCCAGGGTCAAGCAGACGAGCGCGCCCCAAGCATGGCGCAAGGCAGGAGTAAACATGCGGGAAGGATAAGGGCAGACGGTATTGTTGTCGGTATGTGAAGGGAAAAATCGGCTTCGGAAACCTGCCGGACGAATCGACGCCGGCAGAACCGAAACAGGGACAGGCCGGGGTCCGCCGAGTTCCGGCGACGAATTGTCGCGCGCCGTTTCGGGACCGGAGGTTGCTGGCATAATCAAACGCGATTCGTTCGACATCGACGCTCCCTTATGCATCCTGATCATGCCCCCTCCCCCGTCCCCGACAGTTTTGCCCTGGGCCCGGGCGAACTGATCGCCCTGCAGGTCGAAACGGCCCGCGCCTTCGATCTGCCCGACACGCATTTCCACGACAGTTTGCGCGACGGCGCCGCCGCACCCGAAGTGGCCGTGATTCCCGCGGGTGCATTCGAATACGGGGCGGGCGGGCACGAAGCGGCGCCCGCCCAGGACCGGCCGCGTCGCGCCGCACTGATCGAACGGCCGTTCGCGCTTGGCGTGTTTCCGGTGACCACGGAGGAATTCGAGGCCTATGCGCGCGCAACCGGCTGGCGGCCGCGCCCGGAGCTGGTCTGGCTGTCCGGCCGCAAGCCGGCGATCAACGTGCGGCAGAGCGATGCGCACGACTACTGCGCCTGGCTGTCCGCCGAGACCGGCCGGTCGTATCGCCTGCCGACCGAACAGGAATGGGAGTACGCCTGCCGGGCCGGCGCGGCCACCGCCTTTCCGCATGGCGACCGGGTCGGGCCGGACGAAGCGCTGTACAACGCCAGCCAGAGCTTCGACGCCGCCCGGCCGCGCCGCCCTCGCCTGATGACGCGCTGTTTCGTGCGGTGCGGCGCGCAGGCGGTGGGCCGGTTGAAGCCCAACCGCTGGGGATTGCACGATATGCTGGGCAATGTCTGGGAGTTCACATCCAGTCACTGGACGCGTGACCATGCAAGTCTGCCTGAGCGCCCCGTGGCGGGCCGGGTACAGGCCGTGGTCACCAAGGGCGGCTCCTGGTTCGATGGTCCCGAGGATTGCCGCGCTGCGGCCCGCCGGCGGCGGCTTGAAAACGAGCTCGATATCAATCTCGGCTTCCGCGTGGCGCGCACGCTCTGAAACGTGCGCGGCGGAGCGGTTCAGCTCATCGCCAGTTCCTGTTCCGCCTGCACCAGGGCCTGCGCCAGACGGGTGCCGCTTTCCCAGGCGCGTTCCACGCCCGCACCGGCGATGCCGTCGCCGATGAGCGCGACCCGGTTTTCGCGGTCGCCGAGCCAGAACCCGCCCTGCTGCGACGTCGGCAGGGCCATCTTCCACAGATGGGCCGCCTCGACCTCGACCGGCCACGGCAGGCCAAGCAGGCCCATGAGCGCCGATGCCGCGCGGGTGCTTGCTTCTTCCTTGCCGGCATCGAGGTAGGTCTCGGCGAACGCGTGCGTGCTGTGCACGGCCCACAGCCCGCCGCCCTGGATCTGCGATACGGCGACATTGAGCAGTTCGTCGTCGAACTGGATCACCTCGGCATCCGGCCCGCCCTCCCAGCGCATCAGGAACGACCACACGGGACGGTACTGGTTGTCGTCGAGCAGCCGCTCGTGCAGACGCGGCAGGCCCGCGACCAGCGGGACGCATTGCGGTCCGGGCACGCTGCAGATGACGCAGTCGTAATCGCCGCGCGTTTCGCCGTTTTCGAGGACAAGGGTGCGCGGCGCGATACACGTGACGAGCGACTGGGTATGCAGGTGCGCACTGCCCAGCAGGCTGCGCACGAGTTGGGAAGGTTCGATGAGCGGCCGGAAATGGTTCTGCAGCTGGGCCTGGGTCCACGACACGGTGGCGCGTCCGCGCCAGATTTTGCCGCGCACCGGTTCGAGCCAGCCCTGCCGGACCCACTCGCGCAGCTGGCTGCGGAAAGGTTCTCGCCGGGCGGACATGAACGGTGAGCCGAGGGTTGCCCAGCCGTCTTCCATGCGCCGCGAGGACAGTCGTCCGCCCACGCCGCGCGCCTTGTCGAAAATATCGACATCCCAGCCCGCGGCCGCAAGTGCCCCGGCGCAACTTGCGCCGGATATGCCTGCGCCGACGATGCCGGCTTTAAGCTTACTCAACTCTCCTGGTCCTTTTTGTTGGTGGCCGGCCGGCTCGCGACGGCGGCATTGGGGGGTGCTCCTCGGACGCAGCGTGCATACGTCTTTGTTGGTATCGGTGTAAACAGACTGTATCTAAATGGGGAACATCAGTAAATTCTTAGATTCATATGAACTGACAGAAGGTCGTCATATCGGTTCCGCATCCAGGCGTTTCAGCATGGCGAGATGTGGGATACCGGCTTCCTCGTAGGGGTCCCCCTGGGCGACGAAGCCGGCGCGACGGTAGAAATCCGCCGCGTGGGTCTGTGCGCTGAGGCGCACGCAAGTCAGGCCGCGTGCCCGTGCGCCGGCAAGCGCCGCGTCGAGCAGTGCGCGGCCGATACCCTGTCCGCGCCACGCGGGCAGCACGGCCATGCGGCCGATGTGTCCGTCCGGCAGCAGGCGCGCGCAGCCGACCGGCGTACCGTCGCCCAGCATCGCGAGCCAGTGCGTGGAGACCGCGTCGAATTCGTCCCACTCCAGTGCTTCGGGCACGCCCTGCTCTTCGATGAATACGGCGCGCCGCACGGCGGCGAGCGCCGCGCCGTGGTGTGTCATGCCGGTTTCGATCAGGGTGAAGCGATTCACGATGCGGCTTCGAAACGGTGCGCCGCGCGGCGGCCGCGCAACGGACGCACGCCGGCCAGCGCCGCAAGGCCGAAAAGGAAATAGCTGCCGGTGATGAGAAGCGCCTGGCGGTGATCGTTGCCGGTGGCCCAGCTCGCGATGCCGTAAGTGATCGGCCCCAGAATCGAGGCGAGCTTGACCGCCAGCCCCCACAGTCCGAAGAACTCGGCCTGGTGCCGTGGCGGGGCAAGCAGGCCGACCATCGCGCGGCCGGCCGATTGCGAAGCGCCCATGCACAGTCCGGCCAGATTGGCGGCGACCCAGAACATGCGCTCGTCCGGCGCGGCCCAGGCCAGCGCGACCATGACGATCCAGCCCACCAGCGTGAACGCGATGGCGCGCACGTGGCCGATGCGGTCCTGCACGTGCCCGAACAGGAAAGCACCCAGCGCGGCCGTGACGTTGACCACCAGCACCAGCAGGATGGTGCGCTGGGTGGTGAAATTAAAAACCTGGTCGGCGTAGATCGCCGCCAGCGTGATCACGGCCTGGATGCCGGCCTGATACAGCACGGTACAGATCAGGAAGCGTTTCAGGTCCGGCAGCTGCGGCAGATGGCCGAGCGTGTGACGCACCTGTTCCCAGGCACCGCGCGCCGTGGCGGCAGGCTGCGGCGCGGCACGTTCGCGCAGCATCAGCAGCGTGGGCAGCGCGGCGAAAAGAAAGATCGCTGCGGTGATCAGCATCGTCGCCGGCACGAACTCGGTCGCGCCCTGCCCCTGCGTCTGTGCCCAGTCGATATAGGCGAGGCAGGCACCGAGCGACACGAGCCCGCCGACGTAGCCGAGCGACCAGCCCCAGCCGGATACGCGGCCGAGCGCGCGCGGCCGCGCAAGCTCGGGCAGGAAAGCGGCGATCAGGTTCTCGCCGGTACCGAAAAAGAAATTCGACACGACGAGCAGTGCGATGGCGAGCGCCAATGCGCCGGGGCCGGCGAACCACAAGGCCGCCGTGGCCGCGACGCAGCCCAGCGTGGTGATCCACAGCAGACTTTTCTTGCCGGCGTGCGCGTCGGCCCAGGCGCCGACCAGCGGCGCTGAAAGCAGGACTGCCGCATACGATACCGACAGTGCCAGCGTCCAGACGAACGTTGCCCAGGGGGCGTCGCCCGCGACCGCCGACACGAAATACGCGCTGAACACCGCCGTGATGACGACTGTCGTGTACCCCGAGTTGGCGAAGTCGTACATCGCCCAGGCCCACAGCTCGCGCTTTTTCACCCCGGGCTGGAGGATGCGGGCGCGGCTCATGCGGTTTCCGTTTCGGCCTGCTGCTGCAGCGCCCACATGTGCGCGTAGGCGCCGTTCTGCGCCAGCAGCTCGGCGTGGCGGCCGCGCTCGACGATGTGCCCGGCGTCCATGACGAGGATCTCGTCGGCCTCGACGATGGTCGACAGGCGGTGCGCGATGATGAGGCTGGTGCGGGTCTTGGCCATTTCCATCAGTTCGGCCTGGATGGCCTTTTCGGTGCGGGTATCGAGTGCGGAGGTCGCCTCGTCGAGGATGAGGATGGCCGGGTTCTTCAGCAGCGTGCGCGCGATCGCCACGCGCTGCTTCTCGCCGCCGGAGAGCTTGAGCCCGCGTTCGCCCACCACCGTATCCCAGCCCTGCGGCAGGCGCTCGATGAATTCGAGGATGTGGGCCGCGCGCGCCGCTGCCACGATCTCCTCGCGCGCGGCGTCCGGGCGGCCGTAGGCGATGTTGTGGTAGATGCTGTCGTTGAACAGTACCGTATCCTGCGGCACCACGCCGATGGCCTGGCGCAGCGAGGCCTGGGTGACGTGGCGGATGTCCTGGCCGTCGATGCGGATGCCGCCCTGCTGCACGTCGTAGAAGCGGAACAGCAGGCGGGCGAGCGTGGATTTGCCCGAGCCCGACGCGCCGACCACGGCAACGGTCCGGCCGGCGGGGACGGCGAAGCTGACGTCGTGCAGGATGGGCCGGTCCGGGTTGTAGGCGAAGGACACATGGTCGAACTGGACCTCGCCCGCGAACACGTCGAGCGCGTGCGCGCCGGCCCGGTCCTCGACCTCGCGCGGCCGGTTCAGCAGGGCGAACATGCGCTCGATGTCGGTGGTGGACTGCTTGATCTCGCGGTACATCACGCCAAGGAAGGAAAGCGGCTGGAACATCTGCAGCAGAAAGGCGTTGACCATCACCAGATCGCCCAGGGTGAGCGTGCCTTCGACCACACCGACGCCGGCGCGCCAGATCATGGCGGTGACGCCGAGGGCGATGGCGCCGGCCTGTGTGGCGTTGAGCAGGCCCAGGGTACGCTGCGATTTCAGTGCCATCGCCTCCCATTCGGCCAGTGCGGCGTCGTAGCGCTTCGCCTCGTACTGTTCGTTGGCGAAATATTTCACCGTCTCGTAGTTCAGCAGGCTGTCGATGGCCTTGGTGTAGGCCTCGGAATCCAGCGTGTTGGCGCGCCGCACGAATTGCGTGCGCCAGTCGGTGATCGTCACGGTCAGGCCGATGTAGGCCGCAAGCGTCGCCAGCGTGATCACGCCGAACACCCAGTCGAGCTTGACCACGAGCACGACGGCCACCATCAGGATCTCCAGCACCGTCGGCGTGATGCGGAACAGCAGGTAGCCGACCAGGCTCGACACCGCCTTGGCGCCGCGCTCGATGTCGCGCGTGAGCCCGCCGGTCTGGCGTTCCAGATGAAAACGCAGCGACAGCGTGTGCAGATGCTCGAACACCGCCATGTTGATGCGCCGCATCGCGCGCTGCGTGACCTTGCCGAAGATCACGTCGCGCAGGTCGGCGAAAGTGGTGCTGGCGAAACGCAGGAAGCCGTAGGCGACGATCAGCGCCAGCGGCAGCACCAGTTCCGGCCGCGGCTTGTCGAGCGCGTCGACGATGTCCTTGAGCACCAGCGGCACCGTCACCGAAGCGAGCTTGGCGCCGACCAGCAGCGCCAGCGCGACCAGCACGCGGCCGCGGAATTCCCACAGATAGGGAAACAGCCGGCCTACGGAACGCAGGCTGGGATCGGCCGCGGGCGCGGGGGGAGAATGCGAATGAACGGCGTGGGGCATCGGCTCGGAGTAGAATTGCAGTTTGGCTTTTTCCAGAATTCTACGTCCGCACGCGCGCAATGCCGATGCGGAAACGATACAGGCATGAAACTCTACGGCATTCCCAACTGCACCACGGTGAAGAAGGCGCGCGCCTGGCTCGCCGAACACGGCCGCGACGCGGCTTTCCACGACTTCAAGAAACAGGGCGTGGACCCGGTCTGGCTGAAGAAAGTGGCCAGGCAGACCGGTTGGCAGGCCCTGCTCAACACGCGCGGCACCACCTGGCGCAAGCTGACCGATGCCGAAAAGGCGGCCGCGGGCGACGAGGCCGGCGCCTTCGCGCTGATGCTGGCCCAGCCCAGCGTGATCAAGCGTCCGGTGCTGGAACTGGGCGGCCGCTATCATCTGGGCTTCTCCGAAGACCAGTACGCCGCGATCTTCGGAGCCTGAGCCATGTCGAACGACATTCTCGACGCCGCCGTCCGCGACAGCGAAACCGTGGCCCTGACGGTCGAACTGCTCAAGCGCAGATCGCTGACCCCTGACGATGCCGGCTGCCACGATCTCATCGCCGCACGGCTGGAAAAACTCGGCTTCCATGTCGAGCGGCATCGTCACAACGGCGTCGACAACCTGTGGGCACGACGCGGTCAGGCGTCGCCGCTGATCTGCTTTGCCGGCCACACCGACGTGGTGCCGACCGGGCCACTGGAGGCATGGGCGTCCGATCCCTTCGCCCCCACACTGCGCGACGGCAATCTGTATGCGCGCGGCGCCGCCGACATGAAGACCTCTGATGCGGCCTTCGTCACCGCCATCGAACGCTTCGTCGCCGGGCATGCTGATCACAAGGGGTCCATTGCCCTTCTGCTTACCTCGGACGAGGAAGGCCCGGCCACCGACGGCACGGTAAAAGTCGTCGAGGCGCTCAAGGCGCGCGGCGAATTCCTCGATTACTGCATCGTCGGCGAGCCCACCAGCGCAGCCGAATTCGGCGACACGATCAAGAACGGCCGGCGCGGCTCGCTGTCGGGCAGGCTCACGGTCAAGGGCGTGCAGGGCCACATCGCCTATCCGCATCTCGCCAAGAACCCGATCCATCTCGCCGCACCGGCCATCGCCGAACTTGCCGACACCATGTGGGACGAAGGCAATGCCTATTTCCCGCCGACCACCTGGCAGATATCGAACATCCGTGCCGGCACCGGCGCGACCAATGTCATCCCCGGCACGCTCGAAATCCTGTTCAATTTCCGCTATTCAACGGCCAGCACCGCCGACGGCCTCAAGGACGCAGTCCACGAAATCCTCGACAGCCACGGCCTCGACTACGAGATCGAATGGACCCTGTCGGGCAAGCCCTTTCTGACGGCGCGCGGCCGGTTGTGCGACACGCTGAGCGAAGCCGTGCGCGAGGTGACCGGCCTGACGCCGGAACTGTCGACCACCGGCGGTACGTCCGACGGCCGTTTCATTGCCGACATCTGTCCGCAGGTCGTCGAATTCGGCCCGCTCAATGCGAGCATCCACAAGCTGAACGAACATGTCGCGGTGGACTGCATCGAACCGCTGTCCGACATCTACCGCAAAACCCTGGAAAAACTGCTGCTGTCATGAGTTATTTCGCCGACACCGAATCGCTCGTCACCGTACGCGACTGGCTGCGCTTCGCGGTCTCGCGCTTCAACGAGGCGAAACTCCATTTCGGCCATGGCTCGGACAACGCCTTCGATGAGGCCGCGTATCTGATCCTTGCCACACTGCATCTGCCGGTCGACCGGCTGGAGCCGTTTCTCGACGCCAGCCTGACGCACGGCGAAGCCGAGGACGTGCTGCGCGTCCTCGAACGCCGCGTGCGCGAACGCGTACCCGCTGCCTACCTTACGCGCGAGGCCTGGCTGGCCGGACACAGCTTCTATGTGGACGAGCGTGTCATCGTGCCACGCTCTTTCATCGCCGAACTGCTCGCCGACCAGCTCGCGCCCTGGGTCGAAGCGCCCGACAGCGTGCCGGCCGTGCTCGATCTGTGCACCGGTTCGGGCTGCCTCGCCATTCTGGCCGCACTGGCCTTTCCCCATGCGCACGTCGATGCAGCCGATCTGTCGCGCGACGCGCTCGACGTAGCGAAGCGCAATGTCGCCGATTACGGTCTGGGCGAACGCATCGATCCGGTCGAATCGGACCTGTTCGCCGCACTGACGGACCGGGCCTACGATCTGATCGTCAGCAACCCGCCCTACGTCGATGCCGAGTCGGTCGCCGCGCTGCCCGCAGAGTACCGGGCCGAACCGGCGCTGGCGTTGGGGTCGGGCACGGATGGCCTGGATGCCACACGCCGCATCCTCGCCGGCGCCCGGGCGCATCTCAAGCCGGGCGGACTGCTGGTCGTGGAAATCGGGCACAACCGCGCCGCGCTCGAAGCCGCCTTCCCCGCCCTGCCCTTCGTCTGGTTGGATACGGTGGGCGGCGACGGACACGTCTTTCTGCTGCGGCGGGAAGACCTCGCCTAAACCACGAAATCGGGACTCGCGTCCCCCCGGTAAAACGCATTCACGCTGCCGGCCACGCTGGCGGCGATCTCCTTCAGGGCTTCGCGCGTGAAGAACGCCAGGTGCGGCGTAATCAGCACGCGCGGGTGTGCCAGCAGGCGCGCCAGCAGCGGATCGTCGAAACCGCAGGCGGAGCAGTCGCGAAAAAACAGGCCGGCTTCGTTCTCGTACACATCGGTACCGTAGGCGCCCAGACGGCCGTCGTCGAGCGCGTCGAGAATCGCACCGGCATCGACCACGCCGCCCCGCGCCGTGTTGATCAGCACCAGCCCCGGCCGGATTGTCGCCAGCACGCGCGCATTGACCATATGACGGGTTTCGGGTACCAGCGGGCAATGCAGGGACACGATATCCGCCTCTGCCCACAGCCGTTCGATGGCGGCACGCTCCACGCCCGGCAGCGTGAAAGCCTCTTCGGACGCGCCCAGTACCCGGCAACCGAAGCCCAGGGCGATGCGCGCGAACGCGCGGCCGATGCGGCCCATGCCGACGACGCCGACAGTCTTGCCGTGCAGACTGAAACCGAGCAGCCCGTCCAGTGCGAAATTCCCGTGCCGTGACTGCGCAAGCGCTTGCGGCAGGTTGCGCGCCAGGGCGAGCAGCAAGGCGGCGGCATGTTCGGCCACCGATTCGGGGCTGTAGGCGGGCACGCGCGACACGCGGATGCCGAGCGTGCGCGCTGCCTCCAGATCGATGTTGTCGACGCCGGCGGCGCGCTGTGCGACGAGCCGGATGCCGGCCTGCGCAAGCGCCTTCAGCATGGGCGCATTCAGGCGGTCGCCGACGAAACTCGACAGCGCCGCGCAGCCGGCCAGTCTGTCAGCATCGTCCGGCGTGGCGAGTGCCGCCATGCACACGACTTCATGACCGGCGGCTTCCAGGGCCGGACGCAGGAAAAGCGCGTCGTGCGCCTGGCATCCGGTCAGGGCAATCCGATCCATCGCATTCGTCTCAAAAGGCTTTGCTTATAATACCGGCGGCCCATACGAAAAACGACCCTGGCTGCCGCCGAAAACCCTCAATCATCAGGAGTTCGATCATGCAGCAACAAATCGATGTCATCGTCGCCTCGTTCACCACTTTCTGGACGCAGCTCGCCGCATTCGTGCCGCAACTGATCGCCGCGCTGGTGCTGTTGTTCGTCGGCTGGCTGTTCGCCAACCTGATCCGTACCGGCGTGCTGAAACTGCTCGACGTGCTCAAGTTCGACACGCTCGCCGAAAAAACCGGTATCGAGGCCTTCCTCAAACAGGGTAATCTCGACGTCAGCCTGTCCCGCATTCTCGCCAAGCTGGCCTACTGGATCGTCATCTTCGTGGTTGTGGTGCTGGTCGCCAATATTCTCGGCCTGCACATGGTGGCCGATCTGTTCAACAAGATCGTCCTCTATATCCCCAACATCATCGTCGCCATCCTCGTGCTGGTGTTCGGTGTGCTGATCGCGCGCTTTATCAACCGTATCGTATTCGCCTATCTCAACAATATCGGCGTGCAGGGCGCACTCACCATCAGCACGCTGTCGGAATACGGTGTGATCGTCTTCGTTGTGTTCGTTGCGCTCGAACAGCTCGCCATCGGCACCGGCCTGCTCACTGCCGCCTTCCAGATCGGCTTCGGCGCGATCGGTCTGGCCTTTGCCCTGGCCTTCGGTCTCGGCGGCCGCGAGTGGGCGGCGAGCGTCATCAAGAAGCTGACCGAAAAATAAGCGCATGCCGGCGGCCGATGACGCGGTCGTCGCGTCCTGGCAGGCCAACGCCGCCGCCTGGACCGGTGCGGTGCGCGACGGCCTGATCGCCAGCCGCCGCATCACCGGCCCCGCGCTGATCGAAATCCTGCGGGAACGTGCGCCCGCCCGCGTGCTCGATCTGGGGTGCGGCGAAGGCTGGCTGACCCGCGCGCTGGCGCCAATGGGCATCGCAGTGGTGGGCGTGGATGCCTCGGCGCCGTTGATCGATGCCGCCCGCGCTGCGGGCGGCGGCTCCTTCCTCGTTCGCGACTACGCAGCCATTGCGGCCGGCGAGACCACGTTGCCGTTGGCGGACGCCATCGTCTGCAATTTCTCGCTGCTCGGCCTGGCGCCGGTCGACCGCCTGCTTGCCGCCGTGCCGCATCTGCTCGATCCGGCCGCGCCCCGCGCCGCGCTGATCGTGCAGACCCTGCATCCGCACGCCGGCTGCGGCGATGCGCCCTATCGCGACGGCTGGCGCACGGAAACCTGGTCCGGTTTCGGCGAGGGCTTCGTCCAGCCCGCGCCCTGGTATTTCCGCACGCTGGAAAGCTGGACCGCGCTGCTGACGCGCAGCGGTCTGTGGCTGACGGACATGCGCGAGCCGCCGAATCCCGACACCGGCCGTCCGGCCTCGCTCATTCTGGTTGCCGAGCCGGTGCGCGATGCCGGGTGACGATATTCTGAAGCCGCTGTTTTCCGTGCTGGCGGTCGCGCTGACCCTGCTGGCCTTCTATCCCTATCTGCGCGGCATCCTGCGCGGCACGGTCCGGCCGCACGTATTTTCCTGGGTGATCTGGGGGCTGACCACGGCCGTAGTGTTCCTCGCGCAACTGCAGGCCGGCGGCGGCGTGGGGGCCTGGCCCATCGGCATCTCGGGCGGCATCACGCTCTTCATCGCCGCGGTCGCCTGGCGGCGGCGGGCGGACGTGACGATCACGCGGCTGGACTGGATGTTCTTTGCGCTGGCCCTGGCCGCGCTGCCGGTCTGGATCGCCACCGCCGATCCCGCCTGGGCAGTCGTGCTGCTGACGACCGTGGATCTGCTCGGTTTCGGTCCCACCTTCCGCAAGGCCTACGCCCTGCCGCACAGCGAATCGGTCGGGTTCTACGGCCTGTTTCTCGCGCGCAACCTGCTGGTCGTGCTGGCGCTGGAACAGTATTCGGTCGCCACTGCGCTGTTCCCTGCCGCCGTTGCGGCGGCCTGTGCGCTATTGATGGCGTTGATCGCCTGGCGCCGCCGCGCGGTGCCCGTTTAGGCCAGGCACCGCCGCACGGCGCCCATCTACCTCAGCGCCGCCGTGCAGTGTCCGCCCGATTCATACGCCGGGCATGCCGACGAAGCGCGGCAGCGCCTTCACCCGCGCCACCCAGCGCTGCACGCCGGGATACGGCGCGAGGTCCACGCGGCCCTGGTGCGCCAGCGCCACGTAGGGAAAGCAGGCCACGTCGGCAACCGTCGGCCCGCCGTCGGTCAGCCAGTCCGCCTGCGCAAGCCGGCCTTCCAGCACGCGCAGGGCCGCGGCGGCCTGCGCATGCGCCGCGTCGAGGTCGCCCGGCCGGCCCATGTGCGCGATCATGCGCGAACGAAAGAGCCCGTCGGCCACTTCGTTCTGCGCCAGTTCCAGCCATTGCATCGTCTTGCCCAGGCGCAGCGGGTCCTGCGGCAGCCAGGTACGCGCGGGGTCGTGACGCGCGGCGAGAAAAGCCAGGATCGCGGTCGATCCCCACAGATGATCGTCGCCGTCCACCAGCGTGGGAATCTGCCCGCGCGGATTCAACGCCAGATAGGCGGCGTCGACGTCATTGCGGCCGTCGCGGATGCCCACCGGGATGCGTTCGTACGGCACATCCAGCAGGGCGAGCAGCAGGCGCACCTTGTAGGCGTTGCCCGAGCCTTCGCGGTCGTAGAGTTTGAGCATGATCTTTCCTCAGACGGATTCGAATGTGCGCAGCAAGGCGTCGGCTTCGGCGAGCTGCAGTTCGCTGAACACGCGCACGCCGGCTTCGGTCAGCCGCGCCGCCGTCACGCCCAGCGTGCCCGGTACGCGGGTGTCGGTGAAGCTGCCGTCCAGCGTGAAGCCGCTGCCGCACGAGGGGCTGCCTTCCTTCAGTACGGCGATGCGGATGGCCTTTTCGCGCGCACATGCCAGCGCCACGTCGGCGCCGTGCACGAGTTCGAGACTCACGTCGCGGCCCGCGGTGTCGAAGGCCTGCGCGGCGCCGGCCAGCACCTTGAAGCCGCCCGCGCCGCCGGCGATTTCCGCGCGCGGGCGCGGCACGCCCAGGCCGCCCGCCACTTCCGGACAGACCGACACCACCCTGCCCTCGTCCAGCCAGCGCTGCAGGATGCTGTCGTCGCAACGCATGTCGCCGCCGTTGAAGCGCACCGCTTCGCCGAGCAGGCAGGCGCTGACGAGCACGTATTCCATGCGCTAGACCAGCTCGCCCCGTACCGTGAGCACGGTTTGCCCGCCAACCTCGATTTCGGGTGTGCCGTCCACCTTGCGGGCGCGCAGGCGCACCCGCGACGGCCGGCGCACCTCGTGGCCCTGCTCGATGCGCAGGTCCACGTCCGCACGGCCGTATTCCAGCAGATAGGCGCCGAGGAAAGCCGCGCCGTTGCCGGTCGCCGGGTCCTCGCGCACGCCGTGCGCCTCGAAGAAGAAGCGCACGCACAGGTCGCTCGCCGCGTCGTGCGTCTCGCGCGTGAACAGATAGGTCAGCGGTGGAAAGCCCTGCGCCAAGAGCGGCGCGTAGGCCTCCAGATTCAGCCGGCTGCGTTTCAGCGCCGACAGACTGCGCAACGGCACGATCATCGCCGCCGTGCCCGCCGCCGCCTGCCGCACCGGCGTCGCCGGGTCGATGTCCTCCGGATCGATGCCCAGCGCCGTCGCCATCGCCTCGCGCGGGCAGGTCGCGCCGAGCGTGACTTCAGGCGCGCGGAACCACAGCGTCTCGCCGGTTTCGCCCGCTTCGAAGCGCACCGGCACCTGCCCCAGCTGCAGGTTCAGCCGCACCGGTCCGCTCGCATCCGGTTCCATGAAACGGCGGATCGCCCACGCCGTGCCCACCAGCGGATGCCCCGCGAACGCCAGCTCGCGCGCCGGCGTGAAGAGCCGCACGCGGTAGCCGCCATCGGCTTCCGGCACCGCGTTCACGAAGGTCGTTTCCGAGTAATTCGTTTCCGCCGCGATCAGTTGCATGGTTTCGGAGGAGAGATCGTCGGCATGGGTGACGACTGCCAGCTGGTTGCCGGCGTAGGCGCGGTCGGCGAAGACGTCGAGGATGTAGAAGGGATGGGGCATGAGGGATAAGAACCCGATGTGGGCAGCCGAGAGAAGTGGCTTACGGCATACGAACGAAAAACTCACGATTGCGGCCGCAAGTAATCCAGTACGTATTCTCGGAGAGAAAATGAATGTGCTGGATTTCGTTCTTCCCACCGGTACGACGAACGATGGCGACTGAATCGTCGTCAATTGCTGTCACCCGATAGGGGCAGACTGTTGTATCGCTTTCGAATTCGGTGAATATCCGTGCAGGCGTGTAACGAATCTTCAGTTTCCCCAACAAGGCAGAAAATTTGGCTCTGCTTTCAAACGGCGTCCCAGGCGAGAAGATCCATTCTTCCAGTGTTTGGGTTTTATCCGAGCACCAAACGCCCAGCAAGCGTTGATCCTGCAGTTTGTCCGGTTTCATTTGCGTTTCAACGAATACGCGGCTTCCGCGTATGTTTGTCCGGCACGCCGCGTTGCTGCCGGCGCGGGCCGGCTTCGAGTCCGGCCCATTGCTGCACGCGGGCGACGAGGTCGTCGTCGAGTTCGGTCTTCTGGCCGCGCTTGAGCTGCGGCGGCAGGGCGATGGGGCCGAAGCGGATGCGCGTCAGCCGCGACACGGTGAAGCCCAGGTGCTCGAAGAGGCGGCGCACTTCGCGCTTGCGGCCTTCCTTGATGACGACGCGGTACCAGCGGTTGGCGCCTTCGCCGCCCGCGCGGAAACAGCTTTGCAGGTGGGCGGGACCGTCGTCCAGTTCGACGCCGTCGGCGAGCTGCCGGATCTGCTCGTCGGTGAGTTCGCCGAGCAGGCGCACGGCGTATTCGCGCTCGACTTCGAAACGCGGATGCATGAGGCGGTTGGCCAGCTCGCCCGAGGTGGTGAAGATCATCAGGCCGTCGGTGTTGTAGTCGAGCCGGCCGATGGAAATCCACTTGGCGCCGCGCAGCTTCGGCAGCGCATCGAATACGGTGGCGCGGCCCTTGGGGTCGTCGCGGCTGACGATCTCGCCTTCGGACTTGTGGTAGATGAGGATGCGGGTGCGGCGGGTGTCCTCGAAGCGCAGGTAGACGCGGCGGCCGCCGATTTTCACGATATCGCGCGGACCGACCTTGCTGCCGAGGGTGGCAGGTTCGCCGTTGACCTGCACGCGGCCTTCGGCGATCCAGGTTTCCATTTCACGGCGCGAGCCGATGCCGGCCGAGGCCAGGGCCTTCTGCAGGCGTTCGGCGGGCGCTTCGGGTGCGGTGGCCTGCGCGAGGCGCGCAGCGGCACGGCCGCGGGGCACGGCAGGACGCCGGATCGGGGACGGACGGGTGGACATGTCAGGCGTCTTCGCGGAGGCCGGCGGCGGCAATCTCGATCACCGCGCCGTAGGGTTGCGGCGCCATGCGCCGGACAGTTTCGATCACCGCACCGTAGGCCGGCTGGCCGGCGATCTCGATTACGGCACCGAACGCGGCCGTCTCGCGCAGTTCGGGGATCAGCGCGGTTTCGCTGGGTGAAATCAGGGTGCCCAGTTCTTCCAGTGGCGGCAGGTCCGACAGGCTCAGCAGGCCTAGATCGCTGAGAAAGGCGCCGGTGGTGCCGAACAGTGCGGGCCGGCCCGGCACGTCGCGGTGGCCGATGGCCTCGATCCAGCCGCGCTCTTCCAGCGTCTTGACGATGTTGGGGTTGACCGACACGCCGCGGATGTCTTCGATGTCGCCGCGCGTGACCGGCTGGCGGTAGGCGATGATCGCCAGCGTTTCGAGCACGGCGCGCGAATAGCGCGGCGGCTTCTCGTCCTTCATGCGTGCGAGCCAGGGCTGCATTTCGGGACGGCTCTGAAAGCGCCAGCCGTCGGCCACGCGCGCCAGTTCCACGCCGCGGCCGTGCCAGTCGGCGGACAGCGCGTCGAGCGCGTCCTGCAGGGCGACGGTGGCCGGCGCCGGGTCGAACAGGCGGCGCAGTTCGGACAGCGTCAGCGGTTCCCGTGCGACCAGCAGCGCGGCTTCGAGCACGCGTTTCAGATCGTCGGGCGATTCATTCGGCTGAAGATTCATGGAGCTTCACGTAAATGGGGGCAAAAGCTTCGGCCTGCGTCACGTCGACCAGGGTTTCCTTGGTCAGTTCGAGCACCGCCAGGAAGGTGACGACGAGCTCGTGCACGGTCGAAGCTTCCGGAAACAAGTCCTTGAATTCCATGAACTCACCCGGCGTCAACCGTTTCAAAATGCGGCTCATGTGCTCGCGGATCGAGAGTTCCTGGCGGCCGATGCGATGGTGGGTGCGGTTTTTCGCGCGCGACAGGATCGCAAGCCAGGCCGCCGCAAGTTCCTCCGGATGCACGCTCGGCAAGCGCCGCGCCACGGCCGGCAGAAACACGCTCACCGCCTCGAAATCGCGGCCGACCTGCGGCAACTGGTCCAGCCGCTGCCCGGCGAGCTTCATCTGCTCGTATTCCAGCAGTCGGCGCACCAGCTCGGCGCGCGGATCCTCGCCTTCGCCCGCCGCCTCGGCCTGCTCGCGGCGCGGCAGCAACATGCGCGACTTGATGTCGATCAGCATCGCCGCCATCAGGAGGTATTCTGCCGCCAGTTCCAGCCGCGTTGCCCGCGCCGCTTCCACGTAGGCCATGTACTGCTTGGTCAGCGCCGCCATCGGAATGTCGAGCACGTCCAGATTCTGCTTGCGGATCAGGTACAACAACAGGTCGAGCGGCCCCTCGAAGGCGTCGAGGAATACTTCCAGCGCATCGGGCGGAATGTAGAGATCCTGCGGCAGCTCGGTGAACAACTCGCCGTTGACCTTGATGGCTGGGGCGGGCGGCAGTTCGAGCGGCGGCGGATCAAGCAGGTCGGCTTCGGACATGGGCGGCATTTTACCCCGAGGGCGGGGTAGGCCGGTTTTTGCTCAGGGACGTTTTTTGGGGGTGGATGTCCGGGCTTTATCGCGTCCTGCGATCCTTGACGGCTGCAGCAGTTGCTCCGAGCGCATCACATGCAGGATATAGGGCCGCTCACCGTCGTGCCGATAAAACACCCGGCACGGTGGCTCGACCAGCTGCCGGTGGCGGGAACGCTGTATTCGGCAATGACTTCCAGATCGGCAAGCGCCAGTTCCGTCTAGATTACTTCAGCCATCGGGCCATGCGGGTCTTGGCCTTCGCGTGCGGCACCACCCTGCCCTCTGCCACGGCCATTTCGCCCCGCGCGATGGCCTCCCGCACCGCCATGCGCTGCCGGAGAACTTCAGCAGTCGTTGAGCGCTTGCCTGTAATAAGTCGTTTTGTTCGCATGGCAACACCATAGGCGTAAATGTTGTGTCAGACAACGCGGATGCGAGGCTGAACCCTTACCGCACTTCTGATGACTGAGACTTGCAGCAGCTTGTCGGCCATTGCGGCCGGTGGGGCTGACCAAATCCAATGGCCGGTGTCGCGCTGATGGCTGCCGTTGACGCGGTTCTCTGCCTGAACGGCAGCTTTGTTCACTGGTGATGGACGGCACCGACCCTTAACGGAGGTAGCCGAACAGCGAAAGCGGCCGCTCAACGCTTAGCTTAATCGGCTGGCGGCGCGAGCGCCAAGCCCGAAGTGAGGCGGCATTTCCGCCGGTCCGGTTGAAGCGCCAACGAGGCATGATAGCCAGAAATGAAGCTTAATTTCCCCCAAAAAACCAAGGAAGCCGTGGTCCGTTCCCTATTATTGAATAACCATTGGGTTATTTATTGCGCTCATTATTCTTTTTCCTGTGGAGCAAGTTTTTCGTTATCAGGTTTCTTGTCCGGACCACGCTCGACATAATATGAGTAACCGTATTCCCCTTCGGCCAGGGCCAGATGTTTTGCGCCTGTGCTTTTACATAAATACTCAATATCGTTGACCGAGCCCGGATCGATAGTAACGATTTCAAGTATTTCTCCGACTGCTAATCGACGCAGTGAACGGGCGGTATGGATCAGCGGAAGTGGGCATCCCATGCGCCTGGCATCAAGAGAGTCTGCGATCTGTGGATGTATTGGCGCGATGGGCAGGTGTTTGCCTAACCCATGATTTTGAAATTTTGGCGATGTCTTTTCACTGGCGGCAAGTTGTGCGGCATCCATGGTTGAGACGACCCAGCTGGGAGCTGGTGTATTGCCATAGATGTTGCACATCGAGGTGAGGAATCTTGGGTTAAAAATCCGGATTAATGTCGGCGCTGTTAATGAGTCGGTGAATACGAGTCCGCAGTAGTTTCGTGGATGTGCCTGTCGAAGGTAGGCATTAAGTGATTGCAGAGAAGACGCGAGGTCACCGCTGGTATCGACATCTTTGGATGGTTTATCACCAGGCAGAGGCGTGTCATTACTGTAAAGACGCCACTTCGTGTCATCCGAATGCTGGATGATGCTGAAAATCTGGTCGAGGACCTGCCAGTCAATAATTCCCGCAAGTGTTCCGGGCATTAATTCAACAGACTGATTGGATGCGCTATTTGTTTCTAACACGGTAAAAGTCATATTGTTTTATCGCCGCTCATTTGACTTAACTCACTTTTGGCCAATTGCTGCCGTATCCCCTTGTCGCTTTAACCCTCTAGCAATCAAGAGGGGAAATAAGGCGAGCCCATGTCCTTGCTCGCCTCGGCCACCACGTCGCCATCAAACAGCTTGACGGTGAGGCTGGCACCCGCAGCTTTGGCGAAGTCGGCCAGCATGCCCACGGCATAGTCCCGGGCGTTCTGCACGGAATCGAATTCGTAGAACCCGCCGACGGAGTGGGTGTTGATGCCGCTCAACCAGGTTTTGCTGCGCAGTCCCGGCACGGTGTGCATGGCGGGATTGGCCTCCCGCCAGACACCCTCGCTGAAGGGTACTGACACTTGGAATTCGGCATAAAGAAAAACACGGTTTGGCTGGGTCATGATGGGCTCCTGGGTTGCGGCTTGTTTCAACGAGCCTCATCTTCTATTATCTTTTTGGTATTGATAATCCATTGCGCGGTTAACAGAATGTTTCTGATTTGTTGAGAATATGCTGATCGAGAACATCTCCGACCTGATGGTGTTTACCCAAGCGGTGAAGGGGGGAAGTCTCAGCGCGGCCGGGCGTGAGCTCGGTATTTCGCTCGCGGTGGCGAGCAAGCGGTTGCAGCGTTTGGAAGAACAGCTTGGGGTGCGCCTGCTCAATCGCTCCACGCGCCAGCTCAGCCTGACCGATGAGGGGGCGGAGTACTACCACTACTGCGTGCGCATCCTCGCCGAACTGGAAGAGGGCGAGGAACGGGTGACACGCGGCAGCAAGGAGCCCAAGGGCAACCTCAAGGTCACCGTGCCCGCCGCCTTTGGACGCTTGCATATTGCACCGCTGGTACCGGAGTTTCTGACGCGCTATCCGGCAATCAAGCTCACCCTGCACCTTTCCGACAGTCTGGTGGACATCATCGACCAGGGTTACGACCTGGCGGTACGCATCGGTGAGTTGAAGGATTCGAGCCTGGTCGCCAAGTCGATCGGCCTGGATCGCAGGGTGGTCGTCGCCACGCCATCCTATCTGGCCCGATACGGCGCACCGCGCACTCCGCAGGAGCTGGCCGGACACAATGCCCTTCTGTTTGCCGGCACCGACCATTGGAGCTTCACGGGCCCGAGTGGAGAGGAGGTGAACATCAAGGTCAGCGGCAACCTCGATACCAACAATTGCGATGCCCTTCGCGAGGCGATCTATGCCGATCTCGGGCTGGCGCTGCGCCCGCTGTGGGATGTATGGAAGGATCTGCGCGATGGCGGGCTGGTCCGGCTGCTACCCGCTTATATACCGCCCGTCTATCCCATCAATGCGGTTTACCCAAGCCGGCGCCTGATGCCAAAAAAGACCAGAATATTCATCGAGCACCTGCTGCAGCGATTTGGCCCCATCCCTTATTGGGATGATCTTGTCGGCGAGGCACCAGCCGATGCGGCGCGCACCAGCTAATTCTGAGAAGACCGAACCTGCGGGTCAACGACCGCTCCCGAATGAGTATGCAAACGAATGGCCGCTATCGAAGAAAATTCTGAGGGGCGGGTTGTGGCCGGTTGTACGCATCCAGCCTGCACCCCTGAAAGCAGCCGTCCGCAAGTCGGCACGACAATCAGACTCCCATCAACCACGAAGGAGTCTGACATGGAAGCCAATCAATCTCGTGAGCCTTGGAACAAAGGCAAGCTGGTCGGCCAAAAGCCACCACTCAAACCCAAGGACATCTGGGCCATCCGAATCCACCTTCAGAACGAACATCGCGTTCGTGACCTGGCCATGTTCAACCTTGCGATCGACAGCAAGTTGCGTGGATGCGATCTGGTGAATCTCTACGTTCGGGACGTGACACACGGCAACCAGATATTGCCCCGCGCGATGGTCGTGCAGCGAAAGACTCAACGCCCGGTGCAGTTCGAATTGACCGAGCCGACCAGGTCTGCTGTATCGGCATGGATCGAAATGGCGAATTTGCGGCCGGAACACTATCTGTTTCCCAGTCGCCTGGCGAAATCACCTCATGTCTCTACCCGCCAGTACGCCCGCATCGTGCATCAATGGGTCGGCGCCATCGGACTCGATTCGACGGTCTATGGCACGCACACCATGCGGCGGACCAAGGCGACACTGATCTACAAGCGAACCAAGAACCTAAGGGCTGTCCAGCTCTTGCTCGGCCACACCAAGCTGGAGAGTACAGTTCGATACCTTGGGATCGAGGTCGATGATGCCCTAGAGATCTCGGAGCAGACTGAAATCTAGCGATGCATCCCTGCGGTCGCATGGCGACCAAGTGCGACCGCGCTTCGCTACTCCCTCTTCGGGTAGTCGAGGACGACGTTCGCTGGCTGTACGTCACCGATGGTTGCCCATGATTTCGTCTCGAACGTGAATTGCGCAACGGCGCACGTCGGCAGCAGGGTGATATCGCTGGACAAGCGATGCGCAAGCTCGGAGAACTCAGGATTGTGGCCAAAGAGCATCACGCACTTCAGCTTGTCATTGAGCTCACCAACAACCGCAAGCAGGGTCTCGGGCTCGGTTGCATACAGGCGGCCATCCACGACGATATCCTTGGCCTTATAACCGAGTTCCTTGGCGATGATTTGCGCCGTCGCAAGCGCTCGACGCGCGGGGCTCGACAGGATCAGGTCGGGTTTCGCTTGTTGCTTCGCCAAGCGCTTGCCCATCATGGGTGCGTCACGCTTGCCGCGGTCGGCCAACGGCCGGTCCGTGTCGGGCAGGTCAATGCCATCCCAACTCGACTTGGCGTGACGGACAAGGATTAGCGTTCTTTTCATCGAACCCTCTGTGACGACTGTTCGTGGGATTTTGCCACCGCCTGCTTATGGGGAGCATGGCGAACTCCCGTAGTCAGCGAGAAGCGGAAATCCAGCTTGAGGACCCGACCCTCTCTTGGTCGGCCGAAGCGGACGTCGCGGATCAGCCTTGTCGGGTAACGGACAGAACGGCTTAATGAGACGATCGTCTGGCGCTTCAGAACGTGATGCTGGCGATCTTCTGCCACGCTCCATCGGGACTGTCGGAAATCTCAAAGCCTTGCCCCCTGACGAACGCGAGCATGTCGAGATTGCTTGCCAGGATGCGGCCCCACATCTTTCTGAGCCCTTGGCGCTTCGCGGAATCGATCAGTGCGCCCATGAGCTCATGGCCGATGCCGTGGTGGCTCCACTTGTCAGCGACGACGATGACGAATTCGCAGCTTGTCCGGTCAACCTGGATAACGTAGCGCGCCGAGCCGATCACAACCTCGTCCGGACCTCGGGATGCGACGGCGATCAGGTGCGCACCGCGATCGGGGTTCATCACGCACGCGTGCAAGGCCTCCTCGAGGTCGTCGTTGTAGTCACCCTGGCCGAAACGGAAGTAGCGTGCGGATACGGACAGGGCCTTGACGAAGGCGATCAGCTTGTCGGTGTCGGACTCGACAAGGCGACGCACGGTCAGCAGAGCGCCGTCGTCCGTGGTCGTGATTGTCGGCTTGTCCATCCGGTCTGCTCCGGTTTTTGTGATTCGTTAATCGATTGTTCGTTACGAATTTAGTAAATTCAGATGACATTATTGTGACGCTACGCTTCCAGGCGCACAGCTGACATTCTGGCCCTTCGATCGGGACGGCCGAAGCGGGTTCGCCTCCTGGTACCGGCACCGCCGAGGCTTGCAGTCTCAAGGCTGCAGCATGTGGGCTGCTGCGGTCGGGCTTTCCTGAAATACTCCGCTGCCAATGCTTCCTTTCGTGCCGCTTGCACATCTGCCCGCGGGGAACAATAGGGTGCAAACCACGGGTTCCCCAATGACCGCTTCGAGAAAAAGTCGTCGTTCATCAGCGAGGGGCGAGCCAACGACCGGTCTTGCGAATACAGCGGACACGGTCAATCGTAAGGCCGTTGTCGCCTTTGGCCGACTTTGAGTCAGCCACTCCCTCAATCCGAACGTCCGCTTCAGGTGAACATCCCTGACAGAGCAGGCACGCATCCCCACCTTGTTTGATTCGTTCCAGATCAAGCCTCACCCGAACACCACCCCCGCTACATCCCGATACCGCTTCGCGAAATGCACGATCATCCCGGCGCGGATGTGCTCGGGCAGCTTATCGAAGTCGCGCCGGTTGGCTTCGGGCAGGATCAGCTCGTGGATGCCGATGCGGCGCGCGGCAATGACTTTTTCGCGGATGCCGCCGACGGGCAGGATCTGGCCGGTGAGGGTGAGTTCGCCGGTCATGGCGAGCGGGCGCGCAATCTTTTTGTTTTTCGCCAGGGACAGCAGCGCGGTGGCCATGGTGACGCCGGCGCTGGGGCCGTCCTTGGGGGTGGCGCCTTCGGGCACGTGCAGGTGGACGAAGCTCTTGTCGAAGAAGGTCTCGTCCGCGCCGTAGGCCTTGAGATGCGAGGCGACGTAGCTGTAGGCGATCTCGGCCGATTCCCGCATCACCTCGCCAAGCTTGCCGGTGAGCTTGAACCCGCGGTTGAGGGTGTGGATGCGGCTGGCTTCGACCGGCAGCGTGGCGCCGCCCATCGCGGTCCAGGCCAGGCCGGTGACGACGCCGACGCCGGATAGCGGCTTTTCCTTCGTGAATACCGGTTTGTCTAGATAGGTCTCGATTTCCTTCGTGCCGATCTTGATCGGGGTGGCGGCGCCGCCGAGGATTTTCACCACGGCCTTTCTGGCCACCCTGCCCAGCTGTTTTTCCAGGTTGCGCACGCCGGCTTCGCGGGCGTAGCCCTCGATAACGTGGCGGATCGCCCCTTCGCTGATGACGAGCTGGTTCTTTTTCAGACCGGCACGTTCCAGCACGCGCGGCCACAGGTGATGCTTCGCAATGGCCACTTTTTCCTCGGTGATGTAGCCGGAGAGACGGATGACTTCCATGCGGTCGAGCAGCGCCGACGGAATGGAAAGGTCATTGGCGGTACAGATGAAGAGCGTCTTCGACAGGTCGAAGCGCACGTCGAGGTAATGGTCGAGAAAGTCGGCGTTCTGTTCGGGGTCCAGCACTTCGAGCAGCGCGCTCGCGGGGTCGCCCTGGTAGCTGGCGCCGATCTTGTCGACTTCGTCGAGCATGATGACCGGGTTGGCGGATTCGACTTCCTTCAGCGCCTGCACGAACTTGCCGGGCATGGCGCCGATGTAGGTGCGGCGGTGGCCCTTGATCTCAGCCTCGTCGCGCATGCCACCGACCGAGAAGCGGTAGAACCTGCGGCCCAGCGCCTCGGCGATGGATTTGCCGATGGAGGTCTTGCCGACGCCGGGCGGACCGATGAGCAGCAGGATGGACCCCGACATGCGGCCTTTCATCGCGCCGACGGCGAGGAATTCCAGGATGCGGTCCTTCACGTCGTCCAGCCCGTCGTGATCGCGGTCGAGGATTTTGCGTGCACGTTCGAGATCGAAGCTGTCCTGCGTGTAAACGCCCCAGGGCAGCACGGTCAGCCAGTCGAGATAGTTGCGGGTGACGGTGTATTCGGCCGAGCCTGTCTCCAGCAGCGAGAGCTTGTGCATTTCCTCGTCGATGCGCTTCTGTGCGTGCGGCGGCACGACGAGTTTGGCCAGCCGCTCGCGAAAGGTGTCGAGCTCGGCGGTCTTGTCATCCTTGGCGAGGCCCAGTTCCTTTTGTATGGCCTTGAGCTGCTGGTGCAGGAAGAATTCGCGCTGCTGCTCGGTCATCTTCTCGTCCACGCGCTCGCGGATCTGCGACTGCAGGCGCGCGACGTCGAGTTCCTTTTTCAGCAGCACCAGCACCTTTTCCATGCGCTTCTTGAGCGCGAAGGATTCGAGCACGTCCTGCAGTTCCTGCTTGGATGCGGTGGTCAGGCTGGCGGCGAAATCGGTGAGCTGCGAGGGTTCGTTGGGCCCGAAGCGGTTGAGGAAGAACTTGAGTTCCTCGGAATACAGCGGGTTGAGCGGCAGCAGTTCCTTGATGGTGTTGATAATGGCCATTGAGTAGGCGCGTATTTCTTCCGATTCAGGCTTGCCCGGCTCGCCGGGATAGTCGACGCGCACCTTGTAGGGCGGCACGTCGGAGAGCCACTCGACGATGCGGAAGCGTTTCACGCCTTCGGCGATGAATTGCATCTTGCCGTCCGCGCGTACGGGATGATGGATGCGCACGGCTGTGCCCACGGCCCGGAAATCGCCCCGATTCACGTCGTCGGTGTTGTCCGGCTTGACCACGACCAGGCCGACCATGTGGTGCGGCGTTTCGCCGATGGCTTCCACGGTGGAAAGCCAGGGTGATTCGTTCATCAGGAGCGGCAGCGTCTGCGCGGGAAAGAAGGGTTTTTCGGTCAGCGGCAGCAGGTGCAGTTCGTCAGGAAATACCGGCGTGGCCGGCAACTGGCGGTCGTCAGGCAGGATTTCGCCTTCGATGGGGGTATCTGGGGGCATGGTCCGATCTTCGTGAAGTTTTGGAGGCCTTCACGCAGTATCGGGGCTATCGGCCGCTTTTCAACCCGGAATGCGCAGGCTCAGGCCGGTGGCGCCGCGGCCGGCCTGGGCTGGACCGGAATTTCCTCCACCACGTCCGGCATGCCGGACAGGATCATGATTTCCACCCGGCGGTTGCGCGCACGGCCTTCGGGCGTGCCGTTCGAGGCGACCGGATGGCTGGCTTCGCGGCCGATGGCGAGCAACCGTTCCGGCGAAATGCCGTTGTCGGCGAACAGGCGCACCACACTGCTGGCGCGCGTGGCGGAGAGCTCCCAGTTGGATGGAAACAGGGTGCTGCTGATCGGCACGTTGTCGGTATAGCCGGTGATTTCCAGATTGAACGGTTCGGGCGCCAGCGTTTGGGCAACCGCGCGCAGCACACCCAGCGAATCGGGTTCGAGGCTGGCTTCACCGGGCTTGAACAGCACATTGGCGTTGATCTCGATGCTGACACCGCGCCGGCTCTGGGTGACGCGCACCTTGCCATCCTTGATGAGGGGGCCCATGGCGTCGAGCAGCTTGTTGGCCACTTCGGTCATGTGTTCGCGCTCTTCCAGCGCCTGCTGTTCCTTGAGTGTGCGCTGCCGGACCTCCGGCGGCAGCACGCGGGCATTGCCGAGCTGCGGAACGGGCTGCGGGGCGGTGTCCTGGGCGGCAGTCTTGCCGAAGGCGTCGCCCAGCGCGTTCGCCAGCACGCGGTATTTGTTCTCGTTGACCGCCGACACGGCGTACATCACGACGAAAAAGGCGAACAGCAGGGTGATGAAATCGGCGTAGGAAATCAGCCAGCGTTCGTGGTTTTCGTGATCCAGTGTGATGCGGCGGCGCCGGCGCATGCTCAGAGATAACCCTTGAGGCGGGCTTCGATGATGCGGGGATTGTCGCCCTGGACGATGCCGATCAGCCCGTCGCAGAGGATTTCGCGTTCGGTGACGCGGTCGGCGATGCTGAACTTGATCTTGTTGGCGACGGGCAGAAAGACCAGGTTGGCCAGTCCCACGCCGTAGATCGTGGCGACGAAGGCCACGGCGATGCCGGTGCCGAGCTTGCTCGGGTCGGACAGGTTTTCCATCACGTGGATGAGGCCGAGCACCGCGCCGAGAATGCCCAGCGTGGGCGCGTAGCCGCCGGCAATCTCCCAGACCCGGGCAGCCTGGCGTTCGCTGGTTTCGAAGCTGATGATCTGTACGTCGAGCGTCTCGCGCAGCTTGGCGGCGTCGGCGCCGTCGATCAGAAGCTGCAGGCCGGTTTTCTGGAAGGGGTCGCGCGTCATGTTGAGGTATTTTTCCAGTGACAGGATGCCGTCCGCGCGGGCGGCGTGCGACCACTGCACGACGCGGCGGATCAGGCCCTGTGCGTCGGATTCCGGGGGGCGGAAGGCCCATTTCGCCATGCGCAGGCCCTGCATGAACACCGGCAGCGGATGGTGCAGCAGTACCGCCGCGAGCGTGCCGACGACCACGATGACGAAGGCGGCCGGCTGCATCAGGATGCCGAGCTGGCCGCCTTCGATGGCCTGACCGCCTAGGATGGCGGCGGCACCCAGAACGATGCCGATCAGACTCCCGCGATCCATGCGTCTTCCTTGAGCTTGGCGCGCAGGCGCGCGATGGCCTGACCGTGCAACTGGCAGATGCGCGATTCGGATACGCCGAACACCTCGGCGATCTCGCGCAGATTGAGTTCCTGCTCGTAGTAGAGCGACATCAGCAATTGTTCCCGTTCGGGCAGGTTTTCGATACCGGCGATGATGCAGGCGCGC
Organism: Betaproteobacteria bacterium SCN1; assembly: GCA_008923315.1. Lineage (GTDB taxonomy): Bacteria > Pseudomonadota > Gammaproteobacteria > Burkholderiales > Thiobacillaceae > Thiobacillus. The sequence goes on along the minus strand of WBSF01000008.1, from coordinate 235,332 downwards.
AGATTCGCGTCGAGCAGCTGCGGCAGCGGCATGCTCGATTCGTCCGCGGACTGCTTGTCGAGGAAGGAGTCGTCCTCGTCGGACTCGCCGAAATCCTCGAAATACAGCAGTTGGTGCCCCCGCGCGTCGTCGAGCATGGACTGGTATTCGGCGAGCGGGACTTTCATTTCGGTCGCGATCTCGGCTTCGTGCGGCTGGCGGCCGAGACGGTGCTGCAGGGCGGAAATGACCTGCTCGATCTTGCGCATCGACTGGCGTGCGCTGCGCGGCATCCAGTCGGACTGGCGCAGTTCGTCGATCATCGAGCCGCGGATGCGCTGGATGGCGTAAGCCTCGAACTGGGCGCTCTGCGCCTCGTCGTATCGGCTGACCGCGTCGATCAGGCCGAGCATGCCGGCCTGGACCAGATCGTCTTCCTCCACGCTGGGCGGCAGGCGCCCCATCATGTGGTGCGCAAGCCGCTTGACCATGGGCATGTACTGCTCGAGCAGGTCGCCTTTCTCATCCTTTGCGGTCTTGCCGGTTGCGGTGTACATCGTTCGTCCTGTGAATCAGGGGGTGGGCGCCCGGGCTTCCATGCATGGCGGACGCACGGCGCGCTCTTTCAAACGGCCAAAGCGGGGGCGGGCTTGAGCGTCTGGACGCATTGCCGTCTCCCCGGTCAACGGCGGCAGGCTTCGATCAGGCATCCGCTCTGGATCACGCGCTGCATGAAACCGCCGACGCCGCCCAGACTGGAGGGCCTTGGCCAGCGCAGCAGGCCCTCGGCCAGCTTGCGGAATTGCGAGGTCGACTGCGCGACCGGAAAGGCCTCGATCACGGAGGTCTGCAGGCGGCTGGCGCGATCGAGCTTTTCGTCCAGCGGCACGGCGCCCAGATAGTCGATCGACACGCCCAGATAGCGGCTGGCGGTGTCGGCGAAGTTGCGTGCAGCCGCCTGTGCCTGCGCGGCCGACTCGACCCGGTTGAGCAGCAGCCGGAACTGGCGTTTGCCGAAATTCATGGCCAGACGCTTGACCAGGGCGTAGCACTCGGTCAGCGCATCGTTGCCCGGCGGCAGCACGAGCAGAATCTCGGTGGCCGCGAGACCCAGCGGCAGGGCATCGGGATCGGTCGCATCCTCCATGTCGACCAGTACGACGTCGACGCCCCACTGCAGGCTTTCGAAACGTTGAGCGAGCCAGTCCTGATCGCGCTCCGAGAGGCGGCCCAGGCGATTGAAGCCGCCGCCGATGGGCAGCACCTGGACGTTGTCGGGGCCGGCCAGGATGAGCTTGTCCAGCGTGCAGCGCCCGGCGAGCACGTCGGAGACGTCGTGCATCGGAACGAGCCCCAGGGCGCCGGTGGCGCCGTGCCCGTAGCGGTCCTGGTCGACGATGAGCACGTCGCGCCCGGAGCGTGCCAGCGCAGCGGCCAGATTGGCCGTCGCGGCAGTCTTGCCGGCTCCCTTGCGGCCGCTCATGACGGTGATGACCTGCAGGCCGCTGCCCTGCCCCAGCAGCCGCCGCAGACCGGCGGCCTGATCGCTGACGAATTTATCCAAGGGACACCGCGCTTTCCTGGGCATGGAAGGCCTGGCCGCTCAGGGCGTAGGCGAGTTCGTGTTCGTCGAGCTGCCAGGGCGAGGCCAGCGTGCGCGTCTTGAAGGCGCGGTGAATGAGGTACTGGCGGTTGGCCAGATGCAGATCCTCGGGCACGCGCTGGCCGGTGGCGAGGTAGTGAACGGTCAGGTCGTGGCGGATCGCGCAGTCGAGCGCAGGACCGAGGCTCGCGGCCTCGTCGATCTTGGTGAGGATGCAGCCGTCCAGGCCGCGCTGGCGATAGGCTTCGACCACTTCGTTGAGGGTGTCGCCGTGGCTGGTCGCGTTCAGCATCAGCAGCCGCTTGATCGGCTGGCCGGCCTGGCAGAGCATTTCGACCTGCTCGGCGACGGCCTGATCGCGCTGGCTCATGCCGACGGTATCGATCAGCACGGTATGCTTGTTGCGCAGTTCGGCCAGCGCCAGGCGCAGGTCGGCGGCGTCGCGCACCGCATGCACGGTCACGCCGAGGATCTTGCCGTAGATACGGAGCTGTTCGTGGCCGCCGATCCGGTAGCTGTCGGTGGTCAGCAGCGCCAGTTTGTCGGCGCCGTGGCGTACCACGAAGCGGGCGGCAAGCTTGGCGGTGGTAGTGGTCTTCCCTGCCCCCGTCGGCCCCATCAGGGCGAACACGCCGCCGTCGTCGAGCAGGCCGGTTTCGTTCGGCATCACCCCCAGGCGTTTCATCAACGTGTTGCGCATCCACGCCTGGGCATCACTTTCGGAGCCGCCGCGCGGCAGTTCGTCCATCAGGTCGCGGGCCAGTGCGGCGGAAAAACCCGCACCGAGCATGTCGCGCATCAGCACGGCGCCCGCGGGGTCGCGGCCCGGCAGGTCGCGCCATGCCAGGTCGTCGATGCGGGTTTCGAGCCGGGTACGCATGGCCTTCAGTTCGGCGATGATGCTCTGCGTCATCTCCGTGCTGTCGGCGCTCGGCACGGCCACGCGTTCGATCAGGCGGCGCTTGAAGGTGACGGCGGGTTCGGCTTCGGCCCGGGTGCGCGGCATGTCGGGCGCGCTGCGCACGACAGGCGGCTCGGGCTGCAGCGGCGGCATCTCCTCCACCGGCGGGGCGATCGATGCGATGGCCTCGGCCGGCATGGCCAGGACTTCGACGCCGCCCTCGACCGCGCGATTGGACAGGATGACGGCGTCGGGGCCGAGCACCTCGCGCAACTGGCGCATGGCCTCACGGGACGTCTTGGCGACGATGCGTTTCACGTTCATGCTGTTCCTCCTACCAGGGAAGTCACTTTGATCTGTTTGCCTTCGGGCACTTCAGCGTGCGAAAGCACCTTGAGTTGCGGCACGGTGCGCCGCAGGAAACGGGCGAGCAGCGGACGCAGCACGGCCGGCGTCAGCAGCACTGGCGGGTGGCCCAGGGCTTCCTGGCGCTGGGCCGTGGTCTGGGCGCGTTCGAGCAGGGTGTCGGCCAGTCCGGGCTCCATGGCGGCGGCTTCGTTGCCGGCCTGCAGGGTTTGCAGCAGCAGGCGCTCGAGATTCTGGTCCAGCGCCATGACCGGCAGTTCGCCGCTGGCGCCGTAGATCTGCTGCACGATGGAGCGGCCCAGCGCGACCCGCACCAGCGCGGTCAGCTCGTTCGGGTCCTGCACGCGGGCGGCGTGTTCGAGCAGCGTGTCGAGGATGGACCGCATGTCGCGGATCGCCACGCCTTCGACGAGCAGATTCTGCAGCACCTTCTGCACGGTCGAGAGCGGCAGCAGTTTGGGGACCAGATCTTCCACCAGCTTGGGGGCGCTCTTGCCCAGATGATCGAGCAGTGCCTGGGCTTCCTGGCGGCCCAGCAGCTCGGCGGCGTGCTGGGTGACGAGGTGGTTCAGATGGGTGGCGACCACGGTGCCGGCGTCGACCACGGTATAGCCCATGGCCTGCGCCTGTTCGCGCATTTCGCCCTCGATCCATACGGCCGGCAGGCCGAAGGCGGGGTCCTTGGTCGGGACACCGGGCAATGCGGAGGTGACGCTGCCCGGATCGATGGCGAGGAACTGGCCGGTGCGGACTTCGCCGCTGCCGATTTCCACGCCCTTGAGCGTGATGCGATAGCTGTTGGGATTGATTTCAAGATTGTCGCGGATGTGCACGGCCGGTGGCAGAAAGCCGACCTCGCGCGCGAATTTCTTGCGGATGCCCTTGATCCGGCGCACCAGTTCGCCGTCGGCGGCGGTATCGACCAGCGGGATCAGGCGGTAACCGACTTCCAGCCCCAGGGTGTCGATCGGGGCCACATCCTCCCAGCTTGCTTCCTGCGCCTCGACTGCGGCGACCGGTGGCGCTTCGACCACGGGTTCCGGCGCGGCGGGTTTGCGGCCGGCGCGCCAGGCCAGCCAGACGATCACCGCGGCAAGCGCGAGGAAGGCGAAGTTGGGCATGCCGGGGATCATGCCCATCATGCCGAGAATGGCTGCGGTAATGTAGAGCGCCTGGGTCTTGCTGAAAACGTTGGAGAGCATCTGGCCGGCGATGTCCTCTTCGGTGGACACGCGGCTGACGATGATGCCGGCGGCGATGGAAATCACCAGTGCGGGGATCTGCGCCACGAGGCCGTCGCCGATGGCCAGCAGCGTGTAGTTCTGGGCGGCGTCGCCCACTGCCAGGTTGTGCTGCATCACGCCGACGACGAAGCCGCCGATGATGTTGATCAGCAGGATCAGGATGCCCGCGATGGCGTCGCCGCGCACGAATTTCGAGGCGCCGTCCATCGAACCGTAGAAATCGGATTCCTGGGCGATTTCGGCGCGGCGCCGGCGCGCTTCGTTCTCGTCGATGAGGCCGGCATTGAGATCGGCGTCGATGGCCATCTGCTTGCCGGGCATGGCATCCAGGGTGAATCGCGCGCTGACTTCGGCGATGCGGCCCGCGCCCTTGGTGATCACGATGAAGTTGATCACCACCAGAATGATGAAGACGATGATGCCGACCGCGTAGTTGCCGCCGACCAGGAAATGGCCGAAGGCCTCGATCACCTTGCCGGCCGAATCGGGGCCGCTGTGACCGTGCAGCAGCACCACGCGCGTGGAGGCGACGTTGAGCGACAGGCGCAGGAGCGTCGACAGCAGCAGCACGGTCGGGAAAGCGGCGAAATCCAGCGCCTTCTTGGTCGACAGGCTGACCAGCAGCACCATGATCGACAGCGCGATGTTGAAGGTGAACAGCATATCCAGCGCCAGCGGCGGCAGCGGCAGCACCAGCATCGCCAGGATCAGGATGATGAAGATCGGCGCGGCCAGCGTGCGGACGCTGGCCGAGCTGAACAGATTGGCGAGATTCAGGTTGCCGTTCATGCGGATTGCGTAGCGGGATCGAGTTCAGGCGGCACCGGCAGATCGACCGGCGCCTGCGGATAGGCGCCGCCCACCTGCTGGTAGTGACGCAGCTGGAAGACGTAGGCCAGCACTTCGGCGACGGCGGCGTAGAGCTTGGCCGGGATCTCGTTGCCCAGTTCGGTGTGGCGGAACAGCGCGCGTGCCAGCGGCGGCGCTTCGAGCAGCGGCACGCGATGCTCGGCGGCCAGTTCCCGGATTTTTGCGGCGACCGCATCGGCGCCCTTGGCCACCACGCGCGGCGCCCCCATCTTGCCTTCGGTGTACTTGAGCGCCACGGCGTAGTGCGTCGGGTTGGTCACCACCACGTCGGCGGTCGGCACTTCGGACATCATGCGGCGGCGCGCCATTTCGCGCTGCTGCGCGCGGATGCGGGCTTTCAGGTGCGGGTCGCCTTCGCTTTCCTTGGCTTCCTGGCGCAACTGCTCCTTGGTCATCTTGAGCTTGTTGTAGTAGCTCCAGAGCTGGTAAGGCAGGTCGATCACGACGATGAAGATCATTGCGCCGGTCGCCAGCAGGAATACCCGGCCGACCAGATCGCCCATGTGCGCGACGGCTTCGTCCTGGTTTTCCAGGCTGAGCGCGAAGATCGCGTCGAGGTTGCTCCAGATCAGCCACACGGCGATGCTGCCCAGCAGGCCGACCTTGGCGATCGACTTCACCAGTTCGATCAGGCCTTGCGAGGACAGGATGCGCTTGAAGCCCGTTAGCGGATTCAAGCGCTTGAAGTCGGGCGTGACGGCCTTGGTGCTGAACATCCAGCCGCGGAGCAGCAGCGGCGATGCCATCGCAGCGATGGCCACCAGGAGCAGGAAAGGCGCGAGCGCCAGCGCGGCATCCAGGAAAAGGGATGCGAGCCGGGTCAGCGCGATATCGCCGTCGCGGGCGACACTCGGGTCGAAGCTGAGGCCGCCGCGCATGATGCCTGACATGCGGGTGCCCAGATAGCTCGCCATCATCCAGAGTGCGCTGCCGCCGGCCATCAGTACGACGAACGTGGCCAGCTCGCGCGACTGCGGCACCTGGCCGTCTTCGCGCGCCTTTTCCAATCGCTGTGGCGATGGGGCTTCTGTCCGTTCCTGATCGCTTTCTTCAGCCATGCCTGATCTCGCGGGGTTGCACACCGCCTTTCGCGCTGCACGCGAAAAGACGTTTTCTCAGGCTGGATTATTGGCGCTTTGGCGCGCGCGCGATCAGGGGAATAGAGGCGGTTTTTCCGCTTATTTCGGTGTCGTGCCGGGAGGGGCGGCCGACCGGGGACAGCGAAGGATAGCGATTCGCGCGGGCGGCACGGTGGCCGAAAACCGCGGATGGATTCGGCCGCCGCCCGTTGCGTGCGCGTGCGCGTGGGCGATGCGTGCGGCCCCGGGGGTCAATGCAGCGTTGTTGCTGCCGCTGCAGCCGCGGCGGCCGAAGCGGCTGCGGCAACCTCGGACGGGGTGCGCTGGGATACCTTGTCGATCTCGGTGCGAACGTCTTCCTTGTCTTCCACCTGCACACCGGAGGCTTCCTTGGTGATGGCGTCCTCGGTGCGCTTGTTCATGACGATGATGCTGATGCGCCGGTTGACCGGATCGTTCGGCGCGGCGGTCCCGAAAGGAACCGACGAGGCCAGTCCCACGACCCGCAGCATCTTGGCCTCGTCCATGCCGCCCGCGATCAGTTCGCGGCGCGAGGCGTTGGCCCGGTCGGTCGAGAGTTCCCAGTTGCTGTACCCTCGCCCGCCGTTGGCGTACAGCGTGGCGTCGGTGTGGCCGGACAGGCTGATGCGGTTGGGCACGTCGTTCAGAACGTGTCCGATCTCGCGCAGGATGACCTTGGTGTACGACTGGAGATCGGCGCTGGCGAGATTGAACATCGGCCGGTTCTGTTCGTCCACGATCTGGATGCGCAGGCCTTCGCTGGTGATGTCGATGAGAAGCTGCCGCTTGAACTGCTTGAGCGTCGGATTGGAGTCGATCGCGGCTTCGAGTTTCTGCTTGAGGCCTTTCAGGCGCTCCGTCTCGATGCGTTCCAGCTCGGCCTGGGCGGCCTTGAGGTTGTAGGATTTCTTCTCGGCTTCGGTTTCGCCCTTCTTGATCTGTCCCGATTTTCGCGTCAGGTCCTGACCGCCGCCCTTGAGGACGCTTGAGCTGTCGCCGCTGCCGGATCCGCCCTGCATGGCGACCTTGAGCGGCGTCTTGAAATATTCGGCAATGCCTTCGAGATCGCCCTTGGTGGTGGAACCGAGCAGCCACATCAGGAGGAAGAAGGCCATCATCGCGGTCACGAAATCGGCGTAGGCGATCTTCCATGCGCCGCCATGGTGGCCGCCGGCCACCTTTTTGATGCGCTTGACGACGATAGGCGCTTTCTGTTCGCTCATGGGCTCGATCCCGATCGGTAGCGGATGGGCTTAGCGCGATTTGGCGCCCTTGACGTGTTCCTCGAGCTCGCTGAACGAGGGACGCTCGGTGGAGTACAGCACCTTGCGTCCGAATTCGACTGCGATCGCCGGGGCATAGCCGTTGATGCTGGCGAGCAGTGTGACCTTGATGGTCTGCAGCATCTTGGTGGCTTCGTGTCCTTTCTGCTCGAGGAGGCCGGCCAGGGGGCCGACGAAGCCGTAGGCCAGGAGAATACCGAGAAAGGTGCCGACCAGCGCCGCGGCAATCAGGATGCCGAGTTCGGAAGGCGGCAGGCCGACCGATTCCATGGTGTGCACCACGCCCATCACCGCCGCGACGATGCCGAAGGCCGGCAGGCCGTCGCCCAGCTTCGCGATCACGTGGGCGGGGATTTCGCCCTCGTGGTGATGGGTCTCGATCTCATTGTCCATCAGGTTTTCGATCTCGAAGGCGTTCATGCTGCCGGACACCATCAGGCGCAGATAGTCGGTCAGGAATTCGATCAGGTGATGGTCGGCGAGGATGGTGGGGTATTTGGAGAACAGGGGGCTGCTTTCGGGGTTGTCGACGTCGGCCTCGATCGACATCAGGCCTTCCTTGCGGATCTTGGTCAGCAATTCGAAAAGCAGGGCAAGCACGTCCATATAGAGCGCGCGCGTGTATTTCGAGCCCTTGAATACCGTGGGAAAGGCTTTCATCGTCGCCTTGAGCGCCTTGGTGTTGTTGCCCACGATGAAGGCGCCGACCGCGCCGCCGCCGATCATCAGCAGTTCGACCGGCTGCCAGAGCGAAGCCAGATGCCCCCCGGCCAGCGCGAAACCGCCAAAAACCGAGACCAGGATGATGACGTAGCCAACAATGACCAACACGACTGATGATTCCCCATATGGTTGCCGCAGGCGGTCGACACCTTCCGCCTTGAATTACCCGCTGTGGGGTGTTCAAGTCTTGAATTCGACCACTTCAATAAAAACTTGATGGCTCCCGGGCGCTTATTTTGCTTGGCGCATGCGCCATACATGGAGCATGTGGCGCGCGCCGCCGGACAGGGAAATCGTTTCATCGGGCGTTTGCCCGGCAATCCCGAATGACAGGCTGATGAAGACGGAGCCCTCGCGCATCTGCGTCTGCGCTTGCGCCCACAGGGCCGGCATCGCGGCCGGGGAAAGAAAGGCGAACACGATGTCGTAGGCTCCGAGATCGAGCGCGGCGTAGTCGCGCCGCCTGAAGATTACCCGGCTGTGCCGGATCGCCGCGCGCAACCGGCTGATGAGCCAGGGCGCGGGCGCAATTTCCGTGCCTTCGAAGCAGCCCAGCGGGAAGCGCTTTTCCAGTTGCAGCGGCACGTCGCCCAGTCCGCTGCCGAGATCGATGAAACGGAAGGCCCGGTCGGCGGGCAGCAGGGCGGCAAGCGCATCCCATGCCTTGCGGTCGGACAGATACAGGGGTACGCGGGTGCGGAAGGTGCTCCAGAAGAACAGGGCCAGCAGCACGAAAACCGCCAGATAAATCCCGGGCGGCAGGCCTGACCGAAGCGCCAGCAGCGCGACCGGCAGAAAGGCGAAGTGCAGCGGCGGCCACCAGACCGGCTGACGCAGGAGGACGCTCAGTGCGGCGGCCAGGGTGCCCTGCGCAAGCACGAACGGCCACACGCCGGGCGCTGTCTGGCCGAAGCGGGCGAACAGCCAGAATGCGCACGCCGCCAGAAACAGGGCGGCGCACTGGATGAGGAGAGAGTGCAGGCTGACCGGCAGACGCGGCATGTCCCGGGTCTGCTTGCGTTTGAGGATACCCGGGCCGGGGGCGGGATTCCGGATGCGGCGGGCCGGGTTCAGGCGGCGGCCTGGTCGGCCGTAACCTCGGCTTTGGCCTTGCGGGTCTTGCCGGCGCGGGCGGGCATGTTGCACAGGCCGCACACGTATTCGTGATGCAGATCGTCGGGATGCACGACAAAATGGCCGCCGCAGGATTTGCATACGGCGGTTTCCAGCATGCGGCTTTCGAAGAACCGGTTGAGCGTCCAGGCGCGGGTAAAGCTCAGCACCGGCTCGATCTGGTTGGTATGCACGTATTCCTGATACAGGCGATAGCTCTTGAGTACGGCCTCAATACCGGCACACTCGCTGTTCTGCGTGAGGTAGCGGTGGATGTTGACGAACAGGGAGGCATGCACGTTGGGCAGCCAGGTGAGAAACCAGTCGGTCGAGAACGGCAGCATGCCCTTGGGCGGCGACACGCCTTTCACTTCCTTGTAGAGCTTGAGCAGACGTTCGCGCGACAGCGAGGTTTCGCACTCCAGCACCTGCGGGCGGGCACCGAGCTCGATCAGCTCGATGGCCAGTTGGGTGTCGCGCATTTCGTTCAACAGGCTTTTTTTGCTCATGCTCCCCTCCCCTTGTCGTCGGCCGGCAAAATTTATGCGAGTGCGGCGGCTTTCTGGCCGGCCATCAGGATAGCCGCATGCGACTGGGCCAGCGTGCGGTCCTTGGTGTAGTTGGTCAGCATGTTGAGCACCGCGCCATCGTCGAAACGGAAGCGCGACATCAGCATGCCGGAATCGGCCAGTTTGAGGATCTGCGCGGGCGTCAGGGCCTCGATCAGCTCGGCGACGTCCTGGCTGATGCCCAGCCGGAAGACCGCCGTGGTCTTGTCGTGGCGGATCATGCTCTGCGCCAGCATCAGATAGCTGAGATTGACTTCGCGCATTTCAGCCAGCATTTCGTCGAGTTTCATGATCCTGTCCTTCCCGTGAATTTTTTGCTTTCCGCGCTAAACCTTGCCCGGATGAATCGTTTTCGGCGCCACCCCGGGAAAGTTAATGTGGCGGGGCGCTGTTTAACGGGACGGAGATGTTCCGGGAATCGTGTAGGTGTTTGTCCTACACCGAGGGCGGTGACTCAGGGATCGCGGGGAAAACGACTGCGGCCGCGCCGCGCTTCATGAATGCATGAAACGCGGCGCGGCCGCACGCAATGCCTTGCCTCCCGGGGCGCAATCCTTCAGTTGCGCTGATAGATATCCTCGAAGCGCACGATGTCGTCCTCGCCCAGATAGGCACCCGACTGCACCTCGATCATGTGCAGGTCGATCTTGCCGGGGTTTTCCAGACGATGGGAGGTGCCGAGGGGAATGTAGGTCGACTGGTTCTCGGTCAGGAGCTTCACGGCATCGCCGCAGGTGACGCGCGCGGTGCCGGAGACGACGATCCAGTGCTCGGCGCGGTGGTGGTGCATCTGCAGGCTGAGTTTTTCGCCCGGCTTGACCATGATGCGCTTGACCTGGAAGCGCTCGCCGTCGTCGATGCCTTCGTACCAGCCCCAGGGGCGGTAGACCTGCTTGTGGACGAGATGCTCGCAGCGATTTTCGGCTTTCAGGCGGTCGACCAGCTTCTTCACGTCCTGTACCTGATCCCGCTTCGCCACCAGCACCACGTCGGCGGTCTCGACCACGACGAGGTCGTCCACTCCCAGCGCCGCGACCATGCGCGACTCGGCGCGGATGAAGTTGTTGCGGGCGTTTTCGAGCATCACGTCGCCGCGTGCGGCGTTGCCGTCGGCATCCTTCTCGGCCACCTCCCACAGGGCCGACCAGGCGCCGATGTCGTTCCACGCGATGTCGGCCGGCACCACGGCGGCGCACTGGGTTTTTTCCATCACGGCATAGTCGATGGATTCCGAAGGGCAGATATCGAAGGCCGCCGGGTCCAGCCGCACGAAGTCGAGGTCGTTCTTCGCCTGGTCGAGCGCGGCCCGGCTGGCATCCAGGATGTCGGCGCGCAGACGCCCGAGTTCAGTAAGGAAATCGGACGCGCGGAACAGGAACATGCCGCTGTTCCAGAAATATTCGCCGGATTCGACATAGGTCCGGGCGGTGGGCAGATCGGGTTTCTCGACGAAAGCGGCCACCTGCCGGGCGCCGGGTGTATCGCCGAGCGCCTCTCCCTGCCGAATGTAGCCATAGCCGGTCTCGGGTGTGGCGGCAACGATGCCGAACGTGGTCAGATGGCCGTTGTTCGCTGCCTGGGCGGCGATGCGGATGGCCGCATGAAAGGCCGGGATATCGCCAATCAGATGATCGGCCGGCAGGACCAGCATCAGGGCCCCGGGATCGTCCCGCGTCAGCATGAGTGCGGCCACGGCGATCGCCGGCGCAGTATTGCGGCCCACCGGTTCGAGCACGATGGCCTGCGGTGTCACGCCGATTTCCCGCATCTGTTCGGCGATCATGAAACGGTGTTCGACATTGCAGACCATCAGCGGCGGCGCGATTTCCGTCATGTTCGACAGGCGCTCGACAGTGTCCTGCAGCAGGCTGCGTTCGCTGGCCAGCGGCAGCAGCTGCTTGGGCAGTGCCGCACGCGACAGCGGCCACAGGCGGGTGCCGGAGCCCCCGGAAAGGATCACGGGATGGATTCGGGTCATGTCGGATGCGTTCATGAAATTCGATGGGCTTCGTTGCAGGCAAATTGCGTTCCCGGGCAGCTGCGTCTCGGTCACGGCCGGCTGGCACCGATTGTGCCACGTTTGCGGGGCCGTTTTGATGGCGTATCGCCGGCGACGCCGCATCCGGAACATGCGGGCATCTCAAGTTCCGCATGTGCCGGCCGATATATCTCATGCCGGCTTCCACCCCCGGGAGCAGGCAGGTTTCCCTTGTAGATTTCCCGGTACGGGGTTTTCCCCTGGCTCTCCTCCTCCTGCCATACCGGGTTTCAGGCGGCGCTTCGGCGCCGCCTTTTGTTTTCAGCGCTCAGCGGCCTGAGTCGGCAAATGCGCGCGGACCCGAGCCGCGACGTGCATCTTCCAGCGCCTTGGCGGCGCGTTCGCGTGCACCGGCATCGGATTTGGGCAGGGCCGTTTCGGTTTTCGCCTGTGCGGCATCCGGCCGCGCGCCGCCTTCGTTCTCGGAAAACGCGCGTACGCCAGTGGATTGACGCGCAGCTTTCAAGGCCTCGGCCGCCCGCTTGCGGCGGGCCTTTTCGTCTTCCCGTTCGTCTTCGCGCATCATCCGGGCAATCGATTCGGCCGCCTGACGTTCACGCTCCAGACGTTCCTGTTCGGCCACCTTGCGGGCCTGTTCCGCCTCTTTGGCACGCTGCTCGGCCTCTTTCGCGCGCTGGGCAGCCTTGGCCTGTACTTCTGCGAGGCGTTTGCGTTCTTCCTCTTCACGCTGACGGGTTTCGGCTTCGCGCCGGCGTTCCTCCGCTTCGCGTACCTTTTGCGCTTCCAGGCGCGCACGGGCCTGCTTCAGGTCGGCACGCATCTGTTCACCTGTCTGGCGGATGCGCTCGCCCACGTCGGCCAGATCGTCCGCAACGACTTCTTCCGCCCGGACGGGCAGCGCAGCAGTCGTCAGCATGACAAACACGCCCGCGAGTACGGCACCTGCAATCCTGTGATCCATCGATGTCTCCTTCCGTTTTCTTGAATAGACAACGCAGCCGAACCCCCTTGCGGGCGTTCGACCGGCATGCAGCCATCTAACGGACGGAATGGAGCGGGACTTGATGGAACAGATTGCCCAGCGTACGGGCGCGGGTCAGGCCGTGACCGCCTCCTCGAATTCGAGGCGTACCTTGTCCTCGGCGTCGAGATCGATGACGACCTTGCCACCGCTCGATAGCCGGCCAAACAGCAGTTCATCGGCCAGCGCCTTGCGGATGGTGTCCTGGATCAGACGCGCCATGGGGCGCGCGCCCATTTTCGGATCGAAACCATGCTTGGCGAGATGCGCCTTCAACGCATCGGTGAAGATTGCCTCGACCTTCTTCTCGTGGAGCTGCTCTTCCAGCTGGATCAGGAATTTGTCCACGACCTGCAGGATGACGGGTTCGTCCAGCGGGGCGAAAGGAATGATGGCGTCCAGCCGGTTGCGGAACTCGGGGGTGAACAGACGCTTGATGTCCTCCATCTCGTCGCCACGCTCGCGTGCGTTCGAAAAGCCGATGGTCGACTTGTTCAGCGTCTCGGCACCCGCGTTGGTGGTCATGATCAGCACCACGTTGCGGAAATCCGCCTTGCGGCCGTTGGTGTCGGTCAGCGTGCCATGGTCCATCACTTGCAGCAGCACGTTGAAGATATCCGGATGCGCTTTCTCGATTTCATCCAGAAGAACAACGGCATAGGGGTGCTTGTTGATCTGCTCAGTGAGCAGCCCGCCCTGGTCGAACCCGACATAACCGGGCGGTGCGCCGATCAGACGCGAGACGGCATGACGCTCCATGTACTCCGACATGTCAAAGCGGATCAGTTCGACGCCGAGCACATACGCGAGCTGGCGCGCCACTTCGGTCTTGCCGACGCCGGTGGGGCCGGAAAACAGGAAGTTGCCGATCGGCTTCTGCGGATTGCCCAGCCCCGAACGCGACATCTTGATCGCAGCGGCCAGCGCGTCGATCGCAGCGTCCTGGCCGAATACCGTGGCCTTGAGATCGCGGTCGAGTTTGGCGAGCGAAGATTTGTCGTCCGACGACACATTCTTGGGCGGGATGCGCGCGATCTTGGCAATGATGTCTTCGATCTCCTTCGGCGTGATGACCCGTTTCTGCTTCGATTTGGGCAGGATGCGCTGGGCGGCCCCGGCTTCGTCGATGACATCGATGGCCTTGTCGGGCAGATGGCGGTCGTTGATATAGCGCGCCGCCAGCTGCGCGGCCGTGGTCAGCGCCGCCGCCGTGTATTTCACGCCATGGTGATCCTCGAAACGAGACTTCAGGCCGCGCAGGATCGCCACGGTCTCGTTGACCGAAGGTTCGGGTACGTCGATCTTCTGGAAGCGCCGCGACAGCGCGTGATCCTTCTCGAAGATGCCGCGGTATTCCGTATAGGTGGTTGCGCCGATGCAGCGGAGCTGCCCGGACGACAGCGCCGGCTTCAACAGGTTGGACGCATCCAGCGTGCCGCCCGAGGCCGCGCCGGCCCCGATCAGGGTATGGATCTCGTCGATGAAGAGGATGGCGCGCGCATTGTCCGAAAGCTGTTTGAGCACGCCTTTCAGGCGCTGCTCGAAATCGCCGCGATACTTGGTGCCGGCGAGCAGCGCGCCCATGTCGAGTGCGTAGACCGTGCTCTGGGCCAGTATCTCGGGCACCTCGCCTTCCACGATGCGCCGTGCCAGCCCCTCGGCGATGGCGGTCTTGCCCACGCCGGCCTCGCCGACCAGTAGGGGATTGTTCTTGCGGCGGCGGCAGAGCGTCTGGATCACCCGCTCCAGTTCCTGATCGCGGCCGATCAAGGGATCGATCTTGCCGGCCAGCGCCTGCGCATTGAGATTCTGCGCGAAACTGTCGAGCGGCGAGCCGGAGGCCTGTTCGGTGCCGGGCTCGACCGGTTCGTCGGGACGCGGCGTCGGTTCGCTCTGCGGCGTCTTGGTAATGCCGTGCGAGATGAAATTGACGATGTCGAGCCGGGAGACACCCTGCTGGGACAGGAAATAGACGGCATGAGAATCCTTTTCGCCGAATACGGCGACCAGCACGTTGGCGCCGGTCACTTCCTTCTTGCCGGAAGACTGCACGTGCAGGATGGCCCGCTGGATCACGCGCTGGAAGCCAAGAGTCGGCTGGGTGTCGACCTCGCCTTCGCCTGCCACCCTGGGCGTATGCTCGTCTATGAACTTGCCGATCTGTTCGCGCATCGCGTCAAGATTGGCGCCGCAGGCGCGCAGTACTTCGGCGGCGGAGGGATTGTCCAGCATCGCCAGCAGCAGATGCTCCACCGAAATGAATTCGTGGCGCTTCTGCCGTGCGTCCATGAACGCCATGTGCAGCGTGACTTCGAGTTCCTGGGCAATCATCTAACTTTCCTCCATCGTGCATTGCAGCGGGTGTTGATGCTGCCGTGCGAAATCGATCACCTGCTCGACCTTGGTATGGGCGATGTCCCGCGGATAGACACCGCACACGCCCACGCCCTCGGTATGCACTTTGAGCATGATCTGCGTCGCGCGTTCTTCGTCGATGCCAAAAAACTTCTTCAGTACATGGACGACAAACTCCATCGGTGTGTAGTCGTCGTTGAGCAGCAACACCTTGTACAGCGGCGGCGGCTTCGTTTTCACGGCCGACGGTTCCAGTAGAGTAGCGCTTTCTCGCTTGCTTGCCATAGCCTGAATAAAACCGGATTACTGGCCTTATTTTGCTGCCGTGGGAGGAATTTTCAAGCCTGTCGGGAGTGGGGCCAAGCGATCGTCGGCCCGCAGGGCCCGGGCCATCATGGGGTGGGGGCCGTCTGTAGCAGCGGGAGCGCCCGTTCGATCCACTGTTCGACCCTTGCGCAGCCCTGTCCCTGGGCCACGAAATCATGCCAGCGGCGCTGCGTCTCCTTGATCAGGCTACTGACCATCCACTGCGACTCGCGCAGCATGAGTTGCATTTCCGCGATCATGTCCAGGTCGTCCTGCACGTTCGACAGCAGCGCCGAAAACTCATTGGGCTGAAAACCTGTTTCGTGGAGGCTGCGTTCGACCGCGACCAGACGCTGATCGACGAACTTGACCAGCGCGGATGCCTGGGAGACATGCTCGAGTTTATACGTTGCATGCCACAGCTGGAATACTTCGGCCAGCTGCCGGAGCTGGGTGGACAGCGTTTCGGCCGGCATGGGCGCGACGTTCGGCGCATTGCCCACGAACGCGGGCGCGATATGATCGATCAGCGTTGCCGAAAAGCGCTTGCGGTTCATCTTGAGCATCATCGCCAGACGCGAGACGCCACATTTCTCCCAGGACTGTTCCAGCAGCGTCGCCACCACCTCGGACAGCATGATCACCTGGCTGAGTGGCGATATTTCCTCGCCCTTTACCCCGCGGGGATAGCCACTGCCGTCCATGCGTTCATGATGGTCCAGAACCGCCTCGCGAATCTCCGGCGAATATTCGGGAAACGCCTGCAGAATCAGGTAGCCGGTCGTCGAGTGCACGCTGATTTGACGCAGCGCGGCCCCGTCCAGCCACCCGTTCGCGCCCAGTACGGCGGGATCGATGTGCATTTCACCCAGATCGTGAAACAGCGCCGCCGTGGCGACATCTACCAGTTCGCGGTCGTTCATCCGGTCGCGGATGCCGAGAAACAGCGCAATCAGGGCGACCTGAAGGCTGTGGCGGAAAAGCAGGGGGAATTTCTCGCGTGCGACGGTGAGCTTGAAAGCCAGCGGCGCATTCAATTGCACGCCCTGAATGGCGTTGAGGAAACGCTCGGACTCGGGCAGGATGTCCCGAATCGCCGCGAACCGCTCCTCCAGTAGAATTTCGCGGGCTGCGTCGCGCAGGCTGGCGGGAGTGACGCCGTTCTCAACGACCAGACACCGATCGATGTCCGGCATCAGCTTGTGCTGAATCAGCCGGTCTCGCAGGGTCGAATCGATACGGGTACCGGCATTGACGAGCTTGATGCCGTTGCGGGTGAAAATCGCCTGACTGGCCGTCACCATGTGCGTATCGCCCATGGCCGTGACACTTGCGATGTAATGCTCGTCGTAGTGCTCGCTCATCAGGTCGGGCCGCTTGTGTGCCGATCCCGTTGGGCCCGACGAAAATGGATGGCGGAGAGGGTGGGATTCGAACCCACGGTAGGCTTGCACCTACGCCTGATTTCGAGTCAGGTACATTCGACCACTCTGCCACCTCTCCGGCGGCGCGTATTGTAACCGAGTCGCTGCAGGTGAGGCCGCAGTGGACGATTTTTTTCTGCCACGGCAGACTCCCGGCATGTTCTCGACCCCGATGCACCCCCGACACCGGAAATGGCTCGCCGCAATCGCGCTGAGCATGGGGCTTGGCGCATGCAGCCAGCCCATCGGCCCGCCCGAGATGACCGGGGAATTGCGCGTCGGCACGCGCAACAGTCCCTCCACCTTCTATATCAGCCCGGACGGCGAACCGGCGGGGTTCGAGCACGATCTCATCGAGGCCTTCGCGCAGGCGCACCACTGGTCGCTTGAATGGGTGGACGAGGATCGGCCGGAATCGCTGTTCGACCTGCTCGACGCGCGCGCGATCCATCTTGCGGCGGCAGCCCTGCCGCAGGCGGTCGTCCGCAGCCGGCACCAGATCGCCGGACCGGTCCTGTTCGAGACGCCGGTCCACATCGTGGTGCGGAAACGCGCGCGCGCGCCGCGCAATGCCGGCGAACTGGCCGACAAACGCATTGCCCTGATCGTCGGCTCGGGACATACGCCCATGCTGATGCGGCTCAAACGCAAGCAGCCGGGTCTCGCCTGGTCGGCACTCGAGAACGTCTGGCCCGAGGAACTGCTCGCGCAATTGCAGGCCGGTCTTTTCGACGCCGTGGTAATCAATGGCATGGACTTCGATCCGCTGCGTACTTTGTACCCCGATCTGCGCGTCGCATTCGATCTGCCCGAAATGCAGAAAATCGTGTGGGCCATGCCAACGCACGCTTCGCGAGCCTTCCAGGCCAAACTTGCCCAGTTTGTCGAAACCGCCCGCAAGGACGGCACGATCAAACGTATTTTCGAGCGTTATTTCGGCCACGTCGGCCAGCTCGACAGCAGCGACATCCTCGGCATCCTGGAACGGCGCGTGCCGCGCCTATCCGAACTGCGACGGTATTTCCACGAAGCGCAGACCCTGACCGGCATCGACTGGCGGCTGCTGGCGGCGATCGGCTACCAGGAATCGCAGTGGAACCCTTACGCCAGCTCGCCCACGGGTGTGCGCGGGCTGATGATGCTCACGGGCGAAACGGCCGACCGCATGGGGGTTTCGGACCGCCTGAACGCACGCCAGAGCATTCTGGGCGGGGCGCGCTATCTGGCGCTGCTCAAGGATGCGCTGCCTGCGCGCATCGGCGAACCCGACCGCACCTGGCTGGCGCTTGCAGCCTACAACCAGGGCCTGGGACACATGGAAGACGCACGCCGCATCACGCAGGCGCGCGGCGGCAATCCGGACAGCTGGGCCGACGTGAAGGAATCGCTGCCCTACCTGAGCCGCGGCACTTATGCACGCGCGATGAAATTCGGTTACGCGCGCGGGCACGAAGCCCTGGGCTTCGCCGAGAACATCCGTAACTACTACGACATTCTGCTCAGGCTCGAACCTGCATACGATCCGCTCGTCAACCTGAGCCAGAACGCCGGCGCCCATCGGCCGCCGGGCTAGGCGCCGATGCCCTGACCGTGTCAGGCGGCCGGCGTCAGTTTCGCGAGGCCGCCCATGTAAGGTACCAGCGCGTCGGGCACATCCACACTGCCGTCGGCGTTCTGGTAATTCTCCAGGATCGCCACCAGCGTGCGTCCGACCGCCAGTCCCGAGCCGTTCAGCGTATGCAGCAGTTCCGGCTTGCCCTGGGCGTTGCGTGTACGGGCCTGCATGCGGCGCGCCTGGAAGGCCTCGAAGTTGGAGCACGAGGAAATCTCGCGGTAAGTGTTCTGCGCAGGCAGCCACACTTCGAGATCGTAGGTCTTGGCCGACGAAAATCCCATGTCGCCGGTACAGAGCAGCATCTTGCGATACGGCAGGCCCAGCTTCTGCAGGATCGCCTCGGCGTTCGCCGTCAGTGCTTCCAGCGCGGCGTAGGAATCTTCGGGTTTCACCATTTGCACGATCTCGACCTTGTCGAACTGGTGCTGGCGGATCATGCCGCGCGTGTCGCGGCCGTAGGAGCCCGCCTCGGAACGGAAGCACGGCGTGTGGGCGACGAATTTCAGCGGCAGGGCCTCGGGCGGCACGATCTCGTCGCGCACCAGGTTGGTGACCGGGACTTCGGCGGTGGGGATGAGATACAGCCTGTCCGCATCGGTTTCGCTCTGCTTCGAGTCGCGCGGCACATGGAACAGGTCCGCCTCGAATTTCGGCAACTGCCCGGTGCCGCGCAGCGAATCGGCGTTCACCAGATACGGCACGTACACTTCGGTGTAGCCGTGCTCGCGGGTGTGCACGTCGAGCATGAACTGGGCAAGCGCGCGATGCAGGCGCGCGAGTCCGGCCTTCATCACGGTGAAGCGGCTGCCGGTGAGTTTCACCGCCGCCTCGAAATCGAGCTGGCCCAGGCCTTCGCCCAGGTCGACGTGGTCGCGCACCGCGAAATCGAAGCTGCGCGGCGTGCCCCAGCGGGCGACTTCCACGTTGCCGGTTTCGTCCCGGCCGACCGCCACGGATTCGTGCGGCAGGTTGGGTACGCCCGCGAGCAACTCATTTAAATCTATTTGTACTTGCTGCCAGCGAGCTTCCAAAGCTTTTTCTTCTTCCGCCAATTTGATGCTCGCATCCATCCGCTCCTGCACCTCTGGATCATCAGGGCCGTGGCCAGCACCCCTCAATTGGCCAATCTGCTTCGCAAGTTGATTTCGCTCAGCTTTAATTTCCTGATCTTTTCGGGTCTGTAGCGACTTGCGTTCGTTTTCAAGCGCCTCGAAACGCGCGGTATCGAACAGGAAACCGCGCGCAGCAAGGCGTTCGGCGACGAGGGCTGCGTCCTTGCGCAGCAGCTGGATATCAAGCATGGATGTCGATGGAATGCGGCAAAGACCGCATTTTCGCCGATCGCGCCGGTTTCAGGCTAGGGGCGCGCGAAATTACGCCGCTTCGACCATGCCCACCGCCTCTTCCACGTCCACTGCGACGATGCGCGATACGCCGGGTTCCTGCATGGTCACGCCTGCCAGATGCTGGGCCATTTCCATGGTGACGCGGTTGTGGGTGATGAAGAGGAACTGCGTCTGGTCGGACATCGCCTTGACCAGGTTGCAGTAGCGATCGGTGTTGGCGTCGTCGAGCGGCGCGTCCACCTCGTCCAGCAGGCAGAACGGCGCCGGATTGAGCTTGAACATGGCGAATACCAGACTCAGGGCGGTCAGCGTCTTCTCGCCGCCCGAGAGGACGTGGATGGACGCGTTCTTCTTGCCCGGCGGCTGGGCGAACACCTGCACGCCGGAGTCCAGCAGCTCCTCGCCGGTGAGGATGAGCTTCGCCTGACCACCGCCGAACAGGCGCGGGAACAGCTCGCCCATGTGCCGGTTCACGGTATCGAAGGTGTCCTTCAGCCGCGCCCGCGATTCCTGGTCGATCTTGTGGATCGCGTCTTCCAGCGTGGTCACGGCTTCGGTGAGGTCGGCGCACTGCGCGGCAAGGTATTCGCTGCGTTCGCTGGCCTGCGTGAGTTCGTCCAGCGCTGCGAGATTGACCGCGCCGAGCGCGGCGATCTCGTTCTGCAGGCGCGTGATCGCCCCCTGCAGCTGGGCCGGCTTGGGACTGTCCGCAAAACCGGATTCCAGGCTGGCCTCGTCTGCTTCGGCCTCACGCAGTTGCAGTTCGAACTGCGACTGCATCAGCATGGCTTCCTGATCCTTGAGTTTCAGCTGTTCGATGCTGCGGCGCAGCGGTTCGAGACTGTGCTCGCAGGCAAGACGCGCCTCGTCCTGGCCGCGCAGGTCGGCGGTAAGGCCTTCGAGGGCGTCGCGTGCCGCTGCCAGTACGGCTTCGGCTTCGGCGCGCGCGGCGACTGCGGCCTGCAGGGCTTCGTCCAGCGCATCGGCGGGCAGGTGGGCAAGTTCTTCGCGCGCGGCGGCCAGTCGCGTGCCGTCCTCGGCGATCTCCTGTTCGATGCGCGCGCACGTCGATTGCAGCTCCGCGATGCGGTGGGTGCAGGTGGCGAGCGCAAAACCGGCCTCCTGCTGGCGGCGTTCCATCGTGCGCTGCAGTTCACGCGCCTCGAACACGGCCCGGTCGGCCTGATCGCGCTGCTGGCGTGCGGCGTAGAGTGCCTCGCGCGCGGTTTCGTCCTGTTCGCGGTAGGTTCGGAGGCGCATTTCCAGCGACTCGGCCGAAGCCTGCTCGGCCAGTTGCTGCTGCGCGGTTTCTTCGAGTTCGGCCGCGATCTGGCTGGTGCGGTTCTGTACCCGCTCGACCGCCTGTTGCAGGCGCAGCAATTCCATCTGCGCCGTGTGGTGGCGGCTCTGGGTCTGGCCGGTCTGCGCGCGCAACGCCTGGATTTCGCGCTGCCGCCCGGCGTAGGCCGATTGCGCAGCCGCGGTCTCCGCCTCGCCCTGTGCGACGGCTTCGCGCAGGCTGGCGGCGGTCTCGGCCAGCAGTTCCATTTCGCGGCCGCGCGCGAGGATGCCTTCGACCGCCGTGTGCGGGCCATGGAAAGTCACACTGTGCGGCGTGAAGACGTGCCCCTGCGGCGTGACCACGCATTCGCCGGCGACGAGATGCGCGGCGCGCGCGCGCGCCGCGTCGACGTCGTCGGCCCAGTGGACGCCGGCCAGCCAGTCGTCGAGCGCAGCGCGGGCGTTGAGGTCGTCGCAGCGGATCTTGCTGGCCAGCGCGTCGGCCGGCGGCGTCGAGGCCGCGCCGGCCTGGGCGGTCCACAGGGTCAGCCGCGCGGGCGGGGCATCGGCGAAGCCGTCTGCGTCGGAGGCGGCGGCCACCGCCTGCAGCCGCTCGCGCAGCACGGCTTCGACCGCTGCTTCCCAGCCGGGCGCGACGGCGAGGCCTTCCCACAGCCGGGCGGCGTGATCCAGCTTATGGCGGGCCAGCCAGGCACCGAGCTTTTCGTCGGCCTTCAGCGATTCCTGCAGTTTCTTCAGCGCGGCAAGCTCGGCCTCGGTCTGATGCAGCGATTTGCGCGCCTCTTCCAGTGCGCGCTGATGCTGGCCGCGCGCCGCGTCGAGTTCGGGCAGCTCGGCCTCGGCTTCCTTCAGTTTCGTCTGGGCGGCCGCGAGCGCCTGCGCCAGTTCGTCCGTTTCGGTCTGTTTCTGCGCGAGCCCTCCGGCGTCCGGACGCGGCAGATGCGCCTGTTCCTGCTCCAGCCGGCGCGCGCGCGCGTCGAGCTGCTCGATCTGCCGGCGGGTGTGGCCGAGGCTGTTTTCGTCCACCTGGCGCGCGCGCTCGATCTCGGATACGGCGCGCTGGGCCTCGCCGACGCCCTGTTGCGCGTCCCGCAGCAGGGCTTCCTTTTCCGGCAGGGTGCTGTCGCTCGCCTCGCGCGCGGCGGCCTCGGCCTCGTCCCGGGCGGCGGCGAGGCCGGGAGCCTGCATCTCCACTTCGGCCAATTGCATTGCGGTTTCGGCCTGGCGGGCCTGCTGGGCCTCAAGGCGCGTCCCCAGATCCTGTACCTGGCGGTAGAGGCGCTCGCGGGTGGCGTTCTGATGCGCCATCGTCTGTTCGATGCGCGCAACCTCGGATTGCGCCTGGTAATAGCTCGCCTGCACGGTATTCAGCGTGTCCTGTCCGGCAAACTGCTGCTGGCGCGCGGTTTCGAGGCTGGATTCGATGTGGCGGAGCCGCGCGGTTTCGGCATCCAGCCGGTTCTGCGCTTCGGCAAGATCGCGGTCGATGCGCGTACGCTGCTGGGCGGCGTCGTGCTTTTTCGCGTACCAGAGCCGGTGCTGCGACAGGGTCAGCTCGTCCTGAAGACCGCGGTAACGCTGCGCCACCTCGGCCTGTGCGGTGAGTTTTTCGATCTGGCTGCCCAGTTCACGCCGGATGTCCTCGACGCGGTTGAGGTTGTCGCGGGCGTCCCGGAGCCGGGCTTCGGTTTCCTTGCGGCGTTCCTTGTACTTGGACACGCCGGCGGCCTCTTCCAGGTAGCCGCGCAGTTCCTCGGGCTTGGCCTCGATCAGCTTGGTGATCATGCCCTGTTCGATGATGGCATAGGCCCGCGCCCCGACGCCGGTGCCGAGGAAAAGATCGGCGACGTCGCGTCGGCGCACGCGCATGGTGTTGATGTAATAGGTGGAGTCGCCGTTGCGGTCGAGTACGCGCTTGACCGCAATCTCGGCGTATTGCGACCACTGGCCGGCGGCGCGGCCGAGTTCGTTGTTGAACAGCAGCTCCACCGAGGCGCGCGAGGCCGGTTTGCGCGTGCCCGAGCCGTTGAAGATCACGTCCTGCATGGTCTCGCCGCGCAGGTGCTTGGCCGAGGATTCGCCGAGCACCCAGCGCACGGCATCGATGACGTTGGACTTGCCGCAGCCGTTGGGGCCGACCAC
Organism: Betaproteobacteria bacterium SCN1; assembly: GCA_008923315.1. GTDB lineage: Bacteria > Pseudomonadota > Gammaproteobacteria > Burkholderiales > Thiobacillaceae > Thiobacillus. Next base: position 212,071 of record WBSF01000008.1, on the reverse strand, counting down.
GCCGGTGAGCTGGGCAGGCACGGGGATGACGGTGGGGTCGACGAAACTCTTGAAGCCGGCGAGTTTGATGTGTGTCAGTCGCAAAACAGTGAACCTGAGGCTTTATATAATGGCGGACATCCAACGGGCGCCTTGCGGCGCTTCTTTTCTTGTCGGCGCATTCTACACCGAGCGATTCCATGCCCTCCCAAGCCAGTAAAACCCTCGAAACCTTTCCCAACCCCAAGCCGGGGCGTGACTTTCACATTCACATGGAAGTTCCTGAATTCACGTGCCTTTGCCCCAAGACCGGACAACCGGATTTCGCCACGCTCGTCCTTGACTACATTCCGGACAAGTTGTGCGTCGAGCTCAAGAGTCTGAAGCTTTACATGTGGAGCTTCCGCGAGGAAGGCCATTTCCACGAAGACGTCACCAACCGCATCCTCGACGATCTGGTGAAGGCGACCAAGCCGCGCTTCATGCGGCTCACCGCCAAGTTCTACGTGCGCGGCGGCATCTTCACCAACGTGATTGCCGAACACCGCAAGAAAGGCTGGCAGCCGGCGCCGCGCGTGGACCTGATGCAATTCGAGCATCAATCGAATACACGCGGATAAGCAATTGTATTTTCTCGGAATCGACTTCGGAACTTCCGGTGCGCGCGCCTGCGTGATCGATACCCCGGGGGCGGTCGTGCACGAAGACCGCCGCGCCTTCGGCAGGCTGGAAGACTACGAGCGCGCGGGTATCTGGCGCGAGGCGCTGTGGGATCTGATCGCCGCCCTGCCGCCGGCGATCCGCACGCAACTGTCCGACATCGCGCTCGACGGCACCTCGGGCACGCTCCTCGCCTGCGACGAGGCGCTCGATCCGCGTCACCCGCCCCTGCTCTACGACGACGACCGCGCCACCGAGGAAGCGGCACGCATTGCGAAAACCGCCCCACCCGGCCACCCGGCGGCGGCCGTGACATCGGGGCTGGCCAAGATGCTGTGGCTGAAGCAGCGCCTGGGCCTTACCGGTGCGCGGCTCTACCTCAACCAGGCCGACTGGCTGGCCGGCCTGCTCTCCGGCCGCGTGGGCATGACCGACTACCACAACGCGTTGAAGCTCGGGCTCGACCTCGACACGCTGCAGTGGCCGGCCTGGGTCGAGTTTCTGGCCGATATCGACTATCTGCCGGTGCCTGTCCCGCCCGGCGCGGCGCTCGCCACCGTGTCGCGCCCACGCGCGCGCTACCTGGGCGTGAACCCGGGTTGCCTGGTCCGCGCCGGCACCACCGATTCCATCGCCGCTTTTCTCGCGGCCGGCGTGCGCGAGAGCGGCGAGGCAGTCACCTCGCTCGGCAGCACGCTGGTGCTGAAGCTGCTGTCCGATACCCGGGTGGAGTCGGTCAAACACGGTGTGTATTCGCACTGGTTCGGCACGCGCTGGCTGGCGGGCGGCGCCTCCAACGCCGGCGGGGCCGCGCTGAAGCAATTCTTCGACGACCGCCGGCTGGCGCAGCTCTCGGAACGCCTCGACCCGGCCGTGGAAAGCCCGCTCGACTATCTGCCCCTGCCAAAGCCGGGCGAGCGCTTTCCGGTCTGCGACCCTGCGCTGGCCCCGCGTTTCACACCGCGTCCGTCCGACGATGCCGAATTCCTGCATGGCCTGCTGGAAAGCCTGGCGCGCATCGAGGCGCGCGGCTACGCCCTGCTCGCCGATCTGGGTGCCACGCCGCTGCAACGGGTGGAAACGGCCGGCGGCGGCGCGGCCAATCCGGCCTGGACGGCCATCCGGCAGCGCCGGATGGCCGTGCCCGTCAACCGCGCAGTACAGGCCGAAGCCGCCTACGGCGCGGCACGGCTGGCGCGCGACGGAGCGCGACTGTTCGATCAAGGGTGACGACGCCTCGCAGGCGCGAAAACCGACCCGCTCAAGCCGTTTCGACGAACTCCAGGGTATTGCCGTCCGGGTCGCGACAGAACAGGGCCGCCCGTCCGGATCGGCTGACGGTGTAGGCCACGCCCGCGGCGTCGAGACGCGCCTGCAATACGGCCATGGCCCGTACGCCCAGCGCGATGTGGCGATCGCGACCGCCGTGCTCGGGACGCGTCGCGCCGGCATCGGGATTGGGCAGATTCATCAGATGCAGTTGCCGGCCGCTGCCGAGGTCGTACCAGGCCCCGGGATATGGCAGCGCCGGGCGTGGACACGACGCAAGACCGAGCACGGTCTCGTAGAATCGCCGCGCGCGGTCGAGATCGTCGACCAGCAGGCCGGCATGCAGCAGCCCCGATATGTCAGACATGCGTGTCCTCCCGCCTGTCTTCCATATGCCCGGAAAACAGGCTTGCAGTAATGATCATGGCGGCGCCGGCCCACTCCTGCGCGCCCATGCGTTCATCGGACAGGAAATAGGCGGACACCGCAGCGACGACCAGCTCGAACAGGAAAATCACGATCGCCTGGTTGGCCGGCACGAAAGCCAGGCCGTACTGTACGGCATAGGTCATGCTCCCGATCAGCAGCGCAACACCGATCAGCAGCCCCCAGGTCGCCGCCCCGGCCGACGCGGCGAAGTCGAGTTCGGCGGGGTTGAGCGCCAGCCCGGCGAGGGTCAGAACGGTAACGCCCGCCCACACGGCGGTCGATTTCGCACCTGCCGCCACGCCTTCGAGGTGGCGGCTGATGACGTTACTCGCCGCGAACATGAATCCGGCCGACAGGCCCAGCCATTCCGCGCGGTTGGCCGGCAGCGGCCAGTCGCCCGGTTGCCAGAGCATGACAATGGCGCCGCCGGCGGCCAGGCCCATCACCGCCCAGCCTGCACGGTTGAGTTGTTCGCGCAGCAGCAGGCGCGCGAACAACACCGTCCACAGCGGCGCAAGATAGAACAGCAGCAGAACCCGCACCACTTCGCCTTCGAGCACGGCGAGCACGTAGGCAAGGTTGGTCCAGCCGGCGGCCAGGCCCATCGCGGCCAGCCAGGTCCAGCGCGGCCGCGCGGCCGCCACGGCGCGGCCGTGCAGCCAGCCGAGGAGGAGTAGCGGCACAGCGTAGGAAAAGAAGCTCGACACGATCCCGCCGACACCGGCTTCGCCCAGCAGACGATAGGGGTACCAGACCAGGCCCCACAGGGTGGCGGCATAGACGAGGCTGGCGATCGCCAGGGGGCGTTTCAGACGGGACACGGGCATTGCGATGTCAAAGTCCGGCCGCGTGGCAACGCGGGGCCGGGGATGGGAAATCCAGCGTTCATTTCGGTGTTCGTTGCCCGGACAAGCGGCCGGCAGTGGTTTCTAGGATAATGCCATGGTTGCTCCCTGTTCCGACCGCGATGAACCCCCGCCTCGATCAGCTTCAGCCCTACCCCTTCCAGCGCCTGCGCGCGCTCTTCGCCGATGTCGCGCCCGACCCGTCGCTGAAACCGATCAACCTGTCGATCGGCGAACCGAAACATCCGACACCTTCGTTCATCAAGGACGCGCTCATCGCCGGCCTGGACGGGCTGTCGAGCTATCCGGTCACCCAGGGATCGGATGCGCTGCGCGAGACGATCGCGGCCTGGGTCGGCCGCCGTTATGGCGTCGCACTCGATCCTGCAAGCGAAATCCTGCCGGTCAACGGCTCCCGCGAAGCGCTGTTCGCCTTCGCCCAGGCCAGTGTGGATTCCAGCCGGCATGGCCGCCGCGTGGTGCTCTCGCCCAACCCCTTCTACCAGATCTACGAGGGTGCGGCGCTGCTGGCCGGTGCCCGTCCCTTCTTCCTCAACACCACGCCCGACAACGGCTTCCGCATGGACTGGTCGCGCGTGCCGGACGATCTCTGGGAACAGGTGAACCTCGTTTACGTCTGCAGCCCAGGCAACCCGACCGGCAAGGTCATGACGCTGGACGACTGGCGCGAAATCTTCGAACTGTCGGACCGTCACGGTTTCGTCATCTGCGCCGACGAATGCTATTCGGAGATCTACTTCGAGGAAGGCGCGCCGCCGCTGGGTGCGCTCACTGCTGCGCACCGGCTCGGCCGGAGCTTCCGCAATCTGGTCGTGTTCAATTCCCTGTCCAAGCGCTCCAATGTGCCCGGCCTGCGCTCCGGCTTCGTCGCCGGCGACGCGGCGCTGATGAAAGCCTTCCTGCTTTACCGTACCTATCACGGCAGCGCGATGGGACCTGCGGTGCAGGTCGCCAGCACCGCGGCCTGGAACGATGAATCGCACGTGGTGGAGAACCGCCGCCAGTATGCGACCAAGTTCGCCGCCGTCATGCCGCTGCTCGCGCCCGTGCTCGAATTCCAGGCCCCGGACGCCGCGTTCTACCTGTGGGCGAAGGTGCCCGGCGGGGACGATGCAGCCTTTGCACATGGTCTCTACGAAAAACGGCACGTCACGGTGCTGCCCGGCAGTTTTCTTGCGCGCGATGCCGGCATGGAAAACCCCGGCCGCGGTTTCGTCCGCATCGCGCTGGTGGATGGCGAGGCGCAGTGCATCGAGGCGGCGCACCGGATCGTCGATTTCCTGAGCTGAGCCGGGCGATGCGCGCACTCCTTCTCGCCACGTTGCTGTCGATGCCCGCCCAGGCTGCCACGCCGGCCGAGATCGACTACGCAGTGCAGGGCATCCTGGCCCGCGAAGGCGTGCGCTTCGTCACTTACGAAGTCGACGAAACCGGCCGCGTCCATCTCCTGTCCGGCCACAACGAACCGGCCTGGCGCATCGAAAAGGCGGTCGAGGCCTTACAATCGCACCCTGACATCGCGGAGCTGGTCTGGACGCCACTCGACACCGAATTCTGCCCCATCCGCTGAATCCCTTTTTCTTTCCACACGGTATACGCAAGATGCAAGAACTCCAGCCCATCATCGAAGACGCTTTCGAACGCCGCGCCGACATCACGCCGCGCAATGTCGATCCCCGGGTGAAGGATGCCGTCATGGCCGTCATCGATCTGCTCGACATGGGCCAGCTGCGCGTGGCAGAGCGCACCGACGGACAGAACTGGACGACGCACCAGTGGGTGAAGAAGGCCGTGTTGCTGTCCTTCCGCATGGAAGACAACCAATTCGTGAAAGGCGGCTACACCAATTACTACGACAAGGTGCCCAGCAAGTTCGCCGATTTCAATTCCAGGGATTTCCGCGAAGGCGGCTTCCGCGTGGTGCCGCCGGCGGCCGCGCGCAAGGGCTCGTACATCGCGAAGAACGTGGTGCTGATGCCGTCCTACGTGAACATCGGCGCCTACGTCGACGAAGGCGCGATGGTGGATACCTGGGCCACGGTCGGCTCCTGCGCGCAGATCGGCAAGAACGTGCATCTGTCAGGCGGCGTCGGCATCGGCGGCGTGCTGGAGCCGGTGCAGGCCAATCCCACCATCATCGGCGACAACTGCTTCATCGGCGCGCGTTCCGAGGTGGTGGAAGGCGTGATCGTCGAGGACAACTGCGTGATCTCGATGGGCGTCTACATCGGCCAGTCGACCAAGATCTACGACCGCGAGACCGGCGAAGTCCACTTCGGCCGCGTGCCCGCCGGTTCGGTGGTGGTATCCGGCAACCTGCCCTCCAAGGACGGCAAATACAGCCTCTACTGCGCCGTCATCGTGAAGAAGGTCGACGAGAAGACGCTGTCCAAAGTGGGCATCAACGAATTGCTGCGGGGCATCTGACCCCGATCCGGGAGCTCGCCATGAAACGCCTTCTCCTTGTCGCCGCCCTGTCCGCCGCCACCTTGCCGGGCTGCCAGCAGAATCCCGTTTCCGGACGCACGCAGTTCGTCCTGGTGTCCGAGGAACAGGCCCAGGCCTCCTCGGCGCAGGCTTACACACAGACGCTGGCAGACGCACAGAAGCAGGGCAAGCTCAGTACCAATGCCGCACTCAACGCGCGCGTCAAGCGCATCACCGATCGCCTGATCGCACAGGCCACGGTCATGTACCCGCCCTCGAAAGACTGGAAATGGTCGGTCGCCGTGATCGAGGAGCCCGAGCTCAATGCCTGGTGCATGCCCGGCGGCAAGATGGCGATCTACACCGGGATCATCGACAAACTGTCACTTTCGGACGACGAAATCGCGCAGATCATGGGCCACGAAATCTCGCATGCCCTGCTCGGCCACGGCCGCGAGCGCATGAGCCGCGCGCTCGCCACGCAGGCCGGCCTGCAGCTCGGCTCCATCGCTGCCGGTGCCGATCTTACCGGCCTGGCGCCAGTCGCCGACATCGCACTGAATCTGCCCAACAGCCGTGCTGGCGAATCGGAAGCCGACCGCTACGGCATCGAGCTGGCTGCCCGCGCAGGCTACGATCCCCGTGCGGCGGTGACACTGTGGCAGAAAATGAGCGCTGCCAGCACGGGCCAGCCGCCCAAGTTTCTGTCTACCCACCCCTCGCCCACGGACCGCATCCAGGCACTGACCGCACTCGTCCCGAAAATGCAACCCCTGTACGAAAAGGCCCGCTGATGGAATCCGCAACCGACGACAAGCTGTCCAGTCTCAAGACGCTCACGCATGTCATCTACGGGCTTTATGCCCTGTCGCTCCTTGGATTCGGCATCACCTGGATCGTCGCCATCGTGCTCAACTACATCAAGCGGGACGATGCGCGCGGCACCTGGCTCGAAAGCCATTTCACCTGGCAGATCCGTACTTTCTGGTGGAGCCTGCTGTGGGGCATACTGGGCTGGCTCACCTTCATCATCCTGATCGGCTGGGCGATCTGGGGCGTCGCCTTCGTCTGGTTCGTCTACCGCATCGCCAAGGGCTGGCTGAACCTCAATGACAACCGCCCCATGACCGTATAAGCCCTTATTCCATTCCCGGAGTCACCGACATCATGAACCCCCGCCTTCCCCTCGTTCTGTTTGCAGCCGCCCTGCTCGGCGGCTGTGCCACCAAGGATTACGTCAACGAGCAGATTGCCGGCGTGAACAAGCGCGTGGACGGCCAGCAAGCCGAAACCGATGCGCGGTTCGGCAAGGCAAGCGGCCAGTATCAGAGTCTGGAAACCCGTCTGGGCAGCCAGCAGGCCGCCCTCGACGGCGCTTCGCGCACGGCGCAGGAAGCGCTCGAACGCGCCAATGCGGCCGGCAAGCTCGCGGCCGGCAAATTCCTCTACGAGACGACGCTGACCAGCCAGATCGGTTTCGATTTCGACGGTAGCGCGCTCAACGCCGCCGCCAAGCAGGCGCTCGACGATTTCGCCGCGCAGATCAAGGCCGACAACCGCAACGTCTACATCGAAATCCAGGGCCACACCGACAGCAGCGGCCCGGCCGCCGCCAACCTCAGGATCGGCGAGCAGCGCGCCGAAGCGGTCCGCCGCTATCTGGCGATCCAGCACGGTTTCGCCCTGCACCGCATGAATGTGATTTCCTACGGTGAAACGGCGCCGATCGCCGACAACAAGACGCGCGCGGGGCGTGCCGAAAACCGGCGCGTCACGCTGGTCGTGCTGCAATAAGCAGGACCGTCCCGACGCACTGATAAAAAACCCGGCGCTGGCCGGGTTTTTTATCAGCCGGTTTCAGGCTCAGGCGGAAATCCGCACTTCGGTTCCCGTCTTCACACGATCGAACAAGTCGGCCACGTCGGCGTTTTTCATGCGGATGCAGCCATGCGAGGCCGGCGAACCGATCCGGTGCTCCTCATGGGTGCCATGGATGTAGATATAGCGGTCGTGGCTGTCCACAGTGCCGCCCTGGTTCCGGCCCGGCTCCAGGCCGTCCAGCCAGAGGATGCGGGTCAGGATCCAGTCGCGTCCCGGACAGGCGGCATCCAGCGCGGGGGTCCATATCTCGCCCGTCGGCACGCGCGCCTGGAAGGCGGCGAACAGGGGGGCGCCGGCGCCGATCCTCTCCGCGATGCGATGCCGGCCGCGCGGCGTGCGATAGCTGCCCGATGCCTCGCCCGCACCGTTGAGCGCGGTGGAGACGGGGTATTGCCGGATCAGCAGATCGCCGTCGGCATGCGGCTGCCACAGATAGAGTTGCTGTAGACGGATATCCACATCGATGTACAGATCGTTCATGGCATCGTCTCCTGCCGGCGCTGCTGGCGGCGCGATTCGAAGAACCCGCTGATCAGGGCTGCGCACGCGTCGGCCAGCACACCCCCCGAAATTTCGCAATGATGGTTGAGACGCGGCTCGGCGAATATGTCGACGATGCTGCCGTGCGCTCCGGTCTTGTATTCGCGCGCACCGTAGACCACCCGCGCGATGCGGGCATGGAGGATGGCACCGGCACACATCACGCAGGGTTCCATGGTCACGTAGAGTGTCGCCCCCGGCAGACGGTAGTTTGCGAGTCGGCCGGCGGCGTCCCGCAGCGCCATCACTTCGGCATGCGCGGTCGGGTCATGGCTGGAAATCGACTGGTTGTAGCCGCGCCCGACAATTTCGCCATTCGCCACCACGACTGCGCCGACCGGAACTTCGCCAGCGTCGCGCGCGCGCCGGGCTTCTGCAAGCGCGGCCTGCATCCAGTGTTCGTCAGTTTCGAAAGGCGCGTCAGACATGGTTCGGCCGCCTGCTCAGGCCCCCGTTCCCTCGAAGCGTGACAGACAGTCCGCCCAGGCATCGATCGGCGTGGGCTCGCAGAACAGAAAGCCCTGATAGAGCGTGCAGCCGTTTTCCAGCAGGAAGGCGCGCTGGGCCGGCGTTTCGACGCCTTCGGCAACGACTTCCAGGCCCAGCGAGCGACTGATGGCCATGATGGCGCGCACGATGGCCGCGTCATTCTGGTCCTCGGTCACGTCGCGCACGAAGGACTGGTCGATCTTGACCCGTTCGAGCGGCAGGCGCTTGAGATAGGACAGCGAAGAATATCCGGTGCCGAAATCGTCGAGGCAGAAGCCGACGCCCATTTCGATCAGCTCCTGCATGCGGTTTACCACCGCATCGACGTCGTCGAGCACCACGCTCTCGGTCAGTTCCAGTTTCAACCGGGACGGTGCGACGCCACTCGCCGCCAGGCTGCGACGGACCGATTCGACGAAATCGGTCTGATGGAACTGGCGGGCGCTGACGTTGACCGACATCTGCAGGCCGCGCGTGCGTGGATCGTCCGACCAGGCTTTCAGCTGGGCGCAGGCCGTATCCAGCACCCACTGTCCGATGGACAGGATGAGGCCCTTGTCCTCGGCCAGCGGAATGAAATCCACGGGTGAGACCATGGCCTGGCCGGGCACCTGCCAGCGCAACAGTGCCTCGACGCCGACCATGCGGCCGTGCTGGTCGACCTGCGGCTGATAGTGAAGATGGAATTCCTGCCGTTCCAGGGCCTCCCGCAACGCGGCTTCCATGACTGTGCGCGAATCGATGGCAGCCTGCATTTGCGGGTTGAAGAAGCGGATCTGGTTGCGTCCGGCGTCCTTGGCCTGATAAAGCGCCACATCCGCCTGCTTGAGCAGTACTTCGGCCGACAGCTTGCGGTCGCAGAACAGGGTCACGCCGATACTGGTGGTGCCGTGAAAGATGATGTCGCTGGGCGGCAGGGCATACGGGCGGCCCAGCGCCAGCCGGATTTTCTCCGCGACCAGTTCGGCCTGGCGGGCGGCCTGATGCTCACTCTGTCCCAGACCTTCGAGCACCACCACGAATTCGTCCCCGCCGAGCCGGCACACGCTGTCTTCTTCCCGCACGCTCGCCGTCAGGCGCTGGGCCACCTCGATCAGCAGACGGTCGCCGACGTCGTGCCCCTGGGTGTCGTTGAGCGTCTTGAAGTGGTCCAGATCGAGGATCAGCAATGCGCCGTAGATGCGGCTTCGGTGGCTGGACGCCAGCGCATGCCCCAGACGGTCCATCAGCAGGCGCCGGTTCGGCAGCTTGGTCAGGGCGTCGAAATACGCAAGATTCCATATCTGCTCTTCGACCTGCTTGCGCTCGGTGATGTCGCGGACCAGGTTCAGCACATAGGCCTGGCCGGCGAATTCGAAGTATGTGGCGCTGACTTCGACCGGGAACTGTACGCCTTCGCGGGTCTTGTGCACGCTTTCGAAGGTCATGGTGTTCTGCAGCCTGAGTTGCGCCCAGGTCGTGCGCCACTGTTCCAGCGTGTCGCAATCGCCGTCGATATCCATCACCCGCAGCCGCAGCAGATGGTCGCGGGGATAGTCGAGCACCCGGCAGGCTTCATCGTTGACGTAGTGGAAGGCGCCCTGCTCGTCAACCAGAAAGGCGGCCTCGCGCACGTGGTTGAGGGCAAAATCCACCAGCGCGAGCTGGCGGTTGGCCTGCTCGCGCTCGGTGATGTCGCGGGCGATGCCCAGCACGCCGATGAGCCGTCCCCGGGTATCGCTCAGGGGCGTTTTCAGGGTTTCCAGCAAAGCCCGCTGGCCGTCGCTGAACATCACCCATTCTTCATTGCGCAGAGGCCGGCCGGCGGCCATGGCTTCCTGATCGCGCTCGCGGAAGGCGCGGGCCTGCTCCGCGTCGACGAAATCGAAATCGGTCTTGCCGGCGATGGCCGATTCGGGCTCGCCGAACAGGCGCTCGAATCCCCGGTTGCACATCTGATAGCGGCCGTCGATGTCCTTGAGCCAGACAAGATCCGGTATGGCGTTGAGGATGAGGTATTTCTCCCGTTCGCTTTCTGCCAGATTGCGCGTCAGGGTTTTCAGCAACGCGTGTTCCCGCAACACCATGCTCTGTTTCGTCACGGCCAGGACGACGACGGCGAGCGCACCCAGATTGACCACATCGTGCACGCCCGGCGGCAGACTGTCCTGGCCGTGCAGTATCAGTACGGCCAATCCTGCGATGACGACGGCGACCAGCGGCAGCAGGCGCAGAACGGCTTCGCTCCAGCGATCCCAGCGGGCACCGTCCGAACGCTCGACACGCCAGAACGGCAGTGCCAGGCCAAGCGCGAGCACGCCGGCCCCTGCCGGGCCGCTGAACGCGCCGCCATGCCCGGGCAGGCCGGCGTGCGTCATCCGGACCAGGCCGGTCAGCGCCAGCCCGGCCAGGAAAATCCAGTATCCCGCTGCAAAGCGCAATCGAACCGCCGGGGCGACAACCAGCCCCGTACTGGCCGCGACGAAAAGGCCGGCTGCGGGCGCGGCCGCCAGCATCACCGACCAGGACGGCGTGCCGTGCGCGGGCAGATACAGCGCGAACACCAGCATCGTTACCACGATCGTCAGCATGGCGACATCCAGCAGCAGGGTTTTGCGCTGAATCCGATCGGCCAGCCGCAGGCCTTCGTGCAGCAGGCCGATCGCCACGCAGGGGCCCAGACAGAGATCGAGCAGATCGGCCGGCGTGACCGGCGCGTCGAATCCAGCCAGCCACTGCACATCCCGCACCACCCAGCCCAGTGCGTAGGCCATCAGGCCGGCCGTGATCCAGCCCAGCCCGGGGGCATGCGCCGGGGCGGCATGCCGGCGCGCCATCCAGGCCAACCCAGCCGCCATCAGGGCGCCGAGCGTCCAGGACGCGGCATCGATCGTGCGCGCGGCCGATTCGTCCCGCACGTTCGCCAGGCCAAGCAGCATGAGGGCTGCGCCTGCGACCAGCGACCACCACCAGATCGCGGGAAGATGGGGCAAACCGCCTCGGTTCATCGGTTTTTCGCGGCGTCCTCGTCCAGCCGTTTCAGGTGTGCCAGCTTTTCGGCGATCTTGCCTTCCAGGCCGCGTGGTGTGGGGGCATAGAAGGCCTGTTCGGGCAGATCGTCCGGAAAATAGCGTTCGCCCGCCGCATAGGCCTCGGGCTCGTCGTGCGCGTAGCGGTAGGCGCGACCGTAGCCCAGTTCCTTCATGAGCCGGGTCGGGGCGTTGCGCAGATGGATGGGCACTTCGTTCGACGGGTTGGCCTGCACGAAGGCGCGCGCGCTGTTGTAGGCCACATAGGCGGCATTGCTTTTGGGTGCACAGGCCATGTAGAGGCAGGCTTCGGCGAGCGCGAGCTCACCCTCGGGGCTGCCGAGGCGTTCGTAGGTCTCGACGGCGTCGAGGGCGATCCGCAGCGCGCGCGGGTCGGCCAGTCCGATGTCCTCGCTCGCCATCCGGATCAGGCGGCGGCCGAGGTAGCGCGGGTCGGCCCCGCCGTCGAGCATGCGCACCAGCCAGTAGAGCGCGGCGTCGGGGTCGCTGCCGCGCACGCTCTTGTGCAGGGCCGAAATCTGGTCGTAGAAGGCCTCGCCGCCCTTGTCGAAACGGCGCAGGGACTGCGCCAGCGCGCTCTCGGCGAAGGCTGTGTCCACCGCGTCGACCCGCGCCGTGCGCGCCGCGATGTCGAGCTGCTCCAGCAGATTGAGCAGACGCCGCGCGTCGCCGTCCGCGTAGGCCGCCAGCAGGACATCGACGCCCTCGGCCAGTTTCAGGCCGTGCAGCTCCACCTGCGCGCGTTGCATCAACTGCTTCAGTTCGTCCGGCGACAGCGATTTCAGCACGTAGACCTGCGCCCGCGACAGCAGCGCGCCCACGACTTCGAACGAGGGGTTTTCGGTCGTCGCGCCGATGAAGGTGAACAGGCCGGCTTCGACGTGCGGCAGAAAAGCATCCTGCTGCGCCTTGTTGAAGCGGTGTACTTCGTCGACGAATACGATGGTTGCGCGGCCGGCCAACTGGTTCACGCGCGCGCGCTCGACCGCCTCGCGAATGTCCTTCACCCCGCCGAGCACGGCGGAGATGGCGACGAAATCGGCGCCGAAGGCCTGTGCGGTCAGACGCGCCAGTGTGGTCTTGCCCACGCCTGGCGGTCCCCACAGGATCATCGAATGCAGCCGGCCCGATTCAAAGGCCAGCTGCAGCGGCTTGCCCGGCCCGAGCAGATGCGTCTGCCCGACGACGTCGGCCAGCGCATGCGGGCGCAGGCGTTCGGCCAGCGGCGCATGCGGATCGCGGGCAGGTGCGGAAACGGCCGGTTCGGAGGCAAACAGGTCTTGCGGGCACATGGGCTGCCATTATCCCATTGCGGGATGGCGGCTGGCGAGCCGGCTTCAGGACCTATTCGCCGATGACGCCGGCCCCCTTGGGCGGCACGAATTTGAAACGGGCAGCGGGAATCGCCGGATTGCGCGTGAAATTGGACAACTTCAGCGTAGTGCGCTGCCCGAAATGGTCGAACAGTTCCATCTGGTCGAGCAGGTCCCCGCGAAAGCCCATGCGGATGCGCTCGAACGTGGTGTCGGCGGTGCGCGGTACGGCTTCCAGCCATTCCACGCCCTTCGCCATGCCGGCATCTTTCAGCACGAAGTATTTGTCGAGCGCATTGTCACCGGCCAGCAATGCGGCCGGCGTGCCGGCCACCACGTCGCCGAGCGGTTTGACGCTGACCTGTTCGAGATCGACGTCGTACAGCCAGAGGCGGCTGCCGTCGCCGACGATGATCTGCTCGTAGGGTGCGGTGTAATCCCAGCGGAACTTTCCCGGGCGGGCGAATGCCATCCTGCCGCTGACCTGCTGGGTCACGCGGCCCTGCCTGTCCGAAACGGTCTGGACGAAATCGGCCTCGGCAGTACGCGCGCCTGCGATGAAGGCCTTGAGGCGATCGATGCCCCCGGCATGAGCGCTGCCGGCCAGGGCGCAGGCAAACAGAAAGGCGGTGATACGCATGGCATTCCTCAAAAAAAGTGCGCCCATCGGGCGCACTGGATGGACCGCGATGAACCGTGAAAGTTTATCGGGCCCGAAGCATTCTCCCAATTCCGCCGGCAGAACCGGCGGAATCGTTCAGACGATCAGCGGCACGATCAGCAGCGCCACGATGTTGATGATCTTGATGAGCGGGTTGACCGCCGGGCCGGCCGTGTCCTTGTAGGGATCGCCCACGGTATCGCCCGTGACGGCGGCCTTGTGCGCTTCGCTGCCCTTGCCGCCGTGGTTGCCCTCTTCGATGTATTTCTTGGCATTGTCCCAGGCACCGCCACCGGTCGTCATCGAGATCGCCACGAAGATGCCGGTGATGATGGTGCCGAGCAGCACGCCGCCCAGCGCCTTGGGCCCCAGAATCAGACCGACGAGCACGGGCACGAGCACGGGCAGCAGGGACGGCACGATCATTTCCTTGATCGCCGCGCGGGTCAGCATGTCGACCGCCTTGGAGTAGTCGGGCTTGGCCGTGCCCGCCATGATGCCGGGGATTTCACGGAACTGGCGGCGCACTTCGACCACCACTGAACCGGCCGCCCGGCCGACGGCCTCCATGCCCATGGCGCCGAACAGGTACGGCACCATGCCGCCGATGAACAGGCCGATGATGACCATGTGATCGGACAGATCGAACAGCGTGACGCTGCCTATCTGTTTCTCCAGCGCATGGGTGTAGTCGGCGAACAGCACCAGCGCGGCGAGACCGGCCGAGCCGATCGCATAGCCCTTGGTCACGGCCTTGGTGGTGTTGCCCACCGCGTCGAGCGGATCGGTGATGTCGCGGATGGCGGACGGCAATTCGGCCATCTCGGCGATGCCGCCGGCGTTGTCGGTCACCGGACCGTAGGCGTCGAGCGCGACGATGATGCCGGTCATCGACAGCATGGCGGTGGCGGCGATGGCGATGCCGTACAGGCCGGCCAGCGCGTAGGCACCCCAGATGGCGGCGCACACGGCGAGTACCGGCGCGGCGGTGGACTTCATCGACACGCCGAGGCCAGCGATGATGTTGGTGCCGTGGCCGGTGGTCGAGGCCTGCGCGATGTGACGGACCGGACTGTATTCGGTCGCGGTGTAGTACTCGGTGATGATCACCATTGCGGCTGTCAGCACCAGGCCGATCAGCGCCGAATAGTAGAGCGGCATGCTGCCGATCGTGGTGCCGTCGTGCAGCGTCAGGCCGTCGCCGACGAGCATCGTCGTGACCGGATAGAAGGCAATCAGCGACAGACCACCCGCCACCGCGAGGCCGCGGTACAGCGCATTCATGATCTTGCCGCCCTCGCGTGCCTTGACGAAGAAGGCACCGACGATGGAGGCGACGATGGATACTGCACCGAGCGCCAGCGGGTAGATGACCGCGCCCTCGCCGCTGAACATCAGTGCGCCCAGCAGCATGGTGGCGATCAGTGTCACCGCATAGGTTTCGAACAGGTCGGCCGCCATGCCCGCGCAGTCGCCCACGTTGTCGCCCACGTTGTCGGCGATCACGGCCGGGTTGCGCGGATCGTCCTCCGGAATGCCCGCCTCGACCTTGCCCACCAGATCGGCACCCACGTCGGCGCCTTTGGTGAAGATACCGCCGCCCAGACGCGCGAAGATGGAAATCAGCGAACCGCCGAAGCCCAGGCCGACCAGAGCGTGAATCGCCTGTTCACTGGTCGTGCCCATCTGCATCAGCACCGCGTAGTAGCCGGCCACGCCGAGCAGGCCGAGGCCGACGACCAGCATGCCGGTGATCGCGCCGCCGCGGAAGGCGACGTTGAGCGCAGCGTTGAGCCCTTCGCTGGCGGCCTGCGCGGTACGCACGTTGGCGCGGACCGAGACGTTCATGCCGATATAGCCGGCCGCGCCGGACAGCACCGCGCCGAGCAGGAAGCCGATGGCGGTATGCGCCCCGAGCGCCCACCACAGTGCGACGAACAGCACCACGCCGACCAGGCCGATGGTGGTGTACTGCCGGTTCAGATAGGCCTGCGCACCCTGCTGCACCGCCAGGGCGATTTCCTGCATGCGGGCATTCCCGGCCGGCTTTTTCAGGATCCAGCCGATCGACACTATCCCGTACACGATCGCCAGCACGGCGCTGGCGAGTATCCACAACAACTGCGTCTCCATTTTGGTTCTCCTACCTTCGATTGGTTTTTCTGATTGAAAAAAACAGACGGCAGCCGAAGCTGCCGTCTGTCACTGCTTGCCCAACGCGAGCCCGCCTTCGAATCGCGTGCCTGGTTCGAAACCAAACACCCGATCGAGTCCGAGCTCGCGTATGCACGCATCCACCGCCGCCTGTCCATGTTCGCGTTGTACTTCGGACAGGATCAGCTTGGCGGAATTGCCGTTGTAGAAGCCACCGAAATCGGCCTGTACGCGCAGCAACTGTTTGGCTTTGTCGAGTGTCATGTTCAGCGGTCAGGCTCCGGGAGCCAGGACCGGGAAAGTGCAGATCCCGCCCGCACTGGCCCTGCTCCCGAAATCCCGCCTCAAAGTTTGAACGCCGGCAATTTCTTCGCCACCGCCACGTTTTTCAGCGTGACGTAGACCGGCAGGCCGTCCTTGTATTTCGGATAGTCCTCGCCCTGGATCAGCGGGGTGAGATAGCGTTTGCACTTCTCCGTGATGCCGAAGCCGTCCTTGGTGATGAAATCGCGCGGCATGAATTTTTCGACGTTTGCGACCTTGGACAGCGGCGCCATGCCGATCTTGTACTTGTAGGGCTTGTCGGACAGGCGGTCGACCGTCGGCATGACCGAGTTGTGGCCCTTGATCGCCAGTTCGACGGCCTTCTTGCCGAGCTCGTAGGCCTGCTTCACGTCGGTCTTCGAGGCGATGTGACGCGCGGCGCGCTGCAGGTAGTCGGCAACGGCCCAGTGGAATTTGTGGCCGAGCGCGTCCTTGATCATGTTGGCGACCACCGGCGCGGCCCCGCCCAGCTGGGCATGGCCGAAGGCGTCGCGGGTGCCCTGCTCGGCGAGGAACTTGCCGTCCGGATAGTGACAGCCTTCCGAGACGACGACGGTGCAGAAGCCGAATTCCTTCACTTTCTTGTCGACGAGCGCGAGGAATTTCTTCTGGTCGAATTCGATTTCCGGGAACAGGATCACGACGGGGATGCCCTGCTCCTCGACCAGGCCGCCGGCGGCGGCGATCCAGCCGGCGTGGCGGCCCATGACCTCGATGACGAAGACCTTGGTCGAGGTCTTGGCCATCGAACGCACGTCGAAGCTGGCTTCGAGCGTGGACACGGCGATGTACTTGGCGACCGACCCGAAACCGGGGCAGCAGTCGGTGATCGGCAGGTCGTTGTCGACGGTCTTCGGCACATGGATCGCCTGGATGGGGTAGCCCATCGCCTCGGACAGCTGCGAGACCTTGAAGCAGGTGTCGGCCGAATCGCCGCCGCCGTTGTAGAAGAAATAGCCGATGTTGTGCGCCTTGAAGACCTCGATCAGGCGCTCGTATTCGCGCTTGTTGGCTTCCAGCGACTTCAGCTTGAAACGGCAGGAGCCGAAGCCGCCCGAGGGCGTGCTGCGCAACGCGGCGATCGCGGTGGCGGATTCCTTGGTGGTATCGATCAGGTCTTCGGTCAGCGCGCCGATGATGCCGTTGCGGCCGGC
The DNA here is from genome assembly GCA_008923315.1 of Betaproteobacteria bacterium SCN1. Taxonomy (GTDB): domain Bacteria; phylum Pseudomonadota; class Gammaproteobacteria; order Burkholderiales; family Thiobacillaceae; genus Thiobacillus. The sequence continues at coordinate 194,896 of WBSF01000008.1, read as the reverse complement.
GTAGACCTTGCCGATCTTGTCCTTGTGCTTGCGTGCGGTCTCGATCACGCCACAGGCCGAGGCGTTGATGACGGCGGTCACGCCGCCGGACTGCGCGTAGAAGGCGTTCATTTTCTTCGCCATGGTGTTTCAGTCTCCTTGGTATATGTACGGTGAGTCGATAAAGCAGAAGCCAGCACAGAGGCTGGCTTCAATATTCAGGCATTGCCGGACGCATCTTCTCCGGTCAGACGACGGGCTTCCTCATCGGCCTGCATTTTCAGCAGCGTGGTCACGCAGTCGCCGATGTCGTCGTATTCCTCGCGGCCGGTGGCGAAACGGTCGCGGATGCGCCAGAAAAACATGCAGCGGTAACGCGTATCCCCGGTCTTGGACAGGACGAAATGACATCCCCGTTCGTCCGTCCAGTAGAAGCCGGGACACAGTGTCAATTCCCGGTCGTCGATATGCAGGCGGATTTCGGTCTCGACGTCCTGTATTTCTACCTCGCGGCCGTAGCGCTCGTTCACCGCCTGCCGGACAACCCAGCGTTCGGTGTCGGTCATCGGGGCGATCTCCGCCGGCATGCTTCAGCCCAGCGCCTTGAAGACCGCGTCGCGGATTTCCTCGACCTTGCCGACGCCGGCGATTTTCACGTACTTGGGCGCGCCGGCTTCGCCGCGCGCCGCCCAGTCGCCGTAATACTTCACCAGTGGTTCGGTCTGCGCGTGATAGACGTCGAGACGCTTCTTGACGGTTTCTTCCTTGTCGTCGTCGCGCTGGATCAGGTCTTCGCCCGTCGCGTCGTCCTTGCCGGCCACCTTGGGCGGATTGAACACGACGTGGTAGGTGCGGCCCGAGGCCACGTGCACGCGGCGGCCCGACATGCGCTTGACGATCTCTTCGTCGGCGACGTCGATCTCGACCACGTAGTCGATGGGCACGCCGGCGGCCTTCATCGCCTCGGCCTGCGGGATGGTGCGGGGGAAACCGTCGAACAGGTAGCCGGCCTTGCAGTCGGGCTCGGCGAGACGCGCCTGGACCATGCCGATGATGATGTCGTCGGATACCAGGCCACCCGCGTCCATGATGGCCTTGGCCTTCATGCCCAGCTCGGTGCCGGCCTTGATCTGCGCACGCAGCATGTCGCCGGTCGAGATCTGGGGAATTCCGTACTTTTCCTTGATGTAGTTGGCCTGGGTGCCTTTGCCGGCGCCGGGGCCGCCCAACAGGATCAAACGCATTGCTGTCTCCCTCTCGATATTTGGATTAAAAAAACTCCAATAGCCTAAGCCAAGGCGGAGAACGGCAACACTTAAAAAATTTTATTCGGGGATTCAAGCTACTGCTATGGGGTGCCAAACAGGGCGCGAACCCGCGCCAGATCGTCGGGTGTGTCCACGCCGGGGGCCGGCGCCGTGGGCGTGATTCCCAGACTGATGCGGTGGCCGTGCCAGAGTACGCGCAACTGTTCGAGCATTTCGTGGCGTTCCAGCGGCGATGCGGCGAGCCCGGCATAGGTGCGCAGGAAGCCGGCGCGGTAGGCATACAGGCCGATATGGCGCAACGCGCCCAGCGCGTGCGGCATCGGCTGCTGCGCGGCGAAGGCATCGCGCGGCCAGGGGATCGGGGCGCGGCTGAAATAGACGGCGTAGCCGGCCTCGTCGGCGACGACCTTGACCACGTTGGGGTTCACGAAATCGGCATGGTCGTGGATGGGATGGGCCAATGTGGCCATCACTGCGTCGTCATGCAGCACCAGCTGGCGCGCAGCCTCGCGAATCAGCGCCGGATCGATCAGCGGTTCGTCGCCCTGCACGTTGACGACCAGTACGTCGTCGGGCCATTCCAGACGCTCGGCGACTTCGACCAGGCGCTCGGTGCCCGACTGGTGCGCGGGCGAGGTCATCAGCGCCCGATGGCCGGCCGCCTCGACCGCATCCTGCACACGCGCATCGTCGGTGGCCACGACGACCGATTCCGCCCCCGCCTCCAGCGCCCGTTCGAGCACGCGCAGGACCATGGGCTTGCCGCCGATGTCGGCAAGCGGCTTGCCCGGCAGCCGGCTCGATGCATAGCGTGCGGGGATGACGACCCTGAAATGCATGTCAGCTGCCGCGCACCTCGTCGGGCTCGAGCGGGCGCGCCTCTTCGGGCAGCATCACGGGAATGTCGTCGCGGATGGGATAGGCGATGCGGCAGGCATGGCAGACCAGTTCCTGCGCGGATTTTTTCCAGTCGAGCGGCCCCTTGCACACGGGGCAGACCAGAATTTCAAGGAGTTTGGGGTTCATTCGCAAGTGTCCTGTACAACGTCGCCGCGCCGGCTTCGGACCGGCGCGATTTGCTCTGGTAGAGATGGATGTCGGCAACCGACAGCAGTGTCATCAGGTCGCGGCCGTCGCGCGGCGCATGCGCGACGCCCAGGCTGACCGTCATCGGCAGGCCGTTGCTCTGGCTCCACGATTCGGTACGCGCCTCGATGCGTTCGAATATCTGTTCGACAGTGGCATCGTCGCGCAAGGGCAGGATCGCGACGAATTCGTCCCCTCCCCAGCGGCCGCATACGCCCATGTCGACCGATTCGCTGAAAATCTGCGCGAATTCGGCCAGCACACGGTCGCCCACGCCGTGCCCGTAGCGATCGTTGATCGACTTGAACTGGTTGAGATCGGCGAACAGGACCGTGGCCGGCACGTCCGGGTCGGCCTTGTCGAAGACCTGGTCGGCCGAGGCAAGCAGGCCATGACGATTGAGCAGTCCTGTCAGTGCGTCGAAGCGGCTCCGGTAATCGAGCTGCATGCGCTGGCTTTCTATCCGGCCCATGAGGATATAGGCGTACAGCGCCAGCGTGACCCAGAAGACGCCGAAGAACACGTCGCCTGCGCTCACCTCGAATCCGCCCAGCCTGTAACGCAGCGCAAAGGCGACCGACATGCCCAGCAGCGCGCCGCCGAGCACTTCCGCGAACAGGCGCATGCCATAGCGCATGCCGTTGCCGAGCAGCACCATCAGGAAGGCCAGCGCGGAAGGCGGAATCGGGTTGGGGTCGTGCAGCACGCAGAGCGTGACGATGATGAGGTCCGCGGTCATGGCGCTGCGGATGCGCAGCAGCGTCACCCGCCTGAGCGCCAGATGGAAATACCAGCTGTTGAGGATGAAATAGACACCGAGCGCGATCAGGAGCTGCTCGATGCTGAAAAACACCGGCCGTACGCTTTCCAGCGTGGAGAAGTAGATGACGGCCAGTGAAAAAAAACAGGTAGCGCGTGAAGAACTGCGTGACGATCTCGGACCGATCGGGCACCCAGAACCCCATGTCGCCCGAGGCTTCCTCCCAACGGCAGGGATGGCGGCGATCGCCCCACTCTCTAACCGACATAGCCTTTCCTCTCATTGTGCGCGCCGGACCGGGGCGTCGTTGGTATGCGTGTGCCCAGCCAGCCAGCGAATCCTTCCTCGGGTGCGACGTCCAGCGACACCGCCCACCAGTCCGTTCCCGCGAATGCGAAGCATTTTACCGCGTCTTTTTCGGTCATCAGCACAGGGTGACCGGCGGGCAGTTCGCCTGGCTGAAAGGCATGGTGGTCAGGGTAGGCACGCGGGCTGAATCGCAGGCCGGCGCGCGCGAGCATGTCGAAGAATGCCTGGGGCCGGCCGATGCCCGCAACCGCCAGCCAGTCGTGCCGGGGCAGGTCGGACAGTGCGCATGGCTCGTTCGGGGCGAGCAACCGCCAGGCGTGGCCGGGGCGCGTATCGACGCGCCAGCTCGCCACTTCGAGCGGCCGGCCTTCCGGGCCGCCGCGCATCACGCGCACCACCGCATCCACCGTACGCAGACGCCGCGCAGGTTCGCGCAAAGGGCCGGCCGGCAGGGGCCAGCCATTGCCCAGCCCGCCTGACGCATCGACGACGGCCAGCTCGATATCGCGCCGCAAACGGTAATGCTGAAGGCCATCGTCCGACAGGACGACGTCGATGCCGGGGTGGCGCGCCAGCAGCGTGCGAACCGCGGCGACCCGGTCCCGCCCCACCACCACCGGCACGCCTGTCCGGCGCTGCACCAGCAGCGGCTCGTCGCCCACCATCGTGGCATCGCTGGCAGGCCCGACTTCGACACAACCGCGCGCGCGGCCGCCGTATCCGCGACTGACCACGCCGGGACGCAATCCACGACGGCGCAGATGCTCCACCAGCCAGATCGTCAGCGGCGTTTTGCCGCTGCCGCCCGCGGTGATGTTGCCGACGACGACGACCGGTACGCCCATCGCGACGGACGCGAGCCAGCCCCGTCGATACGCCAGGCGCCGCATGCCGGCCAGGAGTGAAAACAGGCCCGCCAGCGGCAGTAACGCCAGCGTGAAGATCCCGGTGCGCGCCCACAGGCGCGCAAGCCAGGCCATCTTCAGTGCGGGGTCTGGGTGGCGAAGGTGATGCGCGTCAGCCCGACCTGACGCGCGGCTTCCATCACGTTCACCACGGATTGATGCGATGCCTGCGCATCGGCGTTGATCACCACCACAGGATCGTTCTGTCCTGCGGCAGCCGTTTTGAGCGCTGCGGCGATGCGGTCGACGCCTGCGTCGCCCAGAGTGAGGCTGTCGACCTGATAGCGGCCGTTCTCGGCCACGCCCACTTCGATCTGCCTGGGCGTGTCGGGCGTCTGTTGCGCGCCGCTGGCGGGCAGATTGATCTTCAGTTCGGCGAACCGGGCATACGTGGTCGATACCGCGAGGAAGATCACGATGACCAGCAGGATGTCGATGAACGGAATCAGGTTGATTTCCGGATAGTCCTCGCGGCGGCCACGGCGGAAATTCATGAATGGCCTCCGTTCACCCGGAATGGCGTGCGTTGCCGGTAGCGGACGCGACGCGCACGACGATCCGTCCGGCGGAATGCGGCGTACACGTCATTTGCGCTCCCCGTGCACGATCTCCACGAGCTTGATGGCCTGCTGCTCCATGTCGGTTACCAGCGCTTCCACCAGGCGGCGGAAATGGCGGTAGAACGCCATCGTGGGAATCGCGACGATCAGACCGAAAGCGGTGTTGTAGAGCGCGATCGAGATACCGTGGGCCAGTTCGGCCGGATTGGTGCCCGCCGCGGTCTGCGCGCCGAAGATTTCGATCATGCCGATCACCGTGCCGAACAGGCCGAGCAGGGGGGCCATACTGGCGATCGTGCCCAGCGTGGTCAGGAAGCGGTCCAGCTCCTGGGTCACGGCCCGTCCCGACTCTTCGATCGATTCCTTCATCACCTCGCGCGAGTAATGCGCGTTTTTCAGCGCCGTGGCGAAGATGCGTCCCAGCGGTGAATTGTCCGCCAGCCGGGTCACGAGATCCTGCGTAACGCCACGCTCCTGGTAAGCCTTGATCGTTTCCAGCAGCAGATTCGATGGCACGATTTCGCGCGCACGGAGGCTGTAGCTGCGCTCGATGATGATGGCAACGCCGATGATGGATATGAAAATCAGCGGCCAGATCGGCCAGCCGGCCGCCTCGATGATGGCAAGCAAAGTGATCCACTCCCGGGAAATGAACAAGCGAAATGTAGCGCCCCCCTCGCGGTTTCGGCAAGTCTGGTCCGCAATATCCCGGTTGAAACGACACCCGGTCGAGTTCTCCACAATTGATGTGGATAAGTCTGTGAGGAAGTCGCCGGTACTTAGGCTAAACGCCCGCCCACAAAGGAAAAACCGCCAAGGCCCAAAAAGTGACCAGACAGCATAAAACATTATTAATCAGTAAGTTATCAAAATAACCCGATCGTCAATACTGTTGCATGACATTTTTGGATGAAAATTTGGCGACTGTGCATGAACCGTTTCGCCGGGCAGCCGGTATTCTCGACCGCATGAATCCGACCGACGACGCGCCCGCCCTGCCCGTACTCACCGTAAGCGAGCTCAACCGCATGGCCCGGCGTGCGCTCGAATCACAGTTGCCCCTGCTCTGGGTGGAAGGCGAAATTTCCAACTTCACGCGTGCCGCCTCCGGTCACTGGTATTTCTCGCTCAAGGACAGCCAGGCCCAGGTGCGCTGCGTCATGTTCCGGGGACGCAATCAGTTCGCCGGCTTCACGCCTGCCAATGGCGATCATGTCGAAATCCGCGCCCTGCCCTCGCTCTACGAAGCGCGCGGCGAATTCCAGCTCGGGGCGGAAAACATTCGCCGCGCGGGCGCGGGCCGGCTCTACGAAACTTTTCTCAGACTCAAGGCCAAGCTCGATGCCGAAGGGCTCTTCGACCTTGCCCGCAAGCGCCCTCTTCCTCCCTTCCCGCGCACCGTCGGCGTGGTGACCTCGCCGCAGGCGGCGGCGCTGCGCGACGTGCTCACCGCACTGGCGCGCCGCATGCCGGGTTTGCACGTAGTGCTCTATCCCACGCCCGTGCAGGGGCTGGGCGCGGGTGCCCGCATCGCGGCCGCCATTGAGCAGGCCAGCGCGCGGGCGGAGTGCGATGTACTTCTGGTGTGCCGCGGCGGCGGTTCGCTGGAAGACCTCTGGGCGTTCAACGACGAAGCGGTCGCCCGCGCAATTGCCGCCTGCGCAGTTCCCGTCGTATCCGGCGTGGGACACGAAACCGATTTCACGCTTGCCGACTTCGCGGCCGATCTGCGCGCACCGACCCCGACGGCGGCCGCCGAGCTGGCCAGCCCTCACCGCGACGCACTGCGCGCGCAGCTCGACGGGCTGACGCAGCGTCTGCACCGTCACATCGCGCGCGGCCAGCGCGACGCGGCGCAGCGGCTCGATTACCTGGCCCGACGGCTCGTTCACCCGGCCGAACAACTGGCGCGCCAGCGGCGCGCACTCGACACACTGGCGCAGCATCTACAGCGTGCCATGCGAGCCGTATTGACAACCGCCCAGGGTCGGCTGACGGCAGTCCGCATGCGGCGGGTCAGCCCCGTGCAGATCCTGCAACGCAAGCGGCTTTCGGTCGAAGCGCTCCATGGCCGGCTGCAGCGTGCCGACGAAACGGGGCGTGCCCGCCGCCGGCTGACACTGGACCGGCTGGCCGCCAGTCTCGCGCATCTCGATCCGGAACGGGTGCTGGCGCGCGGCTACAGTCTGGTGCAATGCGCGGACGGCCGGGTCGTACAGGATGCGGCGCGCCTGCACGCCGGCGAATCGCTCGACATCCGGTTTCACCGCGGGCGCGCCACGGCATCCGTCAAGTCGATCACGCCGGATTGAGATGCGTGTGCACCCTCGCCTCCGCCTGTGTCGTCAGATCGGGGGCCAGACAGTCGAGATTGACCGCATCCGGCCATGAACGCAGCCAGGTCAGCTGGCGCTTGGCCAGCTGGCGGGTGGCCGCGATGCCCTGTTCGCGCAGGGTTGGCTTATCGATTTTGCCGTCCAGGCAGGCCCAGGCCTGCCGGTAGCCCACCGCGCGCATGGCAGGCAGATCGGGCGTCAAGGCGTGGCGCATACGCAGCGCACGCAACTCGTCGAGCAGACCGGCTGCCAGCATCAAATCGAAACGTTCGGCAATCCGGCGGTGCAGCACCGCGCGATCGCCGGGTACCAGCGCGAGCTGCAGCACGTCGTAGGGCAACCTTGTCTCGGCGCGTGCGAGCTGCGCGGACATCGGGCGGCCGGTGAGCCGGATGATTTCGAGTGCCCGGCCGATGCGCTGCGCATCGTTCGGCGCGAGCCGGGCGGCCGTCGCCGGATCGTGCCGTGCCAGTTCGGTATGCAGTGCCGGCCAGCCGCGTACCGCCGCCGCGGCTTCCAGTTCCGCGCGTAGCGCCGGGTCGGCGCGCGGCAGATCGTCGAGCCCATTCAGCAGGCTTCTGAAATACAGCATGGTACCGCCAGCCAGCAGCGGCACCCTGCCGCACGCGGTGATTTCGGCCATGGCCGCCAGGGCATCGTCCCGGAATGCGGCGGCCGAATAGGCTTCGGTGGGGTCGCGGATATCGAGCAGGCGGTGCGGCGCACGCGCCAGGGTGTCCGTGTCGGGCTTGGCCGTGCCGATATCCATGCCGCGGTAGACCAGCGCGGAATCCACGCTCACGATGTCCAGGGGAAAACATTCGGCCAGATGGACCGCCAGCGCGGTCTTGCCCGAGGCGGTCGGACCCATGACGAAGACGGCAGGCGGCAGGGACTTGGACATGGCGAGGCATTATGCCGTAACGCAGACAACAAAAACGGCGGGTTTCCCCGCCGTTGGCTTGCATCGAGGCCTGATCAGGCCGCCTTGGCGTATTCCGCCTTCGCGCGACGCGCCGCTTCGATTTCCTCAGGACCATACGCCTTGCCCGACCACAGCATTTCGTAGGCGATCTCCTCGTTGCCGTTCTCGCACAGTTCGAGTACTTTCCGGAACAGCGGCTGGAAACTCGCCGAGCGGTGCGATCTTTCGTGATTCTCGAACGACGTCCAGAACGTCACGATCAGGGCTTCCTTGCCTTTCATCGGGCTCTCGACCGGCTGGCCGATGGTCGAGCCTTCATTCGAGACGGCCCCTGAATTCAGGGCCACGAAACCGCCCACGAAACCGGTGTCCGAATGGTAAGTCTTGACGTTCTCGCACAGGAAGGCGACGCGCTCCTGCAGATCGTCCACCGTGTATCCCGGTTTCAGGATCACCCGATTGACAGTTACGACGCCGTCGGCCGGGAAATTTGCAATCAGTCCACTCATGGCCCTACTCCTTTGCTTCAGCGTTGAACACGCTCTTAGTGTAGATACCCAAATAAATTAGTAAAGAATAATATTTATTAAATTTATCTATTCATAAACCGATTGAATTGTTTATATTTAAACAATATTTCATTTATATCAGTATGATATGACGATATTTAAATGTATCGCTTTTGCTCTTGGCGCCTGCCGGGGCGCTTTTTCATGATAACAACCCCTCGCGCGACCTCGATGCCTGCGACCGGGATGTTCTCATAGAGCGGATTGAGCGGTTTGAGCATCCAGCCTTCATCGCGCTTCACCATTTGCCGGAAGATGTATTCGTCGTTGACGTAGGCAACGACGTAGGAGCCGTCCCTGACCAGGCCGGACGGCTCGACGACGATGATCTCGCCTTCCTCGAATTCAGGCATCATGGAATCGCCCAGCACCATCAGCGCATAGGGTTCCGAGCCGGCGCAGTTGCTGGCTTCGTTAATGTCCTGGATGGGAATGGTCTTGCGTTCGTTCATGCGGGCCGCCAATACCTTAGTGAAACAGTCGGAATTATAGCCGAGCGGGTCAGCGACCGCGCATGAACATCGCGTCCAGCTCGCGCAGACCGATCTGGAACCAGGTCGGCCGGCCGTGATTGCATTGCCCGGCGCGCTCGGTCGCTTCCATCTCGCGCAGCAAGGCGTTCATCTCCGGTACCGTGAGATGGCGGTTGGCCCGGACCGCGCCGTGGCAGGCGAGCGTGGCCAGCAGTTCGTTGCGGCGTTCGTCGAGCAGACGGGCCACGCCGAACTCCGCGATTTCGCGCAGCAGCGTCCGTGTCAGTTCGAGCGGATCGGCATCGCGCAGCAGCCAGGGAACGGCCCGTACTGCGACCGAGGTCGGCGACGTGACCGACAACTCGAACCCGATGGCCCGCAACGCGTCCAGATGCGGGCCGACTTCAGCCACGTCGCGCGCATCCACCGTCAATGCGACAGGGATCAGCAGCGTCTGCGACGGCACGGCACGTGCATCCAGAGCGGACTTGAGCTTTTCGTACACCACGCGTTCGTGCGCGGCGTGCATGTCCACCAGTACCAGGCCCTGCGCGTTCTGCGCCAGGACGTAGACGCCGTGCAACTGGCCAAGCGCATAACCCAGCGGCGGCGCATCTTCGGGGCCCGCAACGGCGGCCGGTGCGGCCGGCTGGGCGGCGTTCCGATCCAGAGGCGGTGGTGCATAGAACGCCATCGCCTCGTTCACCTGCAAGGGCATGACCACCTGCCGGGGCGGCACGAACGGCGACGCCGGGCCGGCGGCGGAGATCGGTGCGGGTTCGCGCCGTTCGGTGCCCACCGGAACGGACAGAACCCGCTCGGCCGCATGGAACAGGAATTGATGCACGCCACGGCTGTCGCGAAAGCGGATCTCGGTCTTGGCCGGGTGCACATTCACGTCCACCGCGTCCGGCGGCAGTTCGAGAAACAGACAGTAGGCGGGATTGAGCTGGTGGTGCAGCACGTCGCGATAGGCCTCCTTCAAGGCATGCACGATCAGCTTGTCGCGGACGTAGCGGCCATTGACGAAGGCATGCTGTCCGTCCCGCGCCGCCGTGGCCGCAGCCGGCCGGACCACCCATCCGGATACCCGTACCGGGCCGGCCGCGGCCTCGACCGCGACGGCCTGCGATTCGAACTCGCTGCCCAGGATCTGGCGCATACGTGTCTGCCGGTCGCAGGCGGCATGACGAAATTGCACGCGACCGTTGTGCTGCAGCGAAAAGGCACTTGCCGGATGCGCCAGCGCCAGCCGCCGCACCGTCTCCGCACAGTGCGCGTATTCGGTCGCGTCGGTTTTCAGGAATTTGCGGCGCGCCGGCGTATTGAAGAACAAATCCTGCACTTCGATCGTGGTGCCGGGTTCGCGGGCCGCAGGCGCGATCTCGCCCATGCGGCCGCCTTCCACGGCCAGTTGCCAGGCGTGGCCGGCATCGGGGCGGCGGCTCACCAGCGCCAACCGCGCCACTGCCGCAATGGAGGCCAGTGCTTCGCCCCGGAAACCGAGACTGGCCACACGTTCCAGATCATCCAGGCTGGCGATCTTGCTGGTGGCATGGCGCGTCAGCGCCAGCGGCAGTTCGTCGCGCGCGATACCCGCACCGTCGTCGCTGACGCGAATCCGCTTGATGCCGCCCTGCTCCAGCTCGACCCGGATATCGGTCGCGCCGGCATCGAGGCTGTTTTCCAGGATTTCTTTCAGTGCGGCCGCCGGGCGCTCGACCACCTCGCCGGCGGCAATCTGCGAAATCAGGACATCAGGCAGAACGCGGATCGACACGATGCACTAGGCCAGGAATGTGACGCCGCGGCGCGCGGCCATCGCTTGTCCCAGCCGGTTCAATGCCACGGCATCCAGACAGGTGCGCGCCAGGGGCAGGACATGCCGGTTTTCGAATTCGAGGTGCGCACGATGAGATGCGACGAACCGGGCCGTCAGAGCGGCATCCAGTTCGGCCGATGCACCGGCCGCGATATCGGCGAGCTGCACGCGTAGCGCACGCCACAGGCGCCCCTGTTCGTCGTGCTCCAGGGTCAACGTCTCGACCAGTTCGCAGGCGCCGGGCGCACCGGCCGCTTCGAGCAGCGGAAACAGGTTGCGCTCCTCGTCGTCGTGATGATGCACGGCTGCCGTGTCGAAGTAGCTCATGACCGCACGGGCGGCTTGCCGTGCCTGCGTATCCGCGCCCTGTTCCGGCAGGTGCGTCAACAGTTTTTCGAGGGTGTCGCACTGGCGCGCGATCCGTGCATGACAGGCTTCCAGCACATCGAGCGGCGCGTCGAATCCGGGCGCCGGCCGGCCCAGCAGGCTGGCGGTCATGGATTGCGCGTGAGCCGCGCGGGAGCGGTCAGCGGATGCTTGTCGAAATAGGTCTTGATGCCGTCGAGGATCGCGTCGACCAGCTTGTCCTGGTAGGCCGGATCGTTGAGCCGGGCTTCCTCTTCCGGATTGGAGATGAAGGCTGTTTCGACCAGGATCGAGGGAATGTCCGGCGCTTTCAGCACTGCGAAGCCGGCCTGCTCGACTTCGCCTTTGTGCAGCGTGTTCACCGAACCGATCTGTCTCAGCACCGCCTGGCCCAGCTTGAGACTGTCGTTGATCGTGGCGGTTTGCGACAGGTCGATCAGCGTACGCTTGAGGAAGGGATCCTTGACGTCGATATTGATGCCGCCGATCAGATCGGCCTCGTTTTCCTTTTTCGCCAGCCAGCGGGCGGCGGCCGAGGTTGCGCCGTTTTCAGACAGCGCAAACACCGAAGACCCGCGCGCATGCGGTTTGATGAAGGCATCGGCATGGATCGACAGAAAGAGATCGGCCTTCGCCGCGCGCGCCTTGACGACGCGCTGCGCCAACGGCACAAAATAGTCGCCGTCGCGCGTCAGCACGGCGCGCATGTTGTCCTGGGCATCGATTTTCTGCTTGAGCCGCTTCGCCAGCGCCAGGGTGATGTTCTTTTCATGCGACCCCTTGGCGCCGACCGCGCCGGGGTCCTCGCCGCCGTGTCCGGCATCGATCGCCACTGTGATGAGGCGCGCGTACTGCGGCACGGACGGCTTGTCACTCCGGACCGCAGGCGCAGGGCCGGCTTGGGCGGCATCGGCCACCGAAGCCGTCGCCGGATACAGATCGATCACCAGGCGGTGACCGTATTGCCCCAGCGGCTGCAGGGCGAAGACCGAAGGTTTGGCGGGCGTTTTCAGTTCCAGCACGATGCGCATGACGCCTGGCCGGTTGAGCCCGGTGCGGATCGAGGCGATGTAGGGATCGTCTGCGGCGAGCAGGCCGCTCAGGGCGTCCAGCGCCGCCCCCGGCTCGATACCTTCGAGATCGATCACCAGACGATCGGGGCCGCCCAGGCTGAAATACTTGTAACTCAGGGGCTGCGGCGCCTCCAGCGTCAGGCGCGTGTAATCGGGCGAAGGCCACAGGCGCGTCGCGCTCAACTGCAGGGCGTGGGCCCAGCCCGTCGCCAGCACACCGCACAGCAGAATGAACTTCAAGAACGTGCGCAACTCGCCTCCAGAAATCGAGCGCCCTCCGGTGTGACGGCACGGCAGTCCGCCGTGCGTCCCGCCTCGTCGATCTCGAGGCGGAGGATCACATCCGGTTCCGGCAACCAGCCCGCGGCCTTTTCGGGCCATTCGATCAGGCTCACCGCGTCGCCGCCGATGTCGCGGAAACCGGCGTCGAGCCATTCGCGCGGGTCATGCATACGATATAGATCAAAATGATACAGCTCAAACCGCGGCAGTTCATAGGTTTCGGCCAGAGTGTAGGTCGGACTTTTCACCCGGCCGGCATGGCCGAGCGCCCTGAGCATGCCGCGCACCAGCGTGGTCTTGCCCGCCCCCAGATCGCCCTCCAGGTAGAGGCACAGGCCGGGCGTCAGTTCCCGTCCGAGTTGCGCGCCGAAGTCCAGCGTGGCGGCCTCGTCCGCCAGGTGGCAGTTGCAGCGCGCGGTATGATCGGTTCCATGCATGCGCAGGACTCAGGCCGGCTGGCGGCACAAATCAAGCAATGGGGACGCGAACTCGGTTTCGCCGACGTCGGCATCGCCGGTTGCGAACTCGGCGACGCGGAGGCGGGACTGCTTGAGTGGCTGGCGAAAGGCTTTCATGGCGAGATGAATTATATGGCCGCACACGGCACGAAGCGCAGCCGCCCCGCCGAACTCGTGCCCGGCACGCTGCGCGTGATCAGCGTACGGCTGGATTACCTGCCGCCCGGCGCCGCCGATCCGCACGCCGTCATGGCCGACTCCGAGGCGGCCTATCTTTCGCGCTACGCGCTCGGACGCGACTACCACAAGGTGCTGCGCAGCCGCCTGCAGACCCTGGTCGAACGCATCGCGGCCAAAGCCGGTCACGGGCAGTTCCGCGTCTTCACCGACAGCGCCCCCGTGCTCGAAGTCGAACTCGCCACCCAATCCGGCCTGGGCTGGCGCGGCAAGCACACTCTGCTGCTCAACCGCGACCGTGGCTCGTGGTTCTTCCTCGGCGAGATATACACCGACCTGCCGCTGCCAGTCGACACGCCCGAGACTGGCCACTGCGGCACCTGCCGGGCCTGTCTCGATATCTGCCCCACGCAGGCCATCGTCGCGCCGTATCAGCTCGACGCGCGGCGCTGCATCTCGTACCTGACGATCGAATTGAAAGGCAGCATTCCCGTCGAGTTGCGCCCGCCCATCGGCAACCGTATCTACGGCTGCGACGACTGCCAGCTCGTCTGCCCGTGGAACCGCTTCGCGCAGACCACCGCCCTGCCCGACTTCGCCGTGCGCAACGGCCTCGACCGCGCCCGGCTGGCCGCGCTTTTCGCCTGGAGCGAAACCGACTTCAACGACCGCCTGGCCGGCTCGGCCATCCGCCGCATCGGATACGAGCGCTGGCTGCGCAACATCGCCGTTGCGCTGGGCAATGCGGCCCCTTCCGAAGCGGCCGCCAACGCCCTCAGAACACGGCGCGACCACCCCTCGGCACTCGTGCGCGAGCATGTAGAATGGGCGCTCTCGCAACACGGCCCGTCCGCATGAGCACCGCTTCCTCCCCCATCGGCGTATTCGATTCCGGCATCGGTGGATTGACCGTGGTACGCGCGCTGATGGAGCGTCTGCCCTACGAAAACATCGTCTACTTCGGCGACACTGCGCGCGTGCCCTACGGCGTGAAGTCGGTCGAGACCATCGCCCACTTCACCACCCAGATCGCGCAGTTCCTGCTCGAGAAGGACGTCAAGCTGCTGGTCATCGCCTGCAACACCATGGCCGCCGTCGCCGCGCAGGTCGTCAAGGATCTGTCGCCCGTGCCCGTGCTCGACGTCATCGACGCCGGCGCCGTCTCCGCGCGCTCTGGCCGCCGCATCGGCGTCATCGGCACGCCCACCACCATCAACAGCAACGCCTACGCGCGCGCCATCCACGACTACGCGCCCGACTCGCGCATCCATTCGCAAGCCTGCGCCCTGTTCGTGCCGCTGGTGGAAGAAGGCTGGCTCGACCATGACGTGACGCGGCTGACCGCACAGGACTACCTCAAGCCGCTGATGGCCGAACACATCGACACCCTGGTGCTGGGCTGTACGCATTACCCGCTGCTGAAGCCGCTGCTGCGGCAGGTCGTCGGCGACGACGTCGCCCTGGTCGATTCCGCCGAAGCGATGGCCGAACAGGTCGCCGCCGTGCTCGCCGAGAAAGGCCTCGCCAACCCGGGCCCCGCCCAGCCGCGCTACGACTTCTACGTCACCGACGTGCCCCTGCGCTTCCAGACCATCGGCGAGCGGTTTCTGGGACGCACGCTGAACAATGTGCATGTGGTGAAATGGTAGGTGCGCCGTGTTTGTCGGATGTATCCGACAGGTTGACCGCCAGTCGGCCTAACGGAAACAAGGAGTTGCAACGTACTTGAACGCGTTAACGGCACGTGTTGTCTGGTTATACGGCAAAATTGCCGTTGAATTCACGTTAGGTTTCAGTGTGAAAGCCTCGGAACTCAAGGTTCTTATCCTCAGTGAACTCGAAGAGTTCGGAGAATTTAGGCCATCCAAAGATTCATGGGTTTCGGCTACATCGATCCTGTCAAAACTCGGTGTCTCAGACCAGCCGTTTGCGCGTAGTGTCTTGCAAAGCCTTATTGAACAGCGGTTACTCAACCACCGAGGTGGTGAAAAGTTACCCCAAGGTGGTTTCGAGTTACTAATTCAGCCAAACCAGCATGGCGCCAACTTCTTGAAAACCGCCTCATCCAAATCTGCCACTGAGAATAAGGGCATGCAAAAACCCGGAGATGTAAGTGCACAAAACATAGAAAAAAGTCAGACCGAAAAACTTTCGGAAAAGCCATTGGTAAAAATGGCGTTTGCCGTTTTCGCGACAGTTCTCGCAGCCATGGTCCTTTATCTGTTCAGCCATCATCTTGGCCTCCAGCTATGAAACCTAACCCGGCGGTCAAGGCGCTCCCTCGGTCGCTGGGACGCCGCTAAAGCGGCGCCCCTTATCTCTACGTTAGGCATAAATGCTATACCTCGCCATCATCGCTTTTCTGCTGACGCTGATAGCAATAATTTCAGGACTCAGTTACGCATATAAATATAAGAAACCTCCTCGCGCCTATTTCTGGCTGCTACTTTTCGTACTCATTGCGGGGCCATACGCTGCTTTCAAAAGCTATGAAAGGAGTTTCATGCTGAGCGTTGTTCCAGATGCCTTCCATGTAACCGCGATTTCGTATAGCGAAGAAGAATCTTGGGGGTTCGGTCCAGGCGATAATGAGGCAGGCATTCGGGTATACCCACTTCCTAAGCAGGTCGCAGATGAAATATCGCAGCGTGGTATCGAGTTCTTCAACAACTTGCCACCAAATCGAGTTCAGCGAAACCGAGAGTGGCGTGGAAGGTATGAGACTTGGTCTCAAACACCAATAAGTGAAACTAAGTATTGGAAGGCAAAAGGCGAAATTAAAGGTCTCAATATTTATGACTTTATTTGCCGCTACGGATTTTGTATCGGCATCGATCCAAAAGTGGTAAAGGAGGCGAATGATGCTGTTAATAGCGGGGGCAGTTACTACGCCTACGGACGAATTGGCCTGATTGTCGTAAGTCCAAGCAAAAGACAGGTTTTCTATATGTACAACGGTTAACAGTTATGCCTAACCCGGCGCTCAACCTCGCTCCCTTCGGTCGCTGGACGGCGCTAAAGCACCGCCGGTTAGCTCTACGTTAACCAAACATCCACACAGGCAGCTACTGAGCCGCCCCTCCGGAATCCGGTTCAGCTAACCTCGTCGATCCACGCCATCTGAATCGCTTCGAGGATCTTCTCGCCCGAATGGTTCGGGTCGTCGTCGAATTCGGGCAGTTCCATCACCCAGGCGTGCAGGTCGGTGAAGCGGATGGTGCGTGGATCGATTTCGGGGTGCGCTTCGGCCAGTTCGATGGCGATGTCGAGGGTGTCGGTCCACTTCATTTCAATGTCCTTCTTTCACCATGTTGATGGTGTATTTGGGGATTTCTATCACGAGGTCGGCATCGGCGACGCGGGCCTGGCACGACAGGCGCGATTGCGGCTCCAGGCCCCAGGCCTTGTCGAGCAGGTCGTCTTCGAGTTCGGTCGATTCGGCCAGCGAATCGAAGCCTTCGCGCACGACGACGTGGCAGGTGGTGCAGGCGCAGGACTTTTCGCAGGCGTGTTCGATCTCGACGCCGTTGGCCAGCAGGGTATCGCAGATGGTGTCGCCGGATTTGGCTTCGATCACGGTGCCTTCGGGGCAGAGTTCGACGTGGGGCAGAACGATGAGCTGGGGCATGGTCAGGCGGCTTGGGTGTGTTGACTCGGCAGGGCGGCGAGCACGCCGTCCCAGAAGGCGATGCGCGCATCGACGGCGGCTTCGGCCGCGGCTTCGGCCTCACGCCATTTGTCGGCCTTGCCTTCGCACAGGGCGGACAGCAGGCGCAGCGACAGCGGGGCGTGGAAGTCCTCGTCGAGGTGGACGTGGCGGTTCAGGTAGTAGTGGAAACTCGGCGCCTGGGTCTCGGTCACGCCCATGCGCGAAAGGAAGGCGCGGAACATCGAGGGGATGACGTGCTCCCGGCCCAGTGCCAGGGCGGCGGCCACGGTGTGCGGCTTGCCGCTTGCCAGGAAATCGAAGGTGCTGCGGTTGAAGGCGGCCGAGGGTTTGGGTGCGATGCCTGCCGCGAGCGCGGCATCGATGCCCGCGCTGGCGACGGTCCCGACATAGCGGGCGGGCGTGTCGGCATCGGCACCGATTTCGCGCATGGCGGCCAGATACAGCATGAAATGACTGGTATGGCCTTCCTGCCCCGGCAGGGCTATGTCGGTTTCCTCTTCCAGCACGAGTTCGTTGATGAAGCGCTGCACCGAGGCGTCGCCGTGCGGCGTCCAGGGCCAGCGTGCCGGTGCGACTTCGTTCTGCAGATACTTGATCAGCGACATGAAATCCCACACCGAATAGACGTGGTGCTGCATGAAGACGCGAAGATCCTCGGGCGTGCGGACCGCCGCGTAGATCGGGTGGACTTCCAGCCTGACGCGCAGGGATTCGATGAAAGCGTCGTTCAACATGATGGTCAGCCGAAGGTTTCCAGTTTCTGCCCGGCCATTGCGCGGCGGACGTTGCGGTCCATGCGGCGCTGCGCGAATTCGGTGGTGGCGGCGTTGAGCGCCTCGATGCCGCGCTTGATGGCCAGATGATCGGAACCCGCCAGCAGGGCTTCGAGCGCGGCGATCCCGGCTTCGACCGCCGCGGCTTCGTCGGCGGAGAGCAGTTCGCCGTCCTCGGCCAGCGCAGCGCGGGTCGCGGCGATCAGGCCCTGCGCGTCGACGACCTGCTCGTTGAGCGCGCGGGCGCGCATGTCGTCCTTCGCATGCGTGAAGGCGTCCTTCAGCATGCGCGTGATCTCCTCGTCGCCGAGGCCGTACGAGGGCTTGACCTGCACGCTCGCCTCGACGCCGGTGCTCTGCTCGCGCGCCGACACCGACAGCAGGCCGTCGGCGTCGACCTGGAAGGTGACGCGGATGCGCGCCGCGCCCGCAACCATCGGCGGAATACCGCGCAGCTCGAAGCGCGCCAGCGAGCGGCAGTCGACGGCCAGCTCGCGCTCGCCCTGCAGCACGTGCACGCTCATCGCGGTCTGGCCGTCCTTGAAGGTGGTGAAATCCTGCGCGCGCGCGGTCGGGATCGTGGTGTTGCGGGGGATCACCTTCTCGGTGAGCCCGCCCATCGTTTCCAGGCCGAGCGAGAGTGGAATGACGTCGAGCAGCAGCCAGTCGTCGCCCGCGCGGTTGCCGGCGAGGATGTCGGCCTGCATGGCCGCACCCAGCGCGACAACCTTGTCCGGATCGAGATTGGTGAGCGGCGTCTGGTGGAAATAATCCGCCACGGCCTGACGCACGCAGGGCATGCGGGTCGAGCCGCCGACCATGACCACACCCTTTACGTCCTCGACGGCGAGCCCGGCATCGCGCAGCGCCTTGCGGGTGGGTGCCAGCGTCTTGCTGACGAGGCCGGCGGTCATCGCGTTGAAGTCGGCCTGGGTCAGCGTGGCGTCCAGCATTTCACCGGTGGAGAGCATGACGGTAACGCGCGCCTCGGTGTGATCGGTCAGGGCTTCCTTGGCATCGCGCGCCTTGGTGAGCAGCAGGCGCATATCGCCGGGCGACAGCGGCTGGAAACGCCCCTGCTCCACCATCCAGCAGAAGATGCGCTGGTCGAAGTCATCGCCGCCCAGCGCGGAATCGCCGTTGGTCGCCAGGACTTCGAACACGCCCTTGGAGAGTTTCAGAATGGAAATGTCGAAGGTGCCGCCGCCCAGATCGTAGACCGCGTAGATCCCTTCCGAAGCGTTATCGAGCCCGTAAGCGATCGCAGCGGCGGTCGGCTCGTTCAGCAGGCGCAGCACATTCAGGCCGGCCAGTTGCGCCGCGTCCTTGGTCGCCTGGCGCTGTGCATCGTCAAAATACGCTGGCACGGTAATGACCACGCCCACGAGTTCGCCCCCGAGCGCCACTTCGGCGCGGTCACGCAGGGTCTTGAGAATGGCCGCCGAAACTTCGACCGGGCTTTTGACGCCGGCCGCAGTGCTCAACTGCACCATGCCGGGCGCGTCGACGAAACGGTACGGCAGTGCGGAAGCATCGTCGATATCGGACAGGCCACGCCCCATGAAGCGCTTGGCCGATACGATGGTATTGCGCGGATCGGCGTTCTGTGCGGCCTGCGCGGGATAACCGACCTCGACCCGGCCGTCGGCGTGATAGCGCACCACCGAAGGCAGCAGGGAATGACCCGCCATGTCGTCGAGCACGACCGCCAGGCCGGACCGTACAGTGGCGACCAGGGAATTCGTCGTGCCCAGATCGATGCCGATCGCCAGCCGATGCTGGTGCGGCGCGGTGGACATGCCGGGTTCGGAAATTTGCAACAGGGCCATGGCGGTAATGGAATCAGATTGTCGGGAAGCTGCACATGACGATCAATCCTCGATCTCTTCGTACACGTCGCCCACTTCGGCGATCAGCTTGTCCATGAAACGCAGCTGGCGCACGGCTTCACGCGCGCCTTCGTAATCCTTGTCCGCATCGAGCAGCACACCCAGACGTGCCTCGATGGCCTTGTGCGCCTGGCGCAGTTCGCTCATCAGCATATCGAGTGCTTCGGCACTGCGGGCATCCCGTGCCTCGTCGATCGCTTCGCGCCATGCCATCTGCTGCATGAGGAAGGCCGGGGCCATGCGAGTATCGGTGGCATCCAGTGCGTCGATTCCGTGCAGCTTCAGCAGATATACCCCGCGGTCGACCGGATGCTTTAGCGTCTGGTAGGCCTCGTTGGCCTGGGTTGCCCACTGCATCGCCACGCGCTGTTCGGCTTCGGACTGCGCGGCAAAACGGTCCGGGTGAACCGTGTTCTGCAGTTCGCGATAGCTCGCGTCGAGCTTGTCGCGGTCGAGCGCATACGCCGTGGGCAGGCCGAACAGTTCGAAGTGGGTGCGGGTGAAATCCATGGTCTGGGAGGAGTTGGCATCCAGAGGCCAAGGGGAAGGCTCTGGGCTGCGCCCATTTCAGGACGCGAACACAAAACCGCCTGAATCCTGGCCCTTGCGCCCGGCCCCTGGCGTTCAAACGTTGAACGACTCCCCGCAGCCGCACTCGTTCTTCACGTTCGGATTGTTGAACTTGAAGCCTTCGTTCAGGCCTTCGCGGGCGTAATCCAGTTCGGTGCCGTCGATGTAGGGCAGGCTCTTGGGGTCGACGAATATCTTGACGCCGTGGCTTTCGTAGACCTCGTCGCCTTCGGGCGTTTCGTCGGCGAACTCAAGCTTGTAGGCCATGCCCGAGCAACCGGTCGTGCGGACGCCCAGACGGATGCCGATGCCCTTGCCGCGTCTGGCAAGAAAGCCGGAGACGTGCTGCGCCGCACGCTCGGACAGCGTGACCGCCATGATTACGCCAGCCCCTTCTTCTGCTTGTAATCGGCCACCGCCGCCTTGATCGCATCTTCGGCCAGGATCGAGCAGTGAATTTTCACCGGGGGCAGCGCCAGTTCTTCGGCGATGGCGGTGTTCTTGATCTCCATCGCCTGATCGAGCGTCTTGCCCTTGACCCATTCGGTCACCAGCGAAGACGAAGCAATGGCCGAGCCACAGCCGTAGGTCTTGAATTTGGCGTCTTCGATGACGCCGTCGGCGCCCACCTTGATCTGCAGCTTCATGACGTCGCCGCAGGCCGGCGCACCGACCATGCCGGTGCCGATGCCGTCGTCGTCCTTGGCGAAGGAGCCGACATTGCGGGGATTTTCGTAGTGCTCGAGGACTTTATCGCTGTAAGACATGAGATTCTCCTTTACTTCTGGATCAATGTGCCGCCCACTGCACGGTGTTCAGATCGATGCCTTCCTTGAACATTTCCCACAGCGGCGAAAGCTCGCGCAGCTTGCCGATTTTTTCGTGCAGCAGCTTGATGGCGTAGTCGACTTCTTCCTCGGTGGTGAAGCGGCCGATGGAGAAGCGGATCGAACTGTGGGCAAGTTCGTCGGAACGGCCTAGTGCCCGCAGCACGTAGGAAGGCTCCAGGCTCGCGGAGGTGCAGGCGGAGCCGGACGACACGGCCAGATCCTTGATCGCCATGATCAGCGATTCGCCCTCGACGAAGTTGAAGCTGACATTGAGGTTGTGCGGCACGCGGCGATCCACGTCGCCGTTGAGATGCACTTCCTCGATATCCTTGAGACCCGCATAGAGCCGGTCGCGCAGCATGCGAATGCGTTCGTTCTCGGTCGCCATCTCTTCCTTGGCGATACGGAAGGATTCGCCCATGCCGACGATCTGATGCGTCGCCAGCGTGCCGGAGCGCATGCCACGCTCGTGGCCGCCACCGTGCATCTGCGCTTCCAGCCGCACGCGCGGCTTGCGGCGCACGTACAGCGCGCCGATGCCCTTGGGCCCGTAGGTCTTGTGGGCGGAGAACGACATCAGATCGACCGGCAACGCCTTGAGATCGATGGGCATCTTGCCGGTCGCCTGTGCGGCATCGACGTGGAAGATCACACCCTTCTCGCGGCAGATCCTGCCGATGGCTTCGATGTCCTGGATCACGCCGATCTCGTTGTTCACCGCCATGACTGACACGAGCACGGTATCCGGACGGATCGCGGCGCGCAGCACGTCGAGGTCGAGCAGACCGTTATCCCGAACCGGCAGATAGGTCGCCTCGAAGCCCTGGCGTTCCATTTCGCGCACGGTGTCGAGCACGGCCTTGTGCTCGGTCATCACGGTGATGATGTGCTTGCCCTTGGTGCCCGCGTAGAAATTGGCCGCGCCCTTGATAGCAAGGTTGTTCGATTCGGTCGCGCCGGACGTGAAGACGATTTCCTTCGGATCGGCGTTGACCAGGGCGGCAACGTGACCGCGCGCCTCCTCGACCGCCTTCTCGGCGGTCCAGCCGTAGGGGTGCGAACGCGAGGCCGGATTGCCGAAATCCTCGGTCAGGTAGGGAATCATCTTTTCGGCCACGCGAGGGTCGACCGGCGTGGTGGCGGAGTAATCGAAGTAGATCGTTTTCATCGTGTCATGCCCTTGTCAATCCAGTTCAGGCCGCCAGCGTCATCTTGCTCGTGCGGCGATCCTGCAGAACCTTGTCCTTGCACTCGTCCTGCTTGGCCACCAGCGAGGCCAGCGTGACGTTGTCGAGGTATTCGTAGATATGTGCGTTGAGGCCAACCCACAGATCGTGCGTCAGGCAGCGATGCTCGTCGTGGCAGTTTTCCTTGCCGCCGCACTGGGTTGCGTCGATGGGTTCGTCGACCGCACGGATGATGTCGGCCACACTCACATCGGCCAGCGGCTTGGCGAGGAAATAGCCGCCGCCCGGGCCGCGTACGCTTTCCACCAGTTCGTGACGGCGCAGGCGGCTGAACAGCTGTTCCAGATAGGACAGGGAAATGTCCTGGCGCTCGCTGATGCCCGCCAGCGTCACCGGATGTTTGCCGCCGCGCAATGCCAGATCCAGCATGGCGGTAACGGCGAAACGGCCTTTGGTGGTCAGTCTCATGACTCGCTCTCCTGAAATTTGGCCCGAACTATAAAATTCCCGAGCATTTCAGTCAACTATTCCTTACCTTAGCAAATTAGTCAACTATTTTGTTCAGATAGTTCGGATCGAAGTCGTCCGGCCCGTCGTCTTCTGCGGATACGCTGATGCCCAGCTTTTGCAGGTGCGCCAGAATCAATTCCAAACGCTTGTCGGTATGGGCCGAATGATCGATCAGCCCGTGCAGCGCCTTGACCACCGGATCGTTCATATCGGCCGAGATCGCGTAGGCGGAAAAACCGAGCTTTTCGGCCTGCGCCTTGCGCTGCTTCTCGGCGACATTGTCCAGGATGCGCGCCGGGATGCCGACGGCCGTCGCCTCGTCCGGCACATCCTTGACCACGACGGCATTGGAGCCGACACGCGCATTCGCGCCGATGGTGATCGGCCCCAGAATCTTGGCGCCCGCGCCGATCACCACGCCGGGTTTCAGCGTCGGATGGCGCTTGCCTTTGTTCCACGAGGTCCCACCCAGGGTCACACCGTGGTAGAGCGTGCAGTCGTCGCCGATCTCGGCGGTTTCGCCCACCACCACGCCCATGCCGTGATCGATGAAGACTCGCCGGCCGATGGTCGCTCCAGGATGGATTTCGATACCGGTCAGCCAGCGTCCGACATGCGAAGCGAAGCGGGCCAGCCATTTAAGGTTCGCACGCCAGAGGCGGTTCGCCAGACGGTGGATGACGATGGCATGGAATCCGGGATAGGTCGTCACGACCTCGAACGTGGAGCGCGCGGCCGGATCGCGGTCGAACACGACGGCGACGTCTTCCTTCAGGCGTTTCAGCAGGCTCATGGCGGCAGAATGCGTTTTCTGAGTAATTTAGTCAACTATTATCCCGGCGCGTTCCCGCAGCCTGCGCGGCGCTCAGGATTCCACGCAGGATGTTCACTTCTTCGCGCGACAGTCGAGTGCGCGAAAACAGCCGGCGCAGCTTGGACATCAGCCGCCCGGGGGAACCGGGATTGAGAAAATCGAGCTCGGCCAGCGTCGTTTCCAGATGGGTGTAGAACCGCTCGATCTCGCCGTTGTTCGCCATATCGGCTTCGGGCTGCGACCAGTCGAACCGGCCCAGCCACTGCCGCCGGATTTCGTAGCTCAGCACCTGTACGGCTGCGGCAAGGTTGAGCGAACTGTAGTCGGGATTGGCAGGAATCGTGACCAGACCCTGGCACTGTTCGAGCTCTTCGTTGGACAGGCCGCTCGCTTCGTTACCGAACACCAGCGCCACGTCGGCATCCGGCGCTTCGGAAAGAATGCGGGAAACGGCCTCGCCGGGTGTAAGCATGTCTGCGGCAATGTCGCGGCGCCGAGCCGACAGCCCGAGTGCCAGCGTGGTATCCGCCAGCGCCTCGGCCAGCGTGGCATGCACGCGCGCACCGGCCAGCAGGTCGCCCGCGCCCGAGGCCATCGCATCGGCCTGGCTGTTCGGAAAAATGGCCGGCGCGACGAGATGAAGCTGCGACAGGCCCATGGTTTTCATGGCCCGTGCCGCCGCGCCGATGTTGCCGGGATGGCTCGTGCGCGTCAGCACGATGCGGATGCGGTCGAGTGCTTGGGGATTCGGCTGCGTCATCAAGTAAAATGCCGGCTTCGTTCTTTGAAGCCCGTGACCCTCTTCATGCATCCCATGCTCAACACGGCGGTGAAAGCCGCCCGCAAGGCCGGGGCGATCATCAATCGCGCCTCGCTCGACCTCGACCAGCTCACCGTGCGGAGCAAACAGGACCGCGACTACGTCAGCGAAGTCGATCAGATGGCCGAACGCGCCATCATCGAAACCCTGCTCGACGCCTATCCAAATCATGGAATTTTAGCAGAGGAGTCCGGCACGTCCGAAGCCCGCAACGGCGAGGATTACCAGTGGATCATCGACCCGCTGGACGGCACCACCAATTTCCTGCACGGCCTGCCCCAGTATTCGGTATCGATCGCGCTCAGGCACAAGGGCCAGATTACCCAGGCCGTGGTATTCGATCCTACGCGCAACGAACTTTTCACGGCCAGCCGCGGCCGCGGCGCCATGCTCAACGACCGTCGCATCCGCGCCAGCAAACGCGCAAAACTGGCCGAGTGCCTGATCGGCACCGGCTTTCCCTTCCGCGATTTCACCTTCACCGAGGCCTACCTCAACATGTTCCGCGACATGATGAAAGCGACCTCGGGCCTGCGCCGCCCGGGCTCGGCCGCACTCGACCTCGCCTGGGTCGCCTGCGGCCGCTACGACGGTTTCTGGGAAATGAAGCTCAACGCCTGGGATATTGCCGCGGGCAGCCTGATCGCACAGGAAGCCGGCGCGCTGGTCGGCAATTTCCTCGGCGACGAAGGCTTCCTCGAATCCGGCAACATCGTCGCCGGCAACCCCAAGGTGTTCGCGCAGATACTGCAGATCCTCGCGCCGCACCTACCGCCCGAACTGAAAACCTGATTCCGCCGCCCGGCCGATGAGCGCAAGCAAGGCGTCCACCGCCCACACGCCGATGATGCAGCAGTACCTGGGCATCAAGGCGCAGCATCCCGACATGCTGCTGTTCTACCGCATGGGCGACTTCTACGAGCTGTTCTACGAGGATGCCGAGAAGGCCGCTCGACTGCTCAATATCACGCTCACTACGCGCGGCGCATCGGCCGGTACGCCGATCAAAATGGCAGGCGTGCCCCATCACAGCGTCGAGCAGTATCTGGCGCGGCTGCTGAAGCTCGGCGAGTCCGTCGTCATCGCCGAGCAGATCGGCGACCCGGCCACCTCGAAAGGCCCGGTCGAGCGACAGGTCACGCGCATCGTCACGCCCGGCACGCTGACCGATTCGAGCCTGCTCGATGACACATGCGACACGCTGATCCTGGCGATTGCGGCCAACCCGGAGACCGTGGGTGTGGCCTGGCTCAACCTCGCCGCCGGCCGCTTCCAGATCACCGAAATCGCGCCGACCGGCCTCCCCGCGCTGCTCGCGCGCGTGCGCCCGGCCGAAATCCTCGCACCGGACGATCTGCCACTCGATGCCGCCTGCGCCGAAGGTGCATCGATTAAGCCAGGCGCGGTGCGCCGGCTGGCCCCCTGGCAGTTCGACGCGACCAGCGCCGCACTGCGACTGGCGCAGCAGTTCGGCAGCCGCGACCTCGCAGGTTTCGGCGTCGCCGATTTGCCGCTTGCCATTGCCGCCGCCGGCGCCCTGCTCGACTACATCCAGGCCACCCAGCGCACCGCCCTGCCCCATCTGCAATCGATCCGTGCCGAGCGCGACGACGAATTCGTGCAGCTCGACGCCGCCACCCGGCGCAACCTCGAACTTACCGAGACCCTGCGCGGCGAGGCCAGTCCCACGCTGCTCTCCGTACTCGACACCACCGCCACCGGCATGGGCACCCGCCTGCTGCGCCACTGGCTGCACCATCCGCTGCGCGACCGCGAAACCTTGATCCGGCGGCGCGACGCCATCGGCACGCTCGCCGGCCGGCTCGATGCCGCCGCAGCAATGACGCAGCAGTTGAAAGGCTGCGCCGACGTCGAGCGCATCGCCGGCCGCATCGCATTGAAGAATGCCCGGCCGCGCGATCTTTCGGGCCTGCGCGACACGCTCGGTCTGCTGCCGGAACTGGCCGCCGCCGTACCCGACGACGGCGCACGCCTGTCCGATCTGCAGAATCGTCTGGCCGCCCGCCCCGACCTGCACGCCCTGCTCGCCCGCGCCGTGCTGGCCGAGCCAGCGAGCGTACTGCGCGAAGGCGGCGTGATTGCCGACGGCTACGACGCCGAACTCGACGAGTTGCGCGCCCTGACGCGCGACGCCGGTGCCTTCCTGCTGGAACTGGAAACGCGCGAACGGGCGCGCACCGGCATTGCCGGCCTCAAGGTCGAATACAACAAGGTGCACGGCTTCTACATCGAAGTCGGCCGCACACAGGCGGACAAGGTGCCCGGCGACTACCGCCGCCGGCAGACGCTGAAGAACGCCGAACGCTACATCACACCGGAACTGAAAGCCTTCGAGGACAAAGCTTTGTCGGCGCAGGAACGTGCGCTCGCCCGCGAAAAGACGCTGTTCGACGGTCTGCTCGACACGCTGACGCCGCACGTGCCGGCCCTGCTGGACGTTGCCGCCGCGCTCGCCGAACTCGACGTGCTGGCCAGCCAGGCCGAACGGGCGGACACCCTGAAGCTGTGCGCGCCCGACTACACCGACGAGCCGGGCATCGCGATCCGCGGCGGCCGCCACCCCGTGGTCGAGGCGCAGGTCGACCATTTCATTCCCAACGACGTCGCACTTGGCCGGACCCGGCAGATGCTGCTCATCACCGGCCCCAACATGGGCGGCAAATCGACCTACATGCGCCAGGTCGCGCTGATCGCGCTGCTCGCCTGCTGCGGCCTGTGGGTGCCCGCCGCGTCGGCGAAGATCGGCGATATCGACCAGATATTCACCCGTATCGGTGCTTCCGACGACCTGGCCGGCGGCCGCTCCACCTTCATGGTGGAAATGACCGAAACCGCGCACATCCTGCACAACGCCACCGCGTACAGCCTCGTGCTGCTCGACGAGATCGGCCGCGGTACTTCCACCTTCGACGGCCTCGCGCTGGCTTGGGCGGTGGCCAGGCACCTCGTCGCCGCCACCCGCGCCTTCACCCTGTTCGCCACACACTATTTCGAACTGACACAACTGGCGAACGAGTACAAGCAGCTCGCCAACGTCCACCTCGACGCCAAGGAACACGGCGCCGACCTCGTGTTCCTGCATGCGGTCGAGGAAGGCCCGGCCTCGCAGAGCTACGGCATCCAGGTCGCCCGGCTCGCCGGCGTACCCAGCCCGGTGATTCTGGCCGCGCGCCGCCACCTGCGCGAACTGGAAGACGCTCAACTGCAGCCCGGCCCGCAGGGCGACCTCTTCGCCGCCCACCTGCCCAACGGCGAAGCGCCGCCGCACCCCGCGCTCGACCAGTTGCGCGAGCTCGACCCTGACGCGCTCACGCCCAAGGCGGCGCTGGACATGCTGTATGCCTTGAAGGCGCTGCTGTGAAAACCCTGCGTCTCGATACCGTAGAACTCGAAGTCGATTTCAACGCCGCCCTGAGGCTGGCCACAGCCATCGCTCTGCATCAATTGGGCGAGGACACGATGCTGCTGTCCTGGTACGACCGCGAACGCGATATCGAATCGCCGGCAGGCGTCAGCGAATGCCATGAAGGCTGTGCGACGAAAGGGTCGTGGGATTACGCGTTGAATCGTGGCGCGCGACTGGCGGTGGAATTCGACGCCGGCCGGTTCTACTTCTGTTTTCTCTAGCGTTCTGCCACGACCCGGATCTCAACTCCGGAACACCGTACCGTCTGCCCGGCCCGGATTTTCGCCGTCTTGCGGCTTTCCGGCCGGCCGTCGACGGTGACTGTGCCCTCGGCGATCAGGTGCTTGCCCTGCCCGCCGCTGTCGGCGATGCCGGCGAGCTTGAGCAGGTCGCACAGGGCGATATGTTCGCCCCGCAGGGAAAAGTCGAGCGTTTCCACGCTCAGATGCCGCGGCGTCGCCACAGGTAGCGGTAGACGAAACCCGGGTAAGCGAAGACCAGGAACAGGGAGGCGTTGACGGCATAGAACTCCCAGTTCTGCTTGTGCACATCGCCGAATTTGCCCTCGAGCAGGATCGCGATGCCGCCGACGACAAAGAACAGCACGACCAGCTCCAGCAGGCGCCAGGCAAACGGCTTGCCACCCGATTTCGGACGCGCGACGAAGAATATCCGCTCGACGAGGAAAGGCAGATTCGCGGCAGCAAAGGCCAGCACGAGCAACAGGGTGGTGGAGAAGTTCACGATGCGTCTACAAAGTCGAAATCGACGGATAGGACTGCCATGAGCCCGTCAGGTTCAGAACGAAGCGCCAATGGCGTGCACGCACACAGCCATCAGCGGCTGCGGCAGGATGCCGAGCGCCAGCACGGCCAGGCCGTTGGCCGACATCAGCAGGCGCGTATCGGGCGCGACCGCCACCGGCTCAGTGTCGGCGGGGGCCTCGAAATACATGAGCTTGACGATGCGCAGGTAGTAGAAGGCGCCGACGAGTGAGAACACCACTGCCGCCACGGCCAGCCAGACGTAGCCAATCTCGACCACCGCCTGCAGCACCGAAAGCTTGGCGTAAAAACCGACAGTGGGCGGAATGCCGGCCATGGAGAACATCAGCAGCAGCATCACGAAGGCCAGCCACGGGTTGCGGCGGTTGAGGCCCTTGAAATCCTCGAGCCTGTCGGCCTCGAAACCCGCGCGCGAGAGCAGCAGGATCATGCCGAAGCCGCCCAGGGTCATCAGGGCGTAGACGATCACATAGAACATTGCGCCGCTATAGCCGTTCTGGCTGCCCGCCAGGATGCCGAGCAGCATGAAACCCATATGCGAGATGGTCGAGTAGGCAAACATGCGCTTCAGATTGCTCTGTGCGATGGCGGCGAAATTGCCGAGCGCCATCGACAGCACGGCCAGAATCACCAGCATGTCGCGCCATTCGGTCACCTGCGATTCCAGCCCCTGACCCAGGATACGCACGACGAAGGCAAAGGCGGCGATTTTGGGCACGGAACCGATGAACAGTGTCATCGCGGTCGGTGCACCGTGATAGACGTCGGGTACCCACATGTGGAACGGCACCGCACCAAGCTTGAAGGCCAGGCCTGCGACGATGAAGACGATGCCGAACACCAGCGGAATCCGCAGGTCGGTGCCGTCGGCGAGATTTTGCGCAACCCCGCCCAGCGACAGGGAACCTGTCACGCCGTAGACCATGGACATGCCGTACAGCAGCATGCCGGACGCCAGCGCGCCGAGCACGAAATATTTCATTGCGGCCTCGGTGGCCACGCTGGAATCGCGCTGCAGCGCCACCATCGCATAGAGCGACAGCGCAAGCAGCTCGAGGCCGAGATACAGCGTGAGGAAATGGCTGGCCGATACCATCACCATCATCCCCAGCAGCGCGAACAGCGCGAGCACGAAGAATTCGCCGCGATACAACCCGCGCTGCCGCAGGTAATCGCGCGCATAGACCAGCACGGCGGCGGTGGCGAGATAGAGAAAGAGCTTGAGCACGTCGGACAGCGGGTCGTCGATGAACAGCCCGCCGAGCGCCAGTACCGGCATGCTCGAAAAATCGCGCAGCGTCAGCAGGGCCGCACCGATCAGCGTCAGCAGCGACAGGCCGTAGGCGATATAGCGCCGCTTCTCGCCCACGGCGGCATCGATCAGCAGGATCAGCGACACCATGGTCAGCACGAAGATCTCGGGCAGCGCGGGGACAAAGGACGTGAGGCTCATGGGCGCGCTCATGGCAGTTTGGTCTGGGCGACGTGCGCCAGCAGATCGACGACGCTGACGTGCATGATGTCGGTCAGGGGTTTGGGATACAGGCCCAGGCCGAGCACACACAAGGCCAGCACGACCATCAGCAGCCATTCGCGGCCGTTCAGGTCGGTCAGGGTTTCAACCTTGGGGTTCGTGATCGTGCCGAAGACGACCCGCTTGTACATCCAGAGCGTGTAGGCCGCGCCGAAGATCAGCGTGGTGGCCGCGACGAAGGCATACCAGAAATTCACCTGGGCGGCGGCCATGATGACCATGAATTCGCCGACGAAACCGCTGGTCGCCGGCAGGCCTGCGTTGGCCATGGCAAACAGCATGAAGAAGGCGGCGAACACCGGCATCCGGTTGACCAGGCCGCCGTAATCCCTGATCTGGCGCGAATGCAGGCGGTCGTACATGACACCGATGCAGAGAAACAGCGCGGCGGACACGAAACCGTGCGACACCATCTGCACCAAGCCGCCCTCCCAGCCCAGCTCGTTGAAAAGGAAGAAGCCCAGCGTCACGAAACCCATGTGGGCGATAGACGAATACGCGATGAGCTTCTTCATGTCGGACTGCACCAGCGCGACCAGTCCGATGTAGGCGACCGCGATGAGCGACAACGCGATGACGAGCCAGGCCAGCTCGCGGCTGGCGTCCGGCACGATGGGCAGCATGAAGCGCAGGAAACCGTAGGCGCCGACCTTCAGCGTGATCGCCGCCAGCACGACCGATCCACCGGTCGGCGCTTCGACGTGGGCGTCAGGCAGCCAGGTATGTACCGGCCACATCGGCACCTTGACGCCGAAGGCCAGCAGGAAGGCCAGGAACATCAGCGTCTGTGCGGTCATCCCCAGCGATGTGCGGTGCCAGGTCTGGATGTCGAAACTGCCGCCGGCCTGGTAATACAGGTAGATGAAGGCCACCAGCATCAAGAGCGAACCGGCGAGCGTGTAGAGAAAAAACTTGAACGCTGCGTAAACCCGGTTCGGCCCGCCCCACACGCCCACGATCAGGTAAAGCGGAATCAGCATGCCTTCGAAGAAGACGTAGAACAGGATGCCGTCGAGCGCGGCGAACGCGCCGTTGATGAGGCCGGACATGATCAGGAACGCGGCCATGTACTGTGCGACCCTGTCCTGGATGACCTGCCAGCCGGCGATCACCACCAGCACGGTGGTGAAGCTGTTCAGCAGCACCAGCGGCATCGAGATGCCGTCCACGCCCAAGTGGTAGTGCACGTTGAAAGCCGGAATCCAGGCTGCCTTCTCGACGAACTGCATGGCCGAGGTGCCGGTATCGAATCCGGTGGCGAGCGGAAGGGCGACGATCAGCCCGAGCAGTGCGCCGGCCAGCGCCAGCCAGCGCGCCAGCGCGGCATTGCGGTCGGACCCCGTGGCCAGCACGAGAACCCCGGCCACGATGGGAATCCAGACGACGAGGGAGAGAATGTGCGCGTTCATGGATCAGTTCAGCCGCGCAAACCAGGTAACCAGGGCAAACACGCCGATCAGCATGGCAAACGCATAGTGGTAGATGTAGCCGGACTGGAAGGCCTTGAGCATGCGGGCGGCCCGCGCAACCAGGCCTGCGGCGCCATTGACCGCGCCGTCGATGATTGCCTGATCGCCGCCGCGCCACAGGCCCGCGCCCAGCAGGCGCGCGCCTTTCGCAAATACCGCACTGTAGAGTTCGTCAAACCAGTATTTGTTGACCAGCAGGCTGTAGACGAACGCGAAGCGCGTGCGCAATGCGGCCGGAATATCAGGCCGCCTGAGATAGAAGAAGGCCGCAAGCCCCACGCCGGCCACGGCCAGCCAGAACGGCAGTGTCGCAACCGCATGCAGCCCCATCGCCACGGCACCGTGGAAATGCTGGTTGAGCTCATGCATCACGGGGTGGCGGTCCGCCACGTAGATCGCGTTGCCGAAGTAGTCGCCGAACAGCATCGGTTCGATGGTCATGTAGCCGATGGCCAGTGAAGGCAAAGCCAGGGCCAATAGCGGGCCGGTAACCACCCACGGCGTTTCGTGCGGCTCCGCGTCATGCCCATGGCCATGATGGTCGTCGTGGCCATGATCGTGATGCGCGTTGCGGAAACGCTCCTTGCCGTGGAACACCAGGAAATACATTCGGAAGGAATAGAACGCCGTGACGAAGACACCGATCAGCACCGCCCAGTAGGCAATTTCCGCCACGGGCAGGTGCGAAATCCTGACTGCTTCGATGATCGTTTCCTTGGAATAGAACCCGGACAGGAAGGGCGTGCCGATCAGTGCCAGCGAACCGATCAGCGAGGTGATCCAGGTGATCGGCATGTATTTTCTCAGGCCGCCCATGTGGCGGATGTCCTGGTTGTGATGCATGGCGATGATGACGCTGCCCGCGGCCAGGAACAGCAGCGCCTTGAAGAAGGCGTGCGTCATCAGGTGGAAGACCGCGACCGAATAGGCCGAGGCGCCGAGCGCGACGGTCATGTAGCCGAGCTGCGACAGCGTGGAATACGCCACCACCCGTTTGATGTCGTTCTGCACGATGCCGAGGAAGCCCATGAACAGCGCGGTGATCGCACCGATGACCATGACGGTCGACAGCGCCACATCGGACAGTTCGTACAGCGGCGACATGCGCGCCACCATGAAGATGCCGGCGGTGACCATCGTTGCCGCGTGGATCAGCGCCGAGATCGGCGTCGGGCCTTCCATCGAATCGGGCAGCCAGACATGCAACGGAAACTGCGCCGATTTGCCCATGGCGCCGACGAACAGCAGCAGCGCGATCACGGTCATCAGCATCCACGGCGTGTCGGGCCAGATCGTGATCGTCTCGTTGGCCAGTGCGGGCGCCTTGGCGAACACGGTCGCGTAGTCGAGCGAGCCGAAGTACGCCAGCACCAGGCCGATGCCGAGGATGAAGCCGAAATCGCCCACGCGGTTGACGAGGAAAGCCTTGAGATTGGCGTAGATCGCGGTTTCCTTGGTATACCAGAAACCGATCAGCAGGTAGGACACGAGACCGACGGCTTCCCAGCCGAAAAAGAGCTGAAGGAAGTTGTTGCTCATCACCAGCATCAGCATCGAGAAGGTGAACAGCGAGATATAGGAGAAAAAGCGCTGGTAGCCTGGATCGTCGTGCATGTAGCCGATGGTGTAGACGTGCACCATCAGCGAGACGAAGGTGACGACCAGCATCATCATCGCGGACAGCGGGTCGATCAGGAATCCGATTTCGAAGCGCAGATCGCCCAGCGCCATCCAGGTGTAGACCGTACCGTTGAAGGTATGGCCTGCGAGCACATCCTGGAAAACCAGCACGGAGGCGATCAGGGACACGGCCACACCGCCGATGGTGACGACGTGCGCGCCCGTGCGGCCGACCCAGCGGCCAAACAGGCCCGCGACAATGGCGCCGAAGAGCGGCGCGAGCGGCACGACGAGATAGAGGGTTTTCATGTCCATCCCGTCAGCCTTTCAGGTGGTCGAGGTCGTCGACGTTGATGGTCTGGAGATTGCGGAACAGCACCACCAGAATCGCCAGGCCGATCGCGGATTCGGCGGCGGCGACGGTCAGGATGAAGAACACGAATATCTGCCCGTGTATGTCGCCGAGGTAATGCGAAAACGCGATGAAGTTCATGTTCACCGCCAGCAGCATCAGTTCGATCGCCATCAGCAGCACGATCACGTTCTTGCGGTTGAGAAAGATGCCCAGCACTGCGATGGCGAACAGGATGCCGCCGAGGATCAGGTAATGCGACAGGGAAATCACGCGCCCTCCCCTTTCCCGGTTTCCGGTTTTTTCACGGCCGGCATTTTCACGATGCGCAGGCGGTCGTTGCGCTTGACTCTCACCTGTTCGGCCGGGTCGATGTACTTGCTGTCCTTGCGGCGCCGCATCGTCAGCGCGATGGCGGCAACGATGGCGACGAGCAGGATCACTGCGGCCAGTTCGAAGGCGTAGACGTAATCGGTATACAGCAGCCGCCCGAGTTCGCGGGTATTGCTGTAATCGGCCGGATGGGGGGCCGGCGTGCCCATGATTTCGAGCCCGAAATGACGCCCGCCCAGAATCAGGATCATCTCGATCATCAACAGCACGGCGACAAACCCCGCGAGCGGCAGGTAATCCCAGAAACCTTCCCGTAGCCGGTCGAGATTGATATCGAGCATCATCACCACGAACAGGAACAGCACCATGACGGCGCCGACGTAGACCAGCACCAGCACGATGGCGAGGAATTCGGCCTCCAGCAGCATCCACAGCGCGGCGGCAGTGAAAAAAGCCAGCACGAGATGCAGGGCCGCGTGCACCGGGTTGCGCGAGGTGATTACGCGCAGCCCGGCGAACACCAGGATGGCGGCGAAGAAATAGAAGATGGCGGTTGTATACGTCATGTCGTAGGGGATCAGGGGTCAGGATTCGGGGAACAGGAAAAACCCTGCCGCCGCATCCGTTGCCACTCCGAATAATCTTTTCTTGCCCCGTCCTCCCATTTCTCTCGCGGCAACGCACGTTGCCTCATTCCCCGAATCCCGGCCCCTGAATCCTGACCCTGGTTTACCGATACTTCGCATCCTGCGTCCGGTCTTTCGCGATCTGCTCCTCGTACTGGTCGCCAATGGCAAGCAGCATGGGCTTGGTGTAATAGAGATCGCCGCGTTTCTCGCCGTGGTACTCGAGAATCCGCGTCTCGACGATGGAGTCGACCGGACAGGATTCCTCGCAGAAACCGCAGAAGATGCACTTGGTCAGGTCAATGTCGTAACGGGTGGTGCGGCGCGTGCCGTCGGTGCGCTTTTCCGATTCGATGGTGATCGCCAGCGCCGGGCAGACCGCCTCGCACAGTTTGCAGGCGATACAGCGCTCCTCGCCGTTCGGATAGCGCCGCAGCGCATGCAGACCGCGGAAACGCGGCGACTGCGGCGTTTTTTCCTCCGGGAACTGCACGGTGATCTTGCGCGCGAACAGATGGCGCCCGGTGAGCATCATGCCGCGCACGAGCTCGATCAGAAGAAGGCTGCCGAAGAACTGGGTGATCCGTTTCATGGCGCGCTCAGTGGAAAAGATGGCCCAGCGGTGTCTGCATCATCGCACCGACGACGACGATCCAGACGATCGTGATCGGAATGAACACCTTCCAGCCCAGGCGCATGATCTGGTCGTAGCGGTAGCGCGGGAACGTGGCGCGGAACCAGAGGAACAGGAACAGCACGAAGCCCGTCTTCAACAGCCACCACAGGATGCCGTCGGGCAGGAATGGCAGCGGCGACAACCAGCCGCCCAGGAACATCAGCGTGGTAAGCGCCGCGATCAGGATCATGTTCGCGTATTCGGCCAGGAAGAACACGGCGAAAGCCATGCCCGAATATTCAACGTGGAAGCCGGCGACGATCTCCGATTCGCCTTCGGCCACATCGAAGGGCGCGCGGTTGGTTTCAGCCACGCCGGCGATCAGGTAGACGAGAAAAAGCGGGAACAGCGGGATGAAATACCACTGCCAGAATCCGCCGGTCTGGCCGCGCACGATATCGATCAGGTTCAGCGACTGCGCGGCCATCAACACGCCGACCAGTGCGAAACCCATGGCGATCTCGTAGGAGACGATCTGCGCCGCGGAGCGCATTGCGCCGAGAAAGGCGTACTTGGAGTTCGACGCCCAGCCGGCAACGATGACGCCGTAGACGCCCATCGACGTGATCGCCATGACGTACAGCAGGCCGGCATCCACATTCGCCAGCACCAGCGTGTCGGTGAACGGGATCACCGCCCAGGCCGCCAGTGCCGGCGCGATGGCGAGGATAGGGCCAAGGATGAACAGGCCCTTGTTCGCGCCGGACGGGATGATGATTTCCTTCATCAGGAGCTTCAGTCCGTCGGCGATGGGCTGCAGCAGGCCCTTGAAGCCCACGCGGTTGGGGCCGATGCGTACCTGCATGTAGCCGATGACCTTGCGTTCCGCGTAGGTGAGGTAGGCCACGCCCAGCATCAGCGGCACGACAATCGCCAGTATCTTGATCAGCGTCCAGACGACGGTCTGCACTGTGGCCCAATCCATGCCCATGCTCTCCATCAGACCGGCTCCGCCGTGATCGGCCCGAACATCGGGCCCAGGTTCGCGGTCAGCGGATGACCGCTCGGTACGCGGATGCAGGTATCCGGCAGGTGATCGTCGCGCTCGACTTTCAGTGTCAGTGCGGATGCGGTCTGCCGCACCGATACGCGGCCGTTCTCGGTCAGACCGAGGCGAGCGATCAGCCGGCTGTGCATGCGTGCCACCGGCAGGGCCGCATCCGGCGTGCGCTGCAACGAAAGCGCGCGCCGGACCACGGCGTCGGTCTGATAGATGGGCACTTCGGCGACGCGTTCGATCGTCGCACCGGTTTCGGCCGGCATGGGCGCCACCGCATCGATCTCGTTGCAGAGGTAGGCCTGTACGTTGCCCGTCGGCGTATCACCCAGCGCTTCACGCAGGACCTCGCGCGAATCGGCGTAATCGAAACCGGCGAGACCGAGCAGATTGCCCAGGACCCTGAGCACCTTCCAGGCCGGCCGGGTTTCACCCAGCGGTTTCACCACGGCCTGGAAACTCTGCACGCGGCCTTCCGTATTGATGAAGGTGCCCGAGGTTTCGGTCCAGGGTGCGATCGGCAGCAGCACGTCGGCGTAATCCAGCGATTTGCCCTTGTACGGCGACATGACGACGACGAACTCGGCACCGTCGATGCTCTTCATGGCGCCCACGGGATCGTGCGTATCCAGTTCGGCTTCGACCGCGAGCAGCAGATAGGCCTTGAGAGGCTCGGCCAGCATCTCGGCGGCATTCTTGCCCTTGGTTGCGGCGACGCGCAGCGCGCCGTGATGCGGGACCGCGCCCACCGCCATCGCGCCGACGCTGTTGGCCGCCTCGCCCAGCACCCCGAAGCTGGCGCCGGCCAATTGCGCGACTTCCTGGGCCAGTGCGTGAATCTGTGCGTAGGTGGGATGGTGCTGCGCCATGTTGCCGAGGAAAACCGCACGCGTTTCGCCGCCGGCGATGCTGGCGGCCATTTTCCGTGCGGTTTCGTCGGCGACGACGCCTTGCGTCCGGTAGGCCTCGGCCATGGCGGGCGCCGGCTGGTTCTTCAGCGCGGCGAGTGCGAGGCACACGCCCGCCAGCGCGGCGGCCAGTTGCGAGGGTGGCACGATGCGCTTGGCGTGGACCTTGCCGAGGAATTCGTCTTCGTGGGCGTTGATGAGGTTGAGTTCGCCATACCAGCGCACCGATTCGCGGATGCGATGTGCCATCAGCGGATGGTCTTTGCGCAGGTTGGAACCGACGACCAGCATGCGGTTCAGGCGCGACATATAGGTGACCGGCATGCCCAGCCAGAAACCGCCGCGCGCCTTCTCATCCAGCGAAAAATCGGACCAGCGCAGACGATGGTCGACGTTGCCGCTGCCCATGCCGCGCATGAGTTTCTGCAGCAGGTACAGTTCCTCGGCGGGACGATAGGGCGTGGACAGTGCGCCCATCTCGTCCGGTGCAAAGGTTTTGAGCTTGTCGGCCACGAATTGCAGGGCCGTCTGCCAGTCCGTTTCGATCCACTGCCCTTCATGCTTGATCATCGGCCATGTCAGGCGCTCGGCGGTATTGAGGCCTTCGTAGGCAAAACGGTCGCGGTCGGACAGCCAGCATTCGTTGACATCCTCGTTCTCGCGCGGGAGAACGCGCATGACCGTGTTGTCCTTGACCTGGACCTCGATGTTGGAGCCCAGGCTGTCGTGCGGGCTGATCGACGGCCGCCGGCTCAGCTCCCAGGTCCGCGCCCGGTAGCGGAAGGGTTTGCTGGTGAGCGCACCGACCGGACACAGGTCGATGACGTTACCCGAGAGTTCGGAAGCGACCTGGGTCTCGAGGAAAGGCATGACCTCGGTATGCTCGCCGCGTCCGGCCATGCCGAGCTCCATGACGCCGGCGATTTCCTGGCCGAAACGCACGCAGCGGCTGCAGTGGATGCAGCGCGTCATGTCGGTCGCGATCAAGGGACCGAGATTCTTTTCGCGCACCACGCGCTTGATTTCCTGATAGCGCGACGACGAGCCGCCGTAACCGACCGCCAGATCCTGCAGCGTGCATTCGCCGCCCTGATCGCAGATCGGGCAATCGAGCGGATGGTTGATCAGCAGGAATTCCATCACGCTTTTCTGCGCCTTGACGGCGTAGTCCGAGCGGGTAAAGACTTTCATGCCTTCGGTGACCGGCGTGGCGCAAGCCGGCAGCGGCTTGGGCGCCTTCTCCACCTGCACCAGACACATGCGGCAATTCGCGGCGATCGACAGTTTCTTGTGGTAGCAGAAATGCGGAATCGCGATGCCCGCCATGTTGGCCGCATCCATGATGGTGCCGCCGCTCTCGACCTGGAGCGGCTTGCCGTCGATTTCGATGTTGAGTTTCGCCATGCTTACACCTTGCACCGCTTGTGTTCGACGTGGAACGCGAACTCGTCGCCGAAATGCTTGAGGAAACTCTGCACGGGCATCGCCGCAGCGTCGCCCAGGGCACAGATGGTGTGACCGCCGATCCGGCCGGCCACGCTGTTGAGCAGTTCCAAGTCATCGGGCCGGCCCTGGCCGTGTTCGATACGGTGGATCACGCGGTACATCCAGCCGGTGCCTTCGCGGCAGGGCGTGCACTGGCCACAGGACTCCTCATGGTAGAAGTACGAGAGCCGTTCGAGCGCACGCACCATGCAGGTCGTTTCGTCCATCACGATGACCGCGCCCGAACCGAGCATGGAGCCGGCCTTGGCGATGGAATCGAAATCCATCGTGCAGTCCATCATGATATCCGCCGGCAGCACGGGCGCGGACGAACCGCCGGGGATGACGGCTTTGAGCCTGTGCCCCTTGCGCACGCCGCCGGCCATTTCCAGCAATTGCGGAAACGGCGTGCCCAGCGGCACTTCGAAATTGCCCGGATTGTTGACGTGACCGGAGACCGAGAACATCTTGGGGCCGCCGTTGTTCGGCTTGCCCAGTTCGAGAAAGGCCTGGCCGCCGTGCTGAACGATCCAGGGCACGGAAGCGAGCGTCTCGGTGTTGTTGATCGTGGTCGGCTTGCCGTAAAGGCCGAAGCTCGCCGGGAACGGGGGCTTGAAGCGCGGCTGGCCTTTCTTGCCTTCGATCGATTCCAGCAGCGCCGTCTCCTCGCCACAGATGTAGGCGCCGTAGCCATGGTGCGCATGGAGCTGGAAGCAGAAATCGGTACCGAAGAGATTGTCGCCGAGATAGCCCGCTTCGCGCGCCTCGTTCAGTGCGCGCTCGAAGATCCGGTAGATATCGAAGATTTCACCGTGAATGTAGTTGTATCCCGTGCGTGCGCCCAGCACATAGCCCGCGATGGCCATCCCCTCGATGAGCTGGTGCGGGTTGTAGCGCAGGATGTCGCGATCCTTGAACGTGCCCGGCTCACCCTCGTCGCTGTTGCAGACGATGTATTTGTCGCCGGGAAACGCGCGCGGCATGAAGCTCCACTTGAGGCCGGTCGGAAAGCCCGCCCCGCCGCGACCGCGCAATGCACTGGTCTTGAGTTCGGCAATGATGTCGTCGCCCGGCATTTTTTCCGTGACGATACGGCGCAGTGCAGCATAGCCGCCGTTCGCGACATAGGTCGCCAGCGCGGCCGGATCGTCGTGTTCCTGGGTCCAGGTGCAGACCTTGACGGTAGGGGTGAGCAGACTCATATCGGCCGGACCGTCATTTCAGTTCATCGAGCAGCACATCGACCGTTTCCGGCGTGAGCTGCGTATGCATGGTGTGGTTGTTGTGCAGGCACATCGGCGCATCGCCGCAGGCGCCCATGCACTCGCCCTCCTTCAGCGTGTAGCGCCCGTCCTCGGTGGTCTCGCCGAAGCCGATGCCCAGCTTTTTCTTCAGATGCTCGCCCAGCTCGCCCGCGCCCCGCAGCAGGCACGGCAGATTGGTGCACAGCGTGATCTTGTGCCGCCCCACCGGCCGGGTGTCGTACATGTTGTAGAAGGTGGCGACCTCGTAGGCGGCGATCGGCGGCATGTCGAGATAATGCGCGACGTATTCGATCAGCTCGGGTTTCAGCCAGCCCTTCTCTCCCTGGGCGATGCGCAGGGCACCCATCACCGCCGATTGCTTCTGGTCGGCGGGGTACTTGGCCACTTCGGCGTCGATGGCCGCGAGCGATTCCTGGGACAGCATCAGCGGTCGATCTCCCCGAAAACGATGTCCTGCGTGCCGATGATGGCGACCACGTCGGCGATCATGTGGCCGCGCGCCATTTCGTCGAGCGCGGCCAGGTGCGGGAAGCCCGGCGCGCGGATTTTGAGGCGGTAGGGCTTGTTCGCGCCGTCCGAGACGAGATAGATGCCGAACTCGCCCTTGGGATGCTCGACCGCCGCGTAAGCCTCGCCGGCCGGCACGTGCATGCCTTCGGTGAAGAGCTTGAAGTGATGGATCAGCTCTTCCATGTTGGTCTTCATCGACAGCCGGTCCGGCGGCGCCACCTTGTGATTGGCGGTGATGACCGGGCCGGAGTTCTTGCGCAGCCAGTCGACACACTGCCTGACGATGCGGTTGGACTGGCGCATTTCCTCGACGCGCACGAGGTAACGGTCGTAGCAGTCGCCGTTGGTGCCGACCGGGATGTCGAAATCCATGCGGTCGTAGACTTCGTAAGGCTGTTTCTTGCGCAGGTCCCACTCGACGCCGGAGCCGCGCAGCATCGGGCCGGTGAAGCCCAACGCCTGCGCACGCTCGGGCGAAACGACGCCGATGCCGACCGTGCGCTGCTTCCAGATGCGGTTATCGGTAAGCAGCGTTTCGTACTCGTCGACGTAGGCCGGGAAGCGGCTGGCGAAATCCTCGATGAAATCCAGCAGCGAGCCCTGGCGGTTCACGTTCATCTCGCGCAGCGTCGGCTCGTTGCGGGTGTGCTGGGCCTGATACTGCGGCATGCTGTCCGGCAGATCGCGGTAGACGCCGCCCGGCCGATAATAGGCCGCGTGCATGCGTGCACCGGACACCGCCTCGTAGCAGTCCATCAGATCCTCGCGCTCGCGGAAGGCATAGAGAAAGACCGTCATCGCGCCGACGTCGAGCGCGTGTGCGCCGAGCCACAGGAGGTGATTCAGGATGCGGGTGATCTCGTCGAACAGTACGCGGATGTACTGCGCGCGCTCGGGCACCTTGATGCCGAGCAGCCGCTCGATCGCCATCACGTAGGCATGTTCGTTGACCATCATCGACACGTAGTCGAGGCGATCCATGTAGGGGACGGACTGGATGAAGGTCTTGTGCTCGGCCAGTTTCTCGGTGGCGCGATGCAGCAGGCCGATGTGCGGATCGGCACGCTGGATCACCTCGCCGTCCAGTTCCAGCACCAGGCGCAGCACGCCGTGCGCGGCCGGATGCTGGGGGCCGAAATTCATCGTGTAGTTGCGGATTTCCGCCATCAGCGGTCGCCTCCGTAGCTTTCGTCGCGCACGATGCGGGGCGTGATTTCGCGCGGCTCGATCGATACCGGCTGGTAGATCACGCGCTGCTGAGTCGGGTCGTAACGCATTTCGACATGGCCCGAAAGCGGAAAATCCTTGCGGAACGGATGGCCGATGAAACCGTAATCGGTCAGGATGCGACGCAGATCCGGATGCCCTTCGAACACGATGCCGTAGAGATCGAAGGCCTCGCGTTCATACCAGTTGGCCGCAGGCCAGATATCGACCATCGAGGCCACGACCGGCAGATCGTCGTCGGCGCAAAACACGCGCACGCGCACACGCTGGTTGAGGCTCACCGACAGAAGATGCACGATCACGCCGTAACGCGCGCCGCCCCATGCGCCATCACCGTAGGCCGAATAGTCGACGCCGCAGAGGTCGATCATCAGCTCGAAGCGGCATTCAGGGTGATCGCGCAGCATGCGCATCGCTTCGGCATAGCGCTGCGGCCTGACGATCAGCGTCAGTTCGTCAAGCCGAACGAAAATCTGCGTCAACGCATCGCCAAGCGCGGTTTCGATGGACAAGGACAGGGCTTGCAGGGTTTGCGGCATGCGGCGTCTCAGCGGGCGATCGTGTTCGTGCGCCTGATCTTGTTCTGCAACTGGATGATGCCGAACAGCAGCGCTTCCGCAGTGGGCGGACAACCCGGTACGTAGATATCGACCGGCACGATACGGTCACAGCCGCGTACGACCGAATAGGAATAATGGTAGTACCCGCCGCCGTTGGCGCATGAGCCCATCGATATGACCCAGCGCGGCTCCGCCATCTGGTCATAGACCTTGCGCAGCGCCGGTGCCATCTTGTTGCACAGCGTGCCAGCCACGATCATGACATCCGACTGCCGGGGGCTGGGGCGAAACACGATGCCGAAACGGTCGAGATCGTAGCGCGACGCACCGGCCTGCATCATCTCGACCGCGCAACATGCGAGACCGAAAGTCATCGGCCACATCGAGCCGGTACGCATGTAATTGATAAGCTGGTCTGCCTTCGCCGTGACAAAGCCCTGCTCGAGAACACCCTCGATGCTCACCGGTGGACTCCTCGGATTCTAGAATGGGGCGCGCGCGCGTTCATTCCCACTCCAGCGCGCCGCGCATCCATTCGTAAATGAAGCCGACGACCAGGATGCCCAGGAAAACCATCATGGCCACGAAACCGGCCAAGCCGATCTCTTCAAGCACGATGGCCCAGGGAAAAAGGAACGCGATCTCCAGATCGAACAGGATGAAGAGAATCGCCACGAGGTAGTAGCGCACGTCGAATTTCATGCGCGCATCCTCGAACGCTTCGAAACCACACTCGTAAGGAGACAGTTTCTCGCTGTCGGGGCGGTGCGGCGCCAGCAGGCCTCCTGCCAGGATGGGCACTATGCCGAACGCCAGCCCGACCAGGATGAACAACAGAATAGGGAGATAATTCTCCAGCACCGGGGTTCCTCCAACGCGCCCTGCCGGGCAGCAACATAATTAATTATGGTATGCCCCGGAGTGTATTAGTCCGGCGCGCCCGGTGTCAAGCCGTAAAAACACCCATTAGCTCTGATTAATCAATAAGTTAACTGATAGCAGAGGCTAATGGGCGAATCAGGAAATTTGATGGTGCCGACGGCGAGACTCGAACTCGCACGACTTGCGTCACTACCCCCTCAAGATAGCGTGTCTACCAATTCCACCACGTCGGCCGCTGGGCTTGCGCCCAACCGATTGAACTTCAAGAAATCTACTTCGGAATGTCTCCCGCCTTGGAGTCGCCGCCCGGCACAGGCGCCGCGGGTACGGTCTGCGCCGGCACCGGTACGGTCGTTCTGTCAGTCACGCTGCTGCTTGGCTTGTGATGCTTGAGGCCGTAGTAAGCCAGCCCCATGCTGGTCAGGAAAAACAGCGTCGCAAGAATGGCCGTGCTGCGACTCAGAAAGTTCGCCGAGCCGCTGGAGCCGAACAGGCTGCCGGCCGAACCGCTGCCAAACGCCGCCCCCATGTCGGCGCCCTTGCCGTGCTGCAAGAGCACCAACACGACGACCGCGACGGCCACGATGATGTGAACGATCCAGACTAGGGTTTCCATGAAATTCCGTACTAGCGGGCTGCCGCTTTGCAGATGGCCACGAATTCGTCCGCAATCAGCGAAGCGCCGCCGATCAGGCCACCGTCTATATCCGGCTGAGCCATCAATTCTGCCGCATTCGAGGCCTTCACGCTACCCCCGTACTGGATCGTCAGTCCCTCGGCCACGCTTTTGTCGAGCGTCGCGATCCGGCCGCGAATGAAGGCATGGACGGCCTGGGCCTGCGCCGGTGTTGCGGTCTTGCCGGTGCCGATCGCCCAGACCGGCTCATAGGCAACGACTGCACGGGCGAGCGACGCCACGCCCGCCGCGTCGATCACGGCATCGAGCTGACGTGCAACCACCTGTTCGGTCACGCCCGATTCACGCTCATCGAGCGATTCACCCACACACAGGATGGGCGTCATTCCCGCAACCTGTGCCGCGAGATATTTTTTCGCCACGACCGCGTCCGACTCGCCGTACAGGCCGCGGCGCTCGGAGTGGCCAACGATCACATAGCGGCAACCGAAATCCTGCAGCATGGCCGCCGACACCTCGCCCGTGAAAGCCCCCTTGGGCTGCTCGGACAGATTCTGCGCGCCCCAAGCGA
This sequence comes from Betaproteobacteria bacterium SCN1, assembly GCA_008923315.1. Classification (GTDB taxonomy): domain Bacteria; phylum Pseudomonadota; class Gammaproteobacteria; order Burkholderiales; family Thiobacillaceae; genus Thiobacillus. Next base: position 150,621 of record WBSF01000008.1, on the reverse strand, counting down.
CCGAGGAACCGGCCAATGCGGCCTGCACCTGGGCAAGGTAGGGAAAGGGTACGCATACCACGGCCTCGATCCCGGCCAGCGCGGGTTTGATTGCCGCCAGCAACGCGGCGTTGTCCGCCAGGCTGCCATGCATTTTCCAGTTTCCTGCCACAAGCTTCTTGCGCATCATCGATCCCGTGCGAAAGTCCGCCAAACAAAAGTGCGCGATGGTAAACGCGCGGGGCCCGGCGGTCAACCGCCGGGCCCCGCGCGCATGCGGTCTACCTCAGCCGAAACGGCCGGTAATGTAGTCCTCGGTCTGCTTCTTGCCGGGTCGCATGAAGATCGTTCCGGTCTCGTTGAACTCGACCAATTCGCCGAGATACATGAAAGCGGTGTAATCGGAAATTCGCGCCGCCTGCTGCATGTTGTGGGTCACGATGGCGATCGTGTAATCGCTCTTCAGCTCGTTGATAAGCTCCTCTACCTTGGCCGTTGAAATCGGATCCAGCGCCGAGGTCGGTTCGTCGAGCAGCACGATCTCAGGCTTGACGGCAACGGCGCGCGCGATGCACAGACGCTGCTGCTGCCCGCCCGAAAGCGACAGGCCGCTCTGATTGAGCTTGTCCTTCACCTCGTTCCAGAGCGCAGCCTTGTTCAGGGCCCATTCGACGCGATCGTCCATTTCGCTGCGGGAAATACGGTCGTACAGGCGCACGCCGAAGGCGATGTTTTCATAGATCGTCATCGGGAATGGCGTGGGCTTCTGGAACACCATGCCGATCTTGGCGCGCACGAGATTCACATCCTGCTTTCGGTCCAGCAGGTTGCGGCCATGGAACAGGATTTCGCCTTCCGCGCGCTGTCCCGGGTAAAGGTCGTACATGCGATTGAAGGTGCGCAGCAGCGTGGACTTGCCGCAACCGGACGGGCCGATGAAGGCTGTAACCTTTTTGTGCGCGATGTCGAGATTGACGTTCTTGAGTCCCTTGAACTCGCCGTAGAAGAAATCCAGGTTGCGGATTTGCAGCGCGGCGTTTTCGATGGCGGGCGTAGCTTGGTCGGGCATCGGGGGCTCCGGAAATTAACGTTTGTCCTTGTTGCGGAATGCGACGCGCACGCCGATATTGACGGCCAGAACCAGCAAGGCGATCAGCAGGGCTCCGCCCCAGGCCAGATTGATCCAGTTGTCGTACGGGCTCAGCGCGAACTGGTAGATCACCACCGGCAGGTTGCCCATGGGTTCGGACATATTGGCGCTGAAAAACTGGTTGTTCAGTGCGGTGAACAGCAAGGGGGCGGTTTCACCGGTGATGCGCGCCATCGCCAGCAGCACACCTGTCACCACCCCGGCCTTGACGGCTCGGAGTGTTACGGACAGCGATACTTTCCAGCGCGGCGCACCAACGGCGAATGCGGCCTCGCGCAGACTGGTCGGCACCAGCTTGAGCATGTTTTCGGTGGTGCGCACGATGACCGGGATCGCAATCAGTGCGAGTGCCAGCGCGCCGGCCCATCCGGAAAATCCACCGGTCGTGGCCACGAACAGCGCGTAGACGAACAGGCCGATCACGATGGATGGTGCCGACAACATGATGTCGGTCATGAAACGGGTGAAGGCGGCGAATTTCGAGACGCGGCCGAACTCCGCGAGATAGATGCCTGCCAGAATGCCGATGGGCGTGGAAATCAGCATCGAGAACAGCAGGATCAGGCCACTGCCGACGATGGCATTGCGCAGTCCGCCGCCTTCCGACCCCGGAGCGGGCGTATCCTGGGTGAACAGGCTCCACGACAATGCGGCGAAGCCTTTCGAGAACAGTGTCCACAGAATCCACAGCAGTGCGATCAGACCGATGCTCATCGCGAGCATGGACAGCGTGATGCCTATCCGGTTGATCCAGATGCGCTTTGTATACAGGCTGATCATGTCTACAGCCCCTCCGAACCCATGCTCCGGCTGATCAGCCAGCGCGAAATTGCGAGCACGATAAAGGAAATCACGAACAGAATCAGGCCCAGGGCAAACAGCGAGGCGATATGCAGGCCGGGGTCGGCTTCGCCGAATTCGTTCGCGAGCGTGGATGCGATGGAAGTCCCGGGCGCGAACAGGCTGCCGACGATACGGTTGGCGTTGCCGATAACGAAAGTCACCGCCATCGTCTCGCCCAGTGCGCGTCCCAGTCCCAGCATGATGCCGCCGATGACGCCGACGCGCGTATAAGGCAGCACGATGTTGCGCACGACTTCCCAGGTGGTACAGCCGACGCCGTAGGCCGATTCCTTCAGCACATCCGGCACGGTCTCGAACACGTCGCGCATCACCGAGGCGATGAAGGGAATGACCATCAGTGCCAGCACGATGCTGGCCGTCATGATGCCGATGCCGATCGGCGGACCGGCAAACCAGCCGCCGATCACGGGCACGTCACCGAGCAGATTCTGCAAAGGCGGCTGGATATGCTCGGCGAACAGCGGTGCAAACACGAACAGTCCCCAGATGCCGTAAATGATCGAGGGGACGCCCGCAAGCAGCTCGATCGCCGTGCCGAGCGGACGGCGCAGCCAGATCGGACAGGTCTCGGTCAGAAACAGGGCGATCCCGAAGCTGACCGGCACGGCGACGACCAGCGCGAGCACGGATGTGACGACAGTACCGTAGATGGCCGCAAGCGCCCCGAATTCGCTATCGGGCACGCTCCAGATATTGGTCCACAGAAACGAAGGGCCGAAAGCCTTCAGGCTGGGCCAGGCTTCGATGGCAAGGGAGATCAGAATGCCCACCAGCGCCGCCAGCACTACCAGGGCGAAGAGCTGCGTGGCATGGTGGAAAAACTTGTCCTGCAGCCGAAATTTCTGGACCTGCTTGAGGTGCAGATCGCCGCCGCCTGTTGCGTCGAGCTCGCTCACGTGGAATGCCTTGGTTCGGGTTGTTATCTGGGGAAACGCCCCGTACCGGGGGCGCTTTCCCAGATGGCCGATTGCCGGCCATCCGCGACTCAGGTTCCTGGTCTTATTTGATGTTCTTCATTTCGGCTTCGACCATCTTCACCACATTGGGCGGCAGCGGCACGAACCCCAGCTCCTCGGCCATTTTCTGGCCATTGTTGAGCGACCACGTGAAGAAATCCACGACGCCTTTCTGTTTCGTGGCATCGCCGCCCTTCTCGTAAGCCAGCATGTAGGTGGCCGTGGTGATCGGCCAAGCGTTCTTGTGCGTCTGGTCGAGCAGGTCCGGTGCCATGCCCTTGACCTTGAAGTTGGCACCCGCGGCGGCATCGGCCACGGCCTGCTGGTTCGGCACGATGAAGTTGCCGGCCTTGTTCTTCAGCGCGACGAAATCCATGTTGTTTTTCATGGCGTCCGCAATGTCCACGTAGCCGATCGCGCCCTTGATTTTCTGCACGTTGGCCGCCACTCCGGGATTGCCCTTGCCCCCGACTGCATTGACCGGCCAGTTCACGTTATTGCCGGCGCCGACGTCGCGCTTGAACGGCAGGGATTGCTTGGCCAGATAGTTCGAGAAGGCGAAGGTCGTACCCGAACCGTCGGAACGGTGCGCCACCGTGATCGCAAGGTTCGGCAGATTTGCGCCCGGATTCAATGCGGCAATGGCGGGATCGTTCCACTTGGTGATGGCGCCGCGGAAGATGTTGGCGGCGGTGGTGCCATCCAGCCTGATCTGCCCGGACTTGAAGCCGGGCACGTTCATCACGATAGTGACGCCTCCCATCACCGTCGGCACCTGAACCAGGCTTGCGGCATCCAGATCCTCTTCCTTGACCGGAGCGTCCGTTCCACCGAAATCGACGGTCTTGGCCTTGATCTGCTTGACCCCGCCGGAAGAACCGATGCCTTGATAATTGACCTTGTTCCCCGTGGCGCTCTGATAAGCCTCGGCCCACTTGGTATACACGGCATAGGGGAAGGTTGCGCCCGCGCCCGTGATATCGGCGGCCAGCGCGCTCACCGAAAAGGCCAGACCCACGGCCGCAGCCAGCGTGCCCCGGGCCAGTTTGTCGAAATCAAGCATGTAATATCTCCGGTAGTTTTGACGTTGCCGCATCGGCGACGCCAATACTATCGGGCGAATATTACAGTTATATTTCAGGTCGGAGAATCACCCTGCGGCGGCCTGCTTGACAGTATTGGCAAGGGTTTCGGCCAGATCACGCACCTGCGCGGCATCCCGCCCCTCAACCATCACGCGGATCAGCGGCTCGGTACCCGAGGCACGCAGAACCACGCGACCACTGCCATTGAGCGTGGCCTCGATGTCCGCGACCGAGGCGCCAACCGAGGACGAAGCGTCAAGCTTGAAGCCCCTGGATACCGGCACGTTGATCATGACCTGGGGGTAGCTTTCGAGGTCGGCCGTAAAGGCATCCAGCGTCGTGCCCGATTCACGCAGGGCGCGCAGCACCTGCAACGCGGACACAATGCCATCTCCGGTGGTGTGCTTGTCCAGGCACAGGATATGGCCCGACGTCTCGCCGCCCAGCGTCCAGCCGTTGGCCTGCAGACGCTCCAGGACGTAACGGTCGCCGACCTTGGCCCGTTCGAACGGGATATCGATGCGCCGCAGGGCATGCTCCGTCCCCAGGTTGGTCATCAGCGTCCCGACCACCCCGCCTTTCATGTAGCCGGTCTGGATGCGGTGGCGTGCAATCACGTAAACGAGCTGGTCGCCATCGTAAATCCGGCCGCTCGAGTCCGCCATCATCAGACGGTCGCCGTCGCCGTCGAGCGAAATGCCGAGATCTGCGCGGTGCGTGCGGACCGCATCCGACAAGGCCCGGGTATGCGTCGCCCCACATTCGTCGTTGATATTGAAACCGTTCGGCGCATTGCCGATGGCAATGACTTCCGCGCCCAGTTCGTGCAATACATGCGGCGCAACGTGGTACGTGGCGCCGTTGGCGCAATCGACCACGATACGCAGGCCACGCAGGTCGAGATGATTCGGGAAGGTGCTCTTGCAGAATTCGATATAGCGCGCCGCTGCATCCTCGATGCGCCGCGCACGTCCGAGCTGGCGGGCCTCGACGGTCACGATCGGCTGATCGAGCCGGGCCTCGATGGCTTCCTCCACGCTGTCCGGCAATTTCTGCCCGTTTTCGGAGAAAAACTTGATGCCGTTGTCCTCGAAGGGATTGTGCGAAGCGGAGATCACCACACCCGCCTGCAGCCGCAGCGCACGCGTCAGATAGGCCACGGCTGGCGTCGGCATCGGCCCGGTCATCAGCACATTGACGCCTGCCGCCGTCAATCCAGCCTCCAGTGCGGCTTCCAGCATGTAGCCGGAAATCCGGGTGTCCTTGCCGATCAGGACGGTGGGATGCTGATTCGGCGGCAGACTGCCCCGATCCGCCACCAGCACCTGGCCGGCCGCATAGCCCAGATGCATCACGAATTCCGGCGTGATCGGCGATTCACCGACACGCCCGCGCACGCCATCCGTGCCGAAATATTTACGTCCCATCTACTTCACCCTCCAAGGCATTCCATACCGCCAGCGCATCGCGCATGGCGGCCACATCGTGTACGCGCACGGCACGCGCGCCGCGCATGACGGCAGCCAGATGGGCCGCCACACCCGCGAACTCGCGATCGTCGACGCCGCGCCCGGTCAACGCGCCCAACATGGACTTGCGCGACATGCCGGCCATCACCGGCACATCCGCAGGCACCAGCCTGTCCAAATGCGACAGCAGACTCAGATTGTGCGCCAGCGTCTTGCCGAACCCGAACCCGGGGTCGACCATCAGGCGGTTCCGCGCCATGCCCGCCGCTTCGCAGACCGCGACCCTCGCCACAAGAAAATCCCCAACCTCTCTGACCACGTCCACATACGTCGGCGCCGCCTGCATGCTCCCGGGTTCGCCCTGCATGTGCATCAGACAAACCGCCACCTGTGAAGCCGCCACGATCCCGACAGCACCCGGTTCCCGCAAAGCCGCAACGTCGTTGACCATGGATGCGCCCGCCGCGATCGCGGCCTGCATCACCTCCGGCTTGCGTGTGTCGATGGATACGCACAAACCTCTGCCTGCCAGCGCCTCGATTACCGGCAGCACGCGGCGAATTTCTTCATCCGCCGAGACGACCCGCGCACCCGGCCGGGTCGACTCTCCGCCGATGTCGAGAATATCGGCGCCAGCCTCGGCGAGCTTGAGCGCATGCGTGATTGCCGGACCAGCGTCGAAGCAGACGCCACCATCCGAAAACGAATCGGGCGTGGTGTTGACGATCCCCATGATCAGGGGACGGGTGAGTGAGAATCGGTGGGTGCCAGCGTGGAACACGGATATAAAAAAGAGAGGCCGAAGCCTCTCCATTGTAATCGCTGCCGTGCCCCGATCAGGTTTCCTGTGCGGGCTGCGCAGTAGGCGCCGGCGCACTCGGCTTGTCCCCCCCGCTCGCGGGGGGCTGCGGCGTGGCTGAAGGCTTGGGCGGACGCACCGCGCGGCCGGCCATGATGTCGCCGATCTGGTCGGCATCGATCGTTTCGTATTCCAGCAACGCAGCGGTCATCGCCTCGACCTTGTCACGGTTGTCGGTCAGGATTTTGCGCGCGAGTTCGTACTGTTCGTCGAGGATACGGCGGATTTCCGCATCGACCTTCTGCATCGTCGCTTCGCTCATGTTCTTGTGCGTGGTCACGGAACGGCCGAGGAAAACCTCGCCTTCGTTCTCGCCATAGACCATCGGACCGAGCGCTTTCGACATGCCGTAACGCGTCACCATGTCGCGCGCGATACTGGTGGCGCGTTCGAAATCGTTGGACGCGCCGGTCGAGATGCTGCCGACGAAAATTTCCTCCGCAACGCGGCCGCCGAACAGCATGCTGATCTGGGACAGCATCTGGTCCTGGTAAAGGCTGAAACGATCTTGTTCCGGCAGGGACATGGTCACGCCCAGCGCACGGCCGCGCGGAATCACCGTCACCTTGTGCACAGGATCGCAGCCCGGCAGCGTCATGCCGATCACGGCGTGGCCCGACTCGTGATAGGCAGTTTTCTTCTTGTCCTCGGGCGTGATCACCATGGACTTGCGTTCGGCACCCATGAAAATCTTGTCCTTGGCGCGCTCGAAATCGTCCATGTCCACCAGACGCTTGCTGCTGCGCGCCGCAAACAGGGCCGCCTCATTGACGAGGTTGGCCAGATCCGCACCGGACATGCCGGGGGTGCCGCGGGCCAGGATATCGGCGCGCACATCGGGTGCCACCGGTACCTTGCGCATGTGAACCAGCAGAATCTGCTCGCGGCCCCGGATATCCGGCAGGCCGACCACCACTTGGCGGTCGAAACGGCCAGGGCGCAAGAGTGCGGGGTCAAGCACGTCGGGCCGGTTGGTCGCGGCGATCACGATCACGCCCGTGGTCGCCTCGAAGCCGTCCATCTCGACCAGCAGCTGGTTCAGCGTCTGTTCGCGTTCGTCGTTGCCGCCACCCAGGCCTGCACCACGCTGACGGCCGACCGCATCGATCTCGTCGATGAAGATGATGCAGGGCGAATTCTTCTTGGCCTGTTCGAACATGTCGCGCACGCGGGCCGCCCCCACACCGACGAACATCTCGACGAAATCGGAACCCGAGATGCTGAAAAACGGCACCTTGGCTTCGCCTGCGATGGAACGCGCGAGCAGCGTCTTGCCGGTACCGGGCGGGCCGACCATCAGCACGCCGCGCGGAATGCGGCCACCGAGCTTCTGGAATTTGGACGGATCCTTCAGAAAATCGACCAGTTCGGCAACGTCCTCCTTGGCTTCGTCACACCCGGCAACATCGGCGAACGTGACCGGATTGCTGTTTTCGTCGAGAAGGCGCGCACGGCTCTTGCCGAACGAGAAGGCGCCGCCGCGGCCGCCGCCCTGCATCTGGCGCATGAAGAAAATCCATACGCCGATCAGCAGCAGCATGGGGAACCATGAGATGAACAGGCTCATCAGGAACGACGGCTGCTCTTCGGGCTTGGCCTCGATCTGGACGCCGTTCTTCAACAGGTCGGACACCATCCAGGGATCGCTCGGCGCATAGCTGGTGAACCGCTGGCCGTCGCTGCGCTGACCTTTCAGCACATTGCCTTCGATCGTCACCTTGGTGATCTGCTGCGACCGCACTTCCTCGATGAACTGCGAGTAAGGCATCTGCGATTGCGCAGTTCGCTGGGCGCCGAACTGGTTGAACACCGTCATCAGCACGACGGCGATGATCAGCCAGATGGCGATGTTCTTGGACAGATTGTTCACGTTTGCTCCTTCGCGCCGGTTGCAGCGCTTTTACACGGCGTCGAAACCGACGCATTTAGACTGATTCTAAACCCCTTCGTCCGCGCTTGTCACGGCGGGATCATCCGCGTTCCGCAAGCGCCGGCCCAACAGGTATACCTCGGCACTGCGATCGCGCGAGGCATCCGGCTTTCGGATCGCCACCTGCACGAACGCGGCCTGCATGCTGCGCCGGAAAACCTCGAACCCGACGCCCTGGAACACTTTGACGAGGAAATCCCCATCCGGTTTCAGCCACTGTACCGCGAAATCCAGCGCCAGATCGCACAATTCATAATGGCGGGCCTGATCGCGCAGACCCACGCCACTCATATTGGGCGCCATGTCGCTCAATACAAGGTCGACCCGTCCGGATTGCAGCCGTTCCGTCAGCCAGTTCAGGGCTGCAGGCTCGGTGAAATCGCCCTCCAGACTCTCTACGCCCGGCATGGCCGCAACCGGCAACAGGTCGATCGCCAGCATCCTGCCCTGCCCCTTCATTTTCCGCGCAGCCACCTGACACCAGCTCCCGGGCGCCGCCCCCAGATCGACCACGGTCATCCCGGGCTTCAGAAGACGGTCCCGTGCATCGATTTCGAGCAGTTTGTAAGCCGCCCGCGAACGATAACCGTCCATCTGCGCCTTTTTGACGTAGGGGTCGGTCACATGCTCGTGCATCCAGGCACGGCCCGATTTGGTACGTTTCGGTTTCTGCGCCATGTCTGTCCGTACTTATCGGCTACAATCCGGCCTCGATTGAAGGAATCCGCATGAAATCACTCTCGCCCGCCCAGCGGCAATATCTGAAAGGGCTGGCCCATGCGCTGCAGCCGGTGGTCATGATCGGGACTCACGGCCTGACGCCCGCCGTTCTGAAGGAAATCGAACGCAGTCTCGCCGCGCACGAACTGATCAAGATCAAGGCCGCTGCAGACGCTGCCGAAACCCGGCGCGCCTGGATGGCGGAGATCTGCACCGCAGCCGGCGCGGTGCCTGTCCAACAGATCGGCAAGATGCTGGTGATTTACCGCCCGGCAGCCAAACCCGTGATCGCCCTGCCGGCCTGAAATTTCAGCGCGCAAGCTGCGCGCGCCAGACCAGCAGCAACCCAAGCGCGCTCTGGATCAGATACAGGATGCTCGATATACCGTGCCAGCGGGTGAAGCGGTCCGCGAACACGCTCTGCATCACCGCCTGTGGCAGAGCCTGGTCTTTCAAACCCTGCATGATGGGCGCAATACCGAAATGCCCTGCCAGCGTGAGGACGAGCATCAAAGCCACCGCCCAGAAGAACAGGGTTTTGAGTGCGGAACCGCCATCGCGCGCAATGCGATAAATCAGCAGATAGACCGCGGCTGCAATGCCGATCCACGCCCCGATTTCGAACAGCCGGCCCGCCAGATTTCCGGCCAGCTGTTTGTCTTCGAGGCTGGTGAAGAGCACCGGCGCGGCGACGTAGCCGATGGCCCACATGCCGCCGATCCACAGAACCAGCAGCACGCCCGCGAGGCCGTCCCAGAAACGCCGCATCAGACGTAGCGTACGTCAAGGACTTCGTACTGCCGCACGCCGCCGGGCGCCTGCACATCGACGGCATCGCCGGCATATTTTCCGATCAGGGCCCGCGCAATGGGCGAGGATACGGAGATCTTGCCCGACTTGATATCGGCCTCGTCGTCACCGACGATCTGATAGGTGACGGTGTCGCCCGATTCGATATCCTCCAGCTCGACCGTTGCTGCAAACACGATACGGCCGTCGGCGTCGAGCGTGGTCGGGTCGATGATCTGCGCATTCGACAGCTTGCCTTCGAGTTCGGCGATACGGCCCTCGATGAAGCCCTGTTTTTCCTTGGCAGCATCGTACTCGGCGTTTTCCGACAGGTCGCCCTGCGCACGCGCCTCGGCAATTGCCTGGATCACGGACGGCCGCTCGACCGACTTCAGATGCTGCAATTCGACGCGCAGTTTCTCGGCGCCAATCACGGTAAGTGGAAACTTGTTCACGGTGTTGCCCTGTTAGGTTCAGTGCAAACGCTGGTGCAGCGACTGCAGGGAATACACTTCGAGCTCACTGCCATGCCGCATGCCCAGGCATGCGGCATGCGCGCCCGCCAATGTGGTGAAGTAGACCACGCGCCGCGCCAGTGCTTCGGCGCGGATGGCATAGGAATCCTTCACTGCCTTCTTGTCTTCGACGACATTGACGATGAAATCGATGTCGCCGTTCTTGATCATGTCGACGATGTGCGGCCGGCCTTCCTTGACCTTGTTGACCACCGCGACCGGAATGCCGGCCGATTCGATGGTCTGCGCCGTGCCCCGGGTGGCGACCAGACTGAAGCCCAGATCGCGCAAGCCCTGCGCCACCTCGACGATGGCGTCGCGATCGCTGGAACGCACGCTGATGAAAGCCCGTCCACCCGCTTTCGGCAAACCGTCGCTGGAAGCCAGCTGTGACTTGACGAAAGCTTCGCCGAAATTGTCCCCCACCCCCATCACTTCGCCGGTCGATTTCATCTCGGGACCGAGAATGGTATCGACGCCCGGAAACTTGCGGAACGGAAACACGGCTTCCTTCACACAATAGTAAGGCGGAATGATTTCCTTCTCGAAACCCTGCGATTTCAGCGAAAGACCTGCCATGGCGCGTGCGGCGATTTTTGCCAGCGGCGCGCCGATGGCCTTGGAAACATAGGGTACGGTGCGCGAGGCGCGCGGGTTCACTTCCAGTACGTAGACCGTTTCGCCCTGGATCGCGAACTGCACGTTCATCAGACCGCAGACTTTGAGCGCTTTCGCCATGGCCACCGTCTGCCGCCGGAGCTCGTCCTGCAGTTCGTCCGACAGGCTGTAGGGCGGCAGGGAACAGGCCGAGTCGCCGGAGTGCACCCCCGCCTGCTCGATGTGCTGCATGATGCCGCCGATCACCACCTGCTCGCCGTCGGACAGGGCATCGACGTCGACTTCGATCGCATCGTTCAGAAACCGGTCGAGCAGCACCGGGCTGTCGTTCGACACCTTGACGGCCTCCGCCATGTAACGGACCAGATCGGCCTCCTCGCGCACGATCTCCATCGCGCGACCGCCGAGCACGTAGGAAGGCCGTACCACCAGCGGATAGCCGATCTCTTCCGCCATGCGGATGGCGCTGTCGGGGTTGCGCGCAGTGCGGTTGGGCGGCTGCTTCAGGCCCAGGTCGTGCAGCATCTTCTGGAAACGCTCGCGGTCTTCGGCCGCATCGATCATGTCCGGGCTGGTACCGATGATGGGTACCCCGTTCTTTTCCAGATCGCGCGCGAGTTTCAGCGGCGTCTGGCCGCCGTACTGCACGATCACGCCGACCGGTTTCTCGATGCGCACGATTTCCAGCACGTCTTCCAGCGTCAGCGGTTCGAAATAAAGCCGGTCGGAAGTGTCGTAGTCGGTCGATACGGTTTCCGGGTTGCAATTGACCATGATGGTCTCGAAGCCTGATTCGCGCAGGCTGAGCGCCGCATGCACGCAACAGTAGTCGAATTCGATCCCCTGCCCGATCCGGTTCGGTCCGCCACCCAGTACCATGATCTTTTTCCGGTCGCCGGGCTGTGCTTCGCATTCTTCCTCATAGGTCGAATACATGTAGGCGGTTTGCGTGGCGAATTCGGCCGCACAGGTATCCACCCGCTTGTAGACGGGGTGGATCGCCAGTTCGCCCCGGCGAGCACGCACCGCATGCTGATCGGTACCCAGCAGCTTTGCCAGCCGGCGATCGGAAAAGCCCGCACGCTTGAGGCGGCGCAGTTCGTCAGCCCCGACATCCGTCAGCGTCCGGTTGGCCAGTGCGGTTTCCATTTCGATCAATGCCTGGATCTGGTCGAGGAACCACGGATCGATTTTCGAAACGGCATGCACTTCATCGATCGACATGCCGGCGCGGAATGCATCGCCCACATACCAGATGCGTTCGGGCCCGGGCGACATCAGTTCGGCCTCGATCTCCTCGCGGTCGGTCGTGCGCGGATCGAGCCCGTCGGCGCCGACTTCAAGGCCGCGCAGGGCTTTCTGCAACGATTCCTGCAACGTGCGGCCCATCGCCATCACCTCACCCACCGATTTCATCTGCGTGGTCAGACGATCGTCGGCCTGGGGAAACTTCTCGAAAGCGAAGCGCGGCACCTTGGTCACGACATAATCGATGGAAGGCTCGAACGAGGCCGGGGTCGCGCCGCCAGTGATGTCGTTGCGGAGTTCGTCCAGCGTGTAGCCGACCGCGAGCTTGGCCGCGATCTTGGCGATGGGAAACCCGGTGGCCTTGGAGGCGAGCGCCGAGGAGCGCGACACGCGCGGATTCATCTCGATCACCACCATGCGGCCGTCGGCCGGATTGGTGGCGAACTGCACGTTCGAGCCGCCGGTATCGACGCCGATCTCGCGCAATACCGCCAGACTGGCGTCGCGCATGATCTGGTATTCCTTGTCGGTCAGCGTCTGTGCCGGCGCCACGGTAATCGAGTCCCCGGTATGCACGCCCATGGGATCGAAGTTTTCGATGGAACAGATGATGATGCAGTTGTCCTTGCGGTCCCGCACCACCTCCATCTCATATTCTTTCCAGCCGAGCAGTGATTCCTCGATCAGCAGTTCGTGCGTGGGCGACGCCTCAAGCCCGCGTTCGCAGATGGCCACGAACTCATCCTTGTTGTAGGCGATGCCGCCGCCCGAGCCCCCCATGGTGAACGACGGCCGGATGATGGTCGGGAAACCGAGTGCCGCCTGAACCTGCAACGCCTCCTCCATGCTGTGCGCGATGGCGGAGCGGGCCGAACCGAGACCGAGCCTGGTCATGGCCGCTTTGAACTTTTCGCGGTCCTCTGCCTTGTCGATGGCCTCCTTCGACGCGCCGATCATCTCGACGCCGTATTTTTCGAGCACGCCGTGCTTGGCGAGATCGAGCGCGCAGTTGAGTGCCGTCTGCCCGCCCATGGTCGGCAACAGCGCCGAGGGCCGTTCCTTGGCGATGATTTTTTCAAGCACCTGCCAGGTGATGGGTTCGATGTAGGTCACGTCGGCCATATCCGGGTCGGTCATGATCGTCGCCGGGTTGCTGTTGACGAGGATGACCTTGTAGCCTTCCTCGCGCAGTGCCTTGCAAGCCTGTGCGCCGGAGTAGTCGAATTCGCACGCTTGCCCGATGACAATGGGGCCGGCGCCGATGATGAGAATGCTGTCGAGGTCGGTGCGCTTGGGCATGGTTCAGTGTACGGCGGTATGGTCGGCCATCATCTGGATGAAGCGATCGAACAGATAGCTCATGTCGTGCGGCCCCGGACTCGCCTCCGGATGTCCCTGAAAACTGAACGCCGGCGCATCGGTACGGGCAATGCCCTGCAGGCTGCCGTCGAACAGCGAGACATGGGTGCTGCGGAGGTTGGCGGGCAGCGTCGCAGCGTCGACCGCAAAGCCATGGTTCTGGCTGGTGATGGCGACGCGGCCGCTGTCGAGATCCTTCACCGGATGGTTGGCGCCATGGTGGCCGAATTTCATCTTGACGGTCCGGGCACCCGACGCAAGCGCGAGCAGCTGGTGCCCGAGACAGATACCGAACAGCGGAATTTTCGTCGTCACCAGCTCGCCGATGGCGCGGATGGCGTAATCGCAGGGCTCGGGGTCGCCGGGGCCGTTGGACAGGAAAACGCCGTCCGGTTTCAAGGCCAGCGCCTCGTCCGCACTGGCGGTCGCCGGCAACACGGTCAGCCGGCAGCCGCGCTCGGCCAGCATGCGCAGGATGTTGCGCTTGACGCCGTAATCGTAGGCGACGACGTGGAAGCGCGGCGCGGCCTGCGCACAGTAGCCGCGACCGAGTTTCCATTCGGTCTCGGTCCATTCGTAGGGCGCAGGTGCGGTCACGACTTTGGCAAGGTCCATCCCGGCCAGCCCCGGAAAGGCGCGAGCGGCGTCCAAGGCCTTGGCTTCGTCCACCGCGCCGGCCATGACGCAACCGTTCTGCGCGCCCTTTTCGCGGAGAATGCGCGTCAGACGCCGCGTATCGATATCCGCGATGGCGATGAGATTCTGATTTTTCAGGTATTCGGGCAGGGATTGTCCGGCGCGGAAATTCGAGTGCAGACGCGGCACATCGCGCACCACCAGACCGGCGGCGTGCGTGGCGGCCGCCTCCACGTCCTCGGTGTTGACGCCGACATTTCCGATGTGGGGGTACGTCAGCGTAACGATCTGGCGGGAATAGGACGGGTCGGTAAGAATTTCCTGGTAACCCGTGAGCGCCGTATTGAAAACCACCTCGCCCGTCGTGGTGCCCTCGGCACCGATCGAACGGCCGCGAAAGACCGAGCCGTCAGCAAGAACCAGGATGGCAGGTTGGTCAAAGGACAAGGAATGCTCCGAAAGGCGGGTGACAAAATTCAGGCGAGCCGCTTGCGCGGCCCGCCTGAATTTGAATGCCGGAATTGTAGCCGATCCGGGGCCTGCCTTCAACGCTCCGCGCGCAGGCGGCGTCCGGTTTCAGGCCTGCAGATGGTCCAGTCCGCCGTCCATATCCAGCTCGGTCAATTCGGTGAACCCGCCGATGCACGTACCGTCCACCACGATCTGCGGAACCGTGCGCGCATTATGGGTGACGACCGCGAATTCCTTCATCGCCTCGCGGTCGAGATCGATGCGGACCTCGTCGTAGGCGATGCCGCGCTTGTCGAGGAAGGCTTTCGCCTTTACGCAAATTGGGCAGGTGCCGGTACTGTAGACCTTGACGGCATTCATGGAGGCTCTCCGGTAGATTCTTACTTCAGATCAAGTACGTCGCGCATGTCGTAGAGACCGGGCGCGCGCCCTTGCAGCCATTTTGCGGCACGCAGCGCCCCCTGGGCGAACGTGGCGCGGCTGCTGGCCTTGTGCGTGAGCTCCACACGCTCACCGGTGCCGGCGAACAGCAGCGTATGGTCGCCGACGATATCGCCGCCGCGCACCGTGGCAAAGCCGATGGTCTTCGGATCGCGCTCGCCGGTCACGCCTTCGCGGCCGTAGACCGCGCACCGGGCCAGATCGCGTCCGGTT
Organism: Betaproteobacteria bacterium SCN1; assembly: GCA_008923315.1. Lineage (GTDB taxonomy): Bacteria > Pseudomonadota > Gammaproteobacteria > Burkholderiales > Thiobacillaceae > Thiobacillus. Next base: position 135,319 of record WBSF01000008.1, on the reverse strand, counting down.
GCACCGGCCACGGCCTGTCCCAGCCCCAGTGCGGTCCCCGAAGGCGCATCGACCTTGTGCCGGTGGTGCGCCTCGACGATCTCGATGTCGTAGCCGTCCTGCAACGCGCGCGCGGCCACTTCGGCAAGCTTCATCAACAGGTTGACGCCAACGCTCATATTGGGCGCAAAAACGATGGGAATCGCACGGGCTGCTTCGGCAATGCGCGCCTTGCCCGCATCGTCGAAACCGGTGGTTCCGATCACCAGCGGTACGCGCGCCGTCGCACAGGCCTGCAGATAGCCAAACGTGGCTTCTGGACGCGTGAAATCGATCAACGCCTGCGCCCCTGCCAGCGCAGCCGGAACATCGGCGCTCACCCGCACACCGCTGCTACCGCCCAGCGCCGCCTGGGCGTCCTGACCGAGCAGCGGGCTGCCTGCCCGGTCGATGGCGGCGTGCAGGCTGCAGCCTGCGTCGGCCGCCACCGATTCGATCAGCGTGCGGCCCATGCGGCCGGATACACCGGCCAGTGCAATCCTGAGCGTCATGGCCGCGCCCCGCGCAGTATCGACAGCACTTTTTCCTCGACAATCAGCCAGCGGCCCCCGCGCTCGATCAGCCGAAGTTGCTTGACCACGGCATCGCGGTAGCTGTTGGAGTGATAGAACTGGTTGAATGTGACGATCGCGCTGCCATCGCCGAGACGCTCGACCGAAGGCGAGTCGATCTTCACATCGATATGTCTGGCCACGCCCAGCAGCAGGCGGCGACGCTGCGCCCAGTCCGCGCGGCTGCCGCCGCCCTGCGGCACGAAGCTCATGTCGTAGGCCGACAGATAGGCCTCTTCGTCGCGTGCTGCCCAGGCCGAAGCCCAGGCATATACCGCTTTCAATACCGTGTTTTCTCCGGCTGGCGCCGCCGGACCGGGTTCGGGAAACGGCGGCATGACATCCGGCTGGATGCGCGCGACATCGGTCTCGGGCTGCAGACCGGGCTCCGCGGGCGGCCGCGGATCGACGTACGCCGGCGCATGGGCGGGGCTCGGCAGCGGCGGTACGACGCTGCTGGCCGGTTCGCGCGACTCCGGCGTGCCGGCCGGTTCGGATGCGGCCGCAACAGGTACAGCCATGGCTGCCGGTGGCGCTTCCGAAGCCGGTACGCTGGCAGGATCCGGAGCGGGCACCGTCTCCGTCTGTGCCGCAGTGGCAGGCGGGGACGCCTCTGCCATCGGCTGGGGTGCCGGTGCGGCATCTGCGGCCAAAGGCAATGTGCTCACCGGGGGATCGATCGGTTTCGGTGCAGTCTCGGCAGCCGGTGGTGCCGCCGGTCTGTCCGCCTGCGCTACCGGTTGTGCCGTGGCCTGCGGCGGCAAATCGCCTTCGATGCGCACCAGCGTATCGCCCTCGAAAAACAGCGAGACATGCCGCTGTTCGGCGAGCTTGCCACCCTTGTAGAACACGTAGACGTAATCCCAGCGGTCGTTGCGGAAGGGATCGACCACCAGCGGCGTGCCCAGCAGAAAACGGACCTGGGAACGGCTCAACCCGGTTTTCAGTCGCGAGATGTTTTCCTGATCCAGCGCATTGCCCTGCTGCACGTCGATGCGGTGCGGGCCGATCTTGAGGTTGGCACAGCCGGCAGTCAGGGCAAGAAGCAGTACAGGAATCAGGTATCGACGCATGGCCCGGAACCCGGCAGGGTCAAGACAAGTGAGAAAAGACGTATCATAGCGTATCAGTCCATCCGTTCTGGAGCCTCGCTTGAGCAACCCCTCCGACCTCAAGAGCATTGGTCTCAAAGCCACCCTGCCCCGCCTGAAAATCCTCGACCTGTTCGAACAAAGCGACAAACGGCACATGACGGCGGAAGAGGTCTACCGTCTGCTGTCCGATGAAGGACAGGACATCGGACTGGCGACCGTCTACCGCGTTCTGACACAGTTCGAGCAGGCCGGCCTGCTGATGCGGCATCATTTCGACAGCGACAAAGCCGTGTTCGAACTCAACCAGGGCGACCATCACGACCATCTTGTCTGTCTGCAATGCGGCAAGGTCGAGGAATTCTTCGACCCCGAAATCGAGAAGCGCCAGCAACGCATCGCCAAAGAGCGCGGGTTCGCCATCCACGATCATTCGCTCCAGCTTTACGCGGACTGCATCAAGGAAAACTGCCCCGGCCGCAAGGCCGGAGACAACCGTCAGCGGTAGTCCGCCAGCGCCTCGCACAGAGTCGCCACGCCCTCGATGAGACGCGGCGTGGCCCGGTGCAGACGGTCTGCATCGATCTGCACGAAAGCACCGTGCCGTACTGCCGGCAGACTGTCGAACGCCTCCCAGGTTGCCCGCACGCCGGGCGCATCGCTGCCGCCCACGATCAGCTGCGGCTGCCTGCGCAGCACCGCCTCGCGGGATACGACCGGCGCCACGGCCTGCAGATCGTGGAAGATGTTCCGCGCACCGCAGACCGCCAGCGCCTCGTCGATCCAGTGCACCCCACCCACGCTCATCAGCGGCCGGTCCCATATCTGATAGAACACCGGGATTCGCACACTGCGCGCATAACGCTGCTTCAGCGCCGCCAGCCGCTCGTCATAGGTCCGCGCCGCCCGGATGCCTACCTGTGCGTGGCCGGTCGCCTCGCCGATGAGGCGCAGGAGGCGCGCCACATCTCCCAGCCGGGTCGCCTCGGTATTGAGCACGGGAATCCCGAGCTGCGCGATGCCGTAGACGTCGGCCGCACGATTACCCCCCACCCAGGCCACGATCAGATCAGGCTTCAATGCCAGGATGCGCTCGAAGCGGATACGGCTCGTATCGCCGACGCGCGGCAAGGCACGTGCGGCGGCCGGGTAGTCGCTGGCACTGTCGACACCGACGACCTGTGCGCCCGCGCCGACGGCATAGAGCAATTCCGTAAGGTGTGGCGTCAGGGAGACGATACGCTGCGGCGGCCGGTCGAACGTCAGCGTCTGCCCCGCGTCGTCGGTGACCCGGATGGCGGCCGCTCCGGCCGGCAACGCCATCAACAGGGCCAGGCCGGCGAGCAGGTTGCGGATCACGCGGGCAGACGCGCGCTGCCGTGGAAGATCAGACTCACGCGGCCATTGTCGAAACGCAGCCGGGTAAGCGAGGCGCTCGCGACTTCGATGCGATAGGCGTTCATCAAAGGGATCTGCAGGGCCCAGGCGAGTGCCATGCGCATCACGCCGGCATGCCCGACCAGCAACACATGCGCGTCCGTCGCGTCTTTCATCTGCGCATCCAGCGCCTCCGCCACGCGCGCATAAAACGTTTCCAGCATCTCGGCACCGGCAGGCCGCGCGCCAAGCGGATCGGCCTTGAAACGCCCAAGCTGCCCCGGCCAGCGCGATTCGATCTCGGCTGCCGTCAGTCCCTCCCATGCGCCGAAGCCGACTTCCTTCAACCGGTCGTCGAAGGCCAGCGGCAAGGCATGACGGCCGGCCAGTGATTCGGCAAAGGCACGGCAGCGCGCCAGCGGCGACGACACGATACGCGTCCAGGGCGCCGCCTCGCCCACCGCCTCGCGCATCTGTGCCCAGCCCTTGTCCGACAGCGGGTCGTCGATCTGTCCCCGGTATTTTCGGCCACCGACCGGCTCGCCATGACGCATCAAATCGAGCGTCAGGCTCATGCCAGCATCACCAGGTTGTCACGGTGGATCAACTCGGGCTCGTCGACGTAGCCGAGCTCACTCTCGATGGCCGACGACGCCTTGCCCGCGATGCGGCGCGCCTCGCCGGCACTGTAATTGACAAGGCCGCGCGCGATTTCGCGGCCCGCCGGATCGACCACGGCGACCACTTCGCCTCGCTCGAATTCGCCAGTGACACCCTTCACGCCGACCGGCAACAGACTCTTGCCGTCCTCGACCAGAGCTCGCACCGCACCGTCGTCCAGCACCAGCCCGCCGCGCAACTGCAGATGATCGGCCAGCCACTGCCTGCGGGCGGCGAGCGGCGCCTGCCGCGCCACCAGCTGGCTGCCGACGGCTTCGCCTGCCGCCAGCCGCAACAGCACGTTTTCCTCGCGGCCGCTGCATATGACCGTATGCGCACCGCTGCGCGCCGCCCGCCTGGCAGCGAGAATCTTGGTCAGCATGCCGCCCGTGCCGACGCTGCTGCCCGCACCGCCGGCCATGCGCTCCAGTTCCGGGTCGCCTGCGTGCGCATCCATCACCAGCGCGGCATCCGCATGCTTGCGCGGATCGGCCGTATAGAGCCCCGGCTGGTCGGTGAGAATGATCAGGCAATCCGCCTCGATCAGATTGGTGACCAGCGCACCCAGCGTATCGTTGTCGCCCAGACGGATTTCGTCGGTGGCGACCGTGTCGTTTTCGTTGATGATGGGCACCACCCGCAAACTCAACAGCGTGCGCAGGGTCGAGCGTGCATTGAGATAGCGTGTGCGGTCGGCCAGATCTTCATGTGTGAGCAGCACCTGCGCGGCATGCAGGCCGTGCGTACGGAAGATCGATTCGTAAGCCTGCACCAGCCCCATCTGGCCCACCGCCGCCGCCGCCTGCAGCTCGTTCACCGCCTTGGGACGTTTCTTCCATCCCAGCCGGGCGATCCCCTCGGCGATGGCGCCGGAGGACACCAGCACGACTTCCCGTCCCTGCCCGACCAGCGCTGCGATCTGCTCCGCCCAGCGCGACAGCGCCGCCCGATCCAGCCCGCGGCCTTCGGCGGTCACGAGACTCGACCCGACCTTCACGACAATACGTCGCGCCTGCCTGACGACCGTACCGCTCATCGCGTTCCCTTTTTCAGGCTGCGCACGGCGTCGTCCGCACTCCGGACATTGATGCCATCGGGGCAGAAATGATCCTCGTACAGGGCCTTGCGATAGGAAAGCAGCGAGCGCAGCCTGATCGTTTCCCAACCCGAATTGCGGGCCTTCGACCATGTGCCGTCGGGATGGCCGTAGGCATACAGCCGGCGTTCCGCGGTCTCGCAGCGCATGCCTTCGAACGACACGTTTGTCGCACCGCCCGCTGCCTCGACCACCACTGTGTAGCGCACCACCTTGTCCTCGCCCACGCTGATCGAGGCGGTGTCGACGAAGAAACGGTTGCGCGTCGCGGACGACACGTCGAACGGCACCAGATTCTCGGCCCGGGGATACGCGGGCAACTGCGCAGCCATCTCGACCCAGGGCTTTTCCGCTTCGAATTCACGATCGAAATCGAGCCACTCCGCCTGGACGGCAAACGGCAGGCACAGCAGAAGAATGGGCAGTTTTTTCATGCCCGGCATTGTAGGGGTTCGGTTGCGGGCTGGCTATGGCGACCCTGGCTAACGCTCCCGCAGACTTTCGTGCCCATACTGCAGCAGCGGACTCAGGAAATATTCGATCACGCGACGCGTACCGGTCTTGACTTCGACTGTTACAGCCATGCCCGGCGACAAATGAACGTTCCGGTTTTCGACGCGAATGGTATTCCGGGCAAGTCTGACGCGTGTGGCATAGATCAGGCCCAGCTTTTCGTCCTGGATCGCATCGGAGGAAACCCGGGTAACTGTGCCATGCAGGGTGCCGTATTTCGTATAAGGAAAGGTTTCCACCTTGATCTCGGCTTGCTGCCCCGGATTCACGAAGCCAATGTCCTTGTTGGGCAGCATGGCTTCGACTTCGAGCACGTTCTCGCTGGGCACGATGACCATCAAGGGCTGGGCAGGCGTGACGACGCCTCCGATCGTGGTCACGGCCAGCTGTTGTACGACCCCCGCGACGGGCGCGGTCAGGCGCATCAGGCGGCTGCGCTGCTCCGCCTTGATCCGCTCCTGCGCCAGCGAAGCGGCTTTCTGCGAAGCAAGGTTCAACTGATCGAACAACTGCCGGCGCGTTTCGGCCGCAAGCGTGGCCTGCTGCCGCTGCGCTTCGATCAGGGCCGCCCGGATTTCATCGGCTTTCGACCGGCTGGCCGCCAGGTCCTGTTCCTGCTCGATGCGCGCTTGTTCGCGTTCCAGATAACCGTGCTGGGAGATGAAATTCTCCTGGACGAGCTTCCTGTAGTCTTGCGCACGCTGCCGTGCAATGGGCAGCGTCTGCTCCAGCTTCGCGACCTGATCCAGAGTCGCTTGTCTCTCGGCCTGCCGGCGAACGATCTCGGCCGCCAGTTGCAGATGACGAGCACGGTATTCCTGGTACTGCCCCGCAACCTGATTCTGCTCAGCCAGATGGCGCCCTGTATCCGTGCCGTCCATATCCTGCGGATCGAGCGGCGGAAGACGTGGCGCCTTGCCATCGTCCAGTGCCGCCAGGAACGCCCGGGCGCGCAGGACTTCGTAGCGCGCGGTCAGAATCTCGCTACGCAGCCGCTCGCTGTCGGCGGCGGCCCCCGTGGCATCGAGCTCGATCAGTACCTGGCCGGATGCTACGGCCTGACCGTCGCGTATGTGGATGGCCTTCACGACCGCGGTTTCCATCGGCTGGATCACCTTGGTGCGGTCATTCGGAATGATCTTGCCGGCCGCCGTGGCGACGATGTCGATGCGCCCGAACACGGCCCACAGGCAGGCGATCAGCGCAAAGGCCATGATGAGCCACAGGACGACACGCGGCGCAGGATGAACCGGCGCGTCGCGCAACGCCAGCGCGGCAGGCAGGAACTGTGCCTCATGCCCGCGCAGATCGGGCGTATCCGTTTCGCGGCGCGCCTTCCAGGCATGCCGGAACACCCGCCCATAACGATGCAAAAGATCGAAGAATGCCTGGCGTCTCATGGTCGAACCTCAAGCATGCTGCAGCCGGTACAGCCGCGAATAATGTCCCGCTTCGTGCGCCAGCAGTTCGGCGTGCGTGCCGGCTTCGACGATCTGCCCCCGGTCCACGACCAGGATGCGGTCGGCATGGCGCACGGCCGACAGCCGGTGCGCGATGACGATGACGGTGCGCCCCTGGCAGATGGACTGCATGTTCTGCTGGATGATGCGCTCCGACTCGTAGTCGAGCGCGCTGGTCGCCTCGTCGAAGATCAGGATGCGCGGCTGGTTCATCAACGCGCGCGCGATCGCGATGCGCTGGCGCTGACCACCGGAAAGTGTCGCGCCGTGCTCGCCGACGACGGTATCGTAGGCCTCGGGCAGCTCCAGGATGAACTCGTGCGCGCCGGCAAGCCTGGCCGCCGCTATCACCTGTTCCAGCGGCGCGCCGGGGTCGGCGAGCGCAATGTTCTCCCGGATACTGCGGTTGAACAGTACGTTCTCCTGCAATACCACCCCGATCTGCCGCCGCAGACTGGATGCCTCGGCCAGCGCGAGATCAATGCCGTCGATCAGCACGCGGCCGCTTTCCGGCACATGCAGACGCTGGATCAGCCGGGTGAGCGTGCTCTTGCCCGACCCGGAGCGGCCGACGATGCCGATGACCTCGCCGGGGCGGATGTCGAGATCGATGCCTTTGAGCACCTCGGGCGCGTCCGGGCGGTAGCGGAAACGTACCTGATCGAACGTTACCCGGCCGGCGACCGGCGGCAGGCTGCTCTTCGCGCCGACGGTTTCGGTCGGCGCATTGAGAATGTCCCCCAGGCGCTGGATAGAAATGCCTGTCTGCTGGAAATCGGTCCAGAGCTGCGCCAGCCGCATGATGGGTTGGGCCACGCGCCCCGCGAGCATGTTGAAGGCGATGAACTGCCCCACGGTAAGCTGCCCCTCGATCACCAGTTTCGCGCCCAGCCAGAGCGTGCCCACGGTGACGAGTTTGCCGATCAGATTGGTGCTTTCGTGCGCCAAAGTCGACAACGTGGCGGAGCGAAAGCCCGCGGACACGTAGGCGGCGAGCTGAGCGTCCCAGCGGCGCTGCATCTGCGGCTCCACCGCCATGCTCTTCAGCGTATCGATGCCGGTCACGGTTTCGACCAGGAAAGCCTGATTCTCGGCCCCCCGGTTGAATTTCTCGTGCAGCCGGGCGCGCAGCAGCGGCGTGAGCAGCAGGGCGACGACGAAATACAGCGGCAGCGAGGCGAGCACGACCAGCGTCAGCCAGCCGCTGTAGAACAGCATCACACCGATGAAGACGACCGAGAAGAACACGTCGAGCACCACCGTGATCGCGTTGCCGGTGAGAAAGGCGCGGATATTTTCCAGCTCGCGCACCCGGGCGACCGAATCGCCCACCCGGCGCGCCTGGAAATAGCCCAGCGGCAGATGCAGCAGATGCCGGAACAGCCGCGCGCCGAGCTCCACGTCGATGCGGCTGGTGGTATGCGCGAAGACGTAGCTGCGCAGCCCCGAGAGCACGACCTCGAAGACCGAAACCACCAATAACCCCACAGCGATGACGTCGAGCGTGGTCAACCCCCGGTGCACCAGCACCTTGTCCATCACCACCTGAAAGAACAGCGGCGTGACCAGGGCGAAGAGATTGAGCACGAAAGATACGAACAACACCTCGCTCAACAGTTTGCGGTATTTGACGACCGCGGGCACGAACCAGGAAAAATCGAACTTCGCCATCTCGCCGATCAGCGAAGCGCGCGAAGTGAAGAGAATGAGCCCGCCCGTCCAGCGGGCCAATAATTCGTCGCGCGTCACCACCTGCGGGCGCTCGGTGCGGGGGTCGTGGATCAGGGCCTTGTCGGCATCGAAACGCGCGAGGATGAAATAGCCGCCCCCGGCATCCACCGCCATCGCCGGCAGCGGGGTCCGGTCGAGGCGCTCGATCGTGGCCTTGACCGGCTTGGCCTGCAAGCCAAGATGCTTGGCGGCCAAGAGAATTTCGGCCTGCCCGAACGGCTGGCCATCGGCGCGGAACTGATGGGCGAGCTGCGCCGGATCGGCGGCAATCTGATGGAAACGCGCGAGCATGACCAGACAGGCCAGCCCGGAATCGGCTGTCGGCCTGGGCGCGTCGGTATCGGGATTCATATCGTTTTGTGCGGGCATGGTCCGCCCTGCCCGGACAGGCAAGGCGGGCGGGTTCGACGCTTACTGCCAGTTGGCCGCGATCACGCCGGCCAGGGCATCCTGATAGGTCTGCGGCAGCGTGGTCTGACCGGCCGACGGCGGCGCGAAACTCGCCATCGCGGCAACCAGACTCTCGACCTGGCTGTCCAGCAGGGTCAGACCGCCGTCGGTGGTCTTGAACTGCTCGACGTGACGGTCCGTGCCAAGGTACCAGTCCTTGATGACCAGCTTGTCCGAAGTACCGATGATGCTGGCTTCCAGGTCGTTGCCGACGTGGCGGAACCAGATCTGGTCGGCTGAGACACCGCTCCAGAACTTCGCCACATCCTGGTTTCCCGTTGTGGAATCATTCTCGACGACAGTATCTGCACCATCGCCCCGCGCCAGATGGTAGGTGTCATTGCCGGTGCCGCCATAAAGCCAGTCATTTCCGGTACCGCCAGAAAGTCCATCATTTCCGGCACCTCCATACAGGGTATCGTTTCCCGCATAGCCCGAAAGGACGTCGTTACCCTCTCCACCCCACAGCGTATTGGCGGCAGTATTGCCCTGGATCTGATTGGCCTCGGTATTCCCAACACCCGAGATCGCCGTATTGCCGAGCAAAATCAGGTTCTCCACGTGCTCCGGCAAGGTGTAACTGACCAGGGAACGTACCGTATCGATCCCGTCCCAAGCATACTCAATGATGGTGTCGCCCACGTTATCCACGATATACGTATCGTTACCCCATCCACCTATCATGGTGTCGGCGCCAGCACCACCGTTCAAGACATTCGCCGCAGGATTCCCCACAAGAATATTATCCAGCGCGTTCCCGTTGGCTATAGTCGCCAAGATTCCGGTCAGCATGAAGGTCTCGATATCACCTGTGAGCGTCAGGTTTTCGATGTTCGCACCCAATGTCCAATCAGTGTTGGACTCGATTGTGTCGATCCCTTGATTCGCATATTCCACTACCGTATCGCCAGCCCCTACAACATAAATATCGTTGCCCAAGCCCCCGCTCAGTGTATTGGCCGCACTGTTGCCCACAATGTAATTGTCCAGCGCATTCCCCGTCCCGTTGATGGCAGAGGCGCCGGTGAGGTACAGGTTTTCTACGTTCGCCCCCAGGGTATAAGTAATCGATGCATAGACCGCATCGATGCCGGAATCGGCCGATTCGATTACGACATCCCCGGCGTTGTCCACCATGTAGGTGTCGTTTCCAAAGCCGCCTTGCATGGTGTCTGCGCCGGCACCGCCATCCAGAATGTTGTCCTGGCTGTTCCCAAGCAGAACGTTGCCCAGGCTGTTGCCCGTGCCATGAACTGCAGTTCCAACGAGGGTCAGATTTTCAACATTGTCAGTGAGGAAATAATCAATGCTGGCGATTACCGTGTCGGTTCCCTGATTCGCACTTTCGAGAACAAGATCACCCGAGTTGTCGACCACATACACGTCGTCGCCTAGGCCCCCTATCAGCGTATCCCCGCCAGCTCCCCCGTCCAGCGTATCGTTGCCTTCCAGCCCCAGGAGCGTATTCGCCTCCCCATTGCCCGTCAGCACGTTGTCCTGGGCATTGCCCGTGCCATTCACCGCATTTCCGATGAGGACAAGCTTCTCCAAAGTGTCGGCCAGCGTGTAGTCGATCGCGCTCCTGACGGTATCGATTCCTTCATCCGCCAGCTCGTTGACGACATCGCCGGCCGAATCGACGACGTAGGTATCGTCTCCGGCCCCGCCGAACATCTCGTCGTCGCCGGCTCCGCCATCCAGCAGATCCGCTCCCTCGCCGCCGTCGAGACGGTCGTTACCGTCCATGCCGTACAGTTCGTCGTCGCCCGCGCCGCCAAACAAGGCATCGCTTCCCGATTCACCGAAGATCTGATCGTCGCCCTCGTCGCCGGATATCACATCGTTGCCCCAGCCGCCGGCGATCATGTCGTTGCCCGCGCCGCCAAAGGCAATGTCGTTCCCGCCTTCGAGGAGGATCGCATCGTGGCCGTCTCCGCCGAACACCACGTCGTTTCCGAGCCCGGCATAGACCGTGTCGTCGCCACTCCCGGCCATGACCAGATCGTTGTCCGCGCCGGCGTAAACGATGTCGTTGCCCTCTCCGGCATCGATAATGTCGTTCCCGCCATCTTCAAAAATCACGTCATCCCCGGCATACGCCTTGATGATGTTGTTGCCGGTCAGTCCCAGGATCAGATCGTTGTCCGCCGTCCCTTCCAGTTCCTCGCCGCTGGGCGAGAAAGCCGAACTCGCCACGGGCTGCGTTCCCCCATTTGAATCCGGCACAAGCACCTTGTCCGTCACTTTCAAGGCGACATCCGCCGCATTCAGGGTGGAGCCATCCACCATATGCACCGTGGATATGCCATGTATGACGCTGCCGCCCTGCACGCTGAACTGGCCGTTGCTCGTCAGTTCTATGGATGCGATTCCCAGCGCGTCGAGGCTCTGAAACTCGCCTGCGTCCGTGACGCCGTTCTGATTGGCGTCGTTCCAGACGCCGAATTTCGCCCACTTCTCGTCTGCCGCCGACAACAGGCCGTCATGGTTGCTATCGTAGACCTCGGACAAGGCCTGCAAATCCGTTTGAGATTCAACGGCCTGCTTGGTGAAAACGATTTCGGTTCCATCGTCGATCACGCCATTGTCGTTGGCGTCGATCGCCAGCCAGCCGTCGCCTGGCGCGGTCCATGAAAGCTGACGCTTCCAGCCATCGCCATTGATGTCGAAGAACACGTCGGACGATTCCGCTTCCGTGAACGCGAAGCCATTGCGATCCAGATCGATCGCCACCGGGCAACAGCCCCCGCCGCCTCCCGGCGGCGTAGGCGGCGTGTAGCCTCCAGGGTGCGGAACGACCACGGTCTTGATGACGCTGGCGCCGTGAGGGTCTGAAACCTTCACCTGGAAAGCATCCGTGCCCGGATAGATCGTGCCCCAATCCTGGTAGCCGGAAGGCACGCCCGGACTCGACCACGCGGTGTAATCGTAATTGCCCGCCGCATCCAGCGTGACGGCCCCGTACTGCGGCGTACCGACAATTTCGTAGACGAGGCTGGAAACGGGGTCGTCGATATCGCTGCCGATGATCCGCCCGTCCCCGGTATCCTCTATGGTAATTGGTACAGCGCCTGGGTAGGGCATCGTGTAGACGGGAACTGGCTGTCCATTCTCATCGGTCCAGTAATCGTAAATTGGCCTGTAAATCCGCTGGTCCACGGCCGTAGGCGCATCGTTGACGCCTTGCAGATTGATATCCACGCCTGCCGTGCCAACGTGGCCATTGGACGCCTGTACCGTGTAGTCGAATCCCGCATCCGCCCCGGCGTAGTTCGCCTCCGGGTTGAAATGCACAAAACCGTTGGCGTCGATGAAGCCCGTGCCGTGGCGGAAATTGGACACACCCGTGATCGTCAGATCCCCGCCGCTCAAACCGCCCACGGTATCGTTGGCCAACAGATCCGCGCCGCTGATGATGGTTTCCACATCCTCGTATCCCGACACGCCGTCGCGGTTCGCCTCGACCGTGGCCGACAGATCCTCGACGCGCGTGACCAGCAGCGAGATCTGACCGCCGCCGCTGTTCTGTATCAGAATGCCTTCCGGCACCATATTGATGAGCGTGCCGTCCTTGTCCGCCTCCAGGTTCGGGCTGGCCAACTGCTTGACCTGGCCGTTCTGCGTGAACGTGCCCATGCTGTAGTTGAGCTCGGTGATGCCCAGCGCGCTCAAGGCCAGCTTTTCTCCCGCCTCGTCCACGCCGTCGCCGTCGTCCAGCCAGACCCGCAGCTCGCCCCATACCGGATCGACGGCCGTGAGCCTGCCGTCGTAATTGCTGTCCACCCAGGCCATGCCCGCGAGCCCGCGGCGGCTGAGCTCCACCACGCTGTTGGAGAACATCTCCTTGCCGGAATTCGTCTGGCCGTTGTAATCGCGGTCCAGCGTAAGAAAGGCATCCCCGCCCGTCACCCAGCCCGTCTGCTTCAGGAAGCCCGAGTCGTCGACGTCGAACACGACGCCGCTGGCATTCTTGCCCACGGTTTCGATGCCGTCGCCGTCGAGATCGAGCACCACGGGCCGGAAAACCTGCGTCGTACCCGTCAGGGGTGCGGCGAGCTTGCCGTCCCGCCCGGCCCGCTCCTCCTCGGTGAGTCCCGCCCGGGGGTCGCCCGCTTCGGTCTGCGCGCGGGCCGTCAGCACCTCCCACATGGGTGCGATCGCGCCCCGCCCGAGCGCGGAGTAGACGATCCCTTCGATGATCGACTGGTAGGACTCGGGGCTGCCGGGCTCGGCGTTGTACGGGTTGCCGTTGGTGTCGAACCGGAGCGCCGGATGACGCTCCTCCCCGCTCAGGGGGTCGATGTCCGTATAGCGGTAGCCGGACATGTCGTAGCCGAGAACCGGCATGCGGTTGGGGATGATGCCGAGCTGGCCGCCGAGGTTCTGCTCGCGCGACTGCTCGATCAGGGCGTTCATCGTGTTGAGCACGTTGCTCATGACGTTCTGCACGGCTTCGTCGCCGCCCGTCTCGCCGGCGCTCTGATAGCCGATGCCCGACTCTTCCCACACGAACGAGCCGGTGCCCCACGGGTCGGGGATGTCGTCTCCGCCAAAGAGCGCGTCGATCAGGCTGAATACGGCGTAGGCCCAGCCGATGACGGGGATGGCCTGGGCCAATGCGCCGGTGATGATGTTGTTGGCCACCATGATGTTCAGCGTGGCGATGCCCGCGCCAACGCCGTCGCCCTGCTGGATGCTGTTGATGAGGTTCAGATATGGCAGCGCCCGGCCCACGGTGTTGGCCAGCGCCTGCCCTTGCAATGCGGCGGTTTCGGCCGCGAGATCCATGCCGCCGTTGGAAATCGCCTCGAAGGCCTGGTTGGCGGCAAAATCGGCATAGGCTTGGGCGCCGAAGGCGATAGCCTGCGTGCCGGTGGTGAGCGCCCCTAGCGTATCGCCTTGCTTGAGCGCCTCCGACAGACCGTAAAGCGACAGGATGCCCGAGGCGGTGTTGGCCGTGCCGGAAAGGTTGAGGCTGGATGTGCCGTTAAGGATGGACAGGTCGTTCGCCAACCTCAAACCCGAGACCAGCACAGGCAGGGGCTCGCCTGATTGGATGGCCTTGATGAGGGACAGAGCGTCGATGATAGTAGCGCCATACTGCCCGATAGCATCGACGAGCGTATCCATCCCGGATACCTGAGTGGGGTCGTAGTTCTGGTAAATCTCATCCAGCGAAGCAGCCTCCGCCTCCGCCGAACCATCCGCGAATTCCCAAGGGTCATAGCCCTGATCATCCAGCACACTGGCGAATGCCGTGGGACTGGCTGGGGGCTGGCCATCTACTGAGAGCACGCGGCTGGCACGCAGCTCTCCATATTCGTCTTCGACAAATTCAACTTTGACTAGGTGACCAGAGACAATGCGCTCGATGGCAAGTGTCAACTGCCCCGCCGGATTGATCCCGGACTGCGCGAAATAGTCGTCCGTAGTGATTATGCGTGGAACGTACGGACTGCCAATTGGCCTGGTAAGGCGCGTGCCGCGCGTACCATATTCATCCCAGATACGATTGCCATAACCATCTACACCTTCAGAATGAATGACTACAGAGCCATCTGGGTTGAACTGACGCTCTGCGGGAACATCAGCAATTAAAAAACCAGCATTTTGGAAAAAACCTGTGGCGCCCTCAAGATACAGCGATCCCAGACCCTGATCGTAGAAGCCACCCACATCACCATGGTTGCCAAACAGCGAGAATATTTCGATACCAGGGTCAGCAGAATAGTCATCCAGCTTGAACAACACACGGTACTCGTCCAATGCGCCCAACACCACGGCATTGTCGCGGTTGACATTGGCTGGAATCGAGAGATCGCCACTGAAGCCTGTTGAAACGGGATCAAACAACACCATAGCCGAGACATCAATTTCGCCAGGTTGGAAAAGCGTAATTCCATCATTGCTAATCAACCCGCGTTCGTTCAGTAATTGTGCGAATACGACTCCCGCAGGACCACCGCGGCTAAAGCCAGTAATTACGGTAGTGATAGAGCCGTTAGGGTTATTCTCCAGCCAATCAATGGCCTCGATTCTGAATCTTTCATACGCCCTGTTTGCCGTATCGATAGCTTCCTGGGTAACTTGCATAGGCAAGGCTGAAGAGCCAAACAACGTGCCTGGTGTACCCGGACCGGGATAGTATCCCACTCCAATGTTCTGGTTCCCCTGTGCTGCACTCTCTGCCTGATAGGCTAACTGTCCTACGCTGGTTGGCTGCGGATCGTTCGAGAATCCCGGATTGGTTCGGATGTTGTTGGTTCCATCAAACGCAGCGAAGAATACGAATTGGTTACTTTGGACAACTAAGCTCGATGCCGCCGCGATGGCCTGTGCCTGCTGCTGTGCCTGCTGGATTTCTTCTGCTGAAAGTGTGTGAATGACGCTGCCCATAGTTATTCCCCCTGTTTGGTTTCTTGAGCTTCGGATTGATGTGGATATACAAGTACAACACTGTTTCTTGCGTAAACAACCAAGCGTTTCTGGCGGGGTGTGACGGCAGCCTGTTTCATTTTTGCGTATTCTTCTTTGTCGATATAGCCCCGTACGGGCCGAAGCGAGATGAGGTACACATACAATTGCGAGCCCTCAATAATGAAACGGATATCGTGCCCAGTGATATCCCGGGGTAAGTAACGCTTCAGGTCAACCGTGTCCTCATACACCTCGCCAGTGGTTTTTATCCGCCATTTAACGTAAAGCGTGTCTTCGCGGGGGATCTTTCCGGTGATGCTGACCTGTTGCGGAACCTTGCCTTCTCTCAAAGAATAATCCTGCGGGCGAGCGCCGGGCTGATTGGAATTCCCGTATCGGTAATTCAAGATTTCCACGTCTCTGCTGTCCCAGCGTGCATCGAAGCTGAAACCATGCTCGACGATATCCGGGGAACTGGCACAAGCACTCATTACTGCCAGCAGCAGAATTGAGAAGAATCTCAATATGTAGATTTGTGCTCCTCTCATACCGATACCCCACACACTTCAAATCGTTTCAGAAGATTTTTTCCGTTCATCTTGCCCTCCCCCTTCTCAGCCATTGAGCGCCAAACTGAAATTCGATCCGCTACAGCGAAACCCCAGCTTCATCATCATCTTGTTGAACCGCTGCATGTCCACCGCCACGCTCATGTTGATGTTCAGTTCCCGCGCCTTGCGCGCTTCCGCCCAGCGGCGGAAGGCGAACAGCAGCTTGACGGCGGCGGAGCTGCCGCGGGCTTCGGGTTTGACGAAGAAGAAGCGGTCCTGCGAGATGAGCGCGTCGCAGAAGAAGAAATCCACCACGTAGCCGGCCAGCATGCCGACGACTTCGCCGTTGCTGCGCTCGGCGAGCAGGATGGTGGATTGCTGGGGATTGCCGATCATGCTGGTCAGCACCTGGGTGCTCTTGTCCCGGTTCAGGCCGTAGGGGCGAAAACGCGATTCGGCGACCATCATTTCGCCCAGGACGAGCAGGACCGGGATGTCTTCCAGCGTAGCGAAACGTATCTTCATGGCCCGCAGTCACTATGAGACGCCGCACCAATCCCATAGCCGGCTCGCGACGCCGTTTCTGTCTGGTCGCCTCCAATATGCGGGGGGATGCCCAAAAGCAATCCGTGGATTTGTTCCATCCTGCGCGCCTGCCTATTTTTCGGCCGGGGCCGAATCCGGAACCAGCCATTCATGCAGTTCAACCTGCCCCTGCTGCTTGGGGTTCGGCAGCAGCGCGCTCACCTTCTTTCCCGGAAACGTCGCCTCCCGCAGTTCGCGCAGCGTCTCTTCCAGTTGACCGAATGGCGCGACCGCGTCGATCAGCCAGATGTGCGGGCCGGATTTCCATTCATGGGGGGCGATCTTGGGCTCGGCGGATCGCAGCCGGGCGTCCACCGCATCGTTCACGAATGCCCAGGTCACGAACGCATACGGCAGGCCGCCCTTCGTATAAAGCCTGCACTGATCCAGCACGATGGGCGGCAGCACCGCCCAATCGGTGTCGCCGATGAACATGAATTTCTTTACCGGATCGCGTGCGTAAAGCCACAGGGCGGGGCCGAGAATCGGCAATTTGGCCAGGGCGTCCTTGGCCTGCTCAAGGGCTGCCAATACGTTGGAAGGGATGTTTTGCGTCATAAAAGCTCTCCGGAATTGTCGGTATTCGTTACACAAAAATATCGGCCATCAGGCCAAGAAAGTAGCCCGCGGCCGGTCAGTCAGGCTGGGCAATAGGGTTCTGGGGAAATTAAAAATCGAAGGCTTCATCGTCGTTAAGATTTTCGGGTTGGGAATGCAATCAGGCATGGCTGGAAATGCTGCAAGGATTTGTACTTCAGGCATATCGAGTGCGAATAAATAATGACGGGGACTAAGCAGAGGCTTCGCCTCGATATGAGACTTGACCGTGTTCGAAGACGGCTCACACACCATCGGCACTTTTTTGATTGAAGCGCAGGTCAGATGAGACGACGATGAGTGAAGCGCTGAAGGCGACAGCGGCCAAGGGTAAGGCGCTGGCGGCACTCAGATACGGAAGTGGCCGAATGAATGCCTATCTGCCCCAAAGGCATAGTCGAAAGCCGACGCTTGGGGGACCGATGCACGAAAAGTGGGGCGAACGAAGGCGCGTGAAAAAAACCCAAGTCCATGCTTGCTCTCCTCAGGCAGCACGATTGTTTATCGGGTTTCTCCGCAGATCCGGCATTCTTGGCGCCAGACTCTTATATTCCCGTAAGCTAGTGACTCAGTGGGACTGCTGTCAAGACCCGGAAGCAAATTTTTTGCGGGATATGTACGGCGCGATAACAAATGCGACGGAATATTTCCGCTACGGCATATGCCCTTGAGTGGTTTGATTCGTGCGCATTCGAAGGTTGGCACTTAACTCTTGGCACAGCGAAGTTCTGGCAATCAATACATTTCAATTCTCACCATTTCGTTTCATGATTCTTGCTGTTTGGCAGCGAAAGGGACCAGGTGAAACGGCGAATTGCTACGCATCCACGTGCATGTAGCCGCGGTTGTAGGGATAGCTCGGCTGCCGCCCATCGACAGCCTTGCCGGCCAGCACCTGCCACAGTTCTAGCCAGCCGCGCTCAAAGGCGTGGGCGGAGCCGGCCATGTAGATGCGCCAGATGCGGTATTTCTCCTCGCCGATGAGTTCGATGGCGCGCGCGGCCTGGGCTTCGAGCCGGGTGACCCAGTGCCACAGGGTGGTGGCGTAGTGTGGGCGCAGGTTTTCGGCGTCCAGGCATTCGAGACCTCCGATGGTGGCGGTCTCGAGCACTTCGGAGACGTGGACGAGTTCGCCGCCGGGGAAGACGTAGTCGTCGACGAATTCGGAGATGCCGCCGCCCAGGCCCTGCGTTTTCAGCGCGGCGGCGGTGATGCCGTGGTTGAGAACGAGGCCGCCGGGTTTGAGCAGGTCGTGGATCTTGCGGAAGTAGTCGGCGAGGTGGCCACGCCCGACGTGTTCGAACATGCCGACGCTGGCGATCTTGTCGTAGGTGCCCACCTCAGGCACGTCGCGGTAATCCATACGACGCACCTCGACCTGCCCTTCCAGGCCGAGTTCGCGCACGCGCGCACTGGCATGGGCATGCTGGTCGTCGGAGAGCGTGATGCCGACCGCGTGTACGCCGTAGTGGCGCGCCGCATGCAGGACGAGGCCGCCCCAGCCGCAGCCGATGTCGAGCAGGCGTTCGCCGGGTTGCAGTGCGAGTTTTCGGCAGATGTGATCGAGCTTGGCGCGTTGCGCCGCTTCCAGCGTCATACCGGGATCGCGGAAGTAGGCGCACGAGTAGATGCGCTCGGCGTCCAGCCACAGCCCGTAGAAATCGTTGGAGACGTCGTAGTGATACTGGATATTGCGGCGGTCGCGGCTGCGCGTGTGGCGCCACCATTTCCAGCCAGCAGTGCCGGTATCGGGCTTGCAGTCGTCGGCCTGGCAGAGGCGATTACCCAGCGTCAGAATATCGCGGATGTCGCCGTCTAGATCGAGCGCGCCCTGCACGTAGGCGCGGGCAAGCGCGCCGAGGCTGGGGTGGGCAAGCGCCTTGAGGCTGGACTTGCGGTGCAGGTGAATCCGCACGTCGGCCCGCTCTGCCGGTACGCCGACCGTATCGCCATTCCACAAGGTGATGGCCAGCGGCAAACCGCTGGTTTCCACACGACGCTGTACCTGTCCGATCAACACGTGATCCAGCATACGTTCCTCCTTGCTGGCGGGCGTTGCACCCGCCACCGCTTCCCCTCCCCCGGGGGCGACCCGTCCGGCCCGGGTCAGGCCAGATCGACGACGAGCGCAGCGCGCACGTTATCGGTCAGCGTAATCGCTGCAACCGTATAAGCCGGGTGATCGACCCCGATGCGGATCGGACTGCCCGCCTTGGCGGCTGCGACCGAGGTCGGATCGAGTTCGAAACGCAGGAAATGCACGGATGAGGTTTTCTCGTCATTCTCGCGTTCGAGGTCCTCGTCGGCGATGGCATAGACCTTGGGCTGCTCGGCCACCTGCATCCAGATCGTGTCTTCCACGCCCTTCAGTTTGGCCAGCTCGACTTTGCGCACGTCGGGGTCTGGGTATTCGATCATCATCGTCGCCTTCCAGTTGCTACCGTCGGGCACCAGCGGGTTATAGGCGTCGAGCTCGTCCTGGATGCCGGACTCCTCGAAGGTACGCTCGGCGCGCAGCATCTCCTGGATCTGGTAGCGCATGGTTTTTTCGTCTTCGAAATGCAGGCTGATGTGCTCGCCCAGCATGACGAAACGGTTTTTCTTGTGCGCGATGATCTCGGTGCGGAAGGATGCCCGAATCCGGGAATAGCTTTCCAGAGTCATCAGACTTTCGCGGGTGATCTGCGGCATGAATATTCTCCTTCTCTCGATACTGAATTAGAGGCCGTAGGCGATACGCAGGAGCGTGATCGGATGCTGCTTCTCGGCAGTGGCGCCCTCGCCCATACCCTGCAGGATATGGCGCGCGGCGATCGCGCAGTCGGAACTGACGTAGTCGGGCTGCGGCTCGGCCATCTGGCGGAACACCGGCTTGCCGATCTTCATCGATTTGTCGAACCATTCGCTCTTCACGCCCCAGGTGCCGTCGTGGCCGGAACAGCGCTCGACCATGCTCACCTCGGCACCGGCCAGTTGCAGCGCATCGCGCGTCTTGTTGCCGATGTTCTGCACGCGCTGGTGGCAGGGCACGTGGTAGGACACCTTGCCGAGCGGTTTCTTGAAGTCGGATTTCAGCAGCCCGTCGGCGTTGCGCGCCATCAGGTACTCGAACGGGTCCCACATGACTTCCTTCACGGCCTGCACGTCCGCATCGTTGGGGAACATGAGCGGCAGTTCCTGCTTGTACATCAGCGTGCACGAGGGCACGGCGGTGAGGATGGCGTAGCCCTCGCGCGCGAGCTTGGCCAGATGCGGGATGTTGATGTTCTTCAGATTCTCGACCTGGTCGAGGTCGCCCAGTTCGAGCTTCGGCATGCCGCAGCAGGCTTCCTTGTCGACCAGCACGGCCGGGATTTCGTTGTGCGCCAGGATCTTCAGCAGGTCGTGCCCGATGCCGGGTTCGTTGTAATTCACGTAGCAGGTCGCGTAGATCGCCACCTTGCCGGGCGTCTTCTCGCCGGCCCGAACGGGAAAATCGCCGTTGGGTTTCGCGGTCGAACGGAATTTTGCGCTGTCGTATTCGGGGAGCTGACGATCCGGGTGGATGTGCAGCACATCGCCGATCACCTTGCGGATCGGCTTGCTTTTCAGCGAGGCGTTCACCGCCTGCACGACGACGGGAATCGAGGCGAGCTTGCCCATCGCGTCGGTGCTGGACAGCAGCTTGTCGCGGAAGGTGGTCTCGCCCTTTTTGTATTTGATGGCCTTGGCGCGCAACATGGTGTGCGGGAAATCGAGGTTCCACGGATGCGGCGGCACGTAGGGGCACTTGGTCATGTAGCAGAGGTCGCACAGGTAGCACTCGTCCACGACCTTCCAGTAGTCCTTCTTCTCGATGCCATCGACTTCCATCGTCGGCGACTCGTCGACCAGATCGAACAGGGTCGGGAAGGCGGTGCACAGCGATACGCAACGGCGGCAGCCATGGCAGATGTCGTAGATGCGCTCAAGTTCGTGCAGGAGCTTGTCTTCGTTGTAGAAATCCGGGTTCTTCCAGTCGAGCGGGTGGCGGGTGGGGGCTTCGAGGCTGCCTTCGCGAGAGCTCATGCGTACTCCATTTAGACTTGGTATAAATTGATGCGCAGATTCAAAAAAAGCGGGCCGCAACCGACCCGCTTTTCAGGATAGACCGGATTACGCGCCCAGGCTGTCCAGCGTTTTCTGGAACTTGTTGGCGTGCGAACGCTCGGCCTTGGCCAGGGTTTCGAACCAGTCGGCGATCTCGTCGAAGCCTTCGCCGCGCGCGTCCTTGGCCATGCCCGGGTACATGTCGGTGTACTCGTGGGTTTCGCCGGCGATGGCGGTCTTCAGGTTGTCGGCGGTGGGGCCGAAGGCCATGCCGGTCGCGGGGTCGCCGCATTTTTCCAGGTATTCGAGGTGGCCGTGGGCATGGCCGGTTTCGCCTTCGGCGGTGGAACGGAACACGGCGGCGACATCGTTATAGCCTTCCACGTCGGCCTTGGCTGCGAAATAGAGGTAGCGGCGGTTCGCCTGCGATTCGCCGGCAAAAGCAGCTTTCAGATGGTCTTCGGTTTTCGAGCCTTTCAGTTGCATAACCTGATCTCCTTGATATCTAGGTGGAATACCTTGCGGTATCGATTTTTTCCATCCGCCGCAGCGGGTTCGGCTGGATGAAATCCGGTTTTTAGACTTAGTCTAATACCTGAACGAAGATTAAACCGGAGCCGATGACACTGTCAACTGCCCCGCCCTCAGCCCGCGAAAACCGTGGATTGGCGGCCGCTGTGCCGCCCCCCAAAGCCCATACTGCCAAAAAGCCTATTCTGCCAAAGCCAGCCCGGGCGGGTAAACTTCTCCCTGATACGGAGGTTGTCATGAATTCAAAAACCGACGCCGAATGGCGCGCCACGCTCAGTCCCGAACAATATCGCGTCCTGCGCGGCAAAGGTACCGAACGTGCCTTCACCGGGCAGTTCTGGGATCATCACGCCCACGGGCGCTATCGCTGCGCCGCTTGCGGCACCCCCCTGTTTTCGTCCGCGGCCAAATTCGATTCCGGCACCGGCTGGCCCAGCTTCTATCAGGCGCTCGCATCCGACGCCGTGAGCGAGCTTAGTGACACCAGTCACGGCATGGTTCGTACCGAAGCGCTGTGCAGGAATTGCGGCTCGCATTTGGGGCACGTGTTTCCGGACGGTCCCGCGCCCACCGGCATGCGCTATTGCATCAATTCGGTCTCGCTGACCTTCGAGCAGGAACAGGATTAAATCTTGCAGATTTTCAACGCCCGCGTGACGGCGCTCGTCGCCGCCACCCCCAGCATTCGTGCGCTGCGTCTTGCAATCGACGATCCGGCGTTCCGCTTCCTGCCCGGCCAGTGGGTCGACCTCGGCGTAACCATCGAGGACAGGCGTCAATCCAGCGGCTACTCCATCACCAGCTCTCCGGCCCGGGCGGGCGAGATCGAACTCGCCATCAAGGCCAGCGCAAAACATCCGGTGGCACGCTGGGTGCACCAGCACGCACGGATCGGCGATATCGTCAGCGTCACCCAGGGTCAGGGACCTTTCGTATTCCTGCCGGAAATGAGTGACAACCTCGTGCTGATCGGTGGCGGCGTGGGCGTCACGCCCCTGCTCTCGATCTTCCGGCACGTGCGCGACGCGGGGCTGCCGACGCAGACACATCTGCTGTACAGCGTGTCCGACAGCCGCGAGATCCTGTTTCGCGACGAGCTCGATGCGGCCGCCCACGCGCATCCCAATCTGCACGTCCACGTTACCGTGACCCAGCCCGACCCGCTGTGGCACGGCCTGACCGGACGCATCGACGCGCTCAAGCTGCATGCGCTCGAAGTGCCCGACGATACGCTCTACTATCTCTGCGGCCCCCGCGGCATGGTCGAGGACATGAGCACGCTGCTGCACGATCTCGGCGTGCCGATGAACCGCGTCATCTTCGAGAAATGGTGGTAGCGCTTTTCGACTATTAACCCGCCGTGCCAGGCTGTGTAAGGTTAAGAATTGGTCAAGACACCCCGAACAAGCACAAGGAGACCCTCATGCGCATCGTTCCCCTGCTCGCCGCCCTCGTTTTTTCAACAGCCGCCCTCGCCGGCCCCAGCGACACCGTGCGTCCGTATAGCCCCGACAAGGTCGCGACCGGCGTCTGGGTCATCCACGGTCCGCAGGGACTGCCTTCGGTCGAGAATCAGAGTTTCATGAACAACCCCGCCTGGATCGTCACCAAGGACGGCGTCGTCGTCATCGATCCGGGTTCCAGCGTGCAGGTCGGCCGCATGGTCGTCGCGCAGATCAGGAAAACCACCCAGCTGCCGGTCACCCACGTCTTCAACACGCACGTGCACGGCGACCACTGGCTGGGCAATCACGCGATCGTCGACGCCTGGCCCAAGGCCACGATGATCGCTCATCCCGACATGATCCAGCGCGCGAAGGATGGCGCGGACAAGCTGTGGCTCCAGATCATGTCCGACATGACCCAGGGCTATACCAATGGCACCCGCGCCGAAATCCCCACTGTGGAGGCAGCGGACGGGCAGACATTCAAGATAGGCGGCAAGACTTTCCGCATCCATTCGTCGACCGACGGCCACAGCAAGACCGATCTCATGATCGAAATGGTCGAAGACCGGATTCTGTTCACCGGCGACAACGTACTCAACCGCCAGGTCATGAACATGCGCGACGCCACCTTCAAGGGGGTCATGAAGGAAACCGATCGTGCGCTGGCACTCAACGTCAAAACCTACATTCCGGGCCACGGCAAGACCGGCGGCCGCGATTTCGTGGAAGAACAGAAAGCCTGGTTCGGCATCTTCATGCCCGAAGTACGTCGCATGTACGATGAGGGCCTGAACGACTACGAAATGAAGCCCGTTCTTGTGGAAAAGCTCAAGGCCTACCAGAACTGGGCGGAATGGGACACCAACCTCGGGCAGCAGATCAGTCTGGCGATCCTGGAAATCGAGCAGGAATAAACGGCAAACGGCGCCCGCCGGGCGCCTTTAGTCGGCCCCTTCCCGGCGGACGAACTGCGCGATCTGGCCGGGCTGCCATTCGTTGTCGAGGCGTACCCACTCGATCTGGGCGCCTCGCATGCGCACGACCGCCGGACGGCGGTTGTCCCCGGTATCCGAAAACTCGAAACGGTATTCACGCCGGAAAACCAGTTGCCCGGCGTCGTCGCGCACGAATCGCAAATAGGTCAGGGCAACGCTGTCGTCCAGAAACTGAACCCCGGCCGCCGCACAGGCCCGCTGCCCCGCCACAGCGGCGAGCTCGCGCGCGTGCATGCCGGCATACCAGTACCAGGCGACGAGTCCGGCCGCGATCAGCAGCCCCAATTCCCAGGTCATGCGAAACGCCGCCGCAGCGCCGACAGCGGCTTCAGCCGCCCGTTCCCGGCTTGGCTGGACTGCGGAACAACGCAGCAACCGGTTTCTTCGATGCTGAGCGATCCGCTTCCGGCGCAGGATTCCGCGACGCTTCGCTCGGCACGTAAGGCGCGTCGAACAGCGTATCGCGCGGCGCCGGCGGCCTGCCGCCACGGGCAGGCCGCTCGGTGCGTTCACCCCGTTCATGACGGGTGGGACGTGACTGGTAGGCGGGCACATCCGCCGCACCCGGTTCGAAACCCGGCACGATGGTCGCCTCGATCGGTACGCCGATCAGCTTCTCGATGTCCTTGAGATAGCGCGTCTCGGATTCGCTCACCAGCGAAATGGCCTCGCCTTTCGCACCGGCCCGACCGGTGCGGCCGATACGGTGCACATAGTCTTCGGCGTTGTGCGGCAGGTCGTAGTTGACGACGTAGGGCAAGGCCTCGATGTCGATACCCCGTGCCGCAACGTCGGTGGCGACCAGTACGCGGATGGTGCCTGCCTTGAAAGCGTCGAGCGCCTTGATGCGTTCCTGCTGGGTCTTGTCGCCGTGAATGGCGTCGGCATGCAGACCCAGCTTGTTCAGCTCGTTGGCGAGCCGGTTGCAGCCCAGCTTGGTGCCGGTGAAGACGAGCACCTGGCTGAGATCGCGGCTCTTGATGAGATGCGCCAGCAGCTGCCGCTTGCGCTCGTGATGCACCGGATGCACCACCTGCGTGACCGTGACCGCCGTGGTGTTGCGTGCCACTTCGATGAAGGTCGGACTGTTCAGGATGCTGTCGGCCAGCTTGCGAATCTCTTCCGGGAAGGTCGCCGAAAACATCATGTTCACCCGTTGCGCCGGCAGGAGCGCGACGATGCGGCGCAGATCGGGCATGAATCCCATATCGAGCATGCGGTCGGCTTCGTCGAGCACCAGAGTGTTCACCTGGCCCAGCGAAAGGGTCTTGTTCTGCACGTGATCCAGCAGGCGGCCCGGCGTGGCGACCAGGATTTCGATGCCCGTTTTCAGGACCGGAATCTGCGTGTTGATGTTGACGCCGCCATAGACCACCAGAGAGCGCAGCGGCACATGCTTGCAATAGGCGTTGATGCTCTCCTCGACCTGGATCGCGAGTTCGCGCGTAGGCGTGAGGATGAGCGCGCGGATCGGATGCTTGGCCGGCGAGGTGCTCGTATTGGCATAGGGCAGCAGACGCTGGATCAGCGGCAACGCAAAGGCAGCGGTCTTGCCGGTACCGGTCTGCGCCGCACCCAGAATATCGCCGCCATGCAGCGCGAGCGGAATCACCTGGGCCTGGATCGGCGTCGGCGTCGCATAGCCCATGTCGTCGAGCGCCCGCAGGATGTCGGGCGCGAGCCCGAGTTCAGCAAAAGTCGTCAAAGTCTTATCCAATCGAATCCATTCGTCTGGCACGCTACGCGCACCTCGTCGGCATCGCACCCGAGGGCGCCCGCCAGGGCGGCCTGCGCCAGTGCGCTCGTGTTGTTCTTCTTCGACACGTGCGCCGCCATCACGCACTGCAGCCGGTCATGCTTCAGTTTGCCCAGCAGCGCCGCCGCCTGGCCGTTTTCCAGATGCCCGAAACGACCGCCCACGCGCCGCTTGAGGCTGGCGGGATAGGGGCCGTTCTCCAGCATCGCCGCATCGTGATTGCACTCCAGCACCAGGGCATCGACCCCGGACAGCATGGCTTCGACGTGCGGCGTGGCGCAGCCCAGATCAGTGAGCACACCCAGCCTGTGCGCGCCGTCGCCGAATACGAACTGTACCGGCTCGCGCGCATCGTGCGGCACCGGAAAGGGCTGGATTTCCAGTCCCTCTACCGAAAACGCCGCATGGCTGTCGATCACGCGCACGCTCGTACCGTGCAGATCCTGTGCCATTACCCGGGTGCCGGCCGTCAGCCAGACCGGCAGATCGAAACGGCGCGCCAGACGCCCAACGCCGCCGATGTGGTCGGTGTGTTCGTGCGTCACCACGATGCCCGCCAGGTCGGCCGGCTGCAGGCCCAGACGGGCAAGGCGCGCCACGCACTCCGCCAGACCGAACCCGCAATCGAGCAGTACCCGGGTCGAGCCGGCCTCGACGACCAGACCGTTGCCCTCGCTGCCGCTGCCCAGGCTGGCAAATCGCACGTCGTCAGCCTTATTTCAGTTCCTTGTACAACAGGTTGACGATACGCGTCTGCGTGCCGGAATCGGCAGTCTTGCCATCCGGTCCGCTCACCGTCACGCGGCTGCGATCGCCGGCCTCGGCGACGACGATCTGCAATTGCGGCGACTGCTCCGGCTTTTTGCTGCGCCAGAAGGCGAATTTGGCGAAGAGTCCCTCGTCGCGCATGCTCGCGTTGTCGGCGTCGGGATCGATGTAGCGCACATAATAGATACCCTTGGAGCGATCGCGGTCCTCGACTGCGAAGCCCACCCGGTCGAGTGCGAGGCCGACGCGCCGCCAGGCGCGGTCGAAGCCTTCATCCATTTCCAGCGCCGAAGCATCGTCCTGCTTGACGACACGGGCCTGTTCGGGCGTCTGCTGTTTCGCCAGCAGCGTCTCGGCGCGTGCCTCTTCGACGCCGAAACGCAGCATCAGCCGGCGCAGCATCTCGGCCTCGAGCTCGGGATCGGCCGGACGCGGCTGCCAGATGGTCTTGTCCTTGCCCTCGGTTGCATAGACTTCCATCATGCCGCGATGGCTGATGTAGATTTCCGTCCCGCCGCCCGCGCCCTGCTCGATCCGGGTGCGGAACTTGTCGCGTTCGGGCGTCGAATACAGGCCGTCGAGCACCTTGCCAAGCGTGCGGCGGAGGGCGTCCTGCGGAATCTTCGCGCGGTTTTCCGCCCAGTCGGTCTCGATCACACCGGTTTCGGGCGACTCGACGTTGATGATGAAACCGTTTTCCTGCCAGAAGTCCTTGATCACCGGCCACACCTGCTGCGGCGTCGCCTGGACGACCAGCCAGCGCTGCGTGCCGGCGCGTTCGATACGCGCCTTGTCCTCGGTGGGCAACAGGGTCTGCGCACTGGCGGGCCTGGACTGGCGTTCCTTGGTGTAGGTGGACAGCGTCGCCGAACTGTTGCCCTGGGTGTCCGGAATGGCGTAGCGATTGTCGGCGGAAGGCGCAACCAGATCGGGGGGAATTTCAAGCGTCGGCGCTTTCTGCGCCGACTTGTAATCGATCTTTTTCGTTTCGATGATGCCGCACCCCGAAGTGGCGAGCGCGACGGCGACGAACAATGGCAGGTAACGCATGAAGGTCCTTTGCTTAAGGCCCGATTCGACGCAACGCACGGGCGGCTGCGTCCGGTTCAGGCAACCAGACCGGCGTGGCGCAAGGCCTCGCGCACGGTCTCGTAATGGGCGGGCGACATCGGGGTCAGCGGCAGGCGCAGGCCGCCGGGCATGAGCCCCATTTCGGCGCAGGCCCATTTCACCGGGATCGGGTTTGCCTCGACGAACAGTTTGCTGTGCAGCGGCAGCAGCCTGTTGTTGATTTCGCGTGCCTGCGCAAGGTTCCCGGCGAAAGCGGCCTCGCACAGCGCGTGCATCAGTTTCGGCGCGACGTTGGCGGTGACCGAGATCACGCCGTGCCCACCCAGCAACATGAACGGCAGCGCAGACGCGTCGTCGCCACTGTAGAGCGCGAACGAGGCCGGCGCACGGCGCAGCAGGTCGGATACCCGTTCCATGTTGCCGGTGGCATCCTTCAGGCCGATCACACCGGGCACCTGCGTCAGACGCAGCACGGTGTCGTTTGCCAGATCGGCCACGGTGCGGCCGGGCACGTTGTAAAGCATCAGCGGCAGATCGACCGCTTCGGCAATCGCCCTGAAATGCCGGTAGAGCCCTTCCTGCGTCGGCTTGTTGTAGTACGGCACGACCGACAGGCCCGCAACCGCCCCCGCGGCTTTCGCGCACACGGTCAGCTCGATCGCTTCGCGGGTCGAATTCGCGCCGGTCCCGGCGATCACGGGCACGCGGCCGGCCGCCGCATCCACCGTGGTGCGGATCAACTGGCAGTGTTCGTCGTAATCGACGGTGGGCGATTCGCCGGTGGTTCCGACGATGACGATGCCGTCCGTGCCCTCGGCAATGTGCCAGTCGACCAGACGCCGCAGCGCGTCCAGATCGAGCGCGCCATCGTCCGACATGGGGGTGACGACCGCAACCAGACTGCCCCGGATCATATTCATTTCCGACATGGTGTTTCCGCAATGCGCCGTTTTGGCGAGGTAACGATAAATCGCGCCATTTTAACCCGGATACGCGGTCCGTTCGCGTGTCGCCGCCTCATCCCGGCGTGCGCCAGACACCGAGCCAGCCGATGAATTCCGTCAGCCCCGCGCCCATGACTTCCGACACCCACGGCACCGCCGCGATCCAGACAGCCAGCAGGCCGAATGCGGCCAGTCCCAGTCCGGCCGAAAACATGTCGAGTCCCGGCGTGGTCCGCGCCAGAATGCCGAACGCCAGCTGGATCAGCAGCGCCAGCGCAAGCAGCGGCAGGGCGAGCTGAAAGCCGGCGGCAAACAGCCAGGCGGCCGCCCCGGCCAGCGCGGACAGCGTTTCCGGTGCCGGCAGCATGGCCAGCGGCATTGCGGCGAAACTGTCACGCAATGCGGCCACCACCAGCAGATGGCCGCCCGCGCCCAGAAAGGCGAGAACCGCCAGCCAGCCAGCCAGCGCCCGCCACGGCGCCTCGGCCGGCCCGGCCTGCGCAGCGGTGAGCGTCAGCAAGCCGCCGGTCGCCGTATGGCCGACCCACGACAGGGCCAGCTGCGCGACGGCGAACACCAGCCAGACGCACACCGCCAGCATCGCACCCCAGACCAGTTCGATCACCAGGGCAGGCACCAGTCCAGGTCCCGCCACGGCCGGCGGTGCCACCAGGCCCGGCGCAAGCGCGGCGGCCAGCGCCGCGGCGAATCCCAGCCGCAGATAAAGCGGCAGCCGCCCGGACAGGGGATCGAAGAGCGTCCAGCCGGCAAGCCGCGCAAACGCGAACAGCCACGCCGCAAGGCCTGCCTCGCTCAGCGGCGTCATGCCGGAAACCGCCACCGACCGCTTGCGATCCACATGCCGCTCGCCCGGATGGAAGCGTGGCGTTCACTACCGTTTCCCACCGGCCATCCGGAAGCGCGCACGGCCCTTGGCGGGATCATTCGAGCAAGGCGGGGAAACCGGTCAGCAGCGTGCGCGCGAAATCGGCGAGCTGCCCGCCCATCCAGCCGCCCAGCACCGCCACCACAAGCAGCATCACGATCAGCTTGGGCACAAAGGACAGCGTCGGTTCGGGTATCTGCGTCGCGGCCTGAAACAGGCTGACCGCAAAGGCCACGACCAGGCCCGCCAGCAGTACCGGCGCCGCGAGCGTCAATGTGAGCCAGAGCGCATCGCGGGCGATATCTTCCATCAGAAGCTCCCGAGCAGCGAACCGACCAGCAGATGCCAGCCGTCCACGGCGACGAATAGCAGCAGCTTCAACGGCAGCGACACGAGCTGCGGCGGCAGCATGATCATGCCGAGCGCGGTCAGCACCGCCGCGACAACCAGGTCGATGACCAGAAACGGCAGGATCACCATGAAGCCGATCTGGAAGGCCGTGCGCAGTTCACTGGTGAGAAAGGCCGGCGCCAGTGCGGCGAACGGTACGGTTTCAGCGCGCCGGGCATCGACCGTCGCGCCGTCTTCGGTACTGCCCTCGGTGAAGAGGGCCAGATCCTCCGCGCGGGTCTGACGCAACATGAAGGTTTTCAGCGGCCCGGCCGCTTTCGCGGCGGCATCGTCGAGCGTCAGCGTGCCCGCGAGGTAAGGCTGGTAGGCTTCGCTGTCGATGGTTTTCAGCGCGGGCGACATCACGAACAGCGCCAGCAGCAGCGCCAGCCCGGTGAGCACGGTCGTCGGCGGCGTCTGGCCGCCGCCCAGCCCCTGCCGCAGCAGAAAGAGCACCACGGCGATACGGGCAAAGGCAGTAAAGGCCAGCAGGAGCGCCGGCAGGAAGGGAAACAGCAGCAGCCAGGGCAGGCTCGCGCCGGGCACGCCGATCACCTGGCCGCCCGCACCCGGGCTCACCGCCAGCAACGGCACGACCGGATCGGCCGCCCAGGCCGGCGCGGTGAAAGCCGCCAGCAGGAGCAGACAGACGCGTTTCATCGCGCGCCCTCGCCCGCACCGGGGGGTTTCGGCAGGGTATGCAGCAGGCGCACATTGCCGCCGCCCACACCGAGCAGCAACCAGGTATCGTCGACCTCGACGACGACGACCCGCTCGCGCGCGCCGACCGCGGTCGTCCCCACCACCTTGACGGCGCCCTGCGCCGCCATGCCGGGTAGATGACGGCGTGCGAACCAGGCCACGGCGACGAACCCGCCCAGGATCAGCACCAGACTCAGCAGCACCGTCAGCATGCTCGATGCGGCATCCGGCGCAGCCCAGGCAGCGGCGGGCACAAGCAGCAGCGCCCCCGAGAAGCCGATGTGCCTTGCAATACGCACCGCCTTTGCACAGGGTGCGGCGCCCGGGCCATCCAATCCGGCAACACTCATCGCGAGATCGTCTCCTTCGCCCAATGATCGAGGTCGCGCGCGGCACGCGGCAGATCGAGCAGCAATACCCCCTCGCACCCTGCCGCGCGTATGCGCCAGCCCAGTCCGGGAGGCGGTTCGCCCGGCGCGTCCAGCCAGCGTTCGGCCAGTGCGGCATTCAATGCGCGGTAAAGGCCGCGCGGCACGAAGGCCGCCCTGCCTGCCGGCGCACGACTTCCCAGCCGCCTGGCCGCCCACAGCGCGGCCAGGCCCGCATCGACCGTCCAATGCGGCGCATCGGCAGCGACCGGCGGCCGCAGGGCCTGCAGCGATTCCAGCGTCACGGCGGTACGCAGGCGCGCAGCCAGCACGCCGGCAAGCCCTTGCGCAAGCCGGGCGGAGAAACGCTCGTCGGACGCGCGCGACATATCCAGGAACGCGATTTCCTCGGCAGAGAGTTCGGCCAGCGCCATCACCGCCACCGTCCTACCTGGCCGCGCTGCATACGCTCGACCAGTTCGTCGTGGCTGCGCTGCTCGCTTCGCCGCTCGATCACGGCGGCGCGCGCCAGATGGCGCGTTTCGAGCAGACGCAGCGCCTTGACGCGTTGCGCCTCCGCCAGCCAGGCGGCCAGATGGGCCTGCCAGGCTGCGTGCGCGGCGTCGATGGCAGACTGCGCCGCCGCCATTTCAGCCGCCTGGGCCTGCTGCAGCCGGCTTGCCTCGCGCAGTTGGGCGGCCGGCAAACCGTCCTTCAGATCCAGCGCCAGCAGTGCGATATGCGCATCGCGCAGACTGGCAAGCTGGGCTGCGCGCCCGCGCGCGCGCAGCCATTCGCCGTGCGACTGCTTGACCGTGCGCGCCAGCGTCTCGCTGCGGCGTTCTGCGAGCTGCAGCACGCGCGCGAGTGCGAACGGCTTCATCCGAGCACCTCGGCCAGACCGTCGCGCGCGGCGTCGAGCGGAGCGCGTTCACGCATGCCCTGCATCAAATAGGCCTGCATGCGGGGATACAGACGCACGCCTTCGTCGAGCACGAGATCGGCACCGGGCACATAGGCGCCCACCGCGAGCAGGTCGCGGCTGCGCATGTAGCGCGAATAGAGATATTTGAAACGGCGGGTCCGCTCCAGCGCATCGTCGGGCAGCAGATCGGGCTGCGCCCGGCTGATCGAGGCTTCGATATCGATGGCCGGATACTGGCCGGCATCGGCGAGATCGCGCGACAGCACGATATGGCCGTCGAGGATGGCGCGCGCCGCATCGGCGATCGGATCCTGCTGATCGTCGCCTTCCATCAGCACGGTGAAAAAGGCGGTGATCGAGCCGCTGCCGCTGCGGCCGTTGCCCGCGCGCTCGGCCAGTTGCGGCAGCTTGGCGAACACCGAGGGCGGATAGCCCTTGGTCGCCGGCGGTTCGCCGATGGCCAGCGCCACCTCGCGCTGCGCCATCGCGTAGCGGGTCAGCGAATCCATGATCAGCAGCACGTGCTTGCCCTGGTCGCGGAAATATTCGGCGATCGACATTGCATAGGCGGCGCCGTTCAGCCGCATCAGCGGCGGATGATCGGCCGGCGCGGCCACCACCACCGCACGTGCCATGCCCTCGGCGCCGAGAATGCGTTCGATGAATTCCTTGACCTCGCGGCCGCGCTCGCCGATAAGCCCGACCACCACCACGTCGGCCTCGGTAAAACGCGCCATCATGCCGAGCAGCACGCTCTTGCCCACGCCCGAGCCGGCAAAGAGGCCGAGCCGCTGCCCGCGCCCCACCGTCAGCAGGCCATTGATCGCACGCACGCCGACATCCAGGGTCTGGCGGATCGGCGCGCGTTCGAGCGGGTTGGTCGGCCGGCTGTAGAGCGGCACGCGGCGCTCCAGCGACAGCGCGCCCTGGCCGTCGAGCGGCCGGCCCGCGCCATCGAGCACCCGGCCGAGCAGACTGTCGCCCACCGGCACCTGCCGCACGCGGTCCTGCGCCCGCCGCCGCGGGACATAGCGCATGCCGAGGCGCGGCGGCTGCGCGGCCATCGGATTGTCGGGCACCACGCGCGCGCCCGGCATCACGCCGTAGATATCGGTCGCCGGCATGATGAACAGACGGTCCCCTGCAAACCCCGCGACTTCCGCCTCGATGCTCTGTCCGCCGGGAATCTGCACATGGCACTGGCTGCCGACCGGCAGACGCAGCCCGACCGCTTCCATCACCAGCCCCGACACCCGGGTCAGCCGGCCGCTGGTTGCGATCGGTGTAGCCCAGCCGACCGCGCGCCGGCAGTCGGCCAGGTATTCGCGGAGCCGGACGGTGCGGTCAAGCATGGCGCGCGCTCATTCCAGCCAGTTGAGATTGCTGCCGAGCAATTGCACGACCTGCCGCCAGCGTGCCGGCAGCGTGGCGTCGAGATCGCCCTGCGAGGTTTCGACAAGGCAGCCGCCGCGCGCGATGCGCGGGTCTTCGACGACGCGCAGGCGCGTCTTGTCGAGCACGCTTTCGAGATGCGGCCGGACCAGCGCCGCATCGTCGGGATGCAGCAGCAGGCGCGCCTCGCGGCTGGTTTCCGCCATCTGCTTCAGGGCCATGTTGACCACATCGAGTACCCGTTCGGGCCGCGCGGCCAGCTCGCCCGCGACGACCTGCCGCGCAACGTCGAGCGCAAGTTCGAGCACCATGTCGGCCAACCTGAAATCCAGGTTGTCGAGGGTGGCGGAAAAGCTCTCGGCCAGCTGCCGCAGCCGCACGCCCGACGCTTCGGCCTCCGCGCGGCCCGCCGCCAGGCCTTCCGCATAACCTTCCGCGCGCGCGCTGTCGCGCAGCCGTGCGCATTCGGCAGCGTTGTCCTCCGGCACCGGCGTCGTCGCGGCCGGTACCGGGGTTTCCCACTGGTCGAAAGCGGACGTATCGCCATCGCGCGGGTTCATGCCGCCATCTCCTCGAAACGAACCGCACCCTCGGCCGCCAGACGGCGCAACAGTTGGGCCGCTTCATGCTGCGCCGCCTGAATCTCGGCAACGGGTACCGCACCCAGGGTATCGAGATCGTCCTTCATCCGCAGCGCCGCCGCCGGGCTCATCACCGCGGCAAGCGCGTCGTAGACGCGGCCGTCGCTGCCTTTCAGCGCATGCAGCAGCGCACGCGCGCCGACGTTGCGCAGAAAGGTCCGGCGACCGTCTTCGGTCGCCCGTGCCAGATCGTCGAATTCGAGCACGCGGGCACGCAAACGGGCCGCAAGCCCGGCGGCGTCGCGGTCGAGCTGGGCGAGTGCGGCGGCGGCGGCGCCTTCGCTCATGCGGTCGAGCAGGTTCGCCACGGTCGCTTCGCCCGCATCTTCCGGTTCGGTGGCGGCCCGTTCGGCGAGCCAGTCGTCGAGCTCGTGCAGCATGTCGGCCGTCGGCGATTCGCGCTGCGCCAGATCGCGCAACGTGTCGGCGCGCAGGCCGGCCGGCAGGAGATCGAGCGTGGCCGCCGCGACATCGCGTGGCAGATGGGCCATCACGGCCGCCACGAGATAGGAGGGCTGCCCGTCCAGAAGACCGGCGATTTCGGCCGGCGTGCGCTCGCCCAGCGCATCGAGCGCACGGGCACTCGATGCGCCCAGACGGCGCAGCATCGCCCGGGCGCGTTCGGGCGGCCAGGCGCGCTTCAGCGCCTCGTCGAGGAAACGGCCGGTATCGGCGGCGAATCCGGTCTGTTCCGCCGCCTCGGCCGCATAATCGCGCAGCACCGCCCGCACACGCTCGCGCGGCAGCACGTCGAGCGCGCGCATCGCCATGCCAAGCCGGCTTACGTCCAGCGGCGACAGATAGCGCAAAACGGCGGCACTGGCTTCTTCGCCCAGCGCCAGCAACAAGGCGGCGGATTTGTCGACGCCCGTTTCGCTCATGCGCGCATCCACAGTTTGATCACGTCCGCGGTCACGCGCGGGTCGGCCAGGGCCTGTGCGCGCGCGGCATCGAGCAGGGCATCGAAATCGTCGGCCGGCGGCGCAGCTTCGGCGGAACTCACGGGAATCGACCGGCGACGCAGACGTGCGAACGCATAGAACAGCAGCGCAATCGCCCCGGCAGCCGCCCCGCCGAGCAGCACCGGCGAGGGCAATGCGAACGGCTCCGCCGGCACCGCCGCCGCGCGCACCGGCGGTATCGAGACCGGCCGGGACGCAACCGGCGCCGGTTCGGTTTGCGCCGCCGGCGCCTCGACAGCGGGCAAGGCGTAGACATTGAGCGTATCGCCACGCGACGGCACCAGTCCCAGCGCCTGGCGCGCAAGCTGCGCGGTGCGGGCACGTTCCGCCGCACTGGCCTCGAACCCGAGGATCACGACGGCATTCACGCGGGCAAGCCGGCCTTCCGGAAAGCGCGTGGTGCGTACCGTTTTCTCCAGCGGACGCGCCTGCCCGGCAACGACCACGTTGCGCACCCGTTCGACGGTCTGTCGGGTTTCGCTGTCGTCGAGCGTAGCGGTGATCTGCACATTGACCCGTTCCGCGCCCAGCCAGGGCGCCAGCACTGCCTGTACCCGCCGCCCCATGTCCTGTTCCAGCGCGAGCCGGCGCGATTCGCCGGTTTCGGGCGTCGCCGCGCCGATCAGCATGCCGCGCGGATCGAGCACCTGGACGTCGCCGCGCTTCATTCGCGGCACGCTTGCCGCCACCAGCGTCTGGATCGCCACCACCTGTCCGGGCGTCAGCGCCGCACCCGGAC
Source organism: Betaproteobacteria bacterium SCN1 (assembly GCA_008923315.1). GTDB lineage: Bacteria > Pseudomonadota > Gammaproteobacteria > Burkholderiales > Thiobacillaceae > Thiobacillus. The sequence continues at coordinate 99,615 of WBSF01000008.1, read as the reverse complement.
GCAACCGAACCAGCACGGCTGCGGTGGCAGGCGGCGCATCTCGCAGAAAGGGCGATACCTTGGGGACCGCCAGATGGACACGCGCCAGTTCGACCGCGTCGAGCGTGCGGACCGACCGCGCCAGTTCGGATTCGAGCGCACGCTGCATGCGCTGCTGTTCCTGCAGCGAGGATGCGCCGAAGCGCGGTGTTTCGGCTTCCTCGCGCAGCGTATCGTCGGTGCGGGGCAGGCCGCGCGCCGCCAGCCGGTAGCGCGCGACGTGCAGATCGGCGGCCGGCACCTCGATGCCGCCATCGACGTCGGACAGGCGATAGGGAATGTCAAGCTGATCGAGCGCGGCGAGTACTTCGCCGCCCGCGCGGTCGGACAGCTTGGGGTACAGCATGCGGTATTCGACGGGATGGAATCCGAGCCAGACCGCCCCCAGCGCGACCAGCGGCAGTACGGCCAGCAGCGCCAGCATAACGCGGCGCAGGGGGCTCGCTTCGGCAAGCAGGTCGCGCAGCGCGGTCAGCCAGCCCGGCACGAAAAATGCCTCCGCATGGCCGGTGCGCGCAGCCGGTTGATGGATAGCGTGATCACGCCGGAATTATATATGCCGCGCCGGTGATCGCGGGGCTTCGCGGCGCATTCGCTCAGGCGTAGTCGGGCCCCGCCACTGCACGCAGCACGACTTGCAACTCGTCGTTCCGCATCCGGCACTGAAACCACCACACACCCGCTTTCTTCACCGACACGTCGCCCTCCGTGCCCGCCAGCAGGCGGGCCGCGATCCGGCCCAGGGTGGGCTGATGGCCAACGACCAGGACCGGATGCGCGGCCTCCGGCCAGCCGGCCGCCGCCAGAACCGCCGCGGCCGTGGCGCCAGGCGCCAGTGCCGGTTCGACTGCGTAGTCGCGACCCAGCGCCTGCGCGGTCTGGCGGGTCCGTACAGCCGGACTCGCCAGAATGCGGATATCGGGCGGCAGGCGCGGGGTCAGCCAGTCGGCCATGCGTGCCGCCTGCTTGCGACCTCGTCCTGTCAATGCGCGTTCGAGATCGTGCGGACCTTCCTCGGCCTCCGCATGCCGCCACAGAATCAGCTCCATCGTATGTCTCTCCGGTTTGCCGTCATTGTGCCGCGCGGCACGGCGAACTTGATGACGCTTCAGTGAAGCGCCAGCGGCAGGCTGAGCACGAAACGCGTGATCTTGTTCGGTACGCTCTCCACCGTGACCGTGCCGCCGTGCTTTTCGGCAACCGTGCGCACGAAATACAGACCGAGCCCCGTACCGCCCTCTCCCGCCCTGCCTGAAAACCGCTGGAAAAGCTTCGGCAGCGCGTCGGCTGGAACCCCCGGCCCGTGATCGACGATGCTGGCGACCGCGCTCCCCGCACCGGCCTCCAGCGTCACTTCGACCCGGCTTGCCGATGGGGCGTGGCGAACGGCGTTCAGGATCAGGTTCAGGATTGCGCGGTGCAGCAAGTCGAAATCCCCCTTGACCCAGACAGGGTCGACCGGCAGTGCACGCACCAGTTCGACCGACTGCGCGCGCGCCTCGACGAAAGCGTCGTCGATGGCCTGGTGCGTCAGGCCGGCAAAGTCGAGCGCCTCGAAACGTGCGGTGTCGAGCATCTCCGCACGCGAAGTGCGCAGAAAGGCTTCGGCCAGTCCGACACTGCGCGTGAGCGGCTCGCGCAGCCGCGTCTGCGCGTCGGGCGGCAATTCGTCGAGCTGCATCAGGGCCGATGCCAGCGGTGCGCGGATATCGTGCGAAATGAAGGCCAGTGTCTCGCGCCGTTCCTCCTGCAGATGCCGCAGGCGGTGTGCCGCTGCCTGCACCTCGCGGATGCGCGACTGGAAGGGATCCGCGGCCCGGCCGCGCGGTGCGCGTGTGTCGGCCGGACCGAGCGCCTGCCGCAGGCGCTTCAGTTCGTGGTCGAGAAAACGTCCGGCAGACTCCAGCCGTCGCCAGCTCCAGACCGGGTACGCCAGCAGAATTGCCAGCAGACTGCCCGTCACCGGCATCCAGAAGCCCGCCCAGACCGGCAGGCTCGCCGCACCGAGCGCAACGCCCGCAAACCAGGCCAGGCTTGCCAGCAACCCGCCCAGCGGATTCAGCCGTGGCAACCAGAGCAGCGGCACCAGCGCGAGCGCGCCGGCGAGCGGCAGCGCCCACGGCAGCGGCACCTCGCGGATCAGGCGGCCGGCACGCATCGCATCCACCACGTTGGCGTTGAATTCCACACCGGACATCGGCGCCGCCAGACCCGAAACCGGCGTCGGCAGCAGATCGCCCATGCCGGCGGCGGTGGCGCCCACCAGTACGATGCGATCGCGAAACGTGCCGGGCGCGAAATCGCCGGTCAGCACCTGCGCATAGGACAGTGTGCGCACATGCCCCGGCGGCCCGAGGAAACCGATGCGCCGCTGGGTGGCCCGCACCAGTGCGAACGGCCGCACTTCGGCGCCGGCCGGCGGTTGCCCGGCCAGTGCGGGCGGCACACGTCCGGCCACTTTCAGCGTGGCCTGTGCAAAATGCGGCCACACCGGCGCACCCACGCCTTCCCACAGATAGACGCTGCGCGCGATACCGTCGGCATCCAGCTCCGCATGCACGCGGCCAAGACCGGCGGCATGCTCCAGCAGTTGCGGCAGCGGCAGGGTCTCCAGCAATTGGCCATTGACGCGGCTGCTTTCCAGCAGCACCGGCAGCACCACGTTGCCCGCGCGCGCGACCGCATCCGCGAGGTGTGCATCTGCCGGCTGGTCGGCAGTGTCGGGTTCGGCGAACACGATATCGAGCGCGATGACCTTCGCTCCGTCCGCCTTCAGGCGGTCGATCAGCGCCGCATGCAGCCGGCGCGACCATGGCCAGCGTCCTATCTGCGACAGGCTGTTTTCGTCGATGGCAACGAGCACGATATCCCGCGGCACGGGGTGCGTATTCAGACGCTGGCCCAGGTCGTACAGCAGATTGTCCAGCCGGCCCAGCAAGCCGCTGGCGGTGACGGTCAGCGCGATCGCCAGCAGGATCAGCGCGGATGAGCTACGGTCTCCGAAGATCAGGCGCACGCTTCTCCGATCGCCGTGCCGGAATCAGGGCACCAGGAACGGCACCAGCAGAAGCAGCAGCGGCCAGCGCGAAGGCGGCGGCGGGTCCAGCCGCCGCACTGCGAACGGTCCGGCGGTTCCGTCGGCCTCGACCAGCCGCGCCGCCAGATAGACCGGCTCCGCCGCGACCGGTGCGGCGCGCATCGCGCCGTCCCGGCTTTCGCCCTGCCACAGCACGCGGGTCTGTCCGGTATCGGACGCGAGCTGCAACTCGTAGCGCAGGCCGGCCGGGGGCGGCGGCAGGGTCAAGGCGAGCGCTCCATCGGCAAACACCGGCGCGGCATCGCCGATCGCCGGTGCGCCGGGCAAGGGATCGTAGACGAAATGCTGCGGCACCGAGAACGGTCCGGCATCCCCGTCCGCCACGCTCGCCACACGCCAGTAGTAATCGCCCGGATCGAGCGGCTGCGGGACTTTCCACTGTGTGGCCGTGGACCGTTCATCCGCCAGCGGCGCGGCAAAATCCGCCGCGCGCGCAAGCTGCAGCCGGTAGGCATCGCTGCCTACCACCGCGCTCCACTGCAGTACGGGAGTCGCCTGACGCACACGCTTCCCGGGCCCGGTGGACAAGGGCGGAAAAGGCCGCGCATCCACGCTGAAGGCATGCAGCGCATCGCGCCCCTGCAGGCCATGGCCGTCGGTCGCGCGCACCCGCAGCACGTAATCGCCGTCCGGCAGATCGGCAAAACGCAGACGGGGCGTGTCGCTTTCCCGTTCCAGCAGCACCTGTTCGAAATGCGCATCGGGCGCAATCTGGCCGATCCAGCGCATCGCGCCCGGCGACACGGGCAAATCGAAGGCCAGCGGCAACGCGTCGAGCCGGCTTGGCAATGCGGACAGATCCGGTGCCGGCAAGAGGGCCACCGGCGATTGCGGCGGCCTGCCCTTTTCGGCCAGCGTACCCCTGCCGGCCTCGACTGCGACCGAATGCCCCGCGGCGTCGAACGCGACCCGGCCTTCCAGCGTTTCTTCCCGCGTCACGCCCGGGTCCGCGCCGACCCGGAAATGCGTCCCGCGCACCGCCGCCACGGCCGAGGGCGTGATGATCTGCAGGCGGCTGCCCGGCGCCCGGCGCGGATTGGCGCTCACCTCGGCACGGCCCTGCTGCAGCCGCAACCGGGTATCGGCCATGCCGCCGCCCGCGTACACGCTCACGGTATCCAGTGCGAGCTGCGTATTGGGTTGCAGGATCAGCGTGGAGCCGTCGGCGAAACGAAGGGTGACGCTACTGTCGCCCGCCGTGGCGAGCTGCGCGCCGGCATGCAGCGGTTCGCCCGACCGCACCGCCCGCTCCGTTTCACCCGGAAGCGTCACCGTCGCACGGCCCGAGACCGCCACCACCGTGGCCGGCGCCGGGGTCTGCTTCAGCCAGGCCAGCGGAATGCGCAGGGTGCTGCCGGGAACCAGGCGGTAGGGATCGGCAATGCGGTTCAGACGCTGCACCCGGGGCCAGTCTCCCGGACGGACGAGGTAGCGCTGGCAGAGACCGATCAGGGTATCGCCCGGACGCAGCGTGTAACGCCATTCCGGCAAGGCCGTATCGGCAGGCGTGACAGGCCCGGCAGACACGGTCGGCACGGCCATCAGCAGGCACAGGGCCGTCAGGCCGTGCCAGGCGTATCTCACTCCACGCGCTCCAGCCGGTATCCCTGGCGATACACCGATGTCAGGCGCCAGCCGTTTTCCGGCACCAGCTTGAGTTTGGCGCGCAGATGACTGACGTGCACGTCCACCGTGCGGGTGTCGATGTCGGGGCTCGACCCCCAGACCACCTGGATCAGATGGCCGCGCGGCAGCAGCATGCCGACCCGGCCGAAGAAATACAGGGCGAGCTCGGTTTCCTTTTCGGTGAGTTTGACCGGCTCGCCCGCCAGTTCGAAACGGCGCGCCCCGAAATCGACCACCAGATTGCCGAAATCCTGGGTCGGATCGGGCCGCATCTGTGCCGAGCAGCGGCGTGCCACCGCGTGAATGCGCGCGATCAGCACGCTGCGCGAAGGCGGTTTCACGATGTAATCGTCGGCGCCGGCCTGGATGACCTGCACCACGTCCTCCTCGGCGTCGCGGCCGGTCAGGAAGATGACCGGCGGTTGAACGCCCTTGAGCTTGAGGCTGGCCATCACGTCGGGGCCGCTCATGTCGGGAAGCATCCAGTCGAGCAGGCAGAGGTCATAGCGTTCGTCGGTCAGCGCGCGGACGCAGTCGCGTCCCGATCGAAACCAACTCACGCTGTGCCCGGCCTGTTCGAGCCAGTCGACGATGTTCGCCGCAAAGGCGGCATCGTCCTCGAGAAACGCGATTTTCATGGACAACTTGGAGTCGGTCTGCATGGGTGTACGCGGATTTTGCGTGCAAATCGCCGTAGGTCGTAGCCGCAATCTACCAGTCAATGGCTGATTTGACGAAATTTTTCAAATGCTTTGCATTTTCCCCCACCTCCGGTTCCGCTTCGCGCGATGCCAGCCAGCCGAGGGCGAACATGCCCATTCCGCCCAGCGCGGCGCGCCCGGGCATCAGCAATTCGGTTGCCACGCGGGCGTCGTTGACCCGTCCCAGCGCATTCTGCATTGCACGCAGCGTCGCCAGATAACGCGCATGCGCCCGGCCGGGGTAACAGGCCAGCAGGCTTTCGAGCGCGTAGCGTTGCCGCTTGATGCGTATCCGCAGCCGGTGCCGCGCCTCGGCCGGCAACACCGCGAAACGCTTCGCCGCATGCCGGATCGGCCGGTCGCCCTTGCGCAGGGCCGCACGCGCCCGGTCGGCCAATGGGCTCAATTGCAGCCTGCGCTGTGCCTCGGGCACATCCCGCCAGCCGCGCCGTAGCAGCCAGCGCTGGCAGGCCAGCAGCCAGACGCCTGGCGGTGCCATCGCCACCTGCGTGCGCATCGCCACCGCCGCCGCCTCGCGCCGGGCCGCCAGCACTGCCATGCCGGCCTGCCATTCGGCCGGATCGGGCGCGTGTGGCGCAATCGCGGGCAGGGTTTCCAGGCACAGCACATCCCAGTCGCGCACCGGACCGAGCGCATCCGCAAGCGCACGCAGGCCGCCCAGCAATTCCGGCGGCAACACGCAGGCAGGCCGGAACACGCGCAGCGTGGCGCGCAGACGGCGCAACGCCACCCGCGTCTGGTGCAGGTATTCCGGGTCGTCCCCGGCCAAAGCGCCGGGCAGATTGGCCTGGACCTGCGCGAGCGCATCGCGGCACAGGACGGCGAAAGCCGCTTCCACACTGCCCGCCGGATCGAGCGCCGGCGCATCCGCGCGGGTCGGCGCGGGTCCGGCGCCGCGCGCCAGCCGGGCACCGCGCGCGGCCTTGCTCTCGTCGTTGGGCAGGCAGCCGAAATCCGTCGCCCAGAAAATCGCGAGATCGAACAGCGCATCGGGCCGCCCGGCCTTCAATTCCAGCTCGATCTCGCAGATCGGCTCGCCCGCTTCGCCCGCGCGTACCTCGCCCCGGTCGAGCGCCACCTCGATACGCGCGCCGCCCCGCCCGGACAGCGTCCAGGCCAGACGCTCGAAACGCGTTTCGAATACCGGAACCAGCCGTTCGCGGCAGGCTGCCGGCACGTAGGCCAGGGCTTCGGCCGGAAAACGCGACCAGTCCAGCGCGCCGCGCGCCACCGCCATCTCGAATTCCAGCCGGCGCGACAGCCCGCCCTGGCGCTCGCCTTCCGTTTTCAGCGTTTGCAGCCAGCGCCGGCCCGCCCGCCGGACCCGCAATGCGATACCCGCCGCGCCCAGCTCGAAATCCGGGGTGTCGTAATAGCGGGTGTGCAGAACGTGTTTCCCGGGCTGCGTCCGCCGGCGCGCCATGCGCGCGAGAAAGGCGTCCACCCGGTCGGATGGCAGGGCGAGCTTGAGTTCGACTTCCTGCGGGAGCGAAGTTGTCATATATCTGTCACATTTGCGTCAAGACCTGCGCTTATGATGGCGCGGCACACCCGATACTAGATCATGAGCCTTCCCAGTCCCGATACCCTCATCAACCGCGAACTCGGCATCCTCGCCTTCCAGAAACGCGTGCTCGCGCAGGCCGAGGATGCCGGCATGCCGCTGCTGGAACGGCTGAAATTCCTCTGCATCGTGTCGTCCAACATGGACGAATTCTTCGAAGTGCGCGTCGCCGGCCTGCAGGAACAGATTCGTGCGCACTCCACCCAGCACTCGCCCGACGGCATGACGCCGAGGCAGCAGTACCGTGCCGTCTCCGACACGGCGCACGCGCTGGTGGCGCGGCAGTACGAGCTGCTGAACGACGAGGTCATTCCCGCGCTGGCGGAATACGGCATTCATTTCCTGCGCCGCACCCACTGGACCGATGCCCAGGCAGCCTGGATACGCGACTACTTCCATCGCGAACTGATGCCGGTGCTGACGCCGGTGGGGCTCGACCCTTCGCATCCCTTCCCGCGCGTGCTCAACAAGAGCCTCAATTTCGCGGTCGAGCTGTCCGGCCGCGATGCCTTCGGCCGCAATTCGGGCGCTGCCGTGGTGCAGGCGCCGCGCGCGCTGCCGCGCGTGATCCGCATGCCGGAGGCCATCGCCGGCGTCGAATACGGCTTCGTCTTCCTGTCGTCCATCCTGCACGCCCACGTCGGCGAACTGTTCGCCGGCATGACGGTGGCGGGCTGCTACCAGTTCCGCGTCACCCGCAACTCCGACCTCTTCGTCGACGACGAGGAAAACAAGAACCTGCGCGAAACCCTGGCCGGCGAACTGCCGCAGCGCCATTTCGGCGCCGCCGTGCGCCTGGAAGTCGCCGACAACTGTTCCGAGTCGATGGCCAACTTCCTGCTCGAACAGTTCGAACTCGACCGCGACGCGCTCTACCAGGTGCACGGCCCGGTGAACCTGGTGCGCCTGATGCAGGTACCCGACTGGGTCGACCGCCCCGACCTCAAGTTCTCGCCTTTCGTGCCCGCCCTGCCCGCGCGGCTCGCCCACAAGGAAGACATCTTCGACCAGATCAGGAAGGGCGACATCCTGCTGCACCATCCGTTCGAGTCCTTCCAGCCGGTGATCGATTTCATCGAGCAGGCCGCGGCCGACCCCAACGTCGTCGCCATCCGGCAGACCGTGTACCGCACCGGCACCGACTCCCAGCTCATGCAGGCGCTGATCCGCGCCGCCCAGTCCGGCAAGGAAGTCACCGTCGTCGTCGAACTGCTGGCGCGCTTCGACGAGGACACCAACATCAACTGGGCACAGCGTCTGGAGCAGGTCGGCGCCCATGTAGTCTACGGCGTGGTCGGCCACAAGACCCACGCCAAGCTCGCGCTCGTCATCCGCCGCGAGGACGGCGCGCTGAAGCGCTACGCCCACCTGGGCACCGGCAACTACCACGCGCGCACCGCGCGGCTCTACACCGACTTCGGCCTGCTGACCTGCAACGAGGAACTCACGCAGGACGTGGGCCAGCTTTTCACCCAGATCACCGGCCTGGGCAAGGCCGGCAAGATGAAGCGGCTGTGGCAGTCGCCCTTCACCCTGCACGGCGAGATCGTCGCCGCCATCGAACGCGAGGCCGACAATGCCCGCACCGGCAAACCGGCCGCCATCGTCGCCAAGATGAACGCGCTGCTCGAGCCCAACGTCATCGCCGCGCTCTACGCCGCCAGCCAGGCGGGCGTGAAGATCGACCTCGTCGTGCGCGGCGTGTGTGCGCTCAAGCCCGGCATCGCCGGCCTGTCGGACAATATCCGCGTGCGCTCCATCGTCGGTCGCTTTCTCGAACATACCCGCATCTTCTATTTCCGGAACACCGGCGGCGAAGAACTCGTCTATCTCTCGTCCGCCGACTGGATGGACCGCAACTTCTTCCGCCGCATCGAAACCTGCTTCCCTGTCCTCAATCCCAAGCTGAGAAAACGCGTCATCGCCGAGGGCCTCAAGCCCTACCTGCGCGACAACGCTCAGGCCTGGGAAATGCAGGCCGACGGCGGCTTTCGCCGCAAGACGAGCCGGCGGGCCCAGCCCTACTGCGCGCAGGCCGAACTGCTCGCACTGTACGCCCGGCAGAAATAAGCTCTCCCACCCGTCCCGCCCGCGCCCGTAAACGCCGTCCACATCGCTTCGCACGGCGGCACGCCGGCGGCGGCACGTTTTACAGGCGTGCCCCGATCCCTTATACTTTTATAGTTTTCTACAAAACTATATTGCGCACAGGCTAGACGACGACACGGCCTGCGCGCGATGGCGTGCGGCTTACACCGCCGACGTCACCGGAAACGTGCCCGGCCCGACGCTGACCCCTCGGCCCGGCAACGCAAGCGCCCGGCCGCGCACAGGATGCGCAGGCTGCAGCATGGATGTCAGCGCATTCTGGAGACCCGATGTTCGAACCGATCGATTTACTCAAAACCAACGTTTCTCCCTTCCCTATCATCCGCACGCCGCCCGTGCTACACCGCGCCACCATTCTCGGCGCCGGCGCCTGGGGCACTGCACTGGCCGGCGCACTGCATCGTTCCGGTATCGCCACCACCCTGTGGACGCGCCGCACCGAGTCCGCCGACCGGCTCAACACCACCCATCGCTCCGACGCACTGCCCGGAATCTCGCTGCCGCCTGCGCTGAAGGCCACCGACGATCTCGCCGCCGCGATCCGCGACACACAACTCCTGATATTCGCCGTGCCGGCCTCGGCCACCCGCGATCTGGCCCGCCGGCTGGCCGGCACATTCGCCCCCGGCACGCTCGTCCTGTCCGCAAGCAAGGGCTTCGAACGCGAAACCGGTGCCTTCATGACGCAGGTACTGGACGAAACGTTCGAACGCCGTGTCCTGACCGGCGCGCTCACCGGGCCGAGTTTTGCCATCGAGGTGGCCCGCAGCGAACCGACCACGCTGACACTGGCCATGGCCGCGCTCGACCCAGCGCACCCGCATCACCGTCTCGCCCGGCGGCAGGCCGACGCGCTCGTGCGCGCACTGTCGCAGGCTGCAATCCGGGTGGACACCACGTCCGACGCGATCGGCGCCCAGATCGGCGGCACGCTCAAGAACCAGATCGCCATCGCCTGCGGCATGGCGGCGGCGCTGGGCCTGGGCGAAAACGCCCGCGCCGGCATCCTCACTCGCGGGCTTGACGACATGCGCCGTCTGACTCTCGCGCTGGGCGGACGGCCCGACACGCTGCTCGGCAGCTGCGGGGTAGGCGACCTGTTCCTGACGGCGGCCTCCCACCAGTCGCGCAACACGCGCCTGGGCATGCGGCTGGCCGGCGGCAGCCCGGCAACCGATGCCGAAGGGCACGAACTGGCCGAAGGCGCGATCAGCGCTCGCACGGTCGCCATACTCGAAAGCAGGCTCGGCATCCACCTCGAACTGGCTGCAGCGGTACGCGACGTGCTCGACGGCATCCGGTCGCCCGGACAGGCCCTGGCCGGCCTGCTTGAGCCACAGGCACAGGCACGCACGCCGTCGCGCCCCGGAGCGGCCGCTGCCCATCCGCCCACTGCCGCCCCGCTGCCTGCGCTGCTGCGCCCGCTGCAACGCAGGCAGGCCGTCACCGCCGCCATGCCGCACGCACGCGAGTGCAGCCATGTCTGAAACCCGCCACACCGTCCTTGCCACGGATCTCGACGGCACTTTTCTCGGCGGCGACGAGACGCAGCGAACGGCGCTCTACGACTGGATCGTCACCCACCGCGACGCGCTCACGCTCATCTTCGTCAGCGGACGCGGCCTCGATTTCATGCACACGCTGATCGAAACCCTGCCGGTACGGCCCGACCATCTCATCGGCAATGTCGGCACCAGCGTCGCCGCGGGGCCGCGCTTCGCCCCTCTCGCGCCGCTCGAAAGCTGGCTCGACGCGAGCTGGCCCGTCGACGCCGGGAGCCGCATCGAAACCGTCATGCGCCGGCATCCCGGGCTGCGCGAACAGCCTGGCGTCGGCGGCCGCCGCCGTTCCTACTACTTCGACGACGCGGCCGAAGCCGGGGCGGCGCGCATCGAGATCGAATCGCTGGGATTCGACGCACTGCTGTCCGACAACCTGTATTTCGACGTGCTGCCGCGCGGCGTGCAGAAAGGTCCGACGCTCCTGCGCACGCTCGACGCACTGAACCTGCCCGCACAGCGCACCCTCGTGGCGGGCGACACGCTCAACGATCTGTCGATGTTCGACACCCGGCTCGCCGGCGTGGCCGTCGGCAACCGCGAACCGGCACTCGACACCGCCATCCGGGGATATGCCAACGTCTATCGCAGCCCCCATCCCGGTGCGGCCGGCGTACTCGACGCCCTGAAACTGTTTCACGAAACGGAGGATTTCCATGGCGTCATCGCTGGTCATCGTCTATCACCGACAACCGTATGAAGAACACGTCGTCGACGGCAAGACCGTCTTCCGCGAAAACGCCAGCCCCAACGGCATCGTCCCCGCACTGAAAGGCTTCATCGGCCAGACCGACCGCGCAAGCTGGGTGGCCTGGAAAAAGGCGGCTGCCGGCAAGCCGCCCCGGTTCCAGCGCCGCATCACGGTCGAGGATGGCTACGGCAGCTATGAAGTGGTGCGCCTGCCGCTCACCAGCGAGCAGATCAGCCAGTTCTACCATGTCACGTCCAAGGAAGCGCTGTGGCCCATCATCAACAGCTTCCCGGATCAATACTCGACCGAGAACTGCGACTGGGCAACCTTCCGCGAGGTGAACCGCCTGTTCGCCGCCGCCGCCTGCGAGGAGGCCGCGCCCGGCGCAGTGGTCTGGATCCACGACTACAACCTGTGGCTCGCGCCGCATTTCGTGCGTGAACTGCGGCCGGACGTGAAGATCGCCTTCTTCCACCACACGCCGTTCCCGCCGGCGGACGTCTTCAACATCCTGCCCTGGCGCGACGAAATCATCGACAGCCTGCTCGCCTGCGACGTGGTCGGTTTCCACATTCCGCGCTACGCGCAGAATTTCGTCGCCACCGCGCGCTCGCTGCGGCCGGTCGAAAGCGTCGAGGAAGCGCCTGCCGTCGAGGCGCTCGCCGCGACCGGCACCGCCCTGTCCGAACCGCTGACTCCGCTGTCGCTGCGCCACGATGGCCGCAAGGTCGTCATTGATGCCTTTCCCATCGGCACCCACGCGCAACTGATCCGCGAAACCTTCGACGACCCCGGACGCCAGCAGCAGGTCGCGAACATCCGCCGCGATTTTCCCGGTGAAAAGCTCATCGTCTCGGTCGGGCGGGTCGACTACGCCAAGGGCACGCGGGAGATGCTGCTCGCCTTCGAACGCCTGCTGCAACGCCGCCCGGAACTGCTCGGCAAGGTCCGGCTGCTGGTCACGGCGGTCGCCGCCGCCGATGGCATGCGCGCCTACAAGCGCGCCCAGCAGTCCATCGAGCATCTGGCCGGGCGCATCAACGGCCACCACGGCACACTGTCCTGGCAGCCCATCCTGCTGTCGACGACACCGATGTCCTTCACCGACACGCTGTGCGCCTTTCGCGCCGCCGACATCTGCTGGATCACTCCGCTGCGCGACGGGCTCAACCTCGTCGCCAAGGAATTCATCGCCGCACACGCGATGAACGATGGCGTGCTGGTACTGTCCGAATTCGCGGGTTCGGCAGTCGAACTGCACGATGCCGTGCTCGTGAACCCCTACAGTCTCAAGCAGATGGATGCCGCGATCGACTGCGCGATCGACATGCCGCAGACCGAGCAGGCCGACCGCATGCAGCGCATGAACGCGCTGATCGACCGCTACGACATCCACCACTGGCGGCGTCACGTCCTCGACGTCTTCACCCGCCTGAAGTCCGCGCCCTGATCCCATGTAAGGAGAACGCTCCATGCCGCTGCGCAACCAGATCCAACTCATCGCCTACCCCGACAGGATGGGTCACACGCTGGCGGATCTGTATGCCGTCATCGAACGCCATTTTTCGCGCGCCATCGGCGGCCTGCACATCCTCCCGCCCTATCCGTCCAATGCCGACGGCGGCTTTTCGCCCCTGACCCACAAGGCCATCGATCCGCGTTACGGCGACTGGCCCGACATCGAACGCATCGCCGCACGCTACGACCTCTGTCTCGATCTCACCCTCAACCATATTTCGGACGAATCCGAAGAGTTCAAGGATTTCGTCGCGCACGGCTTCGATTCCGAACACGCCGATCTCTTCGTCCACGTCGACCAGTTCGAGCCGATTTCCCCCGACGACCTCGCAAAGATCCACATCCGGAAGGAAAAGGAACCCTTCCGCGAAGTGCGCTTCGCCGACGGTTCGACCGGACGCGTGTGGTGCACCTTCACCGAGCACCAGATCGACCTCAACTTCAATTCGCCCAAGACCTACGCGCTGCTCGAGGACAGCATCCGCTATCTCGCCGAACGCGGCGTGAAGCTGTTCCGGCTGGACGCCTTCGGCTATACGACCAAGAAAATCGGTACCAGCTGCTTCCTCGTCGAGCCCGATGTCTACGACATCCTCAAATGGGTCGACGGCATCGCCCGCGACAACGGCGCCGAGACGTTGCCCGAAGTCCACGACAACGCCAGCTTCCAGTACGCCATCGCATTGCACGGCATGCATCCCTATGGGTTCGCCCTGCCGCCGCTGGTGCTGTATTCGCTGTTCGACGCCAACAGCGTGTATCTCAAACAATGGCTGCGCATGTGTCCGCGCAACCAGCTCACCGTGCTCGACACCCACGACGGCATCTGCATTCCCGACGTGGAGGGCGTACTGCCGGCGGACAAGATCCAGGCGGTCATCGACAACGTCAGCCAGCGCAGCGCCGACCCCATCCTGCGGCGGTCGGCCGCCAACGTCCATTGTGTCGGGGCGATTTACCAGCTCACCTGCACCTTCTACGACGCACTCAAGCGCAACGACGACGCCTACATCGCCGCGCGCGCGATCCAGTTCTTCGCACCCGGCATTCCGCAGGTCTATTACGTCGGCCTGCTCGCCGGCAGCAACGACCTGGAACTCATGGAATCCACCGGCGAACTGCGCGACATCAACCGCCATTTCTACACGCTGGAGGAAATCGACGAAGCCGTCGCCCAGCCGGTGGTCAAGCGCCTGCTCAAGCTGATGGCCTTCCGCAGCCACTATCCGGCGTTCAACGGCGTCTTCCATCTCATGTATTCCAACGACAGCAGCGTCGCCATGTGCTGGCGGCTGGGCGAGCTGCGCTGCGAACTCTTCGTCGACCTCAATTTCAAGAAAGCCACCGTGAACTACGTCGACGAAAAATCGAAGCGCATGCTGTCGATGCGCTGCTGAGCCGCGCCGCGCGGACACTGCACGCTCCTCCATGCAGACCCTGGCCCCGCTCGATTACGCCATCGTCGCGCTCTATCTCGTCGCCGTCGTCGCGGTCTCGATCCGGGTCACGCGCCGCAGCCCGGACGCCGACGAGCTCTTCCTCGCCGGACGCACGCTCGGCTGGGGCGTGATCGGCCTGTCGCTGTTCGCCTCGAACATTTCCTCGACCACCCTGATCGGCCTGCCCGGCGCGGCCTGGGCCCACGGCATCTCGGTCGCCAACTACGAATGGATGGCCGCGCTGGTGCTCATCGTGAGCCTGCTGTTCGTCGTGCCCCTGTTCGTCGGCAACCGCATCGCCACCGTGCCCGAACTGCTGGAGCGCCGCTACGACGCGCGCCTGCGCAAATACCTTTCGGGCGTGTCGGTCGTACTGGGCATCTTTCTCGACGCGGCCGGCAGCCTCTACGCCGGATCGCTGGTGCTGCAGCTGTTCTTCCCCGATCTGTCGCTGACGGTCAGCGTGGCGCTCATCGCGGTGTTCGCCGGGCTGTACACGGCGGCGGGCGGCCTGCGCGCGGTCGCCTACACCGACGTGCTGCAGGCGCTGATCCTGCTGGCCGGCTCGGCCACGCTGGCGATCATCGTGTTCGCCGAGTTCGATTTCTCGTGGGCCCGGGTGGTCGCCTCCGTTCCCGCCGACCGGCTTTCGCTGGTCCGTCCGCTCGACGACCCGGCGCTGCCCTGGCTGGGCACCCTGATCGGGCTGCCCATCCTCGGCTTCTACTACTGGACGATGAACCAGTACGTGGCGCAGCGGCTGCTCGGCGCGCGCGACATGCGTGCGGCAGGCTACGGCGCGCTGCTGGCGGCAGGGCTCAAGCTGCTGCCCCTGTTCTTCATGGTGCTGCCCGGCGTCATGGCCATCGCGCTGCTACCGGCGCTCGACCAGCCCGACCGGGTATTCCCGGCCCTGGTCGCAACCTACGCGCCCGCCGGACTCGCCGGGCTGATCCTCGCCGGTCTGCTCGCGGCGATCATGTCGAGCGTCGATTCCGCGCTGAATTCGTCGTCGACCCTGCTGACGCTGGACTTCGTCAAGCCACGTTTCCCGCAGCTCGACGTGCGGGCACAGGCACGGCTGGGACGCATCTTCACCCTGCTGCTGGTGGCGATCGCCGCCTTGTGGGCCCCGGCCATCGCCGATTTTCCCGGCCTGTTCGCCTACCTGCAGCAGGGGTTCGCCTACGCCGCGTCGCCGCTGGTCGCGACCTTTATCGTCGGCCTGGCTTCGCGACGGGTCGGCGCATCCGCCGCCTTCTACGGCACCGCATCCGGCCATCTCTTCAGCGCCGCGTGGTTCGCCGCCACCCAATGGGGCGCCGTCGACCTGCATTTCACCCTGGTCGCGGGCGTGCTCGTCGCCGTCACCACTGCCGCGATCTTCGTATTTCAGGCCTGCGCCGGTACCGCGCCCGACGCCGTCCAGCTTGCCAGCGTCTCGCGCCGCGCCATGCCGGGCGTGCCCGTGAACGTCCGCCGGGGCGGCTATCTCCTGATCGCCCTTACCCTGGCCGTCGTCCTACTATTCCGATGAAACCATCCGCCAACCGTACCGGAGACTGTCCATGACCTATGTTCTCGCGCTCGACCAGGGCACCACCAGCTCGCGTGCCCTGCTGTTCGACGCCGCCGGCCGCATCCACGGCGTCGCGCAGCGCGAATTCGCACAGCATTTTCCGCAGCCCGGCTGGGTCGAACACGACCCGGAGGACATCTGGGCCAGCCAGTGCGCCGTCGCGCGCCAGGTCGTGGCCGAAGCGGGGCTGAACGCATCCGGCATCGCCGCCGTCGGCCTCACCAACCAGCGCGAAACGACCGTGGTCTGGGACCGCCGCACCGGCCAGGCCATCCACCGCGCCATCGTCTGGCAGGACCGGCGCACCGCCGGACTGTGCGACCGCCTGCGTGCAGCCGGCCATGCGGAGCTGATCGCGCGCAAGACCGGCCTCGTGCTCGACGCCTACCTTGCCGGCACCAAACTCGCCTGGCTGCTCGACAACGTGCCCGACGCCCGCCGGCGCGCCCGGGCGGGCGAGCTGGCGTTCGGCACCGTCGACAGCTGGCTCTTGTGGAAACTCTCCGGCGGCACGCTGCATGCCACCGACGCGACCAACGCCTCGCGCACCCTGCTCTACGACATTCACCGCCAGGACTGGGACGACGAGCTGCTCGCGCTGTTCGACATCCCGCGCGCGCTGCTGCCCGAGGTACGCGATTCGAGCGGTTTCTTCACCCGGACGACGGCCATCCTCGACGGCGCCGCCCTGCCGGTCTGCGGCGTGGCCGGCGACCAGCACGCCGCGCTGCTGGGGCAGGCCTGCACCCGGCCCGGCCGGGTCAAGAACACCTACGGCACCGGCTGCTTCGCCCTCATGAACACGGGCGACACACCCACCGCATCGGCCAACCGCCTGCTCACCACCACGGCCTGGCGGCTCGGCGGACATGCGCAATACGCGCTCGAAGGCAGCGTCTTCATCGGCGGCGCGGTCGTACAGTGGCTGCGCGACGGGCTGGGACTCATCCGGCAGGCGTCCGAGATCGAAGCGCTGGCCGCGCGTGTGCCGGACAACGGCGGCGTGGTCTTCGTGCCGGCGTTCGTCGGGCTCGGCGCGCCGCACTGGGACGCCTACGCGCGCGGCGCCGTGTTCGGCCTCACCCGCGGCACCACGGCCGGACACCTGGCACGCGCCGCGCTGGAAGCCATCGCCTTCCAGAGCGCCGACCTCATCGCCGCGATGCAGGCCGACAGCGGATTGACGCTGTCCGAACTGCGCGTGGACGGCGGCGCCGCGGCCAACAACCTGCTGATGCAATGCCAGGCCGACCTGCTCGGCGTGCCGGTCGTGCGGCCCCGGGTCATCGAGACCACCGCCTTCGGCGCGGCGGCGCTGGCCGGACTGGCCGTGGGCGTCTGGCCCGACCTCGACGCCGTCGGCCGCACCTGGCAGGTCGAGCGCGTCTTCGAACCCGCCATGAGCCGCGACCAGGCCGAGGCCCTGCGCGCGAACTGGGTGCGCGCCGTCGGCCGCGCGGGCCACTGGATCGACCCGGCCGACGGGGCCGGCGCGTGATGGACCGCGCGACCGCCTGCGAGCGGCTACGCACGCGCAGCACACCGTGGGACCTGCTCGTCGTCGGCGGCGGCGCGACCGGGCTCGGCATCGCACTCGACGCTGCCACGCGAGGCCATGCCGTGCTGCTGGTCGAACGCGACGATTTCGCCGCCGCCACATCGAGCCGCAGCACCAAGCTGCTGCACGGCGGCGTGCGCTACCTGCGGCAGGGCAATATCCGGCTTGTGCGCGAAGCGCTCGCCGAGCGGGGCCGCGTGCTTGCCAACGCCCCGCATCTCGCGGCGCCGCTGACCTTCGTCATCCCCGCGTACCGTTTCGGCGAACGCTTGATGCTCGGCGCAGGGCTCGCCGTCTACGAACGGCTCGCCGGCCGCGCCAGCCTCGGACGCTCGCGGATACTCGACGCCGCCGGCACGCGCGCCGCCCTGCCCGGCCTGCGCGGCGAAGGCCTGCGCGGCGGCGTGCGCTATCTCGACGGCCAGTTCGACGACGCGCGGCTGGCGATATGCCTCGCGCAAAGCGCCTGGGACCATGGCGCCACCGTACTCAACCACACCGAACTCGTCGCGCTCACCCAACGCAACGGCAAAGTCGACGGCGGGGTGGTGCGCGACCGCGAAACCGGCGAAAGCGTCGAACTTGCCGCCCGGGTCGTCGTCAACGCCACCGGCGTCTTCAGCGACGCCATCCGCCGCCTCGCGCGCCCCGACGCCGAGGCCACCGTCGCGCCGAGCCGGGGCACGCATCTCGTACTGCCCCGGCATTTTCTGCCGGGCGAAGCCGCGCTCATGATCCCCAAAACCGACGACGGCCGCGTACTGTTCGCCATTCCATGGCAAGGCCGGCTGCTGCTGGGCACGACCGATCTGGCCGTGCCGGAAGCCTGCGCCGAGCCCATCGCGCGAAACGACGAAATCGCCTACCTGCTGCATCACATTGCCCGCTACCTCGATCCCGCCCCCACGGCCGCCGACATCCTGGCCGTCTTCAGCGGCCTGCGTCCGCTGGTCAGGCAATCCGGTGCGCAGGGCACTTCGGCACTTGCGCGCGACCATCTGCTGCACCACGAAGCCGGTCTTGTCAGCATCACCGGCGGCAAATGGACGACCTACCGCGCAATGGCCGAGCAGACCGTCGACCTCGCCGCGCACATCGGCGGATTGCCCGCGCGTCCCTGCCGCACCGCCGGCCTGGCCCTGCACGGCACCCCGGCCGGCCCCGCCCCGGCAGCGGTCGACGCCCCCCTGCACCGCTACGGCAGCGATGCCCCTGCCCTGCGCGCGCTCGCCGAGGCCGATCCCGAACTCGCCGCACCGCTGCATCCGGCGTTGCCCCTCACCGGCGCCGAGATCGTATGGGCGGCGCGGCACGAAATGGCGCGCACCGTCGTCGACGTGCTCGCCCGCCGGTCCCGCGCGATGATTCTCGACGTCCGGGCCAGCCTCGAGATCGCACCCGCCGTCGCCCGGCTGCTCGCCCGCGAACTGGGATGCGACGACGCCTGGGCCGCGCGCGAGATCGCCGCCTATGCGCGCCATGCCAGCGTCTGCTGCCTGCCGGCAACCGAATAGGCCGCTCCGGCCCGCCAGGGCTTGAAACGCGCCCGGCCTGCCCCAATATCCCGTGCACGTTTTTGTTTTCACGGGAGATTAGGCATGTCCGCCACCGGCAGCAAAGAAACCCTGGGCTTCCAGGCCGAAGTCAAACAGCTTCTTCAGCTGATGATCCATTCCTTGTATTCCAACAAGGACATCTTCCTGCGCGAACTCGTCTCCAACGCCTCGGATGCCGCCGACAAGCTGCGCTTCGAGGCCCTGCACGACCCCGCCCTGCTCGAAAACGACCCCGAGCTCAGGATCGAAATCGCCTTCGACCGCGACGCGCGCACCGTCACCATCCGCGACAACGGCATCGGCATGAGCCGGCAGGAAGTCATCGAGCACATCGGCACCATCGCCAAATCCGGCACGCGCGAATTCTTCAGCCAGCTGTCCGGCGACCAGAAAAAGGACGCCGCGCTCATCGGCCAGTTCGGCGTCGGCTTCTATTCCGCCTTCATCGTCGCCGACCGCGTCACCCTCACCACCCGCCGCGCCGGGCTCACCGCCGAACACGGCGTGCGCTGGGAATCAGCCGGCGCCGGCGACTACACGCTCGAAACCGTCGACAAGCCCCAGCGCGGTACCGAGATCGTGCTGCACCTGCGCGAAGGCGAGGACGAGTTCCTGTCGGATTACAAGATCAAATCCATCATCCGCACCTATTCCGACCACATCACCCTGCCCATCGTGATGAAGCAAACGGAATGGAAGGACGGCGTCGAAGTCCCCACCGACGAGGACGAAACCGTCAACAAGGCCTCAGCCCTGTGGGCGCGCGCCAAGAAGGACATCACCGAGGACGAATACCAGGAGTTCTACAAGCACGTCGCCCACGACTTCGAGAACCCGCTCGCCTGGTCGCACAACCGCGTCGAAGGCAAGCAGGACTACATCTCCCTGCTCTACGTGCCTGCCCGCGCACCGTTCGACCTCTACGACCGCGAGCGCCGGCACGGCATCAAGCTCTACGTGCGCCGCGTTTTCATCATGGACGACGCCGACCAGCTGATGCCCGCCTACCTGCGCTTCGTCCGCGGCGTGATCGACTCGGCCGACCTGCCGCTCAACGTCTCGCGCGAAATCCTGCAGTCCAGCAAGGACATCGACGCCATCAAGTCCGGCTCGGTGAAAAAAGTGCTCGGCATGCTCGAAGACCTGGCCGCCAACCAGCCCGAGCAGTACGCCGGCTTCTGGCAACAGTTCGGCCGCGTGCTGAAGGAAGGCCCGGGCGAGGATTTTGCCAACAAGGAACGCATCGCCGCGCTGCTGCGCTTTGCCTCCACCCACGCCGACACCGACGCACAGGTCGTCTCGCTGAAAGACTATGTCGGCCGCATGAAAGAAGGCCAGACCGCCATCTACGCCATCGCCGCCGACAGCTTCGCCGCCGCCCAGCACAGCCCGCACCTCGAAATCTTCCGCAAGAAAGGCATCGAAGTCCTGCTGCTATCCGACCGCGTCGACGAATGGCTGATGAGCAACCTCACCGAATTCGACGGCAAGCCCATCAAGTCCGTCGCCAAGGGCGACCTCGACCTGGGTGCACTGGAAGACGAAGCCGAGAAAACCGCGCAGAAAGCCGCCGAGGAATCGATGAAGCCGCTGGTCGAGCGCATCAAGGCCACCCTCGGCGACCGCGTGAAAGACGTGCGCGTCACCCACCGCCTCACCGACTCGCCCGCCTGCCTCGTCACCGGCGAAGGCGACATGAGCGCCAACCTCGAACGCCTGCTGAAAGCCGCCGGCCAGGCCGCGCCCACCGTCAAACCCACGCTGGAAATCAACCCCGCGCACACCCTCGTCACGCGCATGAACGCCGAAGCCGACGACGCCCGCTTCGCCGACTGGGCGCATCTGGTATTCGACCAGGCCCTGCTGGCCGAAGGCGGCCAGCTCGACGATCCGGCGAGTTTCGTGCGGCGGTTGAATGGGTTGCTGGCGATGTTGCCGAATACCTGAGCACAACGCGTATGGCCATACACGGGGGCAGGCGACTGCCCCCGTTTGCTTTGGCGACCGAAGCCTTTGCGATTCCTTTGATTCCAAGGTTTGGCACAAAGCTAGCAACATGATAGCGTACCGCTATACAGCCAAAAGGAGTCCGCGATGAGCAGCAAATCCCAACCGCCGGCAAATACCGCGCAGTTCAACGTGCGCCTGCCCACGGAGCTGAAAACCCGGCTGGAAAACTACGCCGAACTGGTCGGCCGCCCCCAGGCCACCGTGGCCAGCGATGCGCTGGCCGATTACCTCGACTGGCGCACGCCGCAGATCGAAGCCCTGAAAAAATCCATTGCCGCCGCCGACCAGGGCGACTTCGCCAGCGCCGACGAAGTCGCGCAATTCTTCAAAGCATATGAAACTTAAATGGACGCATGCCGCACTGGACGACCTGAAACAGATTCTGGACTACATCGCCGAAGACAACCCGCAGGCCGCGCGTGCGCTGGCGGCAGGTTTCCGGCAAACCGCCGAACACCTGACCGAGCACCCCTTCATCGGCCGGCATGGCGACCTTGAAGGCACGCGCGAACTGATACTGCATCGCAATTACCTGCTGACCTATCGCGTCAGCAGCGAAGCTGTCGAAATCCTGCAAATCTGGCACGTCGCGCAAAAGCGGTTTCACTGATCCGACGAGCGCGCCAGATTCAAGGCCAGCAAACGTCTGAGGATTTCGTCATCCGGCATCTCCGGCGTGTAGTCGTCCCAGCCATAGGCGGCCGCCACGGCGGCATCGAGATCGCGGTGGGCGTGGTCGAGCCAGGCCGGGCGTGCGTTGTAGAGATTGGTCAGCGTGCGCTTTTTCAATTCGGCTTCGTGGCCCGGCTTCGCCACAGGGCGCTCCGGAAAACCGGCGGCGGCCTCCTCCGGCGTGCGCACCCAGTCCACCCACTCGGGCGGATTGAGCCAGGCCTCGCGCAGGCTGTTCAGGCTACGCGCCGCGGCGGCGATGTTTTCGGCCTGTGCCGTCCCCGCATAACAGGTGGGCGAGGCACGCTCTGTTGCCTGCGCCGTGTCGCGCGGCGTCATGCCTTCGGGAAAGGGAAAGGTCTCGAAGGTGGTGGTGGAGGTGTAGCGCGGACGGTCTTCGAGTGATGTACCCATGCGCAGTGACCACAGTTCGTGGAAGCGCGAGTGCAGGATGCCGAAGGTGGTGTCGTCGGAGCGGGCGATGACAACGACTTGTCCATCGCAAGCAACCGAGGGGGGTAACCAGACAAACAGCCTGTGCTTGGCTACACGAGCTGTTCCAATGACACGAAGCAATCCGGCTATCGCTTTTCTCAGATCAGGTGCCGGCCGCGCATGTAGCCACCAACGTTTCTTTTCCAAGGAATTGCGAACTTTGTCGCGCTCTGGTTTGACGTGAACAAGCAAATGCTGAAAAGGTTTTTCGTACAGCGCGGCATCAACTTCCCTTGTATTGACACCAAAATCGATAATCCACTGATCTTGTGATCTGCGAGTGATATCCAAGCCATTAACCCAAGGTTTGATGACATCTGCGTTGGGGCGTGAATTGGGATTACCACCAGTTTCCAGCCATTCTCGTGCGCATTCTCCCGAAATATCAAAGGAGCCCTTCTTCATTCCACCGATGAAAGCGGTGTTCTTGCATTCGCTAAGTCGCCTTGCCCGCGTCAAATCAATCGTACTCGTTGATTCGCTTGCCGCCAGGTCAGCATGGATGGCCGCAACCACCCGCCCATCTAGCGTTGCCACTTCTCCATCACCAAAACACACCAGCGACACCCGCACCGCCGCGCCATTGTTAATCCAGGGTTCATCGCTCCAGGCCTCGAAGATGCGTGTGGTGTCCAGGATGCGGTCGAGCACCTTGCGACTCGCGCCGCCGCGAATGGAATTGGTGGCAACCAGCCCGGCGCGTTTCGCCTTGCCTGCCTCGATCTGGGCGCGGGCTTTTTCGAACCAGTAGGTGACGAAATCGGCCCCGCCGGGCACGCGGCCGGCGTATTGCCGGCGCAGCGCGTCGGTGTAGCCGTCGCCGAGTTCGGCGCGCATTTTCTTGTCGCCGAGAAAAGGCGGGTTTCCGACGATCACGTCGGCCTCGGGCCAGAGCGGTTCGCAATAGATTTCACTGCTGCCGTCGATCTTGCGATACGCCAGCACGGCATCGCGATTTTCGATGTGGTCGAGCGGCCTCAGGATGGGGTTGCGACGGATTTCGTAGCCGTGGGCGAGCATCCATTGAATCTCGCCGATCCAGACGGTGACGCGGGCGAGTTCGGCAGCGTAGGGATTGAGTTCGATGCCCAGCACGTTTGCGGGGCTGGTTTCGATGACGAGTTCGCGGTGCAAGCCCAGGGCTTCGGCGTCGAGGTTGACGCGGTGTTCGATGTCTTTGAGCGTTTTGAGGGCCAGATAGAGAAAGTTGCCGCTGCCACAGGCGGGGTCGAGCACGCGGAAGGCTTTGATTTTTTCCAGAAAGGCGTTGAACAGGCGCTGGCCTTCGAGGCGCGCGTCGTTGGGTCGGTATTCGTCCTTCTTCTTGCCCTTGAGGTAGGCGAAGCGTGGCGCAAGCGCTTCGATCTGCGCGCGTATGGCCTGCCATTCGTTAAGCAGCGAGGTTTCAACGACGGGCCGCACGAGCTTGAGGATGGTGGCGGGGTCGGTGTAATGCGCGCCGAGCTGGCTGCGCATGTCGGGATTGAGCCCGCGTTCGAACAGGGTACCCAGAATCGCCGGCTCGACGTCGTTCCAGCGCATGCGCGCGGCGTCGAGCAGTTGCACCACGTCTTCGGTGGTCAGCGTCGGCACGGCTATCGTCTCGAACAGGCCGCCGTTGAAATACGGGATGGTTTCGAGCGCGAAATCGCCGCCCTTCCGCATGGCGGCAAAAAGCTCGGCCAGCCGCGACTGCGCCTTCGCACCATCCGGATTGCTCTTGTCGAGCACGGTTTCGAAGAGCTTTTCAGGCAACAGTTTCGCGTCTTCGGCAAACATGCAGAACACGCACTGGATGAGGAAGTGCGCGCTAGCCAGCGGATCGCCGCCGCGCGCATTGAGGCGTTCGGCGAGCGCGCCCATGCGGCGGGCGGCGTCTTCGGTGACAGCGTGGGTCGTGCGGCGGGGTTTGAAGTTCTCTGGCGCCTCGAACAGCCAGCACAGCTTCTGGAGATTTTCGGACTGGCCAACGTCTTCCAGCAGGATGGTGTGGATTTCGCTCGGGGTGCCGGTGAAATGGGTGTGTATCTCGATACGCCTGCGGTCGGATACGACGAGCAGTGGCGGGTTGTCGAGCGCGAGTGCGTAGGTCATCAGCTGTTTCAGCGCCGCGCCCAGATCGCGGCCGGGCGCTTTGTATTCCCAGGCAAAGCAACCGCGCTTCCACACGTCGGCCCAGCCTCGGCTTTCGCTGCTTTTCTTGAGCAGGCCGCGCTCATACTGGTATTCGCCTTCAATGCGCGGCGGTTCCACACCAAGCAGATTGCACAGGTCTTCGAAGTGGGGTTGTGCACCCGCGCGTTCCGATAGCGGGTTGTCGCGCCACTTGGCGATGAAGGCTTGGGGGGTCATGGCGCGATGCTATCAAATATGTCGCTTGTCTCCGCATAGACTTTCCCTTGCGACAGTTGGCAGCGCGTTTTCCGCAAGTCAGAATGCCGCCTGATCCACCGGCATCAGGAAACCCGTTGAACACCTCCACCCTCCGCATCGCCGACCCCACGGCCGACCGCGTCACCGACGAACAGGCCATCCTCCACGAACTGCTGCCGCTGGCCGGGGCGCAGGTGCTCGAACTCGGCTGCGGCAAGGCGGACAAGACGCGCCTAATGGCGCAGTCGGCGGCGTCGGTGCTGGCGCTGGAGGTGGACGCGACGCAGCTCGCGGCCAACCGGGCGGCGGCGGCACCGGCGAATATCCGCTTCGAGTACGGCGGCGCGGAGGCGATTCCGGCGGCGGACGACAGCATCGACATCGTGACGATGTTCAAGTCGCTGCATCATGTGCCCACCGATTTGATGGACGCCGCACTGGCGGAAATCCGCCGCGTGCTGAAGCCGGGCGGGCTGGCCTACATTTCGGAGCCGGTCTACGCGGGCGATTTCAACGAACTCCTGCGGTTGTTCCACGACGAGCGCGCGGTGCGCGAAGCGGCGTTCGCAGCGGAGCAGAAGGCGTTGGCCGCGGGCCAGCTTGCGCTGGTGGGGCAGACCTTCTTTCTGCAGCCGATGCATTTCGAGGATTTTGCGCAGTACGAAGCGCGCATCCTCAAGGTGACGCACACCGACCACCGCCTGTCGCCGGACCTGCTGGAGACGGTGCGCACGAAATTCGAGGCGCACATGACGCCGGACGGCGCGACCTTTCACATGCCGATCCGCGTGGACCTGCTGCGCAAGGCCGCGTAGCCTGGCCGGCCGCGCTGTACAAACGCGCGGCGTTGCTCTCTAATGGCCCGCTGGCGGCGAACGACAAGGCGTCTGCCGCGGTTTGCAGACGACAGGGTTCAGGAACGATGCACGACACCCCCGACGAGATGGACGACGACAGCACCGTTTACAAGACGCTGCTGGAATCCACCCGCGCCATTCCCTGGAAGATCGACTGGAAGACGATGCGTTTCGCCTACATCGGCCCGCAGATCGGCGCCCTGCTGGGCTGGTCGCCCGAAAGCTGGACGAGCGCGGAGGACTGGGCGAACCGGATCCATCCGGAAGACCGCGACTGGGTGGTCAACTACTGCGTCTCGCAGTCCAAGGAAGGGGTCGACCACGAGGCGGATTACCGGGCGCTGACGCAGGACGGGCACTACGTGTGGATACGCGACGTGGTGCACGTGGTGCGCGACGCGGACGGCGAAGTCGATTCGCTGGTCGGTTTCATGTTCGACATCAGCGAGCGCAAGGAGACCGAGCAGAAGCTGATCGCCCTGCAAAAGGAGCTGGAGGCGCTGTCGTTCAAGGACGGGCTGACGGGCATCGCCAACCGGCGCATGTTCGACTCGATCCTGGACACGGAATGGATGCATGCGCGCCGCAACAGCCAGCCGTTGTCGCTGATCCTGATCGATATCGATTATTTCAAGCAGTACAACGACCACTACGGCCACATCCAGGGCGACGACTGCCTGCGCCAGGTGGCGCAGGCGCTGGAATCGGCCGCCACGCGCGCGCGCGATCTGCTGGCCCGCTTCGGCGGCGAGGAATTCGCGCTGGTCCTGCCCGAAACGGATGCGGGCGCGGCCCGGATGGTGGCCGGGCGCTGTCATGCGCTGATCGCCCGGGCCGCGATTCCGCACGCGACCTCGCCGGTTGCACCGGCGCTGACGGTGAGCATCGGCGTGGGCACGATCATTCCGGGCCGCCAGGACACGCCGCTCGCGTTTGTCGAAGCAGTGGACAAGCTGCTCTACCAGGCCAAGCAGGCCGGGCGCAACGTCCTCGTGGCGGACCGTTAGCCCATCATCCGGACGGTCCATGCGCCTGCTCTATTCGCTGATCGAATCGCCCTTCCACCCCGACCTCGGCGCTTTCTATCGGGCGCAGGGCATCGTGGCCGAACGCTTCAGTTCGGCCCGCAATCTGCATCGCGCATTGCAGCAGCGCAGGCCGGATTATTTCGTCGGCGAATTCATCTACGGCTGGGGCAACAACTACGCAGGCGCGAACGTTTCCAATCTCGACGTCACGCTGCGCACGCTGCAGTGCCAGGCGCCGCAGGCGAAGAGCCTCGTGTTCATGCACCCGCGCGAGGCCGGGCACATCGACAAGCTGCTCGCCCTGTTTTCCATCCACGCCGTGCTGACCTACCCGATCCACGAACCGACGCTGGCAGCCGCCCTGCTCGCTCCTGCCGGCTGATCCCCTGCCCGGCCGCATCCCGTGAATGCACGGCTCCCGATTCTGACGACGCTCGCCATGGTGGCGTTCGCTGCCAATTCGCTGCTGTGCCGCGCCGCGCTGGGCGAAGCACGCATCGATGCCGCCAGCTTCACCACGATCCGTCTCGTCTCCGGCGCCCTGACGCTATGGCTGATCGTGCGGCTGCGCGGGCCGGCCCATGCCGGCCGGGGCAGCTGGCCGTCGGCCCTGGCGCTGCTGGCGTACGCGGCCCTCTTTTCCCTCGCCTATGCGAGCCTGACTGCCGCAACCGGCGCGCTGCTGCTGTTCGCGGCGGTGCAGGCGACGATGATCGGGCATGGCCTGCGGACGGGCGAGCGGCTGGACGGCCGCCAATGGCTGGGGCTGCTGGCCGCCGCCGCCGGACTCGCCGCCCTGTTGTGGCGCGGTCTTGCCGCCCCGCCCCTGTCCGGGGCGCTTTTGATGGCGGGGGCCGGCATCGCCTGGGGCGTGTATTCGCTGCGGGGGCGCGGCGCGGGCGATCCGGTCCTGGTGACGGCAGGGAATTTCCTGCGCGCCGCGGCGCTGGCGGCCTTGCTCAGCCTCGCCCTGCTGACGCGGGCACACGCCGACATGCCGGGCATCGGCTATGCCGTCGCATCGGGCGTGCTCGCATCCGGCGTGGGCTATGCGATCTGGTATGCGGTGCTGCCCGCGCTGCGGGCCACGCACGCCGCGACAGTGCAGCTCAGCGTGCCGGTCATAGCCGCGCTGGGCGGCGTGTTGCTGCTGGACGAGCCGCTCACGCCGCGGCTGGCGCTGGCATCGGCGGCCATCCTCGGCGGCATCGCGCTGGTGATGCGCGACAGGCCGCGTCAGCGCACCGAACGGTAGGCCGGTATTCTTTCCGGCTTGCTCAGCACCATCTGCCAGAGCTGCCCCTGGCGCGAACGGAAAAAACCCGCACAGCTCATCAGGTAGTACTTCCACATGCGGTAGAAGCGCTTGCCGTACCGGGCCTCCAGGAAGGGCCAGGCGGTCTGGAAGTTGTCCCACCAGGCCATCAGCGTGCGGTCGTAGTCGGGGCCGAAGTTGTGCCAGTCCTCGATCAGGAAGCGGCGCTCGACGGCCGCGGCGATTTCCACGGCCGACGGCAGCTTGCCGTTCGGGAAGATGTACTTGTCGATCCAGGGATCGGTCCGGGGCGTGGTGACGGCAGTGCCGATGGTGTGCAGCAGGAAGAGGCCGTCGGCCTTGAGCACGCGGTTCACGGTGTCGAAATAGGTCGCGTAGTTCTTGGGGCCGACATGCTCGAACATGCCGACGGATACGACCTTGTCGAAGCGGCCGTCGAGTTTGCGGTAGTCCATCAGCCCGATCGACACCGGCAGCCCCGCGCAGCGCAATTCCGCCACGGCCTGCTGCTCTTTCGAGACAGTGATGCCCGTCACCTCGACGCCGTAGTAATTCGCGGCGTGAAAGGCCAGCCCGCCCCAGCCGCAACCGATTTCGAGCAGGCGCTCGCCGGGCCGCAGTTCCAGCTTGCGGCAGATCATGTCGAGCTTCCTGTGCTGTGCATCGCGCAGGCTGGCGGCATCGTGCCAGTAGGCGCAGGAATAGCTCAGGCTCGGATCGAGCATGGCTTCGAACACGTCGTTGCCGATGTCGTAATGCCGCTCGCCCACCTGGAAGGCGCGGCGCCCGGACTGCAGGTTGAAGAGGCTGTGCCGCAACACGTCGCCCAGCAAACGCAGACGCAGCATGCCGTCGATTTTTTCCTCGACGCCGCTGCGCAGCAGGCGGTCGAACAGCTGGTCCAGCCGCTCGCATTCCCAGAGGCCGTCCATGTAGGCCTCGCCGAATCCCAGCGACCCCTGCGCGAGGATGCGGCGATAGGCGCCGGCATCGCGAATCCGGATGTCCCATGGCGCATCGCCGTTGAGCGTCACGCCGGCGGCGGCCGCCAGTTCGCGTATCGCGGCGGGCGGCGGGCGGATCGCCGGAGGCGCCTCCACCGGTTCGAGTATCCAGCCATCGTCCCTGCGCATCCCCCTTGCCTCCCCCTTGTAAACATGCATCGAAAGGGTATGTTTGGCTGGACTATTTAACAAACGATATTTTTTAGCACTTCATATCGAATAATTCGATATGAAGTGCCCTGTGCGCCCCGTTGTGCGGAGGCCCGGCCAGCCCTTCAATGACTGATCATCCAGGGCCGCTTGGTCGGAAAGCTCTTTTCGCCGCTGGCGGCGGTGACCGTGGCTTTGGATTTGCCGCCGCCGCAGCAACTGCAGCCGGGGCCATGCTTTTTCGCCGGCTCGCTCTGCGACGCGAGCCGGGGCGCATGGCGGGCGCGTTCGTTGAGCGCGTGCGCCTTTTTCAGGCCGGACGGCAGTCCGGCAAAAGCCGGCGCGGTGATCCAGGCCCGTGCGGCCGGCGTGCCGCATGCCGGACAAGCCTGCGGCAGCGCCGACTCGGCCATCGGCCGGCTGGCTTCGAAGGGTCCGCACCGGGTACAGCAATATTCATAGATCGCCATGGCCGCCTCACTTGTCCGGCGACATGGGCATGTCGACCCCGCCCATGTCGTGAATGACCGGGCCATTGTTGTTCGGCATCACATCGAATTCAAAGATATCGGTTGGCAGCCAGAGCGTGGCGCAGGCGTTGGGAATGTCGACCACGCCGCTGATGTGGCCCTGTACCGGCGCGGTGCCCAGGATGGAATACGCCTGCGCTTTCGAGTAGCCGAACTTGGTCAGATACTCGATGGCGTTGAGGCAGGCCTGGCGATAGGCGATGTGCACGTCGAGGTAATGTTGCTTGCCCCACTCGTCGACCGAAATGCCTTCGAAAATCAGGAAATCGTCGTACTTGGGCGTGATCGGGCTGGGCTTGAAGATCGGGTTCTTGATCCCGTATTTCTTCATGCCGTCCTTGATGATCGACACCCGCAGATGCAGCCAGCCCGCCATTTCGATGGCGCCGCAGAAAGTGATCTCGCCATCGCCCTGCGAGAAATGCAGGTCGCCCATCGACAGGCCGCCGCCTTTGACATAGGTAGGAAAGTAGATGCGCGAACCGCGTGACAGATCCTTGATGTCGCAGTTGCCGCCGTGTTCGCGCGGCGGCACCGTGCGTGCCCCTTCGGCAGCCGCCTTGTCGCGGGCATCGCCGCTCATGCGCCCCATGTGTGCGGTGGGCGACGACGGTGGTGCAGCCAGTGGCGGCACCCGGTCCGGATCGGTGGCGATGAACTCGCCTTCGCGCTTGTTCCACTCGTCGAGCATGGCGCGGTCCGGCAGACAGCCGATCAGGCCGGGGTGGATGAGGCCGGCGTACTTCACGCCCGGCACGTGGCGCGATTCGGTGAACATGCCCTTGATGTCCCAGATCGATTTCTGCGCCAACGGGAAATGGTCGGTCAGGAAACCGCCGCCATTCTTCCTGGAGAAAAACCCGTTGAAGCCCCACAGGCTGTCGGGTTTTGCCCCGATGTCGAGAATGTCGACGACCAGCAGATCGCCCGGCTCGCAGCCTTCCACGCCGATCGGGCCGGACAGGAAATGCACCGTGGTCAGATCGATATCCCGCACATCGTCGGCGGAATCGTTGTTCTGGATGTAGCCGCCGGTCCAGTCGTAGGTTTCGATCAGGAAATCGTCGCCAGGCTTGACCCAGGCCACGATGGGAATATCCGGGTGCCAGCGGTTGTGCACCATGTCGTTGTCGTATGGCGACTGCTTGAGGTCGACCTTGATGAGGGTTTCAGGCATGACGATTCTCCTTGGGCGGCGGGAAAGGCGATTCCGCGTCGGGTCGAACAGAACGGCCGTCGAGGTGGGTCCGGCAGATCATGTTCGGCCCGGGCGGAATCAAACGGACAGGAACTGCTTGATGCGGGCGACGTCGGTGTCGGCGCGCGCGGTTTCGTGCACCAGCCGGCCACCTTCGATCACGAACAGGCGGTCGGCCACGTCCATGGCAAAGGAGAGCACCTGCTCGGACACGATGATGGTGATCTCGCGCATCTTGCGGATCTCGTTCAGCGCCCGGGCGATGTCCTTGATGATCGACGGCTGGATGCCCTCGGTCGGCTCGTCGAGCAGCAGTACCCTGGGATCGGTCACCAGCGCGCGGGCAATCGCGAGCTGCTGCTGCTGGCCGCCCGACAGGTTGCCGCCGCGGCGCCGGCGCATCTCGAACAGCACCGGAAACAGCGCATAGATTTCCTCGGGGATACTCTTGTCCCTGCGATGCGTCAGCCCGGTACGGATGTTTTCCTCGACCGTGAGCGTGGGAAAAATCATGCGGCCCTGCGGCACATAGGCGATGCCCTTGGCGACGCGGCGATAGCTTTCGTCCTGCGAGACATCCTGGCCATTGACGCGGACCGATCCCGATTTCGGGCCGAGGATGCCGATCAGCGACTTGAACAGCGTGGTCTTGCCCATGCCGTTGCGGCCCATGATGGCCACGGTCTCGTTTTTCGCCGCGGCGAAACTGATGCCGTGCAGCGCTTCGCTCTGGCCGTAGGCCACGGTGAGTTGGTCGACTTCGAGCATGGTGCGGTCTCCTCAGTGGCCCAGATAGACGTCGATCACGCGCGGGTCGCTCTGCACTTTGTCCATCGGCCCTTCGGCCAGCACCTTGCCCTGGTGCATGACGGTGACCTTGTGCGCGATGCGCTTGACGAATTCCATGTCGTGCTCGATCACGATGACCGAGCGGTTCTGGCAGATGCGCTGCAGCAGTTCGGCGGTCAGTTCGCGTTCGCGTGCGCTCATGCCGGCGATGGGCTCGTCGAGCATCAGCAGCTCGGGGTCCTGCATGAGCAGCATGCCGATCTCCAGCCACTGCTTTTCGCCGTGCGAGAGCAGGCCGGCCTCCCAGTCGAGCTTGCCGGCCAGGCCGATCTCACCGGCCACCGCCTGCACGCGGTCGTTCACCTCCTGCGTGCACTTGAACGCGAGCGCGCCGAACACGCCGCGGCCGTGCGGAAACGAGACTTCGAGATTCTTGAAGACCGGCAGGTTTTCGTAGATCGAGGGGGTCTGGAACTTGCGGCCGATGCCGGCACGCACGATCCGGTATTCCGGCTTGCCCAGCATTTCCTCGTTCTTGAACTTGATGCTGCCGCCGGTCGCACGCGTCTTGCCGCATATCAGGTCGAGCAGCGTGGTCTTGCCCGCGCCGTTGGGTCCGATGATCACGCGCAGCTCCCCGCGGTCGAGATACAGCGTGAGATTGTCGATGGCCTTGAACCCGTCGAAGGAAACCGTCAGGTCTTCGACCGCGAGCACGAAATCGGTATTGCTCATGATGGCTGTCCTCGGTCAGGTTTTTTCCTGCGCCAGATGCGCGGGCAGGCTGGGTTCGGGCGGCTGTGCCGCAGCCGCGGGAACAGGCGGCGGCGCCGGATCGGCCGGAGCCATGGGTGCGGCGGCTTTCGCCGTGCGCCACCGCGCCAGCCAGGGTTTGATGTGGCTGTCGATCAGGCCGGCCAGTCCGTTGGGAAAGGCCAGCACCACGCCGATGAAGAGCGCGGCCATCAGGAACAGCCACAGGTCGGGGAAGCTCTCGGAAAAATAGGTCTTGCCGAAATTCACCAGCAACGCGCCGAACACCGCGCCGACCAGACTCATGCGCCCGCCGACCGCGGCGAAGATGACCATCTCGATGGACGGGACGATGCCGACGAAGGACGGCGACATGAAGCCGACCTGGAGGGTGAACAGGGCGCCGCCGATGCCGGCGAGCATGGCCGACAGGCAGAAGACGAAGGTCTTGAACATCGCCACGTCGTAGCCGGAGAAACGCACGCGGTCTTCCTTGTCGCGCATGGCCAGCAGCAGCGTGCCCAGCTTGGAGCGCTGAATCCAGCCGCAGCCGAGAATCGCCAGCAGCAGCAGGATGGCGCAGACGTAATACAGGACCAGCTTGGCCGAGTCGGTGCGGATGTCCCAGCCCAGCAGCGTCTTCAGGTCGGTGATGCCGTTGACCCCGCCGGTGTAGCCCTGCTGGCCGATGATGAGCACCGTGAGGATCAGGGCGATGGCCTGCGTGATGATCGCGAAATACACCCCGCCCACGCGCCGCTTGAACAGCGCATAGCCGATCACGAAGGCCAGCAGGGTCGGAACCACGATCACGCCGAGCAGGGCGACGGGCAGGTACTGGAACGGTTCCCACCATGCCGGCAGCGCGGTCAGCTGGTTCCAGTCCATGAAGTCGGGAATGCCGGGCGTCGACTGGATCTTGGTCGATTCGGGATCGGACGCCTCCAGCTTGAGGAACATGGCCATGGCGTAGCCGCCGAGGCCGAAGAACACCCCCTGCCCCAGGCTCAGTACGCCGCCGTAGCCCCACAGCATGACCAGGCCGATGGCGACGAAGCCGTAGGTCATGTACTTGCCGACCAGCCCGAGCCGGAAGCTGTCGAGCAGCAGGGGAAACAGCACCAGCAGGACCACGGCCAGGGCCAGCCAGCTGAACAGGCCGCGCGTCCGGAACCAGGTGAGGAAGGCGTTATTCATGGGACGTTTCTCCGGGACGCTTATTTACGGATACGCGCGGCGAACAGGCCTTGCGGGCGGATCATGAGGATCACCACGACCGTGAGCAGCGTCAGCACGCGCGCCATCGAGCCGTCGAGGAAGAATTCCGTGATGGATTGCGTCTGCGCGATGCCGAATGCCGAGGCGACTGTACCCAGCAGACTGGCGGCGCCGCCGAAGGTCACGACGAGGAAAGCGTCGACGATGTAGAGCGAACCCGACGTCGGCCCGGTCGAGCCGATGGTGGTGAAGGCGGCACCGGCGATGCCGGCGATGCCGCAGCCGATGGCAAAAGTCACGCGGTCGGTCCTGCGCGTGTTGATGCCGGTGGCGTTGGCCATCGGCCGGTTCGCCACCGTCGCACGTACCTTGAGGCCCCAGCTGGAACGGTAGAGCGCGAGCATCACCAGCCCGGTCACGAGCAGCGTCAGCGCCATCACGAACAGGCCGTTGATCGGAATGTCGAGCCCTTCTGACGGCGACCAGGAGCCCATCAGCCAGTCAGGCAGCGTGGGACTGACTTCCTTGGGGCCGAACGTCGAGCGGAAAACCTGCTGCATGCCCAGCGACAGCCCCCAGGTGGCCAGCAACGTATCCAGCGGGCGCTTGTAGAGATGCCGGATCAGTGCCCATTCCGCCAGCCAGCCGACCGCGAAGGCGACCATGAACGCCAGCAGGATCGCGAACGGGAAATAGGCCTGGACGAAGCCCGGCACGAAGCGTTCGGCCAGCACCGAGGACAGATACACGGTGTAGGCGCCGATGGCCATGAATTCGCCGTGCGCCATGTTGATGACACCCATCTGGCCGAAAATGATGGCCAGGCCCAGCCCCATCAGCAGCAGCACCGAGAACAGCGAGAGCCCGGCGAATCCCTGCATGAGGGTGATGTTGTAGAGATCGGTCATCGACATGGCATGCTCCCCGCACCGCACCCGGCGCCGTTGATTCGCGCGCCGCGCATGCGGCGCCAGGAGATTCGATCGCCGCGCGGGCAGCCCGCGCGGCGCGCTTCACTGATAGCCCTTGGGGAAGGGATCGGGCTCGATCAGGCTGGGGGATTCCGCCACCACCTTGAACTGGCCGTCCTTCTGGATCTGGCCGATGCGCGCCTTGCTCCAGAGATGGTGGTTGGGGTGGATCTTCACGTAGCCCTCGGGCGCGGTCTTCAGCTCGATGCCCGGCGAGGCTGCGGCGATCTTGTCGATGTCGAAGCTGCCGGCCTTCTCGCACGCGGCCTTCCAGAGCCAGGGGCCGAGATAGGCGGCCTGGGTCACGTCGCCGATCACCGCCTTGGGCCCGTACTTGGCCTTGAACGCTTTCACGAACGCGGCGTTGTTGGGGTTGTTGAGCGACTGGAAATACTTCATGCAGGCATAGAAACCATCGGCATTCTCGCCGCCGATGCCGAGCAGCTCGTCCTCGGTGACGGAGATCGTCAGCAGGAACTGCTTGGCCGAGGTGATGCCGGCCGCCTTGAGCTGCTTGTAGAACGAGACGTTGGACCCCCCCACCACGACGGCGTAAATGCAATCGGGTTTCCTCAGCTTGATCTTGTTGATCAGCGAATTGAAGTTGGTGTGGCCGAGCGGGTAGTACTCCTCGCCGACGACCAGGCCCTTGAGGTGCTGCTCGATGTGCTTGCGGGCGATCTTGTTCGAGGTGCGCGGCCAGATGTAGTCCGAGCCGATGAGGAAGAAGGTCTTGGCCTTCTTGGTCTGGTTCGCCCAGTCCAGCCCCCAGATGATCTGCTGGGTCGCCTCCTGGCCGGTGTAGATCACGTTCTTGGACTGCTCCAGACCTTCGTAGAAGGTCGGGTAGTAGAGCATGCCGTTTTCCTTTTCGAACACCGGCAGCACGGCCTTGCGCGAGGCCGAGGTCCAGCAGCCGAACACGGTGCCGACCTTGTCGTTGACCAGCAGCTTGCGCGCCTTTTCGGCGAAGGTCGGCCAGTCGGAAGCGCCGTCTTCCTTGATGACCTTGATCTGGCGGCCCAGCACGCCGCCCATGGCATTGATCTGGTCGATGGCCAGCTGCTCGGCCTGGATCGAGCCGGTTTCCGAAATCGCCATCGTGCCGGTGGCCGAGTGGAGCTGGCCGACGGTGACCGTGGTGTCGGTGACCGCCAGCCCCGTGGTGTTGACCTTGGCCGTGGGCGGCGCGGCACCGAAGCTCAGACCGGGCAGGCCTGTGAACGGCAGCACGGCCATGCCTTGCAACAGACGGCGCCGGTGAAGGGAAATCGGATCGGACGGATCGTGTTCGGACATGACGGGCTCTCCTGGACAGGTTGCCGCGGCGAACATCGCTCGCGGGATGTCCGAACTCTAGGCGCGCGTCGCGCATCGCCGAATACGCAAATCGACGTAGGGCGGCGATGGCTCGCAATGGGGCATACGGCGGACGGATTGCGCTACGACGGTGCACGCCGCCCCGCCGGCGCCACGTCGCGGCACGCGCCGGGCCATGGAATGCTTCTTGCAAATCCGTACAGGCACGTTCCCGCCTGGCCGCCCGATTCCGCCGTGACCGACACGCCCATCCAGCAGGTCTTCAAGATTCGCCGCGACTACAACACCTGGGTCGCGAACGAGACCATGGAAGACTACGCGCTGCGCTATACGCCGCATGCCTTCCGCAAATGGTCGATCTTCCGCGTCGCCAACACGGCCTTCGGCGCCGTGTCCTTCCTTGCACTGGAGGCCATCGGCGCGACCATGGCAATCACCTACGGCTTCTGGAACGCGCTCGCGGCGATCCTCGCGGTGGGGGCGATCATCTTTCTGACCGCGCTGCCGATCAGCATCCACGCCGCCCGCCACGGACTCGACATGGATCTCTTGACGCGCGGCGCGGGGTTCGGCTATCTGGGCTCGACCTTCACGTCGCTGATCTACGCCAGTTTCACCTTCATCTTCTTCGCGCTCGAAGCCGTCATCATGGCGATGGCGCTCGAACTGGTGTTCGACATCCCCA
Source organism: Betaproteobacteria bacterium SCN1 (assembly GCA_008923315.1). Classification (GTDB taxonomy): domain Bacteria; phylum Pseudomonadota; class Gammaproteobacteria; order Burkholderiales; family Thiobacillaceae; genus Thiobacillus. The sequence continues at coordinate 63,229 of WBSF01000008.1, read as the reverse complement.
TCGCGCTGGCCTATCTGCTGAGCTCGCTGATCGTGATTCCCCTGGTGATGCACGGCGTCACCCTGATCAGCCGGGTGCATCTGTGGACCCAGCCGCTCTGGCTGGTGCTGACGCTGCTGCCCTTCGTCGCCATCGCGTGGAAATCGCCCGAGCTCTACGGGCAGTTCACCTCGCTCGCCGGCCAGGGCGACGACGCCGACCGCTTCGACTGGCTGATGTTCGGCAGCGCCGCCACGGTGGCTTTCGCACTGGTGGTGCAGGTCGGCGAACAGGTCGACTTTCTGCGCTTTCTGCCCGCCAAAACCCCGCTGAACCGCTGGCGCTGGTGGGCTGCGGTGATCGTCGCCGGCCCCGGCTGGATCGTGCCCGGCATGCTGAAGATGCTCGGCGGCGCCTTCCTCGCCTTCGTCGCGCTGCAGCATTTCATTCCCGCTGCGCGCGCACTGGAACCGACACAGATGTACCTTGCCGGTTACGGCTACGTGTTCGACGACATGCGCTGGGCCATGATCGCGACCATGCTGCTGGTGGTCGTGTCGCAGATGAAGATCAACATCACGAACGCCTACGCCGGTTCGCTGGCCTGGTCGAATTTCTTCGCGCGCCTGACGCACAACCACCCCGGCCGCGTCGTCTGGCTGGTATTCAACGTGCTGCTCGCGGTGCTGGTGATGATGCTGGGGGTGTTCGAGGCGCTGGAATCCGTGCTCGGTTTCTACGCCAATCTCGCCATCGCCTGGGTCGGCGCGCTGGTCGCCGATCTGGTCGTGAACAAGCCGCTGGGGCTGTCGCCGCCCGGCATCGAATTCAAGCGTGCGCACCTGTACGACATCAATCCGGTCGGCGTCGGCGCGACGCTGATCGCCGCGCTGCTCTCGGTGTCGGCCTATGTCGGCGCTTTCGGGCCGGCGGCGCAGGCATTCGCGCCCTTCATCGCGCTGATCGCCGCATTCGCGACCGCGCCGCTGATCGCCTGGGCCACCCGCGGCCGCACCTATCTGGCACGGCCGGCCAGCACACAGCAGCGCGCGCAGCGCTGCGTGCTCTGCGAGAACACTTTCGAAGGCCCGGACATGGCGCACTGCCCGGCCTATGCCGGCCCGATCTGCTCGCTGTGCTGCACGCTCGACGCGCAGATCGGCGCGCAGATCTACACCGCCCTGATCCGTTTTCTGCCCGGGCCCGTGGCGCGCCATCTGAACCGCCGGGTCGGCCATTATGTCGCGGTGCTGACGCCGCTGTTGCTGCTGCTTGCCGTGTCGCTGGCGCTGATCTATTTCAGCCAGGCCGCCTCGCTCGCCAACTCCGAGATCGCCGCACTGCTGGCGCAAGCGCTTGCCAAGACCTTCGTGCTGCTGACGCTGCTGCTTGCGGTGGCTGCCTGGTGGATCGTGCTGGAAAACGAAAGCCGCAGCGTGGCGCAGGAGGAATCCAACCGGCAGACCCAGCTGCTCACCCGCGAAGTCGAAGCGCACCGCGCCACCGATGCCAAGCTGCAGGCCGCACGCGATGCCGCCGATTCGGCCAATCAGGCGAAGACACGCTACGTCACGGGCATGACCCACGAGCTGCGCACGCCGCTCAACGGCATTCTCGGCTACGCGCAGATCCTGCAGCACGAGCAGGCCCTGCCGCGCGGCCAGCGCGAGGCCATCGACGTAATCCGGCGCAGTGGCGAACACATGCTGCAGCTGGTCGACGGCCTGCTCGATCTCGCCCGCATCGAGGCCGGCCGACTCAAGCTCGACAAGGGCGAAGTCGCACTGTCCGACCTGGTCGACCAGCTCGCGCGCATGGTGGAACCCGAAGCCACCGCGCGCGGGCTCGCCTTCCGCGTGGTGGTCGAGGGTCCCCTTCCGGCCGCGGTGCATGCGGATGCGAAGCGCCTGCGCCAGATCCTGATCAACCTGCTGGCCAACGCGGTCAAGTTCACCGACGTGGGCGCCGTCACGCTGCGCGTGCGCTACCGGCGCGAGATCGCGCGGTTCGAGATCGAAGACAGCGGCGTCGGCATTCCGCCGGAAGATATCGAACGGATCTTCCAGCCTTTCGAACGCGGTGCGGCCGGCCGCAGCCGGCGGGGGACCGGCACCGGGCTCGGGCTCACCATCACCCAGCTGCTCACCGAACTCATGGGCGGCGAACTCGCGGTCCGCAGCACGCCCGGTATCGGCAGCACGTTCAGCCTGCGGCTCTATCTGCCCGAGATCGCGCATCCCCGGGTCCGCCCCGGCGCCGGGCGCGAAGTCGTCGGCTATGCCGGCCGCCGCCGCTGCATCCTCGTCGTCGACGATCAGCCCATCCAGCGCCAGATGCTGGCCGGCCTGCTCGTGCCGCTGGGATTCGAAGTGCAGGAGGCCGCCAGCGGCGCCGAATGCCTGGCCTGCGTCGCGGCGAATCCGCCGCATGCCGTGCTGATGGATGTGGAAATGCCGGAGATGAACGGCTGGGACGCCTGTCGCCAGCTGCGCGCGCTCGACCTCGATGCGCCACCCCCGGTGATCATGGTGTCGGCCAACGTGTTCGCCCGCGTCGACGAGCTCAAGGCTTACGCCGGCTGCCAGGGTTTCATCGACAAACCGGTGATGGAATCCGAACTGCTGGCCATGCTGGGGCACGAACTCGGACTCGACTGGCTGACGCGCGAGCCGCCGCCCGCCGCCGCCGCTGGCGATCCGCCCCAGGCGCCGGTTCGGCCGCCCGCCGCCGAACTGGACGCGCTGGCCGAGCTCGCCCGCATCGGACACATCATGGCGATCCGCCGCAAGCTCGACGAGATCGAGTCGCGCGACAGCCGCTACCAGGCTTTTGCCGCCCGCCTGCGCGAACCGCTGGCGCGTTTCGATTTCGATACTTTTTTGCAGCGTCTGGAGGCACCCGCGCATGCAGCCCACTGACCCCCGCCCGCAATCCGTACTGGTCGTCGACGACGTCCCCGAATCGCTGGCCTTTCTGACCGATGCGCTCGATGCCGCCGGCTTCACCGTGCTGGTGGCCACCGACGGCAGCCAGGCGCTGGAACGGCTCGCCCGCATCGAGCCCGACGTGGTCCTGCTCGATGCCTGCATGCCGGGCATGGACGGTTTCGAAGTCTGCCGGCGCATCAAGGCCGACGCCAGCCTGTCCGCCCTGCCCGTGGTCTTCATGACCGGGCTTACCGAGGTCGATCATATCGTGGCCGGCTTCCAGGCAGGCGGCGTCGACTACGTCACCAAGCCGGTGCAGCCGCAGGAACTGATCGCGCGGCTGCGTTCGCACAGCCGCAATGCGCGCGCGCTGAAACAGGTGCGCGAAGCGCTCGACGTCGGCGGCTATGCCGTGGTGGTGGTCGACGACGCCGGCGGTGTGCTGTGGCGTTCGCGGCTGGCCGAGGAATGGCTGGGCCGTTTTTTCGAGCCTGCCCCCACCGGCCTGCCCGACACGCTCGCGCAATGGCTTGCCGAGTCGCGCGACGCCCCCGAACCGGCTCCCCTGTTCGCACAGCTTGGCAGCGAACGGCTCACCGTCAGCGTCGCCGGCCGCGTCGGACTCGGCGAACGCCTGCTGCTGCTCGACTGCCGCGCCGACGACAACGCCCGGCTGACCCGCGCGGCCCTGACACCGCGCGAGACCGAAGTGCTCTACTGGCTCGCGCGCGGCAAGACCAACCGCGACATCGCCGACATCTGCGGCATGAAACTGCGTACCGCGACCAAGCACGTCGAACACATCTTCGAAAAACTGGGGGTGGAAACGCGTGCCGCCGCCGCTGCGCTGGCGGCGCGCGCCCTGACGGAGGCCTGACGGGCCCTGCGCAGGCAGTTCAGTCGATCACGCGCAGCGTATCGACGTCGATCTCGGGCGACGTCATGAAATCCTTCTCCACCTCACCCACGATTTCCACCCGGGTCGTCGGGCCGATCTGTCGCGCCGGAAACACATCGCGATCGATTTCGACCCGGATTTCCTGCGCGCCGTCGGAGAAGATGTACTTGTCCGACGACACCTGCTTGACCAGCGTACCGCGCAGCACCGCCCGCTGATCGTCGACCGGCCTGTCGAGCACGGCCTTCAGGCTGGTCACCGCCGGCTGCGCACCGGGTCCGACATATTGCGCCAGCGCAGGCGCCGCGACCGCCGCGGCCAGCATCATGAAAATCGCATGTTTCGTACGCATCGATTGCCTTTCGTGGAATGAATGAAAAGCGGAAGCGATCCCGCCTGGCTAGGGACTGTGCCGGGCAGGTTTGGTTCGTCATCCATATACTGACCCGCATGCCGCTAACGGCATATCGCACCTTCGCATGTCATCGTATTCCAGTCGTATACGGCCGAATGACCCGGGTTGCCCGCTGGCCGGGGTACGCCTTTCAGCACAATGAAAGCAGCCAAATTGGCCCCATGCAAACCTGCCGGGAAAGTCATGGGGCCCTGCACCACATAGGCGCCCGACCGCCCGAATATCATCTGTTCCGGCGTACCCCCCAATACATTCAACGGAGGCAGGCCCTGAGCACGCCTCAGTGCATCCTTCCATGCCAGAAAATCTTCCGGCCTGGCCGGACGCAGCACGCCCTCCGATACCAGCTTGTCGAGGCCTTCGCGACCCGCCGGCGGAATATCCGTGCGGCGCAGTTGCTGGAAGTCAGCCGGGCTGTCCTGCACCAGCGAACGCGATGCGCCTTCTTCTCCGAAGTTGAGCCGGCCGTTGGAGGCAAAAACATACATCTGTGCCGATCGACCCAGCACCTGTCTCACGTGCTTATCCATATCTGCGGCCCTGCCAGACAGATACGAGTAGCCGCACGAACCTTTTTCCGCATGACTCGAATTCAGCACAGGCGTGCGGGCATCCAGACCGATTAGATCCTGCCTGTAATAACCGGTCACGAATACGCCCATGATCTGGGTGCGCGCGTCCCTGCTGATTTTCCAGACACTGGGTTCATACGCACCCAGCACCAGCACGACCTTTTGCCCCGGCATATTGACGGACACATCGAATCCGGTCGCTTCGTGCCCGCTCTGGTCTATCTGGAACCCCAACTTTCGACCGGCATATTCACCCCCCGCTACGAGCGCGTAATCAGCCGGCAGATGGTCGATGAACCGGGAACAGTCATTGACTACCCGGGGCGGTGTCTCGACGCGAGGCGGAACGGGTGCCGGGGCGGGGATGGGGGCGGGCTCCTCCCCTGTTGCCTCCGCTATGGGCGGCGCGGCCACAACGGCATGCACAGGTTTCGGATGCCACGTATCGCGATAATGACTCCATCCCCATGCAAGGATGCCCAATGCGCCCAGGCCAATCAGGAGAGGTTTGACCAGGGAAGGCTCTTCCTTGACCAACCAGTGCGCCGGTATTTCGGGCTCGTAGCGTCTGCGCCTGGCCGTCGCGGGAGCTGTTGCGTCCGGCTCCGCCGATCCGGCGACATCGGGCGCCATGGCCGCATCAGCTGCTGCACGAGACGCAGCCGTGCTTACGGACGAAGCATCGGAATCAACGGGTTGCCCCGACTGCATGGCTGACCGCGAGGCGCCCGCGGCGCCGCTTTCCGAAGTGGCGTGCATCTCCGGCGCGGAAATTTTCGAGGTTCTGGGCGGAATGGGGGCCAGCCAGGCCACGGCAAGAAATACCAGCCCCGCCAGGAGAATCGCGATGATGTTGGAAAGCTGCCCCAATGATCCAAAGTCGAACAGGATCAGCTTGATTGCCGACAGGACGAGGAGAAGAGCACCTGCGCGCCAAAGATTTCTCGAAACGATCCGTGTCGCCCAGCCACACATCCCGCCGCCAAGTAGCGCCCACATCAACGATACGAGCGCGGGCATCGCCATGCGGGAAAGATCCGTCACGTTCAAAACACCGGCCGGCCCCAGGGCACGCAACAGCATCGCCTGCACTACGAAGACGCCGACAATCAGGCTCACGGTCCCGGCAGTTTCACGCCTGCGGCCCGTCAGGGACCCGGTCATCAACACCAGCGTTGCGATGCTGGCCAGATCGAGCGCAACGGGCCAGGGGCCCCGCTCGATATGAAAAATCGTCAGGCCCATCGCAAGCAGGCCCACGCACCAGAAATAAATCCAGAGCGCACCGCCCCATAAGGCCATGCGCCATCGGAACAATCCGCCTATTCCGGCTGCCATCGCCGCCGACAGGACAATCGCCGTCATCGGAAAGTACGGCACATTTCCCACCGTCAGCCATCCAAGCCTCCATGCCCAGGGGGCAAACGCCAAGGGTGCGGCCAGAGCGAAAATGGCCGGCACCGCATCCCGCTGGTCGCGCATCCGGTGCGCCTGGAACGCCATGAAGAAAAGCGCCAGCAGCGTAAAGGGTGCCAATATCCAGGCGACGCCTTCCGGTGCATCGTGTGCAGACCAGAATGCAGTCACACCTGCCAGCACTGCGAGCAACGCCATCCACTCCACGGCCAGTCGCTTGCACAGGGGAGACAGGGCGATGCCGACTACGAGTGCCAGTTCGAGTGCATAGATCAATTGCGGCAGCGTCTCGATATGCAGACGGGCGAATTCGGCGATGACCACGAGGCCGCCCCAAACCCCGGCAACCACAGCGAGCACATCCCCCAGTGCCACCCTCCGGCGACGTCCGGCGATGCCTGTAAGGGCGAGCGCCGCAACCCCTAACAACCGTTGTACGAACGCTAAACTGGCGAAAGGCTCCCCTACTGGTGGCGACAGGAGCGACTGCTGGATATGGATCACGCCCAGCAGCAATACGATGCCTGCCAGGCGCAGTTCGCCATCCCGGCTCCAGGCCAGACGGGGCGCAAGAACGAAAAGCAGTGTGGCCGCCCAAAGCGCCAGAAGCGACCAGGGCAGGTCTTCGAGGTAAAGAAAACCGGCGCCAAACACAAGCAGACCTGCCACGATGGCGTGCAGAAACCCATCCTCCAGGCCCATGCGCCAGATCACGCCTGCCGCCAGTGCCCACAATACGGCCAACATGACCAGCCCCAGCGCGCCATCCGAATGGATATCCGGCGCGATCAACAGCATCAATACCGCTGCGACGGCCGGCAAGGCCAATGCATATCCTGTGTCGACATGACGCATCCATCCGGCACGAATCGCACGCCGTTCGACGATCGGCATGGCCAGATGAATCGCCGCCAGCGCCAGCAGCAGGGGATTCATGATGGTGTAGTGCTGTGGCGTATAGAAAGCCCGCGTCCAGCCGAAAAAGAGTGCGCCGGCGAGCGTAAAGAGAAAACTGAGGTGGATGAGTGCGCGCCAGCCCTTGAAATACACAAGCACGAATGTAAACAGGCTGGCGCCCACATAGTAGCCATACACGACGGACGGCCCTGGGTTGCCTATGGTAAAGGCCGGTGCCAGATAGGCGCCGAACATGGACAGAACCGCGATGGACAGCGCCCCCGACTTGAGGGCGAACGTTCCCCCGGCGGCAACGACCAGGATCAGCAATGCCAGCGCGGTTGCACTATTGACGTAACCGAAGAATCCGTAAGCGCTGTAAGCGGTGAGATAAGCGACTCCCAGGGCTGTCCCGGCCAGGGCAAAATGCAAGGCTCGCCTGTCCGGACGCTGCCGTATCCGGAACGAGAGCGCGGCAAGCAGCGCCGCGGCAGCGACACCTGTGCCTGTTTTGACCTCCGGAGGCACCTGGAGGGCAAGCAGGAGATAGCGGATCAGCGCACCGATCCCGACGATCAGGAGTGCAGCGCCTACTTTGGCCGGCCAATTTCCGCTGGCAAGCCAGGTCAGCAGACCGGGGGGGTTGAGGCGGGCCTGTGTCGCGTCGCCGGATGTTTCATATGCCAGCAACGCAAAGAACAGCCCCGCCATGCCCAATACGAACGCGAGCGCTGTCATTGTCAGTCCTCCCTCCATCCCCTTCACCTCTTGTATTTGTTCAATTCAACAAGCATATAAAGGGAGGTCTTCACGCTGTCTATACAACTTTAGTATTAGAAAAGATCATCACTGGGTACGCCTCGTCGCCAAATACGGGAAATCCCCGCACGCCAACATGCCTGTTTCCGGCTTCCCCCCCATCGCCGCTCCGCACGCCCGCCTGCTGATCCTGGGCAGCCTGCCCGGCCGGATGTCGCTCGAACGCGGCGAGTACTACGCCCAGCCGCGCAATGCGTTCTGGACGATCATGGGCACGCTGTTCGGGGCCGGACCGGAATTGCCTTATGCAACACGCACGGCACGGCTGGCCGATGCGGGGGTGGCACTGTGGGATGTCTGTGCCGCCGCACAGCGGGCGGGTAGCCTCGATGCGGCGATCGACCGGGCAAGCGTGGTGCCCAACGATTTCCCGGCCTTTTTCGCCGCCCATCCGCATATCCGCCTGCTCGCCTTTAACGGCGGCAAGGCGGCCGAACTCTTCCGCCGGTGCGTGACGCCCATGCTGGCGGATGCCTCCAACCCGGTCCGGCAGGTCACGCTGCCTTCGACCAGCCCGGCCCACGCCGCGATGCCACCGGCCGAAAAGATGACGCGCTGGGCGCACGTGTTGCAGAATTGAAGCCTGTTTCCGCTTTCGTTCGCGCCATGATCCCACCCGTTTCCGTCACGCTCGACGCCACTCACTTCGACAGCAAGGCCCGCCAGTGGGACGACAACCCCGTCTTCGTCGAGCGCGGGCTCAAGATCGCCCAGGCCGTGCGCGAGGCCGTGCCGCTGCACCGCGCCATGCGCGTGCTCGACTATGGCAGCGGCACCGGGCTGCTTGCGTTTCCGCTCAGGGATGCGGTCGGCGACATGCTGCTGGCGGACACCTCGTCCGGCATGCTCGCGGTCGCGGATGAAAAGATTGCCGCACAAGGCGCCGCGCACATGCACACTGCGAAGCTCGATCTTCTGAGCGACCCCCCGCCCGCCGGAGGTTTCGATCTCATCGTCACCGCGATGACCCTGCATCACATTCCCGATACCGGCCGCATCCTGCGGGTATTCCACGATCTGCTGAAACCCGGCGGCTATCTGTGCATTGCCGATCTCGACCGCGAGGATGGCTCGTTTCACGGGATCGAGGTCGACGTACATCATGGTTTCGACCGCGATGCGCTTGCCGGATGCGCGACCGAGTCGGGCTTCGGAGATGTCGCCTACCGTACCGTTTTCACGATCACCAAGACGCGCGAAACGCATACCCGCGACTACCCCGTGTTCCTGCTGTCCGCCCGCCGCGCCGCCTGATGCCCTGGGCACCGTTCACCCCGACGCTCGACGCCATGGGCAGCGTGGCGATAGCGCTCTGGGGGCTGTTGTTCATCGTCATGCTCGCCGGCATCGCCCTGCTGCTGCGCACGGAAAAACGGCAATACGAACGACGCGGCAAGGGGCGGAGCTGGCTATGGATGCGCATACTGGCGCTGCCCATGCTGGCGATCTCGGCCGCGGCGACAATGCTACCGGCACGGGCTGTCTCGGGCATGGAGGCACTGGCCCTGTTCTATTTCGGCCTGCTCGTGGTGGCGCCACTGGCCTGGTTCGGCCTGCATCTGCTTGCGGGCCGGCTGCAATCACCCCGGCTCACCCGCGGCGAAAGCCTGGGGCTGGCAGTCAGCGGACTCGCCGTCCTGCTCGTGCCGGCGCTGCTGATAAGCAGCGCACAGGGACCTATTCACACAGTCTCGTATCTGGCGAAGATACGGGCCTTCGACCGCACGCTCGAATCGCCGCTCGCCCTGACGGCCCAGCCCGTCCAGCTGCTGCGCCTCGGTGATTCGGGCGTGCTGTACGCGCAAGCGCTGACCGCACCCGCCGGCATCCGGCTGGCACGCGTCGAGATGCGCACGGGCGAACACTGGCACGACACGGCCACACTGCGCTATCCCCTGCTCTGCCGTGACGGCAATGACCTGCATCTGGCCTGGCCTGAAGGGATGCAACCTTCACCTCTGCGCATCCACTGGCAGGACAGTCAGGGACAGCCGCATCAAGCACGCTTTGAAACCGGGAACATGCCGGCGGGGACGGCAAGGCATGATTTCGCGCTGCGCTGGCGCGAAGACGGATTCGATCTGCCCGTGCCGCTCGCGCGCGACCTCCTCCAGATCGGCTGGCATCACCCTGTGGATGGCGCGTTGCATTACCGTTCGCTGGACATGCTGCAACCCGGCGAAACCTTCGCCGACGACTGCGTCAAACCCGGCTACCGGCGCGTCGCCTGGCAGCAGGAAGGCCCGGTCTCCGGCGTCATCCTGCGCTTCCATCCGCCCTTGCCGGCCGCACCCTGGCAAATCGAATACCGTCGCGACGGCGCCGTTTTGCCCGACCCCGTTTCGCCCCGACCGCTCTCCCTTCATTCCGAATCGCCATGACCCGAGCCACGCTCTACCACCTCCCTGTTTGCCCCTTCTGCCAGCGCATCGAAATCCAGATCGCGCTGAAAGGCCTGCGCGAACGGTTCGACTTTCATCCCGTCGACATCAGCCAGCCACGTCCCGGCTGGCTACTGGAGAAAACACAAGGCACCACGGCCCTTCCCGTACTGGAAACGGCCGATGGCCGCATCGTCAAGGAAAGCCTCGTCATCATGCAGTATCTGGAAGATACCCATCCGGACCGCCCCATGGCCCAGCGGGACCCCTGGCGACGTGCCGTGGAAGGCATGCTGACTGCGATGGGCGGCGACTTCGTCGGCCAGGGCTACGGCTGGCTGATGAACCAGGATCGCGGGCGCCGCGATGCACTGCGCGACGGCATGCTCAGACAGTATGCGCAGCTCGACGGTTTTCTGCGCAGGCATGCGCAGGGCGATATTTTCCTGTTCGAGGATTTCGGCTGGGCCGAGGCGGCCTTCACACCCTTTTTCCAGCGTTTCTGGTTTCTGGCGTATTACGAGGATTTCACACTGCCCGACACGCCCGACTACGCCCGCGTGCGTCGCTGGATCGATGCCTGCGTCGCGCATCCGGCCGCGCAACAGACCTCGAGGGAGGAAATCGTGAAGCTCTACTACGATTACTCGCAGGGCAGCGGCAATGGCGCCATTCCGGCAGGCCGGAACCGGTCATCCATGGCCTTCGCCCCGCCCTGGCAGAACCGCCCCTGGCCGCCGCGCGACAAATACGGCCATCACGCGACGGATGCGGAACTGGGGCTGTAAGCCCCGACAGTGATCTGTTCGCGCCGGCGGAAGCCTCCCTCGCCTCCCGTGGCCTATGCTGCAGGCATACCCATGGCGTGAACCGGAGCCGGACTATGCGAACCCTTCCCCTCGACAAGGCCTTCCAGCTGATCGAACCCGGTCCGGTGGTGTGGGTGACCACGGCGCACAAAGGCCGCATGAACGTGATGACGATGACCTGGCATATGGTGGTCGACTTCACCCCGCGCCTCGCCTGCATCATCGGCCCCTGGGATTTCACCTTTACTGCGCTGAAGAAGACGCGCGAGTGCGTGATCGCAATCCCCACGGCCGACATGGCGGACACGGCGGTAGAGATCGGCAACTGCTCGGGACGCGAGGTGGACAAGTTCGAGCGCTTCGGACTCACACCCCGGCCGGCCAAGCGGGTCGGCGCGCCGCTGATCGCCGAATGCCTCGCGCACATCGAATGCCGGGTGGCGGATACGCGGCTGGTGAACGGCTACGGTCTGTGGGTGCTGGAAGGCGTGCACGCCTGGATCGAGCCGGCACACCGTGAACGCCGCACGCTGCACGCTCAGGGCGATGGACGCTTCGCGGTGGATGGCCCGATGATCGATCTGCGAAGGAAGATGAAGAAGCTGTAAAAACGCCCCACCCTGCCCGTTGCCGTGCGCTATATCTTGAATAAACACGGCATGGGAGGCCATCATGAACGGCATACGCATCGAATCCGCACCGGACGCAGCCCGTCTCGCCGCACTTGGCGTAAACAAATGGCCGATATGGGAAAAAGGCCCTTCGGAATTCCCGTGGGAATATTTCGAGGACGAGACGAGCTATATCGTGTCCGGCCATGCCATCGTCACACCGGAAACCGGCCCCACCGTCGAAATCCGGCAAGGCGATCTGGTCACGTTTCCGTCGGGCCTGATCTGCAAATGGCGGATCGTGGCGCCGCTCCGCAAACACTATCGCTTTGGCAGCGCTTCGGCTTGAGACGACTCAGCCGAAGACGTATTTGATCCCGATCGCGTGCCAGTGCACGGCCTCTTCGTCCAGTGCGCGCTGGGTAAGCGGCCTGCGCGCCAGCCAGCCTTCCGGCAACCCCAGACGGATGCGTTTGCCGTTGAACTCCACCTGCACGTCGGACAGGCGCGGCTCGGCGCGGCTGCGACACAGGATCACGGCCTGGCGCAGCAGCCAGACCAGCAGGCGGTCGCCGTCCGAGACGCTGGCGGCAGCGAATTCCGGCACCTTGACCAATGCACCGCGCTGGGTGCGTGCAAGCAGGGCAAGACGCGCCTGCTCGGTACGCGAAAAACCGGGCATGTCGGCGTTTTCGAGGATATAGCCGGAATGGCGGTGGTAGCCGCCATGCGAGACCGACAGGCCGATCTCGTGCAGACGCGCGGCCCAGTCCAGAAACAGCAGATCGCGTCCCTCCTCGTCCAGCGGCCGGCCAGCCGCCGCGAGCAGCTTGCGCGCCACACGCTTCACGCGTGCGGCCTGCTGTGCGTCGATGTGATAGCGCCGCATGAACTCCTCGACGGTTGCGCCGCGCATGTCCTGTTTGTGAAAGCGCCCCAGCAGGTCGTATAGGATGCCTTCGCGCATCGCGGTCTCGGCCACCTCCATGCGCTCGATATCGAGTTCGGCGAATATCCCTGCCATGATGGCGAACCCGCCCGCGATGACCGGACGGCGATCGCGCGAGAGCCCGGCCAGATCGAGCGCCTCGACATGGCCTGCCCGGACGAGTTGCGTGCGCAGCTGATCGAGCCCTGCGGCGCTGATGCCGTGCGGGGACCAGCCGTTCTGTTCGAGAATTTCGCGCAGTGCACGGGCAGTGCCGCTGGACCCCACGGCCTGCTGCCAGTTGCCGCGCGAGAACTCGCGTGCGATGCGTTCGACCTCGACGCGCGCCGCGACTTCCGCCGCTTTCAGGGCGGCCTTGTCGACGACGCCGCCCGGAAAGAAACGGTTGGAAAAATTGACGCAGCCCATGTGCAGGCTCTCTCGCTCGTGGGGTTTCAAGCCCTGGCCGATGATGAACTCGGTCGAACCGCCGCCGATGTCGACCACCAGCCGTCGGTCGGGCGAGGCCGGCAGCGAATGCGCGACGCCCAGATAGATGAGGCGCGCTTCTTCGCGGCCGGCAACGATCTCGATCGGATGTCCCAGTGCGATCTCGGCCTTGGGAATGAATTCGTCGGCATTCTTCGCGACCCTGAGCGCCGAGGTGCCGACACAGCGGATCGCCTCGGGCGACAACCCGCGCAGGCGTTCGCCGAAGCGGTGCAGGCAGGCCAGCGCGCGCGCCTGGGTCGCCTCGTCGAGCCGCTTGTCGCTGGTGAGCCCGCCGGCGAGGCGCACGGTCTCCTTCAGCGAGTCGAGCGGATAGAGCTGGTCGCCCGATACGCGGGCGACTTCGAGGCGAAAGGAATTGGAGCCGAGGTCGACCGCGGCAAGGGTGTCGTAGGTTTTCATGACGATGGCTTCATGCAACCGAACCGAAGAACAGGTAGGCGATACCGATGGCAGCCAGGATGCCCGCCAGATCGGCGATCAGGCCGCAGGCGACGGCGTGGCGCACGCGCTTGATGCCGACCGCGCCGAAATACACCGCCAGTACGTAGAAGGTCGTCTCGGTGCTGCCCTGCACGATGGAGGCGAGCCGGCCGGCAAAGGAGTCTGCGCCGTGCGTCTGCATGGTGTCGATCATCATCGCGCGCGCGCCGCTGCCGGAAAAGGGTTTCATCAGTGCGGTCGGCAGCGCATCGACCCAGCGCGCGTCGAATCCCAGCCCCAGCACGGCGCCGCGCACCGCATCCATCAGCAGGTCGAGCGCGCCGCTGGCGCGGAATACGGCAATCGCCACCAGCATGGCGACAAGATACGGAATGATCGTGACGGCGGTATGAAAGCCTTCCTTCGCGCCCTCGACAAAAGCTTCGTAGGCATTGATCCGCCGTTTCACCGCCATCAGCAGGAAGACGACGACGATGCCGAACAGCACGACGTTGCTGAGGATGGACGACTGCCGCGTCATCTCGGCGGCCGGCAGCGCGGAGAAATACGCGACCAGGCCGCCGATCAGCGCGGTGGCGCCGCCGAGGTAGGCCAGCGTCACACGGTTCCACAGATGCAGCTTCTGGAAGAAACCGGTGACGAAAAGCCCGATGAGCGTGCCGATGTAGGTAACGATGAGCAGCGGCACGAAAACGTCGGTGGGGTCAGCCGCGCCGAGCTGCGCCCGAAAGGTGAAAATGGTCACCGGCAGCAGCGTGACCGACGCGGTGTTGATCACCAGAAACAGGATCTGCGCGTCGCTGGCGGTGTCGGACGAAGGATTGAGCTTCTGCAGCTCCTGCATCGCCTTGATGCCCAGCGGGGTCGCCGCATTGTCGAGCCCCAGCATGTTGGCGCCCATGTTCATGGTCATCGCGCCGAGTGCGGGATGGTTCGGCGGCACGTCCGGAAACAGGCGGCGGAACAGCGGCGCCAGGCCGCGCGTCAGCACGTCCAGCATGCCGGCGCGTTCCCCGATCTTCATCACGCCCAGCCACAGCGCCATCACCCCGGTGAGCCCCAGCGCGATCTCGAATGCGGTCCTGCTGCTGTCGAACAGCGCCTTGACCAGCGCCGCCATGACTTCGGCATCGCCGAAGAAAGCCAGTTTGACCAGCGCGATCAGGAAGGCGACCAGAAAAAAGCCGACCCAGAGCGCGTTGAGCATGGATGCGGCGCGTCAGGCCACCCAGCCGGCGACGACGACCAGCAGGCCGGCCACCAGCCAGATCACCAGCCCGCGCCAGATCATGCTGACGGCGCTGTCGATGCAGTCGGCGTCGGGCGTCTGGCCGGTGCCGATCTCGGGCCGCCAGACCGTTTCGCCGCCGACGGCGAGGCTCTGGCCCAGCTTCACGCCCATCGCGCCGGCGCCGGCGGCGATCACCACCCCCTCGCCCGGCTCGGGCCAGGATTCGGCCTGGGTCCGCCAGCAGTAGGTGGCGTCCTCGAAGTTGCCGGCGATCGCGTAGGTCAGCGCGGTCAGCCGGGCGGGCAGCCAGTCGATCGCGCCGAAGGCGCGCCGGGCGAACAGGCCGAACAGGCCGCCGCTGCCGGCCCAGCGCCGGTCGAGAATGGAGGCGGCGCGGAACAGCACCGCGCCGACGGGGCCGAATGGCGCCAGCACCGCGAACCAGAACAGCACGCCGAACATCTGCCGGTGGCTGGCCGCCACGGTCTGCTCGATGGTCACGCGCGCGACCTCGTCGGCGCTGAACTGGCTGGCGTCGCCGCCGCGCCAGGCCGCGAGCGCGGCGCGGGCGGCGTCGAGATCGTCCTCGCGCAGCAGCCGCGCGATGCGTTCGGCGTCGTCGCTGTAGTACTTGAACCCCAGCGTGACGTAGAGCACCACCACGTTCCACGCCCAGCCGAGCAGGGGCGCGATGCCCGACAGCGCGGCGTAGACCAGCCACACGCCCGCGAGCGGCGGCAGCATCGCCAGCGCCCAGGCGATCGCACCGTGGCTGGCCTCGCCGGCGTTGAAGCGGCGTTCCAGCCAGTGCGTGAAACGGCCGTACTGCCGGTAGTGCGCCAGCGGCTGGCGCAGGGGCCGCAGGTGTTCCAGCGCGACGGCGGCGAGCAGCGAGAAAAAAGCCATCAGCGATTCATTTCCAGGGTGAAGGTGCCGATCCGGTCGACCTCGCCGGCCGGCCGGTAAAGCTCGACGGTCGGCATGGCGATGTCCCGGCCGCGCTCGGCCAGCGTGTCGGCCAGCGCCTGATAGGCCTTGGACGGCGCCAGCAGCACGGCCGCCTGCACCTGCGCGCGGATCACCGGGCGGCGCTCGATGCGGGCTTCCTTGAGTCCGGCCGGCAGGGCGGCGCCTTCGGCCAGCACATAGCCCACGTGCGCGGTGACCTTGCCGTGCGCCGCGCGCGGATCGGAAAAGAGGACGGTCAGCGTGTCGCCGGCCGGCACGCCGGCGTGCTCGAATGCCGCCAGTGCCCCGCGCTGGGTCTTGCGCATGTTGCTGATCGGCCCTTCGTAATCGAGATAGGCGTAACGGTACGGCCCGGCCTCGTCTTCGGATACGCTCACCGTGGCGAATCCGCCCCACCACCAGAACACCGCGACGAGCGGCAGCACGAATGCCAGCAAGAACGCCGGCCACTGTTTCTTCAGCACGATGGATTCCTTCCCTACAGCGGCCCGAAGATACCACAGACGGGTGGCCCTGGCCGCCCGGCCGGCCGCCTATAATTTGCCGGTCTGTCCGAGGAGATTCCGATGTTTGCCCGCCTGTACTGCCTGTTTTTCCTTTGCGCGCTGATGCCCGCCGCGCAGGCCTCGGATGCCGCCATGGCCGTCACCGTCCCCATGCAACCCGTGAAGCTGGGCGAACACAGTTATTTCGTGCAGGGCCAGTCCGGCGCGGCCTCCAGCGAAAACCAGGGTTTCATGTCGAACGCCGGTTTCGTCGTCACCCCGGCCGGGGTGGTCGTGTTCGACGCGCTGGCCTCGCCTCCGCTCGCCGAAAAACTGCTCGGCCTGATCCGGAAGGTCACGCCGCAGCCCGTCCGCATCGTGGTCGTCAGTCATTACCACGCCGACCATTTCTACGGCCTGCAGGTATTCAAGGCGGCAGGCGCGGAAATCTGGGCGCACCGCGCGGCCGAGGGCGCGACGCGCAGCGAGGGCGCCGCCGCGCGGCTGGCGCAGCGCAAGGAAGCGCTGTTTCCCTGGGTGGACGAACACATCCGGCTGCTGGAAGCCGACCGCTTCCTGGAGGGCGATACCGATTTCGAGCTGGGCGGCGTGCATTTCGCGCTGCGCCACGTCGGCCCCGCGCATTCCTCCGAAGACATGGCGATGCTCGTCCGCGAGGACGGTGTGCTCTACGCGGGCGATCTCGTATTCCGCGGCCGCGTGCCCTACGTCGGCGACGCCGACAGCCGTGCCTGGATCGGCGCGCTCGACCGCCTGATCGCGCTGAAGCCGCGCGTGCTCGTGCCGGGCCACGGCAGCCCCTCGACCGACCCCGAGCCCGACCTCGTCTTCATCCGCGACTACCTCAAATACCTGCGCCAGGAAATGGGCCGCGCCGCACGCGATTTCGTGCCGTTCGAGGAGGCCTACGCGCAGACCGACTGGTCGCAATACCGCGATCTGCCCGCCTTCGAGGAATCGAATCGGGTCAATGCCTACAACCAGTATCTGCGGCTGGAACAGGAAGGCGTCGAGCAGTGAAGCGTCGGGCAGGCTAGCCGAAGATCAGTTTCAGGCCGATCAGGATGGTCACGGTTTCGAAGGTGCGCTTGATCCAGAGATTGCCTTTCATGATCGCGAAGTGGCTGCCGAGATAGCCACCGACGATCGACCCGACCAGCAGCGCCGGCATCCAGCTCCAGGCCACGGTGCCGATCACACCGAGCACCGCCGCGCCGGTGCCGTTCCACACCAGCCCGCAAAGGATCAGCGTGTAGGCCACCGCCCGGGTGTAGTCGAGGCCGAACCAGCGGATCAGCCACAACGTGAGAAACAGCCCCGTGCCGCTGGTGATCGAACCGTTGAGAAAGCCGATGCCGAACAGCCCGGCCATGCCGATCCACAAGCCGCGCCCGTGCTGATGACGCGGCGCGTGTTCCATCCCGAGCCGGGGTTTGAACACCGAATACACGCCCAGTCCCAGCGTCAGCGCCCCCAGCGCCAGCGTGGCGGCGCGCTCTGGCACGTGCAGGATGACAAGCGCGCCGAGCACCACGCCCGGCAGGCCCGCGCCGAGAATCACGAGCGAGAAGCGGCGCTCGATGTGCGAGGTCCTGATGTGCCGCAAGGTCGCGCCCAGGCCGAGCGCAACGCTGGCCAGCTTATGGGTGGCGAGTGCCACACCGAACGGCAGGCCCAGAAAAATCAGGATGGGAAACTGGATCAGCCCTGCCCCGCCGCCGGACAGCGCAGACAGGAAATTGGCCGCAAGCGAAGCGACCAGCAGGATCAGCTGGTCGAGCATGGCCTGACCCGGCATCAGCCCGTGGTGCCTAAATCGGCGGGCAGGCGCGCGTAGACGAGCTTCAGCCCGGCCGCGCCCACCGCGGCCAGCAGGGCATCCGCCTGTGCCGCCTCGCTGAAGAACTGCACCATCACCGGCAACTCGCCCGCCAGTTCGAAGAAACCCGCGTCGTGCCGCCCGTGACGCCCGAACCCCGCCACGGACTGGAAGGCCGAACCGCCGGCGATGGCGAGCGCCTGCGCCGTATCGAGCAGCCATTCGTAGGTCGGCTTGCCATGATGGCGGCTGGATTCGGGCACGAAAATCTGCAGACAGACGGTGTTCATTTGAACAGCCTCAAAGTATAGAAACCGAGCCCGGTTGCGACGAACGAACCGGCGAGATGGACGATCGCGATCAGGCCGCCGGTCAGCCACAGGCCGCGCATCAGCGTAGCGACGACCTCGGCTGAGAACGTGGAGAACGTGGTGAGTCCGCCCAGCAGGCCCGTGATGAGAAAAAGCCGCGCTTCCGGCGGCATGCCGGGATGCTCGGCAAACCAGCCGAGCAGCAGACCGATGAAATAGCCGCCGATGACGTTGGCCGCCAGCGTGCCGAGCGGCATCGCGGGCAGCACGGGGTTGAGCCACAGACCCAGCCCCCAGCGCAGCCAGGCGCCAATGGCCGCCCCCGCGCCGACGGCGAGAAAGGCATTCATGGACAGAAAGCGGCGCGCGGATTCATGCCCGCATTGTAGGGCCAGTCCGCACGCGGCGAAATCACTGCCGCCTCAGTGCACGGCCTCCATCCAGATCAGGTCGGTTTCGCCGAAATCGACGCCGAGCCGGGTCAGCAGCACGGTGAGCTGGCCGCGGTGATGTGTCTGATGGTGAAACAGATGCGTCAGCAGCGTGCCGACACGCAGGCTGCGCGCCTCGCCGGTCATCAGGCTGAGGTAATCGACCCGGCGTTCCAGATCGGCGTCGCGCAAAACCTCGACGCGGGCCTGCAGATCGGCGTCCGCCCCGGCCTGCCGCATGCGCAGGGTGGCGAAATCCTCATGCAGGATCTGGTCGAGCCCCTCGAAATGCGGGGCCCGGCCGGCAAGCCTGCCGGCCCACAGGCGGTCGACCAGCAGGATATGGTTGAGCGTACCGTGGACGGAGCGGAAGAACGCGCCGAGGTCACGCCGCCGGTCCGCCTCCGGAATCGGCGCGCAGACCGCGTACAGGCGCGCGTTCATCCAGGCGTTGTAGCGCGCCTGCAGACGCAGCGTCTCGCAGGCGTTCATGCCCGGGTCTCCGTCCGGATCGTCTCGCGGAAAGCCGCCTGCAGCCGTTCGAACACCGGTCCCGGACACTGCCGCATCGGCCGGCCGTCGATCTGTGCGACCGGAATCAGCTCCGCGCCGGTTCCGGTCAGGAAGCATTCGTCGGCCGTATGGAGATCGTAGGACGTCAGCGGCGTTTCGCGCGCCGCTACACCGCACGCGGCGGCCAGTTCCAGCATGAGGTTGCGCGTCACGCCCTCGAGCGCGCCTTCACTGACGGGCGGCGTGAGCAACGCGCCGGCGCGGACGACGAACACGTTGTCCGCCGTGCCTTCGGCCACGCGCCCGGCAGCGTTGAGCAGTATGGCCTCGTCGGCGCCCGCCTGATTGGCCTCGATGCGCGCCAGGATGGCGTTCAGGTAGTTCAGGCTCTTGATGCGGGGATCGAGCCCGTCCGCCGGCAGACGCCGCGTCGCCGCCACGATGAGACGCGCCCCGCAGCGGCGGGCCGCGTCGTCGATCATGTCCAGGCGGTCGGCGACGATGAATACCGTCGGACGCGGGCAACTGCGCGGGTCGAGTCCCAGTGCGCCAGGGCCGCGCGTGACCACCAGCCGCAGATAGCCGGCTTCGAAACCACTGGCTGCGATCGTGTCACGCACGGCGGTTTCGAGCGCTGCACGCGGATAGGGCAGATCGAGCAACAGCGCGCGGGCGGACGCGTCGAGCCGGTCGAGATGCGCGGTCAGACGAAAGGGCCTGCGCCCGTAGAAGCGAATGCCCTCGAACACGCCGTCGCCGTACAACAGGCCGTGATCGGTCACGGCGACCTTTGCCTCGCCGGCCGGCGTGACGCGGCCGTCCATCCAGCACACCGCCTGAGGCGGCGCCATTCCGGCGTCATGCCCTGCAATGTCCGCGCAGGCCGCCGGTGCGTTTGCCGATTCGCTCATGGCACTCTCCCGTGCAATCTCAGGGCTTCACTCTAAGGCGGTTCCGGGCAACAATACAGATTCAGTTTTTTGTGAATTGAGACGGTACAGATAATGAAAATTTCATCTGTATCGGCATTTGCGACCCATATCTGTATCGGAGACGGCATGGACACGCTCTACGGCCAGTTGGCCGCCACATTGCGTGCCGGCATCGACACCGGCGTCTACCGGACCGGCGACCGCATGCCGGGTGTACGCGTGCTGGCGGCGCAGCGCAGTACCAGCATCGCCACCGCGGTGATGGCCTACCGTCAGTTGGAACGGGAAGGCTATCTCGAAGCGCGCGAACGATCCGGTTTCTATGTACGCGGCCGGATGGCGCATGCGCCGGAACCCGGCCTGTCCGCGCCGGCGTTCAGACCTGCGCCGGTCAGCGGCCAGGAACTGGTGCTGCGTCTGGTCAAGGCGGCGAACGATCCGCAGGTCGTACAGCTCGGCGCCGCCGTGCCCGCACCCGAATTCCTGCCCATCCGTGCCGTCGAGCGCGCGCTGGTCGAGGCCAGCCGCCGCCACCGGACCCGCGCGATGAATTACGCCTTTCCACCCGGCGACCCGGAACTGCGGCGCCTGATCGCACGCCGCATGGGCGAAATCGGCTGCACCCTGCATCCGGACGAAATCGTGATCACCGGCGGCTGCCAGGAAGCGATCACACTGGCCCTGCGCGCGGTGACGCAGCCGGGCGACGCGGTCGCGATCGAATCGCCCAGCTATTACGGACTGCTGCAGGTGATCGACTCGCTCGGCCTGGAAGCGCTCGAAATTCCCACCCACCCGCGCGAAGGCCTGTCGCTCGACGCCCTGGAGCTGGCACTCGAACGCTGGCCGGTGAAGGCCTGCGTGGCCATTCCGAATTTCAGCAATCCGCTCGGCTACCGCATGCCCGATGCCAACCGGCTCCGCCTGCTCGATCTGCTGCGCCGGTCCGGCGTGCCGCTGATCGAGGACGATGTCTACGGCGACCTGGGTTTCGACACGCAACGCCCGCGCCCCTGCAAAAGCCTGAATCCGAAGGCCGGGGCCGACGTGCTCTATTGCGCTTCGTTCTCGAAAACCCTCGCGCCCGGCCTGCGGGTCGGCTGGATCGCGCCGGGCCGTCATCTCGAACGGATCGAATACCTCAAGTTCGTCGGCAATCTCGCCGTGGCAAGCGTGCCGCAGATTGCGGTGGCCCAGTTGCTGGCAAGCGGCCAGTACGACCGCTATCTGCGCGGCGTGCGCGGCCAGTACGCGGCGGCTGTCGAACGCATGACCGCAGCGGTAATCCGGCATTTTCCGGACGGCATCCGCGTCACCCGGCCGGAAGGCGGATTCGTGATCTGGGTGGAGCTGCCGGCGGGCACCGACAGTCTGCTGCTGGCGAGACGCGCGCTGGAAGCGGGCGTGAGCATCGCGCCCGGCCCGCTTTTCTCGGCCACGCGCAAGTACCGGAATTTCATCCGGCTGTCCTGCGCGTGCGTGTGGGATGCGCGTGTCGAACGCGCGCTCGCCGCGCTGGCGCGCCTGCTCTGAGCCGGCTTACATCAGGGCTTCCTGAATGATCTCGGTCAGCAGTTTCTCGACGTCGCCGAGCGCCTTTTTCAGTGCCGGGCTGCCCGCGGGTCCCGGCTTGCGGTAGGCGACGTAGACGGTCTTGTCGCCCGGCATCGTGTACACCGACACGATGTAGGGACACATGACGATGGCGTGCGGGTCGGCCTCCATCATCTCGCGCGAAATCTTCGCACTGCAGAATTCGAACTGCTCGGCTTTCTCGTATACCTGCCTGGTTGCACCGATGTCCTTGCCGGTACGGTCCAGCATCTCGGATATCTGGTTGGTGTGGTTGATCTTCAGCCCCTTGCCTTCGATCGACGCCTGCACCATGTCGCGCACGTCGCCGTAGCTGCCCTGGGCCTTGAACACCACATTGAACGCGTCCGCCGCATGGGCGGCCAGCGGCAGGCTCAGCATGGCGAGCACCGCAAGCATTTTCTTCATGACAATCTCCTGGAAATGACGGCGTGCAGGATTGTGCGCCTTCCGCTACGACCGCAACAATGGTCGTTTGTTACACTCGATTCATGCCTCCCCGCCTGAAAATCGACGGTCGTTTCTGGCTCACTCTCGACGGCCGGAATTTCCTCGGCCGCGGCCGCGTGGAACTGCTGCAGCGCATCCGCGAGACGGGCTCGATTTCGCGTGCCGCCCGCTCCATGAAAATGAGCTACAAGGCCGCCTGGGATGCTGTCGCTGCGATGAACGCCGCCTGGGGCGCATCGCTGGTCGACAGCGGGCCGGGCGGCAGCCGGCTCACCGAGGATGCCGAACGGCTGATCGCCGCCTATCGCAAGGCCGAGGCGAGGCATGCCGCCAGTCTCGAACGCCTGCTGAACGCCGCCGATCTCGCGCCGGGCCGCAAACGCTGACGGCATTCAGCCGGCTTTTTCCTTCCAGGCCTTGAGCTTGCGCCACAGCGACGCGCGATTGATGCCGAGAATCTGCGCCGCCAGCGTCTGGTTGCCGTTCACCTCGTCCAGCACGCGGTGGATGTAGCGCTGTTCCTGTTCCTCCAGCGTGGGCAGTCGCCCGGTTGCCTGCACCCGGCGCATGGCTTCGGCGGTGCGCAGATTGTCGGGCAGGTGCGCAAGCTCGATGGTGTCGCCCTGTGCGATCGCCGTACCGCGTTCCACGAGGTTTTCCAGTTCGCGCACGTTGCCGGAAAACCGGTAGCCCATCAGCACGGTGAGGACTTCGGGCGCGATGCGCAGCACCGGCTTGTTCATCCGCGCCGCATATTTCTGCACGAAATGCCGGGCCAGCAGGGGAATATCGTCGGGCCGGCGCGCAAGCGGCGGCAAGTCGAGATTCACGACGTTGAGCCGGAAATAGAGATCCTCGCGGAAGCTGCCGTTGCGCACGCTCTCCAGCACATCCCGGTTGGTCGCGGCCACTACCCGGACATCGCATTTCACGGGCCGGGTACCGCCCAGGCGAAGCACTTCCCGCTCCTGCAGGACGCGCAGCAGCTTGACCTGCATGGCCGGCGTCATTTCGGTGACTTCGTCGAGAAAGAGCGTACCGCCGGCGCTGGTCTCGACGAGTCCTTTCTTCAGCGCGGTCGCACCGGTGAACGCCCCCTTTTCGTGACCGAACAGTTCGTTGGCCAGCAGCTGTTCGGCAAAGGCGCCGCAGTTCACGGCGACATAAGGTCCGTCGCGCCGCGTGCTCTGCCGGTGGATGTATTTCGCAAGCAGCTCCTTGCCGGTGCCGCTTTCGCCGGTAATCAACACGCTGCAGTCGGTGGGCGCGATCTGCCGCGCCATCTCCAGCAGACGCTGCATGCCCGAATCCTGGGTGATGATGCCGTCGCCATCGCGGTAGCGTTCCACCTCGCGGCGCAGACTGTCGTTTTCGCGGCGCAGCGCGACCTTGGCCAGCGCCTCCGCAACCACCTTGCGCACCTCGTCCAGACGGAAGGGCTTGGCGATGTAGTAGAACGCACCGTGTTTCAGGGCCTGCACGGCCGACTCGGTGGTGGCATAGGCCGTGATGAAGATGACTTCGGCTTCGGGCTGCACGCTGCGCGCCTTCTCCAGCACGTCCATGCCGTCCATACCCTCCATGCGCAGATCGGTCAGCACCACATCGAAGGGCTGACGATCGAGCAGTGCCACCGCTGCGGCACCGCTGGACACCGTTTCGACCGCATAGCCCTCCTTCGCCATGATGTGGCCGAGGTTGTCGAGCGTGATGGCTTCGTCATCGACGATGAGCAGGCGGCCGTTCATGCCGCCTCCCTCTTCTGCGTTTCGCGCATGCTGCGCGGCAGCCGGATCCGGAAACGGGCCCCCGCGCCGGGCGCGCTGTCCACGGCGATGCAGCCGCCGTGCTCGTCGATGATCTCGTAGACGACGAACAGGCCAAGCCCCATGCCGTGCCCCACGTCCTTGGTGGTGAAGAATGGATCGAACACGCGCGGCAGGATATCGGGCGGGATGCCGGGGCCGTTGTCCTCGACGCGGATTTCGACCATGTCATCGTCCATGCCGCAACCCGGGCCGAGCGCGGTGCCCGGCAGCGGCGCACCGGCCGTCACGTACTCGGCCGCGATGTCGATGCGGCCGTCCGGCCCCAGGCTTTCCATCGCGTTGCGGATCAGATTGACCAGCACCTGCTGCAGTCGCGGCGGGTCGGCCAGCACCACAAGTTCGTCCGCAATGGCCAGGCGCACCAGCGATTTGGCCGCGATCTCGCCGCGCACGAAGCCGACCGTCTGTTCGACCAGCGGCTTGAGCCGGACCGTTTCGCGGCTGAAGGCCCGGTCGCGCGAGAAATCGAACAGCGAACGGACGATGGCGCGCGCGCGTTCGGTCTGCTGGTCGATATTGGACAGGTATTTGCGCAGGGTTGCGGGCTGCGCGCCGTCCGCCTCCTCGATGAGGATCTGGCACGAGGACGAGATGTTCGACAGTGGATTGTTGAGTTCGTGGGCGACGCCGGACAGCATAGTGCCCAGCGAGGCCAGCCGTTCGGAGCGCATCAGCGATTTCCGGCGCAGATCCAGCTCCTTCAGCATGTGATTGAAAGCTTCGATGATGGAGACGATCTCGCGGTCGCGCGACGGCGCGGCCAGGGTTTCGCGGCGGTTCGCGCCAATCGCCGCGGCGCTTGCCTCCAGCGCTTTCAGCGGCTTGGCCACGCGCTGCGACAGCGCGCGCCCGATCAACACGATCAGCAGCGCCATACAGACGATCACACCGAACAGCAGATTGCGGAAGGACGCCAGCGTCGCCCGGATCTGACTGCGTTCGACGCGCGCCATGTCCTCGGCAAGGCCGACCACGGTCTTGCCGAGGGCGCGCACCTGCGGTTCGAGCGTTGCCTGCCGCGCGGGCGTCGCCGCATAAGCCGCCATCTGGCCCGCATAGTCGTCGAGCCGGTCGCGCAGCGCATCCAGCCGCGCCGCCGGCGCGACAGCGAGAAAATCAGTGCGATGCGTCGTCAGCAGATCGCGTGCCCGGGCAATCTGCTGCGCATTCTCGGCTTGATCGGCCGGCTGGCGATGCAGAAAGTAATTGCGTTCGTAGCGGCGGATTTCCAGCACGGTATCGAACAGTTCCGTGACGCGCTGCCCCAGCTCGACCCGCGCCTCCAGCGTACGCAATTCGCCGACGAAGAACAGCGAAGCCAGCAGCATGGCTACCGCCACTGCCACATAGGCGCCACTGATCTTGCCGCGCAACGAACCGCGCCAGGCCAGGTTTTTTTGCTGCCCCCGGGGAGAATTGTCTTTTTCCGATACGCCAGAATGGTTCATGTGTTTAATTATTAAACACTCATTCAGCCAACACAACATACGTGCAAATTAAATCATAAATTTTATACATATCAATATGTTAATTACATTAAACCGATATTGGATTTTGCATAATGCAACACACCATCCACACAGCCCATCTGACCAACAAGCAACAAATCAATAAATAACAATGACATATGCGAATGGCACGCAATATGCATATATCAGGTTGACCCAACAACCCGGCCCCAGGCCCCGCACCATGATCGAAACGCTGAAACGGCTTTCCACCGCGCTTGCATTTGCCAATGTCGAAACCCTGGGTGAGCTGCGCACCCGTTTGCGCAGCCTCGAAACCCGGCCCGAGACGCTGGGCGCGCCGCCCGTGCGCACCGGACACGAGCCCCCGCCCGCCATCACCGGCATCCATCGCCCCGCCTGAAGCGGACCCCGCGGCCTTTCAGGAAGACAAGGAATGGATGGTTTGAACGAATACGCAATCGACATCGGCGCATTTTTGATCAGCGCCGCCAGCGTGTGCCTGTATTACGCCTATCTGGGCTACAAAGCGCGCCACGATCCCACCTACAGCGTGCACGGCGTGAATGCGCTGGCCCGCAGGCTGTGGGTCGAGCACATCATGCACAACCCGGCCAAGGACGTGATGGCCGTGCAGACGCTGCGCAACTTCATCATGGGCGCGTCGCTCATGGCATCGACCGCCGCGCTGCTCATCATCGGTACGCTCACCCTGTCCGGC
This sequence comes from Betaproteobacteria bacterium SCN1, assembly GCA_008923315.1. Lineage (GTDB taxonomy): Bacteria > Pseudomonadota > Gammaproteobacteria > Burkholderiales > Thiobacillaceae > Thiobacillus. The sequence continues at coordinate 36,849 of WBSF01000008.1, read as the reverse complement.
CAGGCGCAGAACATCGCCCTCAGCTGGCATGCGCTCAGTCTTTCCGGCGCGAACGGCGCGGCGCTGTGGATCCTCAAGGTGATGCTGTTGCTGGTGGATTTCATCGTGGCTTTCTTCGCCTTCGCGATGTCGGTCCGGCTCGCCAACCACGTGGTATTCATGGTGAACGTACCCGAGCACGACGCCCATCACCTGCTCGCGCCGCGCGCGGTTGCACGCCGCCTGCATCGCGCCGGCCGCATGTTCTCGATCGGCATGCGCGCCTTTTTCATCGCGATACCGCTGGTGTTCTGGCTGTTCGGCCCCTATTTCCTGCTGGCCGCGTCGGTGGGCCTGGTGATCGCGCTGTATCAGCTCGACCGCACCGAGCCGGAGGAAAAGATCGCCGTCATCGACAAACAGCCCGGTCACGCCGCCAGTGGCTCGCCAGTGGTGCCGATGCATCCGAAATACGCCAAGTAGCCCTGCAGCGTGCCTTCCCCGGCCGGCCCCCTCCTCCCGGTCCGGGCTCAGGTACGGGTCTTGTAGAAGGTCAGCGGCACCACCTGCCGGGCCACGGCAGGTTTCAGTTTCCCCACCACGTGCATCTCGCACGGCTTGCAGTCGAAGCGCAGCGTGAGCTTCTCGCTGCCGTTGATCAACGTCAGCGGGGCGGCGCGTACTGTACCCTGCACACCGGTCACGCCCTTGGCCTGTTTCGGGCAAAGACTCAGCGAATAGCGCACGCAGTGCTTGGTGATCATCAACGATACCTCGCCCGCTTCTTCGTGCGATTCGTAGGCCGCGGCGATGAGCCTGACACCGTGTTTTGCGTAGAAATCGCGCGCTTTCCGGTTGAAGACGTTGGCCAGATAGCTCAGCGTATCTTCCGGGTACGCCGCCGGCGGTTCGACGGCGACGGCGCGCGGCGGACGCACATAGGCTTCGGCACGCGCGGCTTCGAGCGCGGCAACGGCATCGCGACGAAGGCCGTTGAGCACGGAAGCCGGCACGAACCGGGGCTGGGCGAGCTCCAGTGCGATGCCTCTCGATTCGAAATACGTGGCGCCGAGTTTTCCCAGATGCTCGCGCAGGCCGGTTTCGGCGCGCATGGCGTCCTTGGCCGTTTCACAGGGCTGCACGAGTCTGGCCGTGGCGGCGATACCGTCTTCGTCGGTCAGGGTCAGAACGAGCTCATCCGCGGCTTCGTACAACCGCATCCACACACCGATGCGACGCGCGCTGGATGTCTTGTCCAGCATGCGCATCCAGTTCATGTCACGGTTGCGGTTGACGGCTGTGCCTGCGCGCAGGTCCTTGAGGCTCGCCACCGGGTCTTTCGGAAACACACGCCAGCTCCCCTCGCCTGTTTTCTCGGCACGGTTGATGGCCAGGCCGGCCAGGTCCTTTTGCAGGGTGTAGTAGCAGAGGCCGTCGCCGTTGTTGAGCACGGTAGCCGGATCATCGGTTTCCAGCTCCACCCACTTGTCGCCGCGTTTCGTCACATGGCCGATGGGCAGGCCGGGATTTTTGGGCGTATCGAAGGCGCCGATGTCGCCCTTGCGCCCACCGACGAAGTAATCGGTGAATTCGCGGTTGAAGTTCTGGTTGGGATCGGGCCTGAAGGCAAACGTGGTGCGGCCGCTGGAACTGCGCGCGAATTCGGGCCGGCGTTCGATCAGTTCGTCCAGCAATGTGCGGTAGTGAGCCGTGATGTTCTTCACGTAGCCCATGTCCTTGTAGCGGCCTTCGATCTTGAAACTGCGGATACCGGCTTCGACGAGCGACTCGATGTTGGCACTCTGGTTGTTGTCCTTCATCGACAGCACGTGCTTGTCGTGCGCAACGACGCGCCCTTCCATGTCGAGCACCTGGTACGGCAGGCGGCAGGCCTGCGAACAGTCGCCGCGGTTGGCACTGCGCCCGGTGTGGGCATGGCTGATGTAGCACTGGCCGCTGTAGGCCACGCACAACGCACCGTGGACGAAGAATTCCAGCACGGCCCCGGGCCGTAGCGCGGCACGCGCGGCGGCGATCTGTTTCAGGTCGAGCTCGCGCGCAAGCACGATCTGCGAAAAGCCCGCATCCTGCAGAAAGCGGGCTTTCTCCGGCGTGCGGATGTCGCACTGCGTGCTGGCATGCAGCTGGATCGGCGGCAAATCGAGTTCGAGCAGGCCCATGTCCTGCACGATGAGTGCGTCGACACCTGCGTCGTACAGGCGATGAATCTGCCGGCGCGCCGGTTCCAGTTCGTTGTCGGCAAGGATGGTGTTGAGGGTGACGAAAATGCGCGCGTTGAAGCGGTGCGCATGCTCGACCAGCCGCGCGATGTCGGCGATGTCGTTGGCCGCCGAAGCGCGTGCGCCGAATGCCGGCCCGCCGATGTACACGGCATCGGCGCCGTGATTCACCGCTTCGATGCCGATGTCGGCATCGCGTGCGGGGGCGAGCAGTTCGATCTGGTGGGGCAGCACGGCAACGTCCAGCGAGGATGAAAGCCGCATTTTACGCGGGCGCCGCCGCATTGCGGCGGCGCCCGGCTGCCGGCTGCCTGATTACTGCTTCTTGAAAGCCTCTACGGACAGGGTCAGTGTCACATCGTCGCTCACCAGCGGGGCGTTCTTGCCCATGTTGAACTCGGAGCGCTTGATCTTGGCGGTGGCGTTGGCGCCGCAGGTCTCGACCTTGCGCATCGGATGCGTGCCGCAGTTGAAATCGGCGATGCTGAACGTGATCGGCCTGGTCACGCCCTTGATGGTGATCTCACCGGACATGGTGGCCGGCGTATCGTCGTTGAAGGTGAATTTCGTGCCCTTGAAACTCAGGGTCGGATGATTCGCCGTATCGAAGAAATCGGCGGCCTGGATGTGTTCATTGAAGATGGCGGAACCGGCATCGACGGACTTGGCATCGATGGTCACATCGGCCGAGCCGGTCTTGGCGGCGCGATCCAGCACGATGGTGCCGGTGGTCTTGTTGAAGCGGTGGGTCTGGTTGGAAAAGCCGAGGTGATTGTAGGTAAAGGCCGGATAGGTATGGGTGCTGTCGATGACATAGGTAACCGGCGCGGCCTGGGAAGCGGCGGCGAAGGCTGCGAGCGCGGTTGCGAGGGCGAGGTGTTTCATGGATAAACTCTCCTTGGTTGAACGAACGGCTTTATTTGCCGGTGGCGGCAATGCTGAATTTCACGTTGATCTCGTTGGCGACGGTCTCGACATCGGCCCACATGCCTTCGCCGATACCGAAGTCCAGGCGTTTGAGCGCAAAGCTGCCGTCGAAGCGTGCGGTATCCTTGCCCGGCGTATAGCGCACCGGCACAACCATTTCCCGGCTCTTGCCCTTGATCGTGAGCGTGCCGCGCATCTCATAGCGGTTGTTGCCCAGGGCGCTGATCCGGCTCGAAACGAAACGGGCCTGGGGGAAGGCCCCGCGGTTGAACCATAGCTTGCCGGCCGATTCCTCATCGGCCTCGGGCGAACCGGCATCGATGCTGGCCAGATCGATTTCGATCGTCGCACGGGCGGTTTCCGGCCTGGCCGGATCGAAGCTCATCTGCGTGTTAAAGCGCTTGAAGCCGCCCGGAATTTTCACCCCCATCTGTACGAATTCGAAGCCGATGCTGCTCTGCGCGGGCAGCACGGTGCGATATTCGACCGCGTGGGCGACCGGCGCCGCCAGCAAGACCAGCCATACACTCCAGGATTTCATGTTCATGCGCTATTCCTTGCCACCCAGCCCCATGCGTTGCAGGAAAGGCAGGCGTTCGACGAAATGATGTTTCAGGGCCGCAGCCACGTGCAGGCTGACCAGCCCCAGCATCACGAAGTTCAAAATCTCGTGGGCATCTTCGAGCGTTTCGCCCAGCGCACGGTCCTTGCCGACCAGATCCGGCAGCGGCAGCACGCCGAACCACACGGTCTGGAAACCCTTGGCCGAACTCATCAGCCACCCCGTCAGCGGCACCGCGATCATCAGGAGATACAGTGCGCCGTGGGCCGCATGACTGGCCGCCCGCTCCCACGCCTTGAGATCGGCCGGCAGCGGCGGCGGGGTATGCGTCACGCGCCAGACCAGGCGCAGGCCCACCAGCAGCAGCACGCTGATGCCGATCCATTTGTGATAGCTGTAAAGCTGAAGTTTGGTGGGCGACAGCGGCAAGTCGTGCATGTACACCCCGAGCGGAAAGCCGACGAAGATCAGCAGTGCGATCAGCCAGTGCAGGATGACGGCAGGCGACGTGTAACGGACGGATGTCATGTTCTCTCCTTTTTCAACTGGTCGCGCAGGGCATGCAGCGCACCCTGCCAGCGTTTGTGATCGGCCGCGGCCACGCCGGCAAAGTGCGTGGCCATGTACTCCATGTGAGCGGGGAAGACCCGGGCGAACACGGCCTCGCCCGCGGACGTCAGACGAACGATCTGACAGCGCCGGTCGCGGTCGTGCGCGGCACGCTCGACCCAGCCGCGTTCGACGAGGCGATCAATCACGCCAGTCAGCGTGCCCTTGGTGATCAGGGTTTTTTCACCCAGCTCCTTCGAAGTCATGCCCGGCGTATTGCCGAGGGTGGCCACGATATCGAACTGCGGCGGCGTGAGGCCGAGCGTGCGGATATGCGAATCCGAACAGGCCTCGAAGGCCTGATAGCACTGCACAAGGGCCTGCACGGTCGGCAGGAATTCGGAGAACGATGACATTTCGCACTCAATTTGTTCTAACACGAACGAAATTTAGTTCGTGTTAGAACAAATGTCAAGCAAACCGTCGAGGCGTGATTTCAGTCGGGCCGCCCGACTTTGTCCGCCCAGCGCGCAGCGGCCGCGTCGTCGCTGGCGCGCGCCTCGACCCAGCGCTCGCCCGCGGGGGTTTCTTCCTTTTTCCAGAACGGCGCGCGCGTTTTCAGCGCATCCATGATGAAAGCGCAGGCGGCGAAGGCATCGCCGCGGTGGCGGCTCGCCACCGCCACCAGCACGATGGGATCGCCCGGTAGCAGGCGGCCGACGCGGTGCACCACCGTGGCATCGATCAGCGTCCAGCGCGCTGCGGCCTCATCGGCCAGCGTGCCGAGCGCCTTCTCGGTCATGCCCGGGTAATGCTCCAGTGTCATCGCCCGCACGTCGCTGCCGTCGTTGATGTCGCGCGCGTAGCCCACGAAGCTCGCAACCGCACCGACGTCCAGCCGTCCGGCACGCAGTGCGTCGATTTCCGCGCCCAGATCGAAGGCTTCGGTCTGCACCCGTATCTTCATGTCAGCCCCCCGTCACCGGCGGAAAGATCGCCACTTCGGCACGATCCGCCAACCGCGTATCCGGCGTCGCCAGTTCCTGGTTCACCGCCACGCGGAAACTGCGGCCGGCCGCCAGTTCTTCGGCCCAGGCATCGCCGCGCGCGCGCAGCGCGCCGAGCAGATCGGCCACTGTCGCGCCGTCGAACGCCAGACATTCTTCAGCCTGTCCGAAGCGCTCGCGCAGACGGGCGAAATACAGCATGCGCAGCGTCATCCCAGCACTTCCGGGAAGGGAATGAAGCGCACCCAGTCGCCCGGCTGGATGGTCTTGCCGATATCGAGATCGACGAAGCCATCGGCCCAGGCGCAGGACGTCAGCACACCCGAACTCTGGTTGCGGAAAATCTCCACCTGTCCGTCGTCGGCGAGTCGCGCACGCAGGAATTCGCGACGGTCGCCTGCCTTCGGCCAGGCCGAAGCCGAACGCACGGGAAAAGCGCGGTACAGTACGTGCGCGGCACCCATGCGTTTCAGCAGGAAGGGCCGCACGAACAGGCTGAAGGTGGCGAAGGCCGAGACGGGATTGCCCGGCAGGCCGACGAAATCGGCTTCGCCCACACGGCCGTAGACGATGGGTTTGCCCGGTTTCATCGCGACCTTCCACATTTCGATGCGGCCAAGCTTTTCCACCGCCGCCTTCACGTAATCGGCCTCGCCCACCGATACGCCGCCGCTGGTGACGACCACGTCGGCTTCCGCGACCGCGTGCGTCAGCGCGGTCTCGGTGGCTTCGAGCGTGTCGGGCACGATGCCCAGATCGATCAGCTCACAGCCCATGCCCTGGATCAAACCTGCCAGCGTGTAGCGATTGGAGTTGTAGATCTGGCCCGGCCCCAGCGGCGTGCCGGGCGATACCAGTTCGTCTCCGGTGAAAAAGCAGGCCACCTTCAGGCGGCGGAACACGCTCAGCTCGCCCAGTCCGACCGAAGCTGCCAGACCCATTTCGGCCGGGCCCAGGCGCGTACCGGCAGCGAGAATTTCGTTCCCGGCGCGAATGTCCTCGCCGGCACGGCGAATGTTCTCGCCCATGGCAGGCCGCTTGTTGACGACGACCGCATCGCCCTCGGCGCTGCACATTTCCTGCATCAGCACCGCGTCGGCACCGGGCGGCACCGGCGCGCCGGTGAAGATGCGCGCGGCAGTGCCGGCGGCGAGCGGCGCGCCGACTTCTCCGGCCTGGATGCGCTGCGACACCGGCAGGCGCGTGCCGGCCGCCGGCACATCGGCCACGCGCACGGCGTAACCGTCCATCGCGCTGTTGTCGAGCGGCGGCACGGTGATCGCCGAGCGTACCGGCGCGGCAAGTACGCGGCCAAGTGCCCCTGTCACCGCAACGGTTTCGGTGGCGCGCGGCGCGCGGGCGCGTTCGAGCAGGGCATCAAGCAATTGGGCAGCGGTCAGCATGGGTCAGGATGAACTCGGTCAGTTGGGGAATGGCATCAAGGTCGATATGCGGAATGTCGCCCGGTGGCGCGATGTCGGACGCCACCGCCCGCACGTACGGATCGTCCGGAAACAGCCAGGGCTTGCCGGTCGCCGCGCGGTGCACCTCCAGCCGCGGAATCGGCTCGCGCTTCCAGCCTTCGACCAGCACCAGATCGCAGGCCGGCAGACGTTCGAGCAATGCGGTAAACGCAGGCGGCGCGCTGCGATGCTCGACCAGCAGCGCAGTGCGCGCATCGGATGCCAGCAGCACCGCCGCCGCACCGGCCTCCCGCGCACGCCAGCTGTCCTTGCCGGGCCGGTCGAGGTCGACGTCATGGTGCGTGTGCTTGAGCACCGCCACCCGGAGGCCGTACACCGTCAGCCGGGGCAGTACCCGTTCGATCAGCGTGGTCTTGCCGCTGCCGCTGTAGCCTGCGATGCCGAATAGCTTCATCGATTGCCAGCCCGCCGGGCTGCTAAAATGGGGTTATATTTTTTCATATATAGCCCGCGTGCTCCAGTCCGTCATGTCCCAGCCCGCCCTTGTCGACCGTTTCGGCCGCCGCATCGACTACGTGCGGCTCTCGGTCACGGACCGCTGCGACCTGCGCTGCAGCTACTGCATGCCGGAAGGCTTCAAGGGCTTCGAGGAGCCCGAACACTGGCTCAGCTTCGACGAGATCGAACGCCTGATCGGCGCCTTCGCCCGCCTGGGCGTCAGCCATGTACGCCTCACCGGCGGCGAGCCGCTGCTGCGGCGCGATATCGTCGGCCTCGCCGGCCGGCTGGCCACCCTGCCCGGCCTCGATGATCTCTCGCTCTCCACCAACGCCACCCAGCTCGAACGCCATGCCGGGGCACTCAAGGCGGCCGGCGTGACGCGGCTCAATGTCAGCCTCGACTCACTGCAGCAGGCCCGCGTGGAAAAGATCAACGGGCGCGACGTGCTCGACCGGGTAATGCGCGGGCTGGACGCAGCGCGCGCGGCCGGCTTTGCGCCGATCAAGCTCAACATGGTCGCGCTGGCGGGCCAGAACGACGACGAGATCGACGCCATGGTCGCCTTCTGCATGGAACGCGGTTTCGTGCTGCGTCTCATCGAGACCATGCCCATCGGCGAGACCGGCCGCAACGCCGCCTACCTCGATCTGCAGCCGGTCCGCGCCCGCCTGCAGCGCCAGTTCGGCCTCGTCGAGACCGCACAGCCCGGCGCCGGTCCCGCACGCTACCTGGGCACGCCCGACGGCCGCTTCAACGTCGGCTTCATCACGCCCATCTCGCAGCATTTCTGCGAAACCTGCAATCGCGTGCGGGTGGCCGTCGACGGCACGGCCTACATGTGCCTGGGGCAGGACGAGAAATTTGAATTCCGTCCGCTGCTGCGGCGCGGCGCATCCGATGCCGAACTCGAGGCCGCGATCCGCGACGCTATCGAACTCAAGCCGGAACGCCACGAATTCCGCGAGGCGCCGGGCAAGATCGTGCGCTTCATGTCGATGACCGGCGGCTGAGCCGCCGGCCCCCGGCCGGGCGCGTCTCAGGATGCACAAAACCGGCATTGCCCCGATGGAGACGGCCGCTTCATCCTGCGCGGCTGCAACCCTCACGCACGCGCCTTCGACAGATACGCGCGCACCGCATGGTCGATCGAAAGCCTGCCCGGCCCGAACAGGACGAGGGGCAGCAGCATGACCAGATACATCAGCGGCAGCTGATAGCCGTTGTCGCAGACGTTGTAGCCGTTTCCGGCGTGTACCGACGCCCAGGCGACGAGATCGACCACCAGCAGGCCAAACGCCCAGAAGCGCGTGCCGAGCCCCAGCACCAGGGCCATCGCCCCGATCAGCTCGGTCCATGTGGCCAGCGTCCAGCTGAGGTCAACGGGCAGGTGCGCAAAGGGAAACGGCAGATCCTGGCCGATGTCGGCAAACCAGTTCTCGCCTCGCAGCTTCATGAGGCCGGCCAGACCGAACTCGTAGGCCAGCAGCAGACGTACGCCCAGCAGACCGATCCAGTCGCCTATCCCGTCCAGTCCGGCGAGTCCGCGCGCAATTCCGGCAAACATGACATGCATGGCATTTCCTCCGAGTGGGTCATGCCAGGCTGTCGCGCATGACGCACGATCCTTACAAGCAGCTCCGCGGCTGCCCGGTGTGAAACATCCGCCGGGCAACATATTGAGAATGTTTCTCGTTCATATTATCATCGCAGCACTCCGAGCCAGCTGTCGCCAGCCAACCGAACCCCACCGGTCTTTGGGACAGCCATGCCTGCAGCCCCCACGCTAGCCAATCGCTCGAGCCTCCTTCGCACCCTGACGCAGTGGCACTGGATCAGTGCCGCCCTCGCGCTCGCGGGCCTGGCCCTGCTGAGCGTGACGGGCATCACGCTCAACCACGCCGGCCTGATCGAGGCCGAACCGCACGTCGTTACCCGCAAGGCGGCAATTCCAGCACCGCTCAAGGCGGCGCTCGCGGAAACGGCGGAAGCCGCGACCGGCGACGCTCCCCTACCCGAGGCCGCACGCAGCTGGGCACGCGAGACGCTTCATGTGGCCCTCGGCGGGCAGACCGCCGAATGGTCGCCCGAGGAAATCTATGTTTCCCTGCCCGAACCGGGCGGCGACGCCTGGCTGCGCCTCAGTCTCGAAGACGGCGAGGCGGAGTACGAACGCACGACGCGCGGCGTCATCGCCTATCTCAACGATCTCCACAAGGGCCGCCACACCGGCGCGGTCTGGTCCGCATTTCTCGACCTGATCGCGATCGCCTGCCTGGTGTTCGCGATCACCGGTCTGTGGCTGCTCAAGCTGCACGCGCCCAACCGGCCGTCCACCTGGCCGCTGACCGGACTGGGCCTGGCCGTGCCGCTGCTGATCGCCCTGCTGTTCATCCACTGATATTTCCCGACCCCAAGAGGCTCACATGCAAAAAACCGCCCCCCTGCTGCTCGGCGCCTGCGTCGCCGTGCCCGTCGCGGCCCAGGCCGCCGACCTGTCGCTCACCGTCGAGGTGCCGCAACTCAAGGTATCCGAGTATCACCGGCCCTACGTGGCGATGTGGCTCGAACGCCCGGACAACACCGTCGCCGGCAACCTCGCCGTCTGGTACCAGCTGCCCAAGGCCGGCAAGGAAAACGGCGAAAAATGGCTGAAGGACATGCGGCAATGGTGGCGCCGCACCGGCCGCGAACTCGCGATGCCGGTCGACGGCGTCACCAGCGCGACCCGCCCGGTCGGCAAGCACACCATGGAATTCAGGAACGGCGCCTTCCCGCAAGGCACGCTCCCCGCAGGCCAGTACGTGCTCAAGGTCGAGGCCGCACGTGAAGTCGGCGGACGCGAACTGGTCAGTGTGCCCTTCCAGTGGCCACCCGCCAAGGCGCAAAAACTGACCGCCACCGGCAAATCCGAACTCGGCGAGATCGTCGTCGACCTGAAACCCTGATCGATCCAACACCGGAGATTCCCATGAAATCCAGCCTCATCCGTCCGCTCGTCGCCGCCCTGCTCGCTGCCGGTTCCACCGCTGCATTTGCCCACGGCAGCTTCATCCTGCCGTCGTCCACCGTACTGTCCAAGCCCGCCTACGTCACCTTCGACGCCGCCTCGGGCAACGACATGTTCTATTTCAACCACAACACGCTGCGCGGCGACATCACCGCGATCGCGCCGGACGGCAGCAGCGTTCCGCTGGAAAATGAGGCCACCGGCAAACTGCGCCGCGTGTTCGACGTGAACATGAAAGACAATGGCACCTACCGCATCCGCAGCAGCAACAGCGGCATCAACGCCCGCTGGAAAGATGCCGAGGGCAAAAACAAAATCTGGCGCGGACCGGCCGCAGAATTCGACAAGAACGTGCCGAAGGACGCCGCAGAGCTGCGCGTGGGCGAAGGCGCGAATACGCTCGAAACCTTCGTCACCGTCGGCAAACCGAGCGCCCTCAAGCCCAGCGGCCAGGGCCTCGGATTCGCCCCGGTCACCCATCCCAACGATCTTTACGCAGGCGAGGATGCCGTCTTCCGCTTCACCCTCGACGGCAAACCCGTGCCGGCCGGCCTCGAAGTCGACGTCCATCCCGGCGGCAGCCGGTATCGCGACGCGATCGGCGATTTCAAGCTGAAGACCGACGCCCAGGGTGAAGTCAGGATCAAGTGGCCGACGCCCGGCATGTACCGCATCGAAGTCGAAATGCGCGACAGCAAGACTTCGCTGCCGCAGATCAAGGAACGCCGGCTGTCGTATGCCGCTGTGCTCGAAGTTCTGCCGCAGTAAGCGCAAGACGGCATGATGGTCCTGTCGGATCAGGCGCCGGTGCGCACGGGCGCCATCCATACGCTGGGCGGGCCGACGATGGGCACGGCCTGGTCGGCGCGCATCGCCGGCGCCGAGGCCTCCCGCCTGCCCGAACTGCGCACCGCGATCGAAACCGAACTGGATCGGGTCGTGCGTGAAATGAGCACCTGGGATGCCGGGTCCGACCTTTCGCGCTACAACCGCGCCGTGGCCGGCGAATGGGTCGCGCTGCCCGAAGCCTGCCGCTTCGTGCTGGCCCGTGCGCTGGCGCACGCCGCCGATTCGGACGGCGCCTTCGACCCCACGGTCGGCCCGGCGGTCAATCTCTGGGGCTTCGGTCCCGAGCGCCCGCGCGATACGCCGCCGCCGAACGCGCACATAGCCGCGCACCGCGCGCGTGTGGACTGGCGGCGCGTCCGCCTGGTCGGCGACCGCGTGCTGCAGCCGGGCGGCTGCTACCTCGATTTTTCCGCTATCGCCAAGGGCTACGCCACCGATCGCGTGCTGGCCGCGCTGGCGGCGGCCGGCATCCGGCATGCGATGGTCGAGGTCGGCGGCGAACTCAAGGCGCACGGTCGCCGCCCGGACGGGCGTCCCTGGCAGGTCGGCGTACGCTGGCCCGGCCACGCCGACGGCGAAGGCCCGGTCGTCGCGCTCGACGGTCTGGCCATCGCCACTTCCGGCGACGACTTCCGCTATTTCGAGTCCGGCGGCCGCCGCTATTCGCACACGCTCGATCCGCGTACCGGCATGCCGGTGGCACACGCACTGGCCAGCGTCACCGTATTGCACGCCGACGCCATCGAAGCCGACGCCTGGGCCACTGCGCTTCTGGTGCTGGGCCCCGACGCCGGTGTCGAACGGGCACGGGCGCACGGGCTGGCTGCGCTCTTTGTCGCGCGCGACGGCGCAACCGGCCATCTCGCGCATCCCACGCCGGCCTTTCTCGAAGCCCTCGTCTGATGCTCGCCTCCGATCCTCTGCGGCTCCTCGCCGCCGGCGGCGTCGTGCTTGCCTACCTCGGGCTGTGTTTCGCCTGTCTGCGGCCGCTGTGGCGCCGCCCTGCCCCGCCCGCCGCGCCCGGCGAACACTGGGTGTGCTACGCCAGCCAGACCGGCGGCGCCGAACATCTCGCCCGGCTCACCGCCGACGCCCTGCGCGCGCGCGGCGAAACCGTGCGGCTTGCCGCCCTGAATGCGCTCGATGCCGACGCGCTCGCCGCCTGCCGCAACGCCTGGTTCGTCGTCAGCACCACCGGCGACGGCGACGCCCCCGACAACGCACAGGCCTTCCGCCGCCGCGCGATGCAGACCCCGGCCCTGCTCGGCGGACTCGACTACGGGCTCGTCGCGCTTGGCAGCCGCAATTACGCCCATTTCTGCGGCTTCGGCCGCAGCCTGGACGACTGGCTTGCCGCCTCCGGCGCGCACCCGCGCTTCGAACGCATCGAGGTCGACGACCACGACTCAGACGCCCTCACCGCCTGGCACGACGCGCTCGGCATCGCCCCGCCCGCCGTCCCACGCACCCCCGGCTGGCAGTCCGCGCTGCTCGCCGAACGCCGGCTGCTCAATCCCGGCAGTGCCGGCGAGCCGGTCTACTGGATCGAACTCGAACGCGACAGCCGCGAGCCGCCACATTGGGAAGCCGGCGATGTGCTCGACGTGCTGCCGCCGGCCGACAGCGGCGACGACACGGCGCGCACCTACACGCTCGCCACCCTGCCGCACGAGTCCGACGCGCCCGGCCCGGCCCGGCTCGGCCTCGTCGTGCGCGCCCAGCGCCGCCCCGACGGCACCCCCGGCCGCGTCTCCAACTGGCTCGCATCGGGCCTGCGCCCCGGCGACACCGTGCAAATGCGGCTGCGCGCGCAGCCCGGCTTCCGTATCGACGGTAACCGCGACCGCCCGCTGCTGCTCGTCGGGGGCGGCACCGGTATCGCCGGGCTCGTCGCACACCTGAAAGCGCGCGCCGAAACCGGCGGCCCGCCCTGCTGGCTGGTCTACGGCGAACGCAACGCCGCCCACGATCATCTGTTCGAGCGCGACATCGCACGCTGGCAAGCCGACGGCGCACTCGCCCGCGTGGACGCCGTGTTCTCGCGCGACGGCGGCGCGCACCGCTACGTCCAGCACCGCCTCGCCGCCGAAGCCGACGCCCTGCGCCGCTGGATCGACGCCGACGGCGCGATCTATGTCTGCGGCAGCCGCGTCGGCATGGCCGAAGGCGTCGACGCCGCGCTCGCCGAGGCGCTGGGCCGCGACGCGCTCGACGCGCTGGCCGTGCAGGGACGGTATCGGCGGGACGTGTACTGAATGACGACCACGCTGCTGCCTCGCCTGACGCGCGTTCCATTACTGCTAGCTCTTGCGCTACCGGGGACAACCTCTGCGAGAGCGGACGAGGCGCCCCAGAAACCCGCCTACGATGCGCCCCCCATACACGTCGACGCGGCCCCGATTCACTATCCTTTCGGTCTGGTCTCCGACAATAAGGGGCGTGTCGAAGCCTTGCTGCGCATCGGTGCGGACGGCGTGCTGAACGAGATCGTCGTGCTCGAATCGCCGCATCCCGTCTTCGAATCCGCCGCACTCGACCGCTGGCTGAGCGGCAGCTATCGTCCCGCGTACAAGGACGGCCAACCCATTGCCGCCAAGCTGCGTACCGGTATCAAATTCATCAAGCCGCAATGGGTCGACGCGTTTTCAGGCGTGCCTCTGCGCCAAGGCACCGAACGCGACCCGCAAGGCGTAACGCCCTTCAAAGTGCCCGAACGCGCCGCGCCCGGTCTGCCCGAGGATTATCGCTATGACACCCCGCCGGCCCTCACGCTCGCAACCGGCGCCGTCTATCCGCTCGGCCTCCTGCAGCGCCGCGTCACGGGATCGGCGCAGGTGGCTTTCGTCGTCGACTCGGACGGCCGCGTGCGTCAGACGCGCGTGCTCGAAGCGACGCATCCCGATTTCGGCCATGCGGCCGCAGCGATGCTGGAAACCTGGCGCTTCAAACCTGCAAAGAAGAACGGCCAGCCCAGCGCGGCGCTCTTGCACACCACGCTGGAATTCAGCCGGGCCAACCGCGATACCGCGCCCGGCGACGAGGCGCTCGATCTGCTGGCCCGGCTGAACGGCGAGGGCGCGCCGCTGGCCACGGCCGAGGCGCTCGACCGGCTGCCCACCGCGCGCGTGCGGCCGTTGCCGGTCGCGCCGCGCAGCGGTGCGCCCGCCGAAACGGTATTGGTCGAATTCGTGGTCGATGCCGCGGGCCGCGTGCAGTTGCCGCGTGTGGTGGGCGACGCGACGCCCGCGCGCGCCTGGGCGGCCCTGACGGCGGCGAAACGCTGGCGCTTCGATCCGCCGCGCGTCGACGGCCAGCCAACGCCGGCAGTGTTGCACCTGCCGTTCGAATTCAAGGCCGCTACCCCCTAGATCGCGCGCGATTCAGCGGCCGGCCGGCGATTCCGTCGCACGCAGTTTCGCCAGCCCGGGCCCTGCTTCCGTAAAGCCGATCTCGCGAAAACGGGCAACCCAGTTCCGCTGCACCGCCATTCCCCTGTTCTCCGGCATGGTTTCGACGATTTCCAGCGTGAAGACGCGCGCGCTGCCGGCGACCGCGTCGAAACGCGCGCCGAAGCGGCCGAACGCCCAGCCGCCCTGGCCCGGTTCTGCGATCAGTTCCACTTCGCCGGCGGGCGCGAAAGCGTGTGCGCAGGTCCCCCAGGGCAGGATGCCGCGGACGTTGCCCGCAATCCGGATCGCAGGCGCCTCCGCGGCCGGCAATCGCGCAAACCAGGATTTGTCCGGACGGCAGACATAGACGGACGCGGCATCGGCCCGGAGTGCCGGCGTGAAGGACTCTGCCCGGGCGACGCCAGCGGGCAACGCGACGATCGCAAACCAGGCGGCGACCGTAGCTGTGTGTTTCGACATGGGAACTCCCGTGAACAGTGAAGAAAACCGCGTCAGCTCCGGCGCAGCGCATGCATGCCCGCCTCGGCCAGCGTGGCGTGCCCGGTCAGCGCCATGGCGATCTCCAGCTCTTCGCGTAGCAGACGCAACAGATGCGCCACACCAAGCGCGCCGGCCACGGCCAGCGCGCAGGCGTAGGGCCGGCCGATCAGCACGGCATCGGCGCCGAGTGCGCGCGCCTTCAGCGCATCCGCGCCACGCCGGATGCCGCCGTCCGCCAACACCGGTATGCGGCCGCCCACCGCCTCGACCACGCCGGGCAGCGCGGCGACGCTCGACGGCGCGCCGTCGAGCGCGCGGCCACCGTGGTTGGAGACGACGATACCCGCCGCGCCGGCATCGAGTGCGCGACGCGCGTCGTCCGGGTGCAGGATGCCCTTGATCAGCAGCGGTATGCGGCTTTCGTCCGCCAGCCAGGCGATGTCGTCCCAGTCGGGCGCAATCGCCATGTAGCCGTCGAAGACCAGGCTCTGCGCCTCAGTCAGGGCCGGCAGGACGGGTGCCGCCCCCCCGGCCGCCGGCATGACGAATCCGGCACGCTGGGCGCGGTTGCGCACGCCTGCGACCGGCGCATCCGCCGTCAGCACGAGCGCACGGCAGCCCGCCGCCTCGGCGCGGCGCACCTGTATGCGCGTCGTATCGCGGCGCCCCTGCCAATACAGTTGCAGCCACAGCGGGCCATGTGCCCGAGCGGCCAGGATTTCGAGCGGAACCGCGGACTGCGAGGCCACCACCGCCGCGCCGCCCATCACGCCGGCCGCCAACAGGGTCGCCGCTTCGCCGTCCGGGTGCAGCAGCGTCTGCGACGCCACCGGCGCGAGCACGAAGGGATGCGCGAGCGCGTCGCCGAACAGTTCGACGCGCGTATGCCCGCCGGCGACCCGCGCAAACGCGCGCGGCCACAGCTCCAGCGCGCGCCAGGCCGCGAGATTGGCGGCCAGCGTCGTTTCGTCCGCCGCGCCGCCGTCGAGCCAGGCCCAGGTCGCGGCCGGCAGGTGCAGCGGCGCGCGGCGCAGGTAATCCTCCACCGCCACCAGGTCGGCCGGAATTTCAGTCAGGGGCGGCAACGGCGCGGCGCTCATTCGCTCCACAGCCGCAACAGGTTGTGATAGTGCCCGGTCAGCCCCACCAGTTCGGCCTCGTTGCCATGCCGGGCGCGCAGCCTGACCAGATTCATGTCCAGCTCGAACAGCAGCCGGCGCTGCATTTCGTCGCGCACCAGACTCTGCACCCAGAGAAAGGAGGCCACGCGCGCGCCGCGCGTGACCGGCTCGACGCGATGCAGACTCGACGACGGATAGAGGATCGCATCGCCGGCATCGAGCTTCACTTCGTGCGCACCATACGTGTCCTCGACGATGAGTTCGCCACCGTCGTAATCCGCCGGTTCGCAGAGAAATACGGTCGCCGACAGATCGGTGCGCACCCGCGCACCGTCGCGCCGGTCGATCTGGCTCGCGTTGTCGATGTGATTGCCGTAGGTGCCGCCGCCGGCATAGCGGTTGAACATCGGCGGCAGGATACGGCGCGGCAGCGCGGCGGCAACGAACAGCGGATGCCGTTCGAGCGCCGCCGCGACTGCACCCGAGAGTGCCGCGAAATCCGGCGCCTCGGGGGAATACTGGAGGTTGCGCTTGACCTCGGCCGCCTGCGGCCCGGCACTGCCGGCACCGTCGATCCAGGGCCCCGCGTCGAGCGCGCGGCGCAGTTCGGCGACTTCGTGCTTGGAAAAGACCCCGGGCAAATGCAGCAACATGACGGCTCCGTGAATCAGCAACGCAAAAACGGCAAAAGCCCGCCTGAGGCGGGCTCGTGGCCGGTGCGCCGGACTGGCCGGCGCACGGACGAACGCACGATCAGAACGTGAACTCCGCCGTCAGCATGGCCGAACGGGGCAGGCCCAGCCGTACCCGGCCACCGCCGTTGTTCAGATTCTCGATGTATTCCTTGTCGAACAGGTTGTAGACGTTCAGACGCAGATTGATCTGATCGGAGAGTTTGTACGCTGCCATCATGTCGGCCACCCAGTACGAGGGGATTTCCGAAAGACCGTTCGCAGGTGCAGGGTTGGCGGTAATCACACGCTCCTGATCCGAAACATAGCGTGCACCGCCGCCCAGCGTGAAACTGCCCAAGGTGTAGGACGTCCACAAGGTGGCCGTGAGATCGGGCGTCCAGCGGACCCCCTGGGTGACCGTGCCCGTCGCGTTCTGCTGGTCGATCGCCTTGGCATCCAGCTTGGTGATGCCGGCGGTGATCTGCCAGAAATTGGTAATCTGGCCGACCAGGCTGAGTTCGACCCCCTGGACGCGGGTGGCCCCGATCTGCATCGGCTGCAGCGCATCGTCATACGAGGCCTGCTTGCTGTTCTCGGTGCGGAACAGTGCGGCGGCCAGACTCAGACGCTCGTTCAGCAGATCCCACTTGGTCCCGATCTCGTAGTTTTCGGTTTCCTGCGGATCGAGCGCCGGATTGTTCGCATTGTTGGCCGTACCGGAAAGCGCAAAATTCGCACTGCCGGGCGGTGTCAGCGAAGTGGCGTAGGCCGCGTAGATGCTGCCGTTGGGCGCGGGCTTGTAGACGGCACCGACTTTCCAGCTCAGCAGATTGTCAGAATCGGAAAGAGTTGTCGGCACAAGTACACCACCAGTGAGCGTTGCGCCATTCGTTTCCGTCCGGTAATGCTCGAAACGCAGGCCGCCGTTCAGCAGCCATTGCGGTGTCAGCTCGATCGTATCGAAGGCATACAATGCCGTGGTCATGGTCTTGCCATCCGTATACGCACCCGTGGCGAAAGGAAGCGGCATATTGGGGTCGTTCGGATTCGGGTTGTAAAGATTGGCCTGATCAATCGTCAGACCCGTCGTGGCATAGCTCTTGTTCTTCTGCCGCTCGGACATCAACTCCAGACCGCCAACAAAGGTGTGCTTCATGCCGCCCAGATTGAACTCGGTGTTGAGACTGGTCTGGTTGGCCAGGATTTCGTCTTCGCGGTCCACGCGCTGACGCGACCGGTTGACCGTCCAGGTGGTCGGGTCGGCGGGATTGACCGCGGTAATGCCGTTGGCGCCCGTGCTCAAACCGGTCAGCACGCGATCCATCGTGGTCCGGCCGTAGCGGCTGATGTTACGGATCGTGGTCCCGCCCCCCAGGTCGTGCTCGATCTTGGCCGTGACCATGTCGGCATCCACCTCCTCGTAGTCGTTCGGGCTGCCGTAGAAATTGCTGCGGTCAACCTTCGCGCCCGCCTGAAGCTCGGCGATGCCGTTGTAGTAGCCTTTCATGCCGATACTCGGAATACCGCCATCCGGCACGTTGTCCTGACGGACGTGCTGCGAATAGAGATAGAAGCGGGTCGGTGTGCCGAGGCCCAGCGCGAACGAGGGTGCAATGGCGTAGCCCTGGTTTTCGACGAAATCGCGGTCGTCGACTTCGCCGTCGCTGACCATCGCGTTCAGGCGGATCGCCGCAGTCTCGCCCAGTGCCTGGTTGAGATCGACGGTGGCGCGTTTCTTCTGCGCCGTACCGTAGCCGAGCGTGGCGCCATTGACGCCGTCGCGTGTCGGCAGCTTGGTGATCAGGTTGATGTAGCCGGAAGCCGCGCCCCGGCCGATGTCGGCGCCGGCCGGGCCTTTGGCAATTTCCACCTGTTCGAGGTTGAACGTGTCGCGGGTGATCGCGCCAAGATCGCGAATACCGTCGATGAACATCGAACTTTCGGTCGAGAAGCCGCGCATCGTGAAGGCATCGCCGGCGGAAGTATTGCCGTTCTCGCCCATCTGCATGGTGATCCCGGGCGTGTTGCGCAAGGCGTCCATCAGCGAAGCCGCGCCCTGTTCCTGCAGCACTTCCTTCTTGATGACCTGCACGGTCTGCGGCGTATCAAGCAACGGTTGCGTGTATTTGGTATTGGCCGATTCGGTGGCCCTGAACGGCACTTCCTCGGCGGCCTCGACGCTGACCTTGGGCAAGACGCTCGGTTTGGCTTCCTGGGCGTGGACGGCGAGCGGCAAGGTTGCGGCAACGAGTGCGGCCAGTGTGGCGGCGGTATGCGGATTGTGGCGACTGCGGATGCGAGCCATTGGGTTTCTCCTGGAAACAACGGATATTCAAATGGCTGGCAGTCCGCATCGCGCGGAGCAGGCTGGCTGCTGGGACAATGACGGCACGAACCGGGCACCGGCACGGGCGGCAAACACGACGCACGCGCGGACTGGCTGACTGGACGCTCCCTGATTTCGTGTTGTGGCTGGCTGCGCTTGCGCGCGGCTGGCTTTAATTGTTAAAAGCAATGATAATATTTCTCACTTAGATTACGCAAGCCCCGGCACGCCCCAGACGATCGCCCTCCGCCATCGCTGTCGCACCGATACAACGCGCCCGTGTTCACCCTGCCCTTCAAGACGCGCCTGCTGCTTCACTGGCTGGTCCTGCTCGCCATCATCGTGGCAATGGCCGCGCTGCTCGCGAGCCTGGCCCGCGAAGGCAGCCGTGCCCAGCTTGCGCGCGCCGAACTGGCTGCGCGATCCGGCTGTGAGAGCCTGCTCGGTCTCGCCGCCCGCCACCATCAACCGACGGCGCTCGAGGCCCTCGCCGACCTCGCCCTGCGCGACCTGCCCGGCGTGGAGGGCGGCTATTGGGACGAGCGGCTGCTTGTCCACGTCTTTCCGACCCTGGACGGCGACCGTCCGCCCACTGACGCGCCGCCGGCCGGATTGCCGCACATCGCGGCCCTGGCCGAACGCGCCCGGATCGGCCGGACCAGCCTGGTCGAGATCGATCCCGGCCTGCGCGAAACGCGCATCGCGGTCGCCTGCGCCGACGCGACCGGCCCGGCGGCGTGGACGCAGACACGCGTGCCGACGCTCGTAGGCAGCACTTTCGACCGGCTCGCGCTGGCGATGGGCGCACTGCTGGTCTTCACCCTGCTCGCCGGCGGCGGCTTCCTGTGGAGCGTCACCCGCTGGAACCGCAGCATCGGCGATATCGAGGCCGCGCTGCGGCGCGAACCCGACGGCCGCCAGCCCCTGCCCGACGCGTCCACCGGCCACCCCGAACTCGACCGCATCGCGCACGCCCTCAATGCCTACGCGGATCGGCTCGCCGCCGCGCGCGACGAAGCCGCCGCGCTCGGCCGCACGCTCGCCGACGCGCAACGGCTGGCTTTGCTGGGCCGGCTGTCGGCCGGGCTCGCGCACGAGGTCCGCAATCCGCTCGCCACCTTGAGACTGCGCGCGGAAAACGCGCTCGCCGTCGCTGGCGACGACGCGACCCGGCTCGACCGCGCCCATCAGGCGCTCGACGCCGTGCTCGAACAGACCGGCCGCGTCGAGCGCCTGATCGGCAGCCTGCTTGCGCTCACCCAGCCCTTCCATCCCGCACCGCGCGAAGTCGACCCCGCCCTCTGGCTCGAAGCCTGCGCCGCACGCCATCGCGCAGCCTTTGCCGCCGTCAAGGTGACGCTCGTCGTGACGCCGCCGGAGACGGCCCCCATCGCACGCTTCGATCCCGACCTGATGGGCCGCGCCTGCGACAACCTGCTCGCCAATGCACGCGCGCACACGCCGCCGGGCGGCACCGTCGGCCTGCGTCTCGATGCGGGCGGCGGCCGGCTCGTCCTGCGCGTGGCCGACAGCGGTCCCGGCGTCGCACCGCGCGTGGCCGCGCAGCTGTTCGAACCTTTCGTCACCGGGCGTGCCGACGGCGTCGGTCTGGGGCTCGCACTGGTCCGCGAAATCGCTGCCGCGCATGGCGGCCATGCACGCCTGGTACCCGACACACCCGGCGCCACTTTCGAAATCGACTGGCCCATCTGACATGGCCCTGATCCTGCTCCTCGACGACGACGACGGCTTCCGCGCAAGCCTCGCCGAAACACTCACCGATCTCGGTCATGCCGTACGGGCCGAAGCCACGCTCGCAGGCGCGCGCGCCGCGCTGGCGGATACGCCGCAGCTGGCCCTGATCGATCTGCGCCTGGGCGCGGAAAACGGGCTCGATTTTGTCCGGCACGCGCGCACCGTGCACCCCGATCTGCCCTGCGTGGTACTCACCGCCTACGCCAGCGGCGACAACACCATCGAAGCGATGAAACTCGGCGCCTTCGATCACCTCACCAAACCCATCGGGCGCGCGCAGCTCGCCGACGTCGTCGCCGCCGCGCTCGCCCGCACACCGGCCGACGCGCTCCCCGACGACGCCGCGGCCGAGCCGGGCCTGATCGGCACCAGCCCGGCAATGCGCGAAGTGCAGAAACGCATCGGACTGGCCGCAGCCTCCGACACCACCGTGCTGATCGGCGGCGAAACCGGCACCGGCAAGGAAGTCGTCGCACGCCTGCTGCACCGTCACAGCGCGCGCGCAAACGGCCCCTTCGTCGCGGTCAACTGCGCGGCGATTCCGGCCGACCTGATCGAGAGCGAGCTCTTCGGCCATGTGCGCGGGGCGTTTTCCGGCGCGCATGCCGACCGCGCAGGGCGCTTCCGCGAGGCCGGCGGCGGAACGCTGCTGCTCGACGAGGTCGGCGACATGCCGCTCGCCCTGCAGGCCAAGCTGCTGCGCGTGCTGCAGGAGCGCGAAGTGGTGCCGGTCGGCGCCGGCCGCGCGTATCCGGTCGACGTGCGCGTGATCGCGGCCAGCCACCGCGCCCTGGCCGACGAAGCGCGCGCCGGCCGCTTCCGCGAGGACCTCTACTACCGCCTCGACGTGTTTCCCATCCATCTGCCGCCCCTGCGCGAGCGCGCCGCCGACCTGCCCACGCTCGCGGCGCATTTCCTGCGGCCCTATGGCAAGCGCCCCGCCCAGGCGGCGCTGGACCGCCTCGCCCGCCACGCCTGGCCGGGCAACGTGCGCGAGCTGCGCAACGTGCTCGAACGCGCGGCGCTCACCGCGCGCGGCAGCACGATCGGTCCCGACGATCTCGCACTCGGCGGCGGCAGTGGCGGCGACGAGGCCGTGCCCTGGGACGCCCCCCTGACCGAGGCCGTCGCCTGGCTGGAGACGCGCATGATCCGGCGCGCGCTCGACCGCGCCGGCGGCAACGTCAGCGAAGCCGCGCGCGCACTCGGCATCAGCCGCCAGCAGCTTTACCGCAAGCTCGCCGACTGAGCCTCTGTCCGCCTGCGTGACACCCGCTGTCGCGCGGGCGGACACGCCGTCCGAAACGTGCACGCCAAGCCCTTGATTCCACACGGCTGCCGATCTGGCATGCCCTTCGCTATATCCTGCATAACATGGCTCTCCATCGCCCCCGATTCCGCATGCCGCGCTTCATCGCCCGTCTCGCCTGCACCGGCCTCGCATTCGCCGCCTGCACCGTTCCTGCCCACGCCGGCCGGGCGGGCATGGACGCGTCTTCCGCCGGAATCGCGACAGAGGCGCCGACACAGCTCGAAGGGACGTTGACGCGTTACTTCATCAATCCGCTCGGCCGGATCGACCTGTTGCAGCTCGACGACGGCACTCTGGTCTGCCTGCCGCCCGCGCTCGGCGAGGGAGCGGCACAATTCGTGCGGCCCGGCGAGCGCGTGCGCGCAATCGTCGCGCGCGGCCACGGACGGGGCGAGCCGCACGCTCGCGCACTGATCAACGTCGACAGCGGCCGCAGCCTGCTCGATACTCCCGACCGGCCCGCCGCACCGGCTCCGCAGCTCGACAGCCTGCGCGCCGAAGGCAAGATCGTCCGCGTGCTCGGTTCGCCGCGCCGCCCGCGCGGCCTGCTGCTCGAAGACGGCACCGTGGTGCGCCTGTCGCCGCGGCTCGCGCATCGCAATCGCAGCCTGCTTCAGCCCGGTGCGACAATCCGGGCCGACGGCGTCGGCACCCGCAACGAATTCGGTGTTGCGGTCGAAGCTTTCAGCCTCGACCGCCTGCCCGACTGACCCTCTTCCCGAACATGTCCCCGCCCACAACCCCCATGTCGACACCGCCTTTCCCCCGCGTGCTCTGCCTTGCCGCCTGCCTTGCCGCCTTCGCCGCGCACGCGCAGACGCCCTCGCCCGACGCACCGGCCGCCGAACCGGTCGCCGAACCGGTCGCTCCGACCACGCTGGATACGGTCCAGGTCACGGCCACGCCCGATACCGCGCAGGAAGAGCGCCAGTTTTCCTCCTCGGCCAAGGTCGTCATCAGCCGCGAAGATCTCGAACGCATGGACGCGGCGACCGTGGGCGAACTGCTGCGCCAGCTGCCCGGCGTGAATCTCTCACCGCCCACCCAGGGACGCGGCGGCCGCCAGCGCGGTGAAGACCGGCTGCAGCCCAATGTCGTGGTCGACGGCATCTCGCTGCCCGGCGGCAGTCGCGCCGCCTTCCGCCTGCCGGCCGACCTGATCGAACGCATCGAAATCATCAAGAACAGCACGCCGGAATTCCCGTCAGGCCCCGGCGGCACCGTCAACCTCATCCTGCGCGACGCGCCCGGCACCAAGGCCGGGACCTTCCGCGCCGGCCTGACGGCCAACGACGGCGGCCTGGGCGGCCGTGCCGGCGGCACCTACGGCAACCGCGAAGGCGAAGCCGGGCTGATCCTCATCGGCTTTGCCGACACCCGCGCCACCACGGGCGGACGCGACGTATCGATCGAAACCTTCGCCGGCGGCGCGCGCACCGGTTACGACCTCGAACACGACGAAGACAGCGGCCGCTCCAATGGCCTGCATCTGATCGCGCGCTACACGCGCGATCTCGGCGACGGTGCGCGCCTGGTGATCAGCCCCATGCTGTTCGGCCGCACCAACGACCTCGTCAACGAAACGCAGCGCTACACCTACACCAACCCGCTGAACGGCACCGGCCGCACCGGCGACGGCTCGGTGTACAACGACAGCGAAGGCCGCAACCTCAATGGCCGTCTCGCCTTCGACTACAAGAAACGCCGCCCCGGCCAGGGTGAAACCAGCGCCGTGCTGGCACTGCAGGGACAGACGGACCGTACCGACCGCACCCGCAACGAATACAACGCCGGCGGTGCGCTGACCGGATCGACCGACACGCTGGACGAAAGCCGCAGCCTGGGCGCGAATTTCCGCGGCAAGACCAGTCAGTCGTTCGCCAACGGCACCCACATCGCCACCTTCGGCCTCGACGCCTCGGTCAAGAAGACGACCGACAGCCGCAGCGAAACGCAGAACGGCGTCCCGGCCAGCCTCGGCGCGCAGGCGCGCGCCGAGTCGCGCGAAAGCGAATTTGCCCTGTGGGCGCAGGACGAGTGGCAGTTCGCCGAGGCCCATACGCTCACCCCCGGCCTGCGCGTCTCCGCCAGCGGCCGTCAGGTGGTCGACGCGCTCGGCGCGAAGATCGCGGACGACACGGTCACCTGGCTGCCTTCGGTACATTACGTCTGGCGCATGAACGAGCGCTGGAATCTGCGCACCAGCGTGGCGATGAACCAGCGCCTGCCGAACGTGAACGATCTTTCCCCCATCGTGCGCACCACCACCGGCCAGAACACGCTGTCCAACCCGGACCGCGGCGGCAACCCCGCGCTCAAGCCGGAAACGACCACCACGCTGCAGATGGGCGTGGAACACTTCCTGCCCGAACAGCGCGGCACCGCCGGCCTCAATCTCTACCTGCGCGACATCTCCGACAAGATCCAGCGCCGCATCCTGCTCGAATCGGGCCGCTACGTCGAACGTCCGGTCAACTTCGATTCCGCCAGCGAAACCAGCGTGGTCGCCGACTTCAAATGGAAAGTCGCCGAGCTGCCCGGCCTCACCCTGCGCGGCAACGTCTCCACCAGCCGCCTGACGATCGACGACAGCACCGCCTTCGTGCGACAGGAAAGCCCGCGCCGCGCCGCGAGCCTGGGCGTCGACTACGAACTGAAAGACCGCGGCCTCACCTTCGGCGGCAATCTCTCGTACAGCTCCGCCTTCAGCAGCGAAGCCAGCCAGGACACCGAGCAGACGACGACACCGCGCACCCAGCTCGATCTGTTCGCGGTGCGCAAATTCAGCAGCAAGCTTTCGCTGCGCCTGTCGGTCGACAACGTCACCGAAGCCCGGACGGGCGACGACACGCTCGAATACGCCGCCGGCAGCCTGGTTCGCCGAGAAATCGACCGTGCGCGCGGCGTGCGCGTGTTCAACCTTTCGCTCGAAGGCAAGTTCTGAGCCGGACGCCGCGCCCGCCCTACCGGCGCGAAGGCGGCCGCATCGCCGCCTCGTAGCGTCCGGGCCCGAACCGGGTAACCAGCAGGGCCACCAGCAGCACGGCGCCGCACTGCGCCAGCCAGCCTGCACGGTATCCGCCGGTGGTTTCATGCAGACGCGCCATCGCCCAGGGCGCCACCGCCGTCAGCATGAAGCCCCCGCCCTGCATCAGCGCACTGAGCGCACCGGCCTGCATGGGATGGCGCAAATGATCGAGCGCCACCACCATGAAGAGCGCAAAACAGCCGCCGATGCCCACGCCCAGCACCACGGCCGCCGCCATGGGCGCCACGGCGGGCCATTCGGCCAGCGCGGCAAAACCCGCGGCCTGACAGGCCAGCGTGAGCCAGAGCCAGGGCCGGCGATCCTGATGGCGTGCCGCCAGCAGCGGGAAGACGAACGCTGCCGCCGCCTGTGCCAGGGACACCACGGCGACGATCAGGCCGCTGTGCGTCGCGCTCCAGCCCTGTTCCTGGTAGTACGGCGCCAGCCAGGCCACCATCATGGCGTAGCCGCCGTTCATCAGGCCGAAGGCCAGCATGAGCAGCCAGGTCCGGCGGCGGCGCAACAGCCAGCGGGTATCGCTCCCGTTCTGCGGCGCTGCGGGCGGCTGCGGCAGCGTATCCAGCGCCGTCCGGGCCAGCGCCAGCGCCAGCAGTACCGGCCCGGTCCAGAGCGCGAGCGCGGCCTGCCAGCTCAACCCCCATTGCATGGCCAGCGGCGAAACCTGTGCCCCCAGCGCGCCGCCGCTCATCAGCGCGGCCGAATAGACGCCCATCATCGGCGCCACATGACGCGGCGCGTGAAACTTGATCAGACCCGGCAGCATGCCCTGCACCAGCGCCACGCCCGTGCCGCACAAGACGGCGGTGGCGATCAGCACGGCAGACACGCCACCGGCCAGGCGCAGCGCACAGCCGAAGGCAATGAGCGCCAGCGCCAGCAGCATCGCCGGCCGCACGCCCAGGCGGGTCTGCACGGCCGGCGTCGCCCAGGTCCCCGCACCGATCAGCACCATCGGCAGCAGCGTGAGCCAGGCCAGCGCCTCCAGACTCATGCCGGTCTCCGTCTGGATGGCCGGGGTCAGCGGCCCGATGGCGGTGAGAAACGGCCGCAGGTTCAGCGTGACCAGCACCACCGTGGCCAGCCACAGCAACTGGGCAGCACGGAGACCGGGCCTTCTCATGAACGTGAACGCGGACGCGCGGACCGCATGCCGTGCGATGGCAGGACAGCCGGTAGCGCCGGGGCGATGGAAGCAGGCATACGGTCTCGAAATGGAACACATCACGCGCCAGCATCGGCCGGGCGGCACGGAAGCATACCAGCGCCCCCAGCCCCGCGAACCGCTGTTCGCCGGCTTAACCCTGCGAACAACCGGGTGGCGGGGACGCGGCGAGCCCCTACAATCCGCGCATGTCTTCCCTTGATGCCCTTGCCTTCGACAACGGTTTTGCCCGCCTGCCCGGGACTTTTCACTCGCGCATACAGGCCACGCCGGTGCCCGACCCTTATCTGGTCTGCCACAGCCCGGACGCGCTCGCCCTGCTGGGCCTGGACGCCGGTGCTATCCACCGGCGCGACCTGATCGAGACGCTGGCCGGCAACCGCCTGCTGCCCGGCATGGACCCGGTGGCCGCGCTCTACGCCGGCCACCAGTTCGGCCATTACGTCCCGCAACTCGGCGACGGCCGCGCCTTGCTGCTCGGCGAAACCGGAGGCTGGGAAATCCAGCTCAAGGGCGCCGGCCGCACGCCGTATTCGCGCGGCGGCGACGGGCGCGCGGTACTGCGTTCGAGCATCCGCGAATTCCTCTGCTCCGAGGCCATGCACGCGCTCGGCATCCCCACCACGCGCGCGCTTGCCATCGTCGGCAGCGACCTGCCGGTGTATCGCGAGGACGAGGAAACCGCCGCGCTGGTGACGCGGCTCGCGCCGAGCTTCGTGCGCTTCGGCTCGTTCGAAGTCTTCTATTACCGCAACCAGCCCGAACCGATCCGCGAACTGGCCGACTACGTGATCCGGCGCTACTACCCCGAATTCGCCGGGCTCGACGAGCCCCATGCCGCCTTCCTGCACGAAGTGATGCGGCGCACGGCCGAGCTGATGGCGGACTGGCAGGCCGTGGGTTTCGCACACGGCGTGATGAACACCGACAACATGTCCATCCTCGGGCTCACGCTCGACTACGGCCCCTTTGGCTTTCTGGACGCCTTCGACCCCGGCTTTGTCTGCAACCATTCCGATACCGGCGGCCGCTACGCCTTCGACCAGCAGCCCGACGTGGGCGCATGGAACGTGACCAAACTCGCGCAGGCGCTGGTGCCGCTGCTGTCGGTGGAGGCCGCTTCCAGCGCCATCCAGGACTACCCGCAGATTTTCAGCCGGGCCTATGTGGCGCGCATGACCGCCAAAATCGGCCTCGCGCCCGGCGGCGACACTGTCGGCCTGCTGCTCGACCTGCTCGAACTCATGGCCGCCAGCCATGTCGACTACACGATCTTCTTCCGCTGCCTGTGCGATTTCGACAGTACGTCCGGCGCGACCAACGCTCCCGTGCGCGACCGCTTTCTCGACCGCGACGCCTTCGACGCCTGGGCTGCGCGTTACGCCGCCGCCCTGCGGCAGACCGGGGTGCCGGACGCCGAACGCCGCATTGCCCTGCGCGCCGTCAATCCCAAGTACATCCTGCGCAACCACCTGGCCGAAACCGCCATCCGCCGCGCCGCCGACCAGCGCGACACCAGCGAGGTGGCGCGCCTGCATGCGCTGCTGACGCGTCCCTACGACGATCAGCCCGAATCCGACGCCTACGCCGCCGAGCCGCCCGACTGGGCACGAAAGATTGAGGTAAGCTGCTCGTCGTGAAACACGACGTCCGACTTGCCGCCGCCTGCCTCGCCCTTTTGCTCATTGCCGGTTGCACCGGCCAGACCATTCACCGCAAGGACGGCAGCAGCAGCGCCCGGTCGTTCAGCATGAAGGATCTCGCCAAAGGCGACGTCGACAACGTCGTCGAAATCCACCAGCAGGAAATGCTGGCCATCCTGCGCACGCTCACCCTCAAACTCTACCGGCGCAACCCGGCCGAGTGGCGCAAATCCGGCCATGCCAGCGCCGAGGATGCAACCGCCGCCCTGTTCAAACCGCTGCCCTACTGGCATCTGTCGCCGCAGCGCAGCCTGAAGTGGGAAAACGCCCTGCTCGACGCCCTGCGCGCCGACTATGCCGGCGACCGCGTGAAATCCCTGATGGGCGGTCTGCTGGTCATGCACATGGCCGCGTTCGACCACCGGACCGAGTTCTACCTGCTCACCGAAGTCGACGCCCAGAAACTCTACAACGCCGCGCGCAACACCGAAGCCGTGATGTGGAAACTCGCCACCGCGCGCAACGCCATGGGCGACCCCATGCTGCTGTCGAACGGCTTCGACCCCAACGGCATACCCAACCTCAGTTTCGAACGCGAATTCGGCAAGCTGATCGGCGTCGAGGACACTCTCGCCAAGGTCATCGAGGACAAAAGCAACCGCGCCATCCGCTTCGGCGTGGTGAACGCCGCCACGATGATCTTTCTGCCGATATGAGTGATATCCTGGCCCGTCTGACCCGCGACCAGTGGGCCTGGGAATTCCTGCGCCGCAACCCCGACTACCGCGCCGACTATGGCCGCTTCATTGCGCTCTGGCGCGCGCTCGAAGCCGACTACGGCGCGCCGCCGAATCGCGATTTTTCCAGATGGAAACAAGACCCGCGTGCCTACGGCCCGCTGCCCGGCACCGACGCACCGCTCGCGTTTACCGGCGAACGCTGCACCTTGGACGACGACCGCGTGCTGCTGGAATGCTGGATGGGCGCGAAATGGGGGTTCTACAAATTCCCGCTCGACCCCGCCTGCGACGCGCCGGCCCCCGATGCCCTCTCGTGGCGTCCGCCGCCCGCAGACCGCGACATCGATGCCGCCACCCGCGTCGACATCGCCTTTGATCTGAGCCTGCCGCTGCCGCCGCAACTGGAAGCGGCCAAATTCAAGCTGGTGAGCCGCACCGCCGACCTGCGCCGCCAGGGCCACGCCGTGCCGCGCAGCGTGGCCAACCAGCGCGCGCACTGGACCGCACTGCTGCGTCAACTGGACGGCCTCGATTCGCCCGAGCCGGCTTTACTGCAGGCCGCCCGCGCGATGGTGGCGGGCGGCTATCGCGACATCCTTCGGCTGGCAGACACCGCCACCGATCAAAACTAGAACGACGTTCCCGCGCGGATCACCCCCACCGCGATCCCTTCGATGGCAAATCCATCGTTGGCCGCATCGACCAGGATCGGTTCGAACTCGGGGTTTTCCGGCAGCAGGCGCACCGTGCGGCCGCGCTTGTCCAGGCGCTTGACCGTGACCTCGTCGCCGATGCGCGCCACCACCACCTGACCGTTCTTCGCCTCGGCCGTCTTGTGCACCGCCAGCAGGTCGCCGTCCAGGATACCGATGTCCTTCATGCTCATGCCACGCACGCGCAACAGGTAATCCGCACGCGGGGCAAACAGCGCCGCCTCCACCTGCACGTGCCGCTCGATGTGTTCCTGCGCCAGCAGCGGGCTGCCCGCCGCCACCCGGCCCACCAGCGGCAGGCCGCCGCCGCCCGGCAAACGAATACCGCGCGAGGTGCCCGGCACCAGCTCCAGCACGCCCTTTTTCGCCAGCCCCTTGAGATGCTGCTCCGCCGCATTGGGCGAGCTGAAGCCGAAGCGCTCGGCGATTTCCGCCCGCGTCGGCGGCAGGCCCGTGGTCTCGATCCATTCGCGGATCAGGGCAAGGATTTCTTCCTGGCGGGCAGTGAGGTCACGCATGGGGGCTTCCTTTCTTTACTGTATGCATATACAGTTGTATTTACATACAGTATAAAGATCCCAGCGGAAAAAACCAATGCGCACGCTCGCATCCACACCCACAGGAGAACCCAGCATGAAACTCGGAAAGATCAGCCCCCTGGCCTTCAGCCGCATGAAGCAGCGCGGCATCAGCATCGCCGCCCTGAACGACCTGCTGGCCCACGGCCAGGTGGAACGCCAGCTCGACGGCGCCCAGGTCATCTACCTGGACAGCCCCCTGCCCGCTCCCAACTGGGCCGGCCGCCCCCAACCCCGGCTGTATGCCGTGGTGGATGCAGGGGGGGATGTACTGACGGTGGAGCGGCGGGTGCGGTGAGTGCGTGCCGCGCCAACAGGCAAATCTTCTACCGCTACCGCATCGGGCGGCACCGGGATGCTTCAGCACTGCCGTTGGGATAAGATGCCGCCCTATGCCCCAGCACACAGACAAGGCCGCCATTTTCGACAAGCCAGCCTACCCGGCACGCGAAGCCGCATACATCCTCAATTTGTCCCCGGCCACCGTCAACGCCTGGAGTTTTGGCCAGAAACGCCGGGCCGATGGCCGCGTGAGCTTCAAGGCAGTCATCCGGGCTGCCGATGCACACAACAAGCTGCTGTCCTTTGCCAATCTGTGCGAGTTGCATGTGCTTGCGGTCACCCGGCGCGTGCATCGCGTCAGCCTGCCCAAAGTGCGCGACAGTGTCGAATACCTGCGCAGCCAGCTCGGGGTGGACCGGCCGCTCATCGATCGCCAGTTCAGAACCAACGGCATCGACCTGTTTGTCGAACACGCCAGCAAACTTTTGAACGTCTCCCGCCAGGGCCAGGAAGCCCTCAGAGGGGAATTCGAACTTGCCCTGTCGCGCATCGAGCGCGACAACCAGGGCAACCCGATCAAGCTGTTCCCCTACAGCCGCAGTTCGGACGACAAGGCCACCCAGCCGAAATCGGTGGTCATCGATCCCTGCCTGTCGTTCGGGCGTCCAGTTCTGACGGCTTCCGCTGTGCCGACCGAGGTCATTTTCGACCGCTTCCAGGCTGGCGATTCGCTGGAAGACATGGCGCTCGACTACAACGTTGACGAAAAAGAAATCGAAGAAGCCCTTCGCTTCGAACAGCGCCGCGCCGCCTGAACAGATCCCCCTGTTCGTTGATCGCTGCGCCTGGAGCCGCCTGCTGGGCGAAGCCCTGGACAAGCTGGGCGCACCCTACATTGCCCATCATCAGCGCTTTGCGCCCGATGCACCCGACGAAGCCTGGCTGGAAGTGGCAGGCCGCGAAGGCTGGATCGTCATCACGCGCGACAAACACATTCGCCGGCGCCCCGCCGAACTCGACGCGTTCCGCACCCACCAAGTCACCGTTTTTGTATTTGCCGGCGGCAATGCCTCTGCCGCCGAAACGGCCGAGCTTGTCACTCGCTCGGCAGCAAACAGAATCTGGACTGCTCTTCTAATTCAAAGTGCTAGGTGCCCACTGCACTCATCTTTTGCTACATCCATCAAGAAGGATCAATCAGCTAGCGTTGTGCTAGCGCTTCCAATAAATCCCGACGAATTGCACTCCGGCCGATACCAGAAGCCTGATATTTGTCTCCGTTAGGATCAAGCAATGAGCAAGGCTGAAGTAATTCGATAAGCGACGCTGTTGAGAAGCTTACGGCTGTAATCGGCCTGTGATTCACGATTTCTTTAAGCACATCGAAGAGCGCCTGGATGCCTACAGTCTTACGAAGATATGAGCCTGGCCCAACGGATTCCCAGATGGTGCTCCGCACAGCACTGAAATAGTTAAACAAGATTTCGTACAGAGCACGGTCGTTTCCGCGGAGGTAATAGCCGCGTAAAGGGAATCCATCAATGGGCCGGAGGCTTCCCCTACCACGTTCCTTATTCTCAGGTCTTCGGACGATATTCCGATCTTCCTTGGGATTTCTAGATATCAAACGCAATATGCCATCGACAACCGTGGCCATCGAAACACGAATATTCGCCACATTCTTGCCTTCGCCTAAGAAGATCTTGTCGGTATCTGCTGCAGGATGTATGCATTTGTAGAAAGGTGACCCCTGATCCGTGTTCAATAGTCTCGCTAAATAAACGGCCAGCGTCTCTGGCGACCAATACTCCACCGGCCGTTCGTCAACATCAAACCCAAAAAGGTCATACGCAAGGCTGCGATCAACCTTCTTTTGGTTAAAGTTGATCGTGGCAAATACGTATGCGTGATAAGGAACCGGTAGCTCGAGAAACACCACGCATAGCAGTTCCATCTTCCTTTCTTTTGCGTCAGCCGGTAGCCGGTCAAACGCGTGTAGCCGATGCTGGCCATCGATAATGGATGCGGTTCGCTCACGTGTTGGTATCTTGATCCAGCATAGGCCGTCACTAGAACGTTCAACGATCCATTTTATTTCCTCATCGTCGATATACCGGCCATCCTTGTCGTAATTCGCAGCGAGAATTATGGAATTTGGAAATGTCGCTTCCGTGGTTCTGATGAAAGACGCGATCTCATCTAGACGCTTTCTATCCTCGCCGCGCTGCGTGCCAAATATTGAATACCCACCCTTGTTGTCTTCCTCGCGGTCCATCCGCGCTATTGCTTCGGCGGGCTGGGAATAAGTGATTTCCCCTAAGAGGTCGGCCCGCAATGAAAATGCGTAGAAATTTCCCAGGGGCTGAGAGATTTCAATCGCGGGACGAATGATTTCTGACGATTCAAAGGATGAATTCGACATCACAGTCCTCCGCCGCCCAGTTTGTCGGGAGATACAACCGAACCGCCGAGGGACCCCTTCGGCGGCACAGCAGGCTCAGGCTCAAATCTGTGCGAAAACTTTGCGATAAAGAACCACACAATCAATGCAAGAGTGACCCCGAGCAACCCAGCCGTCCAGTCACCGTCCTTACCATCGCGAATAAGAGCGACGAGAGCAAGTACGCCGGCGAGCCCGCAGCCGAAGACAATTCGCATGCGAACTGTTTTGGACAATTCGGACCAATATGGCTCATGCAATACAGCATCAGCTAACAAGGGCGCTAGGACCGCGAACACATAGGTCGCGAGCCCATCGGCAGCAAGTGCTTTTCCGGGAATCAGAAGTGGTAGCCAAACACCAGCTCCCCCGCCAATAACCAGCGCGAACAATCCATATAAAAGAATGGCCTCAGTTGTTCCTCGTTTATCGTCGCTCTTCGAATTATCTAGTGTGCTCATAAGCCAATGCCTACCGGGCAGCTCGTTCCCGCACGACTGACTCTTGATCAGAGCGAAGTGCCACGACGCCATGAACCCGCTCGGCCTCGCCACCAGGTTTCGCTTTTACAAGCATGTCACCCTTACCGAGCAGATCCTCAGCGCCCGTTTCATCCAAAATGATTGTGGATTCGGTACCACGCTGAACAGTGAGCGCGATACGCGCAGGGATATTGCTGCGAACCAGCCCCGAGAATGTTTTTGCGTCAGGTCGCTGGGTAGCCAAGATAAGGTGGATACCTGCCGCACGCGCCTTTTGAGCAAGCCTGACGACGTGGCCCTCAATGTCTCGATCCTGAAGAATTAAATCGGCGAGCTCTTCAATAAACACCGCTATGTAGGGCAATGCCATACCGCGTTTGTTCGCCTCGGCAATGTTCGTGACACCTGCGGACATGAACCTCTGGTAGCGCGAGTCCATTTCTGCCACCAACTCAAGAATTCGCTCTCGGGCCATCGAGATGTCGACTGCCACATCGCCGCCATAAAGGTAATCACACCCCTCATATACTGAAAACTCGACCTGTTTGGGATCAATCAGCGCAAGCTGTAGCTTTGCAGGAGGAAGCCTGAGCATCAGCGACATAATAAGAGAATGCAAACAGACGCTCTTGCCACTTCCAGTCGTCCCGCCCACCAACAAATGTGGTGCGGATGCTAAGTCGAATGAGTAAGGATTGCCCAATACGTCAACACCCGGGAATACCATCAGCTTCCCGTCTTCAACAGGCGTGGCACTCGCCCACTCACGCAAGCGGGAAAATGGAACGACCTCCCATGTGCTTTCAGGCCGTGGCACATCAAGGCTAATTGTCTTCGCCTCCTCGCCAGGCCCAAGGATAGGCTTGGCCTTTTGCAGGTTCAGGACCAGACTCAAGCGGTCCATGCCCTTTTCCAGCCTTGGCTTTTGATTGACGTCAGCGAGATAAACCTTGTATCGCGTAACGCGCGGACCATGAACAAAGCCGCGAACCTCTGCGGTAACACCGATTTCCGCAAGTGCTTTAACCAATGCAGAAGAAATCTCCGTTGGCTTTTCAGTTGGCTTTGTACCTGAGGGAGTTTTGGGCGTGCTCTGTGCGTCCTCGGGTAGTCCCGCGCGTCTAACGATCAGTGTTTCCAGGAATTTATCGAAATCACCATTTGCGCCCTGCCAATCTTGCAGCAGCAACGAGGCGCCACGGTGCCAGTGCTTCCGTACAGCTGCACGAAACGCGTCCATAGTATCAATCGGTTCGAGTCCGTTCCGGCACGCATGCGTGACCACCAGCCCCACCCAAACACCGATATCCTCTTGAGAGAACAGCGACGCCGCCGGAATTTCGAGCCCTTTTGCATCTATACCTTCATCCGCAAAAGGGCCCAGTGCCAATGACCGTCCGATAGCTAAGCGTGCAACATTGGCTTTGGTCGAGAGGCCTAGATTGCCCATTAGCGCGACCGTCGTTCGATCTGCCTCAGCGCTCGTGCGGAAACGCGAATTGAGAATTTGCTGGATGTTCAATTCGCTCATCGCCGGCCCCTAATAAAGTACTTGTCTTCGTGCGCCGTCGTGCGACCAATGCCATCCCCAACATCTAAATGTTCAAGAAGGTATGTCTTGCCAACGCTGTCTTGGATCGACTTGTAAAAGTGGTAGTCGATTTCTTCATCTTGCGATAGCAAGATAACCTGCCGCGCCTTCTCGCTGGTCCAAAATCTAAGGATGTTTTCCCGATGCTTGCTGTCTAGCCGTCCTAATGGGGTATCAACCACCATCGGCGCTTTGACGCCAGAGACTTTCGCCAATCCAGCAATCAACGCCGTTGCAAAGATTTGATTCTCGCCAGCGGACCTGTCAAACGTAATTTCCTTACCCGTCTTTCCAAGTATCTGCGTCGTGCCATCATCGAGAATCTTTATTTTGTCCACCTGGTCTTTATGCGCCAGCTGTTTATAGACGGTTGTCATCGCACTAGCGAGCGCCCTCACCTTCAACGGAAATAATGTAGGAATCACCTCCTCGATTACGCGTCGTACTCGTTCAGAGCGTTCAAGTGTCGCTCTTACGGGACTAGACTTATCAAGTTCATTTTTTTCCCGGTTATATTCCGCAGTCTGAGACTGGATTTGTGCCTGCAGCGTTGTAATTTTTCTATCGTCGGAACGAACTCTCTCGGCGCAATCATCCATCTTCACCTGAATATCTTCGAGTTGTTTCTTCAACGCCGCCAGCGTCCCGTCACGATCAATGCCCTCAAGGCGGGAAATCTTTCGGCCAAGTTCATCTATGCGCTGCTGCAAACCCTGTTGGTCTGTAAGCAACTCTTGGATCTCGCGCTGCCCAAGGCTAATCGTATCCATGAACTCCAGGGCTGTCTGACGCAAACCCTCCTGCAGGTAGTCGTGCACGGATTCTCTCGCGCAGTCTGCTGGGGGCGGGTAAAAGAGACTTGCCCACGCAGCCTCCAGGCGCTCTTTAATTGCAGCTAGTTGTTCCTCCGTCAACGCAGGTTCAATTGTCGGCACGGACTGCGCCATGAACGCCGTTTCAAACTCGGCTTTACGCGGTTCCAGCGCGCGCTTCTCAGCGTTCCAGTCCGATAGCTTGATCTCCGCAATGAGTTGCCGTCTAAACTCTTCTAACAACTCTTTCGGAAGAAGATGAAAGGGCAGGCGGCCCGACAGAATTTCCTCAAGCTTTCGCCGGCTATCTTTAAGTTTATTTCGCAGCTGCTCGCGTTCTTCGACAAGGTCTCTTACGGTAGCGATATCGCCACCACCACCGCCAGCAGCAGTAATCCGTTCAATCAGTGACTGTTGCTCAGCCCTTAGTCGCAGACGCTCTTCCTCGCTGTGCTCTGCATCCGCCTTGAGTTCCGCAAGCTGTTCCTGATTTGCCGTCAATGTCGACAGCAGGCGGGCGAGGTTTTCTTCGTCCACCGACTGGATTTCGCCGCGCTTGTTTGCCTCAAAGCCTTTCAAACGCTCCGCGAGAGAACGCAGCAGGACAACGCCAAGCAAGCCTTCGAGCCCCTGCTTTACTTGTTCCAGCCGCGACTGGTCGGCTAGCTTCTTTACTTCCTCTCCGTCGAAGAAAAAGAAAGGCGCGACGTGGGCAGGAACGAACTGAATCTCATCAAGCAAGTCCGCCAAATGAAATCCGTTTCGTCCGTCTTGCCTAGGCGTTTCTGGAATTCCCCGGACAACCTGGCGTACAACCGCCTCCTCTTCATTTGTCCAGTTTCCGTTGGCGCGGAAATACCACTTGCGGCCAATATCAATAGCCTTGGTCTTCGTCTTGTTGATAACAACGCGAACACCCATCGTGTCGAGACCGCTCCGCAATGCCTCACCATTGAACGCACGCTCCAGAAACGTAGGATAGCCCTTCTTTTCGTCCGTCTTCAGCCCCGCCCGCGCGAGATGGACCATCGCATCTTTGCCGTAGAGGCACAAATAGAGGGCTTCAAGAATGGATGTCTTGCCGTAGCCATTCATCCCGCCAATCAGGATGATATTTTTCCCGTCGACAGGCTCGGGAAAAGAAAATACTTGATGCTGATAACCCTTAACAGGCCGTTGAAAAAGTGCTTTTCGAACGCATCAGGGACGCTGAGTGCGAAGACACGAGCTGCCC
>WBSF01000009.1 GCA_008923315.1 Betaproteobacteria bacterium SCN1 | reverse complement strand
CAGGCGGGGGGCTGGGGCAAGATGCGGGGGGTGATGTTTTTGGGGCTTTTTCTACAGCCTCGTTATACGCTCGGCCCGCTTATGAGATTTCTCTCCTTTTTTCTGACCTTGTTCTGTTGCTCATTGGCAGCAGCCGCAACGCTGGATTTGGATGAACAGAAATGCCAAGCCTTTGTCCGCGTCGGTGAGAACTACAAGCTAGCCCATCAGAATGAGCACTGTTTGAATGCTGCAAACGCAGGAGCCGGTTCAGCGCAGTATTCCGTCGGAATGGCTTTTGGTTATGCTGACGATCCGGCCGCAGAGCAAAAATATTATCAACTTGCTGCAAACAACCTGAATATTGCAGCGTATTTAGCGCTTGGGCACGCACTCTCTGAAGCGAAGCCGTGGGAGGCTATCTACTGGTATCAGCGGTATATCGCAACCAGGTACGACGGCTGGGGCTACGCAGCTCTCTTAGTTTCAAGAATATTTGAAAAGCTGGGAGACCCTGCTCAAGCAGCCTATTGGCTGGATGCCTGCCGTTCTTCTCCGTATGAAGGCTGCAAAAAATGAGATCGCGTATAACAAGTCAGTCAACAGTGACGCCCAAAAAGCTGCACTTCTTGGGCGCCCGTTACTTTCAACGTTATGTGCTCTGAAGGTATAGGGAAGGGAATCGTCGCTTGGAAATCACAGACGTTTTATCCATCTATGCAGCCTTACTGTCTACGATTGTCTTCGCATGGAACATGCGAAAAGCCATACCCCGCTATAAGGTCGAAATAATATTCGGCACAGACAAAGTTGATGGTAAATATGTAAGTGGGGCCTATATCTCGGTCAAGAATCCGTCATCCCATACAGTTCATTTATCAAACATTGCAATACTCTACCCGTTCGGGAAACAAGATCTTCTTGAGAAGGTCAAGCATATTTTTAAATATCGCCGGCTTCCACTATCAGTCGGGTGGTGCAGTTCAAGTCTCTCTAATTATGGAATTGACGACACATGCCCAAGAGCTCTGGAGCCAGGGAAATCGATTGGCATTCTTGTTCCAGATAAAATTCTGGGAACAATATTTGAGGACTACGAAGTAAGAGAAATTAAAGCATCGGTGCAGGGCGAACTGTGGAGAAATAAGTATTCGCGCAAGTTTTAATAACCAGAAATAACTCAAACGCATGCATGAAAAAGCACATAACAAGTCGCTCGTTCGGACGCAAACTACGCTGTGCTTCGTTTGCGCCGCACAGCTCCAACGCTAGCCGAAACTAATCACAGGTAACCCGTATGCGATTCTCTTACTTGACGCCCTTGCTCCTTACCCTCCTTGCTGGTTGTGCGGGCGTTGCAATGGTCAACTCAAACGACCCTTATCAGAAACTTGAAAACGCAACTGTTCTCTATGAACAGCAATCTCGCCCACTTGCAGCAAATCGCCTATTTGTTGAAGTAATTTCCACGTGCGAACAAAGCAAAGATAAAAAATGCCTAGCTAATGCATGGGTAAAGTACGGTGCATTCTTACGGTCTGAATCTGTCAAACAGTGGGAAAACGAACACGGCAAGGGTCAATTCCCCGCAGACCGATACGATCAGTCCGCCACATACTTCGGAAAAGCTGCGGCCACATTGCTTGAACTACAGGCCTACGGCAACGCAGCAAATGCATATTTTGATCAAGCAAAATCCTATGAGTTGGCCCAACGCACAACAGAGGCCTGTGCTGCATATTTAAAAACTCTGGCCCCTTTTAACAAAAACCATGAAGAGTATCTTGCCAAGCATCCTGATGCTAAACCCTACACCCCATCTGGGTTCTCAAGTTACGAGGAATTTATGCAAGCACAAAGAAGGCGTATTGGATGCCAATAAAACGTCTAACTACTCATTCAAGCGGGACGCGCTAAAACGCGCCCCTTAATTCAAACGTTAGTCCTCTATCCCCTTGCTATTGATTCGCGCGGTACCCAGATCGATGCACAAATAAAAAAGGCGGCCTGGCCGCCTTTTTTCTCTTCGCATCCCATCACTTGATGTGCGGCTCGATCTCCCGCCGCAAGAAAGCATGGAAGTGCATCATGCCGTCTTCCAGCGGGGACTGGTACGGGCCGGTTTCGGAAACGCCCTGTTTGTATAGCGCACGCCGGCCTTCGTGCATGCGCATGCAGATGTCGCGGTCTTCCTCGGCGGTTTCGTGATAGGCCGCCTGCTCCGCTTCGACATAGGCGCGCTCGAACAGGGCGATGTCTTCGGGATAGTAGAACTCGACGATGTTTCTGCATGATTCGACGCCGGCGGGTTCGATGGACGACACCACCAGCACGTGCGGGTACCACTCGACCATGAGGCCGGGGTAGTAGGTCAGCCAGATGGAGCCGTGTTTGGGCGCTTCTCCCCGGTTGTAGGCCATGACCTGTTCGTGCCACTTCTGGTAGACAGGCGACCCTGCGCGGGCCAGACCGCGGTTGACGCCAACGGTCTGCACCGACCACCAGTCGCCGTATTCCCATTTGAGATCGTCGCAGGTGACGAAATGGCCGAGGCCCGGGTGGTACGGGGCAACGTGGTAGTCCTCGAGATACACCTCGATGAAGGTTTTCCAGTTGCAGTCGTAATGCTCGACCACCACGCGGTCGAGCATGAAGCCGGAAAAATCGAGTTCCCGCGCGGCCTGCATGCCAGCCAGGTCGGCATGCACATCGCGTGTGCCGGAAAAAAGCAGGCCCTGCCAGGTTTGCAGGCCGGTGCGGTTGAGGTTGAGGCAGGGGTTGCCGGCAAATTCCGGGGCGCCCAGCAGCCGGCCCTGCCTGTCGTAGGTCCAGCGGTGAATGGGACAAACGATGTTGTCGGCAGGCAGTTTGCCGCGTCCCTTGAGCATGATGGCCTGGCGGTGCCGGCAGACGTTGGACAGCAGTTCGATGTCCGATCCGTTGTTCACCAGCATGCGGCCACCGTCGAACAGTTCGAGTGCGTGGTAGTCGCCCGGTTCGGGTGTCATCAGTCGATGGCCGACATAACCATGGCCCTGCTTGAAGAGATGTTCCAGTTCCAGCGCGTGAATTGCCGGATCGAAGTACCAGGAAACGGGAAGTTGCGGCGAAATTAGCGACAAGGCGCTGGATTCGGCGAGATTGCTCATTGGCGCACCCTACTCAAAACCAAGCCCCCTCCAGCGGACTGGAGCGGCAAGTGATGACCCACCGGATTTACGGATGAACCCCGGCCCGACAAGGCCGGGAAAGGGGATGGATTCTAGCATGGCGCGGAAATGCGGGGGAGCGTTTCCGCTTTGATTTTGTTAAAGTAGCGTCCTTTGCTTCCGCCGGGTACACCGATGGCCAAACCCCGTGCCGCCACGCCCCCCAAAGATTACGAATCGGCGCTCGCCGAACTCGAAGCCATCGTGGCCGACATGGAGGCCGGCCAGCTCTCGCTGGACGCTTCCCTCGCGGCCTACAAGCGCGGCGCGGAACTGCTGGCCTACTGCCGCCGGCAACTGGCCGACGCCGAACAGCAGGTCGGCATTCTGGAAAACGGCAAGCTCGTCCCCTTCACCCCCGACGACACCGATGAGTGAATTCGCCGCCTGGATGCAGGACTGCCAGTCGCGCATGGAAGACGTGCTGGCCCACTGGCTGCCGCCCGCCCACATCGCCCCGCAGCACCTGCACGAAGCGATGCGCTACGCCGTGCTGGACGGCGGCAAGCGCGTCCGCCCGCTGCTGGCTTTCGCCGCCGGCGAGGTGGCCGGCGCCGATCCCGCGCGCGTGCGGCACGCCGCCGCCGCGGTCGAGCTCATCCACGCCTACTCGCTGGTCCACGACGATATGCCGGCGATGGACGACGACGCGCTGCGGCGCGGCAAGCCCACGGTGCACGTCGAGTTCGACGAAGCCACCGCCCTGCTGGTCGGCGACGCGCTGCAGAGCCTGGCTTTCGACATCCTCGCCGGCGAGCCGCTCGCACCGGATGCCGGAATACAACTCGACATGGTGCGGCTGCTCGCGCAGGCGGCCGGTTCGCGCGGCATGGCCGGCGGCCAGGCCATCGACCTGGCGAGCGTGGGCAGACCGCTCGATCTCGCCGAGCTCGAATTCATGCACATCCACAAGACCGGCGCGCTGATCCGCGCCTCGGTCCTGCTCGGCGCGCATTGCGCGCCCGTGGACGACGCGACGCTCGGCGCGCTCGACCACTACGCGAAATGTATCGGGCTGGCCTTCCAGGTCGTCGACGACGTGCTCGACGCCGAAGCCTCGACCGCCACGCTCGGCAAGACGGCCGGCAAGGACGCGGCGAACAACAAGCCGACCTACGTCAGCCTGCTCGGCGTGCCGCGCGCCCGCGAACTCGCGCAGGAACTGCGCGCCGACGCCCACGCCGCGCTGGCGGCGCTGCCGGCCTGCGCCCGGCGTCTGCGCCAACTGGCCGATTTCGTCGTGGAGCGCGCCTTCTAACCATGACCGCGTCCCTGCTCGACCGCATCGATTCGCCCGCCGATCTGCGCGGGTTCGCGCCCGACGATCTGCCGAAGCTCGCCGCCGAGCTGCGCGATTTTCTGGTGGAATCGGTCGCCCGCACCGGCGGGCATCTCGCCTCGAACCTCGGTGCGGTGGAACTGACGATCGCGCTGCACTACGTATTCGACACGCCGGCCGACCGCATCGTGTGGGACGTGGGCCATCAGAGCTACGCGCACAAGATCCTCACCGGCCGCCGCGCGGCGATGGCGGGCCTGCGCCAGGGCGGCGGCATCGCCGGTTTTCCGCGCCGCGCCGAGAGCGCCTACGACGCCTTCGGCACCGGGCACTCCAGCACCTCGATCTCGGCCGCGCTCGGCATGGCCGAGGCTTTCCGCCAGACCGGCTCGAACCAGCGCGCGGTCGCGGTGATCGGCGACGGCGCGATGACCGCCGGCATGGCCTTCGAGGCGCTGAACAACGCCGGCGCGACCAATCTGCCGCTGCTGGTCGTGCTCAACGACAACGACATGTCGATCTCGCCCAACGTCGGCGCGCTCAACAACTATCTCGCCCGCCTGATGTCGGGTCGCTTCTACGCCGCCGCACGCCGCGCCGGCGAGAAGGTGCTGTCGGTCGCGCCGCCGATCCGCGAGCTGGCCAAGCGCGCCGAGGAGCACGTGAAGGGCATGGTCACGCCCGGCACCCTGTTCGAGGAATTCGGCTTCAACTACATCGGCCCCATCGACGGGCACGACCTCGACGTGCTGGTCGAAACCCTGTCCAACATCCGCAAGCTGTCGGGCCCGCAATTCCTCCACGTCGTCACCCGCAAGGGCAAGGGCTACACCCCGGCGGAGACGAATCCCTGCCTCTACCACGGCGTCGCGCGCTTCGATCCCGCCGCCGGGCTGGCTGAAAAAAGCGGCGGCGCGCCCACCTACACGCAAGTGTTCGGCGACTGGCTGTGCGACATGGCGGCCGCCGACGCGCGGCTGGTCGCCATCACCCCGGCGATGCGCGAAGGCTCGGGCATGGTGCGCTTCTCGCAGGACTATCCGAAGCGCTACTTCGACGTCGGCATCGCCGAGCAGCATGCGCTGACCTACGCGGCCGGGCTCGCCTGCGAAGGCGTGAAGCCGGTGGTGGCGATCTATTCGACCTTCCTGCAGCGCGCCTACGACCAGCTCATCCACGACGTCGCACTGCAGAATCTGCCGGTGATGCTCGCGATCGACCGGGCCGGCCTGGTCGGCGCGGACGGCCCGACGCATGCCGGCAGTTTCGATCTCGGCTTTCTGCGCTGCGTGCCCAACATGCTGATCGCCGCGCCTTCGGACGAGAACGAATGCCGGCGGTTGCTGACCACCGCCTTCCTGCACGACGGCCCATCGGCCGTACGCTACCCGCGCGGCAGCGGGCCGGGTACGGCAATCGAAACGGATCTGGCCCCGTTCGAAATCGGCAAGGGCGTGCTGCGCCGCCGCGGCCGCGATGTTGCATTCGTCGCGTTCGGCAGTCTGGTTGCGCCGGCACTGGAGGCGGCTGAAACGCTGGACGCCAGCGTCGCGGACATGCGCTTCGTGAAGCCGCTCGACCGCGCCTTGCTGCGCGAACTGGCCGAAACCCACCGCCTGCTGGTGACGCTGGAAGAAAACGCCGTGGCGGCCGGTGCGGGCGCCGGGGTGGCCGAGGCACTGGCCGACATGGGCCTGAGCGTGCCCATGCTGCATCTGGGGCTGCCCGACACCTTCATCGAACACGGCGACCCCAAAACCCTGCTTGCAGCCTGCGGTCTGGATGCCGCCGGCATCGCCGCGGCCGTCAAGCTGCGGGAATTACCTATATCCGAGTAGTTTACTCAACTATTATCCCAGTTTATACTCAGTCTAAACTGAGCAGCCCGGGCGACGACACCAGCCCCGGGCCGAATACGACAAAGGAGCCTGTCATGAACCAGATTTGCGACACCGCCGTTTGCATGCCGGACGTACAAAGTTCGGCCGACACGCGGCAGATCGCCATCGACAAGGTCGGCATCAAGAGTATCCGCCACCCCGTGCGCGTGGCCGACAAGAGCGGCGGCGTACAACACACCATCGCCACCTTCAACATGTACGTGTACCTGCCGCACAATTTCAAGGGCACGCACATGTCTCGCTTCATCGAGATTCTCAACACGCGCGAACGCGAAATCTCGGTCGAGAATTTCGAGGACATGCTGCGCCAGATGGTCGAACGGCTGGAAGCTGAATCCGGCTATATCGAGATGAGTTTCCCCTACTTCATCAACAAGGCAGCCCCCGTGTCCGGCGTGCAGAGCCTGCTGGATTATGAAGTGACGTTCATCGGCGCCATCGAGCAGGGTCGTTACACCCACACCACCCGGGTCGTGGTACCGGTCACCTCGCTCTGCCCCTGCTCGAAGAAAATTTCGGACTACGGCGCTCACAACCAGCGTTCCCATGTCACCGTCACCGCGCACACCCACGGTTTCCTGTGGATCGAGGATCTCATCCGCAAGGTGGAAGACCAGGCTTCGTGCGAACTCTTCGGTCTGCTGAAGCGGCCGGACGAAAAATACGTGACCGAACGCGCCTACGACAACCCGAAATTCGTCGAGGACATCGTGCGCGATGTCGCCGCGGCAATGAACGCCGAACCCCTGATCGACGCCTATGTCGTGGAAGCGGAAAACTTCGAATCGATCCACAACCATTCGGCTTACGCGCTGATCGAGAAGGACAAGCGAACGGCAGCGTAGCGATCCCCATGAAAAAGCCCGCCGATGCGCGGGCTTTTTCATGGGGATCGCAGGATTCAGTAGCGTTGCGTCAGCGTCATGGTCTGACCGTCACGCTTCATTTCCATGCGGTTGAGAAAACTCATGCCGAGCAACGGTATGGACAATCCCGTCTCCACCACCAGGCCTTCGACCTGATTGACGCTGATGCCGCCGACCTTTACGGTATTGAGCGTGACCCGCCAGGCTTTGACCAGACCGGCGGCGGTCTGGACGCCAACCGCCTGGCCGGCTTTGTAGTCGACGCCCAGCCGCCGCGCCTCGGCGGCATTGATCGCAACCGAGGTTGCCCCCGTATCGACCAGAAAAGTCACCGGGTAGCCGTTCACCGAGCCCGCTGCCGTGAAATGCCCGCGCCCGTCGGCAGTCAGCGACACGCTCTGCCGCGTATCCGACGCGCCGCCGGCAAAGGA
The DNA here is from genome assembly GCA_008923315.1 of Betaproteobacteria bacterium SCN1. Lineage (GTDB taxonomy): Bacteria > Pseudomonadota > Gammaproteobacteria > Burkholderiales > Thiobacillaceae > Thiobacillus. Next base: position 564,102 of record WBSF01000009.1, on the reverse strand, counting down.
TTGCCCCATGCCCAGCGTGCGACGCGTACCGTTCACGTCGAACGTGGCGCTGCCGGAATCGGCCGCGAGCAGCTTCACGCCCTGCAGCGTCTGGCCGGCGCTCAGGGTGCGCGGCTTGCCGCCGTCGATGCTGACGATGGCCTTGTCCTTGAACAAGCCCACGACCGACACGCTGGTGGCGCCAGCCGGCGTGCAGGTCAGTCCCATGGCCGTTATGATGGCTGTGAATCCTGTCCCGCGCGTAAAGTGTCCCATGCATCCCATCCTGATTTTCAGACATTCGCCGACCGAAGGGCCGGGTTATTTCACCACGTTTCTGGATCGCCACGGGATTCCCTGGCGGCTGGTCCGCATCGACGCCGGCGACGCCGTGCCCGACAATCTTAACGGTGCGTCCGGCCTGTGCTTGATGGGCGGGCCCATGAGCGTGAACGACGACCTGCCCTGGGTTCCGCCCGTGCTGGCCCTGATCCGCCATGCGGTCGATGCGGACGTCCCGGTCATCGGCCACTGCCTGGGCGGCCAACTGATGGCCAAGGCGCTTGGCGGGCGCGTCGGCGCCAATCCGGTCAAGGAAATCGGCTGGGGCGAGCTGCGCATCGCCGATGCCGAGGCGGCACACCCCTGGGTCGGCGAATCCGCCGGCCCCCTGCCCGGTTTCCACTGGCACGGCGAGACCTTCAGCCTGCCGCCCGGCGCGGTCCGCATCCTCGAAAGCGCCTGGTGCGCCAACCAGGCCTACGTATTGAACGATCGCCACCTTGGCATGCAGTGCCATGTGGAAATGACGCCCGAACTCATCGCCAGCTGGTGCGAGAACGGCGCAGACGAGATTGCCGCCAGCGACAGCCCGGCCGTCCAGTCGCCCGCCGCCATCCTGGAGGACGTCGACGCACGCGCAATCCGCCTGCACACTCTGGCCGACAAAATATATTCCCGCTGGATTCAAGGACTTAATCGTTGATCATTAGTATGTAATGAAGTACGCGCTGGACAGCCGCCCCGCACGGCGTAGGATGAGCAGCGCGGCCATCGGCAGCGAAAACAAGCTTCACTGAAACATTGGAGGATTTATGCAGAACGTCGATTACGCCCACTTCGATTTCGGCGAACGCCTCAACGGGTTCATCCACGAAGTCATGAATTACGGCGGTGCCCCCCGCACCGAAGGCGATCTCACCGAGGGACAGAAAGTCTTCATCCGGGCGGTCAAGCGTGAAATGGTGAAATACGCCGATCCGAACCGGCATGGCTACCCCCATAACCTGCTCGAACAAATGGAATCCTTCACCCGCACCATCGGCGACCTTCACAACTCCTATTTCGATGCCGGGATGCGCAAGGTCAGCGACTGCCTCTACAACCGCTGGAAAATGCTCTACGAAGAGACCAAGAAACTGGCTGCAGCCGGTGGCGACACCAAGCCGGCCTGGGTCGATGTGATCAAGACCGAGCAAACCGACATGCCCGCATTCTTCGACGCATAACGAATTGATTCTATTGAATTAAAAAGCCCGGCGCCGCCGGGCTTTTCAATGCCCGCCGCCAATATCAAACAGGCTTATCCTCAAATAAAAATAAAGCATTATTCACGTTCTACCCCCGGTGCTATGCTCCCCGCACTCGAAATATCCCCAAAAAGTCTGAGGAGACAGCATGTCCAAACTGGTACGCCCCCACGGTGGAGGCGAACTCAAGCCCCTGCTTCTGGCCGGTTCCGCGCTTGAAACCGAAAAAACCCGCGCCGCTTCCCTGACCAAGCTCAAGATGAGCTCCCGTGAAACCGGCGACCTCATCATGATGGGCATCGGTGGCTTTACGCCGCTCGACGGCTTCATGACCAAAGCCGACTGGCAGGGAATCTGCGACGGCTACAAGATGGCTTCCGGCCTGTTCTGGCCCATTCCCGTGACGCTTTCCACCGACGACGAGACCGTCAAGGCGGGCGACGAAGTGGCGCTGGTGAGCGATTCCGGCGAGCTCATGGGCACCATGAAGATCACCGAGAAATACGCCATCGACAAGGCGCACGAGTGCATGCAGGTCTACAAGACCACCGACATGGAGCACCCCGGCGTCAAGATGGTCATGGCCCAGGGCAAGTACAATCTGGCCGGCCCGGTCAAGGTACTGTCCACCGGCGGTTTCAAGGAAGAGTACGGCGACCAGTTCATGACGCCGGCCGAGACGCGGGCCGCCTTCGAGAAGATGGGCTGGTCCCGGGTCGCGGCCTTCCAGACCCGCAATCCGATGCACCGTTCGCACGAATACCTGGCCAAGATCGCCATCGAGACCATGGACGGCGTACTGGTCCACTCGCTGCTGGGTGCCCTGAAACCGGGCGACATCCCCGCCGAAGTGCGCAGCGAGGCAATCGCCACCCTGATCGACAACTACTTCGCCCCCAACACCGTGATCCAGGCCGGTTACCCGCTGGACATGCGCTACGCCGGCCCGCGCGAAGCCCTGCTGCACGCGCTCTTCCGCCAGAACTACGGCTGTTCGCACCTGATCGTCGGCCGCGACCACGCCGGCGTCGGCGACTACTACGGCCCCTTCGACGCACAGAAGATTTTCGACGAAATTCCCAAGGGCTCGCTCGAAACCGTCAACATGAACATCGACTGGACCTTCTGGTGCAAGAAGTGCGGCGGTATGGCCTCGCAGCGCACCTGCCCGCACACCAAGGACGACCGCATCCTGCTGTCCGGGACCAAGGTGCGTTCCATGCTGTCCGAAGGCCAGGATCTGCCGGTCGAATTCAGCCGCCCGGAAGTAGCGGCCGTGCTGAAAAAATATTACGCCGGCCTGAGCGCCGAGCAGAACGTCAAGATCGAACTGAAAGGCCATTCCGCCGCTTGACGAAACATTAAGGACTTAAGCCTGCCGGAAGCGGATTCGCGATACGCCCCGGCCAAGGTCAGGTAGAAGTTCTGATACGGACCGCGACGTACGCGGAGTTAGCTAACTAGGAGACTTATCAATGCCAACCTATGTTCGTACCGACAAGTGCGACGGCTGCAAAGGTCAGGACAAGACCGCCTGCATGTACATCTGCCCGCACGACCTGATGAAGCTGGACAAGGACGGCTCGGAAACCGGTCACGCCATGCGCGCCTTCAACCAGGAACCCGAGCAGTGCTGGGAATGCTATTCCTGCGTGAAGATCTGCCCGCAGCAGGCGATCGAAGCCCGTCACTATGCCGACGTCGTGCCCCTCGGCGGCATGGTGCAGCCCCTGCGCGGTTCCGATTCCATCATGTGGACCATCAAGTTCCGCAACGGCACCCTGAAGCGCTTCAAGTTCCCGATCCGCACCACGCCCGAAGGCTCGATCGACCCGTACGGCGGCAAGCCGACCGCGAAGATGGCCGACATCGTGAACGTGGGCTTCTTCACCGGTACCGCTGACGGCGGCATCACCAAGGGCTACCGCCCCGGCAACCCCGCCGAACTGATTCGCAAGTAATTTAGAGAGGTACTGAAAATGGCTGGAGAATTTGGCAATCCCGAAGTTGTCCAGGAGGAAGTCGACATCCTCCTGATCGGCGGTGGCATGGCATGCTGCGGCGCCGGTTACGAAGTCATGCGCTGGGCCGATGCGGCCAAAGCCGAGACGGGCATGGATCTCAAGATCAAGCTGGTCGACAAGGCCGCAATGGACCGTTCCGGCGCCGTCGCCCAGGGCCTGTCCGCGATCAATACCTACATCGGCACCGAGCAGGACCCCGCCGACTACGCCCGCATGGTCTCCAACGACCTCATGGGCATCACCCGCGACGACCTGGCCTACGATCTGGGCCGTCACGTCGACGATTCCGTGCACCTGTTCGAAGAATGGGGTCTGCCGATCTGGAAGACCGACGAGAACGGCGAGCGCCATGACGGCTCCCAGGGCCTGCCCGCGCTGAAGGACGGCGGCAAGCCCGTGCGTTCCGGCAAATGGCAGATCATGATCAACGGCGAATCCTACAAATGGATCGTGGCCGAAGCCTCCAAGAAGGCACTCGGCATGGATCGCATCCAGGAACGCGTGTTCATCGTCAAGCTGGTCAACGACAAGAACGACCCCAACCGCATCGCCGGTGCCGTCGGTTTCTCGACCCGCGAACACAAAGTCTACGTTTTCAAGGCCAAGGCCATCCTGCTGGCCGCTGGCGGCTGCGTGAACATCTTCCGTCCGCGCTCCGTCGGTGAAGGTACCGGCCGTGCCTGGTACCCGGTGTGGAACGCCGGTTCCACCTACGCGATGGCTGCCGAAGCCGGCGCCGAGCTGACCATGATGGAAAACCGCTTCGTGCCCGCCCGTTTCAAGGACGGCTACGGCCCGGTCGGCGCCTGGTTCCTGCTGTTCAAGGCCCAGGCCGTCAACGCCTACGGCGAAGTCTACATGCAGAAGAACAAGGAACTGCTGAACGACTACCCTCCCTACGGCCAGGCTGCCGTGCCGGCGTCCTGCCTGCGCAACCACCTGATGCTGAAGGAAATGCAGGAAGGCCGCGGCCCCATCTACATGGACACCGTGACCGCGCTGGCCAAGCTGCGTGAAACCCTGACCCCGCGCGAAGTGAAGCACCTCGAAGCCGAAGCCTGGGAAGACTTCCTCGACATGTGCGTCGGCCAGTGCGGCATCTGGGTCGGCGAGAACATCGAGCCCGAGAAGAAGAATTCCGAGCTGATGCCGACCGAGCCCTACCTGCTGGGTTCGCACTCCGGCTGCTGCGGCATCTGGGTATCCGGTCCGACCGACGTCGGCGCGCCGACCGATGAAACGCACGCCGATGCGGGCAAGATCCCCGGTCACCTGCCCAAGGGCTGGAACTGGGGCTACCGCTCGATGACCACGGTCAAGGGTCTGTTCACCGCCGGCGACGGCGTGGGCGCCTCCGGCCACAAGTTCTCCTCCGGCTCCCACGCCGAAGGCCGCATGTGCGCTAAGTCCATGGTCAAGTACTGCATCGACAACAAGGATCTGAAGCCCGAACTCGACACCCCCGTCGAGCAGCTGGTCGAAGATATCTACAAGCCGGTGCGTACTTTCCTCGAGTTCAAGGACTACACCACCGCGATCGACGTCAACCCCAACTACATCACGCCCAAGATGCTGCAGTTCCGTCTGCAGAAGATCATGGACGAGTATGTTGCCGGCGTGGCCACCTACTACAAGACCAACGCCAACATGTTGCAAGTGGCCGAGGACAAGCTGGGCATGCTGAAGGAAGACGCCGAGAAGATGCGTGCGAAGGATCTGCACGAACTCCTCCGTGCCTGGGAAAACTACCACCGTATCCTGACGGCGGAAGCCCACATGAAGCACATCCAGTTCCGCGAAGAAAGCCGTTACCCCGGCTTCTACTACCGCATGGACAAGAACTTTGTCGATGAGGAAAACTGGCACTGCTTCGTGAACTCGATTTACGACAAGACCTCCAAACAGTGGACCTGCTTCAAGCGCGCCCACGTGGATCTGGTCGACAAGTCCAAGCTGTTCAAGCCCGCTGCCCACTAAGCAATTAGTCGTCAGTAAACTCCGGGCGCCTTCTAGGCGCCCGGTTTTTTTCCGGCGTCTATACCAGCAAGATCGACGGGGTTGTTCAGCATCCAGCCGAAAGCGCGTACCCTACGTTTTCGTCTGCGTGTTGTCATACGGGGCCGCGTGCCCGGAAGGTTGTATTGCCATGAATGAAAACGAATTCAAGGACATGATTGCCGACTCGCCCTTCGCGGGCAGCCCGGTCAAGCCCATCATGCTCGCGGAAGATGCGCAGTTGCAGTTTCGCTGCCACCGCGGGGTCAAATGCTGGAACGCCTGTTGTGCCAACATCGACATTCCACTCACACCCTACGACGTGTTGCGTCTGAAGAAACGTCTCAACCTGTCCTCCGGTGAATTCCTCAAGCAGTATTCCGTGCCGTTCGAGATGGACAAGGACGGCATGCCCGGCATCAAGTTGAAACCGGTCGAAGGCGGCACCGCCTGCCAGTTCATGAAACCGGAAGGATGTGGCGTCTACGAGGATCGTCCGACCGCCTGCCGCTACTATCCTGTCGCCCTGCTGACGATGCGTCGCTCCGACGAATATTTCGACCGCAGCGCGTATGCCATGGTGAAGGAGCCGCACTGCCTCGGCCATTTCGAGGACAAGACCCAGACCATCGAGGAATACCGCCGCGATCAGGGCGTCGACGAATACGACCGCAAGGGCCATGCCTGGCGTCAGCTCGTCGTCAAGCGCAAATCGGCCGGACCGGCCATCGGCAAACCCACACCGGTATCGAATCAGCTCTTTTTCATGGCGAGCTACGATGTCGACCGTTTCCGTGCCTTCGTCATGAGCGAGAGCTTCAACGAAACCTACGACATTCCGGTCGAGGTCATGGCCACGCTCGTCGCGGACGACGAAGCCCTGCTCGATTTCGGCCTGAATTTCCTGCGTCACGCCCTGTTCGGGGAGAAATTCGTCGAAGAACGCCCGGACGCCTACGAAAAACGGCTTGCCCGCCGCCGTACGATGGCCGAACAGCAGAAGGAAACCGAATTCGAGCAAAAAATGGCGCTCGAGGACGACAAGTACTCAGGCGAGCACTAAGACCATGCGGCGGCACGCGTGGGTTTCGATGCTCTGTCTAGCCGTCCTGCTTCCGGGCGGCGCCCTGGCAGCATCGACGCTCAACAAATGCATCGATGCCCAGGGCCGGATCACCTATTCCAACCTGCCTTGCAAAAACGCGCGCGAGGCGCAGAAGGTCGAGATCGATCCGCCGCCGATTCCCGATCCCGTGCGGCCGGCACCGAAGCCCGTGCCCACCCCGGCCATCGTCTCCCAGCCCCCCCGGGCGCCGGCCAGATCGGCCATATTCGACACCGCACCGGCCTCGCCCGCCCTCAAGCTCGAAAAACGGGCGGCCGGCAAACTCGAATCCGGCGCCGCCCGCAAGTGCGACACGCTCGCGGATAAACTCGGCCGCATTCTCGACAAAATGGATGCCGCCCGCCGCAAGGGTTACACCCAGGAACAGATGGACGACTGGAACCAACAGATCAAGGACCTCGAACGCCAGAAGCAGCAGGCCGGTTGTTTCTGACCCCACACCGACCATGAACGCACGCACCCTCGACCCTGCCCATCATCTGATCGAAAAAGAGCCGTACTACGAAGCCGTCGGCGACGAAATCCAGCTTTTCGAGGCCGCCTATCGGCAACAAATCCCGATCCTGCTCAAAGGCCCCACAGGGTGCGGCAAGACGCGTTTCATGGAGCACATGGCCTGGCGGCTCAAGCGCCCGCTCATCACCGTCTCCTGCCACGACGACCTCACCGCATCCGATCTGGTGGGCCGCTATCTGGTCAAGGGCGGCGAGACCGTCTGGGTCGACGGTCCGCTGACCCGCGCAGTGCGTTGCGGCGGCATCTGCTACCTCGACGAAATCGTCGAAGCGCGCAAGGACACAATGGTTGTGATCCACCCGCTGGCCGACGACCGCCGCACCCTACCGATGGAAAAACTCGGCCAGATCGTCGAGGCACCGCCCGAATTCTGCCTGGCCATTTCCTACAATCCAGGCTACCAAAGCGTGCTGAAGGACCTGAAACAGTCGACCCGGCAACGTTTCGTCGCACTCGAATTCGATTACCCGGCGCCCGATCTCGAACGCCGCGTCGTCGCCAGCGAATCCGGCGTATCCGAACAGATCGCCACCAGCCTCGTACGCTTCGCCCAGATGACCCGCAACCTCAAGGGCAGCGGCCTGGAGGAAGGCGCGTCCACCCGCCTGCTGGTGCATGCGGGAAAACTCATCGCAGACGGCGTGAGCCCGGTGTCGGCCTGCAAATCTGCCGTCGCACAGGCCGTCACCGACGACGCCGACATGCTGAAGGCGATCCAGGAGCTTTCCTCCTCCATTTTCTGATGGCGCAGGTTCCGCTCACCGCCGCCGCAATGGAAGCCAGCCTCCACGTCTGGCTGGATACTGAATTCACCTTTTTCAAGGTCGAGGAACTCGCCGCCGAACTCGCGCCGCTGCCGCGCGACGAGCAGGATTTCATTCTCGGCTGGATCCGCCGCATCGCCTCGACCCACATCACGCTGGCCTGGCAGTTCGGCCGCCGCGCGCCCGCCCTCCTGTCACGCATGGAACGCCGCCTGCTCGAAGCCTGGGCGGTGCATACCTGCGACGTGTTCGACCGTACCGGCCTGCAGACCGCACTGCGCGTGATGGAGGAAGCGGACAGCTTCGACGAGCAGCAGCACCGCAACGACGCCGCCGGCGCGCTGTTCGACGAAATCGCGCCGGTGCTCGGCAACTTCGTCTGCGGCCTGTCGGGCCGCCGTCTCAAGCTGGAACAGGGCGACGGCCCCTGGACCGACGGCGAACGTTTGATGCTGCCTGCGCTGGTGGCCGCGCTGCCCGACGAGGCCGAAAACTTCCGTATTGCGAAAAGCATGGTCGCAATGCAATGGGCGCATACGCGCTTCGGCACGCTGCGCATCGATTTCGCCGCGCTCGGCAACCGTTTCGACGACCCCGACCGCGCGCTGGTGCGGCTGCATGCGCTGGAAACCCTGCGCCTGAGCGCCCGCATCGCCCATGAGCTGCCCGGCCTGTACCGCGACATGCAGCGCCTGCGCACGCTGCTCGATGCGCCCCTGCCCGACGAGTGGCAGCGCTTCGCCACGGCACTCGCCGCCCCCGATACCAGCGAATCCGACAGCCTGACCCTGCTCGACACCGCCTACACCCTCGACAGCTGCCCGCACTGGCACGATCAGGGCGGGCTGCGCCCCGACGCCGTGGCCGCCGCCCGAGCGGCGCGGCTGGAAAAGGAAAAAGCCCGGCTGCGCATCAAGCTCGCCGAGCTGCTGGAAGAACACCAAACCGCCGAGCCGGATGCGCCGCGGGACGCTTCGGCGCCGCCTGCGATCGAGGCCACGCCTCACGATGAAAACGGCGCGCTCGATTTCGAAATCACGCTCGACGGCGCCCCGCTTGCGCCGCCCGACGACGTAAAACAGCTGCTCACTTCCGTCTACCTCGATTTCGGCGACATCCCGCCGGAATACCTGTCCCCGGCCGGCGAGGGTGAATACGATCCCGGCCAGGTATTCGACCAGCCCGAAGATCCCGACGCAGTCTGGCACGGCACTTATCACGAAAAAGGTGCCGAGCTCTACCCCGAGTGGGATTACGGCCGCCAGCACTACCGCAAGAACTGGTGCGTGATGCGCGAAAAAGCGGTCACGCCGGTCTACGACGATTTCGTGGGCGACACCCTGGCCAAACACCAGGGCGTCGTCAAACACCTGCGCAAGAAATTCGAGGCCTTGCGCGACGAAAACCGGCTCGACAAACGCCAGACGCAAGGCGACGAAATAGATCTCGACGCACTGATCGAGGCGCTGGCCGACGCGCGCGACGGTCGCGAGATGAGCGACCGCCTGTTTCAGCAGATGCACCGCGCGGACCGCAACATCGCCGTCGCCTTCCTGGTGGACATGAGCGGCTCGACCAAGGGCTGGATCAACGAGGCCGAGCGCGAGGCGCTGATTCTGTTGTGCGAGGCGCTGGAACTGCTGGGCGACCGCTACGCGATCTACGGCTTCTCCGGCACCACGCGGAAGCGCTGCGAACTGTTCCGCATCAAGACCTTCGACGATGCCTACGACGCCGAAGTGAAGGCGCGCATCGCCGGCATCCGCCCGCAGGAATACACCCGCATGGGCTTCGCGCTACGCCACATGACCAAGCTCCTGAACCGGGTCGAGGCGAAGACCCGCGTACTGGTCACGCTGTCCGACGGCCGCCCGGACGACTATTTCGACGTCTACCGTGGCGAATACGGCGTCGAGGACACCCGCATGGCACTGCTCGAAGCGAGCCGCACGGGCATCCACCCCTTCTGCATCACGCTCGACCGCGACGCGCGCGACTACCTGCCCCACATGTACGGCGCGGCGCGTTACATCATTCTGGACGACGTGCGACAATTGCCGGTCAAGGTCACCGACATCTACCGCCGCATCACGACATGAGTCTCGACGAACTGAAAGTGGGCTACTTCTACAGCAATGGCGCCTACGGCCGCACTTGGGGCGTACGCCAGCTCGCCCAGATCGCGGTTGAAGCCGCCACCGGCGAGCCCGTGTACCACTTCAAGGGAATCGCCGGCACCTGTCGCCGCAAGAAAGGTCATTGCAGCGCCAACGAGTTCGCGCGCTGGGCCAAGTACCAGGTGGCGCTGGTGGAAAACGACTGGAAGCGCGTAGGCGGCGATCCCGAGGAGCCGGGCACGGACTAGTGCCCCTCGGGGTCAGCGGCGGCGGCCGGACGGCCGGCCATCGCCAGATAATCCATGACTGCATACGTCAGCGCACTGCATCCCGAGCCGTCGAGCGCCGAAATGGCGAACACGGGCCCGGTCCAGCCGTAGTCCGCGACGAACTGCTTCACCACTGCCTCGCGTTCGGCTTCGTCGACCATGTCGAGCTTGTTCAGCACCAGCCAGCGCGGCTTCTCGTACAGCGCCTGATCGTACTTGCGCAACTCCTCGACGATGGCGCGCGCTTCGCGCACCGGATCGCCCGCTTCCCAGCGCGGCGAGATGTCGACCAGATGCAGCAGCAGACGCGTGCGCTGCAGGTGCCGCAGGAACTGGTGACCGAGCCCCGCGCCTTCCGCCGCGCCTTCGATCAAGCCCGGGATGTCCGCGATCACGAAGCTGCGTTCGCTGTCGACGCGCACAACGCCGAGATTCGGCGCCAGTGTGGTGAAGGGATAGTCGGCCACCTTGGGGCGCGCCGCCGATACCGCGCGGATGAAAGTCGACTTGCCCGCGTTGGGCATGCCAAGCAGGCCCACATCCGCCAGCACCTTGAGTTCCAGCGCCAACTCGAATTCCTCGCCCGGCTCGCCCAGCGTATGCTGACGCGGTGCGCGGTTGGTACTCGACTTGAAATGGATGTTGCCGAGCCCGCCCTTGCCGCCGTGCGCCAGGCACACGGTCTGGCCATCTTCCGCCAGATCGGCCACCAGGACGCCCGTTTCCGCATCGCTGAACACCGTGCCCACCGGCACGCGGATGGTCATGTCCTCGCCGGCCTTGCCGTAGCATTGCGCGCCACGTCCGTTTTCGCCGCGCTGCGCCTTGAAGATGCGGGTATAGCGAAACTCGATCAGCGTGTTGATATTGCGATCGGCCACGGCGAAAACGCTGCCGCCGCGTCCGCCGTCACCGCCGTCCGGACCGCCCTTGGGAATGTATTTCTCGCGGCGGAACGAAGCGCTACCGTCTCCGCCCTTGCCGGCAATGACCTGAATTTTGGCTTCGTCGATGAATTTCATGGTGTGGTCCGCAAACAAAAAAGCCCTATCCGGCGGACAGGGCTTTTGTCGAGGCTGGAAACGCTCAGGCCGCGGCGGGCTCGATGCGCACCATCTTGCGACGGGCCGCGCCCTTGATCTCGAAATGGACCGTGCCGTCAACCTTGGCGAACAGGGTGTGGTCCTTGCCAATGCCGACATTGTCGCCCGCGTGGAACTGGGTGCCGCGCTGACGCACGAGGATGTTGCCGGCCGCAACCAGTTGACCGCCGTAGCGCTTCACGCCCAGGCGTTTCGATTCTGAATCGCGGCCGTTACGGGAACTGCCGCCTGCTTTTTTATGTGCCATGGTGTGTGCTCCTTATGCGGAAATGCCGGCGATCTGCACTTCGGTGTAATACTGGCGATGGCCCTGGCTCTTGCGGTAGTGCTTGCGGCGGCGCATTTTGAAGATGTGCACCTTGTCGGCACGCGCCTGATTCAGCACCGTGGCCTTGACCGTGGCGCCGCGCAGCAGCGGGGCGCCCATCTTGATTTCGCCGTCGCCGCCGACCATCAGTACCTGGTCGAACGTGATCTCGCTGCCGATTTCGACGTCCAGCTTTTCGATTTTCAGCTTGTCGCCGGCGCTGACGCGATATTGCTTGCCGCCGGTTTTGATGACTGCGTACATGGGAGGCTCCAAACCGTTATCCCGGGAAAACGCGGCATTCTAGCGGCGAAATCCGGTCGAGTCAAACACGCAGCTCCCGGACAATACCGTATTCCCACGCCGTGAAAAACCCGGCCCGGGCTGCTACCATTGCGGGCCATACGCCTATATAAAAAAGCCACTTCCATCGTGTCACTGGAGCGCCTGCAATCCTTCCTGGCCGACGACATGCGCGCCGTCGACCAGGTCATTCGCCACAGCCTGTATTCCGACGTCGTCCTCATCCGTCAGGTGTCGGAATACATCATCAACAGCGGCGGCAAGCGATTGCGCCCCGCGCTCGTCCTGCTTTCGGCCGGCTGCTTCGGCTATGCCGGCAAGGCGCATCACGCGCTTGCCGCGGTCGTCGAGTTCATCCACACCGCGACGCTGCTGCACGACGACGTCGTGGACGAATCCGAGCTGCGGCGCGGCCGCGAAACCGCCAATGCGCTGTTCGGCAACGCCGCCAGTGTACTGGTTGGCGACTTTCTGTATTCGCGCGCTTTCCAGATGATGGTCGCGGTCGACAACATGGAAGTCATGCGCATCCTGTCGGACGCCACCAACACCATCGCCGAGGGCGAAGTGCTGCAGTTGCTGAATTGCCACGATCCCGACATCGACGAAGAGAGCTACCTGCGCGTCATCCGCTACAAGACCGCCAAGCTGTTCGAGGCCGCCGGCCGGCTCGGCGCCGTGATCGGCGGCGCGACCGAAGCACAGAAGGATGCACTGGCACGCTACGGCATGCACCTGGGTACCGCCTTCCAGCTCGTGGACGACGTGCTCGACTACTCGGGGGATTTTCTCAAGACCGGCAAGAACATCGGCGACGACCTCGCCGAAGGCAAGCCTACCCTGCCACTGCTGTATGCGATGAAGCACGGCACCCCCGAGCAGGCGGCGCGCATCCGCGAAGCAATCGAGCACGGCGGCCTCACCGAATTCCAGAGCGTGCTCGCGGCCATCAAGGATACCGATGCCCTGCAGTACACGCGCGAACAGGCCCGACGTGAAATTCGCATCGCCAATGAGGCAATTTCGATTCTGCCGGATTCAAATTCCAAATCGGCTTTGCTACAATTAGCGGCTTTCGCGGTCGACCGCAGTTTCTAGGCCGCGAAATTCCCGGTAGTTCCAATCAAGCCGGGTTCCCTCGGAACCCGCCATCCGCTTCGGGGTGTAGCTCAGTCTGGTAGAGTACTGCGTTCGGGACGCAGGAGTCGGAGGTTCGAATCCTCTCACCCCGACCATCTTCGGTTTTCCATTTCCTTCTGCCCTGTCTCTCGGGTGCCAAGCCTGGACACGCCGGCATCAGCCGCAGTCTGGCCGCCCGGATGCCCTCTGCTGCCCCTAGCATTGTTCGTTGCAACTCAGGCACTTGCCTCCGCATCGGCACAGGACTAGACTGTCTAGTCCATTCAATACGCCGGGCTGCAGCCCCCCATGTCTCCCGATCCCGAAACCACGCAGGGCACACGCGAGCGCCTGCTGCAGGCGGCCTGCGCAGCCTTCCGCGAGGAAGGCTACCAGGTCAGCATCGACCGTATCGCCTCGCGGGCGCAGGTTGCGCGGCAGACGCTATACAACCATTTCCACAGCAAGGACGAGCTGTTCGGCGAAGTGGTCCGCCATTCGGTGCAGTCCGTGCTGGTCACCCTGGAAGGCAACGGTGATCTTCGGACTACGTTGCTGGCTTTCGGCGAAGCCTACCGCGAGCGTCTGCTGAGCCCCACCGGACTGGCCATCTTCCGCACCATGGTCGCCGAGGCGCCACGCTTCCCCGAACTGGCCCGGCAATTCTTCCGCCAGGGTCCGCAAACCACGCGCAAGCGTCTGGCCGACTATCTGGCCCATGCAATGGCGACCGACCAGTTGCGGCGCGACGATCCCGATTTCGCCGCCGAAATACTGACCGCGATGCTGATCGACCTCGACCGCCTGCGCGGCCTCTTCGATCTCCAGACCGAATTGCTCGAACCCACGAAAACGGCACGGGTCGTAGATTGTTTCCTGCGCACCTTCGCCCCCGACTAAGGACACTCCATGAAACGACTGACCCTGCTGCTCGTCCTGCCCCTGTTCGCTGCCTGCGGCGCCGGCGACAAGAATGCCGGCGGCGGCGCCGGACCCGGCGGTGCGCCCGGCGCCACGCCGCCGCCTGAGATCGCCGTGGTCACGGTCGGCAGCCGCGCCGCCACGCTGACGCGCGAACTGCCGGGCCGCGTGGAAGCGGTACGCACGGCGCAGGTGCGCGCACGCGTGGAGGGCATCGTCGAGAAACGGTTGTTCGAGGAAGGCAGCAACGTGAAAGCGGGTCAGCCGCTGTTCCGGCTGGACGACCGCACCTACCGCACCGCAGCCCAGGCCGCCGAGGCGGACGTAGAAGTCAAGAAACTCAATCTCGAACGTGTCGAATCGCTGTTGCCGATCAAGGCTGTCAGCCAGCAGGAAGCCGACCTCGCACGCGCAGCGCTGAAGCAATCGCAGGCCCAGCTCGCGCGTGCGCGTCTCGACCTCGAAAACACTACCGTCCCCGCGCCCATTTCAGGCCATATCGGCCGCACGCAGGTCACCGAAGGCGCACTGGTCGGCCGCAACGAGGCCACGCTGATGGCGACCATCGACCAGCTCGATCCGGTCAACGTGCTGTTCACCCAACCCAATGCCGACATGCTGCGTCTCAAGAGCGCACTCGCCGACGGCAAACTGAAGGCGACCGACAGCCGCATCGTCGAGCTCATTCTGGAAAACGGCCAGGTCTACGGGCACAAGGGCCGGCTCTTCTTCAGCGACCTGAGCGTCGATCCCAGCACCGGCGCCATCACCCTGAAAGCCGAGTTCCCCAACCCGCAGCGCCTGCTGCTGCCCGGCACCTTCGTCCGCGTGCGACTGCCGCAGGCGGTCGAGGAAAACGCGATCACCGTGCCGCAACGCGCCGTGCAATCCGGCCCGCAGGGCCAGTTCGTCCTGCTGGTGGGGGCGGAGAACAAGGTGATGCCGCGCCCCGTCAAGGTCGGCGCCATGGCGGGAACCGATTTCGTCGTCCTGGACGGACTCAAGGGCGGCGAAACCCTGATCGTGGACGGCGTGCAGAAAGCCAAGCCGGGCACCGTGGTCAAACCGGTTCCCCAGCAGGTGAACTGACATGGCCCGTTTCTTCATTTTCCGGCCCATCTTCGCGTGGGTCATCGCCATCCTGATCCTGCTCGGGGGCGCGATCGCGCTGAAGAACCTGCCGGTCGCGCAGTATCCGGCAGTGGCGCCGCCGCAGATCGCGTTCAACGTCACCTACCCGGGCGCCTCCGCGCAGGTGGTGGAAGACACCGTGATCAAGCTCATCGAGCAGCAGATGAACGGCATCGAGCATCTGCTGTACATGGAAGCTTCGTCCGAACTGGGATCCGGCACGCTGACGCTGACCTTCGAGCCGGGCACCGACATCGACATTTCCTCGGTGGAAGCGCAGAACCGCTACAAGCGCGTCGAGTCGCGCCTGCCCGACGACGTGCGCCGTCTCGGCGTGCCGGTCACCAAGCCGCAGCGCAACTACCTGATGTTCGTCGCCATCTACTCCAAGGACGGCAAGCGCAACGCCATCGATCTCGGCAGTTATGCGGCGGCCAACGTGCTCGATCCGCTGCTGCGCGTGCCCGGCGTCGGCGAGGCGATCCTGTTCGGCAGCGAATACTCGATGCGGATCTGGCTGAAACCGGAACAGCTCACCGCCTACGGCCTGACGCCGGCCGACGTGAAAAGCGCATTGCAGGCGCAGAACGTACAGCTCGCCACGGGCGAACTGAACCAGGCCCCGGCCTCGCCCGGCGCCCAGGTCAACGCGGTAATCGTCACGCGCGGCCGTCTCAACACGCCGGAGGAGTTCGGCGACGTGGTAGTGCGCGCGCTGCCGAACGGCGCCACGGTCAAGGTCAAGGACGTGGCGCGCGTCGAGCTCGGCGGCGACAGCTACGAACTCTACGCGCGCATGAACGGCCAGCCGATCGCGGCAATCGCTATTCGCGTCGCGCCGGGCGCCAATGCGCTCGACGTGGCGAAGGCGATCAAGTCGCGCATGGGCGAACTGTCCCACTTCTTCCCGGAGGGCGTCGACTGGGCGGTGCCGTACGACACTTCCCGCTTCGTCGAGATTTCGATCTTCGAGGTGGTGAAGACGCTGGGCGAAGCGATGATCCTGGTCTTCATCGTGATGTACGTGTTCCTCGGACACTGGCGCACCACGCTGATTCCGGCGGTGGTCGTACCGGTCGCGCTGGCCGGCGCGACGATGGGGCTCTACGCCTTCGGCTTCTCGATCAACGTGCTGACGCTGTTCGCCATGGTGCTCGCCATCGGCGTGCTGGTCGACGATGCCATCGTGGTGGTGGAGAACGTCGAACGCATCATGCGCGAGGAAAAACTGCCGCCGCTGCAGGCGACGCTGAAGGCGATGGACCAGATCATCGGCGCCATCCTCGGCATTTCCGTGGTGCTGTCGGCGGTGTTCATGCCGATGCTGTTCTTCGGCGGTTCGGTTGGCGCAATCTACCGCCAGTTCGCCGCCACCCTCATCCTCACCATGGCCTTCTCCGTGCTGATGGCGCTCACGCTCACGCCGGCGATGTGCGCGACGCTGCTCAAGCCGGGCGAGGCCGAGGCCGACGAAAAACGCTGGTTCAACCGCTTCTTCGGTCGCGTGACCACGCGCTATCACGGCTCGGTCGCGCGCATCCTCGCGCGCAGCGGCCGCTGGATGGTGATCTATCTCGCCATCGTCGTCGCCGTCGGCTGGTTGTTCACCAAGCTGCCCGGCAGCTTCCTGCCGGACGAGGACCAGGGCTACTTCATCACCATGGTGCAATTGCCGGCCGGCGCCACGCAGGAACGCACGGTGAAGGTGCTGTCGCAGGTGGAGCAGTTCTACCTGAAACAGCCCGAAGTCGAACGCGTCATCGGCGTGGTCGGCTTCTCCTTCTTCGGCCGCGGCCAGAACGCCGCGCTCGTGTTCACCCAGCTCAAGGACTGGGAAGCGCGCGTCGGGCCCGAACACGCCGCGCAGGGCGTGATCGGCCGGGCGATGGGCACGTTCTCGCGGATCAAGGAAGCGATGGTGTTCGCCATCAACCCGCCGTCGATTCCGGAACTGGGCGCGGTCGGCGGCTTCGATTTCCGCCTGCTCGACCGCTCCGGCCAGGGCCGCGAAGCGCTGATGGACGTGCGCAACATGGTGCTGGGCATGGCGGGCCAGGACAAACGTCTGGCCGGCGTCCGCCCGGAAGGCCAGGAGCCCGGGCCGCAGGTCTTCCTCGACATCGACCGCCCCAAGGCCCAGGCGCTGCAGATCGACATGTCCAGCCTCAACGACACGCTGAGCTCCGCCATCGGCGTCTCCTACGTCAACGACTTCGTGCGCGCAGGCCGTATTCTCAAGGTGCAGATGCAGGCCGACGCCGACTTGCGCAAGACGCCCGAAGACCTGCTCAAGCTGCCGATCCGCAACCGCGCGGGCGACATCGTCCTGCTCGGCGAGATCGCACAGCCGAAGTGGATCGTCGGTCTGCCCAAGCTCGACCGCTACAACGGCAATCCGTCGATGAAGATCGCGGGCACTGCCTCGCCCGGCCACTCCACGGGCGAAGCGATGCAGGCCATGGAGGACATCGCGGCCAAGCTGCCGCCCGGATACGGGTTTGCCTGGTCAGGCACCTCGTACGAGGAACGCCTCGCGGGCTCCCAGGCACCGATTCTGTTCGCACTGTCCATGCTGGTGGTGTTCCTTGCGCTGGCCGCGCTCTACGAGAGCTGGGCCATCCCGTTCTCGGTGATGCTGATCGTGCCGCTCGGCATTCTGGGCGCCGTGCTCGCCGTCTTTCTGCGCGATCTGCCCAACGACGTATTCTTCAAGGTCGGCCTGATCGCGATCATCGGTCTGTCCGCCAAGAACGCCATCCTCATCATCGAGTTCGCGCGACAACTGCACGAGGAAGGAATGGGCCTGGTAGAGGCCACCCTGGAAGCCTGCCGGCTGCGGCTGCGGCCCATCCTCATGACCAGCTTCGCCTTCATCCTGGGCGTCATGCCGCTGGCCATCTCCAGCGGTGCCGGCGCCGCCAGCCGCCATGCGGTCGGCACCGGCGTGGTCGGTGGCATGATCGCGGCCACCGTGCTCGCCATCTTCTTCGTGCCGGTATTTTTCGTGGTGATTCGCAAACTGTTCCCTGTCCGGCGTCGTGAGGAACCGCAACATGACTGAACGCAAACCCGAAGGCGTCATCGCGTCGCACACGCGCGCCGCCGCTCTCGTCGCCGCAGCGCTACTGGGCGGCTGTTCGCTGATTCCCGCCTACGAGCGCCCGGCAGCGCCGGTGCCGCAGACTTTCGGCACGGGCCAGCCTGCGGCGGCGCCGGATCTGCCCGCAGCCGCCGAAACCCTGCCCGACTGGCAAAGCTACTTCCCCGACCCCGCACTGCACGCCCTGGTCGAAGCAGCGCTTGCCAACAACCGCGACCTGCGGCTCGCACTCGCCCGCGTCGAAGAAGCCCGCGCCCTGGCCGGCGTCGCCCGTGCCGACCGTTTCCCGACGCTGGCCGCCCAGGCCGACGGCAGCCGCACCCGGACACCGGCGGATCTGAGCAGCACAGGCACGGCGCGCACGAGCAGCCGCTACGATGCGAACCTCGGCATCACCGCCTTCGAGCTGGACTTCTGGGGTCGCGTGGCGGCCCTGAGCGATGCTGCGCGCGCGCAGTATCTGGCCAGCGACGAAGCGGCACAAAGCTTCCGCGTCAGCCTCATCGGCGACGTCGTCAGCACCGCGTACCAGTTCGCCGCCCTGGCCGAACAGTCCCGCCTTGCGGACGAAACACTGAAAACGCGCGCGGAAAGCCTCGACCTTATCCGCAAGCGTTTCGACGCCGGGCTGGCCAGCCAGCTCGACGTGCTCGCCGCCGAGAGCCTCGTCGAAACGGTGCGCGCGCAGGCTGCCGATCTCGCGCGGCAACGCGCGCAGGCCGAAAACGCGCTGCGCCTTCTCGTCGGCGCGACCGATACGGTACCGACCGCATCGGTGCTGGCGCCGCTGTCCGAACTGACGCCCGGTTTGCCGTCCGACGTTCTGTTGCGTCGCCCCGACGTGCGCGCCGCGGAACAGCGGCTGATCGCCAGCAACGCCAATATCGGCGCCGCCCGCGCAGCCTTTTTCCCGCGCATCGCGCTGACCGGCGAGTTCGGCACCGCGAGCAGCGCACTCTCCGGCCTGTTCGGTTCCGGCAGCACGGCCTGGCTGTTCCAGCCCGTGCTGTCCCTGCCGCTTTTCGACGCCGGCCGCAATCAGGCCAATCTCGAAGTCGCCCAGGCCCGCAAGGTCCAGGCCGTCGCGGATTACGAAAAAACCCTCCAGCAGGCCTTCCGCGAAGTGGCCGACGCCCTGTCTGCGCGCACGACGTACCGCGACCAGCTGACCGCACAGGAAGCCAATCTGCGTACGCAGGAAGCGCGGCTCGAACGGGTGCAGGCGCGCGAACGGGCCGGGCTGTCGAGCTATCTGGAAGTGCTCGACGCCAGCCGCGACGCGTTCGGCGCGCAGCAGGCCGTCGTCACGACGCGTCTGCAACTGCAGAGTGCGCGCATCGCGCTCTACAAGGCACTCGGCGGTGGCGCCTGAGGCCCGGCCTCATCGCCCCTGCGGCCGGTAAGGCCATGCCGTCTTGCCGTTCGACTAGAATGTCCGCTTTGTCATAGGAGCATGCGAGATGTCCGAACCCGTTGTCTACGATCGCGCCCCCGCCGAATTCGAACTCGAGCCCGGCGAATACTGGTGGTGCGCCTGCGGCCGTTCGATGTCGCAGCCTTTCTGCGACGGCTCGCACGAAGGCACGGGCATCGAACCCGTTTCGTTCGTCGTTCAGGAAAAGCAGACGGTCTGGCTGTGCAACTGCAAGCACACGAAGACACCGCCTTTCTGCGACGGCTCGCACAATAATCTGCCCGACGATCTGTTCTGAGCATCCGTTCGGCACATGATCACGCAGCCTGAGCACGTCCTGGCATTCTGGTTCGGTCCGGCAGCCAGTGCCGCCGAAACCGCTGCCCGCCAGGGCAAACTCTGGTTCGGGAAGTCGGAAGCCAACGACCGGCTCGTTACGGACCGTTTCCGCGACACGCTGATCGCCGCCCGCGCCGGTGCGCTCGGCCACTGGCGCACCACGCCGCGCGACAGGCTGGCGCTGATCCTCGTCTTCGACCAGTTTCCCCATCACATCCATCGCGATCAGCCGCTCGCTTTCGCCACCGACCCGCAGGCACTCGAACTGGCGCTGACCGCGCTGGGCGAAGGCGATGACCGGCACCTGACGCCCATCGAGCGGGTGTTCCTCTACCTGCCCTTCGAGCACGCCGAATCGCTGTCCATGCAGGAGCACGCTGTCGCCCTCTACGATGCGCTGCTGCGCGAGGCGAATGCGGACGATCGTGATCTGTTCGCAAGCTTTCTCGACTACGCCCGGCAGCATCGCGACGTGGTTGCGCGCTTCGGCCGCTTTCCCCACCGCAACGAAATCCTCGGGCGTGCCTCCACGCCCGAGGAGATCGAATTCCTGAAACAGCCCGGCTCACGCTTCTGAAACCGGGCATGGCCCGCGGTCTGCGCGGGTTCTGGCTCTCGCGGTTACCGCGCAGGTAAAATGGCGGTTTTTCGCGCCCCGGCCCGCCATGCCACGCCAGATTCTCGTCACCTCCGCCCTGCCCTACGCCAACGGCAGCATCCATCTCGGTCATCTGGTCGAATACATCCAGACCGACATCTGGGTACGCTTCCAGAAGATGCGCGGCCACGACTGCCGCTACATGTGCGCGGACGACACCCACGGCACGGCGATCATGCTGCGCGCGGAAAAGGAAAACATCACGCCCGAGACGCTGATCGGCCGGGTATGGGATGAGCACACGCGCGATTTCGCGGGCTTCCATATCGGTTTCGACCACTACTACACGACGCATTCGGAAGAAAACCGCAAGCATGCCTCGAACATCTACCTTGCGCTTCGGGCCGCCGGGCTGATCGAGGTCAAGACCATTGCGCAAATGTACGACCCGGTGAAGAACCTGTTCCTGCCGGATCGTTTCATCAAGGGCGAATGCCCGAAATGCGGCGCGGCCGACCAGTACGGCGACAACTGCGAAGCCTGCGGCGCGACCTACAGTCCGACCGAACTGAAGAACCCGGTCTCGGCCGTGTCCGGTGCGACCCCGGTACACAAGGATTCCGAGCACTATTTCTTCAAGCTCGGCGACTGCGAAGCCTTCCTGCGCGACTGGACGACCTCGGGCGCGCTGCAGACCGAAGCCGCCAACAAGATGCAGGAATGGTTCGCGCAGGGGCTCGCGAACTGGGACATCAGCCGCGACGCGCCCTATTTCGGCTTCGAGATTCCCGACGCACCCGGCAAGTATTTCTATGTCTGGCTCGACGCACCGATCGGCTACATGGCGAGCTTCGACCGATACGCCGCCGACCGGGGCCTCGACTTCGACGCCTGGTGGGGACCGGACTCGAAGACCGAGCTGGTGCATTTCATCGGCAAGGACATCCTGTATTTCCATGCCCTCTTCTGGCCGGCGATGCTGAAATTCTCCGGCCATCGCGTCCCGACGGCCGTCCACGCGCACGGCTTCCTGACCGTCAACGGCCAGAAAATGTCCAAATCGCGCGGCACCTTCATCACCGCACGCAGCTACCTCGACGCCAGGCTGAATCCCGAGTGGCTGCGCTACTACTTTGCGGCCAAGCTCAACGGCTCGATGGAGGACATCGACCTCAATCTGGACGATTTCGTCGCGCGGGTGAATGCCGATCTGGTCGGCAAATTCATCAATATCGCCAGCCGTACCGCGGGCTTCATCCACAAGCAGTTCGACGGCAAGCTCGCCGAAGGCGTGGCCAACATCGAACTGATCGGCGCCTTCCAGGCCGCCGCGGACAGCATCGCCGCCCACTACGAGGCGCGCGACTATGCCCGCGCCCTGCGCGAGATCATGGCACTGGCCGACCGCGCCAATCAGTACGTCGCCGACGAGAAGCCCTGGGAGCTGGCGAAGCAGCCCGAAGCGGTCTATCGCCTGCACGAAGTCTGCACCGTCGCGCTGAACTGCTTCCGCCTGCTCGCGCTGTATCTCAAGCCCGTGCTGCCCGGACTGGCCGGACAGGTGGAAACCTTCCTCGACGTCGCGCCATTGACGTGGGACGACGCACAGACGCTGTTCATCCGCCAACGCATCAATCCCTACACGCATCTGATGACCCGTATCGACCCCAAGGCCGTCGACGCCATGATCGAAGCCAACAAGACAACGCTGGAAGCCGCACCGCCGGCGCCCACCCGCCACGCCGAAGCCCAGACGCACGCCGCACAGCCCGCCGCCACGGCCGAAACGATCGGTATCGACGATTTCGCCAAAGTGGATCTGCGCATCGCGCGCATCGCCAACGCCGAACACGTCGAAGGTGCCGACAAGC
Source organism: Betaproteobacteria bacterium SCN1 (assembly GCA_008923315.1). Lineage (GTDB taxonomy): Bacteria > Pseudomonadota > Gammaproteobacteria > Burkholderiales > Thiobacillaceae > Thiobacillus. The sequence goes on along the minus strand of WBSF01000009.1, from coordinate 541,577 downwards.
TGCTGCGCCTGACGCTGGACCTCGGTCCGCTCGGTACCCGCCAGGTCTTTGCCGGTATCAAGTCGGCCTATGCGCCGGAGGCACTGGTTGGGCGGCTGACCGTAATGGTCGCCAATCTCGCACCCCGCAAGATGAAATTCGGCATGAGCGAAGGCATGGTGCTGGCCGCCTCGGGCGAGGCCCCGGGTCTTTTCATTCTGTCGCCCGACAGCGGTGCCCAGCCAGGCATGAAGGTGAAGTAAGTCCAGGGCATGGAAACCCGGCACCTGCGCATTCACGGCCGCGTGCAAGGCGTCTGGTTCCGCGAATCCATGCGACGCCAGGCCGGGCGTCTGGGCGTCGGGGGCTGGGTGCGCAATCTGCCGGACGGCAGTGTCGAAGCCGTGGTTCAAGGCGAGGCCGCTGCGGTCGAAGCGCTGGTGGCCTGGTCGCGCAGCGGACCGCCCCTGGCGCAGGTTGAACGCGTCGAGATCGAAATCGAAAGCCCGCAGGACGTGTTCGGGCAATTCGAGAAACGTCCGGGCCCTACGGATGAATGAGGTCCGGTCGGCGTTGCGCGGGCAAAAAAACGCCCGGCTCGGGGCCGGGCTGAGATCCACCAAAGGAGGAGGATTGGAGGAGACAACACCGACTGCCGTTGCGGCGCATCAGTGTTATTAGAATTTTCTAATATTAGATATCTCCTGTCAAGCCCTGTAGCGAAAAAAATACAACCATGATGATATTGTGCCTATCAAACAACACCCATCCGCGCGCCGGCGCCGCAAAAGGCCCGTTGTTCAATACAAAACGTTAACAGCGCCGGGCTTTAGCCACCCGGCCAGCGATTCGATCAGACGGTCGTCCAGCCGGACCCGCCATGCCTCGCCCAGCCGCACCCGGCATTGCGCCTGGCCATTGCGGTAATCCACCCACACGGGACAGCCACCCTCTTCAAGCGTGTAAGGCGAGAGCAATTCGGCCAGTTTGCGGCCGCTGGATTCGCCGTTGCAGCTTAGACGCAAGCCCCGGGCAAAGCGTGTGCGGGCGCCCGCCAGGTCGTAGATGCGGTCGGCCGTCACCCGCACGCCGCCGGAATAGTCATCGCGGTTGACCTTGCCCTCGACGACCAGGAGCGCGTCTTCCTTCAACAGATGCCGGTACTGCTCGTAGAGCTCGTTGAAAATCACGATCTCGACCTGGCCGCGCGCATCGTCCAGCAACAGGATCAGCATCTTGCCGCGACGCGTCATCTGGGTGCGCAGGGAGACGGCCACGCCAGCCATGACAACCGGCTCGCGGGCCGGCTCCAGGGCATTCAATGGCTTCTTGGCGAACGCGCCGACCTCTTCGGCATAGGCCGTGAAGGGATGGCCGCTGAGATAGAATCCGACCGCGGATTTTTCCTGCAGCAGGGTTTCGGGTTCGCTCCAGCGCGGGACCTCGACCAGCGCTTCCTCGATCGCATCCGTCTCGCCGAACAGGCCGACCTGGCCGCCGCTCTTCGCCGCACGGTCCGCCGCCTCCAGTGCCGCGCCGACCGAAGCGAAAAGCTGTGCGCGATGATCGGAGAGTGCATCGAATGCGCCGGCCTTGACCAGCGCTTCCAGCACCCGGCGGTTGAGATAGCGTTTGTCGACGCGGCGCACCAGATCGAACAGGCTCCTGAACGGACCATTGGCCTCGCGCTCGGCTACGATCGCGCCGATGGCCGCCTCGCCCGTGCCCTTGATCGCGCCGAGCCCGTAGCGTATCTCGGTCTCCGACACCGGTTCGAAACGATGCAGCGAACGGTTGATGTCCGGCGGCAGGATGGCAAGACCGTTGGCAAGACAGTCCTCGATGAAGACGCGCACCTTGTCGGTATCCGACAGTTCGGACGACATGGTCGCCGCCATGAATTCCGCCGGGTAGTAGGCCTTGAGCCAGGCCGTGTGATAGGCCACCAGCGCGTAGGCCGCCGAGTGCGACTTGTTGAAGCCGTATTCGGCGAATTTCTCCATCAGGTCGAACAGCCGTTCCGCCAGCGCTTTTTCGACACCGCGCTTGTCCGCGCCTTCCAGGAAAATCGCACGCTGCTTGGCCATTTCCTCGGGCTTTTTCTTGCCCATCGCGCGTCGCAGCAGGTCGGCGCCACCGAGCGAGTAGCCGGCAAGGATCTGCGCGACCAGCATCACCTGTTCCTGGTAGACGATGATGCCGTAGGTCGATTTCAGCACCGGTTCGAGATCCGGATGGAAGTATTCGGGCTTCTGTTTGCCCTGCTTGCGCGCGATGAAGTCGTCCACCATGCCCGAACCGAGCGGCCCCGGCCGGTTGAGCGCCATCAGTGCGATGATGTCCTCGAAAGTATCGCCCTTGAGGCGTTTTTCCAGATCCTTTGCCGAACGCGACTCGGACTGGAACACGGCCGTGGTGTTGCCGTCGGCAAAGAGCTTGTATACCTTCGGATCGTCGAGCCGCAGATCCTCGAGCCGGAAATCCGCCCTGTCCGCATGGCGGCGCACAAAACGCACGGCTTCGTTCAGAATGGTGAGCGTACGCAGGCCGAGGAAATCGAACTTGACCAGACCGATGGCCTCGACATCGTCCTTGTCGTATTGCGAGACTGCGGCATCCGAACCTTCCGCACGATACAGCGGGCAGAAGTCGGTCAGCCGCCCGGGCGCAATCAGCACGCCGCCGGCGTGCATGCCCACATTGCGCGTCAGTTCCTCCAGCTTGCCGGCCAGTCCGAAGAGTTCGCGCACTTCCTCTTCCTCGTCGTAGCGCGCCTTCAGCTGCGGCTCCATCTCCAGCGCCTTTTTCAGCGACACCGGCTTCACGCCTTCGACCGGCACCAGCTTGGAGAGCTTGTCGCAATAAGTGTAGGGCATGTCGAGCACACGGCCGACGTCGCGGATCACCGACTTGGAACCCAGTGTGCCGAAGGTGGCGATCTGCGAAACGGCGTCGTGCCCATACTTGTCCTTGACGTACAGGATCACCTGCTCGCGTTTGTCCTGGCAGAAATCCACGTCGAAGTCGGGCATCGACACCCGCTCCGGATTGAGGAAGCGCTCGAACAGCAGATCGTAGGCAAGCGGATCGAGGTCGGTAATCCCCAGCGCGTAAGCCACCAGCGAACCGGCACCGGAGCCGCGCCCCGGCCCGACCGGCACGTCGTTGTGCTTGGCCCAGTTGATGAAGTCCGCCACGATCAGGAAGTAGCCCGGGAAACCCATCTGAACGATGGTGCCCAGTTCGAATTCGAGCCGTTCGACGTACTGCGGCCGCTTCGCCTCGCGTGCGTCCGCGTCGGGATAGAGTTGTGCCAGGCGTTCGTCGAGCCCCTCGTACGATCGCTGGCGAATGTAATCGTCCAGGCTCATGCCGGCCGGCGTGGGAAAGTCCGGCAGGCGGTTCTGGCCCAGGGTGAGTTCGAGGTTGCAGCGTTTGGCGATTTCGACGCTGTTCTCCAGCGCCTCCGGCAGGTCGGCGAACAGTGCCGCCATCTCGTCCGGCGGTTTCAGATACTGCTCGGCGGTAAACGCGCGCGGGCGGCGCGGGTCGCCGAGCATCATGCCCTCGGCAATACACACGCGCGCCTCGTGGGCCTGAAAATCGCCGGCGGAGAGAAACTGAACCGGATGCGTCGCCACGCTCGGCAGGCTGAGCGCATGTCCAATGTCCAGCAGGCCATCGATCAGGCGTTCGGCATGCGACTGGCCATAGCGCTGCAGTTCGAGATAGAAACGGCCGGGAAAGCAGCGTGCCCAGTATTCGGCTTCGCGATGCGCGGCATCGGGCTTGTCGTCGAGGATTGCCTGGGCGACGCTGCCCTGCGCGCCGCCGGACAGGGCGATCAGGCCAGCGCTGTCCGCTTCGAGCCAGGCCGGTTCGATTTCGGCCCGGCCGCGATGCAGATTTTCCTGGAAGGCACGCGCCAGCAGTTCGCACAGGCGGCGGTAGCCCTCACGGTGCTGGACCAGCAGCAGCAGGCGGGACGGCCGCGCGCGGTCCACCGCGTTCGATACCCAGACATCGCAGCCGAACACCGGCTTGACGCCCTTGCCGCGCGCTGCGCGGTAGAACTTCACCCAGCCGAAGGTGTTGGACAGATCGGTCAGCGCCAGCGCGGGCATGTCCGCTTCACATGCGCGCGCCACCGCATCGTCCAGCCGCACCAGCCCGTCGGTCACCGAAAATTCGGAATGCAGGCGCAGATGGACGAAACGAGGATCGGACATGGGGCAGGCGGGAGGAGATCAAGGGGCATTCTAACGCCGCGGACCGGACGCTGAAAAACAAAAAGGCAGCCGAAGCTGCCTTTTGCGGGGACGTGCGAAATTCAGTTGGCGCGACGCTTGAACTCGTTGGTACGCGTATCGATTTCGATCATGTCGCCGATCTCGACGAAAGCCGCAACCTGCAGCTCATAACCGGTGGGCTTGATGCGCGCGGGCTTCATGACCTTGCCCGAGGTATCGCCACGCACCGCCGGTTCGGTGTACTCGACTTCGCGAACGACCGTAGTCGGCATCTCGACCGAAATCGCCTTGCCTTCGTAGAACACCACTTCGACCGGCATGCCGTCGTCGAGATAGTTCAGCGCGTCGCCCAGGTTGTCGCCCTCGACCTCGTACTGGTTGTACTCGGTATCCATGAAGACGTAGTAGGGGTCGGCGAAATAGGAATAGGCGCATTCCTTTCGGTCGAGCACGACCGTATCGAACTTGTCGTCGGCGCGGTAGACCGATTCGGTGCCGGCGCCGGTGAGCAGGTTCTTGAGTTTCATCTTGACCACCGAGGCGTTGCGGCCGGATTTCGAGAATTCGGCTTTCTGCACCACCATCGGGTCTTTGCCGACCATCACGACATTGCCGGCGCGGAGTTCCTGTGCGGTTTTCATGGATTGCGTCCTGAAGCGGGGTAAATTTGAGAAAACTCGCTATTTTAACCGGCTTTCGGCAAAATCCGCCAGCGCATCCGCGAGCGTCCCGGCCTTCGCCAGCGTGACGGGCCAGACCGCCGCGTGCGCTTCGATGGCCGGCCGCGCGGCACGCCAGGCCGACCAGGCCCGGCCCGCCGACGGTGCCTCGGGTGTACCGTTCCAGACCCGCCACAAATCCGCCACCGCCTCGCTGGCCGGCATCGGCAGATCGCGCCCGTACAGCGCCAGCAAGGCCTCCAGTTTCTGCCAGTGCGCCCCTGCATCCTGCGGATAGGCCTGCCAGACCATCGGGCGCCCGGCCCACTGAGCCCGCACGCAGGAATCCTCGCCCCGCACGAAATTCAGATCGCAGGCCCACAACAGGTGGTCATAGCGGTCCTGGTCGGTAAACGGCAACACGACGAGCCGCAAGCTTCCCCGTACATGCTGCGCGCCCGGCGCAAGCGGGGAGGTGCCCAGCCAGCCTGCCAGCTGCGGCAGCACGCGGCCTTCCGGCACCAGGCAGGTCACGGGCTCACCGCCGCCCGCCCAGGCATCGAGCAGGGCCGGCAGCGCCGGATTCTCGTAGGCGAACAGCGACACTCTGATATCCCCGGCGCCGGCCGGCGGCAGCGCCAGCGCACGTCTCCAGGCTTCCGCATCGAAGGCTGCGCGCCGTGTCGCATAGTCACGCTCCATCGGCAGGCCACCGGTATCGGGTGTATAGCCGGGAAAGAAAAAAAAGCGGGTCAGCGGCAGGCGGGGATGCGGCGATGGCAGACCATGATGTGTCGCCACCCAGGATTCGGCACTCAGGTATTCGAGGTTGACCCATACCGGCGGAGGCGTCTGCGCCGCCATCGCCTCCAGGTAGTTTTCCGGCAGGGCGCAGCCGAAAGCTTCGATCACGCGCCGCGCCGGCTCGGCCGGCGCAAAAGGCGTATGCCACGCGCGGATTTCCACGCCCGCGCTATGCTGACGATCGGCGTGCGGATCGATTTCAGGCCAGATGCGACGGAACGCGTAGAGATCGTCCACCCACAGACGGACCGTGCCGGCATCCGCCTGTTTCAGCGCGCGCGCGAGCCGCCAGGCGATACCGATATCGCCGTAGTTGTCGATGACGTTGCAGAAAATGTCCCAGTCCGGTCGCATGCCGCGCATGTTAGCGCCTGTTGGCACGATTCCGGCCGTGGACGAGCAATCCGGGATACGCTCCGCAAAGCGGGCCATGCCGGGTGCCGGCCGGCCCAGGCAGGTCAACCGGCTTTGTTCGAGAGGCAGGATTTCATGAACGTCTTGCGCGCGTCGCCTTTCAGCCCCTTGTCGCCGGCCTCGGCATTGCAGTCCTTCATGCGCTGCTGTGGATTCGAGGCCTTGTCCGGCGTGCCGGACAGACAGGATTTCATGAATGCCTTGCGCGCGTCGCCCTTCATGCCTTTGTCGCCGGCCTCGGCGTTGCAGGATTTCATCCGCGTCTGCTGGGCCGTTTCCGCCCAGGCGCCCGTCGTCAACAGGGCGCCAGCCACCAGACCGATCAACGCAATTCTTTTCACGACTTGTCTCCCCGGAGTTGCAAACAGGCCGCCAGTCTAGCGGAAGCCCTTGTTTTTTCTCGCCCTGTACTTGTAAAAATTCAGGGGCGGGAGTAAAAAGCCGAGAGTTTGGTTTCAAGAGCCGTTGAAATTGGCAATACCGCAGGGCATGGCCGGGTAGCGCACTTGAATCAGACCGACGGCACACAATAATTTTTCCGCCGTCCAGTCATCCGCCGACGCTTCAATGCTTATCGCGGTTGTGTTCGTATGACGCCAAAGGAGGGAGTTCAATGGCAACAGGTACCGTCAAGTGGTTCAGCGACGCCAAGGGGTTCGGTTTCATCACCCCGGATGACGGCGGCGAGGATGTCTTCGCACATTTCTCCGCCATCCAGATCAGCGGCTTCAAGACCCTGAAAGAGGGTCAAAAAGTCTCGTTCGAGGTCAGCCAGGGCCCGAAGGGCAAACAGGCTTCGAACATCCAGCCACAGGGCTGATCGGCTGAACCCGCATTGAAACCCCGCTTCGGCGGGGTTTTTTGTTGCATGCGCGCCGCGCGATCAATCCAGTGCGCGCGCCAGCACGCCGGCCGCCACGTCGACGAAGACGCGCAGCCGGAGCGGCATGAACCGCTGGCGCGGGTAGACGATATGCACCGGGTCGGCGCGTGCATGCCAGTCCGGCAGTACGCGGACCAGCCTGCCCGCTTCGCCGCCACTGCCGGCTCCATAGGTCGGCAGCAGCGCCACGCCTTCGCCTGCCTGTGCGAGCGCGCGCGCCAGCCCCAGGTCGTTGACGAGCACGTGACCGGACATCGGCACCGTCATGCCGCCGTTCGCGGCGTAGAGGGTCCACGCCTCGCGGCCGAGCGGCGCAAACTGCACGCAGCGGTGCCGGCGAAGATCCGGTGGCTGCGACAGCGGCGGGGCCGAAGCCAGATAGTCCGGACTGGCGAACGGCGCCCAGCACGCGATACCGGCTTTTTTCGCGATCAGGGTCGAATCCTCCAGCGCGCCGGCCCGGATCGCGGCATCCAGACCTTCCGCAACCAGATCGAGATAACGGTCGGTCAGCACCAGTTCGATGTCGATCTGCGGATAAGCCGTCCGCATTGCCACAATCAGACCAGCCAGCAGCGTGTCGCCCAGATCGGCCGGTGCCGTCACCCGCAATCGCCCTTTCGCTTCGCCCGCCGCGACCGAAACCGCCGCCTCGGCTTCCGCGACATGCTCGAGGCCCGCCGCGGCGTGCCGGAAATACTGTGCGCCGGCTTCGGTCAGGCGGAGACGGCGCGTCGTGCGCTGCAGCAGCGTAACGCCCAGACGTTTTTCCAGACGCGCGACGCGCGTGCTGACCGTCGACACGGGAAGCGCCAGCGCACGCGCCGCTGCGCTGAAGCCGCCCAGCTGGGCAACCTTGACGAACACGGCGACTTCGTTGAGGTCCATATTAATTATTCAAACAAATGAAAAATGATTTTCCATTTAACCATCTATTCGATTGCCGGGGCCGCCTGTAGATTCATGGGCATGGCGCGCATTCGCGCATCACCACGGAGACGATCATGAAAAAACTGGCCTTCATCAAACGCAGCGCCGGCAGCCACTGGGTCGGCGACGGGTTTCCCGTGCGCAGCATCTTTTCCTACAACGACATTGCCGAGACGATGTCGCCCTTTTTGCTGATGGATTACGCCGGCCCGACCCGTTTCGGGCCCACCACGCAGCAGCGTGGCGTGGGCGCGCACCCGCACCGCGGTTTCGAGACCGTGACGATCGTCTACGCCGGCGGCGTGTCGCACCACGACTCGGCAGGCGGCGGCGGCACCATCGGCCCCGGCGACGTACAGTGGATGACAGCGGCATCCGGCATCCTGCACGAGGAGTTCCACAGTCCGGATTACGGCCGCGCGGGCGGACCGTTCGAAATGGTCCAGCTATGGGTCAATCTGCCCGCGAAGGACAAGCTGGGCACGCCCGGCTATCAAGGCATCGTCGACGGGCAGATTCCCAGGGTGGCCCTGCCCGACGGCGCAGGCAGCGTACGCGTCATCGCCGGCCAGTATGAACAGGCCACCGGTGCCGCGCGCACCTTCAGTCCGATGAACGTCTGGGACATGCGGCTGAATGCCGGGCACACGGTCGCGTTCGATCTGCCCGAGGACCACACGACGGCGCTGTTCGTGCTGCAGGGTGCGATCCGCGTGGACGGTCATGCCGTCCGGCCGGCCGAACTGGCTGTCATGGAACGCACGGGCACGCAATTGCGCTTCGAGGTCACGGAAGATGCCGTCCTGCTGCTGCTGAACGGCAAACCGCTCGACGAGCCGATCGCCGCCTACGGGCCCTTCGTCATGAACACGCGCGAGGAAATCGTGCAGGCCATGCACGACTACGAGACCGGCCGTTTCGGCCACATGACGCCGGCCACCTGATTGCAGCGGCCCACCCACCCGGCCCCGTGCAGCGCGCACGGGGCCGTTCCGGTCACATCTTCGCGATCATCGCCTCGGCAAACGCCGAGCACTTCACTTCGGTCGCGCCGTCCATCAGGCGGGCGAAATCATAGGTCACGGTCTTGTCCAGAATCGCTTTTTCCATGCTGGCGATGATGAGGTCGGCCGCTTCCAGCCAGCCGAGGTGGCGCAGCATCATCTCGGCCGACAGGATGATCGAACCCGGATTCACGTAATCCTTGCCCGCATACTTGGGCGCAGTGCCGTGGGTGGCCTCGAACATGGCCACGGTATCCGACAGGTTCGCGCCCGGCGCGATGCCGATGCCGCCGACTTCCGCCGCCAGCGCGTCCGACACGTAGTCGCCGTTGAGGTTGAGCGTGGCGATCACGTCGTATTCGTCCGGGCGCAGCAGGATCTGCTGCAGGAAAGCGTCGGCGATCACGTCCTTGATCACGATGCCGTTCGGCAATTCCATCCACGGACCTTCGCCGATCACCTTGGCGCCGAATTCGCGGGCGGCCAGCTCGTAGCCCCACTTCTTGAAGCCGCCTTCGGTGAACTTCATGATGTTGCCCTTGTGCACCAGCGTCACCGACTTGCGGTTGTTGTCGATGGCGTACTGGATGGCCTTGCGGATCAGGCGCTCCGAACCTTCGACCGACACCGGCTTGATGCCGATGGCCGAGGTTTCGGGAAAGCGGATTTTCTTGACGCCCATTTGCTGCTGCAGGAATTCGATGACCTGCTTCACTTCGGCCGTTCCGGTTTCCCACTCCACGCCGGCGTAGATGTCCTCGGTGTTCTCGCGGAAGATCACCATGTCCACTTTTTCCGGCGCTTTCACCGGGCTGGGCACGCCAGTGAAGTAGCGCACCGGGCGCAGGCACACGTAGAGGTCGAGCATCTGGCGCAGCGCCACATTGAGCGAGCGGATGCCGCCCGAGGTCGGCGTGGTGAGCGGGCCCTTGATCGAGATCACGTAATCCTTCACCGCCTGCACGGTCTCGTCCGGCAGCCACTGGTCGCCCCCGTAGACCTTGACCGCCTTTTCGCCGGCATAGACTTCCATCCAGGCGATGGTCTTCTTGCCGCCGTAGGCCTTGGCGACCGCGGCATCGACCACCTTGCGCATGGCCGGGGTGATGTCGACGCCAGTGCCGTCGCCTTCGATGAAGGGAATGACCGGCGTATCCGGTACGTTGAGCGTATTGTCGGGATTGACGGTGATTTTCTGGCCGTGGGCGGGAATCTGGATGTGCGTGCTCATGTTGGGTCTCGAAACGATAAAATGCGGGTTTTGCCCCCCACCGAATGTCGCGTCTTGTGTTATTCAACAAACCCTACGGCGTGCTGTCCCAGTTCACGCCGGAAGGCCGCTGGCAGGGTTTGCGGGATGTCCTTCCGCTGTCGGGTATTTACGCAGCCGGACGCCTGGATGCGGACAGCGAAGGTCTGCTGATTTTAACCGATGACGGAAAACTTCAGCGCCGCATCACCGATCCGCGTCACAAGCTGCCCAAAACCTACTGGGCGCAGGTCGAAGGCACGCCCTCGGACGCAGACCTCGAACCGCTGCGCGACGGCGTCGACCTTGGCGATTTCGTTACCCGACCTGCGCAGGCCCGCTGCATGGCAGAACCCGCCGGCCTGTGGCCGCGCACACCGCCCATCCGCTTCCGCGCGGCGATCCCCACCGCCTGGATCGAACTCGTCATCGCCGAAGGCAAGAACCGCCAGGTGCGCCGCATGACCGCGAAGATCGGTTTCCCTACCCTGCGGCTGATCCGCGCCGCCGTAGGCGACTGGCATCTCGACACGCTTCAGCCCGGCGAATGGAAGGAACTGCATGTCTGACATCCAACCCTGGCTGCCCCACGTCGTCGTCGCCGCGCTGGTCCAGCGCGACGGCCGCTTCCTCTTCGTCGAGGAGGAAACCGCCGGCGGCCTGCGCCTCAACCAGCCCGCCGGCCACTGGGAACGCGGCGAAACGCTGATCGAGGCGGTGCGCCGTGAAACGCTGGAGGAAACCGCACACCGTGTCGAGCCCACCGCCTTGCTCGGCTGCTACACCACGCACTATGCGCGCAAGGACATCACCTACCTGCGTTTCGCCTATCTGTGCGACGCCGTCGGCTTCGAACCGGATCACGCGCTGGACAGCGGCATCGTGCGCGCCGTCTGGCTCACGCCGGAAGAACTCGCCGCCAGCGCCGTGCCCCACCGCAGCCCGCTGGTGATGCGCTGCGTGCAGGACGCGCTCGCCGGGCGCTGCTTTCCGCTGGATTTCGTCGCCCACGCATGAGCGCTGCGCCTAACAACGGCAAAGTCGTCGTCGGACTCTCGGGCGGCGTGGATTCCGCCGTCGCAGCTTACCTGCTGAAGCAGCAGGGCTACGACGTGCTCGGCGTGTTCATGAAAAACTGGAACGACGACGACGGCACCGACCAGTGCACCGCGCGGCAGGATTTCCTCGACGTGCTCGCCGTGGCCGACGCGCTCGACATCGAGGTCGAGGCGGTGAACTTCGCCAAGGAATACAAGGAACGCGTGTTCAGCTATTTCCTCGCCGAATACCAGGCCGGCCGCACGCCCAACCCGGACGTGCTGTGCAACAGCGAGATCAAGTTCAAGGCCTTTCTGGAAGACGCCGTCGCGCGCGGCGCCGACCTCATCGCCACCGGCCACTACGTCGGCAAGGGGCAGGACGCCGCCGGCCGCGCGACGCTCTTGAAGGCCGGCGACGCCAACAAGGACCAGAGCTATTTCCTCTACCGGCTGAACCAGCAGCAGCTTGCGCCCGCGCTGTTTCCGCTGTCGGCCCTGCCCAAGCCCGAAGTCCGCGCACTGGCCGAGAAAATCGGCCTGCCCAACGCGAAGAAAAAAGACAGCACGGGCATCTGCTTCATCGGCGAACGCAACTTCCGCGCATTCCTCGAACGCTACCTGCCGCGCGACCCCGGCGAGATGATCACACCGGAAGGCCGCGCCGTCGGCACCCATCAGGGCCTGATGTACTACACGCTCGGCCAACGGCAGGGCCTGGGCATCGGCGGGCAGAAGGCCGGCGACGGCACCCCCTGGTTCGTGGCCGGCAAGGATCTGGCGAACAACACCCTGATCGTCGTGCAGGGCCACGACCACCCCCTGCTCCAGCGGACCAGCCTCGGCGCCGGCCAGCTGTCGTGGATCGCCGGCCTCGCCCCCGACCCCGAGCGCCCCTACACCGCCAAGACCCGCTACCGCCAGCAGGACGCCGCCTGCCACATCAGCACGCTCTACGACGACACCCTGGAACTGGTCTTCGACACGCCGCAATGGGCCGTCACGCCCGGGCAGTCGGTAGTGCTGTACGACGGCGACGTGTGCCTGGGCGGCGGCATCATCACATAAGCCATTACAATCCCTGCATCCCCATCCTCGACCTGCACCATGTCGCACGACGCTCCCGTTCCCGCCGCCAATTTCATCCGCAACCTCATCGACGAACAGAATGCCGAGGGCAAGTGGGGCGGCCGCGTCGAAACCCGCTTTCCGCCCGAACCCAACGGCTACCTGCACCTGGGGCATGCGAAATCCATCTTCCTGAATTTCGGCCTCGCACGGGATTACGGCGGCGTGTGCCACCTGCGCTTCGACGACACCAACCCGGAAAAGGAATCGCAGGAATACGTCGACTCGATCACCGACTCGGTGAAGTGGCTGGGTTTCGACTGGGGCACGCACCTCTACTTCGCGTCGAACTACTTCGACACCATGTACGCCTGCGCCGAATACCTGATTCAGTCCGGCCACGCCTACGTCGATTCGCTCTCCGCCGACGACATGCGCGCCTACCGCGGCACGCTGACTGAAAAAGGCAAGGACAGCCCCTACCGCACCCGCAGCGCGGAAGAAAACCTCGACCTCTTCCGCAAGATGCGCGCCGGCGAATTCCCCGACGGCGCCCATGTCCTCAGGGCAAAGATCGACATGGCCTCGCCCAACATCAACCTGCGCGACCCGGCCATCTATCGCATCAAGCGCGCCCACCACCACAACACCGGCGACACCTGGTGCATCTATCCGATGTACACCTACGCCCACCCCATCGAGGACGCGATCGAGACCATCACCCACTCGATCTGCACCCTGGAATTCGAAGACCAGCGCCCTTTCTACGACTGGCTGCTCGACAAGCTCGCCGACGGCGGATTCTTCAAGCGCCCGCTGCCGCAGCAGATCGAGTTCGCCCGCCTCAACCTCACCTACGTCGTGCTGTCCAAGCGCAAGCTCATCCAGCTCGTCGAGGAAAAACACGTCTCCGGCTGGGACGATCCGCGCATGCCCACCCTCGTCGGCGCACGCCGGCGCGGCTACACCGCAGAAGGCTTCCGCCGCTTCACCGACCAGATCGGCGTCTCCAAGTCCGACGGCTGGATCGACTACAGCGTGTTCGAGGCCTGCCAGCGCGATGTCTTGAATGATTCCGCCCTGCGCCGCATCGCCGTGCTCGACCCGGTCAAACTCATCCTCGACAACTACCCCGAAGGCCAGAGCGAAGAATGCTTTGCGCCCAACCACCCGCAGCAGCCGGACCTCGGCAAGCGCGCCGTGCCCTTGTCGCGCGAACTGTGGATCGAGCGCGAAGACTTCGAGGAAACCCCGCCCAAGGGCTACTTCCGTTTATACCCGCCGCGGCTTGACGCGTCGGGCATCCTGCAGCCGGGCAACTCGGTGCGCCTGCGCTACGGCTACGTCGTCACATGCACCGGCTGCGACAAGGACGCCGATGGCACCATCGTCGCTGTGCACTGCGAATACCTGCCCGACACCAAATCCGGCACGCCCGGCGCCGACTCGGTCAAGGTCAAGGGTAACATCCACTGGGTGAGCGCCGCGCACGCCGTCGAGACCGAAGTGCGCCTCTACGACCGCCTGTTCAGGACCGCGCAACCCGGCGCCGAAACCGGCAACTTCCTCGACGACCTCAACGCCGATTCGGTGAAAGTCATCCGCGCGCAGCTGGAACCCGCGCTGAAGGACGCCATGCCTGAGCAATCCTTCCAGTTCGAACGGCATGGTTACTTCGTCGCGGATCGGGTCGATACGAAAGCAGGGGCGCCGGTGTTCAACCGGACGGTGACGCTGAAGGATTCGTGGGGGAAGGCATAACACCCCCTCCCCTGATACAGTGAGTGGTGCGATCACCGATCACAAAACCGATTCTGTTCAGCGCATGGGCGACAGTGCACCTTGTCGCCTTCGCATTCCTGCTCCGTTTCACCCTCGTCTCAGTTGAAGCCAGCGGGCGATTAGACTACCCAACCGCAACAGTCGCATTGAATGAATTCATCCGGTTGCATGGTCTTCCCATTTCCTTAGGTCTATGGGGATACGCCGCCCTGTTCATGGGTGCTTTGGCCATCATTACCGTAGGACTCACTTGCACGTTCAAAAAGCTGCTGGATTGGCAGAATCTACAAGACGTGAATGCTGACACGATTCCAGCCATTATCTGGGGCATTAAGAAGCTCTTCACATCCGGTCTGATCGCATTGCCCCTCCTCTCACTGGTGGCCGTGTTTGTCGAGTCCAGCTTGCTGGCATGGCTGGTCCCCATCACTTGGCTGGTGATTCCGTTTGCAGCTCTCAACATCGCTTCGCCGCATACGGCGTCCCACTGGTTTTCAGGCTGGACTACATGGCCTAGCTTTCAGACCTTTCTGGCCACGCTGTCCATCGCTTTCTTGATTCTTGCCTTCGACTATTTGTTGGGAGAAGTGCCATTTGGTCATTGGCTGATCGAGATCCCTATCAATATCGCAGCCTATACGTTTGCTCACCTGTTCGTGGCGTCCGTTCTCATGAGCATTTTCATTTATCACATCCCGCTCAAAAACGTTCCCAACGAATTCAAGTCCCGCGCAAACAGCCGATTTATCCTTGCCTGGCTAGTGCTCGATATCAATGCCCTGAGCCTTGTTGGCTGGTTCATTCCACCACTACTGCTCTTAGCCGCTTACACGATCTATGTGGTACCCGTTGCCGTCGACATATTGAACAGCCTCAATCAACCACGCAGTGCGGCCTTTGACCTGTTCATTATGACAAGCGACGTGATAGCAAAATACTGGTGGCTGGCGGCACCCAGCCTGTGGGCACTCTGGCTGGTCGTTGCGGCCAGATTTCTTGTGATCTACGACAATCTGGACCGCTATCGGCTTAACCAAGCCCACGCATGCCAACCGATCACCCTCACGCATAAATGAGACCGCGTGCAATCGACGACTACCTGCTGCATATCTCTCAGAAGTCGCAACTGGTCGGCTTTCCGCGCTTTCTGACCGAATTCCTGTTTTTCGGCATCAAAGAGGCGCGGGCCTGCCTGTTCGCCGGGCTGTTCTTTGCAGCAGTTTTCCTCGTACCTCGCGCTGGTGTCTTCGGTATCCCCCGTTACGATCTGCTACTGCTTATCGCGCTCGCCATTCAAGCGTGGATGGTGTGGGCCGGGCTCGAAACACTGGACGAACTCAAGGCAATCAGTCTCTTCCACGTGGTGGGTTTCATGCTGGAAATCTTCAAAACATCGGCCGCCATCCAGTCGTGGTCCTACCCCGATTTCGCTTATTCCAAGATCATGGGCGTCCCGCTATTCTCGGGTTTTATGTATGCCGCCGTGGGCAGCTACATCATTCAGGCATGGCGCCTGCTCGATCTGCGCATCACTCATCACCCCCCCTACTGGATGGCTTCGCTGATCGCGCTTCTGATCTACGTCAATTTCTTCACACACCATTACATCGGCGACTACCGTTGGTATCTGGCGGCCTGCGCGCTGGGTCTTTACGCTCGTACCACCGTCGTCTTCAAACCTTACGACCGCGAGCGGGCCATGCCGCTGTTCCTGGCATTCATCCTGATCGGCTTTTTCGTCTGGCTCGCAGAAAATATCAGCACCTTTTTCGGCATCTGGGAGTACCCGAATCAACTGGGTGCCTGGTCCAGCGTTCATATAAGCAAGTGGAGCGCCTGGTCGTTACTTGTCGTGATGACCTTCACCATCGTGGCCAACCTGAAACACGTCAAGGCACGCATACACATCCCCGACTAGCCGTACACACACTATTGTGGCGGCGACAGCGTGATGGCACGCCCTCCAGCAGAGTAGGACTTCCAACTTGCTTCGGCCTAAGTTACCAGTGACGCCTCTGCGCCCGTCATGCCAACATGCTTAGGTATTTCATCCCCACACACCGACTTCATGCCCGCAGTCCGACTCCGCTTGCCCCTGGCCCTGGTGCTGTCGCTGGGGACCCATGCCGGCGTGTTGCTGTGGGCCGTACATCCTGCGTCTCCGCCGCCACCCGTCGCCGAAGCCATTCGGGTCAGGCTCGCGCCTCCGCCCGACGTGAAAGCGAAACCGCTGCCGCCGAAGGCAAGAAAGATCAAACCCGTTCGCGTACCGGGTGCCCCACCACCGGCCGCACCGGCCAAACCGCTCGCCACGATGGCCGCGCCACCCGCACCCACGGCAGAAGATTGGCAGCTGGCTTCCACCTACACGCTCAAGAACAGCAAGCGCTATCGCTACACGTGGGGCCGGCAGGTGCGCAGCATGATGGGCACGGCGGTGGAAGGCGTGAATCAGGGGCAGGTGCGCTTCCGGATCACGATCAACCCGGACGGTACGCTCGCCCAGGCGGAGGAACTGTGGGCCACTTCGGGGCAGGTCTCGGCGCTGGCCAGGCAGGCGATCCAGAATATGCCGCCGCTGCCACCCACGCCCACCGGCAAGCCCCTCGTATTCGAGAAGACCATTGCCTTCATGCCCTACGAGACGGGCTGGCCGCCGTCGTACAAGTACGACTGCCTGCCGGACCCGCCCCAGTTCAGGAATCCTTTCGCCTGGAACGGCACCCCGGGCCACCAGCCCTACACCCCGCCCCCGGCCCGGGCGGAGCGCGACCCCGACTGCCATCCCAGCGATGTCACCAGCACGTTCGAGGAGGAAGAAACGGAATTGAAGCGCCAGATGGAACGCAACCGCTGGGGCTGGTAATCCGGCCAGATGGGCTGGGCGAGTGCGACGGGATGCGGGGGCGTTTCAGGCGCCGCTACTTGAGCCGCCCGCCAAACTTGCCTTCCGCCTTCGCCACCTTGGGCGCAACCACGAACTGGCAATAGGGCTGCTGCGGGTTCTGCTCGAAGTAGCGCTGGTGGTAGTCCTCGGCGGGGTGGAACACGCTGGCTTCGGTGACTTCGGTAACGAGCGGCGCGCCGAACCGGTTTGACGCATTCAGTTCAGCGATGACGGCTTCGGCCTCGGCTTTCTGCCCGGGCGTATGCCAGAAGATGGCCGAGCGATACTGCGTGCCGACGTCGTTGCCCTGGCGGTTGCGCTGGGTGGGATCGTGGATCGTGAAGAAGACGTCGAGCAGGTCGCGGAATTCGATGACGTCGGGGTCGTAGGCGATCTGCACGACTTCGGCGTGGCCGGTGTCGCCGTTGCAGATGTCTCGGTAGGTAGGGTTGGGGGTGTGGCCGCCCATGTAGCCGGAAACGGCGGACTCGACGCCGCGCAGCCGGTTGAACACGGTTTCGATACACCAGAAGCAGCCGCCTGCCAGGGTTGCCACTGCACGCGCCATGTCAGCCTCCTCTATGCGACCGGCACGGTCTCCCTGAACGAGGGCCGCGCCATCAGCTTGTCGAAAAGTTTCGCCAGATTGGGATGGGCGGTACGCCAGTCGATCTCGGCGAACCGCAGGTTCAGGTAGCCCAGCATGCAGCCGCAGGCAATGTCGGCAAGCGTCATGTTGTTGCCAAGATACCAGGGCTTTTCGCCGAGCGCTTCGGACAGGGCTTCGAGGCCGCGGAACAGGGTGCGCTCCTGCAATCCCAGCCAGTCCGGGCTCTGGATGTCGGCGGGCCGCTTGCGTTCCTGAAAGCCGGCTACGGCGGCGTCAGTCACGCCGTCGGCCAGGGCTTCGACGCCACGCACGACCATCCGGCTCTTCGGATCGGCGGGGATCAGGTGCGCCACGGGCGAAAGGGTATCGAGATATTCGACGATGACGCGCGAATCGAAAACGGAGACGCCGTCCTCCAATACCAGCACGGGCACCTTGCCGAGCGGATTGACCGCGTTCACCGGCGTGTCCGGCAGCCAGGGATTTTCGACCTGGAGCTGGAAAGGCAGGCGCTTTTCCATCAGCACCACGCGGACCTTGCGGCCGTAGGGGCTGGTAAGCGAGGTGACGAGTTTCATGCGATTTCCCCGATGTGTCCTTATTTGTGTTTGCCGCGGCGGGCGGCGCCATTATCGCCTGCCGCCAGCAGGTGTCCAACCCGTTCGCGCAGCATGGGTATCACCTCGGCGTCGAACCACGGATTGCGCTTGAGCCAGAGCCGGTTGCGCGGGCTGGGATGCGGCAACGGCAGGAAAGCCGGCGCGAAGTCGCACCAGGCGCGTACCGTGTCCGTGAGCGTGCGGCCGCGGCGTTCGCGCAGATAGTAGGCCTGCGCCCAGGCGCCGATCAGCAGGGTGAGTTCGATGTTCGGCATGGCCGCGCGCAAGGGTGGATGCCACAGCGGCGCACACTCGGGACGCGGCGGCAGATCGCTGCCTTTCACGGTACCGGGGTAGCACAGACCGGTGGGCACGATGGCGATGCGCGTTTCGTCGTAGAAAACGTCACGCGTCACGCCCAGCCACTGCCGCAGCAGGTCACCGGAGGGATCGTTCCAGGGAATGCCGGTTTCGTGCACGCGGCGACCGGGCGCCTGGCCGACGATCAGGAGCCGCGCACCCGGCGAGACGCGCAAGACAGGCCGTGGGGCATGCGGCAGGTGCGGGGCGCAGACGGTGCAGGCGCGTACCCGCGCCGCCAGCGCATCGAGGGTCTCAGGTGCGCTCGGCGATGTAGCGCTTGACCGTTTCGGCATCGGCATCCATCACGTGCTTTTTCTGCGGCTGGGCTTCCAGATCGGCCAGATCGGCGGGCCGTTCGGGCTCGATGCCGAGCGCCTCGCGGATGGCGTCCTCGAACTTGGCCGGCTGTGCCGTTTCCATGCAGACCAGCGGCACGCCGGGTTCGCGGTATTCCAGGCCCACCTTCAGGCCGTCTGCGGTGTGCGGGTCGATCATCGTGCCATAGACCTCGTACACGGTACGGATGGTGTCGATGCGGTTGGCGTGGCTGCTGGAGCCCGAGACCACGCCGTAGTCCGCCACCCGCTCGAACAGGTTGCCCCCGTTCGCGTCCGCGTGGGTCTTGAGATCGAAACTGCCGCCGGACTCGATCGCGCCCCAGAGCGTGCGAATCCTGGCCGCGTCGCGCCCCGACAGGTCGTAGATGAACCGTTCGAAATTGGATGCCTTCGAAATGTCCATGCTCGGGCTGGAGGTATGCTTCGTCTCGGGGCGCGGGCGGTAGACCCCGGTGCGGAAGAATTCGTCGAGCACGTCGTTCTCGTTGGTCGCAACGATCAGCTGCTTGATCGGCAACCCCATCTGCCGCGCGATGTGGCCGGCGCAGACGTTGCCGAAATTGCCCGAGGGCACGGAAAACGACACTTCCTGGTCGTTGCCGTGGGTGGCTGCGAAATAGGCCTTGAAGTAGTACACGCTCTGTGCCGCGACCCGCGCCCAGTTGATCGAGTTGACGGCGCCGATGTGATGCCTGGTCTTGAAATCGAGGTCGTTGGACACGGCCTTGACGATGTCCTGGCACTGGTCGAACACGCCGCGGATCACGAGGTTGTGGATGTTGGCATCCTGCAGGGCATACATCTGCGCCTGCTGGAAGCGCGTCATGCCGTGCACGGGCGAGAGCATGAAGACGCGCACCCCGCGCTTGCCGCGCATCGCGTATTCGGCAGCGGAACCGGTATCGCCCGAAGTGGCACCGAGGATGTTGAGTTCGCCGCCTGTCCGGCCAAGCGCGTATTCGAACAGGTTGCCCAGAAGCTGCATCGCCATGTCCTTGAACGCCAGCGTCGGGCCGTTCGACAGCGCCAATACGTGCAGACCCGGCTCCAGGGTCTTGAGCGGGGTGATGTCCTCGGCGTTTTCCTTGTCGGTGACGTAACGATAGGTCTGCGCCGTGTAGGTCTTGTCGATGATGCGCTTGAGGTCGTCGGCCGGGATGTCGTCGATCAGGCGCGACAGTACCGTGAAGGCGAGCTCGCGATAGCTCATGCCGCGCATGGCGGCGAGCTCGGCGGTGGAAAAACGCGGATAGGCGTCCGGCACATAAAGACCGCCGTCGCTGGCAAGGCCGCCGAGGAGAATGTCTGAAAAACGGAGTTGGGGTGCGTTGCCGCGGGTAGACTGGTACTTCATGTCGATTCCGATAATGTGAATGGCTCGTCCGGTTGACCGGGACGCCTCAGGCGACCTGGTTGCGGCCGCGGTGCTTGGCGAGATACAGGCGCTGGTCGCATTCCTTGATCAGGTTGTTCACGAGTTCGCTGTCGATGAACGCGGTCTTGCTGCCGCTGACCTCGAGCAGGCCGAAGCTCGCGCGCATTTCAAAATTGCCGTGCTCGGTTTCCATGCGCAGGCCGGCCACCGCCGAACGCAGTTTCCCGGCGACTTCCAGACCCTGCGCATAACCGGTCGACGGCAGCATGATCAGGAACTCGTCGCCGCCGAAACGGAACAGCAGGTCGGCCTGCCGCAGGTTGCCGCGGAGCACGTCGGCAAAACGCACAATGGCGCGATCGCCCGCCGTATGCCCGTGATTGTCGTTAATCTGCTTGAAGTGATCAACGTCGCACATCAGCAGACAGAACGGCGTTTCGGTCGCCTTGGAGATTTCGAGCTGGTTGATCATGACCCGTTCCAGCGAACGGCGCGTAAGCCCGCCCGTCATCGGGTCCTTGTTGTAGTGGGTCATGATCACCATGCTGTTCAGCATGGCGATCTCGTTCCCGATATCCAGCGAGTAGTTTTCGGCCTTCTTCATCAGCGCGTAAAGCGGCAGGCTGTCGCGCTGGTGGCCCATCATGTCGGCGATCTCGTCCACCACGCGATGCATCGCGGCGTGCATGTCGACCAGATGGGCGTGATGGCTCTGGTCGCGCACCAGCGAGGCTCCCTCGCCATGCAGCCATTTGCCGAATTCGCAGCGTTCGTGGTGCGCTTCGGGCATGGCTTCGCCGTCGCGCGCCGACACCGCCTGCGTGAGCTGCTTGAGCCAGTCGAGGTGCTTTTCGAAATGCACCAGCAGATTCTTCTCGGCCAGCGCCGCGATATGGCGCAGCCGCACATTGTTGCGATGGCCGAGCGCGCCCAGGAAACTGCCCAGATAGATGCGCGCCAGCATGTCTTTCAGCTCGTCGAAGAAGACGATGATCGCGCCGATCGCATCCAGATTGCCTTCTTCGACCGCCAGGCGGGTCAGGCGATCGCGCAGAAACGCAAGCTCGTGGACAACGATCGGAAACGGCACGTTGCGCACGCAGGCGCGCGTCATCAGCTCAGACAGTTCGGTGAACGCGCCGTCCGCCTCCTGCCCGGTCAGCAGGCGCTGCAGGCAGGCGATCAGATCGTCGTGCCCGAACCCCGGGCTGCGCTCGCCGAACTCCTCGATGCGCCAGGGCCCGGTGCCCGGGCCGGCGGCCCGCGCAAAATAACGGCCCATGTCCTGACGGACCGGCTCGGCGAACGCCTCCGCGAACCCGCTGAAAACGGTACTCACGAACCGGCCCTCCGCCCTGTCGAAACCCGCATGGCCAAACTCAGCGACCGGTCAGCGTTTCCAGACGGATGCGCATGACTTTGCCGGCCACGGCGTCCAGCGCCTCGATCTTGGCGAGCGCGGCATTGACGTTCTTTTCCACGGTCACGTGCGTCAGCAGGATGATGTCGACCTGCTCCTCATCTTCACCCGGCTCCTTCTGGATCATGGCATCGATGGAAATTTCGCCGTCGGCCAGGATGCGGGTGATGTCGGCCAGCACGCCGGGCCGGTCGAAGGCGCGCAGGCGCAGATAGTAGGCGGTACGCACCTCGTCCATCGGCAGGATGGGCGTGGCGGCCAGTTGATCCGGCTGGAAAGCCAGATGCGGCACGCGGTGATGCGGGTCGGCGGTGTGCAGGCGCGTGACGTCGACCAGATCGGCGACCACGGCCGAGGCGGTGGGCTCGCTGCCCGCGCCCGCGCCGTAGTAGAGCGTGGGGCCGACGGCGTCGCCCTTGACCAGGACGGCGTTCATCGCGCCGTCGACATTGGCGATGAGGCGGCGCTCTGGGATGAGCGTCGGGTGAACCCGGAGCTCGATGCCGGCCGCGGCGCGGCGCGCGATGCCGAGCAATTTGATGCGGTAGCCCAGTTCCTCGGCGTATTTCACGTCTTCGCGCGTGAGTTTCGAGATGCCCTCGGTGTAGGCGCGGTCGAACTGCATGGGAATGCCGAATGCGATGGCCGAAAGGATGGTGAGCTTGTGCGCGGCGTCGATGCCTTCGATGTCGAAGGTGGGGTCGGCCTCGGCGTAGCCCAGGCGCTGTGCCTCTTTCAGCACGTCGTCGAAGGCCGCGCCCTTGTCGCGCATCTCGGTGAGGATGAAGTTGCTGGTGCCGTTGATGATGCCGGCCAGCCATTCGATGCGGTTGGCGGTGAGACCCTCGCGCAGCGCCTTGATGATGGGAATGCCGCCGGCGACCGCCGCTTCGAACGCGACCATCACGCCCTTGGCCTGTGCCGCGGCGAAGATCTCGTTGCCGTATTTCGCGACCAGATGCTTGTTGGCGGTGACCACGTGCTTGCCATTCTGTATCGCCTGCATCACCAGCTCGCGCGCGGGTTCCAGCCCACCGATCAGCTCGACGACGATGTCGATGTCCGGATCGTCGACCACGTCGAAAGGATTGGTCGACAGCGGCAGATCGCCGGCCAGCGGCTTCGCCTTCTCGACATTGCGCACCGCCGCGCGCACGACCTGTATCTCGCGGCCGGCGCGGCGGGTGATTTCTTCGGCATTGCGGCGCAGCACGGTCAGCGTGCCGCCGCCGACGGTCCCCAGGCCCAGCAGGCCGACGTGTATGGGTTTCATAGATTCGTTCTCAGCAAAATCGGTTGTTCGAAACAGTCTCTTCCGGCGGTGGAGCTTCCTGCGTGTCTCGCGCCGGCCTTGCGGACGCCGCTAGCGGTGCGCCCGGTTGCGGTCGAGGAAGCGGCCGATGCGGCCGATGGCTTCCGTCAGGTCTTCTTCATGGGGCAGGAACACGACGCGGATATGGTCCGCGTGCGGCCAGTTGAAGCCGGTGCCCTGCACCACCAGCACACGCTCTTCCTCCAGCAGGTTGAGGATGAATTTCTGGTCGTTTTCGATCAGGTAACGCTTCGGATCGAAACGCGGGAACAGATACATCGCCGCCTTGGGCTTGACGCAGCTCACGCCCGGAATTTCGGTGAGCAGCGCATGCGCCAGATCGCGCTGGCGCGCCAGCCGCCCGCCCGGCGCGACCAGATCGTTGATGCTCTGGTAGCCGCCGAGTGCGGTCTGGATCGCATGCTGGCCCGGCACGTTCGAGCACAGGCGCATCGAGGCGAGCATGTTCAGGCCTTCGAGATAGTCCTTCGCGTGACGCTTGTCGCCGGACACCACCAGCCAGCCCGCGCGGTAGCCGCACGCGCGGTAATTCTTCGACAGGCCGTTGAACGTGACGATGAACACGTCGTCGGCCAGCGACGCAATGGACGTGTGCGTGGCGCCGTCGTACAGCACCTTGTCGTAGATCTCGTCGGCGTAGACGATGAGCTGGTGCTGGCGCGCGATCTCCAGGATGCCGCGCAGCAGTTCGACCGGGTAGAGCGCACCGGTCGGGTTGTTCGGGTTGATGACGACGAGGGCGCGCGTATTGGGTGTGATCTTGGCGCGAATATCGTCGAGATCGGGCAGCCAGCCAGCCTCTTCGTCGCACAGATAATG
This sequence comes from Betaproteobacteria bacterium SCN1, assembly GCA_008923315.1. GTDB lineage: Bacteria > Pseudomonadota > Gammaproteobacteria > Burkholderiales > Thiobacillaceae > Thiobacillus. Next base: position 517,774 of record WBSF01000009.1, on the reverse strand, counting down.
GCGCGGCTTACCGCCGCCCAGGCTCACCGCCGCCGTCCACAGCGGATAGTCCGGCGCCGGCACCAGCACCTCGTCGCCGTTGTTCAGCAGCGCCTGCATCGACATCACGATGAGCTCGGACACGCCGTTGCCGACAAAGATGTCGTCGATGGTCACGCCGGCCACGCCCTTGCGCTGCGTCTCGTGCATGATCGCCTTGCGCGCCGAGAACAGTCCCTTGGAATCGCTATAGCCCGAGGCGTTCGGCAGATTCAGGATCACGTCCTGCACGATCTCCTCCGGCGCCTCGAAACCGAAAGGCGCGGGGTTGCCGATATTCAGCTTGATGATCCGCTGGCCTTCCTCTTCCATCTGCTTGGCGCGCGCCATCACCGGCCCGCGGATGTCGTAGCAGACGTTGTCGAGTTTGGTCGATTTGAGGATGGTGCGCAGGCGGGGCGTTTCGTCGGCCGTCACAGTCGGGTTCCCTGAGAGAAATTCAAGGCAAAACAATGCCTTGGAAAACGCGCGATTTTACCGGAGCCGCCCTGCCCCGGCAAACCCGTAACCGCTGCCTCGCATCCGCACCGGGCCTCTGCTAAGGTTTGGCGATGAAACTTCATCTGAACACCGGCCCCGGCCAGCCGCTCTTCACCGGTTATGCGCACGATCATGTCCTGATCGACGGCCGGCGCCACGAGGCCAGCTTGCTGCTCACCGCCCGCGGCGTGGAAATCGCGCCCTGGGCCGGCCTCGCCTTCCATGCGCTGACCGCCGCTCATTTCACCTGGATTGCGCAACGCGAAATCGACATCCTGCTGCTCGGCACCGGGACGCGGCTGCGCTTCCCGCCGCCGTCGATTACCCGCCCCCTGATCGAAGCGCGTATCGGCCTGGAAGTGATGGATATCGGCGCCCTGTGCCGCACCTACAACATCCTCGCTGCGGAAGGCCGCAATGTCGGGGCAGCCGTACTGATCGAGCCGGCCTGAACGCGCGCCCGGCCGTTTGCGGCCACTCGATCGCCCCTCTTTCTGACCTCTACGTGCACGGCGGCGGCCTGTCCGCCCCCTCCGCTTTGCGGACAATCCGTTTTATGCAATCGATCCCGCCTGACAAAAACGGATTTTTCATTGTTTTTTCCCCACACAAAATGCCTGAATCCGCACGCCGGACACCTGTCATCCATCAAAATAAATAACGCAATCCATTGTTTCATATAAACAATAATGACAAACCCCCTGTCATTCGCCATACCTATACAAGCTATTGGTTATGGCTATCGAAAATTGTCTTGACCCGAAGAATTCGCCTCGTTTAAAAACGGGCCATCAGGTGCCCGGCTGGCTTTGCAGCTGCCCGGGATAAACGGGAATCAGGTGCGCGGCAAGTTGCCGTAATGCCTGGGCTGCCCCCGCAACGGTAAGCGAACCCAAGATTCACCCGGCCGTTTCACCCACAAACGGCCAGCCACTGATGCGCGACGTGGTTTCGACCAAACGCGCGGACGCATCGGGAAGGCGGTGTTTCGGGCATCCGCGAAATTTTTCACGGATGCCGTGCGCAAGCCCGGAGACCGGCCTGTCGATCCTGCGTGCCCGAACGGGTACGCGGGCTTACCGCAACAGACCGCCTGCGGGGAGCGGGGGGCGACAGACGATTTCTGCAGCGCGCGGCCCGCCGTGCGCAAGGACAGGGTGTGTCGCTGCTCGCGTCCAGGCGGCCGAAACAAGGACGCGCCATGAAATCTCCGAAATCTTCCGCTGCACTGCCCGCAGAATTCTTTCCACGCCCCCTCTCCTATGCACTGGCCGCCGCATTGTTCGCGCCGCTGGGTGCGGCGGAGGCACTCGCCCAGAACGTGCTGCCTGCGGTCGAAGTGACGGCCGAAGCCATCGATGAGGGCCTCGGCCTGGCCCAGCGTTCTTCCAGCGGCAGCCGTACCGGGATCGCGACGCAGGACCTGCCGGCGAGCCTGGAGCAGGTGGACGAGCAGACGCAGAAACAGCGCGGCGATTACGATGTGGTGGACGCAATCACCCGCTCCACCGGCCTGACCGCCATCGGCACCGGCGGCAACGGCGGCCTGGCCTTTTCAGCCCGCGGCTTCGCCGGCGTGAATTCCGTCGGCGTGGCCGAAGACGGGCTCCGGCTGGGCGTCGCGGCCGGATCGGTGACCTACCCGAGCGACACCTGGGGCTACGAGCGTATCGAGGTACTGCGCGGCCCCGCCTCCATCGTGTACGGCAGCGGCACAGCCGGCGCGACCATCAATGCCGTGCGCAAGCAGCCCAGCCGGGAACGTTCGAGCGAAGTGCTTCTGGGCATCGGCGAGCACGGCACCGCACGCGTCGGCCTGGGCACCACGGGCGGGATCGGCGAAACGGCCAGCTACCGGGTGGATGTCTACGGCCACTACACCGACGGCGAGCGCGACCTGGGACGGGCCAAGGGCGGCAAACTCATGAGCACCCTGCGCCTGCAGCCCGACAGCGATCTGCGCTTCGAACTGCTGGCAGACATCAGCGACCAGCAGCCGGAACGCTACTGGGGCACGCCGACCGCGAACGGCCGCGTGGTGGAAAGCCTGCGCGACGAGAACTACAACGCCAGCGACAGCATCATCCGTTACGAGGACCGCCGCCTGCGCGCCCGCGCCGAATGGAAGGCCACTGCGGGGCTGACCCTGCGCAACGAGGCCTACTATTTCAAGGCCGACCGTCACTGGAAGAACATCGAGTCCTACAGCTACGACCCGCTGGCCGGCACGGTGGACCGTTCCGACTACCTCGAAATCCGGCATGATCTCGAACAGATCGGCAACCGCCTGGAAGCCGTGATCCAGGCCGATGCGCACAATCTCGTGTTCGGCTGGGAAGTCTCCTCGGCCAGCTTCACCCACAGCAACAACTCGCCCTACGGCGGCGCGTCGACCGTGTCCGCCACCAACCCCGTACACGGCACCTGGGCGAGCCCGGACCCGACCCTGCCCAAATTCGACACCGACACCACACAGCACGCCCTCTACCTGGAAGACGCCTGGCAACTGGCCGACGACTGGCTCCTGCTGGCGGGCATCCGCCGCGACGTATACGACGTCTCGCGCACCGAACGGATCGCCGGCACGCCCTTCGACAAGACGCTGGGCAGCACGGCCTGGCGGCTGGGCCTCACGCACCACCTCACCGCCGCCACCAGCGTCTACGGCCAGGTCAGCCAGGGCTCCGACCCGGTCACCAGCATCCTGACGCTCAACCTCGCCAACCGCAATTTCGACCTGACTTCCGCCCGGCAGGCAGAAGCGGGCATCAAGCAGCGCATCGGCAACGGACTGGGCGAGTGGACCGCGGCGGCCTACCGCATCGAAAAGGATGACATCATCACGCGCGACCCTGTCACGCCGTCCATATCCGTGCAGGGCGGCAGTCAGCATTCCCAGGGGCTGGAACTCAGCGCCGTGATCACGCCCGCGCCCAGATGGCGGCTGGAGGGGAACTACGCCCTGGTCGACGCCAAGTTCGACGAACTGATCGAAGCCGGCGGCGCCAATCGTGCGGGCAACCGGCCCAGCAACGTACCCCGGCAGGTCGCCAACCTGTGGGCACACTACCGTCTCGACAGCTGGCAGCTTTCGCTGGGCGGCCGCTACGTGGGCGAACGCTTCGGCGACAACGCCAATACGGTGACACTGCCGTCTTACGTCGCAATGGATGCCGCCCTGAGCTGGCAGGTCGACCCCCGCACGACGCTGCGCATGCTGGGCCGCAACCTGACCGACAAGGTCTATGCGGACGCAGCCTATGGCGGCAATCAGTACGTGCTGGGCGAAGGGCGGCGCATGGAGCTCGTGGCCGAATTCAAGTTCTGACCGGTCGCCGATGAGCCGCACACGCCATCCACGCCGTATGGCCGATGCGCCCGGTCGGGCACGTCGGGGGCTCGGCCGCCTGGCACTGGGCCTCGGCGCCGTCGCGCTGGCGGCCTGCTCGCCGGGCGACCCACCCGGTCCGGCCCCGGGGCCGGATGGAGCGCCGGGTCCCGTTACCGTCCAGGTCTGCGGCGAGCCGGTACGCTACGACCGTGTGCCCGTGCGGGTCGTGACGCACGACGTCAACATCACCGAGCTTTTTCTCTATCTCGGACTGGGCGACAGACTGGTCGGCTACAGCGGCATTCCCGCCACCAAGGCGATTGCGCCGGAATTCCGCGCGCAGCTGGACCGGGTGCCCAATCTGTCGAGTCACGAGATGAATCTGGAAACTCTCGTCGGCGCGCACACCGATTTCGTGTTCGGCGGCTGGAGCTATGGCTTCCGCGAGAACGGCGTGACGCCCGACAGCCTGCGGGCTTACGGAATCGCGTCCTACATCCTGACCGAATCGTGCATCCGCAAGCAGCCGCGCACGCGGGTTTCGGTCGAGGACACCTTCGCCGACATGCGCAATCTGGGGCGCATCTTCCGCATCGAAGCGCACGCTGAGGCACTGGTGGCCCGCCAGCAGGCCGAACTCGCGGAAATCGCGCAGGCACTCGAAGGCATCCGCCATCGCCCCAGGGTCTTTGTCTACGACAGCGGCGTCGAAGCGCCCACCACCTCCGGACGCTTCGGCATGCCGCACGCGATGATCGAGGCCGCCGGCGGCCGCAATATCTTCGACGACATTCCGAGCAACTGGCCCAAGGGCAACTGGGAAGACGTGGTGGCGCGCGATCCGGACTGGATCGTCATCATCGACTATGACCAGCCCGGCCCGCAGGGCAAGATCGATTTCCTGCTCGGCAAACCGGAGCTGGCGAACGTGACCGCCATCCGCAAGCGGCACTTCGTGGTGCTGCAGTACGCGGAGGCGACGCCGGGTCCGCGCAATGTGGCGCGCACCCGCACGCTGGCCCACGCCTTCCATCCTGAACGCCTGCCCTGAGCCGCCATGTCCGCCTCTTCCTTCGTCGCCGCCTCGCCGCCGTCCCTGTTTCTGGCCCAGCGCCAGCGCATGACGCTGCTGCTGACAAGCCTGTCCGGCCTGCTGCTGCTGTCGCTCACCTTCAGCATCACGATGGGCCCGGTCGACATCTCGCCGGCCGCGGTCTGGCAGATCACCCTGCACAAGCTGGGCGCACTGGTCGGGCTGGATATCATGCGGGGCGACTGGACCACCGCGCAGTACAACATCGTGTGGCTGATCCGGCTGCCGCGCGTGCTGCTCGCCGCACTGGTGGGCGCGGGACTCGCGGTGGTCGGCGTCACCATGCAGGCCATGGTGCGCAACCCGCTGGCCGACCCCTATCTGCTGGGCGTCTCGTCCGGGGCTTCGGTGGGCGCGGTCTGTGTCCTGGCCTACGGTGCGCTCGGCTTCGCGGGTGGCTACGCCCTGTCGCTGGGGGCGTTTGCCGGCGCGCTGGCGGCCTGCGTGGCGGTGTATCTGCTGGCACATTCCAGCGGCCGGCTGCTCGCGCCGCGCCTGATCCTCGGCGGCGTCGCCATCGGCTACTGCCTGAGCGGCGTCACCAGCCTGATCACGCTCACCGCCGGCCAGCGCGAACTGGCCAACGCCGTGCTGACCTGGATACTGGGCAGTCTGGCAGGCACGCAGTGGTCCGACCTGGGTCTGCCCGCGGTCGCGCTGATCGCCGGCACGCTCTGGCTGGCATTGCAGGCGCGCGCCCTGAACGCGCTGCTGTCTGGCGACGATACGGCCAGTACGCTGGGCGTGGACACGACCCGCGTGCGGCGCAGCCTGTTTCTCGTCGTCTCGCTGCTGACCGGCGTGATGGTGGCCGTCAGCGGCGCGATCGGCTTCGTCGGCCTGATGATCCCGCACATCACCCGCATGCTCGTCGGTTGCGAACACGGCCGGGTGCTGCCGGTCTCCATGCTGATCGGCGCCATCTTCCTGATCTGGGTCGACGTATTGGCGCGCATCAGCTTCGCCCCGGCGGAAGTGCCCGTGGGCATCTTCACCGCGCTGCTTGGTGGCCCCTTCTTCGTCTGGCTGCTCTACCGGCAGCGCCTGCCGGCAGGCATGGGTCAGTGAAACTCCAGACGCAGGCACTCTGCTGGCAATCGGCCGCCGCATACATCGTACGGGACGTGTCCCTGCACGTGGCGGAAGGCGAGCTGGTCGGCCTGATCGGGCCGAACGGCAGCGGCAAATCCACCCTGCTGCGCATGATCTACCGGGTGCTGCAGCCCACGAGCGGCGGCGTCACCGCCGACGGCCACGACATCTGGCGCCTGTCCGCCCGCGACAATGCGCGCCGCATGGCGGTGCTCGCCCAGGAGGACGGCAGCGAATTCGGCTTCAGCGCGCGCGAGGTCGTGCTGATGGGCCGCACCCCGCACAAGACGCCGTTCGAACGCGACAGCGAGGCCGATCTGGCCCTGGTCGATCAGGCCCTGCGGCGGGTCGGGGCAACGCATCTCGCGGATCGCACGTTCGCCACGCTGTCCGGCGGCGAAAAGCAGCGCGTGCTGATCGCCCGCGCGCTGACGCAGCAGGCCGGGCTGCTGGTGCTGGACGAACCGACCAACCATCTCGACGTGCGCTACCAGTTCGAGATCATGAACCTCATCCGCAGCCTCGGCACCAGCGCCATCGCCGCGCTCCACGAACTGCACATCGCGGCGCACTACTGCGACCGGCTGTACCTGCTCCAGGCCGGGCAAATCGTCGCCCACGGCACGCCGGCACAGGTGCTCACGGCCGAAACCATCGCGGCCGCCTACCGCGTGCGGGCGCACGTCCATCTCCATCCACACAGCGGCAAACCGCGCATCGATTTCCTGCCCGATGACCCTCTCTGACCCGACACACCGCACCGCCGTAATCCTCCTCAGCCGTGGCGGCAACGGCCCCGCAGCCGCGGAAGAACTGCAGACGCTGCAGGAACGGATGCGTGCGTTGCTGCCGGACTGCAGGGTGACGGGGGCCTACGTGGACCGCGCCGAGCCTTCGCTGCCCCAGGCGCTGGATGCGTGCGGACCGGTCGGGCGCATCGTGGTGCAGCCCGTGTTCGTGCCGGGCGACCATGCGCTGGAACGCTGGCTGCGCAAGGTCGCCCTGCGCTGGCGCCACCGCCAGCCGCGGCCGGAGGCCACGCCCGAGATCGTCTTCTCCCCCGCGCTGGGCGGACTGGCCGGGCTGGCGGATCTGCTGGCACAGGCCCTGCACACCGCCGCCGGCTTGCCGGACGTGGCGAAAACCGCCTCCGCACGCTGGCAGCACGACCCGGTCGCCTGGTCCGACGTGCCGGTGCACGAACGGCATGTGCTGGTCTGCATGGGACCGCGCTGCACGGCGCTGGGCGCGGGCGCGCTGTGGCATCGCCTCGTCCGCAGGCGACAGGACGACAGCGCGCTGCGCAAACACGCGATGGTCCTGCAGACCGGTTGCCAGTATCCCTGCAACCACGGCCCGCTGATGATCGTCTACCCGGACGGGCTCTGGTACGGCCGTCTGGATGCGGCCGCGCTCGACCGCATCATCGACGAACACCTGCCGGCCGGCACGGTGGACGAAGCCCATCTCGTGCACCGTACCGGCTGACCGGCGACATTCAGCCCGGCATCACCTGCGCGAAGCTGGCGATCGCCTGGAAGTCGCCGCACGCCTTGTCCGGCTGCCGCGAATCCGGATTGCATACGGCGAGCAGGTGCGCAATGCCATAGGCGCGGGCACTTTCCAGTACCGGCAGGCTGTCGTCCACGAACAGCGTGCGCGCACGGTCGAAAGGCTCAACGGTCTGCAAGCCCTGCCAGAAATCCGGATGCTCCTTGGGCAGGCCCAGACCGTGCGAGGAAATCAGCGCATCGAACCAGGCATCGAGCCTCGTTTCGCGCATCTTGAGATCGAGACTCCTGGGATGGGCATTGGTCACCATCACGACGCGCCGGCCCGAATCGCGCAGGGCCTTAAGAAAGGCCGGCACGTCGGGCCGCACCGCGATGAGGTGCAGCACCTCTTCCTTCAGCTGCATCACGTCGAGCGCGAGCTCGCGCGTCCAGAAGTCGATGCAGTACCAGTTGAGGGTACCGGCATGGCGTTCGTAGTGCCGGGTCAGGCGTTCGCGCGCGACGGCTTCGTCCAGCCCGTGGTATTCGGCGTAGCGGCGCGGCATGTGCTCGCGCCAGAAATGGTTGTCGAAATGAAGATCGAGCAGCGTGCCGTCCATGTCGAGGAAGACGGTGTCGATCCGGGCCCAGTCGATCATCGCATCGCCTCCACGTGCGCGACGGCGCTGCGGCCGAGCGCGCCGAGGTCGTAGCCGCCTTCGAGCACGGAGACGAGGCGGCCCTGTGCGTGGCGGTCGGCCAGCGCGCAGAGCGTCCGCGTGATCCAGGCGTAGTCGTCTTCCAGCAGGTTCAACCCGCCGAGCGGATCGTTGCGGTGCGCATCGAAACCGGCGGACACGCAGATCAGCTCGGGCCGGAAGGCATCGAGTCCCGGCAGCACATCGCGTTCGAAGGCTTCGCGAAACAGCCGGCCGTCGGCCCCGGCCGGCAGCGGTATGGGCACATAGCCCGCGTGCGGCTGCGCCCCGCTGTGCGGATAGAAGGGATGGCGGAAACTGGACAGCAGCAGCACGCGCGTCTCGTCGCGCAAGATATCCTCGCTGCCGTTGCCGTGATGAACGTCGAAATCGACCAGCGCCACGCGCGCGAGGCCATGCACGGCGAGCGCATGATGGATGCCGATGGCCGCGTTGTTGAACAGGCAGAAGCCCATCGCGCGGTCGGCCTCGGCATGGTGGCCGGGCGGCCGCACGTTGCAGAAGGCGCGCTGCGCCGCGCTTGCCATCACCGTGTCGACCGCACGCACGACCGCGCCCGCCGCCGCGCACGCGGCATGCCAGCTATGGGGGGTGAGGCCGGTATCCGGGTCGAGCCAGGCCACGCCCCGTTCGGGCACCGCGGCGCGCACGGCATCGACGTGGGCCTGGGTGTGGGCGCGCGCCAGCTGTTCCGGCGTGGCGTACGGCGCTTCGATTGCCAGCAGTTCGCCGAACCAGGGTGCGGCACGCAGGGCCGCATCCACGGCCTGCACACGTTCGGGGGATTCGGGATGCCAGGGTCCGACGTCGTGTTTCGCGCAGTCGGCGTGCGTCAGGTAGGCGACGCGCGGCATGGCATCAGAACAGCTGGTCCTTGGATACGCCCCGCCGGCGCAGCATCTGCCGGAGGATGCGCAGCGACTCCATCTGGATCTGCCGCACGCGTTCGCGGGTGACCTGCAGTTCGATCGCCAGGTCCTCCAGCGTGCAAGCCTCGCAGTTGTTGAGCCCGAAACGGCGCTCGATCACCCAGCGCTGCTTGTCGTTGAGCTGTTTCAGCCATTCGCGGACGTGATGCTCGATCTCGTCGAGCTGGAGCATCTCGTCGGGCAGATGGGCGTTGTCGTCGGCGATGGCCTCGCCGAGCGAAAGCGTGGGATCGACGTCGAGCGGCGCATCGAGCGAAGCCACCCGTTCGTTCAGCTGCATGATGCGGCGCACGTCCTCGACCGGATGGCCGGTGAGCGCGGCGATGTCCTCGCTGGTGGCGTCGGTCACGCCGTGCGTTTCCAGATGGCGCTGCGCACGCAGGTAGATGTTGAGTTCCTTGATGACGTGCACCGGCAGGCGGATGGTGCGCGACTGGTTCATGATCGCGCGCTCGATGTTCTGGCGAATCCACCAGGTGGCGTAGGTGGAAAAGCGGAAGCCGCGCTCGGGGTCGAATTTTTCCAGCGCATGGATGAGGCCGAGATTGCCTTCCTCCACCAGGTCGAGCAGCGCGAGACCGCGATTGGCGTAGTGCTTGGCGATGTTGACCACCAGCCGCAGGTTGCGCTCGATCATGATCTGGCGCGCGTCGAAATCGCCCTTCACGACCCGCCGCGCCAGCGCGGCTTCTTCCACCGCGGTCAGCAGCGGCGCCTGCCCGATCTCGTTGAGGTAGAGCTGGGTCACGTCGACCTGCGGCTCGTCGAGAATGGCGGACGCCAGGTCTTCGGTCGTGTCGCGGGACGCGGCACCCGGCTGCTCCAGCTCTTCGGCGGCAGGTTCGTCGGGCAGGTTTTCGTCTCGGTCGTCGTCGCGTTCCGTGCTCATGAGCGTTCCGGTAGATAGGCCAGGGGATCGAGCGGTTTGCCGTAGCGGCGTATTTCAAAATGCAGTTTGACACGATCGGCATCGCTGTCGCCCATCAGGGCGATCTTCTGACCGGCGGCGACCACATCGCCTTCCTTCACCAGCACAGACTCGTTGTGCGCGTAGGCCGACAGGAATTCGCCGGCATGCTTGACGATCAGCAGGCGGCCATAGCCGCGCAGGCCGCTGCCGCTGTAGACGACCTTGCCCGGCGCAACCGCACGCACCGGCGCGTTGCGCGCGCCGGTGATGTCGATGCCCTTGCCGCCGGCCGCGCCGAAGCGACCGGTCAGGGTACCGTCCGCCGGCCACAGCCAACTGTCGACCGTGCCTGTCAGGGCGACAGGCGGCATCGGCGCGGGCTTCACGGCGGGCGGCGGCGCCGGTTTCTCCGCTGCGCCAGGCGGTGTGGGGGCAGCCGTGGTCGATGCCGTTGCCGCCGGCGCGCCGTTCACCTGCGCCCAGTTCGCTTCGCTGTAGGGCAGCAGCACCCCCTGCGGCGTCCGCAGCAACGGCGCCTCGGCCAGCGGCTGTGCCGCAAGCGGTGCCGCGTCCTCGAGCGGGCGGGTTTCCACTGCGCCGGGCGGCGGCGTGAGACGCAGCGTCTGGCCGACGTAGATGCGATCGGGCGATTCGAGACGGTTCCAGACCGCCAGCTCGCGGTAGTCGAGGCTGTTGGCGAAAGCGATGGCATAGAGCGTGTCGCCTCTTGCCACGACATGCTCGCCGGTGGTCGAAGGCGCGACCTGCGGCGTCGCCGGACGCTCGGGACGCGGCGCTTCGCGCGCAGGTTTCGCGGATTGCGTGCGCGTCCCCATCTGGGTGACCGGTGCCGGGCCGGGCGCGGTACATGCGGCCAGCCCGGCAAGCAGGGCCAGCCCCATCAGCGTTGCCGTTCGCCTGCCCGCTGCGCGGGCGCAAGATAGCCGCGCGTGCCGGATCATGCGACGCCCGGCAGCAGGGGCACGAACTTCACATCCTCGAGCACGCGCTCGGTACAGGTATCGCCCTGCCGCTCCATCACGCACAGCGCTTGCGCCGCGCCGCCGCGCGGCATGACGAGACGGCCGCCGTCGGCGAGCTGGTCGAGCAGATCGCGCGGCACCTCGGGGAAGGCGGCGGAGACGACGATGGCATCGAAGGGCGCAAAATCGCGTGCGCCATTGAGGCCGTCGCCGTGCTTCGGTTTGACGTTGTTGATCCGCAGCTCGCGCAGGCGGACGCGCGTTTTGCCGACCAGTGCGGCGATGCGCTCCATCGACACCACTTCGCGCGCAAGCTTCGCCAGTATGGCAGCCTGGTAGCCGCAGCCGAGACCGATCTCGAGCACACGGCCGAGCGGCCGGCCCTGCCCGGCCTCGCCGTGCCGCGCCAGTTCGGCCATGCGCGCGACAATGTAGGGATTGGAAATAGTCTGGCCGAAACCGATCGGCAACGCGTTGTCCTCGTAGGCACGGGACTCCAGTGCCTGGTCGACGAACAGGTGGCGCGGCACCGCCCCCATCGCGGTCAGCACGGTTTCGTCCTTGATGCCCTGCTCGCGCAGCCGCTCGACCATGCGGCCGCGCGTGCGCGCAGAGGTCATGCCGATGCCGGCACGGGGATTCAGAGTTTCAGCCATGACTTCACGCCATCCATCTGGCTGTAGCGGGTGAGATCCATCTGCAGCGGCGTGATCGACACCCGGCCGTTCGCCACCGCATGGAAATCCGTGCCCTCGCCGGCATCCTGCGCGGCACCGGCCGCACCCACCCAGTAGACCGTCTGGCCGCGCGGATTCGTCGTCTTCACCACCGATTCGGCCTTGTGGCGCTTGCCCAGCCGGGTCACGCCCATGCCGCCCAGTTCGTCCCACGGCACATCCGGCACGTTCACGTTGAGCAGCATCGGCTCGGCCGGCGGCATGGCCTGGATGCGCCGTACGAGATCGGCAGCGACCCGCGCGGCGGTGTCGAAGTGACGGCCGCCGTGACTGGCCAGCGAGATGGCGATCGAGGGAATGCCCAGCAGGTAGCCTTCGGTCGCGGCCGCGACAGTGCCCGAGTAAATCGTGTCGTCGCCCATGTTGGCGCCGTGATTGATGCCTGAGATGACGATGTCGGGCAGATGGTCGAGCATGCCGGTGACCGCCAGGTGCACGCAATCGGTCGGCGTGCCGTTGACGTAGTGGAAACCGCCTGGCGCCTGGCGCAGGATCAGCGGACGGTCGAGCGTGAGCGAGTTCGAGGCGCCGCTGCGGTCGCGTTCCGGCGCCACCACGGCGACGTCGGCGAACGGCGCCAGCGCCTGCGCCAGTGCGGCGAGTCCGGGGGCGAAATAGCCGTCGTCGTTGGAAAGCAGAATGCGCATGATTTAACCGATCGCCGGAGTGCGCGCCGAAAACCAGACACGCGTGAAATACCTTGAATATGCGCGGACGAAACACATGCGCCGGATTCTAACCGGGTCGGGACAGGCCGTCGAATCGTGCCGACGCGATCAGGGTCTGTTCACACTGTTTTCGCGCCTGCGGCGAGACCGATTCGGGATGCTCGTCAGCGCTGTGCAGACACGGCACGCGGCCTGCGCCAAAGGCTGACCCGCGCCAACGCAAACGGTGCGAACCGTCCCCTAATCGTATTCGAAGGTGTAGAAGGCGTCGAAACTGCTCTGCTGTCCGGCCTGCGCCTCGAACCGCACGCGCGACGTGAGCTGATACAGCACTTTCACCACCTGGTTCAGGCCGTTGAGACTCTGCTCGTACGACAGCGTGGCACGCGAAGAGAGGCGCTTGCCGACGCTGACGATGGCGGTACCGATGTCCTCGCCGTTGCCGGCGCGCACGTCGAAACTGTCGATGCCCAGCGTCTCGGCGAGCTTGGCCTGGAAATTGACCGATTCGGCCTGGCTCAGCAGAGCGCCGGCCGCTACCTGCAGCAGCACGAATTCCTGCTGGCCGGCGGAATCGAGCCCGTGGCCGAGGATCAGCCAGGAAAGCTTCTCCGTATCCGGCATCGCCGGATCGGAATACAGCGTCACCACCGGCCGCAGCACGGTGCCGCGCACCTGCACCCCGGCCGTGACCGTCGGCGTCTTGCGTACCGCCAGCACGTCGAGGCCCGGATTGTCCACCGGCCCGGCAAAGCGCAGCACGCCGCGCTGGATGTCGAGCGTCTGCGCATAGGCGGCATAGCGCCCCTCGGCCACCTGGATCGCGCCCTCGGCGCGGAGGCCCGGCGCGGCGGCCGGTTGCTGTGCGACGCTCGCGGTATAGACGCGCAGCCGGCCGCCGAGCCTGGCATCGAGCCCCGCGCCCTTGAACAGGAAATCGTCGCCCAGGCCCAGCGTGAGATCGAGCGCGAGCGGGTAACGCCGGGCAACACCGGGTTCGCGCGGCGAACGGCCGGCGACCACTACGTCATCCGACAGGGTCGGCCGGCTCGCCTCGGGCATTTCGAGACGCGCACGATCGACCGTGAGATTGCCGGTCAGGCGCAGGCGGTTGTCGACGAAGGCCAGCTGCGTGGCGCCGGACACCGTCACGCGGCGATCGCTGCGATGCGTCGCGGCGAACTGTTCGAAGGTGAGCGTGAGGCCCGCGCGCGGGTTGCGCCATTCCGCGTCGCCGCTCGCCACGATGCGGCCGCTGCGGCCCTTGAACTCGCCCTGGCGCACGCGCACGCGGTCGTCGGCCAGCACGAGATCGAGGATGCCGTCCTCGATCGAAATACCTTCTTCCGGCATGGCGAAACGCAGGGCCTCCGCACGCAGCGTACCGTTCACGACCGGTGCGGCAAGGCTGCCGCCGCCTTCCAGGTTGGCCGCGAGGCGTGCGTCCACCCGCACGCCCACCGGCAGGAAGGGTTTGGCCACACGCAGATCCGGCACATTCACGCGCGCGGTCCAGGCCAGCGGCACCGTGCGCGGCAGTGCGGGTACGCCGGCCTCGACCGCGACCGGCACGCGCGCGTCGAAACGGGCCAGACCGGCATCGCGCGTGTCGATTTCGGCCTGCAGCTGCGCCTGGCCGTCGACCGCGCGCAGGCTCAGCGCCAGCCGCGTCAGCCCCAGCGCCAGCGACGGTTCGGTCAGGCGCACGTCGCCGCGCACCCGGTTCAGATGCGCTTCGCCGCTCAGTTGCGTGCCCAGCTTCAGGTTCCAGTCGCCCGACACGACGAGATCGGTAGTGGCGGGCGGCGGCGGATCGACCAGCGCGACGAACGGCGCAAGCGGCAGATCTGCGAGCGTGCCGCGCGTGGCGAACGAGGCGCCGTCGCGCTGCAGCTCGGCCACCTCGACGCGGCCACCCGCAAGCGCGACCGTCAGCGATTCGAGCCGCTGGCTGTCGCGCGACAGCACGAGCGCAGCGGGCGCGAGCAGTCGCACCGGCCACGCCCCGTCGACCTCCGCCATGCGCAGCTGGCCGCGCCAGACGGACTCGGGATCGAGCCCGCCGGCCAGCGCGGCGCGCACGTGCCAGTCCGGCAGGCGCGCGTCCAGTTCCAGCACATGGGCATCGCGCCGGCCGGCGAGCGTGGCCTGCGCGCGGGTCAGCGCGCGGCCGGCGACCGTCACGCCCCGCGCATCGAGCAGGCCGTCGAACGCGCCCTGCGCGCTGGCGACCAGATTCAGGCGCGCGTTCAGGGCTTCGACCGCGATCCCGCCGGGCAGACGCAGGCCGCTGGCCTCGGCCCGTCCGTCGACCGCCGGCGCATCGGGCCGGCCGGACAGACTGCCCTGGCTCGTCAGCCGGCCGGCCAGGCCGAGATTCAGGCGCGCCAGCGCGGGGGCGTCGACATCCCAGTTGAGCCGGTCACCATCACGCCCCCACGCGCCCTTGGCACGCACCCGATTGCCGGCCAGATCGAGATCGGCGTCGGCGTCGGCCAGATGCGCGTCGGCGTAGCGCAGCGTCGCCTCGCCGCGCACCGGCCGGCCTTCGAGCTCGCCTGGCGGCAGACTCAGCCGCACGTCCAGCATCGGCGACGGCGCAAGCGCGCCGCTCGCCTCGCCGCGCGCATTCAGCCGGCCGTGCGGAAAGGCGCCGAAACGCGCCGGATTGATCCGGCTCGCGTCGAAATTCAGGGCGAAGGCGCGGCTGGCGTCGAGCATCAGCGTGCCGTGCGCGACAAGGCGCCCGGCCGCGCCCGCGAAGTCTGCCTCGGTCAGCGCCAGCACGCGGTCCGCGTGCAGCAGGCTGAAACGGCCCTGCCCCCAGCTTTCCTTCAGCGTGCCGCTCAGGGTCTGGCGCTCGGCGTCGCCCGTCAGTTCGAGATGCGCATCGAGCCGGGTGCGCGCCAGATCGCGATGCAGGCCGGCGAGATCGAGCCGCAGGCCGTCGAGCGCGAGCGCAAACAGGCCATCGCGCCATGTGCCCTGCCCGGCCAGTCGGCCGAAGCCGCCCAGGTCGACGACGAGGTCGCTGAAGTCGGCCCGCCCGGCATCGCCCAGCACTGCGCCGGTCAGGGCGACCAGCGGCAGGCGCTGGCGGTCGAGCCGGCCCGGCAGCCGGTTGGCGAGACTGAAGCTGCCGAACGCGCGCGCGCCGGGCCGGCCCTCGAACACGCCGGAGAATGCGAAATCCGCCGCCGGCGCGTCCGGCGCGAAGCGGCGCGGGTCGATGCCCTCGCCCGCAACGAGCAGGCTGACCAGCGGCGTGCGGGCAAACGGCGCCGCCTCGCCGCGCGCGATGAAGCGCATGTCTCCGGCACCGGCCTCGACATCAAACTGCGGAGCCAGCAGCGTGCCCTTGAAACCGGCACGCGCCTCGACCGGCAGCGGTTCGGCACGCACCGCCGCGACATGGCCCGCCAGAGCGAACGGTGCATCCTTGTCCAGTTCGAGCGCGGCGGTCGCCTCGGCCCAGGGCGTGACCGCGGTCACGCCCTCCAGCCGCCAGCGGTCGCCCCGCCCGTCGAGCGCGGCGCGCAGTCCGGTGATCTCGAACGTCGCCCCTCCCGGATCGGTGCGCGCAAAGCGGGCAAGATCGACGGCGCGCACGCGCACGTCGAGCGGTGTGCGCAGGCTGGCCGGCGCTTCGGCCGGTGTGTCGTCCGGCTGGATAACCGTGATGTGCAGGGTGCGCGCGGCAAGGAGATCGACGTCAACCAGGCCCCGCCGCAGGGCACGCGGTCGCCAGTCGACGCGCAGTTCGTCGAGCGCGATGCGCTGGGTGGCGGTGTCGAGCCGCAACTGCCGGATGCGGAACGATCCGGCCAGGGTGCCTTCGGCGCCCTCGATCGCAAGCCGCCCGCCCGACAGGGCGACGGCCGCGCGCGCCAGGGCCTGGAAACCGGACGGCGTGGCCACCAGATAGGCGCCCGCCGCGACCAGCGTGCCGAGCATTGCCGTCAACACGAGCGTCCAGCGCAGCCACCGCCTCAAAACGACACCCCCAGCGAAAAGTGCAGACGGAACTGGCCGGTGTCCTGGCCGTAGGCGACGTCGAGGTTGACCGGGCCGACCGGCGAACGGTAGCGCGCACCCGCGCCGTAGCCGAACACCGGCGACAGGCTGCCCGGCGCATCCGCTGCGTCGCCTGCGTCGACGAATAGCGCCATCCCCCAGTCGCGGGTGAAAAAGTGGTTGTATTCGACGCTGCCGGTGGCGAGATAGCGCACCGAGGCAACGCCGCCGATCAGCGTGCGCCCCAGACTCTGGTAGGCATAGCCGCGCACCGAGTTGTCGCCGCCGGCGCGGAACAGAAAATCGGTGGGAATGCCGTCGCGCGTGTCGGCCAGCACTGCGCCGCCCTCGACGCGCAGCACCAGCCGGTCGTCGCGTCCCAGGCGCACGTACTGGGTATGGCGGCCGTACAGGCGCAGGAAACTGGTATCGGACAGCAGGCCTTCGGCCGCACCGCCGACCTGCAGCGTCAGCACATGGCCGTCGCGCGGGTAGAAGGCGCGGCCGATCGCGCGCCGCGTCCACGCATAGTTGGCCGACAGCGCCTGATTGCGCGCGTCGACCACGCCGCCCACCTGCTGCGTTTCGGTCTGGTACTGCAGCGTGATCGCGGTCTCGATCTGGCCGCGCGTGCGCGTGCGCTTGGCCGCCAGGAGCGACGTGCGCGTCTCCTGCCCCTCGATGTCCTCGCGCTTCATCTGCGCAGCGAGGCTGTTGACGTAGCCCTTGGCATTCTGCGGCCAGGCCAGCTCGGCCGCCGCGCTCTGACTGCGGGTTTCCAGCTTGCCGTCGAGCTTGAGCCGCAGGCCCCTGTCGGCGATGTCGCGCGCCAGCCAGGTGGCCTGTACCCGCGCGCCGGTATCCGTGCTCACGCCCGCGCCCAGACTGAGCAATTTTTCCGGCCGCTCGGTCACTTCGACCACCAGCGGCGCGGCGGCGGCCTGCGCGGGATCGGGATCGATGCGGACCACGGCCTGGCTGAAATAGCCGCTCGACTCCAGCGCGGCCTGATAGTCGAGCAGATCCTGCTGGCGCACCGGCTGGCCCGGGCGGGCCGGATTGAGATGCCGGGCGATGGATTCCGGATAGCGTTCGACGCCGACGATGCGCGGCTGGCCGTAGAAGAAGGCCGGGCCGCTGTCCACCGTCACGTCGAGATCGGCGCTGTGCGTGGCCGGATCGATGCGTGCCTCGCTGGCCGACACATGTGCGGCCAGATAGCGCCCCGCGAGCAGCGGCGCCACGGCCGAGGCCTTCGCCGTATCCCAGTCCGCCTGGCGGAAAGGCATGCCCGGCTGCAACGCAAATCCGCGTTCGAGCCGGGCGCGCAGCCGGCCGTCCGCTTCGTCCGCCAGGGCACCGGCAAATCGCAGCTTGATCGAACGCACCTGCGTGCGCGGGCCGGGCTCGACGACGTAGCGCAGGGTCTCGCCCGCGAACGTGCTCGACACCTGCGGCGAAAAATAGCCCTCCGTCGCCAGCAGATCGCGCGCAGTCTCGTCGCTCTGCCGCTGCAGGCGCGTGAACTCGTCCGCGTCGAAGGTGTCTCCCAGACGCGCGGCGCGGGCTGCCTCCAGATGGCGCAGCAGCAGGGTTTTCAGCTCATCCGGCGCCACCACCTCGACCGTGAGCGCATGCGCGGGCAAGGCGATCGACGCGGCGAGCAGCAGGAATGGAAAGACGAGACGGACGGACAAGATCGGGGGGTGGTGACAGTGCGTCAGGGCATTCTATGGGGCCGGGCCGTGTGCAGCAAAGCCCGCGGCCTGCCCCCTGTTTTCGGCCGGTGCGAAATGCGCGGCCTTCGGTAAACTCGACGACATGACGTTGATACTCATCCTTTTGCTCCCCTTTCTCGGCAGCCTGTGCGCGGCCCTGCTGCCCTCGAACGCGCGCAACGCCGAGGCCTGGCTGGCCGGCACGGTCGCGTTCGTCGCCGCCGCGCTCGTCGCCAGCCTGTACCCGCAGGTGGCCGCCGAAGGCGTGCTCCGGGTGACGATCCCCTGGATGCCCGCGCTGGGGCTCGATTTCTATCTGCGCATGGACGGCTTCGCCTGGCTGTTCGCGCTGCTGATCACCGGCATGGGCACACTGGTGGTGGTATACGCGCGCTATTACATGTCGCCGGACGATCCGGTGCCGCGCTTTTTTTCCTTCTTCCTTGCCTTCATGGGCGCCATGCTCGGCATCGTGCTGTCGGGCAACCTGATCCAGATGGCGATGTTCTGGGAGCTGACCAGCCTAGCCTCGTTCATGCTGATCGCCTACTGGCATCACCGCGCCGATGCGCGACAGGGCGCGCGCATGGCGCTCACGGTCACCGGCGCCGGCGGCCTCGCCCTGCTCGGCGGCGTGCTGCTGCTCGGCCACATGGCCGGCGGCTACGATCTGGACACCGTGCTGGCCGCCCGCGAGACCGTCCAGACCCATGCCTGGTATCCGCTGGCTCTGGCCCTGATCGCGCTGGGCGCGCTGACCAAGAGCGCCCAGTTTCCCTTCCACTTCTGGCTGCCGCACGCGATGGCAGCGCCCACGCCGGTATCGGCCTATCTGCATTCGGCCACGATGGTGAAAGCCGGGGTGTTCCTGCTGGCGCGGCTGTGGCCGGTGCTGGCCGGCACGGATCTCTGGTTCTGGATCGTCGGCGGCGCCGGCCTGGCGACGCTGGTGATCGGCGGCTATCTGGCGATTTTCCAGCAGGACATGAAGGGCGTGCTCGCCTATTCGACGATCAGCCATCTCGGCCTGATCACCCTGCTGCTGGGCATGAACAGCCCGCTGGCGCTGGTCGCCGCCGTGTTCCACATCTTCAACCATGCGACCTTCAAGGCCTCGCTGTTCATGGCCGCCGGCATCGTCGACCACGAAACCGGCACGCGCAACCTGCAGCGGCTCTCGGGCCTGTACCGCGCCATGCCGATCACCGCCACGCTGGCAATGGTGGCCGCCGCCGCGATGGCTGGCGTCCCGCTGCTGAACGGTTTCCTGTCGAAAGAAATGTTCTTCTCCGAAACCGTGTTCCTCGACCGGCCCGACTGGCAACGCATCGCCCTGCCGCTGATGGCCACGCTGGCCGGCATGTTCAGCGTGGCCTATTCCCTGCGCTTCATCCACCAGGTCTTCTTCGGGCCGCCGGCAAGCGATCTGCCGCACGCGCCCCACGAGCCGACGCGCTGGATGCTGCTGCCGAGCATGCTGCTGGTCACCGCCTGCGTGCTGGTCGGCATCTTTCCCGAACTGACCGTCGGCCTGTTCCTGCGGCTGGCCACCGACGCGATCCTCGGCGGTGAGGCGCCGCACTACAGCCTGGCGGTCTGGCACGGCCTCAACCTGCCGCTTTTCATGAGCGTCGCCGCCCTGGTCGGGGGTATCGCGCTCTATCGGGCGTTTCTCTGGCGTGCCAGCGAGACGGTGCCGCTGCTCGAACGCATCGATGGCAAGCGCCTGTTCGACGGAAGCCTGCTGGCACTGACCCGGTTCGCCTCGCGCCTGCTTGCCCGCCTGACCTCGACCCGCCTGCAGACGCAACTGCTGGCGGTCTTCGGCGTCGCGCTCGGCGGCACGCTGCTGCCCGCGCTCGAACACGGTCTGGCCTGGGGCACGCGCCCGACGACGCCGGCGCCGCCGGCCTTCGTACTGCTGTGGCTGGTCGGCGCGGTCTGCGCGCTGGCCGTCGCCTGGCAGGCCAAGTACCACCGGCTCGCCGCGCTGATCCTGTCCGGCGGCGCCGGACTCGCCACCAGCCTCACCTTCGTCTGGCTGTCCGCCCCCGATCTGGCGCTGACCCAGCTCACGGTCGAAGTGGTCACCGCGGTGCTCATCCTGCTCGGCCTGCGCTGGCTGCCGCGCCGCGAGGAGCACTACGCGCGGCTGCAACGGGACACCGCGCGCGCGCGCATGCGGCGCCTGCGCGACATCGCGCTGGCCGCCACGAGCGGACTCGGGCTGGCCGTGCTCACCTATGCCGTGCTGACCCGACCCGGACCGGACGGCATCTCGCCGTATTTCGTCGAGCACGCCCTGCCGCTGGGCGGCGGGCTCAACGTGGTGAACGTGATCCTGGTCGACTTCCGCGGCTTCGACACCTTTGGCGAAATCACCGTCCTCGGCATCGTCGCGCTCACGGTCTACGCCCTGCTGCGGCGCTTCCGCCCCGCGCCGGAAAGCATCCCCCTGCCCAACCAGCAGCGCGAACAGGACGCCGGCCTGGGCAGCGAAGCCGAACGCATGCCCGACCCGGCCGCTGCGCTGCCGGCCGGCCACATGATGCTGCCCGCCGTGCTGGTCCGCCTGCTGCTGCCATTGGCCCTCATTGTCTCGCTGTACTTCCTGCTGCGCGGCCACAACGCGCCGGGCGGCGGCTTCGTCGGCGGCCTCGTGCTCGCCACCGCGCTGCTGCTGCAATACATCGTGGGCGGCACCGTCTGGGTCGAATCCCATCTGCGCCTGCACCCGCTGACCTGGCTGTCCACCGGCCTGCTCGCCGCCGCCGCCGCCGGCGTCGGCGCCGGGCTGGCGGGCGCGCCTTTCCTCACCAGCCAGGCCTGGCACGGCACGGTGCCGCTTTTCGGCGACCTGCATCTGTCGAGCGTGCTGCTGTTCGACGTGGGGGTCTACATGGTGGTGGTCGGCGCCACGGTGCTGATGCTGATCGCCATCGCCCACCAATCGCTGCGCGCACATCACACCCGCATCCGGGAAGGGAGCCACTGATGGAACTCGTATTCGCCGCCGCCATCGGCGTGCTCGCCGGCTCGGGCATCTACCTGTTGCTGCGCCCCCGCACCTTCCAGGTGATCATGGGGCTGGCGCTCCTGGGCTATGCGGTCAACCTGTTCATTTTCGGCATGGGCCGCCTGCGCAGCGGCGCGGCGCCAGTGCTCGACCCGGCGCTGGGCGCGGACCCCGCCCTGTACGCCGATCCCGTGCCGCAGGCGCTGGTCCTGACGGCCATCGTCATCGGATTCGCCACCACCGCCCTGTTTCTGGTCGTGCTGCTCGCTTCGCGCGGGCTGACCGGAACCGACCACGTCGACGGCCGCGAGCCGGAAAGAGAATGATGCCCCGCAGAACCGTCTCCCGTTATTCCTCCTCCCGCCCCGCGAGACGCGCATGACCGGCTGGCAACAGCATCTGCCCGTCCTGCCGATCCTGCTGCCGCTGGTGGCCGGCGCCCTGCTGCTGTTTTTCAGCGAGCCGCACCACCGGCGCCGGGGCGTGATCGCGCTGGCCTTCACGCTGGCGCAGCTGGCCACTGCCATCGTTCTGCTGGGCATGGCGGATGGCCGCCTGGCTGCCCCCTGGCCCGACGGGATCGGCGTCTACGCACTCGGCAACTGGGCCGCGCCTTTCGGCATCGTGCTGGTGGTGGACCGCCTCTCGGCGATCATGCTCACGCTCACCGCCACGCTGGGACTGGCCACGCTGACCTACTCACTGGCCCGCTGGGAACGCGGCGGCAGCCACTACCTGCCACTGTTCCAGTTTCTGCTGATGGGCTTGAACGGCGCCTTCCTGACCGGCGACCTGTTCAACCTGTTCGTCTTCTTCGAAGTGATGCTGGCGGCCTCCTACGGTCTGGTGCTGCACGGCTCGGGCGCCGCGCGGGTCAAGGCCGGCCTGCATTACATCGCGGTCAATCTGGTCGCCTCGCTGCTGTTCCTGATCGCCGCCGCGCTGATCTACGGCGTGACCGGCACGCTCAACATGGCCGAGCTCGCGCAGAGCGCCTCGGCTCTGGATGCCGGCGACCGCGTCCTGTTCGAGATCGCCGCCGTGCTGCTCGGCATCGTGTTCCTGATCAAGGCAGGCGCCTGGCCGCTGAATTTCTGGCTGCCGGCGGCCTACGGCGCCGCGCCGCCGCCGGTGGCCGGTGTGTTCGCCATCCTCACCAAGGTCGGGGTCTACGCCGTACTGCGTTTCGCCACCCTGCTCGAAGACGCAGGCGCGCCCGCCCCCTTCGGCGGCGCATGGCTGTTCTACTGCGGTCTCGCCACCATCGCCGCAGGCACGCTGGGCGTGCTCGCAGCGCAGCGGCTCGACCGCCTGGCCGGCCATCTGGTACTCGTCTCGTCCGGCACCCTGCTCGCCGCCTTCGGCTATACGGGCACGGCGCTGACCGGGCCGGCGCTGTACTACCTGGTCAGTTCGGTGCTCGGCAGCGGCGCATTCTTTCTGGTGGTCGAAATGGCCGAACGCAACCGCAACCCGGCCGCCGACGTGCTGGCCATCAGTTTCGAGGCCTTCGGCCTGCAGGACCGCCACGACTCCGACCACCCCGGCGAACTGACCGGCGTGGCGATCCCGGCGGCCATGGCCTTTCTCGGGCTCACGTTCGTCTCCTGCGCGCTGCTTCTCACCGGCCTGCCGCCGCTGTCGGGTTTCGTCGGCAAATTCACCCTGCTCGCCGCCGCCGTCGGCACGCCGCTCACCGCGCCCGCACCGCAGCTCTGGCTGTTCGTCGCCACCCTGCTGCTGTCGGGACTGGCCGGCGTGATCGCCCTGTCGCGGATGGGCATGCGGATCTTCTGGGATACCCGACGCCCCGCCCCGCATTTGCAATGGATCGAAGCCGCGCCCGTGGCCGCGCTGGTCCTGATCTGCGTGGCGCTGGCGATCTGGGCCGGGCCCGCCATGCTGTATTTCGACGCCACCGCACAATCGCTGCACCAGGCCGGCGAATACACCCATGCCGTGCTGCCCGCCCCGGCCGGAGCACTGCCATGAAAACCCGTCCGCTCATTCCCCTGCTGCCGCCCGTCCTGCTCGCCGTCTGGCTGCTGCTCAACGACAGCCTCGCACCGGGCCAGATCGCGCTCGGCGTCGTCTTCGCCAGCCTCGTCACCTGGGCGGTCGCCCGCCTGCGTCCGCTGCCGGCCTGGCCACGCAAACTGTATCTCGTCTTCGGCCTCAGCCTGCGCGTGCTGGTCGACATCGTGCGCTCCAACATCGGCGTCGGCCGGGTCATCCTCGGCGCCTCGCGCCGCCAGCCCCTGGTCGGCTTCATGCAGATTCCCCTCGACATGCGCGACCCGCACGGACTGGCCATGCTCGCGCTCATCGTCACCGGCACCCCCGGCACCGTCTGGTCCGGACACGATCCCGAGAAAAACATCCTGACCCTGCACGTGCTCGACCTGCAGGACGAAGCCGCCTGGATACACATCATCAAGCACCGCTACGAACGCCCCCTGATGGAGATATTCGAATGAACGCCATCCTCCCCTGGGCCGTGCATTTCGCACTCGCCTGCTTCGCCCTCGCCATGCTGTTCGCCCTGCTCCGCCTGCTGCGCGGCCCCGCCGCCCAGGACCGCATCCTCGCGCTCGACACCCTCTACATCAACGGCATGCTCACCATCCTCATGCTCGGGATCGGCACCGGCTCCGCGCTCTATTTCGACATCGCCCTGGTGATCGCCCTGTTCGGATTCGTCGGCGCCACCGCCATGGCCAAGTTCCTGCTGCGCGGCGAGGTGATCGAACCATGAGCGGCGCTGCCGGCGTCCCCCTGTGGGCGGCCCTGCCCGCCGCCTTCCTGCTGGTCTGCGGCGGCCTGCTGACCGTGCTCGGCTCGCTCGGCCTGCTGCGGCTGAAGGATTTCTACGCCCGCATCCACGCCCCCACCATGGGCGGCACCCTCGGCACCGGCTGCGTGCTGATCGCCTCCATGCTCGTCTCCTCCGCCGTGGCCGGACGCCCCGTGATCCACGAACTGCTGATCACCCTGTTCATCATGCTCACCTCGCCCGTCACGGCAATGCTGCTGATGCGGGCCGCGATGTATCGCAGCCGCGATTGACCAGCCGCCCGCCGCAACTCGAACCACGCTGCCCGTTTTCTGGATAGCGGACGACCGATACCCATGAACATCCGCGAAGCCACGAGAGCGGACTTCGACCAAATCTGGCCGATTTTCCGCGAGATCGCCGCCGCTGGCGAAACCTATGCGTACCCGCGCGACATCTCGAAGGAACAGGCCTTCGAGACGTGGATGGAAATCCCGAGAAAGACCTACGTTCTCGAAGCGGACGGGACCATCCTCGGCACGTATTACATCAAGACCAACCAATCAGGCCCGGGCGACCACGTGTGCAATTGCGGCTACATGGTCTCGTCGACAGCCCGGAGACGCGGCGTCGCCACGGCGATGTGCGAGCACGCCCAGAACACCGCGAGCGCGCTCGGCTACAAGGCCATGCAGTTCAACTTCGTAGCCTCCACCAACGAGGGCGCCGTACGTTTGTGGAACAGGCTCGGCTTCGCCGTCGTGGGGCGACTGCCCAAAGCCTTCCTTCATCCTTCCAAGGGGTATGTCGACGCCCTGGTCATGTACAAGTGGCTGGAAACATGAATATTTCCTCCAGTTGGCCATCGCAGCGATCAGCCCGAAGAAAAGGGGGCGGAGAACCCCCGCCCTCTTTATTCTGCTCGGCGATCCAGTTCACCCCTTCTCAAACCGGAACACCCCATCCTGCGCATCCACGCGGATCGTGTCCTTGGGCGCGAAATGCCCGGCGAGGATTTCCTTCGCGAGCGGGTTTTCCAGTTCGCTCTGGATGGCGCGCTTGAGCGGCCGCGCGCCGTAGATGGGGTCGAAGCCGGCCTTGGCGATTTCGGCCAGGGCGGCGTCGGTGACGTTGAGCGTCAGTTCCATCTGCGCCAGGCGCGCTTCGAGCGCCTTCAATTGAATCCTGGCAATGCTGGCGATGTGCGCTTCGCCCAGGGCATGGAAGACCACCACCTCGTCGATGCGGTTGATGAACTCGGGGCGGAAGTAGGACTTCACTTCGCCCAGCACGGCGAGCTTCACCACCTGGTAATCGTCACCGGCCATGGACTGGATCATCTGGCTGCCCAGGTTGGAGGTCATGACGATGACGGTGTTGCGGAAGTCCACGGTGCGACCCTGGCCGTCGGTGAGGCGGCCGTCGTCCAGCACCTGCAGCAGCACGTTGAACACGTCCGGGTGCGCCTTCTCGACTTCGTCCATGAGGATCACCGAGTACGGCTTGCGGCGCACGGCCTCGGTGAGATAGCCGCCTTCCTCGTAGCCGACGTAGCCGGGCGGCGCGCCGATGAGGCGTGCGACCGAGTGCTTCTCCATGAATTCGCTCATGTCGATGCGGATCATGTGGTCGGCGGAATCGAACAGGTATTCGGCGAGGGTCTTGCACAGCTCGGTCTTGCCGACGCCGGTGGGGCCGAGGAAGAGGAAGCTGCCGAGCGGGCGGTTGGGGTCGGAGAGGCCCGCACGCGAACGACGGATGGCGTCGGACACCACGCGCACGGCTTCGTCCTGGCCCACGACGCGCGCGTGCAGCTTGTCTTCCATGTGCAGCAGCTTGTCGCGCTCGCCCTGCATCATCTTGGAAACCGGAATGCCGGTGGCGCGCGACACGACCTCGGCGATTTCCTCGGCGCCGACCTGGGTGCGCAGCAGCTTGAACTCGGCTTTCTGGTCGCCGGCCTCGGCGTGCTTCAGCTGCGCTTCCAGCTGCGGCAGCTTGCCATACTGGATTTCGGCCAGCTTGTCGTACTGGCCCTTGCGCTGCAGCTCGGCCATTTCGCCGCGCAGCTTGTCGATCTCTTCCTTGATGTGGGCGCTGCCCTGCACCTGCGCCTTCTCGGCCTTCCACACTTCTTCCAGGTCGGCATATTCGCGGGTGAGGCGGGCGATTTCGTCCTCCAGCAGCGCCAATCGTTTTTGGGACGCTTCATCGGTTTCCTTCTTCACCGCCTCGCGCTCGATCTTGAGCTGGATGATGCGGCGGTCGAGCTTGTCCATCGATTCGGGCTTGGAATCGATTTCCATCTTGATGCGCGCGGCGGCCTCGTCGATGAGGTCGATGGCCTTGTCGGGCAGGAAGCGGTCGGTGATGTAGCGATGGCTCAACTCCGCCGCGGCGACGATGGCCGGGTCGGTGATGTCGACGCCGTGGTGCAGTTCGTATTTCTCCTGCAGGCCGCGCAGGATGGCGATGGTCGATTCCACGCTGGGCTCGTCGACCAGCACCTTCTGGAAGCGGCGTTCGAGCGCGGCGTCCTTTTCGATGTACTTGCGGTATTCGTCCAGCGTGGTGGCGCCGATGAGGTGCAGCTCGCCGCGCGCGAGCGCGGGCTTGAGCATGTTGCCGGCGTCGATGGCGCCTTCGGCCTTGCCGGCACCGACGAGCGTGTGGATTTCGTCGAGGAAGACGATGTAGCGGCCGGCATCCATCGCCAGCTCCTTCAGCACGGCTTTCAGGCGTTCCTCGAATTCGCCGCGGTATTTGGCGCCGGCCAGCAGCGCGGCCAGATCGAGCACGAGCACTTTCTTGCCCTTGAGCGTTTCGGGCACTTCGTCGTTGACGATGCGCTGCGCCAGGCCCTCGACGATGGCGGTCTTGCCGACGCCGGGTTCGCCGATCAGCACCGGGTTGTTCTTGGTGCGGCGCTGCAGGATCTGGATGGCGCGGCGGATTTCGTCGTCGCGGCCGATCACCGGGTCGAGCTTGCCTTCGCGCGCCCGTGCGGTGAGGTCGAGGGTATATTTCTTCAGCGCTTCGCGCTGGCCTTCGGCTTCCTGCGACTGCACGCCCTCGCCGCCGCGCACGGCGTTGATGGCGGATTCCAGCGCGCTCTTCTGCACGCCGTGCTGCTTCATCAGGCGGCCGGTCTCGCCCTTGTCGTCGGCCACGGCCAGCAGGAACAGCTCGGAGGCGATGTAGGCGTCGCCGCGCTTCATCGCTTCCTTGTCGGTCAGGTTCAGCAGGTTGTTGAGGTCGCGCGAGATCGACACCTCGCCGCCCTGCCCTTCCACCTTGGGCAGCCGCTTCAGCGCCTGGTCGAGCGCGGCCTTCAGCGCCGGCACCTGGGCGCCGGCCCGCGACAGGATGGACGACGCGCCGCCGCCTTCCTGGTTGAGCAGGGCCAGCAACAGATGCTGCGGCTCGATGTAGGCGTGGTCGCCGGCTACCGCCAGGCTCTGCGCATCGGCAAAGGCCTGCTGGAACTGGGTGGTGAGTTTGTCGAAACGCATGGTTCAACCTCTTCGGGTATATTCGTGAATGCCTCCAAAATGGTGCCGCCCGGGGGCATTTCAACCCGTCTTGTCCGAATTTATCCTTCGATGTCCGATTTGTTGCTGTCTTCCGTGGAAACCGACGTGGCGCGCGCGCTGGCGGAGGACGTCGGCAGCGGCGACCTGACTGCCCGCCTCCTCCCCGCCGCGCAGGCCGCCCATGCCCGCGTCATCACGCGCGAGGCGGCGGTGATTGCCGGGCGGCCCTGGTTCGACGCCTGCTTCCGCGCGCTGGACCCGGCCTGCCGCCTCGACTGGCAGGTGAACGAGGGCGATGCGGTCGCGCCGGGCGACCTGCTGGTCGAGATCCAGGGCCGCGCCCGGGCGCTGCTCACCGCCGAGCGGCCGGCGCTGAATTTCCTGCAGACCCTGTCGGCCGTGGCGACGGCGACCCGGCCCTACGTCGCAGCCGTCGCCGGCACGCGCGCCGCCATCCTCGACACCCGCAAGACGCTGCCCGGCCTGCGCCTGGCCGAAAAATACGCGGTGCGCACGGGCGGCGGACAGAACCAGCGCATCGGGCTCTACGACGGCATCCTGATCAAGGAAAACCACATTGCCGCGGCCGGCGGCATCGCACCGGTACTGGAAGCGGCGTTCCGGCTGGCCGGCGACGGCGTGGGCGTGCAGATCGAGGTGGAAACGCTGGACCAGCTCGACGAAGCGCTGGCGGCCGGTGCGAAGCTGATCCTGCTCGATAATTTCGATCTCGACGCCATGCGCCGCGCAGTCGAACGCACGGCCGGCCGCGCCCTGCTCGAAGCCTCCGGCAACGTCGGCCTGGACACCGTGCGCGCCATCGCCGAAACCGGCGTGGACCGCATTTCCATCGGCGGCCTCACCAAGCACATCCGCGCGGTGGATCTCTCCATGCGCATCGTCGCCGATGCCTGACCCGGACCTCCGCATCGTCCGCGCCGACTACGCCGACCCGGCGCACGCGGCCGCGCTGGTCGAATTGCTGGACCACTACGCGCAGGACCCGGCGGGCGGCGGCGCGCCGCTGTCGGATTTCGCCCGCGGCCATCTGGTCGCTGCGCTGGCCGCGCGGCCCTTCATTTTCAGCGTACTCGCCTTCGAAGGCGACGAAGCAGTCGGGCTGGTCAACGCCATCGAAGGCTTTTCCACCTTTGCCTGCCGGCCGCTGGTGAACATCCACGACGTGGTGGTACGCGAAACCCACCGCGGACGCGGCATCGCCGCGCGGCTGTTCGCCGAAGTGGAAACCGTCGCCCGCGAACGCGGCGCCTGCAAGCTCACGCTGGAAGTGCTGTCGGCGAACCGCGCCGCGCGCGGCCTGTATGTGAAGCTCGGCTTCGACGACTACCGCCTCGACCCGGCGATGGGCGAGGCGCGCTTCATGCAGAAGTGGCTGGACTGACTTTGTCCGACCTGCCGGCACCGATCCAGACGGCGGCGACTACCAGCGGTACATAGGCAAGTCCCAGCCAGAGTGAAGCAAACGCCGTCTGCTCCAGACTCAGCCAGGCAAGAGGCCCCAGCCATAGCCCATTGACGGCCATCGCCAGCAAGCTGACCCGACGGTGCGCGCGTGTCCGGTCAGGCCCGAAGCGACGCACGAGTTTCTGGTAGGCATGATCCCGATGCGCCCGGTACCACGGCTCACCCCGCGCCACACGGGTAGCCAGCGTGACTGTTGCATCCGTGATGAAAACTGCCGCAAGGATCAGCCAGGCTGCATACGTCATCCAGCCCGCTGCAATCGTGAGGCCGGCAATCGCGAACAGAATTGCTCCCAGCCAGGTACTCCCCACATCGCCCATGAAGATCCGGGCAGGCGACCAATTCTGCATCAGGAAGCCGCTCGTCGAGGCCGCAATTGCCAGGAGCGCCCACCAGAGAGGTGACCCCCAGGCGTCCGCCTGCGTAGAGACAATCATGGTCGCGGCCAGAAGAGCCATCGATATGGCCTGCCCACCGGCCAGCCCGTCGATTCCATCCATGAAATTAAACAGATTGACCCACCACACCGCCGCCAGCAACAGGATGACCGATAGCCCGTACCCTTCCAGCGGAACCGTATCTCCGAACGTAATTGCAGGCAGACCCGCCAGCGGCCCCCAAAGCAGAGCACCACAAACCAGGGTCTGCGTTGACAGCCTCAGCACGATGGACATATGCCGCAGATCGTCCAACAGTCCCATCACGGCAAGCGGGAAGGTCAGCACGGCCACGCTGCGCAGCCCGGGGAAATCGATACCCCACCAAATGGCAACCAGCGAAAAACCAAGCACAACGCCCAGGCCGCCACCATGAGGTGTGGGCCGCAGATGCGAAGAGCGCGCCTGTGGCCTGACCAACAGCCCAAGATTCACGGCTCGAGCAGCCATCCATGTCGCAACGCCCCAAGCGATGACCGCGGCCGCAGCCAGTGCTGTGGCACGCAAGCCCCAGTCAGCGAACGGATCCATGGACCAATTCACCCCGACGGGTAGAAACCGGCATGCCCGGCAGTATCTGCGCGCTATGCCGCAGGCGTTGAAACAGCGACGGAAAAAATACGCCTGAGTCGGCGAAAAAGCGGGCGACTGGAATATCCAGCACGGGAATCCTTCTCGATCCAGGAACGCGCCTGCTTGAACGGGCAGCCTGCCATTTCAAGCAATGGACGCATTCGTTTTTACAATCCCACACGAATGGCGGCGCCATGATGGCCGTCACGTGCATTCTGTGGCCACGATGGGCATGTCGGACACACCCGGGTGATCGTTATCGAATAATTCCCCGCGCCGGAAGCATATCAATCGCCATGGTCAAAATCAAACCCGTCGGCGAATGCCGATTGGCGGGCCTGGAGCGCCCGCTCTGCCGACATTCAGCAGGCAAGTCGCGCAGGATTCATCCATGCTGACACGCTCGTGTACGATGAATGGGACAGTCTGCTGCCCCCCGTACGCCCGATGCTCGTTGCACCGACAAACCCCTTGAAGCCAACCCGCCGCCGGGTTTATTTGCTGATCTGGCTGCTGGCGGCTCTCTGCGAGCTCAGCGCGGTACGGGCAAATACCCCCGACCTGCTGCTGGCCGAAACCTACGCTACCGGGATCGACGTACGCGACTATCTGGTCAGCGAAAAACTCGACGGCGTGCGTGCAGTGTGGAACGGCCGCACGCTGCACTTTCGCGGTGGCGGCCGGATACCCGCGCCCGACTGGTTCACGGCGGACTTCCCGCCCGTGCCGCTCGACGGCGAACTGTGGATCGGCCGCGGGACGTTCGACGCACTGTCCGGCATCGTCCGCACACTCGATCCGGTGGAGGCCGACTGGCGGCGGGTCCGCTACCGGGTGTTCGAACTGCCCGGCGCACCCGGCACGTTTGCCGAACGCGCCGACAGGTTACGTGTACTGGTCGCCACACGCGGGGTGCCCTGGCTGCAGGCTGTTGAACAGTCACACGTCGCCAGCCACGCCGAACTGATGCACCGGCTCGACACCGTGGTGCGGGCCGGTGGGGAAGGCCTGATGCTGCACCGCGCCGACGCGCCCTACATCACGGGCCGCAGCGACGTGCTGCTCAAGCTCAAACCCTGGCTGGACGCCGAGGCGGTCGTTGTCGGCCATGTGCCCGGCAAAGGCAAGTATCAAGGCATGACCGGCGCGCTGGAACTGGAAATGCCGGACGGCAAACGCTTCCGGCTCGGCAGCGGGCTCACCGATCCGGTGCGGCGTACGCCGCCGCCCGTCGGCACGCGCATCACCTACCGTTACCAGCAACTGACGAAAAACGGCGTGCCGCGTCATCCGCGCTATCTGCGGATTCGGGAAGCGTTCTAGACTGTCATTCCCGCCAGATCACCGCCGCCATGCGCCCGGTGGCGCCGTCGCGGCGGTAGGAAAAAAACGTCCCGGATTCGCCGAAGGTGCAGCGTCCGCCGCCGCTTACCGCCCGCACGCCTGCGTGTGCCAGACGGATGCGCGCGAGCGCGTAGATATCGGCCAGCCACTTGCCGGGCGCACCCTGCGCCACAAAGGCCGCGGCGGTATCCGGATGCCGCGTCAGGAAGGCGTTGCGTACATCGTCGCCGACTTCGAAAGCCTGCGGGCCAATGGCGGCGCCCATCCACGCGAGGATGTCGTCCGGCCGCACGGCCATGGCCGCCACGGTGGTCTCGAGCACGCCGTTCGCGAGGCCGCGCCAGCCGGCATGGGCAGCGGCCACCACACTGCCGGCACGGTCGCAGAACAGCACCGGCAGGCAGTCGGCGGTAAGCACGGCGCAGATCTGGCCGGGCGTGCGACTGAAACTGGCGTCGGCTTCGATATCGCCGCTGCCGGCTTCGACCACGCGGGCGCTGTGCACCTGCTTCAGCCAGGCCGGTTCGGCAGGCAGCAGCTCGCGCAAACGGGCGCGGTTGGCCGCCACGTGCGCCGGTGCGTCGCCGACGTGGTCGCCCAGATTCAGGCTCGCCCACGGCGCGGCACTGACGCCGCCGGCGCGCGTGGTCATCAGTGCCCGCACGTTGACCGGCGCGGGCCAGTCGGGACGGATCGGCGTCATCGAGCCCAGTCGGTATTGTCTCGCAGCGCCTGCAGCAAAGAGGCGAAATCCGGCGGCAGCGGGCTCTCCCACTGCATCGCCTCGCGCGTGACGGGATGGATCAGGCCCAGACGCTGGGCATGCAGGGCCTGGCGCGGGAAGGGAATCTTGAGATAGCCGCGGCGGCTGGCGCTGTAGACCTGTTCGCCGACCAGCGGATGGCCGATGTGCTGCATGTGGACGCGAATCTGGTGGGTGCGCCCGGTTTCCAGCGCGCAGCGCAGCAGCGTGATGCCACCCGGGAAGCGCTCGACCGGTTCGTAGTGCGTGACCGCCGGTTTGCCCAGCGGGTGCACGCCGCGCTTGGTGCGGTTGTGCGGATCGCGCGCGAGCGGCGCGTCGACCGTGCCTTCGCGGTCGACCTCGCCGTAGACCAGCGCCAGGTATTCGCGCTTGACCGTGCGCGCCTGCAGCTGGCGCACCAGGTCAGTATGCGCCGCCAGTGTCTTGGCGACGACCAGCAGGCCTGAGGTGTCCTTGTCCAGCCGGTGCACGATGCCTGCACGCGGCAGTTCGGCCACTTGCGGCACGCGGTGCAGCAGCGCGTTCAGCAGTGTGCCGCGCGGGTTGCCGCTGCCCGGATGCACGACCAGACCGACCGGCTTGTCGATCACCAGCAGGGCCGGGTCCTCGGCCACCACCCGGAGCGGAATGGCTTCCGGCATGTCGGGCGTAGCGGTCGGATCGGGCTCGACTTCCACCCGCACGGCTTCGCCGCCCAGCACTTTCATCCTGGTCGTTCCCCAGGCCTCGTCGACCGAAATCTTGCGCGCCCGGATCCAGTTCTGGATGCGATTGCGCGAGAACTCGGGCAACAGGGCGGCCAGCGCCTGATCCAGCCGCTGGCCACCCTGTTCGTCGGGAATCACCAGTTCGCGGATGGCCGCTTCGGCATTTCCCTTATAATCGGATGTCGGTTTTTCGCTGTCTCGTGCCATGTTCAATCAAGGTCCATCCGGTTTTACTGCTGCCGTCCGCCGCATCCTCGGCGGCCTGAGCCTCGCTGCCGCGCTGGCGCTGGGAGGGTGCGGCCTCCTGCCCGAAGTGAAGGACGAGACCGCCAACTGGTCGGCGCAGCGGCTCTACTCCGAGGCCAAGGACCAGCTCAACGAAGGCAACTACGAACGGGCGGTCAAGCTGTTCGAAACCCTGGAAGCCCGTTACCCCTTCGGCCGCTATGCGCAGCAGGCCCAGCTCGAAGTCGCCTACGCCTACTACAAGGACAACGAACCGATTTCGGCCATCGCCGCCTGCGACCGGTTCATCAAGCTGCACCCCAATCACCCTAACGTCGACTACGCCTACTATCTGAAGGGGCTGGCGAATTTTAACGACGACCTGGGCCTGCTGGGCAATCTGGTCGATCAGGATCTGTCCGAGCGCGACCCCAAGGCCGCGCGCGACGCGTTTCTGGCGTTCAAGGAACTGGTCACGCGCTTCCCTGACAGCAAGTATGCCGACGATTCGACCGCGCGGATGAAATATCTGGTCAATGCGCTGGCCGGCAACGAAATCCACGTCGCCAAGTATTACCTCAAGCGCGAGGCCTGGGTGGCTGCCGCCAACCGTGCCAAGGAAGTCGTCAAGACCTATCCCGAGGCTCCGGTCGTCGAGGAAGCGCTGGCGATCATGGTCATCGCCTACGACAAGCTGAGACTGCCCGAGCTGCGCGACGACGCGCAGCGCATACTGGCCCTCAACTACCCCGACAGCAAATACGCCAGGGGCGTGAACACCGAAGGCAAGGCCTGGTACCGGTTCTGGTAATCCGCCCGGGCTAGCCGGCCCCCGCCGGTGCCGGTTGCCGTTTCAGCAGAAAGCGGCTCTTGGCGAGCTGCGTCAGGGTCAGATTCTTCGCGAAATTCTCGCTGTGGCTGATATGTTCGCGCATCAGCGCCTGCGCGCGCGCAAGATTACGCGCCAGCAGGTGCATGCATAGCGTGTGATGCTCGTCGTAGGTCTTGTCGATGCGGTCGCCATTGGTGAAATCGAGCCGGCGGATGATGCGGATGCGACGGTTGATGTCGGCCAGATATTCGACCAGCGCCATGTTGCCGCCGCCTTCGGCGAGCGCCATGTGGAAGCTCTCGTCGCGCGCCTCCATCTCCTCGGGATTGTCGCTGCGCTCATGCTGCTTCTCTGGATCCCAGGCCTCGGCCAGCGCTTTCAGCTTGGCATCCGGCATGTAGGTGCAGGCGAGTTCGAGCGAAAACATCTCCAGCGCGATGCGCACCTGGTAATACTGGGTCAGCTCGGCGATATCGAGCGTACGGATGTAGCAGCCCTGCTTGGGCTGGATAGTGAGATAACCCTCGGCCTCCAGGCGTTGCAGCGCGCCGCGTACCGGCGTGCGGCTGACGCCGAACAGCGAGGCCAGCTCCTGTTCGGTTACCCGGCTGCCGGGATACAGCTCGAAATTCAGAATCATGTCGCGCAATTCGCTGTAGACGTCGTGCGAACTGGGTTTGTGATCGCTCATGGCCTTGTGCCGCAGATGAATCCGATCCGAGTATAGCCCGTGCCCGCCGGCACGGGCTGCCCATCCATCAACCCGGTTCCGCCGCCGGTGCCGGAACCTCGAGCGGTGCCGGAGCGGCAACGGCGGCAGGCGCGCCCTGGCGCGCGATCAGCCATAGTGCCGCCGAGACCATGAGATAGCTCGCCGCCACGAGCGGGCTTTCGGCCAGCCCGATCTGTTCGCCGTGCATGAAACCGAAAAAGGTCAGCACCGCGCCGGCCAGCGCGAACACGCTGGCGCGGTAGAACTGCTTCTCGATGATGAAGGCGGCCATCGCTCCCAGCACCAGACTGACGAGTATCGCCCCGCCGCCCAGCGTGGCGAGCCCTTCATAGAGGATGCCAACCTGGCCGAGCTTGTCGAAACCGACCGCCGCGGCGCTGGTGCCGGCTGCACCGAGCGCGTTGTCGATCTGCAGCTTGCCCCACGCGGCGACATGCGGCACCAGCGCGAGGACCACCGCCGGCGCATGGTATCTGGGCGTTTCCTGGAAGGCCTGCGCACCGATCAGCATGCCGATGTAGAGCAGGATGGGCGAGATCGCAACCACCGGAATCAGCGCCATCAATACGGCGATGATGCCGAACCAGGCGAGGATCAGCACGACGATGCCGGTCGCCGCCGAATAGCCGATGCGCCCGCCGATGGCCTTCCAGCCCGGGTGGCCGATATAGACGGCGTTGATGAAGGGATTGCCCATGCAGCAGCCGATCAGGCTGATGACGCCGTCGGCGGTGATCACGCGGGTGGTCGGAAACTTGTCGCCGCCCGCCTCGGCTGATTCGACATTGTCCATCGCTTCGACCAGATCGTAGATGCCGAAGGGAATCGCCGTGACGAGGATGACGCCGATGAACTCGAAGCCGGAGAACACATGGCCGACGGCCGGAATCGGTACCGAGAAACCGAAGCTCGACACGGCGTTGCCGAGGTTGTCGACGCTCATGCCGCCGATGCCGAAGCCGAACAGGGTCGAGCCCCATGCGATCAGCGTGCCCACCGCGATCGCCACCAGCCCGGCCGGGATGCCGCGCCAGTAGCGCACGCCGCCGAACCAGCTGGCAAGGATGATGGCGAAGCACACGACGCCGATCAGCGGCGTCATGAACATCTCCAGTGCCGGCCGCATCGAAATGAACGCGATGGACACCCCCGCGAGGGCGCCCAGCAGTGCGGCGCGCGGCGTGATCTTGCGGATGTGCGGTGCGAGGAAGCCGCCCGCCATCAGCACGAAACTCTGCACGAACACCCAGGTGAGCCCCGCTTCCCACGCCTTGACCGGGTCGCCCGTGGCCAGCTTGATCGGCAGCATGATGACGAACACGACGACGAACATGTGCGGCACCGAAATGCCCGATGGCAGTGCGGTCACGTCGATCCGTCCTGTCTCCTTTGCGAGCTTCCAGGCGAGCCAGGCGTAGTACATCGTCGACAGGAACATCATCAGCCCGACCGCCGGCAGGATGCGGCCGAACACCAGGTCGTCGGGCATGCCGAGCACGTAGCGCAGAAGGCCGGTGAGCACCAGCATGTTGACGAGGATGTTCGTGCCGAATCCGAACAGCGCGTTCCAGTCGCCGGGCGACCAGATCAGTGGTTTCGTTGCCGTGTTCATTCCGCTCTCCCAGTGATTGTCTGCCGATGCTCAGGCCGCTTGAACCCGCAGGGCATCCAGCGCGGCGACCAGTGGCGCCGAGCGGCATACCCAGCCGAAAATGCCGCCCTGCGCGGCGATCATGCGCAGGCCGACTTCATGGAATTCGTCGAAATACGAACCGCAGCAGTCGCCGGGCACGAGACAGCGGTAACCGCGGTCGTTGGCCTCGCGTACCGTGGTGTGCACGCAGACTTCGGTGGTCACGCCGGTGACGATGAGCGTATCGATGCCGCGATGTTTCAGGATCGCGCCGAAATCGGTGGCGTAGAACGCCCCCTTGCCCGGCTTGTCGATGACCGGCTCGCCGGGCAGCGGGTACAGCGCTTCGATGAAGTCCTGCCCGGTTTCGCCGCGCACGAGGATGCGGCCCATCGGCCCCGGATCGCCGATACGCTGGGCCGGCATGCCGCGTTCGATCTTGGCCGGCGGGGCGTCGGACAGGTCGGGCCGGTGGCCTTCGCGCGTGTGGATGACCGTCAGCCCGACGGCGCGCGCGGTTTCGAGCAGCCGCTTCAGCGGCGGCACCACCTTCGTCAACTTGCCTACGTCGTTGCCCAGCGATTCGCCGAAGCCGCCCGGCTCCAGGAAATCGCGCTGCATGTCGATGAGCACGAGCGCCGTCCGTTCGGAGTCGAAGACGAATTCGCCCGGTTGGGCTTCAAGAGTCAGTCGCGGCATGGCGTCTCCTGCGCAGGCGGTTTGGACACATTCTTGGATACATCAGAAGCAAAAAACGGGCGAACCGCGCATCCCCGGAATATGGCGTTGACGCCCGCATCCACTCGCCCCATGTGCACCACGACATGGCACAGCCGCATCCGCCCGCACCAAAATCAGAGGAATTCGACCGGCTTTTCCCAGACGATCAGCACCACGCAGCCCGTGTCGCTGACCAGATCGTGCGCCGTGCCCGGCAGATTGATCTTGATGCTGCCGGCCGCATACGTGCCGGCCGCGTCGCGCTGGCTGCCCTGCAACACGTGAACGATCTCGACCCCGGCATGGCGGTGCGCCGGCACGCGCGCGCCCGGCTGGTAGCGCAGCAGCGCGGCGACGGGTTCGTCGAGCGCGCGATGCAGGTACTGGATTTCCACGCCTTCGCGCAGCGCATGCCAGGGGCCACCGGCAATCAGCGCATCGAGCGGCGCGCCGCGATACGCCGCACTCAAGCCAGGGCCTTCAACAGCGCGGTGGCGTTCGAGACAGCCCCGAAGACGCCGCCCTGCATGCGGATCATGTGCAGCGCGGCGGCATGGTTGCCGGGATCGGTCGCGCCGCAGCAGTCGGCCAGCAGCGCGCACTCGAAGCCCCGGTCGTTGGCGTCGCGCATCGTGGTGTGGACGCACACGTCGGTGGTGATGCCGGCCAGCAGGATGTTCTCGATGCCGTTTTTTCTCAGGATGAGCTCGAGATCGGTGGCATAGAACGAGCCCTTGCCCGGCTTGTCGATGACCGGCTCGCCGGCCAGCGGCGCCAGTTCGGGGATGATTTCCCAGCCCGGTTCGCCGCGTACCAGTATCTTGCCGCACGGCCCGGGATCGCCGATCCCTGCGCCGATGCGCTGGCTGCGCCAGCGCTTGTTGGCCGGCAGATCGCTGAGATCGGGCCGGTGACCCTCGCGGGTGTGCACGATGAAAAAGCCGAGCGTGCGCAGGCGCGCCAGCACCGCCTTGATCGGCTCGATGGGCGCGCGCGTCAGCGAAAGGTCGTAGCCCATGCGGTCGACGTACCCGCCCACGCCGCAGAAGTCGGTCTGCATGTCGATGATGACGAGCGCCGTGTTCTGCGGCCGCAGGTTGCCGTTGTACGGCCAGGGATAAGGGTCGGATTCCAGGTGCGGCATGGCCGTCTCCTCAGGCTGATTTCAGTTGCTTCTCCGCAAGATAGGCGCGCCATCCGCCCAGCGCGGTGATATCGCGCGCCGCGCCGAGCCTGCCCGGCTCGCAGATGAAACCGATCACTTCACTGCCGTCTTCCAGCATGAGCCTGCCCAATCCCAGCGGCGCGGGAATGCCGGCCAGGAAACCGCCGAGCGCGTCTGTGGGGATCGCCCAGATTTCCGCTTCGATGGCCCCGCCACCCGCGGCCACCGCCACCAGACCGGGACGTGCGATCCGGCCTTCCATCGCATAGAACCGGTAGGCTGGCGCCGTGCGTGTGCGCCGCAGAAAACGCGCGCCGCGCGCGGTCAGCTCGTGGTTCAGCGGCAGGCCGGACATGTGCGCGCCCACCACGGCCAGTGTGTAGCTGCCCGGCGGTGGCGCAGTCGAGACCGCCGGCTCGGGCACGCGTGCGATGCCGCAGCCGCAGGTCGCGTTCAGCGCCGCGTGCAGGCGGGCCGCGACCGACAGCAGGAAGCGGTCGGCATGTGCCGGAGCAAGCAGTGTCACCCCGACCGGCAATCCCGTCCCGCCCTGCCCTGCCGGCACCGCAATGGCGGCCAGATCGATCAGGTTGACGAAATTGGTGTAACGCCCGAGGCGGCTGTTGGTGGCGATGGGATCGGCGAGCACCGCATCGACGGTGTAATGCGTCGGCGATGTCGGCAGCAGCAGCGCATCGCAGCCCTGCCAGATCGACTCGGCGGCACGGCGCAGGGTCATCAGCCTGTAATCGGCCTCGAAGGCGGCGCGGGCGTCGTAGTCGCGTGCCCGCGCGATGATGGCGCGCACCACGGGATGCACCGCTTCGGGCGTGGCGTCGAAGAATGTGCGGATCGCCGCATAGCGCTCGGCCACCCAGGGGCCTTCGTAGAGCAGCAGTGCCGCTTCCAGCAACGGGCCGATATCGACTTCGACCGGGACCGTGCCCTGCGCGGTCAGGGCATCGATTGCGCGCGCCTGCGCCGCCAGCGCCGCAGCATCGCAATCGGCTTCCAGCACGCCCGCCCGCGGCACGGCGATGCGCATGCCTGTCAGATCGTTCACCGGCAACGGTCCGGAGCGTGCAGGCCGGGCATAGGCATCGCCCGCATCGAATACGGCACACACGTCGAAGACCGCTTCGGCATCGGCTGCCGTCAAGGCGAATACCGACACGCAATCGAGCGAGCGGCAGGCCGGCAGCACCCCGCGCGTGGACAGCAGCCCGCGCGTCGGCTTCAGGCCGATCAGGTTGTTGAAGGCCGCCGGCACGCGACCCGAGCCGGCGGTGTCGGTGCCGAGCGCAAAACTCGCCAGCCCCAGCGCCACCGCGACCGCCGAGCCCGAACTCGACCCGCCCGCGAGATACGCGGGATCGAAGGCATTGCGGCAGATGCCGTAATCCGAACGGGTACCGTTGAGCCCGGTGGCGAACTGGTCGAGATTGGTCTTGCCGACCAGGATCGCCCCCGCATCGAGCAATGCCTGCACGACGGGCGCGCTCGCGTCCGCCGTATGCGCGAAGGCCTTGCACGCCGCCGTGGTCGGCAGGCCGGCAATATCGATGTTGTCCTTGACCGCGAAAGGGATGCCCCAGAGCGGCCTGCCCGCGCGTCCGGTCTGTTCGAGTTCGGCCGCGCGTTGAAGGAGTGCCTCGCGTTCGGGCGGCAGAATCCAGATGTTGCGGTCGGCATGGACGCCGCCGGCATGCAGCAGATCCTCGACCAGCCGGGTTGGCGTCAGGCTGCCGTCCGCGTAGGCGGCGCGCAGCGCGGCTATGCGCATGTCCCGCATCAGGCGGCCTCCAGCGCAAGAAGATTCTGGCCGGCGGATACCGGCGTGCCTTCGCGGCACAGGCATTTCCGCACCACGCCGTCGGCGGGCGCAATGACCTTGAGCTCCATCTTCATCGATTCGATGATGAGCAGCGCATCGCCCGCCCTCACCCGGTCGCCCGGCGCGACCAGGAGCTTCCAGATGTTGCCCGCGACGTGCGCGCGCACCGCGTCGCAGCCGTCGGGAATATCCTGCTCCGGCGGCGCCTCCAGCGTAGCGTAGGCAAAGGCGAAATCCTTCCAGCGCTCGCGTTCCTCGTCGAAGGCCGCCTTCTGCGTAGCCTTGAAAGCGGCGATGCTGGCGGCCTCGCGTTCGAGGAAGGCCAGATGGTCCTTGAGCGAAAAGGTTTCGCGCGCAATGTCCACGCCCACCCGGCCGGCGGCGAAGTCGGCGCGGTATTCGGCGAGTTCCTGCTCGCTCATCGGGTAGAACTGCACCTGGTCGAAGAATTTCAGCAACCAGGGTTCGTCGTCGAACACCGGATTCTTCAGATGCGAATTCCAGATCGGCACGGTACGGCCGACGAGCTGGTAGCCGCCGGGCGAATCCATGCCGTAGATGCACATGTAGACGCCGCCGATGCCGACCGTGCCTTCCGGCGTGAAGGTGCGCGCGGGGCTGTATTTGCTCGTCAACAAACGGTGGCGCGGATCGACCGGCACCGCGCAGGGCGCGCCGAGATAGACGTCGCCCAGACCCAGCGTGAGATACCTGGCTTGATAAAGCGTGTCACGCACGGCCTCCACGCTGTCCAGGCCATTGATGCGGCGCATGAACTCGGTGTTCGATGGCAGCCAGGGCGCGGTATCGCGTACCGACTGGCGATAGCGCGCCACCGCGTCGAGCGTGTCACTGTCCTCGAACGCCATCGGCAGCCGCAGCACGCGGGTCTCGACGGCCAGATGCTGCGCATCGGGCAGCGTCGCTTCGCGCGCGGCGAGCGCCGCCACCACCTTGTCGACGTGCGCCACGCGGCTGTCGAAATTGATCTGCAGCGAACGCACGCCCGGCGAGAGTTCGACGATGCCGGGCACCGGCTCGGCCTTCAGCGATTCCATCAGGGCATGCACGCGCAGCCGATAGGCCAGATCGAGCACGTTGTCGCCGTATTCGAGCAGCAGGTACTTGTCGCCCGCCTGCCGGTAGACCACGTCGAGACCCGCGTTCCGCTGGCGATGCACGACAGCGCTGGCGTCCCCGGCCAGCTTCCGGCCCAGGTGCACGACCGGCATCTCGCGCGGCGCGAGATCGGCGAACAGCGCGTCCTGCGCCCGCTCGGCGGCAAGCGCCTCGTCGAACATCATCGGCACGAAGCGGATGTTGTCGCCGGGACGCAGCTGGCCCACCTTCCACAGTTCGGATTTGGGGATCGTCACCGGGCAGACGAAGCCGCCCAGACTGGGGCCGTCCTGCGTGAGGATGACCGGGAAGTCGCCGGTGAAATTGACCGAACCGACGGCGTATTCGCAGTCGTGCACGTTGGAGGGGTGCAGGCCGGCCTCGCCGCCGTCCTCGCGTGCCCATGAGGGCTGCGGCCCCTTGAGGCGCACGCCCAGACGGTTGGAGTTGTAGTGCACTTCCCAGGGCGCGGCGAAGAACTCGTCGATCGCATCCTGCGTGAAGAAATCCGGCGCGCCGTGCGGCCCGTAAAGCGCGCCGATCACCCAGGCATTGACGTACGCGGGCCGGGCCGATTCCGGCAACGCGGCCAGTCTGCCCGCGTCGGGCAAACCCGCGACCGGCAGCCAGTCGCCCGCGCGCAGCGTCCGCCCGGCATGGCCGCCGAAGCCGCCCAGTACGAAGGTCGCGCGCGAACCCAGATAATCGGGCACGTCGAGGCCGCCCTGCACCGCGAGATAGGTGCGCGCGCCCGGTCCCTGCACGCTGCCGAGCTTGAGCACCTGCCCCGCCTTCACGGCAAAACCCTGCCACAGCGGCACCGGCACGCCGTCGAGCGTGGCGCCCATGTCGGCGCCCGCGAGCGCAACGCAGGCGTCGCGCGGGAATTTCAGCGTCGGCCCGATCACCGTGCATTCCAGCGCCGCCGCGCCTTCCGGATTGCCCACGCAGCGATTGGCGGCACGCAGCGCAAAATGGTCCATCGGCCCCGAGGGCGGCACGCCGACATGCCACAGGCCGAGACGGCCAGGCCAGTCCTGCACCGTAGTGTAGGTGCCGGGATCGATCACTTCGATCGCATCCGGAATGTAGGCCAGATCGTTGAGCCACTTGGTCGTCACCCCCCCGATGCGGTAATCGGGCGCATCGGCGATGGCGGCGAGATAGCCGAGATTGGTCTGGATGCCCGCGATGCGCGTGGCTGCAAGCGCGGCGGCGAGTTTCGCCACCGCATCGGTGCGATCCGTCCCCTTGACGATGAGCTTGGCGAGCAGCGGATCGTAGTTCGACGTCACTTCGGTGCCCGCTTCGACCCAGCCGTCGACGCGCACGCCGTCGGGATAGCGCACCTCGGTCAGCTTGCCCGCGCAGGGCTGGAAGTCGCGCGCAGGGTCTTCGGCATAGAGACGCGCCTCGATGGCCGCGCCGGACGACGGCACCGGCCACGCGGCGGGGAGTGTTTCGCCCGCGCCCACGCGCACCATCCATTCCACGAGATCGAGCCCGGTGACGGCTTCGGTGACGCAGTGCTCGACCTGCAACCGGGTGTTCACCTCCAGAAAATAGAATTCGCCGCGCTCGACGTCGTAGACGAATTCCACCGTACCGGCCGAACGATAGCCCACCGCGGCACCGAGCTTTTCCGCCGCCGCGTGCAGCGCGCGTCGCTGCTCGACGGAAAGGCCCGGTGCCGGCGTTTCCTCCAGCACTTTCTGGTTGCGGCGCTGCACCGAGCAATCGCGGTCGCCCACCGCCACCACGCGCGCGCCGTCGCCGAATATCTGTACCTCGATATGGCGCGCACGCGTGATCAGGCGTTCCAGATAGACGCCGTCGTTCTTGAAGTATTGCGCCGCCAGCCGTTTCACCCGGGCAAAGACTTCGGGCAGGTCGGCCGGCTCGTGCACCGCCTGCATGCCGATGCCGCCGCCGCCCGCCACTGCCTTGACCATGACCGGGAAACCGACGCGATCTGCCGCCGCGACCGCATCCTCGACGCTGTCCAGCAGGCCGCTGCCCGGCGGCAGGGGCACGCCGGCACGCTCGGCCACGTCGCGCGCGCGGTCCTTGAGGCCGAAGGCCTCGACCTGCTCCGGCGTGGGACCGAGGAAGGCGATACCGTTCGCCTCGCATGCGCGCGCGAACGCCATGTTTTCCGACAGGAAACCGTAGCCGGGATGCACCGCCTGCGCACCGGTGGCCCTGCATGCCGCCAGGATCGCATCGGCATCCAGATAGCTCTGCGCGGCGGCGGCCGGCCCCACGCATACGGCCTCGTCGGCATGGCGCACGTGCGGGGCGCCGCGATCCGCTTCGGAATACACGGCCACGCTCTTCACGCCCATTTTCTTCAGCGTGCGGATCACCCGCCAGGCGATCTCGCCGCGGTTGGCCACCAGAACCTTGTCGAACATCGTCATCTGTCTTGCCCGCCCTCTTGTCAGATCGCCACCATCTGCCGCACGCCGTCCGTGGGCAGGGTTTCGCCGGTGCCGGACCGGATGATTTCGCCGCGCTGCATCACGGCATAGAAATCGGCCAGCTCCTCGGCGAAGTCGTAGTACTGCTCGACCAGCAGAATCCCCATGCCGCGTTCGGCCAGCAGCGTGATCACGCGGCCGATGTCCTTGATGATCGACGGCTGGATGCCTTCGGTCGGCTCGTCGAGGATGAGATATTTCGGCCCGGCGGCGAGCGCACGCCCGATGGCGAGCTGCTGCTGCTGCCCGCCGGACAGATCGCCGCCGCGCCGGTGCAGCATGGTTTTCAGCACCGGGAAAAGTTCGAAGATGTCGTCCGGAACGGTCTTCGCCTTTGGGTTGGCCGCCAGGCCC
Organism: Betaproteobacteria bacterium SCN1; assembly: GCA_008923315.1. Taxonomy (GTDB): domain Bacteria; phylum Pseudomonadota; class Gammaproteobacteria; order Burkholderiales; family Thiobacillaceae; genus Thiobacillus. The sequence goes on along the minus strand of WBSF01000009.1, from coordinate 473,839 downwards.
ATGAGCAGGTTTTCGCGTACCGTGAGGCGGCCGAAGATGTCGCGTCCCTGCGGCACGTAACCCAGGCCGCGGCGCGCGCGCTGATGCGGCTTGAGCCGGGTGACGTCCTCGCCGGAGAGACTCATGCGCCCGGCCTTCACCGGCAGCGCGCCCATCAGGCATTTCAGCAGCGTGGTCTTGCCCACGCCGTTGCGGCCGAGCAGCACGGTCACCTTGCCGGGCGGCACGTCGAGCGAGACGCCACGCAGGATCTGGCTGCCGCCGTAGTACTGGTCGAGGGTTTCGGCTTTCAGCATCGCATGCCCCTCAACGGCCCAGATACACTTCGACGACCCGGGGATCGTTCTGCACGGTCGCCATATCGCCTTCGGCGAGTACGTGACCTTCGTGCAGCACGGTCACCGTGCCGGCGATGGTGTTGATGAAATCCATGTCGTGCTCCACCACGATCAGCGTGTGTTTGCCCTTGAGCGACAGGAACAGCTCGGCGGTCTCGGCCGTCTCCTGGTCGGTCATGCCGGCGACGGGCTCGTCGAGCAGCAGCACGCGCGGCTCCTGCGCCAGCAGCATGCCGATTTCCAGCCACTGCTTCTGCCCATGCGAGAGCCGGCCCGCCGGGCCGTGCGCGGCGTCGGCGAGCTTGATCGTCGCGAGCACCGCGTCGATGCGGTCGCGCTGCTCGCCGTCCAGCTTCGCTAGAAGACTGGCGCGCGCACGCTTGTCGGCCTTGAGCGCGAGCTCGAGGTTCTCGAACACCGTGAGGTTCTCGAACACGGTGGGCTTCTGGAATTTGCGGCCGATGCCGGCGTGGGCGATGGCCACTTCGTTCAGCCGCGTGAGATCGATGGTCTGGCCGAAATAGACTGTGCCTGCGTCCGGCCGCGTCTTGCCGGTGATCACGTCCATCATCGTTGTCTTGCCCGCGCCGTTGGGGCCGATGATGCAGCGCAGCTCGCCGTCGTCGACCGAGAGGTTCAGGTCGTTGAGCGCGCGAAAGCCGTCGAAACTGACGGTGACGCCTTCCAGGTAGAGGATCGCGCCGTGGCTGACATCGACTTCGCCCGGCACGACCACGCGGCCATAGCTCGCATCGCCGCCGGCCACCGATCCGGCCGCGCGGCCGGGATCGTATTCGGTGCCGGTCAGCGCGTAGGGATGGGCGACGACGGGCGCGTACTGCGGGGTCCCGTTCATGCCTTTCTCCCCAGCAGGCCCATCACGCCGCGTGGCAGGAACAGGGTGGCGATCACGAACATCGCCCCCAGCACGTACAGCCACAGATCGGGAAAACTCACGGTGAACCAGCTCTTCGCGCCGTTGACGATGCCGGCGCCCAGGAGCGGCCCGATCAGCGTGCCGCGTCCGCCGATGGCGGTCCAGATGGCGATCTCGATGGAATTGGCGGGCGACATCTCGGACGGATTGATGATGCCGACCTGCGGCACGTACAGCGCGCCGGCAATGCCGCACAGCACGGCCGAGAGCGTCCACACGCCGAGCTTGTAGGGCAGCGGGTCGTAGCCGACGAACATGGTGCGCGATTCGGCATCGCGGATCGCCGCCAGCACACGGCCGAACTTGCTCTGCATCAGCCAGCGGCAGAACACCAGAATGCCGGCGACATAGGCTACGGTCAGCGCGAACAGCACGGCACGGGTTTCCGGTGCGGCAACCGGAAACCCGAGGATGCGCTTGAAATCGGTGAAGCCGTTGTTGCCGCCGAACCCGGTGTCGTTGCGGAAGAACAGCAGCATCGCGGCGAAGGTGAGCGCCTGCGTGATGATCGAGAAATACACGCCCTTGATCCGCGAGCGGAAGGCGAACCAGCCGAAGACGAAGGCGACGATGCCCGGCACGGCGATCACCAGCACCAGCGCCCAGAGGAAATGATCGGTGCCGGCCCAGTACCAGGGGTAGTCCTTCCAGTCGAGAAAGACCATGAAATCCGGCAGATCGCTCTGGTACTGGCCGTCGCGGCCGATCTGCCGCATGAGATACATGCCGAAGGCGTAGCCGCCCAGGGCAAAGAAGAGCCCGTGGCCGAGCGACAGGATGCCGGCGTAGCCCCACACCAGGTCCATCGCCAGCGCGACGGCGGCATAGCAGAGGATCTTGCCGACCAGGGTGAGCGTGTAGGCCGACACGTGCAGCGGGTGGCCTTCGGGCGCGAAGACATGCAGCAGCGGCATGGCGAGCCCGAGCGCGACGATGATCACGAACAGTGTCCAGCCGAACGGGGAAAACAGGCGGCGTTCGGTCATGCGTCGGCACTCCGGCCCTTCAGGGCGAACAGGCCGGACGGCCGTTTCTGGATGAACAGAATGATGAGCACGAGCACGGCGATCTTGCCAAGCACCGCGCCCGCGTAGGGTTCGAGAAACTTGTTGATTTCGCCCAGACCGAGCGCGGCGACCACGGTGCCGGCAAGCTGGCCGACGCCGCCCAGCACCACGACCATGAACGAATCGATGATGTAGGCCTGTCCGAGCTCGGGGCCGACGTTGCCGATCTGCGAGAGGGCGACGCCGCCCAGGCCCGCGATGCCGGAACCGAGCGCGAAGGCCATCATGTCGACGCGCGCGGTCGGCACGCCGATGGCGTCGGCCATCGGCCGGTTCTGCATCACGCCGCGCACGTAAAGGCCCATGCGGGTACGATTCAGCACGAACCAGACGATGGCGAGCACGAAGAAGGCGAAGCCGATGATGACGAGCCGGTTGTACGGCAGCACGACGCCGTAGATCTCGAATGCGCCGGACATCCAGCTCGGATTGGCGACTTCGACGTTCTGCGGGCCGAAGATCGAGCGCACCGCCTGGATCAGGATCAGCGACAGGCCCCAGGTGGCAAGCAGGGTTTCAAGCGGCCGGCCGTAGAGATGGCGGATGACCGTGCGCTCCAGCACCGCGCCCACCCCTGCCGCGACCAGGAAGGCGAGCGGCAGCGCCGCCAGCGGATACCAGTCGAGCGCGTCCGGGAAATGGGTGCGGAAAAAACCCTGCACGACGTAGGTGGTGTAGGCCCCCAGCATCAGCATTTCGCCGTGCGCCATGTTGATGATGCCCATCAGCCCGAAGGTGATGGCCAGCCCCAGCGCGGCCAGCAGCAGGATGCTGCCGAGTGACAGGCCCGAGAAGACGTTGGTGAAGAAATTGGCCACCGACAGCCGGAAATCGATGGCGTCGAGCGCCGACTTGAACGCGGCCTTGAGCGCGGGATCGGTCTCGGCTTCGGCCAGCGGTGCCAGCGCCGCGCGAACATTGCGGTCGCGCGAGGCGCCCAGGCGTTCGATCGCGGCCAGTCTGACCGCCTTGTCCGGACTGGCCAGCTGCAGCAGCGCCGTCGTGCGCGAAAGCGCATCCTTCACCCGGGGATCGGTTTCCCTGTCCAGCGCAGCTTCAAGCGCCGGCAGAAAGCCCGGGTCGGCACGCTCCTTCAGCACCCCGGCGGCGGCCAGTCGCGCAGCGGGGTCCGCCGCCGCCAGCCCGCGCAGCGCCACGGCGGATTCGAGCGCACCGCGCACCACGTTGTTGACGATGACGGATTCGGGCGATTCGGGCTCGGACGCCAGCGATGTGCCGGTAGCGGCATCGGCGTAGCGTTCGCCGTCGAAGACGACGACCCGTCCGTCCGGCAGGAAGAAGAGACTGTCCCCGGACAGCGCCCTGAACAGGGCATCGACCTGCGGATCGGGGTTGCCGGCCAGCGCGGTGACCGCTTCGGCCTTGGCCGCCGAGTCTTCGCCCGCGAAGGGCATCAATGCGGCCGGGTCGAGCGCGGCGCGCGCGAACAGAGGCAGGCACAGCGCCAGCCCAAGAAGAAATTTCAGCATGACGTGAATTCGGGAGCACCCCCGGCCCGTGCCGGGGACACCGGTTGCGGATCAGAGTTTCTGCTTGCCCTCGTTGCCCGGAATGAACGGACTCCAGGGCTGGGCGCGGATCGGGCCCTTGGTCTTCCAGACCACGTTGAACTGGCCATCGGCACGCACTTCGCCGATGAACACGGGCTTGTGAAGGTGGTGGTTGGTTTCGTCCATCTTCACCGTGAAGCCGCAGGGCGCCTTGAAGGTCTGGCCGGCCATCCCCTTGCGCACCTTGTCGACCTCGATGGAGCCGGCCTTCTCGACCGCCTGCTTCCACATGTGGATGCCGATCCAGGTCGCTTCCATCGGATCGTCGGTCACCGGCGCGTCCTTCAGCTTCTTGGCCTTGACGTAGTCCTTCCACATCTTCACGAACGCGGTGTTCTCGGGATTCTTGATCGTCTCGAAGTAGTTCCAGGCGGCCAGATGGCCCACCAGCGGTTTGGTGTCGATTCCGGCAAGCTCCTGCTCGGCCACGGAGAAGGCCACGACCGGGATGTCGGTCGCCTTGATGCCCTGGTTGCCGAGCTCCTTGTAGAACGGCACGTTGGAGTCGCCGTTGATCGTCGAGATCACACAGGTCTTGGCACCGGCCGAGAATTTCTTGATCTTGGCGATGATGGTCTGGTAATCCGAATGGCCGAAGGGGGTGTATTCCTCCATGATGCTGGCTTCGGGCACGCCCTTGGACTTGAGGAAAGCGCGCAGGATCTTGTTGGTCGTGCGCGGGTAGACGTAATCGGTGCCGAGCAGGACGAATTTCTTGGCGCTGCCGCCTTCCTTGCTCATCAGGTATTCGGTCGCGGGGATCGCCTGCTGGTTGGGCGCCGCGCCGGTGTAGAACACGTTCTGCGAGAGCTCCTCGCCTTCATATTGCACGGGGTAGTACAACAGGCCGTTCAGTTCCTCGAACACCGGCAGCACGGATTTGCGCGACACCGAAGTCCAGCAGCCGAACACGGCCGCAACCTTGTCCTGGGTCAGCAGCTGCCGCGCCTTTTCCGCAAACAGCGGCCAGTTCGACGCCGGGTCCACCACCACCGCCTCGACCGGACGGCCCAGCACGCCGCCCTTCGCATTGATCGAATCGATGGCCATCAGCGCCGTGTTCTTCAGCGCCGTTTCCGAAATCGCCATCGTGCCCGACAGCGAATGCAGGATGCCGATCTTGATCGGTTCCTTGCCTGCCGCGAATGCGGTTTTCACCATGCCGCCCGGCAACGCCGCCATGCCCGCGAGGGCGCCCACGCTCTGTATGAACTGCCGTCTGTTCGTCATCCTTCACCTCGTATGTCGTCAAAAAAAGGGAGTGGGAGTCACACCTGCCCGCCCCAGTCCGTAGCAGCGAGCGTGCCAGAAGACGCCATGTTGTATACAAGACGGAAGGTTTCAGAAAATCACCCGATTAACTGTTATTAATCAATACAATAAAAACATGTCACGAACGACAATCCGCCCGTAAACGGGCGGACAAATCCGCACTCGATTGCCATCCTGTGCACCATCGTATGCATCAGGAAGGCCTTTATGCACCCATAAAGTGCGAAACGGACTGATCTCAATCAAGACCCGCGCCTACACACGAGCCCCATACCCCCCGCGAAACAATCAAACAAGCTGTTGTTTTATATTTATAAAATATACAAATACGCAATTTGGGCACGCTTCTTCCACCCCTATGGCATGCAAGGTGCTTTGTATACGTCGCGGCACAAACTTGAGTGCATTTTTGTATACATCAGATAAGGAGCCCCCGCATGACCCACCCCCGCCTCACCCCCCTTGCCGCGCTGTGCCTGCTGGGATTGACCAGCACCGCCAGCCAGGCCGCCACCTTCGACCTGGGAGGCGACGCCTCCTTCAGCATCGGGGCCGGCCTGCGGCTCAGCTATCAGTCGCTGGAGAACGCAGCACCCAGCGGCTCGGACCGCTCGAACGATTTCGTCGTCGACAGCACGCGCGTCTACATGAGCGGCCGCGTGATGAAAACCCTGGGCGCCACGCTCAATTTCGAGCGCGACGGCAGCGGCAATACGCCGGACGGCCTGCGGGTGATGGACGCCTACGTGCAATACGAGCCCATGCCGGAATTCAACGTCTGGTTCGGCCGCATGCTGCCCGCGTCCGACCGGGCCAACCTGGACGGCCCCTTCTATCTCAACGTGTGGGACTACCCGATGGTGTCCCAGTACCCCAATCTCGCCATCGGCCGCGACAACGGCGTGCAGCTCTGGGGCAAGGTGATGGACAGCAAGCTCACCTATGTGCTCGGTGCCTTCAAGGGCCACAACAACTACGCCGGCGCCTCGAACGAATCCGACAACCTGCTCTACAGCTGGCGTGCCGCCTACGCCTTCTGGGACGCCGAACCCGCGCCCGCCTACTACACCGGCAGCACCTACTACGGCTCGGCCGACATCCTCACGCTGGGCTTCGCCGGCATGTACCAGAGCGACGGCGTCGGGGTGGCGGGCAACCCGGGCGACTACCTCGGCATGAACATCGACCTGCTGATGGAGAAGAAACTGGCGGGCGGCGGCGTGCTCACGCTCGAAGGCGCCTACTACGACTACGACCTCGACGGCAAGGCCGACTGCGGCAGCGGTGAACCCGGCGCACCGGCCTGCCCGGGCGGCGCCGGCGCCAACGACAACGTCGGCGGCCTGGTCGAAGGCAAAGGCTACCTCGCCACCGCCGCTTTCCTCCTACCGGGCAAGGTCGGCATTGGCCAGGTACAGCCTTTCGTCCGCTACCAGAGTTTCGACCGCGAGCTGTCCAACTCCACCATCGATGTGCTCGACGTCGGTCTCAACTACGTCATCAAGGGACACAACGCCCGGGTTTCGGCCTTCTGGTCGAAAACCGAAGACGATCGGCCCACGCCCGACACCGACCTGGACAAGTTCGTCATCGGCGTGCAGTTCCAGATCTGACCTGCCCCGACTTTCTCCGACGAAGCTCCGGCTTCCCTTTTCGCCCCGCCTTGCGCGGGGCGTTTTTTATTGCGTGGCCTGAAATATATTCAAACCGCCGCTTCGCCCGATTCCCCCGTGCGGATGCGCACGACCTGCTCCATATCGCTGACGAATATCTTGCCGTCGCCGATCTTGCCGGTGCGTGCGGCGGTGACGATGGCCTCCATGGCGCGGTCGAGCAGGCTGTCGGCGATCACGAGTTCGACCTTGATTTTGGGCAGGAAATCGACGACGTATTCAGCGCCGCGATAAAGCTCGGTATGCCCTTTCTGGCGACCGAAGCCCTTGACCTCGGTGACGGTCAGGCCGGTGACGCCGATCTCGGACAGCGCCTCGCGCACTTCGTCGAGCTTGAAGGGCTTGATGATGGCTTCGATTTTTTTCATGGCAGGTCTCCTTCGGGTCGGTACTTGTTGGTGATGGGGTAACGGCGGTCCTTGCCGAAATTGCGCGGGGTGATGCGCGGGCCGGGCGCGGCCTGGCGGCGCTTGTATTCGGCGAGGTCAACCATGCGCATGACACGTTTCACCATGGCCGCATCGTACCCCAGCGCGACGATGTCGCGCGCGGAGAGATCGCGTTCGACATAGGCGGCAAGGATGGCGTCGAGGATCTCGTAGGGCGGGAGGCTGTCCTGATCGGTCTGGTCGGGGCGCAGTTCGGCCGAGGGCGGCCGGTCGATGATGCGTTGCGGGATGACGGCCGATACGCTGTTGCGGTAGTCCGACAGCCGGTACACCAGCATCTTGGGCACATCTTTCAGTACGGCGAAGCCGCCGGCCATGTCGCCGTAGAGCGTGGCGTAGCCGGTACCCATCTCGCTCTTGTTGCCGGTGGTCAGCACCAGCGTGCCGAATTTGTTCGACAGCGCCATGAGCAGGGTGCCGCGCGTGCGCGCCTGGAGATTTTCTTCGGTGGTATCGGCCTTGAGGCCGGCGAATTCATCTGCGAGCTGGGCCGTAAATGCATCGACCATGGGCTTGATGGCGATCTCGGAATACTTCACGCCCAGGCGCTTCACCATGTCGCGCGAATCCTCGACGCTGATCGGGGCGGTGTAGCCGGAAGGCATCATCACGGCATGGACCCTGTCCGCACCCAGCGCGTCGACGGCAATGGCGAGCGTGAGCGCGGAATCGATGCCGCCCGACAGGCCCAGGTGCACCCCCCTGAAACCGTTCTTGCCAACATAATCGCGCACCGCCAGTACCAGTGCGTCGTAAGCGGACTGCACTTCGGTCGGCAGAAGGTGCATGGGGCCGCTGGCGGTGTCCACATCCAGTTCGACGTAGAACACACCCTCGCGCCAGGCCGGGCACTGCACGAGAACGCTGCCTTCGGCATCGATCACGAAGGATGCGCCGTCGAACACCAGCTCGTCCTGCCCCCCGACAAGGTTGCCGTAGACGATGGGCAGCGGCGCCTCGACCTGGCGCGCACGCGCGACCGACAGCCGCTCGCGCTCCTTGTTCAGATGCCAGGGCGATGCGTTGGGGACCAGCAGCCAGTCCGCCCCCGCTTCCATGGCCCATTTCGCCGGGCCGCGCTCCCAGATGTCGCCGCAGATGTTGAGGCCGAAATTGAACCCGCCGCAGGTGAATACGCGAGGCACGTCGCCGCTGTCGAACACGCGCTGCTCGTCGAATACCGAATGATTCGGCAGATGATGCTTGCGGTAGACCGTCTCGACACGCCCGCCACGCACCAGTGCCGCCGCATTGAAAAGCCCGTCGTCGCTGCGTTCGGGATAGCCGACGATGAGTGCGAGTGCTGGCGGCGCTTCGCGCGCGATGCGATCCAGCGCAGCCGCACAGGCCGCACAGAAATCCTGCCGCAGCACGAGGTCTTCGGCCGGGTAGCCGCAGACCGACATTTCGGGTGTGAGCAGGAGCGCTGCGCCCGCCGCCTGCGCTTCGTGCGCGGCAGCCAGCAGGCGATCGGTGTTGCCGGCGATATCGCCGACGGCGAGATTGAGCTGCGCGAGAGCGAGTTTCATCCCTCGCTCAGCGCGCGCCCATCGCCAACTGCACCGCTTCGCCCAGTTGCGCCGGGCTCTGCGCCACGACCACGCCCGCCGTTTCCAGCGCACGGATCTTGGCATCCGCCGTACCGCTACCGCCGGCGATGATGGCACCGGCGTGGCCCATGCGCTTGCCTTTGGGCGCGGTGCGTCCCGCAATGTAGGCCGCCACCGGCTTCTTCATGTTCGACCGGATGAACTCGGCCGCTTCTTCCTCGCGGGTGCCGCCGATCTCGCCCACCATGATGACGGCTTCGGTCTGCGGATCGGCCTCGAACCGTTCAAGGCAGTCGATGAAATCCATGCCCTTGATCGGGTCGCCGCCGATGCCGACGCAGGTCGACTGGCCCAACCCGAGTTGCGTGGTCTGGTGCACGGCTTCGTAGGTGAGCGTACCCGAGCGCGAGACGATGCCGATCTTGCCTTTCTGATGAATGCGGCCCGGCATGATGCCGATCTTGCATTCGCCGGAGGTGATGATGCCGGGACAGTTGGGGCCGATGAGTTTTGCCCCGTTGGCACGCAACGCGGCTTTTACGTTCAGCGCGGTTTTGACTTGAAGCATATCAAGCACCGGTATACCTTCAGTGATGCAGACGATGACCTCGATGCCGGCATCTGCCGCCTCGAGGATGGAATCCGCGGCAAAGGCCGCGGGCACATAGATCATCGTGGCCTGCGCGCCGGTGTCGCGCACGGCATCGCGCACCGTGTTGAACACCGGCAGGTCGAGATGCATTTGCCCGCCCTTGCCCGGCGTCACGCCACCGACCATCCTGGTGCCATAGGCGATGGCCTGCTCGGAATGAAAGCTGCCCTGCTTGCCGGTGAACCCCTGACAGATGACGCGGGTATTTTTGTCGACAAGGATACTCATTGGGCTTTCTCCACGGCCAGCTCGGCTGCCTGCGTCAGACTCTCGGCGGCCAGAATCGCCAGCCCCGACTGTGCCAGCAGCGTGCGCCCCTCGTCGGCGTTCGTGCCTTCCAGCCGCACGACGACCGGCACCTGCACGCCGACCTCCTTCACCGCCTGGATGATGCCCTCGGCGATGACGTCGCAGCGCACGATGCCGCCGAAGATGTTGATCAGCACCGCCTTGACGTTGGGATCGAGCAGGATGATCTTGAACCCCTGCGCGACGGTTTCCGGCGTGGCGCCACCGCCGACGTCGAGGAAATTGGCTGGCATGCCACCCTTGAGCTGGATCAGGTCCATGGTCGCCATCGCCAGACCGGCGCCGTTGACCATGCAGCCGATGTTGCCGGCGAGCGCGACGTAGTTCACGTTGGCCGCGTGTGCGGCGGCTTCCTTGGCATCGATCTGGCCCATATCCATGCATTCGGCCAGGGCCTTGCGGCGATAAAGCGCGTTGTCGTCGACGCTCATCTTGCAGTCGAGCGGCAGCACGTGGTTGTCGGCGGTGACGACGAGCGGGTTGATCTCCAGCAGCGACAGGTCGCTGTTCACGAATACCCGGTACAGCGCGGGCAGCAGCTTGCAGAAATCCTTGTAGGCGTCGCCCGTCAGCCCGAGCGCGAAGGCCAGCGCACGGCACTGGAAATCCTGCACGCCGAGCAGCGGATCGCACCATTCCTTCAATACTTTGTCCGGCGTGGCATGCGCGACTTCCTCGATCTCCATGCCGCCGGCGGCCGAAGCGACGATGGCGACGCGTTCGGTTTCGCGGTCGACGAGGAAGGACAGATACAGCTCGCGTGCGATGGCCAGCGTTTCCTCGACCAGAATCCGGTTCACCGGTTGGCCATCGGGCGCATTCTGGATCGTGACCAGCGGTTTGCCGAGCAGCGCGGCCGCCATGTCGCGCACCGCATCGAGCGACTTCACGACCTTGACGCCGCCGGCCTTGCCGCGTCCGCCGGCGTGGATTTGCGCCTTGACCACCCAGGCGTCGCCGCCCAGTTCCTGCGCAGCGGCAACCGCACCGTCGGCGCTGTCGGCCACCTGTCCGCGCGGCGTGTTAATGTTGGCCGAACGCAGGATCTGCTTGGCCTGATACTCGTGCAGATTCATTCTCGATGTCGATGAAAGCTCGCGAAAACGTGCATTTTGAAGCAAAGCCCCCCGAGGCGGAAGCCGCATCCTCAAATCAGTCGAAGGCCGCGACGACGGACGAAGCCGTGATTCGCGTCGTCACCCGCATCGCCGATCTCGACGCCGCCGCGTGGGATGCGCTGGCCGGCGAATCGCCCGTCATCCGCCACGCCTTTCTGCAGGCGCTCGAAACCACCGGCTGCGTCGGTGCCCCCATCGGCTGGGAACCGGTGCATCTTGCCCTGTTCCGCGACGACCGGCTGGTGGCCGCGATGCCGCTCTACGTCAAGCACCATTCCTGGGGCGAATTCGTATTCGACTGGGCCTGGGCCGATGCCTATCGCCGGCACGGCCTGAATTACTATCCCAAGCTGGTGTGCTGCGCGCCCTTCTCACCCGTACCCGGCCCGCGTCTGCTGGCAAGCAATGATGCAGACCGCGCGACCCTGATCCAGGCCGCGTTGACGCTCACGCGAGACACCGGCTGCTCGTCCTTCCATCTCCTGTTTCCCGCCGAAGCCGACCATGCGGTCCTGAACGCACGCTCCGGCGCATCCGCCCAGGACACCGACTCCCCTGACGAGCACGCCCGTGCAAGCGCCTTCGGCCCGTTGCTGCACCGCAGCGGTTTCCAGTTTCACTGGCACAACGCCCGTTACGCCGCCTTCGACGATTTCCTCGCCGCGCTCTCGCACGACAAGCGCAAGAAAATTCGCCAGGAACGCAAGAAACTGGCGGCACTGGGCGTGAGCTTCCGCTGGGTGGAAGGCCGCGACAGCACCGATGCCGACTGGTCGCACTTCTGGCGCTGTTATGCCGACACCTATGCCCGCCATCGCAGCGACCCGCATCTGAATCCCGAATTTTTCGCCGCACTGCGCGACACGATGCCGGACAATCTCGTGCTGATCATCGCCGACCGCGACGGCGAACCGGTCGCCTGCTCGTTCTGCCTGAAAGACAGCGAACGCCTGTACGGCCGCCACTGGGGCACGCTGGAATATCTGCCCGGCCTGCACTTCGAAACCTGCTATCAGCAGGGCATCGAATACGCGATTGCCAGGGGCTTGAAGGTTTTCGAAGGCGGTGCCCAGGGCGAACACAAGCTCGCGCGCGGGCTGGTCCCGACCGCGACGCACTCCTGGCACTGGCTGGAAAACACCGAGTTCCGTCAGGCGGTCGACCGCTTTCTGGAACGCGAGACCGATGCCATTGCGCACTATATGGACGAACTGGAGGGGCCTTACCGGCACACACCCTAACCTGGATTTTCCAGTGCAAACCGTTTTGCCGTAGACTTCGCCGAAAATGACGATATGCGGAGCCAAGTGAATCTTGACTCGGGAGCCCCCCATGAAACGCACACTGCTGGCCGGCGGCCTGCTGCTGGCCACCACATCCCACGCGCTGGCCAACATCGACATCCAGTTTGATTTCAGCTACGACACTACCCATTTCTTCTCTTCCAACCCCGACAGCATTGCTGCGCTCAATGCCGCCGCGTCCATATTCGAAACGCGTTTTCAGGACAATCTGGCTGCAATCGTCTCATCCGGCAGCAACGATTTCAGTCTCAATTTTTTCAACCCGTCTTCCAGTCCCTACGATTTCGACGACCCCGGCATCACGCTGGGTCGCCAGAGCATCGCGGCCAATGTCATCCGTATCTATGCCGGCGGCTACGATTTCACCAATGGCGTGCTGGGCGTGGGCGGCCCTGGCGGTTACGCCTGCAGTGGCAGCTTCGCGTTCTGCGGCACCGCGGTCGACCGCGGCCAGGGCGAGACACAGAATACCTACGGCAACGACGGCACGGTTGTTTCCGCCGATGCCATCGATTTCGCGACCTGGGGAGGCTCGATCAGTTTCGACAGCTCCGGGACCAACTGGTACTTCGGCGCTTCGAGCGCCGGCCTGAATGCATCGAGCTACGACTTTTATTCAGTTGCTGTCCACGAGCTCGCGCATGTACTCGGATTCGCCACCGCCGACAGTTTCTACAACCGTATCCTCGGAAACAGCTTCGTCGGCCCGACCGCCGGCATGGTTGCGCTGACCGGAGATGGCCACTGGGCCGACGGTACATTGGGCACGGTCGACGGTATCGTGCAGGAAGCCTCGATGACCGCAACACTCGCCAGTGGACAGCGCAAGTATTTCACCGATCTCGATTTCGCCGCGATGCAGGATATTGGCTGGCAAGTCGCGGCTGTCCCCGAAATCGAGACCTGGGCCATGCTGCTGGCAGGGATCGGACTGGTTGGTTTCGCGACCCGTCGCCGGCTGCACTGAGCGGCTCGTCCCGTGCCCATAAAAAACGGCGGGGTTTCCCGCCGTTTTTTATGGGCACGCGCATCAGACTCAAACCAGCACGGCCGTCAGATACGTCACATACAAAGCCCCGTTCACGAACAGGTGCCACACCTTCAGACCGCCGGTCAGCGCCATCCAGCGCAGCCAGAAAGCGGCCACAAGGGTCACGATCACCCCGAGCAGCACTTCCTTCTGTTGCGCAACCCAGGGGGTGAGCGCGATGCCGATGGCCGGCAGCAGGGTGCCCTGGAACACCATCGCCCCGGTAATGTTGCCGAAAGCCAGGGTATCCTTGCGCTTGCGTATCCACAGGATGGAATTCACCTTTTCCGGCAGCTCGGTGGCGACGGGGATGATCATCAGCGACAGCAGCAATGCCGAAATGCCGATGATCGGCGCGGCCGCCTCGACGCCGTGAATGAATCCCTTGGCGCCGGCAATCAGCAGCGCCAGCCCCAGCCCCAGCTGCACCACGATGACGGCGAGATTCTGGGGCAGCCCCAGACGGGTCAGCAGCATGGGCGATTCCGCCTCGGTGCCGTGACCGTCTTCCACCAGTTTGGCCGAGGCACGCAGGGTCAGCATCACGTAGACGAAATAGATCAGCACCATGACGAAGGCCAGTCCGGCGCGCACCAGGCCGTCGCCATGCGGAATGAACATGGCGACGAACGCCACGACGAAAGCCATCAGGAAGAAATCCAGATCGCGCTTGAGCCCGCTGCGCTCCGGCGTCAGCGCGCCGCGCAAGCCGCGGCGCTTCAGCACCGCCAGCCCCATCAGGCAAAGCGACAGAGTCGACAGCATCAGCGGCGCGCCCAGAATCGCTCCGACGCCGATCTCGTGGCTGGTTTCGACGCTGCTCGCACCGCCGAAGATCGCCAGCAACGGCACCAGCGTCTCCGGCATGGCCGTGCCCACCGCCGCGAACAGCGATCCGGTCACCCCTTCCGAAATGCCCAGCCGTTCGCCCAGATGCTCGAGCGCGTTGACAAAGATCTCCGCTGCCACGAGGATCAACAGCAGAAAACCGAGGAGTTCGAGGAACAGCATGGCTGGCGACCGGCAAGCGGAAAGGCGCGATTCTACCAGTCCGGGCACACCTGCCCCGTCTGCCTTCGTGCGCCTGGGCGAAGGCGAATTTCACGCCCGGCTGGCCGCGACGGCCGGCGTGGCGATCGCACTTTTCACGGCGCCGCACTGCGGTGCCTGCCGCGCCTGGAAACGGCTGTTGCCCGACGCACTGGGTGATGTTGTTCAGGTCTTCTACGAAATCGACGTCAGCGAAGCCACGGGTGTGGCGCGCGGATTCGACATCTTTCATTTGCCCACGATCTACCTCTACCGCGACGGGCGGTTTCACGCGGAACTGCAGTGCCCGGCACAAGCCGGGACGATCCGGGAAACCGCCCTGCACCTCTTGCATCGACCGGCCCAGGAAGAGCCCTGACGGCCCTCATCCCGTCTTAGGTTGCCGACTGCGGCAACCCCAGCATGCGGTCGAATGTCCAGGTAAAACCGATCGTGTACAGAAAGAAGAACGCGAAAATGCCGAGATCGGCCAGAAAGGCGTTGAGAAGCGTGGTCTCGAGCCAGTAAGCCATCAAGGGCACGAGCAACAGCAGCAGGCCGCCTTCAAAGCCCAGGCCATGCGCAAGCCGCCGCCGCAGCGAGCGGCCCTTGGCGGTTTGACGGGTTTCCCAGCGCTCGAACAGCGTGTTGAAGAGATAGTTCCAGGCGAGCGCGATCGTGGACATGATCGCCGAGAGTGCGAATGCGGATGCCACCGGATGATCGAACATCCAGGCCAGGACCGGCCCGACGAACAGG
Source organism: Betaproteobacteria bacterium SCN1 (assembly GCA_008923315.1). Lineage (GTDB taxonomy): Bacteria > Pseudomonadota > Gammaproteobacteria > Burkholderiales > Thiobacillaceae > Thiobacillus. Next base: position 458,781 of record WBSF01000009.1, on the reverse strand, counting down.
ATGGCGACCCCTTCGTAGGATACGGCCTGCAGAATCCGGCGTGACCGGGGGTGCACGAATGGCGTCCGTTTCGCGCCGTCAGCCCAGTGCGCGCCCCACGAACACCACCGCGATCGTCACCAGCCCCAGGATCAGGTTGAGGCCAATAAGCCGGCGGATCTGGCCAAGCGCCGCACCGCCGGTCTTCCAGTCCTGTCCGGCGACGGCGCGTTTGAGTTTTTTGTAGGGCGCGAAGAAGACGTGGGCGAAGACCAGCATCATCACGATGCCCAGCCCCAGCATGGTCAACGCGTGGTGCGGCGCGGCGAGCCCGCCGAAGACCATGAGCATGTGCAGGCCGCTGAGGAGGATGAGCAGCACCGAGACCCACACCCAGGGAAAGAATTTGCCGAATACGCCGGCCCACAGGGTCAGGCGCTGCGGCGGTTCGAGCACGCTGGCGGCGACGGGGCGCAAGGCGAGATAGGCAAAAAACATGCCGCCAACCCAGACGACGACGCCGAGGACGTGCAGCAGAAACATGAGTTGCAGCATGGGGTTTCCTTTCAGAACAATCGGTTTTGATCGAGGACGAGTTTAACCGGCGAGAAACTGCACCGGTGCTGCGGACAGGCGCCATGCGCCTTGAGTGCATCGAGATGCTGCGCCGTACCGTAACCCATGTGCCGGTCGAAACCATAGACGGGATAGGTTTCGTGCAACTGGCGCATGAAGGCGTCGCGCGCAGTCTTGGCGAGGATGGAGGCGGCGGCGATGGCGGCGACCTTGTCGTCGCCCTTGACCACGGCCTGCGAGCGCCATGGCCATTCGGGGCAGCGATTGCCGTCCACCCAGACATCGTCGGGCGCACGGCCGAGGCCTTCGACTGCGCGCCGCATGGCAAGCATCGTCGCATGCAGGATATTCAGCCGGTCGATCTCCTCGACGCTGGCTTCGGCCACACACCAGACGAACGCTTCGCGGCGAATGGCCTCGGCCAGCCGTTCGCGCGCGGCAGCCGAGAGCTTCTTGGAATCGCGCAGGCCTTCGATGGGTCGCGCGGGGTCGAGCATGACAGCCGCCGCCACCACCGGGCCGGCGAGCGGCCCCCGCCCGGCTTCGTCGACACCGCACAGACCAGGCGGCCCCCAATGCAGGCTCATGCGGGACGATCCTCCATATACGGCGACACGGCCTCGGCGATACGGCCTGCCGCGTTCTGCCGCAGGCTGACGTGCATCGCCCGGAAGCGTTCGACGGCCGCTTCGCGGCGTGGCGCATCGTCCAGCCAGGCCAGCGCATCGGCCGCGAGATTCGTGGGCGTCGCTGCGTCCTGGATGCGTTCCGGCACGAGGAACTCGCGGGCGAGGATGTTCGGCAAGCCCACCCAGGGTTGCAGCGCCTTGCGCAGCATGAGCCAGGCGGTGAGCGCGGGCACGCGATACGTGATCACCATCGGTTTCTTGAATAGCGCTGTTTCCAGCGTGGCCGTACCGGACGCGACCAGCGCGACGTCGCATGCCGCCAGCGCCGTGTGGGACTGCCCGGGCAGCACGTGCAGATCGATTTCAATCCCCGCGCGCGCCTGGTCGATCAATGCGGCGGCAGCCGCATTCGCGGCGGGCAGGACGAAACGTGCGTCCGGATGGCGGCGCGCGATCAGGTGCGCAGCCTCCAGCATCAGGCGTGCGTGGCGTTTCACCTCGGACAGCCGGCTGCCGGGCAGCAGCGCGAACACCGGGCCGTCGGCCAGATTCAGCGCTGCGCGCGCGGCGGCGGCATCAGGTTCGAGCGGAATCACGTCGGCCAGCGGATGCCCCACATAGCTGACGGGGATGCCGGCTTCGCGATAGATCGCCTCTTCGAAGGGAAACACCACCAGCATGTGCGAGACGGCCTCGCGGATTCTGTGGATGCGCTCCGGCCGCCAGGCCCAGATCGACGGGCTGACGAAATGCACGGTGGGAATGCCGGCGGTCTTGAGCCGGTGTTCGAGCACAAAGTTGAAATCCGGCGCATCGATGCCGACGAAAACGCGCGGCCGCTGCGCCAGAAAACGGGCACCGATGTGTGCGCGAATGCGCAGCAGTTCCGGTAGATGGCGCAAGACCTCGACGTAGCCGTTGACCGCCAGTTTCTCGCTCGGATAGATCGCCTCGACGCCGGCTTCGACGAGACGCGGGCCGGCAATGCCGGCTGCGCGCAGGTTCGGGTGCCGCTGTTGCAGTGCGCGGATGAAATGCGCACCCAGTAGATCGCCGGATGCTTCGCCGGCGACCAGACCGATATCCATCAGCGGATGATGCCGCGCCCGGCGCACGCAAGAAAATCGAGCAGTTGCCTGACTTCGGGATGCGCCGCAGCATCTGCCTCGAGCTTGGCTTGCGCCTCGGCGACGGTGTTGCCTTCGCGATAGAGCGTCCTGTACGCGCGTTTCAACGCAGACAGCGCGTCGGCGGAAAAGCCGCGCCGCTTCAGACCTTCGCTGTTCAGACCATGCGGCTCGGCCGGGTGGCCGGATGCCATGACGAAAGGCGGAATATCCTTGAACACCACGGTGGAAACGCCGGTCATGACGTGCGCGCCGATCTTGCAGAACTGGTGCACACCGGTAAAACCGCCGAGTATGGCCCAGTCGCCGACTTCGACATGGCCGGCGAGCGAGGCATTGTTGGCGAAGATGGTGCGATCGCCAACCACGCAGTCGTGCGCGATGTGCACGTAGGCCATGATCCAGTTGTCACTGCCGATGGTGGTCACGCCGCGGTCCTGTACGGTGCCGGTGTTGAAGGTACAGAACTCGCGGATGACGTTGTCGTCGCCAATTTCGAGACGCGTCGGCTCGCCGGCGTATTTTTTGTCCTGCGGGGCTTCGCCCAGCGAGACGAAGTGGAAGATCCGGTTGCGCGCACCGATGCGGGTATGGCCGGTGATGACCGCATGCGCGCCGACCGTGGTGCCGGCACCGACCTCGACGTGCTCGCCGATGATCGAATAGGCGCCGATCTCGACGTCGTCCGCGAGCCGCGCGCCGGGCGCGACGAGTGCGGTGGGATGAATCCTCGGCATGCTCACTTGTCGCGCAGGGTGGCCATCAGCTCGGCCTCGGCGACGGTTTCGCCGTCGACCTCGGCGCGGCCCGCGTATTTCCAGATGCCGCGCGTCTCGCGCAGGATATCGACCTTGAGCACGAGCTGGTCGCCCGGCTTCACCGGCTTGCGGAAGCGCGCGCCGTCGATGCCGGCGAAATAGACGACTCCGATGTTCTCGGGCGCGTAGTCCTTGGTCTTGAACGACAGAATCGCAGCCGCCTGCGCCATCGCTTCCAGAATCAGCACGCCGGGCATCACCGGCGACCCCGGGAAATGCCCGGGAAAAAAAGGCTCGTTGATGGTGACATTCTTGATCGCCGTAATGCGCTTGCCAAGCTCCATTTCAATAACGCGGTCGACGAGCAGAAAGGGGTAGCGATGCGGCAGATACTGCGCCACCTGTTCGATATCCATGATCATTTTTTTTCCAGTTCTCCCAGTTTCTTTTCGAGTGCCTGTATGCGCGTCACCAGCTTGTCGAGATTGCGCACATGGACGGCATTGCGCTGCCACATCTCATGCTCCGAAAACGGCATGACCGACGTGTAGGTGCCCGGCCGGGACAGCGATTTGGTGATGAGGGTGTTGGTCGAGATGCGCGTACCGTCGGCGATCTCGATATGACCGGAAAGCATCGCCGCCCCGCCGATGGTGCAGTGGCGTCCGATCTTCACGCTGCCGGCGATGCCGGTACAGGCGGCAATTGCCGTATGTGCCCCGATGACGACGTTGTGCGCAACCTGGATCAGATTGTCGAGCTTGACCCCGTCCTCGATCACCGTATCCTCCAGCGCACCGCGATCAATGGTCGTGCAGGCACCGATCTCGACGTCGTCTCCGATGCGCACGCGGCCAATCTGGGGAATTTTCTCCCAGGCCCCCTCGCTGGGCGCAAAACCGAAACCGTCGGCACCGATCACGCTGCCTGCGTGCAGGATTGCCCGGTCGCCGATCACGCAGCGATGGTAGACGGTAACGCTGGCGTTCAGCAGGCAATCCTCGCCGATCAGCACATCCTCGCCGATCACGCAGTGGGCGCCGATGACGGTACGCGCACCGATCCGCGCACGTGCGCCGATCACCGCGCCGGGACCGATGCACGCATCGGCTGCCACGATGGCGCCATCCGCGACCGTGGCGGCCGGATGCACGCCCGCCGGCGGGCGCGATACCGGATTCAGCAGTGCCGACACGCGGGCGAAATACAGATAGGGATTGGGTGTGAGGATGCGCGGCCGGTCGCTGGCATCACGTGCATCCGGCGGCAGGATCAGGGCGCCGGCGCGGGTGGCGCCGAGCTGTGCAAGGTATTTGCTCTGGGCGACGAAACCGATCTCGTCAGGTTCCGCCCGGTCGAGCGGCGCAACCTGCTTCACCCGCACCGAACCGTCGCCGACGAGCTCGCCCCCGAAACGGGCCACGAGCTCTGTAAGCGTCACGGACATGCGCGAGCCGGATGCCTTACTTGCTGCCGAGCGCCTTCATCACCCGTTCGGTGATGTCGTTCCTGGGATCGACGTACACCGCCTGTTCGACGATGATGTCGTATTTCTCGGATTTGGCGATGTCCTGGATCGCCTTGCGGGCCCGCTCCTGGATCTGGCCGAGTTCCTCGTTGCGGCGCAGGTTGAGGTCCTCGCGGAATTCGCGGCCCTGGCGCTGCAGTTCGCGATTGAGGTTGCCCAGATCGCGTTCCTTGTTCTTGCGCTCGGTGTCGGACATCGTCACGCCGTCCTTGTCGAGCTGCGCCTGCAGGTCACGGGCCTGCTTGGCGAGCTTCTGCAGTTCCTGGTCGCGCGCGGCGAATTCGCGTTCGAGTTTCTTCTGCGCGGCGACGGACAGCGGTGCTTCGCGCAGCAGGCGCTCGGTGTTGACAAAGCCGATCTTGGTGTCGGCCGCCGCAGCGGGCATCGCGATGAACGCGGACGCCAGCGCCAGGCCTACGGCAAACTGCTTGAACATCATGATGGTCACACTCCGTTGATCCGCCCTCAGAATACGTTGCCGAGGGTAAATTGGAAGACTTCCTCCTTGTCGCCCGACTTGCTGACCAGCGGTTGCGCCAGGCTGAATTTCAGAGGACCGAGCGGCGACACCCACAGCACTGCCACACCGGCGGAATAGCGCAGGTCGCCAAAAGCGAATTTCTCATAGCGGCCCTGATCGTCGAAGGGGCCGAAGGTGGCGCCCGCATCGAAGAAGGCCGACATGCGCAGGGACTGATCATCCTTGAGTCCGGGCAGGGGGAAGAAGAGTTCCGCGTTGCCCACGACGCGCTTGTCGCCGCCCAAGGCGTCACCCGCCGAGTCTTTCGGGCCGAGCGTGCCGTTCTGGAAGCCGCGCACCGAGCTGTTGCCGCCCGCGTAGAAATTCTTGAAGAAGGGCAAGGGCTTGCCCGACAGGCCACCGCCAATGCCGACCTCGCCGTTGAGCATGAGCGTGAAATCCTTGCTCAGCGGGAAGTATTGCTGGTGCTGCAGCGAGAGCTTGTAGTACTGGAGGCTGCCGATCGGCGTGCCGATTTCGGCAGCGATCCGCTGCATCAGGCCCTTGGTCGGGAAAAGATAGCTGTTGCGCGTATCGCGCGACCAGCTGGTGTCGAAGCGCAACGTATCGTTGTCTTCGCCGAAGATGTTGACGAAGTTGGCGTACTGGATCGGGCTGGTGGCGGTGGTGGTCACCGTGGTCTGTTCGTAGGTCAGCCCGAAGGAGATGAAATCGCGCTCGTTCACCGGCAGGCCGAAGCGCATGCCTGCGCCGTAGGTCGAAGTCTTGTAGTCGCCCACATAGTCGAGCGAGGTGGCGTCGACGTCGCGGCGGTACAGGTCGTAGCCGAGGCTGATGCCGTCGATGGTGTAGTAGGGATTGGTGAACGAGAGCGAGTAGACCGTGTTCACGCTGCCGGAGTTGATCTGCGCGGACAGCCGGTTGCCGGTACCGAATACGTTGCTCTGCGAAATCGAGCCCGACAGCACCAGGCCCTCGGATGAGGAAAATCCCGCACCCAGCATCACGTTGCCGGTGGATTTTTCGGTCACGCTGACGTTGACGTCGACCTGGTCGGTGGTGCCCGAAACGGCCGGCGTCTCGACGTTGACTTCGTTGAAGAAACCCAGCCGGTTGAGCCGGTCGCGCGACAGATTGATCTTCTGGGAATCGTAGTAGGCGCCTTCCATCTGGCGGATTTCACGGCGCACGACTTCGTCGCGCGTGCGGGTGTTGCCCGCCACGTTGACGCGATTGACGTAGACGCGGCGGCCCGGATCGACAAACAGCGTGAAGGCGACCGTGTGCTTGTCCTTGTCCAGTTCAGGCACGGCGTTCACGTTGGCGAAGGCATAGCCGTCATTGCCGAGCCGGTCGCCGATCTTCTTGGTGCTTTCGGTAAGCCGGTCACGCTGGAAGATTTCGCCCGGCTTGACGGTCACGAGTTTGGCGAGTTCGGTCTCGGGCACCAGCATCTGCCCGGCGAGCTTGACGTCGGAAACGGTGTACTGCGGGCCTTCCGTCACGTTGACGGTGATGTAGATGCCCTTCTTGTCCGGTGAGATCGACACCTGGGTCGATTCGACGTTGAATTCGAGATAGCCGCGGTTGAGGTAGAACGAACGCAGGGCCTCGATATCGCCGCCCAGGCGGGCTTTCGAGTACTGGTCGTTCTTGGTGTACCAGGTCAGCCAGCCCGGCGTGGTCGAGCTGAACTGCTTGAGCAGTTCCTTTTCCGGGAATGCCTTGTTGCCGACGATGTTGATCTGCTGGATCTTGGCGCTGTCGCCCTCGACGACGTCGAACTGCACCGCGACGCGGTTGCGCTCGAGCGGTGTCAGCGTCGACTTGATCTCGACCGCGTACTTGCCGCGGTTGAAGTACTGGCGCTGAAGTTCCTGCTCGGCCTTGTCGAGCAGCGAACGGTCGAGCACGCGGCCTTCGGCCAGACCGGTCTGCTGCAGGCCTTTCTTGAGATCTTCCTCCGAGAATTCCTTGATGCCAGACAGGGTGATCTTGGCAATCGAGGGCCGCTCCTCGACGGTGACGATGAGCACGCCGTCGCGCGCTTCCAGCTGTACGTCTTTGAAGAAGCCGGTGGCATAAAGCGCCTTGATCGCGGCGGCGGTTTTCTCGTCGGTCAGGGTTTCGCCCACCTTGACCGGCAGATAGCTGAAAACCGTGCCGGCTTCGGTGCGCTGGATGCCTTCGACCCGTATGTCCTTGACGACGAAGGGCTCCGTTGCGAATACCGGCTGTGCAGCGAATGCGGCAGCCAGGGCAAGCGACAGGCGATTGAACGTCATATTGTGGTGTTATCCGCTTATGAGGCGTTGTAAATCGTTGAAGAGGGCAAACGACATGAGCAGCAGCAAAAGCGTCATGCCGACGCGGGCGCCGATCTCCATGACGCGCTCGGATACCGGCCGCCCGGTCAAAACTTCCGCAACATAATACATGAGGTGCCCCCCGTCCAGTAACGGGACAGGCAGCAGATTGAGCACGCCCAGGCTCACGCTGACCAGTGCGAGAAAGCCGACGAAGCTGATCCAGCCGAGCGTTGCGCTTTGCCCTGCGTAGTCGGCAATGGTCAGCGGACCGGAAAGGTTCTTCCAGGACACCTGACCGAGCACCATGCGCCCCATCATCTCCAGTGTGAAGACGCTCATGTCCCAGGTCCTGACGGCGCCCTGCCACAGGGCTTCCAGCGGGCCGTAACGCACCTCGGTCATCAGGGGCGCCAGCACCGATTCGTCGATGTGCGGCCCCGCCCCGATCTTGCCGACGCGGGTGCCGTTTTCGTCCACGGCAGCGGGTGTCACGTCGACGACCTGCGCCTGCCCGTCGCGAACGATCGTGATGCGCATCGGTTGGGCCGGGTTGTCGCGGATGCGTTTCACCCAGTCCTGCCAGGTCCCGATCGCGGCCTCGTCGGCACGCAGCAACCGGTCGCCCGCCCGGAAGCCGGCACGGGCCGCGGCGCTGTCCGGCAGCACGCTGCCGATGACCGGATCGATGGGCGGATCGAAACGCACGATACCCAGCGGTCTGAGCGTATCCTGTTCCAGGCTTTCGTCGCGCACGGGCACCGGCGTCAGCCCCACTGTCCGGCCGTCGGCCAGCCCCAGCATGACCGGGTCGCCCGCGACACTCGCGCGCAAAAGCGCCAGACGCAGTTCCGTGAACGACGGGATGGTTTCCCCGTCGACGCGAACGATCTCGTCGCCCGCGACCAGGCCGGCCTGTGCGGCCGGCGTACCGGCCGGCGGTTCGCCGACGATCGGTTTCAATGCCGGCAGGCCATGCATCAGCAGCACCCAGTAGAACAGGATCGCCAGCAGAAAGTTGGCCGCCGGCCCTGCCGCGACGATGCCGATGCGGCGCCAGACCGTGGCACGGTTGAACGCGCGATGCACCTCGGAGGGCGACACGTCGCCCTCGCGTTCGTCGAGCATTTTCACGTAGCCGCCAAGGGGCAGCGCGGCTACCACCCATTCGGTCCGGTCTGGTCCAAGACGCCGCACGAAGAGCGGTTTGCCGAAGCCGACCGAAAAACGCAGCACCTTGACGCCCGCCAGGCGTGCAGCGAGGTAATGACCGAATTCGTGCACCACGACGAGCACGCCGATCGCCACGAGAAACCAGATCACGGTATGCAGGACGCTCATGCGCGTATGGCTTCCAGATAGTCGCCCGTGACGCGGCGCGTCTGACGGTCCGCCTCCAGCAGATCGTCGAGCGTGGCGGCCATGCCGCCCGCCAGCCGGTCGAGGGCATGGGCAATGCTGTCGGCGATGGCATTGAACGAGGCGGCACCATCGAGAAAACGCGCAACCGCGACTTCATTGGCGGCATTCAACACCGCTGCGGCATTGCCGCCCGCGGCCAATGCGTCGAACGCCAGCTTCAGGCACGGGAAGCGCGCCATGTCCGGCGCCTCGAAGGTGAGCTGGCGACCCATCAGTTCCAGCGCCGGCACACCGGCGGCGATACGTTCCGGAAATCCCAGCGCATAGGCAATGGGCGTGCGCATGTCGGGCGTGCCCATCTGCGCAATGACCGAGCCGTCGGCGTATTCGACCATCGAATGCACGATGCTCTGCGGATGCACCACGACCTTGATCTGCTCGGGCCGCGCATTGAACAGCCAGCGCGCTTCGATCACCTCGAGCCCCTTGTTCATCAGGCTTGCGGAATCGACCGAGATCTTCTTGCCCATCACCCAGTTGGGATGCGCCACCGCCTGTTCCGGGGTGGCCTGCGCGATGGCCTCGGCCGACAGGGTACGGAACGGCCCGCCCGAGGCCGTCAGCCAGAGCGCTTTGACACCTGCCGCCTGGAAATCGCCGCGGAAATCGCGCGGCAACGACTGGAAGATGGCGTTGTGTTCCGAGTCGATGGGCAGCAGTTCCGCGCCGCTGGCGGCGACCGCATCCATGAAGAGCTGCCCCGACACGACCAGAGTCTCCTTGTTCGCCAGCAGGATGCGCTTGCCCGCACGCGCGGCGGCGAGCGTGGCCGGCAAGCCGGCCGCACCGACGATGGCGGCCATCACGGTATCCACTTCGGGCGCCGTAGCCACTTCGGTCAGCGCCCCGGCCCCCGCCCGGACTTCGACCGCGATGCCTTCCTCCGCCAGGCGATCGCGCAGCGCGGCCGCGGCAGCCGGTTCGTTCATCACCGCCACGCGCGGACGGTGGACGCGGCATTGCTCCGCCATGCGGTCGACCTGGGTCGCGCCGGTCAGTGCGAACACCTCGAAACGGCCGGGATGACGCGCCACCACGTCGAGCGTGTTGACGCCGATGGTGCCTGTGGCGCCGAGGACGGTCAGTACGCGCGGTCTCATCCGGCGTGCTCCAGCCACAGCAGGATCCCGGCGGCGACCGGCAGCGTCGAGGTCAAGGCATCGACGCGGTCGAGCACGCCACCGTGCCCCGGCAGGAGATCGCCGCTGTCTTTCATGCCCGATACGCGCTTGATCCAGGATTCGAACAGATCGCCCAGCACGGACAGATACAGCAGTCCCGCGATGATGACGAACAGCGACAGCGCCGGCATCCCGGCCGCCAGACTCAATGCGCCGGCGTACACCGCAAGTGCGGCCAGCGCACCGGCCACCCCCTCCCAGGTCTTGCCCGGACTGATCGCCGGTGCGAGCTTGTGACGACCGAAACGGCGGCCGGCGAAATACGCCGCCGTATCGGCGATCCAGACGATGGCGATGACGCCGAGCAGAACGGCCGGCCCGCGTGCGTGCAGATAGATCAGTGCAGCCCAGGTCGGCAACAGCAGCACGGCGCCGACGGCGGCGCGCAGGGCCGGCTGGCGGGTATGCCAGCGGCCCAGCAGCCACAAGGGCGCCACGATCAGCCAGAAGGCGGCGGCGAGCAGGAAGAGCCCGGTCTGAAAAGCGGGCCAGCCGTCCGCCAGCAGCTCCGGCAAAACCAGCGCGCACGCGGCGATCGCGGTTGCGTAGAGCCGTGCCGACAAAGTGGGGAATGCCGAGAGTCGGGCCCATTCATAGGCCGCGAGGCCGGCAATACCGGCAACCAGCACTTGCCACAGCCAGCCGGGCGCCCACAACACCGCCGACACGAATACCGCTAGCAGCACGACGGCGGTGAAAATGCGGGAAACAAGCGGCGTCATGTGCGGATGCCCGGTCAGCCTGCGGACTGTACCTGCTCGCTGGTGCGGCCGAAGCGGCGTTCCCGTTTGCGATAGGAAGCCAGCGCGGCATCGAGCGCGGCGGCATCGAAATCGGGCCAGAGTGCGTCGGTGAAATACAGTTCCGCGTAGGCGAGCTGCCACAGCAGAAAATTGCTGATGCGCTGCTCGCCGCCAGTGCGGATGAACAGATCGGGCTCGGGTTCGCCGGTCATCGAAAGCCGCTTCGCCAGCGCGGCCTCGTCGACGTCGGCCGCGCACGCACCTTCGGCGATCAGGGTCCGGACAGCCTGCACGATATCCCAGCGCCCCCCGTAGTTGGCGGCGACGGTGAAGGTCAGCCGGGTGTTGTCCCGGGTCAGGGCCTCTGCGTCGCGGATCAGATCCTGAATGCGTTCGGAAAAGCCGCCGAGATCGCCGATGACGCGGAAGCGGATGCCGTTTTCATGCAGTTTCGCGACTTCGTTCTCCAGCGCGCGCATGAACAGTTCCATCAGCAGCGTGACTTCTTCCTGCGGACGCCGCCAGTTCTCGGAACTGAAGGCGAATACGGTCAGGTGGGAAATACCGCGCTCGGCGCAAGCGCGAATGACGCCGCGCAGCGCTTCCACACCCTTGCGGTGGCCGGCCACGCGCGGCAGCAGGCGGCGCCGGGCCCAGCGGCCGTTGCCGTCCATGATGATGGCGACGTGACGCGGAATCTCGGCGCTCGCCACCGGTTTCGAAGGACTCGACACGTGCGCGCCGCTCAGACCGCGAGCAGGTCCTTCTCTTTCTCGGCCAGCAGTTTGTCGATCTCGCCGATGTACTTGTCGGTGAGTTTCTGCACCTCGTCCTGGGTGCGCCGTTCCTCGTCTTCGGTCGCAGTCTTGGCCTTGACCATGTCCTTCAGCGCGGCATTGGCATCGCGACGGATGTTGCGCATGGCGACGCGCGCGTTTTCCGCTTCGCTGCGCACGACCTTGATCAGTTCCTTGCGACGCTCCTCGGTCAACGCGGGCATGGGCACGCGGATCACGTCTCCATGGGTCGCCGGATTCAGGCCCAGGTCCGCATCGCGGATGGCTTTCTCGACCTTGCCGACCAGGTTTTTCTCCCAGGGCTGCACGTTCAGCGTGCGCGCATCCGCCAGCCCGACGTTCGCCACCTGCGGCACCGGTGTCGGGTTGCCGTAGTAATCGACCATGACGTGGTCCAGGATACCGGCATGCGCACGGCCGGTACGGACCTTGGCGAGATCGTTCTTCAATGCCTCCAGCGACTTGGTCATCTTCTGCGCGGTGGCCTGCTTGATATCGGCAATGCTGGTTTCAGCCATGTTCGCTCCTCGATTCAGGGGGTCACCCGCGTGCCTTCGTCCTCGCCCAGCACGACGCGTTTCAGCGCACCCGGCTTGAAGACGTTGAACACGACGAGCGGCAGTTTCTGCTCGCGGCACAGTGCGAAGGCGGCGGTATCGAGCACGCCCAGATTCTTCGAGATCGCTTCGTCGAAGTTCAGGGTGTCGTAACGCCGCGCCGACGGGTCCTTTTTCGGATCGGCGGTATACACGCCGTCGACCTTGGTCGCCTTCAGCAGCAGGTCCGCGTCGATTTCGGCCGCACGCAGCGCGGCGGCCGTGTCGGTGGTGAAGAAGGGATTGCCGGTGCCTCCGCCAAAAATGACCACGCAACCGTCTTCCAGTTCGCGCACCGCAGCGTCGCGCTCGAACGCCTCGCCGACGTGGGCGATCTGCACAGCGGTCTGCACGCGCGCCTTGACGCCCGCCTGCACCAGCGCGTCCTTCAACGCCAGCGCATTCATCACGGTGGCCAGCATGCCCATCGAATCCGCGGTGGCGCGGTTCATGCCGGACAGCGCACCCGTCGCGCCGCGGAACAGATTGCCGCCGCCCACCACGATGCCAACCTGTATGCCCAGCGCCGTCACTTCGCGAATCTGGGCGACGAAACCGGCCATGGTGTCGGCGTGGTAGCCGAAGCTGTCCGGCCCCATCAGGGCCTCGCCGGAGAGCTTCAGCAGGATGCGCCGCGCCCGATTCATGCCGGAGACCGGGGCCATCCCGGGTCAGACCTGGGCCGCAGCCGCCACTTCGGCAGCGAAGTCGGTGACCTTCTTCTCGATGCCCTCGCCCACCACGTACATGATAAAGCCGTGGCACTGCGAGTTCTTGCTCTTCAGCACCTGCTCGACGGTCTGCTTGTCGTCCTTGACGAAAGGCTGCGACAGCAGGGTGACTTCCTTGAGGAATTTCTGCACCGTGCCTTCGGCGATCTTTTCCAGCATCGCTTCGGGCTTGCCGGCTTCCTTGGCCTTCTCGATGGCGACGCGGCGCTCGGTGTCGATCAGCTCCGCCGGCACGCCGGAGGCATCCAGCGACTTGGGCTTGGACGCGGCGATGTGCATGGCGATGTCCTTGGCAATGGCTTCGTCGCCGGAGACGTCGACCAGCACGCCGATCTTGTTGCCGTGGATGTAGCTGGCGAACTTGCCAGCCGCGTCCTGGCGCACGAAACGGCGCACGGACATGTTTTCGCCGATCTTGCCGACCAGTTCGGTGCGGAAGGCCTCGACGGTGGTGCCGCGGTAGGGCATCGCGGACAGCGCGGCGACGTCGGCCGGGGCGTCGGTCAGCACCATTTCGGCCAGCGCGTTGGCGAGGGCGAGGAAATCGTCGTTCTTGGCAACGAAATCGGTCTCGCAGTTCATTTCCACCATCGCGGCGGATTTGCCGTCGGCGGCGATCGCGATCGTCACCACGCCTTCCGCAGCCACGCGGCCGGCGCTCTTGGCGGCTTTGTTGCCGAAGCGCACGCGCAGGATTTCCTCGGCCTTCTGCATGTCGCCGCCAGCTTCGGCCAGCGCTTTCTTGCAGTCCATCATCGGTGCGTCGGTTTTTTCGCGCAGGTCCTTGACCATGCTTGCGGTGATTTCAGCCATTTGCTACTCCCACGAAAGTTCAGTTCGAATCAGCAGTTCAATACGGAAAGAGGGGCAGACGCCCCTCCTCAGAATGCGTCGCCGGGCAATTTGCCCGGCGGGGCGACAGGCCGCGCTTACTCGGCTGCGACGCCGCCTTCTTCCTCGATCTCGACGAATTCCTCGCCGCCGACGATCTCGGAGATCACCTGGGCACGGCCTTCCAGCACCGCATCGGCCACACCGCGCGCATACAGACGAATGGCGCGGGCCGAGTCGTCGTTGCCGGGAATGACGTAGTCCACGCCGTCCGGGCTGTTGTTGGTGTCGACCACGCCGATGACAGGGATGCCCAGTTTCTTGGCCTCGGTGACGGTGCCTTTCTGGTAACCCACGTCGATGATGAAGATCGCGTCGGGCAGACCGCCCATTTCGCGGATGCCGCCCAGGCTGCGGTTGAGCTTGTCGACTTCGCGCTGCACGGTCAGGATTTCCTTCTTGGACAGACGGCCGGGTTCGGCAATCTGGGCCTCAAGATCGTTCAGGCGCTTGATGGACTGCTTGACTGTCTTGAAGTTGGTCAGCATGCCGCCCAGCCAGCGGTTGTCGACGTAAGGCATGCCGGCGCGCTCGGCCTCCTCGCGCACGATGTCGCGGGCGGCGCGCTTGGTGCCGACGAACAGCACGGTGCCCTTGTTGGCCGCGAGCTGGCGCACGAATTTCTGCGCATCCTGGAACATCGGCAGCGATTTTTCCAGGTTGACGATGTGGATCTTGTTGCGGTGACCGAAGATGAAGGGGGCCATCTTCGGGTTCCAGAAGCGGGTCTGGTGGCCGAAATGGACACCGGCCTCCAGCATTTGACGCATGGTGACGGACATGGATTTCTCCTAAAGGGTTGAGCCTCCACCCGCCAGCAGCCGCGCGCCAAGTTCCCTGCGCGCCGCCACCCTTTAATGACAGGTGTGCGAATTTGTCCGAACCATTTCGGACAGCCGGGCATTCTAATGCCATGCCTGCCGTTTTTCAAGGCGCGCCGGTAGACGCTAGAATGCGGCTTTGACGAACCGTTTCACCCAATCATGACCGTCACCATCAAAACCGCCGTCGATATCGAGGGCATGCGCGTGGCCGGGCGGCTCGCGTCCGAAGTCCTCGACTACATCACCCCTTTCGTGAAGCCCGGTGTGACCACAGGCGAGCTCGACCGCCTGTGCCACGACTACATGGTAAACGTGCAGGGCACCATTCCCGCCCCGCTGAACTATGCACCTTCGGGCCACACGCCCTATCCCAAATCGATCTGCACCTCGGTCAACAATCAGGTCTGCCATGGCGTACCGGGCGACAAGGTACTGAAGAACGGCGACATCGTGAACCTCGACATCACGGTGATCAAGGACGGCTGGCACGGCGACACCAGCCGCATGTTCGCCGTCGGTGAGGCCTCGATTCAGGCAAGGCGCCTGATACAGGTCACCTACGAAGCGATGTGGGTGGGCATCGCCAGAGTGAAACCCGGCGTGCGCCTGGGCGATATCGGCCACACCATTCAACATTTCGCCGAAAATCACGGCTACAGCGTGGTGCGCGAATTCTGCGGCCACGGCATCGGACGGGCTTTCCACGAGGATCCGCAGGTGCTGCACTACGGCAAGCCCGGGACCGGGCTCGTGCTCGAGGCCGGCATGACTTTCACCATCGAACCCATGATCAACGCCGGCCGACGCGATATTCGCCAGATGCCCGACGGCTGGACCATCGTCACCAAGGACCGCAGCCTGTCCGCGCAATGGGAACACACCGTGCTGGTCACCGAGGGGGGCTACGAGATTCTCACTGCCTCGGCAGGCACCCCTGCCGTACCCGACCGCATCCGCCAGGCTGCGTGAACACGCTTCCCGTCGCGGATCTGCGCGATCAGCTGCAATCCGGCCGCGCAGCACTCGCAGCCGCCTGGCAGGCGCGCCCCGTCGCTTCGCGCTATCTGGCGCGTCACGCCGCACTGGTCGACACGGCCCTGGGGACCTTGAGTACCCGGCTCGCGCTGCCCGATAGCGTCTGCCTGGCCGCGGTGGGTGGCTACGGGCGCGGTGAGCTGTACCCCGGTTCGGACGTCGACGTCCTGCTGATTCTGACGCACGAGCCGGACGCCCCCGAGCGCGCGGCGCTCGAAGCCTGGGTCCGGGCCTGCTGGGACATGGGGCTGGAGATCGGACACAGCGTGCGCACGGTCGACGCCTGCTGCGCGGAGGCCGATGCCGACATCACGGTGGAAACCAATCTTCTGGAAGCGCGCTGGTTGTGGGGCAGCCGCCCGCTGTTCGCCGAATTCGAACGCTGTTTCCGGGCACGTTTCGATCCGCAGCGCTTCTTCGACGGAAAACTGGCGGAACAGCAGGCCCGCCACGCCCGATACGACGACAGCGCCTACAAACTCGAACCCAATCTCAAGGACAGCCCCGGCGGCCTGCGCGACCTGCACACCATCCACTGGATCGCGCAGGCCTGCGGCATCGAGGATGGCTGGAGCGGCATCGCGCGCGCAGGTCTGCTCACCCAGGCCGAGGCAAACCGCATCGCGCGCGAGGAACGCACGCTCGCCACGCTGCGCATCCATCTGCACCTGCTCGCACGCCGCCGCGAAGACCGTCTGGCCTTCGACTATCAGACCGAACTCGCCACCCGCATCGGCCTTGCCGCCACCGCGCACAAGCGCGCCGGCGAACGCCTCATGCAGGATTACTATCGCGCCGCGAAGCTGATCCAGCGCGCCAACGATATCCTGATCCAGTCGCT
This sequence comes from Betaproteobacteria bacterium SCN1, assembly GCA_008923315.1. Taxonomy (GTDB): domain Bacteria; phylum Pseudomonadota; class Gammaproteobacteria; order Burkholderiales; family Thiobacillaceae; genus Thiobacillus. The sequence goes on along the minus strand of WBSF01000009.1, from coordinate 442,336 downwards.
GCGCGTCCGCCTGTTTCCCGTCACTGTGCCGCCAATCACGCTCGACGACGATTTCCAGCTGCGCGGCGGCCTGCTCGAAATGCGCACACCGGACCTCTTCGAACGACGACCCGAAGCCCTGCTGCGCGTCTTCATCGTCTACGCCCGCCATGCCGACCTGGCCGGTTTCGAGCCCGCGACGCTGCGTGCCCTCTGGCGCGGCAGCGCCCGCATCGACGCGGCCTTCCGCGCCAACCCGGCGCATCGTGCCCTGTTCATGACGCTGCTGCGCGAGCCCATCGGCGTGACCCGCGCCCTGCGCGCGATGCATCGCTACGGCCTGCTCGGACGTTACATTCCGGCCTTCGGCCGCATCGTCGGCCAGATGCAGCACGATCTCTTCCACATCTACACGGTGGACGAGCATATCCTGACCGTACTGCGCAACCTGCGCCGGCTGACCGTCCCGGCACTGACGCACGAGCTGCCCCTGGCCAGCGAAGTGATGGCGGCCTTCGGCCAGCGCGAGCTGCTGTACCTGGCCGCATTGTTCCACGACATCGCCAAGGGGCGCGGCGGCGACCATTCCGAACTCGGCGCAGCCGATGCGCGACGCTTCTGCAGGCAGCACGGCCTCGACCACGACGACACGGCGCTGGTTGCCTGGCTGGTGGAGATGCATCTGGTCATGTCGCGTACCGCGCAGAAGGAGGACATCAGCGATCCCGAAGTGATCGAGGCTTTCGTCCGCCGGATCGGCGACGCGCACCGGCTCGATGCGCTTTATCTGCTTACCGTGGCCGACATCCGCGGCACCAGTCCCAAGGTGTGGAACGCCTGGAAAGGCAAGCTGCTGGAGGATCTCTATCATGCCGCGCGCGCGCGCCTCGACGGCGGCGAAACGGCCGACATCACCGCCCGGCAGGCGGAAGCGCGCGTCAATCTCGCACTTTACGGGCTGCCGGCGGACGCGCCGGACGCACTCTGGTCGCATCTCGATGCGCGCTATTTCATTCGCTACGATGCGCGCGACCTCGCCTGGCAGGCGCGCATGCTGTGGCGCCAGGCGGGCGCTGCCGCGCCCGTGGTCCGCGCGCGCCTGTCGCCCGCCGGCGAAGGTATCCAGGTGCTGGTCTACGCTCCGGACAGAGCCGATATCTTCGCGCGCATCTGCGGCTTCTTCGCGCGTATCCAGTACACCATCCTCGAAGCCAAGATCGACACCACGCTGCATGGCTATGCGCTGGACAGCTTCCAGGTGATGGATCTGGCGAACCGGGGCATCCACTACCGCGATTTTCTGGCGTTCGTCGAGCACGAACTGGCGCGCGATCTCGATCCCGCACAGACCATCCAGCCGCCGCCGCGCGGGCGGTTGTCACGCCACCAGCGGCACCACCCCTATCCGACGACGATACGCATCGAGGCCGATGCCGTGGGCAACGGCAAGCTGACGATCACCTGCGCGGACCGCGGCGGCCTGCTGTATGCCGTGGCCGACGTGTTGATGCGGCATGCCGTCAACGTGCAGACGGCCAAGATCGACACCCTGGGCGAGCGGGTCGAGGATACCTTTCAGATTCGGGGGACGTGCCTGGGTTCGGCGGACTGCCGCACGCGTCTGGGAAACGATCTGCGCGCTGCGCTGGACTGACGCTCAGCGCGGCGCGCGCGCGTATTCGTCGACATAACGTCCGCGCGCGGGCGCCTTGCGGGTCGGCGGGGGCTTCTTTCGGACGCCCTCGACCGGTTTCTTGAGTTTTTCGTCCGTCTCCGTCCGCCCGCGGGGGCGGACACGGCCGGGCCGCCCGGTCGACCCGACCGTCGCACAGTCGCGGACTGCCGCATGTACCGCCTCCCTCTCCGGCATACACGCAGGCACGGAAAACAGCGCCCATTCGATGACATCGACGGTTTCCGGCAATTGCCTCATGCCGCCTCCCGCCATTCACGCAGACTGCCGGCCAGCGTGCGCGTCAGTGCGATCAGTCCGGCCAGCGCGTCGGCACGCGTTGCGGTCTGGCAGGCGTCGATCTTGCTGTCCGCGTATACGGACAGAATCAGCAGGTTGTGTTGCACATCGACCGGCAAGGGCAATGTGCCCTCGGCCAGTGCCGTCTGCATGTCGTGCCAGACCCGCCGGCTGTCGGCAAGGGCGGCCGCCAGCCGTGCCGCGTGCGCGGGCGCGTCCCAATCACGCTGCACGGCCATGAGCTGTGCGGCGATGACGTCGAGCCGTGCGGTTTCGTCGAGCGTGGCGCCGGCCGGGCGAATGCCGCGCTGCGCTTGCTGAATGGGATATTCCGGATACATGCCTGTCCTCTGCTTCCGGGGCCCTCGCCCACGGTTACGCTACTGGTTAGCGGCGGCGGGGTAGGCAACTTTAGTCAGGGCAGCGGCGGACCGACGAACGGTGCTTTCCTGTTTCTCAGTCGTCCTGCAGAGCCTGTCCGGGGAAAAGCGTATCGGCGAAACCGAACTGGCGCAGATCCTTCATCCGCATGGGATAGAGCAGGCCATGCAGGTGATCGACCTCGTGTTGCACTACGCGTGCGTGAAAACCCGAGACGCTGCGATCGAGCGGATTGCCATCCGCATCGAGGCCTTGGTAACACAGATGCACGAAGCGCGGTACCCGACCGCGCATGCCGGGCACCGACAGGCAGCCTTCCCAGTCCTCTTCGGTTTCATCCGACAGCGGAGTCAGCACCGGATTGACCAGCACCGTGAACGGTACCGGTTCGGCCTGGGGGTAACGCGGATTGCGGGTCACTTCGAACATCACCACCTGAAGGCCGATGCCGATCTGCGGCGCGGCGAGCCCGGCCCCATTGAGCGCCCGCATGGTGTCGCACATGTCGTCGAGCAGCGCGCGCAGGCCGGGCGCGGCAAAATCCTCGACCGGCCGCGCCGTCTCCAGCAGGCGCGGATCGCCCATTTTCAGGACGGGTCGGACGGCCATGCCTGCTCCAGCCGGGTGAGCGCATCGGGCGCTAGCCAGCGCCACTGTCCGGGCTTAATTTCCTCCGGCAGGCGGTAGGCGCCGACGGCCTCGCGATGCAGCGCGGCAACGTGATTGCCGGCCGCCGCGATCATGCGTTTCACCTGATGGTATTTGCCTTCGGCAAGCGCCAGCCGCAAGGTGTGTCCGTCGATGCGTTCGCACATCAGTGCGGCGACCGGCCCCGGCTCGTCGTTCAAGTGCACGCCGGACTGCAGCGCTGCAAGCTGTTCGTCCGTCACCGGCGCTGCGCAGGTGGCGCGGTAGATTTTCGCCACATGCCGCTTCGGCGAGATCATGCGGTGCTGAAACTGCCCGTCGTCGGAAAACAGCAGCAGACCGGTGGTGTCCTGATCGAGCCGGCCGATACATTGCACCCCGCGCTGAATCAGGGGCGGCGGCAGCAGCGAGAACACGCTGGGATGGTGGCTGGGCTTGTGCGAGCATTCGTAGCCTGCGGGCTTGTACATCGCCAGATAAGCGCGTGGCCGGTAGGGCCAAGCGGTGCCGTCGAGCATGAACGTCAGACCGTCCTGGTCGAATTCGGCATCCGGATCGTCGCAGACGACGCCGTTGACGGCCACCTCCCCGCGCCGTACACGCAGCGCGCAGTGCCGGCGGGTACCGAATCCCTGCGACTGGAGCGCCCGGACCAGCGTGACCATCAGGGCGCGGCGCAGGCAGCGGCTTCGTCGGTGACCAGTTGCTCCAGCAGGTGGCGGACCTGACGCATCACCTCGCCCAGGACCGACTGGATCTCCTCCATCTGGATCCCGTTGGACGACGCGCCTCGCCCCGCCGCGTAATTCACCACCGCACCCACCGCCGCATAGCAGAGCTCGAGTTCGCGCGCGAGGTAGGCTTCGGGCATGCCGGTCATGCCGACCATGTCGGCGCCGTCGCGTTCGATGCGGTTGATCTCGGCCGCGGTTTCGAGGCGCGGCCCCTGCACCGCGCCGTACACGCCGCCGTCGCGCAGGCGGATGCCGGAGCGGGTGGCCGCCTGCAACAGCGCTTCGCGCATCGCACGGCAGTAGGGAAAGGTGAAATCCAGGTGGACGACCGGCTTGTCGTTGCCGACGAAATAGGTCGACTCGCGGCTGTGGGTGTAGTCGATGACCTGATCCGGCACGACCAGCGTGCCGGGCAGGAGTTCGGGGTGGATGCCGCCGACCGTGGCGACCGATACGACCCGGTCGACGCCGTGTTCCCTCAATGCCCACAGATTGGCACGGTAGTTCACCGCATGCGGCGGAATGGTATGGCCGTAACCATGCCGCGCCAGAAAAATCACCTCCCGGTCGCAGATGCGGCCGAAGGTGAGCGCGCCGGAGGGTTCGCCGTACGGCGTGCGGGCGACCTTGCGGTGCGTGATTTCGAGGTTGGCGAGTTGGGTGAGGCCGGTGCCTCCGATGATCCCCAGCATGGTCAGTGGTCCTTCAATGCGTAAATTGCGGGCAGATTGCGCCAGTAGCCGTAGGCGTCCATGCCGCAGCCGAACACGTAGCGGTTCGGCACGGTCAGTCCGACGAAATCGGCGCGCACGGGCTTGGCCAGCCCGTTGGCCTTGTCGGTGAGCACAGCGGACAGCACTCGTGCCGCCCCCATCTCGACCAGCTTGTCGCGGATCGCAGCCAGCGTCTCGCCTTCGTCGAGGATGTCGTCGAGCACCAGCACCACGCGGCCGGCGACGTTCTTGCCCGGCAGTACCCGCCATTCCATCGTGCCGCCCCGGGTCGCCTCGCGGTAGCGGGTAACGTGCAGATAGTCGAATTCGAGCGGGAAGGCGAGCCGGGGCAGCAGCTGACCGGCGAATATCACCGCGCCACCCATGACCGGCAGCACGAGCGGACAGGCGCCGGCCAGCTGCAGGGAAATATCGGCTGCCAAACGGTCGAGCGCGGCCTGCACCGTTTCGGCGGGCGCGATGCATTCGGCGGTGTCCAGCAGGCGCAGGGCTTCGTTCGGCGTCATGCGCGGATTCTAGCAGGCTGCGGAAAGCCTCCGTTCGCCCCGCGCGTCGAAGCCGCCGGCTCGGGTATGCTAGCCGCATGCAAACGCCCGATTTCGATGCCGACGGCTGGTTCCTCCGCGCGCAACGCATCCCCTCGCCCAATTGCGATGCGCGGCCGGACGGTGCATGCATCGAGCTCGTCGTCATTCACAACATCTCGCTGCCGCCCGGCGTGTTTGACGGCGACGCGGTGATCGCACTCTTCACCAACCGCCTCGACTGGGAAGCGCACCCCTACTACCGGGGCATTCGCGACCTCAGGGTATCGGCCCATTTCCTGATCCGCCGCGACGGCCGCCTGATCCAGTTCGTGCCCTGCGCGCTGCGCGCCTGGCATGCGGGCGCGTCGAGCTGGCAGGGCCGCGAACGCTGCAACGACTTCTCGGTCGGCATCGAACTCGAAGGCAGCGACGACGTGCCTTTCACCGAGGCGCAGTATGCGACGCTGACGCCGCTCGTGGCCGCGCTCAGGCGCCGCTACCCGATCCGCGGCCTGGCCGGCCACAGCGACATCGCGCCGGGCCGCAAGACCGACCCCGGCCCCTGCTTCGACTGGCGACGACTCGGCGACCATGTGGCCTGAGCGTTGCCTGACTGTCCCGCTTGTCCTGCTCGTGCTCGGGGGGTGCGCCCCCACGCTCGATCTCACGGTCGAGCGCGCCCCCTCGCACGCGCTTTCGACGCAAGCCGACACACCGTTGCGCACGCAGCTCGCATCGCATCTGCCGGCCGGCCAGTCCGGATTCCATCTGCTGGCCGATGGCCAGGCCGCACTGGCAGCACGGCTGGCGCTGGCGGCACGTGCCAGCCGTACGCTGGATGTGCAGTACTACCTGTTCCACAACGATGCCAGCGGCAAGTGGATCGCCGCAGCCCTGCTTGCCGCCGCCGACCGCGGTGTGCGCGTGCGCGTGCTGCTCGACGACATCGACACCGCCGACAAGGAAGTGGGCCTCGCCACGCTGAACGCACACCCCAACATCGAGGTCCGCCTGTTCAATCCTTTCCACGCCCGCAGCGCCAACATTTTCGTGCGCGGCTGGCAAGCCGTTCGGGACGGCGTACGCCTGAACCGGCGCATGCACAACAAGGCTTTCATCGCCGACAACCAGCTCGGCATCACCGGCGGCCGCAACATCGGGGACGAATATTTCGACGCGCACGACGAGGTCGCTTTCGTCGATCTTGACGTGCTCGCCGCCGGCGCCATCGTCGATGCGATGTCGCGCTCGTTCGACGATTACTGGAACAGCGCCGCCGTGGTGCCGGCCGCGGCGCTGCCGGTCAGCGTCAGCCGACAGCGCCTGATACGCGCCGGCGCGCGGCTCGATGCCTACAGTGCGGAACGCGCGCGCAGCGCCTACGGCCGCGAAGTCGCCGCAGCCGATCCACTGCCCGCCCTGCTGTCGGGACAGGAATCCTGGCACGTCGCCCCGGCGGATCTCATCGTCGATCCGCCGGAAAAGGCACTCGACCCCGAGCAGCCGCCTTCGAGCCTGCTTGTCGGCCAGCTCGCCGGACTGTGGGTCGACCCCAAGGCGCGCGCACTGATCGTGTCGCCCTATTTCGTGCCGGGCCCGATGGGCATGGCCTATTTCCGCTACTGGCGCCACACCGGCGTGAAGATCGACGTGCTCACCAACGCCTACGCCGCCAGCGACGTGCCGGTCGTCCACGCCGGCTACGCCAACTACCGCGTCCCGCTGCTGCAGGCCGGCGTCGGCCTGTACGAACTGAAACCCGTGGGCGAGCCGACCGGCGGGCGACTGCGCGATCTGGCGCACGGCTCCTCGCGCGCCAGCCTGCACGCCAAGACCTTCATCTTCGACGACCGGCACGTGTTCGTCGGCACGTTCAACTTCGATCCGCGCTCCGCCGTGCTCAATACCGAAATGGGCATCGTGATCCATTCGGCGGACTTCGCGCGCGAGGTCGAACGCATCGCGGAGGATGCCATGCAGCCCGAGCGCAGTTTCCGCGTGACGCTGGCGAACGGCACCGAGAACACCACCGACCCGCGCCTGCGCTGGTCGGACATCTACGAAGGCGTGGCCCGCCAGTCCGACATCGAACCGGACACCACACCGCTGCAGCGCGCGCTGCTCCGCACGCTGCAGGCCCTGCCGATCGAGCCCTATCTCTAGCGGGCCGGCGGGCTCGATTCGGCCCGAAGCCCACGGTAAACTCGGGCTTCTTCATTTTTTCGGGATCCCGACATGCGCATCGGCACGCCGCTCTCTCCTTCCGCCACCCGGGTCATGCTGCTCGGGGCGGGCGAGCTCGGCAAGGAGGTCGTCATCGCCCTGCAGCGGCTGGGGGTGGAAGTCGTCGCGGTCGACCGCTACGAAAACGCGCCTGGCCAGCAGGTCGCGCACCGCTCGCACGTGATCCGCATGGACGACGCGCAGGCGCTGCGCACGCTGATCGAGCAGGAACGGCCCCACTTCGTCGTGCCCGAAATCGAGGCCATCGCCACCGAGGAACTGCTGGCCGTGGAGGCCGCCGGTCTGGCGACCGTGATCCCGACCGCGCGCGCGGCCAACCTGACGATGAACCGCGAAGGCATCCGCCGGCTTGCCGCCGAGACCCTGGGCTTGCCGACCTCGCCCTACGCCTTCGCCGACAGCCTCGACGCGATGGCGGCGGCGGCGCAGCGGATCGGCCTGCCGGTGATCGTGAAGCCCGTCATGTCCTCGTCCGGCAAGGGCCAGTCGCGGGTGGACGACGCCAGCCAGCTCGGCGCCGCCTGGGACTACGCGGCGGCGGGCGGCCGGGTGGACAAGGGCCGCGTCATCGTCGAGGGCGTGATCGATTTCGACTACGAGATCACGCTGCTCACCGTGCGGGCGCGCAACGTGCAGGGCGGCGTCGACACGCACTTCTGCGAGCCCATCGGGCATCTCCAGGTCCAGGGCGACTACGTCGAATCCTGGCAGCCGCAGCCGATGTCGCCGACGGCGCTGGCGCGCGCCCGCGAGATCGCCGCGGCTGTCACCGGCGCGCTCGGCGGCCAGGGGCTGTTCGGCGTGGAGCTGTTCGTCAAGGACGACGCCGTGTGGTTCTCGGAGGTGAGCCCGCGTCCGCACGACACCGGCATGGTGACGCTGGCGACCCAGCGACAGAACGAATTCGAACTGCACGCGCGCGCCATCCTCGGCCTGCCGGTCGACACCCGCCTGCGCGAGCCCGGCGCCTCCGCCGTCGTCTACGGCGGCGTCGAGGCGGCGGGCATCGCCTTCGAGGGCGTGGCCGCGGCGCTGGATGCGCCCGGCGTCGACCTGCGCCTGTTCGGCAAGCCGGAGAGCTTCGCGCGCCGGCGCATGGGCGTGGCGCTCGCCGTCGCCGCCACGGTCGACGCGGCCCGCGTCCAGGCCCGGGCCGCCGCCGCCCGCGTCCGCCCGGTCGCCGCGTCGTGAACACGCATTACGCGCGCCTGGGCGGCGACGAAGCGGTCCGCCGGCTGGTCGACCGCTTCTACGACCTGATGGACGAAGACCCGGATTACTACGGCATCCGCAAGCTGCACCCGCAGGATCTGACCGAATCGCGCAACAAGCTGGCCTGGTTCCTGTCCGGCTGGACCGGCGGGCCGCCCGAATACACCGACCGCTTCGGCCATCCCTTCCTGCGGCGGCGTCACCTGCCCTTTTCCATCGGCGAGCCGGAACGCGACCAGTGGATGGCCTGCATGCAGCGCGCGATGGAAGACGTCGGCGTGGCGCCCGATCTGCGCGACGAACTGACGGCCGCCTTTTTCAAGACCGCCGACTTCATGCGCAACCAGGCGGGCTGAGATGCGCCGCGCGCTGGCCTGGATTCTCGCGGGCGCGCTGCTGGCCGGGCTCTTCGTCGTGCCCTGGCTCGCGCTCGACGACGCACCGGCGATCGAGCCGCCCGCCGCCTTCCGCCGCGCCGACCTGGCCTGGGTGCGCTCGCAGTTCCAGAAGCACGACCCGCGCCGCCAGACGCCGGACGTGGTCCAGACCATCCGCCTCGACGAAGCCGAGCTGAACCGGCTGCTGAACTACGCGGTCGAGCTGCATCCGCTGCGCGGCGTCGCGGCCGAACTGACGCCGGGGCAGGCGACGCTCGCCGCCACCTTCGCGGTGCCGCGCAACCCTTTCGGCGGCTACCTCAACGTCACCGCCGACGTGGCCGAAACGCCGCACGGCATGCGCATCGCGCGCATGCGGCTGGGCAGCCTGCCGGTGCCGGCCGTGCTGGCCGACTGGGGCATGCGGCTGGCGCACCGCTGGCTGCGGCGCGACGCCACCTACGCGGCGCTGTCCGACGCCTTCGCGCAGGTGCATTTCGACGAGAACGCGGCCACGCTGGACTACCGCTGGCGGCCCGAACTGCTGACCCACGTCGAGCGCAAGAGCGCCGCCATCCTGATCGCGCCGCAAGACCAGGCCCTGATGCTGCTGTACGCCGAACGGCTGGACGCGCTTCTGAAGCCCGGCCGCTGGGGCAGCGCGCGCCCACTGGCCGAGGTTGCGCCCGCGCTGTTCGCCTGGCCGCTGCAGCCCGGCGCCAGCGCGGCCGAGGAAAATCGCGCCGCGCTGACCGCGCTGGGTGCCTACCTTGCCGGGATCAGCCTGCCGCGCCTGCTGGAAGGCGAAAGCCGTTCGATCCGCCGCGCCCCGCGCGTGCTGCTGACGCTGCACGGCCGGCGCGATTTCGCCGAGCATTTCGCGATCGCCGCCGCACTGTCGGCGAACGGCGGCAGCCGCCTGGCCAACGCCCTCGGCCTCATCAAGGAGGAAGAGGACGCGCGCAAGGGCTCGGGCTTCAGCTTCACCGATCTGGCCGTCGACCGCGGCGGCGCCCGCCTGGCCGAACGCGCGACCGGCGCCGACGCCCTGCGCGTCCGCCAGTCGCTCGCCGCCGCGCGCAGCGACGCGGCCCTGCTGCCGGATTTCCGCGGTCTGCCCGAATTCATGCCGCAGGCCGAGTTCGAACGCCGCTTCGGCCCGGTCGGCGGCCCGCGCTACCAGCAGGTCATCCGGCGCATCGACGCGCGCCTGGACGCGCACCCGCTGACACGATAAGCATCTGATCGGTAGCGGCTTTTACGCACAGGCCTGCTACAATGCCGGGTTTTCCCGACGCCCGCGCCCATCATGTCCCGCAAGCTCCGCAACATCGCCATCATCGCCCACGTCGACCACGGCAAAACCACGCTGGTCGACCAACTGCTCCGACAGTCCGGCACCTTCCGCGACAACCAGGCGGTCGACGAACGGGTCATGGACTCCAACGACATCGAGAAGGAACGCGGCATCACCATCCTCGCCAAGAACACGGCGATCGACTACGGCGACACCCACATCAACATCGTCGATACGCCCGGCCACGCCGACTTCGGCGGCGAGGTCGAGCGCGTGCTCGGCATGGTCGACGGCGTGGTGCTGCTGGTCGACGCGGTCGAAGGCCCGATGCCGCAGACCCGTTTCGTCACCAAGAAGGCGCTGGCGCTCGGCCTGCGCCCGATCGTCGTCATCAACAAGGTCGACCGCCCCGGCGGCCGGCCGGACTGGGTCGTGGATCAGACCTTCGACCTGTTCGACAAGCTCGGCGCCACCGACGAGCAGCTCGACTTCCCCATCATCTACGCCTCCGGCCTGAACGGCTGGGCCTGCCTCGACCTCAAGGACGCGCCCTCGCAGGGCGGCGCGGCGGCCGACATGACGCCGCTGTTCGAGACCATCCTGAAACACGTGCCCACCCCGCCCGGCGCGGCCGACGCGCCGCTGCAACTGCAGATCGCCGCGCTCGATTATTCGACCTACACCGGCCGCCTCGGCGTCGGCCGCATCCTCAACGGCCGCATCAAGCCGGGCCTGCAGGTCGCGGTCATGAACCACGCCGACCAGGTCGCGACCGGCCGCATCAACCAGGTGCTCGGCTTCAAGGGCCTGGAGCGCATCGAGGTGGCGGAAGCCGAAGCCGGCGACATCGTCATCATCTCCGGCGTCGAGGACATCGGCATCGGCGTGACGATCTGCGAGCGGGACCGTCCCCAGGGTCTGCCCATGCTGACCGTGGACGAACCGACGCTGACCATGGACTTCATGGTCAACACCAGCCCGCTCGCCGGCACCGAAGGCAAGTTCGTCACCAGCCGCCAGATTCGCGACCGCCTGAGCAAGGAACTGCTGACCAACGTCGCGCTGCGCGTCGAGGACACCGGCGACGCCGACATCTTCCGCGTCTCCGGCCGCGGCGAGCTGCATCTCACCATCCTGCTCGAGAACATGCGCCGCGAAGGCTTCGAAATGGCCGTCGGCAAGCCGCGCGTCGTCTACAAGGACATCGACGGCGTCAAGTGCGAGCCGTACGAAAACCTGACCATCGACCTGGAAGACGACACCCAGGGCACGGTGATGGAAGAGATCGGCCGTCGCCGCGGCGAGCTGACCAACATGGAATCCGACGGCAACGGCCGCACCCGCCTCGAATACCACATTCCCGCGCGCGGCCTGATCGGCTTCCAGTCCGACTTTCTCACCATGACGCGCGGCACCGGCCTCATGAGCCACGTGTTCGACGACTACGGCCCGGTCAAGGCCGACCTGCCCGGCCGCCACAACGGCGTGCTGGTGTCGCAGGAAAACGGCGAGGCCGTTGCCTACGCGCTGTGGAACCTGGAAGACCGCGGCCGCATGTTCGTCTCGCCCGGCGACAAGCTGTACGAAGGCATGGTCATCGGCATCCACAGCCGCGACAACGACCTGGTGGTCAACCCGATCAAGGGCAAGAAGCTCACCAACGTGCGCGCGTCCGGCACCGACGAAGCCGTGCGGCTGACGCCGCCGGTCAAGCTGACGCTCGAATCCGCGGTCGAATTCATCGACGACGACGAGCTGGTCGAGATCACGCCCAAATCGATCCGCATCCGCAAGCGCCACCTGCAGGAACACGAGCGCAAGAAGGCGGCGCGCGAAGCGGCATAAGTTTCGATGCACAAGCCCGAACCCGGCCCCGCGCCGGGTTTTTTCATTGCGGCCAGCGGGTAGAATGCGGGCCATGTCTGCCATCGAAATCGGCCTCCTGCTCGGGCTCGGCCTGCTCGTCGTCCTGGCCCTCGTCCTGCTGCTCCGGCTGCAGGCCCTGCGCCGCGGGCAAACCGATCTACCCGCCCGGCTGACGCAGGACATGGAAGCGCGCCACCGGGCCGTCCTCACCGACCTGCACGCCAGCCTCACGCAGCAGTCCGACCGCATGCAGGCCCAGCTTGCCGGCCTGCAGGTGGCGCAGACCGAACGGCTGGCCGAGACGCGCGAAACCGTCACCGGCCAGTTCGGCCAGTTCCAGGCCGCGATGCTGGAAAAACTGGCCGAGCAGGCCCGCGCCGAGCAGAGCCTGCTGCAGGAGACCCTGAAAGGCATGAGCGGCCAGTTCAGCGAGCGGGTGCAGCACCTGTCGCAGACCGTCGACGGCCGCCTGAACGAGATCTCCGGCAAGGTCGCCGAACGCCTCGACGAAGGCTTCAAGAAAACCAACGAGACCTTCACCTCGGTGATGACGCGGCTGGCGGTGATCGACGAGGCGCAGAAGAAGATCGAGGGGCTGGCGACCAATGTCGTCAGCCTGCAGGAAATTCTCGGCGACAAGCGCGCACGCGGCGCCTTCGGCGAAATCCAGCTCGAGGCGCTGGTGCGCAACAGCCTGCCGCCCGATGCCTACGCCTTCCAGCACACGCTGAAGAGCGGCGCACGCGCCGACTGCGTGCTGGTACTGCCCGAACCCACCGGCCGGGTCTGCGTCGACTCGAAATTCCCGCTGGAAAACTACAGCCGCATGTTCGACGAGGCCCTGCCGCCATCCGAGCGCGAAGCGGCACGCCGGCAATTCAAGGCCGACGTGAAGAAGCACGTCGACGACATCGCCGCCAAATACATCGTCGAAGGCGAAACTTCGGACGGCGCGGTCATGTTCCTGCCCGCCGAGGCGGTGTTCGCCGAAATCCATGCCTATCACCCCGATCTCGTCGAACACGCGCAGAGAAAACGCGTCTGGCTCACCTCGCCGACCACGCTGATGGCGGTGCTGAACACCGCGCGCGCGGTGATCCGCGATTCGGAAACGCGGCGCATGGCGCACGTGATCAAGGACGAGCTGGCCAAGCTCGCGAAGGATTTCGCCCGCTTCGACGAGCGCATGAAGAAGCTCGCCACGCACATCGAGCAGGCGAGCAAGGATGTCGGCGAAGTGCGCATATCCAGCGACAAGATCAGCAAGCGTTTCGCCCAGATCGAACGGGTCGAACTCGAACATCCGCACGGCGAATCCGGCGCGATGCGCCTGCTCGATACGGACGAATGAACTGGTTCGCCCGCTGGCGCCGCGAGCGCGCCCTGCATCGCCACCTTATCCCGCAAGCCGAATTCGACGCCGCCGTCGCAGCCTTGCCCCTGCTCGGCGGCCTGACGCAGGACGAGCGCGACGCGCTGCGCGAGCAAGCCAGCCTCCTGCTGGCGGGCAAGGGCTTTTCGGCGGCCGGCGGCGCGGACGTCTCGCGTTCCACCCAGCTGGCCATCGCGTTGCAGGCCTGCCTGCTGACGCTGCACCTCGACGAGAACAGCTATCGCGGCTGGAGCGAGATCATCCTCTATCCCGACGAGTTCCTGCGCCCGCGCGAAGAGACGGACGAAGCCGGCGTGGTGCACGTCTACCGCGACATCCTCGCCGGCGAATCCTGGCACGGCGGGCCCCTGGTCCTGTCGGTTGCCGATGTGGACGCCAGCGGCCAGCTGGAGGGTTTCAACGTCGTGCTGCACGAATTCGCGCACAAGCTCGACATGCTGAACGGCGACGCCAACGGTTTTCCGCCACTGCACCGCGGCATGAAATCGGCCGACTGGGCGCGCGATTTCAGCACTGCCTACGAAGACCTGTGCACGCGCGTCGATGCAGGCGAGGACACGGTCGTCGATCCCTACGCCAGCACCGACCCGGCCGAATTCTTTGCCGTCACCACCGAAATGTTCTTCGAAGTTCCCGATCTGCTCGCCGATACCTACCCGGCGGTCTACACCCAGATGCAACGGTTCTACCGCCAGGACCCGCTGGCGCGGCTCGGTCGCCCCGCATGAACCCCGACTTCATCGCCGCCCGCGCCCGCGAGATCGCCCCCTTTCACGTCATGGAGATCCTGGCGCGCGCGCAGGCGCTCGAAGCTGCCGGCCACGACATCATCCATCTGGAAATCGGCGAACCGGATTTCGCCACCCCCGCGCCCATCGTCGAAGCCGGCATCCGCGCACTGCGCGACGGACATACCCGCTACACCGGCGCCCTGGGACTGCCGGCACTGCGCGAGGCCATCGCGGGTTTTCACGCGGAACGCTGGCAGACCGCCGTACCCGCCAGCCGCGTGATCGTCACGCCCGGCGCCTCGGGCGCGCTGCTGCTCGCACTGGGCCTGCTGGCAGGCCCGCACAGTGAAGTGCTGATGGCCGACCCCGGGTATCCGTGCAACCGTCATTTCACGCGCTTCTGCGAAGCGCGTGCGGTCACGGTGCCGGTGGATGCCTCGACCGGCTTCCAGCTGACGCGTGAACGGATCGCCGCGCACGCCACGCCGGCCACACGCGCCGTGGTCGTCGCGAGCCCCTCCAATCCGACCGGCACCGTCATGCCGCTCGAAGAGCTTGCACGCATCCGCGACTGGTGCACGGAACGACGCATCGCACTGATCGTCGACGAAATCTATCTGGCCCTGACCTACGATGGCGCCGAACACAGCGCATCCCGCTGGGACGACGTTTTCGTCGTCAACAGCTTCTCCAAATATTTCCTGATGACCGGCTGGCGGCTGGGCTGGCTCGTCGCGCCCGCCTGGGCAATGCCCGCCCTGGAACGGCTGGCGCAGAATCTTTTCCTCGCCGCTTCCACCCCCGCGCAGCACGCCGCACTGGCCGCCTTCGAGCCCGGCACGCAAACGCTGCTTGAAACCTGCAAGGCCGAGCTGCGGCAACGCCGCGGTTACCTGCTGCCGACCTTGCGCGAGCTCGGTTTCGATATCCCGGTCGCGCCGCAGGGCGCCTTTTATCTGTATGCGGACTGCAGCCGTTTTGACGCCGACAGCCAGTCGCTGGCCAGACGGTTGCTCGATCAGGCCGGGGTCGCCGTCACGCCCGGCCTCGATTTCGGTACGCATCGCGCCGCCCGGCACCTGCGTATCGCCTACACGCAGCCGCTCGTGCGCCTGAGCGAGGCGTCCGAACGTTTGAAACGATTCGTGCAGGCATGAAAAAACCGGCCCGAAGGCCGGTTTTTTCATGCTGGATTCCCGGATTACTGGGCGGGCGCAGCGGGAGCCTCGGCAGGCGCAGCAGCGTCGGCAGCGGGCGCTTCGGCAGCGGGTGCCTCGGCAGCGGGCGCTTCGGCGGCAGGCGCTTCAGCAGCAGGCGCCGGCGCTTCAGCGGCGGGCGCTTCAGCGGGAGCAGCAGCTTCTTCCTTGTGGCCGCAAGCGGTCAAGGAAGCAGCCAGCAGGGCAGCCAGGAGAACGGAATATTTCATTTGATTTCCCTTTAAGTACAGTAGTTGAAACCCACACCAGAGATCGGTCCGGGACTTGTGATCCAGCCGACGCGCGGAATTCTAGCAAATCGGTAAAAGAAAACCACAATCTATTAAATTTCTTCATTTAACCCATTGGGCCGTTGCCTTCCCGCAACACACCCCGCGTGAACACCGCGTCAATTCAGGCATAGACAAGGGTTAAACGCAGCCGGCCGGCACCGCCAAAACGGGCATGCGGCCCATGCCCGGGCCGGTCCGATCTGTGCTGCATCACTGTTTCGGATCGATGAATTCGCCGGGCCGGGTGCCCGGGCGCAGTTTGCCCTGATAGATGAAACCGGCACCGTAGCGCCGGCTGCCATCCGGCGCGACCACCAGCTCATTCTCGCTCCAGACCCATACATGACCGTCGCGGGTATCGAGTATGAAAGCACGCCCGCCGCCCTTGCCGCCATCCACACCCGCCAGCGGCAGGGCCTGATAGCGGCCCTCCTCGGCCTGCACAGCGCCGGCCGCGAGCAGCATACCGAGCAGAAACACGATTTTGTGCATCACGTTCTCCTATCTGAACAACGCCGCCACGGCTGCTGCGTCCAGCACGTACTCGTGGTTGCAGATGTCATCGCGTACGCGGATTTCCCCATATTCCGCCAGAATCGACTCGCATTCCATCTGGCCGATACCACGCAGCATCGAATGAATCTTGGCCGGGTCGTAAGGACAGAAATACCTGACGGGGCGCGGGTCATATACCCGCACGTCCTCTTCGGGAAACAGACGCTCGATCAGCTTGATCGCTCCCAGCGTCCACAGCTCATCCGGACGCACGGTATCGGCCAGAATCTGAATCCGGTTCCAGCCGTCCGGGTCGCGCGCCTGCGCGCCGGGCAGTGCCTGCAGGAAGAGGCCGGCCGCAGCCTCCGTGCCGGCTGCCAGCCACAGCCGCGTCGGCAGCTGCTCGGACCGGGCGAGGTAATGTTCGAACGCCACCGCCAGCGTGTCGCCTTCGATGGGCACGTAGCTCTGATAGGGCTGGCGCATGTCGGCGGTATCCAGCGTGAGCGTCAGCGCGCCTTCGCCGAGCAGCGTCCGGAGCGGGCCGGGGGTGATGCCGGACCCGGCCCGCGCCATGCCGCGCAGGCGCAGCTGTTCGTCGCAGTCCATCACCAGAAGCGACACGTCGCCGTCGCCGCGCAGCTGGAACGTCAACCTGCCGGCCTGCTTGAGGTTGGCTGCAATCAGCGTCGTCGCGGCCGCAAGCTGGCCGAGCAGCCCGGACACGGGAGCGGCGTAATCGCGCCCGGCGATCATTTCACCCCAGGCGTCGTCCAGCCGGACCCAGGCACCGCGGATATCGAGCGCCTCGAACAGAAAACTGCGCACCCGGCCGGGCGGGGCGTCGTCCAGCCAGCTCAATTGAGCTGCACCCGTTCGCCCCAGGGCACCGTCCCTTTGCCCTTTACGAGCCAGATCACCGGATAGCTGGGCGGCAGCTTGGGAAAATCGCCGGCGGCGTCGGTAAAGTAGACGAGCAGATTGGGGCTGCGGTTTTCCGCCTCGACCCAGTCGAACACCGGGCGGAAATCGGTGCCGCCGCCGCCCTCGAGTCCGGGCGGCAACTGCATCGTGTCCCAGGGCTCGAATTCCCAGGGCGCGCTGCCGGCGATGCGGTTGTCGCAGGCCAGCAGCGTGACCCGGGCCCGCACCTGGCCTTTCAGCGCATCCAGCTCGGTGACGAATTCACGTAGCTCCTCGTCGCCGATCGAGCCACTGGTGTCGATCGCGGCGACGACATCGAGGCCCTCGCTCGACAGGCGCGGCAGCAGGGCATCGCCTTCGCGGCGCGACGGCCGGCGCCAGGAATAGTCGTCGCGCTGGTTGACGGCGAAGAAACGGGCCAGCAGCGCCCGCCACGGCAGGCTCGGCGCCAGCAGGTCGTCGACCCAGCGCATCATCGACTGCGACAGCTTGCCGGCCTGGCGCGCCGCCTGGGCGGCCGCGGCCAAGCGGTTTTTCCATTGCTCGGAAAGCTCTTCGCGTTCGGCCTGTGAAAGCGGGTCCGGCTTTTGCGAGGCCTGCCCGCCGCTGCCCTCGCGGGGTTCGGGATCGCTCTGGCCTTCCTTGCCCTGCCCGCCGCTGTCGCCCGCGTCGGGATTGTCCTGACGCTGGTTCTGGTCGGGGCTGGACCCGGTGTCGTTGTCGCTGTCGAAGAGGTGTTCGTCGAAAGATTCCTCGGGCGTGTCGTCGGGAATCATGGGATAGATTTCTTCCGCCGACAGCGTGAGGTAATTCTGGTCGGCCAGAATGCCGTGCAGCGGCGGCTTCATGCCGTCTTCGATCAGCACCAGGTTGACGGCGTGCTCGCAGGCCACATCCCAGCGGCGCTTGATGCGGCCGTTGCGGCGATGATCATGGCCCATGGCGCAATGCATGGCCTCGTGCGCGAGCACGAACTGGGTTTGCGCCAGATTCAGATGGTCGATGAACCCCGGGTTGAAATAGAACGCCTTGGCATCGGTGGCCGTGGTCTTGCACCACTCGGGCGCCGGTTTCAGCGGCAGATGCATCACCAGCGAACCCAGAAAGGGCCGCTCCATGATCAGGCGCGTGCGTGCGGCGGCGAGCTTGGTGAGGATGGGCGCGAGCGCGGCGTCGTCGGCTTCGCTCATGGATTCAATGCTCGTACAGCACCAGATCCGCGATGCTGTTGGCCCATTCGGCAAACGCCGGCACGGCGAACAAGGGCCGGCCGACGGCGCGATGCAGATCGGACACCAGCATCACGCCCAGCTCGCGCTGCGGAAAACGGTGCGCGTACTTGAGGATGTTGCCGTAGACCGTCGCCGCGTTGCCGCCGTCGGCGGCCTTGACCGCCTTGCGCACCAGCGCGGCGGCCACGCCGTACTGCAGGTCGACGCCCTGCGGCACCTCGGCATCCTTGCCTTCGATGATGGCGTCGATGTCAGGCATCTGCGCCATGTTGTCGACAAAGGTTTTCAGTTCAAGCCCGGCTGACTGTCCAACACACGCCACGAGCGCATCGGCCAGCAGTTCGGTCTTGTCGAATTTCTGCAGCGCGCGGTGGGCGAATTCCCACGAGCGCGGACTCGGAAAGGCGATCGGCGTGTGCGCCGGATCGAAGCTGAACAGCAGGTCGGGGCGGAAACGCAGAAAGGCGATCACGCGCGGATCGATATCCTCGCTATAGGCCCAGTTCACCCAGTCGTCGAGAAAGACCTCGACTTCGTAATGCGTGAACCGGTTGGCCAGCGGCGCCGGCATCGCATAGGTCACACCGCGGTCGCCCTGCCGGTTGCCGGCGGCGAAAATGACCCAGCCTTCCGGCACGGTGTATTCGCCCAGCCGGCGGTCCAGAATGAGTTGATAGGCGGCGGCCGAAACGGTCGGCGGCGCCGACGTGATCTCGTCGAGAAACAGGATGCCGGCAGGCCCGTGGCGTTCGGCATCGGGCAGCACCGATGGAATCGACCAGTCGACCAGACTGCCGCTGCGGAACGGGATGCCGCGCAGATCGGTCGGCTCCATCTGGGAGAGACGGATATCGATCAGCGGTACCCCATGCTGTTGCGCGATCTTGGCGACGATCTGCGACTTGCCTACGCCGGGCGGCCCCCACAGCATGACGGGCGTGTGGTGCCCGTCGGCGGCGCTTTCGAATTCGCGGTCGAGGATGGTTTCGATATGGGAGGGACGCATGGCGGTCGGAACAACGGTTGAATGCCGCAAATCATAAACGCTCCCCCCTTGTGCGGCCAAACTCGTCCTTGCTCCGCATGGGGGGATTTTGCTACCGTGAGTCCAAACAGAACGAGCCGACATCCATGAATTTCTGCAGCGAATGTGGCAGCCGCGTCGTGCTGCGCATCCCCGACGGCGACCATCTGCCCCGGTATATCTGTCCGGCCTGCGGCACCATCCATTACCAGAACCCCAAAATGGTGGTGGGCTGTATCCCGGCGTGGGAAGACAAGATACTGCTGTGCCGACGGGCCATCGAACCCAAATACGGCCTGTGGACCCTGCCCGCGGGCTTCATGGAAAACGGCGAAACCACGCTCGAGGGCGCGGCGCGCGAAACCTGGGAAGAAGCCGGCGCACGCATCGAGATCGGCAGCCTGTACACGCTGTTCAACCTGCCGCACATCAATCAGGTCTACCTCATGTTCCATGCGCGCCTGCTCGATCTGGATTTCCAGCCCGGCGTCGAATCGCTGGAAACGCGGTTGTTCGACGAATCCGAAATCCCCTGGGACAAAATCGCTTTCCGTACCGTGCATGCAACTCTGGAGCACTATTTCCGGGACCGGCGTGCCGGCGGATTCGACTTCCATTTCGGCGACATCCGCACCCGTTGACGCTGGCCTCAGGCCGCCGCGGCAATTTGTTCGCGGCCCAGCACATCCAGACCGACGCGCAGCCAGCCTTCGTGACTTTCGTGCACCTCGCCCAGGCGCAGGTGATAGAGCGTATCGCCATCGCGCAGCGAAAGCTGTGCGCCCATGCGGTAATGCGTCTGCGGCAGCAGCAGATTGCTGAGCCCCTGATCGGGCAGGCTCATCGGCAGCAGCAAGGCCCAGGCTTTTTCCTGCGGTAGATCGGGGGTTGCCGCGTCGCCCTGAATTTCGACGCGCTTGGGATGACGCGACAGGCGCTGCGCGCCGATCAGATGCTGATCCCCTTCCTCGTGCTGCCAGCGTGTCACCAGCAGTTGCCAGACGTTTTCCGCAGGATCCCAGCTCACCGCGATGAGCCGGCCATGCGGCAGCGTCTGCGCCTCGGGCAGCGCGAACCCCATGCCCTCGGGACTCTCGTCGCGCAGCGACCAGGATTGCAGCCCCAGCCGTGCCGCCGCCATGCCCGGCTTGGCCAGTACGGCCAGAATGTGCGTCATGCCCGTGGCGACCCAGACATGGCCGAAACGGCACGTGCGCTGCCGCAGGCGGCGAATGCCGCCACGCTGGATCAGGCTCGCCGTCTGACGCGTCAGCCCATTGCCATCGTGATCGGTCAGATCGAGCGTCTTCAGATAGGCGATCAGCGGTTGCAGCGCGAAATAACGCAGGCGCCGGCCCTCCACACAATCCGTGTCGAGCACGCTTGCTCCCTCCGTCTGGGAGAGGTCGACCCAATGCGTGTGCAGCGTCATCCGCAGCTGTTTTTCCGGCAACGGAAGCGGTTCGTAGCTGTCGAGAATCTGCGCGATGGACTCGATCTCCTGCGCCCGGTAGCCCAGCGGGTGCACCAGCCCCATCAGCACGATGAGCGTGTATTCGCGGGCGCAATGCGTCGGGCGGGCGTTCATCATCACTACTTGCGTGGCAAGCCCGTCCCGTTCGAGCAGCCTGTAAATCTTGTGGACACGCCGCCAGGCGTTCCCGGCCGGCACCCGTCCCTGATGGAAATCCCAGCGCATTGCCAACCCGGCGTAGCGCAACGCACGCACCGCGATATCGGCCGTGTGCGGTTTCAGTTCCTCGCTGAACGCGCCCCGGTAGGCCTGCTTCAACAGGCATAGCCAAGCCTCGGCAAGCAGCGACCAGAATGCCCAGGTTTCGCGCCACAGCGCCTGCCGCGCCAGCCGGAACGCCAACTGGTTGCGTACATACTGCTCGACGATCCGCCCTTGCAGCGGCAGGCCTGCCTCCTCCAGCGCCATCAGCGCTTTCATGCGCTCCAGCGTGGCCTGCGCATTGTCGGCATTGAAGCGTTCCAGGCCTTCGACCAGCATGTGATGGGCGTCGTAATCCGAGTCGGCAGGCAGGCTTTTCAACCATTTCGCAACCGCGCGTGGAGAGGCGAACGAGACCCGCCCGCCCGCCTTGCGGCGACGCGTGATGGTGGACAGCATTTCGAAGAGTTCCGTCATGTCGTGCGTATTCATCCGGTGCACATGCCGGAAGCCTTGCACCATCTGTGCCAGCCGCCGGAGCAGCCCCGCCCTCCCGCAATGCCCGATTTGACGGGCCTCGCGAAGTCTCTTTCGGTGCTGTGAATCCCATGCAGACGAAATGCCGACACCGGCTGTCGGCCCCCCGGCAATATGCGGGGTTCCGGGCAAATGTCCGCGCGAACCGCTACAATCGCGCTCTCGTCGCGTTGCTCCGGCCCGGCGGCATCCGGCATCGAACGTAAAAACCCGCACTCGGGCTGCCGATGCCGGCAGAACAGGGGCAGCGCAGCAAACTGCCGCTGGCGCTATCGGGCTTTTTCTGTGTGCAGCGGTAACGGTGGGTTGGCCGAGCGGTTGAAGGCACTAGTCTTGAAAACTAGCAAGGGGGCAACCTCTTCCAGGGTTCGAATCCCTGACCCACCGCCATCCTGGTTTACGGATCACCGGGCGATGGCAGCGGCTGTATCGTCTCCGCCAGCGTGCATGGCATCCGGGCAGTAGTGCAGTTCGATGGTCGAATGTGCGATCTCGTCATGCGCCGACAACTGCCTGCGAATCGCGGCCGGCGTCAGTGCCGTATCGTGCGTAACGACCGTGAGCGCGCAGGCATAGGTCTGCCTACCCACACGCCAGACGTGCAGATCGGACAGCCGGGTGTCTCCGGCCCCGCAGCCGGTTTCCACCGTGGTCCGGATCGCATCGACCACCGGATGATCCATTTCACGATCCAGCAGGGCCTTCCCGGTTTCGACAATGAGCCTCCTTGCCCACATCCCGATCAGCAGCGCGCCGACAATTCCCATGACCGGATCGAGCCAGTTCCAGCCATAAAGCCAGCCGCCGACCAGGGCGACGATGGCGAGCACCGATGTGGCCGCATCCGCCACGACATGCAGGTAGGCGGATTTCAGGTTGAGGTCCGGCGAACGATCGGTGGAGGTATGGGTGTGGCCATGTCCATGATCGTGGCCATGGACAGAACCATGGTCGTGGGCCCTGCCCAGAATCCAGGCGCAGACGACGTTGACGGCCAGGCCCAGCAGGGCAACGACGATGGCCTCCTGATACCGGACGGGCTGCGGCGAAACGATCCGCTCCACCGAACCGATCACCATCATGATCGCAACGCCGAGCAGGAAAACGGCACTGGCGAAACCTGCCAGCACTTCGATCTTCCAGGTGCCGAAGGCGAACCGCGGATCCCGAGCGTAGCGCCGCGCCGCCGCATACGCCATGGCAGACAGGCCGATGGCCACGGCATGCGACCCCATGTGCCAGCCGTCGGCCAGCAGGGCCATCGAATTGAAGCCCCAGCCGGCGGCGATCTCGATCGCCATCATCGCGACGGTGATCCACATCACGGCACGGGTGCTGCGCTCGGCCCGTTCGCTGCCGGTATCGAAGACATGCTCGTGAGTCCAGCGGGAGAGGTTCTCGGTATGCATCGTCAGAATCCGGTTGTGAAACTCGGCCCGAACAGGACCGCGCCCCCCAGCACGGCGAACAGCGCCGCACTGGCCATGCGAACCATGCGCATGGAGATTCTAGCCGCCAAACGGTCGCCGACGAAGACAGCCGGCACATCCGCGATCAGCATGCCCAGCGTCGTGCCGATCACGACCATGAGGGGCGCGGCGTAATGCGCGGCCAGCGCCACCGTGGCGATCTGCGTCTTGTCGCCCATCTCGGCCAGAAAGAAGACGACGACCGTGGCACCGAACACGCCGAGGCGGCCGGCGATCCGCGTTTCCCCTTCGTCGATCGCATCAGGTACAAGCATCCAGAGCGCCATCCCGGCGAAAGACAGGCCGACGAGCCAGCGGAGCAATTCCGGATTCACGGCCGTCGTGATCCAGGTGCCCAGTGCGCCGGCCAGACCGTGATTGAGCAGAGTGGCGACCAGGATGCCCAGCACGATGGGCAGCGGTTTCTTGAAGCGCGTGGCGAGCAGAAAGGCGAGCAGCTGGGTCTTGTCGCCGATTTCGGCGAGGGCGACGGCGCCCGTGGAGACGAGGAGCGATTCCATGAATGATCCCGGGCCGGCGACGGACGATTGACCGCGACGCCGCCGGCCTGTCGGAAGCATCGTGGTCAAAGGTCTTGCCAGGTTCGGGACTGCCTGCGCCATGGCCCGAAGGCCAAGCATGTTGACGCAAGCCTCTTCTGACGAAGAGCGGCTACTCCCCCATGACGGTGCGGACTATAACAGCCTTGCAGACGCATGCCAACGCGGCCGCCATGCGGATCCCCCGAGCGCAACGGCGTTTTTATTGGCGGTGGAAGGTGAGAAAATCCCGCCATGCCCCGAACCGTACCGCTGACCGCACAGAACCACGACCGCGACAACGCCGGTCTGACCTACGTCTACCCGGTCGTATCGCGCCGCGCCGGCGGCGTGTCGGCAGGCGTCAATCTCAACCCCAACAACGCCTGCAACTGGGCCTGCGTGTATTGCCAGGTGCCCGGACTGGTCCGCGGCGCCGCGCCGCCGCTCGATCTGGTGCAGATCGAGACCGAACTGCGCACCCTGCTCGCGGACATCGTGCATGGCGATTTCATGCAGACCCGCGTCCCGGAAGGTGCGCGCCGGCTGAACGACATCGCGCTGTCGGGCAATGGCGAACCGACCAGCGCGCGCGAATTTCCGGAGGTGATCGATCTGATCGGCCGGGTAATGGCGGATTTCGAACTGAACGGCCGCGACGGCCCCTCCGTCAAACTGGTCCTGATCACCAACGGCAGCCTCGCCGACCGGCCGCGCGTGCAGGCCGGCCTGCGCAAGATGGCGTCGCTGAACGGCGAAGTCTGGTTCAAGTTCGACAGCGCGACGGCCGCCGGCATGCGCGCCATCAACCAGACGCGCGTCGCGCCCGAAAAACAGTTCGGACGCCTGGCCGCGACGGCCCGGCAATGCCCGACCTGGCTGCAGACCTGCGTATTCGCCATCGACGGCAGACCGCCCGCCGAGGCCGAACAGGCCGCCTATCTGGAAGCGGTCGCACGCATCCGCCGCGAAGCGCTCCCCGTTGCCGGCGTGCTGCTTTATGGCCTGGCACGCCCTTCGATGCAACCGCAGGCGGCACGCCTGTCCGCCCTGCCCGCCGCCTGGCTGGAAGCCTACGCCGACCGGATACGTGCGGCCGGCCTGCCGGTGAAAGTGTCGCCATGATCCACGGCATAGGCACCGACCTGCTCGACGCCGGCCGCGTGCGCGACGGCCTGGCACGCTTCGGCGACCGTTACGCCGATCGCCTGCTGGCGCCGGCGGAACAGGCAGGCTACCGCGCAAGCGCCGATCCGGCGCGCTTTCTCGCCAAGAGCTTCGCCGCCAAGGAGGCGTTCGCCAAGGCAGCCGGCACCGGCCTGCGCGCGCCGGTCACGCTCGCCAACATCGCCGTGCTGCGCGACGGTCAGGGCAAGCCGCATTTTGCCTGCGCGCCCGAACTGACGGACTGGCTGCGCACACGGGGAATCGCCGCGCATCATGTATCGTTGTCGGACGAAGGCGATTTCATCCTGGCATTCGTCATTCTGGAGACGACATGAATTTCCGACCGGAACGGAGCGCGCCATGACCCTGGGCCCCCTGATGCTCGACGTGGCGGGCACCGCGCTCTCCGACGAAGACCGCAGGCGGCTGTCCCATCCGCTGGTCGGCGGCGTGATCCTGTTCGCACGCAACTACCGCGACCCGGCGCAGCTTGCTGCGCTCGCCGCCGACATCCGCGCGCTGAAATCCGCGCCGCTGCTGATTGGCGTCGACCACGAGGGCGGCCGCGTCCAGCGCTTCCGCGAGGGATTCACCCGCCTGCCGCCGATGCGCGTCTTCGGCCGCATCTGGGACGAACACCCACAGCGGGCCCGGCACCTTGCGCGCGAAACCGGCTACGTGCTGGGCGCCGAGCTGCGTGCGCACGGCGTCGATTTCAGTTTCGCGCCCGTGCTCGATCTCGATTACGGCGCTTCGTGCGTCATCGGTGACCGCGCCTTCCACACCGCACCGCGCACCGTGTTCGAGCTCGCCCAGGCGCTGATGCTGGGCATGAAGGATGCCGGCATGGCCGCCTGCGGCAAGCATTTTCCGGGGCACGGCCATGTCGCGGCGGACTCCCACGTCGCGATCCCGGTCGACGAACGCCCGCTGTCCGAGATCGCGCGCGCGGACCTCGTTCCCTTCCGCCTGATGATCGAAGCCGGGCTCACCGCGGTCATGCCCGCGCACGTCGTCTATCCCCACATCGACAATCGTCCTGCCGGCTTCTCCCGCATCTGGCTCGGCGACATCCTGCGCGGCGAACTCGGTTTCGACGGCGCCATCTTCAGCGACGATCTCTGCATGGCCGGTGCCGGCACCGCGGGCGGTATCGTTGCACGCGTGGCGGCGGCACTGGCGGCCGGCTGCGACATGGCGCTGGTCTGCAACCGTCCCGATCTCGCCGACGAAGTGCTTGCGCAACTCGACGTGGACTGGCCCGCGCCGGCGCGCGCACGGCTGGCGCGCATGCACGGCCGGCCGCACCCGCCGGACATGACCGCGCTGCGCGAATCGGCACGCTATGCCGACGCGCTACACCACATTGCCGGACTCGGCCTCGATTCCGGTACGCTCGACCTGGCCGCAGACCCGACGGACTACCGTGCACATTCATAGCCACGGCCACGCGCATACGCATCACGGCGACGATCCGCGCCTGTCGCTCGATCGCGGCGAAAGCCACACGCACCACCATCTGGGCCACCAGGGCCATACGGGCAAGCTGGTCGCGGCGCTGCTGCTGACCCTGGGCTTCGCAGCGGTCGAGGCCGGCGTGGGCTGGTGGGCCCACTCGCTCGCGCTCATGGCCGATGCCGGCCACATGATCACCGACAGCTCCTCGCTGGGGCTGGCCGCGGCTGCCGCGTGGCTGGCCCGGCGCCCTCCCAGCCTGCGCCATTCCTATGGTTTCGTGCGCGCGGAAATCCTCGCTGCGCTCGTCAACAGCGTGCTCATGCTCGCGCTGATCGCTTTCATCGCCCACGAGGCCTTCCAGCGCTTCGGCACGCCGCGCGAGATATCGGGCGGCGCGGTCACTGGGGTCGCCCTCGTCGGTCTGGGCGTCAACCTGCTCGTGGCCTGGGTACTCAGCCGCGGCGAATCCACGCTGAACAGCCGGGCCGCCCTGCTGCACGTGATCGGCGACGCGCTCGGTTCGGTTGCCGCCATCGTCTCGGGCATCGTCATCCTCACGACCGGCTGGACGCCGATCGATCCGCTGTTGTCGCTGTTCGTCGCATTGCTGATCCTGACCTCGGCCTTGCGCCTGCTGCGCGAAACCCTGCATGTTCTGATGGAAGGCGTGCCCATGCAGATCCACCTCGACGCGGTTGGCCACGATCTCGCCACGCTGCCAGGCGTGCTCCGCGTGCACGACCTCCATGTGTGGACCCTGTCCTCGGGCACCATCGCCCTGTCGGCCCATCTCGAAATCCGCGATCTGCCCGACTGGCCGCACCTGCTCGCCGCCGCGCGCGAAGCGCTCTCGCATCGGCACGGCATCACCCACGTCACCCTGCAACCGGAAGTACTCAGCGTCGCGCCGCTCGTGCGCGCCGACTGGGAGCGCGGCAGCGCTTCCCCGCGCGCCTGATTTTCCGGTCACCCCGCCGCCGGCAATTTTTTCCGTATCCGCACATTTTCGCTTGACATATAAATGAGAATCGTTATTATTCTTAACACACCAACTCATCGAAACCCGACAACAAACCCGCCATGACACCCGATTCCGACGCACAGGACCCCGATGCCATGCATGCCGCCAACGCTTCCTCCATCCGTTCTCCGGTCGAGCCCGGAACGCGGAATTTTCCGTCGGGCCCGATCCCGACGGACTTTTTATTCCAGGGCGCTCAGGAAATCCTGATCAGCCACAACGGCGAACACTATCGCCTGCGCATCACCAAGAACGGCAAGCTGATCCTCACCAAGTAAACCGTTCGGCAGCGTCGCCGCCTGGCCGCAAGGCCATCCGAACATTCCGCCCGCCCGCGCGTCTGCGCCAGCCAGCCCTCAACCGAAGGAGACTGGCATGTCCGCCCCGCAGCCGCATGACACCAGCGACATCGTGATCGCCGCCACGCTCTGGCTGATGCACCGCTATCAGCAGACCGGCAGCCGCAAGCTCGCCCGCATGATCGAACAGCATCTGGCCTGGATGCACGACCGCGCGTCCAGTCCCCGCCTGGCCGACGCCTGCCGACGCCTGTCGTTCGAGTGGCGCGCCGTCGCGGCCGACAGTTGCGCCGTTTCCACACATCCCGTCCTGCACTGAAGGAGCCCGTCATGATCTCGATTGGCAACACCATTCCCGATATCACCTGCGAAGCCTATCTGCCCGACGGCCGCATCGAACCGGTGACGCTTTCGCATCACCGCGGCAAGTGGCTGGTGCTGTTTTTCTGGCCGCTCGATTTCACCTTCGTCTGCCCGACGGAAATCCGCGCCTACTCCGACCTCAGCCACGATTTCGATGTCTCGGGCGCCACCCTGCTCGGAGCCAGCGTCGATTCTGCGCACGCGCACCGCGCCTGGGTCCGTCACGGCCTCGGTCCGGTGAAATTCCCCATGCTGGGCGACGTTTCGCGCGCACTCGCGGAAGGCTTCGGCGTGCTCGCCGACAGCGGCGTGGCCGTACGCGCGACATTCATCGTCAATCCCGAAGGCCGGGTGGCGAGCATCGCCGCCAACGATCTCAGCGTGGGCCGCTCGGCGCGCGAAACCCTGCGCCTGCTGCATGCCCTGCAAAGCGGCGAGCTCACCGCCTGCGAATGGCAGCCCGGCGAAGCCTTCGTCGCCGCCGCCTGAGGTGAACCGCATGCGTACCTCGCCCGTCGCTTCCCTGCTCGTCGCCGCACTGGTCGTACTGCGCCAGCCCTGCAACCGCAACAAGGCCACCGCACGCCTGCTGCTTCAGCGCGCTGCCGAACACGACAGCCTCAGTACCGCCGAGCGCGAGGCCTGTCGCAATCTTGCCGACGATCTCGACCTCGATCGCGCGGAGCCTTCGCCCGTGCGCACCGCCCGTCCGCCGGCGCCCAGGCTGATCACCGACTGGGGTAGCGCCCGCCGGCACATCCGGGCCGAGACGACACGCCGCACCGCCGATCTGGAAGAGGTCTCCGCATGAGCACCCCGGTCCGCGTCGACGCGAATTCGCCGCAGGCGCTGCGCGAGGCCTGGCACGCGCTGACCGCGCAGGGACGCCTGCGGATTCGCGAAGCCGCCCAAAAACTCGGCGTGTCCGAGGCGCAGCTGCTCGCCACCGGCGTGGGCGGCCACGTCGTCCGGCTCGGCGGCGACCTGCGCGACCTGATGATGCGCATGGGCGAACTGGGTCACGTCATGGCGCTGACCCGCAACGAAGCCGCCGTGCACGAAAAGGACGGCAACTACACCAACATCAGCCACGGCGATCAGGTCGGCCTGGTGCTGGGCGAAGACATCGACCTTCGCCTCTTCTACGACAAATGGACGTTCGCCTACGCTGTCGAGGAAAAAGTGGGCAGCGAGACGCGCCGGTCGTTCCAGTTCTTCGATGCCTGCGGCGACGCCATCCACAAGATCTACCTGCGCGACGACGCCGACCCCTTCGCTTTCGAGGCCTTGCGCGATGCCTGGGCCGCACCGGTACAGATTCCCGGCGAAACCGTCCTGCCGCGCCCGGCAAGCCTCAAGCCCGAGCGGTCCGACGATGCGGTCGACGTCGAAGCCCTGCGCGCCGACTGGCATGCGATGCGCGACACCCACCAGTTCTTCGGCCTGCTGAGGAAACATCAGGTCAGCCGCACCCAGGCCTTCCGGCTCGCCGGCGAGGCCTTCGCCAAGCCCCTGTTCACCAATACGCCGGCACGCGTGCTGCAGGCCGCCGCCGCCGGGGCGCTCGACATCATGGTTTTCGTCGGCAATTCCGGCTGCATCCAGATCCACACCGGGCCGGTGAAGCGCATTGAACGGATGGGTCCCTGGATCAATGTGCTCGACCCCGGCTTCAATCTGCATCTGCGCGAGGATCTCGTCGCCCAGGTCTGGCTGGTGAAAAAACCCACGACCGACGGCGTCGTCACCTCCATCGAGCTGTTCGACGCGCAGGGCGAATTCATCGCCTATTTCTTCGGCAAACGCAAACCCGGCATTCCAGAAACCACCGGCTGGCGCATGCTGGCCGAAAGCATGGGGACGCGCTGATGCTCGCCATCGCCTACCACTTTCACGTTCTGCCGCGTTACCGCGACCAGTTCCAGCACGCATGGAACGCCGCGCGCGATTCCCTGCATCAGGCGCTCGGCCTCGTGTCCTGCGAGCTCAGCCTGCCGCGCGAACGGCGCGACGCCTTTACCCTTCTGCTGGCCTGGGACAGTCAAGCCAGTTTCGAGCGTTTCACCCGCACCTGGGTCGGGGTATGGATGCTGAACGGCATGGGACTGCAGCGCGAAGCCTTCGCGGCGCCGATCCAGACCGACATCGGCGAAGAGGCGTTCGCCCCGCGTGTCGGGAAACGCGCCGCATGAAGCGGCGCGACTTTCTCGCCCTGGGCGCCACTGCGTTCGCCGCAACGGCACGCCCGGTCCGGGCCGCGCAATCGCGCGTCGTATGCGTCGGCGGCGCCATCACCGAATGCGTGTACGCACTCGGCATGGAGCGAGTCATCGTCGGCGCGGACACCACCAGCCTCTATCCTCCGGTGGCGCAGCGCCTGCCCCGCGTGGGCTATCAGCGCGCGCTGTCGGCGGAGGGCCTGCTCTCGCTGGCGCCCGATCTGATCCTGGCCTCCGACGATGCCGGCCCGCCCGCCGTTGTCACCCAGATCAAGGGGGCGGGCATCCGCTGGATCACGCTGCCCGCCGCGCACACGCCAGCCGCACCGGCCGACAAGCTGCGCGCGATCGGCGCCGCGCTCGGACAGGCGGAGCGCGCCACCGTCCGTATCCGTCAGTACGAGACGGAATGGCAACGCACCGCGACACAGATCGCCGGTCTGCCGGGACGGCCGCGTGCGGTGTTCGTCATGGCGCACGGCGGGCCCGTGCTGAATCTGGCTGGCCGCGGCACCGCGGCCGACGCCATGCTCGCGCTGGCCGCCTGCGACAACGCACTCGATTTCGAGGGCTACAAGACCATTTCCGCCGAAGCGCTCTCTGCCGCCGCGCCCGAGGTGGTCGTCACCACGCAGCAATCGGTCGACGGCCTGGGCGGGCCGGACGCCCTGCTGTCGCGTCCCGGACTGGCGGATACGCCGGCCGCGAAGGCACGCAGGGTATGCACATTCGACGGTCTGTTTCTGCTCGGTTTCGGGCCGCGTCTGCCGCAGGCCGTGGCCCGGCTCGCGCAACGCACGCGAGGTCAGGCATGAGCGACACGCCGCACGCCAGCGGCACAGGGATGCCGAACTACCGGACGATTTTGAGGAACGACGCGGGGATTCGTCGTGGCCGCTCCAGCCAGCCTCATCGCGAGTCGTCCGGTCCTCGCGCGTCTCTGTGCCCCTGGCGTGCGGCCCCGCGCGCGGCCTGACATGAGCACGCTCGCGCAGCCGGCCCCGCGGATGCCGCGTCCGCCGCGCGCAGTCTGGATCGTGTCCACGCTGGTCGCGCTGCTCGTGCTGTCGTTCTTCGCCGCCGCCGGGATCGGCGCGGTCGAACTGCCGCCGGGCCGCATTCTCGCCATTCTCGCCGGTGGACTGGGACTGGATGTCGGCGACCGCTACACAGCGGGCGAAGCCGCACTGTTCCTCCACCTGCGTCTGCCGCGCGTGGTCCTCGCCATCCTCGTCGGCGCCGGACTGGCCATCTGCGGCGCGGTTCTGCAGGGCCTGTTCCGCAACCCGCTCGCCGACCCCGGCCTGGTCGGCGTATCCGGCGGCGCCGCGCTCGGCGCGGGCCTCGTCATCGTCGCTGGCGGATGGGCCCTGCCGCTGATCTTCCCCGCCCTGCGCCTGTGGCTGCTGCCGCTGGCCGCGTTCGGCGGCGGTCTGGCCGCCGCGCTCTTTGTCTACCGGCTCGGCACCCGCGACGGCGTGTCCGACGTCACCTCGATGCTGCTCGCCGGCATTGCCATCAACGCGCTGGCCGGCGCCGGCCTGGGCGCGTTCAGCTATTTCGCCAACGACGAACAACTGCGCAATCTCACCTTCTTCACGCTCGGCGGGCTCGGCGCCGCCAACTGGACGCTCGTCGCCGTCTGCCTCGTCGTAGTGGGCCTGGCCGCCGCCGTGTTTCTGCGCCAGTCGCGCGCGCTCAACGCCATGCTGCTCGGCGAAGCCGAAGCCGCGCACCTGGGCGTGGACGTGCAGGCGGTGAAGCGGCGCAGCTTCGTCGGCGTGGCCGCCGCCGTCGGCGTGCTCGTCGCCTTCACCGGCATGATCGGCTTCATCGGCCTGGTGGTGCCGCATCTGGTCCGCATGCTGCTGGGGCCCGACCATCACCGCACGCTGCCGGTATCGATGCTGATGGGTGCGCTGATCGTGGTGCTGGCCGATCTCGGCGCACGCGTCCTGATCGCGCCCGCCGAATTGCCGCTCGGCGTACTCACCGCCGCGCTCGGCGCGCCCTTCTTCATCTGGCTGCTCGCACAACGGGGACGGGGCGCATGATCTACGCCAGCCAGCTCCGCGTCACGCGCGGCGGACGCAATCTGCTCGACGGCGTCAGCCTGTCTGCGCGCGCGGGCGAAACGCTCGCCATCCTGGGCCCCAACGGTGCCGGCAAATCCACGCTGCTCAAGGTGATGGCCGGCGAATTCGTGCCGGAAGCCGGCGAAGTGGCGTTATGCGGCCGCCCACTGGCCCACTGGCAGCCGCTGGAGCTCGCCCGCACCCGCGCCGTGATGCGCCAGGACACACATCTGGAATTCGCCTTCAGCGCGCGCGAAGTGGTGATGATGGGCCGCTATCCGCATTGCGAGCGCCATACCACCGCGCGCGACTGGGACATCGTCGACGAGGCGATGGCGGCGGCGGACACCGCGCATCTGGCGGCACGCAGCTACCCGCGGCTCTCGGGTGGCGAGAAGGCGCGCGTGCAGTTCGCGCGCGCGCTCGCCCAGGTGTGGCCGGGCGATACCGATCCGCGCCTGCTTTTTCTCGACGAACCCACTGCCGCGCTCGACATCACCCATCAGCACGGCCTTCTGGGGCTGGCGCGCGGACTCAGCCGCGCCCACCGCTTTGCCGTGATCGCCGTCCTGCACGACCTGAATCTCGCCGCGCGCTACGCGGACCGCATCGTGCTGCTCGACCGGGGCCGCATCGCCGCGGCCGGCCCCCCCGTCGACGTGCTCACCCCCGAACAGTTGATGGCGACCTACCGTGTCGCCGCCGACTGCCACACCGGTCCCGACGGCGAACTCTGGATCCACACCCGCGCCGCCGCCTGACCCCTGACCCCTGACCCCTGACCCCTGACCCCTGACCCCTGACCCCTGGAATCATCATGTCCCGCTATACCGGCCCCCGCCTCAAGATCATGCGTGCCCTGGGCACCCAGTTGCCCGGCCTGTCCACGAAATCCATCGAAGATCGACCCTATCCGCCCGGCCAGCACGGGCAGAAGACCAAGCGCAAGTCGGACTTCGGCGTGAAGCTGATGGAAAAACAGAAGCTGCGCTACAACTACGGCCTCAACGAAACGCAGATCCGCCGCCTGTTCGTCGAAGCCAAACGCGCGAGGATGCCCACCGGCGACAAACTGCTCGAACTGCTGGAATGCCGGCTCGACAACGCCGTGTTCCGTGCCGGTTTCGCTCCCACCGCGGTCGCGGCGCGCCAGCTCGTGCGCCATCGCCACATCCTGCTCAACGGCGTGCGCGTGAACATTCCGTCGATCCGCATCAAGCCCGGCGACACGCTGGCCCTGCACGGCCGCGCCGCGAACATCCCGATGGTGGCCGAGAGCCTGCAGGCGCCGGCGCTCACTCGGCCCGAGTGGCTGCATTTCGATGAAACGCAGCGCACCGCGCAGATCAATCGCGTGCCCATGGCCGACGAAGTGCCCTTCCCCATCGACGTGCAGCAGGTCGTCGAATATTACGCGCAACGTCTCTAACGCCTGACCGGAGGCCACATGTCCCAGCCGCCCACGCCGCCGCCCGAATACGACCGGCACCCCGAACTGGCCATCGTCTCTCTGCTGTTCATGCTCAGCCGTCAGCACGCCACCGGCTGCCGCGCCATGGCCGAATCCATCGCCGCGCACTTCCGCTTCGTCGCAAACGATCCCCGCTATGCCGACATCCTGCGCAACGCGGCACAGCGGCTCGGCATGGAATGGCAAGGCCTGCTCGATGCGGCGGACCACGATGGCAACGTGCACTGATGGCCCGCCTGCGCCCTTGTCACGCACGCCTCCGCCCGCTACCCTGAAACGGTTCGCGCACCGCGCGCCGTTTTGCCAGCCAGCCTGGATGTTCCCAGCTAGCCAGTCCGCCGATCCCGCCGCCCGACTGGCCCCCCCCCCCTCAAACCCTGGAGAAACATTCATGTCCGCAACCATCGATCTCGATACCGTCCGCGCCGAATACGAAGTCTTTCCCGAACGCTTTCAGTCCCTGCTGATGGCGACCGTCAACGGCGAGGGCGACCCCAACGCCAGCTACGCCGCCTACGTGCGTGAAGGCGCCGATTTCTACGTCTACGTGAGCGAACTTGCCGCCCATACCCAGAACCTCAGGGCGCAGGGCAAGGTCAGCGTGCTCTTCATCGAGAACGAAGCCGACAGCAAGAATCTCTTCGCACGCCGCCGCACCACCTACCAGTGCACGGCGCATCACGTACCGCGCGGCGAAGCGCAGTTCGCCCGCATCCTCGACGCCTTTTCACAGAAATTCGGCGGCACCATGGATGTACTGAAGGGCATGAAGGACTTTCACCTCTATCGGCTGCATCCGCAGAAGGCCACTTACGTTTCCGGCTTCGCGCGCGCTTTCGTTGTCGAAGGCGAGGCATTGAACAACGTGCGCCACCTCAACGATGTCGGTCACCGCGCCGGCAACGCAGAAACGCAGAAAAAAGCCGACGTCCTGCAGAACGAAGACCACTGAACCGGCCCGCTGCGGCGGCGGCCAGGCTTGCGCCGCCGGCCGCACCGGGATCGCCCGCCGGGAAGCTACCCGGACATGTACGCAAAACAACCGCCAAAATAGTATTGACAATCGTTCTCATTCATAAGAACATGCGCATGCCCTGAAACGGCACGCACACGCCACCTCAGGGCCGACCTCGGTCGGCCAGCAGGCTTCGCCCAGCGAAGCGCCAG
Source organism: Betaproteobacteria bacterium SCN1 (assembly GCA_008923315.1). GTDB lineage: Bacteria > Pseudomonadota > Gammaproteobacteria > Burkholderiales > Thiobacillaceae > Thiobacillus. The sequence goes on along the minus strand of WBSF01000009.1, from coordinate 407,617 downwards.
CACAGCCTGAAGCCCGCTTCACGCTGCCAGCCAGTCCCCCGGGATGAGCCAGTCCAAACCCGCGCACCGCGCATTGTCCGGCTCAATCCACAAGGGGATAAAGATGAAAACCGTTTCGCACACACTCGTTGCGCTCGCCGCCAGTCTCGGCCTCGCCCAGTCCGCCCATGCCGTCGATATTGCCGTCGACCAGGACGTGATGACCTCCGTGTTCTTCACCGGCACCGACCTGGTTCGCGGCTATGCGGAAGACGCCAACCGGCCCGTCATGCGCGTTTCGAACCACAACACGAACGGCATGACCGGCGCAGAAACGATTTATCTCACGTTCGATTACGATTTCTCGACCTTCACCGGCCCGGTCGTCGCCACGCTGACGATGCAAAGCGCCGAGGGCGGCTTCGGCGGCGATGCCGGCCCCGGTAATCCTTTCACCGTATCCGCGCACGGCGTCGACCTGGACCCGCTCGCCAGCATCACCGACGACACCAATCCCGGCGGCACGGTCAGCTGGCTCAATTTCTACAACAACAACATCCTCGCCGCCGACACCGCCGCATACACGTCGATCGACGGCTACGGCACAGTCACCTTCGACGTTTCCGCGCTGGTCAACAGCTGGGTCGACGGCAGCAACGCCATCCATGCCATCGCGCTCACCGGCAAGAACGACACCTCCGGCAACCAGTTTCTCCACGGTTTCCTCAACAACGACAACGGCGGCACGGCGATGGGCTACACCTTCCTCACCGTGACCGCCGTGCCGGAACCGGAAACCTACGCCATGCTGCTGGCCGGTCTCGGCATGACCGGCTGGATGGTTCGCCGCCGCAAGCATCTGGGCTGATCCACCATGCGCCGCACGATCCGCAGCGCGGGGTTCGTGCTCGCCTGTCTGCTGTCGGCCAGCGCATGGGGAGGCTACTACCCCATGTACGCGAGCTGGCCGCAGGCGGACGGAGCAGGTTCGCCGATCACGCTCACCTACAGTTACAGCAATCTTCTGGACGGCAGCATCGCCACCCGGGCGGGGGTGCCGCTTTCGATCGATACGCTGAAAGGCGCGTTCGAACAGGCTTTCGCCGACTACGCGGCCTTTCTGCCCATCCATTTCGTCGAAGTGATCGATGCCGGCCCCCTGCCGGAAACCGGCCAGTACGATCCTTACGGCCTGGCGGACATCCGCATCGGCCAGGTCGCGAACATCGACGATGCGAACGCGTACGCCTATTTCCCCAAGAACCCGGAAACCAGCGGACTGGCGGGCGACATCGTGTTCAATGCCCAGCGCTTCGGACTCGGCTGGACGGCCGCGTTCTTCTACAGCGTGGCGCAGCACGAACTCGGCCACAGCCTCGGCATGGGGCATTACGTCAGCTCCGATCCGGCGGCGGCCGCCAATCTGGCGCTGTCCGCCTACACCGGCCCCGTCTACCTGCTGGATGACGAAACCATCGCCGCCATGCAAGGCGTATACGGCGCCGGCATCGGTTCCGTCACGCCGTTGACCGCCGTACCCGAACCCGCCACCTGGGCCTCATTGCTGGCCGGCCTGATGCTCGTCGCATGGAAACGCGCAAGGAGAAACCCATGATCGCTTTGTCCCGCCCGCTGGCCGCTGCCGTCCTGGCCGGCGCAAGCTGCGTCGCCCACGCCACCGGTCCCGGGCCGTTCGGCAATCTCTCGGGCCAGACCGTGTCCATCGGCAGCAGCTTCGCGCCCGGCGTCGCATTCAACGACGTCTACGTGTTCGATCTCGCGTCGTTTTCGTCCGTCGCCGGCACGGCCGTCACCCTGGAACTCGACCTGCCGGTCTCGCCCGGCACGGAATTCCGGATCGCGGATTTCGCCATCGCCTTCTACGACGCGTCGAACACGCTGATCGCGCAGGACGTCGCAACCGCGCCCGACGACTACACGCTCAGCCTGTCGGCCATGCTGCCCGCCGCGACGGGCTACCGTTTCGTGGTCAGCGGCAACGTCACCGGCACGCTGGGCGGCAGCTACGGCGGCGTGCTCGCCGCCGCGCCCGTGCCGGAACCCGAAACCTGGGCCATGCTGCTCGCCGGCCTCGGCCTCACCGGCTGGTTCGCGCGGCACGGGCGCAAGGCGGGTGCGGCATGACCCTGCGTTCGAGTATCGCCGCCCTGTCCGCCGCCGGCCTGCTGGCCATGCCGTCGGCACACGCGCTCGTCATCGAGTTCGATTACACCTACGACACCAAGGGATTCTTCACCGATCTGGAAACCGGCGCGCCCATCGTCGAACGCCGCAGCCTGCTCGAAGAGGCCGCCTCGTTCTACAGCGGCTTCACCGATTCGCTGTCGGCCATCGCCCCGCAGGCCGGCGACAGCTGGTCGGTGCGGATCACGCACCCCAGTCTGGGGCCGACGGTCACGCTGACCGATCTCACGCTGGCCGCCGATACCCTCCGCATCTATGTCGGCGGCTCCGAGTCGGCGCCCGGCGTGCTCGGATTTGCCCGTCTCGGCAGCAACCTGACCGCCAGCGGTTCGGACGAATTCGTCGACGCCGTCACCACCCGCGGCCAGACCAACACCACGGGCGTCAATGCCACCGATTACGGGACCTGGGGCGGTTCGATCTGGTTCAATGCCGCCAACGCCTGGTACTTCGGCAGCGACCCCGCCGGCCTGACGCCGGGGCATCCCGATTTCCTCACCACCGCCATCCACGAGATCGGCCACATCCTGGGTTTCGGCGAAGCCGACGCGTGGTACGCCCGGATAAATGACGATGGCTATTTCACCGGCGCCCATTCGGTTGCCGCCTACGGCGACCCCGTCCCCGTCGATCAATACGGCGCCCACTGGGCCAGCGGCACGATGAGTACCTACGCCGGCCTTCCACAGCAGACGCTGATGGACCCCAGTACCCGGAGCGGCACGCGCGAACTGCCCACCGTGCTCGACTACGCCGGATTCGCCGACATTGGCTGGCAGGTCAGCGCCGTACCCGAACCGCAGCATGCCGCACTGTTCGGCCTGGGCGCATTGACCGTAATCGCCGCCGCACGCCGGCGGCGTAAACCCGCCTGAAGACGGCCCCCGATACTTCTACCGTTTTTGCTAGCCAGTCCCCCGACCAGCCAGCGTGATCCGCCCGCGAGGGCGCTCTGTTGGCTGTTCAACTCACTACAAAGGGAACTGACTCATGAAAATCAAACTTGCAGCACTGGCCGCCATGCTGGCCGCCTCGCCCGTCTTCGCCGACACCACGAATGGTCCCGACTCGTATGCCTACGGATTCGAAACCCCCACCGAGGCAAGCTGGGGAGGCTGGAATCGCGGTGACGCAAATACGATCTACGCCGAATGGGACACGTTTGTCGATATCACGTGGCCTGGCGACCGTACCGCGGCTCCCGACGTCGGCGCCTCGGGCACCAGCGATGCCAACATTGCCTGGAACAGCGGTGTCTTCCCGGCCAGCACAGGCAACCTCTACAGCTTCAGTGTGGACGAGTATTTCGACATCAACATGACTGGCACAGTGCCCACCGGTCCGGTCCGTGTCGTTTTGCAGACCGAGGCTTGGGGCATGGACCCGACTTCAGTTTTGCTGAATGACCTGGCGCCAACCTTTTCCTCGACAACTTTCACCGGCACGGTCATGACGGGCGCAATCGGCGAGGTGGATCTTTTCCAGAACGTCTACTACTGGGATCTCGCGAGCGCCCCGAGCAATTATTACTTCGCAATTGATGCGCCGGTCCACACTTCCTTCGCCCAGGTCGCGGTCGATATTGCCGCCGCACCGGTGCCCGAGCCCGAAACCTACGCCATGCTCGCCGCCGGCCTCGGTCTGGTCGGCTGGCAGGTGCGTCGTCGTAACAAGGCCGCCAAGCTGGCGGCATGACGCACCCTCTCTTGCTGTTTGTGCTGGCCATGGCACTCTGCTGTCACGGCCGGACAGCTACCGCCGAAACCGTGCTCGACACGGTTTCGGTGGAAGCCGAGGCTCCCGACGAGGGGGCTGACGAAACCGCCACGATCACCACGCTGGACGCCAAGCAACTCAGCGAATCCATGGCAACCAGTATCAAGGATGCCGTCCGGTACGAGCCGGGTATCTCAGTCACCAATAACCCATCACGTTTCGGCCTCGGCGGCTTCAACATTCGCGGTGTCGAAGACAACCGTGTTCTGATGCAAATCGACGGCGTTCGCTTGCCTGAGTCCTTCAGTATCGGCGGCTATGCAAATTCGGGCCGGAATCTGGTCGACATCGCGTTGCTGAAGCGCATGGACATCCAGCGCGGCAGTGCCTCGGCCCTGTATGGATCGGGCGCACTGGGCGGAGCGGTCAGCTACGTCACGCCCGAACCCGAAGACTGGCTGGAAAATGGACGACCCGTCGGGGGCGGTATCGAAGTGCAATATCACAGCGCCAACGATTCGAACGTCCTTGTCCCGACTCTGGCAGCCGGCAACGAGACACTCAAGTTGCTGCTGCGCGGCGTGCGGCGCCATGGCACGGAAACGGAGACCAAGGGAACGCGCAATACCCTCGGCCTGGACCGAACCGTCGCCAATCCACAGGAAGACACGGGTCTGTCCGGTCTGGTCAAGCTGGCGTTCACTCCTGACGCCAGGCTGCGCACCACGCTCACGTTCGAGAATTTCTCGCGCGACATCGACACCAATTACTTGTCCAACGTACGTACCCCCATCAAAGATGTTCACACGGAGGACGGATACCGTCGCCAACGCCTTTCGTTCGATCAGCGCATCGCCGAACTGCCCTTGGGCACACTTGATTTCAAACTGTATCGGCAAACCAATCGGACGACTCAGGATACGTACGAGTATCGGCAGAACACCCCTACACTGCCCTCTCTCGTTGACCGCAACTTCGAACAGGAACAGGACATCACGGGTCTGAGACTCGCATTCGACACCGCCTTCGAAGCTGAAGGCGCGCACCGCATACAGTGGGGTCTGGAAGCCAGCCGGCGCGAAACCGTCCAGATGCGGGACGGCCAGGAATACTACCCCACACGGAACCAGACCGAAAAAACTGTCGGCGGAATCAAGTATCCCGCCCGCGACTATCCGCCTTCGACCATCAACGAAATCGGGCTGTTCGCACAGGACACCTGGATGCTGTCGGATGCCTGGTCACTGCAGTTTGGCCTGCGCTATGACCGCTACGACCTCAAGGTGGAGCCGGATGCGCTTTATCTCAGCGCCAATCCAACGGCTCACGCGAAACCGCTGCAGACTGATGCCCTCTCGCCCAAGCTGGGGGCAATCTGGCGCTTCAGCCCGGGGTTCGAGCTCATCGGCCAGTACGCCTGGGGGTTCCGCGCGCCACCTTTTGACGATGTGAACATCGGGTTCACCAATAGTGGCGCCTATGTTGCGATCGCCAATCCCGATCTTGAAGCTGAAACGTCACATGGCCCGGAGCTCACGCTGCGCCACATACATGCGCGAGGCCAATGGCACTTCACGGCTTTTGACACGCATTACACAAACTTCATTGAGCAGGAAACGGTTTATTGCCCGCGTGGTCCGGCGACGCGCACCGATCCGCTGGGGCCTCTCCTGCCCGGAGCAGACCCTTTGTGCAGCACCACAGAGAAAGATACCTACCAGGCACGCAATCTCGACGGCGTTCGCATCTACGGTCTGGAAGCAGGCTTCCGGCATGCATTCACCCATGCATGGTCGGCACGCGGCAGCCTGGCCTATGCACGCGGACGCGACACGGACAACAATCCCATCGACAGCGTCAACCCTCTGACCGCGACGCTCGGCCTGATCTACACCACCGGACCCTGGAAGATCGAGTCGACGCTTTCCATGGCCAGAGAAAAATCCAGGAACGATGCCCGTCGCGAGACCGATGGCAGCCTGCGGCGCCAGTTCCTTCCAGAAGGCTATGCCGTGCTCGATCTGCGTGCGCACTGGCATTTCGCCCAAACCGGCCGGTTGTCCATCGGTGTCATGAATTTATTCGACGTCAAGTACGCACTCTGGGCAGATGTGCCGGTGGCCGACATCCACGTGCCTGATTCGAGTTTCGGTCCTGACCGCTATAGCCAGCCCGGTCGCAATGTTTCACTCAGCCTGAGCTACGACTTCAAATGACCGCCTCTCCTCCATGCGGCGCGCTGGACATGCTGGCCTTTCTTCCGGCACGCGATTTCGCGCGGACGCAGCAGTTCTATCTCGAACTCGGTTTCGAGCGGGTGTGGGCCGATGGCAGGCTGGCACGCTTCCAGATGGACGGCTGCGCCTTCATGCTGCAGGATTTTTACGTGGAAGCGCACGCGCACAACTGCATGATGCATCTGCGGGTGGCGAAGCTCGACGACTGGTGGGCGCATGTCAACACGCTCGATCTGGAACACCGCTACGGCAGCCGGCTCGAAGCCCCCGCGCGGCGTCCGTGGAAAATGCGCGACTTCGTGCTCACCGACCCCGGTGGGGTGCTATGGCGCATTGCCGAGCATTGCCGGAACACCTGACGAATATCGCGAAGTCCCTCAGGTGCCGGCGCGTTTCGCAAACCATGCGTGAATCAGGCCTGCCTGGTAGAACGCCACCGGCGCGTCGAAGCCTGCGGACTGGATAAGTGCGGCCACCCGGGCGGGCGGCAGAATCGCCACATCCCGGGCATAGGCGTCCCGCATGCGGGCCAGACCCTCCGCCGGAATGCCGGCCGTCGCCAGCATGTTCATCCACACGCCGAGCAGCGCTTCGTATTCGCCCGACACCGCGTCCGACGCCAGATCGGAGCTTGCGAGCATGCCGCCGGGCCGGAGCCGGACTGCGATATCGCGGAAAAGCGTGGCGCGCGTTTCCTGATCGAGCAGGAAATGCGAGACCAGAAAGCAGGTGGCTGCGTCGAACCCGGCTTCGCGCGGCAGGGCCTCGACATACCCCTCATGAAAACTGCAACGGGCCAGAAAGCCCTCCTCGTCCGCCTTGCGCCGGCACACGTCCAGCATGGCGCCGGAAGGTTCGGCCGCAGTGAAGCGCCAACCGGGAAAACGTCTGGCCAGATAAGCGATTTCCTCGCCCGTGCCGGCGCCGACGCACAGTACGTGCGCCTGCGCCGGCAGCCCGGAAAACACCGCCTCCAGAAGAAAGAACAGGGCTTCCCGAATGGCCGCCGTTTTCCCCCACTGGCCATCGTAATTTTCTGCCTGCCGATCGAAAACCGCCTTGATCTCGTCCTGATTCATACCGATCCGTTTGTCGGGGTCCGCTGGCGAGTCTATCAGGCCGCTACCGGCGCATGCGGCGCCGGACCGCCCCGCCGACCAGCGCCAGCCCCGCCAGCAGCATGAGATAGCTTTGCGGTTCGGGCACGGGCGCGACACGGGCCCGGAGCGCATCGACCAGCAGGCTGTCCTGCACGCCCGCGGATTTGAAGATGATCATGAAGGGATCGGAATCCGCATACTTGGCCATGCCGTTCAGCTCCACCGGCGACCACAGCTGCAGCGTGAGCAGGTAAACGCCCGGCAAGGAAGCCGCATCCAGTTCCCAGTCGAGATGCGCGTGAAAGGCGCCGTTCGATTTGGCATCGTCGATGATCGCGCTCACGGGCCCCTGAATGTCCGCGGCACTGTATCGGGTGCCATCCGCCCAGTATGCATAGTCTGCAATTGCAGTCGGACTGAACGGGTTGAGCAGGTAATTCAGCACCACATCGCCGGGAATTCCGCCATAGAGCCGGATGCCCGCCGCTGCCGGGGCGGCGCTCCAGCCCGTTGCGGCGATGTCCCAGTATTCCAGCGTCCCGAGTGCACGAAAATGAATGGCTTCGCCGGGCAGCAGCGTGCCGGGGAAAGCCTGGAATCCGGGATCGTTTGTCAGTCGCGGGCCGCCCTCCAGATCGTCGAAATAGCCCGGAAAGATCTTGTAGCCGGTGGCGGTATCGACAGGCAGCCCCTCCGCGAGATCGAGGTCGCCATAAAAATCGACAAGCAGCCGACTCCCCGCGACCGGTCCCGCGCTGGTGCGGATTTCGACGTCGTAATGGACCGCGGATGCCTGGAGCGGCAATCCCAGTCCCGCAAGCAGCACGGCGGCCCGGCCCAGTTTGAGAACCCCGGGCGCGTTCATGACAGAAGCCGCCTGGCCCAACCGGCCTGCCCCAAGCCTGCGTTCATGCGCCATGGCGCCGGCGCAGCTTGAATGCGATCAGCCCCAGCCCGGCCAGCAGCATGGCATACGTCTCGGGTTCGGGAACGGGTGCGGCCAGGGCGCCGACGGCCAGTTCGTAGGCTTCGGTTCCAAGGCCGTTGTTGAACACGACCAGAAAGGGATCGGAATTCGCGTAGCCCTCCGAAACAAGTTGCAGCGCGACGTAATAGGCTCCCGCCGTCGGCAGGAAGCCGGCCGGCGCCTCGATGCTCATGTCGAGGTGCTCGTGAATCTTGCCGTCGCTGCCGGCCTGGCCGACCAGCCCCGCCCCGTCGCCCGTCACGCCACCGACGGTCCAGACCGTCGTTTCGCCGAAATTGCCGTCCAGCTGAACCGTTTCTCCGTTCACCACGCTGTTGCCCCAGTTCAGGCCGTTCCAGTACCACAGGCTGCCGAGCGCCTGGTAATTGATGATGGTGCCGGCGGCAAACGTACCCGCCGCACTGTCGTAGCCGGGGTCGTCGGTCCTGTAGGGCCCGCCCGCGAAATCGCCGAAATCGGATTCGAAAATCGCGTAGCCGGTCCCCGATTGCGTCTGCGCGGCGCCATGCGCTACGAGCTGGCCCGCATCGACCTCCACTTCGATATCGCCTGCGTGCAGATGGTCTTCGTCGGCCAGCACGGGCATGGACACAGCCATGAGCGCCGCAAATGCAAGATGCGTTTTCAGCATGAATCTCTCCCTGGTTTGATGAATGGATCGGGCTGCGACGCCCAGTGATGAGCAACTTTGTTGCATACAACTTGGTTGCATATTACGGCAACGGATGTGACAATGCAACAAAGTTGCAATTTGTCCGCCATGACCCGACGCCTGCCCACCGCCCTGCCCCTCTTGCCTGCACTGCTCTATTCCGCATTTGCGCAGGGCCAGGAGGCGGACGCCGCACCCGCCGATGCGACCGTGCTGAAAACGATCGAAGTCAGCGACACGGCGACACCGGGAGCCCGCCGGATCGAGCCGGCCGTCGAACTCGACGGCGCGGCGCTTACCGCGAAAGCGGCCGCCACACTGGGCGAGACGCTGGCGGACACGCTGGGCGTGGCGAATTCGACCTTCGGGCCGAACGTGGGCCTGCCGCTCATACGCGGCCAGCACGGCGCGCGCACGCGCGTATTGATCGGCGGCGTCGGCACGCACGATGCCGCCGCCATGAGCCCGGATCACGGCGTGACAGTCGAACCGCTGCTGGCGGAAAGCATCCGCGTCGTCAAAGGGCCTGCGGTCGTGCGGCATGGCGGCGGCGCCATCGGCGGCGCGGTGGAAATCGAGGATCGGCGCATCCCCGACACCCTGCCCGGCCGGCCAGGTGGCGCCGTGCAGGCGCGCTACAACGCGAATTCGCGTCAACGCGCGGCCGCGGCCGAGCTTCTGGGTGGATCCGGCGTCCTCGCCTGGCACGTCGACGCACACGCCCGGCGGTCCGACGACATCGCCATTCCGGGTCGTGCCATCGACGAGGCGGCGATCATCCGGCAGTTCGGGCTGGTCAACGGGCGCAACACCGATGGCCGCGTGGACAACACGGACGCGCACAGCCGCGGCGGCAGCGTCGGCGCAAGCCTGGTCGGCACGCACGGACATCTGGGGGTCGCCCTGTCGCGTTTCGAGGATGACTACGGCATTCCGCCCGGGCCCGCGCACAGTCACGGCGGCGGCGTGCCCGCCACCGGGGACGCCGTGCGCATCGACCTCGGACAGCAGCGTTTCGACGTCGGCGGCCGGCTCGATACGCCCTGGGCCTGGATGAAAGGCATCACGCTGCGCTATGGCGACTCGCGCTACCGGCACGATGAAGTCGTCAACGGAAGCCCGCAGACCCGCTTTCTGAACGACGTGCGCGAAGCGCGGCTCGAAATGGAACACGCCCTGCATGCACACCTGTCGGGCACACTGGGTTTCACCGGCATGACGCGGGATTTTTCTGCGCTCGGCCTGGAAGCCTTCGTGCCCGAAACCGCCGTCGAGAGCCGGGCGCTGTATTTGATCGAAACGCTGGATATCGCTCCCTGGCAGGTGCAGCTCGGTGCCCGGCGGGAGCGTGTCGAATTCGATCCCCAGCCGCAGAAAACCGTGTTCGGGCCGACCGTGCCCATGCCGTCGCGCGACTATGCGCCGGCCAGTTTCTCGGCCGCCCTGCGGCACGCGCATGCCGGCGGCGCGATCACGCTGACGCACTGGCTCGCCCGGCGCGCGCCCGACGTGCAGGAGCTCTACGCACTGGGTCCGCACCTTGCGACGCGCACCTTCGACACCGGCGCCAGCGCGCTCGGCCTCGAAACCCTGCGCGGCTGGGACATCGGTCTCGAACACCGGGCCGGACCGTTCGACGTCCGCGCCAACGTGTACCGTTACCGCGCCGAGAACTACATCTACCAGCGTAACGCCGGACTCTTCTGGGACACCGAGGAGGAATTGTTCAAGGCCCGCTGCGCAACCCTCGATCTCTGCCTGCCCGTGATGCGCTACGCGCAGCAGGCAGGCCGCTTCAGCGGTCACGAGTTCGAAGTCGGCTGGACTTTCGACAGTAGTCTGCTGCAAAAACCGCGCGTCGCCCTGTTCGGCGATGCGGTACGCGGCCGTTTCGACGACGGCACGGACGTACCCCGCCTCCCGCCTCGCCGCTGGGGGCTCGCCTTCCAGACGGGCTGGCAGGCCTGGCACGGCCAGTTGCGGCTGACCCGTGCGGCAGCGCAGAACCGGCCGGGCGAAAACGAAACGCCCACGCGACGCTACACGCGGATCGATCTCGAACTGCGACGCGTCGTTCCCCTGCTCGCCGGCCTGACGGGCGAGCTCTATGTCAATGCGCGCAATCTGACGGATGCCGAGATCCGCAACAGCACGTCATTTCTGCGCAACTATGCCAGCGAGCCCGGGCGAGCCATCGAAGCCGCGTTGCGCGTCGATTTCTGAGCCGCCGCCGGCACGCGTGATGGTGTGGACGCCGCGCGCTCATTATTTGATTTGACTTAAATAATGCGAATTATTATCATTCTTTGCCTTGTTTCCGTGATAGCCTGATCAAAATGAACGGCGGCCCGGAGTCTCCCCGTGCAAACGGGGCACAGCCAGCCAAGGACACTGTCCTCAGCCCGCATTCATGAACGCAACTGGATTTTCGCCCGGGATGACGCCCTCGCAAACCGTACCGCCAACTTCGACCGCTCGTCCGCAGGCCGCTTCGCCGCGGGCGACCGCGCTGTCGTACGCGCCCCGCCTGTCGCCGGTCGCGCTGGCGGTCGCGGCCGGCCTGCATCTGCTCGTGCTGGCCCTGATGCTGCTCAAGCCCGAAGCGCCGGCGCCCGTCACGCTGCCACACCCGCTCACGGTCAGCCTGATCCAGCCCGAAGTGCCGGAGCCACAGCCCGAACCCAAGCCGGAACCGAAACCCAAGCCGCCGCCGCCCAAACCGGTCAAGCCCCTGCCTCCGCCCCCCGTGCTGGTGGCGGAGCGTCCGGTGCCGACGCCAGCACCCGTAATCGAAGCCCCCAAACCCGAGCCCAAACCGGAGCCCGTGCCCGAGGTGCTGCCGCCGCCCGCGCCTCCGGTCGTGGCAGAAGCGCCCAAGCCGGCGCCGCCGCCCCCGCCACCGCCGCCCACACCGCCGCGGCCGGCCGACTATCTGAACAATCCGAAGCCGCTCTACCCGGCCCTGTCCCGGCGCCTGCGCGAAGAAGGCATCGTGCGGCTCAACATTCTCGTCAATCCGGACGGCAGCGTCGCACGGCTCGAAGTCGCAAAAAGCAGCGGTTATCCGCGCCTGGACGAAGCCGCGGCCAAAACCGTTCAGTCAAGCTGGAAATTCGAGCCGGCCCGCCAGGCCGGCAAACCGGTGGCCGCCTGGGTCATCGTGCCGATTGAGTTCACCCTCAGGAGTTAATCCATGGAAACCGCCAACCAAACCGCCCAGCTGGGTTTCGCCCACTTCATCGCGCAGGCCGATACGCTCGCACACGTACTGCTCGTCATTCTGCTGGCGATGTCGGTGATCACCTGGTATCTCATCGTCTCCAAGACCATCGCCAACCTGCGCATGAAGAAACATGCGCAGGCCTTCCTCGCGCATTTCTGGCAGGCGTCCGGTCTGCAGGCCGTGGCCGCCTACCTGCAACAGAACGGCGTCAACGATCCCTTCTCGCACCTCACGCACCACGGCCTCAAGGCCGCCGAGCAGTTCCGCAACAAGAGCGGCTCGCGGCTGATCGAGTCGGGCTCGGAAGACGAATTCCTCACCCGTGCGCTGCGCCGCGCGATCAACCAGGACACCGCGCGCCTCGAATACGGCCACACCATGCTCGCCTCCATCGCATCGTCCGCACCCTTCGTCGGTCTGTTCGGCACGGTATGGGGGATCTATCACGCGCTGGTCAACATCGGCATGAGCGGTTCGGGCAGCCTCGACCAGGTCGCCGGCCCGGTGGGTGAAGCGCTGATCATGACGGCATTGGGCCTGGCGGTGGCGATTCCTGCCGTGCTCGCGTACAACTTCTTCAATCGCGCCAAACGCCAGATGCTGACCGAGGTGGACGGCTTCGCGCACGATCTGTTTGCCTTCATGTCCACCGGCGTGCGCAACAACACCCGCGTCGAAAAGGACGCCGCGCAGGTCTACGCCGCGCCGGCCGCTGCCGCGAGGAACGCTTAAATGGCTTTCGGCGGACTCGGCAACGAAGCCAGCGACGGCGACAACGCGGAAATCAACATGATCCCGCTCATCGACGTGATGCTGGTGCTGCTTGTCATCTTCATCATCACGGCGCCCCTGATGACGCATGCGGTCAAGGTCGACCTGCCGGTGGCGTCGAGCGCCCCCAACGAAGTGAAGCCGGAGACGATCAACCTGTCGATCAAGGCCGACGGCTCGGTGTTCTGGAACGCCGAAGCGGTCGACGCGACCGCCTGGCGCGCGAAGATGGATCTCGCCGCCCACCAGACCCCGCAGCCCGAAATCCACATCCGCGCGGATGGCGATCTCGCCTACCGCAATGTGGCGCAGATCATGGCCGACGCCGCGCGTGCCGGCCTCACCAAACTCGGCTTCGTCACCGAACCCGAGCGCGCCGCCCAGCCGTAACGCATCGACCAGCCCCGACACCATGACCACTCTCGACCGCGCGGCCGATTTCAAGCCCTACCGCATCGCGCGCGTCGCCGCGCCCGACCGCGCGCCCGAGTGGCGCGACTGGCTGCACGAGCTGGGTTTCATTCCCGGCGAGACGGTACGGCTGATGGCGCGCGCGCCCGGTGGCGATCCGCTGGTGATCCGGGTCGGTTCGTCCACTTTCGCGCTGCGCATGGCCGAAGCGGCCTGCATCCAGGTCGCACCGCTGGAAGACACTCCGACCGCATGAGCGCCTGCCACGATACCCGCCGGCCCGCGGCCGGCCAGACGGCCGTTGTCCACGTTCATCTCGGCGGCCCGCTGGTCGCCCTGGTCGGCAACCCGAACTGCGGAAAAACGGCCCTCTTCAACGTGCTGACCGGCAGCCGCCAGAAAGTGGCGAACTACGCGGGCGTGACGGTGGAACGCAAGGAAGGCCGCTATCAGACGGCCGGGGGCAAGACGCTGCGGATTCTGGACCTGCCCGGCACCTACAGCCTGAATCCGCGCTCCCCCGACGAAAAGGTCACGGTCGACGTGCTCATGGGACGCGCGCGCGGCGAGAAGCGTCCCGACCGCGTCGTGTGCGTGGTCGACGCGACCAACCTGCGCCGCAACCTGCGCCTCGTGCTGGCGGTGAAACGGCTCGGCATTCCCTGCGCGGTCGCGCTCAACATGACCGATCTGGCGGCACGGCGCGGCATCCACGTCGACGCGGACCGGCTGTCGCGCGAACTGGGGCTGCCGGTCGTCAAGACCGTGGGCGTGCGCAAGGAGGGCGCGACCGAACTGCGCGCGCTGCTCGACGCACCCGCCGACCATTGGCGCGCCGACGCGCCGGCTGCAGACGAACACACGCAGTCGGTCGAAGCCGACCACGACGTGGTGCAGCGCATCCTCGCCGGCCTCGGGCTCGACCGCCATGTACCGCATACGCTCTCGGACCGCATCGACCGCGTGGTACTGCACCCGGTATTCGGGATGGTCCTGTTGATCGCGGTGCTCTTCCTCATGTTCCAGGCTGTGTTCGCCTGGGCCGAGGCGCCGATGGGATGGATCGAATCCGCCACCGCCTGGGCCGGCGAAGCGGTCGGCGCGCTGCTGCCGGCGGGCTGGCTGCAAAGTCTCGCCGTCGACGGCATCATCGCCGGCGCCGGCGGCGTGCTGGTGTTCCTGCCGCAGATCCTGATCCTGTATTTCTTCATTCTCGTGCTCGAGGAATCGGGCTACCTGCCACGCGCCGCCTTCCTGCTCGACCGCATGATGGGCAGCGTCGGCCTGTCGGGCCGTTCCTTCATTCCGCTGCTGTCGAGTTTTGCCTGCGCCATCCCCGGCATCATGGCGGCACGCACCATCGCCAATCCACGCGACCGCCTGGTCACCGTCATGATCGCGCCGCTGATGACCTGCTCGGCGCGCCTGCCGGTCTATGCGCTGCTGATCGGGGCCTTCATCCCGAAGCGCGACGTGGCCGGTGCATTCGAACTGCAGGGCCTGGTGCTGTTCGGCCTTTATATCGCCGGGGTGATCAGCGCGATGGGCATCGCCTGGCTGGCCAAGCGTTTCACCACCCACGGCCTGCCGCGTCCGCTGATGATGGAGCTGCCCACCTACCACTGGCCGACGGTACGCAATGTCGCGATCGGCCTGTGGCAGCGCGCGGGCATTTTCGTGCGCCGCGTCGGCGGCATCATCCTCGCGCTCACCGTGCTCATGTGGTTCCTGGCGAGCTTTCCCGCCCCGCCGGCCGGCGCGACCGGTCCCGCCATCGAGTACAGCCTTGCCGGCACGCTCGGCCGTGCGCTCTCCGTGATCTTCGAACCCATCGGCTTCAACTGGCAGATCAGCGTGGCGCTGGTGCCCGGCATGGCGGCACGCGAAGTCGCCGTCAGTGCGCTCGGTACGGTCTACGCGCTGTCGGCCACCGGCGACGACACTGCGCTGGCACTGATGCCGCTGATCGCGCACAGCTGGAGCCTCGCCACTGCACTGTCGCTGCTGACCTGGTTCGTCTTCGCGCCCCAATGCCTGTCCACGCTCGCGACCGTCAAGCGCGAGACCGGCGGGTGGAAATGGACACTTGTCATGGCCGCCTATCTGTTCGGGCTGGCCTGGATCGCTTGCTTCATCGTGTATCACCTTGCAGTCGCGGCAGGCTGGGGTTAATCCTCTCCGCCGGATTTTCAACTCATCACCAACCGCCAGCCAGCTATGCGTACGCTTCGCCAGCACCCAGAATTGCGTGATCGCTCCGCCAGCCAGTGGATAACCCTGACCAGGAGCGAACCATGTCCCATCCCCGTAAACCTGCGCCTTCGGGCGCCTTGCGCAGGCTCGTAGCGCGCCTGCATCCGGCCGCCGCGCCCGCCGCGGCCTCGCTGGCTTTCATGATGCTGTCGCCACAGGCCGTGGCGCAGGCCGTGCCGGAAACCACGCTGCCGACCGTCAAGGTCGAGGACACCGCCGATCCGATGGCCGTGAACAATGGCTACCAGGGCACCGAGACGCGCGTCGGCAAAACGAAACAGGACCCGCAGGACATCCCGCAGGCCGTCACCGTCGTCACCCGGCAACTGATGGAAGACCAGCAGGTCAGTTCCCTGCGCGACGCGCTGCGCAACGTCTCGGGCCTCACCTTCAACGCCGCCGAGGGCGGCCGGGCCGGCGACAACATGATGCTGCGCGGCTTCTACACTTTCGGCGACATGTATCTCGACGGCATTCGCGACACCGCGCAGTACAACCGCGAAACCTTCTTTCTCGAACAGGTCGACGTGCTGCGCGGCTCGGCCTCGATGCTGTTCGGCCGCGGCCAGGCCGGCGGGGTCATCAATCTCGTTTCCAAAACGCCGAAACGGGCCGATGCCTATTCGATCACCGGCAGCGTGGGCACCGACGACTATTACGAGACCACCGCCGATCTCAACAAGCGCCTGGGCGAGAACAGCGCCGTGCGCGTGAACCTGATGAAACGGAACGAAGGCAGCTGGCGCGAAAATCCAGCCACCGGCGCCCAGCCCGACGTCGATCGCGCCGGCGCGCAGATCAGTCTGGCGCTCGGCATGCAGACCGACGACGAATTCACGTTCTCGCACGTTTCCATGCGCAACCGCGACATTCCCGACTACGGCTTCTCGTTCGACAACAGCACCCACCGCCCCAACACGAATTTCCCCGTCGATTATTTCTGGGGCATCGACCGCAACTTCGATCACAGCGACGTCAACGTCACGACCGGCACCTGGACCCACCGTTTCGCCGACCAGAGCGAACTGCGCACCAGCCTGCGCTACGGCGACTACGAGCGCAGCTACTGGGCGCGCACGCCGAGCGCCGCCGATGCGCCGGGTGCGACCGGCCTCAACGGCGCCAGCCCCAACACCGGGCCGACGCGCTCGACGGATTACGAGACTTTCACGCTCCAGTCCGACTACAGCCGCAAGTTCCGCGCGCTGGGCATGAAGCACGAGCTCCTCGCCGGCGTCGAATACCTGCACGAAGACAGCCACCGCGCGGGCCTGCAGAACCTGGGCGGCACCACGGCCGGCAATCCGCCGGTCTTCCTGCCCGGCGTCGAATCGTTCACCGGCGCGCAGCTGAACAACTTCACCGGCGACTCCTACGCGCTCTATGTGCAGGACACGGTGGAATTCATGCCGTACTGGAAAGCCACGCTCGGCGTCCGCCGCGACGAACTGGACGCCACGTATTCCAGCGCCGCATCGCCCGAGCTCAGTTACGGCGAATGGAGCTATCGCGCCGCACTGTCGTACCAGCCTACCGACGAAGCGCACTACTACGTCGGCTACAGCGATTCGTTCAGCCCCACGGCCGACCTCTACCAGCTGACCGCCACGCCGCAGCCCCCCGAGACCAGCCAGGTCTACGAAGTCGGCGCCAAATGGATGTTCTACGATGGCGACCTGACCTTCCGCACCGCACTCTATCGCGCGATCAAGAACTGGGAGCGCAATACCGATCTCGAATCCACCGCCGCCATCCTGACCAAGAAGCGCCGCACCGACGGCATCGAATTCGAAGCGGCCGGCCGCATCACGCAGGACTGGGAAGTCTTTGCCGGTCTCGCGCTGATGGACGCCGAAATCCTCGAGGTCGCCGAGCAGTCCACCGGCGTGGTGGCCGATCCGCGCTTCAAGGGCAAACGCCCGCGCAACACGCCACCGTATACCTTCAATCTGTGGACCACCTACAAGCTCGGGGGCGGCTGGAAGATCGGCGGTGGCGCAGAGGCCAAGGGCGAACGCTACGGCTACAACCAGTCCGCCGCCTCGGCCAATGCGCAATACACCACCAACGGCCAGCCGAGCGGCTTCAATCCGAATACCGCGCCGGCCTACGTACGCTGGGATGCGATGGCCGCCTACGAGCAGAAGACCTGGAGCGTGCGCCTGAACATCCAGAACCTGTTCGACAAGACCTATTACGACGCAATCTACGACAACGGTCCGTTCACCGTGCCGGGGCAGAAACGTCGTTTCATCCTGACCGGCGAACTGAAGTTCTGACCCTGCCGGCGCCAGCCTTCACACGGCTGGCGCCGGACGTTGCCGCGCAACGCCCGCCCAGAGAGGAGAACCGAACATGCTGCTGCACATCCCCGACGTTCTCGACGCCACCGCGCTCGCGCGCAGCGACGCGCTGCTCAAACAGGCCGACTGGACCGACGGCCGGATCACCGCCGGCAGCCAGGCCGCGACCGTCAAGAACAACCTGCAACTGCCGGAAACCAGCCCGGTGGCCCAGCAGCTGCGGACGCTGGTGCTGGAGGCCCTGTCGAGAAACCCCGCCTTCTTCAGCGCGGCGCTGCCCAAACGCATCTACCCGCCGCTGTTCAACCGCTACGGCGGCACGGCCAACGCCTTCGGCAACCACGTCGACAATGCCGTGCGTACGCATCCGGCCACCGCGCAGCATGTGCGCACCGACATGTCGTTCACGCTGTTCCTCAACGATCCCGCCGAATATGACGGCGGCGAACTCGTCATCGAGGACGGCATGGGCGGCCGCGCGATCAAGCTGCCGGCGGGCCACCTGATTCTCTATCCCGCGTACAGCGTTCACCGGGTCGAGCCGGTCACGCGTGGCGCGCGTCTGGCCTGTTTTTCCTGGCTGGAAAGCATGGTGCGCGAGCCGCAGCAGCGCGAGCTGCTGCACGAACTCGACATGAGCATTGCCGCCCTGCGCAGCGAACACGGCGAAACGGACGCCGCCGTGCGGCTGACCAGCTGTTACCACAACCTGATGCGGATGTGGGCAACCGTCTGATTCCCCGTTTATTCACCCTCAAGGAGCACGCAACATGACCATTCTGCGCATCGCCTTCGCCGCTCTGGCGGCTGTTCCCGTCATGGCCCATGCCGCGGCCGACTGCGAAGCCCATCCCAGGGAACAATGGATGAAGGAAGCCGATCTCAAGGCCGCGCTCGTGGATGCCGGCTACACGATCAAGAAGTTCAAGATCGACGGCAACTGCTACGAAATGTATGGCCACAACGAAAAAGGCCAGCGCGTCGAAATCTACATGGACACCGTCACCGGCCGGCCGGTCAAGGCTTTCATCGAGTGACGCCATGCGGCTGCCCGTCGTCGAACGCCATTACGTCTGGGACCGTTTCGTCCGCCTGCATCACTGGAGCCTCGCTGTGCTGGTGCTGGCCAACTATTTCGTGCTCGAAGGCCGGCCGCATCGCTGGGCCGGCTACACGGCCCTGGGCCTGACCGGTTTGCGGCTGGCCTGGGGCGTCGTCGGCTCGCCTTGCGCGCGTTTCGCCGCCTTCTTTCCGACGCCCCGGCGACTGCGCGCCTACTTTGCCCATCCCGGCGTCGCCACGCGCGGGCACAACCCGCTCGGCGGCGCCATGGTGCTCGTCATCCTGACGCTCGTCGCGATGCTCGGTTTCACCGGCTGGCTCATGGGCACGGACGCCTACTGGGGCGAGGAATGGCTGGAGGATCTTCACGAAACCCTGGCAGACGGGCTTCTCGCCTGCGTCGCACTGCACGTCGCGGGCGTGATCGCGGCCAGCCTGAAATGGCGTATCAACCTGCCCCGCGCCATGCTCACCGGCTACAAGACACGCACGGTACATTCGGCGCCTTTCGAAGATCAGCGGCCCGGGAAGGATTGATATCGTCAATCTCTTTCATAGAAATAATCTGTTTCACACAGCGGGATCGGGTCGGTAGAGTCACGTTCATTAGCAATTGCTAATGAACAATCCACTTCGCAAAAGGACCCCTGCCATGACCGAAACCGTCGCCCTCCCCCGCATCAACGAACGCGCCCCCGAATTCGAGGCCCGCACCACGCACGGCGTGAAAAAGCTGTCCGACTACGAAGGCAAATGGCTGGTGCTGTTCTCGCACCCCGCCGACTTCACCCCGGTCTGCACCACCGAGTTCACCGCGTTCGCCAAGTACTACCCCGAGTTCCAGAAGCTCAATTGCGATCTGCTGGGTCTCTCCATCGACAGCTACTACTCGCACGTCGCCTGGGTACGCAACATCAAGGAGAAATTCGGGATCGAGATTCCCTTCCCGATCATCGAAGACCTGAAGATGGACGTCGCCAAATCCTTCGGCATGATCCACCCGGGCGCCGGCGACACGTCCGCGGTGCGCGCCACCTTCATCATCGACCCGAAGGGCGTGCTGCGCGCGATGGTCTACTACCCGATGACCAACGGCCGCTCGATTCCCGAGTTCCTCCGTCTGGTCGCGGCGCTACAGACCTCGGACGCCAACAAGGTCGCCACGCCGGAAGGCTGGCAGCCCGGCGACAAGGTCATCGTCCCGCCGCCGCAGGACGTGAACGCCGCCGAAGCACGCATGAACGAAGGCTACGAGTGCACCGACTGGTACTTCTGCACGAAATCGCTGTAAGCGGGGGACAGTAAGCAGCAGACAGTACGGGCGGCGGGATTTCCCGCCGTCCTTTTCAGAGGAGAACGATCATGTTGTTCCGGCAATTCTTCGATTCCGAATCGAGCACCTACACTTATCTCATCGGCTCCGGCGTCGGCCGCGAAGCGGTCATCATCGACCCGGTGAAGGAACAGGTACCGCAATACCTGCAGGCGATCCGCGAACTCGACCTGAAACTGGTGCGCGCGATCGACACCCACACCCATGCCGACCACGTCACCGGCCTGGGCGACCTGCGCGACGCCACCGACTGCGTGACCGCGATGGGCGAATTCACCCGTGCGGAATGCGTGAGCGAACACGTGCGCGAAGGCGACACGATCGACGTCGACGGCGTGAAGCTTGGCGCGATCTACACGCCCGGCCATACCGACGAATCCTTCAGCTTCGTGCTCGATCCGCTGCTGCCGAAAGCGGTATTCACCGGCGACGTGCTGCTGATCCGCGGCACCGGGCGCACCGACTTCCAGAACGGCGACGCCGCAAAGTCGTACGATTCCATCGTCGACAAGCTGTTCCGCCTGCCCGACGACACGCTGGTCTACCCGGCCCACGACTACAAGGGCTGGACCGTCTCCAGCATCGGCGAGGAAAAGCGGCACAACCCGCGCCTGGCCAATACCTCGCGCGAAGCCTACATCGCGCTGATGAACGGGCTGGTGCTGTCCAACCCGCGTCTCATGGACGTTGCGATCCCCGCGAATCTGGCCTGCGGGCAACTGAAGCGGGCCGCCTGACAGCGGCACACCCTCCGTTCCAGAAAGCGGGCCCTATGGCCCGCTTTTTTTGCGCCGTTCCGGTCTTCGCTCAGGGATGCACGGTCATGCGGAGGTGGCGGCACGGACGCGCGCCAGATAGATATCGGCCAGCGCCTTGTAGAGCGGTCGGGGACACATCAGTCGGGACACCGCAGTTGCCAGCAGGGTCGCCAGCATGAGCGGCACCACCATGTCGTGGTTGTCCGTCATTTCCATCACGATGACGAAGGCGGTGATGGGCGCCTGGACCACCCCGGCAAAATACGTCGCCATGCCGATCACGATCAACGCGCCGGCGTCGACAGTCGAAAGCAGTTGCGCCACCGCGTGTCCGATCCCCGCGCCGGCCGACAGGCTGGGGGCGAACAGGCCGCCGGGGATGCCGCTGATGAAGGAAATGAAAGTCGCCAGAATCTTCCATATGCCGTAGCCGGGCGACATCTCGGCCGTGCCTTCGAGCAGGCTGCGCGCTTCCTGGTAGCCGCTGCCGTAGACGGCGCCGCCCGAAGCAATGCCCAGCAGCGCCAGTACGAACCCGCACAGCGCGGCGAACCGTACCGGTCGGGTACGCAGGAAAACGCCCAGACGGCCGGGCAATCCGTGGGTGGTGAACGCGATCACCGCACGGCTGAAGCCGCCGCCGAGAACACCGCCCGCCAGGCCGCAGAGCAGCACGCCGGTCCAGTCGGAAATGCCGTGCGGCGCGGCCGGCGTGGACCCGAAATAGACATAATCGCCCTGCACGTAGATGGCCGCCAGGCCGGCGATGATCACCGCCGTCAACAGCGTGCCGCTGGTGCGCGTTTCGAACGAGCGCGCCATTTCCTCGATGGCGAATACGACCCCGGCGAGCGGCGTATTGAAGGCCGCAGCCACACCCGCGCCGCCACCGGCCACGATCAGGCCGCGCTCCATCAGATAGGACGGGAAGCGCACCAGCCGGCGCAGGTTGTAAAGCAGCGCCGCCCCGACCTGTACCGTCGGCCCTTCGCGCCCCACGCTCGCGCCGCCGGCCACGCTCACACAGGTCAGCACCATCTTTGCCGCCGCCACGCGCAGCGACAGCACGGCATCGCGCGCCTGCCCGTCCGGCATGCGCAGGGCCGCAATGGTCTGGGGAATGCCGCTGCCGGCCGCGCCGCGGAAAAAACGCTGCGTGATCGCTGCCACGCCGGCCAGCGTCAGCGGCGTCACCAGCAGCGGCAGCCAGGGCGATATCGCGAGCAGATGATTGAAAGCTTCGTGGGCAAGATCGTTCGCCAGCGCAAAGGCGGTGGCAGCCAGTCCCACACCGACCGCCCCGCCCCAGAACACCAGGCGGCGCATCCACAGACGGATCGAAAACAGGCTGGCGCGATGGCGTTTGCGAACGCGCGGCAGACGCGGGCGAAGCAGCTTCATGGGCGCAATAGTACCGCGCGCCCGCGCCCCCTGTCCCGTTCAGTGCGCGGAACGGAATGACGCGGGCCGGCCGGTCCCCGTCAACGGCCGTATTGCTGCTGCATCTGGCGCATGCGTTCCATGGTCTGGGCATCCATCTTGAAACCGCCGGGGCCCATGCCCGGCATGCCCGGCATCGTCACCGAACCGTGTGTCTGGCCCGGTTTGCAGGGGCCCAGCCATTTGCCCGTCATGGTCGACTCCATCGTCGTCATGCCGTGCATGGCCGGCGCAAAGCGCGAGACGGTTTCCATGCGGTAGTCGGTCGACAGGTTGCCGGTCAGGGTCATGCGGCTGGTCACGGTGTGGCCATCGTGCGTGCACACCGAATCGATCACCGTCTGCCTGCCGTTCCGGCGGACATCCATTTTCGAGCAGCGCTGCTTCAGGTCGCGCATGTCCTTGGGGTCGGCCGTGACGTCATCGCGTTTCTGGTCGATGCACATCTGCATCGTCATCGGCCCCGGCATGGCCTGCCCGCCCGCCCGGGTCTGGGTCGTCATTTCCCACAGACCGGACTTGCGCGCCGGCACATCGGCTGCGTACAAGGGTGCGGCTGCCGCGAGTGCGGCCAGCGGGCCGGCGATACGGAACAATCGTGTCATGCGTGTTCTCCCCTGGATGGACAGACGCGCATGCTGCCATAAAAAAAGGGGCGGTTGCCCGCCCCTTCCCCTGCGCAGCCGGTCAGGACCGCATGCGCGCCGGCCCCATGCCGCCGCGACCGTGCCCGGACGGTGCCGTCAGCGCGTCGAATACTGCACGCTGCTCGGAGGTCAATTGCATGTAAAACGTCTTGACCGCTTCGTGACGCCCGGCCATGTGCGCGCGCCGCGCATCGGCTTTCTGCATCATGGCGTCCATGCGCTCGGGCGTGCTCAGGGCTGCCATGCGTTCACGCATCGTCTCCCGTTCCGCACGGGTCGGCATCGGGCCGGGCTTGCCCGCCTCGACAAAAGTCTGCCATGCGGCCTCCTGCGAAGGGGCGAGCTTGAGCTTGGTCTTCAGGTCGGCCAGCCGCGCATCGCGCCGTGCCTCCCATTTTCCCTGCATGCCCTGACCGTGATGCATCGCATGACGCGCCTCGCAACCGGACTTGCCGCCGCCGTTCATCGCCCACGCCGAAGCGCCCAGCGCACCGCCCCCGACAAGCGCGGCCAGCAGAACGGTCTGTGCGAATTTCATTTTCATCACATACTCCTTTCGATCGGTATCGATTGCCGAACCGGAATGGAACGACATGTGAGCAGTGTGGGCACGCCATGTATCCGCAGCATGTCCGGCACGGACGAAAGTGTTACGGAATGTTTCCAGCCGGGCTCAGAAACCGCCGATGTAGGCGTAGCCGTCGTTCTGCAGTTTGATCAGCCGCGTATAGCCATCGTGCACGATGGTCACGCCGGGCTGCACGTCGTCCGGGGTCCAGCCCTTGCTTTTCATCACGCTGTGGCAGATTTCGACGTGCACGCCCAGACCGAGCAGGTCCTGCACGATTTTGGCATTGAGATTGACCGCGAAGGGATCGCCCAGCGCCCGCTGGTAAGCGTCGTCGTCGAGCAGGAATTGCGCCGCATCGCCGTGCAGCACGAGATGAATGTCCAGCTGCGCCGGTTTCACCCCCTGTTTGCCGAAAGCCTCGACAAGACCGCGCGCGTAATACAGTCCCTTGCTGATGCCGGCGGCGATTTCGTTCGAATGAATGTCGTAGACAGCCTTGTAGCGGCCGGCCGGATCGACCTTGACCATCGGCCGCGCATCGTTCGCAGCCAGTGCCGCAGGCGGCAGGACCGCCAGGCAGAAGACACACAACAGCGCACGGCTCAGAAAGGACGGCATGGGATTCTCCTGATAACAAAGGGCGGCGCTTCAATCCTCGGGCAGCAGATCGACGCGCGTGGCGCCATCCTTCCCATCGATCTCGAAGCGCAGCACGCAGTATTCCAGCTGCGATTCGAGCGGCGTGGGATCGTCCGCGCAGCTGCAGCCGCCGATGCAACCGGCGTAGAACACGCCCGCCTTGATCCGCAAACCGCCCGCCGTCGCCTCGGCGGCGATCGGCACGATACTGAACGGCTCGTCGGCCACGGTGCTCGTCCACGTCAGTCCCTGCTGCAGCGGCAGCAGGCCGGCGTCGAGCGCTTCGGCCTCGCGTTTGAAGGTCTCGTGAAAGCCTGGCGTGTTCCAGCTTGCCAGGGTGTGCGGCAGTGAAAATGTCATTGCGGACATGATGGAATCGGGCTGTCGAATGGTGACATGGATTCGGGGTATGGCCCAAGCGCCCCCGCTTATGCCCCAGGCCCCGTTTCACGCGGCCACACCCCGGTATCCAGCGTTTCGACGTAGGCATGCCAGGTGGCGTGACCGATCAGCGGCAGCAGTACGACAAAACCGAGAAAAGCCGTGGCGAACCCCAGCAGCACTGCACCGCCGATCAGGATCGTCCAGACGCACATCGCGCCCTTGTTGCGCAGCACCGCATTGAAGCTGCTCACCGACGCGGTGACCGCATCGACCTTGCGGTCGAGAATGAACGGCAGCGAAAACGCGCTGGCCGCAAACACGACGAAGGCGAACACGGCGCCGACTGCGCTGCCTGCTCCCAGAAACAGCGCCAGATCCCGCCAGCCGGGCTGGTCCGTGGCGGGAAAGAACACATGCACCATCGCCGCCGCACGCGCCCAGACCAGCAGCACGATCAGCAAGGCGATGCCCAGCACCAGCAGCTCTTTCAGATGACGGACGCCCTCGCGCAGACAGTGGCCCAACACGGGCTGCAGGCCCAGGCCCAGCTGACGGCTGATCGAGTAGAGTCCCACGGCGAGCACAGGGCCGATAAAAACGAAGCCGGTGGCCAATCCGATATACAGGGCCAGCAGGCCGAAATGCCATGCGGACAGCGCAATCAGCGCGCTCAAAAGTGCCAGCACGAAACCGTAGCCCAGACTCAGGCGCGGCGCACGGCACAGATCGGCCCATCCCAGGCGCAGCCAGCGCAGCGGCGCTGCCCGGTCGAGCGTGCGGCAGGGCACCACAAAAGGCTGCGTATCGGGTGCGGGATCGGACGCGGGCAATGCGGACATGGTCTCTCCTGTCGACATGCAGGCACCCGCCGGACGGCCGGGCGTGGTTCCGTTATAGAACACGCCCGGCCAGTACCTCAAAGCAGACGCGCCAACACGAATACCCCGACCATTGCAAACGCCAGCGCGATCTTGAGCAAGGCGCCGAACAGCAGGCCGAGCGTTGCGCCGACGCCGGCATGCGTCGCCGCCTTGAGCGAGGACCGGCCGCTGAACTCGCCGATCACCGCGCCGAGAAAAGGCCCGAGAATGAGCCCCGGCAAACCGAAGAAAATCCCGACCAGGGCGCCGACGGCCGCCCCCCAGATCGCACGCGTGGACGCGCCGAATTTCTTGGCGCCCAGGGCCGTGGCCAGGAAATCGACACCGTAGCTCGCCAGCGCCAGCACGCCCAGCAGCGTCAGTGTCGCCCAGCCGACATAGACGAAATTTTCCGCCCAGGCCAAGAACACGAGGCCGACGAATACGAGCGGGATGCCCGGCAGAACCGGCAGCACCAGCCCGGAAAAACCGATCGCGATGAACAGCGCGGCCAGCACCCAGAGAATGATCTGCATCGTAGGATCCATGGCGAAAGCTTATGCCAAATCGACCGCCGCGTCGCGGGGGCGCAGCCGGCCGCGCAATCTGCTTTAATACGGCCTCGACATCATTCGCACCCCCTGCATGTCCCCGTCCCCGTCCCCGCAATGCGTTGCCGTCCTCGGCGCCAGCCACAAGCCCGAACGCTACTCCAACCAGGCGATTCGCCTGCTGCTGGAACACGGCCACCGCGTCGTCCCGGTACACCCCCGGCTCGACATGGCCGAAGGCCTGCCGGTCGTACCCAGCCTGGAAGCCATTTCCGAACCGGTCGACACGCTGACGCTCTATGTCGGGCCCGAGCGTTCGGCCACGCTCGTAGACGCCATCGTACGGTTGCGCCCCGGACGCGTGATCTTCAATCCCGGTACCGAGAACCCCACACTCGAAGCCCGTCTCGACGCCGCCGGCATCCCGCACGAACGGGCCTGTACGCTGGTACTGCTGCGCACCGGCCAGTTCTGATTCTTATTTTTCCTACGGACCATGATCGACACCGCCACGCTGCTCGAAGCCTTCAACTTCCGCCATGCCTGCAAACGCTTCGATCCCGCGCGCCGGATTCCCGATGCACAGTTCCGTGCGCTCCTCGAATGCGCGCGCCTTTCGCCCAGTTCATTCGGCTTCGAACCCTGGCGTTTCGTCGTCGTGCAGGACCCGGCGCTGCGCGAGAAGCTGCGTGCCGTCGTCTGGGGCGCGCAGGGGCAATTTCCCACCGCCAGCCACGTCGTGCTGATCCTCGCCCGTCGGGACGACATGCTGCCCGGTTCGGACTACACCGAGCACATGATGCGCGATGTGCTCGGTATGCCGGAGGAGGCTATCGCGCGCCGCCATATCTTCTATCCCGGATTCCACAGCGAGGACTTCAGGCTAGACAGCCCGCGTGCCGTGTTCGACTGGAGCTGTCACCAGGCCTATATCGCGCTCGCCAATCTGATGACCGGCGCGGCCCTGCTCGGCATCGATTCCTGTCCCATCGAAGGATTCCATCGCGAAAACGCCGAGACCGTGCTGCGTGAAGCCGGCTTGCTCGAAGGCGGCCATTTCGGCCTCGCCGTGATGGCCGCCTTCGGCTACCGCGCGAGCCCGCAACCGGACAAGCGCCGCCAGCCGTTCGACGACGTCGTGCGCTGGGCCTGAATCCTCACGGTCCCCTGTTCAATCCGTGCCCGGCCGGGCGCGTCAACCACCTCATCGCCTCATGCTGCCCACCATCGAACATCGTCTCGCCGCCGAAATCGCGGCCAAACCCGTCCAGATCGCCGCTGCCGTCGCACTGCTCGACGAAGGCGCGACCGTGCCTTTCATTGCGCGCTACCGCAAGGAGGCCACCGGCGGCCTGGACGACGCGCAGCTGCGCCTGCTGGAAGAACGGCTGCGTTACCTGCGCGAACTCGAAGCCCGCCGCGCCGCGATCCTCGAGTCCATTAACGAACAGAGCAAGCTCACGCCCGAACTGCGCGAAGCGATCCTGCTGGCGCCCGACAAGGCGCAGCTCGAAGATCTCTACCTGCCTTACAAGCCCAAACGCCGCACCCGCGCGCAGATTGCGCGCGAAGCCGGACTGGAGCCGCTGGCAGAAGCCCTGCTCGCCGACCCGATGCTGGCGCCCGAAACCGAAGCCGTGTGCTACCTGCGCGATCCCTTCAGCACCGCCGACGGCGACAACCCCGGCGTGCCCGATGCCAAGGCCGCGCTCGACGGCGCGCGCCAGATCCTGATGGAGCGCTTCGCCGAGGATGCCGCCCTCTTGCAGGGTCTGCGCGAATACCTGCAGGATCACGGCGTGGTGCAGGCCGGCGTGATCGCGGGCAAGGAAGCCGCGGCGGAAAAATACGCCGACTATTTCGACCACGCCGAGCCGCTGGCCACCATGCCCTCACACCGCGCGCTCGCCGTCTTCCGCGGCCGGCGCGAAGACCTGCTCGACGTGCGCCTGCGCCTCGACAGCGAAACCGCACAGCCTGCGTGGAACGATCCGCACAACCCGTGCGAGGCGCGCATCGCCGCCCGCTTCGGCATCGCCGACCGCAGCCGCCCCGCCGACCGCTGGCTGATGGACACCGTGCGCTTCGCCTGGCGCGTGAAGGTGGGCATGCATCTGGAAACCGAGCTCATGGGCGCGCTGCGCGTCCGCGCCGAAACCGAGGCCATCCAGGTCTTCGCGCGCAACCTGCGCGACCTGCTGCTTGCCGCACCCGCCGGGCCGCGCGCGACCCTGGGGCTCGACCCCGGCCTGCGCACCGGCGTGAAGGTCGCCGTCGTCGACGCCACCGGCAAGGTCGTCGACACCGCGACGGTCTATCCGCATCCGCCGAAAAACGACTGGGACGGCGCGCTGCGCACGCTCGGCCGGCTCGCCGCGAAACACCGGGTCGCGCTCATCGCCATCGGCAACGGCACCGCCTCGCGCGAAACCGACCGCCTCGCACGCGACCTCATCAAGCGCCATCCCGAGTTCGGCCTCACCAGCATCGTCGTTTCCGAAGCCGGCGCGTCGGTCTACTCGGCGTCAGAATTCGCTTCCCGCGAACTGCCCGAACTCGACGTGTCGCTGCGCGGCGCGGTCTCCATCGCACGCCGCCTGCAGGACCCGCTCGCCGAGCTGGTGAAGATCGATCCCAAATCCATCGGCGTCGGCCAGTACCAGCACGATGTCAGCGAATTCCAGCTCGCGCGTTCGCTCGACGCCGTGGTGGAAGACTGCGTCAACGCCGTCGGGGTCGACGTCAATACCGCATCGGTGCCCCTGCTGGCGCGCGTGTCGGGCCTGTCCGGCAGCGTGGCGCAGGCCATCGTCGCACGGCGCGACAGCCACGGCCGTTTCGCCAGCCGCGCGCAGCTGCGCGAGGTGCCGCGCCTGGGCGAAAAAACCTTCGAGCAGGCTGCCGGCTTTCTTCGCATCGCGGACGGCGACAACGCGCTCGACGCCTCCGCCGTCCACCCCGAATCCTATCCGCTGGCCGAACGCATCCTCGCCGACCTGAAACTCGACCTGAAGACGCTGGCCGGCCAGCCGGGCAAGCTGAAAGCCGTCGAACCCGCGAAGTACGCCGACGACCGATTCGGCCTTCCGACCGTGCGCGACATCCTGCGCGAACTGGAAAAACCCGGCCGCGACCCGCGACCCGAATTCACCACCGCCGCCTTCAAGGAGGGGGTGGAAACACTCGCCGACCTGAAGCCCGGCATGCTGCTCGAAGGCGTCGTCACCAACGTCGCCGCCTTCGGCGCCTTCGTCGACATCGGCGTGCATCAGGACGGCCTCGTCCA
This sequence comes from Betaproteobacteria bacterium SCN1, assembly GCA_008923315.1. Taxonomy (GTDB): domain Bacteria; phylum Pseudomonadota; class Gammaproteobacteria; order Burkholderiales; family Thiobacillaceae; genus Thiobacillus. The sequence continues at coordinate 378,248 of WBSF01000009.1, read as the reverse complement.
TATCTCCGCGCTGGCCGAACGCTACGTGAAAGACCCGCACAGCGTGGTCAAGACCGGTCAGGTCGTCAAAGTGAAAGTGCTGGAGGTGGACGAAAAGCGCAAACGTATCGCGCTGACGATGCGCCTGACCGACAGCGCGTCGCAGGAACAGGCGCCGCGGCGCGACGCGCGCCCGCAGCATCGACAGGCCCGGGGAAAAACACCGCGGCCTGCGACGCAACCCGCGATGGGCGGCGCGATGGCGGCGGCATTTGCGAAACTGAAGGCCTGAGTGACGCCGGGATTACCGGACAGGCGCGGGAATCGGATAATCCAGGACACGCAACAGGCGCGAACTGTCGCGCAACTGTGCCGGGTCCCGAATACAGCGTACATTGGCCATTCTGGAGGGCGCATCGATGAAAAAGGGTGCCGGCGGGCCGGTGAAAATCGGGATGAAAACCATCCCGCCTCCCTTGACCATCCTGAATCCCGAACGGAATTCAGCCGCTTCGGAGAAAAACTGAGGATCATCGTGTAGCACCGGCTCAGCCGGATACTTCAATTCGACGAAATAAGCCGCGCCCTCATCCGTACACAATTGCGCGGCACGCTGTTTCCATGCGGGTTCAACGTCGGCCATGCTGTCCCCTCTAGCCCCATGGTAGGCCACATAGAATGCATTCGGGCTCAAACGAAAACCCTGGTAACCGCTGTAACCGTTATAGGCACCGTACTCCAGCGCCGCGGCTTGGAAAGGGATACCCACCGCAACACACAGCCCGAACATAAGCGCAGACAGCCTGCTCATACCGCGCTCCCGCCCGCGGCCCTGTTCTGATCCACCCAGACCTTGAAGGCATTCAGGACCGGCTGCATGGTTTCCTTTTCGCTATCCGTCCAGATCACCTTGTCGAACTTGATCTGGAAAAGCAGCTCTCCGGTCGACAGGTCATGCACGGAAAAATCCGTGTAATTCCGGGCTCCTTGTCCAGTCGAATCATATGACACCTGCAGAATTGGCCCGGCCAGCATAGAGAGCCTGCGCACAGCCACTGGATCCGTCAATGAATTGATCGACGCGAGCCGAGGCGTATCCAGAACCAATTGTGTCAGTTCCTGCTGATTGAGGACTCGGACAAACCCATTCCGGAACAGGGCGTGACGCACGTAGTACTCGAAACGGGCCGGATAGAAATTGCTGCGGGTCTGCAGGTAAACATAAGCATAGCGATTCAAATCAACCCCGCTCACGCTTTTTGTTATCCAGACAGGATCGGCGACGGCGTTTCCTTCGTACATCCCGGTTTTCTCATCGATACGGCTGCTGGAATACGTCGCGCAGCCTGACAACAACATGCTCAGCGCCCAAACAATCGTCCCGGTCGCAATAGTCTTCGTCATACCCCTTTCCTCCCGCGACCGATCACGGCCACACGCGCTCACAACGTGGCCATCAGATCGGCAATTATTTTTCTGGCGGCGATGCGCCAGGCTTCTTCAATCAAGGCAGGGTTGGCCCGGTATTCCTCCATCGTATGGCCTTCTGCCGGGTTGCCCAGCGGGGCAACCGAGTCACGTGCGCGCCACACTGTTTTACCCTGCGCGTCGGTCAATGTGCATTCGATGCCCATTGCCGGAACAAGCCGGCTGCTGAATCCGTGCGGGATCGAAAACCCGTAAATCGGCACCTTGATGACCAGCGTAGCGGCCCCAGGCCCTGGCGCTTCAGCCAGTTTCAGTTTTCCTGACGCCTGGAAGGCCCTGATCGCCTCCTCTCGAACGACTCGGTCGACGCTGATGCCTTTCGACTCGGCAAACGACCTGAACTGCTCTCCCGGTGACATGTTTGCGAGCGCAGTTGCCAGGCCTCCAACTGCGCCAAACAGAAACCCCACACTGCTGCCCGCTCCCATGTAATACATCTGGGGCGACACCTCGATATCCGGATTGATCCAGACAGTTGCCAGACGAGCCCGGTCGGCATCGTCGAGCGGCTGCGTCGTCGCGCAACCGCCCAGGACCAGACTGAAGACACACCCACCCGTCACCAGCAGCCGGGACACGCCTATCAGACTTCCCGCTTGCACCAGAATATCGGCGCGACCGCTTGTCGGCATTGCTGTCGAGACAGGCGGGTTTGAGCGAAATCTTTCCCGTTCCTCACGCGCCGGGCGCAATGCAAGACGAAAACGAAAAAAACCGATGACAGACTGCGCTGCCCAATTTTTCAGATATGTAAGCCACCCAGAAAAGGCGGGGCCTGAAACGGCCGGACGAACTGCGGCGCAGCGATGGCTATCCATCGTCTCCTCCCAATGGCGACATGGCAGATTGTTGTTATGACTGCTCCGCGGCGTGGATTATGACACAGCCCCGGCGAGGCTGAGAACTCCCCTGAACCAGTCCCGGATCAGGCGGGCAGTGCGATGTCCGAGAACGCGCCGCCGGTCAGCTGGCGAAGATCCTCGGGTGCCAGCTCGATCTCCAGGCCCCGCCGGCCTGCGCTGACAAAAATCGTCGGATAGTGTGCAGCCGTCGCATCGATCCAGGTCCTCAGGCGCTTTTTCTGCCCCAGCGGACTCACACCGCCAAGCACATAGCCCGTCGCGCGTTCCACGTCGGCCGGCGCGGCCATCTCCGCCCGTTTCGCGCCGGCCGCCTTCGCCAGCCGTTTCAGGTCGAGCTTCGCGGACACCGGCACGATCCCGACCGCGAGCGACTTGCCATCGAGGCTCGCCACCAGCGTCTTGAACACGCGCGCCATCGGTACGCCAAGCTTTTCCGCTGCCTCCTCGCCGTAGGCGGGATGCGCCGGGTCATGCACATATTCGTGCACGGTATAAACGACGTGTGCGGCCTTGGCGACGTTGATGCCCGGGGTCATGGCCGCGATTCGGCAGCGGGATGCGCCATGGGCAGCGCAGTTCTCTCGTCCGGTCTTTTCATGCCGACTGCGAACAGTCCTCCCAGAATCAGGCCCAGCGCATGCGCCTGCCATGCCACCCGAATGCCATCGGGCAATGTGCCGAACGGCGACAGCACGCCGCTTGCATCGAGGGCGAGCCTGATCACGGCTGCAGCCGCAAGCAGTCCGAGCAATCCACGCAGCCGCGGGACGTCCCGCCACAACCTGCCGCCAGCGGTGGCGGCCACCAGCATGACAAGCCCCGAAGCCCCGGCATACACACGCATATCCGGAACGGCAAGCAGCAGCCCCAGTGCAATCAGCGGCGCACCTGCCAGCAGCGCCCACACGACTGTCCGCACGCTGCCATGGCGAGCCAGCACCCAGACAACCGCAAAGAGCGTCAGGCTGTCTGTCGTTGCATGTGACCAGGAAAAATGTACGCCATGCGCCGTCCATAGCCGCCAGACCTGCCCGGCCAGAATGGCATCCCGGTCGAATACCAGCCAGGCCGTCACGGCGTGCGGCATCACGGCGAACAGACCGCACACCGAGGCCGCCAGCAGCGCAATGCGCAATGCGCTCATGCCCGTCTGCGTCCCCAGTAGGCAGCAATGCCTGCCAAAACACCGGCAAACAGCAGTCCCAGCCAGCCCACATCGCCGCCACCGGTATATCCGGGTTTGTTTTCGACCCGGAAATTCGCATCGTTCCGGATGCGTTCCTTGAAACTGCCGAGTTCGCCCTGCAAGCGCGGGATCAGGTTCTCGACGGCCTGATCATATCCAGCCTGACGCGCCGTGCGGGCGCGTTCGCTGAACCCCGCAAGCGACGCACTGCCCTTGACCTGGCTCGTGCCCGGCGCCCGGAACAGCAGCTTGCGGGAATGCACGTCGAACACGGAAGCATCGACCATGGTCTGGATGTCGTACTGATCGCCATGAATGATATAGGCGCCAATGATCGTCCAGTACAACACGGACAAAGCGTTGCTGTCGTTGAACTGAACCTGATCGTACGAGAGCAATGCCATGACCTCCACATTGAACATGCGTGCCACCTGCTCCAGATTCTGGAACCCGCCTTTCTCGCGCAGGTACTGCGTCGGAATGACTTCGATCCCGCCGATGAAGTCGTATTGTCTGAAGGCCGCCCTGACCCGCTCCAGCAGCTTCGTCTGTTCGGCCTCAGGCAGGCCCGTCCCCCAGCCGCCCCCCGGTACGAATGCGATGCCGACGCGCACCGGCGGCCGCAGATACGTGACCGCCGGCTTCAACTGCGGCGGCTCCTTCGCATCCGGATACAGGTAGTCGACGATGCTGCCCGCCTGCTTGACACCCTGTTGCGGAAACCAGGCGGCGCAGCCGGCCAGCACCAGCGCCAGACCGGCACATACAGACGCGATCAGCATTTTCATGGCATTCCTTTCAAAGAATCGTATGGCATTCGACCCGCCTCTCAACCCTAATACGAGACAGAGACGTCTTTGTATTTATCCGACTCGGACCGAGACGGGCATGGCACCGCATCCGAGTGGAAATGATAGCCGCTCGCCATGAGCGCGACCGGCACGATCACCTTCGCATATATGCCCGAACTCGCAATTGTCTACAGACAAGTCCGCTCACCCTTCCATACGTCCATTCCAGCCCGGGCAGGCGCCGCACCCTGCATGCGCACGAAGATTTCGTGACGCTCCACCGGAAACAGCGCATCGAAAAGAATCGTTGCCGGCCGGATCGCGGGCCACATGCATGCCATGCGTCCATACGCAGCAAAGCGTTGGCACATCAACCTCATGTCCAATGTGGGGACCGGTCGTTTGTGATTTTCCGCATGCGGGTTATGTCATGGCAGGCAGACACGAAGCTCCACGCACGCACGGCTCGCCCAAGCAAGCTGCGGCACAGCGCTCACGGCTATGTCCAGACTGTCTGCTTCAGTGCCGGGGAGAGGCAGCATGGTCCATCCCGCGTCACCCCCACGGCGTCCCGTACAACCGCAGCGTGGCCCTGAAGCCTTTTTCGTTTTGCAGGGGAATCGCAACGTAGGGCCTGCCCTGCGGGTCTTTTTTGCTCTCGGCGATCGTGTCTTCCGCCCCCGACCAGCCGGTGTCGGACAGCACGTAGCCCACGCGCCAGGACTCGTCGGGTGTGAGGGGCGGAATGGCGCTGATCACGAGGGTGTCGCGGAAGAGATATTCGCCGGGTACGTAATGCTGGTCGACCGAGGACTCCTCGCCCATGTAGGTGAGCATGGAGACCGCGAGCTGTACCGAGAACATCATTTCCTTGCGCTTCTCGGGCCGCTTCGAGGTGTCCATGAACACCGAGAACAGGAAGGGATGCTTGGCTGTCTGCAGGAGCGCGCCGTTCTCGTCGAACAGATCGCTGCGCTGGCGCAGGATGGCGCTGTTGTTGGCGATGGTGCGGCGCGTGAGGTCGAAATCGAGCGCGCCGCGCGTCGCCACAGCCACTTCGAAGTAATAGCCCACGCGTGTGCCGAGCAGCTTGCGCACCGCGCCGATGGGCGGCAGCGGCAGGTCTTCCACCTGCAGCACGCCTTCCACCCGCAGATCGCCGAACAGAAAGCGCGTAAGGTTCTGAAAGCCTTCCTCAGAATTGACGATGCCGTGCGCCCCGCTGTGGCTGCGGTGCACATGTGCGCGCGGTGCGCCGTCGACATAGGCGTTGGAAATACGCACCAGGCCATCGCTCAGCTCGCCGGCCAGCATGCGGGAGGCGCCTTTCGCCACGTCGTAGTCCTTGCTGTTGGTGCCCACCAGACAGAAGAAGCGCGCCGGGTCGAACTTGCCGTCGAGCGAATTCGCCGGCGCCTTCTTTCCCTTGATCGCCAGATAGTCGCGCATGCGGTCGCGGTCGAAATTGTTCATGTCCCACAGTTCGAAGAAACCCGGCACGTTGAGGCCGGCCATCTCGATGCCGTTGTGCGGCGTGGCGTAGGTGAACACCTTGTCCACCATCCGGCGCGCCTCGCGGGTGCCGACCGCTTCGTTCTGCAGAAAACAGCGGCACACCAGCCCGCCCATCGAATGCGCCACCAGATAGACCCGGAAATCCTCCGCCTTCATCTGGCCGTCGCGGCAGACCTGGTCGCGCACGCGCAGGATCAGATCGGACAGGCCCTGCGCCGCCTGCTCGATGGTGGGCGCCTTGCCCGTGCCGAAATCGGGATCGGCCACGTCGTAATAGCGGTGGATGACGATGCTCTCCGGCGGAATCCTGCCGGTCTCGAGCTGCAGGCCGTCCTGGTAGATGTCCGTGTAACCCAGCTTCATCAGCCGTACGATCGGCGATTCGAAGAACACCTTGCGCACCGCACCGTTCCACGCCTGGCGCGATTTGGTCGAGCCGTATTCCAGGCCCATGTAGGGCGTCGACGTCGTCTCCGTGATTTCCGTCTTGGTCATCGCGTAGCCGCGAACGTAGATGATGGGATAGCGCGGGCGGGGGCTCATGGTCTCGTTCCTCGTTGTTCGAACAGCCGCATTCTAGTGCGTCCGGGGGCGACGCCGCGCATGGCATGCCGGCCCGCATCCGGTTCGGGCACGGCGGTTGCGGCCGATGGCATCGTGTCAGGCAGGACTGACCGCACCCAGCGCACGCGCGCGCAACTGCCCGCAACCGCCTTCCACATCCTGCCCCGCCGAGTGGCGCAGCTTGGCGAGTACGCCCCGCCGGTGCAGGCTGCGCGCCATCCCGGCGGCACGCTCCCAGCTCGGACGCCGGAACCCGTCGCCCTCCGTGGCGTTGTAGGGAATCAGGTTCATCACCGCATATTTTCCGGCCAGCAGGCGCACGATGCCGTTCAATTCTGCCTCGCTGTCGTTGATGCCCTCGAGCAGCGTCCACTGATACTGGATCGGATACCCCGTGCGGCGCGCGTATATCTCGCCCAGTTCGACCAGCTCGTCCGGCGCGATCTCGGGCGCCCGGGGCAGCAAGCGGCGGCGCAGGGCCGGATCCGTGGTGTGCAGCGACAGGGCTAACGCCGGCTTGACGGTCGACTGCGGCAGCCGTTCGAACACGCGCCGGTCGCCGACGGTCGAAAACACCAGATTCTTGTGGCCGATGCCCCCTTCGATGCCCAGGAACGCAATGGCTTCGAGCACGTTGTCCAGGTTGTGCGCCGGCTCGCCCATGCCCATGAACACGACCTTCTTCACCGGCCGGCGGCGGCGCGCCAGCACCGTCTGCGCAACGATCTCCGCGCTGTCCACCTGACGCAGCAGGCCTGTGCGGCCGGTCATGCAGAACACGCACCCCACCGCACACCCCACCTGCGTGGATACGCAGACGCCATCGCGCGGCAGCAGCACGCTTTCCACCGTTTGCCCGTCCGCGAGCGCCACCAGCAGGCGCACCGCCCCGTCTTCGCCCGCATGCTCGGCATGCACGCGCGCCAGCGCATCGAGCTCGGCGAACAGACCGGGCAGGGCCGCGCGCACGGTCTTCGGCAGGAAATCCTCGGCACGCCGATGCCGGTTGTCGAGCGAACGCCCCTGCGCCCAGGCGCGCAGCACGCGGCCTTCGTGACAGGGAGCGGCACCGAGCAGCCGGAGACGTTCGCGGAGGTGTGACAGTTTCATGGCGGGGCGAGCGTAGCACGGGTCCCGGCTTCCGTTCAGCCGGTTTCTCCCACGCCGGACAGACAGCGACGGGGCCGCAGTCAGCGCCGTTCGCTGCGCCCCCGGTCCTGCGGCCCGCGCTGTCCGGGCGGCTGCGGGTAATGCTCGCGGACGACGGGCTCGCGCGGCTGATAGCGGTAATGCTCGCGCCGGATGACGGTCCGCTCCTCGGGACCGCCCGGGTAGCGTTCGCCGGAATAATGGCGCTGGTAATACGGCAGCGGCGCAGGCGGCGGCAGGGGGCGGGTGCGGATAGCCCAGCCGCTGCGCCGGTCGGTCCAGTCGCGGCCCCAGCGCTCGTCCCAGCGCGGCGGCCCATCGACGACCCAGCCCCGGAAATACGGCGGCGGACGACGGTAGTAGCGTACCGGCACGCGCAGCAGATAGACCGGCACGTCCAGCCGCGCAACCCGTCGCCAGGGGCCGTCGTACCAGTCGCTCGCGTACCAGTCGTCGTCCGCGAACACCCAGTACAGCCCATCGTAGAAAAACAGGTTCACGTCGATCTGCGGATCGTAGTACACCGGGTAGCCCGGCACCCGCACCAGCCGGGGATAGGCCGGCACCCGGATGCCGATGCTCACGCCCGGAACGGTGACGCCGACGCCCACGCTGACCTCGGCGCGCGGCGCGCCCAGCGGCAGCATCAGCAGACAGAGGAACAGGATCGGGCGTCGCATGGTCAAGGCCTCCCTATCGTCGTCCGGCCAGCGGGAATGCCCGCGGCCGCGCGTCACAGCAATGGATTCATCGCATGTTCGCCGCGCTCGTACACGACGTGGGCACGCCCCACCAGCAGCAGGTCCAGCGAACCGATGCGCGACACGTCCTTGTTGGCGTAGGGCAGGCGATGGAGTACGTAGCGCATGGCGTTGAGACGCGCGCGCTTCTTGTCGTCCGACTTGATCACCGTCCACGGCGAATCGGCGGTGTCGGTATAGAAGAACATCGCCTCCTTGGCCTTGGTGTAGTCGTCCCACTTGTCGAGCGAGGCCAGGTCGATCGGCGACAGTTTCCACTGCTTGAGCGGATGCACCTTGCGTTCCTTGAAGCGGCGGCGCTGTTCGTCGCGGCTCACCGAGAACCAGAACTTGATCAGGTGCACGCCGCTGCGCACCAGGTTGCGCTCGAATTCCGGCGCCTGGCGCATGAATTCGAGATATTCGTCCTCGTTGCAGAAGCCCATCACCCGTTCCACCCCGGCGCGGTTGTACCAGGAGCGGTCGAACAGCGCGATCTCGCCCGCCGTCGGCAGATGCTGCACGTAACGCTGGAAATACCACTGGCCGCGTTCCGTCTCGCTCGGCTTTTCCAGCGCCACCACGCGCGCGCCGCGCGGATTGAGATGCTCCATGAAGCGCTTGATCGTGCCGCCCTTGCCCGCCGCGTCGCGGCCTTCGAACAGGATCACCACCTTCTGCCCGGTTTCCTTCACCCAGGCCTGCAGCTTGAGCAGCTCCACCTGCAACTGGTATTTCTCCCGCTCGTAGGCCTTGCGCGACATGAGGTTCTTGTAGGGATAGCCGCCTTCGCGCCAGTCGTCCGCCAGCTCGCCGTCCGCGTCGAACGGCACGCCACCCTTGCCCAGCGGCGGCCGCGCAAGCAGCGCGTCACGCAGCATTTCGGCATCCTCGGGCGACGCGCCCGCGAGAATCGCCTTCAGCGACTCGATCATTTCGGGCTTGCCCTTGCCGGCGTGGTCCAGAATATCCTTCACCGCCGCCAGCTTGGACTCCTGTGCGGCCCCCACCGCCTCGTTCACGCTGAAGCTCTCTACCCCCCGGCGGGTCTGGATCGGCGACACGTCGCCCTGTGCGGCAGTGCGCGGCCGGCCGTTGCGGCTGCGGGCCGGGCTGCGTTTGGAAGCGGGGGCGGCGGAATTGGTAGGCTTGGTCGTCAAAATCTTGTCCTGTCTGGATCAGCATGAAAAAAATGGCAGGGCCGTACGCGGCCCCATGCCCCGGGCGTCCGGATAAAGGACACCCAAATCCCATTAAAGACTACTTTCGGGCTTTGTGAAGTGCGGCAAAAACACCGGATTCCCGCCCGGGGCGCCGCCGAAGTCGCGTCCGCCGCGGAATTCGGCGCCACGCAAAATAAAGCTTGCATATATCCGCCAATCGGCGCACAGTCGCGCCAGCGATTTTCAAGTAGTTCAGTTGTTGTCTGGTTTACACACTGCGTTCTGCAGTTTTACTTCACCACTCTCTGCCTTGACTGTCGCCCCATAAACGGGGGGATACCCCCTCATACATTTGTTTTTTTGAGGAAATACAAGACATGGCAACAGGTACCGTGAAGTGGTTCAACGATTCCAAGGGCTTCGGCTTCATCACCCCCGAGGGCGGCGGTGAAGATCTCTTCGCCCATTTCTCCGCCATCCAGAGCCAGGGCTTCAAGACCCTGACCGAAGGCCAGCGCGTCACCTTCGACGTCACCACCGGTCCCAAGGGCCAGCAGGCGTCCAACATCCGCCCCGCCGAATAAGCGGACGGACGGCATGGCCAGCCATGCCGTCCGCGCGATCAAGGGTCGTCGCACCGGGCCTGCGCCCGTCCGCCGTCCCTCCGGAAAGCCCGGCCTCCCGCCGGGCTTTTTCTTTTTGCCGATTTCCCCGGAGGTCCCCATGGCCAAGGAAGAACTGCTCGAAATGCGCGGCGTCGTCGTCGAAGTCCTGCCCGATTCGCGCTTTCGCGTCACCCTCGATAACGGCCACCACCTGGTCGCCTACACCGCCGGCAAGATGCGCAAGCACCACATCCGCATCATCGCGGGCGACAAGGTCTCGCTCGAGATGTCGCCCTACGATCTGACCAAGGGCCGCATCACCTTCCGGCACATCGAAGGCCGCAGCGGGCCTGCGCCCGCGCAGCCGCGCCGCAACTGATCCGGCTTGCCGCCGGCGTCCACAGCCCGCTTTCTCCGCCTGCCGGCGAAAGCGGACCTGGGATCATGCGTTCCACGCACACCGCCCGAGGCAATCCGCGCCATGCCCTTCATCCGGCTCTTTCCCCTGCAGGAAACCGAAACCGTCCGGCTTGAGGATTTCGGCCGCGCCAACCCCGCCCGCTGCCCGCTGCCCGGCCACACGCCGCTTCAACGCCCGCGAATTCTGGCTCAAGCTCGACCAGATCGCCGCCTACGAAGAATGCCCGCTCTACCTCGTCTGCGACGCTGAACCCAACGGCCTCGTCGACGGCAGCCTGCTGGTGGTGGCGGACGATCCGGAAGACGATGCGCTGGGATTTGCCGCCGCCCTGGAGCAGGCGGCAGGCGGGCACATCGCGGAAATGGGGTATTCGCGCTACCTGGGCGAGCTCGCGCGCAAGAAACTGATCTGACCGGGGCGCCGCACGCTCAGAGCGCATCCCGCGTTTTGTGCAGCGTGGGGTAATCCGTATAGCCCGCACGGCTGCCGCCGTAGAAGCTGTCACGGTCCGGCGCGGTGTAGGGCCCGCCCGCCGCGATGCGCGCCGGCAGATCGGGGTTGGCGATGAACAGCCGGCCGAACGCAACGGCATCGGCCCGGCCGCCGCTCACCCATTCGGCGGCGGCCTCGGGCGTGAATTCGCCGTTGACGATGAAAGCGCCGTCAAAGGCCGCGCGCATGCCCGCGACGATGCGGTTGCCGCGCTCCAGGTCTGCCGCGTTGCCGCCGTGACCGTTGGGCCGCACCACGTGCAGGTAGGCCAGCCCGCGTCCCGACAGCGCACGGGCCGCCGCCACGTAGACCGTTTCGGGGTCGCTGTCCCAGCTGCCGCCGGGCCCGCCCATGGGCGTGAGGCGCACGCCGATGCGCGCCGACGGCAGCGCCGCGCAGAGCGCATCGACCACGTCGTTCAGCAGGCGCAGCCGGTTGGGAATCGAGCCGCCGTAGGCGTCGTCGCGCGTGTTCACCGAATCGCGCAGGAACTGGTCGATCAGGTAGCCGTTCGCCGCATGCAGTTCGATGCCGTCGAAATGCGCCTGCCGCGCCATCTCCGCCGCATGTGCGTAATCGCGCACGATGGCGCGGATGTCGTCCCGCGTCAGCGCGCGCGCCTGCGGGTGCGGCACCAGCGGTCCGGCCGGATGGTAGTCGCCGACAAAGGCCTGGCCAGCCGGTGTCCACGCGCTCGACGACACCGGCGCGTGGCCGGCCGGCTGAAAGACGTTGTGCGAAATCGCGCCCACGTGCCAGATCTGGTTGAAGATGTGTCCGCCCGCGTTGTGCACCGCGTCCGTCACCCCCTGCCAGCTCTCGACCTGTTCGCGCGTAAAGATGCCCGGCGTCCACGCGTAGCCCTGCCCTTGCGCGCTGATCTGCGTGGCCTCGGACACGATCAGCCCGGCGGTCGCGCGCTGCGCGTAATACAGCGCATGCAGCGGCGTCTGCACATGTCCCGGCGCCAGTGAGCGCGAACGGGTCAGCGGCGCCATGAAAATCCGGTTCGGCAGTGTCAGATCGCCGATCCGCACCGGCGTGAAGAGGCTGGCCAGATGGGTGGGAACGGGCGGCAGGCTGGCATTCAAGAGCGTGTCCTTTCAGGCGATGGAAACCGGACGAAGATTCCGGATGCGGAGTTGGAACACAACCGGACGGCGAGGTTCACAGCGCCCCCAGGCCGCGCCCGGCATGGCGGCTTTGCGCACTTTGACGGGCCGCGCACGCTGCGCGGTCTCCCGCCGCGGCGGCGCAGCCGGGGGCGGCATCGCCGGTGGTAAGGTGCGCGATACCGTCCTCCGAATCGTCTCGCATGACCGCTGAAGAAGCCCTGCCCGTTCCCGCCCACCCGCGCCATCTGATCAAGGGCTTTGCGGCGGCCGCCGCCGTCGTTGTGGTCTGGTCCGGCTTCAACATCGTCTCGCGGCTGGGCGGGCGCAGCCCGCTCACCCCCTACGACATGGCGGCCATCCGTTTCGTCTTCTCGGGCCTCGTGTGCCTGCCGTTCGTACTCGTCCGCTGGCGGCGTCTGCCGTGGCCGCGGCTGGCGGTGCTGGCCGCGTTCGGCGGCCTGGGTTACGCCCTGTTCGTGTACACGGGTTTTGCGCTGGCGCCCGCCGCCCATGCCGGCATTCTCGTCAACGGCGGCATTCCCTTTGCCACGGCCCTGCTTGCCTGGCTCGTGCTCGGGCGCCGGCCCGGCCTGCGCGCCGAATTCGCCCTGCTGGTGGCCGGCGTGGGCATCGTGCTGATCGGCCTGCACAGCTTCGGGCAGTTTGCCGGCGCGCCCGCCCATCAATGGGTGGGCGACGTGTGCTTTCTGCTGGCCGCGCTCTGCTACGCCAGCTTCGGCCTGCTGTTCAGGCACTGGCACGTGTCGCCGCTCGACGCCACCATCGGCATCGCCGTGATCGCGGCGGCCTGCTACCTGCCGGCGTACCTGCTGTTCCTGCCCAAGGCCATCGCCGGCGTCTCCGTGTCCTTCGTCCTGGGGCAGGGCATGTATCAGGGCATCCTCGCCGCCTCCATCGCCGGCCTGCTCTTCGCCTACGCCATCCACCACATCGGCCCGCAGCGCGCCACCCTCATGCTGGCCCTGGTGCCCGGCCTCTCGGCCCTCGCCGCCGTGCCCCTGCTGGGCGAACCGCTCGATGCCGTCACCCTCGCCGGCGTCATGCTGGTCACGGTCGGCGCGGTGCTGGGCGCAACGCACCAATCGGCCAGATAAGACCCGGCGGTGAACGATCCCGGCACGGGCTTGCCGAACCTTGCGTGCAGCGTGCGCACATTCCAAGGAGGCACCCATGATCGAACTCTTGCCGGATCTGCCCGACGCCGTCGTCGGCCTGCGCGCATCGGGGCAGGTCACCGCACACGACTACGAAACCGTCGCCATGCCCACCATCGAATCCAGGCTACGCGCGCAGCAATCCGTGCGCGTGCTGTATCAACTGGGGCCGGCGTTCACCGGCTTCACCGCAGGCGCAATGTGGGACGACGCGAAACTGGGGCTCATGCACCTGAAGGCGTGGGAAAAAATCGCCATCGTCACCGACAGCGCGTGGATGCGCGACGCCGTCAGCCTGTTCCGGTTTGCCATCCCCTGCCCGCTCAGGCTCTTTTCCAACGCAGAGTTTGCCGAGGCGGTCGAATGGATCAGTGCGCCGGACGCGTAGCCGCGTGCTTCTGTTTCTTCGAGCGTGCGCCAGCTGAAAGCAGCGCCCAGGACTGGAAGTTTGCGCAAATGGAGCACCCCGTTTATTGCGCCCCCAGATGCCCCACCTTCACGAAAATCGTGCAGCCCTCGCGGCTGAACGGCTGGTGCCGGCTCATGTGCGGGCTGCGCAGCCAGCTGCCGGCCGGATAACGGCCGAACTCGTCCTCGAACACGCCATCGAGCACCAGGATTTCCTCGCCACCGAAATGCGCATGGCTCTGGAAAAACGTCTCCGGCTGCCAGCGCACCAGCGCCGTATGCTCGCCTCCATGCTCGTGCAAGGGCATCACCGCCAGCCCCGGCACCAGACCGGGCAGCCATCGCATGGACGCCGTATCCAGCCGCACCGCCGCCGTATCTTCAGCGTCGAACGCGAGGCGCTTGACGAACAACACGCACCCCGTTTCGCTATGCAGCGCCATCTCCGACCCCGGTGGATTGCGCAGGTAGGCCCCCACCCCCCACACGCCGCGCGCATCGGTCAACGTGCCGTCGAGGACGAGGATTTCCTCACCGAGCGCGCCGCCCGGCGCGGCGAACACCGCACCCGCCGGCGTCCGCACCAGGCTGGTCGTACCCGCCCCCGCCGCCAGGCTGTCGAGCGGCTTGCAGGCGCCCTCGCCATCCGCCGTGGCGAGCCAGAGCTGGGCCTGAGTCTCGACGACGGCACGTTCATTCAGGTCGGTATACATGTCGTTTCCCATACAGGTAAATGGTTTATGTATCCGGGGTTTTTAGCCTCGCGAAACTCGCCGCCCGCGCCCCCAGCGAAATGGCGAAGTTGCGTATTCCGAGCTCGTCGTTCGGTTCGGTGTATTTTCCCTTCGCGCCGTCCTTCGCATTCGAGGTGAAGAAGCACGCAGCGTCATAGAGGCGTTCTCGCACGAGACGCTGGCAGACTTCTTCGTAGCGCTTTGCGTAAGAGAGCGTCTGGAAGACCTCGTCGACGGGAAACGGGTCGAGGCGAATGCGCCGGGTGGCGCAGGTGGATTTGGGATTCTCTTCCAGCATGAAGAGATAGCCGAGCCAGGGGCGGGCAGAAGGCTGGTAGCCGCCCTTGGCATATGCGGCCCAGAAGTCGGTGGCGTTGCCCAGCGCTTCCTCGACGCGATTGTTGAAATTGTTGCCGAAGCTGCCGACCTGCGACTTCACTTCCACCACGGCCACCAGATCGTTGCCCGAGCGCACCACCACATCCCATTCTTTAGTGGGGCGGAAGTAGCCCGGAAGGGTGCGTGCGGTCTTGGCGGCGGTATGGATGCTTGCGCCGGGCAGGCCGGCGTCGCGCACGATGCGTTCGATCAGTTGCACGAAGCCGTCGGCGTGCTTGCCGCCGGTAACGGCGCTGCGGTTGCCCGCGTCCTTGATGCCCGATGCGCTACCCTGCCTGGCCTGCTGGTTTGCGCGCGTGTTCCAGAAATGCTTGACCGCCTTCGCGAGTTCGCGGCCCGGATCAAGCATGGCCGTCCGCGTGCAAATAAATCTCTCGCGCCGACAGCAGGCGCGGCGTATCAGCCTCGATGCGCCGCACGGCCAGCGCGAAGTAATCGGGATCGACTTCCACGCCGATGCTGTTGCGCCCCCAGCGCGCGGCGGCCACCGTCGTCGTGCCCGTACCCATGAAGGGATCGAGCACCGTGTCGCCGACAAAGCTGAACATGCGGATCAGGCGCTCGGCGAGTTCCGCCGGATACGGCGCGGGATGCTGGCGCGTGGACGCGCCGGTGAGCCCGGTCCAGATCTGCTGGAACCAGGCGCGGTGGTTCTCGGTGGAAATCACCGACAGCAGCCGCGCCGCCAGCGTGGGGCTGCGGTAGCCGCCGGGCTTACGCTCCATCAGGATGAACTCGATGTCGTTCTTGATCACGCCGTTGGGCTCGTACGGCTTGCCCAGGAAGCCACCGCCGTTGCCCTCGGCCTCGTACACCGCGTTGGCGATCTTGTTCCAGATGATGGGCGCCAGATTCGAAAACCCCAGCCCCCGGCAATGCTCCTGAATCGATGCGTGCAGCGGCACTACCGTATGCTCGCCGCCGTTCTTGCGGCGCGACAGGCACACGTCGCCCACCACGCAGATCAGCCGTCCGCCCGGCACCAGCACGCGCAGACAATGCGCCCACACCCGGTCCAGCTCCGCCAGAAAGCCCTCGTAATCCTCGATGTCGCCCATCTGCGCATCCGACGGGTTGTAGCGCTTCAGCGTCCAGTACGGCGGCGACGTCAGCACCAGATGCACGCTGTTGTCCGGAATGAAATCCAGCGCGCGCGCATCGCCCCGCCACAGATCGTGCGTCGTCGGTATCGCCGGCAGCACCGCCTCGATCTCGCGCATCAGCGCTGCATCCTTCGCAATGCGCGGAATCGCCTTCTGGTCGTCCGCGAGATCGCGCAGGCTGGCGGGCAGCCAGTCGGCGAAATCGGGGAGAGGGAGGCGTTCGGGTTTGTTCATTTCTGACGGCTGGATTATTCGAATCCGTCCCCTTTAGCTACCCTCATCGACCAGCTTTCGCGTGTTGCATTGCGATGAGAGTTAGTATCGTAGGCACGTCCGTCTCTGTCGTCCCATCAACAATTTGCTTCACCTCCTCAAGTAAGGTGGCGATCCTGACCTCTACACCATATCGCTCCCGTAGCAATTGCATCGTCTTCGCCGTCTGGTCCGCTATAACCTCTTCATTTCTACCTGTCTTCTTGGATATATCTCGCAGTAAGTATTCGACACGAACAACTTTTATGTCGTCAGGCGCGATGTACCCACCTTCATCGATTGCAGCAACCTTGTATCCAACAGTTTGGGGTATCTCTTCTTGGTGGATATCAACTGTTGAATTGTCTTGCCCACCACATCCAGATAGGTAAACAGCAGAAGCCAATGCAACGCTCAATATATGTATTTTCATACTTATTCTTGGCCCACACATCTAATGTCAAATGATTGAGGCCGATTCACATCGGTCTTAGCCCTTGTCAGGTAACCTCATAGAACTCAGCAAGTTCTTGCCAGTGAGAAACCTTCATATGTTCCTGAAACTGTTTGATGGCTCCGGCAACTGCTTCTCCTTCGGGCACGCCATCAGGAACTGTTACGCGCATAAGGCGAGCCTTGTAGGCTTCATCCTTGGAATTAAGGGCAGAACGAAAGAATGCAATATTCATAGATTGATTATCGATAAACAAATTGGTGTGTCTTGGCAAGGCACAAGCAACGACGGCGTTTCCAGAGCTTCGCCATGTCAATCCCAGCTCAGCGCCCCGCCCGTCTGATACTCCGTGACGCGCGTCTCGAAGAAGTTCTTCTCTTTCTTCAGGTCGATCATCTCGGCCATCCAGGGGAAGGGGTTGGTGACGCCGGGGAAGAGTTCGTCGAGGCCGATCTGCTGGCAGCGGCGGTTGGCGATGAAGCGCAGGTATTCCTTGAACTGGCTGGCGTTGAGGCCCAGGACGCCGCGCGGCATGGTGTCTTCGGCGTATTTGTATTCGAGCTCGACGCCCTTCTGGATGAGGGTGCGGATTTCGGCCTTGAATTCATTCGTCCACAAGTGTGGGTTTTCCAGCTTGATCGAGTTGATGAGGTCGATGCCGAAGTTGCAGTGCATGGACTCGTCGCGCAGGATGTACTGGTACTGCTCGGCGGCGCCGGTCATCTTGTTCTGGCGGCCCAGGGCGAGGATCTGTACGAAGCCGACGTAGAAGAAGATGCCTTCCATGATGCAGGCGAAGACGATCAGCGACTTGAGCAACTTCTGGTCGTTCTCGGGCGTGCCGGTCTTGAATTCGGGGTTGGTGAGCGTGTCGATGAAGGGGATGAGGAAATCGTCCTTGTCGCGGATGCTGGCGACTTCGTGATACGCGTTGAAGATTTCGCCTTCGTCCAGGCCCAGTGATTCGACGATGTACTGGTAGGCGTGGGTGTGGATGGCTTCTTCAAACGCCTGACGCAAGAGGTATTGGCGGCACTCGGGCGCGGTGATGTGGCGGTAGGTGCCGAGCACGATGTTGTTGGCGGCGAGCGAATCGGCGGTGACGAAAAAGCCGAGGTTGCGCTTGACGATGCGTCGCTCGTCTTCGGTCAGCGCGGCAGGGTCTTTCCACTGCGCGATGTCACGCGACATGTTCACTTCCTGCGGCATCCAGTGGTTGGCGCAGCCGGCGAGGTATTTTTCCCAGGCCCACTTGTACTTGAAGGGCACGAGCTGATTCACGTCCGTGGCGCCGTTGATGACGCGCTTGTCAGCGGCGCGCACGCGCGCAGCCTGCGGCGCAGGCGCAGCGGGAGCCGGTGCAGCGGGCGCCTGCGCAGGCATGCGCGGGGCGACAGCGGGTTGCAGGGCGGGCGTGAAATCTTCCTCGAAGTTCAGCATCGTTTACGTCTCCTTTGGTCTTCAACACCACGGTGGCACGCCACCGAAAAACAATTCAAATTTTGCGGGAGGCTTCCCTCCCTCTCAGCGTGCGGGCGCTGTGCTCCCTTCTGCGCCACCTCGCCCGGGCCGGATCGCCGGGGGGCCTTTGTCCTGCTTTGGCAGGACAACCCTCAATCAAAACAGTGGCGAGCACTGTCTGAGCCCGAAGGGCGAGTTGCGCAGCCGCCCCGGCGATCCGGTTTGGGCGAGGCCCGCCCCGTCAGGGGTGGCGCAGCAGGGTCGCCTTTTCTTTGGTTACTTTCTTTTGGCGACGCAAAAGAAAGTGACTTGCTGCCGGGCAACCCCCGGCTTGGTTGTTACGACATCATGTTCGCATTCATGCAGCACAATGCGCTCGCTTGTTGCACCCTACGTTTGCTCGCAGAGCAATGTTCAAGAAGATTTACCGCATTGCTTTACTTCCATTGCCTTGCGTACAGCCTCTTTTTCACCTCGTACATTTGCAAGCTCAGAAGCTTCAATTCCATCACCCTGACCATAGCCAAGCCAGAATGCTTGAACGTTGCTAGATTTAACTCGTTGTTCTTGAGCAACGACGAGTTGGTTTTCGCGACGCGCAAGGGAATCAAGTTCTATTGCCAACCGCTGGCACGGGTAATCTTCGTATTTCAATCCAGAGGTGTATGAGCCAGTAATTTGAGCCGCCGGGGTCGGCATATTGAAGCAGCCTGACATTGACACTGTGATAACTGCTGAAGCCAATGCCAAAAAAGGTTTTCCCATCTTTGTGTATCCCTGTGATTAAAAGCTAACTCTAATTGGCAGTTCTCACTGGCACGCCTCACATTCCTCAAACCCCGGATCCCCCGGCCGCATGGTGCACGCCTTGCCCACCACTTCCGCCTCCGGCAGGTTCGCCGCCGCCGCTTCGAGCGCGCTCACCGGCGCAGACGCGGCGCTCATGCCGCTGCCGCCATGCGCGGACACGGCATTCAGCTCGCCGCCCTTGCCGGTGGATTTCTCCGCCGAGGTGGCGCCCAGCGTGCGCAGGTAGTACGTGGTCTTGAGGCCGCGCACCCAGGCCAATTTATAAATGTCGTCGAGCTTCTTGCCCGAGGCGCCGGCCATGTAGATGTTGAGGCTCTGCGCCTGGTCGATCCATTTCTGGCGGCGCGAGGCACATTCCACCAGCCACGCCGGGTCCATCTCGAAGGCGGTGGCGTAGAGGGTGCGCAGCTCCTGCGGAATGCGGTCGATGCGCGCCAGCGAGCCGTCGAAGTACTTGACGTCGGCGACCATGACTTCGTCCCACAGGCCCTGCTTTTTCAGGTCGGCGACGAGGTACTTGTTGGCGATGGTGAATTCGCCCGACAGGTTCGATTTGACGTAGAGGTTCTGGTAGGTGGGCTCGATGGACGCCGACACGCCGACGATGTTGGCGATGGTGGCGGTGGGCGCGATGGCCAGGCAGTTGGAGTTGCGCATGCCGTACTGGGCGATGCGGGCGCGCAGGCTGTCCCAGTCCAGGGTGCTGGAGCCGTCCACGTCCAGGTGGCCGCCGCGTTCCTCGGCCAGCAGCTTGAGCGAATCCTGCGGCAGGATGCCGCGGCTCCACAGGCTGCCGTCGTAGCTGGAATAGCGGCCGCGTTCCTCTGCCAGTTCGGTCGACGCCCAGAAGGCGTAGTAGGCGACGGCTTCCATCGAGCGGTCGGCGAATTCGACGGCGGCGTCGGACGCATAGGGCACGCGCATTTCCAGCAGCGCATCCTGGAAGCCCATGATGCCGAGGCCGACGGGACGGTGCTTGAGGTTGGAATTGCGCGCCTTGCCGACGGCGTAGTAGTTCACATCCACCACGTTGTCGAGCATGCGCATGGCGGTGTGGATGGTGGCCTTGAGTTTTTCCAGGTCCAGCTTGCCGTCGACCAGATGGTTCACCAGGTTGACCGAGCCGAGGTTGCACACGGCGACTTCCTGGTCGTTGGTGTTGAGGGTGATCTCGGTGCACAGGTTGGACGAGTGCACGACGCCGACGTGCTGCTGCGGGCTGCGGATGTTGCACGGGTCCTTGAAGGTGATCCAGGGATGGCCGGTCTCGAACAGCATGGACAGCATCTTGCGCCACATCTGCAGGGCGGGAATGCGCTTGAAGTGCCTGATCTCGCCGCGGTCGGCACGGCGCTCGTATTCGGTGTAGGCCTCGGCGAACTTGCGGCCGTAGAGGTCGTGCAGGTCGGGTACGTCGGAGGGCGAGAACAGGGTCCAGTCGCCGCCTTCCATCACGCGCTGCATGAAGAGATCCGGAATCCAGTTCGCGGTGTTCATGTCGTGGGTGCGGCGGCGGTCGTCGCCGGTGTTCTTGCGCAGGTCGAGGAATTCCTCGATGTCCATGTGCCAGGTTTCCAGGTAGGCGCACACCGCGCCCTTGCGCTTGCCGCCCTGGTTCACCGCGACGGCGGTGTCGTTGACGACCTTGAGGAATGGCACGACGCCCTGCGACTTGCCGTTGGTGCCCTTGATGCGCGAGCCCATGGCACGGATCGGGGTCCAGTCGTTGCCCAGCCCGCCGGCGTATTTCTGCAGCATGGCGTTTTCCTTGATGGCCTGGTAGATGCCGTCGAGGTCGTCGGATACGGTGGTGAGGTAGCAGGACGAAAGCTGCGAGTGCCGGGTGCCGGCGTTGAACAGCGTGGGCGTGGACGACATGAAGTCGAACGAGGACAGCACCTGGTAGAACTCGATGGCGCGCGCTTCGCGGTCGATCTCGTTGATGGCGAGACCCATGGCGACGCGCATGAAGAAGGCCTGCGGCAGTTCGATACGCGATTCTTCGATATGCAGGAAGTAGCGGTCGTACAGGGTCTGCAGGCCGAGGTAGCCGAACTGGTAGTCGCGGCCGGCGTCGAGCACGGCGCCCAGGCGGGCAAGGTCGTACTGGGCCAGGCGCTCGTCCAGCAGCTCGGCGTCGACGCCCTTCTTGATGAAGGCCGGGAAATACTCGGCGTAGCGGGTGCCCATCTGCGCCTGGGTGACGGCTTCGCCGAGCACTTCGTGGCGGATGGAATTGAGCAGCAGGCGCGCGGTGACGTTCGAATAGGCCGGATCCTGCTCGATCATGGCGCGCGCGGCGAGCACCAGCGCCTTTTCGACTTCGGCCATGGGCACGCCGTCGTAAAGGTCGCGCAGCACGGTCTGCATGATGGGCTCGGCCTTCACGTTCTCGCCCAGGCCGGCGCAGGCGTCGGCCAGCACGGCGGCCAGGCGCGCGGTGTCAAGCGGCTTCTTCTGGCCGTCCTCGATGACGTGCAACTGGATCTCGGGCACGCCGGCGGCCTTCTGCGCGGCGCGCTCCTGCGCGCGCTTCTCGCGGTAGAGCACGTAGGCGCGGGCGACTTCGTGTTCGCCGGAACGCATGAGCGCGAGTTCGACCTGGTCCTGCACGTCCTCGATGTGGAAGGTGCCGCCGTTGGGGTTGCGGCGCAGCAGCGCGGAGACGACCTGGCCGGTGATGCCCTCGACCAGCTCGCGGATGCGGGCCGAGGCCGCGGCCTGTCCGCCCTGCACCGCGATGAAGGCCTTGGTCACGGCGATGGCGATCTTGTTCGGCGCGAAACCGACCACCGCGCCGTTGCGGCGGATGATCTTGTAGTCGGCGTAGCGCGTGTCGATCACCGCCTGTTCGGCGTTCTCGATGGGGGGGACGGGGGCAACGGGGGCGGACTCGGTGGCGACAGACAGCATCTGCGGGGCTCCTTGGTGAGAGTGACGACTGAGCGGTGGCTGTGCCGCCCGGCCCCGCTCCGTAGGGGTTATCCCGAGTTATGCACAGCTTTCCCAACGCTCGTGCACCATTCTATTCACAACATGTTGTGGTGCTGACGAACGTCGGATACAAATTCTAGGTGGGTCGCCCGGCATGTCAACCACCAATCCGCTTTGTACCCACACATTTTTTGCAGGCGAAAAAATCCTCCGGCAAATCAAGACGATTGCCGGGTGCAATGCCCAAGGAATGAACAGGAAGGCGGCCCGGTGCGGGCTGACGGCGAAAAACGCCGTGGATACGCCGATTTACGCACCGTGCGTCGGCGTATCCGGGCACGCGCCTGCGCGGCGGTCGCGCAAATGCTGCCGTTTTTTTATGCAGACGCGGCGAAAGCGCACGCGGCACGCGGCCGGCGGCTCACCGCGTCGCGTGCGCGCGCATCATTGCAGGGGCTGGGCCACCGGGGTGCCGGGTTCGGCGAGCGGCAGGGTCGAGCCGGACGGCTCGGGCGCGGCGGGCCGGGCCGAACCGGCGGACGCGGCCGGTGCGGGCAATGCCTTGGCCCGCTGTTCCATCAGCGCGCCCAGGTTGAGCATGGCCTTGGCGTAGCCCTGATCGGCGGCGCGTCTGAACCAGTCGGCAGCCTGCGGCAGATCCTGCTGCACGCCGAGTCCGTCGCGCAGCAGGGCGCCGAGGTTGTTCTGCGCGGCGGCGTCGCCGGCCTCGGCGGCACGGCGGTACCACTGCGCGGCGGTGGCGGGATTCTTCTCCACGCCGCGACCGCCTTCGAACAGCACGCCGAGGTTGTTCTGCGCCTGCGGATCGCCCTGTTCGGCGGCGCGGGTCAGCCATTTCACCGCTTCGGCCGCCTGGTCGCGCTCGATCAGCAGCCAGCCGAGGCGGCTCTGCGCGGCAGGCAGAGCCTGCTCGGCGGCGCGGCGGTACCAGACGAGCGACTCGTCGAAGGTGGCCGGGCTGCTCTCCAGCAGGCTGGCGAGGTTGTACTGGCCCATGGCGTCGCCGGCGTCGGCGGCCACGCGATACCAGTGCACGGCCTCGTTCATGTCGGTGGCGACGCCGCGGCCGTCGCGGTAGAGCGTGCCGAGATTGTTGGCGGCGACGGGGTGCCCCTTTTCGGCGGCCTGGCGGTAGGCCTGCGCGGCGAGCGCCTCGTTCTTCGGCACGCCGTCGCCCTGTTCGGCCATCCAGCCGAGCTGGGTCTGGGCATCGAGGTCGCCCTGCTGTGCGGCCTGCACGAACCACCGGGTCGCCTCGGCGGGATCAACTGCCGTGCCCTGGCCCTTGAGATGCATCCAGCCGAGCTTGGCCTGTGCGGCGACGTTGCCCTGTTCGGCGGCGCGGGTCAGCCAGGCCAGCGCCTCGGCATAGTCGACGGCGGCGCCGTCGAGGCCCTCGCGGTAGAGGGTGCCGAGGTTGGCCTGCGCGAGCGCATTGCCCTGCTGCGCGGCCTGGGTCAGGAGTTTTTTCGCCTGCTCGGCGTCGCGCGGCACGCCTTCGCCCCGCGCATACTTCAGCGCGAGGTTGTTCATCGCGGCGGCATCGCCGTTGTTGGCGGCGCGGGTCAGCCACTTCACCGCCTCGGCGTCGTTCTTCGGCACGATCTCGCCGCGCTCGTAGACGGCGGCCAGATACGTCTGCGCGGCGATGAGATTCTGCGACGCGGCGCGGGTCAGGAAATCGACGCCGGTGGCGGAGTCCTTCGCCGCAACGCCGCGGCCGTCGATCAGCAGGAGCGCGAGGTTGTACTGCGCAGTGGGCTCGTTCTGCAGCGCAGCGCGGCGGTACCACTCGACCGCGCGGGCGTCGTCGCGCGGCACACCGTCGCCTTTTTCGTAGGCCCAGCCCATTTTCATCTGGGCTTCGGGGTCGCCGCGCTCGGCCGCCATCTGGTAGTAGCGCATCCATTCGGGCAGGGGAGCGTCGGCATGGGCGAGGTGCAGGCAGCCCGCGCACGCCAGCGCGAGGATCAGTCGTCGGGTCATCGGATCACTCCTTCCGGTACTTTGTATTCGATCGGGACGTCGAGCCACATCGCCACGGCCATGCCGTGGCGCTGGGCCGGGTAGAAACGCCAGCCGCGCACGGTTTCCAGCGCGGCCTGGTCGAGCGCGGCGGCGCCGCTGGTCTGCTTGACCCAGGTCTGGCCGACCTGGCCGTCGGGCTGGATCTCGGCGCGCACCACCACCCGGCCCTCGGCGCGCGACACCAGCGCCTGGAACGGGTAGCGCGGCAGCTGGTTGCCCGGGTGATGACGCGGCGGCGTCTCGTCGGGCAGGCTGGCGGCAGTGGCGTTGATCGAGTCGAGCCCCTTGGGGATGGGCTTGCGGTCGAAACCGGCAAACATCAGCGGCAGCTCGCAGATCGAACGCGGCGAATCGACTTTCAGCGCGGGGGCGCTGAAACGCTCCTCGACCACCCGGGCTTCGCCGTGCGCGACCTGTGTCTGCAGGGCGGCCGGTCGCGTTTCGCGCGCCGGCTGCGCAGCGGTCGCGCCATCGGCCCGGCCGCTCGGGTGGCCGGCGTCCAGGTCGGGCACGGCACGCGCCGAGCCCCGTTCGCCGGCCGCGCTGGCCAATGGGCGCGTGGCTTCGCGCACGCCGCCGCTGCCGGTGATGCGCTGCAAGGCACGGCCTTCGCCCGCCGCGCTCGCACCCGCGCCACCACCGGCGACCGCCGCGCCCGTGCCGATGGCCTCGGGCGCGCCCGCCTGCATGACACCGCTGCTGCGTTCGGCCGGGCCGGCGCTGCGGGCGACACCGCGTCCGTCGCCACCACGCTCGGCGGTCCCGGCCACAGCCGTCTGCCGGACCGCTCCGCCGGTCCCGGGATCGGCCGCGGCCAGACGGCCGGCGTCGGATGCGGGCCGCTCGGCGGCGGCCACCCGGCCCTGCCCCGCGCCCGATGGCGTCGGCGGCACGGCCAGCGCAGGCGGCTGGCCGCCCGGCGTGCCTGGACTGCCCTGCCCCGGCGGCGGTACCGCGCGGGCCGCCAGCAGCGCGGTCTGGTCCGGGCTGCCGGCCGGGCGCGCCAAACCGTCGTCGGGCGCGCGGCTGCCGCCGCGCATGCCGGTTTGCCCGCCCTGGCGCGCGGCCTGACGGAATTCGGGATCGGCGGCCTGTACCTGCGCAGCGGGACCGGCCAGGGTCAGCGGGCCGTCCTGCCGGTCTTCGCCAGGCGGCGCCGATGCGGCAAGGCTGCGCGCGCTGGGCTGCGGCGTGCTGCCGGGACTGGGGGCGCGCGTCTGGGCCGGACCGGGACGGACCTGGCCGGCCGCCTGCAGCGCTGCGGCCCCCTGGCTGCGCGGCGCAGCGGACGGCGCGGCCGCGGAGACCGACACGCCGGGGGCTTCGCGGGCGGCGAGCGCGGCGCGGCCGGACAGCCCCTGCCCGGGCTGCGTCGCGGGGGCGGGGACGGGACGGGGGGCGGCCTGCGGGCGCGGCACGGGCGGCGGCACCGGCCGGGGCTGCGCCTGCGCGACCGTCTGCGGACGGACGGCGGAAGCCACCTGCGCCGTTTGCCGGGGTTGTCGCCGCGACGGCTCGGGCGGGACCTGCTCGATCATGACCTCGACCTCGACCGGCGGCGCGGGAATGCTGCGCATCACCAGCCAGGGCGCGATCAGGAACAGCGCGGCTCCGTGCAGGGCCAGTGAAATCGCCAGCGGCGCGTACGGCCGCACCTGCGCGTCGGCACGCTGCGGGGCCGCATCCTTCAAAGCGTCGTCATGCCCGGGCAAGGGCGTCGCCCCGGCCACGCGCGTGGTTTCAGCGGGCGGCATCGGGCTGCGTCGAGGCGGTCACGAAGCTCATGCGCGCGACGCCGGCGCGGTTGACGGCGGCCATCACCTCGGCAATGCGGCCATAGGCGACGCGGTAATCGGCCTTAAGCTGGACGGCGAGCTCGGGATCGGCTTTCAGCAGGCCCTGCAGATGCGTTTCGAGACTTTCGCCGGCAACCTGATCCTGGTCGACGTAGACGTTGCCGTCGGCGTCGACGATGAGTTCCACTTTCTTCATCGGCTGCAGCGCAGCCACCGGTGCGGTCCTGGGCAGATTGACCGGCACAGCCTGCAGCAGGAAGGGCGCGGTCACCATGAAGATGACGAGCAGCACCAACATCACGTCCACCATGGGCGTGACGTTGATTTCGCTCATCGGCGCATAGTTGGTCTGGCGCAGCAGGGCCATGTCACTTGCCCTCCTCTTTCTTGCCGTCGGCCTTTTTCTCGGCGCGGTAGGGCGTCTTCATGACCAGATGCAGGAAATCGGTGGCGAACTGGTCCAGCTCCGCAATCGCGGTGCGTACGCGACGCACGCCGTAGTTGTAGGCGAGCACGGCCGGAATCGCGGTGGCGATGCCGAAGGCCGTAGCGGCAAGCGCTTCGCCGACGGGCCCCGCGACGACGTTGAGGCTGGCCGAATTGGTCAGGCTGATGTTCTGCAGGGCATGCATGATGCCCCACACCGTGCCGAACAGGCCGACGAAGGGCGCGGTGCTACCGATGCTGGCAAGCGCCATCAGGCCGTATTCCCGGCGATGCTGGATCTGCTGGAGCTGGCTCTTGAGCGTGCGTTCGAGGATGTCCTTGCGGTCGCCCAGGCTGTCCAGGCTCAGCGCGGCTTCCTTGTCCTCGGAGATGGCGTCGAAGCCGGCTGCGGTCAGCGCGGCCAGATCGCCGGGCTGCGCGCGCGCGATCGCCTCGCCCGCGTGGAGGTCCTTGGCGGCCCAGAAAGCCTGTCTGAAAGCCTTGTCGCGCCGGGCATTGCGCTGGTTCTGCCACACCCGCGACAGGATCAGCATCCAGGTCACGATGGAAAACACCAGCAGCACGCCCAGCGTGAGATTCACGGCGAAAGATTCGGTAAAAGTCGTCACGGAAAGCCCCTGTTCTTGTCTGTCGGCGCAGCTTCGGCGCCGCCCGTTGATAATTTCAGTTTATTAATATTAACTAATAAACAAAAAATATTTTAGTCTCTTCGTTCGCCCGACTGAATGGCAAATCTGGATTCCCTACGACCTGCCGGGGAATTTTGGTTATGATGGCGTTACGCGCCAGCGCCCCGATTTCCAAGGCATTCCAACGATTCCACCCAT
This sequence comes from Betaproteobacteria bacterium SCN1, assembly GCA_008923315.1. Lineage (GTDB taxonomy): Bacteria > Pseudomonadota > Gammaproteobacteria > Burkholderiales > Thiobacillaceae > Thiobacillus. Next base: position 351,328 of record WBSF01000009.1, on the reverse strand, counting down.
GCGCCACACCGCCGTTCTATTGATTTCCTGTCCCGATCAGAAGGGACTCGTCGCCGCCATCGCCGATTTTCTGTTGTTGCATAATGCCAACATCCTGCACGCCGACCAGCATCAGGACGCGGAGCTGAAGCTCTTCCTGATGCGGGTGGAATGGGATATGGACGGCTTCGATCTGGACCTGGCCGACTTCGCTCCGGCCTTCGGTCCGGTTGCGGAACGTTTCGGCATGACCTGGCGGCTGGCCGAGTCGAGCCGCAAGCCGCGCATGGCCGTGTTCGTATCGAAATTCGACCACTGCCTGGCCGACCTGCTGTACCGCTTCCAGAGCGGCGAACTGCACTGCGAACTGCCGATCATCCTCAGCAACCACGAGGACACGCGCTGGCTCGCCGAGGCCTACCGCGTGCCCTACCAGCACATCGCGGTGACGCGGGACGCGAAGCACGAGGCCGAGCAGATGCAGTCCGCGATCCTGCGCGACCTGAAAATCGATTTCATCGTGCTGGCGCGCTACATGCAGGTGCTGTCGGCGGATTTCATCCGTCATTTCCCCAACCGCATCATCAACATCCACCATTCCTTCCTGCCGGCCTTCCACGGCGCCAAGCCCTACCACCGGGCGTTCGAGCGCGGCGTGAAGCTGATCGGCGCGACGGCGCACTACGTCACCGAAACGCTGGACGACGGTCCCATCATCGAGCAGGACGTGACGCGCATCTCGCACCGCGACAGCCTGGACGATCTGATCACCAAGGGCGCCGACCTGGAAAAGGTCGTGCTGTCGCGGGCGGTGAAATGGCATCTGGACAACCGCGTGCTGGTCTACGCCAACAAAACCGTGGTGTTCGATTGAGGTCATGTCCGGTTTCAGCCTGCCTGCCGCCGATCCCCGCCTGCGCGACGCGTTCGAGGCACGCCCCAGGCAGGCAGGCGCCTGGCTCGCCAACCTGCCGTTCGCCAGTCCGCCCGACGCCGCGCAGCAGCTGCTGACCGCGCTCGGCGCGATGAACCGCAGTGCGCTCGACAGTGCCGCGCGCGACGCGCTGCTGAAACACTATCGTCCGGCCATTGTCCGCGTATCCGCGGGGCTGGAGCGGTTGCTAGGCGACGCCGGCGTGCCGCCGCATCTCCAGCAGCGGCAGCACGCCGCCCTGCTGTGCGATCTGGCACGCGAACACGCGATCGGCTGCAAACATCTGCTGAAACCGGACACAAGCGGCCGGCCCGCGCAGCACGCCCGCCGTCTGCCCGAAGCGGTGGCGCACCTGATCGCCGCGCTGCGCGACACCCTCGCCGCGCATGCCCTGACCTACAGCCCGCCCCCGGCCGGCCTTTGGCGCGAACTGCACCGCCTGCATGCTCTGGCGCGCCAGGGCGGCATCGCCGGAGGAGCTTGCGGCGACGCGCCCGCCCCGGACCGGAGCTATCGCGATGCCTTGCTGCTGGCGCTGGCCGATCCGCCGCACATGAGCCGCGGCGAACTGTTCCACGCGCGCGCCTACGCCCGGCTCTACGGTCCGCTGGCGACGCTGCGCACCGACGGGCCCGGCCATGCCGGATTTGCGCTCGATCCCGACAGCGACCTCGGACCGGGCCTGCCCGGGACGACGGATCGCGCCGCGCTGTGGCTCGATACCGATGCGCTGTGCCGGCGGCTGCACGACACGGCCTTGCGGCTGCGGACAGGCGACACCCCGCGCAGTCTCGGCCTGCCGGAGGACATGCACGGCGAACTGGCGCTGCTGACCGCGAAACGGCTGTCGAAACGCTGGCGCAGCAACACCGAACGGGCCTATCCGCGCCGCGCCGGCCGCACCGGCCCGGTGGAACTCGTGGTCGGCGTCAGCGCCATCCATCGCCTGCTCGTCCAGCCTGAAACCGGTCCGGATGCACCAGATCCGGATGCGCTGCCGATCGGCGAAGCCGGTCTGCTGGCCACACAGCCCGCCGCGATCCGCGTCAGCCGCTGGGCGATGGCCAACGACAGCGCCGCCGGACTCGCACTCTCGGGCACGCCCGACGCGCCGCTCAATCTGCGCGTCGGCGATGCGCTGGCCATGCGGACCGGCCCGCAGCCCTGGTCGCTGGCGGTGATCCGCTGGCTGGTCCTTCACGAGGACAACCGCGTCGAACTCGGTGTCGAACGGCTGGCGCCGCTGATGGAGCCGGTCTGGATCCAGCCCATGCGCGGCCATCATGCGCGGCCGGAACCCGCCCTGTTCGTACCGGGCCTGCGCGCGCTGAAACAGCCGGACAGGCTGCTGCTGCCGCGCTTTCTCTACACGGCCGGCATGGATGCAGAGATGGTCCGCGCCGACCGTCCGCACACGCTGAGCTTCGGCCCGCGCCACATCCACACCCCCAGTTTCGACCTGATCGATTTCACCCGCTTTGCCTGAACCGACATGACCGAGATTCTTGTTCTGTATTACAGCGCGCACGGCAGCGTGCGCAGCATGGCCCAGCTCGTGGCGCGCGGCGTCAACCAGGTGCCGGGCGCGGCTGCGCGGCTGCGCAGTGTGCCGCCGGTGGCCCCGCGCACGGCGGTCGCCGAACCGCCGGTACCCGACGACGGCGCGCCCTACGCCGGGCTCGCCGATCTGGAACAGTGCGCCGGCCTCGCGCTGGGCTCGCCCACCCGCTTCGGCAACATGGCCGCACCGATGAAACATTTCCTCGACACCACCGGGGCACTGTGGGCCAAGGGCACGCTGGTCGGCAAGCCGGCGGCGGTGTTCACTTCCACCGCGAGTCTGCACGGCGGCCAGGAAACCACGCTCACCTCGATGATGACGCCGCTGCTGCATCACGGCATGCTGATCCTGGGCCTGCCCTATACCCTGCCCGAGCTGAACACCACCGCCAGCGGTGGCACCCCCTACGGGGCCAGCCACTGGGCCGGCGCCAATGACGATCAGCCGCTGACGGAGACCGAACGCACGCTGTGCATGGCGCTGGGCAAACGGCTCGCCGAGACCGCGCTCAAGCTGTCGGCATGAAGACCGGCATGAGCATGCTCAAACCGCTGCTGCTGGTCGCCAGCACGAGCCTGATCGCGCTGATCTTTCTCTGTCTCGCCTGGGAACTGTGGCTGGCGCCGCTGCGACCCGGCGGCTCGTGGCTGGTCCTGAAAACCGTGCCGCTGCTGGCACCGCTGATGGGCATTCTGAAAGGGCGTCGCTATACCTATCAGTGGGCCCCGATGTTGATCCTCGCCTATTTCAGCGAAGGCGTGATGCGCGCCTGGAGCGAGCACGGACTGTCGCAGGCGCTGGCCTTCGGCGAGATCGCCTTGTCCATGGTGTTTTTCTTCGCGGCGATCTACTACGCCAAATTCAGCGCACCGTCGCACCGCCCTGCCTGAAAAAACGCCCATACGGGGCGTTATCACGGCGCAGCGAGGGTCAGACCTGCGGGTGCGCCCGCTCGAGCTTGGCGTCGAGCTTGTTGAGAGCATGCAGGTAGGCCTTGGCGGATGCGACGACGATGTCGGTGTCCGCCCCCTGGCCGTTGACCACACGACCGTCCTTGGCCAGCCGTACCGTGACTTCGCCTTGTGAATCGGTACCGCTGGTGATGTTGTTCACCGAGTAGAGCAGCAGGTCGGCACCGCTGCTCACCACCGATTCGAGCGCCTTGAAAGCGGCATCGACCGGGCCCGAGCCAAAGCCGTCGGCACGCCGTTCGACACCGTCGTCGGTGAAGACCAGACTGGCCTGCGGCGTCTCTCCCGTTTCGGAGCAGACCTTCATCGACACCAGCTTGAAGCGCTCGTGTTCGGCGGCGTAACCTTCGTCGGATACCAGCGCCTGCAGATCCTCGTCGAAGATTTCGCGCTTCTTGTCGGCCAAGTCCTTAAAGCGCGCGAAGGCGGTGTTGAGCGCCTCCTCGGTTTCCAGCACGATGCCGAGCTCGCCGAGCTTGCTCTTGAACGCCGCACGGCCGGAGAGCTTGCCGAGCGTGAGCCGGTTGGCGTGCCAGCCCACATCCTCGGCGCGCATGATCTCGTAGGTCTCGCGGTGCTTGAGCACGCCGTCCTGGTGGATGCCGGATTCGTGCGCGAAGGCATTGGCGCCGACGATGGCCTTGTTGGGCTGCACCGGGTAGCCGGTGATGGTCGAGACGAGCTTGGACGCCGGCACGATCTGGGTCGCGTCGATCTTCGAATCGCAGTTGAAGACGTCCTTGCGCGTGCGCACGGCCATCACGATTTCTTCCAGCGAGGCGTTGCCCGCCCGCTCGCCCAACCCGTTGATGGTGCACTCGACCTGGCGCGCGCCGTTCATCACCGCGGCGAGCGAGTTGGCGACGGCCATGCCGAGATCGTTGTGGCAGTGCGTGCTCCAGACGACTTTATCGGCGCCCTTCACGCGCGCGATGAGGGTCTTCATGCGCTCGCCCCACAGTGCGGGGATCGAGTAGCCGACGGTGTCGGGCACGTTGATGGTTTTGGCGCCGGCTTCGATCACTGCGTCGAACACGCGCACGAGGAAGTCCATGTCGGAGCGCACCGCGTCCTCGGCGGAGAACTCGACATCCTCGGTGTATTCGCGCGCCAGCTTCACCGCTTTCACGGCCGCCTCGACGACCTGGTCGGGCGTCATGCGCAGCTTCTTCTCCATGTGGATGGGCGAAGTGGCGATGAAGGTGTGGATGCGGCCGTACCTGGCCGGCTTGATCGCTTCGCCGGCAGCCCGGATGTCGCGCTCGTTGGCGCGTGCAAGCGAGCAGACGGTCGAGTTGGTGATGGCTTCGGCGATGGCCTTGATGGCGTCGGCATCGCCTGGGCTCGCAGCGGCGAAGCCGGCTTCGATGACGTCGACGCCGAGCTTTTCGAGCTGGCGGGCGATGCGGAGTTTTTCGTCCTTGGTCATCGACGCGCCGGGGCTTTGTTCGCCGTCGCGCAGGGTGGTATCGAAAATGTACAAACGGTCGTTCATGACAGGCTCCACGAATGCAGGGGCCGCGCCTCACGCGGTCCGGATCGGCGCATTATATCGGCCGTCACGGACATCCGGCGGCCAGCCCGGGCGGATGCGCGCGCCCGTCGGGGAAGATGTGTCAGGCGGCGGGCTTGCGGTGGAAGCGGCGCATCAGCACGTCGACATAGCCCGACAGGCCATACAGGACGAATACGCCGAACAGCACTTCGGGCGGGCTGGTCGAGACGAGAATGAAAGCCAGCACCACCAGCAGGATGACGAAGAAAGGCACGCTCTTGCGGAGGTTGATTTCCTTGCCGCTGTAGTAGCGCAGGTTGCTGACCATGGTGAGCCCGCCGAACAGGGCGACCACGGCTGCAATCTCCGGCACCTCGCGACCGCTCACGCCGTATTCGACCATGACCCAGACGAAACCGGCGATGAGCGCGGCCGCCGACGGGCTGGGCAGTCCCTGGAAAAAGCGCTTGTCGGTGACGGTCTCGATCTGGGTATTGAAGCGGGCCAGACGCAATGCTGCGCCTGCGCAGTAGACGAAAGCGGCGATCCAGCCGAACTTGCCCATGTCGTGCAGGGCGAATTCATAGATGATCAGCGCGGGCGCGACGCCGAAAGACACCATGTCGGCGAGGCTGTCGTATTCGGCGCCGAAGGCGCTCTGCGTGTGGGTCATGCGCGCAACACGGCCATCGAGGCCGTCGAGCACCATGGCGATGAAAATGGCCACCGCCGCATGTTCGAAGCGCCCGTTCATGGCCTGCACCACCGCGTAGAAACCGGCGAACAGCGCGCCCGTGGTGAACAGGTTCGGCAACAGATAGATGCCGCGATCGCGCATGCGCATCGTGTCGGTCTTGCGGTGGTTGAATTCGAGCATAGGCGTCGGATCCGGCTTACCAGCGAGCCAGTATGGTACGCCCACCCGTGACTTTTTGGCCGATCGAGACTTCGGCGCGCGCTTCGGTCGGCAGATAGACGTCGACACGCGAGCCGAAGCGGATGAAGCCGTAGCGTGCGCCGCGTGTCAGCGTATCCCCGGTGCGCACGTAGCAGAGAATGCGCCGCGCGATGAGTCCGGCGATCTGCACGCAGGTGACGTCGCCGCGCGCACCGCGGATCCACAGCGCGTTGCGCTCGTTCTCGGTCGAGGCCTTGTCGAGCGCCGCATTGACGAAGCTGCCGGCCGCATACCAGCGCCCCTTCACCTCGCCGTCGACCGGGCTCTTGTTCGAATGGACGTTGAACACGTTCATGAACACGCTGATCTTCAGCGCTTCGCGTTCGAGATAGGGATCGGCGACCTTTTCCACCGCGACGATACGGCCGTCGGCCGGGGCGATGACCGCGTCGGCATCCGTCGGCGGCACCCGCACCGGATCGCGGAAGAACTGCAATGCGAAAACGGCCCAGATCCAGAACGGAACGGACCACCATCCGATGAGCCCGCTCGCGATCAGCGCGGCCGCGAAAGCCGCAAGCAGCACCAGCCAGCCTTCGCGGGCGATGAGAGATTGTTTCATGTGTGGCAACTAGGGATCAGGGGCATCAGGGGGGGCCGGGGAAAGCGCCATGCAATCGCGCAAGCCCCCGAGTTTTATGGATATGCCGGCCCCCCGGTTTATCAGTTCTTGGACTGGTCGACCAGCTTGTTCTTGCCGATCCAGGGCATCATGGAACGCAGCTTCGCACCGACGACCTCGATCGGGTGCTCGGCGTTAAGCCTGCGGCGCGCGGTCATCTCGGGGTAGCCGGTGCGGCCTTCGAGAATGAAGCGCTTGGCGTATTCGCCGTTCTGGATGTTGGCGAGCGCCTCTTTCATCGCGGCGCGCGACTGCTCGTTGATCACCCTGGGGCCGGTGACGTATTCGCCGTACTCGGCGTTGTTCGAGATCGAGTAGTTCATGTTGGCGATGCCGCCCTCGTACATCAGGTCGACGATCAGCTTCAGTTCGTGCAGGCACTCGAAGTAGGCCATCTCGGGCGCGTAGCCCGCGTCGACCAGGGTGTCGAAGCCGGCCTTCACCAGATCGACGCAGCCGCCGCACAGCACGGCCTGTTCGCCGAAGAGGTCGGTCTCGGTCTCTTCACGGAAGGTCGTCTCGATGACGCCGCCACGGGTGCCGCCGTTGGCGCAGGCATAGGAAAGCGCCAGATCGCGGGCCTTTCCGGATTTGTCCTGGTAAATGGCGATCAGCGAAGGCACGCCCCCGCCCTGGGTATAGGTGGAGCGCACCAGATGGCCGGGGCCCTTGGGCGCGATCATCACCACGTCCAGGTCGGCGCGCGGATTGATCTGGTTGTAGTGGACATTGAAACCGTGGGCGAAGGCCAGCGTGGCGCCCTTCTTCAGATTGGGCTCGATGTCGTTGTAATAGGTGGCAGCCATCAGCTCGTCAGGGATCAGGATCATGACGAAATCGGCAGCCTTCACGGCATCGGCGATCTCCTTCACGTCGAGACCGGCCTTCTTGGCCTTGTCCCAGGAAGCGCCGCCGCGGCGCAGGCCGACCGACACCTTGACGCCGGAATCCTTGAGGTTGTTGGCGTGGGCGTGGCCCTGCGAGCCGTAACCGACGATCGCGACCTTGCGCTTCTTGATCAGGGAGAGGTCGGCGTCCTTGTCGTAATAAACTTTCATGTGAGTTCCCAGTGTGAAATTGGCTTGCTTGAAAATCAGGCTTTGAGACTGCGTTCGCCGCGGCCGATACCGGACGCGCCCGTGCGCACGGTTTCGATGATGAAGGCCGGATCGATCGCCTCAAGGAAGGCATCCAGCTTGGAGCCGGTACCGGTCAGTTCGATGGTGTAGGTCGAGTCGGTGACGTCGATGATGCGACCGCGGAAAATGTCGGCGGTGCGCTTCATCTCTTCGCGGCCGCTGCCGACGGCCTTGACCTTGACCAGCATCAGCTCGCGCTCGATGTGGCTGCCTTCGGTCAGGTCCATCACCTTGATGACGTCGACCAGCTTGTTGAGCTGCTTGGTGATCTGCTCGATGATGTCTTCCGAACCGGTGGTCACGATGGTCATGCGCGACAGCGTGGCATCCTCGGTCGGTGCGACCGTGAGCGACTCGATGTTGTAGGCGCGCGCGGAAAACAGGCCGGCGACACGCGACAACGCGCCCGCCTCGTTCTCCATCAGCAGCGAAATGATATGGCGGCTGTTCATCAGAGATCCTCCGCCAGAATCATCTCGGACAGCCCCTTGCCGCCCTCGACCATGGGATAGACGTTCTCGGTCTGGTCGGTCTGGAAGTCCATGAACACCATGCGCTCCTTGAGCGCGGGCGAGAAGGCTTCCTTGATCGCGGCCTCGACGTCCTCGGGCTTGTCGATGCGCATGCCGACATGGCCGTAGGATTCAGCGAGTTTGACGAAGTCGGGCAGCGACTCCATGTACGACTCGGCGTAGCGGCTGCCGTAGAAGAATTCCTGCCACTGCCGCACCATGCCCATGTAGCGGTTGTTGAGCGTGAGCACCTTGACCGGAATGCGGTACTGCTTGCAGGTCGACAGTTCCTGGATGTTCATCTGGATCGACGACTCGCCGGTGATGCAGGCCACCTGCGCATCCGGGAAGGCCAGCTGCACCCCCATGGCATACGGCAGGCCGACGCCCATGGTGCCGAGACCGCCGGAGTTGATCCAGCGGCGCGGCTGGTCGAATTTGTAGTACTGCGCGGCCCACATCTGGTGCTGGCCCACGTCGGACGTCACGAACGCTTCGCCCTTCGTCACTTCCCACAGCTTCTCGACCACATACTGGGGCTTGATGATGGGACTCTGCTTGTTGTACTTGAGGCAGTTTTTGGCACGCCACAGTTCGATCTGTGTCCACCACGCCTTGAGTGCGGCTGCGTCGGGCCGGTCCTTGGCCTGTTTCAGCAGACCAAGCATGTCGGCAAGCACGGTTTTCACGTCGCCGACGATGGGCACGTCGACTTTCACGCGCTTGGAAATCGACGACGGGTCGATGTCGATGTGGACGATGCGGCGCTGCTCGCGCGCGAAATGCTCGGGGTTACCGATCACCCGGTCGTCGAAACGTGCCCCCACGGCCAGCAGTACGTCGCAGTGCTGCATCGCCATGTTGGCTTCATAGGTGCCATGCATGCCGAGCATGCCGAGGTTCTGCTTGTCGGTAGCGGGATAACCGCCCAGGCCCATCAGGGTATTGGTCACCGGAAAGCCCAGCAGACGGGCCACCTCGATCAGTTGCTGTGCGGCATCGCCAAGCACCACGCCGCCGCCGGTGTAGATCATCGGGCGCTGGGCTTCGAGCAGCATCTGCACCGCACGCTTCAGCTGGCCGCTATGGCCCTTGACCACGGGGTTGTACGAGCGCATCTCGACGCTGGACGGGTACTCGAAATCGGTCGTATGGAAGGTCACATCCTTGGGCACGTCGACGACCACGGGACCGGGCCGGCCGGTGGCAGCGATGATGAAGGCCTTCTTCATCGTGGCCGCGAGATCCTTCACGTCCTTGACGAGGAAGTTGTGCTTCACGCAGGGCCGCGTGATGCCGACGGTGTCGACTTCCTGGAAGGCGTCCATGCCGATCGCCGGCGTCGGCACCTGGCCTGTGACGACGACGATGGGAACCGAATCCATGTAGGCGGTGGCGATGCCGGTGACGGCATTGGTCACGCCCGGCCCCGAGGTCACGAGCGCCACGCCGACGCGGCCGGTGGCGCGCGCGTAGGCATCCGCGGCGTGCACCGCAGCCTGCTCATGGCGCACGAGCACATGTTTGAACTTGTCCTGCTTGAAGATTTCGTCGTAGATGTTGAGCACGGCCCCACCGGGATAGCCGAAGACAAACTCGACCCCCTCTTCGGCCAGACAACGTACGACGATCTCGGCGCCCGTGGCTTCCATAAACTGACAAAAAATCAAATCGTTGGTGAACCCGTGAGGGTAATCGGTTTGCCCCGCCCCGGTCAAGAAAGGGCGGCAGGACGCGGCCTGACGTATCGCACGGACAACAAAAACCCCTCGTATCGAGGGGTCGGCAGGCGCACGACAGGCCGCTATTCGTGCGCCGCCTCGGTCAGCACGCGCATGATTTCGTTCAGCGAGCCTTCGGCATTGTCAACCAGGCAGACGGTGTTGCCCATGCTGCATACCGTCATCGCGGCCCCCTGCACCACCCAGCCCTGCGAAGGGGACCAGCCCGGCATCTGCGAAAACAGCGACAGGACGTCGGTGTTGCTCGACACCATGCGGCGATACCACTGCGCGAAATGCGCAAGCCGTTCCATCAGTTCGGGCGGCAGCATGCCCTGCGCTTCCATGATCACACCGTCGTCGCGAAATCGGCAGACCGCCGTCACGCCATCCAGTACCAGGATTTTTCTCAATGGCATGGTGTGCGCCTCTCAGGCAGTCTGCAGTGCGTTGAACGTGGCCTCGTAATCGGCATCGCGGTTCTTCACGACGACACCGCAATTGCCGTTGACCACCACCGACCATTCCAGCCCCACGACCGAAAATCCCTGCAGCGGCTGGAAACCGGCCTGTCCCGTGACGGCCTCCCAGCCGCGCGCCTCCATTCCGGCGATCGCCAGATTGGCGACGCACGACCGGGTCAGCAGATCGAGGACCTGCGGGGTCAGTTCGGTTCCCTCGCGCAACACGTGGTTCTGGAGATCGCCCTTGTCGCTGAAGGTGAAAGCCGCCATTGCGCCCGGCAGCGCCATCATTTTCTCGAGATCCATCTTAAATCCCCTCTCCTGTTGGTATCGGTGCTTGGTGCGGTATCAGTACAACGCTTCCTTGGTGTCGCCTCCCAGCCTGGCATAGAGATTGACCAGCAGATCGTCCTCGATGTCGCCCACCTTGGCACGCATGATGGTCATGACATCGTTCAGGAGATCCTCGCGGTTTTCGATAAACGAGAAATAATTTCCGATCGCGCAGACGGTAATATCCCGGCCACGTACGATCCAGCCCTGGACCGGCCTGCAGCCGCAGTTTTCCGCAAAGGAATCGAAAATCTCGGACTGCATGTTGACCGAGAGCGTGTTCGCGCGACACAGAATGGATGCCATGCGCGCGAATTCGTCCGTAAGGGCGCCCTCGAACGAGAAACGGTCCCCCCGGTACGCGTACTCCCCGGCAGCGATCACGCCGGGAATTGCCATCAGCTGCTTTACGATATGCATACAGCCTCCCTCCTGATTTGGTGTTATGGCCGGCATGCCGGCACGTTGTTTATGAGCGGCGCGGTGTGGCAAATTGCCGCGCTCGGCTCCAATATAGAACCATCATGCAAAGCAAGGCAATAGCCCCCTCTCCAGCCTCGTTTCCGATACGCGTCGCGGCCATGATCTACGAGTCGCTGCTCGTCATCGCCGTGGTGTTCGTGGCCTCGTTCGTCGCGCTGCCGGTGGTCGGCGATCTGCACGCGCCCTGGCAGAAGCACTTGTTCCAGGTTTTCCTGCTTGGCGTGCTGTTCGCCTATTTCGCCGCCTTCTGGCTGCGCAGCGGCCAGACGCTGGCAATGAAGACCTGGCGCGTGCGCCTCGTACGCGCCGACGGCGGCCGCGTCAGCCCGGGACAGGCCGCGTTGCGCTTCTGCCTGGCCCTGGCGGGTCTTGCGCTTGCGGGCGCGGGATTCTGGTGGGCGCTCTTTGACCGCGACCGGCAATTCCTGCACGACCGCCTGCTCGGTACCCGTCTGATCCGCGTACCGCGGCCCGCCTGAAACCGGATGGACTGGCGCACGCATCTGGCGACACGGCTCGCGGCGCTGCGGCCGGCGCACCTGTACGCACTGGATGCCGAAGCGCACGACTTTGCAACGGCTTGCCTGCCCGGCACGCCGATCCTGACAGCCGACGCGCCGACGGCAGCCGGCGCGCTCGCCCTCGGCATCGCCGCACTGGATGCTCTGGATGCCGAGGCCGCGCGGCACCTGATCCACCGTGTACGCCTCTATGTCGCGCCACGCCTGCTGCTGGCAGCGCAGGCGGATGGCCCGCTCGACGACGATGCGTTTCGCGCCCTCGGATTCGAATGCGAGCTGCGCGATCCGGCCGACGGCACCCACATCCAGGCTTACGATCTGGCCACTTACAAGCCGGTCCCCGACTGGCTCAACGCCCGTTTCTGGGCGCACCCCGAGCGCTGGGAACCCTGATTCACCGCCCCGCCGCTTCTTGCAGGCGGACGCAAGTCAGACGCAGGGCCGCGTAGGCCGTCAGCACGTGCGCGTGTTCGACGATGCACGGCAGGGCGGACACGTAGCCGTGTTCCTTGACGACATAGTCGATGGCGCCGAGGCGCATGGCCTCGGCCGCGGCGGCTTCGTCGCCGCGGCCGGTGATGAGGATGCAGGGCAGACGGTAGGCCTCATGCAGCGCCGCCAGCAATTCCAGCCCCGACATGCCGGGCAGGCGCAGATCGAGCAGCGCGACGTCGGCCCGGTTGCCCGGCTGGGCCAGCCAGGCCAGCGCAGTATCGCCATCCGCATGCGCCACCAGATTCAGGTGCGGGGCACGGCGCTCGAAATGGCGGCGCGTCAGTTCCACGTCATCCCCGTTCGCTTCCACATACAGCACGGTCAGCAGCGAGGCCGGGCGCAGGGTATCGCGCGCCCGCGCGCAGGCCTGCTGCAACCGTACGCCAAGCTCATCGAGATAGGTTCCGCGCTTGGGCACATAATCCTGCGCCCCGGCTTTCAGAAACTGCACGACGCTGGCTTCGTCGCCGGCTCCGGCAACCACGACGACGGCAACGTCCAGGCCACGGCGGCGCGCATGCAGCAGCACATCCAGTCCACAGCCGTCCTGCAGCCACATGTCGAGCAGCAGCACGTCGTACGGCTGCGCGTCCAGACGAGCGACGGCATCGCACACGCCGCTTACGGCATCCCACTCCAGCCCGGGAATCTGCTTCAGCAAGGCGCGCCGCGTGAGATCGCGATCAAAAGGGTTGTCCTCGACATAGAGCAGTTTCATGGTTGAAGTCCGTTTGGTTGCTCGAAATGGAAAGTGGCGCCCCCGCCCGGCGCGCTTTCGGCCCAGACGCGCCCGCCGAGGCGTTCGGCCGCACGCGCGGCAAGCGCCAGTCCGATGCCGGTGCCATCCGCATCCCCGCCGTTCGGCAGGCGATGAAAGATTTCGAATATACGGTCGTGATAGCGCATGTCGAATCCGATGCCATTGTCGGCAACCGAAAAACGGTAGCCACGGCCACGGCGGCGCCCTTCGATGCAGACCTGCAAGGGGCGCTCGCCATGCGAAAACTTGAGCGCATTGGACAGGAAGTTGCGGAGAATCTGCGCGAGCCCTTCACGGTCGGTCTCCAGTACGCCGGGTTCGACATCCTCGATCAGCGTCACACCGTCGCGCAGCTGCGGCCCGAACTCGCTCAGCAAAGCGCCGATCAGATCGCGCACATCGACCGGCACGGACTTCAGTTGCCGCATCTGCACCCGCGAATAGGCCAGGATGCCCTCGATCATGCGATCCATGCGCCCGCTGGCGGCGCGGATCAGATCGACATACTCGCGCGCGCCTTCGGGCAGGACATCCTGATATTCGGCGGCGAGCAGACGGCTGTATCCCTCGATCCCGCGCAGGGGCGCCTTGAGATCGTGCGACACCGAATAGGCGAACGACTCCAGGTTGCGGTTGGCCGACTCAAGCGCCTCGGTCCGCGCGCGGACCCGATCCTCCAGCGCCTCGTTGAGGGCCTCGATTTCCCGCTGAATGGCTTTCTGCGCACTGAGATCGCGCAACACCACGGAAAAATGCTCCAGCACCCCCTGTGCATCGCGATGCGCCAGGGCCACGACCGATACCGGCAGCGCCTGTGGCGTGTCTTCGCGCAGCATCGCCTCGCCGGTCCAGTAGCCGGTTTTTAGCAGCGCCGGCCGGATTTCGGTATCCAGCCGGCAGGTCGTGCATTCCCCCAGGAAATCCCGGCTGCGGTAGGCGCCGATGTCGACGTCTTCGGACAGCCCGAGCAGCTTGCGGCCGGCCGGATTCATCTGGAGCAGATAACCGTCCGGCGACAGGATCGCGACCATGTCGGGCGTGGCCTCGATGATGCGCGCCAGCCGCTCGCGTTCCGCCTCGACGCGCCGGTAGCGCCCCTCGGACATGGCCATCGCGACAAAATCGCCCATCGATCCGGCGAAAGCCATGTCCTCGTCGCGCCAGACGCGCGGTTCGCCGGCGTGCTCGTGACACACGACGCCGACTACTTCGCCATCCAGCCAGATCGGCGCGTCGAGCAGGGAACGGATGCGCAGAGGCGCCAGATAGCTGTCGATCAGTTCAGCGGTGCGCGGATCGCGCGCCACGTCGCCGACCGCCAGGACGCGATTGTTCGAGAGCGCTGCGAAATACGCGGGAGATTGCGTTGCATTCAGCGACAGACTGGCTTCGACGAGACCATGGCGGCTGTCGTACTGGCAGATGCAGTCGAGGATGGTCCCGCGCTCGCGCAACCGCCATACGCCGACGCGGCCGACACCGAGCGAACGCGCGGCCACTTCGACCACCCGCCCCAACTGGCGTGTCAGTTGACCGGACTGCCAGTCCGGACTGATCGCGATGTCGCGGATCGCGCGGTTGTAGTCGTGCAACCCGGCGTAGCCGGTGATGCGTCCCATCGCATCGCTCCCTGACGCGTTATGTGAAACAATTTAACCATATCCCGCTGCGCACGCCGCGTCCCGGCCGTGCCGGCTGGAGTACACTGCAGCGTTACCGGAATCCCGACATGACTTTCGTCCCCCATAACCCGCTCGAAGAACAGCTCGTCGCCGTACACAGCGGTTCGCTCGATCCCGAAGCCTTCGTATTGCGTCTCGTCGACGAACAGGTGTTCATGCCGGTACGCGACGAGAAAAACCCGATTCAGGGCTTTCAGCGCTCCACTCAGGCCGAACCGCTGATCATCGAGGACGAGGACGGAACCCGCGTGCTGGTCCTGTTCACCAGCCCGGAGCGCGCCAAGCCGATGGCCGAGCATTTCCCAGAGTTCACCGGCGGCCTGCTGACCGAATTTTCCTGGCTGTTGCGCCGCCTCGGCGGCGGCGTGCCCATCACGCTCAATCCGGGCTGGGACGTCGGCATGGATTTCGATGCCGACATGGTCGGTCAGCTGATTGCCCGCCTGCCCCCCGAACACCCGGCCTGACGCCATGCTGAGCGCTCGCGCGCTGGCCGCCTTTCGCACTGCCCTGGGGGAAAACCGCGTCTTTGACGATGCCGCCACCCGCACCCTCTACGCCAGCGACGAGACGCCGCGCCAGGTCATGCCCGACGCCGTGCTGTTCCCGAACTCGCACGACGACGTACTCGCGCTCGCCCGCGTCGCATGCGCACACACGGTCGCGCTGACACCGCGCGGCGCAGGGTCGGGCAATGTCGGCGGCGCACTGCCCGCGCCCGGCAGCGTCGTCGTCAGCTTCGAATGCATGCGGCGCGTGATCGAATTCAACCCCGACGACCGGCTCGTCGTCGTCGAGACCGGCATGGTCACCGAAGACATCGACCGGCTCGCGCGCGAGGCCGGCCTGTTTTATCCCCCCGACCCCGGCAGCGGTCCCTACAGCCGCATCGGCGGCAATCTGGCGATGAATGCCGCCGGTCCGCGCGCCGTCAAATACGGCGTCACCCGCGACTACGTGCTGGGCCTGCGCGCCGTGACCGGTGCCGGCGAAGCAATCCGCACGGGCTGCCGCACCACCAAGGGCGTCACCGGCTTCGACTTGACCCGCCTGCTGGTCGGCTCGGAAGGCACCCTCGCGCTCATCACTGAAGCCACACTGAAACTGCTGCCCGCCCCCGAGACCGTCGCCACCCTGCGTCTCTGCTTCGCATCGGCGCGCGACGCGCTCGATGCCGTCATCCGCATCATGCGTCAGCCCGTCGCGCCGTCCGCGCTCGAATTCATGGATGCGCGCGCCATCGACGCCATCCGGCCAACCGGCGCGGCGGACGACCTTGCATCCGGCACGCGCGCCCTGCTGGTCGTCGAAGCCGATGGCGCTGCCGAGGACGTGCCCCGCCAGATCGCCGCGCTGCAGGCCGCGCTGCAGGGCCCTGGCCTGCTCGAAATGAAAAGCGGCTTTGCGCGCGAAGCCATCGCGCAACTGTGGGCCGCACGCAAATCGCTGTCGCACGCGGTCAAGCGCATCGCCCCCCTCAAGATCAACGAAGACGTCGTGGTGCCGGTCTCCCAGCTGGCCGATTTCGTCGATTTCATCGATGCCACCGCCGAAACGCACCGCCTGCCCATCGTGTCCTTCGGCCATGCCGGCAACGGCAACCTGCATGTCAATCTCATGGTGCATCCCGACGATGCCGGCGAAATGGCGCGCGCGCATGCCGCGCTCGACGCCCTCATGGCAAAGGTGCTCGCGCTCGGCGGCACACTGTCCGGCGAACATGGCATCGGTACGGAAAAACGCCGTTTCCTGCCGCGCGAAATCGACCCGCCGACACTGGCCCTCATGCGCACCATCAAACAGCAGTTCGACCCGCAAGGCCTGCTCAACCCCGGCAAGCTGTTCCCCGATACGGACGCGTGATTTTCTCGCCCACGCGCTTTACAAGCCCGTGGGCCATGTATAGAATGCGCGGCTTCGTTGGGGGTATAGCTCAGCTGGGAGAGCGCTTGCATGGCATGCAAGAGGTCAGCGGTTCGATCCCGCTTACCTCCACCAACTCAACAGGCAGTACGATGCACAAACTTGGCGTCATCACCACCTTGCTGGGACTGATACTGAGCGTCGTCGGACTGATTGTCGGGTTCTGGCAGATGTTTCATGGCGCCGAACAGGCCGAATTCTGGCTGCGCTTGGTACCATTGGGTTTCGTCGGTTTGCTGCTCGGCGTCACCCTTACGCAGATGTCCAGAAAGCAGTAGGCAGTTTTCGACGGCACGGTCCGTCGTCCGGGTCCCCATCGTCTAGAGGCCTAGGACACCGCCCTTTCACGGCGATAACCGGGGTTCGAATCCCCGTGGGGACGCCACCTTATCCCTCGATAAGGCTGGCCATACAACTACCATCTCGTTCGCACTGCATGCATCGGCTCCAGCCCGGGGCAGCGCGCATGCGCGTTCCTTGCCTGCCATCTCGCCATCCCGTGCGGCCTCTCCCGTTCCCTAAACCAATTTAACAGTTCCGGTCAGACCGCCACATATTATTTTGTGCAAAAATAATATGTGGGAAACTCTGGTACGCGGCCGCAACGGCCGCGCACGCCCCCAGTAAAAACATACCGGCGAAGGAGCAACAATGAATATGGACCTGAGTAACTTTTCCGCGGCGCTGCAAAATGCCCTGGGCGCCCACCTGCCCGGCATACTTGGCGCCATCGGCATCCTGGTGGTCGGCTACGTGCTGGCGCTTCTTGCGCGTGCCGGTGTGCGCAAGCTCCTGTCCCTCGCCCGCGTCAACGGATTCGTCGCCACCTCGGTCGGCAAGCCGATGGATATCGAGGGCGGTACCGCACTGGCCGTGTTCTGGTTCGTTCTCCTCGCGACCCTGCTCGGCGTGTTCAACACCCTGAATCTCGAACAGCTGTCCGGACCGCTGGCCGACATGATGGCCCGGATCATGGCCTATCTCCCGCACCTGCTGGCGGGTGCCGTGCTGACGCTCGTCGCCTGGCTGGCCGCGAGTCTCGTCAAGACCGTCGCCAACCGGGCGCTGCAGGCCACCCGCTGGGACGAAAAGCTGGTCGAACATGCCGGCATGAAACATCCCGGCGAAAACGTCGGCAACGTGCTGTTCTGGCTCGTCATCCTGCTGTTCCTGCCGGCGATTCTCGGCGTCTTCCAGCTCGACGGCATGCTCGATCCGGTGCGCAACATGGTCGACCACTTCCTGGCCATGCTGCCGAACATTTTCGCGGCCGCCGTCATCACCTTCGCGGGCTGGATGATCGCGCGCGTCCTGCGCGGCCTGGTCACGAATCTGCTGAGCGCCATCGGCGCAGACCGGCTGGGCGAGTCGGCCGGCCTGAAGGACCGCCTCGAACTGTCGCGGCTGGCCGGCATCCTGGTGTTCATCCTGGTCTTCGTGCCCGCCCTGGTCGCGGCGCTCGACGCACTCCAGATCACCGCCATTTCGGGCCCTGCAATCGACATGCTCGGCATGATGATGAACGCCCTGCCCAACATCTTCGCCGCCGTGCTGATCCTGTTCGTCACGTGGTACGTGGCGCGCTTCGCGGCCGGCCTCCTGGCCAATCTGCTGGACAGCGCCGGCCTCAACCATCTGCCCGCGAAGATGGGGCTGGCGCATGTCTTCACCGACAGCTTCAAGGCCACGGAACTGGTCCGCCGCGTCGCGATCTTCTTCGCCATGCTGTTCGCCACCGTCGAGGCCGCCAACCGGCTCGACTTCACCCAGGTCGAACTGCTGGTGGGACTCTTCATCCAGTTCGGCGGCGACGTGCTGCTGGGCGTCGGCATCCTGCTGGTCGGTTTCTGGCTGGCCAGTCTGGCGCACCGGGCCGTACTGCGCGCCAGCAGCGACGGTGCCGTGGGCCTTGCCGGCATTGTGCGCTTCGCGATTCTCGGTCTGGTGCTGGCGCTGGGCCTGTCGGCGATGGGTATCGCCGACGACATCGTGAACATGGCCTTCGCGTTCGTCTTCGGCGCCGTCGCGGTGGCGGTGGCCCTGTCCTTCGGACTCGGTGGCCGGGAAGCGGCCGGCAAGCAGATGGAATACTGGCTCGCCCGGCTGCGCAAGGACGACAAGCCCTGACCCTTCAGCGGCAATCGAAAGCCCGTCCCCTGGGGGCGGGCTTTTTTATGGGTGCTCGCCGGCCACGGTTGCCCATGGCCGTTTTTCAGGCAAGCATCCAATCATCACTCACCTGAAAAACCCTGATTCTGGCGCCCCCGACACGAATCGAACGTGTGACCCTCCCCTTAGGAGGGGGATGCTCTATCCACTGAGCTACGGGGGCGTGCGGTGAAACGCCGCGATTTTACAGGCCTTCCGCGCATTCGAAGAAATCGCCGTTCGGCCTGGGCCACGCACCGCGCACCGGATGGCCGATCCGGCTATCATGAACACGCGGAGGATAACGATGAAAGTACTGCTCGGCGGCGCAGCCGTCCTTCTGATTCTGGCGAGCGCGATGCTGTGGATGCTGCGGCCGGGCACGCGGCTCGTCGAAGGCAGCCTGGCTCCGGATTTTGTCCTGCACGATCAGGCGGGGCAGACCCACCGGCTGGCCGACTATGCGGGACGCTGGCTGGTGCTCTATTTCTATCCGCGCGACGACACCCCCCTGTGCACCCAGGAAGCCTGCCGCTTCCGCGACGACATCGGCATATACGGCGATCTCGGCGCCGCCATCCTGGGCGTCAGCGTGGACGACCGCGCATCGCACGCAGCCTTCGCCAGCAAGCATCGCCTGCCTTTTTCCCTGCTTGCCGACCCCGACGGCCGCACGGCGGCGGCCTACGACAGCCTGCTCAATCTGGGCGTGGCGCGCTTCGCCCGGCGCCATACCTTCATCATCGACCCCGAAGGCCGCATCGCCGCCCGCTTCGACCGGGTCGACCCCGCCACGCACGCGACGGAAGTCGCCACCCGCCTGCGCGCACTGCGGTCCTGAGCCCTGCGTTTCGCATCATTTTGAGCTAAACCACAGGTGTCGCGGCTTTCATTCCCGCCCATGAAGCCTCCCCGTGCCTTGCCCCTGACCACCGGTACCGCGTTCGCGGTCCTGGTGGTGCTCATTTTCGCGCAGGCGCTGAACAGCTTTTTCCAGCTGCATACGCTCGGCGAAGAAGTCCGCACCATGATCGAACAGCACAACCGCAAGATCGACCTGATCACGCAGACCCAGGTCGCGGCACACATCCGGACGGACAGCCTGGTCAACATCATGCTCGCCGCCGATGCCTTCGAGCGAGACGATCATTTCATGGCTTTCAACCGGGCCGGCTTTCTGGTCGGCAGCGGCCGCAAGGCCCTGGCCGACATGGGACTCAGCCCCGCGGAACAGCGCGATTTCGATGCCCAGACCCAACTGGTGAACCGGATACAAACCATCCAGGAATCGATCATCGACCTGATCTACGCCGAGCAGCTCGACACCGCGCGCCAGCACCTCGTTGCGGACGCCATTCCGCTTCAGGAAACCTTCAACCATCAGCTCGCGGACATGCGGACGCGCTACCAGGCGGCCAACCTGGCTGCCCAGCAAAGCGCACGGCGCACTTACCGGCAGACCCTGCTGCTCACGCTGACCCTGGGTATCGGCGCAGTCCTGCTCGCACTGCTGATCGCCTGGCGCACCCTGCGCAAGGCCCGGCTGCGCGCCCGGCAGATCCAGGCACAGCTGCGCGAACTGGAACAGTCGCGCGCCGCCCTCCGCGAGGAGGCCACACACGATCCGCTGACCGGGCTGGCCAATCGCCGCCTGTTCTACGACCGCCTGCAGCAGGCCCTCCGCCACGCCCGCCGTTATGGCGGCCGGATCGGTCTGCTCTACGTGGACCTGGACCGCTTCAAGGCGATCAACGACCAGCACGGCCATCACATCGGCGATACGGTACTGAGCGAAGTGGCGCGTCAGCTCCAGGCCTGCATACGCGAATCCGACACCGTTGCACGACTGGGCGGCGACGAATTCGTGGTACTGCTGGAAGGGGTACAGGGCCGGCAGGACTGCATCGCCGCTGCGCTGAAGATCGAACAGGCGCTGGCGGGCAATACGCTCTTCAGTTCGTTCGGCCTCGACGTCGAGGCGAGCATCGGACAATCGATCTTCCCCGAGGACGGCGACAACGAAGACGCGCTCATACGTGCCGCCGACGCGGCCATGTACCGGGTCAAGTCCGGCAGCGAATCGCAACGCCAGGTCGCGCTGCCGTTCTAGGACCGCGACCTGCCGGAATCCGGCAGGTCGAACGTGCCACCGCCCAGACCCTGGCCACAATCAATCCAGCGGCTGTCTGGCAAGCTCGTCCCACAGCTTGTCCAGCCGCTTGACCGACACCGGATAGGGCGTCTTCAGTTCCTGCGCATAAAGCGAGATCCGCAACTCTTCGAGCTGCCAGCGAAATTCGTCGAGCGCTGCGGGAACAGCGCCCTTCACTTGCTCGCGTCGCGCGAGGTATTTGTTCTGCAGGGTCAGGATGCCCGCCATCGCGCGTCCGTCGCGGTCGTTCGACGCCGGCAGTTTGTCCAGTCGCTTGAGGATGCCCCGCAGATAACGCGGCAGGTCCTTCAGCCGTGCCCACGGCGTGGCGACGATGAAGTCGTTCGGCACCAGTGCGGCGAGGTGCGCCTGCTCGTCTCGCATGGGGCCGGGAAACTGCGGCTTGGCGCCGAGCCGCGCCGCGACCTGCGCGTGCAGATCGAGGATCTCGGCCACGTCGCGTAGCAGCGTCTGCTTGACCACGGCCACGCGCGGTTTCGCACGTTCTTTCTGTTTGTCGAAGGCCTTCGGGCTGCGCGGTGCATCGTCGTCGCCCAACAGCGCGCGCGCGGCGATCGCGTCCAGCAGTTCTGCGCGCAGCTTGTCCACGCTGCCGAAAGCCCGGTATTTCAGTGCCAGCGCGGTCTCGCGCCCCAGGTCCTTGTCGAGTTGCCTGAACTGTGCGGCGAGCGCCAGACGCAGCAGGCGGATCACCCCGCGCCGGGTCTCCTGCTCGGCCGCCGCCGCATCGTCGAGCAGCCGCAGATCGACGGCGTCGCCCGTATCGACCAACGCGGGATAGCCGGTCAGCTCGCGGCCGTTGCGCTGGAATTGCACGTGCGCGGGCAGATCGCCGACCTGCCATTCGGTCAGCCCCGTGCGCTCGAAGGCGTTATCCTCGGGCCCGCCACCGTAAGTGATGCGCGCCGCGCCGCCCAACTGTGCGCGCAAGGCGACGAGATCGCGTCCACTCGCCAGTTCCTGCCCGCCGTCGTCGATCACGCTGAAATGCATGACCAGATGCGCCGGCAGCTCGCCCTTCCAGTCGTCCGGGTGGATATCCGCCCCGGTCTTGCGCCGGATCCAGGCCGCCAGCGCTTCGGTCAGCAGGCGTTCGCCCGGCTTTTCGGTCGACAGAAAAGCCGTCACCGTATCGGGCAGCGGAATCAGCGGGCGGCGCTTGTCCTTGGGCAGATTTTTGAGCAGCGCCGTGAGCTTGTCGCGGATCAGCCCCGGCACCAGCCAGTCCACGCGGGCGGGCTCGACACGGTTCAACAGATACAGCGGCAGCTTCAGCGTCACGCCGTCGAGCGGGTGGCCCGGCTCGAAACGGTATTTCAGCGCACAGTCCACGCCGTCGATCGCCATCGTCTCGGGAAACAGCGTGTGGTCCGCGCCGATACCTTCGGCGACGATCTCCTCGCGCGAGAGGAACAGCGCCCGCGGATTCGCCGCTTCGGCCTCGCGGCGCCACTGCTCGAACGCCGGCCCATTGTGTATTTCGGCATCGCGCAGGCCGGCCGGAATCCGCGCATCGAATACGCGGAAGATGCGTTCCTCGTCGAGCCACACGCCGGATTTGCGCGCCTTGTGCTCCAGTGTTTCGATTTCCTTGATGAGCGCCCGGTTGTGCGCGAGCCACGGCGCCTGCGTGTCGTACTCGCCCGCCACCAGCGCGCCGCGAATGAACAGCTCGCGCGACAGCTCGGGGTCGATGGGACCGTAATGGACGCGCCGGCGCGGCGCCAGCGTGATGCCGTAGAGACTCACGCGCTCGTAGGCGGTCACACGCGCGCTGTCCTTGTCCCAGTGCGGCTCGATGTACATGCGCGTGAGCAGATGCCGGCCAGCCGCCTCGATCCATTCCGGCCGCACCTCGGCCACGGTGCGCGCGAGCAGACGCCCGGTGTCGGTGAGTTCGGCGGCCACGATCCATTTGGGCTGTTTTTTCGCCAGCGCCGAGCCCGGATGCACGGCGAGCTTGATGCCGCGCGCGCCCTGATAGTTGCCCTCGGTCTGCCGCGTCCGCCCGCCCCCCTCGCTCGACCGGGGCCGCGCCTTGACGTCGTCCGACTTGAATCCGATGTTGCCCAGCAAGCCCGTCAGCAGCGCCTGATGAATGGCGTCGTAGCCGGCGGTTTTTTCGTTCTCGCGCAAACCGAGCTCGCCTACCTGCGCGTGCAGCTGGCCGTGGATGTCGCGCCACTCGCGCATGCGGCGCGGCGACAGGAAATGCTCCTGCAGCAGGGTCTGCAACTGGCGGTTGGTCTTCTTGTGCTTGAGCTGCTCGTCGTACCAGGTCCACAACTTCAGCCAGCCCATGAAATCGGAACGCTCGTCCTGAAACAGCTTGTGCTTTTCGTCGGCGGCCTGCGCGCGTTCCATCGGCCGGTCGCGCGGGTCCTGCACCGACAGCGCGCTGGCGATGATCAGGATTTCGCGCACGCAGCGCTGCTGCTCGGCGGCCAGCAGCATGCGCGCAATGCGCGGATCGAGCGGCAGCTTCGCCAGCTGGCGGCCGGTCTTGGTCAGCGCACCCTGCTCGTCGAGCGCATGCAGTTCGGCCAGCAGCTGATAGCCGTCGGTGACGAGACGGTTGCCCGGCGGATCGATGAACGGAAAGCCGACCACGTCGCCGAGGTTGAGCGATTTCATGCGCAGGATCACGCCGGCCAGCGACGAGCGCAGCAGCTCGGGATCGGTGAAGCGCGGCCGGTTGGCAAAGTCGGCTTCGTCGTAGAGGCGGATGCAGATGCCGTCGGCGACGCGGCCGCAGCGACCGGCACGCTGGTTGGCCGACGCCTGGCTCACTTTCTCGACCAGCAGCTGCTCGACCTTGTTGCGCGCCGAGTAGCGTTTCACCCGGGCGGTGCCGGGGTCGATCACGTAGCGAATGCCCGGCACGGTCAGCGAGGTCTCGGCCACGTTGGTCGCCAGCACGATGCGCCGCAGCGCCGAGGTCGGCCGGAAAATCGCGTCCTGCTCGGCCACCGACAATCTCGAAAACAGCGGCAGGATCTCGGTGCCGGGCGGATGGTGCTTGCGCAGCGCTTCGGCCGTGTCGCGGATTTCGCGTTCGCCCGGCAGGAACACCAGGATGTCCCCGGCGCCTTCGCGCGCCAGTTCGTCGGTGGCGTCGAGGATGGCGGCGATCTGGTCGGGCGCGTCCTTGTCCGGCTTCGTCGCACGCTCGGTTTTCTTCGACGACGCCTCCTCGCGTTCGCCGCGTTCGATGGGCCGCCAGCGGATTTCCACCGGGTAGGTGCGGCCCGACACTTCGATTACCGGCGCGTCGTTGAAATGCTTCGAAAAGCGCTCCGCGTCGATGGTCGCCGAGGTGATGACCACGCGCAGGTCGGCGCGCCTGTCCAGCAGGGTCTTCAGATAGCCCAGCAGGAAATCGATGTTGAGGCTGCGCTCGTGCGCCTCGTCGATCAGGATCGTGTCGTAACGGGAGAGCAGCGGATCGCCCTGGCTTTCGGCCAGCAGGATGCCATCGGTCATCACCTTGATCGCCGTGTCCGCGCGCACCTTGTCGGTGAAGCGCACCTTGTAGCCGACGAGACCGCCGAGCTCGCTGCCCAGCTCCTGCGCGATGCGCGCCGCCACCGAGCGTGCCGCGATGCGGCGCGGCTGGGTGCAGCCGATCAGCTTGCCGGGACGCACGCCGGCTTCCAGGCACATCTTGGGAATCTGCGTGGTCTTGCCCGAACCGGTCTCGCCACACAGGATGAGCACGCGGTGCCGCGCCAGCGCGGCAAGGATGTCGTCGCGGCGGGCGGAAACGGGCAGGTCGGGGTAGTGAAGGGTCGGGAACGTCAATTGATGTCTTGCCTGAACGGGGCCGGCGGCGCGCCGGCCGGTTTGTCATTTGTTCTGGATGTAGCGCGCGTCGTCGAAGGTTTCGAGCCAGTCGGGTTTGTAGACCGCCATCACGGTCACGGCCATGCCGCTCATGAAAGCCTCGCCCCAGCTGATGAGCAGCGTGGCGTAGGGCGTGTAATGGGTAAACAGATATTCAGGCGTGTAAGTGCCGGTGATCGCCATGACGGCCGTAGTGACGAGTCCGATGGCTGCCACCGACAGGGCGCCGCCCAGGAAACCGTTGCCGAGCACGTAGACGAAGAAATGGTTAGGCAGGCGGCGCTCGAGCAGACGGTAGAGCATCCAGCTCACCGCCGCCGGCAGCGCCGCCGTCACCAGCGCATCGAAACCGAGCGTGGGCCAGGCCCCCTTGCCGAAGGCGGCATTCGCGGCCAGCACCAGCACGCCGGCGAAAGTGGCCCGCCAGAAGCCGAACATCATCGTCAGCACGGCGATGCCGTAGAGATGGAAAGCCAGCCCCGGTTTGACCCCGGTGCGAATCTGCCACAGCGCCAGCACCGCCACGGTGGCGGCGAGAAAGAGATTGAGCCTGGCCGGCTCGCCCAGCCGCCGCCAGTCGCCCGACTGCATCCAGCGCCAGGCCAGGAACGCCAGCCCCGCCCATCCGGCGAACAGCAGTGCTTCGGGCAATGCCAGGGAAGCGGGGTTGAGCACGGTAGAATTCATGGGCGAATTTTACGCGATGCCCCCTGCCCCCATGTCCGCCGATACCGCCCGCCCGCTTTCCGACGACGAACTCGCCGCCTACGACGATCTGCTTCAGACCGCCGGCGAGCGGGCCGACCTGTCGCTGTCGGTGGAAGAAGCCGACGGCTTCACCGCCGCGTTGATCGTGGCGCCGCGCCAGGCCGAGCCGGCGGAATATCTGCCCGTTCTGCTTGGCGAGGCCGGACTGGGCGTATTCGCGAGCGACGCCGAACGCACGCAGTTCGAAACCTGCTTCGCGCGCCGCCGCCGCGAGATCGAACGCGCGCTCGCCGCGCCGGTGGAAAACCTCTCCGATCCCCGCGCCTATTCGCCGCTGATCCTCGACTGGCAGGCCATCCTCCGGGACATGCCCGCCGACGAGGCCGCTGCGCTCAAGGCGCAGGGCCTGCCGGCCTACGGCGAAATCTGGGCGGCCGGCTTCCTGCTCGCGGTGGAACATTGGGAAGCCGACTGGGCGTTGCCCGAGGGCAGCAAGGACGAGCAGTTCGTCGACGCCGGCCTCGACCCCTTCTACACCCTGACGGCCCCCCGCGACGAATGGACGGCAGACGAAAAAAAACTCAGTCGCGATGCCCACGTGGCCAATGCCATCTGGTCGGTGTACGACCTGCGCGAATTCTGGCTCGACCGCGGGCGCGGCCCGCGCGAACCGATCCGCAAGCCGGCGGAACCCGGACGCAACGATCCCTGTCCCTGCGGAAGCGGAAAAAAATTCAAGAAATGTTGCGGCCAAGAAACCTGACCCCTCGCTCCACGCAATGAAACTCGTCCTCTTCGATCTCGACAACACCCTGCTCGCCGGCGACTCCGACTACGAATGGGGCCAGTTCCTCATCGCCAAAGGCGTGGTCGACCGCGACGACTACGAAACCCGGAACCGCGCCTTCTACGACGACTACAAAGCCGGCCGGCTCGACATCCACGCCTTTCTGGCCTTTGCCCTGCGCCCCCTGGCGACGCACCCGCGCGCCCGGCTCGACGCCTGGCATGCCGAATACATGGACACGCGCATCCGCCCCATGATCACTCCCGCCGCGCGCGACCTCGTCCGGCGGCACCTCGACACCGCCGACCTCGTCGCCGTGATCACCGCCACCAACCGCTTCGTCACCGCACCGATCGCACGGGAATTCGGCATCCCCCACCTGATCGCCACCGAACCCGAGGAAATCGACGGCCGCTTCACCGGCGCAGTCGCCGGCACGCCCTGCTTCCGCGAAGGCAAGATCGCGCGGCTGGAACAGTTTCTCGACGCACGCGGCGTCCGCCTCGACCGTCTCGACGACAGCCGCTTCTACAGCGATTCGCTGAACGACCTGCCGCTGCTGGAAAAAGTGCGGCATCCCGTCGCGGTCGACCCCGACCCCACCCTGCGCGTGCACGCCGAAACCCGCGGCTGGCCCGTCATCTCCCTGCGCTGACATGAGCCTGCCCGCCCTGACCGAAGCCGTGGCCCGCCAGCGCGAAGCGCTGGCCAACCTGCTGCGCGAACCGCTTGCGCTCGCCGCCGAAGCCTGCGGCCGCGTCTGGCCCAACCGCGCCGCACTCAACGCCGTGCTCATCGACGCACTCGCCAGGATGCCCGCGTGCAAATACCTGTACGCACTCGACACCCGCGCCACCCAGCTCTCGGACAACATCAGCCACGAAGGCCTCATCGAAACCGACTTCGGGCGCGACCGCTCCAACCGCCCCTACATGAACGAAGCCGTGCCCAGCCAGGGCTTCCTGCTGTCCGAGGCCTACATCAGCCTGCGCGCCAAGCGCCCCTCGCTCACCGCCATCCAGATCGTGCGCGACCCGGAAAGCCGCGCACTCGGTTTCGTCGGCGCCGACTTCGACCTGCGCAACCTGCCCCTTACCGGCAGGCTCTACGACGAACCCACCACCTGGCGGCAGATCAAGGGTGATCCCGCCATCCGCGGCGGCGTCTTCCAGCAGACCCGCAACGAAAGCGCCCTGGACCGCACGCTCGACACCGTGCTCGGCGTGATGGAAGAACTGATGACCGACCGCGGCGTCTTCCACGGCAAACTGCATTTCTCCAGCAGCCGCGCCACCGTGTGGCTCTACGACGATCCCTACCGCTATCGCCTGCTCGACATCGACGCACTGACCGACCCCGACACCTGCCTCATCTACCCGGTACAGGCCTATCCTGCCGATGCCGTCGTCCCGCGCGAACAGATCCGCTCCATCCTCGACGCCATCGCCGCGCTGCGCTTTATCGACGAGACCTTTTACCTGCGTGCCGGTTCGCTCAACATCATGAACGGCATGGTCGGCCTCACCTTTTCCTGCGACGGCTCGCACTACCTGCCGTGGGACGAATTCCTCGCCAAGGGACGGGAATTCTGGATCTGCGGGGTGGGCACAAGCTGAACCCTTGCCAGCCCGGCTGGCATCGCGCACACTCCAGCGCATAACAAGCAAAACCGGTGCGGAGAACGAAATAAACATGCAAACCGGATTTGAGCAAACTCGACGAACTCTATCGCCTGCACCGCCTGCTTGACGGGCGGCGCACCGGCATCGCACGCACCGACCTGATCGGCGCGCACGGTTTCGCCCGTTCCACCCTTTCCCGACTAATCGCCGACCTGCGCGACAAGCTCAACGCCCCGCTCATCCACGACAAAGAGCGCGGCGGCTACCGTTACGACACCGCTGACGGCCGCTTTGCCCTGCCCGGCCTGTGGTTCACCGCCGACGAACTGCTCGCCCTCGTCACCCTGAAGCACCTGCTCGCCAACCTGGAACCCGGCCTGCTCGACGACCACCTGCGCCCCCTGCAAACCCGCATCGACCAGTTGCTCGCCAGCCGCCATCTCGGCGCGGGCGAAGCCGGCCGCATCCGGCTTCTGAGCATGGCCGCACGCCACAAGAATCCCCGCCACTTCCAGATCGTGGCCGGCGCTGTCCTGCAACGCAAACGCCTCGTCATCGACTATTACAACCGCGAACGCGACGAATCCGGTCGCCGCGAAATCTCCCCGCAACGCCTCGCCCACTACCGCGACAACTGGTATCTCGACGCCTGGTGTCATCAGAAAAAAGCCGTGCGCATCTTTGCCGTGGAGTGCATCCGGTCTGTAAAAGCCAGCGACAAACCCGCACGCGCCGTCGCCGAAGCCACCCTCGACCGCGAACTTGGCAGTGCCTACGGCATCTTCGGCGGCACCCCCACAGCCGTTGCCGTGCTCGTCTTCACCGCCCACCGCGCCCGTTGGGTGGCCGACGAAATCTGGCACCCCAAACAGCAAAGCCGGTGGCTGGAAGACGGACGGTATGAACTGCGCCTGCCGTATTCCGACGCCCGCGAACTGGCCATGGATATTCTGAAATACGGGCCGGATGTGGAGGTGATGGCACCGCTCGAACTGCGCAAACAGGTGAAAGTGCGGCTTGAAGCGGCGGCAAGCCAGTATCGGCGCGGGGATGGGGCGGGCTCGGGTTATGAGCCCGGGGATAAGTAAGCTTGAATAATGGATAAATTCCTTTCAATTGCCCATGCTGCCCGCGACGAGTCCGGAAACTGGCGCGATCCGCACGACCTGGCCGAACACCTGCGCGAGGTAGGTGATCTCGCCGCTGATTTCGCCTATTCATTCGGCGCTGATTGGGCGCGTGTCGCGGGACGTTGGCATGACCTCGGCAAATACCGACCACGTTTCCAGCACTACATCCGTCTCGCGAGCGGCTTCGAAGCCGACGCACATATCAAGGGCGAGGCGTGCAAAGCGCCACATTCGACAGCGGGCGCGATGTACGCCGTAGACTGCTTCGGCGTCGCCGGCCGCGTTCTGGCGTACTTGATCGCCGGCCATCACGCCGGGCTCGCTGACTGGTTCGGTAGTCTCGACGCGCGTCTCGATGACCCGAAAAGCCGTGCCGAACTCGACGAATCGCTCGACGAACACCCGCCCGCCGATTTGCTCGACAGCAGCGACTTCAAACCAGACCTGCGCACCATTCCAGGCGGGAAGGACGGCTTTGCGCTGTGGGTACGGATGCTGTTTTCGGCCTTGGTCGATGCGGACTTTCTCGACACCGAGCGCTACATGGCCCCGGACAAATTCGCCCGCCGCAACGCCTGGCCCGCACT
The DNA here is from genome assembly GCA_008923315.1 of Betaproteobacteria bacterium SCN1. Classification (GTDB taxonomy): domain Bacteria; phylum Pseudomonadota; class Gammaproteobacteria; order Burkholderiales; family Thiobacillaceae; genus Thiobacillus. The sequence continues at coordinate 321,777 of WBSF01000009.1, read as the reverse complement.
TTCGGAGCTAGCACCACTGTTTGACACCCACATGGGGAAGCTCGCCGCGAACGCCGACCCGACCCCGGTCAACACTTTGCGCGCCGACATCCTGTGCCAGTGCCGCACCGCCGCGGCGCTCGAACCCGGCCTGTTCTCGCTGACCGTGCCAACCGGCGGCGGCAAGACGCTCTCCGGCATGGCTTTCGCACTGGAACACGCCCGCCGCCACGGCAAGCGCCGCGTCATCCATGTCATCCCCTACACCAGCATCATCGAGCAGACCGCCAATATCTTCCGCGACATTTTCGGCGAGGCCGTGATCGAGCATCACAGCAACGCCGAATCCGAACCGGGGCAAGAAACCTCGGCCTCGCGGCTCGCCTGCGAAAACTGGGATGCCCCCGTCGTCGTCACCACCAACGTGCAATTTTTCGAGTCGCTGTTCGCCTCTCGCACCTCGCGCTGCCGCAAGCTGCACAACCTCGTCGATGCCGTTGTCATCCTCGACGAAGCGCAGCTGCTGCCGCCGGAATTCCTGCAACCCATCCTCGACGTGCTCAACCTGCTAACCAAGCACTACGGCGTCACCGTCGTGCTTTCGACCGCGACTCAACCAGCACTCGCCAGCCGCGACTATTTCGACGCCCGCCAGAATCTGCGCGGCCTGGAAAACGTCCGCGAAATCATCGACGATCCAGACGCGCTTTACGCCAGGCTCGAACGCGTCAAGGTGCGTCTGCCTGCCGACTGGAATCAGCCGACCGACTGGCCGCAACTCGCCTTATCCCTCGCCGCGCACGATTCCGTGCTCGCCATCGTCAACACCCGCCGCAACGCCCGCGCGTTGTGGGAAGCCATGCCCCAAGGCACGCTGCACCTCTCGGCTTTGATGTGCGGCGCACACCGTTCGCAGATCATCACTGACATCAAAGCGCGCCTGAAAACCGGCATCCCCACCCGGGTCGTCAGCACGCAGTTGGTCGAAGCCGGTGTCGATGTCGATTTTCCTGTCGTCTACCGTGCGGTGGCCGGGCTCGATTCCATCGCACAGGCGGCGGGGCGCTGCAATCGTGAAGGGCGGCTGTCTGAAAAAGGCCAAGTCGTCGTGTTCGTTCCGCCCAAGCCCGCACCGCCTGGCCTGCTGCGCCAGGGGGCAGACGCCTGCTGCGATGTGCTGCACGGCGTCACCGAACAGCCGCTCACCCGCGCCCGCTTCGCCAAGTATTTCGAGCGCCTGTATTACGGCTGCAAACTCGATGCGAAAGGCATTTGTGACGACCTGTTCATGGCAGGTGGCAAGCTGGATGGACGCGAGCTTGCCGTGAACTTCCGCAGCGCCGCCGAGCGTTTTCGCCTGATCGATGACGAAGACAGCGCACCCATCATCGTGTGCTATCGCGGCGCTGACGGTCAGGACAAGAGCATCGACCAATGGCTGGCCACTCTGAAAAAGGACGGCCCCGAACGCTGGCTGATGCGCAAGCTCCAGCGCTACACCGTCAGCCTGCATCGCGGGCAGGCGATGAGTTTGCTAAATCAGGGCGACATCGAAGAAATCCTGCCAGGGCTGTATGTGCAAGTCAGCGACTGGCTTTACGATCTGAAAACAGGGCTCAACCCGGAAGGCTCACCGCCCCAACCAGCCAACACCATCGTTTAAGGAGGCGCATTGAAAACCTACTGCCTGGAACTTACCGGCCCCTACGCCTGCTTCACCCGCCCGGAAATGAAAGTCGAGCGGGTGAGCTACGACGTAATGACGCCGTCCGCCGCGCGCGCCTGTTTCGAGGCGATCCTGTGGAAACCCGCGATCCGCTGGCATGTGCGCAAGATCGAAATCCTGAAGCCGATCCGCTGGGTCAACCTGCGGCGCAACGAAGTCGCCAGCGTCGTCTCCACCCGCAATGTCGAAACCGCGATGAAGTCGGGCTCGGGCGATCTGGGACTGTATATCGAGGAAGCCCGCCAGCAGCGCGCCGGACTTTTTCTGCGCGACGTGGCCTACCGCGTTCATGCCGAGCTCGAATTCCTGCGCGAGCGCGACCCCGAAGCCAGCCCCGCGAAATATCAGGAAATGTTCGAACGCCGCGCCCGCAAGGGCCAGTGTGTCAACCAGCCTTATCTCGGCTGCCGCGAATTTGCCGCCGCGTTCCGCCTGGTCAGCGAGCCTGAAGCCGAGCCCGCGCCCATCCCTGACACCCGCGAGCTGGGTTTCATGCTCCACGATCTGGATTTCACCAACCCCACCGACCCGCAGCCGCGCTTTTTCCGCGCGGTAATAGACAACGGCGCGGTCAGCGTGCCCGCCTGGGACAGCGCGGAGGTGCGGGGATGATTCTGCAAGCGCTCGATGCCTACTACCGCCGCAAACAGACCGACCCCGACCCGGCCAAACGCCTGCCTGCCTTCGGGCTGGAGGACAAGGAAATCCCCTTCGTGCTCGAAATCGACGCCGAAGGCAAGCTGCTGAATATCGCCGACACGCGCAGCGGCGACGGCAAGAAGAAAATCGGCCAGCGTTTTCTGGTGCCGCAAGGCGTCAAGAGATCTGCCAACATCGCGGCGAATTTGCTGTGTGACAACGCTGAATACGTTCTTGGTATTCCGGATATCAAGAAATTCGACGACAACCGCAAGAAAGGCAAGGCAGCAGACTACCTGCAACGCCTGACCGAAATGCGCCAGGCATTTCGCGACAAGATCACCGCGCTGCCCTGCAACGTGCAGACCGACGTTGGCATACGTGCGGTGTTGACGTTTCTCGATCACCTCACGCCGGAAACGCTCGAAGGCTTATCCGCGTTGTCCGACATCAGGGCGAACAATCCCGTTCTGAGCTTTCGCCTGCACGGCGACCTCGGGCTGATTTGCCAGCGCCCGATGGTCATTGAGGCCAGCGCAGAGCAAAGCGAAGATGCACCAGATGGCATGTGTCTCGTCAGCGGAAAACCAGCTGCTATTGGACGATTGCACGCGCCAATAAAAGGAATAAAGGACAAGCCAGGGGCGACTGCCAATAAAGACATCGTTTCCTTCAACCGTGACGCTTTCTGTTCCTTCGGCAAAGCACAAGGCTCAAACGCACCGGTCGGGCAGGCGGCTTCCTTTGCCTACACCACTGCGCTTAATCACTTGTTGGCACGCGATTCACACCAACGTATCCAGGTCGGCGATGCAACCACCGTATTTTGGGCCGAGGAACAACACGAACTTGAAGATGCTTTCGGTGATGTCGTTCGCGACGACCCGGAGAAAAATATCGGCGCAATCAAAGCCCTGTACACCGCCGTCCAATCCGGCAAGTTCTCCACCGGCGGCCCCAATACACGCTTCCATGTGCTGGGGCTCGCCCCCAATTCCGCGCGGATTTCGATCCGTTTCTGGGAAACCGCCACCGCGCTGGAACTGGCGCGCCGCATCACCCAGCACTTCGACGACGCCGCTGTCGCTCATGCTGATTACGAGCCTGAGCATTTATCGCTTTCCGCATTGCTCAAAGGCGCCGGACGCAAAAAATCGGATGGAACCTATGACATTCCCCCCAACCTCGGCGGCGAAGTCATGCGCTCGATTCTTGAAGGATTGCCGTACCCCACAACACTGTTGAACCTGGCAATAGGTCGATGCCGCGCAGAACAGGCGCGTAAAGACCAGAACGGTAAACCATTTCCAAACGTGACTCATGCACGCGCCGCCGCGATCAAGGCCAGCCTCAACCGTCACATACGCACTCGCAAAACCCAAGAGAAGGAGTATCTGCCCATGCTTGACGCTGCAAATACCAACCCCGGCTACCGATTGGGCCGGCTGTTCGCAACACTGGAACGCATCCAAGAAGACGCCGCCGGCGGCCCCGGAAAGCTCAACGCCACAATCCGTGACCGCTACTACGGCGCGGCTTCCAGCACACCGGCCGCAGTGTTTTCAACCTTGCTACGTCTTTCCAAACACCATCTAAGCAAGCTCTCAGACGGTCTGACGATCGTCCGCGAACGGTTGATCGGAGAAATCATGGATGGTTTTGAGCCCGACAGTTTTCCGCCACGCGCACTACCACTGGCCGACCAAGCGCGCTTTGCTCTCGGCTACTACCACCAGCGCCAGGCCTTCTTCACCAAATCTGAACTCAAAACCCCGGAGGAACCGAAATGAGCCTTTCCAACCGCTATGACTTCGTACTGTTGTTTGAAGTGAAGGACGGCAACCCCAACGGCGACCCCGACGCCGGCAATCTGCCGCGCCTCGATGCTGAAACTGGCCATGGCCTCGTCACCGATGTGTCGCTCAAACGCAAAGTACGCAATTTTGTCGGGCTGGTGAAGGGTGACACGCCGCGCTTCGATATCTTCGTCAAAGAAAAGTCCGTCCTTAACCAGCAGATCGAACGTGCTTATGAGAAAAGCCCTGATGTGCAAGCCACGATGGAATCCTGGAAGGAGTGGCAAAAGGACAAGAAAAAGAATCCAAAACCGAGCCGTCACTATGAAGACATTGCACGCGACTGGATGTGTGACAACTTCTTTGACGTGCGCGCTTTCGGCGCAGTGATGAGCACTGGCGACGAAGACTCGGAAAGCAAACTAAAGAAGACCGCCGGTCAAGTCCGTGGCCCGATACAGCTCACTTTCGCCCGCTCTGTCGATCCGATTATTGCGCAGGAACACTCGATCACCAGAATGGCTGTGACAAACGAGAAAGACCTCGAAAAAGAACGCACCATGGGCCGCAAGCACACCGTGCCTTACGGGCTTTATGTCGCGCACGGCTTCGTGTCGAGCTTCCTCGCCAAACAGACCGGCTTTTCGGAGGACGATCTCGAACTGCTGTGGCAGGCGCTCGGCCAGATGTTCGAACACGACCGCTCGGCTGCGCGCGGTGAAATGGCCACGCGCGGGCTGTACGTGTTCAAACACGAATCCGAACTGGGCAATGCTCCGGCGCACGCGCTGTTCGATCGGATTCAGGCGCAGAAGAACACCGACGTGCCGCGCAGGTTTTCCGACTACACGGTAACGGTGAACGAAGCCGACATGCCGTCTGGGGTCAGCCTGCTGCGCAAAGCCTGAAGGCTACCGCCGCCCAACCCAAAACCCCGGGCGACGGCTGTGGTTCGCAACCGCGATCACCCGAATATGGCCGGGCTGCACGCGATAAATCAGGGAAAAGGGAAACTTGCGCAATACAAACGCCCGCGTACCGTCGCTCGCGGTCTTTCCCATTTCTGGAAATTTTTGCAGCAATTCCAGTGCGTGTTCCATTTCATCGGCAAGATCGTCCGCTGCGATAAAAGCCTGCTCGTCGAGATACCAATCGGTTGCGGCTTCGAAATCCGCCACGGCCTCGTCGGAAAGGCTAATCCGCATGGGCGGTTTTTGCGGCGGCGATCTTGGCGCGGATTCTGGTCATGACTTCGTCAGCGGGAACCCACTGCGTGCGGCCGGCTTCCATGTCCGCCACGCGTCGGGCGATTTCCTCGTTCCAGGCCTGGGCAATGGCTTCGGGGGTGTCTTCCGGCGACCCTTCCAGGCTGACGATCAGGCGATGGATGAGCTCGCCACGCTCTTGTGGCGAAAGTTTCAAGGCCTGGTCTTCAAGTTCTTTCAATAGCGCTGCCATGATGTCTCCCGGGTGTGACCGTCTGGCGGTCATGTTAGCACTCTCGCCGTGATCGAAGCCGACCCAGTCCCTCTTTCAGCGCTCCAGCACTGGGCGTATTGCCCGCGCCAGTGCGGATTGATCCATCTGGAGCAGGCGTTCGCAAACAATATCCACACCGCACGCGGACAGGCGGTGCACCATCTGGTCGATACGCCCGGCTACGAAATAAAATCCGGTGTGCGGGTGGAACGCGCGCTGCCGCTGTGGAGCGATCGTCTGAACCTCGTCGGCAAGGCCGATCTGGTCGAATTTCACCCCGACGGCAGGATTTATCCGGTGGAATTCAAGCACGGCGCAAAGCGACAGAAAAACTGGGACGACCTTCAGCTCGCCGCCCAGGCCATGTGTCTGGAAGACATGCTCGGCCGCCCCGTCACACATGGCGCCATTTTCCACGCCAGCAGCCACCGTCGTCGCGAAGTGGAAATCACCGCGACACTACGCGATCTGGTAATCGATACGGCAGCAGCGATCCGCACCATGCTTGCATCCGGCAAGCTACCGCCGCCGGTCAACGACGCACGCTGCAAGGAGTGCTCGCTGAAAGAGATTTGCCAGCCCCAGGCCATTGCAGATCGTGACCAGCAACGATTGCTTTACCAGCATCTATTCAAGCCCGAGGATTGAATTGCATACCCTGCAGAACACCCTTTATGTCATGACACCGCAAGCCTATGCGCATTTGGAAAACGCCACGCTGCGTATTGATGTAGAACGCGAGAAAAAGCTTCAGGTGCCCCTGCATCACATAGGCGGTCTGGTTTGCTTCGGCAACGTGATGGTATCGCCCGCGCTCATGCACCGCCTGGCAGACGAAGGCAAATCGCTCGTACTGCTGGATGACAGCGGACGATTCAAGGCCCGTCTGGAAGGCCCGGTAGCCGGCAATATCCTGCTGCGGCAGGCGCAACATCGCATATCAGACAACGCAGCCGTCACGCTGGAACTGGCACGGGCCTGCGTAGCAGGCAAGCTCAAGAATAGCCGCAGCGTGCTGCAACGCGGTGCACGCGAAACAGATGACGCAAACGAAACCAGCCAGTTGACACGCTCGGCAGACAATCTCGCTGCCTCGCTTCGCACAGCCGCCATCGTACAAACGCTGGACGAGCTGCGCGGCGTGGAAGGCGAGGCTGCGCGCGGCTACTTCGCAGCGATCAATCTCATCGTCAAGCCTGCTTACCGCGGCATGTTCCAGTTCAAAGGCCGCACACGGCGCCCACCATTGGACCGCTTCAATGCTCTGCTGTCCTTTCTGTACGCCATGCTCATGAACGACTGCCGCTCCGCACTGGAAACGGTGGGGCTTGATCCACAGCTTGGCTTCTTACACGCCGTGCGTCCCGGCCGCGCCGCACTCGCACTGGATTTGCAGGAGGAATTCCGCGCCAGCCAGTGCGACAGGTTAGCCCTCACCCTGATCAACCGCGGTCAACTCGGTGAAAACGATTTCGATCTGCGCGAGGGCGGCGCCGTTATGCTCAACGACAAGGGCCGGCGGACCGTCGTCACGGCCTGGCAAGAGCGCAAACAGGAAACGCTGATGCACCCGCTACTCAACCAGAAAACACCCATCGCCTTGTTGCCTTTCATTCAGGCTCGCTTGCTTGCACGCACCTTGCGTGGGGAAACGGAAGGCTATCTACCGTTCATATCTAAATAAGCCATGCTCATCATCGTGACCTACGACGTATCAACTGAAACATCGGCGGGCCGCAAGCGCCTGCGGCGCGTGGCTAAAGCCTGCGAACGCATCGGTCAGCGCGTACAGAAATCCGTATTCGAATGCTCAGTCAACGAAATGCAGTTCGAACAACTCGAACGCGAACTGCTCAGCGAAATCGATCTTGAACAGGACAATCTGCGCTTCTACCGTATTACCGAACCCGTCGAAATGCGTGTCAAGCAACACGGCTGCTTCCGCTCCGTCGATTTCGACGCCCCTCTGATCATATGATCCGCGAACCTCTATCGCCGGCCATACTCCCGACCTTTCGCACGACATATAAGCCATTGATCTTTAAAAATTTAGCCTCCATTACTCGGAAAAATCGAACTTACGGTTTGCTCCATTACGCAGGTTCGCGCAAACTGGCCCCGCTTTGCCCTGCAAACAATGGATTGCAGTAGTGGGCCTTCGCCCGGCTTCAATGCCGGGCGTGGATTGAAACGACTTTTTCGACGTCCAGCATCCGCTCCATGCTGCCTTCGCCCGGCTTCAATGCCGGGCGTGGATTGAAACGTTTTATTGGCCAACACGAACGACGGCACGTTCGGCCTTCGCCCGGCTTCAATGCCGGGCGTGGATTGAAACTCCTGAAGGACATCAAATGAGCACCGCCACCCTGCCTTCGCCCGGCTTCAATGCCGGGCGTGGATTGAAACCTTTCGGGATGGATGCGGCTGTCACCGCGGGGAACCTTCGCCCGGCTTCAATGCCGGGCGTGGATTGAAACCTGCAAAGCGATCGAAGCTGTTGACGACGGTCATCCTTCGCCCGGCTTCAATGCCGGGCGTGGATTGAAACCAGCGTGATGCGGCTGGCCCAGCGGGGCATGTGGCCCTTCGCCCGGCTTCAATGCCGGGCGTGGATTGAAACGGGGCGAACCGCTGATCCGCCGTCCGCCGTGCGATGCCTTCGCCCGGCTTCAATGCCGGGCGTGGATTGAAACTTCCAGCACGTCGGCCCCCAGGATGCGCTGTTTGACCCTTCGCCCGGCTTCAATGCCGGGCGTGGATTGAAACGTGTCGATCATGTACTTCGTGGCGTGCCCGGTGTCCTTCGCCCGGCTTCAATGCCGGGCGTGGATTGAAACTGAAATTCGCCCATCCCCTGCTGCATGGCTTGTGCCTTCGCCCGGCTTCAATGCCGGGCGTGGATTGAAACAATTCATGGGCAGCGCATTGCTGCCACCCGACGCCTCCTTCGCCCGGCTTCAATGCCGGGCGTGGATTGAAACCTGAACATGACGCGATAGCCGTCAGGTCTGACGCACCTTCGCCCGGCTTCAATGCCGGGCGTGGATTGAAACCTGGCGTACATTTCCAGGTTGTCGTGGCTGTAGTGCCTTCGCCCGGCTTCAATGCCGGGCGTGGATTGAAACATCAGGCTGTCGATGAGCACATGGTCGACACCGACCTTCGCCCGGCTTCAATGCCGGGCGTGGATTGAAACAGATACGATTCCCCCGGATGGTCGTCCCTGGTGCACCTTCGCCCGGCTTCAATGCCGGGCGTGGATTGAAACATTCCGTACCCTGCGACGTGGTTGAGGGCGAAAGCCTTCGCCCGGCTTCAATGCCGGGCGTGGATTGAAACTACTTGTCGCGGTGGCGGATGACACGTTGCATCGCCTTCGCCCGGCTTCAATGCCGGGCGTGGATTGAAACTTGTAGGCGACAACGTCATAGCCGAGCGCCTTCAGCCTTCGCCCGGCTTCAATGCCGGGCGTGGATTGAAACCCGGATCTGAAACCGGATTCGGCCTACGCGCGCCTCCTTCGCCCGGCTTCAATGCCGGGCGTGGATTGAAACGCCTGCGTCAACGCGCTGGCGTAATAGGCTCCCTCGCCTTCGCCCGGCTTCAATGCCGGGCGTGGATTGAAACCACTTGGCAAGCAGCTTCAGCCGCACCTCGGCGCGCCCTTCGCCCGGCTTCAATGCCGGGCGTGGATTGAAACCTTGTCGAGTGGATACACAAGGACGAGTTCCGGCCCTTCGCCCGGCTTCAATGCCGGGCGTGGATTGAAACGCACCGGTGCCGCCGATGTCGGCGAACAGCCGGACCTTCGCCCGGCTTCAATGCCGGGCGTGGATTGAAACCTGTTTCCAGCGCGTCGAGAATGTCGTCGCTGGCTTCCTTCGCCCGGCTTCAATGCCGGGCGTGGATTGAAACCGCTTGTCGAGAATCTCAGGGCAACCGATGTGACTCCTTCGCCCGGCTTCAATGCCGGGCGTGGATTGAAACTCACTGGATGGCCTTTTCGGACCCTTGCCGTCTGTCCTTCGCCCGGCTTCAATGCCGGGCGTGGATTGAAACCCGGAAGTGGGCGGCGGACTCCCGGAAGTTGGCTCCTTCGCCCGGCTTCAATGCCGGGCGTGGATTGAAACGCAGGACACGTCGATCGTGCGTGTAATCGGGGCCCTTCGCCCGGCTTCAATGCCGGGCGTGGATTGAAACGCTTTTCTCGTAGCGGAAGCGGCCGACGTAGCTGCCCTTCGCCCGGCTTCAATGCCGGGCGTGGATTGAAACCACTTGACGCACAAGTCACACCCCGGTGGTGTCTACCCTTCGCCCGGCTTCAATGCCGGGCGTGGATTGAAACCCGCTGGGGGCATATCACGAGCTGTGGGACTATGCCTTCGCCCGGCTTCAATGCCGGGCGTGGATTGAAACTCGCTCGACTCTGGTTTTCACAACGGGTATGCCGACCCTTCGCCCGGCTTCAATGCCGGGCGTGGATTGAAACTTCCTCCATCCCGAGCGCCCTCAACACTTCGCAGCCTTCGCCCGGCTTCAATGCCGGGCGTGGATTGAAACTCTAGGGTGAGCGAGCTGCGCCTAACTCAACTGGGCCCTTCGCCCGGCTTCAATGCCGGGCGTGGATTGAAACGCGTCGATCTGCGCGACGATGATCGTGTCGGTCATCCTTCGCCCGGCTTCAATGCCGGGCGTGGATTGAAACGATCTGCGCCGGGCCGTCGAGCGCAGACAGCGCGGCCTTCGCCCGGCTTCAATGCCGGGCGTGGATTGAAACTTCTTGGGTGACGGCGTGCTTACCGGGTCGACCGGCCTTCGCCCGGCTTCAATGCCGGGCGTGGATTGAAACATGGCATCCAGCCGGTCGTTGACCTGCGCCGCCACCCCTTCGCCCGGCTTCAATGCCGGGCGTGGATTGAAACCCGTATCGCGATCTGGCGCGCAGGCAACCCGCCGGGCCCCTTCGCCCGGCTTCAATGCCGGGCGTGGATTGAAACAAATTCGTTGAATCTCCCTTGACCGATGCGATCTACCCTTCGCCCGGCTTCAATGCCGGGCGTGGATTGAAACATCTATTTCGATCCGCATAGCTCCCGAGGCCGTAGCCTTCGCCCGGCTTCAATGCCGGGCGTGGATTGAAACCTTTGGACGCGCCTACTGGTCGAGGACGACGGGTGCCTTCGCCCGGCTTCAATGCCGGGCGTGGATTGAAACTCCAGCAGCACGTCCACGCTCGCGTACTGTTTGCCCTTCGCCCGGCTTCAATGCCGGGCGTGGATTGAAACTTGTGCCAGTTCCTGATCCACTCGGCATCGATAGCCTTCGCCCGGCTTCAATGCCGGGCGTGGATTGAAACTCGTCCTCCGGCGCCTTGCGGTCCGGGCGGGCATGCCTTCGCCCGGCTTCAATGCCGGGCGTGGATTGAAACAACCATCAGCATGTCATCCTCGGTCTGCACGCGCCCTTCGCCCGGCTTCAATGCCGGGCGTGGATTGAAACACGTCGACGCAGACGGTATCAACTGGCTGGTGGCGCCTTCGCCCGGCTTCAATGCCGGGCGTGGATTGAAACATCGTGACTCCAAAATTAGTCTTCGCCGCGATGCCCTTCGCCCGGCTTCAATGCCGGGCGTGGATTGAAACAAACGCCGATCACCAGTTGCGTCAAAAACTCAGTCCTTCGCCCGGCTTCAATGCCGGGCGTGGATTGAAACTCCCGGCGCCGCTGGCCAATGCGGTGCGCCGCATGGCCTTCGCCCGGCTTCAATGCCGGGCGTGGATTGAAACAGCTCGCCCATCCGGTCCATCTCGAAAGACCAGCCCTTCGCCCGGCTTCAATGCCGGGCGTGGATTGAAACCTCAAAGAACCGACGGAAACGGCGTGATCGCAAACCTTCGCCCGGCTTCAATGCCGGGCGTGGATGAAACCCTCATATCTACAGCCCCCACCCTCAAACGCCCCCTGCATCAACCAAAGCGGCTTGAACCCCCCGTCCCCCCGACGGATAATGCGCCATTCCCCGGGGCGCGCTGTTTTGGAAACCTATCTCCTCATCCTGATTTCGACGGTGTTCGTGAACAACATCGTGATGGCCAAGATCCTGGGCCTGTGTCCGTTCATGGGTGTGTCTAAAAAGCTGGAGACGGCGATCGGGATGGGCCTGGCGACGACGTTCGTGCTGACGCTGGCCTCGGGCGCCAGTTATCTCATCAACGAATACCTGCTTGGAACAGAGCTGTTTTATCTGCGCACGCTGTCGTTCATCGTGGTGATCGCGGGGATCGTGCAATTCACCGAGATGTTCATTCACAAGACGAGCCCGGTGCTGTATCAGGTGCTGGGCATCTATCTGCCGCTTATCACCACCAATTGCGCGGTGCTGGGGATTCCGCTGCTGAACGTGCAGGCGCAGCACAATTTCGTGGAGTCGCTGTTTTTCGGTGCGGGCGGCGCAATCGGTTTCACGCTGGTGCTGATCCTGTTCGCAGGCATCCGCGAGCGCCTGGAAACCTGCGATGTGCCGTCGCCGTTCCGGGGCACGAGCATCGCGATGATCACGGCCGGACTGATGTCGCTGGCCTTCATGGGCTTTTCGGGACTGGTCAAGTAATGCTGTCGGCGATCGGGGTGATGGTCGCGCTGGCCCTTGTCATCGGGCTTGCGCTGGGCTGGTCGGCCATCCGTTTCCGGGTGGAGGGCAACCCGCTGGCGGAGAAGATCGACGCGATCCTGCCGCAGACGCAATGTGGGCAGTGCGGTTTCCCGGGCTGCAAGCCCTATGCCGAAGCCATCGCCAAGGGCGAGGCGGATATCAATCAGTGCCCGCCCGGCGGAGAGGATGGCGTCAAGAAGCTCGCTGAGCTGCTGGGCGTGGAGCCCAAGCCGCTGGACGAGTCGCACGGCGCCCCCAAGCCCCGCTCGGTGGCGCTCATCGACGAGCAGACCTGTATCGGCTGCACGCTGTGCATCCAGGCCTGTCCGGTCGATGCCATCGTCGGTGCGGCCAAACAGATGCATACCATCGTCGCGGACGAATGCACGGGCTGCGAGCTGTGTCTGCCGCCCTGCCCGGTGGACTGCATCGCGATGGTGCCGGTCGCAGAGGATCTGCCGCACTGGAAATGGAAGCACCCGGTCATACCACTGAAGCGCGTCGCATGAGCCGTGAGCTTTTCCGCTTCAAGGGTGGGGTGCACCCGCCCGACCACAAGGCCGAATCCAGCGGCCGGCCGATCCATGCCGCGCCGCTGCCCCGTCAATTGACGATTCCGCTGCGCCAGCACATCGGCAATCCCGCCAAGCCGGTGGTGAAAGTGGGCGACCATGTGCGCAAGGGCCAGCTGATCGGCGAAGCGGACGGCACGATCTCGGCAGCAGTGCATGCGTCCAGCTCCGGCACGGTGACTGCGATCGAACCGCGCACGCTGCCGCATGCCTCGGGCCTGCCCGACCTGTGCATCGTGATCGACACCGACGGTCGCGACGAATGGGTCGCCCGGGCGCCACTCGACTACCGCAACCTTCCACCGGCCGAGCTGCGGATGACGCTGCGCGACATGGGGCTGGCCGGCCTCGGCGGGGCGGTGTTCCCCAGTGCGGTGAAGCTCGATCCCGGCGCACAGGGCGCCTGCCCCACGCTGATTGTCAACGGCGGCGAATGCGAGCCATGGATCACCTGCGACGACGTGCTGATGCGCTACCGCGCCGACGATATCCTGCGCGGCGTGACGGTGATGCGCGATCTGCTGGGCAGCACCGAAATCCTGGTCGGCATCGAGGACAACAAGCCCGAAGCCATCGCGGCGATGCGCGCCGCCGCCGCGAAGCTGGACTATGCCGTGGAAGTGGTGCCGGTCCCTGCGGTCTACCCCGGTGGCGGGGCCAAGCAGATGATCGAGACGCTCACCGGCAAACAGGTCCCCACGGGCAGACTGTCGACCGATATCGGCATCCAGGTCTTCAACGTGGGGACGGCCTATGCGCTGGCACGCGCGGTCTTTCATGGCGAGCCGATGGTTTCGCGGCTGGTCACGGTCACCGGCCACGTCCTGCGCCCGCAGAATTTCGAGGTGCTGATCGGCACACCGATGCGCGCGCTGATCGAGCTGGCGGGCGACCGCGACGGCGTCACCGGCGTGCTGATGGGCGGGCCGATGATGGGCGTGCCCATGCCGCTTGCGGCGCCGGCGGCGGAACGCGCACCCCGTGCGGAGGATGCCGACGTACCGGTGGTCAAGGCGACCAACTGCATCCTCGTGCAGTCGCGCGAGCTGTTTCCGCCCCCGCCGCCGGTTTTGCCGTGCATCCGCTGCACGCGCTGCGCAGATGCCTGCCCGGCCGAACTGCAGCCGCAGGATCTTTACCGTTTCATCAAGGCGGGCGATTTCGGCCGTGCGCAGGAATACCATCTGTTCGACTGCATCGAGTGCGGCTGCTGCAGCTACGTGTGCCCCAGCCATATTCCACTGGTGGATTACTACCGCTACGGCAAGAGCGAAATCTGGGCGCGCGAACGCGAAAAGCGCGCCGCCGACCTCGCGCGCGAACGGCACGAATTCCGCCAGTTCCGCCTGGAACGCGAAAAGCAGGAAAAGGCCGAAAAACTCGCCGCCAAGGCTGCGGCCAAGCGCGCCGAGCTGGCCGCCGAAGCAGCGGCCGGCACGCCGCCCCCGGCCGCCGCGGACGGCGATGCGGACGCCAAAAAGGCGCTGATCGCCGCCGCGCTCGCCCGCGCCCAGGCAAAGAAAACGCAGGCCGCGCCGAAAAACACCGACGATCTCAGCCTCGGGCAGCAACGCGAAATCGAGGCGATCGAGGCGCGCCGGGCTAAAATCCGCGAGCTGGCGCGCAAGCCGCTGGCCTCGGAAGAAGACGCATAGACCCCATCGAAATGACTGCCCCCTCCCTGCACGGCCGCGACAGCGTTACCCGGATCATGGCCTGGGTGCTGGGCGCGCTTGTGCCCGGCATCGCGGTCTATGTGTGGCTGTTCGGCCCCGGCATCCTGGTCACGCTCGCCCTCGCCACCGTCACTGCGGTGGCGGCCGAGGCCGCGATGCTGAAGATGCGCGGCTATCCGGTGCGGCCGTTTCTATCCGATCTTTCCGCCGTCGTCACGGCCTGGCTGCTGGCGCTGTCGCTGCCGGCGCTGGCGCCGTGGTGGCTGATCGTCACCGGCACGCTGTTCGCCATCGTGGTCGCCAAGCATCTTTACGGCGGACTGGGACAGAACATCTTCAACCCGGCCATGGTCGGCTACGCGGTACTGATCATTTCCTTTCCCGTCCAGATGACGCACTGGCCGGGACCGCTCGAACTCACCCAGACTGCGCTCACGCTGGGCCAGAGCGCAGCGATCATCTTCGGCGGCGACGTGCCGCGCGCGACGCTCGACGCGGTCACGATGGCCACCCCGCTGGACACGCTGCGCACCGGCCTGCTGCAACAGCACACGGTGGACGAGATCGTCCGCGCGCCGATCTTCGGCCATGTCGGCGGTACGGGGTTCGAATGGCTGGCCTTCGCCTTCTGGCTGGGCGGCCTGATCCTGTGGGCGCGCCGCATCATCGGCTGGCACGTACCGATGGCCTTTCTGCTGGGCGTATTGCTGACGGCCGGGTGCCTGCATTTCTACGACACCGACCGCTATGGCTCGGCGCTCTTCCATTTTTTTGCGCCGTCGGTGGCGCTCGCCGCCTTCTTCATCGCCACCGACCCGGTGTCGGGCGCGACGACGCCGCGCGGCAAGCTGGTCTTCGGTTTCGGCGCGGGCATGCTCACCATCGTGATCCGCACCTGGGGCGGCTTTCCCGACGGCGTCGCCTTCGCCATCCTGCTGATGAACATCTGCGCGCCGTTGATCGACCAGTACACGCAACCCCGGGTCTACGGCGAAGCCGGGCGGAGGCGGAACACGTGACGCTCTCCGGCGCCGGACGCAACGCGCTGCGCGCGAGCGCCATCCTGCTCGCCTTTGCGGTGATCGGCACGGCGATGCTGGCCTACACCCACGACCATACCGAACCGGTGATCGAAAAAAGCCGGCAGACCGAACGGCTCGCACTGATCCATCAGGTACTGCCTGCCGGACGCTACGACAACGACCTGCTCGCCAGCGAACAAATGCTGCCTGCGGACCCGCTGCTCGGCACCCGCAAACCGTCCGCCGCGTGGATTGCGCGTCGCGGCGACGCGCTGGCCGGCGTGGTGCTGGAGGCGGTGGCGCCGGACGGCTATGCCGGTGAGATCGCACTGCTGATCGGCATCGCCGCAGACGGCACCGTCGCCGGCGTACGTGTGACGGCGCACCGCGAAACCCCCGGGCTGGGCGATTACATCGAGCACGCCAAAAGCCCCTGGGCCGACCAGTTTGCGGGAAAATCGCTGACTGCGCCGGACACCAAGCGATGGGCAGTGCGCAAGGACGGCGGCGCCTTCGACGCCCGCGCCGGCGCGACCATCACACCGCGCGCCGTGGTCAAGGCGGTGAGGAACGCGCTGACCTACTACGAACGGCATCGTGCGGCCTGGGCCGCCGGGGAGAAACAGCCATGATCACGATGAACGAAATCGTCACCCTGTTCCGCAACGGCCTGGACAAGCAGAACGCGGGGATCGTGCAACTGCTGGGCCTGTGCCCGCTGCTGGCGATCAGCAACACCGTCGTCAATGCCCTCTCGCTGGGCCTGGCGACCATGCTGGTGATGGCCGCCTCCAGCGGTGCGGTGTCCGGCGTACGCAATTTCGTGCCGCATGAAATCCGCATTCCGGTATTCGTGCTGATCATCGCCGCGCTGGTCACGGTAATCGACCTGGCGATGAACGCCTTCGTGCATCCGCTCTATCTGGTGCTGGGCATCTTCATCCCGCTCATCACGACCAACTGCATCGTGCTGGCCCGCGTCGATGCCTTCGCGTCCAAAAACCATCCGCTGCACGGCGTGATCGACGCCGTGGCGATGGGGCTGGGCCTGACGCTGGTGCTGGTGGTGCTCGGCGCGATCCGCGAAGTGGCCGGCCACGGCACACTGTTTTCCGGCATCGATCTGGTATTCGGCGAATCCGCGAAGCAGATGGTCGTGCACGTGCTGCCGGATTACCAGGGCTTTTTGCTCGCCATCCTGCCTCCGGGCGCCTTCATCGCGCTGGGGCTGCTGATCGCCGCGCACAACTGGCGCAACGCGCGCGTCGCGCGCCAGGCCCGCCTGCGCGCAGAAGGCGCGGTGCCGGCCGCGGCATGAAGCCGCCGTTGAAGAAGCGCGTGCCCAAGCCGCGCAATCCCTACGTCGCCGCCGCGCTGCTGCGCCATGGAGGCACGCATGAAAAAACCGGTGGTGCGAAACGCCAGGCGGAGAAGCGCGCGCTGGCCAAACGGCTGACCGAACAATGAACGCCGCCAAGCGCCATGAAATCTTCAGCCGCCTGCGCGCGGCCAATCCGCATCCCACGACCGAACTGGAATACTCGACCCCGTTTGAACTGCTGGTGGCCGTGGCGCTGTCCGCGCAATCGACCGACAAGGGCGTGAACCTCGCAACCCGGCGGCTGTTTCCGGTCGCCAACACGCCCGAGGCCATCGTCGAACTGGGCGAGGCCGGGCTGGCGGACATCATCCGCACCATCGGCCTCTACAAGAGCAAGGCAAAACACATCGTCGCCGCGTGCCGGATGCTCACCGACCTGCACGGCGGGCAGGTGCCGCACGACCGGGCCGCGCTCGAAGCGCTGCCCGGCGTCGGCCGCAAGACCGCCAATGTGATCCTCAACACCGCCTTCGGCGAGCCGACGATGGCGGTGGATACGCACATTTTCCGCGTTGCCAACCGCATCGGGCTGGCACCGGGCAAGACCGTACTGGCGGTCGAGAAGAAACTGCTGAAGGTCATTCCGGCGGAATTCATGGTCGACGCGCACCACTGGCTGATCCTGCACGGACGCTACGTCTGTCAGGCGCGCAAACCGAAATGCGGCGAATGCATCATCGCCGACCTGTGCGAATACAGGGACAAGACCTGGCCACCGGCCGAGACGCCCGCGTCTGCGCCTGCGAAAGCGGCGAAACAATCGCCGCCCGTCGCCGGCAGGCCATCCGCCGCAGGCAAGGCGACACGCGCACCGGCACGCAAGCGCGCCTGATCCGTCGATGTTCGCCCCCAGCCGAGACCAGGTCCGCCAGTTTTTCTTCGACGTCTGGGCAAAGTATCGTGCCGGGCAGCCGCTTGCCGGTGCCGAGCAGCCGGCGCTCGAAGTCGTGCTGGCGCATCCCGAGTACCATCCCCTGCTGGAGGCGCCCGAGCGCCATCGCGAACGCGATTACCCGCCCGAAGCCGGCGAGACCAATCCCTTTCTGCATCTTTCCATGCATCTGGCGCTGGCCGAGCAACTGGCCATCGATCAGCCACACGGCCTGCGCGAACGCTACCTGCGCCTGCTGGCACGGCACGGCGACGCGATGCGCGCCCAGCACGCCGTCATCGACTGCCTGGGCGAAACGCTCTGGCGCGCACAGCACGCGCAATCCCACTTCGACGAGAAGGTCTATATCGCCTGCCTCGACCGCCAGCTCGGCGAAGGCGAGGCCGACCATAAATAATCGTCAACGCAGGCTTTATTTTTTTGACGGTCTGTCGATAAACAGTTGAACGCCCGGCGTTCGTGCCGAACTTCCGGCGTTCCGTACGATTCAGCAGGCCATCCATGTCGCTTCAGCTCGAACAGCTCAAACTCAGTGATCAACTGCCCAGCCCCCGAGGGGTTGCGCTCGCCGTCCTGGAACTGTCGCGCCGCGATAACGTGACGCTGGGCGAAATCGCCAAGGTGGTCCAGACCGACCCGGCCCTGTCGAGCCGTCTGATCAAACTGGCCAACGCCGGCTCGCAGATCGCGCGCCCGGTGGTGTCGCTGCAGGAAGCCGTAGTCCGGCTGGGCATCGCATCGGTTCGTCAGCTTGCGCTGGGCTTCTCGCTGCTCGATCAATATCGCGCCGGCCGCTGCACGGCGTTCGACTATCAGGGCTACTGGTCGCATTCCCTGCTCATGGGCCTGGCGATGCAGGCGCTGGCGGATCGCGTCCGCGTGGCCGCCCCGGACGAAATGTTCATCTGCGGCCTGCTGGCGCAGATCGGACGGCTCGCACTGGCCACCGCCTACCCGGTGGAATACGACGTCGTACTCAAAGCCTGGCAGGCTGACACTTCACAGCCGCTGTCCGCCCGCGAGCGCACCGTGCTGGCCACCGATCACAACGAGCTGGGCACGGTAATGCTGTCCGACTGGGGCATCCCCAAGGTTTTCACCGATCCCCTGCTGCATTACGAGGAAACCGCGCCGGGGCATTCTCAGGACTCCCGCAGCAACAGCATGCTGCTGATGCTGCGTCTGGCGCACCGGCTGGCCGATCTGGGCCTGGCCAGCGAAGAGGCCCGGCCGCTCCTGGCCCAGGAATGGATCAGCCTGGCGGAAAAACTGGACGTCAAACCCGAGGTTGCCGGCCCCTTCATCGACGAGGTGATCGCCAGCTGGCGCGAGTGGGGCACGATGCTGAAGATCCCGACCGTGGCGCTGCCCCCGTTCGAGGAAATGAGCCGAGGCACGGCTCCCCCGGCAGCCGAAGAGGAAGACACGCCGCTGCGCATCGTCGTGGCGGACGGCAACGCCTTCAGCCGGCGCAAGACCATGGCGCTGCTGGTGGAAAACAGCGCGCACATCGTGTATCCCGCGGACAACGGCAATACCGCGCTGGCACTGGCGATGGAGGTGCTGCCGCACGTGATCATCGCGCATTACAACCTGCCCGGTCTGGATGGGACGGAGTTGTGCCAGGCCCTGCGCGAAACCGAGGACGGCAAGCGCATGTACATTCTGCTGATGTCCGACGAACACGGCGAAGACCAGCTCGTACGCGCCTACGAAGCCGGCGCGGATGGCTATGCGCCCAGCACGATCAGCGCAAAGGGACTGCGCACCCGGCTGCAGGCCGCCCAGCATCTGGTCGAACTGCAGAATGCCTGGGAGAAAGACCGCGCCCAGTTGCGCCAGACCGCGGCGGAGCTTGCGGTGGCCAACCGGCGACTCGCGAACGCTGCGCTGACCGATCTGCTGACCGGCCTGCCCAACCGGCGCGCAGCGAGGGACCAGCTCCAGCAGGCATGGAGCACCGCCGACCGCTCCAGCCAGCCGCTGTCGGTGATGGTCATCGACGTCGACCACTTCAAGCAGATCAACGACACCTACGGGCACGCCGCAGGCGACATGGTGCTGCGCGAGGTGGCGGAAGTGCTGCGCGTATCGGCCCGGCGCGGCGACAGCGTCTGCCGCATCGGCGGGGAAGAGTTTCTCGTCATCTGCCCCAACACCGACATCAAGTCGGCCCTGCAGTCGGCCGAGCGGCTCCGCACGACGCTGGCGACGCATCGCATCGCCATCGGCCAGTCGCCGCACAGCATCACCATCAGCGTGGGCGTGGCCAGCCGCCATGCCAAGACAGCCGACATCGACGCGCTGGTCAGCCTGGCCGATCAGGCCCTCTATGCGGCCAAACAGGCCGGGCGCAACCGCAGTTGCGCCCGTTAGGCTCTGCCTGCCGTCAATACTTCAGATAGACGCCCTTTTGCTGCGCGTAGTAGACGGCCAGATCGAGAATGTCCTGATTGGACAGACTCTTGACCTGCTCGGCCATGATCGGATTCTTGCGCGTACCACGCTGGTAAGCCTGCAGGGCGTGAACCAGATAGTCCCGGTTCTGTCCGGCCAGCCGCGGAAACGACGGCACCTTGCTGTTGCCGTCCTCACCATGGCAGGCCGCGCAGGTGGTGGATTTGGCCTGTCCGGCCTCGGGGTTGCCCGCGGCATGTGCGGTCAGGGCAAAGCTCAACGCAGCGGCGAGCATGTACTGGAACATGTGCATGATCTCTCCTCGATCAATTGGCCGGGCCGGAATACGACGATTCGTAATACGCCGCAAGATCTTCCATATCCTGTTCGGACAGGCTGCCGGCAATGCCCTTCATGCTGGGATGATCGCGTTCGCCGTCTTTGTAGGCTTTGAGGGCCGCCACGATATAATCCGCATGCTGCCCGCCCAGCCTGGGTACGCTGTAGACGCTGGGATAGGCGGTGCGCCAGCCCGGGATGCCGTGGCAGCCGGCGCACATCGAGGTTTTGAGTTGCCCGGCCTTCGGGTCGCCCGCCGCATGAACAGGCAGAACCCACGCCATCAGCACGGACGCGCACAACGCCTTCGTGATGTGTTTCATCTTCCTCGCTCTCTCTGGTTGTTTATCGTCGGGCCCTGTCTGACGCAAGGCTTGGGACCGATTATAAAACGCTTAGGCCCCAGCCCGGGCAAAAATCCTTTTGCAAACAATAAGTTATAAATTATTCACTAATATGCTACTGGAGTCCGCGTGATCAACCTGCAAGCCTGCCCGCTCTGGCTCTACCGCCTGCTGCCCTTCCTGCGCTGGTGGCCGGACGTCAACGCACGGACCTTCAAGTCCGATGCCGTCGCGGGGCTCACGGGCGCATTGATCGTGTTGCCGCAGGCCGTGGCCTTTGCGACCATCGCAGGGCTCCCGGCCGAATACGGTCTTTACGCGGCGATGGTGCCCGCCATCGTCGCGGCATTGTGGGGATCGAGCTGGCATCTGGTGTCGGGACCGACGACGGCGATCTCGATCGTGGTGTTTGCGTCGGTAAGCCCGCTCGCCGAGCCGGGCAGCCCGCAGTTCATCGGCCTGGTGCTTACGCTCACTTTCCTGGCGGGCCTGATCCAGCTGGCGATGGGCCTCGCGCGGCTGGGCACGCTGGTCAATTTCATCTCGCACACCGTGATCATCGGCTTCACCGCAGGCGCCGCGATCCTGATCGCGAGCAGCCAGATCAAGAATTTCTTCGGCCTCGACATCCCGCGTGGCGCGCATTTCCACGAAGTGCTGATCCATTTCGGCACGCATGTCGCCGACATCAATCCCTGGGTGCTGGCGGTCAGCCTGATCACACTCGTGTCGGGCGTGCTGTCCAAGCGCTACCTGCCGCGGCTGCCCTACATGATCGTGGCGATGGTGGTCGGCAGCCTCGCCGCCGTCTGGCTCGACTACCACTATGGCGCGGACGTCACCGGCATCCGCACGGTCGGTGCGCTGGCCGGCGCGTTTCCGCCGCTGTCGATTCCGGATTTTTCGCTCACCGCGATCAAGGAAACACTGTTCCCGGCCACCATCGTCGCCGTGCTCGCGCTGACCGAGGCCGTCGCCATCGCCCGTTCGGTGGCGGTCAAATCCGACCAGCGCATCGACAGCAACCAGGAATTCATCGGCCAGGGGCTGTCGAATCTCGCCGGCAGCTTCTTTTCCAGCTACGCCTCCAGCGGCTCGTTCAACCGCAGCGGCGTGAACTACGCTTCCGGCGCGAGGACGCCGCTCGCCGCTGCGATGTCGGCCGTGTTTCTGCTCGCCATCGTGCTGCTGGTGGCGCCGCTCGCGGCCTATCTGCCGGTGCCGTCGATGGCCGCAATCCTCTTCATCGTCGCCTGGGGGCTGATCGACTTCCACCATATCGGCGAAATCGTGAAACGTCACAAACGCGAACGCATCGTGCTCGCCATCACGTTCATCGGCACGCTGGTCGATCTGGAAAAAGGCATCTTCCTCGGCATCCTGGTGTCGCTGATGTTCTATCTGTATCGCACCTCGCGCCCGTCGATCCGCGAGCTGGTGCCGATCGCCACCGATTTCGACAATCCGCGCCGCAAATTCGCGCCGGTCGAATCGGATTATCCCGACTGCCCCCAGATGGCGATCCTGCGCGTGGAGGGGTCGATTTTCTTCGGCGCGGTGGAATACGTGCAACAGCATTTCCGCAACGCCGACGAAGCCGACCCCCTGAAGAAGCACCTGTTCCTGACGGCGCGCGCGATCGGCTTCATCGACCTCGCCGGTGCCGATCTGCTGGCAAAGGAAGCGGCACGAAGACGCAAGCTCGGCGGCGCCCTGTACCTCGTGGGCGTGCAGCCCAATCTGTGCGAGATGCTGAAACGCGGCGGCCAGGTCGACGTCATCGGCGAGGAGAACATCTTCCGCCACAAGGGCGAAGCCCTGCACGCAATCTATTCCCGGCTCGATAACGAGGTCTGCCGCGCCTGCACGGCGCGCGTCTTCCACGAGTGTCGCAAGACCCTGCCGGACGGCACGCCGCGCTGAACGCTAGCGGTGCGAAACGCGCCGCCACACCCAGGGCGGCACGGCATCGGCGTCCGCCCACAGCCCTGCCCGCAGGCGGCGCGCCTCTGCTTCCGCCGCCCGCAGATCGCGGGCAGCGCGGGGGGATGCCCAGGCATGCCCCCGCCGCACCATGTCCCGGTTCACATCTGCACCGCCGATTTCCAGATGGCCGACCTTGCGGCCGTACACGTCGGTCGCCACGATGTCCGCTACGGCACGACGCTTCAACGCCAGCATCCTGAGCGCTTGTGTCGCCGCCTCGCCATGCGGCTGGCCGGTTTCCGGCGCGTCGATGCCGGCGAGCCGCAGCTTCAGGAAGGCACGCGACGCAGCCGAATAATAGTCGGGCCTGAACAGCACAGTATCGCCGTCGATCACCACGATGACCACGCCCGCGAGGCGCTCCGCGTGCACCCAGCCCGCGCAGAGCAGCGCCAGCAGAAAAAACAGGATTCTCAACCGGCGAGCATCTCGGCGGCATGCCGGCGGGTGGTCGCAGTGATCTTCAGGCCGCCCAGCATGCGCGCGATCTCCTCGATGCGCGCCTCGGCATCGAGCCGCGCGATGTGCGACGACACCCAGCCGTCGCCGGTCTGTTTGGCGACGCACAGATGATGCGCGCCGCGCGCTGCGACCTGCGGCAGATGCGTGATCACCAGCACCTGACACGTTTCGCCGAGCCGCGCGAGACGCCGCCCCACCGCCTCGGCAACGCTGCCGCCAATGCCGACGTCGACTTCGTCGAAGATCAGCGTGGGCACGCCTGCCATGCCGGATAAGGCAGTCTGGATCGCCAGGCTGATGCGCGACAGTTCGCCGCCCGACGCCACCTTGCCCAGCGGACCGGGCACGAGGCCCGCATGGCTCGCCACACGGAACGCGACATCTTCCTGCCCGTAGGCGTGCGGTTCCGCGCAGGGGTCGAGCGCCACCTCGAAGCGGCCGTCGGCGAGCGCCAGTTCGCGCATCGCCGTCGTGACTTCGGCCGACAGCGCGGCGGCAGCCTGGCGGCGTGCGGCGCTCAGAAGCCCGGCTTCGGTAGCGTAGTGCTGCATGGCGGCCGCCTCGGCAGCGGCCAGTGCGTCAAGATCGTCGTCCGCATCGAGCGCAGCCAGCCGGCTTTCGAAACGCTCGTAAAGGGCGGCCAGTTCGTCGGGCTGCACGCGATGCTTGCGCGCAAGCCGGTGCATGTCGGCCAGCCGCCGGTCCAGTTCGGCGAGCCGCTCGGGATCGAGTGCGAGATGATCGGCGTAACGGCGCAGCGCATGTACGGCTTCGGCGATGTCCGCACTCGCCGCGTCGAGCAGCGCGGCGACCTCGCCCAGGCTGTCGTCGACCGCGCGCATCGCATCGAGCCGCGCGGCCAGTGCGGTCAGGTGCGCCGCCACCGCGCCCTCGCCTTCGTCCAGACCGTCGAGCAGGGCACGGTTGCCCTCGATCAGTGCCGTCACGTGCGCGAGCCGGGCGTGCTCGGTCTGGATCGCATCCCAGCGCGCAAGATCGTCGCCCAGCGCGGCCAGCTCGTCGCACGCCAGCTGCAGGCCTTCGCGTTCGATGCGCCGGGCTTCGCCCTGGGTTTCGGCGGCAGCGCGGCGGTGGCGCGTCGTCTGCCAGGCCTGCCAGGCTTCGGCCACGACGGCGGCCTGTGCCGAGGCGCCGGCATAGGCATCCAGTACGGTGCGCTGGGTGTCGGCGCGCAGCAATGCGTGGTGCGCGTGCTGGCCGTGGATGTCGACCAGATGCCCGGCGGCGGCCTTGAGCTGGGCGAGCGTCGCGGCGCCGCCGTTGACGAAGGCGCGCGACCGGCCGCCGGCATCGATCACGCGACGCAACAGCAGCGTGCCGTCTTCCGCGGGGAAACCGGCCTCGTCGAGCCAGGCGGCGAGCGCGTCCCGGCCGGCGACGGCGAATTCGGCCGCGATCTCGGCGCGCGCGGCGCCGGGGCGGACCACGCCGCCTTCGGCACGGTCGCCCAGCGCCAGCGCCAGCGCATCGACGAGAATGGACTTGCCGGCGCCGGTTTCGCCGGTGAGTACGGTCAGGCCGGACTCGAAATCGAGTTCGACGGATTCGACCAGCAGGTAATTGCGTATCGAGAGGTGCGCGAGCATGGACTGCTCAGAGCTTCTTGCCCCAGTGCAGTTTCTGCCGCAGGGTGTCGTAGTAGCTGTACGAATGCGGATGGAGCAATGTCACGGGGCGATTGGCGCGGGTAATCCACACATGGTCGCCGCTCATCAGGTCGAAGTGGTGCTGGCCGTCGAAATGCACGCGTGCGTCGTCGGCGTAGGTAAGCGTGAGCTCGATGCGCGAATGGCTGCTGACGACAATGGGCCGCGCCGACAGGGTGTGCGGACAGATCGGCACCAGCGCCACCGCCTCCAGCGTGGGATGCACGATGGGCCCGCCGGCCGACAGGGCGTAGGCGGTCGTGCCCGTGGGACTGGTGACCACGAGGCCGTCGGCGCGCTGGCTGTAGACGAATTCGCTGTTGATGGCGATTTCCAGGTCGATCAGCCGGCCCGAACCGCCCTTGCCGACGACCACGTCGTTGAAAGCGGTCCCCTCGAACACGCGTTCGCCGTTGCGGCGGATCTGGCCGTTCAGCAGGATGCGCTCTTCCGCCACATACTGGCCGGAAAGAATCTCGGCCATCGCGCCGTACATGTCTTCCACGGTGATGTCGGTCAGAAAGCCCAGCCGGCCCTGATTGATGCCGATCAGCGGCGTGCCTGTCGAGGCCAGCTCGCGCGCGATGGAGAGCATGGTGCCGTCGCCGCCCAGCACCGCGACCACATCGGATTCCTCGGCCAGCTCGTGCAGGTTGCGATGGGGGCAGTCGCGGATGTTGAGACGTTCGGCAGTCTGGCTCGCCAGCACCACCTCATGCCCCCGCCCGCGGAGAAATTCCCCCAGTTTGCAGACGGAGTCGTGCATCCCGGGGTTATCGTATTTGCCGACCAGGCCGACGATGTGGAAGGGCGTTTGCATGAGGGCCGATTATAGAGGCAGACGTGCGGCGCGAGGCAGCGTCTCACGGCGATATCGGGCCAAATTCGCAACCGAACCCGCGTATCGCTTCTGCCTCTATAATCGCCCCATGCTCACCGAACGCGCGCGCATCCTGCTCAAAACCCTGGTCGAAAGGTATATCGCCGAGGGCGAGCCGGTGGGATCGCGCACGCTGTCCAAACATTCCGGGCTGGATCTGTCGCCGGCCAGCATCCGCAACGTGATGGCCGACCTCGAGGAGCTCGGTTTCGTCGTCAGCCCCCATACTTCGGCCGGGCGCGTGCCGACGCCGCGCGGCTATCGCTTTTTCGTCGACACCCTGCTCACCGTGCGGCCGCTCGCACAGGTGGAGGTGAATCAGCTCGAATCCCATCTCGCGCCTTCCGACCCCCAGCGCCTCATTGCCTCGGCCTCGACCCTGCTGTCCGACCTGAGCCAGTTCGCCGGTCTGGTGATGACGCCGCGGCGCAACCCGGCCTTCCGGCAGATCGAGTTCCTGGGCCTGTCCGAGAAACGCATCCTGCTGATCATCGTGACGAAGGAAGGCGAGGTGGAAAACCGCGTCATCCTCACCGAGCAGGCCTATTCCGCCTCGGCGCTGACCGAAGCCGCCAATTATTTCAACCAGCATTTCGCCGGCTCCACCTTCGATCAGGTGCGCGCCCGGCTGCGCGACGAACTCGGACGCATGCGCGACGACATCACACGCCTGATGAGCGCCGCCGTGGATGCCGGCAGCCAGGCGCTCGACGCCAGTCAGGACACGGTCGTCGTCTCGGGCAGCCGCAAACTGCTCGACGTGGAAGAGCTCTCCAGCAACATGGGCAATCTGCGCCGGCTGTTCGATGCGTTCGAGCAGAAGACCGGTCTTTTGCGTCTGCTCGACCAGTCGCGCTCCGCCGCCGGCGTGCAGGTCTTCATTGGCGGCGAATCGGATCTGCTGCCGCTCGACGAATGCAGTCTCGTCACCGCACCCTACTCGGTCGACGGCCAGGTCGTCGGCACGCTGGGTGTCGTCGGCCCCACCCGCATGGCCTACGAACGTGTGGTGCCCATTGTCGATATCACCGCCAAGATTCTTTCCAGCGCCCTGTCGCATCACTGATGGCCTCTCTGCAAACGCCCCCCTTCAGTCACGGTCAAGCGCGCAAAACCGGCATTCTGCTCGTCAACCTCGGTACGCCCGAGGCGCCCACGGCACAGGCGCTGCGCCCCTATCTCAGGGAATTTCTCTCCGATCCGCGCGTGGTGGAGATTCCCCGTGCGCTGTGGTGGCCGATCCTGAACGGCATCGTACTCAACACGCGGCCGAAGAAATCGGCCGCGAAGTACGCCAAGATCTGGACCGCCGACGGCTCGCCGCTCATGGTCCACACCGAAAAGCAGGCCAAGCTGCTGAAAGGCTGGCTGGGCGAACATATCGCCACGCCCTTCCAGGTCGAATACGCCATGCGTTACGGCCGGCCGGCGATTCCGGACGTGCTGGCGCGCATGCAGGCCGACGGCTGCGACCGCATCCTGCTGTTGCCGGCCTATCCGCAGTACGCCGCATCGAGCACGGCGACCGCCTGTGACGCGGCCTTCGACTGGCTGAGGAAAACGCGTGACCAGCCGTCCGTGCGCACGGTCAAGCACTATCACGACCACCCCGCCTACATCCAGGCGCTGACCGCCAACATCCGCGATTACTGGCAGATGCACGGCCGCCCCGATGTACTGCTGATGAGCTTTCACGGCGTGCCGAAATACACGCTCGACAAGGGCGACCCCTACCATTGCGAATGCCGCAAGACCGGTCGCCTGCTGACCGAGGCACTGGGACTCGACGAAAAGCAGGCGCGCCTCAGCTTCCAGTCGCGTTTCGGCAAGGCCGAATGGCTGCAGCCCTACACCGACAAAACGCTGGCCGCCCTGGGTCGCGAAGGCACGGGACGCGTCGACGTGGTGGCGCCCGGCTTCACCGCGGATTGCCTGGAAACCCTGGAGGAGCTGGCGATGGAAGGACGCGAAACCTTCCTGACCGCAGGCGGCAAGGATTTTCACTACATTCCCGCCATGAACGAGCATCCGCAATGGATCGATGCGCTCGGCCGCATCGCGCTCGAACATCTGGGTGGCTGGACGCAGGCCTCATGGGACCGCGAGGCGGATGCGCGCCTGCGCGAGTCCAGTCTGCAGCATGCGCTGCAGGCCGGCGCATCGCGCTGATCCGTTTCCCCGTAATTTCCCCTGCACCCCTCCGAAAGCCGCGCAATATAAGCGTTTGCTTGTTGACAGTATTTTTGCGCTACCCAATCATGGTCAAGAAAGCGGGAAACCAGGAAGCCCGCTGTGTTGCAGCAGGACGATCTCGCGCGGGAAACCCTAGGAAGCCCGTATCAATCGTTGCTTGCGGAACCTTTGTGTTCCGGTTTTAAACCTTTAGGAGGGGCATCGAATGAAAAAATCACTCATCACCGGCCTGATCGTGGCGGGCACGCTAGGCGTTGCGCTGTCCGCGCACGCCGATCCGCGCACCCGCTTCATGGCGGCCAATTGTTCCTATTGCCACGGGCCCGACGGCAAGAGCCGTGGCGCCATTCCCAGCCTGACCGGACTGGAGCCCGGTTATTTCGTGCAGCAGATGAAAGCCTTCCGCGACGGCAGCCGTCCGTCCACCGTCATGAAGAAACACGCCAACGGTTACAGCGACGCCGAGTTCGAGGCCATGGCCAAGTACTTCGCTTCGATCAAATAAGCCCGCAGGAGACTTCATACCATGACACTCAATCGTCGCGATTTCATCAAAACTTCCGTCGGCGCGGCAGGCCTCGCCGCCACGGCCGGCCTTGCAGGCTGCGCCACCACCCGTTCCGGTAGTTCCGGACCCAAGGTCGTCGTCGTCGGCGCCGGCTTCGGCGGCGCCACCTTCTCGCGCTACATCAAATTGTGGGCGCCGCAGGCCCAGGTCACGCTGATCGAACCCAACGCGCACTTCACGTCCTGCCCGTTCTCCAACACGGTGCTGGCCGGCATCAACAAGATGGAAGACATTTCCCTGCCGTACGACTATCTGAAGAAGATCGTCGACAACTTCGTGCCCGACACCGTCACGGCCATCGACACCACGAAGCAAACGGTCACCACGGCCGGCGGCAAGACCTTCGCCTACGACAAGCTGGTGCTGGCTGGCGGCATCGAGCTGCTGTTCGACAAGGTGCAGGGTTATGATGCGGAAACGCGCAAGACCATCAAGCACGCCTGGAAGGCCAGCGCCGACCAGACCGGTGTGCTGCGCCAGCAGCTCGAAGCCATGCCCGACGGCGGCACCTTCGTCATGTCGGTGCCGATGTCGCCCTACCGCTGCCCGCCCGGCCCGTACGAGCGCGCCTGCATGGTGGCCAGCTACTTCAAGCGCGCCAAGCCCAAATCCAAGGTCATCGTGCTGGACGGCAACCCCGACATCGCTTCCAAGAAAGGGCTGTTCCTCGCAGCCTGGAAGAAGCATTTCGGCTACGGTACCGACAACAGCATGATCGACTACCGGCCCAACAACATGCCGCGTGCGGTCGATGCCAAGGCCATGAAGGTCAGCACCGAGTTCGACGACGTGAAAGGCGACGTCATCAACGTGGTGCCGCCGATGCGCGCCGCTGCGGTCTGCGGCATGGCCGGCGTGCGCGACGGCAACAACGGCAACTGGTGCACCATCGACTACCTGACCTTCGAGTCCAAGGTCGTGAAGAACGTCCACATCCTGGGCGATTCCGCGCTGACCAACTTCCCGAAATCGGGTTCGGTGGCGAACAACACCGGCAAGATGTGCGCCTACGCGCTGTCCGAGCAGTTTGCCGGCCGGCCGGCCGATCCCGCGCCGGTGGTCACCAACACCTGCTACTCGGGCACGGGCATGGGCACCGCCTTCCACGTCGCTACCGTGTTCCGCTGGAACGACGAGAAGAAATCGCTGGTACCGCCGAAGGACGCCAACGGCGTATCGGCGGAAGAAAGCGAAATCGAGATGGCCTACATGGAATCTTGGGCGAAGAACGTCTGGGCCGACACGCTGGGGCTGCCGGTGAACTACGCCTACACGGCCAAGGGCTGAGCGGCTCTCGCCGCAACGCTGCAGAACGGGGCGCCTCGGCGCCCCGTTCTCATTTCAGGCATCGGCGCGCGCGTAGACGACGAAGTCGAAACGCAACGGGTCACCCTTCGCACCGGTCTGCGCCGACCGTTCGATTTCGCGGAAGGCCGTGCGGTCGTAATCCGGAAACCAGGCGTCGCCCTCGGGCGCACAGTCCACTTCGGTCAGATACAACCGGTCCGCGAGCGGCAGAACCTGCGCATAGAGTTCGGCGCCGCCGATGAAGAACAGCTCATCGGTCCCGGCGCACAGCGCCAGCGCTTCGGAGATCGATGCCGCGACCTGCACGCCGGCCGGCCGGTAGTCCGGATTGCGGGTGATGACCACGTTGATACGTCCTGGCAGCGGCCGGCCGAGCGACTCGAAAGTCTTGCGACCCATCAGGATCGGGTGGCCAAGCGTCAGCGTCTTGAAATGCGCAAGGTCTTCCGGCAGGCGCCAGGGCAAGCGGTTTTCGATGCCGATCACACCGTTCCGCGCACGCGCGGCGATCACGCTGACGCGCGGTTTCGCCGGTGCGCTCATACCGCCACCGGCGCCTTGATCGCGGGATGCGGCTCGTAGCCCGTCAGCGTGAAATCCTCGTAACGGAAAGCGAAGATGTCCTTGACGTCCGGATTCAAGGTCATGGCTGGCAGCGCGCGCGGCGTGCGGCCCAACTGCTCACGCGCCTGGTCGAGGTGATTGAGGTAGAGGTGCGCGTCGCCCAGCGTGTGGACGAAGTCACCGGGTTTCAGGCCGGTCACCTGCGCCATCATGAGCGTCAGCAGCGCGTAGCTGGCGATGTTGAAAGGCACGCCGAGAAAAATGTCGGCACTGCGCTGGTAGAGCTGGCAGCTCAACCTGCCGTCGGCGACGTAGAACTGGAAGAAGGCATGGCAGGGTGCCAGCGCCATGCGGTCGAGGTCGGCCACGTTCCAGGCCGAGACGATGATGCGGCGCGAGTCGGGATTGGTCCTGAGCGTGTCCACGGCCGCGGCGATCTGGTCGATTGTGCCGCCGCCCGGTTTGGGCCAGGCACGCCACTGATGGCCGTACACCGGCCCGAGATCGCCGTTTTCGTCCGCCCATTCGTCCCAGATCGAGACCCCGTTTTCCTTCAGGTAGCGGATGTTGGTATCGCCCTGCAGAAACCAGAGCAGCTCATGAATGATCGAGCGCAGGTGGCACTTTTTGGTGGTAACGAGCGGAAAACCGTCGGCGAGGTCGTAGCGCATCTGCCAGCCGAACACGGAAAGCGTGCCAGTACCGGTCCGGTCATCTTTGCGGGTGCCATGTTCGAGCACATGGCGCATCAGGTCGAGATAGGGTTTCATGGCACGGAAATCGGTGCGGCCGGCGCGGCCTGGGTGTCGCCATTATCGCCGAGAACGCCGCCAAAGAAGCCGGCGAGGCGCGATGCCGGCGATTGGCCATAGGCCTGCCAGAAAGCGATCTCGAAATCGGCATTGTCCTGTATCGCCAGCACGAGCTGGCGGAAGCGCACGGGATCCTGTGTCCTGAGCCAGCCGACCAGCAGCATGGACTGGCGATAGAAGCCATGCACGTCGAGCCGGGACGCAGGCGCGCGGTGCCGCTTGTCGGGTGCGTCGCGCACGATCAGATCCACCCGGCGCCCGGCCCGTATCGCTTCGAAGACCTGGACATCGCTTGCGTACTCCGCCCCGCCGCCGCCGGCCGTCAGCGAAGCCCAGCCTTCGTGGAACCACACCGGGACCGTGCTGTGGTAATGCCCGATGCGCTGGCCGAGATGCAAATGCGCGAGTTCGTGCGCAAGCAGGGCCGGCAGGCGGTCGCGCTCGGGATCGTCGAGCCGGGGCGACAGTATCAGGCGGTTGTCGGGCACTACGGCGGCGGATACTTTGGGCGTTTTCACCCAGCGCGCGAAGCAGGCGGCGCTGCCGCACACATAGACGCGCGGCGGGCGAACAAACGGCAGGTAATGCGCCGCCTCGACCTGCGCGATGGCGGCGGGCAGGGCCGCGGCGACGCGCGCGCCGTAGGCCTCGTGGCCGGGTTCGACCCAGACGCGCGCGTCGCCGGCGAAAGGGACGAAGCCCTCGGGCACCGGCATCTTCGTCAAGGCCGCGCAGCCTGACAGCAGCGCGAACGCGCCGGCTGCCAGCCAGAGGGGTTTCACGCCGGATCGAGCGGCTGCCAGCGGCCGTCGATCAGGCCTTCGAGCGGCGCGTACTGGGTTTTGTACGCCATTTTGCGGCTCGCCGCGATCCAGTAACCCAGGTAGAGATAAGGCAGCTCGAGCCGCCGCGCCAGTTCGATCTGCCACAGCACGCCGTACACGCCAAGGCTGTCCTGCGCCCGTTCGGGATCGAAAAAGGTATAGACGGCGGACAGACCGTCGTCGATCTGGTCGACCACCGAAATCATCGCCAGACTGCCCCGGTCGCGGAACTCGACCATGACCGTGTCGACGTTGGACGACAGCAGGAATTGCGTGTACTGCTCGGGGCCGTCGCGATCCATGCCGCCGCCGGCATGGCGGTGCCCCAGATAGCGGCGGTAGAGCGCGTAGTGCTCTTCCTTGAAGTCGAGCGGCAGAAAGCGCGCGTCCAGTCCTCCGTTGCGCTTGAGACAACGCCGCTGCGTGCGGTTCGGCGCGAATTGCGCCACGTCGACGCGCACGGGTACGCAGGCGCGGCACTGCTCGCAATGCGGCCGGTAAGTGAACTGGCCGCTGCGCCGGAACCCCGCGCGGATCAGCGCGCTGTAGGCGTGGCCGTCGATCAGGTGCGTGGGGGTGGCGACCTGCGAGCGCGCCCGCTGCTCGGACAGATAGCTGCACGCATAGTGCGCGGTCAGGTAGAACTGGATGCGCTGGAAAGGCGGCTCAGTCGGATGCATCGAAACTCCAGGGGCCGGGTCGATGCGGCAAGTGTACCAATTCCGCCAGCCGCGCCGCGAATGCCGGGCGCGGCATGGTGCGCGCGCCCAGGCTCGCGAGATGCGCCGTCTCCATCTGGCAGTCCACGAGCCCGAATTCCCATCGGGCAAGCTGGCGGCAAAGCCGCACCAGTGCGATCTTGGACGCATCGGATTCACGGCTGAACATGGATTCTCCGTAGAACATCCGGCCGATGGCCACGCCGTAGAGGCCGCCGACCAGCCGGCCCCCGCGCCAGCTCTCGATCGAATGCGCATAGCCCGCCTCGAAGAGGCGGGTATACGCCGCGATCATGGCAGGCGATATCCAGGTACCGTCCGCCCCCGGGCGCGGGGCGGCGCAGGCGCGCATGACCTCGACGAAGGCAGTATCGACCCGCAGTTCGATCCCGCTGTTGCGCAGACGTTTGGCCAGCGAACGCGTCACGCGCACCCGGCCCGGCTCCAGCACCATGCGCGGGTCGGGGCTCCACCACAGGATGGGTTCGCCGGGATTGAACCAGGGAAATATCCCGTGCCGGTAGGCATCGAGCAGCCGTTCCAGCCCCAGATCGCCGCCCATCGCCAGCAGACCGTTGGGGTCGGCCAGCGCGGTATCGAGCGGCGGGAAACACGACACGAATGTCGTGTTTTCGAGACAGTCTTTCATGCCTCATGGTAGCCGAATCCGGATTTTGCTTGCGCCGCGCTTTGAAAACATTATGATATGCATATCTTTTTAGAGAATAGAGAGGATAAGAAACCATGAAAAAAACCCTGATCGCAGCGGCCCTGATCACAACCCTGCCCAGCTTTGCCCATGCAGAGGACTGGATGATGCGCGTGCGTGCCATCCAGGTGGCGCCGGACGTCAGCACATCTCCCAGCCTGCCCGGCCTGGACGTGTCCAAGGAATGGGTGCCTGAAGTCGACTTCACCTATTTCGTCAATCCGAACATCGGCGTGGAACTGATCCTCGGCACGGCCCGCCACGAAGTGACGCTGGGCGGTGCCAGCCTCGGCAAGCTCAATCACCTGCCCCCGACCCTGACCGTGCAGTACCACTTCGATGCGACGCCGACGATCAAGCCCTATGTCGGCGCCGGGGTGAACTACACGCGCTTCTATAATGTCGATCTCGCACCCGGCCTGAGCGTGGACAAGAACAGCTTCGGCGGCGCCGTGCAGGCCGGCGTGGACATCGCAATCACAAAGAATGGCTACCTCAATCTCGACGTCAAGAAAATCTGGATCGAAACCGACGTCAAGGCGGGCGGTGCCAAGCTCACCACACTCAACATCGATCCCCTGGTCTGGGGCATCGGCTACGGCTTCCGTTTCTGAGGCCCTGGCGCATACCGGTTTGACGTTTGCGGCAGGATCAATATCTCTCCTGGGCCTGCCGTGTTGTAGCGTCCTCCCTCGGGGCGTTTCATGAGCGATTCCTCCGAACGGCTCATGAACGCCCCTTCTTTTTCGGCCTGCTTTCACTGCGGCCTGCCCGTGCCGGACGGCGCGGCCTATCCGATCCACCATGAAAGCGAAACGCACGCCGCCTGTTGTCGCGGCTGCCAGGCCGTCGCGCAGACCATCATAGACAGCGGCCAGGGCGCGTACTACACCCACCGCACCGCACTGCCGGCGACGCCGCAGCAGGCAGAAGCCGAACTCGCCCAGCTCGGGCTCTATGACCTGCCTGAAATCCAGGAAAGCTTCGTGAAAACCGAAGCGGAAAACATCCGCGAGGCCGCGCTGATCCTGGAAAACATCGTCTGCGCCGCCTGCATCTGGCTGAACGAACGCCACATCGCCGCCCTGCCCGGCGTGCTCTCGGTCGAGATCAACTACGCCACCCGGCGTGCGCGCGTGCGCTGGGACAACAGCCGCATCGCGCTCTCTTCGATCCTCAAGGCCGTATCCGACATCGGCTACATCGCACACCCTTTCGATCCCGGTCGCTCGGACGAGATCCATGCGCGCGAACGCAACACCGCGATCAAGCGGCTGGCCATCGCCGGGCTGGGCATGATGCAGGTGATGATGTACGCACTGCCGACCTACACCGCGACCGACATGACCGACGATATCCGCCGGCTGATGAGCTGGGCGAGCCTCGTGCTCACGATCCCGGTGGTGCTGTATTCGGCCTGGCCCTTCTTCATCGGCGCCTGGCGCGATTTCAGGCGGCGCACGCTGGGCATGGACGTGCCGGTGGCGCTGGGTGTCGGCACCGCCTTCGCGGCGAGCGTATACAGCACCTTCTCCGGCCACGGCGAGGTCTATTACGACTCGGTCACGATGTTCGTCTTCCTGCTGCTCACCGGGCGCTTTCTCGAAATGAACGCGCGCCGCCGCGCCGGTGCGGCGGTAGAGGAACTGGTCAAGCTGATACCCGCCATCGCCACGCATCTGCCGAACTGGCCGGCACGCGACGAAACGCAGGTGCCGGTCGCACGGCTGGCGGTCGGCGACCATGTACTGGTGCGGCCGGGCGAGACGCTGCCCGCCGACGGCATCGTCGTCGAAGGCGACAGCGCCGTGTCGGAGGCCATGCTCACCGGCGAATCGCTGCCGGTCACCAAAACGCGTCACGCGCGCGTGGTCGGCGGCAGTCTCAACCAGGCCAGTCCACTGATCGTGAAAGTGGAAAAGCTCGGTGCCGATACCCGGCTCGCCGCCATCGTGCGCCTGCTCGACCGCGCACAGAGCGAAAAACCGCGCATCGGCCAGCTCGCCGACCGTGCCGCCGCCTGGTTCGTCGGCCTGCTGCTCGTCATCACCGCGCTCGTCGGCGCGGCATGGTATGTCATCGACCCGTCGCGCGCGCTGTGGATCGTGGTCTCGGTGCTGGTCGTCACCTGCCCCTGCGCGCTCGGCCTCGCCACGCCGGCTGCGCTGACCACCGGGACCGGCCGCCTGACCCGGCTCGGTCTCCTGACCACGCGCGGGCACGCGCTGGAAACGCTGGCGCGCGCCACCGATCTCGTGCTCGACAAGACCGGCACGCTGACCCTGGGCCGCCTGTCCGTACGGCGCGTCGTGACCGTGGACGGCCGTGATGCCGATGCGGTCCGCGTACTTGCCGCCGCCCTCGAAACCGGTTCCGAGCACCCCATCGCCCGTGCTCTGCGGGAAGGCGTTGCCACCGACATTCACGCCACTGACCTGCGCAACACGCCCGGTCTGGGTGTCGAGGGCCGCATCGGCGCATGTCATTACAAACTGGGGGCACCGCGCTTTGCCGCCCCGGATGCCGTGCCGCCCGATGCCGACGGCGATGCGAGCTGGATCGCGCTGGCCCGGGACGGACGGACCCTCGCCTGGTTCGCGCTGGCCGACACGCCCCGTCCGGACGCCGCCGCCGCGCTCGCCACGCTCGCCGCGCAGGGTCTCCGCCTGCATCTGCTTTCAGGCGACGCCGAACCCGCCGTGCGCGCCGCCGCGGCACAATTCGGCATCGACGACTGGCGCGCCGGCGCGCTGCCCGAGGACAAGCTCGCCTACGTCAAGGCGCTGCAGGCCCGGGGCCGCATCGTCGCGATGGTCGGCGACGGCATCAACGATGCGCCGGTGCTGGCCGGCGCCCAGGTATCCATCGCCATGGGTGAAGGTGCCGACGTCGCCCAGGCCGCCGCCGACATGGTCATGCTCGGCAACCGCTTCGCCACGCTGGCCGAGGGCGTGGCGCTTGCGCGCAAGACGCAGAAGATCATCCGCGAAAACCTCGGCTGGGCGCTCGGCTACAACCTCGTCGCCATTCCCGCCGCCGCGCTCGGTCACGTCACGCCGTGGATCGCCGGCATCGGCATGTCGGCCAGCTCGCTGCTGGTCGTACTGAACGCCCTGCGCCTGTCCGACTTCAAACCGGTCGCGCCGCCGCCCGTCCGCGAAGCGGCGGCCGTTCCGCGCTGACGCACCCCATGGATATCCTGCTCCTTCTCATTCCCGTCAGTCTGCTGGTCGTCGGCGGCATTGCCTGGGTGCTGCTGTGGGCCGCCAAACACGGCCAGTTCGACGATCTGGAAGGCCCCGCGCACAGCGTACTCATGGACGACGACCGGCCGCCGCCCGCGAAGCCCCGGGACAAGGACGCTCCCGATGCCTGAATGGCAGCGCACCGGCCTGGCCTGCATGCTGGCCGGCCTACTGCATGCCAGCGCCGCGGCCGGTCCGCCCGCGCCGATGATCGATGCGCACGCGCACTACACCTACGCCGACAGTCTGGCATTCGGACCGGCGGCCATTCTGGCCACGCTCGATGCCGCCGGCGTACAGCGCATGGTCGTGACGGGCACTCCCCCTGAACTCGCGCAGACCCTTTACCGGCACGCGCCGGACCGTATCCTGCCCGTGCTCGGCGCTTATGCCGAGGGCACCCACAAAGGCAACTGGGTTCACGATGCCACCCTGCCCGCGCGGATCGCGGCCATGCTGGAAAACGGGCGCTGGGCCGCACTCGGCGAGCTGCATCTCTTTGCCGCCGATGCCCGGGCCCCCGTGTTCGAGGCACTGGTGAGGCTTGCCGACGCGCACCGTCTGGTCCTGCTGCTGCACGGCGACGCGGCGGTCGTGACGCGTGCCTTCGAGATCGCGCCGAAGCTGCGCGTACTGTGGGCACACCTCGGTACCGACCCGCGTCCCGGTGCGCTCGAACCGATGCTGGCCCGCTATGCGAACCTGTGGATCGACACCTCGGTACGCGACGAACGTATCGCGCCGGACGGCCACCTGCGGCCCGAATGGCACGCCCTGTTCAAGCGCCACCCCGACCGTTTCCTGGTCGCGGTGGACAGCTTCAGCACCCATCGCTGGCGGCATTACGGTGAAGTCGTCGATGTCATCCGCGCCTGGACCGCCACGCTGCCGTCCGATCTCCGCGACCGCCTGCTGCACGGTAACGCGGCGCATCTGTTCGAAGCGTTTTCCGGGCCGGCCGCCCACCCGTAGAATGGCGCTTTCCATTTCGCGATCCCGCCCCCCATGGCCCGTCCCGTTTCCCTGACCGCCACACTGTCCGTCTGTCTGCTCGTTCTCGGCATCGCCGCCTGCGGCGCGGGCGAACCCGGCAAACAGACCGCCTCCACCGAACCGGCGCCCGGCCAGCCACCGAATCCGCGCGTACTGATCGAAACCAGCAAGGGCAACATCACCGTCGAACTCTTTCCCGGCAATGCGCCGCAAACCACGCAAAATTTTCTGGACTACGCGAACGCCGGGTTTTACGACGGGCTGATCTTCCACCGCGTCATCCCCGGCTTCATGATCCAGGGCGGCGGCATGACCCCCGACATGGCCGAAAAGCCGAACCGAGCCGCCATCCCCAACGAAGCCGACAACGGCCTCAGAAACCTGCGCGGCACGCTGGCGATGGCGCGCACGATGGACCCGCATTCCGCCACTTCGCAGTTTTTCATCAACGTGGCCGACAACTACGCGCTGAACCATCGCGGCAAGAGCGTCGAGGGCTGGGGCTACGCCGTATTCGGCAAGGTCGTGGACGGCATGGATGTCGCCGACGCCATCGTCGCCGTGCCGCGCGGCCGGGCCGGCCCGCACGACGACGTGCCGCGCGAGCCCGTTATCATGCGCCACGTGCGCGTGCTGCCGGTCGCATCCGTTGTCCCCGCGCAGAGCGGCACGCCCTGAACGCGACGCGCAAGCTGCTGGCCCTGGCGCTGCTGGCGCCCGTCACACTCGCACTCGGGCTCGCCATCGGCGCACTGCCGGACGACCGCGAACTCGCGCTGCAGATCCTGACCGAGCTGCGCGGCCCGCGCGTCGCCGCCGCATTCGCCTGCGGTGGCCTGCTGGCGCTGGCCGGCGTGCTGATGCAAACCCTGTTCCGCAACCCGCTCGCCGAGCCCTATCTGATCGGCGCCTCCGGCGGCGCCGGATTCGCCGCGCTGCTCGGCATGGCGGCCGGGCTCGCCTGGCCCTGGGTGTCCCTGCTCGCCTTCGCCGGCAGCCTCCTCGCGCTGGCGCTTGCCGCCGCCCTCGGCGGCCGCATGCTCGCACGCGACCACACACCGCTCCTGCTCGCCGGTGTCATGCTCGCCGCCGGCTTCGGCGCGTTGATCTCGCTGGTGCTCTCGGTCGCACCCGCCGAACGCCTGCCCGGCATGCTGTTCTTCCTGATGGGCGATCTCGCCTGGGCCGGCCGGCCCGGCCTGCTGTGGGCGGCGCTCGTCACGGCCACCCTCGCCGCCGCCGCACTGGCGCACCGGCTCGACGTGCTCCAGCTCTCTCCGCTCAAGGCGGCTTCGCTGGGCGTTGCCGTCGCGCCCACGCGCTGGCTGCTGTTCGCGCTCGCCGGACTGTGCACCGCACTCGTCGTCGCCCAGGCCGGCAGCATCGGTTTCGTCGGTCTGATGGTTCCGCACGCCCTGCGCCGGATCGGTCTCGTCAGCCATCGCGTCCTGCTGCCTGCCGCCGCGCTGGCCGGCGGCAGTCTGCTCGTGCTCGCCGACGCGCTCGCGCGCACCGCGCTCGACCCGCGCGAGTTGCCGGTGGGCGTGCTTACCGCCCTGATCGGCGTACCGGTCATGCTCTGGCTGTTGCGCAAACCCTGAGACCGGCCCATGCGACTCACTGCCCGCACATTGACACTCCAGGCCGGCCCCCGCACGCTGCTCGACGCGCTCGATCTCACCCTCGAACCCGGCGAGGTACTCGGTATCCTCGGCGCCAACGGTACGGGCAAATCGACACTGCTCGCGGCGCTGGCCGGACTGTCCGATCCGGCCGGCGGCACCGTCGAACTCGACGGCCTGCCGGTGGCGCAGCTCGCCCCACTCGAACGGGCGCGCTATGTGGCGCTCCTGCCGCAGGACGACACGGGCGGCTATTTCGGCAGCGTGGCCGAATACGTGGCGCTGGGCCGCTTTCCCCACGGCGAGGCAAGGCCCAATGTCGCGCCCTGGCTGACGGCCTGGGAGCTGGGCGCACTGGCGCTGCGCCGGCTCGACACGCTGTCGGGCGGGGAACGCCAGCGCGCACGGCTGGCACAGCTGGCCGCGCAGGCCGCCGGCGTGGTGCTGCTGGACGAGCCGATGACCTTTCTCGACCCCGCGCATCAGGCCGCGCTGCTGCGCTGGACGCGGGCCGAGGCGAACCGCGGGGCGGCGATCGCACTGACCCTGCACGACCCCAACTGGGCGGCCGGCCATTGCGACCGCCTGCTGTTCCTGTACGGCAGCGGCTGGCGGCTGGGCACGCCCGCCGAACTGCTTTCGCCCGAAGCGCTGGAGACGCTGTACGGTCCGGGTACGGCCACGCTCTGGTCGCGGGGCGCGCCGGGCCAGCCTGTATAATCCAGGGGTTGATTCACCCCAGCCCCTGCGCGCACTTCATGATCCGCCGCATCATCAGCAAGGTTTTCGGTCGCAAGCGTCCCGTTTCCGGGGCGAACGCGCGCATTCTGGCGCGCACGGAGCACGGCATCGCGCGCGAACGCATCGACGCCTGCGCGCTCAAGGTCTGCGAAACCCTGTCGGCTTCCGGGCACAAGGGCTACGTGGTCGGCGGCGCGGTGCGCGATCTTCTGCTCGACAAGTCGCCCAAGGATTTCGACGTGGCCACAGACGCGACGCCGGAGCAGGTGCGCAAGCTGTTCCGGCGCTCGCGCATCATCGGCCGCCGCTTCCAGATCGTGCATGTGATGTGCGGCCGCGAAACCATCGAAGTCACCACCTTCCGCGCCAACGGCCAGAAGGAGGCGGAGGACGAAGACGAGCGCCCGACCGATGCCCACGGCCGCCTGCTCTCCGACAATGTATTCGGCAGCATGGCGGACGACGCCGCGCGGCGCGACTTCACGATCAACGCGCTGTACTACGACCCCGCGCGCGAAGAAGTCCACGACTACTTCGGCGGCGTGAAGGATTGCCGGCAGCGCGTGCTGCGCATGATCGGCAATCCCGAGACGCGCTACCGCGAGGATCCGGTGCGCATGCTGCGCGCGGCGCGCTTCGCCGCCAAGCTCGATTTCCGCATCGACGAGGCGACGCGCGCGCCGGTGGCGACGCTCGCGCCGCTGCTCGCCAACATTCCGCGCGCGCGCATCTTCGACGAGGCCCTGAAGCTGCTGCTGTCCGGCCACGCGCTGCGCGGCGTGCATCAGTTGCGCGCCGAAGGGCTCCATCACGGCATGCTGCCGCTGCTCGACGCCATTCTCGATGACCCGGCCGGCGAGCGCTTCATCACCGCGGCGCTGAAGAGCACCGACGCGCGCATCCAGGCCGACCGTCCGTCTTCGCCGGCCTTCCTGTTCGGCACGCTCTTGTGGCCGCAGGTGCTGAAACGCTGGCACGCGATCGAGGCCGGGGGCGAAAAGCCGCAGCCCGCGCTGTTCCAGGCCATGGACGACGTACTCGACGCCCAGCGCAACCAGCTGGCCGTGCCGCGCCGCTACGACGGCATGATGAAGGAGATCTGGGCGCTGCAGCCGCGCTTCGACCAGCGCGGCGGCCAGCGGCCCTTCCGCCTGATGGAACACCCGCGCTTTCGTGCCGCCTACGATTTTCTGCTGCTGCGCTGCGAAGCCGGCGAAATCGATGCGGAACTCGGCGACTGGTGGACCCGTTTCCAGGACGCCGACGACGACGCGCGCGCCGGCATGCTGCTGACCGACAGCGGCCCCAAGTCGCGCCGCAAACGCAAGCGGCGCAAACCCGCCGATCCGGCCCCCGCCGGCGCGCAGCCGGCATGAACGTTCTCGCCACGCTCGGCCTCGGCGCCAACCTGAACGACCCGGCCGCGCAGGTG
The DNA here is from genome assembly GCA_008923315.1 of Betaproteobacteria bacterium SCN1. Taxonomy (GTDB): domain Bacteria; phylum Pseudomonadota; class Gammaproteobacteria; order Burkholderiales; family Thiobacillaceae; genus Thiobacillus. The sequence continues at coordinate 280,158 of WBSF01000009.1, read as the reverse complement.
GAGTACGCGCTGGACGAACTCGACCGCCTGCCCGCCACCCGGCTCGTCGCCCGTTCCTCGCTGTATGCATCCGCACCGGTCGGCCATGTCGACCAGCCGGATTTCGTCAACGCCGTGGCACAGGTGGAGACCGCGCTGTCGCCGCGCGCGCTGCTTGCGGCGCTGCTGAACCTCGAGCACCGTCACGGCCGCACGCGCAGCTTCCGCAACGCGCCGCGCACGCTCGATCTCGATCTGCTGCTGTACGGCGACGCCCGTTTTCACGAAGACGGCCTGACCTTGCCGCATCCACGCATGCACGAACGCGCCTTCGTGCTCCAGCCCCTGCTGGAAATCGCGCCGGATGTCACGATTCCCGGCCGCGGTCGTGCGTCCGACTGGCATGCGGCCTGCCACGACCAGGCCGTCACGCGCCTGCCGCCCCCCGTTGCCGCGGTCGACGCATGAGTCTCCACCGCTACCGCTACATCGTCGTCGAGGGGCCGATCGGTGCCGGCAAGACCAGTCTTGCCTACCGGCTGTCCGAGGAACTGGATGCCGCCACGATCCTGGAGAACGGCATGGACAATCCCTTCCTCGCGCGTTTCTATCAGGAGCCGCGCCGTTATGCGCTGTCCACGCAGTTGCATTTCCTGTTCGACCGCACACGCCAGTTGCGCGATCTGGTGCAGGGCGACCTGTTCCGCGCCAGCACGGTGTCGGATTTCCTGATCGACAAGGACATGCTGTTCGCCCGGCTGAATCTGGACGACGACGAATTCGAGCTTTACCAGCGTATCTATGCCGGCCTCGCGCCGCAGGCCCCCGTACCCGATCTCGTCATCTACCTGCAGGCGCCGATCGACGTATTGCAGGAACGCGTGCGCCGCCGCGGCATCGAATTCGAGCGTGGCATGGACGCCGGCTACCTGCAGCGCCTGGCCAGCAGCTACAGCGATTTTTTCCATCGCTACGACGCGGCGCCCTTGCTCATCGTCAATACCGCGCACCTGAACTTCGCCGACAGCGACGAGGATTTCCAGCTGCTGCTCGAGCGCATCGACAAAATGCGCAGCCCCCGCGAATTTTTCAGCCGCGCCGCCTGAAATGGCCGCCGTCACGCTTTCCACCCTGCAGGCCATGCGCGAACGCGGCGAAAAGATCGCCGTGTTGACCTGCTACGACGCCGGTTTCTCGCGCGCGCTCGAAGCAGCCGGCGTGGACGTGCTGCTGGTCGGCGACTCGCTCGGCATGGTGGTACAGGGCCATGCTTCGACACTGCCGGTGACGCTCGACGACATGCGTTACCACACGCGCTGCGTCGCGGCCGGCGCCGGGCGCGCCTTCATCGTCGCCGATCTCCCCTTCGGCAGTTACCAGACCGCACCCTCACGGGCCTTCGCAGCAGCGGCGCAGCTGATGGCAGCCGGCGCGCACATGATCAAGCTCGAGGGGGGCGCGGTGATGGTCGAAACCGTGGCTTTTCTCGTACAGCGCGGCATCCCCGTCTGCGCGCACCTCGGTCTGCTGCCCCAGTCGGTCAACCAGCTCGGCGGCTACAAGGTCCAGGGCCGCGACGAAGCCGCCGCCGAACGGCTGATCGCCGACGCGCGCGCGCTGGAAGCCGCCGGCGCCGGCCTCATCGTCCTGGAGATGGTGCCGGCCATGCTGGGGCGCGCGGTCACCGAAGCGCTGACGATCCCCACCATCGGCATCGGCGCCGGTCCCGACTGTTCCGGCCAGGTGCTGGTGCTCTACGACATGCTGGGCCTGTATCCCCGCGCACCAAAATTCTCGAAGAATTTTCTCGCCGGCCAAGACGGGATCGAGGCGGCGGCCCGCGCTTACGTCGCAGCGGTCAAAGACGGCCGTTTCCCCGCTGCCGAACACGGTTTCTGATGCGACTCGTCCACACCATTGCCGACCTGCGTGCCGCACTGGCGAATGCCGGCGACACTGCATTCGTACCGACCATGGGGAATCTGCACGCTGGCCACACCGCGCTGGTGGCACTGGCGAAGCGGACCGGGCTGCCGGTCGTCGCAAGTCTCTTCGTCAACCCCCTGCAGTTCGGCGCAGGCGAGGATTACGAACGCTATCCGCGCACGCTGGACGCCGATTGCGAGAAACTTGCCGCCGCCGGCTGCGATATCGCGTTTGCACCCGGCGTCGCCGAAATGTACCCCGCCCCGCAGACCTTCACCGTACAGGTACCCGCCACCCTCGCGAACGATTTGTGCGGTGCCTTCCGCCCCGGCCATTTCGACGGCGTGGCCACCGTGGTGCTGAAGCTCTTCAATCTGGTGCGGCCGCGCGCCGCGATCTTCGGCAAGAAGGATTTCCAGCAGCTCTTCGTCATCCGCGAACTGGTTGGCCAGTTCAACCTGCCGGTCGACATTCTAGCGGGCGAGACGCTGCGCGAACCCGACGGGCTGGCGATGAGTTCGCGCAACGGCTATCTCTCTCCCGTCGAGCGCATGCAGGCGCCGCAGCTGTATCGTGCGCTGGTCACGGTGCAGGACGCCATCCGGGCAGGGGAGCGGGATTACGAAACACTGGCCGCAACCACGCGGCGGCATCTGAGCATGGCCGGCTGGCGGGTCGATTACATCGCCGTGCGCGATGCCGACACGCTCGGCGCAGCAGGCCCCGACAGCGCGCGCGTCGCCGTGCTGGGTGCCGCCTGGCTGGGCACGACGCGGCTGATCGACAATCTCGATTTCGGGTTGGGCGAAGCAGTCTGACGTTTTATAATATGCGTCCTTACTTATGGAGGGCACCGTCATGCAAAGAACGATGCTCAAGTCCAAGCTGCACCGGGCGACCGTCACGCATTCCGAACTGCACTACGAGGGTTCGTGCGCCATCGACGAAGCCCTGCTGGACGCGGCGAACATCAACGAATACGAGCAGATCCAGATCTACAACATCACCAATGGCGAACGTTTCACCACCTACGCCATTCGCGCTGCGCGGGATTCCGGAATCATCTCGGTAAACGGCGCCGCCGCACACAAGGCGAATCCGGGCGACCTCGTGATCATCGCCACCTACGCGGTGTACAACGAGCTCGAACTGGCGCGCTATGCCCCCGCACTCGTGTACGTCGATGCCGACAATCGCATCATGGATACGCGCCACACGATTCCGGTGCAGGCGGCATAGGTTTTTCGCGCCAAACAAAAAGGCCGGGATATCCCGGCCTTTTTTGCGTCGGCCCCGAACGGGCACGGACAGTCGGATTACTGCCGGGCGCCGGTGACTTCGATCTCGACGCGACGGTTGGGCGCAAGACAGGCCTTCAGGGCCTCTTTCGGCTGGCTCATGTCGCATTCGACCACGGGCTTGGTGTCACCCAGGCCGGCGGTGGCGAAGGTCTTGGCTTTGACGCCCTTGGACTTGAGGTAGGCCGAAACCGCCTTGGCGCGGGCGAGCGACAGTTTCTGGTTGGCGGCGGCGTTGCCGGTCTTGTCGGCATGACCGGTCACGCGGATGCCATCGATCGTGCCAAAGGCCTTCATCTTGCTCACCAGCTCATCGAGCTGGGCGCGGCCTTCGGACGTCAGATCCTTGACCGAAGACTTGCCGGTCTTGAACAGCGCATCGCCACCGAGATTCAGCGTGGTGGGCGCGCCGGCCTGCACGGCGAAAGGCATGGGCTGCGCGTTCGCCATGGGCGCGAACGGCATGCTCATCGCCGGCATCGTGGGCATGCCGCCGAACATGTTGAACATGCTGAACCAGCTGCTGGGATCGAACACGTTGATCGGGCTGGCGACCGGCGCCGCGCCCTGCACCGACACCACGGGCTGTGCGGGATGCATGAACGCGCCCCAAGTGGGGCCCATCGCCTGGCCGTTGAACATGCCGCCCATCATGCTGCCATAGAGTTGCGGATTCATGGGTGCAAACATCAGGGACATGGCGCGCGGATCCGTCGGCGTCATCATCCACTTCATATAGAGGTTGGGATTCATCGCCTGCATGCCCATGTTCCACATCTTGGGATCCATCGGCAGCATCACCCAGCGCATCATCTTGCTCGGGTCGGCCATGCTGGTGGCCATCTGGGTGTACCACATCGGGTTCATCATGGCCCCACCCCACTTCATGTAGACGCTGGGGTCCATGAACTGCATGTAATTGTTGACCGTGCCCGGCTGCATCATGGTGGTCATCGAGCGCAGCATGTTGCCCGGCTCCATCATTTGAATGCCCATTGCGGCGACCATCGAAGGGTCGGTCATCGCATTGGTCCAGGCCGCAAACTGTGCGGGGTCCTTGAACGCTGACGCGTTCTGGGTGAAGTCGGTCATGCGGCCGACCCACTGGTCTGCGGTGCGAGGGGCAACGGGAACGGCTGCCTGCGGCACCGCCATCGGTCCGGCCTGTACCACGGGATAGGTTTGGGCCTGGGCAAAACCGGCGGCCAGGGCGGCGGACACGGCAAACGCGAGCGACTTGATCTGCATGGAAAGCTCCGGGTGGGTGAAGGTTGTCGTTTTCGGCAGGGCCACCGAACCCTCTTCACAATAAACGGGTTTGATGGACATGCACACTAAATATTAGTAGTTAATTATATATAAAACTCCTTCACCGGGTCGCCCCACCCCGAGGTTCACCCCCTTTCCAGCCTCCCGCCCGTTGCCAATCCGCGACAGTACGAATCACCCATGCCACATCTCCCGAACAGAACCTCAGCGCTTGAGCTTCCAGATCTCCCCGTTGTATTCGAGCATGGTCCGGTCCGTGGAAAAAAAGCCGGACGACGCGGTGTTCAGGATGCTCATGCGTGTCCACGCCGCGCGGTCCTGCCAGGCACGCGCGACCTTTTCCTGCGCCTCGACGTAGCTGCCGAAGTCGGCCAGCACCATCCACGGGTCGTGCGGACTCAGCAGCGCGCCCAGGATCATGTCGAAAATCCCCGGTTCGCAGGAATTGAAATGGCCGGATGCGATCAGGTCGATGACCTCCCGCAGGCGCGGGTCGTGCTCGAGATGGCTGTGCGGCTGGTAGTGGGGCCGCAAGGCCTCGACTTCCTCGGCACGCAGGCCGAAGAGGAAGAAATTCTCCTCTCCGGCCGCCTCCAGGATTTCGATGTTCGCGCCATCGTAGGTACCGATGGTAAGCGCACCATTCATCATGAATTTCATGTTGCCCGTGCCCGAGGCCTCCTTGCCGGCAGTCGATATCTGTTCGGACAGATCGGTGGCCGGCGCAATGATTTCCATGCTGGAAACCCGGTAGTTCGGCAGGAAGGCCACTTTCAGCCGCCCGTCCACATCGGGATCGCGATTGATCACCTCGGCCACACTGTTGATGAGCTTGATGATGCGCTTGGCCATGATGTAGCCCGGCGCGGCCTTGCCGCCGATCAGTACGCAACGGTCGGCCCAGCCCTCGACATCGCCTTTCTTGATCCGGTTGTACAGATGGATCACGTGCAGCACGTTCAGCAACTGGCGCTTGTATTCGTGGATACGCTTGACCTGCACGTCGAACAGCGCATCCGAGTCGAAATCGACGTTGCACTCGGCCTTGACCAGCAGCGCCAGACGTTCCTTGTTGGCGCGCTTCACCGCCTGCCAGTCGGCCTGGAATTTCCTGTTCCTGGCCGTGGCAGCCGCAAAGGGCTTGAGTTTCTCCAGCTGCGCGAGGTCGGCCACCCAGCCCTCGCCGATCTTGCTGCTGATCAGCGCGCTCATGCCCGGATTGGCGTGCGCCACCCAGCGCCGCGGCGTGACGCCATTGGTCTTGTTGTTGAACTTGCCCGGCCAGAGTTCGACGAAATCGCGGAACAGGCCGTCCTTCAACAACTGCGAATGCAGGGCCGCGACGCCGTTGACCGAAAAGCTGCCGACGATCGCGAGCCAGGCCATGCGCACCTGCTTGACGTCGCCCTCTTCAATGATGGACATACGGCGCTGTCGATCCATGTCGCCCGGCCATTTCATCGACACTTCGCGCAGGAAGCGCGCGTTGATTTCGTAAATGATCTCGAGCAGGCGGGGCAGCAGGCGTTCGAACAGCGCGACCGGCCAGCGTTCGAGCGCCTCGGGCAACAGGGTGTGGTTGGTGTACGCCATGCAGCGCGTCGTGATCGCCCATGCCTCCCCCCAGCTCATGTCCTCCAGATCGACCAGGATGCGCATCAGCTCGGCCACCGCGATGGTCGGATGCGTGTCGTTCATCTGGAAAACATTGTGCTCGGCGAACCTCGACAGATCGCTGTTGCCCGCGGCGCGCCACTGGCGCAATGCATCCTGCAGGCTGGCCGACGCCAGAAAGTATTGCTGGCGCAGCCGAAGCTCCTTGCCATTCTCGCTGCTGTCGTTGGGATACAGCACCATCGAGATGTTCTCGGCCAGGTTTTTGGCCGTGACCGATTCCGTATAGCTACCGGCGTTGAATTCGTTGAGGTCGAATTCGTCGGTGGCTGTCGCCTTCCACAGCCGCAGCGTGTTCACCGCATGATTCCGGTAGCCGGTGATCGGCATGTCGTAAGGAACCGCCAGCACGTCCCGGGTATCCACCCAGCGCACGCGCTCCGCCCCGGTTTCGTCGTGATAGTGTTCGGTCCGCCCGCCGAAAGGCACGCGGCGGGTGAACTCCGAGCGTTCCACCTCCCAGGGGGTGCCGTCGCGCAGCCAGTTGTCCGGTTCCTCGACCTGGTAGCCGTTCTCGATGTGCTGGCGAAACATGCCGAACTGGTAACGCAGGCCATACCCCATCACCGGCAGATCGAGCGTCGCACAGCTGTCCATGAAACAGGCTGCGAGCCGGCCCAGGCCGCCATTGCCCAGCCCCGCGTCGTGCTCTTCCTCCGCGATGTCCTCCAGCGTGTGGGAAAACCCCTGCAGGGCCGTCCGCGCGGGCTGCTCCAGATCGAGATTCAGCACATGGTTGGACAGCGCGCGGCCGATCAGGAATTCGAGCGACAGATAATAGGCGCGGCGGTTGCCCGGCACGTCGCGGCGCGCATAGGTATTCATCCAGTCGGTCATGATGCGGTCGCGCAGCGTCCACGACAGCGCCTGATAGGTGTAGACCGGCGGACATCCCTGGAAGCGCCCCAGATGGTAGAACTGGTAGCGTTCGAAATCCCGTGTCACGGATTTGGCATCGCCGGACAGTGGCGTCAGTGTCGGATTGCAGGGCGGGGGAGATTTTTTCGGCGGCATGCTGGGCTCCTGGTGCGTCGATTACGTCGAATACAGCGAAAGGTAATGGCCGGCACTGTCGTGCCAGTCGAAGGACCGTCCCATGCCGGCCTGCTGCACGCGCCGCCAGACTGCAGGCTGGCGATACAGCTCCAGCGCGCGGCGAATTGCCGCGAGAAACGCAGCAACGTCCGGCGTGTCGAATACGAAGCCGTTCGCCGTGGCGTCGGCGAGCGCCGCCTCGCGGGTGTCCACCACCGTGTCGGCCAGCCCGCCCGTCCGGTACACCACCGGTGGCGTGCCGTAGCGCAGGCTGTACATCTGGTTCAGCCCACAGGGCTCGAAGCGCGAAGGCATGAGAAAAATATCCGACCCGGCCTCGATCAGATGCGCCAGCGGTTCGTCATAGCCGATCTCGACGAACACCCGGCCGGGATGCTGCTTCATCAGCCGCGTCAGCTTCTGCTCGAAGATCGCCTGACCGCTGCCCAGGATGGCGAAGCGCACATCGGTTTCCGCAAGCAGGGTCGGGATCGCCGCGATCACCCAGTCGACGCCCTTCTGTTCGACCAGACGGCCGACCAGCCCGACGAGTGGTTCCTGCAGCGCGGCTTCGTCGGCCGCGAGGCCGAAGCGTTCGAGCAGCGCCTGCTTGTTGCGCCGCTTGCCCGGGTTGATACGGCTGATCGAATAATGCGCAGGCAGAAAGGCATCGGTGGAGGGATTCCAGATCGCCGTGTCGATGCCGTTGAGAATGCCGTGCAGCTTGTAGGCCCGCGACAGCAGCAACCCGTCCAGGCCATAGCCGAATTCGGGCGTCGTGATCTCGCGCGCATAGGTCGGACTGACCGTGGTGACCGCATCGGCATAGACGATGCCCGCCTTCAGCATCGAAAAACCGCCGTGGAACTCGATACCCTCGGACGACCACCAATAGCTGGGCAATTGCAGCCGCACGAAATCGCCGTGCGAGAAATAACCGCCGTAGGCCAGATTGTGGATGGTGAACACGGTCTTCGGCCGCGCCGGCTGATCGGCCAGAAAGGCAGCGACCAGCCCTGTCTGCCAGTCGTGCGCGTGTACCACACCGGGCTGCCAGTCCAGTTCCAGCGCGTCCGCGGCCAGCAGCGCAGCCACGCGGGCGAAGACGGCGAAGCGTTCCGCATTGTCCGGCCAGTCCTGTCCGCCTGCATTGACATAGGGATTGCCGGGCCGGTCGAACAGCGGCGGGCAGTCGACCACCCACAACGGAAACTTGAAGTCGGGATGACGCGTCTCCAGAATACGCGCCGACACGATGCCTTCCGCACCGCGCACGTCGAGCCAGCCCAGGATACGGACCTTGTCGAGCTGACGCAGCAGTGCCCGGTAACCCGGCAGCAGCAGCCGCAGATCGGCCCCGCGCGCGGCGAGCGCATGCGGCAGGCTGTAGGCGACATCGCCCAGGCCACCGGTCTTCACCAGCGGATAGGCTTCGCTCGCCACGAACAGGATTTTTTGTGCTCCGCGTTTCATTTTTTTAGGCGTTAGGGGCTGGAATTTAGAAGCTGGGGGTTACCCGGCTGCGCCGTGTTTTCATGAATTCAGGGCGCACGGCACAACCGCACATCCCTGAATCCTTGCCCCGAGCCCTTCGCGCACTCATCATCAGCAGGGTTTCAGAAAAATCGCGCCCAGAGGCGGCAGGGTCACTTCGACCGAATGATCGAACCCCATCCACGGCCGGGCCTCCGCGGGCAAAGGCTTGCCGTTGCCGAGATTGCTGCCGCCGTAGTAGACCGAGTCGGTATTGAGCACTTCGCACCAGGCCGTGCCTGCAGGCACGCCGATGCGGTAACCGCGACGCGGTATCGGCGTGAAATTCAGCAGCACGATGATGGGCGATGCCTCCGGCGGACCGTAGCGCACGAAACTCAGTACCGACTGGTCGGCATCGTGACAGTCGATCCAGCCAAAGCCGCGTGGATCGTGGTCGAACGCGTACAACGCCGGTTCGCCCGCATACAGCCGGTTGAGATCGCGCACCAGCGCGCGGATGCCGTCGTGCACCGGAAAGCCGGTGAGCGTCCAGTCGAGCTGGCCTGCCTCCCGCCATTCGTTCCACTGGCCGAACTCGCCGCCCATGAACAGCAGTTTCTTGCCGGGGTGCGCATACTGCCACGCGAAAAACGCGCGCAGGTTGGCGAAACGCTGCCAGACATCGCCCGGCATCTTGTCGAGCAGGCTCTTCTTCATGTGCACGACTTCGTCGTGCGAGAGCGGCAGCACGAAGTTCTCCGTCCACGCATACATCTGGCTGAAGGTCAGCTGGTTGTGCTGATATTTGCGGTAGACCGGGTCCTTTTCGATATACGACAGGCTGTCGTTCATCCAGCCCATGTTCCATTTCATCGAAAAACCCAGACCACCCAGCTCGACCGGGCGCGACACCGCCGGCCAGGCGGTCGATTCCTCGGCAACCGTCAGCACGCCGGGAAAACGCGCGTGCACTTCGGTATTCATCTCCCGCAGGAAATGGATCGCCTCGATATTCTCGCGGCCGCCGTATTGATTCGGCAGCCACTCGCCCTCGCGCCGCGAGTAATCGAGATAAAGCATCGAAGCGACCGCATCGACCCGCAGACCGTCGATGTGAAATTCCTCGATCCAGTAGAGCGCATTGGCGACGAGAAAATTGCGCACCTCGTTACGACCGAAATTGAAGATCAGCGTACCCCAGTCCTGATGCTCGCCCCGGCGCGGGTCCTCGTGTTCGTAGACCGCTTCACCGGTGAAACGCGCCAGCGCCCAGTCGTCCTTCGGAAAGTGCGCCGGCACCCAGTCGAGCAGCACGCCGATGCCGGCCTGGTGGCAGGCATCGACGAAAGCGCGGAAATCGTCGGGCGTGCCGAAGCGCGCGGTCGGCGCGTAGTAACCGGAAATCTGGTAACCCCATGACGCATCGAGCGGGTGTTCGGCCACCGGCAACAGCTCGATATGGGTGTATCCGAGATCGCGCACATAGGGAATCAGCTCGGCGGCGAGCTCGGTCCAGGAATAGAAACTGCCGTCTTCGTGCCGGCGCCAGGAGCCGGCGTGGACCTCGTAGATGCTGACGGGCCGATGCTGCCAGTCGAAATGCGCGCGCGCGGCGATCCAGCCGGCATCGCCCCAGTCATAGCACGTATCCGCCGGAATGCGGCTGGTGGTTTCCGGCCGCAGAAACATCTGCCGCGCATAGGGGTCGGTCTTTTTCGCGAGCTGTCCGCGGTTGCCGAGAATCTCGAATTTGTAGGCGGCGCCGGCCGTCAGCTCGGGAACGAACAGCTCCCATACGCCGGATGCCCCGCGGCAGCGCATCGGGTGGCGGCGGCCGTCCCAGTCGTTGAAATCGCCGACGACGCTGACGCGCTGCGCCGCCGGCGCCCACACGGCGAACAGGCAGCCCGGCACGCCGTCCAGCACCCGGAGACGGGCGCCGAGCACCTGCCATATCCGGAAATGCCGGCCCTCGCCGAAGAGATGCAGGTCGATTTCGCCAAGCTGCGCGTCGAAGGTATAGGGGCTGTGCCCCAGGTGCCAGGCGCCGCCGCGCTTGTCCTGCCAGCGCAGCAGGGGATGCCGGTCGAATATCGTGCCGGCGGGCGCCGCGTACTCGAAACAGTCGGTACCGGCCACGCGCGTCATGCGTGCGCCCGCCACCTCGACGGCCTCGGCTTCGGGCATGAATACACGCACGATCGTGGTGCCATCGGGCTGCAGATGCAGGCCCAGCACCTCGAAAGGATCGTGATGGGTACCGGTCTGCAGGCGCATGATGGGTGCGCTGATGGCCGGCAGGGGCGCGGTGGCGGGGCGCGGCAAAGGCGCGTTCATGTTCGGGTCGTCTCGCATCGATCGGTTTTCTGTAGTTGTTCTAGCAAACGCGGGGCCAGATCGGGCGGCAGGTCCGCCCAGTCGAAGCGCCAGGTCCAGTTGCCTGTCTCGGTGCCCGGCGTATTCATGCGCGCCGTACTGCCCAGACCCAGCACGTCCTGCATGGGCAGCACGGCAAGCGCGGCCGGGCTTGCCAGCACCGTCTCGATCATCGCCGCCAGCATGCTGCCCGGGTCGTTGACGCCGAGTTGATCCATCGCCTTCCGGCGCATCGCGTCCGGCTGGGCGGCCCACCAGCCAGCGGTGGTGTCGTTGTCATGCGTGCCGGTGTAGTACACGGTGTCCGGCGTCACGTTCTGCGGCTTGTGCGGATTGTCGCCGTGATCGTCGAAGGCGAATTGCAGCACGGCCATGCCCGGCAGGCCAAATGCATGGCGCAGGGCAATGACGTCGGGCGTGATGATACCGAGGTCTTCGGCCACCAGGGGCAGCCGGCCGAGAGCGTCCACGATGGCCTGCAACAGCGCCTCGCCAGGGGCGGGCACCCATTCGCCCCAGATCGCGGTGGGCTCGCCTGCCGGAATCGCCCAGGCCGCGGCCAGGCCGCGGAAATGGTCGATGCGCACCAGATCGAACCACTCGAAGTGCGCGGCGAGACGCTGCCGCCACCATGCGAAGCCGTCGGCCTGCATTGCCGCCCAATCGTAGTGCGGATTGCCCCAGCGCTGCCCCGTCTCCGAAAAATAGTCCGGCGGCACGCCCGTGACCACAGTGGGATGTCCGGCCGCATCGAGCAGGAACAGCCCGCGGCGCGCCCACACGTCGGCACTGTCGTGCGCAACGAAGATCGGCATGTCGCCGAACAGCGCGATGCCGCGCGCAGCCGCGGCGGCGCGTATCGCACGCCAGCGCAGCGCAACCCGATATTGCGCAAGACGCACCTTACGCAGCGCGACGGCCTGATCCCGATCGAGCGCCGCCAGCGCATCGGGGGTCCGGTCGCGCAGCGGTTCGGGCCAGTCGCTCCACGACGCGCCGCCCTGCATCGATTTGATGACGACGAAGCGTGCAAAATCGTCCAGCCAGTGTGCCTGGCGCGCACACCAAGCCGCGAACTCGGCTGCGTCGGGTTCGGCCTGTCCGGCGGCTTCGAGACCGAAAAGCGCGGCATTCGCGGCAAAGGCCGAAGCGCACTGATAAGGCGACAAACCGATCAGCGGCTGGCCGAGCGGCAGCATCTGCCATACGCCCACCCCGGCTTCATGCAACCAGTCCAGCCAGCGCTCGGCATCCACCAGCGTGCCGGAAGGCAGGGACGTGGGATGCAGCAGAATGCCGGCACGGCGCGAATCGGGAATCATTGATGGTTGTCCGGTCGTTGCGGAAACAGGAGGTCACCCCGCGTTGCGGCGCATGGTGCCGGCGTTCTCGGCCCATCCCCCGCCCTGCGACAGCGGCACGTCGAGCAATGCGGGCGGCGCGACGCCGATGAGCCGGTAGAGCTCCCGCAACTGGGTACGGTAAAGCTGCTCGAAATCGGAGACGCTGCCGGCGGGGTTGTAATCGCCGAACCACCAGAACCAGTCCGAGCCTTCGCATACGGCAAGCTGGTGCAGGGCGGAGCCGGTCTGTTCTGCGGACAGCTTTCCGGACGCGACGGTTGCATCGAACGCCTGTTTGGCGGCGACCAGATAATCCCAGCCACGATTCTTGTCGTCCGAGCCGACCCAGGTGGAAAAACTGCCGTAGACCCAGCTGCCGGCCGCCAGCCGTTTCATCGGCCGCGCCGGCAAGCGCGCGGCCTGCTCGGCGAAGGTGCCGGGCCGGATCAGCGTGCGGTCCGGCAGCGCCGCGTAAAGTGCATCGAGAAAGAAGTGACCATTGTCCGGGTAGTACTCCCAGGCATTTTCGCCATCAAGAATGACCGACACGACACGGTTGCCCGCCTCCTTGCCGAAGAAACCGGCAATGTTCTCCAGATGCTGCACGAAATCGCCGACGGCGTCGTCGGCATGCCAGTCGCTGTATTTGAAACCGATCAGGTCCGACAGGCCGTCGTCGCGGAAAAACACACGCGTCCGGCAACCGTCGATTTTTGCCGGTGCGAAGAGGCCGCGCTTGGTGTTCACGTCCTCCTCCCGGCAGCCGGACTTGGCACAGCTGCCACGCCACACGCCCTCACCCGACGCGGTCCAGGCAAATCCCATTTCGTCGAGCAGGGCGAGTGCATCCTCGCTGACGCCGCCTTCGGACAGCCAGACGCCGACGGGCTTCATGCCGAAGTAGCGCTCGAACACTTCGACGCCGCGCTGCAGATGCCATCGCGAACGCGCCACACCGCCCGGGTAGCCCGATGCCTGCGGCGCAGGTGCGTCCGGTTGCGCGTCGCGCATGTTGGAAAAATCGTTGAGCAGGGGCACGATGGGGTGGCAGTAAGGCGTCATCGACAGTTCGATCTGCCTGCGCTCGGCCAAAGCGCGATAGCGCGGGATCAGGCCGGCCATGCAGCCCTGCATCAGATGCAGCAGTTCGTGGCGGTCGGCGGCGGAAAAATCCTTTTCCTGCTTCAGCAGGCGCTGCGCCAGCGGCAGCTGCTTGAGTGCATGCCCCAGCCAGGCCAGGTGGTACCAGGTCAGAAGATCGAGGAAATACTGCTCGGACAGGTAGCGCAGATGCTCCTCCAGCCCTGCGCTGCCGACGCCGGCCGCATCGGTGGCGCCGATCATGCGCAGCAGCCGGTGAAACGCGGGGTAGGGATGGATCATGCGCGGCGCGTGGCAGCGCTGGCAGTCCTGCACGATGCGCAGGCGGCTGTCCACATCGGAAGGGATGCGTTCGATGCCGGCGAGCAGATTGAGCATGTGGTCCTGCGTCGGCTTGCCGTGCTTCAGCAGGGCGTCCATCTGCTGCCCGTAGTCGTCGAGCTGTTCCAGCAATATCGGCGCGAAATTGACCACCGCGCGCATGTCCGGATGCCGTTCCAGATGCGCGGCCATGTCGCTGTAGTCCTTGATGCCGTGCAGGTAGACCCAGGGCAGGTGGTAGGCGCCCTTGAGCCCTTCCCGGTAATAGGGCTGGTGCATGTGCCAGCACAGCACCACATTGAGCGGTTCAGCCGTCGTAGTCATTCTGCAACCTTGCGTAAAGATTCTGTCCCAGCATCGCCGGCGTCACCAGCACGATGCCTTCGGGGGTGACATGAAAGCGCCGGGCATCTTCTTCCCTGTCCTCGCCGATGACCATGCCGTCGGGGATCACGCAGCCCTTGTCGATGATGGCGCGATTGATGCGGCAGTTCCGGCCGACGCTCACCTTGGGCAGGATCACGCTGTCCTTGATGTGGCTGTAGTTCTCGACCGTGGTGGCGAAGAACAGCACCGAACGCTTGACGCGCGCGCCGGACAGGATGCAGCCCCCTGCAATCAGCGAATCGATGGCTTCGCCGCGCCGGTCGTCGTCGTCCAGAATGAATTTGGCGGGCGGATACTGCGGCTGATAGGTCCAGATCGGCCAGTCGCGGTTGTAGAGGTTGAGTTCGGGTTCGACCGAACACAGCTCCATGTTGGTCTGCCAGTAGGAATACAGCGTGCCGACATCCCGCCAGTAGGCAGGCAAGCCTTTCTCATTGCGAAAAGGGAAGGCCATCGCACGCCCTTCGCCGATGTTGGACGGAATGATGTCCTTGCCGAAATCGTGCGACGACCCCGTCTTGCCGGCATCCTCGATCAGCGTCTTGTAGAGAAAATCCTTGGAGAAAATGTAGATGCCCATCGACGCCAGCGCGATGCCCGGCTTGCCGGGTATGCAGTCGGGGCTGACCGGCTTTTCGGTGAACCTGGTGATGCGCAGCGTCTCGTCGACCGACATCACGCCGAAGCCGCTCGCTTCCGCCGCCGGCACCTCGATCGCGCCGACGGTGAAGTCCGCACCGCTCTGCACGTGATGCAGCAGCATTTCCGAGTAGTCCATCGTATAGACGTGATCGCCCCCCAGCACCAGCACGTATTCGGGGTGATGCCGCTGCATGATGTCGATGTTCTGGAACAGCGCGTCCGCCGTGCCCTGGTACCACTCCTTCTTGTTGGTGCGCTGCTGCGCCGGCAGGATCTCCACGAACTCGCCGATCTCGGCGCGCATGAAGCCCCAGGCCCGCTGCAGGTGCCGGATCAGCGAATGCGACTTGTACTGCGTCAGCACGCCGATGCGGCGGATGCCCGAATTCACGCAATTCGACAGCGAAAAATCGATGATGCGGTACTTGCCGCCGATGGGCACGGCGGGCTTCGCGCGCCACGCGGTCAGGTCCTTGAGCCGCGAACCTTCACCGCCGGCCAGCACCAGCGCGAGCGTCTTGCGCGTCAGATCCGTCACCATCTTCGGTTCGGTGTAATAGCGGTAGAGCCGCGCCTGTTCGTCCTTCGATAAGGTCATGTCCCACTCCTCGTCACTGCTGTATTGGAATTCAATCGTTCATGGGCTGGCAGGGTTCGCGCCAGTTCAATGGCGCCCTGCACGCCCAGCCGCGCGCAGGTGATCAGATGGATCGGCGTGCGTTCGACCACGCTGCGCATGCGCCCCTTGTCGAGTGCGGCCGCCATGAAACGCGGCGAATCGAGCCGGTCGGCCCAGTGCACGGCGATGCCGCCTGCGATATAGAGCCCGCCGGCAGGCTGGTACAGCAACGCCACATTGCCCACCCAGGCGCCGTAGAGATCGACGAACAGGCCGATTGCGGCTTCCGCCGCGGCATCGTCGCCGCTCACCGCACGCGCGGCGAGCAGGGCGCCGTCCATGACCGCCTCCGGCAAGGGCTGGCCGCGCTCGATACAGGTGAAACGGTACAGATCGTCCAGCGCCGAGCCCGACAGCGCGCGTTCCCACGAGACGTGTCCATGACGCGCGCGCAGGAAATCCAGCAGACGCGCCTGCGCGGCGCCGGCAGGCGCGAAATCGGCATGACCGCCCTCGGAAGGATGGGTGCGCCAGCCGTTCGCCTCCGGGGTCATGAAAGCCAGCCCCAGCCCCGTGCCTGCGCCGGTGATCGCCCGTACGCCCCCGGCCCGGGGGGCGCCCGGGTTGAGCACGATGCGGTCCTGTTCGCCCAGCGTCGCCACGCCGGCGGCGGCGGCCTGAAAATCGTTGACGAAATGCACCCGTGGAATCGCGAGCGCCTTTGCCAGTTCGGTGGCATCGAGCGTCCAGTCGAGATTGGTGAGGACGACGCGCTGGGCGTCGAGCGGCCCGGGCAGCGCGAGAATCGCGGCATCGGGCGGGAAGGGCTGCGCAGCGTCGGCAACGAACTGTGCCAGCAGGGCCGCTCCCGATTCGAAATCCGCGCTGGCATAGTGTTTCTCGAAACGCGGCGACTGCGTGGCATCGGCTTGCGTGTCCACCCAGGCCAGCCAGCTTTTCGTCCCCCCGATATCGCCTGCGATCAGCTCCATAGAACGCACTATAAGCCAGCGCGCGACGGGTTCATGCGGCGGTAGTAGTTGATGAGCGCGTTGGTCGAAGCGTCGTGGCCGGAAACCTGCGCGTCGGCATGCAGTTCCGGCAGGATGCGGCCGGCGAGCTGCTTGCCGAGTTCCACCCCCCACTGATCGTAGGAATTCAGGTTCCAGATCACGCCCTGTACGAAAATCTTGTGCTCGTAGAGCGCGATCAGCATGCCCAGCGCGTGCGGCGTCAGCTTGTTCAGCAGCATGGCATTTGACGGATGGTTGCCCTCGAACACCTTGTGCGAAACGAACTGGCCGGTCTGCGCACGCGTCTCCTCGAATGTCCGGCCGCGCATCAGCGCCTCGGTCTGGGCCAGGAAATTGGCGATCAGGATGTCGTGGTGCGCCTGCATGTCCGGCGTGTGCGGCACGGCCGAGACGATGAAATCGGCCGGGATCATCTTGGTGCCCTGGTGCAGCAGCTGGTAGAACGCATGCTGGCCATTGATGCCGGTGGCGCCCCAGATGATCTGTCCGGTGGCGTAATCGACGTGATTGCCGTTGCGGTCCACCGACTTGCCGTTCGATTCCATGTCGGCCTGCTCCAGATAGGCCGGCAGGCTGCGCAGGTAATGGTCGTACGGCAGGATGGCGTGCGATTCCGCGTCGAAGAAATTGTTGTACCAGACCCCCAGCAGGGCCAGGATCACCGGCATGTTCTGCGCCAGCGGTGCGGTACGGAAGTGCGTGTCCATGACATGCGCGCCTTCCAGCAGTTCGATGAAGCGTTCCGCCCCCACCGCCAGCACGATGGACAGGCCGATCGCCGACCACAGCGAATAGCGGCCGCCGACCCAGTCCCAGAACTCGAACATGTTGGCCGCGTCGATGCCGAAAGCGGTAACCGCCTCGCGGTTCGTCGACACCGCGACAAAATGCTTCGCGATGTGCTTCTCCGCCTGCGACTGCGCGAGGAACCAGTCGCGCGCAGTATGCGCGTTGGTCATGGTCTCCTGCGTGGTGAAGGTCTTGGACGACACGATGAACAGCGTCGTCTCCGGGTTCAGCGCTTCCAGCGTCTCCTTCACGTGCGCGCCGTCCACGTTGGAAATGAAATGCACCTTCAGACGCGGATGGCGATAGGGCTTCAGCGCCTGGTAGACCATCTGCGGGCCGAGATCGGAACCGCCGATGCCGATGTTGACCACGTCGGTAATGCGTTCGCCGGTGTAACCGCGCCACTCGCCGCTGCGCACTTTCTCGGCGAAGGCGCCCATGCGGTCGATCACCGCATTGACCTTGGGCATCACGTCCTCGCCGTCGACGATGACCGGCGTGTTGCTGCGGTTGCGCAGGGCCACGTGCAGCACCGCGCGATTCTCCGTGTGGTTGATCTTCTCGCCCCGGAACATGCGTTCGCGCCAGCCCGCCACATCGGCCTCTTCCGCCAGGTGGACCAGCAGTTTCATGGTCTCGTCGGTGATGCGGTTCTTCGAGTAGTCCAGCAGCAGGTCGCCCGCCTGGAGCGAGAACCGTTCGAAGCGTGCCGGGTCTGCCGCAAACAGGTCGCGCATGTGCAGCTGCGCCATCTCGGCCTGGTGCATACGCAGACTGTGGCACACCGGCCGGTGCAACGGCCCGGCAACCGCCGCGTCGTGCATTGCCTGCACTACGGACATTTCCCTCTCCTTGCATTCGTGCGACGGCCCATGCCGTCACCTCAATCGTCACAAAGCAACGCCTGTGCCACATGCTTTCAGCACAGGGGACGCTTCATTTCACTATAGGCAAAAGCCGTGTTTTCCTTGTGACAGCGAACGTCATTGTGCAGTTCGCCGCAGCAGGCGACCGCAAACGGGGCGCGTCGGCCCGATACGCGCACCCCAACGGTGCCCGCAGGCCAAAGCGGTGCATGCGCACCAGAACGGGGAACCCGAACAACCGTCAGGGGATGGTGCCCAGGGGGGGACTCGAACCCCCACACCTTGCGGCGGCGGATTTTGAATCCGCTGCGTCTACCGATTCCGCCACCTGGGCTACAGGGGCCGACACGAACGCGCCGGCACGGAAGCCGCGCATTATCGCCCAAGCCAAAGGGGCCGGGCAAGGCGGCGGCTATAATCGCGGCCCATGCGCGTTGCCGACTTCGACTTCGACCTCCCCGCCGAACTCATTGCCCAGTTCCCGCCCGAGACGCGCGGCGCGAGCCGCCTGCTGCACGTGGATGCAGGCGGCGCCTGCCACGACCGCCTGTTTGCCGACCTGCCGGCGCTGCTGCGCCCGGACGACCTGCTGGTGCTGAACGATACCCGCGTGATCAAGGCACGGCTGTTCGGCCAGAAGGATAGCGGCGGCAAGGTCGAACTGCTGGTGGAACGGGTGACCGGCGAACACGAAGCGCTGGCCTTCATCCGTGCCAGCCATGCGCCCAAACCCGGCAGCCGGATCCTGCTGGCCGACGGCTCGGCGCTTGACGTGATGGCCCGGCAGGATGACCTGACCCAATTGCGTTTTTCGGCACCGGTACTGAACGTGCTGGATAAGTTGGGTCGCCTGCCGCTGCCGCCCTACATCGAACATGCCCCGACAGCGGACGATGAAGCGCGCTACCAGACGGTCTACGCCGACGCGCCCGGTGCGGTCGCCGCACCCACCGCCGGCCTGCATTTCGACGAGGCAATGCTGGCGCGGCTGGCCGCGCACGGTGTCCGCACGGCGCGCGTCACCCTGCACGTCGGGGCCGGCACCTTTCAGCCGGTACGCGTGGACGCCATCGCCGACCACACAATGCACAGCGAGCGCTACACCATCCCCCCATCGGCAGTCGATGCGGTCGTTGACACCCACGCGCGCGGTGGCCGCGTGGTGGCCGTCGGTACGACCAGCCTGCGCGCGCTCGAGGCCGCCTCGCAGGGCGGCGAACTGGTCGCCGGTTCGGACGAAACCGATATTTTCATCACGCCCGGCTACCGGTTCAGAACGGTCGACGCGCTGATCACCAATTTTCATCTGCCGAAGTCCACGCTGCTGATGCTGGTCTCGGCCTTCGCCGGGCTGGACGCGATCCGCGCCGCGTATGCGCATGCCATCCGCGAACGTTACCGTTTCTTCAGCTACGGCGATGCCATGTTCCTGGAACGACAGCCATGAAATTCGAACTGCTCGCCACCGATGGCGCGGCCCGGCGCGGCCGGCTGCACCTTGCCCACGGCACGGTGGAAACGCCGGTCTTCATGCCCGTCGGCACCTACGGCACGGTCAAGGCGATGTCGCCGGCCGAAATCACCGGCATCGGCTTCGAGATGGTGCTCTCCAACACTTTCCATCTCTGGCTGCGGCCGGGCCTGGCGGTGATCGAAACCTTCGGCGGCCTGCACCGCTTCATGGGCTGGGACAAACCCATCCTCACCGACTCCGGCGGCTTTCAGGTCTTCAGTCTGGGCAAGCTCCGCAAGATCACCGAGGAAGGCGTGAAATTCGCCTCGCCGATCAACGGCGACAAACTCTTTCTGACACCCGAAATCTCGATGCAGATCCAGCGCACGCTGAATTCCGACATCGTGATGATCTTCGACGAATGTACGCCCTACCCCGCCACCGGGCGGGAAGCCGCGGACTCCATGCGCCTGAGCCTGCGCTGGGCCGAACGCTCGAAAGCCGCACACGCCGGCAACCCCAATGCGCTGTACGGGATTGTGCAGGGCGGCATGTACGAATCGCTGCGTGACGAATCGGCGCGCGCGCTGATCAATCTGGATTTCGACGGCTACGCCATCGGGGGGCTATCGGTAGGCGAGCCTAAAGCCGACATGCAGCGCATCCTCGCCCACACCGCGCCACAATTGCCCATCGAGAAACCGCGCTACCTGATGGGGGTCGGTACGCCTTCGGATCTCGTCGCCGCGGTGGCGCAGGGCATCGACCAGTTCGACTGTGTGCTGCCCACGCGCAACGCGCGCCACGGCATCCTGTTCACCCGGCGCGGCGAGCTGCGCATCCGCAACGCCCGCTGGAAAAACGACCCGCTGCCGGTCGATCCGGAATGCGATTGCCACGCCTGCACGCATTTCAGTCGCGCCTACCTGCACCACCTGATCCGCGCGAACGAAATCCTCGGCGCGCGGCTGGCCACGATCCACAATCTCCATTACTACCACCGTTTGATGGCTGGCATGCGTACGGCCATCGAGGCGGGCTGTTTCACCGATTTCGCCGCCGCGTTCCAGGTGGAACAGGCGCGCGGCTGGTAAGGCTGGCATCGCGCCCACCAGCGTGTAGAATCCCGGGCGCGGAGTCCGATTACATAACAACAATCCGACCAGCCACAGGGGGATCGACACCATGTCACGCAAGCATTATCCGGTGCAATTCACAGGCACCGGCGGCGAATATTTCGCCATCTGGATCGTCAACATCGCACTCACACTGCTCACACTCGGCATCTACTCGGCCTGGGCCAAGGTGCGCACGCTGCGCTGGTTCTACGGCCATACGCTGATCGACGGACAGGCGTTTGCCTACCTTGCAACACCGCTCCAGATACTCAAGGGCCGCCTCATCGCTCTGGCCGCGCTGGTCGCCTATTACGCGGCCACGTATTTCGCCCCGATGCTGGCCCTTCTCTTCTTGCTGGCCCTGTTCGCCGCCCTGCCGTGGATCGTCGTATCGAGCCTGCGCTTCCATGCCCGGATGAGCGCCTACCGCGGCCTGCGTTTCGATTTCACCGGCACCGTCGGCGAAGCGGCGCGCATCTATGTCGGCCTGCAATTGCTGTTCATCCCGACGCTGGGCCTGATCCTGCCCTATCTGGCCTACCGGCAGGTGCGTTTCATCGTGGACCACACGGTTTACGGACAGACTTCGGCGCGCTATCGCGGCACGCTCAAACCTTTCTGGAGCGTCTACCTGCTGGCGTTTGCGCTGATGCTGCTGCCGCTGGCCATCGTCGTCTATGGTTTCTACCAGGCCTACGTCCTGCAGGCGGCCGGTCTGCCGAAGGAAATGGTCACCGCCGCCACGGCGGGCACGGTCGGCCTTGGATTTCTGCTCTTTTATCTGATGATCCCCGTCGTCAGCGCTTTCGTCATGGCCCGTACCGCCAATCTGCTCTACAACGCCAGCGAACTCGGTCCGGTCGGTTTCGACTGCAATCAGCGCGCGCGCGACATGATCTGGCTCTATCTCAGCAATCTCGTACTCATCGCTCTGACGGTCGGGCTGTTCATTCCCTGGGCCAAGGTGCGGCTGGCGCGCTACCGGGCCCGCCGGCTCGCCGTCAACGGCCCGCAGGATCTGGGGCAGTTCGTCGCCGGCCAGCAGCAGCAGAGCCATGCAACCGGTTCGGAAATGGCCGATCTCTTCGATCTCAACATCGGCCTGACGTGACCGCCTTCAGCGGCGATCTGTTCGATGGCCGGACCTCGCGCGCGCACCCGGTGCACGCCCGGGTCGACGCGGAAACGCTGCACATCGAAGGTGACGGCATCGCGCTAGCGATCCCGCTCGCCCGTATCGCGCTCGCGCCGCCGGCAGGCGCCGCACGGGGCGTGATCCATCTGCCGGACCATCAGGAGCTTCACAGCGGCGATCATGCGGCACTGGCCACACTGGCAGACCGCCTGTCCGGACGCACCCCCGAACGCTGGGCGCGCAGGCTGGAAGGACGGCCGATCTACGCCGTCGCGGCACTGATCGTATCGGCCGGCATCCTGTTCGCCGGCCTGCGCTGGGGCGTCCCCGCGGCCGCCGCGCTGGCTGCGCGCACCCTGCCCGCCGGGCTGGAATCGCGCATCGGCACGGAATCGCTGGCGCTGATGGAAAAAATCAGCCTGCGCCCGAGCGGACTGCCCGCGGCACACCAGCAGGCGCTGACGGCACAGCTTGCCGCCCGGTGCGGCCGGCAGGACTGTCCGCCCTATCGCCTGCTGTTCCGCAACAGCGCACTGTTCGGCGCCAATGCCATGGCCCTGCCGGGCGGCACGATCGTCGTTACCGACGCACTGGTGAACCTGGCGCAGCACGACGAGGAGGTGCTCGCCGTGCTGGCGCACGAACTGGGTCACGTACGGCACCGTCACAGCCTCAGGCTGGCCTTGCAGGGGATCGGCGCAGGCGCGATCCTGGTGGCCGTCACGGGCGACATCGGCAGTGTCACCGACCTGGCCGCCGGCCTGCCCAGCCTGCTGCTGCAAACCGGCTACTCGCGCGACATGGAACGCGAAGCGGACGCTTACGCTCTGGGCTGGCTGCACGCCGCCTGCATTCCGCCGCGGCGTTTTGCCGACATCCTGGGCCGCCTGGACAGGTCGCCGTCCGATACCGGGCTGCTCGACAGCCATCCCGGCTCGCGCGAGCGTATACGCCCGTTCATCGACGCAAAAGACTGCTGATGCAGCCGTCCGGGCCCGTCACGGCGGCGTGCTAGAATCACCCGGTTTTCGATCCGAGGCCAAGCCGCATGATTTCCTTTGCCCATGCCCAGACTGCCGCACCCGCCGCACCCGGCTTCGCGGACTTTCTGCCGCTCATCATCATCTTCATCCTGTTCTGGTTCATGCTCATCCGTCCGCAGATGAAGCGCGCCAAGGAACAGAAGAAAATGCTGGCCGATCTGCAAAAGGGGGACGAAGTCGTCACCGCAAGCGGCCAGGTCGGCAAGGTCACCAAACTCAGCGACCAGTATGTCGCCCTCGAAATCGCTGACGGCGTGATTACGCACGTGCAGAAGCAATCCATCCAGACCCTGTTGCCCAAAGGCACGATCAAGAGTCTGTGAGGTTCCGGAGGCCGTCCCCGCGGCCCCATGGAATCCCGGTCCGCCTCCCGCATCGAAGCCCCTGCCCTCTCCGCACCCAGCCATGAACCGCTACCCCCTCTGGCGATACCTCCTCATCGGCGCCACACTGCTGATCGCGTTCATCTACACCCTTCCGAACTTCTTCGGTGAAGTGCCCGCCGTGCAGGTTTCGCCGGTGCGCGCAGTGGAAAAGGCCGACACGGCCCTGCTGGGTCGCGCCGAAGCCGCGCTCAAGTCGGCGAATCTCGCGTACACCGGCGCCGAGCTGGCCGGCAACACCATCAAACTGCGTTTCGCCAGCCCCGACGCCCAGATCAAGGCCAAGGACGTGCTGCAGGCCGCGCTTGGCGACAGCTACACCGTGGCGCTCAATCTGGTCTCGGCCTCGCCGCAGTGGCTGGGCACGATCAATGCCCTGCCGATGTATCTGGGCCTGGACCTGCGCGGCGGCGTGCATTTCATGCTGGAAGTCGACATGAAGGCCGCGCTGGACAAGGCCGCGATCCGCTACCAGAACGATTTTCGTGCCGAGCTTCGCAGCGATCGCATCCGCTATGGCCGCATCGTGCGCGAGGGCAATGCGGTGACCGTGCATTTCGCCACCCGCGATCAGCGCGACGCCGCGATCGACAAGCTGTCCGCGGCTTTCGCCGATCTCGGTTTCACGCCCGCCGACCAGGAAGACGGCTTTACCCTGACCGCGCGCCTCAAGCCCGAAGCCGTCAAGCGCGTACAGGATTTCGCCCTGCAGCAGAACATCACCACCCTGCGCAACCGCGTCAATGAGCTGGGCGTGGCCGAACCGGTGATCCAGCAACAGGGTACCAATCGCGTCGTGGTGCAATTGCCCGGTGTGCAGGATACCGCCAAGGCCAAAGAGATCCTGGGCCGCACCGCCACCCTGGAAATCCGCATGGTGGACGAGCAGGCCGACCCCACGATGCTCAGCCAGGGCCAGGCGCCGTTCGGTGCCGACATCGTGCCCAGCCGCGAGGGCTTTCCCATCGCCGTCAAGAAGGACGTGGTCCTGACCGGCGACTCGATCACCGACGCTTCGCCCGGTTTCGACAACAGCAGCGGCCAGGCGGCCGTGCACATCAACCTCGACGGCAAGGGCGCACGCATATTCAAGGACGTGACGCGCGAAAACGTCGGCAAGCGCATGGCCATCCTGCTGATCGAGAAAGGGCGGGCAGAAGCGATCACCGCGCCCGTGATCCGCGAGGAAATCGGCGGCGGTCGGGTGCAGATCACCGGCATGGCCAACACGCAGGAGGCGTCTGACGTCGCGCTGCTGCTGCGCGCCGGCGCGCTGGCCGCGCCGATGCAGATCGTCGAGGAACGCACCGTTGGCCCCAGCATGGGCGCGGAAAACATCGAGAAGGGCTTCCACTCCAACATCTGGGGCTTCTTCGCGGTGGTCACGTTCATGATCATCTACTACCGCGTATTCGGCCTGTTCTCCTCCATCGCGCTGGCCGTCAACGGCTTCTTCCTGATCGCACTGCTGTCGATGATCCAGGCCACGCTGACGCTGCCCGGCATGGCGGCGATCGCCCTGACGCTGGGTATGGCGATCGACGCCAACGTGCTGATCAACGAACGCGTACGCGAGGAGCTGCGCAACGGCGCCACGCCGCAAGCCGCCATCCATGCCGGCTACGAACGTGCCTGGGCCACGATTCTGGACTCCAACGTCACCACCTTCATTGCCGGCATCTCGCTCTTCTGGCTGGGCTCGGGTCCGGTACGCGGCTTCGCCGTCGTGCTCTGCCTGGGCATCCTGACCTCGATGTTCTCGGCTGTGACCATCTCGCGCGCGATGGTCAACCTGACCTATGGCCGCAAGGCCCGACTCGCCAAAATCTCGATCTGAGGCCACGTCATGCTGGAGCTCTTTCCGTTCAAGAAAACCATCCCCTTCATGAGCTGGGGGAAGGCCACCACGATCATTTCCCTGGTGACCTTCCTGTTCTCGATCTGGGCGCTCTGGGCCAAAGGCCTGAATCTCGGCGTCGACTTTACCGGGGGCACGCTGATCGAAGTGAGCTACAGCCAGCCGGCCGACATCCCGTCCATCCGGTCCGCACTGGAAAAAACCGGGCTCCCTGAAATCACGGTACAGAATTTCGGCACCAGCCGGGACGTGTTGATCCGTCTGCCGAACAAGGGACAGGTCGACATGGCGCAGACCAGCAACCGCGTCATGGCGGCACTGACCGCGGCCAATTCGGACGTGGAGCTGAAGCGCGTGGATTTCGTCGGGCCGCAAGTCGGCAAGGAGCTCTACGACAGCGGTGCGCTGGCGCTCCTCGTCGTCTCCCTGGGCATCATGGCCTACCTCGCCATTCGTTTCGAATGGCGGTTCGCGGTCGCCGGCATGCTGGCCAACCTGCACGACGTGGTGATCATTCTCGGTCTGTTCGCCTTTTTCCAGTGGGAGTTCACGCTCACCGTGCTGGCCGGGGTGCTTGCCGTGCTCGGCTATTCAGTCAACGAATCTGTCGTCATTTTCGACCGTATCCGGGAAAACATCCGCAAGATGCGTGGCTCCACGGTGCCGCACATCATCGATGACGCCATCACCCGCACGATGAGCCGCACCATCATCACGCACGGTTCCACCCAGATCATGGTGCTGTCGATGCTGTTCTTCGGCGGCGAAGCGCTGCACAACTTCGCCCTCGCGCTGACCATCGGCATCCTGTTCGGGATCTACTCCTCCACCCTGGTCGCCTCGCCGCTGCTGCTGATGTTCGGCGTCAAACGCGAGCATTTCATCAAGCCGGTCGAAAAGAAACAGGAAGCCGTCGTCTGAAAAACCGGCGGACAAGCCCGCGCCGAACGACAGACGGCCTGTCTGCGCCGACACCATGCTCAACGAACTGATCCGGATCATCGTCGAAACCGTCGGTGCATGGGGCTATCTTGGCATTTTTCTCTTGATGGCGCTGGAGTCGAGTTTTTTCCCTTTCCCCAGCGAAGTGGTCATGATCCCCGCGGGATATCTTGCCTACAAGGGCGAGATGCATCTGGTACTCGCCATCCTGGCCGGGATCGGAGGCAGTCTGACCGGCGCGCTGTTCAACTATTGGCTGGCCATGAAACTTGGCCGCCCTTTCCTCCTGCGCTATGGCAAGTACGTGCTGTTCAAGGAACACTCGCTACAGCGCATGGAGGATTTCTTTGCGCGCCATGGCCATATTTCCACGTTTACCGGCCGGCTGATTCCAGCGGTACGCCAATACATTTCCCTGCCTGCGGGGCTGGCCCGCATGAACCTGGCCGTCTTCAGCTTTTACACCAGTCTCGGCGCAGGCATCTGGGTCACCATACTGGCCCTGCTCGGCTACACCCTTGGCCATAACGAGGCCGCCATTCGCGACAACCTGCATCTGATCACCCTGGTTACCCTGGGGGCGGTTGCCGTCATCATCCTGCTTTACGTGCGCATCAAGCTCAAGAAGCGCATCCTGCGCTGATTCGCACCCGGCACCCGCTTACGCCTGCGCGCCGGACGATCCTGCCCCGGCCTCGTCCGGCATCGACGCGACATAGAGGGTCTGCGTCGGGAACGCGATCTGTGCCCCGTGCGACCCGATGATGGCACCGATCCGCAACAGCACGTCCTGCTTGATCTCGTGGAAACGCACCCATTCCTTCGTCCTGGTGAAGGTGTAGATCATGATGTCGAGCGACGACGGGCCATACTGGTTGAAATTGACGATGATCGTCGCG
The DNA here is from genome assembly GCA_008923315.1 of Betaproteobacteria bacterium SCN1. Taxonomy (GTDB): domain Bacteria; phylum Pseudomonadota; class Gammaproteobacteria; order Burkholderiales; family Thiobacillaceae; genus Thiobacillus. Next base: position 253,192 of record WBSF01000009.1, on the reverse strand, counting down.
TTCGTGTCGATCTCCGGATGCGCGTACAGCATGGCTTTTACATCCGCCACGATGGGCGCCACTTTGCCGATGTCGTCATAGCGGACGCCGATGGTTTCCTTGATGCGCCGGTTGGTCATGCGCGTGGGGTTCTCGACCACGATGCTGGTGAACAGCGCATTGGGCACGTAGATCGGGTTCTTGTTGAACGCGCGTACCCGCGTATGCCGCCAGCCGATATATTCGACCGTGCCCTCGATCTGCTTGTCGGGCGAACGGATCCATTCGCCGACCGTGAAAGGCCGGTCCAGGTAGATGGTCAGCCCGCCGAAGAAATTGGCCAGCATATCCTTGGCGGCAAAGCCCACGGCGATGCCGCCGATGCCACCGAACGCCAGTACCCCGGATACGCTGAATCCAAGGTGCTGCAATACGACCAGCAGGGCCACGACCAGTACGGTCACACGGCCGAGCTTGGACAGGGCATCGACCGTGGTGCGGTCGATGCCCTGTCCCTCTGCCTCGCTGCGGGCAAGCACGCCGCGCGAGACCTGCCCGATCAGTCGCAACAGAAACCAGGCCAGCGCGACGATGATCAGGCTGCGCATGACCTGCCCGACCATGTCGGGCACCGTCAGTCCCAGGTGCGCATCGACGATCTGGATGGCGTAGGCCGTCCCCACCGTCCAGAGCACGAGCGTGACCGGGCTGCGGGCGGCCCTGACCAGCGCCTCGTCCCATACCGTTGAAGTCCGCGCCGTCAGTTTCTCGACGTAGCGCAACACGATGCTGGCGACAATATTGAGGCCAACGACGACGGCCAGTACCGTCATCACCTGCGGCAGCCAGGATGCGGCAAGCAGCGACTCGATGTAATGCGGGAACGTAAGGTTCATACGGAAGGGATGCCGGGCCGCACATGAAGGGTGCGTGGCGCACCGCGAAGCGCCGGCGGGTCGGTTGCGAAACGAGCCCTCATGTTACCGGCTCGCGACCGTGAAGGCGACTTGCGCCGCAGCGCTCGTCAGCCTGCCGCGTCCACCATCAGCCGTTTCATCTCCGCAACGGCCGCGTGCCAGCCCGTGAACAGGGCCTGTGCAACGATGGCATGGCCGATGTTGAGTTCGTGAATGCCAGGCAGCGCCGCGATGAGCTGGACGTTGTGATAGGTCAGACCATGTCCGGCGTTGACGGTAAGCCCGATGCTGCGCCCGTAGGCAACTGCCTTGCGAATACGCTCGAATTCGAGACCGCGCGCTGCGTCGGTTTCCGCATCGGCATACGCGCCGGTGTGGATTTCGACGATGGGCGCACCGCAACGCAGGGCGGCATCGAGCTGGGCGAAATCGGCATCGATGAAGAGCGAAACGCGGATGCCGGCATCGGCCAGACGCTTGCAGGCATCGCCGATCCTCGGCACCTGTCCCTTCACGTCGAGGCCACCTTCGGTGGTGAGCTCCTCGCGTCTTTCGGGAACGAGACAGACATCCTGCGGTTGAGTAGCGGTGGCGATGGCGAGCATCTCATCGGTCACGGCCATTTCCAGATTCATCTTGGTTTTCAGGCACTGGCGCAGGATGGCGACATCGGCGTCCTGGATATGGCGGCGGTCTTCGCGCAGATGGAGCGTGATGGAATCGGCGCCTGCTGTCTCGGCCATGAGCGCGGCTTCGACAGGGCTGGGATAGCGGGTTTTCCGGGCTTGCCTGAGGGTGGCGATGTGGTCGATGTTGACGCCGAGATGAATGCTCATGGAGTAAGACCGGTGAGTTCGCGCAGGAGCTGGCGAGTATAAAGCGGCTTGTCGCCGAGCGTGTGGTTGATCAGGGTGCGCATGAGCGTCTTGGCTTCGGCGAGCGTGGCCGGTGCGTCGAAGCGGTCCGCCGCCAAATCGAGCAGCGTGCGGCCGGATACCGGACAGCCCGGTTGCCCCTGCGCGCGCAATGCGCCGCGTTCGGGCTGATAGACATAGCGTGTATCGGCATCGATGGGCGCGCCGCCTCCGGCCTCGCGGTCGAAAGTAGCGCCGTAGCCGATATCGGCGAGCAGGTGTTTCTCGAAGCGGCGCAGGATGCGCTCGAAATCCGCGTCGCCGGCTGCAAGCCGGTCCAGCGTTTCCACGTAGCGGTCGTACAGCGTCTCGTGCGCATCGCCGCGCGCCAGCACCCGCAGCAGCAGCTCGTTGAGATAAAAACCGCACATCAGTCCGCGCCCCTGCGGCGCAACGAGTCCGCCCTGCCATTCGGCGGCGTGCAGCGTCTTGAGATCGGACTTGCCAAACCACGAGAGCAGCAGCGGCGTGAACGGCTGCATCAGACCGCGCAGCACGGATGCCGGCCGGCGCGCGCCACGCGCGATCAACGCGACGCGGCCGTGCTCGCGGGTGAAAACCTCGGCCACCACGCTGGTCTCCTTGAACGGGTAGGTATGGAGGACGAAACCCGGAGCGTTGTTGATGCGGGCATCGGTGGACATGCGCTGAGCGACCTCGATGTCGAAAGCGGCGGATCAGTCGAGCCCGAGCGACTTCAGCATGCGCACATCGTCCGCCCAGCCGCCCTTCACCTTGACCCAGACTTCGAGATAGACCTTGCCGTCGAAGGCGCGCTCCATATCCTCTCGCGCCTGGGTGGAGATGGCTTTGAGCTTTTCACCGCCCTTGCCGATGACGATCGCCTTGTGGCCATCGCGGTCGACGAGGATGGTGGCGAAGATGCGGCGCAGCCTGCCCTCCTCTTCGAACTTGTCGATCTGCACGGCAACGGCATAGGGGATTTCCTCGCCGCACAGGCGGAACACCTTTTCGCGTATCAGCTCGGCGGCAAGCTGACGCTCGGTCTGGTCGGTGACGTCGTCCTCGTCGAACAGCGGCGGATTCCCCGGCAGATGCGCACGCAGGACCTTCAGCAGTTCGTCGAGGTTGTGCCCGTTCTTCGCCGAGACCGGTACGATTTCCGCGAAAGCGTGCGTGGCGGCCACATCCTGCAGGTAGGCCATGAGCGCAGCCTTGTCCTTCGCATGGTCGATCTTGTTGACGACCAGCACGACCGGCCGGTCGCCGGGCAGCAGGTCGATCACCTGCCGGTCCTCGCGCGTCAGGCGGCCGGCTTCGACCAGCAGCATCACCACGTCGGTGTCCGCCAGGGTCTCTCGCACGCGCTTGTTCATCGCGCGGTTCAGCGTGCTGGCGTGGCGGGTCTGGAAGCCCGGGGTATCGACAAAGACGAACTGCGCGCCGTCTTCGGTACGGATGCCCATGACGCGATGACGCGTGGTCTGCGCCTTTTTCGAGGTGATGCTGATCTTCTGCCCGACCAGCCGGTTCAGCAGCGTGGACTTGCCGACGTTCGGCCGACCGACGAGGGCGATCAGGCCGCAGACATGCGCCGCCGCTCCGCTCATTTGCGCACGGCCGCCTGCTGCAACGCCTCGCAGGCACCGCCTGCGGCGGCCTGCTCCGCGGCGCGCCGGCTCTTGCCCGTGCCGCGCGTGGTCAGGGTGGGCCGCGACAGTACGCAATCGACGACGAAATGCTGATCGTGCGCCTCGCCCTGAACGTCGACCAGCCGGTATTCCGGCAGCGGCAGGCGACGCGACTGCAGTACTTCCTGCAACTGCGTCTTCGAATCCTTGCCCGAGGCTTTGGGATCGATGCGTGCGATCAGTGGATCGAACAGGCCGCGCACGGCATGCTGCGCAGCATCGAAACCGGCGTCCAGGAAAACCGCGCCGAACAGCGATTCCAGGGCATCCGCCAGGATGGAGGGGCGGCGAAATCCTCCGCTCTTGAGCTCGCCTTCGCCCAGGCGCAGCACATCGCCCAGCTGCAAACCGGCGGCAATCTCGGCCAGAGTCTCCTGACGCACCAGATTGGCGCGCAGGCGCGACAGGCTGCCCTCGGGCAGATCGGGAAATGCATCGTAGAGCGCGCGCGCGACGGAGCAGTTGAGCACCGAATCACCGAGGAATTCGAGCCGCTCGTTATTGAGCGCGCTGTGACTGCGATGGGTAAGCGCCTGCACGAGCAGGTCGGGACGGGAAAACCGGTGCCCCAGCGCCTGCTCCAGGCGCTGCAAAAGCAGGGGATTATTCAATGTCGGCAGCAGCGGTCGCGCTGGGATCCGAGCTGGCCTTGAATTCGATCACGAGGCTGACGTTGGCCACCAGTGGCGTGCGGAATTCGTAGTCGACCGACAGGATCGGCATACCCGACTTGCGCTCGATCAGCAAATCCTCGGCCCGCTTGCCGTCAACGTAGTCTGCACTGGCGCGCCGCATGAAATCGGAGCGGAGGTCCGCATTGCTCTTGGACTTGATATCGCTTTCCTGCCCCATCGAATTGAGGATTTTCTTGATCGAGAAAAATTCGATATAGGCCGGCACGAGCTTCATCGCCAGCATCGCCAGCATGATCAGAATGACGGCGGTAAACAGAAAACCGAACAGGGTCAAACCACGCTGGCGGGAAAACCGGGCAGGGGTGCGAAGCATGATCTCTCCTTAACGAATGGGGGTGCCGATGCGTCCGAAGTCGTCGAAATTCATCCAGATGAAGAAGGCCTTGCCGACGATGTTCCCGTCCGGGACGAATCCCCAGTAACGGCTGTCGTTACTCTGATCGCGGTTGTCGCCCATCATGAAGTAATGCCCCACCGGCACCTTGCACGCGAAGCCTTCGCCCTCGGCATTGTAGGAGCAGTTTTCGCGGTTGGGAAAGGGCATGACCTGTCGCGGGTCGACCGAGGGTCTGCCCGGCTCGACCATCATGGCATGGCTGGCCTCGCCGAGCTTTTCGTCGTACACCATCGCCGTGATGTAGCTCAGGCCCCCGCCAACGTAACTGTAGGTGCCGTTCTGGCTGGTCGGAACCGGCTGGCCGTTCACTGTCAGCCGCTTGTCCCGGTACTCCACGGTATCCCCCGGCACCCCGATCACCCGCTTGATGTAGTCCAGATCCGGATCGTCCGGGTAGCGGAACACCATCACGTCGCCGCGCTGGGGATCGTTGAGCGGAATGATTTTCTTGTTGAGCACCGGCAGACGGATGCCATAGGTATATTTGTTGACCAGGATGAAGTCGCCGATCAGCAGCGTCGGCATCATCGAACCGGACGGAATCTTGAACGGCTCGACCAGGAAGGAACGCAACGCGAACACGATAAGAATGACCGGGAAAAAGCTCTTCGCGTATTCGACGAGCATCGGTTCCTTGGCGTCCGCGTCACGATGGCGTTTGAGCAATAGCGCGTCCAGCAGCCAGATGGCGCCGGTGACGGCCAGCGCGATGAACAGGATGAGTGCGAAGTTCATGATGTGCGTCGGATCTGATTATTTATCGGAGACTTGCAGGATGGCGAGGAAGGCTTCCTGCGGGATTTCGACATTGCCGACCTGCTTCATGCGGCGTTTGCCGGCCTTCTGTTTTTCGAGCAGCTTCTTCTTGCGGGTGATGTCGCCGCCGTAGCACTTGGCGAGCACGTTCTTGCGCATGGCCTTCACGTTTTCGCGCGCGATGATGTTGGCGCCGATGGCGGCCTGCACCGCCACGTCGAACATCTGGCGCGGAATCAGTTCGCGCATCTTGGATGCCAGTTCGCGGCCACGGTAGACGCTGGTGGCGCGGTGGACGATCAGCGAGAGTGCGTCGACCTTCTCGTTGTTGACGAGGATGTCGAGCTTGACCAGATCGCCGGCCCGGTACTCCTTGAACTCGTAGTCGAGCGAGGCGTAGCCGCGGCTGGTCGATTTCAGCTTGTCGAAGAAATCCATGACCACTTCATTCATCGGCAGGTCGTAGCGCAGCATCACCTGCTTGCCGTGGTACTGCATGTCGAGCTGCACGCCGCGTTTCTGGTTGCACAGCGTGATCACGTTTCCGACGAATTCTTCCGGCACGTAGATCGTCGCCGTGATGATGGGTTCGCGGATTTCCTGGATCTTCGACAGATCCGGCAGCTTGGACGGGTTTTCCACGTTGACGAGGCCGCCGTCCTTCATCACCACCTCGTACACCACTGTCGGCGCGGTGGTGATGAGGTCCATGTCGTATTCGCGTTCGAGCCGCTCCTGCACGATGTCCATGTGCAGCAGGCCGAGAAAGCCGCAGCGGAAACCGAAGCCCAGCGCCTGCGAAACCTCGGGTTCGAACTGCAGCGCCGCATCGTTCAGCTGCAGCTTGGTCAGCGCGTCGCGCAGCGCCTCGAAGTCGTGCGACTCGACCGGATAAAGACCGGCGAAGACCTGCGACTGGACTTTCTTGAAGCCGGGCAGCGGCTCGGCGGCGGGCTTTTCAGCCAGCGTCACCGTGTCGCCGACCTGTGCGGCCTTGAGTTCCTTGATGCCGGCGATGACAAAGCCGACCTCACCGGTGGCGAGCTGGTCGCGGTCAACCGATTTGGGGGTGAACACGCCGACATGCTCGGCAAGATATTGCGCGCCGGTGGCCATGAAACGGATCTTGTCCTTGGGCCGCAGCACGCCGTCGACCACGCGCACCAGCATGACGACGCCGACGTAGTTGTCGAACCAGGAATCGATGATCAGCGCCTTGAGCGGCGCATCCACGTTGCCACGCGGCGGCGGCACCTGCCTGACGACGACTTCCAGGATTTCCGGAATGCCGATACCCGTCTTGGCCGAAGCGCGCACGGCATCGGTGGCGTCGATGCCGACGATGTCCTCGATTTCGCCCGCGACGCGGTCGGGGTCGGCCGCCGGCAGATCGATCTTGTTCAGAACCGGAATGACTTCGACGCCCAGATCGATGGCGGTGTAACAGTTCGCCACCGTCTGCGCCTCCACGCCCTGCGAAGCGTCCACCACCAGCAGCGCCCCTTCGCAGGCCGACAGCGAACGGCTGACTTCGTACGAGAAGTCGACGTGCCCCGGCGTGTCGATGAGGTTCAGGCGGTATATCTGGCCATCCTGTGCCTTGTAGGCCAGCGAGGCGGTCTGCGCCTTGATGGTGATGCCGCGCTCTTTTTCCAGGTCCATCGAATCGAGCACCTGGGCCTCCATCTCGCGTTCGGACAAGCCGCCGCAATACTGGATCAGCCGGTCGGCGAGCGTGGACTTGCCGTGGTCGATGTGGGCGATGATGGAGAAATTGCGGATCAGGCTTTGCGACACAACAAAACGGGCACGTTTCCGTGCCCGGTCAGGGATGCGATAACTGCGCGGATTTTAACGGATTTCAAGCCTGCGCCGCCAGCCACGCGCGAATCGCGGCGGGGTCGAGGCGATGCCGGCCCAGTTCGGTCCCGCCATCGAACAGCAGGGGCACGTCCCAGCCATAGCGGGCCTTGAGCACCGGGTCGGCATCGACATCGACGGTAGCAATGCCGACCGCGTGTCCGGCAAGCAGCCCCTCGGCCGCCGCTGCCATTTCCTCGCACAACGGACAACCCGCCCGCGTATACAGGATGAGCGTCCTAGTCACCGGAAATTTTCAGCGGCACGTACAGCGAACCGTCGCCCCGGCGCACCAAGATCGCAACGCTTTTGCCGGCAGGTACCGCGGCGATGCTTTTGCGAAAGGCATCGACCGTAGTGACCTTGGCGTTGTTGACCGCCAGGATCACGTCGCCGGTCTGGATGCCGGCGCGCGCCGCGTCGCCGTTGGCATCCTCGACCAGCAGGCCGTAATCGAGTCCGAGCGCCCGCTTCTGCTCGGCATTGAGCTCGGACAGCGCCAGCCCGCCCCGCGAGAACGTCCGGCTGCCGCGCTCGCTCTGGGCGGCTTCGCTCGGCAGTTCGGCCACCGTCACATTCAATCGCTGCGTCTTGCCCTTGCGCCATACGGTCATCGGCACCTGGCTGCCCGGCTTGGTCATGCCGACGATACGGGGCAGATCGCCGGAATTCTCGACCGGCCGGCCGTTGAATTCCAGAATGACGTCGGCCGCCTGGATGCCGGCCCTGGCCGCGGGCGTGTCGGGCTGCACCTGGGCTACCAGCGCACCTCGCGGCCGGTCGAGCCCGAAGGAGTCGGCCAGGTCGGCCGTGACTTCCTGGATCACCACGCCCAGCCAGCCGCGCGACACCTTGCCGCCGCTCTTGAGCTGATCGACGACTTCCATGGCCACGTCGATCGGGATCGCGAACGAGACGCCCTGGTAACCGCCGCTGCGGCTGTAAATCTGGGAATTGATCCCGACCACTTCGCCTTTCATGTTGAACAGCGGCCCGCCCGAATTGCCGGGATTGATCGGTACGTCGGTCTGGATGTAAGGCACATAATTTTCGGACGGCAGCGAACGGCCCTTCGCCGAGACGATGCCCGCCGTCACCGAATTCTCGAAGCCGAAGGGCGAGCCGATCGCCGCGACGGCTTCGCCCACGCGCAGGCGGGCGGGGTCGCCCAGCTTCACGATCGGCAGGTTGTTCGCCGTGATCTTGATGACCGCCACATCGGTCCGCGCATCGGCGCCGACGACCTTGGCGGTGAACTTGCGCTTGTCGATCAGCTTGACGACAACCTCGTCGGCGTTGCGGACAACGTGTGCATTGGTCAGGATGTAGCCGTCGCTGCTGACGATGAATCCCGACCCCGCGCCGCGTGTCGGGATTTCCTGCATCGGGCCGCCCTGACCGCCGGGCACGCCGCCCGGGAAGAAGCGGCGGAAGAATTCCTGCATGTCCTCGTCGTCGGGCAGCGCAAAGGGCAGCCCCTCGGGGCCGCGCTTCACCAGCTTGGTCGTGCTGATGTTGACCACGGCCGGCCCCTGCTTCTCGACCAGATCCGCCACATCCATCACATCCTTGGCCAGTGCCGGCGTCGACAGCGTCGCCGCCAGTGCGAGCCCCGCAAATGCCGCTCTTATCATGATTGCCGTCCTTTCCTCATACGTAGGGTTTGAGCCGAATGGAGACCGTGTCGTTTTCATGCCGCAGCACGCGTGGACGTTCGGCCCGACCGCTGCGGCCAAGCGCCCACCCGGCCACCCCGCCGACGAGCAGCCCCGCCACCGCAGGGCCATCGCCCGGCATGAAAGCCGCCATCAGCAACGCGCCACCAAGCATCGCCAGCAAAGGCAGTCCGTAGGCCCGGATCGCACCGAACAGCACGCGGCCTTCTTCGATTCCGACGATCACCCGATCACCCGGAGTCAGCGGCAGGCTGCTGTCGACCAGAAAACCCTGCGGCGTACGGCGGAACAGCTCGGCGATACGCCGCGTCGAGCATCCATGCCCGCCGCAGGTGCCGCAGCCGGACGATTCGACCGCCTGCACGCGCGCACCGCCCGGCACGACGGCGACGACTTCGGCAGTCTGCTCCAGCATGGGTGTGCGGTTATTTCCTGCCGACCGAATTGCCGGTCTCGATCAGGGCTGCGTTCGGGACTTCGCCGAGCGTGGTCACCGTATAGCCGTCGACGTCCCTCGCATAAATGCCGATCGCGCCTTCGGCAGACAGGCCGCGCAGGCTTTGCGCCTGCGGATCGGTGGGCTCGACGAACAGCGACAGAACGCTCAGGCCGTCCGAAAAGACCAGATGCGTCACCGGCGCCTTCTTGCCCGGCAGCACGCGCACTGCCTCCTGCACGCGCACATAGCCCGGCGGCGGCCGGACGTTCCAGGCGACGGCAGCCGGCTTGTCGAGACTGGCGCTGAGGATGCGTTTGCCTGCCATGTCGTTGGCAAATGCACGATCTTCGGGCGGTTTGCCAATCTGGAGTTCGGAGAAGACGAACATGGACACCACGCCGCCGTTCTCGTTGACGATCCGCGATTTGAGCGGCAGACCGCTCTGCTTGTCGATCCAGAGATTGAATGCGTAGCGATAGCCGTCGCGCGGCTGCAGGATGACGACCTGGCACTGTCGGCCGGCAACGCGCTCGGTACCGCCCAGTTTCGCCTCGTAGAACGCCAGCAGATCGGCCGGCTGATCCGGCAGCTGTGCCGGGAAGAAGCGGCGGGGCGCATTGCGCTCGAGCCGGACGTGGCGGCCGTCGGGCAGATGGCAGTAGACGTCGTTGTTGATCCGCAGAAACTGGCGCGGCGTACCGTCGAGCACTTCGACCCGCTCCTGCTCGCCACGCGCATCGGCACGATGCTGGACGCGCATCACCTCGATATGCTCGCCGTGGTGGTAAACGTAGACGCCGCTGTAATTGAGCCGTTTGGCCGCATCCGCAGCCCGGTTCAGCCAGTCGAGTGCAGCATCGGCATGGGCACCCCCAGCCGTCAGCAACAGACCCGCCAGCAGGAAAATCCGCCAGCCCGACTGCCGCAGCGTGCCCAGCGGCATCAGCGCGGCTCCACCGCCACGGCGACGGCGCGCTGGTAGGGCGAAGCCACCGCCATCGGTGCGAATTCCTGATGGGCGACGAGATAGGGCGCCAGGCGGGCCTCCTTCGCCGGTTCGTCCGACGCCAGGGCGACCTCCTGCGTGGCCGGCCCTTGCGCCAGAGGAATACCGCCCGCTTCCTCCGTCAGCATGCCCTTCAGGGTGACCGCTCCCCACACCGCCAGCGACGCGAAGGAAGCGACTGCGATACGTTGCGGCCAGACGCTACGCCGCGGGGCGAGTATGGTCGGTTCGTCGGCAAGTTTCGCCGAAAAACGGCTCATGAAATCGGGCATGTCGGGCGAAGGCGCCACCCCCCGCATCAGATCGCCGATCATGTGGTAATCGGCCCAGTCGCGCCGGAGACCGTCGTCCTGCCGGAGCGCGGCCAGGCAAGCCTCCGTTTCGGCATGGGCCGTTTCCCCGTCGAGCGTGGCCGACAGCGCCGACAGGCTGTCAGGTTCGACAAGGGCGGCGTGATCGGGTTTGCGAAGTGCTGACATGTTTACCACCTTTTATCCTGACTCGTTCCCAGCATGGGGCGTATTTTCTCCGCAATCGCCTCGCGTGCACGAAAAATCCGGGAACGCACGGTACCGATCGGGCAAGTCATCATCTGCGCGATTTCCTCGTAACTCATGCCTTCGATTTCGCGCAAGGTGATGGCCGTTCTCAATTCCTCGGGCAACGCTTCCACGGCCTCGTTCACCGCTTTGGCGATCTGCTTGGTCTGGAGTTCCGCGTCCGGCGTCGCGATATCGCGCAGCAGGTCGCCGTCCTCGAAATTCTCCGCGTCCTCGGCCAATACGTCGGAGGAAACCGGCTGGCGCTTGTGCGCGACCAGATAGTTCTTCGCCGTATTGACCGCGATCCGGTACAGCCAGGTGTAGAACGCACTCTCGCCACGGAAACCCGGCAATGCCCGGTAGGCCTTGATGAAGGCTTCCTGCGTGATGTCTTCCACTTCGGCCGCGTCGCGCACCATGCGCGACAGCAGCCGGCCGAGCTTGCGGTGATACTTGCTCACCAGCAGCTCGAAGGCGCGCTTGTCGCCCTTCTGAGCGCGTTCGACCAGCACCTGATCCAGTTCGCGGTCCGACATATCTCCCTGCTGCTTGTTGTTAGTGGCGAAAGTATACGCGACCGCATCTTCCGCCCATGAGAGGCGGAGACGGTAAAAAAGTTCAAACCGGACAAGGGTTTTCCGCCCGCCTGTCCATGCATCCGGCCATATTCCCGGACGGTGCAAGCCTGCTATCATCCGTCACCGGCTCCCATCATGCAGCACAACCACGACGTCCTCATTCTCGGCAGCGGCCTGGCCGCGCTGACCACCGCGCTCAGGCTCGCCGATCAGCGTCGCGTGGCCATTGTGACCAAGCGCCGCATGACCGACGGCGCCAGCGACTGGGCACAGGGTGGCATCGCCGCCGCGGTGGATAATGGCGACTCGGTCGAGGCACACGTGCACGACACCCTGGTGGCCGGCACCGGCCTGTGCGACGTTGCCGTCACCCGTCTGGTCGCCGGCCAGGCCCGTGACATGATCGCCTGGCTGACCGCCAACGGCGTGGCCTTCACCCCCGATCCGCAGGCGCCCGGCGGCCTGCACCTCGCGCGCGAGGGCGGCCATTCGAAACGGCGCGTGGTGCACGCCGCCGACGCCACCGGCCACGCCGTCCAGACCAGCCTGCTGGACAAGGTCCGCGCCCACCCCAACATCGAGACCTTCGAGCAGCACGTCGCCATCGACCTGATCACCGGCAAGCGCGTCGGCGGGCAGGACCGGCAGATCCACGGCGCCTATGCGCTCAACAAGGGGACCGGCGAGGTCGAGACCTTCGCCGCCGGCCACACCGTACTGGCCACCGGCGGCGCCGGCAAGGTCTATCTCTACACGACCAATCCCGACACCTCGACCGGCGACGGTATCGCGATGGCCTGGCGCGCCGGCTGCCGGGTGGCCAACCTGGAATTCGTCCAGTTCCATCCGACCTGTCTGTACCACCCGCATGCAAAATCCTTCCTCATCACCGAGGCGGTGCGCGGCGAAGGCGGTCATCTGCTGCTGCCGGACGGTTCGCGTTTCATGCAGTTGCACGACGAACGGGCCGAACTCGCCCCCCGCGACGTGGTGGCACGCGCAATCGACTTCGAGATGAAAAAGCGCGGGCTCGACTGCGTCTTCCTCGACATCAGCCACAAGCCCGCCGAATTCGTGCGCGAGCATTTTCCGACCATCTACAAACGCTGTCTGGAACTGGGGATCGACATCACCCGCGAACCGATCCCGGTAGTGCCCGCCGCGCACTACACCTGCGGCGGCGTCGTCACCGACCTCCACGCACGCACCGACCTTTGCAACCTGCACGCAGTAGGCGAAGTCACCTTCACCGGTCTGCACGGCGCCAACCGGCTGGCCTCGAATTCCCTGCTCGAATGCCTGGTGTTCGGCCATGCCGCCGCCGCCGATATTCTTGCCACGCCGCCCGCCCCTTCGTTCGACCTGCCGGCCTGGGATGCCTCGCGCGTGACCGATCCCGACGAGGAAGTGGTGATCTCGCACAACTGGGACGAGCTGCGGCGCTTTATGTGGGACTACGTCGGCATCGTGCGTACCAACAAACGGCTGGCGCGCGCTTCGCACCGGGTGCGCCTGCTGCGCGCCGAGATCGACGAGTTCTACCGTAATTTCCGCGTCAGCAACGATCTGATCGAGCTGCGCAACCTCGTCCAGACCGCCGACCTCATCATCCGCTCGGCCCAGCTTCGGCAGGAAAGCCGTGGTCTGCACTACAGCCGCGACTACCCCGACACCCTGCCGATCGCCGGCAACACCGTGCTCAACCCGCGTCCGGGGACGATGTGTCCGAGCGTGTGCGGCGCGCCCAGCGAAGCGCCGTCCTGAGCCGCCGCAAATCGTCGGCGGGCGCGCTGTCCGGCAGCAGGGTCAGCGTGCGTATCTCGCCACCTTTTCCACCGTAGCGCAGGACGATCAGGGCCGGGGACACGAAGCTGTCGGCCGCCACGTCGAGGACCTGCCAGGTTCCTACGCCGTCTTCCCCATGCAGACGGCCGTCGCGTCCCAGCGCCAGCACGGGCAGCCGGGCGGCACGCCGCCAGCCCCGTATCGCCAGTGCCAGCACCATCGCGCCCAGCGCGGCCTGCACACCCGGCGGCAGATCGGCACGCGCGATGGCCAGCTCCGCCAGCCCGGTCAGCGCGATCATCCACACCCCCAGTCTGCGTGAGGGTTTGAGCGCCAGCGGACGCATCAGCGTGTACACTTTTCCATTGAAAATTTCCGATTGGACCGCATCGTGACCGAAGCCTGGAAAACCTTTCTCGAAAATCAGGGCGCCCGTCTGCAGGACGGCGCCGTTCAGGATTATGGCGACCCGGCTGCCGAGCGTGCCGCCGCAGCGGCCGGGACGGTCATGGCCGATCTGTCGCAGCTCGGTGTGATCGCCTTCAGCGGCGAGGATACCGCCAGTTTCCTGCAAGGGCAGCTGACCAACGACGTGCGTGCCCTGCACGCTGAGGATGCGCAATGGAACGGCTACTGCAGCCCCAAGGGCCGGCTGCTCGGCAATTTCCTGATGTGGCGCGACGACGCGGACACCTGTCTGCAGTTGTCCGGCGACATTCTCCCCAGCGTGCTCAAGCGGCTGTCGATGTTCGTGATGCGCGCCAAAACCCGGGGGCGGGACGCCAGCGACGAACGCGTGCGGCTGGTGGTAGCCGGTCCGGCCGCCCTCGATGCGGTATCAGCCGCCCTGGGCGCACTGCCAGACGCGCCGATGCGCAGTATCGCCAGCGAGGCCGGCCGCGTGATCCGCACCGGCACGGACAAGTTTGTGCTGGCCATCCGGCCCGAGCATGCCGCACGCGTCTGGCAGACGCTGCGGGCATCGGCCACCCCGGTTGGCGCGCCGGTCTGGGACTGGCTGCGGCTGTCTGCGGGCATCCCGATGATCGTTGCCGCCACGCAGGAACAGTTCGTGCCGCAGATGGTGAACTACGAAGCGCTGGGCGGCGTGAGCTTTCAGAAAGGCTGCTATCCGGGACAGGAAATCGTCGCGCGCAGCCAGTATCTGGGCAAGCTGAAACGCCGCATGGTACTCGCCCATACCGACGCCCCGGCCGCGCCCGGCGACAGCCTCTACAGCGCCGACCTCGGCGAGCAAGCGAGCGGCACCGTAGTCAACGCCGCGCCCGCGCCAGCCGGCGGCTACGATCTGCTGGCGGTCGCCCAGGTCGAGAGCGCTCGCAGCCAGACGCTACGGCTCGGCCGTCCCGACGGCGCCGTACTGACGCTCAAACCCTTCCCTTACGCTGTGCCGGAATAGGTGCGCACGGCCTACGTGTACTACCGCATCGACCCGGCACATGTCGCCGCGTGCGCGGGCCGCATCGATGCGCTGCTGGCGGCGATGGCGCCCTGTTGTGCCAACCCGCCGCGCCGGCTGCGGCGTTGCGACGACGCCGACACCTGGATGGAGATCTACGAAGGCATTGCCGACTGGGCGGCATTCGAACGTGCGCTCGAACGGGAGGTTCGGCGCAGCGGCGCCGACCGGCACGTGACCGGCAGCCGCCATCTGGAATGCTTCATCCCTTTCATCGGCATGCCATGAAAAAAGCCGGGCATGCCCGGCTTTTTCCGGTTCGCCGTTGAGGCGTCACTTCCTGACCATCACCTTCTGCACCCAACCTTCGCCATTCTGGCCCTGGACGGAAATGAATTCGCCCTGCTCCTGGCCGGTAAAGATCACTTCTTCGCCACGCCCCAGGGTTGTGACCACCTTGGAGGACTTGTTCGGCTGGGCATAGACCTTCAGGCCGGCGATTTTGCCGACGATCGCATCGCCCTCCTCGAACACCGCGCCGGCTTTCGTCGGCTGGCCCGACTTGCCCTTGAGGCTGATTTCCTGGCGTTGCATCTCGGGGTTGCCGCGGATCGAGCGGACGATGTTGTTCCAGTTGTCCAGATAGCTCGCAGCGATGACCTTGCCCTCAGGCGTGTTGGTGTAACCGCCCAGCGCGCCGGCCGCACCGCCGCCGACCAGCAGGCCGCCGACGCTCCAGTCCGTTTTTTCCGCGTTGCCGGTGGCCGAGGCCAGTTGCAGCGAGGTCCGCGAATCGGACAGAATCATCGTCGTCTGCGCCGATTTGAACTTGAGGCCGGCCGCCACGAGGCCCGCTACCGCGCCGAACACGCCGAGCCCGCCCAGCGCACCGCCGACGCCGCCCGAATCCTTGCTGGAGAACACCGCATCGGGCGTCAGCACGTAGTCGGCGGTGACCATCTGGCCCTTGCCCATGTTGGATCCCTTGCGCAGCTCACCGGACTCGGCCAGCGCGCGCTCCTGCATCAGGTTCTGCATGGCACGGCCACGCTCGACCAGCACGAAACAGTTGGACTGCTGGACCATCATGCGGATCAGTCCGGTGGGCGACTGCAGACCATACTGCAGCAGATGGGAAATCACCGCGTCCTGCGGTTCGACCACAGCGAGCGTCCCATAGGGCTTGTCGCATTTCTCCAGTTCCTTGGCTTCGCCCTGGGCGCCGTCCGGGCCGGCCGATCCGGTCGCCTGGCCTTCCTCTTTCTTGTCGCCGCCCAATTTGAAATCGAACAGCCCCGCATAAGCAGGATTGATGGCCTGGGTCAAAAACAGACCGACGACCAGCGCGTGCGCAATGGTTTTCATGGTGGACTCCCCTGGTTGGAATGGCACGATTATAAACACAAGGCCCGGACGCGTTTTTGATCCGGGTGGCTTGGAATTTCGACGTCGAAATCTATAACGAGACCATCCCCTTCCCATATGAAAGAAAGGAGACGCCATGCTGGACATCAACAAATGGGTCGCACAAGCACACGACAATCCCGATGCGCGCGGCCATCTGGGCGAACTCGACCCCTGGAACGAGGCGCAGGCCATCGCGATGGCGCGGGCGGACGGCCTCGAACTGACCGACGATCATCTCGGCATCATCCGCTATCTGCGCGACTGTTATGCCGACCACGGCGGCACCATCAACGCACGCATGCTCACGAGCAGTCTCGAAGAGGAATTCGCGGGCCTGGGCGGCCACAAATTCTTGTACGGCCTGTTCCCCCACGGCCCGATCGCCCAGGCCAGCCGCTACGCCGGTCTGCCGTTACCCCCCGGCACGCGCGATCCTTCGTTCGGGACCACGCATTAAATACGTAAGCGGCGGACCCTAGTCGACATCCTCGACCGGCACCCGCGCCGCCAGCGCGCACAAAAGCTCGTAGCCCACGGTGCCGGCCGCTGCGGCAACCGCGTCGACCGGCACGATCCCGCCCCACAATTCCACGGGGCTGCCGACCGTCGCTTCGGGGCAACCGCTCAAATCCACGCACAGCATGTCCATCGAAACACGCCCCAGCGTGCGCGTCAGGCATCCGGCAACTGCGATCGGCGTACCGGTCGGCGCATGGCGGGGATACCCGTCGGCATAGCCGCAGGCGACGACTCCGACGCGCATGGCCTGCGATGCGCGGAACAGTTGCCCATAGCCCACGCCCTCGCCGGGTTCGAGCGCATGGACGGCAATCAGCTCCGACGTCAGCTCCATGGCCGGGCGCAGGCCACATTCGGTTGCACGCCTGTCCGCAAAAGGCGAAGCACCGTAGAGCATGATGCCGGGCCTCACCCAGGCACCACGTGCGGCGGGATAGCGCAGCAGCGCGGCCGAATTGGCGCAGCTCCAGGGCAGGGCGGCATGGGTTTCCAGCGCCGTCATGAACGGTCGCAATTGCCAGTCCGCGCCGGCCGTCTCATCGGCCTGCGCGAAATGCGTCATCAGCGTCATTCCGGCCACGCCCGGCAAGGCCCGAACCCGGGCGATCACCTCGGCGTGCCGCGCCAGCGGGAAACCGAGCCGGTGCATGCCGCTGTCGAATTTGACGAATACCTGCAGGGGGCGCGCAGGCGGCGTGCGCGCCAGCCATTCGAGCTGCTCCGCATGGTGCAGCACGGGCCAGAGATCGAGCTCGGCACAGGCGGCGATCTCGTCCGCGCCAAATATGCCTTCGAGCAGCAGGATAGGCTGCTCTACCCCCATCAGGCGCAGATTGGCGGCTTCTTCCAGCGTGAGCACGGCAAATCCGTCGGCTGCCGCGAACGCGCGCCGCGCACGCGACAAGCCGTGGCCGTAGGCATTGGCCTTGACCACCGCGAACACGCGCGCATCGCCGGCGTGCTCGCGCGCCACGCGCAGGTTATGCGCCATCGCACCGGCGGAAATCCGCGCCCGGATCGGCCGCATGGTCAGCCCTGATGTGCCCCGAATTCGCCTGATGATCGCACCGAGTCTTGGCTGCCAGGGAAGGTGTGAGAAGGAGCGGCGTAGTGATTCATGCGCCCGACTGAACAAAATCTTTCATGGCGGACAAGAATCAAGCGAGGGCAGGCGAATTCGGGGCACATCAGGGCTCAGTAGGCGCCCGGTTGCGCCAGCGATTCGAAGCGCGTGTATTCGCCGAGGAAGGCCAGCCGAACACTCCCGATCGGGCCGTTCCGCTGCTTGCCGATGATGATTTCGGCCGTGCCCTTGTCCTGGGTGTCGGGGTTGTAAACCTCGTCGCGATAGATGAAGAGAATCACGTCGGCGTCCTGCTCGATGGCGCCCGACTCGCGCAGGTCGGACATGACCGGGCGCTTGTTGGGACGCTGTTCCAGCCCGCGGTTCAGCTGCGAAAGTGCGATCACCGGCACGTTGAGTTCCTTCGCCAGCCCCTTCAGCGCGCGCGATATTTCGGAGATTTCCGTAGCACGGTTCTCGCCGGAACTGCTCGCCGACATCAGCTGCAGGTAGTCGATGATGATGAGCCCGAGCTTGCCGCACTGGCGCATCAGCCTGCGCGCGCGGGCACGCAGTTCCAGCACGTTGAGTCCCGGCGTCTCGTCGATGAACACCGGCGCGTCGTTGAGTTTGCCGAGCGCATAGGTCAGGCGCTGCCAGTCGTCCTCGCCCAGCTTGCCGGTGCGCAGGCGATGCTGGTCGAGCCGGCCGACCGAACCGATCATCCGCATCACCAGTTGCGCGCCGCCCATCTCCATCGAAAAAACGGCGACCGGGAGCCCGGTATCGAGCGCCACGTTCTCGCCGATGTTGATCGAGAATGCAGTCTTGCCCATCGATGGCCGCCCGGCCACGATAATGAGATCGCCCGGCTGCAGACCCGAGGTTTTCTGGTCGAGATCGTGAAAGCCGGTCGGCACGCCGGTGACGCCCGAATCATTGTCGCGGTGATAGAGCTCGTCGATGCGCTCGACCACTTCCTTCAGCAAGGGCTTGATTTCACTGAATCCCGCCTGGCCACGGCTGCCGGATTCGGCGATCTCGAAAATCTTGGCCTCGGCCTCGTCGAGCAGTTGCGAGGCCGGCCGGCCGGACGGCGCATAGGCGCTGTCCGCGATGCCGGTGGCAACCTCGGCCAGCCGGCGCATCACGGCGCGCTCGCGCACGATTTCCGCATAGCGGCGGATGTTGGCCGCGGATGGCGTGTTGCTCGCCAGCGCGACGATGTAGGCCAGGCCGCCGACGTTTTCGAGCTCGCCGAGGCTTTGCAGCGCCTCGGCGACCGTCACGGCGTCGGCCGGACGGTTATCGGCAATCTGCCTGACGATGGCCTTGAGAATCTGGCGGTGGTCCTGGCGGTAGAAATCCGATTCGGACACCACGTCGCCGATCCGGTCCCACGCACCGTTGTCCAGCAGCAGACCGCCCAGCACCGCCTGCTCGGCCTCCAGGGAATGCGGCGGCAGGCGCATCTGCGCCAATTGCGGATCGTTCTGGACGTTCAGGGGGTGAATGGCAGCCATGCGCGAATTCTAGTCCTCGCCCTGCGCCTCGACCAAGGGACAACCTTGTGGATAAGCGGTGGACGAGCGGGAATAAAGGGAACGAAAAAGGGAGCCCGCAGGCTCCCTCGTCCGGGCCGGATCGGACCCGCCGCTTACTGCTCGCCCACCACCACAACGGTGATGTTGGCGGTAACGTCATGATGCAGCCCCAGCGCGACCGGGTATTCGCCAACGGTCTTGAACGGGCCGTCGGGCAGACGCACATCGGCCTTGGCCACATCGTGGCCCAGCGCGTTCAGCGCATCGGCGATATCTGCATTGGTGACCGAACCGAACAGGCGGCCGTCGACGCCGGCCTTCTGGGTAACGGTTACCGACGCCCCTTCGAGCTTCTCGCCGCGACGCTGAGCGTCTGCGAGCTTTTCGGCGGCGATCCGTTCGAGCTCGGCCTTCTGGGCCGCGAAGGCTTCCAGGTTGGCGGCCGAGGCGCGCCGGGCGCGGCCGGTGGGAATGAGAAAATTACGGGCGTAGCCGTCCTTCACCTTGACCACGTCGCCGAGGTTGCCCAGGTTGGCGACCTTGTCCATCAGAATCACTTGCATGGCTGTCTCCTCAATGCAGGTCGGTGTACGGCATCAGCGCCAGGAAACGCGCACGCTTGATCGCGGTGGACAGCTGGCGCTGATAGTGCGCCTTCGTGCCGGTGATGCGCGCAGGGATGATGCGGCCGTTCTCGCTGATGAATTCCTTCAGCACGTCGACGTCCTTGTAATCCACCTCGACGACCTTCTCGGCGGTGAAACGGCAAAACTTGCGACGCTTGAAGAGACCGCGGTTGCCGCTGTCGCGGCGCTTGTTGGCGAACTTGCCGCCGGATTTACCACCCATGGGACGAGCCATGATTCATTCCTTTTCGAATTGGTTCACGATCAAAATCAGTTGCCGGCTGTTGACGCTGCGACGGTTAAGCACTCCTTCCAGCCTGACCTGCACCCCGGAGGACGCAGCGGCCAGCCGGTCGGCCAGCGGCCCACTCGCCTGTATCCGCAGCTCGCATTCGACCTGTCGCATCTGGTTCGCCACAGTCTGACTGCTGCGGTGCCGAAGCACCGCTTCCGCAATCGGTATGCCCGCCGGGCTGTAACGCAAGGGATCGACGTCGATGAGCGTGCCGCTGATACGCAGCCGATTCACGCGTCAGGCCGCGGCAGGCTCCGCTGCGGCTTCCGCCGGCTTGGCGCTGTCGAGCATGTCGCGCGATTTCTCTTCCTTCATCATCGGCGAAGGCGTGGTGACCGCGGCGTCGCGCTTGATGGTGAGATGGCGCAGCACGGCGTCGTTGAACTTGAAGCCGTGTTCGAGTTCTTCCAGCGTTTCCTGATCACACTCGATGTTCATCAGGACATAGTGGGCCTTGTGCACCTTCTGGATCGGGTAGGCCATCTGGCGGCGACCCCAGTCCTCCAGCCGATGGATATTGCCGTTGCGCGCCGCGATGTTCGCGCGATAACGCTCGATCATTGCGGGCACCTGCTCGCTCTGGTCGGGATGGACGATAAATACGATTTCGTAATGCCGCATCGTGTTTCCTCTCGGGTAAGCCCCCCGCTGCGGTGCGGTGGAGCAAGGTCATGGAACGAAAAAACAATCCCCGTCTGGGCGGGGAGCGCGCATGATACGCGTTTCCCCTGAAAAATCAATACAAAAAGGCCTCAGGCTACGCAGTCGACGTAGTAGCGGGCCTGGCCGTCGACGGTTTCCTCGACCAGACCGTGCACGTCGGTCTCGAAACCCGGGAATTCCTCGTTGAAGTCGCGCGTGAACTGGAGATAGCGCACGATGGTGGCGTTGAAACGCTCGCCGGGGATCAGCAGCGGAATGCCCGGCGGATAAGGTGTGACCAGCATCGCGGTGATACGTCCCTCGAGCTTGTCGATCGCGACACGTTCGATCTCGCGATGCGCCATCTTGGCGAAGGCGTCGGCCGGCTTCATCGCCGGCGCCATTTCAGACAGATACATCTCGGTGGTCAGACGGGCGACGTCGTTGGCCTTGTAGATCGCATGAATCTGCTCGCACAGATCCTTCAGGCCGATTTTCTCGTAGCGCGGATGCTTCTCCACGAATTCCGGCAGCACGCGCCACAGAGGCTGGTTTTCGTCGTAGTCCGACTTGAACTGCTGCAACGCGGTCACCAGCGTGTTCCAGCGGCCCTTGGTGATGCCGATGGTGAACATGATGAAGAACGAATACAGCCCCGTCTTCTCGACGATGACGCCGTGCTCGGCCAGGTATTTGGTCACGATGGCAGCCGGGATCCCCCAGTCGGCAAAAGCCCCGTCGACGTCCAGGCCGGGCGTGATGACCGTGGCCTTGATCGGGTCGAGCATATTGAAGCCCGGCGCGATGTTGCCGAACTCGTGCCAGCGGTCGTTGGCCGAAAGCATCCAGTCCTCGCGCTCGCCGATGCCTTCCTCGGCGAGCTTGTCAGGCCCCCACACCTGGAACCACCAGGCGTCGCCGAATTCCTCGTCCACCTTGCGCATGGCGCGGCGGAAATCGAGCGCCTCGGTGATCGACTCCTCGACCAGCGCGGTGCCGCCAGGCGGCTCCATCATCGCCGCCGCAATGTCGCACGAGGCGATGATCGCGTACTGCGGGCTGGTCGACATATGCATCAGGTACGCCTCGTTGAAGCGATGGAAATCAAGTTTCCGGTTCTGCGCATCCTGCACCAGAATCTGCGACGCCTGCGACAGGCCGGCCAGCAGCTTGTGCGTGGACTGCGTCGCGAACACCAGTGCGTTCTCGGCGCGCGGCCGGTCCTTGCCGATGGCGTGCATGCCGCGATAGAAATCATGGAAGGTGGCGTGCGGCAGCCAGGCCTCGTCGAAATGCAGGGTGTCGATGGTGTCGCCCAGCAGCGCCTTGATCATGTCGACGTTGTAGAGGATGCCGTCGTAGGTCGACTGCGTGATCGTGAGAATGCGCGGCCCGCCCTTGGCGTCCTTCGCGAAAGGATGCGCGGCGATTTTTTTCTGGATGTTCTTGGGCCGGAACTCGTCGAGCGGAATCGGTCCGATGATGCCGTAGTGGTTGCGCGTCGGCGTAAGAAAGATCGGAATCGCCCCGCACATCATGATCGAATGCAGGATGGATTTGTGGCAGTTGCGGTCCACCACCACGATGTCGCCAGCCGCAACGTTGGCATGCCACACCATCTTGTTCGACGAGGATGTACCGTTGGTCACGAAGAACAGATGGTCGCAGTTGAAAATGCGCGCGGCATTGCGCTCGCTCGCCGCGACCGGCCCGGTGTGGTCGAGCAACTGACCCAGTTCGTCGACCGCGTTGCAGACGTCGGCCCGCAGCAGGTTTTCACCGAAGAACTGGTGGAACATCTGCCCGATCGGCGACTTGAGAAACGCGACGCCGCCAGAGTGTCCCGGACAGTGCCAGGAATAGGAACCGTCGGCGGCATAGTGCGTCAGCGCACGGAAGAACGGCGGCACCAGCGAATCCAGATAGGCGCGTGCCTCGCGCAGGATGTAACGGGCGAGAAATTCCGGCGTGTCCTCCAGCATGTGGATGAAGCCGTTCAACTCGCGCAGGATATCATTGGGAATGTGCCGCGCGGTACGCGTCTCGCCGTGCAGGAAGATCGGGATCTCGGCGTTGCGGAAGCGCACTTCCTCGACGAAGGCACGCAGCTTCTGCAAAGCGGTATTCGTATCTTCGTCGCTGCCCGCCAGCTCTTCGTCGTCGATGGACAGAATGAAAGCCGAGGCGCGCGCCTGCTGTTGTGCAAACGAGGTCAGGTCGCCGTAATTGGTGACGCCGAGGACTTCCATGCCCTCTTTCTCGATCGCGGCGGCCAGCGTGCGTATGCCCAGACCGGACGCATTCTCGGAACGGAAATCTTCGTCGATGATAACGACGGGAAAACGGAAGCGCATGGCGGCTCCTCGACAAGACCCTGATAAAGCGCGGATTGTACGTCGGACGAATGTCCCGAACGTCAAATTTTGGGCAGGGTCACGCCGACCTGCCCCTGGTATTTGCCGCCACGATCCTTGTACGAGGTCTCGCAAACCTCGTCGGATTCGAGAAACAGCATCTGAGCCACGCCCTCGTTGGCATAAATGCGCGCAGGCAACGGCGTGGTATTGGAGAACTCCAGCGTGACGTGGCCTTCCCATTCGGGCTCCAGCGGCGTCACGTTGACGATGATGCCGCAGCGCGCATAGGTGCTTTTGCCCAGGCAGATGGTGAGCACTTTGCGCGGAATGCGGAAATATTCGACCGTGCGCGCCAGCGCGAAGGAATTCGGCGGGATGATGCACGATTCGCCGGTGATCTCGACAAAGGAATCAGGATCAAAGGACTTGGGGTCGACCAGCGTGTGATTGAGATTGGTGAAAACCTTGAAGTCGTTCGCGCAGCGCACGTCGTAGCCGTAGCTCGATGTGCCGTAGGACACGATGGGACGTCCGCCGATCGCCTTCACCTGGCCGGGCTCGAAAGGCTCGATCATGCCCTGCGTCTCCGCCATGCGGCGGATCCAGCGGTCGGACTTGATACTCATCAGGTATTGGAGATGACAATGTTCGGGAACTTGGACGAATGGTCGACCGCGGTCTCGCCGATCTTCACCGCCACCCGGCGGGCAATGGTCTTGTAGATATCCGCCACGCGCCCGGCCGGGTCGGCCACGACGGACGGCTTGCCGGTGTCGGTATCGCGGCGAATACTGCCGTCGAGCGGCAGCGCGCCCAGGAATTCCACGCTGTAGTCCTTGCACATGCGCTCGCCGCCGCCTTCGCCGAAGATGCGCTCTTCGTGGCCGCAGTTCGAGCAGATATGCAGGCTCATGTTCTCGACCACCCCGAGGATGGGAATGCCGACCTTCTCGAACATCTTGAGACCCTTGCGCGCATCGATGAGCGCGATGTCCTGCGGCGTGGTGACGATCACCGCACCGGTCACGGGCACGCGCTGGGCGAGCGTGAGCTGGATGTCGCCGGTGCCGGGCGGCAGGTCGACGACCAGATAATCGAGTTCCTTCCAGTTGGTGTTGTTGAGCAGTTGCTCCAGCGCCTGGGTAACCATCGGGCCACGCCACACCATCGGCGTCTCGACATCGATCAGGAAGCCGATCGACATCGCCTGGATGCCGTGGCCGGTGAGCGGTTCGAGGTTCTTGCCGTCGTTCGATTCGGGCTTGTCGGTGATGCCGAGCATGGTCGGCTGCGAGGGGCCGTAGATATCGGCGTCCAGCATGCCCACCGAAGCGCCCTCGGCGGCGAGTGCGAGCGCCAGGTTCACGGCCGTGGTCGATTTGCCCACGCCCCCTTTGCCCGACGCGACGGCGACGATGTTCTTGACGCCCGGGATCAGCTTCACGCCGCGCTGCACGCTGTGCGAGACGATCTTGAAGCTGACGTTGGCGGTCGCGCTGGCTACGCCGTCGATGCCTTGGAGCGCGCTCTCGACCTGCTGCTTGATCATGGCCAGCTGGCTTTCGGCCGGGTACCCCAGCACAATGTCGACGGTCACGGCATCGCCATTGATCTGGATGTTCTTGGCGGATTTGGTGGAAACGTAATCCTTGTGTGTATTGGGATCGATCAGCGCCTTCAGCGCGGTCTGAACCTGAAGTTCGGAAACAGCCATGTTTGCTCCAGCGATTTGCGTGTACGGTAATCGCCTATTCTAACCAATTCCCCTACCCAGGGCGACCCGGAATGCGAGACAAGACGCGGGATGCCCTGCCGTTCGCAGGGGTATCCCCGGCGTCCCGGCGCGCCGATTCACATGACACTCACTTGCAGGGACTGACGATTCCGTTGTGCCAGCACATGCGCGGTTTCGCCGGCTGCGCCGAACGGCCGGGCTTGACTGCCGCCCTGGGCGGCGCCGGTTTCGCATTCGCGCGCGTCGTCACTGCCGGTTTCTTGGGCCCGGCCAGACTCACGACGGGCGTCGGTGCGATCGGACCATAGTCGATCACGGGTAGCCCATTGCCCGCCGTCACGGCCACGGCTTTTCCGGCAACCGGCATATCGAACGCTTTTTCCAGGTCGGCCATGTCCACGACAGGCGTCGGCGCAACCGGGCCATAGCTGACGACAGATGGAGCCGACACAGACTGCGCCTGCGCTTCATGGATAGCGTGCCCCGTCTCCAGGCTGGCCAGCCCCACCACCGGCGTGGCCGCTATCGGTCCGTAATCGACATCGACCGGCAACGGAGCAACCTGCGGCGCAGGCGCGGGAAGCGGCCCTTCATGCGCCGCCAGCCGGGTAGCCGGGGGAGCAGCCGCCCCCTCTGCGCGGGCCTGCTCCGGGAGCCCCTCAACAGGTACAGGAGCCTGCACGGGGACCAGAACCATCACGTAAGGAACCCAGCCAGGCGGTACCCCCATGAACATGGGCGACACCGGCGGGTAATACGGTGCGGGTGTCCAGGCCATGCCGCCCGGGAACACCGGATAAAACGAAGCAACTGGCATCGGCGGTACGGGCCAGGCCTGCGGCACAGGCATGGCCCCGGGCAGCGGCATGACGACCGGCGTGGCCGGGCTCGCCGCCGGTTCGCTGCCGTTCGCCCAGGCCAGACAGCTTCCGAGGCACGCTACAGTCCCCAGGCCACGCAACAGTCCGATCGAATTCATGGACATTCTCCGGTTATGACGACAGTGGCCAGCCTGCCGGAAATGCGTGCGCCCGATTCAGAGCGCAACGGGTTGATGCGCAACCAGCACAGCATCCGGTATGCGCAGTCGGATGGCGGCGACCAGTTCGGCAACGGCGCCCGGACGCGGACGCAACGATATCCACAGCAGATTGAGCTTGAGATTGAGATCGGCGAATACGACGTCCTGATGCAGCGCCAGCACGCTCTGGATATCGCGCGAGGTTTTTTCGATCTCGCCGCCCGGCCGGTCGCGCAGACGGGGAATCAGCATCATGAAATCCGTCAGCCGTTTGCCGCTCGGATCGCGAGTCGGCGCAATCTGCCACAGCGGCCGCCCCGGCTCGCATGTCGTCGTCAGGGTCGGTGCGTTCGCGGTATGCAGCCGGAGTTTCATCGCGCTCGGCCCGGATCACACCTTGGTCAGACTGTCCTGCGGCACGAACGGACCCCGCCGGTCGCACAGGCGGCGTCCGCGCTGACGCAAGTGCCGGCCATCCTTCTGGAGGAAGCGTTCCAGTTCCTCAAGCGCCAGCCGATAGACTTCGCGCTTGAAATCGACGACCGTATCCATCGGAATCCAGTAGTCGTTCCAGCGCCAGGCATCGAACTCGGGATGGCTGCTCGCGCGAAGCGAAACGTCGCAGTCGCGCCCCGTCAGGCGCAACAGGAACCAGATCTGCTTCTGCCCGCGGTAGAGGCCCCGGTTATCGCGGCGCGTCCAGTGCGTCGGCACGTCGTAACGCAACCACTCCCGCGTGCGGCCGAGGATCCGCACATGGTCGGGCAAGAGGCCGACCTCCTCTTCAAGTTCCCGGTACATGGCCTGTTCCGGCGTCTCCCCGGCATTGATACCGCCCTGGGGAAATTGCCAAGCGTGCTGATTAACGCGCTTGCCCCAGAAAACCTGGTTACGCGCATTGCACAGAATTATGCCTACGTTCGGGCGGTACCCTTCTCGGTCGATCATGGCCGCCACCAATATGTCAGTTCACTGTCTGCATTCTTCCACACCTGCCGGAAATTGCAAACTCGCGACACGCAGAAATCAAGCACTCATCCTTGTTTTCATTGAGAGATTCCGCCGAAACCCGGAGATGCGCGCGTTTTACGCCAGCAACGGCGCAATGCCTTCCGACCACTGAAAATCACGCGCAAACCCTCGCAGATCGATCCCCCAGCGCCTGGAAAGATCGGACAGGCGCGGTTTGGCCGCTTCGAGCCGTGCGACCGCGCCGGGCTCGGCAAACGCGAAGGCGATGACGTTGGTCTTGTCCTGTACGGAAATCCATCCGGTCTCGCCGTCGAAGGCGCGCGTCAGCCGTGCGAAATACTCGGCAAACAGCCGGTCCCGGCCCCACAGGTTCACCACGAGGACGCCGCCCGGCCGCAACACGCGACGGCAGGCTTCGTAAAACGTTTGCGTCGCAAGCGCCTCGACCTGGTTCCCCGCATCGAAACCATCCAGCAGAATGACGTCGGCACTCGCGGGGTGCTGCCGCGCATAGAGGGCACCGTCCGCCTCGATCACCGTCAGGGCGGCATCGTCCGGCGGCAGTTCAAAATGCGCCCGGGCCGCCGCAATGACGCGAGGATCGATCTCCACTGCCGTAACACGCGTCTGCTCGCGGTGCCTGCGAATGAATTTGGCGAGCGAGCCGCCGCCCAGACCGATCATCAACACTGTGTCCGGCAGGGCGTTGAACATGAGAAACCCCATCATCGCGCGGGTATAGGCCAGCTCCAGGTCCCAGGGACGGCTCGTGCGCATCGCGCTCTGGATGGCGCGACTCCCCAGATGCAGGGTGCGTACGCCGCGCTCCTCGGTGATTTCCAGCCCGTCGCCGCCGTTCCGGCGTTTACCCATTTTCAAGCGCATGTCCCGCCCCGTTGCACCTCGTCGAGCGCGAAAGATTACCCTTGCGCACGCTAAAATGGACGTTTTCGTTCCGATACGCCCGTCATGCGCGCCACCCGATTCTTCATCTCGACCACCAAGGAAGCCCCCTCCGAAGCCGAACTTGCCAGTCACAAGCTGATGCTGCGCGCCGGCCTCATCAAACGGCTGGGCTCCGGTCTTTACACCTGGATGCCGCTGGGCCTGCGGGTGCTGCGCCGGGTCGAGGCCGTCGTGCGCGAGGAAATGAACCGCGCGGGCGCACTCGAACTCCTGATGCCTGCCGTACAGCCGGCCGAACTGTGGGAGGAATCCGGGCGCTGGGCCGTGTTCGGCCCGCAGATGCTGAAAATCAAGGACCGCCATCAGCGTGATTTCTGCTTCGGCCCGACCCACGAGGAGGTGATCACCGACGTCGCGCGCCGGGAAATCAAGAGCTACCGGCAGCTGCCGCTGAATTTCTACCAGATCCAGATGAAGTTCCGCGACGAAATCCGGCCGCGTTTCGGCGTGATGCGCGCGCGCGAGTTTCTGATGAAGGACGCGTATTCTTTCCATGCCAGCCGCGACAGCCTGGAAGCCACCTATTTGACCATGTACGACGCGTATGCCCGCGTATTCACCCGGCTCGGCCTGAAGTTTCGCGCAGTGGCTGCCGACACCGGCGCCATCGGCGGCTCGGGCTCGCACGAATTCCACGTGCTGGCCGATTCGGGCGAGGATACGCTGGCCTATTGCCCCGATTCCGACTACGCCGCCAACATGGAGCTCGCCGAGGCGCTGCCGCCAGCCGCGCCGCGCGACGTGCCGACCGAATCGCTACGCGAGGTCGACACCCCGAAACAGACAAGCTGCGAAGATGTCGCCGCCCTGCTCGACATCCCGCTCGCACGGACCGTCAAGCTCGTCGCCTACGTCGCCGGCGAGCAGATGGTCGCCGTGCTCGTCCGGGGCGATCACGCGGTCAACGAAGTCAAACTCGGCAAGCAGGCGGGCATGGCCGACTTCCGCCTGGCCGGCGAAGCGGAAATCCGCGAAGCCTTCGCCTGCCCCCCCGGCTTTCTGGGGCCGGTCGGGCTGGATCGCACCCGGATCCGGGTGCTGGCCGACCGCAGCGTCATTGAAATGAGCGATTTCGTGTGTGGCGCGAACAAACCCAAACTGCACCTTGCCGGTGTCAATTTCAGCCGGGACCTACCGGAACCCGATCTTGTGGCCGATATAAGGAACGTGGTAGCCGGCGACCCGAGCCCGGACGGCCGCGGCCGCCTCGAATTGTGCAAGGGGATCGAAGTGGGCCACGTATTCCAGCTCGGCAGCAAGTATTCGCAGGCGATGAACGCTACCTACCTGGACGAGGCCGGCAAGGCGCAGGCAATGGAAATGGGCTGTTACGGCATCGGCGTCTCGCGCGTCGTTGCGGCGGCGATCGAGCAGAACCACGACGCGAAAGGGATCATCTGGCCAAAATCCATGGCACCGTTCTTGCTTGTGATTATCGCGATCGGCTACGGTAAAAGCGAAGCGGTCAAGGCTGCCGCCGACGCGCTATATGCGGATTTGAGCACTGCCGGTATCGATGTGCTGCTGGACGACCGCGACGAACGCCCCGGCGTGATGTTCGCCGATGCCGAATTGATCGGCATTCCGCACCGCGTCACCATCGGCGAACGTGGATTGAAGGACGGCATGATCGAATATCAGCCGCGCCAGAACGAAGCGGCGCCGGACGGCGATGCGCGGTCGGTCGCACTCGCCGACGCCAGAACTTTTTTGACAGGATTGCTGAAACTCTGACATGAACAAGACCACCCGTCTCGGCCTGCTGATCGCCACATTGCTGCTGGCACAGCCCGCACTGGCCGGTGCCCAGCGCGAAGAGGCGCTGTCTGCCAGCATGCGCGCCTCATTGCAGAAATCGCTTGCCGATACGGCGGTGACGCGCACCGCCTTCCGCAACCTCGCCGACGAAGCCGCCTGGCTGAAGGAAATGTCGCGCCGCCTCGCCAAGCGCATGCCGGACGAGGCCGAACGTCTGGAATTTCTGACCACCCTGCACTGGGAAGCATCGCGCGCGGGACTCGATCCCCAGCTCATGCTGGGGCTTATCGAAGTGGAAAGCGGCTTCCGTAAATACGCCGTATCGCCCGTGGGCGCACGCGGCTTCACACAGGTGATGCCGTTCTGGATCAAGACCATCGGCACGCCGGATCACAATCTTTTCCAATTGCGCACCAACCTGCGCTACGGCGCCGTCATCCTGCGCCATTACATCGATATCGAACGCGGCGATCTCTATCGCGCACTCGGCCGCTACAACGGCAGCCTGGGCCAGCCGACCTATCCCCGGATGGTCGTCGGTGCCTGGAAGCGCAACTGGGACTACACGACGCCCGCACGCGCCGCCCAGGCCGATACGCTCAGCGTGCGCCCGCGCGACTGACGAACCCCGTGTGCGACACATCCGGACGCGGCATCAACCCGACACGATCCAGTCTGTCGTGAGCCGGTTGCAACCGGCCGCATGACCGGCAATCAGCGCGACGCGGGTTTGAGCACAACCAGCGGCTTCGGCTGACAGTCCGCGGCCACAACGGTACCGGGCATACCCGGTATCGCGCCGATCTGACCGTCGAACGGAGCCTTGAGCTCGGCATCGTCCAGATTCTTCTGCGCAATCGTGCGCCGCGCCTTGGCCGTTGATACGGCCGCCTGCGCGCGGGCATGACGCGCCCTGGCTGCATCCAGTTCGCTGGTGGAGGATACCGTGCGATCGTACAGCTCCTGCGCCCGGTCGAGATCGCGTTTTGCGTCCGTTTCCTCCACTTCGGCCCGTACCACTTCGGATGCCGCCTCGTCGAGCCGGGCGCGCAGCAACGTGGGTTCGAGGCGCAGCAGCACCGCCCCCTTGCGCACCGACTGTCCGGGCTTCACCAGCACGGTTTCGACCACGCCCGACACCCGTGTGGTCAGTTCGACGCCTTCGGCCGCCCAGGCCGTGCCCAGGCCGAGGCACGCCATCACGCCTGCCGTTATCCGCGTTCTCATTCCTTTTTCTCCTCCTGAGGCGGCAGACTGCCGCCGGACAATGCCTCCAGCCGGGCCAGCGCGAGCGCGAGGCGGTATTCGACCTGCTTGCGGCGCAGCTGCGCCATCTGGGTTTCCGCCATGCTGGATCCCAGGTTGGTCCGCATTTCGAGCTCATACTCCGCGCGCGCGCGTTCGAGCGCCCAGTCCCGATATTCGATTTGCTTGCCTGCCGCCTGGCGTCCGCTACCGCGCAGCCACTCGATTTCCTGCAAGGTCGCCAGCAGCGCGTCGGACAGCTCAAACGCCAATCCGTCCAGCTGCGCCTGAATCCGCATCTTGAGCGCCCGTTCGCGCGCCTCGCGCGCATCGACGCGCGCGCCCTGATAGAGCGGAATGTTGAACACCAGCCCCGCGCTCAGTTCGTCGCGGGTGACCGAATCGCGGCTGTAACCGCCACCGATGACTTCCGCATCCAGCGTGGGGTTCCGCTCCGCCCGCGCCGCGCCGATCCGGGCATCCGCCGCATCGAGTTGCGCACGCAACGCGCGCAGGCGCGGATTGTGCGCCTGGACCCAGGGCAGCAGCTTCTCGTAATCGACAATGGGCCGGTCGTTACCGCGCAAATCGGGATCGGCAAGATCGGCCGGCAATTCGCCCGGCCGGTTTATCGCATGGGCAAGGCGCTGCCGGCTCGCGCGCATGCGCTGGAGGCTGGCATTGCGTCGCTCGCGAAGATCCTGGTAGTCCGCCTCCAGCCTGAGCAGCGCGGGCTGGCTGATCTGGCCCACTTCGTGACGATCCACGGCGTTGTCCCACGACACATAACCGACAGCCATGAATTCGTTGTCCGCCGCATACTGCATGTCGGCCAGCAGCACGTCGAAATAGCGCGCCATGATGTCGATCCGGCGCAGGTTGTCGGTGTCGAGCAGAGCGGCCTGGCGCGCCGCGATCTCCTGATCCGCCGCATCGACTGCGCCGCCGCTGCGCCCGAAGTCGAACAGCGGTTTGCGGGCGACGATGCGGCCGACATTGTCGGGTTTCCAGTCGCCGTCCGGACGCCGCCCGGTGCGCAGGCTGCCGTCGAGATAGAGCGCAAAATCCTGACGGCTGCCCGCCTGCGCGCGGTCGGCACGGGCCAGCGCCAGTTCGCTTTCGGCAAGGCGCCGGTCCGGGTGTGCGTCTGCGCTCGCGAGCGCTTCTTCCAGCGTCAGCTTGGCTGACGTCGCCGGCCCGGACAGTGCCAGGGCCAGCAGCGCGAGGGCCGCCCGCTTCATTTACCCTGCTTGTATTTGGTGAAGGGTTGGCCGGCGTAGGCGCCTTCCGCGACATACTTGCCCAGCAACAGGAATTCAGCCTTGTCTCGGGCTGGTCCCGTGAAACGGGTAACCATCTTGCCGTCCAGATCGAAGAACAGCATGGTGGGCGTGGCGCGCACGCGATTCTCGAATGCGAAGACCTTTTCGGTGGTTTCCCTGCCCTGGAAATCCGTCATCTGGGTGTCGCCGTTGACATCGATGGTATAGACCAGAAAATTCGTGCGGTAGGCATCCTGCACGTCCGCCTGATTGAGAATGGTCGATTTCATGCGCGCGCAGAACGGACAATCATCCATTTCGAAAAACAGGAAAATACCTTTCTTGCCCTGTTGCTTGGCCATGTCGAGCTCAGCCTTGAAATCGCCGAACTTGGGCTGGAAGAAATGGTTGGTGGGATCACGCGTCTCGGCCCAGCTCGGCAGGGCGAACAGCATGACAAAGGCGATCAACAACTGGCGCATGCAACATCTCCTCTTTGTGATTCTGACCAATTACTTCCGGGCGCTCGCAGGTTTGCTTGCGATGTACTTTTCCACCGACTCGCGCGTCACGGGCCCGACCTGCTGCGCAACCATTTTACCTTCGGGGTTATAAAGATAGGTGGTGGGCAATCCCTGAACCGGTCCGATCTGGTTGACGATTTCAGGCGTACCCAGCACAACGGGATAGCTGATCGTCATGCTCCGGGCAAAATCGGTGACCTGCTTGGGGCTCCGGTAGTCGAGCGCCACGCCGATCACCACGAGATTGTTCTTTTTGTTGTCATGCAGATCGACCAGATCGGGAATCTCCGCCAGGCAGGGCGGGCACCACGTCGCCCAGTAGTTCACCAGCACCCACTTGCCCTTGTAGCCGGCAAGCGTATGCGTCTTGCCTGCCGTATCTGTGACCTGGAAGCCCTCGGCATGCGCCCAGGAGGCCGTCAGCGCGAGCGAGAGCGCCGCCAGCCACATCGGATAAAATCGTTTTTTTTGCCAAATCCGCATCGGTTTTTCCATTATGAGTGAAATGCGCATCGAGAGAGACTCGCTCGGCGAAGTCCAGGTTCCCGAGGACGCTTGGTACGGCGCACAGACCGCGCGCGCAGTCGCGAATTTTCCCATTTCCGGCCGCCGTCCGGATAGGGATTTCGTACTGGCCCACGTGCGGATCAAGCTGGCCGCCGCGCGCGCCAACTGCCAGCCCGGTTGGCTGGTCAAGGAGAAACGCGACGCCATCGCCGCCGCCTGCGAACGCATCCTGGCCGGCGAATTCCTCGACCAGTTCGTCGTCGACCGCTTCCAGGCCGGGGCCGGCACCAGCCACAACATGAACACCAACGAGGTCGTCGCCAACCTTGCCAACGTCGCACTGGGCGGACAGAAAGGCGTCTACCAGCCAGTCAATCCGAACGACGACGTCAACATGGGGCAATCGACCAACGACACCATCCCCACAGCCATCCGCCTGACTGTGCTGGCCAAACTTCCCAGATTGACCGCCGCGGTGCGCGCGATGGCCGCCGAATTCGCCCGACTGGCCGAACGTGAGCAGGACACGGTCAAATCCGGCCGCACCCATCTGCAGGATGCCGTACCGACCACGCTGGGCCAGGAATTCGCCGGCTACGCCTGGACGCTGAACCGCTGTGCCGCCAGCATCGAGGCCGTGCGCCCGGCACTGTGCGAAATCGGCCTGGGCGGTTCGGCAGCGGGCACGGGCCTCAACACCTCGCCCGACTATCCGATCCGCGTCGCCGCCGAACTGGCGACGCTCACCGGCGAGCCCATCACCGTCGGCAACCTCGTCGCACAGATGCAGTCGATGAACGACCTTGGACGGTTGTCGAACGAAATCCGCGCACTCGCGCTGGAACTCACGCGCATCTCGAACGACCTGCGCCTGTTGGCATCCGGCCCGCGCACGGGCCTGGGCGAAATCCAGTTGCCGCCGGTGCAGCCCGGTTCGTCGATCATGCCCGGCAAGGTCAACCCGGTGATGTTCGAAATGCTGAACCAGGTCTGTTTCCAGGTGCTGGGGCAGGACGCTGCCGTGGCCTACATGGTGCAGGCGGGCCAGCTCGAACTGAACGTGATGATGCCTGCACTCGGCTCCGCCCTGTTCGACGCAATGGACTGGTTGACCAATGCGATGAATGCCGCCACCGAGAAAAACCTCAAGGGAATCGTCGTCAACCGCGAACGCTGCGCCTTCTTCATTCACCAGAGCGTCGCGCTCGCCACCCTGCTCAACACGCAGATCGGCTACGCCGCCGCCGCCGAAGTCGCCAAAGCCTCCGAGCAATCCGGCCGCCCGGTACGCGAGATCGTCGCCGAGCGCGGCCTCATGGACGCCGCCGCATTCGATGCACTGGTGCTCGCCGCCGCAAACGGCATCGGCGCGGGAGGCGGCGCCGGCTGATGGCCATCCAGTGGTTCCCCGGCCACATGACCGCCGCCCGCAAGAAAGCGGCGGAAACCATGGCCGAGATCGACGTGGTGATCGAAGTGCTCGACGCCCGCGTGCCCGAAGCCGGCAGCAACCCCATGATCCACGAGCTGCGCACACACCGGCAGCGCCCCTGCCTGAAAGTCCTGAACAAGACCGATCTCGCCGATCCTGCCGCCACCGCGGCGTGGATCGCGCATTTCGAACGGCAGCCCGGCGTGAAAGCGGTGGCGATTTCAGCCAAGAAACCCGGCGACGTGGCGAAGCTGCCCGGCCTTGCACAGAAACTCGCACCGCACCGCGACGACAACTTCAAACCGCTGCGGCTCATGATCATGGGCATCCCCAACGTCGGCAAATCCACGCTAATGAACGCGCTGGTGAAGAAGAAGATCGCCAAGGTCGGCGACGAACCCGCCGTCACCAAATCGCAGCAGCGCATCAACCTCACCCCGCGCCTCACCCTCGTCGACACCCCCGGTCTCATGTGGCCGAAGATCGAGCACGATGCCGACGGCTACATGCTCGCCGCCTGCCACGCCATCGGCAAGAACGCCGTCATCGACGAAACCGTCGCCGAATTCCTGGCCGGCATCCTGCTCGCCCGCTATCCACAGGCGCTGGTGGATCGTTACAAGCTGAAGCTTGACGGCCTCGATCCGATTGGCGTCGTCGAAGCCGTGGCGAAGAAGCGCGGCTGCCTGCGCCAGGGGCGCGGCGGCGAACTCGATCTGGAAAAGGCCGCCAATCTGCTGCTGACCGATTTCCGCAGCGGCGCACTGGGACGGATCAGTCTGGAAACGCCGCAGACCCGGGCAGCGATGCTTGCTGGCGGGCATGGCGCATCAGGCCGTATCACCTCGCTGTCAGAGACCTGAACGTGTTTCCGGATCAGACCCCGGTTGCGCGATCCGCCCACAACCGCGTCGCCCGCCGTCCGCGCACCGCGGCAGCCGGCAATCTTTCGCCCGCTCTCCAGCGCTGCAGCGCCGCGCGCTTGCCCGCTCCCGTCACGACGAACCACACCGCCTGGCTGTCGGACAACCGCCCGGCGGACAGGCTGACGCGATCCGGCGGCGGTTTGGGGGCATCGTGGACGGGAATGGCATCTGCGCCCCGCCATTCACGTCCGGGAAACAGGCTGGCGGTATGGCCGTCCTCGCCCATGCCAAGCAGGACGAGATCAAAATCACGCATCCCTGCGAGTCGGTTTGTGTAGTCGGCCGCCGCGGCTTCGGCGCCCAGTTCGGCCGCCATGGGACGACGCTGTTCGGCTGGGATGCCGCTGGCCGCAAGCCAGGCATTTTCCGCCATGACGCTGTTGCGTTCGGGGTCGTCGGCCGGCAGACAGCGTTCGTCGCCATACCAGATGTGCCAGCGCTGATCGCCTGCGCCACGTCGCGCAAGTGTCTCGTAAAGCGCACGCGGCGTAGTGCCACCGGCCAGCACGAGATGAAAGCAGCCGTGCGCGGCGATGGCGGCGGCAGCCTGATCCAGCAGCGCGTCGGCCAGCGCGCCAACCAGCATCGCCGGGGTATCGAGAACCCAGGTGTCGGGCAGCGCCATATCAGCGCCAGACCCTGCATCCGGCAACCGCACTCACAGCTCGTCCCGCCAGCTCTGATCGTCGCTGTCGAACAGCCGGTTGGCTTCGGGTGGGCCCCAGGAACCGGCGGGGTAGGTGGGGATGAATTCGCGTTCGACGGTCCAGTGACGCAGGATGGGATCGACGACCTGCCAGGCCCATTCGACTTCGTCGAAGCGGATGAAGAGCGAACGGTCGCCTTCGATCACGTCGAGCAGCAGGGTTTCGTAGGCGTCGAGGGTTTGCTCGTCGGTCTTGAGAAAGCTGGCGTTCATCTGCATCACGCGCGTGTCCATGTCCAGACCGGGCTGCTTGACGTGGATCTCCATGCGCATGGATTCCTCGGGCTGGATCGACAGCAGGACCCAGTTCGGCGCGATGGTCTCGATGGGCGTTTCGCGGAAGAGCTGTTGCGGCGGGTGCTTGAAGCGGATGGCGATCATCGAGGTCTGCTTCGCCAGTCTTTTTCCCGTTCGCAGGTAGAAGGGCACGCCGCGCCAGCGCCAGTTGTCGATGTAGAACTTGGCGGCGACGAAGGTTTCGGTGATGGAATTGGGTTCGACGTTCTCTTCCTGCTGGTAGCCGGCAACGGCCTGTCCCCTCACATTGCCACGCGCGTACTGCGCGCGCACGGCGTGGGCGTGGACGGCGCGCTTGGAAATCGGGCGGATCGAGCGCAGCACCTTCACTTTCTCGTCGCGCAGGGCGTCGGCCTCCAGCGCAGGTGGCGGCTCCATCGCCACCACGGTGAGCAACTGCATGAGATGGTTCTGCAACATGTC
This sequence comes from Betaproteobacteria bacterium SCN1, assembly GCA_008923315.1. Classification (GTDB taxonomy): domain Bacteria; phylum Pseudomonadota; class Gammaproteobacteria; order Burkholderiales; family Thiobacillaceae; genus Thiobacillus. The sequence goes on along the minus strand of WBSF01000009.1, from coordinate 216,349 downwards.
ACGCAGCGCGCCGGCGCGGTCGTAGTAGTCGGCGCGTTTTTCGATGCCGATGGATTCGGCCACGGTGATCTGCACGTGGTCGATGAAATTGCGGTTCCACAGCGGCTCGATCAGCGTGTTGGCGAAGCGGAAGACGAGCAGGTTCTGCACGGTTTCCTTGCCGAGGAAATGATCGATGCGGTAGACCTGCTCCTCGTCGAAGTGCTGGTGCAGCAGGCGGTTGAGCCGCTGCGCCGATTCGAGGTCCTCGCCAAAGGGTTTTTCGATCACGACGCGGTTCATGCCACGCGGCGTGTTGAGGCCGACGGCCGCGAGGTTCTGGATGACCGCGCCGAATTCGGAAGGCTTGATCGCGAGATAGAACACTGTGCTCGAGCATGCCGATTCCGGCGGCAGATTGTCCGCCAGTGCACGGTAGGATTCGACGTCGTTGAGATCGCCCTTCTGGTAGCGGAAGCGGGCGAGAAAGCGTTCGAACACCGGGCCTTCCAGTGCGCCGTTGACACGCCCCGACAATACCTCGCGCATGTGTTCGCGCCAGCTGTCGGTCGTCCAGTCACGGCGCGAGAAAGCGATCAACGACAGGTTTTCCGCCAGCCGGGCGGCCCCCTCCAGATGGAAGAGCGCGGGCAGCAGCTTGTTGGATGCGAGATTGCCGGTTGCGCCGAAGATCACGAAGGAACACGGCAGATTGTCTGAAACGGTTTGCGCGGCGAGATTCATGTCAGTTTTCCTTCACCGCGTGACCGCCGAAGCCCTGCCGCATCTTCGCCAGCATCTTGTTGCCGTAGTCGGCGCGGCCCTGGCTGTCGAAACGCGACATGAGCGCAAGCGTCATCACCGGCGTCGGGATGCCCTGCTCGATCGATGCCAGCGCGGTCCAGCGGCCTTCGCCGGAATCCGAAACGAAAGGCTCGATGGCGTCGAGCGTCTGGTCCTTCGCCAGAAAATCGGCCGTCAGATCCAGCAGCCACGAGCGCACGACGCTGCCGTGCTGCCACAGCTCGGCGATCCGCGCCATGTCGAGACCGAAACCGGGCTTGTCCTTCATCAGCGCGAAGCCCTCGGCAAAGGCCTGCATCATGGCGTACTCGATGCCGTTGTGGACCATCTTCACGTAGTGCCCCGAGCCGACCGGGCCGGCATGCAGCCAGCCGGTGGCGGGCGTGGGCGCCAGCGCTTCCATGTAAGGTTTCACCCGCGCGGCGGCGGCGTCCGAACCGCCGAACATGATGCAGTAGCCGTTCTCCAGTCCCCACACGCCGCCGGACACGCCGGCATCGACGAAGTCGACGCCCCGTTCGGCGCAGCGTGCGGCACGGGGCGCATCGTCGACGTAGTGGCCGTTGGCGCCGTCGACGACGAGATCCCCGGGACTCAGCAACGGCAACAGCGCGTCCAGCGCCGCCTCGGTCGGCGCGCCCGAGGGCAGCATCAGCCAGACGATGCGCGGCGCGTCGAGTGCGGCCACGAGTGCGGCGTAATCCCTGCATGCCAGATGGCCTGTCTCGGCGGCGAGCGACTCGGCCACCTCGAACGAGCGGTTCGTCACCGCAATTTTCCTGCCCTGCCGTGCCAGACGCCGCGCCATGTTGCCGCCCATGCGGCCCAGGCCCACGATACCGAATTCCATTCCAGCCTCCCTCCGGGTTGAATGTTGAGATCGCGCATCAATCGTGCCAGTTGCACCGCATGCCGGGGCGTGCCCCAGGCGCGCGGATGGCAGCCGGACCGCCCCGCCGTAGTGCATCGACGCACTACCCGGGGTCTGCCATTCAGGCCAGCAGACCCGGAAAGAGTTTCCCGAGACCGCTGGCGATCATCTCGACGGAGATTGCCGCGATGATCAGGCCCATCAGTCGCGTGACCACGTGGATGCCGGTCCGGCCCAGGCGCGCCTGGATCGCCGGTGCGGCGCGAAAGGACACCCACACCGACAACGCCACCAGTGCAACCGGAATGATCAGGGCAGCCTGCTGCACAGGTTCGCCGCGCGCAGCCCCTGCCGCCACGATCATGTGCGTGATCGCGCCCGGCCCGGCCAGCAGTGGCACGCCCAGCGGCACCACGCCGACTGCGTCCTTTTCCTCGGCTTCCACAGCTTCTTCCTGCGTCTGTCGCTGCGGGCTGACGTGCGCCTGCACCATGGACAAGGCCAGCAGCAGCAGCAGCAGGCCGCCCGCGACCGAAAAGGCCGCCAGGCGGATGCCGAAAAAATCCAATATGAGCTGTCCCGCGAACGTGAACAGCGTCAGCACGCCGAACACGGTGAGCGCGGCCAATCGCGCTGAAGCGTGACTCTGCGCCAGCGTGTAGCCGCTCGTGGCCAGCAGGAAGATGGGAATGACACCGACCGGATCGACGATGGCGAACAGCGCGAACGCCGATTTGGCGAGAGCGAGGACATCCATGCCGCGCATCATAGCCGCACGGCCATGACCGATTCAAACGCGGCGGAAAAGCAGGTCCCAGACGCCGTGGCCCAGGCGCAGGCCGCGCTGTTCGAACTTGGTGAGCGGCCGCGTGTCCGGACGCGGGGCGTAGTCGGCCACGGTGTTCTGCAAGAGCGGTTCGGCGGACAGCACGGCAAGCATCTGTTCGGCATAGTCCTGCCAGTCGGTGGCGAGGTGAAGATACCCGCCCGACGCAAGCCGGCTGGCCAGCAGCGCAACCAGCGGCGGCTGGATCAGGCGGCGCTTGTGGTGGCGCTTCTTGTGCCAGGGATCGGGGAAGAAGATGCGCACGCCCGCGAGGCTGGCCGGCGCGATCATGTTTTCCAGTACTTCGACCGCGTCGTGCTGGATGACGCGCACGTTGGCCAGGCCGCGTTCGCCGATCTGCTTGAGCAGCGCGCCCACGCCCGGCGTGTGGACTTCGACGCCGAGATAGTCACTTTCAGGGTGCGCGGCGGCGGTTTCCGCCAGGCCTTCGCCCATGCCGAAGCCGATTTCGAGCACCTTCGGCGCCGCACGGCCGAAGGCCGCGTCGAGATCGCACACTGCAGGCTGATAAGACAGCAGGCAACGCGGGCCGACTTCCGCGAGCGCGCGCGCCTGACCCGAGCCCACGCGGCCGGCGCGCAGCACATAGGAGCGGATGCGCGGATGCGCGCCGGTTTCGCCCGTCATGGCTTATTTGCTGGCGGTGATGAGGCCCGCGGTCGGCGAGCTCGGGCTGGCCTGGTAGACCTTCTTCGGCATGCGGCCGGCCAGAAAGGCCTCGCGCCCGGCCTCGACCGCCTTCTTCATGGCCGAAGCCATGAGCACGGGATTGCCCGCACCCGCGATCGCGGTATTCATCAATACGGCGTCGCAGCCGAGCTCCATCGCGATCGCCGCGTCGCTGGCCGTGCCGACCCCGGCGTCGACGATCACCGGCACCGACAGGCGGTCGATGATGATCTGCAGGTTCCACGGGTTGAGAATACCCATGCCCGAACCGATCAGGCTCGCCAGCGGCATCACCGCGACGCAGCCGATGTCTTCCAGCTGTTTGGCGGCGATGGGGTCGTCGGACGTGTAGACCATGACCTGGAAGCCGTCTTTTACCAGCACCTCGGCGGCCTTGATGGTCTCGGCGACGTTGGGGTAGAGCGATTGCGGGTCGCCCAGCACTTCCAGCTTGACCAGCGAATGCCCGTCCAGCAGCTCGCGCGCCAGCCGCAGGGTGCGGATCGCGTCGTCGGCCGTGTAGCAGCCCGCGGTATTGGGCAGGTAGGTGTATTGCGACGGCGGCAACGCATCGAGCAAGCTGGGCTGGCCCGCATCCTGACCGATGTTGGTGCGGCGGATCGCGACCGTGACGATCTGCGCCCCCGAAGCTTCGACCGCGCGGCGGGTTTCGTCGAAATCCTTGTATTTGCCGGTGCCGACCAGGAGACGGGAGGCATAGGACTGTCCGGCGATGACGAGTGGTTCCATGATGGGTAAACGGTTAAGCGGTAAACGGTAGGCGAAACGGCGGCGCTCAGCCGCCGCCGACGGCGACCACGATCTCGAGACGGTCGCCGCTCGCCAGCTGCGTCTCGCCATGCTGGCTGCGCGGCACGATCTCGCCATTGCGTTCGATGGCGATGCGCTTGCCGGCCAGGTCGAGCGTTTCAACCAGCTGGCCCAGCGTCAGCGGGGCGGAAAAGGAACGGGCTTCGCCGTTGACGAGCAGTTCGATCACGGGGATTTTGCGGACCATCGAGGTGTTTCGGTATGATGCCGATTCTACCGCGCGGGCGTCGTATAGTGGCATTACCTGAGCTTCCCAAGCTCATGAGGAGGGTTCGATTCCCTTCGCCCGCTCCACCGCATCATTCTGCGGACTTCCGCAGAAGTCCAAGAGAGTCTGCAAGTGGTTGCCACACAAGGACTTTTCCTCTCTTTGATGTTCTGCCGTAGTCCACTGCGATCCGCCTACAGCCGGGACTTTTAAGTCCACAAACAAGTCCATTTTTGCGGGCGCGGCTGATTCCGGATTGTTGATGGAGGGGCGAGGTCGACGTGACCAGCATCTGGTTCCTGACTCATGTTCAGGAGCAAGAGCATGGCACTCTCAGACCTGGCCGTTCGACAGGCCAAGGCAACTGGCAAGGCATACACCCTCCCTGACTTGGATGGCCTCTCCCTGGCCGTCACGGCTGCAGGGGGCAGGACTTGGCACTTCCGCTACTACTGGGCGGGCAAGCAGAAGCGGATGTCGCTCGGCACCTACCCGGAGGTGACGCTTCGCGAGGCCCGCAGCCTACGCGACGAAGCGCGCGCCCTGCTGGCCAAAGGCACCAATCCTCGCGTTCACCGCAAGCAGAAGCGCACTGCTGTCCGGCTCGCCGACGAAAACACCTTCGAGGCGGTGTATCGCAAGTGGCTCAAGCATCGCGGGCTCAGCCTCAAGGAAGGCCGGCAGACGACCCTCTCGATACTTCCACGGATCTTCGACAAGGATGTGCTGCCCACCTTGGGCAAGCGGTCGATCTATGAGATCAAGCGTCCCGACCTGTTGGAGGTGATCGCCAAGATCGAGAAGCGCAGGGCACTCTCCGTCGCCGAGAAAGTCAGGACGTGGTTCAACCAACTGTTTCGCTACGCGCTGGTGATCGTGCCGGGCCTGGAGCAAAACCCCGCCTCCGATCTCGATGTGGTGGCGCTGCCGCTGCCACCCGTCAACCACAACCCGTTCCTGCGCATGGCCGAACTGCCGAAGCTGTTGCAGCGGCTGCGCAGCTATCGCGGCAGGCGGCAGACCCAACTCGGGCTGCGGCTATTGCTGCTGACCGGCGTGCGAACCGGAGAGCTGCGACAGGCGATGCCGGATCAATTCGATCTGGACCGTGGGCTGTGGACCATCCCGCCCGACGTCGTGAAGCAACTCCAGTTGGATATGCGCAAGAAGCGGCAGCAGCCGAAGGACATCCCGCCCTACATCGTGCCGCTGTCGATTCAGGCCATGGAGATCGTCCGGCACCTGCTCGATGAGTTCAAGCCGGCCCAGCGCTACCTGTTTCGGCACGACAGCGACTTGAAGAAGCGCATCAGCGAGAACACGCTCAATGGTGCGCTCAAACGCATGGGCTACCAGGAACGCCTGACCGGACACGGTATCCGCGGCACGATGTCCACCGCGCTCAACGAGATCGGCTACCCGAAGGTCTGGGTGGATGCACAGCTCTCGCATGTCGATCCCAACAAGGTCAGCGCGACCTACAACCATGCCGAGTACGTGGAGCAGCGTCGCCGCATGATGCAGGACTGGGCCGATCGGCTCGACCTCTTCGAGCAGAACCAGGTCGAGGCGGCCAGCATGCCGCTCACCGTGCATCTGGAAGGCGTGCCCGCATTCCCGAGTGAGCAAACCGCAAGCGCACCCTCTACGCCGGTTGCCGCTTCGCCAATCCTGCTCGTGACGAAGCCGGGTGACGCCATGCCGTTGGTTTCTGCCGCCGCACATCGGCTGCCGGCGGTTCCGCCCCCTCGATCGGCCGCGCCGCTGGTGCCTTCGGACATTCAGCGCGAGCGGATGGAGCTGTTTGATGTCTTCGAGGCGCCGCACAACCTCCCCGTCGCTGCGTTTGCCAAGATGGCGGGCAAATCCCGCAGGTGGATCAGCTACGAGATCAAGGCGGGCAACTTGCTGGCGTTGAACGTGGGCAACCGCGGCCAGCGCGTGCCGGATTGGCATCTCGACCCACTCAAGCACGAGCTGATCCAGTCCGTCCTGAAGCTGACCAGGGGTGCGGACCCTTGGCAGATCTACCATGCACTGCTGCAACCGCGCTCGATGCTGAGGGGGCGTTCGGCACTGGAGGGCGTGACGGCCGGCAATCTCGACAAGCTCGTCATGGCAGTGAGCACAGCCGTGAAGGAAAGCGAATGGACCCCGCTGCGGGTCGGGGTTGCCTAGCAGCAGGAATGCGGGATCGTGGCGAAACCGCGATTCCCGCGCGTCTGTCAGGACACCAAGCGCGCGCGGCGGGCGAATCTTGCCTGGGTGTCCGACAAGGAAGCGTTGCGGCGCAGCAGGTAAGCCATCACGATCGTTGGTGCGCCGGCCAGCGGCCGCACGGCGATGCCTCGGCGTAGGTAGCTCGCCAGTCTCGCGGCAGGCGCAATGGCGATCCCGTACCCGGCGGCCACCAGCGTCATCGCCACATCGAATGTCTCCACCGTTCGCTCCCGCTCCTGCAGCGCGTTATCGAACACGCGCTGCACGGTCATGCGCCATGGTTCATCGGCCGTGGACTGCGAGCAGATCAAGGGCTGCTTGAGCACTTCCCCGCACGGCACTTCACGGTGGGCCAGCAGGTGGGAGCGCTTGGCCACGGCGACCGCCAGCGTGTCATGCCACAGCGGTTCGCATACCCAGCCAGGCCACTGCCGGGCAACCGCAGACAAGGCGAAGTCGAAGCCGTCGTCCGGCAGCTCCGCGCCTCGACCGGGATCTGTCCAGCCGGCCAGGACGGCATGAGTCTCCGGCTCTTCGGCACGCTGCAGAGCGAGCACGTCGGCGAGCTGGGGAGGCACCCATTCGCCGAGGACGGCCATGCGAATTTCGGCGGTGATGTCACTCGATTCCACGTCCAGCTCCCCCAGGCGGTGAACTCGTGGCAACTGATCTCGAAGCCGTTGGATGAGTTAAGTTTAACGTGGTTTAAATCGTGACCGTGTTCGACGCTCTTGGCAATGCCAAAGCGTTCGATCCAAAGGGGCCGCCCCACCGGCACCACTACCTACGAAGCGGAACCAGCCATCGCGTTTGGGGCTGCCGTGCGGGAAGAAAGAACCAACCAGGGTATCGCTCAGGAAACGCTGGCCCACATGGCCGGCATCGAACGGTCGCACATGGGCAAGATCGAGCGCGGCGAGCATGTGCCCACGCTCCCTCTCATCCTCAAGATTGCCCGTGCGCTGAAATGCAGTTCCGCCCACTTGATGACTCTGACCGAAGCCAAGCTGGCAGAGTCGGCTCCATCCGCAGATTGAAGCCGGCCCGCACAGCGGTCGCACGCCTACCCCTGATCGTCGTTGTCCTTGCCCCCAAGGGCTGAATCTTCGCGCTTTGCGGCCTCGTTGAGGAGCCGCAGGTATGGGTTGTCTGGCGGCGTCTCCCGGAACAGCGCCTCCGGGCTGGCGAGCAGATAGCCGTGCAGCCGGCGCGACTTGCGCGGCCCCGTGACTTCGCAGGTCCAGATGTTCAGCCCGCTCGGCTGCTTGCGGTGCTGCCCCAGCTTCTCAAAGCGCTTCTGTACCCACTGCCACCCCTCCAGCTTCTCCTGCTTGGCCAGCGCGGCGACTTGAAGGTACTCCTGCGCGTAGCGCTGGAACACGCCGGGGCTGACGAGATAGGTCGTACCGGCGACGGTATGCACCAGGGCCTTGGCGTCGTTGATGATGAGCTTGCGCGTCTGGATGCTCTGGCGCAGCCAGGCCATGAAGTGCGCCCCGGAGGGCTCCGCGCGATCCTGGGAAGGCGCGAGGCCCATCTGCGGCGGGGGCACGGTCGAAGGGGCCGGCTCGGGCTCGGCAACAGGGGAACTCGGGATCTCCGGTGCCGTGGGTGGAGCGGTGTCGCCCCGCAGGTCGAGCAGCGCGGCCACGCCGGTGTCCATGGCTGCGGATGCGATCGGCGTCGTGCTCGCGGATGCAGCTTCGATGCCTTCCGCGCGCGGCCCATCGGGCACCGCCGGCGCCTGTGGCGTCGGCTCCGCTTGTTCCTCTTCGACCTGCACACGGCCTGCGAACGGCGCCGGCCGGTCGGCGGCATCCCAGATCATCGCTGGCGAGAGTTTCAGGAAGGTGAATGCGTGCGACCAGCCCGCGTCGCTGGTGACGGTAGCCTTCCAGATCGCCTTGCCATCCGGCGTCGGTTGCACGATGCCGTGATCCTGCAGCACGTTGAACACCGCCGTATTGCTGGCCGGGATGCCGTCGATGCCCTGTGACAGCAGATGTGCGCGCAGCTTGTCGGAGACGGTCTTGCTCACCAGCCACAAGGCGTCTTGGGTCAGCCAACCGTCCGCCGGGCCGGCCTGGTTCAACTTGAACGCTTCCTTGAGCAGGTAGCGCAAGCCGTCGAGCAATTTGCGTTGCAGCGCATGCTTGGGCGCCGCCAGCGCCTTGCTGGGATCGCCGCCGAGTTCCTGGGCGACCGATGCCTGGTCGGCCTGCACGACCAGCTCGCCGAGTGTGCCGGCGTGCTCGTACTGGCCGGCCAGCACGTACAGCAGCGCGGCCCAGAGGTCGGGATAGCCGCTGAGCCAGTCGAAGATGTCCCGATCGAGAAGGTGCGCGTAGAGCAGCCCGGTGGCGGCGCTGTGCAGGCGGTACTCACGCTCCTTTCGGTAACGGAAGCGGTAGGGCTTTCGCAGTGGGCCGTGCCAGGGATGCCAGACGCTGCCGTCGGCATGCTCGACGTGCAGATCGACCGCAATCTTGCCGATGTCGTGCAGCAGGGCCGCGTAGGCCGTGCCTGCGGTCCAGGCCTCGGCCTGGGCCGCCTGTGCCTCCGGCGTGACGCCCGCAGGCAGCAGGTATGACTGCCGCAGCTTCAGCGCATAGGCGACGATCTCCAGGCCGTGGTCCAGCATGCCGCCCGGATAGGCGTGGTGGTGGTTCTCGGAGGCCGGGAACTGCTGGACCAGCTCGGCGTAGCGCTCCAGTGGGGCGAGGTAGAGCCTGGCGAACTGCCGGCGCGAGAGCGATGTGCGCTGCCAGATGTGTTCCAGCAGTTTCTGCCGACGCGGCGTGGCCAGCAGCGATGCGGCCGACTCCGGCCGCATCGACCCTTTCGGAGTTTCGATGGCGGAGGTGGGCGGTGTGCCGGCGGTGGGTGGCACCCGTTTGCGCTGGAACAGCGAGAGCATGGCGAACCCCAGATGACGAGCTGCTCGGGGCGCCTTTTGGCCTTTTCAGGATAGGGCCTTTCCCCTTGGCACCCTTCCTTTGCCCCTTCCCAGCCCTTTGGCCTTTGTCGGAAGCCTTTGGGTATAGGGCCGCTGCTGCGCGGGCGCCACGATGAATGCGGCATGGGGCAATCCCGGCAAGCCGGAAGCTGCGGGGATGTCCGTCAGCTCTGGCCCAAGCCGGTGTCGAGGGCGGCGGATTGTGCTGCGAAGTCGTCGGGACGGCGCTTGCGGAAGGTTTCGAGATTGCTCAGCTTCCAGCGCAGTGCCGGCAGTTGAGCGGCGTGTTGGCATTGCACCAGCGACCAGTCCGGTTCTGCGCGCACCAGCCCGCTCAGAAACTGCTTGTGCGCGGTGCTCAGTCGCTGTGGCAGTTCGCGCCGCAGCCTGGCGCGAGCATCGAGCAGCATCTCCAGGGAGCAATCCACTTCGGTCATGCCGACAAAGGCCCGCTCGTACTCGCCGGCGATGTCCTTGTCGTTGCCGAACAGCACTTCGTGGGGCGGCCGGTTGTGGCCCGCCAAATAGATCACGAAGCACTCGACCATGCCGTCGCTGATGTCGCCCGACTCAAAGAGCTGCCACACGTCGAACAGGTCGCGGGGGTGCTGTCGATCCAGCGCGGCCACCAGCTTGCTGGCGTACAGCTCGTCCGGTGCCAGAACCGGCAGCTCGAACTCGACGCCGAACAGATCGCTGGTCTTGGCGCTCAGCGGCCGCCGCTCGACGGGCAGCACGCTGCCGCGGAACACGACATTGACCTCGATCTTCACCTGGCTGGCGTCGTTCTCGACGATCAGCTTGGTGTCTCCCAGGTCCTTGGCGCGAACCAGGCGTGTCTGCACGCCCAGTGGCGCAACGCGCGTGGCGATGGCGGCCAGCTCCTGGTTGATGGCTTGCAGCGCTTCGTCGCGCGGCGTCTGCCACGGGAGGTACACCACGTCGATGTCCACTGAAAGGCGCGGCATGTCCCGCACGAAGAGGTTGATGGCCGTGCCGCCCTTCATGGCGAAGATGTCGTTGGCGAACACGTCGGGCGCGACGGCCAGCAGCAGGCGAACGGTGTCCGCGTAGGTCTTATCCATGAGGTCTCAGGCTCAGCAAGGTGCCGTCATCGAGCCGGCTCATCCAGCGCGTGTTGCTGCCGGTGCGAACCGGGTACTGCTCCAGCAGGGCATCGACATCCACGAGGCTGGTCTCGCGCGCCCAGGTCAGGAACAGGCGCACGGCCTTCACGCTGGCGCAGCAGGACAGCAGTTGCCCGAGTAAGTCCTTGCGGGGGGAACGCAGTCCATCGAAGAGGTTGCGGGCCTCTTCGAGGCTCTGCTTGACGCCGGCTTCGTACAGCAGCTCCAGCACGGCACGCTCGGGGGCTGCCACCCGCAGATCCTCGGGCAGGCCAGGCGGCGTGGTCAGGGTCTTGCCGGCCAGCGCCGTGTCCGGCCAGTCGAACAGGCGGGCGTGGACGTAGCGGGCCGGAAAGCGCGAAGTGAACCAGGCCGGCAACGCGAAGCGACCGTCGCCCCACAGCACCAGCGCCTCCCGGCTGCCCAGGTTGTGCCGCACACCCTGCAGGGCCAGGGCGCTCTTGCCGCCGACGTGCAGGCCGGGCACGCGCTGTTGCAGGAACTTCAGCGCACCGTAGACCCCGAACTCATCGTTCGGGAAGGCATAGACGCCATGGGCCAGGCGCACGAGCCACCCGCCGTCGGCATAGTGGGCGGCGAGCTGGGGCGACACCCCGAACTGGCTCAGGGTGGCAAGGTCGAACGGCGCCCCGCGGGGGAGTCCCGCCTGCAGCCGCTTGATTACCTGGTGCCGAGAATTTCCATCCATGTTATAAAAATAACACGGAATCCAATCAGCCCCTAGAGCCATTGCAAGAACGTGCAGAGAAAGTAGCATAAGGTTTGATTTATAGTGCAGAATCTAATCGCCCTGCGACCCAGGCCGACCCGGCTCTGCCAGCCGCAACCCGCCCTCCTGATCGCGGTCTATGCTGGAGGGCAAGCCACGACCGGCCACTCCGCGAGGTGAGGCACCACTGAAGCCGAGGCACATGAGCATGACCACCAACACGCACAACGGGCGCTGGAGCCACCGGCTGGGCCGGGGGGCTGGCCGTGCCTGGCGTGGATACCTGCGCCGCGAGCAGCGTGTCGCCGGCTGGCTGGTGACGCGCGGGGTGCCCGCGGGCGCGGCGACGGCGGTGCTCTGGATCGTCAAGCTGGCCGTACTTGGCATGCTGCTCTACACCGTATCCTGGCTCGTCCTGCTGCTGGCCTTTGCAGTGGTCGCCGCATGGCTCGCGCGGAACGCCGACGAGGACGACGAGAAGCAGCCGGAACTTAGAGACGGACACTCGGGCGTCGGCCTGTACGACAAAGATGACTGGCGGATCGACATGGGCGATCCCGACGAGCCGTAGCTGCCGCATCAACGCGAGAGAGTGCTCCTTACTTCGCAGCACCTTTCGATACAGCCGTCATCGCAAGGCGAGAGCCACTACCCCCAGCCGACTTTGCATCGGACGTGCCAGTGATGAGACCGCCCAGGAAGTTTCCGGCGCGAACGCCTGCCCATCCGAGTGCCATGACCCAGAACGTCGGCAACACGATGAACATCGTTGCCATGACGAAGTTCAGCAGCATGTCACCGAACGCATTGTTCAGGCCGATCAGCGGATCGAAGTTCGTGTGCGGCCTGTCCGCGCCAAACCCCCAGCCGTAGAGCGCGTCCAGGATCGTGCTGTCGATCCAGCGCGCGAGCTGGAACCAGAAGTCCACGAAGAACAGCGCGAACTGGACGCAGCTCACCGTCACCACCGTCTTCAGGTCGTAGGTGCCGATCAGCAGCACCAGTGGGATGCAGATGACGAGCGCCATCTTGAGCATGGTCAGCACCATCGGCAGCGCCTGGCGCACCACGTCCATCGCCGGAAAGAAGCCCAGCGAGCCGACGGTCAGCCCCAGGTCGCTCGCGCCGCGCGTGACGATGTTCGGCAGCGTCTTGTCGATCTGGCCGCCGTAGTCGGTGTAGACGGCGCCCTGGTTCATCTTCTGCTGCCGCGGTGAGACGACGGCGCGGATCACCGAGTCATTGACCTCGCTCTGCGACAGGAAGCCCACCCAGCGCCCGATGCGGGTCAGCAGGTCCGGGTCGACCTGTGCCAGCAGCCGGCTGCGCAGTCCCTGGCCGCCATCGGCCCACCACTGCCGGCAGGACGGATAGCCGCCGCCGCTGTCCACCTGTGCCAGCCCCGCATCGCGGGTCGCGTCGTAGGGCCAGGCCGTGCGTGGGGTCTTGGCGCGATAGGTGTCATAGAAGCCGGGCGTGTCGAGGAAGTAACTCGATCCGATCCAGGTGACGTCGTTCATCTGCTCGTCGGAGAGCGTCGGCCGGTTCATGAACAGCTTGGCGCGCGACGGCCCGTAGCAGTCGTGCGTGAAGTCGGCGACCTCCTGTGCAAGCACCGGATCGTCGATGCGCGTGGCATCGACATCCATGCGAATCTGACGCAGGTCCGTGCCGCAGGGAATCGCCGCCACCGCGGAGCCCGTCACGGCTTTCGACAGCGCGTGCATGAAGAACCACCACACCGGCACCAGCGCGCTCTGGTCGTTGAGCGCCGTGTAGACGTTGGACCAGCCCGTGTCGTTGGGCAGCGGGACGTTGACCTGGCATTGCGCGGAGCGCGTGGTGTCGAACTTGATCGTGGCGAGATCCACCGGGATGAACGGGATGCCGGCGAACATGATGACCACGATCGCCACCCACACCCGGTTCTCGATGCGCATTGACGACAGCACGCCCTTGTTGCCTTCGTCCGCACCTTCGCTGCGGGCCTTGAGCCATTCCTGGATCACGATGGCCACGAACGGCAGTGCGAACACGCCGCTGGCCACGAGGATGCTCCAGATGCCGTTGTTGACCACCCAAGCCACCAGGGTCAGGTAATACTCCAGGTAGTCCGTGGTGTAGAGCGTCATGCCTGCCTCCCGGTCTCAGCCGTGCCGCAACAGTTGGCTGGCTTCCAGCGCGACCACGGCGATCACGGCCGCGGTCTCCGTGCGAAGCAGGCGCTGATGCGTCTCGCGGGACGGCTCCCGCCGCAGCAGGCGCCGACGCATCCACCACCAGCCGTAGGCCGTCGCTCCGTAGAGGCACAGCCGCCACACGAAGAAGTGGCCGGCGTGCGCCTGCAGCCAGTGCTGCCAGCCCGCGACGCCGCCGACCACGTGGATGCCGGCGATGTTCACCGCGACCGCGGCGGCCACCACCAGCAAGGTCCACAACAGCGCCACGCCGACGCGGCGGTTGAACAGCCATGGCAGCCGCAGCCAAGCCAGCCGGCTCATGGCGTACCGCTCCGCGGCTTCTGGACTTCCCGCAGACGGTCGCGCGTGGTGTCGCCCTCGAAGATGCCGCGCGAGCCGGCGGCGCGGGTGCTGTGGCGCTGGATGATCGCCATCGCCGAGTTGCCGGCCAGCGTGCGCCGCAGCTCCAGCTCAGTCTTGAGGTTGTTGATCTCCTGCTCCAGCGCGCTGTTCTCCTGGCCGACCGCCTGCACGGCCAGCTCGTTGGCGGCGACGTTCGGCTCCTTCTTGCCGGTCAGCAACGTGCGTTGCAGCAGCAGGGCCTTCTCCAGCACGCTGGACAGCGCCGCCTCGGACGCGAGGCGCCGGCCCAGCACGTCCTGGTCGGGCTCGTCACGCAGGGCCTCGATCACGCCGCGGGTGATCGGCAGCGAGCTGCTGCCGGCTGCGTCGAGATTGGCCAGCGTCGTCGGCCGGGCGCCCGTCACCAGTTCCTGCAGCGCCTGCAGCTTGGTCTCGTACTCTTCCTGGATCATTGGCGTCAGCCCGACGCCAGGCGTGGTCTGGGTCTTCGTGCAGTTTTCGCAGGTGCGCTGCTCGCGTTCGCCCAACACGCGGGTCGCCCAGTCCGCGGCCGCCTGGGGCGAGAACCAGGTTTGGCAGGTCAGGCGGTTGCCGCAGGCGCTGCGCGCGATCGACGAGCTATCGGTGGCGCTGCGCCCGTTGAGCAGGTTGTAGCCCGCGCGCGTCACGTCGCCGACCACCTTGATCGAACTCTGACCGGAGCCGCCCGCGTTGCCGCCGCCGACCCATGGCACGCCGTTGTTTCCCTTGTTGGACTCGGCCTGCTCGATGGCGGCGACGGCATCGGTGCTGCTGACCGCATCCCGCAGCGCCATCCCTTCGGCGAGCTGGTCCCAGCCGGCCTGGCCGCCGGCCATGTCCGCCATGCGATTGGCGATGGCCCGGCAGGTCATCTTCGAGCGGTCGAAATCCAGGCGCGCCTGGAGGATGCCGTTGGTGAGCAGGTTGTACAGGCCCGGGTCGGCGCGCTGGATGATCAGGGCCGGCAGCGAGGCCACGGCGCTGGTGGCGTTCTGGATCACGTTGCTCATGATCGTCTGGAAGCCGTTGGTGATGCCGTTGAGCTGGTTCTGCAGGGTCGTGGTGATGCTCATGTCGCCGCAGATCAGGTTGCTGTTCCAGCCGACGCCGACGCCGATGCTCTGCATGTTGCCGGCACCCCCCATCGACACCGCCCGGCCGCCGCCGATGCTGTAGAGCACGTCGTCGCCGATCACGCTGCCGCTGACGTTCACGCCATTGGGATCGATGCGGGTCTGCGCCCAGGCGACGCCGACGACCAGCGTGATGACCGCCACGAGCAGCGTGGCCCGCAGGGGCGATTTCGCGCGGCGCAGGAAGTCAGGGAGGGAGGCGTTCATCGTGGGTTCCTCACATGAAGTCGACGCTGCCGAGGAAGACCTGGCCACGGCGCCGGCAGCAGGAGTACGGCCGCCACAAGGCCCAGGCGTAGTCGCCCTGCTGGGCCTGCACGCGGGTGCGGCTGTGCGGGAAGACCACGCAACTGTTCGAGAGCGTGGGCGTCAGCTCCTGCCACTTGCCCGTCGAGGCGTCGGTCTCCATCAGCGCGCCGGCCGGCCAGTAGCCGTCGCGGGCGTTGGCCAGCAGGGGCTGATACACGTGAATCTGGTTGCGGCGCGTCACGATGTCGCCCGCGCGCTGCGCGACCACGGCGCCGCTCTTGTGGTCGTCGGTCTGGTGCAGGAAGCCACCGCGGGGATACACGTTGCCCCAGAGGTTCAGGCCGGTGCGCGTACCGATTTCGCGCCGGCCGGGGATGAGCGCTTCGGGGTAGAGCGCTTCCGGGATGTTGTAGCGCCAGGCGATCGTGTCGAGCGTGCTCAGCAGATACGGCATGAAGGCCGTGCCCGCGCCTTCGCAGGTGTAGCCGGAGGCGCTGGCGAACTGGCTGAACACCATCCCGGCCGGATGGCCGATGACATCGGCGTTCTTGAACTTGGCGAGGTTGTTCTCGTTGTCGTGATTGGTCGTGCCGTCACCGCCCGCCTTGGCGGTCGGGTTGGGCATGCTCATCGCCCTGACTTCCAGCCACGGGTTTTCGCCGGTGTTCGAGTAGCTCGACACCACCGCATCGGGGACGTAGTGGCGCACCTTGACGGAAGTGCGAACCGAGCAGCCGAAGGGCGTGCAGTACAGCCAGTAGCAGATTCCGACCACGCGGTATTCGAGGCAGTCGGGGGACAGCGCCGACGAGACGATGGTGGCGGTGTCCAGGGCGAACGTCGATGTGGCCGTGCCCAGCAGCAGCGAGGCGGCGGTGGCGCGCAGGCGCCGGCGTGCCAGCAGGAGGCTCATGGCTGCGTGCTCCGGTAGGCGTTGATGCGCGCGACGGCGCGGGACACGTCGGGCTCGCCATAGACCACGTAGCGTCGATCGACCACCACGGCGGGAATCTTGGCGATGCCCAGTCCCCAGGCATCCGCGACACCCTGATAGGCATGGCCGATGCGGCGCTGCAGGGCCTCGCCGCCGTCATGCAACCGCTGCCGCACCAGGGCTGCGGCCTGTTGGGGGTCGGCCGGCAGGTGCGCGGCGAGTTCGACCTCGATGCGCGTGGCCTGGTCCAGCTCGATGACCCGCACGCCGGCCGGGGCCTGCACCGGATGACGGCTGTCGGTGACGACGAGCACATCGGCGGCCGCCGCGATGGGACCGAGCAGCGCGGCGCACAGTCCAGCGGCCAGCCTGGCGGACAGGGGGCGCCGCGAGACAGCAGGAAGGTTGAGGGAATGAGCCGGCATGTCGCGCCTCCGCGGAGTCGATGCAGACTCGTAGTCGAGCGCAACGCAGATCAGGGAACGACAAAGAAACCGAAACCGGTCAGTCCCGATTTCCTGCGCACCGGCGAAAAGAAACGGGAGCCAATGGCTCCCGTGGTGATGAAATGAATGCGCGTGGGGTGCTGCTACAGCAAGCCGGCTTCGGCGAACGAGTACGGGCTGCCCTTGCCGACGATGAAGTGATCCAGCACCCGGACATCGACGGTGGCCAGGGCGCTCTTCAGCCGCTCGGTGATCGCACGATCAGCGGCCGAGGGCTCGGTGGTCCCCGAGGGGTGCTGATGCGCCAGGATCAGCGCCGAAGCGTTGAGCGCCAGCGCACGCTGGACCACCACCCTCGGATACACCGAAGTCTGGTCGACCGTGCCCTTGAACAGCGGCTCGTAGGCGAGCACCTGGTGCTGGTTGTCGAGAAACACGACGGCGAAGATTTCGTTTGGCTCCGCGACCAGTTTCAGGCGCAGGTAGTCGCGCACGGCGGCGGGACTGCCCAGCGCCGGACCGGCCTTGAACACGCGGTTCTCCAGCAGGGTGATGGCCTGCCGGATGATCCAGTCTTCGTGCTGGGCGGCGATCAGGGTGAGCGACTCCGGGCGGGAGTCGGCGATGACGAGAGACATGGCGAACCTCCAATGGATGAGATCGGAGGGCGCCTGCCCCTGGAGGGCAAACCCTCCTGGGGACGATGGGGATGGAACAGGTGACGAGCGGGCATCCACCACCGCGGATGCGATGGCTGTTCGCGTCAAGGGATGCGATGCGAACGGGTTTCGATCAACGCGGACGAGCCGCGCCGCAGCCTTGAAGATCGATGGCTACCTGGGCATGTCACCGGCAACGCCGGCGGGCATGTCTGGGGAATGGGCGGGTTCGGCTGCGGTCGTGCTGCCGACGGCGAGCAGGTCGATGGCCGACAGCAAGGCATCGCCTTCGACGGGACCGTGCAGCAGGAGGGTCTTGCCGGACTCGCGGTCGCGCAGTTGCAGGGCCGGCGTGGCCGCGATGCCCTGCTGTGCCGCTTCCGCCGCCTGGGCACGGATGACGGCATCGGGGCGATCGCTGTCGAGACAACCCTGCATGGCTGGCGTGAGGTCGGGATAGCGCAGGCCCTCCGGCAGGCCCTGGCCGTCGCCACGGGTGTGCGCGTAGAGCCACGCCACGGCCTGCCAGAAGGTGGCATGTCCGCCCGTCTCGCCCGCGCACTCGGCCAGGCGTGCCCCGGCAGTCGCGGCCGGCTCGTGCATGGACAGCGGCAGGTGGTGCCACTGCCAGTTCACCTCGGGATGGGCGTCGATCCAGCCCTTGAGCGCGGGGAAGTAGGCCCGGCAGTACGGACACTCCAGGTCGGCGTACCCGACCACCGTGAAGCGCGCATCGGCACGGCCATACAGCCAGGGCGGGCCGGCCGGTTTCGACGCTTCGGACCGGGCGGCGGCCAGGGGCATGGACTCGGTTGCCGGTTGCGGCGCGCGCAGCAGCATCCACGAGCCAACCCCAATCGTCGCCACGATCAGCAGACCGATCCAGGGATGACGGCGGGCGAAGGAAGGCATGCGCATCGTGTCGCTCCCGTCAGGCCAGCGTGTCCAGCGCCAGCGGTTCGATGCCCCGCGCGCGGTCGATCTTCTCGGCCACGCGGAAGGCGGCATCCAGCTCGCTGATGCCGTGCTGCTGCATCAACTGGAAGCGTTCGGCCTTCTCTTCGGGCTCGGTCATTGCCATCGCCAGGTAGAGGCTGGGCGGCACCGCGCGGAACAACACTTCCATCGACTTGGACAGGATGACGCCCTCGCTGAACTTGCCGGCCTCCTTGCGTGCCGAGAGCATCAGCGCCTTCTGCGAAGCGTTGAGTTCGCGGAAGCGCGCGATCTTCTCGACTTCATCGGGCGGCATCGACAGGCAGATCCACCACTCGATCATGTTGAGCATGGGCTCGGCCGCCTTCGGCAGGTCATCCAGGTTCTGCGTGGCGAGCCAGAACCAGGCGCCGAGCTTGCGCCACATCTTGGTGATCTTGACCACGTAGGGCGCGAGCAGCGGGTTCTTGGTGATGATGTGGCCTTCGTCCGTCACGTTGATGATCGGTCGGCCCAGGAACTGGTCGCGCTCGGCGATATTGTTGACCGTGTTGATGAGCGAGATGTAGGCAATCGAGAGTTGGGCGTTGTAGCCCTCGCGCGCGAAGGTGGCGAGGTCCACGATGGTGATGTCCGCCTCGGGCCACGGCGTGCCGGACCGGTCGAACATCTCGCCGTCCACGCCTTGGCAGAACATGTCCATCGCGTCGGCCATCTCCAGCAGCCGTGCGCGCCGCATCTCCGGCAGCGTGGCATCGCGGGCGCGCTCGCGCAGCGCGTCGCGCACATCGCGGGTCAGTACCGTGCGCTTCTCCGCTACGCAGCGCTGTGCCGCATCGAGAATGCACTGGCGGATCAGGCTGCGGTCGGCGCGGGTCATGCGCGCTTCTTCCTTGTCCTCGCCGCCGGTGATCATCAGTCGTGCAGTGATCTCCAGCTCGCCGAGCACGTCGCGCTGCTCGTCGCCTTCCACGGCCATGCCGGCATCGGCCTGGTCCTCGTCGAGCGCATCGGCGTCCAGCGTCTGTACCTGGCTCGGCGTATCGACCAGGCGCCAGGCGTCGGCGAACGGAGCCAGACTGACGCCCGCGCCCGGCGCGAGCTTCACCCGATGCACGGTGAGACCCAACCGTGCCGCGAAGTCGCCGAACAGGCCGAAGCTGTTGCCCGCCTCGACGATAAACAGGCGCGGCCGATAGATCGCCGTCACCTGGTTCAGGATGTTGTTGAGCGTCGCGCTCTTGCCCGAACCCGTGGGGCCGAACAGGAACAGATGCGCGTTCATCTGCCGGTCGAGGCGGTTCAACGGATCGAAGGTGATCGGGCCGCCGCCGCGGTTGAAGAACGTGATGCCGGGATGCCCCGTGCCCTGGCTGCGGCCCCAGACCGGCGCCAGGTTCGCCGCGTGTTGCGCGAACATGAGCTGGGTGTACCACTGGCGCTTGTCGGCCGCCGGATCGAACACGCACGGCAGCCAGCGCAGATAGCTGTTCAGCGGCGCCACCTCGTCGTCTTCGCGTACCGGTTGCAGACCGGCGTTGAGCATCACGTTGACGAGCTGCAGGCCGCGCGCATCGAGCTGGGCCAGGTCGCGGCCGCGCAGGTAGAACGCCAGCGCGCCGCGGTAGAGCTTGTGCGCGCTGCCGATCAGGCCGCGCGCCTGCTGCACGTCCTGCCGGGTCTGCTCCGAGGCCAGGGTCTCGCCGACGGCCTTCCTGGCGAGGTGGTTGAGGTGCGCCTCCAGCACGTCCTGGGGTGTGGCGACCAGCGTCAGGCACATCACCGTGTCCTCGGGCATCTGGTCGAACAGCGCGTTCATGGCATCGCCGCCCTTGCGCGTCTCGCCCGTCAGATGGCCCGTCACGGGTGGCGTGCGCAGGCGATCCATCACGATCACCCGATGCGGCATGCCGTCGAAGAACCACAGGCCGTTGGGCACGTCCGAACGTGGCTGGCCGAAGAACAGGCGCTGCGCGAAGTCGGTGCCGCTGGCCAGCTCGATCTCGCCATCGTCCAGTTCCTCGGGGTAGCGGGTCAGCGCGTAGAAGCGTTCCCGATCTTCGGCAGTGGCGCCGAGCAAAGTCGGATTCGGGTTGAACCAGCGCAGCAGCCAGGCGTGGATGTCCGCCGCGCCGAGACGCCGGGCTTTCACGCCGGCATTCGCCAGCCCGCCGGCGAGGCGGTCGCAGATCGTGGTCAGCGCCTGCTCGGGCGACTGGCCGCGCCGCGAGGCCGAGGCCGCGGACGTGCGTCGGTAGACCACCATGCGCACGCGCCGGACCTGGCCGCGCCACGGCAGGCGCGTCACCGTGGTGTCCTCGAACAGGCCACCCGGCTTGGCGATGGCCCGCAGGTGATGGGCGAAGAAGCGCAGGTAGAAGTCGCTGAACGCGCTGCCCTGCGCACGCGGCTGCAGATAGTTCGCCAGGGAGCGCAGATAGTTGTCCCAGTCGGCCTCGTCCTGGGCGTAGAGCTGCACTACCCAGGGGTTGTCGTCCAACTCGTCGAAGGAGTCCTGCAGGGCGCTCTCCAGCGCATCGCGCGCCTGCCACAGCCAGGCCATCTCGCGGCCCTCGGTGCCGACCGGCGCCAGTTCGAAGAAGGCCGCCACCGACTGGCCGTCTTCCAGCAACATGCACTTGCTGCCGGGCAGGTACTCGACCCAGGGCAGCAAGTCCGCGAACGACGGCGCGACGCCATAGAGCGCATCGTGGTCGGCCTGGGTGGCCGGTCTGCGCCGGCCCCGGCCGAGCGCGCTGCCCGGCTCGGCGACACCCTGTGCCGCCAAGGCCGTTACGTGCCGTGCCCAGGCATCATCGGTCGCATCCGCGGCGTCAACAGGCGATGCGTCGGACTTGCGTGACCACGGCAGCGACCAGGCCATCAATAGTCCTCCACGCGCTCGCCCGGCATCGCGTACTGCACGCGCTGGTAGAGCGGGAACACCGTGCTGTAGCCGGGCACCGGCACCGGGTCGGTGCCCGCCAGGTGCGGGAATACGTACATCACCAGGTCGGGGTTCGGCAGGCGGTGGAACTTGCGGTAAATCTCGTTCTGCGCGGTACGGGTGTAGCGCGCCTGCACGCCGGGCGCCGCCTGCACATCGGCCTCGGTCAGCGGCCGGCGCAGGCCCTGGCGCGCGTCGAGCAGTTGCCGCGCGGCCTGGCCGCCGCCCGCGCTGCCGCCGGTCTCCTGATGCCAGATGTCGAGCATGGTGCTGTCGCCGTGCGGCAGCAGCTTCTCCTTGCTGGTGGCGCAGCCGCCGAGCAGAGTGGCCGCCAGCAGCACGGCGGCCGCGTCAATCCAGATCCGAGGCATGGGCTTCTCCGGTGCGGTGGTGGACCCGACGCCCCTTGGCGTCGTAGTCGATGTCGAGCGGCTGCTCCAGATGCACGGCCACCCTGGCGCCCGGCTGCACGTAGACCGCCGCGAAGGCCTGGCCGTAGAGCTTGTTGACCCAATCAGCCATGTCGCGCACGCCGCCCGCGAGGATGCGGCCCATCGCTTCGTTGCCGCTGATGCCGACGGTGCCCAGCGAGCCGTTGCTGTTGGCGACCACGGCCACGCTGCCGTTGTCGGACTTGATGAGCGAGGCCGCGCCGGCGCCGGCCGCGGTGATGAGCGCCTGGCTGCCCAGGTACTGCTGGGCGTTGCTGCGCCGCTCGCCGCTGACGCAGGGAATGCCATAGGGGTCGCTGATCCAGCCCAGGCCGCCCTGGATGCTGGCGCCGTTGTGACCGGAGTTGCCGCCGCTGCTACCGCCCTTGCTGCTGTCCTCCGGCACCGTGCGGATGGTGCCGTCCTGGAACACGAACGTGACCGAGCGGATTTGCCCGCGCACGCACGAGAGCGTCCAGTCGCCCGAGGCCGTGCCGCTGACCACGGCGCCGGCCACGTCGGGGATGTCGATGCCGTTGGCCGTGAGGTTGTCCGGGCCGATCAGCACCTTGAACGGATAGGGATCGTTGACGGTTCCATCGATCGGCACGCGCCCGATCAGCGCCGTCATGGCAACCGACCCCATGAGCGTCGAGTTCGATGGCACGGTGTAGACAGCCTTCGTGGATGCGCCCACCGCGCGGCTGCCGACGTCGGCGACGGATTCCACTGCGGCCGACAGGCTTTTCTGGGCCGGCCCGAAGCTCAGGGGAAAGCTCGGCTCCTTGCTGCCGTTCTTGGCGTCGACCTTGGCATCGTCGGGCTCGACCCACTGCGTGCCACTGGTGCCGCGGTTGAAGCGCTTGCCGTCACCCTCTTCCAGCCCCAGCCCGATGGGCAGGTCGGACGGGCCACCCTTGCCGGAAAGGCCGTCCAGTTGCCGCTGCAGATCCTGCAGCAGCCCTTGGGTCTGCTGCCTGTCGCTGGCCACCTGATTGCGCTCCTGCTCCAGGCGGTTGCGTTCGCCTTCCAGCGCGCTCTGGATGCGCTGGTCGATCGCGCTTTCCCGCGCACGCAGGCGCTCATTCTCGGCCTTGTGCTGCTTGTTGTCGCCGAGCGCGCTCTGCAGCTCGGTGCGCAATTGCTTCACCTGGGCCACCAGCGTGGCGACGGTATCGCGCGGCGTGTCGCCGGCGATGCCCAGGGCTTTCATCTCCTCGGGCGTGAGCGTACTGGCCGCGCCCTTGGGGGCGGGCTGGCCGCCGGGGGCGCCGGAGAACAGTTTGATGCCGACGAACACCAGCAGCAGCGCCATCGGGATCAGCAGCCACTTGAGCAGCGGATTACTTTTCATCGCGCGCTCCTCCGGTCGAGCCGGCCGCGGCGGCCGGCGGCAGGTTCACGGTGGCATCGATCGGGCTCAGCGCCGTCAGCAGCGACTCGGCCACGCCGTGGCCGCGCGTGATCAGGTAAAGCACCGTGGTGTCGGACGGGGTGCCGACCGGCCCCAGGTTCGGATGCTGGAAGGTCGCCGCCACGAAGTTCCCCTGCAAAGCGCGCGGGTCGAGGTCGAGCCAGCGCGCCGCGGTATTGGTGAGCCGCACGGCCGTCACCCACTGGTCTTCCAGGCGCCACGCGGCCAGTGCCCGCGCGTGCACCGGCAGCGTCGGCAGCAAGGTGTCCAGCGCGAGGTCGCGGCGCAGGTTTACGCGCCCGATGCCGGCGACCGGCTCGACGGTGCGAAGTGGCGCGTACAGGTTCTGTGCGGCATGGCGCGTCAGTACGACCGGTACCGGCGTTTCGCGCCGGGGAACGGGTTTGTCTGCGGGCGCATCGGCCTGCTCGTCCGCGCCGCTTGCTGCACCGCCGCCGTAGCGCTTCGCGGGGGCTTCCGCTTCCACGATGCGCACCGGCTCCAGCGGCGCCTGGCCGTCCTTCGCCGGCTCGGCGGCGATGTCGAGCAGGATCAGCGCGCCGGATTCCACGTCCTGCAGTTGCAGCCGCGTGGGCGGAATCGGCTCGCTCGCCCGCAGGTAGATCGCGCCGCCCGCACTCTGCACGCGCAGATGGTCGCCGACGCTGGCCGGCACGCCGACGCGCACATTGCGGTCGATGAAGACCACGCGCTCCTGGCCGACCACCAGCGGCACCGGCAGGGGCAGCCGCTCCCAACGCAGGATTTCCACGGCCTGGCTGGCCGGCACGAAACCGAGGATCAGCAGGACGCCGGCCAGGGCCGACAAGGCAATGGGCTTCATGGGGAGTCTCCCTGCAGATGGCCGGAGGCGTTGGCGGGCGCGCCGGCCTGGGTCGGCGTCGGCGGCGGTTCGATGCGCTGGGGTGCGCTGGCGTAGCAGTCCAGCGCCAGGCCGAAGGGGTTGCGCTCGGGGTCGATGTCCAGCCGGACGACCTTGATGGGGTAGCGCACCAGGGCGCGCTTGACCTGCTCGGAGCCGTAGTATTCGTCCGCGCTCACGTCGAGCGTGACGATCCAATCGCGGTCGGAAACCACCTTGACGCGCGTGGCCGGATCATCGCCGTAGCCGCGGCCGGGAATCTCGTAGATGCCGCGCACGCGCTGACGCAGCTCGCCACTGGCGCGCCGGTACTCGTAGTCCTGCTGCAGGAAGGCCCGGCAGCTCGGCGTCAGGTAGGCCGACAGCGCGCGTAGGTTGCGCAGGTAGTCTTCTTCGCCGTTCGTGGGCCAGCGCTGCACCTGCTGCCAGATGTAGAACGAGAAGGCATACACGCTCTCGGGCGGCACGTCCCACCACTTGCGCGTGCTGCCCGTGCGCAGGTCCGGCGGCACATGGATGGTCAGACTCTTCGGCGCACTCCACCAACCGAAGCCGAGCAGCAGCGCCACCACGAACAACGCGCCGGCCCCCAGACGCAACGTCTTCACGTGTGCCTGCAGGTGCGCAACCTCGTTCTTGAAACGGCTCATGGCGAACCTCGATCGGCGTTGCGCCGGGTCGTCCAGCAGCCCGAGCGGGTGATGAGGCGCTGCCCGCCCAGGAGCGCTGCCAGCGCCGGATGCCGCAGGGCCAGCCGCCACTGGAGCTGTCGGTAGAGCCAGGTGTCGGGCCGGCCGCGCTTCTGTGCGCGCAGAAAACCACCGCCGACGAAGACGCCCAGCGCGATACCGGCGACGATCAGCGTCGGCACCATGGCGATGCTGTGCGTGAGCCAGGCCAGCGGCAGGCCGAGCGCGAACCCGGCTGCGGCCGACAGGCCGGCGCAGAACCACAACTCGTCGGCGGTCAGCCCGCGCACGACCACCGGCTGGCGGTTCAGCCGGTGCGGTAGGAAGGTCACCAGCGTGTCGCGCGGGGTCTCCGAAGGGACGGCCATCGCTTGCCGCCCTTACAGCACGCCGGTGGCCTTGGTGAGCAGCCAGATGCCGACCACCAGCAGGATCGCGCCCACGGCGACCGTCAGGCCGAACTGGCCCCAGGTGGCGCGGCCGGTATGGATCTCCGAGTAGCGGGTGTAGGCGTGATAGCAGACACCGACGAACATCGAGGCGACCACGAGCAGCGCGATCAGCAGCACGATGTCGTAGCCGTAGTTCTGCAAGGTCTGCAGGATGCCGCTGCCTTGGCCGCGCGATGGGTCTTCCATGGTCGGCAGGCCCTGCGCGAAGGCCGACAGCGGCAGGCCCGCGAGCGCCAGCGGCAGCAGCGGTGCGGCGATGCGGGACGGAATGCGTTGGGGTGTCGGAGGCGTGTTCATGGCGTATGGCCCTTCGTGACGGTCAAGAGAGGAGGAAGAACGTCAGCACCAGGTACATCGCCACGAAGCGCACGACGACGGCAAGGAACTGACGTTCAGTGATGCGGTGCTCGGCCCAGCCGACGTAGGCAGTGCGCATGGCCCACACGCCCCACAGCAGCAACACGGCGAACACGAAGCCCAGCACCACGGCAGAGACGGCCGAAGGCGCAAAGCCGCCGTTGGCCTGGAAGGCGGCGACCTGATCGGCAGAGGGCGTCATGGCGACGGCTCCTCGTCGTCGGCGCGGTCGCGGCGGACGTAATCGCCGGCCAGCGGGACGGGATCGCGCGGCTGGGCGCGCTGGGGCACGAGATAGTCCTGCAGGCCGGCGCGAACGCGCTTCAGGTCGGCACGCAGCCGGGCGTAGTCGAAGTGGTAGCGGGCACGTTCCTGCGGAGCGGTACTGGCGGCGTGCTCGGCCAGGCGGTCGATCAGGTCGAGCTGGCGGGCGAGCGCGGCGATCTGCTCACGCTCCGAGGCGAGGCTATCGGCGGCGAAGGCAGGCTGCAGCGCCGAGAACGACACAGCCAACACCACGGCAAGCGCAAGCCATGCGGATGTGCGGCGGTTGGTCTGTCCCATCGTGCCATTCCCCGTTGAAGCGGATGGCCAGATGCTGTGGCGCGCTCTCGCTTTGCGCCGCAGGGAATGGGAACTGCAGGCTGACCGGATTGATGGGAGAGTTGCCGTCCTTGAGCGTTTAGCAGGGCCGGGGGTTCAAGCGAGGCGAGAATGCCGGTGACGGGATTCGCTACACAGCGGACTGATCCCCCGGCGAAGAATCAATGGGTGTGGATCAGACCTTGCGAAGCTGGTCCAGCTTCGCCTCAATGCGCCGGATGCAGCGCTCCAAGTTCTTGTTCACGTCATGCTCCCAGAGGCGCATGACCGTCCACCCTTCTCGGCGTAGGAGCGCCCTGTGTCGAAGGTCGCGCGTGATGTTCCCGCCAATCTTTTCACGCCAGTAGGGGGCAAGCTTCAGCGACCATTGATCAAATTTCCATCCGTGCCAGAAATCACCATCGATGAAAATGGCGAGTCGGAATCTGGTGAAGACGATATCCGGCTTGCCTGTGAGCCCTGTGGCGTTGACTCGGAAGCGATAGCCCCGTCTGTGTAGCTCCTTGCGGACGACGAGTTCTACTTTCGTGTCGCGCCCGCGAATCCTCGACATGGTCATGCGCCGCTGCTCGGGCGTCATGTTGTCAGCCATTGTCGGCCGCCGTTTCCAACTCGGACTCTCGACGGAGAAGCGATGCTGCTACCTGTTCGAACACGTCCTCGACGTGTCGGTTGACCTCCGCCTGGTCGATCGATTCAAACAAAAGGAATGACGACAGCCGAAGAATGCGCTTCTGCGCCTCCCTGATCAGCTGGCGCCGGGTTAAGTCCGAGTATGTCTGCGATGCAGCCAGAAGGCCTGCCGCAATGGAGCCGGGCAGGCCGGCGATGCCTGCGATGGAAGGGCGCTCCATCAACTGGACCAGCTCGTCCTCACCGAGTGCGCTCAGTAGATCGGAAAGCTGTGGAGCGCTGTCTGTTCTGGGCATGAGGTGGAATGCACGCCACCATAGACGTTGAAAGACATTGCGGCGGCCTGACACAAACCGTTCAAGCGGCGTAGTCGTTCCACCGACGCCGCTGAAGCGCCATCGGACAATATCCGGCAACAGGACGCAGGCGAGGAACGCCCATACGCCCCCCCGTGCTGCCTCAGCAGGCGCCATCGGCATCTGCTGTATCAGGACGATAGAAGCCCTGGCATCGAAGTCCGCCGCGGACTGCCCGCCAGGTGGTTGTGGGTATCCGGCGTCCATCGCGAGTTGCAGAAGGTCGTTCCGCAGCTTAATCAGCGCCGTTTTCGTCGACCGATTTCCGACCGGCGTGTATTCGCAGGAGGGATGCTCAGGGGCCGCCATGCCGGCGAGGATGTCGACTGGGGCTGATCGAGCGCCATCGGCAATCTGCAGGGCGATGTGGTGCGGCAATTGGGGAAAGAGAATCACCACTCAGCTCCAGAAAAGTCTGAGCCGCCCCTGTAGGTCGGTATTGAAATGGTCAGGCCGCTGGGCTGCAGCTGCCGCAAGGCCGCTGATGCCGTCGCCGGGAAACAGCATGTGAATCATCGCGCAGACAACCATGCCGCAGCTACCCTCTCCGAAGTCACCGTCCCTTTCAACGAAATCCTCGCTGGCCAGCGCGCCAAGAATCAAAGATTTCGCTACATCAAAGTAGATCGCCGACCGGATGGCTGAAGCTTCTGCAGTGGGGGCGTTTCCCGACACGGCTCGTACCACTCGGGGATGCGCCGCATTGACGAGCAGACGGACAGATCCGAGAAAGGGCTGGTCCAGGAAAAACACGTTCCAGGAAAGATGCCATCCTGCATCTGGATTGGCCCAATAGCCCTCGCTGAAGTCCACAATTTCAACAGGAAAGAACGACTGCGACGAATCCAGCCGAATGGTCTGTCGTTCCTGAAGGAGGATCGCTCCTGCATGCCGGGGGGCAAGCGAACAGCACTCACCCTGCCCGTGAGCGAGCAGAATTGTGGTGTCGATGTGAAGCATGTCGGCTATGTCGCCGCCTGCAATCTCTCCAGAGAGTTCTATGAGGCAGGCTCCATCGCCGGATAGCACAGCGCTGGCCAGGCAACGACGCAGCATGGTTCCCGTACTCGACCAACTCGCAGCCGCCAGCAAAGATGCGCTACTGGGAAGGCCGCAGTCGGCCCGGAGGCCTTCGACGTCGATGACAACTTCTCTGCGCAGACGGAGCACGGAGCCGTAGTCCAGTTCGGATAGAACCGGCGGGAGAGGCAGAGCATGCTCTGTCGACAGAATATCCCATTGACCTGCCGTCATCCGGTGCAGCGCGGCACGTTTGTAGGGAAGAGAGGTCGCAGTCCTCATCCTTCTGTTTCGACCTCTGCCTTGAGCGCGACAGAAATCATGGCGTCGGGCGGGACGCTGACCACCACAGCCCATGTGCCGCCAGCTACGGGAACGACGCAGCTCGCACTGTCTGCTGCGGCGATGGCGCCTCGCGAATCCAGCCACTTCAGAACTCGCGGCTGCTGTGCCCCGTGCGGAGGGTCGCTTTCAAAGCCGTCGGCAATGACCACTTTGGGTAGCGCTGAGACCCGGATAGGTAAACCACTTGGGCTCGATGCTTCGAAGCGGGCAATCATCGCCGGAACGCCATCGACCATGTCGAGCCCAGGTTCTCCGACATATGCAATCTGAGGCCCTCCGGCCCGCCGACTTCCACCGCCGCTCGGTCCGCCAGTGCCTCCAGCAGATCTGGTCGAGCCATTCGACCTGGTCTGGTGCGCTGCATCCAGACTCAGCGCAGGTACGAGCCCCCCCAACAGACGGGAAAAGCCTGCAACCGAGGCGGATCCACTCCCCGCAGCTTCGATGGTGGGAGGTGCGGCGAAGGCTCCGACGGCATCCTTCACCCTGCGAAGGGCCACCCGCACGTAGGTCTTCTCCGCCGCGTCCAGCAGCAGATCGGGAATCCAATCGTCATGGGTTGGCGGCTCGGCCCGGGCAAATGCCGCATCCGCCTCGGCATCGACTCGAAATACGCCCGCGTATTCGGCAAGTTCGTACGGAACTGGCGGACCTTCCAGGTACTTCACCACAAAGTTGGGCGCCCGCATCATTGCGATATGCCGAAGCGGCCGTCGAAGAGGCCGCTGATAGAGCATGTCCGAACCATCACTTTCGTCCTGGCGCGGCGCACCTGCTGGTGCGACTGTCGTGGAGGGTTGCCGAACCAGTGCCAGGTGGCCAAGGAGCTTCTTCGGCCGCTGCGAAGCAATCGGCTCCAGTACCGCGCCGCTGGTCGAGGATTTGGTAGATGCCGCGGTAAAGGCACGCGCGAGCAGCCTCAGCTCCGGCTCGCTCTGGATGTTCGGCAGTGGCAGCTCGCTGCCCTGCCAGCGCACGCCGAAGGACATGGTGGGCGCTTCATCGATGCCGTCGATGAACTTGGGCCAGAAGTAGTCGGCTATTGCGCGTCCCATCTGGCTCAGTACCTGCTCCGGCCCCTGCTCTTCGAAGTCGGGAGCCAAAACATAGATGGTGGTGCCGGAATTATTGGAGCTGCGCTCGGCGGACCCCAGGAGCTGCGCCAATGCATCGGCCTCAGCACCTGCGACCGGGTCCACAACATCATCCTGAGCCAGCCGACCCCACCAATGCCGACCGGTGAACCGTCGTCCGTCCGGCCCGCTCGTCTCGAACTGTGGCCCCAATGCTGCGGCCATGAACCTCGAATCCATCCCACGCCCGCTATTGAAGCGGCTGTAGACGCAGATGGTCCTCAGCGAGCTGGCGAGGAAGTATGCAGCCTTGCCGAAGCCGTAGGTACCGCCTGCATGTGAACGGTTTGGCGGCCTGCCGATGTAGCGCATGAAATCGACAAAATTGGTCGACTCTCCCGGCTGAGGGACGACGTTTCCACGGGTAGGGCCGCCGAGCCCGTGGGTGCCGAAGTCGCTGATAGCAAGCACCGGGAACTCGCCTCCAGAAAGGAGGCGGGTTCGAATTCCGATCGCGGCCGGGACGTTCGCGAATACCTTCTCGGCGATGGACTGCCGGACATCTCGATCAAGGAGGTAGCCATCCACTTGGAAGCGCACGCCTCCTTCGGAAGCAAGTCTCGCATCCCAGCTGTTCTGAACGGCTTCGCGGATCAACAGGGTGAAGCGGTCGGCTCGCGGGCGGCCAAGCTGGTTGGATACACCCTCGGCAGCCGCTCCACCCGTTGCCGAGAATGGCTCAGACTGCAGATCCAGCGGCGTCGGCATCGGGAACTCCTGCGAGCACTTCGTAAATGCGGTCCAGTGCTGCGGGCTGAAGAGCTACTGTAGGGCACACGGCAAGATCAATTGTGTAGTGGATGTCGAACACGCCGTTCGGAGGCTCCGCAGGGGCAAAGGACGCTGCGGTCAGCCGTGGGAATGATGCTGCCACCTCATAGGCCCGCCAGTCGATGACGTCGATTCGAAGCTGTCGGTAGTGGGCCTCGTCGCGCTGGTCATATCCAACTTGAGCCAGTCGTATAAGCAGATCGCGGCGATCAACTCCAGCCGTCAGAACAGCCTGAACCAGGTCGGGTACGGTGGATCCGGACGCACCATTGAGTTCCAGGCGCATTGCGCACAGGTACAGCCGGGCGTTGCGCGGCTGCTCCAACTGCGTCAGTCCGTGGATGCGAAACTTCCATTCATCTCGGCGTGCCGTTGTCTTGATCTCCAGGGCACAGCCCGTTGCCGAGAAATCGTGCCGCGCACCCAGCGGTCCTTGCCAGGCCGAGATGCCTTCTGGGCTGTTGGCGACGATGCGCGACAAATGCCAAAGTTCGCCGAAGAGTCCACAGAGCGCTTCTGTAGATAGGACGCTTGACGGCTCGCGATCCAGGAGCTCGCGCCAGCGCTGAAGGGTTTGACGGCAGGCCTGCAGAGGCTGGGCGGAATCGACGCGCAGCTCGCCGAGCACTTCCTCCGCAAGGTGGGCGAAAACATGGTTGAGATGCGCCTTTTGACATGCAAGGTCGAGATACTGCCGCTGACCCGAAGCGTCAATGAGAGGGCGGGTGGCCAGATGTACGCCGCCGCTGCGCCGGTCGTGCGCAGCCGGAAAGTCCGCTGCCACAGGGACCAGCACATGCCGGAGCCCGGCAGCATCGACCGCCAGCAGCACGGCACCGTCTGCAGTACGCAGTGCCGTGTCGAAGACGCGGAACTCGCCCCGCGTCGGCGCGTCTGCACCCAGCTCCAGGTGGCGCCACCCGTCTGCAACAGTCCAGGCGTCGCCGCTTGTCATTCGTCCGTCTCGGTCATGTCTTCGAGGTCGTCGATGTCGATCATTTCGCTGCCGACATCCGGCAGATCGACGGTCATATAGTTCTGCGGCGTCAGGTCGCCCTGAGGGACGTTGGGGAAGACCATTGCGAGGCCGACGATATGTTGAACGGCCTTCAGCGGCGCGCGCTGGTTGCTTTCTCTCAGGGGCGCCGAATCCTTGCTGATCGGATACAGCAGAAGCAGGCCGGCGTCTGGAACAGCCTCCTCGCGCAGCTGGTGAAGCTCTTCTCTGTCCTTGCCTCGCAGGTCGACGGCGGGGCGCGGCACATCGGCTGCAACATCGGTTTCCGACATCAAAGCCTTGATATCAACAACCTGCGGACTTCTCTTGCGCTGTGACCGTGCGCGGTTGACCAAGGGCACCTCAGCGTCCAATCCAAGATCAATCGTCCCAAGCGTCGGCAGGGGCCTCGACCGTGTGATCACAGCAACTGTCCAGGAGGTGATGTGGCCGCGCTGATTCTGGTCACGGATGTAGCTGCACAACTGCGGCTTCGGCATTTCACTGTTGCCGCTGTCGATTTCGTACTCGTCCAGGAATCGGAGAACTTCGGTCGAGCTGACGTTGAAGAAGATTCTGTGCGGCTTGTCTTCTACTGTTGTTTGCTGGATTCCAGCTGCACGAATCCTTGCGATCAGGTCGCGTGCCGCCTTGAGGTTGCGGTCCAGCCATGCCTGGTCTTCATGGCGGAAGACGATGGTCTGCACTTCGCGTCCATTGAACGCCATCGTGGCCTGCACCGCATGCTGCATCTTCAGCTTCGCCGTAATGGCCAAAGCAGGATGCTGGCGGATTCGGACCGCGAACTCCATGGGTGTGACATCGCCGTTCTTGTAGCGCGAGATGTCCTGCCGAATTTCGCGCTCGACACTGGCAAGATCATAGAAGTAGTCCCGCAACTCTTCCGTCATCCAAACGCGGGCCAGATCACCATAGCCCGGCCTGTAGCCAAACCAGCGCCCCATCTGCAGAAGAGTGTCATATGCCGATGCCGATCGAATGAAGAAGCTGACCGTCAGCCCCTCCAAGGTCAAGCCGCGGGAAAGCACGTTGCCGCCGATCACGATGTAGATGCGGCCGTTGCCATCGGCATCCTGCTGATAGTCCACTCGGTCAAGCGTCGGGCTGCTTCCGTTTTCCACCTTGGTCTCGGTCTGCTTGATCACGGCCGCAAAATGCACCATCAAGTCGACGAAGGCAACTGGCTCCAGGTCAAGCTGCTGCGAAGGAAGCGCTGCCTGTTCGCGCAGCCACAGTGCTTCGAGTTCACCAGCCAAAGCGGCGTCGCCCTTTTGGATCTGCTTCAGTACATTATTCTGAAACGCGTCAATGACGCCTTTGGCGTTTCGATGCACCACCGCATATTGGGTGGTGTGAATGAGCATGGACGCGTGCTTGCTGCGCTGGCCGCGTACGCGGCGTGCGGCGGTAGCCATCCAGAAGTACAGCATTGCCTCGCGCAGCGTAGGCGTGATCTCGGGAAAGAAGGTAAACCGGGCATCGCGATTCGGCGGCTTCAACTGCGCCCCTTCATGTTCGGGCACCAGCCGAATGGCGTTCAGCCCATCAACTGGATCATCGTTCTCATCCAGCGGGGCTCGTCCAAATATCTGCTCCGCGCCAAAGTACCCTTTTCCACGAGGCAGATCGACGATGAAGTCCCTCGGGTAGAGATCTTCCGGCAGTGAGGGATCAATGAAGAGGTTGGCGAAAGGCGTAGCGGTGTAGCCAACGTAGGCCGCCTTGGGCAGGTCCGCCAACAGCTTTACGATCAGCTCATTGATCTTGGTGCGCTCATCGGGCTTCGGATGCGAGTTGGGGCTGGCCTGATCGGCTTCGTCGTCAATGATCAGGACGGGGCATGCGCGAAGCACTTCGGGCCTCGCTCCCGTTAGCCATTTGTGGAGGCGCTTGAGCCTGGCGCTGTTTTTCTTGACGACCCCGAGCACCTTCGTCGAGTGCTTCTCTGTCAGGAAGGAGTTGACGTTGGTATTGGATGCGAAATCGTCCTCAACGTTCGTCACGGTGATCCAGTGCTCCAGGTTGGCAGCGATAAGATCCTCGTCTATGCGCAACTGTGTTTGGTAGCGCAGGACGTTGTTCATTCCCGAGAGCACGATGATGAATCGATAGCCAACGTCGGCGGCCTTGGCAATGACAGCAGTGAAGCTGGCAGTCTTGCCGCTCTGGACGTGGCCCAGGACAAGCCCGCGTGTGCGAATCTGCGCCTTCCCTGGCGGGTCGAGCAGCGAGACCACCCGCGTTGATGCTTCAGCAATGTCTTTGATGGCCTCTGGGTCCCATCCCTTGTCTCTCAGGTGCCTTTCATAGGAATGCCACAAGCGATCCGACGGGTCTGGACCCAAATACCAGGGGTCAAGATGCTTGTTGTAGATACTTCCTGGCTCTTTCAGCGTCCATACGCGGCGGCTGGCGTCGCGGTACTTTTGGAGGGCCTGCTCAACCAGGGCGGGAGGCAGCAGCGTTGAAAGGCGCGCTGCAGCCTCCTCCGGTGTTCTCCCAGCCCGCACCGAATCGAGGATCTGCTCAGCCAACTGGCCGATTTGATCATTGGCGCCATCACTCAGCGGCATGTACGGTTCCCCTTGAAATTATTGGTCCTGGTTCAGAGCTCGAGAATGAACTCCGCAACGGCTTTCGTCACACTTGGGCAGACTGCGTTCGCAAGCTGCTGCTGCTTGTGCATGAGACCGCCTTCACCGCCCGACGGGGTGCCGGCAAAACGGAACCAGTCGGGAAAGCTCTGCAGCCGTGCCGCCTCTCGGAGCGAAAGGCCTCGATGCTGTGCCGGATGGATGATCATGCTCTTGCGGTAGTGGCCGATGGTGATGGCGGGCTCCGACCACGCCAAGCGGCGGTAGATGTTGCTATGTGTGCGCTCCACGTCGGCGTAGTTAGTCATCAGGTCTCGGACCGCCTGCCAGTTCTGCCCCTGGCCGATGCCCTTGTAGCGCTCGATTACGTACTCCGCATGTCGAGAGGTGACGTGGTCCCAGATGATTCCTTTAGGCGCGCCGATGCGCATTGCTCGAAGAAAAGCGTTCTGCTGTAGAAGAGCAGGATTCTCTTCGTAAGGCCGCTCGGCCAAGGAATCTCCATTTCCAAGCTTTGGCAGATCAGCGATGGCATCGCGAACCGTTACGAATGCGTTGGTTGTACCAGGGCCGTGAGTCGGCTTCGGAAACGGTCCCCACTTGCCGAAATCTTCCTGCGAATAGCCGACGTCCTTGTGGATGCCGAGCAGGAAGAAACGGTTGCGGTTTTGGGGGGCTCCATACCAGACGGCGTCAAGCAGCTTCGGGAAGACGAGATAACCCATGCTTCCAAGCCGCTCCAAGACATGAGCAGCGACACTGAGGTCGGGATCAGAATCTTCTCTGGGCGTCCACAGTATCCCTTGTACGTTTTCCATCAGCAGAACCTTTGGCGCCATTTGCTGAACGCAATCCAAAAAGGCATCTACCAGACGGTTGTTGGGGTTTGAGCTGGACCAACTGTTGCGGTTCGCGCTTGAAAAGCCCTGGCAGGGGGGGCCGCCAATCAAAACGTCGACGTCCCCGTACTCCTTCGCCATGGCTCCCAGCCGCGCTCTGACCTTGTCTGAGCAAAGGTCCATGGGGGCATACTCGGCCGGCGTTGCATCAGCCGGTGTAAGCCCTGCCTTTTGCATGTAGGCATGATTCAGCTTCAGCGTCTGTGTATAAATGGGATGGATCTCGGCAGATCCTGCAATGCGATAGCCGCGCCCATCGGCCGTCCCCGCGCTGAGGAAGCCTACGCCCATGCCTCCCGCCCCGGCAAACAGCTCTACTACATTCAGCGTTTTCTTGTCTGCTGTCAGCCGACGTTTGAGCTGCATGGGCTGATCGAAAAGCTGCGAGCGCTGGCTGGCGGCTTTCGCGTCGTGACCAGCAGCAATCTTGCGATTGGCCCGTACAAGAATGTTCAGTGGTGCGGTGCCGTCTGTGGCATCAGGCCCCCGAGAGGAAACGGCAGCGACTGCCGAACGCTCCCGTTTGGCCCTTCGGGCTGCAAGCCGGACCCAGCGGGTCCACGCCAGGAGTTGCGCGAGCTTTTTCAGTCCGTCGTCAAGGCTTAACGATGTCATGCCTACGAGGATGCCGCGCTGGTATCCCTTGATGCCGCCGATGGACAAGGCAAAGCAGGTCAATTCCTCTACGTCACCCAACGCTGCCTTGCCAAGGTTTGCGGCGTAGCATTCGGAACCTCCTGCGGGGCCGCTCAGGTTGATCTGCTGCCAGCTCGCGTTTTCCACACGCTCCTTGGGTGGGGACGTGCGCACCCCGTCCCTCGCGCGCGCAAACTCAACCCTGCGCGTTGGATCGACTTCGACAACGTAGTGGAGTGTGGGAGAACCATTTGTTTCCAGGCGATCCACCAATTGAGCAGCAGCCACCGTACGGAAGCTGCAGACAACGACTCCACTTCGTGCCTTTGCCTCTTCAAGAAGAGACATGGCGGTGTCGATGCGTGAAGCCCCCTGGGCCAGCTCTTGTTCGTGCAGGGCCGTCAACACATCTCCACCAAGGCGGTAGAGCCTCATGCGCGGGGTGCCTGTCTTTCTGCCTTGGGCGCGCAAGTGCCCTGCGACCTCTTCGAGAATCCAAACCGGCCCCAGGTCGGCCGTTGCGGTACCGGCGCCAGTCAGAATCTGTGAGTCGAATGCCAGGTCCGGTGTGGTGGTCAGCTCAAGGCTCATGACGTTCACGCTCCTGCCATCCGTGAGGGGCGTGGCACTACGGCCGCTCCGAACTGAAGGGGCAACTGCTCCAGGGCAGGGAAGCTGCTGGCCCATGCGGCCTGCAGTTGCTCCGCAAAGGGGCGCATAGGAACCAAGATGGCCGGCCTATCAAGATCGGGTTCGCTGGATAGCAGGATCACCCGCCCATCTTCGACTTGAACGAGGAGACGACGATCGGCAAGATGTGGCCAGCTCGTATTGCGGCAGATGGAAAACAGGTCTGAAGAGGCTGCTGCCAGCGCGCCGACGCTGATGCCCATTACCTTGACCAAATGCCGAACTACGAGCAATGCGAGAGCATCGCCAGGCGTGAAGCAGGGGGTATAGCCGTTCAGACCGGCGAGCGGCGGCAGAACGCTGCGCCAATGACGCAGGGTCTGATCGGGTAGCTGCGCTACCTGGGTGACTTGTGCCGGGGTAAGTCTTAGCATATTTTCGTTTTGTTCCGCATATATCTTGTCGCTGACGACATGATATATAGTTGTTGCGTGCGAGTCGATCACTTTTGGAGGCATGGAGGTCTCCAGGACTGTTCGCTGCTCCCTCGTGTTGCTCCATGAAGGCTCTCTGTTCCAGACGTCGTTGGTGGCCGGCGTCTCGTGGGTAGAGCCGACCTGCCGCCACGCACCCGGTTCTTGAATGTCTGGATCACAGGTACTTCTTGAACGTCGCCGCCGCAATGCACACCGCCACGCCGAGCAATGCAGCGCTGGGCAGCAGGATCAGCAACGGGTTCACGCTGACCGGTAGCGCCAGGTAAGCCACCCACGGCAGCACGGCCAGCGGCATCAGGCTGGCCCTGGCGCGGTGATAGATGAACCCCGATTCGCGTCCCGCGCCGAAGCGGCGGATGTCCCGGCGCACCAGGCCGTCCACCAGCCCGACGAAGGCGGCCATCAGGAACAGCGGCAGGGTCAGGCACAGCACCAGCAGCCGCACGAGGAAGACCAGCGTCGTGTAGGCCGCCGCGATCAGGTAGCTCTCCAGATGCACGTAGACCAGGCCCAGGTAGTAGCGGAAATCCTGGGTCGGGCGATGGCTGCCGGCGCTGGCCTGCGCCGAGGCGTCGCGTATCCAGTCCAGCAGGCCGCTCTTCACGAACAGCCAGTCGTAGCCCTGCTCGACCAGCCGGTGCGCGGTGCGCCCTGGCTCCTGCACCAGCGCGCTGCGCGTGAAATGCGTGGAGAGCTGATCCAGCTCGTAGTGCAGCATGCCCTGCGCGTGGCGCCAGCCCTGCTCGGGCCAGAAGAAATGCATGCCGACGCATTCGATCAGGATGCACAGCAGCAGCGCGCCGCACAGCACGCCGAAGAAGCGGAACGGCAGCGTGACCAGGCTGGCGATCAACCCCTGCTGTCGTTGCAGCTGGCGCTGGGCCGCGACGGCCGGATCGCTCATGCTTCGGCCTCTTCAGCGGCAGCCATCTGCTTGAAGTCGTCCAGCAGGTCGTCGGGCAGCGCCTTGTCCTGCAGGCCGGGGAGGCCTTGGTTCTCCCACCAGTCTCCGGCCTCGACGTAGTGCTGCCGCATGTAGCCGGCCAGCTCCTGCAGATCCTTCGGCATGGCTTCGTCGGGGTCGGGTGCCGGCAGCGGCATGCGGACTTTCCAGAGGTTGCCGCCCTCGGTCAGCGCGAAGCACTGCCCCTTGGGCAGCGCCACCACATGCGCCGGCTCGATCAGCGGCACGCTGTTGCTGCTGATGCGGTCCTGGGTGTTAGACGTGAATGCAGTATTGCCGTGCGGGTCGGAGCTGTCGGTGGCGCCGCTCATCAGTGCCGTGGCGTACACCTCGACCTTGGGCAGTTGTCGCGTCAGCAGCTCGGCGGTGGCGGTCTCGCGCACGCGCAGCATGAACAGGTTGTTGAAGTTGCCGACCACCTGGCCGGCCTTGGCACGGTTGCCGATGCGCGCCTCGATGTCGCTCAAGGTCTGCGTGTAGGCCGTCACCTGCACGCCGGCACCGCCACCCTTGTTGACCATCGGAATGAACTCGTCGCCCATGAGTTCATTGAATTCGTCGGCGTGGACATTGATCGGGATCTTGGCGCCCGCCGCGGCGCCGGGCAGCCCGTCGTCGATGCCGAACTTGTAGATGTGGCCGGCGACCGAGACCAGATCGCTGAACATCGAGTTGCCCACCGCCGCCGCGACTTCGGCGTCGGACAGCGCATCCAGCCCCACGTAGACCACCGCGCGTTTGCGGATGACCTGCATCCAGTCGAAGATCGGCCGCGGGTCGGACAGGTCGGAATAGTTCGGTGCGAGCAGTTGCGCAATCTTGCCGGTGGTGAGCTTCTCCAGCAGCGGCAGCAGCGAGGCGACGATCTTGTCGAAGTACGTCCGGTCGTAGCGCACGGCGCTGCGCAGGCCGTCGAGCACCGGGTCATAGACGCGCACCTGGGACAGGTACTGTTCGAGGGCCACCACGCGCTTCTCGCGCCCGATCATGTTGCGCGGGATGTTCTTGTCGTTCAGCTTGGCTTCGAGCTGGACGATGACTTCCCAGGCCTTCGGCTCATTCTTGGCGAAGTAGTGCTGGGCGTACTCGATGAACAGCGCGTCGATGTTGATGACGTGGCGCTGGATCAGCAAGTAGTCCGGCCGCTGCCCCAGCTCGACCAGGGCGCGCGCGATGATGTTGACGAAGCGCCAGGCGAATTCGCGGAAGGCGGCGCTGTTGCCTTCGCCCGAGAGCTGTCCGGCGATGCGCGTGGCCACCTCGGAGATCCGCCCGAACCGGCCGACGGCGTTGTAGCGCGCCGAGATGTCCGGCCAGCCCAGATGGAACACGTAGAACTCGCCTTCGCGCCCGGCGCGCTTGGCCTCGACGTACATGCGCTTCAACAGGTCCGCATCGCCCTTGGGGTCGAAGACGATCACCACCTCGTGCTCGCCGCGGACCTTGCGGCGGATGTCCTGGGTGATGAACAGCTCGGCCAGCCGCGTCTTGCCCACGCGCGTGGTGCCCAGCACCAGGGTGTGGCCGACGCGCTCGCCCAGCGGCAGGGTGACGTCGGCCTCGTGCGGCTCGATGCCATGCAGGCGCGGCAGTCCGCCGACCGGCGGCAGCGGCCGGGCCGGGTTGAGCGGGCTGTCCCAGGCCAGCGCGCGCGCCAGCGTCGAGACGGGAAACGGCGCGAACTCAAGCCGCTCCTCCAGCCGCCGGGCGGCCCGGTAGATCGCCGTCGGCTCGACGTAGCGGCGGAACTCCGGCCGGTAGGTCTGCATCAGCCGGTGCGTGTGCCGCTGCTCCCAGCGAAAGCCCCGGCCGACGAACAGCCGTTGCTGACTCACCGGCACGTCGCGGCTGGTCATCACGTAGCGCGGCAGGCGGCGGATGTTGCGGCGATAGCGCAGGATCGCCCAGGCATCGCGCAGGCGAATCGCGCCGAAGGTCAGGAAGGCCAGCGCCGAGCCCAGGCCGAGTAGCGGGTTCAGCGCGAGCGACCACGGTGCCACCAGGCACAGAATCGCGGCGCCGGTGCAGACCGCCACGGTATGAAGCTCCACCGCTGGCCGCAGCAGCACCTCGACCGCATGCGGTTGGGCCATTTGCGCACCTACTGCTCGACACCGGTGGCCGTGATGAGCACTGGGTAGTGGCGCAGGCCCAGGCGCTGGGCCAGGTCGTCGCCGGAGGCCGGCGAGAGGGTCAGGCCGGGAGCCAGCCTGCGCAGCGCCGTCAGCGCGGCCATCGACTCCACGTTGACCACCAGGCCCACGGCCCCCAGCTCGCGCAGCGCGGCCTGCCGCTACCGCAGCCAGGCGCGCGAACGCTCGTCGTCGCCGATCAGGAACAGCGCCGTCAGGCCCGGCGCCCGGATGACGCGGCGCTGCACCTGGCCCGGCGACAGTTGCGTCGAGCGCACCGGCAGCATGGCGGCTTCGGCGTCGGCCGCGTTGCCCACGCGAGGGACTGGCATAGGGGCCGGCGGTGCGGCCTGATCCGGCTGGGGATTCAGCGGCCGGTAGTACGGCAGCGCGGAGTCGCCGCCGCGGTCTTCGACGACGATCAGGGGCGCGGAGGCGGTCTGGGCGAAGACGGTGGTCGTGGACAGCAGCCCGATGGCGGCGATGAAAACGATGTGGTTCATGGCGTGGTGGCCTGAAGGGTTGGAACGGGAACGCCGGGGTCGAGCACGCGGGTCAGGTGCCGATGCACACTGCGCCGGTAGCGTGCCGCGGGCGCCCCGCCGGCGGGCCGGTGGTAGCGGCCGATGGCAAGCAGCCAGTCCTCGCCCGGCGTGTGCTGTTCGCGCAGGATTTCCGCAGCGATGGCGAGGTTGCGGTACGGGTCCAGCAGCTCGCAAGGCTGCGTGTAGCGATGCGTGTGGTAGCCGAGATTGACTTGGCCGAGGCCGGCGTCGATGCGATTGGCCGGCGTGCTGGCGAGTGCCCGGCGTAGCCCCGCGCAGGCCTCGGCGCGGGTGGCATAGCGCTGTGGCGAGCCGGCGACGTTGAGCGTCCACGGCCAGGGGATCAGGCGCCCGCGCAGCATGGCGCCGCTCTCCTGCAAGGCCACCGCGTACAGCACCGCCGCCGGCACGTCTGCACGATGCGCCGCCAGTTGATAGGCCGGCGGCGGCACTTCCCGCGCGAGGGCGGCCAACGTCCAGCCGCCGGTGGCGAGCAGCAGCGCGGCGCTGGCGCAGCGGATGGTGACGCGGGATGGCCGACGCTCCCGGCCCGGAGTACCTATTGCCGCTGCCATTGGCCGTTCACCTCGCGCACCACGGCCGGCAGATCGCCGGGCAGGCCGAGCGACAGCCAGCGCCCCGCATCGTGGTTGAGCGTGATGGTGCGGGCGCGCACCCTGGCCGGGTCGATGCCCGCCTGGGTGGCCCACTGCCGGATGCGCGCGTCGTCCTGACGGCTGCCGACCATGTAGAGATCGAAGGCTGTGCCGGCCGCCTGCAACTGCTGCACGCGCTGCGCGCACGGTGCGCAGTCGGCCTTGACGAAGACCGCCAGGCGCCCGGAGCCGGTGTTGCCGGCACCCTGCGCCTTGGCGCCGGGCAGGCTCACGCGCGGCTGGCCGGGAAACAGGCGCTGCCACGCCGCGTCGTAGGCCCGCTGGTAGGCCAGCGTCTTGCCGACGCGC
The DNA here is from genome assembly GCA_008923315.1 of Betaproteobacteria bacterium SCN1. GTDB lineage: Bacteria > Pseudomonadota > Gammaproteobacteria > Burkholderiales > Thiobacillaceae > Thiobacillus. The sequence continues at coordinate 175,272 of WBSF01000009.1, read as the reverse complement.
CGGGCCTCGGCCTGCACCTGCAGCTCGGCGTAGCGCCTGCGCTCCTCCTCGCTGCGGGCCTCGATGCCCAGCGTCGTGAGCGGATCGAGCTGGGGCGAATAGACCCCGAGCGGCCCCTGCATCAGTTGCCGGTAACGCGCCCACTCCTCGGAGCGAAGCCCCCACTCCCGCGCCTGCCTCTCGTCGAGCGCGGCATCGGCGCCCGGCTGCACCTGGGCGGGCACCATGCGCGAGTTCGTCACCGGGGCTGGCTGGGCGGATGCGCCGAAAGCGGCGAACAGGACGATGGCAGCGAGCAACGGCCACAGGTTCATGGCGACCTCCTACGGTACCGCAACGCGCTGCGTCTGGCCGTTCACCCGGAACACGCCCGCCTGCGCCTCGATGGACTGCAGTTGCCAGCCGCCCTCGGCATCGCCCTCGCGCAGCAGCCGAGTGCCCGCGAGCGAGGCCGCGGCGGTGGAGGTGATCGACAGAAAGCGCTCGCCTCCCCGCAGCTCCACGCCGAGCACCCGGAACGGCGGCTCCGGCACCTTGGGCTTCGTCGCAACCGGAGTGCGCGGGCGAGCGGCGGATGCCACCTGCCGGGTCTTCTCCAGGCGGGTTTCGATTCCGTTCACGCGCGCCTGCAGCGTCTGCAGGTCGATGGCCGAGGCCCTCGCCTCCTCCGCCTCTTCGAGGCGCGTCATCCGTTCGTTCAGCGCCTGCCGCGCGTTGGCGAATTCGGCCTGGCTGATCGGCGCCGGCCGGCGCTTGTCCGCATCGGCCTGTTGTTCGAGATCGGCCACGCGCAGGCCCAGCGCCTTGACCTGCGCATCCTGTGCGCTGCTCTGGGTCTGTTCGGCGAGCCGCGACAGGCCGACGTTGTTGATGAGTGCCACGGCACTGATGAGCAGCAGCCAGAAGGCCGCGGCGATCTTGAGCCAGCGCGTGCGGGAATCGCGCTCGGATGGCGCTTGGGGAAAGGTCATGGCTGCATCTCCTCGCGCCGGTCGGCCTCCGGCACGGGCGTGGCGGTGCCGGGCGGGTTGGCGGAAAGGAAGGCGGGAGCACCGTGTCGGCTGAAGCAGACCTGGCGGGTCAAGTCATCGACCGACAGCTCCCAGGCGGGGCCGGCAAGGGTCAGCAAGGCATCGCGCAGCATCAGCGGGCCCAGGCGCAGGTGCGCGGCAGGCAGCGGCAGCGCGTAGAGGGTGGCGGCTTCGGCCGCATCGCAGAGCCGGTAGCCGGAGCGCAGGAGCACATGGCGCATGACGTCGCCCACGCTGGCATCGAGCATGGGCGGAATCGAGACCTCCACCGCCTGCTGCAAGAGATCACGCTGCGCAGGTTCCGGCACCAGCTCGACCAGGGTGTAGCGGCCGTAGCGGGCCACCGGGATCAGTGCCGGCGGAGATGCTTCAGCAACGCTCCCGGAGTTCCCTGCCGGCACTTCGGCCTGGGGTGGCGTAATGGTGGTGCAGCCGGCTGCCAATGCTGCGAAGATTAATAGAAGGCCAGTAGTGCCTAGCCGGCGGGCAATGGAGAGAAAAGATGGAAATCGATGCATCGCTCGGCTCCTGTAGCGGAGCCGATACCTTCGGCGCATGAAACCGAACGCGCAGCAAAGAAAGGGAGCTAGCGCTCGACCACCTTCTTTCTAGCAATCAGCTACTCTTCGTCACGGTCACGTGGCGGCCAAGCTTCGGCTGATCGCGGTAAGCACAAAAGGCTCAGCGTAGCGTCGTACTGTGCTGCGTGTATCTTCATCTCACGCAGCGGAATACTCGGATCGGCGTGTGGGAACCAAACGGCCGCGGAAATCTTGGTGCCTTGTCGATCATGCAGCACTTCCTGATTTGCCGCGAGGGAGTGTTCTGGCAGAGGAATGACGTTGCCACGGGTGCGGAAGAACGCGCCAGCTCGGGCCGCGGGTTCGCTCGACCAAGCCCAATTGATGAAGCCATCGTTGGACATCACTAGAACGGCCTTCTCATCGGTGTACTGCAACCACTTCAAGATCGCCGCCGTCAGCGACACACCGTAGCGCTCCGCGCATGCGCCGAGGATGTCCATGTCGACGTTCGTGGTGACCTGCTTGCGGTAGTCGTCCAGCGGCATCAGCAGGTACGAAGCAAACAGATCCGCCTGAGCCTCGATGTCGCGATCGTCCTGGGACCAGTTCAGCATGTCGGCATCACTGCACTGGAAGGACTCCCTTTGCATCCGGTGCAGAATGTAGTGCCCAAGTTCGTGCGCTTGCGTGAAGCGCACACGTCCCGGAGATGTCACCGCGTTGTTGTAGAGGAGCAGCCACTCCTTGCGGCCATCCCCGGGAAACAATGCTCCGTCAAAACCTTTGATCGCCGCAGCTTGGACCTTTGTGATGGGATCTGACCAGTTGAATATGCGAGCGGACTCAAGCGCCAACTGAGGCACGTCCACCGGAAACCGATCAATGCCGTGCGCCATGCTGACAGCTTCGACCACCTTCACGAGGCGATTCGCAGCACGCTGGGGCGTCCAGCCGCCGTCCGTCATGGGGTCTTCTTGAAGGTATCGAGGATCTTGCGAAGTTGTTCCTTCGCCTCAGGCTCCAGCTTCTGGTAGCCGCGAAAAAACGCCTCGTCCAAGTGCCGCTCTTCTGGTGCGCGCACGTCTTCCTCTATGAAGTACGAGGCCGCCACACCCAGCGCGTCCGCCAGCGCGGTGAGCTTTTCTGCTGATGGCCGCTGGGACTCGCGATTCTCAAGTTCCCAAAGATAGCTTTTGCTCAAGCCGGCGGCGTCGGCCAGCTTTTCAAGGGTTAGCTTGCGCTCCTTTCGCAGCTCGCGCAGCTTTTCCCCCAGACGGGTCGCCATGGTCACGTCTCCTGTCTAGTTCCTACGAACCCTGAGAATACCACGGTACCGAACTTTTTGTTTGACAACCGAGGAAACGGGTGTAACATCACGGCAAGTTCACGATTCCGAACTTTTTCTGCTGGCGCTCTGAACGCGATCACAAGGACTGATCGGACAGCCCGGCCCAATCACCGAAGGAGCATGTCCACATGTCCAGAGCTCACGTCGATCACCGCGACCTCGTCCGCTTTGCCGAGGAACGCGTCAACCTGCCCAAGGAAAAGGCCGATGAGTTCCGGGCACAGGCGCGCCGACTGCGCGAAAAGCTGGAGGGCTACCTCGCGGAGCATCCGGACTTCGCGCTGAAGAAGATGCTGCTGTCCGGCAGCTTGGCGAAGGGCACGGCACTGCGCTCGCTGAACGACATCGACGTGGCCGTCTATATCAGCGGCTCCGATGCGCCTCACGACCTCCAGGCCCTGCTGAACTACCTTGCCGAGAAGCTGCGCAAGGCGTTTCCCAACTTCAGCCCCGAACAGGTGCAGCCCCAGACCTACTCGGTCACGGTGAACTTCCGCGGAACCGGGTTGAACGTGGATGTCGTACCCGTACTGTACGCCGGCCTACCCGACTGGCGCGGCAACCTCATCAGCCAGGACGACGGCTCGTTCCTGGAAACCAGCATTCCGCTACACCTGGAGTTCGCCCGCAAGCGCAAGCAAGCGCAGCCCACGCACTTCGCGCAGGTGGTGCGGCTGATCAAGTACTGGGCACGTCGCATGAAGCAGGAACACGACGGATTCCGCTTCAAGTCGTTCATGATCGAAATGATCCTGGCCGAGCTGACAGACAACGGCACCGATCTTTCGGACTACCCCGAAGCGCTGCAGTCCTTCTTCACATACGTCGCAGAGAGCAACCTGAGCGAGCGCATCGTGTTCGAGGACTACTACCAGGCCTCGACGGTGGCACCCAGCGCGGACCGTGTGCAGATCATCGACCCGATCAATGCGTCCAACAACGTTGCGCGGCTGTACACCGCCCAGAACGCCGCCGCGATCGTAGACGCGGCGCTGGACGCTGGCGACGCCATCGACGCCGCACTGAAGGCACCTACCAAGGAGTTAACCGTGCACTACTGGCAGAAGGTCTTCGGCTCCTCTTTCCAAGGGTGAACACCATGAGTTACGCCTACACCACCACCGAGACCAAGGCGTTCACCTTGACGCATGCCAGGCACCTGGCGGCGAAAGTGGCAGCCGACCTGAAGCGAATGCAGCGCTTCTACCATGCCCCCGACGATGCTTTCATCGAGCGACTCGAAGGCGAGATCACGGAGCTCTTGCGTCAAGGCTATCTCGACACGGTGACCTATGGCTTCAAGCGCGATGGCGAATGGATCGAGCCGACCCTGCGCTACACGGCCCGTGAACTGGCTGGAGACGGCATGGATGACGATCCGGGCCGTGTTCGCCCCGGCGCCAACGTGGCAGGAGCGTCGTTCTACAGCTATCTCACCTACAGCTCTGCCTGGGATGCACTCACGCTGGCGCAGCGCGAAGCCATCAAGCAGCAGTTGCCCGTCCAACGCACGGGAGCGCCCGAGCCATCGGTCAGCGGAGGCTACTTCGCCGACGACAAGACGTATTCATCCGGCGGCCGCGCCTTGGGCCGCGCCAGTGTCAGGAGCTACTGATGACCACTACCAGCACGCCGGGGCTGTTCGAACGCCCCATCACTTTGCCAGATGCCGACGCCCAGAGCCGTCTGGCCAAGCTGGTCGGAATGGACGACAAGATCCGTCGTCTGAGTAACGTTCTCGCTGTTCTCATCAACCCCGCAGGTCTCAAGGAATGGCTCGACCAGCACCACGCTCATTCGACAGGATTGCTCGACGCCGTGCTGCGCCGGCCCCCATTGGTAGTGCTCTCCGGCGATGTGGGCTCCGGAAAGACCGAACTCGCCGAAACGATCGGTGACATGGTGGCGCGGCAAGAAGGGATCGACATCACACTGCTGCCGCTCAGCCTGTCTTCTCGGGGGCAAGGCCGTGTCGGCGAGATGACCCAACTCGTCTCGGCGGCGTTCGACCACGCCTTCCATGAAGCAAGCAAGGTCAAGTCCTCCAAGGGCAGTCGAGCACGCGGAGGCGTGATACTGCTGGTTGATGAGGCCGATGCGCTCGCGCAATCCCGAGAAGCCGATCAGATGCATCATGAAGATCGCGCGGGCGTGAATGCGTTCATTCGCGGGATCGACCGGCTGGCCAACGGCCACCTGCCGGCCGCTGTGCTGATGTGCACTAACCGCCTCAACGCGTTGGACCCGGCCGTGCGCCGACGCGCGGCCGACATTCTCGTATTCGAGCGACCTGACGAAGCTCAGCGACTTGAGGTCCTTCACCGGCGCCTGGGCGACGCTGGCTTTGGCAAGGCCGATCTGCAATCCCTGGTGGCGGCCACGGGCGAGCAGGCCAAACGCCCTTACGGCTTTACCTACTCGGACCTCACGCAGCGCCTGCTACCCGCGATCGTGCTGGACGCCTACCCTCAGGGGCCCATAAAGCCATCCCGTGCCATCGAACTGGCCCGCGCGATGGCGCCGACTCCGCCGTTCAAAGACTCCACGGCAAGGGGGTGTTAAATGTCTCAGTGGTCGCTCTCCCAGCTTCTTTCCTCTTTGCATGAAGACATCCAGCAGCGCCTCTCTACTGTCCGCAAGACATTTGGCCATCCAGGAACGAAAGGCGATGCAAGTGAAAACGTCTGGATCAGCATGCTGGATACGTACTTGCCGAAGCGTTATCAGGCCGCCAAGGCGCATGTGGTGGACAGTCTCGGGAACTTCAGCCAGCAGATCGATGTGGTGATCTTCGATCGGCAGTACTCGCCCTTCATCTTCACTTACGAGAATGAGACCATCATCCCAGCCGAGAGCGTATATGCCGTATTCGAGGCCAAGCAGACAGCAGACGCCAATCTGGTGGCTTATGCACAGCAAAAGGTTGCTAGCGTCCGCAGCTTGCATCGGACCAGCTTGCCAATTCCTCATGCGGGAGGGACTTACCCTCCCAAGCCTCTCATTCCCATTTTGGGCGGATTGCTTACGTTTGAGAGTGAATGGAGCCCTGCACTGGGGAAATCCTTCGACCGAGCTCTGACCACCGACTTAGAGGACGGGCGACTGGACATCGGGTGCGTAGCTGCTCACGGCCACTTTTTTCTCGACCATGCTACGGGCAACTACAGCTACATCAACGAGAACAAACCAGCGACGGCCTTTCTGTTCAAGTTGATTTCCCGACTTCAGTTCAGTGGGACAGTTCCCATGATCGATGTGGAAGCTTATGGGCAGTGGCTCATGAAATAGGCATATGCCCATCAAACTGGATAGCCATTCGTAGAAATTATCAGAGCAAGCAAGCCCGGCGGTGGCCCGGTCCAAGCGGTCGTCCGGAGCCCGTCGGCGTCCACCCCTACTTGATAGACCAGCTTGGCTCGCACATCGGCAAGCGGCCAGAAAAAGAGCCGACAGCCCTTACGGGGAGTCGGCTCACGTAAACAGGTCAGACCGCGACCAACTGCCGTGCCAGTGCCACCTCCACCGAGTCGCCATCCTGGTTCAGGACATCGAGCCCCGATTCGGGCACGTCGCCGGAGGTGCTCTGCGACACCATGATCTTCCGGGCCATCAGCCCCAGGCAGGTCATCTGCGAGGAGTTGGCGTAGCCGAGGTAGATCACGCGCACCGGCTGCTTCTGGCCGATGCGCCATGAGCGCCGGGCGGCCTGCTGCAACGAATACACGTTGTAGCCGGACTGGAGGAACACGATGGTCGGGAACTCCAGCAGGTCCAGGCCGGTTTTCACCAGCTCGGGATTGGTGATGAGCACGTCGATGCCACGGTCCAACTGCTCGGCGATCCAGTCCTCACGGCGGGAGGCATCCACGCTCGCGCGCAGTACCGCCACCTTGAAGCCTTCCTGCTCAAGCAGCACCTTCAAACGCGACGTGGTGTCGCGCGTGCCAGTGTAGACCGAATAGACCAGGGTCTTGCGACCTTCTGCCTTCTCTTGCTTGCAGATCTCGATCAGCTCGCGTTCCTTGGGCATCACCTCCAGCTCGTTGAACTGAGCCGGCACGAACGCCAAGGTGTTGCGTGTGCGCGGATGTACCACCGTTTCCGACCGGAAGCAGCAGTCCGGCCAGGCCAGCAGCACATTGAGGACTACACCGAGCAGCGTCGTGTCGCGCTTCGCCAGGGCCTGCTTCAGCTCCTGGGTCAGCCGACCCGCCAGATCGCGGTAGGCCGCGGCCTGCGCCGTGTCCATCGCGACTTCGCGGAACTCCTCGTCGTAGGGCGGCAGCACGTTGCCACCGATGTCCTTCAACTTGAGGAAGACCGTGAACGGCAGGACGCAACGCAGCACGCCCTTCGGACCGAAGCCCGGCGCCTTGACCGTGCGCACCGATACCTTGGTGCCCTTGGCCGTCTTGTGCGCCGTGCCGGTGCTCTCGGAATAGATGTCCTTCAAGACACCGTGATCGCGCATGAACGCCATCGCGGCCGACGTCATGCTGCCGCTCTTCGTCGGCCGGTAGCCGTCTTCGATCATCCGCCCCGGCAGGGCTCGGAACAGCAGGTGGAACAGGTCGTCGCCGTAGCCGCCCATCAGTGTGCCGGTGAGCAGCAGCGTCTTGCGCGCCTTGGCCGCCAACACCCCCATGGCCTGGCCCTGTGCGGAGCCGCCGTTCTTGTACTCGTGTGCCTCGTCGGCGATGAGCAGGTCGAACGTGCCTTGGGGAAGCTGCCTCTTGATGAACTCGGACGGCTGGTAGCCGCCCTCGCCGAAGCCGAACTCCATGTTGGCCATCGCGCGTTCCATCCGGTGGGCTTGCCGGTCCGAGAAGACCAGCTCGCCGTTGCCATCCATCAGGTTGATGAACTCGTGGATGTTGTCCCCGAGCATCGACGCGAGGAAGGCGTCACCGAACTTTTGCATCAGCTTCTGCGCGGTGACTTCCCCGATGGTTGGAATACGCTTCAGTGCCTTGAGCACGGTCGAGGACTGGTCGCTGGCGGACAGGCCTCTGGGACGGATCAACGACCACAGCGGTGCACGGCAGTGGCTGCACTTGCGGCGGGACTCCTCGGCTTCCAGCTCGACCGGGTTGATCGGCTCGCCGTCGAGGTCGGTGATGACATGCCCGCAATCCGGGCACGCCGCCACGTCACCGTGAGGCGTGCGCCGCCGAACGAAGACAGGTTTCCAGTGGAACCCCATCCGCATCCGCACGCGGCCCAGGACGAAAAACTCCTGGCCCTGGGCCGGCACGCCCAACTGCTCGCGCAGTTTCAGCAGCTTGACCAGCGTGTCTGGGCCGTTGAGCACCCAGACCTTGGCACCGGCCACCGTCTCCTGGATCTCGCGCCGCCACTTGTAGACCAGGTGCGGCGGAGACAGAACCAGGGTACGGCGGTAGCCTTCGGCATTGAGCACGGCGGCGGTGGCAATACCCACCGTCGTCTTGCCGCAGCCCATCTCGCCATTGACGATCGCGGCGCGTTCGCCGCGGTCGATCAGTAGCTCGGTGACGGCATGGACCACATCGGCTTGCGCCGGGAACAGCTTGCGCTTGAGCGCGGCGAGGATCAGTTGCCGATGCACCCGCACCTGGCCGGTGTAGACCGGCGGATTGGCGCGGTTGAGTGAGTCGAGCAGTTCGTCGCCGAACTCGGACACGAAGTCCTGCAGGCTGAGTGTGAGGGGTGAAGCGGCCGCTTCGAGCAGGTCGCCCTGCACAGCGGTTTCGGGAACGGTTTCGAGATCGAGGGACATGGTGATGCTCCAAGGCAATGGGGCATGCACCTCCCCCTCGGGGCGGTGACATGCCCCTGGGTGGGAAGAAAGAAGCGGCGCGAGACCGCTGGATGCGGATCAGTATTCGCTGGGCAGCAGCAGTGTGGTGACGCTGCGATCCCATTCGGTGATGATCCAGAGCTTCAGGTCGCGCGTGACCTGGTAGGACGAGAACAGACGATCTTCGCCGGACTTCAGCGCGGCGTCGTTCTGCCGTCGATCGCTGTCGCTCAGGTCGCCCCAATCGCCATGAAGATGGCGGCGCAGGTACGGCGTGGGGTTGAGCCGGCCCTGTCGGACCAGCTCGTCGACGCCGGCGGTCATGACCACCTGCCCGGGCGAAAAGCGTGCTTGTGACGCGAGGTTGAGGACTGCGAGTGCCATGGTGGTTTCTCCTTCTGGAAGAAGGGGCCACGGCACCCCCATCGGGGCAACGTGACCCCGGTGGGTGGATGAAAGCGACGGCGAACCGTCAGGGAACAGCGATCAGCGGATGGTCAGCACTTCGCCCCACGTGGGCGAGCCCAGCGTCAAGTCCCATGCACGAATGACCGGCACGAACTTGTCGGTGAGGATGCGCGTCTCGGCCACGGAGCCGTCGTCGCGCTCGGTGTACTCCGTCTGGAGCGTCTTCTCCTTGTGGGTATCACCTTTGACGACGAGCACGCGCCCGGTCCTGGACTTCACCACGCCGGAGATCGCGCCTGCGGCCAAGGCCAGGGCGAGATGCCAGTGCGACAAGGCCCGCGCCGGTGGCCGCAGCGACTGCTGCGCGGCGCCCAGGTGCGTATCGAGCGCCGGCCAGAGTCCTTGCAGCCGGCCGACTTCATCGGCGAACTGCTCGGGCTCCATCGTCACGCGATAGAAGTGCTCCGGCTCGGCCGGGCTGGCAGGGACGGTGTACGGCAGGAACGGCCATTCGAGCGGCAGCTCATCGGCTTCGGCATCGCCTTGCCCGATCTGCAGCAGCAGACCACGCATGACCTTGGCCGACTCCGACGCCTGGTCGCGCTGGCGAACCCGGCGGCCGAAGATCACTACCTGCTTGAACTGCGTTTCCACCGCACGGTAGATGCGCAGGTCGGCGAAATGGCGCGTCAGCCATCCGACCAGGTCGGCGTCGAGCACGTAGGACGGCACGATGAAGACCAGCACGCCGCTGTACTGCAGCAGCGGCAGCGCGCGCTGATAGAACAGCTTTTCCAGCCGCGCACGGCCCTGGCCCTGATAGCCGATGTTGCCGTTCACGTCCTTGCTCAGGTCGCCATACGGCGGGTTCAGCCACAGCAGCCCGAAGGACTGGCGCGAGATCAGCGTGTCCATCAGGTCACCGTGGATGCAGCGATCGACCAGTTGCCGCGCGTGGCGGGCACGCTCGGCGTCGTACTCGACGGCGAAGGCCTGGACCTGCTCGCGCCCGAGGGCGTGGGCGGCTTCGGCGATCGCCACGCCTTCGCCGGCGCAGGGATCGAGGATGGACATGGAGCCGGGAGACGGCGCCAGTGCGGACAAGGCCCGCTCCAGCGTCGGCTCGTCGGTGGGGAAGTAGCCGTTACGAATGAAATTGCGCGCCAGGCGCGGAAACATGAGTGCCATGGATTTCTCCTGGTGATGGATGAGGTAAGGCGGGCACGCGCGGCGCGCATGCCCGTGGGGATGGCTCACGCCACACGCCGAAGCGGTGCGTTCGCGGCCAGTTCGTACTGCGTGGCGCCGAGGGTGCCGTTGCGGATCAGGTCGCCCAACGCCTTCGTCAGCGCCGGGACATCGAGGGCCAGCCGATGGCCTTCCAGCGGCCCGAGGGCCAAGGGAAGACCGGTCAGCATCCGCCGTGTCTGCAACAGCTCCAGCACGGTGTCGCGCCAGTGGTCTAGCAGTGGCAGCGGGCAGGTGTCCTGCACCAGCGTCCACAGCCGGTCGAGCCGGTGAGCGGAATCCCTGGGCAGAAGCGCCAGCGCGCTGGCGTTGGCCTTGTCTGGCTTCACGCAGCGACGATCGAACAGCCACACATTCGTCAGCGAACCGAACAACGTGCGCCGGTAGGCGCGTGTGATGCGCTTTTCCAGATTCTCGACGTTGCCGACGAAGACCGGGATGGATGCGCCCTGCTCGGTGATGACGTGGAACTGATCCAGCCCCTGTTCATCCCGGACGAGGGTCAGGCGGGCGAGGAACTCCTGAACGGCGGTGTCGCGCGCCCAGATCGAGAGAAAGACGAGATTGCCCTGCGCGTCACCGACGCAACCGTCGGCCATGAGGTCGGGGCATTCGTCGATGCGGTACAGAGGTTTCGCGGAAGAAGGTGCAGGCATGGTGATGTCCTCTTGGAAATGAAGGAGCAACCACAGCCCGCGGGGCCATGCTCGCCCCGGTTGGGTGAAGGAAGATGCGTGCCGCTAGACAGCGCGGCCCGCGTGGAAGAGGTGAACCCGCTCGCGCCAGTCGGGGCTTTGCACTGGCGCCATGTCGAGATAGCGCAGCGGGCACGAGTAGTAGTACGGGTGCACGGACTCATCGAGGGACTTGTAGCCCCAATCGCCGCCCGAGCTTTCCAGCAGATGGCAGCCGATGTAGCAGACGGACTCACCGGCCGCGAGGCCCATGACGCCCGCCTGCCTGGCGGTGACGCGAACCACGGTCCACAGAACGTCGCCGTCCAGTGTGTGGTCGATGACTTCGCAGCAAGCGCGTTCGGACGCCTGCGGAGCGAGCAGCTCGCGGATCAACTGATCGCGCGTCTGACGAACGAAGGTCCAGCCCATGAGGGTCTCCTTGAAGAAAAGGCCGGAGCCCTCCCCGTCGGGGGAGAACCCCGGCGGGTGGCGGTATGCCGCGCAAGGCGGCGGATGGATCAGGCAGCTTTGAGGTGCCAGTCCTGGGACAACGGAGCGAACTCGTAACCGAGCTTGTCGAGCCGGTCGCGCTGCTGACGCAGCACACGACGGTCCACGGTCGCATCGAGCTTCACGGTCTCGCCCAGGGGCCACAAGGAGCCGAACAGCGCCGCGTCGTCTGCCTCGGCCGAGGCCGCAGCGGACACGGGAGCCGGTTCGCTGCCGAACGGCGTGGTATCGACCAGGGGATCGCGCGGACTGCGCGGCTTCGCCTTCGGCTTGGCCGGGGGCGTTGCCGGAGCGGGCGCCTGCGCTTCCTCGTCGATCGGATCGACTTCCTGCGGACTCAGCCGGCGGGCCTCGTCGCGGCTCAGGGCGTCGATGTTGGACAGCGTCATCCCGCCCAGATGGGCGCGGATCTCGATGACCATGCGGCCGTTGGCGTTGTACGTGGAGGGGCGAATCTCGACGATGACGAAATCACCGTCGTACTTGCCCTCGCGGTACTGATCGAGTTCGGCGTTCTTCACGACGAACTCGCCGATCGAGGTCGCCAGGCGGCCGACGTTGAAGTCGCCGTTCCTGCCGTGGATGGTCTTGATGGCCAGTTGGCCGGGGATGGTGATCATGAAGGTCTCCTGCGGACGAAGAGAAGAAAGGGCCCCGGGGATGGGGCCTTGCAGATCAGAACGACTCGGCAACGGCCAATGCGGGGGCATCGGCAGCGTCGTCGGCAGCATCGGCGACGGGCTTGGAAGACTCCGGTGCCGAGGCTTGCTGCGCGGCGGGCGCGTCGGACGTCACAGGGACTTCCGGGTCGCGCTCGTCGGTCTCGGTCGGCTTGGGTTCGGCCTTGTAGACGAGCTTGCCGTCGACCTTGATCCAACTGACGAAAAGCAGGCGGGCCTTGAGGCTCACCCCCTGCTCGCCGGCACGCTTCCCCTTGGAGTAGGTGAAGGTGTCTGTCCACAGGTCGCCCAGGCGGAAGCCGATCATCACCTTCTTCTCGGCGTCGACCGCCTGAATGCAGCGGCGCACCAGGTGCTGCGCTTCCGAACCCGATACGCGCGTGTCGAAGCGCACATACGAGACGTCATCGCTGGGACCGTTCAGGGCTGCGATGTCGCAGGCCAGGAACGCATCGCCTTTCTTGGGCTTCACTTCGCGGATGCGATTGAGATACCCGAGGCCGGTGATGTGCAGATCGAAGTAGGACTTTTCGGTGGAAGTGGTCATGGTGAATCTCCTGGGAACAATGAGGCGGAGACACACCCGACCCAAGGCGGGGAAGGTGTGGAACCCCCGCGTGGGTTGATGGAACAGCTTGGTGGCATCGCCATCGATAACCGATGGCCGTTCGCGCATGGATGCCGGTGCGAACTGGAGGGTGATCAACGCGGTCGGAACCGCGTCGCAGCCTTGAAGATCGTGGCTGCCTGGGCATGTCGCTGACGGACGTCAGCGGAACATGGCCGGAAGCGTGGCGCCGGGACGGCGCGCAGGCGAGCGGCAATCGGCACTCGCGGCTGTCCGCATTGCCGGGAAGAAAGAGGCCCCCGGAGCGGGGGCCGGGGATGAGCGGTCAGTTGCCGCTGGGCGTGGAAGGAACCGCCTGCAGCGACAGGTGTGTCGCGGTAGCGGACACGTCGAGGTCGTCCTCGCTGTGCAGGATGCGCGCAAACACGCCCTCCTGCGGATCGAACAACTCGCCGAAGTCGTCGCCGCCGAACTCAGCACGCGCCAACTCCCACCAGTCGTCGAAGGCATTGACATCCGGGTTGCAGCCGGCGGCATAGGCGATGGTCTTCTGGCGACCATCGAGCCGGCGCTCGCCGCGTTCGGCCAGGAAGTACACGCCCTGATCCTTGACCAGGATGACGCGGCATTGATTCGCCACCGCTTCGGCGAGCACGGGCCGCAGCTCCGTGCCTTTGAATCGAACAGTCATGGGTGTGATCTCCAGGGAGGCAGAAAGAGAGGCTTCCCGCCGCGAGGGCGGGAAGCTGCTGGGAGGTCAGTGCCGGACAGCCTTGCGACCCGACAGGCACTGCACGCGGATGCGTCTCCAGCTCCCGTCGTCGATCAGCCGTTCCAGCGTCTCGCCGAGGGTGTCGAAGAACACCTCATCGACCCGTTCGATCAACTCGCCGTCGCGGTGCAGCTCCACCGCGTAGAGGTCGAGGCGACGCTCATACAGCACGGTGACGCGACCCTGGAACTTCATCGTGGCGACGGTGAAGCCGATGGCCGGCGGCGTGCGGATGATGTCGGCGGGCGCCGGATCGACCCAGGTGATGTCCCGCGCACCGGCATCCACCAGCATGTGGGTGATGCGCCGGAAACCATCGGGAGCGGGCAACTGCTCCAGTTGGTCGATCAGTTCCTGCAGCTCGGGGCAGCGCGGCTCGGGGATCGGCAGCTTCGCCGGTGCGGAACCGAGCACGAACCGCTTCACCGTGTAGGGCTGGCCGTCGGCGGTGAACTCGGTCTGCTCCTCGGGCGTGTCCGCCCGCTGACCGTCGAAGCGGCGTCTGACATAGGGTTCGACCTGCACCTTGGCGCCCTCGTCGGGCACCTCGGTCACGAGCGTTCGATCGAGCACCGCGAACTCGGCTCGTCCCGTCTTGACGACGATGGCCTCGTCGGTGGTGGCGATGACCTTGCCCTCGAAAGGCTTCGGGTCGATGTGAAAGCCCAGCGTCGAAACCTTGGGCTGGCCGTCGAAGATGTTGAACTTGAACGAACGGACGTTGGAAGGCACATGACCGACAACGAGCGTCGGCATCTGTGCGCGGATGGCTTGGGTATCCATGGGGAGACTCCTTGTGGCAACCAAGGGACTCCCGCCCGCAAGGGAGGTATGTCCCTTGAGGGTGAGGTGGATGGACGCGGTATGCGTCCGGCGAAAGAAGCGACCAGCACGGCGAACCGCGCCGCAGTCTCGAAGGTCTCGACTGCCTGGGCATGCTGCCGGCAACGCCAGCGAACATGCGGCCAGCGTGCGGCACATGGCGGCGGCCGTCCGCCGGGAATCGGCAATGCGCCGGCACCGCGTTCCGCAAATAAGAAGAGCCCCGCAGGGGGGCTCAAGAGGGGGTTACTCGTCGTCGTAGAGCGTCAGCCCGTCCAGCACGGGCGCGTCGGCATCGAAGATCAGCAGGCGCACGTCGGCGAGCGCAGCCAGGTGGAGCACCTCGACGAGGGACTCCGGCATGCCTTTCCGGCGATGCTCCTGCCGCAACCGCTCGGCGGTGATGCCTTCGATCTGTTGCAGGTTCTCGTCCGTCCAGGGCGTGGCGATCAGCTTCACGCCAACCGCCGGGCTGTAGGGAATGCGAAAGGCAACGAACAGGAAACGGGTCGGCGTGTCGACGTCGGCCAGGCTGGCCAGATAGCGGCCGGCCTCCTCGGTGATGTGCGCCGAACTGATTTCCCAGGCACGGCTGTAGAAGCCGGTCTCGAAGCGCAGGCGCCGCACCACCTCGCGCGCGGCTTCCTCGGAGTAGGTATCGCCGACGTGCAGCGGTTGGCCGGCCTCTTCGGCCATGACGGCGTAGACGAGGTTTCGGGCGATGCCGTGGCTGGGGCACTGCGCGTCCAGCTCGGGCGGCACGTTCTGGCCCTCGGTGATCAGCGCGAAGTCGTCGCAGAAGACGCAGGCATGGCGCTCGACCTGGCTGTCCGACAGGTGCGACTGCGAGACGTGCAGCGGCAGATAGCTCAGCGGGCAGTCGTCGTCGTAGGAAATCGCCAGCAGCCGTTGCACGGACAGGCCATCGTAGCCGCGGACGAAGGGATTGTTGGAATGGGACATGGGATTCCTCCAGCAGAGGATGGCCGAGGCAATCCCCTGCCGGGGATTGAACCCCAGCGAGTGGATGAAGTGGCAGCCGGTCAACCGGCCGCGGCGTCGGGCCGCCCTGGTGGCGGGCGGTGCAGGTCAGTGGAAGATGGTGATTCGGGACATGGCCGCTCCTGCGAAAAGAAGGAGGGACATGGCCCCGAACGGGGACGCATGTCCCTCGTGGGGTGGGATGAAAAGACGGTGGGTTGCCAGGCGCGGCTCACCAGCCGTTGTAGTGCAGCGTGAGGTCAGCGATGACCTGGCGCCGTTCCAGATCGAGGCCGCCGAAGTCGGACAGCCCCTCGAAGCCGCAACGCTTGAGCATCGCGCCGCCCTCGCGGGAGTTGTAGAAGCTCACCATCGCGGACAGGAACATGCGTTGGCCGCTGCTCAGCACACTCAGGGCGTCGTTGAGCATCAGCATGTTGGGCCGCAGGTCCCACTTGGTGGTGGCACGCTGCAGACCTTCGCGTGTGCCGTCGCCGAACCACTCGTGGCCGGCGATCTGCGCGCCGCGCTTCCAGGCCTCGAAGAAGGCCTGCGGTGCAGCGTCGAAGTGCGCCTGTTCCAGCGCCATCTGATCGAGCACGTCTTCGGGCAAAGACAGATTCATGAGAGAACTCCTTGAAGGGTGGGAATCAGGGGTGAGCGCGCTGTGTCCAGGCATGGGTATCCAGGGCGCGCTGTGCTGCGAGGTGGGTCGGGAAATACTCGACGGACTCCCGCGATACCGGGCCTTCGTCGTCTTGTGTGCCGATGTAGTGGCCGGCCGCGCTGCGCAGCACCTGTAGCGGCAAACGCTTGCCGGTCCAGGTCAGCGCCAGCGCACCACTGCGCACTGCGGTTGCAGAGGAAGATGCAGAAGGTTCAGACATGCCGTGCTCCTTGGTGGGTCGGGGAGCACGCATCCCGCAGGGGATGGGGTTCCCCTCGGGTGGTTGAGAAAAGTGCATCGTCGCCAGGCCGGCGAGCGTCCGCGGTGGGCGATGCGAAGCGGACTGGATCGGTCAACGCGGCGAACCGCGTTGCAGTCTTGAAGACCGGGACTGCCAGGGCATGCCGCTGACGACTGTCAGCAACGCATGGCGTGAGGATGGGCGCGAAGCATGGCTGCCGTCGCAGGGAAAACCGAATCGCGGACGGCCCGCTTTAGGGCAGGCCCGCGTCACGGGACAAGGCAAGGACCAGGGCGCCGAAGGCCACCCGGGCCTTCGGCTGGAGAGGAAGGAAAACCACCTGTGGGCTGCGTCAGCGCGGGCCGTCGTCAAAGCCGTTCGCTGCGTCAGCAATCGCACCCGGCCCGTTTCGTGGCTGGGGCCGGAATCCTCTGGCGTGCATCCACACACAAAGGGAGCCCGTTGTTCCGCCGGCGGGCACCGGCACGGAATACCCTCGGCCCAAGGGGCCTCCTCACGGCTCGCGCGGCGGCAAGGCGTCAGGAAGCCCCTCATGACCGAGGCAAGGCACACCGATCAAGGGAATGGCGGCGGGCGCGATTCGTGGAGCAATGACCTTCTCGCCCCGTCGCCCGATGGCGGGCAGACGGGGCGCGCACACCGTTGCAGAAGGAGACGCGCGCTTTGGAGTCCCGCGCGGTGCGGGACGTTTGCCTCGCCGCCAGTGAAGTGGCCGGCGCGGCAGGGGGAAGCGAGGATCAGGACGCCTTGGAGGCAGCGCGCCGCTTGCGCGGTGCGCTGCGCCGGCCCGTCGGGGACTCGATCGGCAACGTACCCTTGCAGTCCGGGTAGCGCGAGCAGGACCAGAACGCGCCGCTCTTGCCCGTGCGCTGCTGCATCGGTGCGCCGCACTGCGGGCAGGCCGGCGCCGGCGGCAGCTTGAGCGAGAGCGTTGCGCCGCGGTACTGCTGCACGAGCTGGCCGACCCACACGGACTGCTTCTCGATGAAGGTGTCCAGCGCCATCTGGCCGGCCTCGATCATGTCGAGCGCCTGCTCCCACACCGCCGTGGTGCCGGGGTCGGCGATGGCCGAGGGCACCGCGTCGATGAGCGTGAATGCCGCGTCGGAAGCGCGGACGGCGCGGCCTTTCTTGACCAGGTAGCCGCGACCGATCAGACCGTTGATGATGTTGGCGCGTGTCGCCTCGGTGCCGATGCCGGTGGTATCTCGCAGCTTCTGTTTCAGCCGCGGGTCGGTCACGAACTTGGCGACGGTCTTCATGGCCTTGATCAGCTCGCCCTGCGTGTAGGGCTTGGGCGGCAGCGTCTTCAACGCCTTGAGATCCACCTTCCCGACCGGGCAGGACAGGCCCGCATGCAGGGCGGGCAGCACCTGGCTGCGCTGCGCATCCTCGCCATCGGCATCGTCCGGACCCGGCGTCGCCAGTACCTGGCGCCAGCCGATCACGGCGATCTGCTTGCCCACCGCCAGGAGCGACTGGCCGCCGCAAGCGAGCTGCGCCACCGTGCGGTCGAACTCATGGTGCGGGAGGAACTGCGCGAGGTAATGGGCGCGGATCAGCCGGTAGACGGCCAGCTCCTTCTCGTTCATGGCCGACAGGTTGGCGGGCTCTAGCGTGGGGATGATGCCGTGGTGCGCCGTCACCTTGCCGTCGTTCCAGGCGCGCGAACGCTGGTTGCGGTCGAGCTGGCCGATCAAGGGCCGCAGGCTGGGATCGGTGACGAGCAGTGCATCGAGCACCGCCGGCACTTCCGCGAGCATGCTTTCCGGCAGATAGCCCGAGTCGCTGCGCGGATAGGTCGTCGCCTTGTGCGTCTCGTACAGCGCCTGCGCGATGTCCAGCGTCTCCTGCACATCGAGGCCGAGCTGACGCGAACACACTTCCTGCAAGGTGCCCAGGTCGAACGGCAGCGGCGGTGCCTCGCGCACGCGCTCGGTGTCCACCGACACGACCTGCGCATCGCGTGCCGCGCGAATGCGATCCGCAGCCTGCTGCGCCACCGGCTGCTGAAGGCAGCGACCCGCTGCATCGGTGCTGCCTTCGGGCGGTATCCAGCTCGCGGTGAAGGACTGGCCGGCATGGGATAGCAGCACGTCCACGGCCCAATACGGCACGGAGACGAAGCGCGCGATCTCGCGGTCGCGGTCCACCACCAGTTTCAGCGTCGGCGTCTGCACGCGCCCCACCGACAGCACACCGGTATAGCCGGCCTGGCGCCCCAGCAGTGTGAACAAGCGGCTCAGGTTCATCCCGATCAGCCAGTCGGCGCGCGATCGGGCGAGTGCGGAGAAATACAGCGGCAGCGTCTCGGCGGACGGCTTGAGCGCACCCAGCGCTTTGCGGATCGACGCATCGTTGAGCGCCGACAGCCACAGGCGCTGAATCGGCCCGCGGTAGCCGCACAGGTCGATGATCTCGCGGGCGATCATCTCGCCCTCGCGGTCGGCGTCGGTCGCTATCACCAGCTCGCCCGCCTTGGCGACGAGCTGCTGCACGACCTTGAATTGCGCTGCGGTCGCCGCCTTGGACTCGACACGCCAACGCTCGGGAAGAATGGGCAGTTGCTCGATGGCCCAGCGCTTGTATTGCTCGCCGTAGCCTTCGGGCGGAACCGCCTCCACCAGATGACCGATGCACCAGGTCACGACGACACCCGCGCCGCTGTAGCAGCCGTTGCCGCGTTGAACGGCACCCAGCACACGGGCGATGTCCTTGCCCTGGGACGGCTTCTCGCACAGGAACACGCGCATGAAGCCTCCTTGGAAATGTGCGGTTCATCGGATGGGCGTCAGCTTGGCGGGGCCAGGAGATGCCGGCAGCAAGGAAGCCGATTGATGCAGACACCGCTTTGTGATCGGCAGGCGGCCCGTTGCCGCAGCGGTGTGCATAGACCGCAGGAGCTGGCACAGCAAGAGCGTCGTTTCGGGAGGGCGGCTGGAACTCCGTGAACGACCTTGGAGCTATCCCCTGGGGATAGCTCGCTGGTGCATCGCGGGCGTATGACGGTTGCTACAGCCGCCCTCGGGGGAACGGCGATGGGCGAATTACTGTCCGCCGGCCGGCTTGGTGCTGAGCGCCACCGACTCGATGCGGTACGGCAGGATGCCCACGCGCCGCGCCTCGACCTTGAACGTCACGCGCTCGTTCTCGTCGGCGTCCTCCCATTCGTCGCGCACGGTGCGGCCCTCGACCAGCACCCGCATACCTTTCTGGTACAGCGTCTTCCAGTGCTCGGCGTCGCGGTGCCACAGCTCCACGGGCGCCCAGAAGCCGCCGCGATCTTCGTACTCGCCGTCCTTCTTCGGGATCGGGTTGTCGAAGTAGACGTTCAGGCGAAGCAGCCGGCGCGGCTCGTCGTTGCCGTTCGGAAACTCTCGGTAGTCCGGCGCAGAACCGATGTTGCCCTCGCCGACGAAGTGCGTGCTCATGGTGACTCCTTGGTGGTGGGTGGAACGGCCGCGGTATGCCCGTGGACACGCCGCAGGTAAGCCGCTTCGGCCTGGGCGGCCTTGCTGGCGCATTCCAGGGCTTGGCGAGCGATGCTGTGGGTCAGGCTGATCTGCATGTTCAGCACGATGCGCTGCAGTTCGATCGCGTACAGCTCGTCGATCAGCGAGGCCGGCGTCGCGGGGTTGGCCAGCAGGGCCTCCCACAACGCCACGCCCATGGAGGAACGGTCGAGGTTGCGCCAGCGCAGGAAGGTCGTCCCTGCGCCAGTGGCCTGCTGGGCCAGTTGCACGTCGAGCAGGCTGAAGGGGTAGGCGCGTGCCTGGGGCAGCACACGCCGCTGCGCCAGGCCAATCACGTCGTCGCGCAGCGCTGCGCACTGGCTGGCCCAGGTCTCCAGACTCCCCTTACCCTTAAAAGGCTGTAAAAGGCCTTTTAGGTAGCCTGCGTGTTCCAGCCGCTGGAAGTCCGCCTGTTCCAGCGTCACGAAGCGCGTGGAGTGACTGATGGGGGGCGATGCCGTCATGCGTCAGCACCCTCATTACCCGTCGCTGGATTGGCTGCGCCATCCGTGTGAGCCGGCGCATCGGGCTCGATGGCGGGCGCAGCAGGCGGCGTGCCGGGCTTGGTCGTCCGCCGCGCGATCGGTGGCGCGAAGCGCGAGCGGCGCGTGCCTTCCAGCACGTCTTGCGGCAGCTCGCCGAACTTCTCCAGCGCCGCTCGCGCCGCGGCGTTCTTCGCCGCGAAGTCGTCGCGCGTCGTGCCCGAGTAGCGGTACTGCTGGGCGAGCGAGAACAGGCTGCGCAGCGCGTGCGCGCCATCATTGAGCCAGCGCTCCAAGGTGCTGCGGTCGATCAGCGCCGTGTGGTGCGCCAGGATGAGTTTGCGCGCCAGGTCGTCGTAGTCGGCCAGCAGATATACCGCCATGAAACCGAGCTGGGCGTTCACGAACAGCGGCAGCTTCACCGGCTGCACGTTCATATTCTCGCCCAGGGACAGCGCAGCTGGCACGTCGGCTAAGGCCTGATCCACCTGTTCGCGCAGGGTCTGCAGACGGGTCTTGGTGTCGGCGAGTTTGTCCTCGATCCGCAACATCCACCAGTCCGAGTACGGGTCGTCCTGCTCGGCGCCGCGCTTCATCTTGTTCATCGCACTGATGAAGCCGTTGAGTCCGATGATGCCGGGGCGCCCCTCGGTCGGCGCGCGGCCGTGCCAGATGCGCGAAGCGTGGTGCGTGTGCAGCGTCAGCGACATCGCGCTGCGCAGCGATCCGAGATTCAGTTGCAGGGGTTCTGTGCGTTCGTTGGCCATGGGAGCGACTCGCGGTGAAGGGGCGAGTCGCCAGCATCGGCATCGGCCGGAAGGCCGTCAGTCAACAAACCGCAGCCCATGCGCGCCCGGTTTGTTCCGCACGGAAGGCTGTGTGTGCCGGCTATCCCCTGGGGATAGCTCGGCGGATGTGTTCGCGGCTCGCGCGGAGGTGAGACCGCGTTGCGGGGCTATGCTTCGCGAGGTCTGTACCAGGCGGCCCGTTGCCCCTCCACCTCACGGTAGCGAAGCTCGAACAGGCGGCACTCATGCACCACCTGCCGCCAACTGCTGCAGCCGTACTTGGCTGGAAGCTGCTCGGGATGCCGGTCCGCGATCCAGCGGCCAGCGGCGGCGATGGGTGTCCAGCCCTCGACGGCCAACTGCGCGGCGGCCTCGCGCAGCGCGCGGACGATGCCGGCGGCCGGCCAGTCCACCGTGCCGTCCGGCGCGATGCCATTGACCACCAGGTCGTGGAACACATCCGACTGGACGAACTCCGCTGCCAGGCGCCGCGCCTGATCCATGTGCTCGGCCCAGCCGCGCAGCTGCTCGAAGTGTTGATCGATGCGCGTGTAGGCGGAACCGAGTTCGTCCTGTGCAACGCGGCACCCGTCCACGGTCCATAGATCGTGCTGATCGATGAAGTGGTGCACCAGAGTGTTGCGCAGCGATACCAGGTCTTTGAGGTCGGCCTGGGTGTTGGCGTAGTCCTGCGCAGACAGGCTCAGTTGCACGCGCGTGCGAAAGGAAATCACGTCGCCGGGAAGATCGTCGTCGCGTTCCTCGCCGCCATTTCCATCGGTGACGACATACGAACCAAACAGTTGTCCGACCAACGTGCCCAGGGTCTTGGTCGCGGCATCTTCAATCCGCGCTGCGCGAATGGCCTCCAGCGAATGCGCCGGGCCTGAAATCTCGTGGTGGGCCACGATGGCTTTCATGAGGCGCTCGTATTGTTGAAGGCGCAACAGGCATCTGCCCAGCAAGCGCTGAACGTCTTGCTGTAGTGGTTGCAGTGCGTTTGTGGCGGGGGAAGTCGTCATATCCATCGTCGGCCGGGCTCGTGCGTGGCTGTCCTCGTCTGATTCACAGGCGACAGTTTCGCCTGTCATTCGGCGGGCGACAATCGAGCGCGGCGGAAAGATGTCTGTTCCAGCTATCCCCTGGGGATAGTCAACATCAGCGATCACGCAAGGCTTCTCGGAGCTGAGCCAGGTAGGCTCGTGCGACCTCGGGGTCAGCCGCACGGGATGCCGGCGGTGACGAGGGCGCAGGTGACGGGGGCGCTGGCGGTGCCGATGCACTTTCTCCGGCCCAGGCCTTGAACTCCCCGCGGATCGCCTTCTGGATGATGCCAAACAGGTAGCCGGCCGGGTTGCGTACCGCGCTGTTGTGGCAGCGTGCCGCCCACTCGTCGAGAACGGCCTGCCTCTGCGCCTCGTCCACCTGCTGCAGCGCCACCAGCGCGCCGGCCTGCTGCTCGTCCTTCAAGCGCAGGAAACGCTCGGGTAGCCGCAGGTTCTGCAAGGCCCTCGCGCGCGGTACTGTACGTACTTCATTTATACGATCATTACGTACTGTACGGTCCTCCTTCGGAATCCGAAGAGAGCCGTCCGGCGCGGGTTTCGGTCCTGCTTCGGATTCCGAAGACGGGCGCGCAGCATTCCGAAGAAGGGCTTCCTGGCCTTCTTCGGATTCGTGGTCCGCACCCTCCTGTGGATAACCTGGCGTCGTCCAGCCATGCAGCGCCATGCGCTGCGCCAGCACCTGCAAGCGGGTCGGCAATGTGCGGCCGCTGAGCAGCGGGTCTTCGGCAATCTCCTTGAGCGTGTTCATGCCCACGATCTGTACCGCCTTGGCGGCATGGGTCAGCGCCTGGCTGACCAGGCCGAGGTAGTCGGCATCGAGCTGCATCGCCTCGAAGGGCGACAGCGGTTCGTCGTGCAGCACGTAGAGGTTGCCTTGGATGCGGCCGGTCTTCGGGTCGCGCCGCCGCCGCGCCAGGCTGAGCCAGCGCGTCAGCCGCAGCAGCGTCAAGGCGCGCGCCACGGTCTCGTGCGAGGCTTGCGCCGCACAGGGCATGGACGCCAGATAGGGGCGGAGCTGGTCGTAGGTGGGAAAGGCGGTCACGCCGTCGTCGTTGAGCTGCAGGCGGAACACCTGCCAGGCGTTGCGTTCCAGCGGGGTCAGGCGCCGGTCGAGGAACAGTCGGCGCGGCACGCTCTCATGGCGGTTGCCGCTGTAGAGAAAGCCGTCCTGGCTCGGCGCCGTGCCCTGCGCCGGTTCCTTCGGCTCAAGGTGCCGCAGCGCCTCGTCGAACAACGCCGACAGCGCAACCGGACCTTCGCGCCGTGGTGCGCCACCCGTGGTCATGGCCTACACCAGCCCCTGGTCGATCCAGTTGCGTATCGCCGCCCACACCACCGACATCGGCAGGCTCAGCGCCTCGGCCAGATCCATGGTCAGCGCCAGCATCGCCATGTCGTCGGTCAGGGCGATATGGCGCTCGGAGACGCCGGCCTTCCAGCGCTCCCACAAGGCCACGTCCTGCGCCTCGTCGAGCACCGGATGCCGGCCCTTGCGCTTGGGCAGCCCGAGGATGTCGCGGCGCAGCGCCACTTCCTGATGCGTGAGGCCGTAGAACTTGCTGACCATCTCCGTGCTCGCCCCCAGGCGCAGCATGCGGTCCACCGTGGCGATCTCCCGCTCCACGTCGTGCACCTGGCTCAGCAGCCGCTTCAACACTTCCCGGTTCACCGACACCGAACACCACGACACCGTGGCATTCACCAGCATGCTCACGAGTTCGGGGTGCTTCAGCGCATCCAGCTCCTCCTCGCCGAAGCCCATGGCCTTGCAGCGGCGCAACTGGCCGTTGCGCAGGTCATGCAGGGCCTGGGCGATCACGGCCTGGTTGAGTGGGTGCGGTGCCGACATGCGGGAGCCTCCTGCGCTCAGGAATCCTGGCTCGCTACGCCGGCTTCCAGATCCAGCAGCCGGCGCGCCAGGCGCAGCAGACGGAACAGCTTCACCAGCGCAGCATCGCTCAGGCGTGTGGCCGAGCCGCCGTGGCCATGCAGCAGCGCCGCCAGCTCGTCGGCCAGCCGCGCGCGGTCCAATCCGTTCGCGGAGGGCGGAGCCGCACTCAGCACATGCAGCAGGGTCAGCACCGCCCGCGCGAACGTCGGCAGCGCCTTCGCCTGGCCCACAACCGGCGCCGCGCAGACGAAGCCGATGCCGCCGACGCTGGCCTCAATGTGGTCGGCGACCGCCGCTTCCTCGCCGATCTCGCGCGCGAACTGCGCGATGTGCCCGCGCAGGCGATCCGGCACGTCCAGCCCCGGCTCGACGTACCAGACGTCCGAGATGGGATAGAGCCCGCCGACCTGCACGGGGATCGCACGCAGCGCATCGGCCTCGAAGTCGGGCAGCTTGTCGCCGAGCTGGTCCGCGACCATCCGCTGGATGGACTGCAGGCGCTCGGTGGTCGGTGCCGGTGTCACGATGTGCCCTTGCAGGCGCTCGTCGCGTTGCCCGTGCTGGTCCTCCGGCGCTTCGAGCGGTGCAGGCGGTGTCGCTGCTGGCGCCGAAGGCGCGACCGGCGTGGTGTCGCGCGGCACGGACGAGGCGGGTGGCTGCTGAGGCGCGGAGACCGGCGGGGGAGGACCAGCAGGCACGACAGGCGCTGCCGGTGGCGTCGGTGCCGCCGGTTCGCTGGTCAGCGCACGCTGGCGGCTTTCGCTGTCGTTGATCTCCAGCGCCAGCGTGTCGTAGTCCGCCTCCAGCAGCTCGGCCATCTGGCCGACCAGCTCGTCCTGCACCCGCTGCGGCGAGAAGTCGTCCGGCTGTGTGTCGAACTGCGTCAGCACGTCCTGAAACAAGGTGGCGAAGTCCACAGTCACGGTGCGGCCCAGCGCACGCCGCTCCCAGGTGCGCTCGCACGCCTTGCGCAGCACCGCGAGCCGGTCCACCTGATGCCGGCCCAATCCGCCGTACAACAGCGTCGGGATCGCCGGCAGTAGATAGCGCACCGCATCGTTCATGCGGCTGATGTGTGACTGCGGCACCGGATAGCCGTCGGCAGTCAGTCGCCGCGCGAGTTCGCTCTGCGACAGCGCCTGGCCGCTTTCCTGCTCGTAGAACTCGCGCGCCTTCTCGATGCCCAAGGCCCGCTCGATGAAGGTCAGCCCGCCGCGCAGCTCGTTCTCGGCCAGATGCCCGGTCAGCGCCACGATTTCGCCGCGCGCCGGCCACGGGCGGAACAGGCACGCAATGCGGAAGAAGCGCTCCTCCTTGGTCTCGCTCCACAACTCGCGCAGGATCGCCAGCCGCGTGTTGCCGCCGTTGCGAATGATGTAGTGCGCCTCGCCCGGCCTGCGCGTGATCGCGGGGGGCGCGTCCAGCCCGCGTTCGCGGATGGACGCCTTGATCTCCGCATAGGCCGGGTTGCGCGTCACGCGCGGGTCGTGGTCGTAGGGCCGCAACTGGTCCAGCGTCACCACCATCGGCGTGTCGGCGATGGGGTCGCTCAAGGTCGCGGCCGAAGGGCCGCTGCGCTCGAAGCCGGTGGCCAGCAGCTTGGCAGCCATGTCCTGCGGCGTCAGCTCAGCCACGGCCGTTCTCCTGCGCCTGCCGGTCGGCGCGGCGAAGTTGCGCGCGGGCATTGCGGTCGGCACGGTGGTCGCTCGCAGTCGAACTGGTGTAGATCGACGCGCAGCCTGGTTTCGTGAATTTCAGGTGCCCGCCGGACGTGCGCACCACGCGCCAGCCTTCGCCCAGCGCGAACTCGATCAGCGCGCGCAGCCGTTCACGGCCGCGCGCCAGTTCATGTGCGCTCGCCATGGCTGGCCCCTCCCGCATCGGCCCGGCCGGTGACCAGCGCGAAGCGCCCCCGCCACGCGGGGAACAGCTCGCCGGCCAGCGTGCGCATGGTGTCCAGCGCCGCGGGCGCCGTGCGCCCAGCTGGCCGCCGGTACTCCACCCGATGCACCGGCAATCCTCGTGTTGCAGCGCGTGGATAGGCTTCGATGGCCGGCACGTCGGTGTCCAGCACCTGCATGCCGGCCTGTTCCTGGAACACCTGTCGCAGCGCCTGCTGGACCAGCCGCGCGTTCGACGACACCGGATGCACACGGTTGATGAGCAGGCGCAGCGGCGGCGGCTCGATGCCCAGGTGGCGATACGGCGCGATGTCCTCGATCAGTTGCAGTGTGCCGCGGCGCAGTTCGCGCGCGGCCAGAATCTCCGGCGTCACCGGTGACAGCGCCAGGTCGGACGCCAGCACCGCCATCTCCAGCAGCACGCTGCGCGCGCCCTGCGTGTCGATCAACAGCAAGTCATAGTGCGTGCGGAAGACGGGAAGCAGATGGCGCAGTCGCAGGCGCCCATCCGGAGCGTGCAGCAGCAGCGTGTTCAGTTCGCCGCGGTCGTCGTTGGAGAGCACCAGGTCCAGGCCCGCGATCGCGGTGCGCGACACCAGTTGCTCGATGCGCCGCTCGTTGAAGGCCAGCATCTCGTAGATGCCGCCGGGCGCGCGCACGTCCAGCGTGAAGTAGCTCGACAGCGTGGGCTGCACGTCCAGATCCAGCAGCAGCACGCGCAGCCCGGCATCGGCGATGAAGCCGCCCAGGTTGGCCGCCGTCGTGGTCTTGCCCACGCCGCCCTTGGTCGAAATGATGGACACCACCTGCATGAGCTTCTCCTCGTCGAATGGCATGAACCGAGAAGAAGCGTCAGGCGCGTTCTTTGAGGCGATCGGCGATCCACTGTTCGATCTCCACCGAGTCCCAGCCCACCGCGCGCACGCCCAGGCGCAGCGCCTTGGGGAACTTGCCTTCCTTCATCAGGCTGTAGATGTGCGCGCGCTTGAAGCCGGTCTTGGCTTCGACCTCGGCGCGGCGCAGGATGCGGTGCTCGGGCGGCAAGGCCGGCGCGATGGTCTGCGAAGACATGAGAGGCACTCCTTGACGCTCGATGGCGTTGTTCAGAAAGTGCCTCGCATTCCATATGCTGCTGCTGCGAGATTCACTGCAACTGCAGAACACGCAACTGCAATTGCAGTCTGCTGTTACAGGCTCAGCGCGATGCCTCCAGGTGGCGACGCGCCTGTGCCAGCTTGCTCCACAGCGTTCGCTCGCTGATGCCGGGCCGCCCTTCATGGTGGGCCAGTAGCGCACTGATCACCGCATCCATGTTGCGGAAGGACGAGTAGGCAGAGCCCGCGGGGGACTTGCCCAACAGCAATGTCAGCAGGCCGCCAATGATGTTCAGGTAAGTCGATTCGCTGCGCAGGCCCGGTTCACTCGCATCGCCCTCACGAATGCTACTGGCATGCTCCTTCGCCAACGCTTCGTGCTGTGCCTTCAGCGCCGCATGTAGTTGTGCGAGTTCGGCAAGCTGCAGCTTGGCGGCCTCGCGATCGGCCAGCAACACGTTCAGCATGGCGACGCTCACCGAAGGATGCAGTTCGCGCTCGATGCCGTCGAACAGGAATGGAGGCCGCTCACCGGGGTAGTAATGCGACATCCACGCCTTCAGGTCGACGTGGCGCACGATCAACGCAGGATCGTCGAGTGCGGGGCGCTGAGGTTCCTGCGCCATGCCTGCCTTGCCGTAAGAAAGCTCATCGTGTGCCAATGCGTCGAAGATGCGCTCGGAGAAAAGGCGCAGCAAGGGCCAGCGCGGAAAGTCGTTCGGCTCAGGCATGGCACGTGGCCCGAGCGTTTCCAGAATCCGCGGCTCAAAGCGCAACAGTCCCGCCCAACGGACGGCCGCCTCGATCGGGCGGTAGTAGATCCTGGCGCCAAAGGCAAGGCAACTCGATTTCTCCATGTCGCGTGCGTCCCATCGTCGGATCGAACTCTGGCAGACGCGCACCGCCCAAGTGGGCGAGGCGATTGCCCAGAAATCCGGATGAAGCGCAGGACCGGCCGGGATCGTGGAAGGAAGCGTTGCATCGGCGCTGACGGCCGGCTAAGGGCGAACTACATCTTGCTACGCTTGAAACTCCTCAACCATGATGCGGGCGCTTTGCCTTTGGACCGGCACGCGGCTTGGTGGTCGCGCTCCCCTGGAGTCAAGCATGGGTGCCGCGCTTTACCCGAAACCTGGCCAAAGTTTTCCGTAGGAATTCCAACGGCGTAAAGTGCCAATACGTCAACAGGATGAGCCGGTTTGCAACCAGCAAAAGCTCATGCGTTCCGCGTCAGTGAAATGACCGCGGCGGCGAGCCCGCAGGCGAGTGCCGGAGTACGGAAGGGCGCAGCAATTGCGTCGAAACTGGAATTAGTACAGCGCATGAGCAATGCGGATCGGGTCAGCCGCAAGACCAAAGATGAATCGCGCAATCCGAGAAAACTAGCCGCGCACCTTTCGATAGATCTGCGTAAGCGGCCGGCCATCCCACCTTGGCTAGGCATCGGTGTGGGATGCCGCTAGATTGGCTATCGGAGGTTCAGGATGCGCCGGGCACCGCTGAGCACTATCAGCGCAATGACTGCGCCAATCACGAGGTCAGGGTACGAGGAGCCCGTCCAAGCGACCAAAACACCAGCGACTATCACCCCCGCGTTTGCGATCACATCATTCGCAGAAAAAATGTAGCTTGCCGTCATGTGGGCGCCCCGATCCCGCTTCTTGGCGATCAGCACCAGGCAGGTGACGTTGGCGATCAATGCGACCAGCCCGATACTCATCATGAGCATGGACGCCGGCTCACTTCCCACAACTGCCCGCCGAACGACCTCCAAAAGCGCGCCAAGCGCAAGCACGACTTGCAACCAACCAGCGATGTGCGCTGCCTTCATCTTCAAGGCGGCGGCGCGGCCCACCGCATAGAGCGCCAGTCCGTAGACCGCCGCATCGGCGAACATGTCAAGCGAGTCCGCTATGAGACCTGTGGACTGGGCGATCAGGCCAACGATCAACTCAAAGACAAACATCGCACCGTTGATAGCGAGCAGCAGCTTTAAGGTCCGAGCCTCAGAGGCATTCCCCTCTGCGTCTGGGGCCGTAGACTCGTCGCTTTGCACGCTGTCCAACACTTGCGCGCCGAGGTTGAGAGGGATGAGACGGCCCAGCAGCTCTTGCGTACTTCCCCCATGCTGCACGGTGAGTACACGGTCCTTCAGATCGAAGTCCAGTGCCGCAACAGCCGACGCATCGGCCAGCGCCATCCGAATGAGATTCTCCTCCGACGGGCAATCCATCTTCGGCACGGAGAAACGCGTCTTCCACTGCCCGCCTTCGGTGCGCCTCTCGCTTGTCAGCAGAACCGCACCCAAGTTCAGGGGCGTCAGCTTCTGGGCGATCCTGGCGGGCTCGCCCGAGTGCACCACCCGGAGCTGCCGATGGGCCAGATCGAAGGTCATCGGCCCAACCCCGGTCAGACCACCCAGCGCCATGCGAATGAGGTTCTCCTCGGAGGGGCAGTCCATTCCCGGAACTGAAAATGTGCTCTCCACGGAAGCAATGGCGCTTGGGGCCTCGTCGACCGTCTGCGAATTGCAACTGCTCGAGCAGCTACTGCTTTGACATGTACTCATGTCCCGTATTAGAAACCCTCAAGTAGCTGTAGAGTCAAGCGGTAGGTAGGCAAATATGAAAATCGGTGAACTATCGTCATTGGCAGGGTGCTCCGTTCCCGCGGTGCGCTTTTATGAAGCAGAGGGCCTTCTGCAGGCGCCCCTGCGGGCCGCCAACAACTATCGGCAATATGGCCAACAGCATGTCGACAGGTTGGCCTTCATCGTTCGGTGCCGCTCGCTGGACATGTCGCACGACGATATCCGGGCTCTGCTGCAGTTGCAGGACGACCCCGCCATGTCCTGCGACGAGGTCAATGCCTTGCTAGACGATCAAATGCGCTTGGTAGAGCAGCGAATCGCCGAGTTGCAGGCGCTGCGCAAGCAACTGCGTGCCATCCGCAGTACCTGTGCGGGAGGGGTATGCGTTGGCGATTGCGGTGCACTTGAATCGCTGCGCAGCGCCACTGGGGCAAGCTGGCCAACCGTTCGCTGAGCGGAGCCTCAAATAACGACATTCAGCTCGGTGCGAACCAACGATGCGGTAGCAACTCGTGAACCAGGCTAACCCGTTGCGTCGGCAAGCGAGCCAAAACGTCCTTGAGATACGCATAGGGATCATGCCCATTGAGTCGTGCTGACTGGATGAGCGTCATGACGGCTGCTGCCCTCTGACCAGCTCGTAGGCTGCCCGCAAAGAGCCAGTTGTTGCGGCCAATGGCAATCGGCCGAATCTGGTTCTCGATCCAGTTGTTGTCCACGGGCAGCTGTCCGTCATCGACGAACCGGGTCAAAGCCTCCCAGCGCCGCAAGCTGTAGTCCAGCGCTTTGGCGCTTGCCGAGCCTTCCGGCACCTTCTGGCGTTGCAGCACCATCCACTGGTGCAAGGCATCAAGCAGCGGCTTCGTTTGTTGTTGCCGGATGGTTTGGCGCTGATCGGTCGCAATCTCCTTGACCTCACGCTCGATCTCGTAGACCCGCGCGAACTGCTGCAGCGCGACCACGGCGATCTGGCTTTGGTTCGCCGCGTGCAAATCGAAGAACTTGCGCCGCGCGTGCGCCAGGCAGCCGACCTCGGTCACACCACTTGCGATCAAGGCCTTGTAGCCGCTGAAGTCGTCACAGGTGAGGCTGCCTCTCCAGTCGCCCAGGAAGCGCCGGGCGTGTTCGCCCGAGCGCGATTCGCAGAAGTCGTAGACGACCGCCTTGATGTTCTCGAAGGCGCCCGTGGCATAGGCCCATAGGTACGCCCGGTGCGCCTTGCCGTTGCCCGGCTTGAGCATGGACACCGGCGTCTCGTCGGCATGCAGCACGCGGCGCTGCAGCAGCTCTGTCCTCATGGCGTCAACCAGTGGCTGCAACTGCACGCCACACGAGCCCACCCATTGCGCCAGCGTGGAGCGGGGGATGGCTAGGCCGGCGCGGCCGAAGATCGCTTCCTGGCGGTACAGCGGCAGGTGGTCGGCGTACTTGGCCACCAGCACTTGCGCCAGTAGCCCAGTGGTAGGGATGCCTTTGTCGATGATGTGAGGATCGACAGGCACCTGGTGAATCGTCTCGCACTGGGCACAGGCCCACTTGCCCCGGATGTGGCGCTCCACCGTGAACACGCCGGGCGCGTAGTCCAGCTTCTCGGCCACGTCCTCGCCGATGCGCTTCATCTGGCAACCGCAGGCGCAGGTGGTGGACTCGGGCTCGTGGCGGATCTCGCGCCGCGACAGGTTGGCCGGCAGGGGTGCGCGTTTGGGGACTTGCTTGTCTTGGCGGCCTGCCACTGGCGGCGTGGCCTGCTCGATCTCATCGGCCACCGCCTGCAGGTCCTCATCCAGCGATTCATCGAGCAGGCTCTTCTGTTCGGCGCTGAAGCGCTCCGACTGTGCGGCGAACTTCATGCGCTTGAGCAGTGCGTTCTCGTGCGTGAGCTTGTCGATCTGCGCCTGCTTGAAGACCGCCTCTTGGCCCTGGCGTGCGATCACGCCGTCTCGCTCGGCCAGCTCACCCATCAACGACAGCAGGGCCGCTCGCATCTGCTGCGGCTCCAGGGTGTCAAGGTGGTCTGCGGTGATCACGGGAGAAGATGATGCGGCTAACATCACATTCGCGCATCGGTGCAAGCGCTGATTGCCTGGCCAACGACCGGAGCACTCAAAGTACAGTGATGACTCCAGCCTCGCCGACGTTCTTCCAGGGCAGGCCCAGCACGAGCGCATCGAACTGCGTTCGGCTGAGTGTGGCGGTGGTGGCGGCATCGCGCGGCCAGACGAACTTGCCGCTATTCAGGCGCCGGGCCGCCAGCCAGACACCGATGCCGTCGTGCACCAGCACCTTCATGCGGTTGGCTCGTCGATTGGCGAACAGATAGGCGTGGTGTGGGCGCGCTGCGCCAAAGACAGCCACTACCCGGGCGAGCGCCGTCTCGGTGCCTGCTCGCATGTCCAGCGGCTCGGTGGAGAGCCACAGCGCATCAATGCGGATCATCGGAGCCAGTCGCGCAGCCACGCTGCACATGACGCTGCATCTTCCAGGGGCCAGTTCACGGTGACTACGCTGGCGCTGCGCCGAACATCAACGCGAATCGCACGCGACACGGGCGGCGAGCTGGTCTCGGTTGCTGGGAGCTGTTCAACTGGTGGAGGCAGATTCAGCGCAACGAACTCATTCCGGGGCGCTGGCAACAGGGAGTCTGCTTGCTCGCGCATCCAGCGATGAACGATGTTGGCGTTGATTCCGTGTGCAAGCGCTACGCCGGCCACTGACGCGCCGGAGACCTGGCATTCGGCCACGATCTGGCCTTTAAGTTCCGGGGAGTAGTAGTGCCGCTTGGGGCGCTGGGCGATCGTGTCGTTCGCCATAGTGTGCGTGATGTTCATCGTGCACACGATGCCTCGACACTGGGTCTATCTCAAGATGGGATTGCCGGACGCTTACAGATCTGCGTCAGATCGCGCGTGATGTGCTTGCGTCCTGATGACATACACGTTCGGCGCGTTCGATGAACCGCTGCAACGGCTCCGTCATGCCACCCTCGGTTCGTAGCAGATAGGTGGTTATCGATGCGCTCTGACCGGCCAACGGGCGGACAACAACATCCGCCGGCTGGCAAGTTGCCAAGTGCGCGGCAGTGGAAAAACTTAGCCCGTACCCTGCGGCCACCAACGTCAGCATCAGCCCGTGAGAAGCGGCATACTCAGCCACGATCGGTTGGACATCGACAGAGCGGAACAGTCGTTCGCTCTGCCGACCGCAACCTTGGCATGCCCGTGGATCACAAAGTACCAGCGGATAGCTCACCACTTCCTGCAACGGCACTTCCTTGAAGGCTACAAGCGGGTGCCGTGCGGGCAGGATCACTACCAAGGGGTCGGCCCACAGCGGCTCAGCAATGATCCCGTCCTCCACTTCATTGACCATTGCAAAGCCGGCGTCGAACAGATTTGCGTTCAGCCCCTGCACGAGTTCGGTCAGCGGTACTTCGGAGAGCCGGATGTTTACCTGCGGCGACTCTTCGCGGCACAGTGCAAGCAGTGCTGATAGCCTCGCCCGTCCTATGTCTCTCGACAGCGCGATTCGCAAAATGCCCTGAGAACCGGAGGCAGCAGCCTTCGCGCTGGCCACTGCCTGCTCAACGCTCAACATGATGCGGCGGGCGTCGTCGAGGAAGACTCGCCCTGCCCAAGTCAGGGTTGCGCCCCGCGGCGTGCGACTGAGCAACGTCACGCCTAGAGTTGTCTCCAACTTGCGGATCGTGCGTGATAGGGGAGATTGTTCTATATGCAGCCGCCTAGCGGCTCGACCGAAGTGCAGTTCCTCGGCTACAGCAATGAAACAGCGAAGATGACGTAAGTTCATGCGCAGTCCCTCGTGACGTGACCAGTCCTTATGATCGTAGGGAGCCGCATGCGTGCGGAGAAGAGGCCGGCATGTCTTGCAGCGGCTGCCGTCGCCGGCTCACAGCACGCGGGCAATGGTGTCCGGAGTTATTGCAACGCTGCTTGAACGCGGGCGGCGGTCATGGCGGATGGCTAGCTAGAGCACTCGCGCCAGCGCGCCTCGGCTATCTTCTGTGGCCGCAGCGACCCGAGGAAGACAGTCGCGGCGTCTTACGTCACTCCCCGAGGGCGAGCGATTTGGTCTGTCGACACGGGCGGCGGCGCAGCGTCTGAAGTTCGCGCCAGCGGGCATCGCGCCGGATGAACTGTCGATGGGCATGTTCGGCGAATTCGAGATCGCCACCTGTAACCGCGCTGCTGAAGCACTGCGGCCGGAGCAGTCGCAGCAAGCGGTTGACGCGGGCGGACAAGCAATTCCTGTAACATGTGCCGCGCCTCTTCACTGCCTTGCAGCAAGCCCGCGACAGCGTGAGGGGAGCGGCCAGCGGCTTTCACGGTCAGCAACGCATTACGCTGTCCGATGGCATCACCCCGTCGCGCTTGCCGACCTTGCTGGCGTTAAGCTGGCAGGAGGAGCCCGACGTCGAGTTGCGCCTGTTCGAGGTGTCACTGTCGCAGCAAATCAAGGGGCTGCATGGCGATCTGTATGACCTAGGGCCCAGTCTGGTGAAGTGGGTGACGACATCGTGGCTAAGGCGCTTTGGAGCGCCCCCCCTCATGGTCGCGGCGCCGGCATGGCATCCGCTGCTCAAGCACAAACGTATCTCACTGGACGAGGTGCTGCGTTATCCGCTGGTGCTGGTGACCCACATGCATACGGGAGTCATGAACGTCAGATCCAACGAGTGCTGCCGCGGGTGAAGCAGGAACCCGTGATCGCTGCACGGGTGGCTTCCTGGGAACCTGAAACGCGTCGAGGTATATTGATTGGACAGAAGCTAGTCTTCCGTCAACAGGTGTAGCCATCCCTTGCTAGCGGCTTCCATAGAACTTTTCCACGAACGAGCGACGGTAACTCTGGTGGCAGGCTAGGCAGCTTTGCTGGGTCTTGGAGAAAGCCGCGATGACTGCTTGGCCGTCATTCCGCTGTGCAGCCTCGCCCATGGCGGTCGCGGCGTCATGGACCTGTCCATCAAGACCCCGAAACTTTCCAGCGTCTGCCCCAAGCCAAGCAAGGATGCGCATCTTTTCCGACATGGGCGGCTCGGCATGCTTGGCGATTCGTGGTGCTAGCTCGGCGACCAGCGGCCAGTCTTCTTTGGAGATCGCGCCCGTGACGGCTTGCATGTCGCGACCGAGTCTTTCCATTATGGTACGAAGCGCCATTGGCTTTGCCGCCTCTACGGACTGCGCACCGAGTGCCGTGGCGAAGGTTGCCAAGAGCACGGACAGCGGGACGGTGAAAAACGATCTGGGTTTCAAGGGCTGGTTCACGAATTTCTCCATTGATGTTGTGACGAATGCTTTGGGTCTAACGATTGGTTGCAGGTGTCCTCAAAATTCCAGACTCAGCGCGATCGATCCGAATGCGTGATGGCCCGCCTGCTGGTCGAACTCGCGGGTTCTCCAAACGCGCATCACGGCGAGCCGTACGCCACGTCCAGCAACGATCCATTGGCTACTGATGCCGAGAGCTGCTTGCGCGATCCAAGGCCGCCGGCTGACGTGATGGCTATGCCGGAACATGTTTCCGTCGAGTGAGAAGTCCCAGGCGACGGCTTTACCCTCCAGATTCAGGAAGACATGTGCCCCAGGTTTGGGCGCCAGGACCGACTGCGGCGTTGTCGTGCGCAGATCGGCAACACCAGAGGGCGGGCGGTTCTCTGCGCCAGGGCGGATCGGATAGCTGCCGAAGTCGTTCGGTATGTTCCAGCCCGCGCGAAACTCCACGCCGGTACTGGCGGCGGTTTCGATGTTTCCGACCCGCAGGGCATAGCTGCCGATCACGTCGCTGCCCCATCCAGGGCGGACCGCACCCTCCGTGTACGGCTTGAACTTGCGCTCCATGGCCATCTGAAACGCCGGCTCGTTGCGCAACTGGTTGTCCCAGCCGCGAAATCGCTCAATGCCGCGTGTCCGATGCACCAGATCCTGAGATTGCTCGGCCAGCGACCAGGGGCCGATCACGCCCAGGGTCAGCTCACGCACGTCAAGCATTTCGTAGCTGGCGGCTTGTGGGTGGATGCGGCGATTCCACGCCAAACCCAGGTAGAGCAAACCAGCGTACGGTCGGTCATCTGGAATCACGTCGGTGCGCGTCTTGTTCTCGGGCGTGTACATGGACTGGCCAAAGCGCACGACGAGGTTTTGCGACGATGTCTGGGCGCCGGAATCGCGCCAGAACCCGGGATCAGCCCAGCCGATGAAGCGGGCGTACAAACCAATCGGCTGTGGCAGGCACTCGGGACGGAGCTCGCCTTGCAGATCACGTGAGACTGCTGTTAGCGCGACACCGTTGGTGTAGTTGCGGTCGGAGCCGGTGAATAGATCGTTCTCCAGGCGCAGGGTGCCACCCCGCCAGCGCAGGGAGTGCTCTGGCGAGCAGGAGGGAGGATCTGCAGAGAGCGAGAAGTCGGAACCGAAAGCAGAAATCGGGCTGAACAATGCACAGGCAATCAACAAGGTGGCGAACTGCATCGACTGCTGCACCTTGGT
The DNA here is from genome assembly GCA_008923315.1 of Betaproteobacteria bacterium SCN1. Classification (GTDB taxonomy): domain Bacteria; phylum Pseudomonadota; class Gammaproteobacteria; order Burkholderiales; family Thiobacillaceae; genus Thiobacillus. The sequence goes on along the minus strand of WBSF01000009.1, from coordinate 139,167 downwards.
GCCGCGCAGGCTCCGGCAATACCCGTCGATGCCGATCATGTCGCCCCATCGCCTGCTGCCCTGTTGACGTAAAAGCGTTCGAGGGCACTAACGATTTCCTCGGCTTCGTCTACGCAGGTGAACAAGTCGAGATCGGATGGAGAGATATAGCCTTCGTCGAGCAGAAGATCGAAATCAACTACGCGACGCCAGAATGCACGGCCGACCAGCACCACCGGAATCCGCTGCATCTTTCCGGACTGGATCAAGGTGAGCACCTCGAACAGCTCATCAAGCGTTCCATAGCCACCGGGGAAGGCCACCAAGCCCTTGGCGTGCAACAAGAAGTGCATCTTGCGCAGGGCGAAATAGTGGAATCGGAACGCCAAATCCGGGCACATGTAGGGGTTGGGTGCCTGTTCGTGGGGCAGCGTGATGTTGAGGCCAATCGAACGTGCGCCGACCTCGAAAGCACCGCGGTTGGCGGCCTCCATGATGCCGGGCCCACCCCCGGTGACGACGACGAAATCACGGCGGTTTTGCTGCTGGAAACGCGCCGAAATAAGGCCCGAGAAACGCCTCGCTTGCTCGTAGTGACGTGCCTGTTCGACCCGGCGATTGGCCCGCGCAAGCTCTTGCCGCAGCCCGACATCCTCCGGAGTGACGAGCGCCTGACGCTCCAGAACGCCAAGACGGGCTTCTGCCGTCTCGGCATCGCTCACGCGTGCGCTGCCGAAGACCACTACCGTCGAGCGAATGCCTTGCTCGTGCAGGATGCGCTCGGGCTTGAGCAGTTCGAGCTGTAGTCGCAGCGGCCGCAGTTCGTCCTGGCCAAGCAGCTCGATGTCTTCGTACGCAAGCCGGTACGTTGGCGACTCGCGGATGGCGCGCAGGCGTTCATCGAGATCTTCTGCGGGCTTCATCACTCGTGCGCCAGAAAGTCCGGCCAGCGCAGCGCATGGCCATACTCGGGCACCGTGACCTGCCAGCCGAGTTGCTGCTGCAAGAGGTCAGCGAAGGTTTGCGCGGCCGACGATTCCCCATGCACCACGAAGGTTTGCGCCGGTGCTTGAATGAAAGCACGGGCCCAATCCAGCAGCGCCTTCTGGTCGGCATGCGCCGAGAGGCCGTCCACGCTGTGGATCGCCGCATGTACCGGGATGTCCTCACCGAAGATGCGTACACGTTCGGCCCCCTCGATCAGGCGCCGGCCAAGCGTCCCCTGCGCCTGGAAACCGGGAAACAAGATGCTGCATTCGCGGCGTGGCAAGTTGTGGCGCAGGTGGTGCCGGATACGTCCCGCATCGCACATGCCGCTGGCAGAAATAATGATGGCCCCGGAGCGAATCCGGTTCAGCGCCATGGACTCCTCAGCGCTCGCTGTGAAATCCAGGTACGGGAGGTTCTCGCCGCGCGCGTGCCATCCGGCCAACCGCTTCGCCTGTTCGTCGAACAATTCGAGATGTTCACGCGTGATGCGTGTGGCCTCGGTGGCCATCGGCGAATCGACAAACACCATTGGACGCTGCAGACGCCCTTCGCAGGTGAGACGATGTAGGTGGTAGAGCACCTCCTGGGTTCGGCCGACCGCAAAGGCCGGAACGATGACATTGCCGCCGCGCTCGAACAGGGTTTTCTCGACGATGCCGATCATGTCCGCTTCGGTCGCCGAAAAATCCTTGTGCCGGCGGTCACCGTAGGTGGACTCGATGACGAGGATGTCGGCTTCCTCAATGGGTGTCGGGTCGCGCAGGATGGGGCGTCCCGGCTGACCCAGATCGCCGCTGAACACGATCTTCGTGGGGTAACCGTACTCGGTAATCCAAACTTCCACGATGGCCGAACCAAGGATGTGTCCGGCATCACGAAAGCGGGCGCGCACCCCGACGCGGGGTGCGAACTCCCGGTCGTATTCGATACCTCGTACTTGCTGCAGGCATTCGTGTGCATCCTGTAGGGTATACAGGGGTGGCGGCACGGTCTTTTCTTTGAGCCGCTTGGCAACCCGCTTGGCATCGCTTTCCTGGATGTGAGCGCTATCGGGCAGCATCACCCCGAGCAGATCAACCGTCGCTGGCGTGGCGTAGATGGACCCCTTGAACCCGGCGCGCGTGAGTTTGGGCAATAGCCCGCTGTGGTCGATGTGGGCGTGGGTCAGCAGGACGAAGTCAATGGACGCCGGGTCGAACGCGAACGGCTCGTGGTTGCGTGCTGCTGCTATACGCCCACCTTGAACCATGCCGCAATCGACCAGGAAGCGGACATTAGCCGCTTCGACCAGAAAGCACGATCCGGTGACTTCTCGGGCTGCGCCCAAAAAACTGAGTTTCATAGGGCGTTCACTCGGGTTTTCGCATCGGGCAAGTGCTGAGGCCGAGCAGGCGATAGCCAGGACAGCGGCCTGCCAGGCCGGTGAGGAGTGGCATGATTCCAATGAGTCCCAGCCAACGCCAGGATGAGTCCAGCCACAATGGGAGACTGAGCAAAATCAGTCCGATGACGATGCGCACAATGCGGTCGAGATTTCCAACGTTGATTTGCATGACGGCCCCCTTGTGTTGAGTCAGCGGCTTGAAAACGCGACGGGGGCGGCAGCGCCCCGCAGCGGATGGGTTGCGGTCGATGCCGTCGTCGATACGTCCCAGCCGCCACCAAGGGCCTTGTACAGCGCCACCAATTGCACGGCGGCGTTGGTATGTGCCCGCGCGGCTGCGGTTTCGGCCTCGTGCAGGCTGCGCTGGGCGGCCAGCAGTTCGACCAGCGCGATGTCGCCCGCCGCGTAGCGCGCCTTGGCGTGGCCGTAGCTGGTGCGCGCGGCATCCAGTGCCATACCGCGGCGCTCCAGTGTGTCCAGCCCGCCGTGGTAGTCGCCAAGCGCGCGCTCGGCATCGCCCAGCGCCGCCAGCACGGCCTGCTCATAGGCCAGCGCGGCCTGTCGCTCGGCCGCCTCGCGTGCCCGAATTTCGGCTCGCACACGGCCACCGTCGAACAGGCGCCAGGAAATCAGCGGCAGGATGGAAAAACGCGAGCTGGATGCATCGAACCAATCGCCCGTACTGAGCGCTTGGAACCCGCCGCCGACACCGATGGAGAGTTTGGGGAACAACTCGGCCGTGGCCACGCCGATGTCGGCGGAACTCGCTGCCAGGCGACGTTCCGCAGCCAGCACGTCCGGGCGCCGACGCAGCATCTCTGCGCGCTCGCCCACCGGCAGCGCCCGCAGCGTGCTCGGCGTCAAGGGGCCATCCAGCAGTGCCAGCTCCCGCTCCGGCGGCGCGCCCAGCAGCACGCCCAGGCTGAGTATCGCGGCGCGCTGACGCGCCTGGATATCCGGGATGAGCGCGTTGACTGCTGTCCATTGGGCGTACGCCGCCTCCACGTCGGCGGCCGACGCGTCGCCCAGCGCATGCCGCAGGCGCACCAATTCCAAGGTCTGCTGCAGCGTATCCAGTGTGGCCTGTTGTGCGTGCAACTCGTAGCGGGCGCCGACGGCGGTGAACCAGGTGCGCGCGACCTCGGCCACGATGCGCATGCGTACGCCCTGCGCCTCGGCTTCGGTCGCCTGCAGGCGGGCGCTGGCGCCTTCCAGCGCCCGCCGCTTGGCCCCGAACAAGTCGGCCTCCCAGGCCGCGTCGAAGCCCGCGTCGTAGATGGTCTGCGTGGCGTCAAGGCCGGGGATCGAACCTACGGGCAGGGGTCCGTTCTCGCTTTGACGGCGCCGGTTGACGCTCGCGCCAGCGGCGGCGGTGGGCAATGCCTCGCCGGCCACACGATCGCGCAGGGCGCGTGCCTCATCGATGCGTGCCGCAGCCTGGCGCAGATCCAGGTTCTGTGCCAGCGCCGTGGCCATCAGGCGATCGAGGATGGGATCGTCCAGTGCAGACCACCATTGGCTCAAGTCTGCGGACTGGGATTCGCTTGCCAACGGCAAGCTCCAGCCGCTGCCGACGTCGACCGGCGGCGGCTCGCGGTAGTCGGGGCCCACGCTTGCGCAGGCAGTCAGCAGCACGCAGGACAGGGCCAGCGCGAGCGGACGCGCGCGCCCAGGGGTCAGGCCGGTGACGGTTGCGCGAAGAAAGGGAGTGCGGGGCTTGGATTTCATTGCAGGCGTCCTCGGACGAATACGGTGGCCATCGTCAGCGTGGCCAGGGCGATGACCGCCAGCGGCCACAGGCTGGCGAGAATGTCACCGGGCGGCATGGCCTTGAGAAAGCTGCCTTCGACGATGATGAGGAAGTGGGTCAGCGGAATGGCCTGAGCCAGCCATTGCAGGACGACAGGCATGTTTTCCACAGGCGTCGCAAAGCCTGACATCAGCACCGCCGGCACGCCGACGGCGAACGCCCCCAGGATGGCCTGCTGCTGCGTCATGCTGACCGCGGAAATCATCAGGCCGATGCCGACCACCGAGGCGATGAACAGCACCAGGCTGGCAAGCAGGAGTGCAAACGAGCCCGTAAACGGGATGCCGAACAGGAAGACGCCCGCGCTAATCATGAACAGGCCCAGCCCGGTGCCAATTGCGAGTGCCGGCAGCGACTTGGAGATGATGATCTCGGGCGTCGAGGTGGGCGACACCAGCAACTGGTCGAAGGTGCCCAGCTCGCGCTCGCGCGCGATCGACAACGAGGTGATCAAGAGCGAGCTGAACAGCGCCAGGATGCCCGTCAGCCCGGGCACGATGAACCAGCGGTAGACCAGATTCGGGTTGAACCAGTGGCGCACGACCACGGGCGTTGGTGCCTGGGCGTCGGGCACGACCTCGGCGCCGACATCGGCGGCGATGGTGGACAGATAGGCCACGGTGATCTGCCCGGAGTTGCTGCGCCGGCCATCGACCAGTACCTGCGCGCGGCCACTTTCGCCGGCAGCGATGGAGCGCGAGAAATCCACCGGGATGGCGAGCGCGGCGATCACCTCGCCACGGTCGATCAGCTCGTGCAGTTGCTGCTGGCTGTCGACATGCCGGATGTGGGTGATGAAGCGGGCGCTGTCCAGGCGCTGTACCAGCTCGTGCGACCAGCGCCCCGTATCCTGGTCGTAGACGGCGATATCGACGTTGCGCACTTCCAGCGTCGCGGCAAAGGCGAACACCAGCAACTGCAGGATCGGCGGCACGAACACCACCATGCGGCTGCGCGGGTCGCGCAGGACGCTGAGCACCTCCTTGATGAACTGGGCGCGCAGGCGGGTCAACGAGAATGCGGACGTCAACATCGCTTCACTCCAGGTTCTTGCGCGTGGCGCGCTTGGCGATCACGAAGAACAGCACCCCGATCGCCGCCATGGCCGCCAGGTTGGGCAGGAACACGGCCCAGATGTCGCCGGCCAGGAACACCGTCTTCAGCGAATCGACGAAGTAACGCGCCGGAACCAGCCGGGTGATGGCCCGGATCGGCGCGGGCATCGCGTCGATCTCATACAGAAAGCCCGACAGCATGAAAGCCGGCAGAAAACCCGTGAACAGCGCGATCTGCGCTGCCAGGAACTGGTTGCGTGCCAAGGAGGAAATCAGCAGACCTTGACCCAGCGCCGGCACCATGAACACCGCCGAAAGCAGCAGCAGCGCCGCCAGCGAGCCCCGCATCGGGACCCCGAACACGAACACCGCCAGCGCCGCCGCACCCAGCGTGGACAGCATGCCGAGCACGAAGTACGGCAGCAGCTTGCCGATCAGGATTTCGGCCACCGAGGCCGGCGTGGACAGCACCGCCTCCATGGTGCCGCGCTCCCATTCACGCGCCACCACCAGTGCAGTCAGCATGGTGCCGATGATGGTCATGACGATGGCGATGGCACCGGGAATCAGTGCGCGGCGGCTTTCCAGCTCGGGGTTGAACCAGTAGCGCGGTTCCAGCATGACGGCCTGCGCTGGTGCTCCGACGTTCAGTCCGGCACGCCAGGACTGGACCACGCCACGGGCGTAGTTCTCGACGTAGTTGGCGGTATTGGGGTAGGACCCATCGGTGACGATCTGCACCAGCGGCTCGCTGCCACGCTGGGCCAGACGCTGCTCGAAATCCTGCGGAATCACCACGTAGCCGCGCAGGTCGCCTGAGACCAGTTGGTCGGCCACTTCGCGCCGGTCATGGGCGAAGTGCGTATTCAGGAAGCGGGTGCCCGAAAACGCTGCGGCCAGCGAGTGTGCCGATGCGCCGGGCGACTCCAGGACCACGCCGACACGGACATCCTTCGCATCCAGCGACACCGCATAGGCGAACAGCAGCAGCAACACCACTGGCAGCACGAACGCGATCAGCAGCGTCGAGGGGTCGCGCAGCGCCTGGTAGCTTTCCTTGGTCACCAGGGCGATCAAGCGCCGTAAATCAAAACGGCGCAAGTCGGTCTGCAGGGGGCCACTTCCGTCTTTGTGCATTGTGGCGCCGTTCATGTGGCGGCCTCCAGCTCGCGGTCTGACGACTCCACCAGGTGAATGAAGGCGTCCTCCATCGTCGGGTCGGGTTGTTCGGGGCTGACCGCCGAACGTTTGAGCGCGTCGGGCGTATCCAGCGCGATCAGTTGCGCACGCGAGAGCATGGCCACGCGGTCGCAGTATTCGGCCTCGTCCATGAAGTGGGTGGTGACCATGATGGTCACGCCCTTGCGGGCCAGTCCGTTGATGTGGGTCCAGAATTCCCGCCGGGTGATCGGGTCCACGCCCGAAGTGGGTTCATCCAGGAACAGCACGGGCGGCCGGTGCATCAGCGAACAAGCCAATGCCAGGCGCTGCTTGTGGCCCAGCGGCAGGGAATCGGGCGTGGCGGACAGCCAGTCGCCCAGATCGAAGGTTTCGATCATCTCGGCAATGCGCTCGCGCCGGGTGTTGCCTTCCAGTCCGTAGACGCCGGCCGAGAATTCCAGGTTCTGCTGCACCGAGAGCAGGCCGTAGAGCGAAAACTTCTGCGCCATGTAGCCGAGCCGGCTCTTGGCTGCGCCGGTGGCGCGGCGCAGATCATGGCCCACCACATGCGCTTCGCCAGCAGTTGGTTTCAACAGGCCGCACAACATCTTGAAGGTGGTGGACTTGCCGGCGCCGTTAGGGCCGAGCAGGCCGAAGATTTCGCCCTTTTGCACCTCGAAGCTGACGTTGTCGGTGGCGGTGAACTCGCCGAAGCGCTTGGTGAGGTTTCGGCACGACACGGCAATGTCGGAACCCAGCTCAACCGGCGGCAGACGCTCGGCCAGCGTCGAAGTGCCGCCGGGGCCGCCACCGAGCAGATCGATGAAGGCGTCTTCGAAGCGCGCGGGCACCTGCGCCAGCTCCACTCGCGCCTGATCGGACAGGGCCTGGAGCTGCTCCGCTTGAGCGCCCTCGCGCAACACCACGCGCACGCCGGCGCCCTGGATCACGCCATCGCTCACGCTGGGCAGGTCGAGTGCCTGGGTCAGGACCGCTCGGCGCTCGGCACCGACGTCTTCCAGACGGAAACTGCGGCCTTCGAGCTGCGCGGTCAGCTCCTGCGGCGGGCCATCGAACAGGAGCTGCCCTTGGTTCAGCAGCAGCACGCTCTCGCAGCGCTCGGCTTCGTCGAGATAGGCGGTGGACCAGACCACGGCCATGCCTTCATCGGTCAGCGCCTGCACCATGCGCCACAAGTCCTGGCGGCTGACCGGGTCGACACCCACGCCCGGCTCGTCCAGCAGCAGCACCTTCGGCCGCGCCATGAGCGCACAGGCAAGGCCCAGCTTCTGCTTCATGCCGCCGGAGAGCTTGCCGGCCAGGCGTTTGGTGAAGGGTCCGAGCCGCGTGAAGTCCAGCAGCTCGGCAAACAGATCGGCGTTGCGGTCCGCATCCATGCCGCGCAACTGCGCATACAGGCGCATGTTCTCCATCACCGACAGGTCTTCGTACAGGCCAAAGCGTTGCGGCATGTAGCCACTGGCGACATGAATGGCGTCGTTGTCCTTGACCACGTCATAGCCTGCCAAGGTGACGTGGCCGGCGTTAGGCACCAGGAGGCCGGTCAGAATCCGCATCAGCGTCGTCTTGCCAGCGCCGTCGGGGCCGACCAGACCCGTCAGCCGCCCATAGTGGATGCGCGCGCTCAAGCCCCGCAGCGCCTTTACGTCTCCGAAATGCTTGTCCACGTCTTCGATGACGACGGCAGCGTCTTCGCCCGCACCCGCAGGCACGGCGGCGATGGCAGGGCTTGCCTGCATTTCAACGCTCCCCCGCCGGGATGCTGGTGCCGGCTTTCGCATCGACCTCGATCGTCACCGGCATGCCCTGGCGCAAGGCACTGTCGCTGTCGGCTTCGTCGATGACGATGCGCAGGCGGTAGACCAGATCCGTGCGCAAATCCGTCGTCTCCACCGTCTTGGGGGTGAACTCGGCGCGCGGCGAGATGAAGCCGATCTGGCCGCGATAGACCTTCTCTGATGAATCGCTTTTGACGCGCACCACAGTACCGGGCGCGATGCGCCCCAAGTCCGACTCGCCCACGTAGGCGCGCACGTAAACCGGCTTGTCCAGGCTCAGGCTGTAGACCGCGCTCTGGCTTGCGACCATGCTGCCGGGCTCCCGCACTCGTGCGATGACGGTGCCGCTACTGGGCGCCATCAACTCGGTGTCCGCCAAGGCTGTCGTGGCTTGCGCTGCGGCAGCCTGTGCGGCCGCAAGGCGAGCTTCTGCTGCGGCGATGTCTTCCTTGCGAAAACCTTCGGATGCTTGCGACAGGGCCGCCTTGGCCGCTTCGACGCCAGCGGCTGCCTGGTCGCGTGCCGTACGGGCTGCATCGACCGTGCGCTGGCTGCTGGCGCCCGATGCCAACAGGCCACTCTGGCGCTGGAAATTGCGCTCGGTCTCGGTGGCGAGCGCCTGTGCCTGTCTGAGAGCCTCGCGCGCCTGGGTGATTTCCTGTGGTCGCAGGCCGCGGCGCAGCTTGGCCAGTTCCGCCTGCGCCACCTGCACCTGGGCCTGCGCTGCCGCAAGGGCCTCCCGATAGGGTTGCGCATCGAGCGCCGCCAGGCGCGCGCCGGCGCTGACGGCATCGCCCTCATCGAAAGCCATTTGCATCACGCGCCCGGGCTGACGGAAGGCCAGTTGCACCTCGCGGATGTCGACGTTGCCGTAGAGGCGCAATGCATCTTGTTGTCCATGGTCGCGCGACAGCCAGAACGCCAGTGCGCCGCCAAGAGCGAGCACGACGACGGCGATCACGACCCAACGGGTTTTTCTGGAGAGGAGGTTTGGAGTTGTCATCGATGGGTTTCCGCTGGATAAAGGTGCTCAGTGCTCGCGTGCGACCGGCGCATTCGCCGCTGACCGGCGCCAGGCTATGGCCGCTATGCCTGCCCACACCAACGTGCGCAGCGTCATGGCGACCACCGTGCGCCGCTCCCAGGCGCCACCCAAAGCCACATGCACTCCGAAAGCCAGGAACACGAGTGCGGTCGCCACCGTGATGACAATCGCCAACCACGCGGCCCAGCGCCGGCGCATCCACAAGCCGACGCCGGCGACGATGTAGGCGAGCCCGGCCAGAAAATTGAACCAGAGCACGAAAGGCACATAGTGGCCGGCGGCTTGGCGCGCCGCGCCGTCGACAAACAGAACGGCGCCGCCCTCCCGAAGAGTGAGCAGGCCGAAGCCGATCGCGAGCGGGGAGATCAGCCAGTGCCAGATGCTGCGTTGTGGATGAGTGGTCATCTTCATGGCCTTTACTTGATCGCGGAAACTCCCAAGCCTTCGCCGTCGTCGCGGTGTGCGTGTGCGTTCCGCCGGGCGGTCGGGCTGAGTGTTGAATGACGCGGATTCGCGCTGGAGGCGCAACGCGATCGCATGACCGTGGTGTGCCTCTCGGCCGACCGGGCAACTGCGTGGCGGCAGGATGGAAGGCGTTTCATCGGGTGTGCGTGATGCCACGGAGATAGATGGCAAACACGGCTGGCGCATCACGACGGATGCGACTGACCTTGCCGGCCAACAGCGACTGCATGACCAGTCCCTGGATCGTGCCGATGAACAACACGGCGGCGGCATCTACGTCCAGATCCGCATCCAGGTCGCCTTGGGCCTTGCCTGCCTCCATCAGGCGGCGCAGGCGCTGTTCGTATTGACGGAGCAAGGTCTGCACCATCCGCTTGGCGAGCGTCTCGCCAGAGCGTTGCAGTTCTCCGAACAGCATGCGCGGCACGCCGGGATGCTTGGCCACGAAGTCGATGTGCGTCATGAACATGGCTTCGAGTGCCGCGGCAGGAGACGCGGCGCCCTCGGCCGCCTTGTCCACGCGCACCAGCAGACGCTCACCGACCCAGGTCATCGTTGCCTCCAGGATCGCGTCCTTGGTGGGGAAGTGGCGAAACAGCGCGCCCTGCGTCAAACCCATTCGATCGGCGATGGCCGTGGTCGTGATTTCGGCCGGGTTTTGCTCCGCGGCCAAGTCCACCACCGCTTGCACTGTGGCAGCACGCCGCTCTTCAGCGGACAGATGTTGAGGACGTTCGCTCACCGATCAGACTCCATAAAGTAAGTGACTTATTACTATCCTAACATGCAAAAAATCCGCGTCGCAAGATCGGGAATACGGTTCATCGCATGGGAAAGGATGGTTCCTGCCCCATCCATGGATCGTGGCCAAGTGAGCTGACGAGACCCAGGAAGCGAACACACTCCTCTGGCACATCATGAGTAATCGGTCGGCAGGTCGGCCACCCCAGTCAGAGCAAGAGAAGCGGTTTCGTTCGAGCGAAGGCGGAAATCCCCCGGGCGTTCTTCAAGGCTTTGCATCTTTTCCCGTAGGCATTATGATAGTAATAAGTTACTTACAACATCGGAAGACCAGAGATGAACACCCTTGCCATACCTGACAAGCCCGCGCCGGCACCGTCCGAAGTCGTCTGTCGCCCCGATGTCCTGGATACGCTTGCGAACGCGTGCCGGGCACGCGGCACTGGCGGGTTGTCACCGGCGGCGGGTTTGCTGGCTTGGTACGACTGGGCGCTGCACCTGAGCCTTTCACCGGGCAAGCAGCGCAGCCTGATCGAAAAGGGATTGCACAAGCAGCGACGCTTGGCGCGCTACGTCGCGCACGCTGCAAGTGCCCACGGCTGCCCCACGTGCATCGAGCCGTTGGAGCAGGATCGGCGCTTCGAGGCGCCGGCCTGGCAGCAATGGCCGTTCAACGTGATCCACCAGGGCTTTTTGCTGCAGCAGCAGTGGTGGCACAACGCCACCACCGGCGTGCGCGGCGTGTCGCGCCATCACGAGAACATGGTCACTTTCGCTGGGCGGCAGTGGCTGGACATGTGGTCGCCATCGAATTTCATCTGGACCAACCCGGAAGTGCTGGAAGCCATCAGAACCAGCGGCGGCGCCAACCTGTGGCGCGGCGCGATGAACTTCCTCGACGATACACAGCGTCTTGCGCTTGACGATGAACCGGCCGGGGTCGAAGGCTTCAAAGTCGGCCAGGACGTGGCGGTCACACCAGGAAAGGTGGTGTTTCGCAACCACCTGATCGAGCTGATCCAGTACACACCCACGACCCCCGATGTGTATGCCGAGCCGGTGCTGATCGTGCCCTCCTGGATCATGAAGTACTACATCCTCGACCTGTCACCGCACAACTCGATGGTGAAGTACCTGGTCGACCAGGGGCATACGGTGTTCATCCTTTCCTGGAAGAACCCGACCGCGGCCGATCGCGACCTCGGCCTCGAGGATTACCGATGGCTGGGGGTCATGGATGCACTGGACGCGGTCACGGCCATCGTGCCCGAGCGCAAGGTGCAGGCGGTTGGCTATTGCCTGGGCGGCACCTTGCTGACGATCGCCGCAGCCGCGATGGCGCGCGATGGCGACGAACGGCTGCGCAGTTTGACGCTGCTGGCGTCGGAGACCGACTTCCGCGAGTCGGGCGAAATCGCGCTTTTCATCGACGACAGTCAACTTGCCTGGCTGGAAGCCGGGATGTGGGACAAGGGCTATCTCGACGGCAAGCAGATGGCCGCCTCTTTCCAGATGCTCAACTCGCGCGACCTGATCTGGTCGCGGCGCGTGCGCGAGTACCTGCTGGGCGAACGGCAGGAGTTCAATGACCTGATGGCATGGAATGCCGACGTGACGCGCATGCCGTATCGCATGCACAGCGAGTACCTGCGGCGTTTGTATCTGAACAACGATCTGGCCGAGGGACGCTACCAGGTCGGCGGACGGCCGGTGGCGATCGCCGACATCGAAGTGCCGATGCTCATCGTCGGCACGGTGCGCGACCACGTTGCCCCCTGGCCATCCGTGTACAAGATGCATCTGCTCAGTGATGCGGAGCTGACCTTCGTACTGACCAGCGGCGGGCACAACGCCGGCGTGGTCAGCGAGCCGGGGCACCCCCGGCGCAGCTACCAGATTGCGACCCGCAGCGTCGGCGCTCGCTACGTCGATCCGCAAACGTGGCGTACCGAAACCCCGCTGAACGAGGGCTCATGGTGGCCAGCCTGGCAGCAGTGGCTGGCACGACATTCGACCGAGCGGGTATCGCCGCCTGCCATGGGCGGCACGCAGGTCCCGCTTGGTGATGCACCGGGAACCTATGTGGCAATGCGCTGATACGACGCGCCGAAGCCGAGACAAGACAAGACCATTTCAACAGGGACATCGCTTGGGATGGCCTACACCCGCCCCGAAGGGGGCCCACCATGACCGAAGGGCACTGCAATGAGCAACGAACTGCCAATCCATCTCTACAAAGCCAATGCCGAGCTGCAACTGCAGATCACGCGCTTGCTGCAGGAGAGCAGCCATCACTGGCTCGAAGTCATGCAACAGCTCAGCGCTGGCAGCGTGCTGGAGACCACCTCGCGCATCCAGGGCCTCCAACAGGCGGCCGACTGGCAAGCGCTCGCGACCTTGCCGTCCGAAGTGTTCTGGCGTCTGTGCCAAGGCCGCATGGGCGATGCCCAAGCGGTCGGGCAAGTAGCAGCCAAGAGCCAGACGGCCTTTGCCAATGGACTGCGCCAGGCGCTCACGACTTGGCAGGAGTCTGTCTCCGAGGCATTCGGCGCGAGTGGCGACGCAGCCTCTTTCACGCAGCTTTGCCAGCGCTGGACCCAGCCCTGGACCGCCCCAAGCGCCGTACCCCAGGGCAAGACCAAGAAATGAGGGGACGGCAATGAATACGACGCAACGGACGGCGCTGGTGACGGGAGGCAACCGGGGGTTGGGCGCTGCGATCGCCCGTGCCCTGCACGATGCCGGCCACCGCGTGATCGTCACGCATACCCCCGGCAACACCACGATTGGCCAGTGGCAGCAAGCGCAAGCGACACAGGGCTACAAACTTGCTGCCTACGGGGTGGATGTATCGAACTACGAATCAACGCAGGAAATGGCGCGGCGCATCCACGCCGACGGTCATCGGATCGACATCCTGGTGAACAACGCCGGCATCACCCGCGATGCAACGCTGCGCAAGCTCGACAAGGCCGGTTGGGATGCCGTACTGCGCACCAACCTGGACTCCATGTTCAACGTCACCAAGCCGTTCATCGATCCGATGGTCGAGCGCGGCTGGGGTCGCATCGTCAACATCTCGTCGATCAACGGCAGCAAGGGCCAGTTCGGGCAGACCAATTATTCGGCGGCCAAAGCCGGCGTGCACGGGTTCACGAAGGCGCTGGCGCAGGAGGTCGCGCGCAAGGGTGTGACGGTCAACACCGTGTCGCCGGGTTATCTGGCCACCGAGATGGTGATGGCGGTGCGGGAGGACATGCGCCAGAAGATCATCGATGCGATTCCGGTTGGCCGTCTGGGCCAGCCGGACGAGATTGCGGCACTTGTCGCCTTCATCGCCAGCGAAGCCGCCGCCTTCATGACCGGCAGCAACGTCGCGATGAACGGCGGCCAGCATATGTATTGAGTAGTCGAGGGGCCTGCGGCATGAAAGTCTGGACCATTCGCTTGGGCAGTTCACCGAAGAGCATCCTTTACACACTCGGGTGCTCGGACACGAAGCATGCGCATTGACACGAGGGTGTTTGCGTGCTGACGGATAGTGATCTGCAAGCCCTCCGGTTGACCGCACGTTTAGCAGGCGTCGTCACCCTGATCCTGATCGACATCCCCATCGCTTGGTGGCTGGCTCGTACCAAGACCTGGTGTAAAGGGCCGATGGGAGGCTGCCTTGGAGCCTAGATTGCTACGCTATTTCGTTGCAGTCGCGGAAGAGCTGCATCTCGCCCGCGCGGCCGAGCGTCTCGGGATCGAGCAATCTCCCGTATCACGAGCAATGCGCGACCTGGAAAGCCAGCTTGGCGTGCAGTTGTTCGACCGCAGCACCCGCCTGACGCGGCTGACCTGGGCCGGCCAGGTGTTCCTAGGCGAATGCCGACGCGTGATGGCCACCGTGGAGCAGGCAGTCAAGAGTGCCAAGGCGGCGGCACAGGGCTACCAGGGCCATCTGCGCATCGCGATCTGCGACGGCCTGGCGCAGCCCCGCATCGCCACCTTGCTGGCACGCAGCCGCGAGGAGGAGCCCGAGATGGAGATTCGCGTCTTCGAGCTGCCGTTCGCGCAGCAGCTCAAGACGCTGCACGACGATCTGCTGGACATCGGCTTTGCGTTGTCAAACGCGGTACATGATGGCCTCGTCGCCGAGCCGGTGTGGACCGATCCGCTGTCGGTGATCGTGCCCGCACGCCACCCCTTGCTGGCACACGTGCAGGTGCCGCTGGCCGAAGCCCTGAAGTTCCCGCTGGTTCTGTGCCATCCCGAATCGGGATCGGGCTGCCGCCATCAGATTCAAGCGCTGCTGCAGGACGCAGGCACGCCGCTCAAGCTGGTCGATGAAGTGACCAGCCTGGGCGTGATGCTGACCCTGGTCGGTGCAGGCTACGGCATTGGCTTCGCCATCGCCTCGCAGGTGCAGACGCTACAGCGCCCGGACATCTCCATTCGTCCCTTGGCCGGCAGCCCGCCGGTGCTCTCTACCTACCTGCTGCGCCGCCGGGGCGAACCCTCGGAGCCCATGAAGCGGTTCATCGAGCGGGCGAAAGGCGGGCGGGACCGCGCCTGTCGATGATGAGTCAATCCTTTGAGGACGCAGCTCACCTGTCCGTAGCGGCCTGTGGCGTGATGTGCCAGTGGACAGATAGACTTCGGTATGAAATCCGATGCTCTGGCTGTTGATGGATGAGCTTGGCTCGATTTGGATCACCCGCAGCGGCTTGCGTTGACCAGGCCGAAGACTTGAGTCCACAATCGAGTCTATTCCGTGACGCTTGGATCGGAAAAAGCGTTCGTAATAAACGAGTTAGCGACCGGGTGCTGTTCCCTTCGCCCGCTCCATCCCGGCCGGTTCAACTAATGCCGCCCGATGGCCGATAGTGCTGGCAGGCCATGAACACCCCGACCCCCTCCTCTCTCTACGCTGCCCTCATCCGCGAGGTGGACGAGCGCATGGTGCAGGCGCTGGGCAATTTCTTCCAGCGCAGCCGCACCATCGTGATGGATGATGTCGCACGCACGCTTACACTCGATGCGGCACCGACGTCGGCCATGTTGAATGCTGGCCGGATCTGCCTGGACTGGCTGAACGCCCATCCAGACCAGTTGTCCGCCGCATTCGCGGCATTGTTCAAACAGCATCTGGAATCCGCCTCGCGTCCCGCTGCCGATCCGCAAGCGGGCGAGCTGCAGTTGCTGGATGACGTGCAATTCAACCGCCAGCTGGCGGAAGACAAGACTGTCGCATTCCTGACGCAGAACCTGGGGCCGGACGCACATGCCTTTTTCAGCCGGCTGGCAACCCTGTACTCGCAGGATGCCGTCCCCATCAGTCCGGTCAATGCCTTTGGCCCGCGCGCCGTGGTGCACGCGCTGTCGGGGGCTTTCGACACGCTGGCGTTCGATCCGCACTGCGGCACCCTCTTGCTGGAACACGCCGCGAACGCGCTCAAGGACACCCTTCGACAGACTTACGCCGCGCTCAACCAGTATCTCGCCCTGCAGGACATCGAAGTCCGGGCGGAGCCGGGCCAGAGACCGAAACCGGTACCGCCCCCGGCGCGGGAGGATTCCCATCCCCCCGCCCGCTCCGTTGGCGACGACATTCTCGCGCACATTCGCGCAGCCGGTTCCGTTGCTGCCGGCGCATTGCCTGTTCCCGGCCTGACGACGGGCACCCCGTTCCCGAACCGGCCTTTCGGCCTCCCTCCGGACAGGCCGCGCCCGAGTTTTACCGAGAGCCTGGACCACTGGCAGAACAACCTTCCGCACATGACGGCAGTCGTGCCGGATGCCCCGATTCTGGTATTGCGGCAACTCCAGGCGCATGCGAACGATACCGATGCGGGCAGCTTCGATCTCGCGATGCTGGATGCCGTCGCCGGGCTGTTCGAATTCATTCTGGCGGATCCGGACATATCGGCCGACTGCAAATCCGAAATCGCGCAGCTGCAGATTCCCACGCTCCGCGCGGCCCTGGCCTCTCCGGATTTTTTCAGCGACGACGGCCATCCGGCGCGCCGGCTGATCGATTTCCTGGGCCACTTCTCGCGCCGTTTCCCGGAATGGCATCCCGCGCACGCCCGTGCCTTGCACGAAATCGAAACCGCCTGCACCCACGTCATCAACACCCCCGAGCGTCAGGTGGACGCTTTTTCGCAGGCATGCGAAAGCCTCGCGGACTGGCTGGCCATCGAGGGTGCGCATACGGACGACACCATGGCGACTGAAATCGCCAATCTCGAATACGTCGAGCGCCAGGAGCTCGGCACGCTGCTCGCCCTGGAAAACCTCCAGGATCTGACTGCGCGCTATCCCGCGCCCCAGTCGGTCCTGCATCAGCTGGAAGCCGCCTGGGTCCCGTTCATGTCGGACCTCTACGTGGCCGAGGCCGGCGAAGGGCCGAAATGGCGGACTGCCGGCGAAACGCTGAACCGGCTGTTCCTGAGCCTGCAACCGCCGGAGGACGAAGCGTCCCGCGAGGCCTGTCTGCAGAATCTGCCCCGCATCAACGCCGAATTGCGCGCCGGCCTCCTTGCCCAGGGTGCGTCATCGGAACAACTCAGGGAATTCTTCGATTCGATCACCGCTACCCAGGAATGCTGGATCCGCCCCGCGCTTGGCAAGCGGGAAGACACGGTCAGCCATTTCGTTCCCCAACGGGTCACGCAGGCGGATATCGAATCCCTGGCGCGGCGTCAGGCCGATACGCCGCCTGCGGATGTCGCCGAACAGCAGGCGAATACCCTGCAGGAAGGTGACTGGGTCGACTTCAGCCCGCCCTACGAGGGCCTCAGGACCGCTCGTGTCGCCTGGCTGGGGGTGCAGGGCTACATGCTGTTCTGCGATTCCACGGGCGAAACCCGTTTTTCGCTGGACAGCGCCCGGCTCGCCGACGAGATCCGTGCCGGTCGCGCCCACGTCCCGGAGCAGTCGCTAACCCGAAAAGCCATGCTGCGCCTGCATGAGCACCTGCAAGATCAGGGGGTATAATTTTTTTGCGGGTGCGCCTAAAGTTTTTCCGGGGGCTGCCGTTTCTTCAGCTGAGCGGTTGTGTGTCCAGAGGACCCCCGCCGACCACCGAACAGGGCAAACCCGCCGCGAGGCGGGGACGCAAAGTTTCCGGTCTCGTTCCTGACGGCGCGAGATAGCGGGGCCGCCGGCCGCAAACCCGGTACCAAAACGTCCCCTTTCATGTCGGCCAGCCGCGCGGAACCCGCGAGGTGACCCCATGGAGCCTGATATGCCTGAAAATTCCGTCGTCGTTAACCTCAATCAGTTCGAGCGGGCGCGGCGTGCCCAGGCGTCGGCCGAGACGCTCGGCCTGCTGCACACCTGCCGCGACATACTGATCGAAGGTGCCACCCGCGCGCTGACCCACAAGACCGAAGCCATGGAGAACACGCTGCTTGCCATGGCGGACCGGTCCCCCCTGCTGGAAACGCGCAATACCTATTACGGCGCGCAGGGCATCCTGAACAAACGGGCGAACGAACTGCTGACGGCCTGCAAGGACGCCTATTGCCAGTCCTTCGATGCGTTCGCGCAGGGCCGCAATGCGCCGGTTGCGAATGACCTGACCGAATTGTCGCTGGTCGGCGACCAGGATTTCGAGATCACGCTGGCCGTGGACAAAGCCACCTCGCGCCTGCGCTACAACTGCGCCGAGGAACTGGTCGCGCTCGACGCCCGCATCGCCGACCTGCTCGGTCGCGGCGACCTCGCCGAAAACGATAACCCGCTCGGCCCGCGCGCATTGTGCGAAGCGCTGCTCGACGGCATCGCGCGCATGGATATCGAACAGAACGCCCGCATCGTGCTGCTGAACCAGTTCGATCTGGTGCTGACCACCGAACTGGCCGCCATCTACCAGAGCATCAACCGCCATCTGATCGATCACGGCATCCTGCCCGATCTCAAGGTCGGGGCGAAAGCGCGCGCGACCGTCGGCCGGCAGAGCGGCCACAGCGCCGCCGAGACGGCGCCGGCCACGACGGCGGCACCCGCCTCCGCAGCCGGTAACGACATGCTGAGCCTGTTCGAGCAACTGGCCGCCGGGCGGCCAGCAGGCGGCTACGCCGGACAGACCGGGCAGCCCGGTAGCGGCTGGATGGGTAACGGCGGCACGCTCGAAGGCGTCGATTTTCTGGATTCGCTCAGTCAACTGCAAACGGGCGGCATGCAGTTGCCCGGAGGCACGCATTTCGAGCTGCCGCTGCTGGACGCCTCCACCGTCCGGAACGTGTTGCGCACGCTGCAGCAGAGTCCCGTGATGCAGGCCGCCAGCCCGCTCGACGCCGTCCTGGTCGACGCTGTCGCGATGCTGTTCGACGTGGTGTTCGACGAGGCCACGATTCCCGACAGCCTGAAAGCCCAGATCGGCCGGTTACAGATCCCGGTCCTGAAAGCCGCGCTGCTGGACCGCAATTTCTTCTCCCAGCCGCACCATCCGGTGCGCCGCATGCTGGATGCCATCGCCGCACTGGCGGTCCACCTGCCCGACACCGAGGCCGGCAATGCCCGCATGAGCGCCATCTCGGCGATCGTCAGCCGCGTGCACGACGATTTCGAGCAGGACATCGGGATTTTCGCCGATGCCGCTGACCAGCTCGAATCCCTGTACGCCTCGGTCGAGGAGGGCGTGGAAGAGGCTGCCGAAACGACGCTGCGCGAGGATATCGAAACGCTCCGCAAAACCGAGCGGGCCGAACTCGCGCCCGTCGTGGTGCACGACTTCATCAACCGGGCGCTCAAGGACCAGACGGTCGACGAGACCGTACGCGAATTCCTGCGCCGCGACTGGGCCGTACTTCTGACCCGTCACTACATCGAGGCAGGCGAACAGAGCGCGCATTTCAACAGCCATGTGGAAACCATGCGCGAACTGGTGTGGAGCGTGCAGTCGAAAGCGGACATGGACGCACGCCTGATGCTCGTTCGCATCCTGCCCGGCCTGCTCAAGCGTCTGCGCGACGGCACGGCGGAAATCGATCTGCCGAAAAAAGCGGCAGACCGTTTCTTCGCCAGCCTGGTCATCCTGCACGCCAATGCGGTGCGGCCGAACGTGCAGCCCGTGCCGCTGCCGGATGTACCGGCCGAAGAGATCGCCGCCATCGAAGCCGAGCGGGCGGAAGCGGAAGCTGCCGCGCAGCCGGTGCTGGCAGTGCCCGTACCGGAGCCCGAACCGCCCACGCCCGAACTGGACGACGAATTCACGCAGCGCGCGCGCGCCCTGAACAAGGGCGACTGGGTCGAATTCCACTACGACGACGGTACGTTCCGCTGGGCGCGACTCGGCTGGGTCGGCGGCGTCCGCAACACCTACCTGTTTTCCGACCAGGACGGCATGAACAGCTTCTCGATCAGCCTGCATCGTCTGGCCGACAAGCTTCGTCACGGGGAGGCCGTGCTGGTCGAACGCAAGTCGATCACCGAATCGGCCTTCGGCAAACTCATGGGCCTGTTCCGCCAGAAGCTCGGCTACGCCTGAGCGCCTCGCCTGGCATCCGTTCGACTCCGGCAAAGGATGCTACCCTGCCGGGGTGAAACCCTTCGCCGACCGCGTCGTGGCCTGGCAACGCCAGCATGGCCGCCACGACCTGCCCTGGCAGCGCAATCGCGATCCCTATCGCATCTGGCTGTCCGAGATCATGCTGCAGCAAACGCAAGTCGCCACCGTCGTCGGCTACTTCGAACGCTTCGTTGCGCGCTTTCCCGATCTGGCCGCGCTCGCCGGCGCTTCCGAAGACGATGTGCTCGCGCTCTGGAGCGGGCTCGGCTACTACAGCCGGGCACGCAATCTCCACACCGCAGCATGCCGGATTGCCGAGCGGTATGGCGGCCATTTTCCCGATACCGCCGAGGCCATTGGCGCCCTGCCCGGCGTCGGCCGCTCCACCGCCGCGGCCGTGGCCGCACTGGCTTTCGGCCGGCGCTGCGCCATTCTCGACGGCAACGTCAAACGCGTACTCGCCCGGCATGCCGGCATCGACGGCTGGCCCGGCGACAGACGGATCGAGGATGCCCTGTGGCGGCATGCGGAATCCCTGCTGCCCGAACAGGCCATCGCGTCCTACACCCAGGGCATGATGGATCTCGGCGCCCTGCTCTGCACCCGTACCCGGCCGGACTGCATGGCCTGCCCGGTACGCCGGGATTGCAACGCGCATGCAACCGGCCGCACGCACACGCTGCCGACGCCCCGCCCGAAAAAAAATCTGCCCGAACGGCACGTTCGCATGCTGCTGCTGCTCGACCGGGGCGAACTGTTGCTGGAAAAGCGCCCGGCCAAGGGGATCTGGGGCGGCCTGTGGAGCCTGCCCGAAGCATCCGAGGACACCGATTGCGCAGACCATGTCCGCGAACGCTACGGTCTCGTGGCGCACAGCCTACGTGAACTCCCGCCGCTGTCCCATGGCTTTACGCATTTCCGCCTGCACATCCGGCCGACCCTGCTCGCGCTGGCGCCCTGCACGAAATCGCTGCCGGGCCACGTCTGGCTCGCTCCAGCCGACGCGCTCGATGCTGCGCTGCCCGCACCGGTACGCAAGCTGGTGGCGGAACTGGCCAGGGAGCGGCCCCTATTTCCGCGCAGTCCGGTGCTATAAACAAAGCATTCCCTGTCCGGAGGATGCCATGATCACTGCTGCCTCCCCAACCATCTTCGACACGGACGGTTTTCTGCTCGACCCGTGGATGTGGAGTGAAAGCCTGGCCGACCGCATCGCGCAAACCGACGGGCTGGGCACGCTCAACGAACTCCAGCTCGGTCTGCTGCACGCATTGCGCCGGGAATACGCCCGGCACGGCACCGTCACTGCGCTGTCGCATGTCTGCCACCTCACGGGGCAGAGCGCCGACTGCATGCAACATCTTTTCCCCAGCCCGCGCGAAGCCTGGCGAGTGGCGGGGCTGCCCAATCCAGGCGAGGAAGCAAAGGCCTACATGTAGACCCCGCTTCCTGTCACGGCAAAGCAAATCCCCCATGCGACAATGTCCGCATGACTCCCGATGCTTTTCCGTCCGAACCCGTTGTCTGCCTGCTGCACGAACCTTTCGTGGGTGCGTTCGGCCTGCCGGTCGACGTGCCCTTCGTCAGCATCAAGGGCGACCCGAGCCTGCGCGAGACCGTTCCGCTGCGCCCGCGCCAGCCCTCGCGCATCGACCCCATCGCGGGCGAAGTGCTGGACGTATGCGCCGCACTCCTGCGCGACACCGGCGTGTACGCGATCTACGTCGGTTTCAACAGTTCGGAAGTCCGGACGGAGTCGGTCTTCAATCCCTTTGCCTACGAAGTGCACGATGCCGAGGATCTGGTGAAGCCAGGCTATGCTGCGCGCCATTTCGTCGCCGTGCCGTATGGGGAAAAAATGCGCACCGTCGCCTGGGTGCGCGCCATGATCCAGAATGGCCCGCTGCGCGCCTACCTGCCGGCGCACTGGCTGAAGCTGATGGACGAGAACCGCGACGGCTGGCAGCCGCTGGAACAGACGCGCATCGACGCCATCGTGCAAAGCTTCAATGTCCTGCGCGGCATCGAAGGCTATTATCTGCGCAACGCCGCAATCTCGCTGTCCGAAGGCCTCGTGCGCGCCTCCTACAACTGCGATGGCACCTATTTCGTGCGCGCCGAACGCTTTCCCGAGTTCGTGCGCGACAACACCCCCTGAATTCCGCTCACAACCGTCCCAGTTCCTCACGCGCGGCATCGCCGTCCGCGGTGGCCCCTGCCGCATCGTAGGCGCGCGCGGCCTGGGCCAGCCAGCGGCCGGCCTCGGCCCAATCCCTGCGGTCGCGCGCCAGCCAGCCCCGGTAGCGCGCCGCCACCGCCTGCCAGTAGCGATCCTGCGCCCGGTCGATCAGCGCCGCGCCTTCGTCGAGCAGTGCCTGCGCTTCGTCGAAGCGGCCCGTCTGACGGTACAGGTTGGCGAGATTCAGCAGGTGTTTGCCCAGATGGTGATAGTGGCCGCTGGCGCGATTGAGCGCGATCGCGTCGAGCAGCCAGTGTTCGGCGGAAGCCGTATCGCCCGCGGCCTGGAGGATCAGGCCGACGTTGTTCAGGCTGGCCGAGCGCTCCGACAGATCGGGATTGAGCGGGATCGATTCACGATACAGCGCTAGCGCCGTCGCGGCGTCGCCATGCGCGTAACGCAGTCCCGCCAGATTGTGCAGCGCAGTCGCCAGGTTCTGGCGGTTCGGCTCGCGGCGCGCCCACGCGAGCGCCGCCTGCCCATAGGCCAGCGCTTCGGCACCACGACCCAGCCGGTTCAGCGTGACCGTCAGCCAGTTGTAGGCATAGGTCCGCGCTTCACCCTGACGCTGACCGGCTTCGGCGCTGCGCAGATGCGCCAGCGCCTGTTCGAAATGGCCGGTCTCGTAGGCCGCGCGCGCCGCACACAGGCGCGCGGAAAAATCGGCGGGCCAGGCAGCCAGCCGCGCATCCGCCAGGGCTTGCGCAGCAGGATAATCGAAACGTGCCAGCGCATCATGACAGGGATCGGCCTGGGCCAGGCTGGTGCAGGCGGCCAGCGCCAGCGTTTCAATCCAGCGGCGTATCGACATAAGCGCGCCCGTTGGGGCATCCCGAATTGAACGACGTCCGGCCGATGCGCTCGTATGCCAGCGGACGGCCCGGTCCGCCGGTGGCGGGGTTGCGCTCGAAGCTCACCCGCACTTCGCGCAGCATGGGGCGGCGTTTCGCCGGACTGGGCGTATGCGGCGTAGCGCAGTCGAAGGTCACTGCGTCCGCCAGCGCCGGGTCGTTGCGCCGCAGCGCCGCGCGCAACGTGTCGAGCGCCACTTCCCGCCCCATGTGGCGTGCCAGCACATCGCCCAGCGCGCGGTTGACCCGCTCGGTCAGCGCCGCCGACGCCGCGAAATAATCGGTCTCGCGCATACCGGAACAACTGCCGTGCTTCTGCCATTGATAGCGATCCAGGCAATCCGCCGTGCCGGGCATCGCGCGTCCGAGCCGCGCCCGAGTTTCGGGCGGCAGGCGAACGGCGGGCAGACGACAGAAGCCGCCTCCGGCTTCGCCCGCGCAGAAGGCCGGATGCCGCCGGTTCAGCCGGTTCGGCCACAAGCCATGCAGGGTCAAGGGCATGGCCCGGAAGGCCGGCGCCGACAACTGCCGGCACTGCGCATAGGTGCGCGTACGTGCCGGGTTGTCTTCGCAAAAAGCCGGCGCGACCGACAACGCGAGCAGGTAGTAATCGAAGCGCGCAGGCGCCGCCTGGGCACCCATCGCCCACAGGGCCAGCACGGCCAGCAGTGCTCTCCTCGACATTCTGTCTTCCTCCAGCCCGGCATCGTGCCACAAAGCCGGCGGCGGCCGGAATCCGGTAAAATTCGCGCTCCTCCCCATCCTGCAAGAAAGAGACCTTCCATCATGTCCATGGCCGACCGCGACGGCGTCATCTGGTACGACGGCAAACTCGTTCCCTGGCGCGAAGCCACCACCCATGTGCTCACCCACACCCTGCACTATGGCATGGGCGTTTTCGAGGGCGTACGCGCCTACAAGGCCGAACAGGGCACTGCGATCTTCCGTCTGCCCGAACACACCGACCGGCTGTTCCGCTCGGCCCACATCCTCGGCATGCAGATGCCTTTCGACAAGGCCACGATCACCGAAGCGCAGCGCATGGTCGTACGGGAAAACGCGCTCGAATCCGGCTACCTGCGCCCGATGGCCTTCTTCGGCGCCGAGGCGATGGGCATTTCGGCCAAGAACCTGTCGGTGCACGTCATCGTCGCCGCCTGGCCGTGGGGCGCCTACATGGGCGACGACGCGATCCGGAACGGCATCCGCGTGAAGACCAGCTCGTTCTCGCGCCATCACGTCAACATCACGATGTGCAAGGCCAAGGCCAATGGCAACTACATGAATTCGATCCTGGCCCACAAGGAAGCCGAGATGGACGGCTACCAGGAAGCGCTGCTGCTGGACGTGGACGGTTTCGTCGCCGAAGGTTCCGGTGAAAACATCTTCATCATCCGCAACGGCAAGCTCTACACGCCGGACCTCACCTCCGCGCTGGAGGGCATCACGCGCGACACCATCATCCAGCTTGCCGGTGAAATCGGTCTGCCGGTGATCGAGAAACGCATCACGCGCGACGAAGTCTACTCGGCCGACGAAGCCTTCTTCACCGGCACCGCCGCCGAAGTCACGCCAATCCGCGAACTCGACAACCGCGCCATCGGCGAAGGCACGCGCGGGCCGATCACGACGCAACTGCAGGCTATGTATTTCGACTGCGTGCATGGTCGCGCATCCGCGCACGTCGACTGGCTCACCCCCGTCAAATAAGCCCCGGAGCCCCTTGCATGAGCGAACGGCACGACAATACGCAACGCGTCATCGAAGTCGACGAAAGCGACCTGCCCCTGCATTGCCCCCTGCCGCGCCATGCCGACTGGAACGCGCATCCGCGCGTGTTCCTGCCGATCGAGTCGCGCGGCGACGCACTCTGCCCCTACTGCGGCACACTGTACCGCCTGAAAGGCAAACCCAGCGGCGGCGGCCATTGAGTGCCGCACCGCATCATCCCCCACGCAAGGAGATCGCCATGAAACGCTTCGCTTCCCTCGCTGTCCTGTTGCTCGCCAGCGCCACGGCATCCGCCGCCGGCAACTCGGCCGACGTCCAGGCCGAAATGAAAAAAATGCAGGAAGCGCAGGCCAGACTGATGGCCGCGATGATGAGCGAACAGAAAAGCCGGCTGGGCTACCGCGAAACCATCGCCGCGCTGCAGGATGCCGGCCGCAAACGCGGCTGGGAGATCGGCCCGGCCGTGGACATGCAGGACGCAATGCTGAAAGCCGGCCAGAAGAACGCCAAGCCCTTCACCATGCTGACCCTGTGCCGGAAGGATCTCGCCGAAAACCTGCTCAAAGCCCAGATGGCCAGCCGCGCCATGCCCTTCGTGCCTTGCCGCATGAGCGTGTTCGAAGGTGGCGACGGCAAGGTCTACATCGCAAAGCCGAACACCGACATGATGGCGCAGATGGCCGCGCCGGCTTTCGCCCCGCTGCTCAAACAGTTCGCCGAGGAAGAAAAGGCGGTGCTTGCCGGCATCACCGAATAAACCCGTGCGTTTCCCCACACCGGAAGCAGCCGAGGCGGCGTTCTATCAGGCATTCGAATCGCGCTCGCTCGACGACATGATGCAGGTCTGGGCGGGCGACGAACGCATCGCCTGCATCCATCCACTCGCTGCGCCGCTGGACGGCCGCGCAGCAGTTGCCGCGGGCTGGCGCAGCATGTTCGAGGCGGCGGGCCAGTTCAGCGTCCAGGTCGAACTGGCGCACGAAATCCGGGAATCCGACCGCGTCGTACGCATCGTGCGCGAATACCTCACCATCGGCCACGAAACCGAACCCCGGCCGCCGATCCTCGCCACCAATCTCTACCGCCGCGACGCCGACGGCTGGCGCATGGTGCTCCACCACGCCTCGCCGCTGCAGGTCGGGGGCAACCCGCCCGCACGCACCGCACCGCCGGTGCTGCACTGACGTCAATGGATTGCATGCGGACCGCATGACGCCTTCCCGGGCCTATGCGGCGCCCGCCTGGCTGCCGGGCGGCCACCTGCAAACCCTTTACACCAGCCTCTTCGTCCGGGTGCCGCACGTGCGCTACCGGCGCGAACGGCTCGAACTTCCCGATGGCGATTTTCTCGATTTCGACTGGGCCGACGGCCGCCCCGGCCAGCCGGCCGTGGTGCTGTTCCACGGTCTGGAGGGCGATTCCGCCAGCTTCTATGCGCGCGACCTCATGCGCGCGCTGAACCGGCGCGGCTGGACCGGCGTCGTCGCGCATTTCCGCGGCTGCTCGGGCGAGGACAACCGTCTGCCGCGCGCCTATTTCGCCGGCGACTCGGCCGACATCGAAACCATGCTGCGCCATGTCGCCGCACGGCTTCCCGGTATACCGCACCATGCCGTCGGCGTCTCGCTCGGCGGCAACGCCCTGCTGAAATGGCTGGGCGAGGCCGGCGAACATGCCACAGCGCTCGTCGACCGCGCCGCGGCCATCTCCGCACCGCTCGATCTGGCCGCCGCCGGCAACACGCTCGACCGCGGCTTCAACCGCCGCGTCTACACCGCCCGCTTTCTCGTCACGCTCCGGGCCAAGGCCTTGCGCATCGCCGCGCGCTTTCCCGGCCTGCTCGATGCCGTGGCTATCCGCAAAGCCGCCACTTTCCGCGCATTCGACACGCTGGTCACCGCGCGCCTGCACGGCTTTCGCGACGCCGACGATTACTGGGCGCAGGCGTCCAGCAAGCCGCTGCTCGGAACCATCGCCGTGCCCACGCTGATCGTCAACGCGAAGAACGACCCCTTTCTGCCCGCCGAGGCCCTGCCCCGTCCCGAAGAGGTTTCGCCGGCCGTCGCGCTGGAACAGCCCGCAACGGGCGGCCACGTCGCCTTTCCGTCCGGCCCTTTTCCGGGCAACGCGGACTGGCTTCCGGCACGCCTGATGCAGCATTTCGACGCGACGCCGCGCTAGAATCGACGCATTCGCCAATCAGGGAGCGCGTTGTGGAATACCCCAAGGAAATCTTCAAGGCCTACGACATCCGCGGCATCGTCGGCAAGACCTTCACGCCTGAAATCGTCGAGGCCATCGGCCATGCCATCGGCTCCGAGGCCGTGGCGCGCGGCCAGAGCGAAATCTGCATCGGCCGCGACGGCCGGCTGTCCGGCCCCGACATGGCTGCGGCGCTGGCACGCGGCATCCAGAAAGCCGGCATCGGCGTCGTCGACCTCGGCATGGTCGCCACGCCGATGACCTATTTCGCCGCGTATCAACTGAACACCAACAGCGCGGTGATGGTCACCGGCAGCCACAACCCGCCCGACTACAACGGCCTGAAGATGGTGCTCGGCGGCGAGACGCTTTCCGGCGAGGCGATCCAGAAGCTGCGCGAGCGCCTGCTCAGGAACGATCTCACCGCCGGCGAAGGCGGCTACCGCACCCACGACATCGCGCCCGAATACCAGGCGCGCATCGTCTCCGACATCAAGCTTGCCCGCCCGATGAAAATCATCGTCGATTGCGGCAACGGCGTGCCCGGCGCCTTCGCCGGCCCCCTGTACCGCGCACTCGGCTGCGAAGTCGAGGAAATGTTCTGCGAGGTCGACGGCAACTTTCCCAACCACCACCCCGACCCCTCGCAACCGAAAAACCTCGTCGACCTGATCGCGCGCCTCGCGGCCAGCGACGCCGAAATCGGGCTCGCCTTCGACGGCGACGGCGACCGCCTGGGAGTGGTCACCAAGGACGGCAGCATCATCTTCCCCGACCGCCAGTTGATGCTGTTCGCCGACGACGTGCTCTCGCGCAACCCCGGCGCGGAAATCATTTTCGACGTCAAGTCCACGCGCAATCTCTTCCCGTGGATTCGCGCGCGCGGCGGCAAACCCACGCTGTGGAAGACCGGCCACAGCTTCATCAAGGCCAAGATGAAGGAGACCGGCGCGCTCCTGGCCGGCGAAATGTCCGGCCACGTCTTCTTCAAGGAACGCTGGTACGGCTTCGACGACGGCCTCTACGCCGGCGCGCGGCTGCTCGAATACCTGTCGAAGCAGGCCGACATCGACGCCACCCTGCACAGCCTGCCCGACACGGTGAACACGCCCGAGCTCAACATCAGGATGGCCGAGGGCGAACACTACGCGCTGATGGAGCGGCTGCAGAAGACGGCGAAATTCCCCGACGCGAAGGACGTCATCACGCTCGACGGCCTGCGCGTGGAATACGCCGACGGCTTCGGCCTCGCGCGCCCGTCGAACACCACGCCGGTGATCGTGCTGCGCTTCGAGGCCGACACCGCCGCCGCGCTGGAACGCATCCAGGCCGATTTCCGCCGCGTGATCCACGAGGCCGCGCCCGGCCTCGCGCTGCCGTTTTGAGCGCGGTGCCGGGGAAGGAAGACGGCGCGCTTCACGTCCGGATCAACATGGACTGCGCGCCCGGCGGCATGGCATTGCTGACGCCGGGCGGCAGCTTGGCCTGGGGGCGCTGCCGTTTCGACTTCAATCCCGAGCCCGGAGGCCGCACGGATTTCAGCGTCGTGCTGGGAAACATGCGCCCGTATGATCGCTTCATCGCTGCGCCGCAGAACACCCTGTTCATCGCCGGAGAACCGCTGTCGAAAAAGCTGTATCCGCAGGCGTTCTACCGGCAGTTCGGCCACGTCGTCGACAGCCACGCCGAGTCGCGCCATCCCCATCTGCACGTGAGCGCGCTCGGGCTCAACTGGCACGTCGGCCTCGACCGCAGCAGCAACGCCTACCGCTACGGTTACGATTACCTGTCCGCGCTGGCCTGCCCCGAGAAGCAGAACCGCATCGCCGTGGTGTGCTCCAACGCCAGCAGGACCGAAGGCCAGCGCCAGCGGCTGGCCCTGCTCGACGGGCTGAAGCAGCGTCTGGGCGAGCGGCTGGTGCATTTCGGGCGCGGCTTCGAGCCCATCGACGACAAGATGGACGCGATCCTGCCTTACCGCTTTCATCTGGTGCTGGAAAACAGCGTGCTGCCCAACTACTGGACCGAAAAGCTCGCCGACGCCTACCTCGGCTGGGCCTACCCGGTCTATCTGGGCTGCCCGAACGTGGGCGATTACCTGCCTGCGGAGGCGCTGCTGTCGATCAATGATCTGGACGTGGACGCGGCGGCGGCGCGGATTGCCGAACTGCTGGGTCAGCCGCTCGCCCCCCGGCGCCAGGCCGCGCTGGCGAAAGCCCGCAACCGCGTGCTGAACGTCTACAATCCCTTCGCCTGGGCGGCGCACTGGGCCGAGCGGCTATACCGACCGGGTCTTGCCGGGAAGGCGGTGACGCTGCGGTCGCACAAGGCTTTCCGCAGCTTTCCGCGCGGGCACTTGTTCAGACTGCGCAAGGCCATGGCCTGAGCGCGACGCTCAGTCGCCGGCCCAGCGATGGCGGGCGCGGACGCAGCTTTTTTCCAGTCCGTAGCGCAGGCCCGGCAGCAGCTGCCGGTACAGGTAGCGGCGGCTCCGGATGAAAACCGGTGAAGCAGGCAAGGTGCGGTTGGCACGGTGTCTTTCGTTGACCAGCCGCACCACGGTGGCAATCGGGCCGTAGTCCTCCAGCACCCGGCGGCGGCTCTCCAGAATCGCAGGCAGGTTCTTTTCCCACAGCTTGTCGCGGATCGCGCGCCGGATGGTCTCGGCGGCGGCATCGACATCCGCGATGTCGATGCGGATGAAACTTTCCGGCGGGAAATAATCCTCGGCGTTGGGGCAGCCGTAATAGACCGGCATGCACGCGCCGAGAAAGGGGTCGGCGAGCTTCTCCGTCCAGTGGTGCGGCCCCAGATGGTTTTCGATCGCCAGGTGGTAGCGGTAGGGGTCGAGGGCGTCGGCCTTGTCGGCGAGCGGGCGCACGCCGTGGCCGTAGATCTCCATGAACGGCAGCCGGGTCTTGAGCGCCTGGGTGAAATCGTAGCGCCTGCGGTGCAGGGTATGCCCCTGCCGTTTGCTAGAGCAGACCGTCGACAGGTCGGCGGTCTTTTCCAACGGGAGGTGCGACACCAGGGTGTCGTAGTCGCCGCGCGGCGAACTGTCGGCGTAAAACCAGATCAGCGCGGGCTGCTGAAAAATCAGGCCCTTGTGGCGGCCCGTCGCCCACGGCTCCTGCGTGCTCAGCAGCCAGTTGAACTGGCGCAGGTAGGTCCGGCCGTAGGTTTTGATCGAAGACGGCTCGACGGTGATCAAGAGGGTGTTCTCCGGCGGGCAGGCCAGTTCCTCCACCCACAGCGGATGGCGCTCGCCGGCCAGCGAGGGCAGGTCGTCGTACACCACCAGCCAGTCGTAGTCGCGGCAGTCGCGGTCGAAAATGAAGTCGCAGTTTCCCCAGCGCGGCTGTCTGCCGGGGAAGCATTTCAGCCAGCCCTCGCCGTCGCGGCCGGGCTTGAACTTGCCGAGGAATTTGATGCGCAGCCGCGGCGGTGGGGTCTGCAGGTCGCTGATGGACATTCAGAATCCGCGCAATTGCTTGATGCGTCCGCGCAGCCTGTCGCGTGGTTCGGCCAGCCGGTATCCCGCCCAGCGCAATTTTCCGAGCAGCCGGTAGGCCAGGGCGCCGTAACGCGCGTCAGGCACGCGGGTGGTGTGCACTTTCTCGTGAGGGCGTTGGGTGATGTCGGAGAAGCCGCCCTGCTGATTGATGACCGAGGGCGACACGGCGCGCACCTCGAAATAGCGCGCCAGATTACGGTAATACCAGCGGTCGATGGCGCGGTGGCGGCTGACCCAGGGCCAGATGCTGTCGACGGCTGGCAGTTTTTCCAGCAATAAATCGTAAACGCTGTTCCGAAGCAGGTAGGCGTGGGTAGTGCTGCACCCGGATACGGAGCACAAACGATGCCCGGCCGGCAACTCGGCCAGGGTGCGGTAGGGCGAAACCGGATCGGTAAACCCCAGATAGCAGACGTCCCAGCCGGTTTTTTGCAGGGCCTGCGGCAGGCCTGCCAGCACCTCGGCCAGCGCCGGTTCGAGTTCGATGTCGTCTTCCAGGATCAGCACCGTGCGCCAGCCTTGTTGACGGGCATGGGCGATCGCCGCGCGGTGTGAAAGCGCGCAGCCGGCGCGCCCGGCCCAGGTCTTGTCGCGCTTGCGGCCGCGAAACCAGGGCGGCACCCCGAAGCCGGGCAGGGCCGCACCCAGCGTGGCAGGCAGCCGGTGCAGCTTGTGCGCGGGAATGAATCCGGCCGTCCTCGCCTGCACGTCCTGCCAGCGGTCGGGGCGGCTGTCGAGGTTGACCACCAGGACGCCGTCGATCATGTCCCAGAAGGCGTCGAGCTGGGGCTGCTGTGGCATCACAGCTTCCAGTAATCGGCGATCCACGGCGCGGGCAGTGTGCGGTGGTGCAGCTTGCGCCCCCGATACCCGCGGATGGCCTCGTCCGGATCGGGGCGGCCATGGAACACCAGAATCCGGCAGCCCTCGGGCAGCTGCGGCGCGCGGAACAGGTTGAGCGGAAAAGCCGGGCGGCAGTTCCACTTGTAGCTCTTGACCCATTCCTCCGGCCACCACTGCGGGTTGCCCATGGCGTAGGTCAGAAAGGCCTGCTCGGTGTTGAAAACGGCGCGGTCTTCGGCGCGGTGCATTTCGCGCAGAAAGGTTTCGTAGGCGTAGTTCGACTTGCCCGCCTCGAAACGGAAAACCGAGGAATTGCCTACCGCCGGGCGCCGTCCCAGCGCCGCCTTACGCCAGTGCACCCAGTTGTGGATGATGCAGAATTCGCCCGGCCTGTAGTCGAAGAAGCCGTCGATCGGCCCGGTGATCGCCACATCCAGATCGAGGAACAGCGTCGGCCCCTGCAAATCGCCGAAGCCATCCTGCAGGATCGCCAGCTTGATCAGAATGTCGGGCCAGCCGCGCTTGACGCCAGGGTTGGCGGGAAACGGAATGACTTCCACGCCATCGTCCAGCCCGCTGGGGTCGTCGGTGCAGCAGAAAAACCGGAACGGCCGGCTCAGGTTGCGGCCAACGCCGCGATAAAGCATGTTGACGTAATGCGGGCCGTAGCGGGTGCCCCACTTGAGGCAAAGGACGTTTACGTGTTGCATGGACTGAGGCTTGATTTGTTCCGGGAGCGTTGAATATGCAGGTGCGGTATGTTTCAGCAAAGCAAACCAGAATGAAGGCCCGCAATTTTTTTAGGGACGGGGGGCTTGCCAACTTCAGAATGAATCGCTCAGGATGCTCTGAGCCGCCTGGACAGCGTGATGTCTCGCCTCAAAGTTCTTAACCGCACGTATTTTACAAGCACATTGCAATAGATTTTCCAGGCGCCCCGTGTCAGCGGATAGATCAGTTTTCTCCAGCCAGAAAGAGTGACTGATTTGTCCCAGCGCAAATTGGAATCCTGCTCATCGATGCAGGATGGAACATCGTCATTCGGCAGCACAGGCGAGGGAACGACTGAAACGGTATTCAATTTGGTGAGCCATGAAACACCGTGCAAGGTATCGATCGGAAGCCAGTTTTTTTCCATCATCGATAGCAGACGCCTGGCTGCTTGATTGCTGATGAGGTATCCATAGGCCCCGCCAGGCATGCTGTGCGGCCTAGCAAGGGAATTATGCGTCCCGGGTAATTGTGCAATGATGCGGGAGGCCCGATAGTTTTTCTTGCGCCCGAGAAATCTGACGACATCCCAGCTCTTCTGGTGCTGTATCAATGCGCCAACCACGCTTGGCAATTCGTCACAAAGAATTGCATCGTCTTCCAGAATGAGCGCTATTCCAATATCTTTCTGCGCAATGTTTTCATAAATTGATCTGTGCGCAAGGACACAGCCGAACTCTCCATTGCTGAGATCTCTCCCGAAAAACATTCTTCTTTTCCATTTTGAATAACCACCATGCGAGATGAGATCTATTTTTCTTCCGTCCACTCCGGGATAAAACTCAAAAGGTATTTTGAGTTCGTCCAGCCGGCTCGAAATGGTCTTTCGACGATCGATGGAGTGTTCCAACGTGATGACGTAGCAGTGGAAAAAGGATTCTTTGTTTGGGCTCATTTTCTGGAGTGGAAGTAATGCTTGATCATCGCGCTTCTGGCAAGCCCTATTGGCGAGGAGCACGCGGCCTAGAGTGCGTTCGTGTGCTGAAGACGTTCGTTTAGCGTGAAACACGCGAACGCGGTGACGAGAACCCACCCCCCCCTGAAATGCGTGGAATCCAGGATGGAATATTCAAGTGATCCAGCCACCAGGCTGGCGGCAAGCACTGCGAGCGCCAAGCGCGCTGCGGGATTGGCACAGCGGTACAGCCGATAAACCAGCAGGACTGTTGACGCTATCGCGCCCATCAGCGCGGCCAGTCCGCTGCTCAGCGCCAGGTCGAGCCACATGTTGTGCGGTGAGTTCACCACATGGCCGGGAAGATGCTCGTAGGCACCAATTCCCCAGCCGAGCCACGGCGCCTGCCGAATCTTCTCCAGCGTAAAAGAAATGATCTGCATGCGCGCGCTGTCGCTGTCGGTGTACAGCGAAGGCGGCGTGTGCATCACAACATACAGATAAACCGAGGCCAACAGCGCGCCGCACCCGAGGTAGACAAGCAGGCGCCTGCGGTCGACTGGTGGAAAGAGAACCACAAACCCAGTGGCGGCGGTCAGAATCGCGCCGCGTGATCCCGATATCCACACGCCGAGCAACGCCGCGACCAACAACATCCAGAGCGCCGTGCGTTGCGGCTGCTTGGACAGGAGTCCGGCGGAAAGGACAGCCGTAAGCGCCATGAACATGCCGAACGGATTGGGGTTGAACACAAGCCCGTTGATGCGCAACTCACGCCAGGCAGTCAAGCTTGCATTCGGCGTGGTGAGGAAGTCGATTAGACCTGCACCCGCATGTATCGACAGAGCGCAGAGCAGTGCGAAGGCGGCGGATTGCAAGGTCAGCCATCCGCGCTGGAAAAGGATAATGAGACCAAGGCCAATCCCCAGCATGCGCAATACGAATATCGACAACGCGGACCAGTCGGGCGCGGTGGCGACACCCTGCGC
Organism: Betaproteobacteria bacterium SCN1; assembly: GCA_008923315.1. GTDB lineage: Bacteria > Pseudomonadota > Gammaproteobacteria > Burkholderiales > Thiobacillaceae > Thiobacillus. The sequence continues at coordinate 105,201 of WBSF01000009.1, read as the reverse complement.
ATGCTGCAATCCGGCGGTCAGCAGAACCGGAACCAGCCACAGCGCGGTACACAGTAGATAGGTTCGTATCGCGGCGGTGCACCAGTCCTCGCGGCGCGAGAAGCCTACCGAGGCGACCAGGGCAAGCCCGGCGATGTGCAGAGTTACCCATTTCGGGGGCAGACTGACGACCAACAGAAAGAGCAAAAAAACTGCCGCCATGGACGCTTTATTCATGCCGGACAGCGGGAGGGAGGATGCTTGTAAGCGAAGTGTCTGCACTTTGAACTGCTCTCTATCAAACCCTTGCGGGAACCTGCTCATTGAGCATCAATTGTTCCGGACCGCGAAGTACGTCCTTGCTCAACCATCCGTCACCGTGTCCGGTGACGGATGGTGTCGGGATTCAACCGCACGTCCGCATCCATGCGGAGTTCCCGTGAATTCATCAATCGCGCGGCAGAACACGCGATTCGGAGACCGCGTGGATTTTACACCACGCCATGCGACCAGGCTGGCAGCCGTCTTGTCCAATGACACATGCGTCTGAAAGCAGACCGGAGGGTGATTGCGACCCTCAAGACGCAAGAACTCCGAGACACCGGAGCAGATTCGCAGCTTCCTGAACGGCTGCGCGGCGCTGTCACCAGCCGCTGATCCTTACGCCGCCGCTTCGCTCAACAGCCAGTCCCGAAAGGCGATCAGCCGCGGCAGTCCGGCCGATTCGGGACGATACACGATGTAGTAGGCCAGCCGGGAGGCGAATCCGAGTTCCGGAAAAAGCCGCACGAGCCGGCCCGCGGCCAGATCGTCGCGGGCCATCACGCTGCGGGCCAGCGCCACACCCTTGCCTTCGATGGCCGCCTGCAGGACGGCCGCGGAATTGTTGATCTTCAGGCCGCGCACAATCGCCGCATCGCTTACGCCCGCTTTCCGGAACCACTGTTCCCAGGTGAGGAAGCTCCGGTGATCCTGCATCGACAGATCGTGTATCAGGGCGACGCGCCGGAGGTCGCCGGGGCCTTGCAGCGGCGGATTCCGCCGCAGCCACTCGGGCGAGCACACGGGGTACATTTCCTCGTCCATCAATTTTTCCGCCGTCAGCCCGCGCCAGCGTCCCGCGCCGTAGCGCACACCGATGTCCACCCGGCGGGCGACGAAATCCACGGGCCTGAAGCTGGTTTCCAGGCGCACATCCGTGTCGGGGCAGCGGGCCTGGAATCGCTCGAAGCGCGGCAGCAGCCACTTGGTGGCAAAGGCCGGGCTGACGGTGACGGTCAATACGCCGCCGGCCGCGCCCGCACTGAGCCGTTCCAGGCCCAGGCTCAAGCGGTCGAGTCCCGCCCGGATGTCGGGCAGGGCGCGGCTCGCCGCCTCGGTGGCGACGAGCCGCGTCCGGCCGCTGACGCCGCGCACGAACAGGCGCGTCCCGAGCCTCTCTTCCAGGCTTTTCACGAGCTGTCCCACGGCTGCCGGGGTGACGTTGAGCTCCACCGCCGCCGCCGAGAAGCTGCGGTGCCGGGCGCTGGCTTCGAATGCGCGCAAGGCGTTCAGATAGACGGGCGATTTCACTGCGCTAAAGTTTTTCTTTCGGAAGACAAAACTTTATCTCACTTGCCGGAAACGGAAATAGAACAAAAAATCCCGCATCGAACCGATACCCTGCAAGGCATCGGTTCCGCATCCGGGAGCGGACACATGGAAAAGAAGGGGCTCACATGCTGAATGCGCGGATCGCGATCATCGGCGGCGGCCTGAGCGGCCTGTACGCGGCCGCATTGCTCGAAGCGCGCGGCATCGCGGACTACGTCCTGCTGGAAGCGCGCGACACCTTCGGCGGACGCATCCTGTCGGCGGCGGAAGGCCGCGCGCGTTTCGACCTGGGCGCGACCTGGTTCTGGCCCGATCTGCAGCCGGGTCTGCAGCGCCTGGTGGAAGGCCTCGGCCTGGAAACCTTCGAGCAGCCCGAAACCGGAGACATGCTGATCGAACGCGCCGGCTCGCAGGCGCCCGAGCGCGTCGGCGGCTATTCCGCCGCCTCCCCGGCCTGGCGGATGGCGGGCGGCCTGGAAACCCTGACCGATGCGCTGCGCCAGCGCCTGAGCGCGGGCGCGCATCGCACCGGCTGCCGGGTGCAGCGCCTGCGGCAGCAGGACGGGCACCTCGAACTGGACACGCTCGATGCGTCGGGGCAGCCCGCTTCCTGGCGCGTCGAGCGTGTCCTGCTCGCGGTGCCCCCGCGCCTGGCGGCCCACATGATCGAATTCGTGCCGGCCCTGCCCGCCGCCTTGCTGCGGGCGTGGCAGGATTGTCCGACCTGGATGGCGCCGCACGCCAAGTACGTGGCCGTCTTCGACGACGCCTTCTGGCGCGGGCGCGGGCTTTCCGGCGAAGCGCGCAGCGCCGTGGGGCCGCTGGTCGAGATACACGACGCCTCGGACCGGGACGGCGGGGCGGCGCTGTTCGGCTTCCTCGGAATTCCGGCCCAGGCACGCAACACGGTTCCGGAAGCCGGCCTGCTGTTGCATTGCCGCGCCCAGTTGAAGCGATTGTTCGGCGACGCCGCCGGCACGCCCAAGGCCGAGTTCCTGAAGGACTGGGCCAACGATCCCCATACCGCCGTTGCCGCCGATCGCACGCCCGCCATGCACCATGCCGCAAGCCCGCCGTCCGCGGCATCGGCCGGCGCATGGCAGGGCCGGCTGGTCGGCATTGCGAGCGAGTGGTCGCCGGAGTTTTCCGGCTATGTCGCCGGTGCGGTGGATGCCGCGCAAAGAGGCGTCGAAGCCTTGTTTGCATCCGACGTCCACATTCGTTCCTGAAAGGCAGTCGAAATGAACCCAGATTATCCATTGGCCATCAAACCGGGTGCAGGCGCCGGTTTTCGCTTTCTCCCGCAGGCGGGACTGCGCGAGGGCGTATTCGTATCCGCCGGCAACCCGGCCGGCACAGCCCGTTCCCCCCATCCCACCCCCTCCCCCGCCTGCGGGAGAGCCACATAGGACAATCCGGAATGAAGAAAACCTACAGGGCCATGCAGGTCGGCCAGCCAGGCGTACTCGAACTGGTGGAACGGGATACGCCGCAACCCGGCGCAGGCGAGGTGCTGATCCGGGTGGAAGCCTGCGGCATCTGCGGCGCGGACGTCGCCGACATCGAAAGCGCCGAGACCCTGCCGCGCGTACCCGGTCACGAGGTGGTCGGGCGCATCGCGGCGCTCGGCCCCGCGGTGCCCGCGATCTGGACGGTGGGACAGCGCGTGGGCGTGGGCCGTTTCGGCGGCCACTGCAACGAATGCGATCCCTGCCGGCGGGGGCTGTTCCAGCTTTGCCGGAATCAGCCCGTCGTCGGAGCCACCTGCGACGGCGGCTATGCCGAAATGATGCTGGCGCGGCACACCGGACTGGTGTCGGTTCCGGATGCCCTGCACGCGGAAGAAGCCGCGCCCCTGCTCTGCGCCGGGGTCGCCACCTTCAACGCACTCAGGAAATGCGGCGCCCAGGCGGGCGACACCGTGGCCGTACTGGGCATCGGCGGGCTCGGCCACATGGCGCTGCAATACGCGCGGCACATGGGCTTCAGGGTCGTGGCCATCGGACGCGGCAGCGACATCGCCGCCGATGCCCTGGCGCTGGGCGCGCACGTCTACATCGACAGCCGCGCGGAAGACCCCGTCGCCAGGCTCAAGGCGCTGGGCGGGGCGCAGGCTATCGTGACCACGATCGACCACGCGGACACCGTGGCGGCGCTGCTGGCCGGCCTCGCCCTCGAAGGGCGCCTGATCGTGCTCAATCCGGGCACGAGCCCCCTGCAGGTGCCCGCCGGCCTTCTGGTCGGCGGACAGCGCGGCATTCTCGGCTCGCTCACCGGCACGCCTCACGACAACGAAAGGGCACTGAACTTCAGCGTGCTGGTGAACGCGCGGCCGCAGATCGAGACCATGCCGCTGGAACAGGCGGGCGAGGCCTACCGCCGGATGAAATCCGGAAACGTCCGGTTCCGCATGGTGCTGACCATGCCCGGCCCGGATTGAGCCGGCCCGACACCGGGCCGTACCCGATGGAGCAGACCGACGCCGCCCGCGCGGGCGGCACGCCCCCCGTATTGTCCGAAAGCATCCAGCGCGGAAACATCGCGCGACTTGCCCTCGCGCAGGCGCTGGCCGGCGCGAACTCGGTGGTCGTCTACGCCACCGGCGCGATCGTCGGCAACATGCTTGCGCCCTCGCCCATGCTGGCGACCCTGCCCATTTCCATCTTCGTGGTCGGAATGGCGGCGTGCATCCTGCCCATGGGCGCGCTTGCGCGGCGCCGCGGCCGGCGCACCGCCTTCCTGACAGGAACCACAGCCGGCGTGCTGACCGGGCTCCTGGCCGCGCTTGCGGTCGTCACCGGCGAGTTCTGGCTGTTCTGTCTCGCCACCTTCTTTGGCGGCGCCTACAACGCCGTGGTGCTGTCCTTCCGCTTCGCGGCCGCCGACGGGGTGGCGCCGAAACGACGCGCGCGCGCCCTGTCGCTCGTCATGGCCGGCGGCGTTGCCGCGGGGGTCGTCGGCCCGACGCTCGTGACCTGGACGATGGATCTGTGGCCGCCGTACATTTTCGCGGCCACCTTTCTCGCGCAGGCCGCGGTCGCGGCGGCTTCCGCACTCATTCTGCTGGGCGTCCGCCTGCCCATGCCGACGGCAGCGGACCTGGCGGGCGGACGACCGCTCGCGGCGATCGTGCGGCAGCCCCGGTTCATCGCCGCCGTGATCTACGGCGCCATCTCGTACATGCTGATGAATTTTCTGATGACGGCCGCGCCGCTGGCGATGCACCTGTGCGGCCATCCGCAGGAATCGTCCAACCTGGGCCTGCAATGGCATGTCATCGCCATGTATGCGCCCAGCTTCTACACGGGCAGCCTGATTGCGCGCTTCGGCGCCGGGCGGGTGGCGGCCGCAGGGCTGGTCCTCACCGGACTTGCCGCTGCCGTCGGCCTGGGGGGCGACGACGTCGACCATTTCTGGGGGATGCTGATCGTGCTCGGCGTGGGATGGAATTTCGGGTTTCTCGGCGCGTCCGCGATGGTGCTGGAATGCCACCGGCCCGAGGAAAGAACGCGCGTCCAGTCCTTCAACGATTTCGTCGTTTTCGGTCTGATGGCGATCGGCTCGTTCTCGTCCGGCGGCCTCCTGTCCGCCTATGGCTGGAACACGGTGCTCTGGATGTCCGTGGCGGTACTGCTGCTGGCGGCCGTGCCGTTCGCATGGACGGCCCGGAAAGCCCTTCCGTAGCGCCCCGCTTTTCGCCGCAAGCCGGCCCGCCGCGCGGCTGTTAGAATCCGGCCAGAGCCGTCCCCGCGGAGACCACGATCATCGACTGTCTGCTCATACAGGACGCAAAAGCCCGGACGATTCCGTTCGACGCCATCAGCGAACACGTCGGCCTGAGCGACCGCTTTCTCTGGGTCGAGCTCAGATCGCCCGACACCCGGACGATCACCCGGCTGGGAGACGAACTGGGGTTGCACGCACTGGCCCTGGAAGACGCCATCTCGACACACCAGCGTCCCAAGCTCGAGGAATACGAAGGGCATCTTTTCATCGCCACGCGTACCGCGCAGCTGTGGGAAGGCCGGCTCGAATTCGGCGAAACCCATCTGTTCGCCGGAACCAATTACGTCGTCGCCATCCGGCACGATGGAGGCGCGGGCTACCAGCGCGTGAGCGAACGCCTGCAACGCACGAACAACGGTGGCCGCAGCGGCGCGCCCTACGCGCTCTATCTCGTGCTCGACCTCATCGTCGACCGCTTCCGCCCGGTGATCGAAGGCATGATGGACCGTTTCCAGTCTCTGGAAGGCCAGCTGATGAGCGGCACCATGCCGGGGCGGGACATGCTGGAGCAGCTCTACGAAATGAAGCGTGCGCTGGCCGCACTGAGCGACACGGCGGAACCGCTGCACGAGATCACGCAGAACCTGATCCGCCTGCATCCCGAACTGGTGACGCGCGAACTGAAGGCGTATTACCGGGATATCCACGATCATGCCGTGCGCGTCTCCCGCGCTATCGACCGCCTGCGCCAATCCACCTCGGACGCGATGCAGTTCCACCTCGCCTCGCTGTCGGTGCGGCAGAACGAATCGGTGCAGAAACTCGCCGGCTGGGGCGCGCTGCTCGCGCTGCCGACGGTGGTATTCAGCCTCTACGGCATGAATTTCGACTACATGCCCGAACTGAAATGGCCGTGGGCGTACCCTGTCCTCCTGCTCGCCACGGCGGGCGGCATGCTGTTCCTGCACCGCCGGCTGAAGAAGCGCGGCTGGATTTAGGCGATCAGGATTCGGGCGGGGCGCACTGCATGCATTACGCGGCAAAGCCGTACATACCCCGCCCCGTTCCTGCATCCTGACGCCTGGCCATCACTTCCACACCGCGCGCGCGTAGCGCACGCGCGTACCCGAGGCCGCACGGTCGAGCCAGACCACATGCAGCGCCCCGGCCCCGTCGAGCGCCGCAAGCGGATCGCCCTGTTCGCCCGGCCCGGCCGCGGCCGGGACCGCGGCGTTGTCGCCGAAACCTTCGCCGGTCCAGGTCGACAGCCACACATCCGGCGTGCCGTCGCGCGCGTCGTCCCACACCGCCACAAGGCGGTCGCCCCGGGCGACGACCTTGGCATGCCATTGCGACATGTTGTCGCCGAAGCTGTCCTGCACGCGCTGGTTCTTGCCGAAACGGCCGTCCGCCTCGAAGGCGGCGTAGACGTCGTAGCCGGACAGGAAATCGCGCTTGTCGAGCCAGACCGCCACGCTGCCGTCCGCGCCCCAGGGCGCGAGCGTCGGCCGCATCGCGCCCAGGCCTGCGCCGAGCCCGTCGACCCGGCCGCTCCTCTGGTCGCTGATGCGCGCCACCGGCGCAAAATCAAGTCCGCCCGCCGATGCGCGGCTGCCGTAGGGCACGGTGTGCTTGTGCCGGCGATCTTCCCAGACCGCCACCACGTCACCGCCGGCAGTCACCGCAAGCGCCGGCCAGGCCTGCTCGTCGGTCGGCGCCGCCGCTTCGATGGGGCGCATGACGCGCACCGCCACCGCATCGCCGTCGACCGCCAGGGCCGCGACGACGATGCGCTTGAAGCGGCCGGCCTGCTCGGCCCAGGCGACGTAGGCCTGGTTGCCGTGCGTCGCCAGCGTGGCCTGCGCCGCCGTACTCACGCTGAGGCGCACGGGATTGCCGCCCGGCAGCGCACGCACCCAGACCGCGCCGTCCCCTTCCCATGCGGCGAGAAAACGGCCCGCGCCGTCGAGCGGCGCGATCGCGGGTTCGTAGCATTCGCCCGCGCTCAAGTCCGCTTCCGCCGCGAAAGCCGGCGCGGTGGCGGGCCGGTATGCCACATAACAGCGCGGTGCGCCGCTGCGATTGTCTTCCCACACCACCCCGACCGTGCCGCCGGCGACTGCGAGGCCCTGGCGGTTGGCGGATTCGACATGCGGGAAAATCGCCGGACCGACGGCGGTGCTGACTTCGAGCGGCGCGTCCCACTGCCAGGCTGCCTGCGCGGGCCCGGCCAGCAGGGCGAGCAGAAGAAGACCCGCGCGTCTCACGACTTGCCGCCCAGGAATTCGAGCAGGGTCTGCTTCTTGTAGAAACCGCCGCGCACGTAGCGGTCGTAGTCGCGGAAATCCTGCACGGTCTTGAAGCCGGGGATTTGCACGATTTTCTCGCCCTGCGGCGTGAGGTAGACGAAGAGCGGTGTGGCGAACGCGTTCAGCCGCACACCGAGCTCGGCTTCGGTGATGCGCTCGCCGGTGGGCAGGGTGACCCGTTTGCCGGATTCGGCGTCGACGTAGACCAGCACGTAGTTGTCGCTGTACAAGGCCTTGAGCCCGGCGTCGGAGAAAGTCTTCTTGTTGGTGTGATCGCACCAGGCGCAGCCGTAGCGGCCGAAATAGAGAAAGATGGGTTTGCCGCTTTCCTTTGCGGCCTTGAGGCCCGCGTTGTAGTCGACGAAAGGATAGCCCTGGGGCGGGTCGGCCCAGGCTGTGGCTGCGGCGCACGCCATGAACGCGGCGAGCAGAATGGTCTTCATGGTACGTCTCCTCTTGTAATGCGGTTCATTCTGATAAATTCGGAGGCCTTCGCAATCCTCCTTTCCGACCATATGACACACGATTCCGTTCGCATCGGCCTGGTTTCCATCAGCGACCGCGCAAGCCAGGGCGTCTACGAGGACCAGGGGGTGCCCGCGCTCCAGGCCTGGTTCGGCGAAACGCTCGAAAACCCGGTCGAGTACGTCGCCCGGCTGATCCCCGACGAACAGTCGCAGATCGAATCCACACTGATCGAACTGGCCGACACGGCGCGGTGCGCACTGGTGCTGACCACCGGCGGCACCGGCCCCGCACCGCGCGACGTCACCCCCGAGGCGACGCTCGCGGTGGCGCACAAGGTGCTGCCCGGTTTCGGCGAAGCCATGCGCGCGGTCTCGCTGAAATACGTGCCGACCGCGATCCTCTCGCGCCAGGTCGGCGTCACGCGCGGCGGCTGCCTCATCCTCAACCTGCCCGGCCAGCCCAAGGCGATCAAGGAAACGCTCGACGGCATCTTCGCCGCCGTGCCCTACTGCATCGATCTGATCGGCGGCCCCTACCTGGAAGCGCGGCCGGAGACCGTCACGGTGTTCCGGCCCAAGTCGGCGCTGCGCAAATAGTCAGCGCGCGCCGCCGAAGCGGCGTGCGAAGGCGGCATCGAGATTGATCTCGCGCGCGGTCTTCGCGCCGATCACGCATTGCGCCAGGCTGAGCGGCATGACCAGCCGGCCCGCGGCATTCACATAGCGCCCCGCCATGATCTCCGCTTCGCGCTGCGGCATGCCCTCGCCCAGCGAGGCATCCGCCACGCCGTCCGGGTAGACCGGATAACCGCCCGGGCCGTACTTGTCCGTCGCGCCCAGCGTATGCAGCAGCTCGTGTGCGATGACGACATTGTTCTGGCTGTCCTGACGCGGATCGGCAAAGGCATGGACCACACCGATCAGTCCCTTCTGCAGGCCGAGCGAATGTTCCAGTGCCACGCCGTCTTCCGGCGCGTGATACAGCACGAAAAGCTTGACGGTGCCGAACTGCGGCAGCCAGTGACCGGACTGACGGTAGACCCAGAGCCTCAGCTTCAAGCTCCACCACACGGTCGCAAGGACGTTGCCGCCGCGCGGCGGCACGGGCGGAATCGCACGCGATTCGGGCATCAGCCGCAGTTGCATCGCCTGCGGTATCGCCACGCCGTAGCGCGCTGTCTCGCGCCGCAGGAAAGTATCGATGTCGGCGAAATCGGCCACATCGAGCGCAGCGATCCGCGCGTGCGTCTGAGCCGAACCGTCGCCGTTGATCGGCACCAGTTCCACCTCGAGCGGCATGCGCCAGCCACGCGCGATCCACTGTTCGAGCCAGGTCGATCCGGCTGCGGCAACCAGCAGGCTCAGCAGGATCAGAATGCGGATGCGGCGAAAACGCATGGGAGAAGCCCAGGGGTGAATGTCGGCACCGTCCGGCGGGGCGCCCGCCGGACGGTCTTTACTGCGGCTTCGGCGCCGCATCCGCGGGGGCGGACGGCGTCTTGCCCGCACCCAGCGTCATCTTGCTGCCGACGAAACGATCCTTCAGCGCCTGGGGTTCCGGCGCGCCGATGCCCACACGCCCAGTGTCCATCCCCAGTTTGACCAGCGCATCGCGCATCGCCTGCCCGCGCGCCTGCGCCAGCTTCGTCAGCGCGTCGTCGCCGATCTTCACCTCCCGGGTCAGCCGTGCCAGCAATTCGGCATGGAACGCCGACGCAGGGCCTTCATCGCGCGTCTTGAAACGGCGGGCGAGCCGCTCGATCGCCTCGCTTTCCATGATGCGTGCGCCCGCCCCGGTGTTCTTGTCCTGGAAGCCGGCGCGCAGCGTCTGATAGGCCGCCTTGCCCGCGCTGGCGGCGTAGCGATCCTCCAGCCAGGTCTGGATCCTGTAGTTGTTCACGTCGACCGGGCCGGGCGCTTCGCCGGGCGCGAGCTTGATGCCCGCCACTGCAGCCGCCTCGCGACGCATCGTCTCGACCTGCAGGGCGTGCCGGTCGGCCTCCGGATCGTAGCCCGGGACCAGCGTCAGCGTCAGCGCGGGCCGCTTGGCCAGCGCCTCGGACAGGGTCTTGAGTTTTTCCTGTTCCGGCGGCAGCAGCGCGCTGCTGCCCGGGTCGAAGCCGATGGCCTCGAGTTTTTCCGTATTCACGCCGAGCAGACTGCCCAGTGCGCGGAACGGCGCGGTGACAAGCTTGGTAAGTACGTTGACGATGGCCTTCCAGACGATTTTTCCGTAGCTGAACTGCGGATCGTCCAGATTGCCGGACACCGGCAGATCGAGGTCGATGATGCCGTTGCTGTCCTCCAGCAGGGCGATGGCCAGATCGAGCGGCAGATTCATCGCGTCCGGACTCTCCACCCGTTCGCCCAGCCGGAGCTTGTTGACGATGAACTTGTTTTCGCCGGCGAGCTGACGCTGCTTGATCTTGTATTCGAGATCGACCGACAGCCGGCCGGAATCGATGCGGCGACCGGCGAACTTGCCCGAATACGGCGTGAGATTCGCCATCTCCAGATTGCGGAACGCCAGCGTGAGATCGGTGAATTCGGTTGCCTGGAAGGGCTGGATCGAACCGCGCACGCGCGCCGAACCGTAGTCGTCCACCTTGCCGTCCAGCTCCACCTGCGCGGTGGTCCGGGCGTCGGTCGACAGCCCGGTGATCACGCCGGACAGATCGTGCATGCGCGTCCCGAACTGCGGCGTGAGCGACAGATCGGCAAATTCGGCGTTGGCGCCGACGATGCGCACGCGCTCGATGGCAACGGGAAAGGCCGGCTCGGCGGGTTTCGGCGCAGCGGGTTTTGGCGCGGCCGTTTCCGCCACCGCCGTGTCCGGTCCGGTCTCCGGCGTACTGCGCAGGATGCGCTTCAGGTTGATCGATTTGTCCTCGAAGATGATGACCTTGCCGAAAGGATGCTGTGCGACGAGTTCGCGCATACGCAGATGATCGGGGGCGAGCGCGAGATCGAGCGAATCCGACGACAGTTTCTTCCAGCCCAGGAAGGCCTCGCCCGTGTCTTCCTCGGTGATGGCGAGGTCGTCCACCGCAAAGCCGCCGTCGTAATCCACCCGCGTGCCCGCCTTGCCGGGGCCGAACACCAGCTTGCCGTGCGTGGCGGCGGCGCCGGACTGCAGATCGAGCCGCGCGAACTGGTTGACATAGGGCGCGAAGGGCTTGAGCGACAGCCCGGTCAGGCGCAGATCGAGCCGGCCCGAGGGCTTGCCCGGCACCACGCTGCCCTGGGCATTGAAGCTGCCCCCCTGTTTCAGTGCGAAGCCCGCTTCCACCGGCACGGCCTTGCCGAGATCGAGGCTCAGGTCGCGCAGCGTGACAAAACCCCTCGCCACGTCGAGCCGCATCGGTTTGGCCGGCGATTCGTCGACGACGGCGACGTCCACGCCGTCGACGGCCAGCCGGGCGAGTTTCAGGCCGAAGGGCTTGTCGTCCGCCGTTTTGCCAGCCGGCCTGGCCGGCGCGGGCGCAGCGGCGCCGGGAGCCGGCTTGAGGATCGCGTTCCAGTTGAGCGCCTTGTTCTTATCCAGCCGCACTTCGGTCCGCGCGCCGGACAGTTCGACCGCTTCGATATCGAGCTGGCGTTCGGCCAGCTTGAGACCGGCATTGTTCAGGGCCGCGCGCGCGAGCATGGCCACTTCGCGCCCGCCCGAACTCACGCGCACCGGCCCCAGCGCGGCGTTGACCGGCCCGACCGCGATGTCGGGCGTCGCACCGACCTCGCCGGCCAGCGCCGCCGTCAGCCCGAAGCCGTCGACGCTCACCCCGAGCGGCGTTGCGAACCCCCGGTCGGTATAGCGTGCCGACCAGTCTTCGAGTCCGATCTCGCGCACGGCGATCTTCCAGGCCGGCGCAGGTGCGGCCGGCCGGCCGGCTGCGGATTCGGCGGGGGCATCCGCCGCCGGTGCGGCGACGGGCGGTTTCGCATGCTCCCCGGCGGCATCGCCGGCTACCGCCGTGTCGTCGGGCGCGAACAGCGTTTGCCAGTCGAGCGTGCCATTCGCCGCCCGCGTGGCCGCCAGCCTGCCGCCGGACAGATGCACGCGCCCCACATCGACGCGCTGCGAAGCAAGGTCGAAGTTGGCGTTGTCGATACGCGCTTCCGCCAGCTGCAGCACCGGGTCGCCGCCGTCGCGCGGCCCCACCGCCAGCGTCTGCACGATCAGGTTGGCACCGTTCACGCGCACCCAGGGCGCGTCCTCGCCGTCTTGGCCGCGCACCATGGCGAACCGGTAGTTCAGTCCAGCCGCGAGCGTACCCGAGGGAATGTCGAACTTGCGCGGGCTCTTGATCACGCGCAGCAGTTTGGCGAGTTGTACGCCTTCAAGGCCGAGCGTGCCGCTGGAGGCCACCGGATTGAGCGCAATGTCGCCCTTCCATTTGAGCGTGCCGCCCTGCTCCGGCAGCTTCGCCGCGATCAGGTAATCGCCGCGGTCCTCGGGCAGGGTGGAGAGGCCGTCCAGCTCGATGCCCAGCGGCCGCAGGGCCAGCCTGAACGGCTTGCCCGGGCGGTTGGCATCGGTGTAGTCGATATCGCCCTCCGTGATCTTGACGTGATCGATCAGTACGCGCGCGATCGTGTCCGAAGGCGGCGACTTGTCCTCGTTGAGCTTGTCGATCAGCCCCTGCCAGTTGAGCCGGCCACCGGGCTGCACCGCAAACGTGGCCGCCGGCCTGTCGAGCTGGATGTCCTGGACGCGCCAGGCCCAGCGGAACAGGCCGTTAGTGCCCAGATTGACATAGAGCCGTTCGAAGCCGGCAAGCGGCGCATCGTTGGGCTCGGCGAGTTTCAGGCCGCGCACTTCGAGTTCCAGGCTGAGCGGGTTGAACTTCACCTCCTGCGCCGACAGCTTGCTGGCCAGTTTCGTTTCGCCGACCCAGGGCAGCAGCTTCTGCGCCAGCGGGTTGACGAGGAAGAAGCCGAACAGCAGGTAGACGCCGAAGAGGCCGGCCACGACCAGAAAAGGCAGACTCAGCAGGATTTTCAGGATGCGTGCCAGCATGACATCTCCAGGTGGGGCGGGTGACCGCCGTCTTTGTACGCGCGTTGTCCAACCATGGTCTAACTATATCGCCTGGCCCTGGGGCGACAAACCGGCGAATGCAAAAATGTGTACCGCCCGTCCGCTTGCCGGCCATTCGCCGGCATGGCATGGTGCGCAAAAAGCGACGCCCGCCGTAGTATCGGCGCACTCCGGGAGCCCCCCATGATGCCGTTCGTTCGCCATATGCTGTGCAGCATTCTTGGACTGACCGCGGCAATCGTACAGGCCGGGCCGCCGCCGACTGCCGGCGCGCCCCCCGCCACCCCGCTGGTGATCGGCCAGCGCACGATCCATGTGTTCCGTGCGCCGGCCGGCATGTTCACCGCCGCCGAGCGTGCCTCCAGTGCACAGCGGCGCATCGAAACGGCCTTCGAACGGGGCGGCGAAGGCTGGACCTCGGTGCGGCCCACCGCCGCCGGCCTGCAGCTCGAACTCGACGGCCAGCCCCTGTTCCTCGTGCTGCCCGGCGATGCAGCGATCGCAGCGGGCGAGACGCCGGAAGCGCTTGCCAACCAGGCCTCGCGCGCGCTGCAGAAAGCCTGGGCCGAATCCCGCGAGCGCCGCGATCCCCGGGCCCGGCTTGACGCCCTCGTCCGGGTCGCCGCGGCAGGCGGCGTGCTGATCCTGGGCCTGGCCGCGGCGATCAGGCTGGCCGGCTGGCTGCGTGCGCGGGTGGTGTCCGGACTGCGACGCGGACTGCAGAATCATGCAGCCGACCGCTTCCGCCGGCGTCTGGTCGTCATGATCCCGGCCCTGCTCGACCGGCTGCTCCAGATATCGACCTGGCTGCTGGGACTGGCGCTGCTATTCGCCTTTCTGACCTACAGCCTCGCCCAGTTCGCGCAGACCCGGCCCACCAGCGAGCTGGCTGACCCAAGCCTTGGGCGAACTCGCCGGCGACGCGCTGGACGCTGCCGTCGGCGCGGTACCCGGCATGTTCGTCGCCGCACTGATTTTTCTCGCCGCCTGGGTCGCCACCCGGTTGTCCGGGGAATACTTCGCCAGCGTGGCCGCCCGGCCCGCCGACCGGCCCGGCCTCAACGCGCATACCGCGCCCGCGACGCGGCGCATCGTCAACGCGGCGCTCTGGCTGTTCGCGCTGGCGATGGCCTACCCCTACCTGCCGGGCTCGCACACCGAAGCCTTCCGCGGCCTGTCGGTCATGCTCGGCCTGATGGTGTCGATCGGGGCGGCCAGCGTCGTCAGCCAGATCGCGAGCGGCATACTCATCGTCTACACCTACGCGCTGAAGCAGGGCGAATACGTGCGCATCCAGGAATGCGAAGGCACGGTCTCCGAGGTGAGCCTGTTCGTCACGCGCCTGCGCACCGGCCTGGGCGAGGAAATCGCAATTCCCAACGCCGTCGTGCTCGGCAACGTGACGCGCAATTTCTCGCGGGCGACCGAGGGGGGCCGCTACGTACTCGATACCACGGTGACCATCGGCTACGACACGCCCTGGCGGCAGGTCCATGCCATGCTGGCCGAGGCGGCGCAGACCATTCCCGAGATCATGGAAACACCGGCGCCTTATGTGGTGCAGACGGCCTTGTCGGATTTCTACGTCGCCTACAAGCTGGTGGTGCACGTCGGCGCCGACGTACCGGCCACGCGCGCCCGGGTGGCAAGCGATCTGCACGCCGCCATCCAGGATGCCTTCAACCGTCACGGCGTGCAGATCATGTCGCCTCACTACGAGGCCGATCCGGCTGCGCCCAAGCGGGTGGCCGAAACCGACTGGTATGCCGCGCCGGCCCGCGGGCCGGGCTGAAGACGTCAGTCCGGCGCGTCGAGCGTGTCGCGCACCAGCCTGAACAGCTCGCGGAAGGCCCTGGGCGGTTTGTTCCGCGCAGCCTCGTCGCGCGCATTGCGGATAAGCTGGCGCAGGCGCGTCGCGTCCGTCCCCGGATGCTGGTCGAGAAACAGGGTCAGCGCCGCGTTGTCGGCGATCAGTTTCTCGCGCCATTTTTCGGCCTGATGCAGCTTCGCATTCTCGGCGACCGACACGCCGTTGAAGACATCGAGCTGCGCCTGGATCGGCGCCGGGTCGATGCTGCGCATGAGTTTGCCGATGTACTGCTTCTGCCGGCGCAATGCGCCGTTCTGGGTGATCCTGCGGCAGTCTGCCACGGCGGTGCGCAGGCCGTCCGGAAGCTCGATGCGCTTGAACTGCGCATCCGGCAGTTTCACCAGCACTTCGCCCAGGGCCTGCAACGCCTCGGCTTCGCGTTTGACCTGGCTTTTGCTGGGGCCGTCGTAGACCTCGTCGGGGTCGAAGGATTGCTCGGCATCGGGATCGATCAGGCGCACGGTCGGGCTTTCGGTTGCTGTTATCATTTCCATTGTAGTTTCAGCCCGATAAAACCCGTTAAGGCCTCTTCGCCCGCCCCGAGTATTTCCCATGTCCAACGCCCAGCTCAGCTATACCCGCGACCAGCTCGCCGCGCTTTCGCAGATCGTGATCGAACACGCGATGAAAAACGGCGCAACCGCCGCCGACACCGAAATCTCAGAAGGCGTGGGACAGAACGTATCGGTGCGCAAGGGCGAGATCGAGACCATCGAGTACAACAAGGACAAGGGTGCCGGCGTCACCGTCTACATCGGCCGGCGGCGCGGCCACGCCTCCACCTCCGATCTCACGGCAGCCGCCCTGAAAAGCGCGGTCGACAAGGCGCTGACGATCGCCCGCTACACCGCCGAGGACGAAGCGGCCGGTCTGCCAGACGCCGACCGGCTGGCGAAAAACCCGCCCGATCTCGACCTCTACCATCCGTGGGCGCTGTCGGTCGAAGAAGCCGCCGAGCGCGCACGCGCCTGCGAGGCAGCGGCGCTGGCGGCGGACCGGCGGCTCACCAATTCCGAGGGCGCAAGCGTTTCCACCCATGCCTCGCATTTCATCTACGCCAACAGTCTCGGTTTCTGCGACGGCTACGCCGGCTCGCGCCACGGCCTGTCGGTCGCGGTGATCGGCGAGGACAAGGGTTCGATGCAGCGCGACTACTGGTACAGCAGCGCGCGCGACGGCGGCCATCTCGACACGCCCGAAACCGTCGGCCGCATCGCCGGGGAGCGCACCGTGCGCCGTCTCAATGGCCGCAAGCTCGACACACGTACGTGTCCGGTCATCTTCGAAGCGCCCATCGCCACCGGACTCATCGGCAATTTCGTCGCCGCCGTCTCGGGCGGCAGCCTGTACCGCCAGTCGTCCTTCCTGCTCGACAGCCTCGGGACCACCGTATTCGCGCCGCACATCGACATCCGCGAAACGCCTTTCGAGCGCGGCGGACTGGGCAGCGCGCCCTTCGACTCGGAAGGCGTCGCCTGTCTGGAACGCGACGTGGTGAAGGCCGGCACGGTCGAAGGCTATTTTCTTTCCAGCTATTCGGCCCGAAAGCTCGGCATGCAGACCACCGGCAACGCCGGCGGCAGCCATGCGCTCACGGTATCGCACGGCGACCTCGACCTCGCCGGCCTGCTGCGCGAAATGGGTACGGGCCTGCTGGTCACCGAACTGCTGGGCCACGGCGCCAACATGGTCACCGGCGACTACTCGCGCGGCGCCGCCGGCTTCTGGGTCGAAAACGGTGAAATCCAGTATCCGGTCGAGGAAATCACCATCGCCGGCAACCTGGCCGGGATGTTCAAGGGCATCGTCGCCATCGGCCGCGACGTCGAGCGGCGCGGCTCCAAACGGGTGGGGTCCATCCTCATCGACCGCATGACGGTGGCAGGCAACTGAGCCGGCCATGACACATCCGGCCCGGCTGCTCGCCGGGTTTCTCCTCGCGTTCTTTCTCGCCGCCTGCGAACAGGCCCCCACGCTGCCGAAGCTCAGCGCGCACGACATCATCGTCGCCTTCGGTGACAGCCTCACCCACGGCACCGGCGCGAGCGCCGACACTGCCTACCCCGCCGTGCTGTCCACACTGACCGGCCACACGGTGATCAACGCCGGCGTACCCGGCAACACCACCGCGGACGGCCTCGCCCGCCTGCCCGACGTGCTGGCCGAATACAAGC
Organism: Betaproteobacteria bacterium SCN1; assembly: GCA_008923315.1. GTDB lineage: Bacteria > Pseudomonadota > Gammaproteobacteria > Burkholderiales > Thiobacillaceae > Thiobacillus. Next base: position 88,045 of record WBSF01000009.1, on the reverse strand, counting down.
CAAGACTGGTGCTGCTGTGTCTGGGCGGCAACGACATGCTGCGGCGCGTGCCGGAAACCGAAACCGAGAACAACCTGCGCCTGCTGGTGCGCACCATCCGGGCCGCCGGGGCGGAGGTCGTCCTGGTCGGTGTGCCCGAGCCGAAACTGTTCGGCGGCGCCCCGGCTTTCTACGAAAAGCTGGCCGGCGAACTGCAGGTACCGCTGGAACAGGACGTGTTCGTCGAGGTGCTGAAGGACAACCGCCTCAAATCCGACCCCATCCACGCCAACGCCGAGGGTTATCGCGTGGTCGCCGAGCGCCTGGCCGGCTTCCTGCGCGAAGCGGGCGCCCTGTGAATGCGCTGCTTGCCTTCGCCCGCCTGATCGACGCACTGACCGAACGCATCGGACGCATCGCCCTCTGGATCGTGCTTGCGGCCACGCTGATCTCGGCCGGCAACGCACTGGCCCGCTACACGCTGGGCGCAAGCTCCAATGCCTGGCTGGAAATCCAGTGGTATCTGTTCGGTGCGCTGTTCCTGCTGGCGGCCGGCTACACGCTCAAGCACGACGCTCACGTGCGCATCGACGTGTTCTATGGCCGCCTGGGGCCGCGCGGCCGCGCCTGGATCGATCTCTTCGGCGGCGTGCTCTTCCTGCTGCCGATGGCCCTGCTGCTCGTCTGGCTGTCGTGGCCGATGTTTTACGAAGCCTGGACCACGCACGAGCTGTCGCCCGATGCGGGCGGCCTGGTGCGCTGGCCAGTGAAGCTGCTGCTGCCGGCCGGATTCGCGCTGCTCGCGCTGCAGGGGCTGGCCGAGATCATCAAACGGGCAGGCGTGCTCACCGGGCACCTCACGATGCATGAATCTCCCGGGGAGAACGGGTGATCGAAAACCTCGCGCCGCTGATGTTCCTCGGTCTGGTGGTTTTCCTGCTGCTGGGCTATCCGGTGGCCTTTGCGCTCGCCGCCAACGGCCTGCTGTTCGCCGGGTTCGGCATCGCCGCTGGCGGATTCGACGCGGCGCTGCTCGCCGCCCTGCCCGAACGGGTCTACGGCATCGTCGCCAACCCCACGCTGCTGGCGATTCCCTTTTTTGCCTTCATGGGTCTGATCCTCGAACGCTCGGGCATGGCCGAGGATCTGCTCGATACCATCGGCCAGCTGTTCGGCGCGCTGCGCGGCGGGCTGGCCTACGCGGTGGTGCTCGTCGGCGGCCTCCTGGCCGCTTCCACCGGCGTCGTCGCCGCCACCGTGATCGCGATGGGACTGATCTCGCTCCCGGTGATGCTGCGCTACGGTTACGACAAACGGCTCGCTTCCGGCGTGATCGTCGCCTCGGGCACGCTGGCGCAGATCATTCCGCCCTCCATCGTCCTGATCGTGCTGGCCGATCAACTGGGCGCATCCGTCGGCGACATGTACAAGGGCGCCTTGCTGCCGGGCTTCACGCTCATGGGGCTGTATCTTCTCTACGTGTTCGGCGTCAGCCTGTTTCGCCCGCAGGCCGCGCCCGCGATGCCGGCTTCGGCGCGCACACTGGCAGGCACGGCCTTGCTGGCGCGCGTGCTGACCACGCTGATTCCGCCGCTGGTGCTGATCTTTCTCGTGCTCGGCACCATCTTCCTCGGCGTTGCCACGCCGACCGAAGGCGGCGCGATGGGCGCAGCCGGCGCCCTGCTGCTGGCCGGGTTGCGCGGCCGGCTTTCGCGTCTGCAACTCACCCAGGCGATGGACAGCACGACGAAGCTCACCACCTTCGTCATCTTCATCCTGATCGGCTCGACCATTTTCACGCTGGTGTTCCGCGGCCTCGACGGCGACGTCTGGGTGGAACACCTGTTCAGCCACCTGCCAGGCGGCGTGATCGGCTTTCTGGTCGCGGTCAACCTGCTGGTCTTTGTTCTGGCCTTCTTTCTCGATTTCTTCGAGATCGCCTTCATCGTCGTGCCGCTGGTCGGCCCCATTGCGCACAAGCTCGGCATCGACCCGATCTGGTTCGGCGTAATGCTCGCGGTGAACATGCAGACCGCCTTCATGCACCCGCCTTTCGGCTTCGCGCTGTTCTATCTCAAGAGCGTGGCGCCGAAGTGTATCCGCACGACGGACATCTACTGGGGCGCGCTGCCTTTTCTGCTCATCCAGCTCCTGATGGTCGCCACCGTGCTGGCCTTCCCGCAGATCGTGCTGCGCGACGCACCGCCGGAAGCGAGCAGCGTCACCGAGATTCCCATCGAAGTCGATCCCGACAGCGGCTACCTGCCGCCGGAATGGCGCTGAACCGGATATCCTGGCGGGCCATGTCCGCCGGACACACGCCCGGCCGGGCCGTCCGCAATTTCAGGCATCCACATGGCGACGGACCGGTTCTCATCCGGCCTCCGCCGTGCGCGGCATGACTCTTTCCGCCACGGATTGCTGCAGGTCAAGCCGGAGGGCAATCGCGCGTCAAGCCACCGGCCAGGACCGTTTCCTTGCTGCCGGCACGGGTGCGAACGGTCACCCGACAGGATCTTTCAACAGCCTTTCTGTCCAGCGCCCGGGAAAACATCAACGATGTGGAGGCGCCCGTATAGGTTTGCGCGGGCTGTTCGGTATTTACCTGGCTGCCACGATGGACGCCGAATGCCCTGATGTCCGAAAGCGCCCAGGAATCGCTGCCGCGCTGAAGGGTGTCGTCCGACACGGCAATTGTGGAGGCCTGTGGTGGCGGGCGCCCACCGGAAAAGCGATCGGGCCCATGACAAGCGGAATCAGGCCGAGCATGCCCATGAACGCCACACCCGGATCTCTCATGCCGAAGGACATGAGCACTCTGGACAACGCAACAACGAGGCCACGGTGAGGAGCGCGCGGCCCAGGATGCGCGAGCGGGCGTGACGCTGAATACTGTTCCGCCGTCCCGATCCGTGCGCCGGAAGCGGCTTGGGGGATAGCCCAGCGTCCGGAAAATGCCCGGCAATCCAGGCCTGGGCAGACCGAATTTCTTGACGAGGAAGAAAACCGCCACCGCGCCAAACAGAATGTAAAAACCCATGCCGTCCATGCAGGCCTCCCGCGTTACAGGTCCCGCGTGCGCGGGATTTCTCGCACCCGAGCACAGGGGGCCGGCGGCTCAATTCCTTCCCTGTTCATGAAGAGGAATCGCCATCGGCATCCAGCCCGGCCACACTGCGCGCGATCAGGGCAACGGCTTCCGCCTGGCGATGCGTCCCCGTCTTGGCGAGAATGGCCTTGAGATGGGCGCGCACGGTGGCTGCCCCGATACCCCGCCGCTCGGCTACGGCCCCCGGAGACAGGCCCCCTGCCAGATCCGCCGCCACCGCCGCTTCCATACGCGTCAAGCCGAAAAGCCGGCGCAGGCCGTCAAGGGCCAGCGCAGAAGCCTCCGGATCACGGATCATCACGAGCGCAAGAGGCCGGTTGCGGACAGCGTTGCCGGCGGAAAACAGTGCGGCAGGACGCAAGGGAGACACCATCATCGTCAGAGGCAGACGGCCCGGGCGCGGAATTGCCATGACCGACCCCAGGGCGTCGGCCTGGCCCTGCGCAGTCCGGATGCAGGCCTGCACCTGCTGCTGCATGCGCTGGTTCAATAACGGGTCGGCCAGCCTTAACCGGCCGTGTCCCCCCGCAAGGCCGCTGTCGCGCACGCGGAGCAAGGCGTCTGCGCGCGTATTGGCCACGATGATGCGGCACCGCGCATCCACGGCGAAAACGGCCGCATCGATCCGTTGAAACGTTTCATCTGCAACCGCTCCGCGCAGGGCGTTTTTCGTGAGCTTCTGGCTCAACCACAGGGCACGCTGCAGATGAGGCAGGAGCGTGGCGAGCCTGTGTCTATCGCTGTCGGCATAAGCCCCCGCGCATGCCGGCCGGTGGACGCCCAGCACGCCCAGCGCGCCATCCCTGCCGGGAAAAACCGCCCCCACCATGTGAAAGATATCGAGGGCATGAAGCCATTCCCGATAAAAGCCGGTTTTCCGTTGCTCGGAAGGCGTGACGAGATCATGGTCTGTGACAACCTGCGACACGCCGAAAGCGGCAGATCGTGCCACCCACAAATCCTGCTGGTGCCAGTGGCGCGCCCAGGACTGCCGGTCGTCGGCAAGGTTGAAATTGTCGGTGTGTTCGAGCAGCTGGACGTCGTCGCCGTCGCCCCCGTGCAGTTTGAGCACGGCGCTGGTGGACGCCAGCACGTCCGCGATATCGGCGGCGACCCCCATCCATGGCGCGTCATCCACCGCCGCTTCATAGAAGCGGTCGATCAGGCCCGAAAGCCGCGTATCGATGACAGCCCGTGACACCATTCCATCCGACGTGACGATGAGTCCGGCCAAGTAAACCCGAAAAAAGCCGGGAAAGCCACGCTTCCGGCGGCCGCAATGCCTTGATCCCCGTGCTTCGCGGCGCGGCATATGCAGGGGCAACACGGCGCAGCCCGCCGCTTTCGCCACTCTCGTCGGCCCGATCGCCTGTACGTCCGTGTGCACGACACGCCATGGCGCCGGGCCGGCCCGTTCCCGAAACGTGAGACAATCGCGGTCTGCCTTCGCCCGGCCGTCGTCCCCGCTGGCGCGCGTGCCTTTTCCCTATCCGTTTCAAGGACATCCCCCATGAGCGAACTCGTCATCGAAGATCTCGTCACCGGCGACGGCCCCGCCGCCCAGGCCGGCCAATCCGTCTCCGTGCATTACACCGGCTGGCTCACCGACGGCCGTAAATTCGATTCCAGCGTCGACCGCAACGATCCCTTCGACTTCCGGCTCGGCGTGGGCCACGTGATTCCAGGCTGGGACCAGGGCGTGGCCGGCATGCAGGTGGGCGGCAAGCGCAAGCTCACCATCCCGCCGCACCTGGCTTACGGCGAACGCGGCGCCGGCGGCGTGATCCCGCCAAACGCAACGCTGGTGTTCGAGGTGGAACTGCTCGCCGTCGGCTGAGCCGGCAAGCGCTCCGGACGCAGGCGGGATCGGCAAATGCCGGCCCCGCCTGCGTCGTTTCCGACGAGTAGAATCCACGCATGAGCACACCGCTGTTCGCCTACCGCAAGCACTGGGCCGCCCGCCTGGGCACCGCGCCCTTCCTGCCGACTTCGCGCGCCGAGATGGACGCGCTCGGCTGGGACGCCTGCGACGTGATCCTGGTGACCGGCGATGCCTACATCGACCACCCCAGCTTCGGCATGGCGCTGGTCGGCCGCCTGCTCGAAGCCCAGGGTTTCCGCGTCGGCGTCCTCAGCCAGCCGGACTGGCACTCGGCCGAGCCTTTCCGCGCGCTGGGCAAACCCGCACTGTATTTCGGCGTGACCGCAGGCAACATGGATTCCATGGTCAACCGCTACACAGCCGACCGGAAGATCCGTTCCGACGATGCCTACACCGCCCACGCCGAACCGAACAGGCGCCCCGACCGTGCGGTGACGGTCTATGCCCAGCGCTGTCGCGAAGCGTTTTCCGGCGTGCCGGTCATCATCGGCTCCATCGAGGCCAGCCTGCGCCGCATCGCGCACTACGACTACTGGTCCGACACCGTGCGGCGTTCGGTGCTGATGGATTCCAAGGCCGATCTGCTGATCTTCGGCAACGCCGAGCGGGCGCTCGTCGAGATCACCCACCGCCTCGCGCGCGGCGACGCGGTCGATACCATCCGCGACGTGCGCGGCACGGGCTTTCGGGTAGCGCGCGACTGGAAACCGGACGACGCCTGGATCGAAGTCGCCTCGACCGAGCTCGACACGCCCGGCGCCGTCGACGCCCACATCGATCCCTATGCGATGACACCGTCCGTACCGCAGCCGCAGACCCCGGCAGGCACTGCCCCGGTGCGCCTCGTGCCGCGCGCCGAACGGCTGGCCGCGAAGCAGGCCGTGCGCGAACGCACCGTCGTGCGGCTGCCCGATTACGACCAGGTCAAGAACAACCCCGTGCTGTACGCGCATGCGTCGCGCGTCTTCCACCTCGAATCCAACCCCGGCAACGCCCGCGCCCTGCGCCAGGCGCACGGCGACCGCGACGTGTGGCTGAACCCGCCCCCGATCCCGCTCACCACGCCCGAGATGGACGCGGTCTACGACCTGCCCTACGCGCGTGCGCCGCATCCGGGCTACGGCGACGCGAAGATTCCGGCGTGGGAGATGATCCGTTTCTCGGTCAACATCATGCGCGGCTGCTTCGGCGGCTGCACCTTCTGCTCGATCACCGAGCACGAGGGCCGCATCATCCAGAGCCGTTCGGAAGACTCGATCATCCGCGAGATCGAGGCCATCCGCGACCGGACGCCCGGCTTCACCGGCGTCGTCTCCGACCTCGGCGGCCCCACCGCCAACATGTACCGCATGGCCTGCAAGTCGGAAAAGATCGAGAAAGCCTGCCGCCGTCTCTCCTGCGTGTTCCCGGACATCTGCGACAACCTGAACACCGATCACGCGCCGCTGATCTCGCTGTACCGCCGCGCCCGGCAACTGCCCGGCATCAAGAAGATTCTCGTCAGCTCGGGCCTCAGATACGACCTCGCCGTGCGTTCGCCCGAATACGTTAAGGAACTGGTGCAGCATCACGTCGGCGGCTACCTCAAGATCGCGCCCGAGCATACCGAGGCCGGTCCGCTGTCCAAGATGATGAAACCCGGCATGGGCGCCTACGACCGCTTCAAACAGATGTTCGAAGCCGCCTCGAAGGCCGTCGGCAAGAAGCAGTACCTCATTCCCTACTTCATCGCCGCGCATCCCGGCACCACCGACGAGGACATGCTGAACCTCGCCCTGTGGCTGAAGACGCACGACTTCCGGCTCGATCAGGTCCAGACCTTCCTGCCCACGCCGATGGCGCTGGCGACCGCCATGTACCACACCGGGAAAAATCCCCTGAAAAAAGTGCTCGGCGGCAAGGCAGAGAAAGTCGACGTCGTGCGCGAAGGCCGCCGCCGGCGCCTGCACAAGGCGTTCTTGCGCTACCACGATCCCGACAACTGGCCGCTGCTGCGCGACGCGCTCAAGGCCATGGGCCGCGAAGACCTCATCGGCAACGGCAGAAAACACCTCATCCCGCTCTACCAGCCTGCGGGCACCGGCAAGCAGCCCGAAGGCACGCGCGCGCCGACGCGTCACGCCAGACCCGCCGCAAAGCCCCGCGGCAAACCCGTTCCCACCAGCGACGGCCGCCCCCATCAGGTGCCCAAACATCCGCTCAGCCAGCGCCGCGGCGGCGGCAAGGCCCGCTGAACGGCCCCGTGTCCTGAACCTGCCGTGACCCCCAGCGACATCCTCCGCGCCAAGCTCAATCTCGAAACCGCCCGTCTCGCCTGGCCCGAACTCGAACGCCATTTTGCGCGCGGCGTGGTGGTGCGGGTCAAGCCCGGCTTCGATCTCGTCGATGCCGCCCTGCAGGTCGCCGAGAACAATACCGAGGCCGTGCAGGCCTGGCTTGCCGACGGCACCCTCGTTCGCCCCGACATGGACGACGCGCAACGCTGGCATGCCGCCCAACAGGTGTTCTGGGGCGTCGTCGTCGCACCGTGGGTGCTGGTGCAGGAAGCGTCCGATACCGATATGCAGGACGAAAAAAAGCCCGCCTGAGGCGGGCTCTGTCCGCACCACGCACGCTCAACCGGCCAGGCTGTCCTTCACCCGCATCAACCGCGCCCGCGCCTCGCCCGCCACGCCGTGTACGGCCGTGTTCGACACCAGTTTCACCATGATGCCGGGGTCGAGGAAGGATACGGTGACCTTGCCATCGGCCTCTTCGCGTACCACCACGTTGCACGGCAGCAGCATGCCCACGTCCGGCTCGGCGCTGATCGCCTGGTTGGCCAGCGGCGGATTGCACGCGCCGAGAATGCGGTAGGGGCGCATGTCCACGTCCAGCTTCGCCTTCATCGTGCCCTTCACATCGATGTCCGTCAGCACGCCGAAACCCTCGGCTTTCAAGGCAGCGGTGACCTTGTCGATGGCTGCGTCGAAGGGGCCGTTGATGCGGGTTTCGAAACCGTAGTCGCTCATGGAATGCTCCTGATAAATGATGGGGTTCAAGGCGGCATTCTAGCCGCTTCGTTGCGTGGGGCCGCCTGTCTCGCACGCAGTTCCCGTTGTACCCCATGCTTCGACACATGACTCTGCCCGCGTGCAGGCGTGGAATAAACCGTGCCGACCGGCCGTCTCATGCCTGTGCATCGTGCACGCCCCGGAGACTAACGCCATGACAATGAATCGACGCACCTTCATGCATCTTGCAACCGCCAGCGCTGCGGCCGGCCTGATCGGCCAGCCGCTCGCAAGCCGCGCGGCGCCCGCCCGGCGCTACCAGGCTGTCGCCTTCGACGCCTTCCCCGTATTCGATCCGCGCCCGATTTTCAAACTGGCGGACACGCTGTTCCCCGGCAAGGGCGCCGAACTCGGCAACGCCTGGCGCACGCGCCAGTTCGAATACCAGTGGCTGCGCGCGCTCGGCGGACAATATGCGGATTTCTGGCGGGCCACGGAAGACGCGCTCGTCTTCGCGGCCAAGGGCGCCCAGCTCGACCTGACCGCAGACAAACGCGACCAGCTGATGCAGGCCTATCTCCAGCTCAACGCCTGGCCGGATGCGCTGCCCGCACTCAGGACATTGAAGGAATCCGGCGTACGGCTGGTCTTCCTGTCCAACATGACCCGCGCCATGCTGGAAACCAACATCCGCCACGCCGGCCTCGACGGCCTGTTCGAGCAGGTGCTCAGCACCGATCAGATCCGCAGTTACAAGCCCGATCCCAAAGCCTACGAACTCGGCGTGAAATCGCTCGGGCTCAAGCGCGAGCACATCGCATTTGCCGCATTCGCCGGCTGGGATGTCGCCGGTGCGAAGTGGTATGGCTATCCGACCTTCTGGGTGAATCGCCTGAAAAGCCAACCGGAAGCACTGGGCGCGGCGGCTGACGGGATGGGCTCGGGACTGGATGAGCTGGTGCGCTTCGTATCGCCCCCGGAGGGTCTAGCCTGATCCCGCCCCAGGATGTGCAGAAGCCGCTCGCCCACAGGGCGAAATCAGGGCTCGAGCGATTGCCGTTCCATTTTCAGCCATAACCGGTAAACCGGATCGGACCACAGCGACTTGATGTAGACCACCACATCCTGCATGTCCTGCTCCGTCAACGTGCCTTGCCAGGCGGGCATCTTGCCCTCGCCCGCCGGGCTGCCGTCACGGATCACCTCCAGCAGAACAGCTGTGGGGTGATGCCAGGCATGCGCGCTGTCGTCGAGCGGCGGTGGCGGATAGAAACCGTCGGCATCCCGTACGCGCCAGTCGCCGGGCAGTCCCTTGCCCTGGTCGCCGTGGCAGACCTGGCAATTTTTCTCGTACACAATCCTGCCCCGTTCCACCTGCGCGGAATCGAGTCTGCGTTCAAGCGCAGATGGCTCATCTCCGGCTGGCTTTGTCTCTCCCTCGATCGTCCTGTCGCAACCCGTCAGGCCCGCCCCCCACAGCAGGGCCGCGAATACAGGCCATTGCACATGTTTCATCTATTTGCCTCGCAGGGAAATTGTTTGAACGACGACCGGGATGGATTAGATGCGCTCGGACACCATGCCTATCCACAAGCCCGCCAATTCACCTCGTAGCCCGTTTACCCATCATCCCGAACGCTGCGCCCAGCCCCGGCTTCCTTTCCCACTAAACCCGGCTCGCCGTCTGCCGCATCACCTCCGCCGCGAAACGCATCGCCTGTTTCACCGGCATGGGCAGCGGGGCACCGCCGTGGTCGACGGCGGTCTGGGCGTGCTTGATCTCGTCGGTTTTCATCTGTTCGACGACGACACGGCTGCGGGCATCGGCTTCGGGAAGCTTCTGCAGATGACCGTCTAGATGGGCTTCGACCTGGCGCTCGGTTTCTGCAAGAAAGCCGAGGTTCCATTTGTCGCCCAGCAGGCCGGCGACCACGCCCATGCCGAAGGCGCCGCCAAACCACAAGGGATTCAGCAGGCTCTTGCGGCCGCCGAGTTCGGTGATGCGCTGCTCGCACCAGGCGAGGTGGTCGGTTTCCTCGCGCGCGGCCTGCTCAAGTTCGCCGCGCACCTTCTCGTTCCTGGCGGTGAGCGCCTGGCCGGCATAGAGGGCCTGGGCGCAGACTTCGCCGACGTGGTTGACGCGCATGAGGGCGGCGGCGCGGGCTTTCTCGGCTTCGCTCATGTCGGCTTCGGGCGCGGCGGCGGCCGGATAGGGGCGGCTGGCGTGCGGCGTGGCGAAGACGGTGCGCAGGCCGAGATCGAAAGTGGTGATGAGCTGGTCGAGTGTATGCATGTCCGATCGCCTCGCTTATTTGACGTAATAGTTGAAATTGGCGTACGCCGCCTCGTTCACCTTGAACCACTGGAACTCGGTGTCGCGGAACTGTTTCCACAGCCGGTAGATGGCGGCGAAGTCCGGGTTGGTTCTCGCTTCCGCCTCGTACAGTTCGAAGGTGGCGCGGCGGGCGGCGAGCATGACGTCCTTGGGGAAAGGGTGAAGCTTGACGCCGGCGCCCACCAGCCGCAGCAGCGCGGGCGGGTTTTTGGCATCGTACTGCGCCAGCATCAGTTGATTTGCCTCGGCGGCGGCAACCTCGAACGCCTGACGATAGATTTCGGGCAGGGCCTTCCAGGCGTTCAGGTTGACGTAATAGGACAACTGCGGCCCGCCTTCCCACCAGCCGGGATAGTAGTAGTGCCTGGCGATTTTGTGGAAACCGAGTTTTTCGTCGTCGTAGGGGCCGACCCATTCCGCGGCGTCGATGGCGCCACGTTCCAGCGCGGGGTAGATATCGCCGCCCGGCAGGGTCTGCGGCACGGCGCCGAGTTTCGCCCATATCTGGCCGCCGATGCCGGGAATGCGCATCTTCAGGCCCTGGAGGTCGGCCAGCGACTTGAGCGGCTTGCGAAACCAGCCCCCCATCTGCGCGCCGGTATTGCCGCCGGGAAACTGGATGACGTTGTATTTCGCGTAGAGCGCGCGCAGCGCATCGAGACCGCCGCCGGCATACATCCAGGCATTCTGCTGGCGCGCGGTGAGGCCAAAGGGTACGGTGGCGTCGAAGGCCAATGCGAGATTCTTGCCGACATAGTAGTAGCCTGCCGAATGGCCGCATTCGGCGGTGCCGTTGCCGACCGCGTCGAGCACCTGCAGCCCGGGCACGAGTTCGCCGGCGGCGAAGACGCGGATCTGGAATTTGCCGCCGGTCAATGCGGCGATACGCTTGGACAGGGTTTCGGCAGTGCCGTAGATCGTGTCGAGGCTCTTGGGAAAGCTGGACGCCAGCCGCCAGCGCACCGCCGGCAACTGCGTCAAAACTTCCGGGGCTGCCTGCGCGGCCAGGGGCAGTGCCGCAGCCACGCCCGCGCCGGCCAGGAAGTCTCGTCTGTGCATCGTCATCCTCCGGTTTTGGCCGATTATACGGGTGCCGTACCCCTATGGGCCGCGTGGTAAAATGCGCGGCTTTCCCGCCCTCTCCGACCGCCCATGTTCAACCGAACCGTGACCCTCGACCAGACCGACCCCGACCTGTGGGCCGCCATCCAGCAGGAAGACCGCCGCCAGCAGGACCACATCGAACTGATCGCGTCGGAAAACTACACCAGCCCGGCGGTGATGCAGGCGCAGGGCTCGCAGCTCACCAACAAGTACGCCGAAGGCTACCCCGGTAAACGCTACTACGGCGGCTGCGAATACGTGGACATCGTCGAGCAGCTGGCCATCGACCGCGTGAAGGCGCTGTTCGGCGCCGAAGCCGCCAACGTGCAGCCCAACTCCGGTTCGCAGGCCAACCAGGCCGTGTTCATGGCCTTCCTCAAGCCCGGCGACACCATCATGGGCATGAGCCTCGCCGAAGGCGGCCACCTCACCCACGGCATGGCGCTCAACATGAGCGGCAAGTGGTTCAACGTCGTCGCCTACGGCCTGAACGAAAAGCAGGAAATCGACTACGACAGGATGGAAGCGCTCGCGCGCGAGCACAAACCCAAGCTCATCATCGCCGGCGCCTCGGCCTATGCGCTGCGCATCGACTTCGCACGCTTTGCCAAGGTGGCGAAGGAAATCGGCGCGATCTTCATGGTGGACATGGCGCACTACGCGGGCCTCATCGCCGCCGGCGTGTACCCCAACCCGGTGCCGCACGCCGACGTGGTGACTTCGACCACGCACAAGACGCTGCGCGGCCCGCGCGGCGGCATCATTCTGATGAAGGCCGAACACGAGAAGGCGATCAACTCGGCCATCTTCCCCGGCCTGCAGGGCGGCCCGCTCATGCACGTCATCGCCGGCAAGGCCACCGCATTCAAGGAAGCCGCCACACCGGAATTCAGGCACTACCAGGAACAGGTCGTCGCCAACGCGCTGGTGATGTGCAAGGTGCTCGTCGAACGCGGACTCGCCATCGTCTCCGGCCGCACCGAGAGCCACGTGTTCCTGGTCGACCTGCGCGCCAAGAACCTCACCGGCAAGGACGCCGAAGCGCTGCTCGGCCGCGCCCACATCACCGTCAACAAGAACTCGATCCCGAACGACCCGCAGAAGCCCTTCGTCACCAGCGGCATCCGCATCGGTACTCCGGCGATGACCACGCGCGGCTTCAAGGAACTCGAAGCCGAACAGCTCGCGCACCTCATCGCCGACGTGCTCGACGCGCCGACCGACGAAGCCGTGATCGCGCGCGTGCAGGGCGAGGTGGCGACGCTGACGGCGAAGTTCCCGGTTTACGGCTGACGCGGCAGGGACAATGGGCCAGGGATTTGTGCTTCGCCTTCTCTCAAGCGATACATGGCCAAAGGCTGCCCATCCTCTCCGCCCCGGCCCCTGAATCCCGACCCCGATGAAGTGTCCCTTCTGCGGTTCCCTCGACACCCAGGTCATCGACTCGCGCGTCAATGAAGCGGGCGACGCGATCCGCCGCCGCCGCCGCTGCGTGGCCTGCGAAAAGCGCTTCACCACCTGGGAGACCGCCGAGCTGCGGCCGCCGCAGATCGTGAAGAGCAACGGTACGCGCGAGGATTTTTCCGAGACCAAGCTGCGTGAGGGATTCCGCCGCGCCCTGCACAAGCGGCCGGTACCGACCGAACAGGTGGACGCGTCGGTCGAACGCATCCGCCAGAAACTGCTCACGCGCGGCGCGCGCGAAGTGCCCTCGCGCGAGCTCGGCGAACTGGTGATGAACGAACTGAAGAAACTCGACAAGATCGCCTACATCCGCTTTGCCTCGGTCTACAAGAGCTTCCAGGATCCGGACGATTTCCGCGAAATGCTGCAGGATCTGGAACGCATGCCTTCGCAGGGCGTGGACGATCTTTTCGAGTAACCCGCCGTGAGCGCATTCCGCTTCGCCGCCGCCGATCATGCCCACATGGCGCACGCCTTGCGGCTGGCCGAACGCGGGCTTTACACCACCCCGCCCAACCCGCGCGTCGGCTGCGTGATCGTGAAAGACGGCGCGGTCGTCGGCGAAGGCTGGCACGAACGCGCCGGCGCCCCACACGCCGAGGTGCACGCCCTGGCCCGGGCTGGCGGCCATGCGCGCGGCGCCACCGCTTATGTCACGCTCGAACCGTGCTCGCACCATGGCCGCACGCCGCCCTGTGCCGAAGCCTTGATCAATGCCGGCGTTGTACGCGTGGTGGCCGCGATGACCGACCCGAATCCCCTGGTCGCCGGCGGCGGTATCGCCATGCTCACGCTTGCCGGCATCCAGGCCGAGGTCGGCCTGCTGGAAACCGAGGCACGCGCGCTCAATCCCGGCTTCGTTTCGCGCATGACGCGCGGCCGGCCCTGGGTGCGGCTCAAGACCGCCGCCACGCTGGACGGCCGGACCGCGCTTGCAAACGGGCAGTCGCAATGGATCACCGGCGAGGCCGCCCGGGCCGACGTGCAGCGCTTGCGCGCCCGCGCATGCGCCATCCTGACCGGCAGCGGCACCGTGTGTGCCGACGATCCCCGAATGACCGTGCGCGACCTCGACACCGGCCGCCAGCCCCTGCGCGTCGTCGTCGATTCGGCCCTGCGCACGCCGCCGGGCGCGGCGCTCCTGCCGGCGCTGATCGCCTGTCACCACGCCACACCGGATGCACGCGGCCCGCTCGAAGCAGCGGGCGCGGAAATCGCCGAACTGCCGGGCGCCGACGGCCGCACCGACCTCGCCGCGCTGCTTGTGCTGCTCGCGCAGCGCGGCGTCAACGAACTGCACGTCGAGGCCGGCGCCGCGCTCAACGGCGCCCTGCTCGCGGCGGGCCTCATCGACGAATGGGTCGCCTATGTTGCACCGATCGCGATCGGCGAACCCGCGCGCGGACTTTTCGCCGATGCCGCGCCCGGCACGCTGGCCGGCGCCGCACGCTTCGAGCTGACCGATCTGCGGCGTATCGGCACTGATCTCCGTCTGGTGTTGCACCCCCGGAAAGCCTAGGCCCTGCGGATTGGCGCCGCGTTCCATGCCGCGGCACGACGCGGCCGCACAGGGCTCCCTGACCCCTACCCTCTGAATCCTGCTCCCCGTCCGCCCTAGGGTTTCCCCCAATCAAGGCCACACCTTCCGAAACCGATAGTGCTCTCGTACCAAGCTCCGCGCTTCATGCTGGGGCACACGCGCAAAGGGAGAAACGACATGGAATGGATTCGGAGGGTCAGCCTCGTGCAGCGTATCGTCATCGGTTTCTCGATCATGGGACTGATGATGGCAACGCTGGGCGTCGCTGCGATCGCCGCACTGCCGGATACGCATGGGTCCACAGCCTGGGGCATGGGCGCCACGGCCGGTCTGGGATGTGCGCTCGCCGCATTCAGCGCCTGGGCGATCCGGCGCAGCATCAAGGATTCGGTGGAATCCACCATCGAATGCGTGACCCGCATCGCGGGCGGCGACCTCGATACCCGCATCGATTCGCCGGGCAAGGACGAGATCTCGTGGCTGCGCGCCGAACTGAATTCGATGCGCAAGAAGCTGCGCCAGACCGTGCTCGACGTCCGCCAGGCCGTCGACAGCGTCAGCACGGTCACGCGCGAAATCGCGAGCGGCAACGTCGATCTCTCGGCCCGCACCGAGAATCAGGCCAGTGCGCTCCAGCAGACGTCCAGTTCGATGCAGCTGCTCGCCGGCACGGTGGAAAGCAATGCCCGCAACACCGAGGAAGTGCGCAATGTGGTCACACAATCGAGCACGATCGCACAACGCGGTGCGGAAACGATGCGCGATGCGGTTGCCCGCATGCGCGAGATCCACGCCAGCGCCACGCGGATCGGCGAGATCGTCAGCGTGATCGACAGCATCGCCTTCCAGACCAATATCCTGGCGCTCAACGCAGCCGTCGAAGCGGCCCGCGCCGGCGACAACGGACGCGGCTTCGCCGTCGTCGCCGCCGAAGTGCGCGCACTGGCGCAGAACAGCGCAAACGCGGCACGCGAGATCAAACAACTGATCGACGAGTCCACGGCCAAGGTCGATGCCGGTGCGCGGCTGGTGGACGACGCGGGCAAGACCATGCAGGAAATTCTCGACAGCGTCGGCCGTGTGTCGCAGCTGACGGTGGACATCGCCCAGGCCGGGCATTCGCAGAGCAGCGACATCGGCCAGATGAACGAGGCCATCGCGCAGATCGATGCCACGACACAGCAGAACGCCGCGCTCGTGCAACAGCTGGCCTCGGCCGCGCAATCGCTGGAGACGCAGTCCTCGCAGCTCGGCCAGGCGATGGAAGGCTTCCGCATCGCAGCCTGAGCATCCGGCCGGCCGGGAGGACCGGGCAGTGTCCCGCCCGGCCGGACTTCTGGCACACTCCCCGGCATGGCTGCCGGTTTCAAGGATCATTTCTCCAGCGCATCCGATGCGTATGCGGCGTTCCGGCCGGATTATCCCGACGCGCTCTACGCGTGGCTGGCAGGGCAGTGCGGCGCGCGCGCAGCCGCCTGGGACTGCGCCACCGGCAACGGCCAGGCCGCGCGCGGACTCGCCGCCCATTTCGGACGAATCGTCGCCACCGACGCATCGGCCGAGCAGATCCGCCATGCCCAGCCGCACCCCGGTGTCGACTATCGGGTGGCATCAGCGGAAGCCAGTGGCCTCGCGACGGCCAGCGTCGATCTCGTCACGGTCGCGCAGGCCGCACACTGGTTCGACCTGCCGCGTTTCTACGCCGAGGCGCGTCGCGTGCTCAAACCTGCAGGCATTCTGGCCGTGTGGGGCTACGGACGGCTCGTTCTGCCGGACCCGCTCGATGCGCCCTATCTGGATTTCTATGCGCGGACGCTCGGCCCCTACTGGCCGGCCGAACGCGCACTGGTCGAGGACGGCTACCGCGGCCTGCCCTTCCCTTTCCCGCCTGTCCAGGCGCCAGCCTTCGCCATCCGCGTCGAATGGAATCTGCCCCGCCTCATCGCCTATCTTTCGACCTGGTCGGCCGTGAAACGCTACCAGGCCGCACGCGGGCATGATCCCTTGCCGGATCTGCAGGCCCGTCTCACGCCGGCCTGGGGCGAGCCGATGACGGCGCGCGCGCTGGCATGGCCCCTGTTTCTGCGGGCCGGCCGCTCAGCCGCGTGAAGCCTGCGTCGGCAAGGCGCTGCCGGGCGGAACGGGCTGTTCCGGCGTAACGCGGATATCGAAACGGATCCTGTCGCTCGCACCGATCAGCCGGCCGCGCACGATATTCGCCGCACCGATGCGAACCGGATAGTAGATGTTCGGCCGCACGTCGAGCGCGACCGTTGCGGCGCCCCCCGCCATCTCCACCGAAAACACGTGTCTGCCCGGCGGGACCGGCACTGTCAGGCCCGCGCGCGCGGGCCGCAGGTTTTTCCATTTCTGCAGCGCGCCGGCGAACACGCGCTGGCCGTCATCGAGGCGATAGATTTGCACGTCGAGGTGCAGCTCGGCGTAAGCCGGATCGTCGGCCGGCAGGTAGAACGCCACGTAGGCCCTGGGGCCTGCCTGATAAGCCGGCTCGGGCGGCGCCTCGCACGCGCTCAGGCCCGCCAGGGCCGCAGCGGCGCCGAGGACGGCTCGCAGGCATCCGTTACATACGGCTTGGCGAGCCTTTCCGGAGACGGGCGTCATGCGGCGTCGGCGATGCGGGCCGGCTTTTCGCCGCTGAGAAAATACGCGATCAGATCGCGCACCGGCCGAATCTCGTTGCCGAAAGGCAGCGGCTCGGCGCCGCGAAAGAAAAGCCCCTTGTTGACGTCGCCTTTCAGCGCGGCGACAAGCTGCGCGTCGATGCAGAACTGGCCGGCGCGCGCGAGCCCGTCGCGCAGGCCGCATTGGGTCAGGCAGTGCAATCCGGCGGCACAGCGGTCCGGATCGGCCTTGGCGCAGGCCTGCAAGCGAGCTTCGCGCCGGAGATAGTTCGCAAGCCAGGGTGTTTTCACCGCGCGCGCCGGCAGGCCCGCCACGCTCATGAAAGTGACGATATCCTCGGGGCGGGCTTCGGCCAGTACGCGCTTGAATGCGGGGTGCGCGTCACTTTCCTCGGTGACGGCGAAGGCGGTGCCGATCTGCACGGCAGCAGCCCCCAGGGCGAGCGCGGCACGCAGCTTCTCATGACTGTTGATGCCGCCGCCGACGATCAGCGGAATGCGCGCGCGCGCGATGCCCATTTCGTCGAACAGTGCGAAAACGGCGGGCAGCACCTCGGCGAAATCGAACCGGGCATGTGCAAGCTCGGCCGGGTTCGTCGCTCCGAGGTGCCCGCCCGCGTAGCGCGGATGTTCGATCACGATGGCATCCGGCAGGCGCCCCTTGCGCGCCCATTTCTTCAGCACGATGGCGACTCCGCGCGCATCCGACAGGATCGGCACCAGCGCGACTTCGGGATGGTCGGCCGCCAGATCGGGCAGGTCGAGCGGCAGGCCCGCGCCCATCACGATGGCCTGCGCGCCCGATGCGCAGGCCTGCCGCACGTAGGCCGCATGCGCATCCACGGCTTTCATCACGTTGACGGCAACAAGCCCCCGCCCATTGGCCAGCGCCCGCGCGGCGCGGATTTCACGGTCGAGGGCAACGAGGTTGAGCCGGTCCAGCGTTTCCCGGTCGCGCGCGCCGCGCGCCTGCGCCAGCAGATCGGCGTGATGATGGCGCAGATCGATGCTGGCGATGGTGCCCATACCGCCGGCAGCCGCAACCGTGCCCGCCAGGCGGTGCGCCGAAATGCCGACGCCCATGCCTCCCTGGACGACAGGCAGGAGCGCGTGGCCGCGAATGGCGAAGGAAGCAGGAAGATTCATGCGTCGACCCGGCAGCATCGAAAGTCCTATCATACCAATTTAATGACCTTTATATCTTTTTATATCCCGCCTCGCAGCGTGCGCCCGGTGTTCACCGGCCGACGGCCAGCCCCTACAATGTGGGCCTCCCCACATCCGGCTTCCAGTCCCGTCATGTTCACCGGCATTGTCCAGGCCATCGGCCGCATCCACGCATACGAACCGCACGGCGCCGACGCGCGCATGGTCATCGACGCCGGCGCGCTGGATCTCGCCGACGTGGCGCTGGGCGACAGCATCGCGGTCGACGGCGTCTGTCTCACCGCTGTCGCGCTGGCGCCGTCGCAGTTCACTGTCGACGTTTCCGCCGAAACGCTGCGCTGCACCCGGGGATTCGCACCGGACGGCGCGGTGAACCTGGAGAAGGCGCTGCGGCTGGCAGACCGCTTGGGCGGCCACCTGATGTCGGGCCATGTGGACGGCATCGGCCGGGTCGTCGCATTCGAGGATCTGGGCGGCGGATCGCACCGGCTGGCCGTCGAGGCCCCCGCAGCGCTCGCGCGCTACATCGCCGGCAAGGGTTCCGTCGCCATCAACGGCGTATCGCTCACGGTCAACGCGATCGATGGCAAGCGCTTCGAAGTCAACCTCATTCCGCACACGCTCGAGATGACGACGCTCCGGACGCTGGCACCGGATCAGCCGGTGAACCTGGAAATCGATCTCATCGCGCGCTATGTGGCGCGCATGGCGGCGCACGACGCGGCGCTCAGTACGTCACGGTGACGACGATGGTGTCCGCGTAGCTGCCGGCGGGTACCGACTGCGCCGCAGGGATGCGCGCGTAGACCGTGTGGTTCTTGCTGGCCTCGTCGCACAGCAGCAGCCCAAGCAGGCCGCTGGTGATGCTGCTCGACACGGTACTGGTGCCGCCCGTGCCATCGCCCCAGACGGTCGAACGCGTCGCGCTCGTGTAGAGGTTGTAGTCGAGCCGGTTGCCGCCGCTGTCGAGCTTGCGCGGCGCATAGCTCCCCGCCCCGCCGGCGGACAGACTCACGGTGTACCCGATCGTGCAGAGCAGGATGCGCTCGGGCGTGCAGCTCACCGTCAGGGTACTGCTCGAATCCGTCTGCACACCGCCCGGCGAGGCATAGCTGCCGAAGGCAAGCGGGGTGGCGGAGACGTTGCACGTGGCGGCATGCGCAGTCAGGGACATCGTCGACAACAGCAACAGACAGGACAGCTTCATATCAGGGACTCGCATACGAACGGCCCCAGGCGCGGCTGGGGATCGTCACCCGGCGGAAATTCGAACTCGATCGCGCATTGTCCACGCGGCCATTCCACCTGCAAGCGGTTGTGCGCCGCCGGCCGGTCGACATAGACCTCGCCATTGCGCCCGAACGGCAGCCTCCGGCCATCGGCGGTGCGGGCCCGCGCGCCGAGGGGAATCGGCACCCCTGCCGAATCGACGATGCGGACCAGCGCGGCACGCTGCGCCGTCAAAGGGAATCCCAGCGTCACGGCGGTACGGGCGGGTGGGCGTACGACGACCGCCTCGCGATCCAGACGCACGGCGATCGGCAAGGCGCGCGGATCGAGGGCGATGACGTTGTTCTCGTACGGCAGCAGTCCGGTCACCCAGGCTTCGCCGTTCGCATCGGTCGTCGTGACCACCCGGTGCTGGTAGAGAATCGGCACATGCGCCATGCCCGGCAGGCTGACGCGCGCGATCGCGCCTTCGCCCAGTCCGCGCGTGACCGTCAACGCACCGTCTGCCCAGACCAGCCCGCCGCGCCCGCCTGCACGCAGGGCGTACGCATCGCCCGCGGACTCGTGCGCCGCTTCCAGCGCGAAGCGCCCGGCATTGCCGAGCCAGCTCATGCCTGCCACCTGCCGCGCGTGCGCCCCCGCACTGGCAAGCACATGCCAGCCCGGCCCGCCGGACAACGGTTCGCTGCTCTGCGCCTGCAGGGTCGCCAGCGTTTCGCCATGCCGGTTCTGGGCAGACAGCGCCATATGCCGGCGTTCGCCGAAGGCACGCGTGAAAACCGCGAACGCCGTCGTCTCGCCATCCTGCTGCTGGATCGTGAACTGGCCGAACCATCCGCTGGCGACACGCATGCTCAGGCTCGCGCTGGCAATGCGGGTCGACGGCCCCGTCGTCCGGCTGTCCTGCCATATGCCGGCCAGCGTCAGATTGGCGCCGCCAACCGGCAGCCCGACGAACAGACTGCTCCGTTTGTCCGGCAGGGCTTCGCCGCCCAGCCGGCGGTAGCCGGCCGAAGCGGTTTCGATCCCGGCGGACAGCGAAAACGCGCGGGTTTGCCGCTCGAAACGCAGGGCCTGCCGGCTGCCGCCGCCGGCATCGCCCGTCGAAGCCGCCGTCTGCAGGGTGAACACCCCCAGGCGGCCCGCCAGCCAGTTCATGCCGACCTGCATGCCGCTGACTTCGCCGGCCTCGACGCGGCCGGCAAGCGTCAGCACGGAGGTCAACCCGCGCCGGATACCGGCCGCCGAGAACGTGCCGCCGTAATCGTTGCTGCGCACGCCGTAATCCCGGCGGAGCCGGCCGGCTTCTAGGCAGGTATCCGACAGGCCCGGCTTCAGCAGCCGCGGGCTGACGTAGTACGGTACGCTGATCTGGCGCGCGCGGCCCAGCACGTCCTGCTGCACCACCGTCACTTCACCCGCGCCGGCCGCCAGCGGCGGATTGTCGAGCGCAAACGGCCCGCTGCCGACCTGGGTGGCGCCGACCGTTCGACCGTCCACCAGCAGATCCACTGCGCTCGGCACGCTCGCGCTGCCGCCCAGCGCGGGCAGCGGAAACGTCACCAGGTCGGGGCGCAGACCAAAATCGGTGGCGAGTTGCACCCCGGCAAAACGGGCCGTGCCGGCAAAATCGCCGTTGCAGGTGAAGGTATCGCCGAATGTCCAGGCACGCAGCTGCGCCGGCTGCTCGATGCGCCACCGGGTATCGAGCCGCAGCGCGCGCCCGGCGTCCGGCAGCGTGCGCAGCACCATGCGATGCCGCAGCGTGCCCGGCAGCCGCGCCAGGCCGAACGCGCCGAAGTCGAGCAGGGCCGCGGCCTGCGGCCGGCCTTCTCCCGCCTCCAGATTGAAGTCGTAGTCGAGTGCCAATCCCGGCGTGAGCGGCGCTTCAACTGCCGCAGGACGCGCGGGGCGCAAATCGACGCGCTGCAGGTCGAATGCCGACGCCGGCAGATCGAGCAGCAGGGTTTGCGTGGTGGCATCCAGCCGCGGCATGCCCGGCAGCGCCCACCAGTCCATGCCGTCGACACGGCGAGCCGGGCCGGCCGGTGCGATGCGCCAACGCGCAAGCGCCTCGGCCTGTGCAAACCAGCGGTCGCCCTCGCGCAGCAGCGGCACGAAGTCGCCGACCGCCGCGCCATTGATGCGCACCGCCAACAGTAGCGGCGAGGCTGCCAGCGCCGGCCCGGTCAGGCCGGCTGCGCACAGCAGCGCGATCGCCAGACACACGGCGCCGGTAAAACGCCAACGCCTAGCGGGGCACACCTTCGCCCGGATCGAGCCGCGTTTTCAGTATGCCGGCATCGGTATCGGCTTCGATCGCAAGCGTCTGCCCCGCCCAGCCGGCAGGCAGCGGCCAGCCTGCGACCGCGCCCGCCAGCGCGTAACGCATCGGCAGCGACACGCTTGCGCCATCGGTGCGGGTCAGTCGAACACTGCGGACCTGCAGATGGCGCGTACCCGGATTGCGCACGGTCAGCCGCCCCGCCTCGAGCACCCAGTCGGCCCGCGCCTGCGCCGGCCCGGACGGAGTGACGAACAGCGGCAGGCTCACGCGAAACAGCATGCGCACTCCCTGCGCAGGATCCGGTTCGCTGCCGGGCAGTTGCGACAGCCAGATGCGATAGCTGGCTTCCCGCGTGGCCATCGAGCGGCCAGGGCGCAGCCCGACGCGAACCAGCTGACTGTCCCCCGGCGCGATCTCGAAGATCGGCGGATTGAGCAGCAGGGCGACGGTCGGTTCCAGCACGTCGCCGCCCGCGTCCTGACGCCAGGCAAACGCCTCCGCCTGGATCAGGAGCGGCTCCCGCGACGGATTGGAGATCGTCAGGACAGCATTGCCCTGGCCTGCGGCCAGATCGAGCCGCACCGGCTGCACCTGAAAACCGCCGGCGTACACGCTCAATGCCGCCGTCAGGGCAACCAGGCCCCCAGCGAGCGGCTTCATCAATAGGTTGCGGTGACGGTGATCGTATCCAGGTAAGTGCCGACAGTCGCCGCGGCGGCGGCCGGTATGCGGCCGTATACGGTGAAGGTCTGCGTCACGCCGGTTCCTGTCGAACCGACGGTATTGGAGCCGCCCGTGCCGTCGCCCCAGACCGTGGTGCGTCCGGCGTCGGTGTAGAGGCCATAGTCAAGCGTATCGGCGCCGCTGGTCATGCGGCGCGTGGCAAAGCTCGCGCCGGAGCCGCTGCCGACCGACAGATCGAGCGCATAGGGTGTGCCCGTCGTGCAGGTCGCGGTAAAGGTCGTCGTGGCGTCTTTCGCCACGCCGGGCGTATAGGTTCCGAAAGCCAGCGGGATCCCGCCGTTCAGGGTGCAGCTCGCGACCACGGTGGCGGTCACGGTAAAGCTGGCGGTCGCCGTCGCCGCCAGTACGGGCGCGGGCAGGCACAGCATGGCCAACGCCAGAAAACGTCGTGCAGTCATCGTCTCTCTCCAGATGGGGTTGTGGATATAAATTTCCCTCACAACTTATTTATTTCATTT
Source organism: Betaproteobacteria bacterium SCN1 (assembly GCA_008923315.1). Lineage (GTDB taxonomy): Bacteria > Pseudomonadota > Gammaproteobacteria > Burkholderiales > Thiobacillaceae > Thiobacillus. The sequence goes on along the minus strand of WBSF01000009.1, from coordinate 65,111 downwards.
ATCGGTATTTGTAAACACAAAGTTAAGTGCCAGACAATGGTTCAATCGTCCGACTGTGGCCTGGCACACCTCAATCTGGGAGAATTGCTGCCTCGCGGCATCCGCCGCTCTGCCTGCAACGGCCTGTTCCACGCACACCGCGTTCGGCGCAGGCGACGAGACCCCACCCGATGAGCCTCAGCCCCACTCCCGAAATCATTGAAGAACTGAAAGCCGGCCGCATGGTCGTCCTGGTCGACGAAGAAGACCGCGAAAACGAAGGCGATCTGGTCATGGCCGCCGAGCACGTCACCCCCGAAGCGATCAATTTCATGGCCCGGTACGGCCGCGGCCTGATCTGCCTGACCCTGACGCCGGCCCGCTGCGAGCAGCTTGGCCTCAAGCAGATGGTGTCGGACAACCAGACGCCGCACGGCACCGCCTTCACCGTTTCGATCGAAGCGGCCGAAGGCGTGACCACGGGCATTTCGGCCGCCGACCGCGCCGTCACCATCCAGGCGGCCGTGAACCGGGAAGCCCGCCCCAGCGACATCATCCAGCCCGGCCACATCTTTCCACTGCGCGCCCAGCCCGGCGGCGTGCTGACGCGCGCCGGCCATACCGAGGCCGGCTGCGACCTCGCCGCCCTGGCAGGCCTGGAGCCGGCCGCCGTGATCTGCGAGATTCTCAAGGACGACGGCACGATGGCGCGGCTGCCCGACCTGGTCCCCTTCGCGCAGGAACATGGCCTGAAGATCGGCGCCATCGCCGATCTCATCCACTATCGCAATCAGACCGAAAGCCTCGTCGAACGCGTCGCCGACCGTCTCGTGCAGACTGTTTACGGCGCGTTCCGCCTGATTGCCTACCGCGACACCTGCGCCAAGGAAACGCATCTCGCGCTCGTCAAGGGCGAAATCCACGCCGATGCGGAAACCCTGGTGCGGGTGCATGAACCGCTGTCGGTGATGGATTTTCTCGACGTGACCGGTGGCGGCCATTCCTGGCCCATACTCGGCGCGATGGAACGCATCGCCGAATCGCAGGCAGGCGTTGTCGTGCTGCTGCACCGGCCGGAAACCGCCGATGCGCTGCTCGAACGCATCGACCCGCCGCGCGTTGCGCAACGCAAATACGACCTGCGCGACTACGGCATCGGCGCGCAGATCCTGCGCGACCTCGGCGTCGGCAAGATGCGGCTCCTGGCCAGCCCGCGCAAGATGCCGGCAATGGACGGCTTCGGCCTGGAAGTCGTGGGCTACCTCGACAAGGCCTGATCAGATAAGGACACGGAAACATGGGAAACAACACCAGCATCAACGAACTCGACCCCGTCTACAACGGCAAGGGACTCCGCATCGGCATCGTCATGAGCCGTTTCAACAAGGATATCTGCGAAGGCCTCCTGTCGGCCTGCGACACCGAGCTCATCCGCCTCGGCGTGGCGCGCGAAGACGTGCTGCTGGTCGACGTGCCCGGCGCGCTCGAACATCCGCTGGCGCTGCAGAAAATGGCGCAGTCCGGCCAGTACGATGCGCTCGTTGCCCTCGGCGCGGTCGTGCGCGGCGAAACCTACCATTTCGAGATCGTCGCCAACGAGTCCTCGCGCGGCATTCTCGACGTCCAGCTCGAAACCGGCGTGCCCATCGCCAATGCGATCCTCACCGTGGAAACCGAAGAACAGGCGCACGCGCGCATGGCGGAAAAAGGGCGCGATGCCGCGCGCGTGGCCATCGAAATGGCCAACCTGATGAAGCGCCTCTGACATGGCGGGCTCACGCAAGCTCGCGCGCGAATTCACACTGCAGGGCCTGTACGCATGGCGGGTGGGCGGCGCCGACGTCACCCTCATCGTCGCCAATCTCAAGGAAGACGAGCAGTTCAAGCGGGTCGACGAACCCTATTTCCGCACCCTGCTCTACGGCGTGCTGAAAGAGGAGGATATGCTGAGCACGCGCCTGGCGCCGCTGCTCGACCGCGCCATCGACGACCTGTCGCCCGTCGAGCGCGGCATCCTGCTCATCGGCGCCTACGAACTGCTGCACTGCCCCGACGTGCCCCTGCGCGTCGTCATCAACGAAGGCGTCGAACTCGCGAAGAAATTCGGCGGCACCGACGGCCACAAATACGTCAACGGCGTGCTCGACAAACTGGGGCGGGAAGTGCGCGCGCTGGAAACCAGGGGCTAGGGATCAGGGGGATTGCGCGACTGCGCTGCATGAATGCGTAGGCGCGGCACAGCCGCACAAACGCCCCTACATCCTGCCCTCCCCTGACTATGGAATTCGACCTCATCGCCCGCTACTTCACCCGCGCCACGCCCGGCGCCGTGCTGGGTGTGGGCGACGACTGCGCCCTGCTCACCCCCGCGTCCGGCATGCAGCTCGCGGTCACTTCCGACATGCTGCTCGAAGGCCGCCATTTCATGCCGCAGGACAGCCCGGCCGGCCTCGGGCACAAGTCGCTCGCGGTGAATCTGTCCGATCTGGCCGCAATGGGTGCGGCGCCGCGCTGGGTCACGCTTTCGATCGCCCTGCCGGCTGTCGACGAGGCCTGGCTCGCTGCTTTCGCACGTGGTTTCTTTCGCATGGCCGACCTGCACGGCGTCGAACTCGTCGGCGGCGACACCACGCGCGGCCCGCTCACGTTCGGCATCACTGCCATCGGCGAAGTGCCGCCCGGGCAGGCACTGCGGCGCGACGGTGCGAAGCCCGGCGACGATGTCTGGGTATCGGGCGTCATCGGCTCGGCGGCGATGGCGCTCGCCTACCGGCAGGGACGGCTGTTCATGGAACAGATCGACGCCGCCCGCGTGCTGCCCGCGCTCTACCTGCCGACACCGCGCGTTGCGCTGGGCATCGCCCTGCGCGGACTGGCCACGAGCGCCATCGATATTTCCGACGGTCTCGCCGCCGATCTGGGCCACATCCTCGAACGCTCGCGCGTCGGCGCGGTGCTCGAATTCGACGCCCTGCCCCTGTTGCCCGCCACGCGCACCTACCTGCACGAAGCAGCGGCCCGCGACGCCGTGCTGGCGGGCGGCGACGACTACGAGCTTTGCTTCACCGCACCGTGCGACCGGCGCGATGCCGTGCACGCCGCCGCCGCCGCGGCCGATACGCCGGTGACACGCATCGGTCGCATCGTCGACGCAGCCGGCCTCGCGATCGTCGACGCGAATGGCCACCCCCTGTCGCTGGAACGCACCGGACATGACCACTTCGCGCCCTGATCTTGCCTTCCTGTTTCGCCACCCGGCCCACCTGATCGCTTTCGGCTTCGGGACCGGACTGGCGCCGAAAGCCCCGGGCACGGCAGGCACCCTGCTCGGACTGCCGCTGTTCTGGGCGCTCGCGGCACTGACGCCGGACCTGTCCATGCGCCTCGCCCTGCTCGCCGCCGCGTTTCTGCTCGGCATCTGGGTCTGCGCACGCACGGGGCGTGCACTGGGCGTGGCCGATCATGGCGGCATCGTCTGGGACGAGATCGTGGCCTATGCGCTGGTGCTGCTTTTTACGCCGGCAGGCGGGCTCTGGATCGTGCTGGCCTTTGCGCTCTTCCGCCTGTTCGATATCCTGAAGCCTTGGCCGATCCGCTTTTTCGACACCCGCCTGAAAAACGGTTTCGGCGTAATGTTCGACGACCTGCTGGCGGCCGGTTATGCGATTCTGGCCTTGAAGGGAATGGAATGGCTCGTGTAAACGACGACGAACTGCATGAACTGGCCGAAACGCTCGGCCGGAAACTGCACGCGCGCGGCTGGATGCTCGCCACTGCGGAATCCTGCACCGGCGGCTGGATCGGCGAAGTACTGACCTCGATCCCCGGCAGCTCGTCGTTTTACGAACGCGGTTTCATTACCTACGCCAACGCCGCCAAGATCGAACTGCTCGGCGTACCGCCGGACACGATCGCCACCTACGGCGCGGTTTCGGAAGAAACGGCGCGCGCCATGGCCCACGGCGCGCTGGTGCGCAGTCCGGTTCATGCCGCGCTGTCGGTCTCCGGCATCGCCGGCCCCGGCGGCGGCACGCGCGAAAAACCGGTCGGCACGGTTTGCTACGGCTGGGCGCTCAACGACGGCACATTGATGTCGTCCACCTGCCGGCTCGACGGCGACCGCACGGAAATCCGCTCGCGCGCGGTGGCCGCAGCGCTGCGAGGCATGATCGAACTGGTTGAATGAGGCTGAGGCCAGGCTCTCGCGACCGGGGAGTTTGTGCGGCTGCACCGCACCACACGGATCCCCCTTAAACTCCGATCCCTGTCTCCCGCTTCTTCATGCAAACGCCCACGCCGCGAACGGCTCGATCTCGTCGCGGTTCGCCACCACCAGCTGATACGCCTGCGGATTCATCGCATGGCCGGGCGTCGTATCCACGCCCAGACGCTGCAGCACGTAGCCCAGCAAGGCGCGCCGCACCCTGACTTCGATGCGGTCGTTCTCGGCGCCGTAATCGACGAGAAGGCTCGCGCGCCGGTCGGGATCCAGACCCGGATGCGGCATCAGCGCCAGCCTGACCCATTCAACCCAGTCCTCGTCGTATTCCTCGGCCGACTCGGCCCGCACATCGAGCATGGCCGCCTCGACAATGCGCGACAGCACGAAATCGCGGAAATCGCCGCTCGCGACACTATAGGCCCTAACATGCCAGCGCGATCCGGTATCGACCAGCGTGTGTGGTTCGATCACCCGTGGCGCGGCCGGACTGCCCGTCAGCGACCGGTACACCACCTGCAGGCGGCGGCGTCCATGGATCGCACGTGTGATTTGTGCAAGCGTATCGCGCCCGGGCAACCGTACCGGCAGCGGCAAGCCCGCCGTCGGCAAGCCATAGACCCGGTCCGCACCATAGGGGCCGCCGGCCACCGCCAGATTGGCCGCAAACGCCGGCAACGCGACAGCCGGCGACAGATCGGCAAACACGGACGAAAAACCGGGCGTGGGCACAAAGCCGAACACGCCATGGTGGTACGCCAGATTGCCCGGCGCCAGTTCACCATAGAGCTTGAGGTCCTTGGTCGCTGCCGGATCGGACAGCCCGAAGGCCTTCGCCACGTCGCCTCGCGTCACTACGCCCGCATACCAGGCCATCATCTCGATGTAATGCAGGCGCTGCCGCGTCGCCCATTTGAGATCGAGCAGCAGTTTTTCCTTTGGAATCATTGCCATCTCCGCTTTGTCGGCATTATAGGGGGCACGCGCCTGGATACAATTTATTTGTACATACATTTTATGTAGGTGATATTTTTTATTGACACAAAAAAATATACTGCCTAAAGTTCAGCCCATGCAGACCGCCGTCTGCCCACCCACCGACACCAGGAGACCCGCATGGCCACCCCCGCATTGGCAGAAGACCGCACCAAAGCCCTCGCCGCCGCCCTTTCCCAGATCGAGAAACAGTTCGGCAAAGGCTCGGTGATGCGCCTCGGCGACCACGACATCGCCCGCGATATCCAGGCCGTCTCCACCGGCTCGCTCGGACTCGACATCGCCCTCGGCATCGGCGGCCTGCCACGCGGCCGCGTGGTCGAAATCTACGGCCCGGAATCCTCCGGCAAGACCACGCTCACCCTGCAGGTCATCGCCGAAATGCAAAAAGTGGGCGGCACCGCTGCCTTCATCGACGCCGAACACGCACTCGACCCCAGCTACGCGCAGAAGCTCGGCGTCGACGTCGACAACCTGTTGATCTCGCAGCCCGACACCGGCGAACAGGCGCTCGAAATCGCCGACATGCTGGTGCGCTCCGGTTCGGTCGATATCGTCGTCATCGACTCCGTCGCCGCGCTCACCCCCAAGGCCGAAATCGAGGGCGAAATGGGTGACTCCCTGCCGGGTCTGCAGGCCCGCCTGATGAGCCAGGCATTGCGCAAACTCACCGCCAACATCAAGCGCACCAACACCCTCGTCATCTTCATCAACCAGATCCGCATGAAGATCGGCGTGATGTTCGGCAGCCCCGAAACCACCACCGGCGGCAACGCGCTCAAGTTCTACGCCAGCGTGCGGCTCGACATCCGCCGCATCGGCGCGATCAAGAAAGGCGACGAGGTCGTCGGCAACGAAACCAAGGTCAAGGTCGTCAAGAACAAGGTCTCGCCGCCCTTCAAGGAAGCCTTCTTCGACATCCTCTACGGCAAGGGCATCTCGCGCGAAGGCGAAATCATCGAGCTCGGCGTCACGCACAAGCTCGTCGACAAATCCGGCGCCTGGTACGCCTACAACGGCGACAAGATCGGCCAGGGCAAGGACAACGCGCGCGAATACCTGAAAGAGCACCCCGAAATCGCCCACGAGATCGAAGCCAAGGTCCGAGCCGCCGTCGGCGTCAACAACCCGACCTTCCTGCCCGAAGACGACAATGAAGCCGAAAACGACGCCTGATCCCGCCAGCCTGCGCGAGCGGGCGCTGGGCTATCTGGCGCGGCGCGAGCACAGCCGGTCCGAATTGACGCGGAAGCTGGAAGCAGCGGGATTCGCATCCGAGGCTGTCGAACCGGTGCTAGACGAATTCGAGGAGAAAGGCTGGCTGTCCGACCGGCGCTTCGCCGAAAGCTGGATCGCCGACCACCGCGCGCGGCACGGCCGCATCCGCCTCGCCTACGACCTGCGCCAGCGCGGCGTGAACGAAACCCTCATCGAAACGGCGCTGGCCGCCAATCCCGACGGCGAACTCGAACGCGCACGCCTGGTTTGGGAAAAGAAATTCGGCATCCCGCCCCGCGACCCGGCCGAAAAAGCCCGGCAGATGCGTTTTCTTCAGGGTCGGGGATTCGCGCCTGAAATCATTCGCCGCGCCATGGGCGACGGCACCTACCCCCGATAAAAATCAAGGCAAGGCTGCTGCCTTGAACAGCCCCACGCCGGCGGATCTGGCCGCTTCCATCAGAGCCCCATCTGCGTTGCGATGGGCAACTGCAAACGCAGGGCCAGATAGATGGCATCGTGGCTCATCAGGTCATAGCGCAGCACCAGCAAAGAAACAGGGTCAGACGCGATCACTTTCCTTCTTCGGCCGCCCCACCTCTTTCGAGGCGGCGCGCCTGCCGCTCACTTTCTCAATCTGCTCCCGAAAGTGTTCACTCCCAAGCGCCCAGCCCTTGTGCGTGCATTCGCGTATCGCCTCCAAGGCGCCTCTTGAAATCGCTGCGCGGAACAAGCCGATACGCCCCCTACCGCTCGGCGGTATCTCCGCCCAGCCGATCGTATTCGACATGCGGCGTCAGCCAATCCGCGTTCTCTCCAGTCTCATCCAAAGCGTTTGAACGGTAGCTCGACCAGAGATAGTCTCTTGGATGCGCCACCATCTCAGCCCGCACGGGATTCATTTCGATGTAGCGCATCAAGGTCAGCAGATAGTGTTCGCTGTCCACCACCGTCGCCCGGTAGCGGCCTTCCCACAGGGTGCCGCTTCGCTTATGGGTGTGGTTGAAGTACTGCACATATTTGCGGCCGGCCGATTGAAATACTTTGCCGATGCTATCGTCGTATTCCGCCGTCGCCAGAAGATGGATATGGTTGGTCATCCATACGTAGGCGTGGATGCGCAGGCGATGCTTGAGCGCGGCGTCGATCAAGGCATCGCGGAAGAACCGATAGTCTGCCTCGGCGGCGAAGATGATCTGGCGGTTGTTGCCGCGCTGGATGATGTGCTGGGGCTGCCGGGGATGACGTAACGAGGGAGTCGGGCCATGAGGGCGTGCGGAGCGGGGGAAGCACACAGCACAGCAGGAATTAATCGTGTCTGCCCCCCTTATCCCACCCTATCCCTTTAACCAATCGAAAAAGCCCCGGAAACTCCGGGGCTTTTGACAAACCATCGCAGCAGCAAAGCGTATTAATTGATACCTGTTTGCGATCGAGTACAACCACCGCCGTTAGCAACGGCCCAAGTCACAGTATTAGCATTGGCATTAGGCGTAAGTGTTACCACACAACTATTAGCCGCAGCCGTGCCTGTCAAGGTAATTACCCCACCAGCATACGCACCACTGGCAAGCGCTGGCGTAGCGACAACCGCGTATCCAGCAGGGAGAAAGCCACCAGTGGACAAGTTGGCGAGTGAATCACAGGGTGCAGCAGGTGCACCATTCTGCGCATTTACTTGCATACACTCTCCAACTGAGGTTTTAATTTGAGCAACGCGCTGCAGGTTGTCCGACCAGCGGGAGCGCGTCACATAATCCTGATACTGCGGAATCGCAATCGCCGCCAGAATACCGATGATCGCCACAACGATCATCAGTTCGATCAGGGTAAAGCCCTGTTGAGCTTTTTTCATCATTTCGCTTCTCCTAAAGTCATGCACAGGTTGATGGGTCCAACAGGTCGCCCTGTCTGGGCCTTTAACGTGCATCGGGCGTGCCAACTTTAGGCCGTGCCGGCCATTTTCGACATGGAAGCGCTGCGAAGGCTTGATTTTATTGGGTTGGCGTTCGCACATAGCCGAAAATCCCAAGTCAAAAAATCCGGGCAGATTCAAGCCGGGCTGCCGCTCAACGGCACAGGAGCTGACAATTTATGTCACCCCCCGCGGAGTAGCCCCAACGCTTCCCGCCTGCAACGCAATGAAAAAAGCCGCCTGCAAAGGCGGCTTTCCAGTGTCTGGTGGGTCGGGCGAGATTCGAACTCGCGACCAACGGATTAAAAGTCCGCTGCTCTACCGGCTGAGCTACCGACCCTTGGACGCGACCGGGAGCCGTGCCCAAGAAAGCTTGAAATTATAGCTGAACGTGCCGGCACGGGTAAAGACCGAATCGCATTTTTCTTGTCCGCGCCCAATGGCATGGCCAATCGGGCGGGCGATTTCACACGCCGCGCGACTCAATTCTTCAGTAGCTGGTTGTTGCTTTTTTTTTGTCTTGCGACTTCGCCTTGGCGGGTTTTTTACTGGTCATGCTGGCCGGTCGGACGCCCGCCTTTGTCGACGACACGGGGACGAAATCGTTCTGCGCGAATTCGGTGGCCCCCGTCGACCGGTACTGCTCGGTAAAGGCGACTATCTTCTGCTTGCTGATGATGCCCGGGATGAACATGACGATCTCGCCGCTGGGCGAATACAGGTAGGAGGTGGGGTAGAAATCCACGGGGCCGACCTGTAGCGACGGGGGATTCGGATCGCGCCGGTTGCCGCCGATGATCTGGGGATAGCGCAGGTTGAAACGCTGAACGGTGGTATGGACCGAGCCTTCGTCGATACCGTAGTCCATGGCCACGCCGATCACGACGAAATCCTTGCGCGCATCCAGGTCGTTCAGCTCATTGAACTCCATCTTGCAGCGCGGACACCAGGGTGCCCAGAAATTGACCAGAACCCATTTGCCCTTGTAATCCGAAAGGCGGATGGTCTTTCCCTTGCTGTCGGTGAACTGGAAATTCACCGCCTTGGCGGCATACGCCTGGGAGGCGAAAACCGCCAGGAAGGCGAGACACAGGGTGCTGAACCACTTCTTCAAAATCAATCCTTTCGGCTACGGGCCTTTGCGCTTTCACCGTAACAACCCCCTCTGACGGGGTCAAGGTTCATTTGAACCAGGGGTGTAAATTTTGTTGGCGCGTTGCATGCCGGTCACGCTTCGCGCATCAAAAGGTAATACTGGATCTTCATCGTTACGGCCGCGCCCGCGATGATGGCCGCCAGGACGATGAAGGATGACACGGCCAGCGTGGAAATTCCCGTGACACCCTGGCCGATGGTGCAGCCCAGTGCAGTCACGCCGCCGAAGCCCATGAGAATGGCGCCGACGATGTGGCGGAACATATCCTGCGCAGAATTGAACGCTTCCCAGCGGAAGGTCTTGTGCGTCACACCGTAGACAAGGGATCCGGCAATCACGCCGAACACGCTGGCAACACCGAAGGTGACGATGGTCGAGCTATCGGTCCAGTAGGCCCAGAGATTCATGGTGTAGCCAAGAGGCGCAACGAACGTCATCGACTCGGCAAGATGGGAGTTTGTGCCCAGGTAGACCATTTCGAGCGTATCCGGATCCTCGCCGAAACCGAAGCGGCCGGTGACGTACCATCCCGCCACCACGATCAGGCCAATCACGATGCCTGCAAGGATATTATCGGCATTGCCCCTGAAATCTTTATTGAGGAACACGAACAGCAGCAGCAGCACGCCGATGGCCAGTCCGGCTGCGAGCGTGTTTTCCGGCGTATGCATGCCCAGCAGCGCGGGCAGCGTCTGCATGCCGTCGAGATGGACGGTCACCGGGGCCGCCTGCAGCACGCCCACCCGGAACGCGCCGAAAATGCCCGACAGCGTTACCAGCGCCGCGTATCCCATAAAGATGAAGACGACAATGGATTTGAGATTGCCGCCGCCCAGCCGCACCAGGGTGCGCTGGCCGCAGCCGCCGGCAAGCGTCATGCCGATGCCGAAGGTAAGGCCGCCGACAAGCGCCGCCAGCCAGTAGAAATTGGACCCGGTATAGATGGTCTTGGAAACGTCCAGGTCTCCCAGATAGACCAGGGTGCTGGTTCCCATGATGGCGACGGCGATCGCGAGCATCCAGGCGCGCATGCGGTCCCACTGGTTCATGTTGACGATGTCCGACACCGCGCCCATGGTGCAGAAATGCGTCTTGTTGCCTATGTAGCCGAAGACGAAGGCAAGCGCGAAGGCAATCCAGGCGACCGTGCGGGTCTTGACGAATGCGTCATTGGGATCCCAGCCGAGCGCAGCAATCGCCTGGCTGATCAGATCGAGTCCTTCCATACAGCGCGTCTCCCGAAAATATTTATGGTTACAACCCGCGCGCGGGCCCGGCGATTATTCCCCAGCAAACAGGCTTAAGCAATTAGGTAAATATCTCTAGTCGCGCACTTCCATATATACCGTAGGGTCGGGCAGGCGGGCCTGTTCGAAACCCTGCCGCCGCAGCCGGCAGGCATCGCAGACGCCGCAGGCACGCCCTGCCGGATCGGCCTGATAGCAGCTCACCGTGTGCGCATAATCCACACCCAGGGCCGCCCCGCGCCTGACGATTTCCGCCTTGGTCAGGTACTGGAGCGGCGCATGCACCGCCAGTGACTTGCCTTCGATACCGGCCCGGGTCGCAAGATTGGCCATGCGTTCGAAGGCTGCGACGAATTCCGGCCGACAGTCCGGATACCCCGAGTAGTCGACGGCATTGACACCGATGAAGATATCGCGCGCATCCAGCACCTCGGCCCACGCCAGGGCCAGGGCCAGCATGACCGTATTGCGTGCGGGCACATACGTGACCGGTATGCCTTCACTGGGCTGTTCCGGGACGGCAATTGCCGCATCGGTCAGCGCCGAACCGCCGATATCGCCAAGCCCCAGGCGCATCACCCGGTGTTCGACCGCGCCGAGCGCCGCTGCCAGCCGGGCGGCAGCGGCCAGTTCGGCACGATGGCGCTGGCCGTAATCCAGGCTGAGCGCATGGCAGGCAAAACCGGCATCGCGCGCGATCGCGAGCACGGTTGCGGAATCGAGTCCGCCGGACAAGAGGACGATGGCGGGACGCGTACTCATCGGCCCTGGGCATTGCCCCACAGTATCTTGTGCAACTGTACCTGCATCCGGACCGGCAGGCGGTCGGCCAGTATCCATTCCGCAAGCGCGCCTGGCGCCAGCTCGCCCTGCACGGGCGAAAACAGCACAGGCGCGATGGCCGGCAGATTCCGCTCGTGCAACAGTGCCCGCGCCCATTCATAGTCGCCGCGATCAGCCAGTACGAATTTGAGCTCGTCGCGGAAATTCAGATGCGTGAGGTTGTCCCAGCGGTTGCGTTCGGCTTCGCCGGACGCCGGCGGCTTGATGTCGACGATCCGCGACACCCGGGCATCGACCATTGACACATCCAGCGCGCCGCTCGTTTCGAGCGATACCGAATACCCTGCATCGCACAATGCCGCAAGCAGCGCCGGGCAATGCTTCTGCGCCAGCGGCTCGCCGCCGGTCACGCAGACCGTCGATACGCCGTACGCAGCGATGCGCGCCAGAACGTCGGACAGCATCACGGTCTCGCCGCCCTGGAAACTGTATGGCGTATCGCACCAGCGACACCGCAGCGGGCAGCCGCTCAGGCGCACAAAAACGGTCGGCAGGCCGGTACGGCTGGTTTCGCCCTGCAGGGACAGGAATATCTCCGTCAGGCGGAGCGTGGTTGTTGATGCTTCAGCATCATTACAACCACGGCCTACTCCTTGCGGGTGGAGTGTAACGGCCGGTTCGCGCACGGATTACTTCAGTGCAGCCAGCCGGCGGCTCGCCAGCGTCGCGGCATTGGTGCCCGGATGCTTGGACACCAGATCTTCGAGCGTCTTCTTCGCAGCATCCAGATTGTCGAGCGCAATCTGGTTGGTCGCGATATTGAGCAGCGCGTCCGGCACCTTGGCGCTGCCGGGGTAGGCTGCCACCAGCTTCTGCTGGTGCGCCAGCGCAGTCTTGTAGTCCTTCAGCGCATAGTAGGAATACCCGATCCAGTACTGCGCGTTCGGCGCCAGCGCGCTGTCGGGATACGCTTTCAAAAACCCCTTGAATCCGGCGATCGCACCCGCGTAATTGGCTTCGCGGAAATGGTTGAGCGCCGCCTCGTAGGTGCGCGATTCGACCAGGGGATCGAGCTGTTGTGCGGCAGGCGTCGGGGGCGGTCCGGACGGGGCAGGCACATCGGCTGCCGGCGCCTGGGGAGCAGCAGCAACCGGTGGCGGCGCGGGTGCGGGCGCCGGTTTCGCTGCCTTGGCCAGTTCGCCCAGCCGCTGATCAAGGTCGACATACAGATCGTTCTGGCGTTTGCCCAGGGTATCGATCTGGTGCGCCTGCATTTCACCCTGTCCGCGCATCTTTGCAACGTCGGCCTTGAGCGTCTCGACTTCCTTCAGCAAACCCAGCAGTTCCTGATTCTGCTGGATCAGACCCTCGAGCTTGAGCAAACGGACGTCGAGCGCATCGACTTTCTGCCGCAGGGCCTGAACCTGCGCGGCCAGCTCGGTGGAATTGCCGCCGAACAGTTGCGCCGTGGCCGGCAACGGCACAGCCAGCGCCAGAATCAGGCAGATGCGGCAGACGGCAGGCATCGGGCGAAATTACTCGTCCGAATAGACCACGTCGACGCGGCGATTTTCGGCATAGGCCTCTTCGCTTTCGCCTTCCTTGCGCGGTTTTTCCTCGCCGAAGCTCACGGCCTCCATCTGCGCATCGGACACCCCCAGAACCGCCAGTGCCTTGCGCACGGCCTCGGCACGTTTCTGGCCAAGCGCGAGGTTGTACTCGCGGCTGCCGCGTTCGTCGGTATTGCCCTGCAGGATGACCCGTGCGTCGCGCTTGGCCAGCAGATAGCCCGCGTGCGCTTCGAGCATGGGGCGGTAAGCGTCTTTCACCGTAAAACTGTCGAAGTCGAAATAAACGCTGCGCTGCGACAACGGGCTGGCGGGGTTCTTGCGCTCGTCGCCCGTAGCGGCCGTATTGCCGCTGCCGTCGAGGGCACTTCCGTTCACGCCAGCACCGCCCAGCCCGGTGGTTTCGGCGCCACCGGCCCCCGCTGTCTTGCCGTCCGCCCCCACCGTGGCAGCCGTCTTGCCACCCGTGCGGTCTTCAACCGTGGCTTCCGTGCCGCCCGTGGTGCTGCAGGCGGAAACGGCCAGGGCAAGCAAAACGGGCCAAAGCATGTTGTGCATCTTCATCTCGACTCTCTCCTTTTAGTGTGATATCCGGTTCAAGGGGCGACGGTGCGGGCGTCACACCCCCGCATGGCATACATCCAGGGCTGCAATGCATCCTGCATGCCTTGCGCCCAGGCCAGCATGCATTGATGGGGGCCCGCGATGCCGGGCTGCACAACGATGGACGGCAATGCACCGGCCGCCTGCGGAATTGCGGGTGCCTCGGCAGAAACCTGTGCCGACGCCGCGCCCCCGGCCGGCACCTCCGGCATCCCGGCTGCGTGCCGGGTCCCCGCGCATCCGGCGAGCCCCGCCAACGCCATCAGTACAAGCACCCGATTCACAATCACGTCGCGGTCCCCAAACAATCGTTCATCCCGGGCAGCCTGTCACGGCCCCCACGCTGGCTCGCGCGCATCGACACCCGATTCCGACAGACGCGCGCGGGTACGGCCATCCAGACTTACCGTACCCAGAATTCCGCGCCCGCCCTGGACCGTGGCATACAGCACTGACTGGCCATTGGGCGCAAAGGCCGGCGATTCGTCGCGTGCGGTATCGGTCAGCACGCGCGACTGGCCCGACGCCAGATCCTGCAAGGCCACGCGGAAACGGCCTTCGTCGCGACTGATGTAACTCAGCAGCTTGCCGTCCGGACTGATCGCCGGCGACACGTTGTAGCCGCCGCTGAACGTCACGCGCTTCGGCTCGCCGCCGTTCACGGATACGCGATAGATCTGCGGACTGCCGCCGCGGTCTGACGTGAAGAAGATTGTCTGTCCGTCAGGCGAAAACACGGGCTCGGTATCGATGTTGCCGCCCTGCGTCAGCCGGTTCAGTCCGCTGCCGTCGGCATTGATCAGATAAATCTGCGAGGCTTCGTCCCGGGTGAGCACCACGGCCAGCCGGCGACCATCGGGAGACCAGGCAGGCGCGGAATTCGAGCCTTTGAACGCGGCCACCTTGCGGCGGTTGCCGTCGGCAAGCGATTGCACGTACACGACGGGCTTCTTGTCCTCGAACGAAACGTAGACCAGACGTGCGCCGTCCGGCGAGAACATCGGTGAGATCAACGGTTCGTTGGAGCGCACCACGGTGCGGGGATTCTGGCCGTCCGCATCGGCCACGCGCAGTTCGTAACGCTTGCCCTGTTTCTGCACGTAGGCGATGCGGCTGCCGAATGCGCCTTTCACGCCGGTGAGCTTTTCGTAGATGATGTCGGCGATCTGGTGCGCCGTCGCGCGCCACTGGCTCGGCGCGATGTTGTAGCTGTAGCCTGCGATCTGCGTCTGCCGGACCACGTCTATCAGGCGGAAACGCACTTCAAAACGTCCACCGGGCAGGGAAACGACCTGGCCGATCACCATCGCTTCCGCACCCTTGCCGCGCCATACGCCGTAGTTCACCTGCGAAGGTTCGGACGGCGCCGGCGTACCGCTGACGTCGACGAGCTTGAACTGGCCGGTGCGGTTGAGATCGTCGCCCGCGATCTGGGTGAGCGCCGGCAACGGCTGGCCGGACGCGGCCTGGAAAGGCACCATCGCCAGCGCGATCTTGTTGGCCGCGCCCCCGATCACCTGGATTTCCATTGCGGCCCATGCAGCGGGCGCCATACCAAGCAGGGACAGGCACAACAGCGGGAACAGCAGGACAGCACGCAACATGGGTAAAGCGTTCTCGACAAAAGTGCTTGATTGGCAAGCGAGTTTAACACAGGCCCCCGGCACGCCCCGGCGCAGGCGCGTGTGACGGCTCACTCTTTGGGACGGTGCACGAAAGAAAGTTCCGGCACGAAAGCCGCGCGCGCATCGCGGTCGGCGGGCAGGGGAAGCGGCGACGATTTGCGGATCGCGCGCTCGACGGCCTCGTCGTACGCGGCATTGCCGCTGGATTGCGTGCGCCGGACGTCGACCACTTCGCCCGTGGGCAGCAATTTCACCGTGAAGCGCACCTCGGGATTGCCCTGCAGATCGGGCGGAAGACGGGTGTTGCCGCGCACGGTCGCGCGGATCATGTCCTGGTACTGGCCCTTGATGCGATCGACCTCGTTCAGCCGCCTGGCTGCGGCCGCACGTGCCGCATTCTGTCGCGCCTCTTCATCCGCCATGCGCTGCATCAGTTCTTCTTCTTCCAGCTGACGCAGGAGTTCGCGTTTCTTCCTTTCCTTGTCCGCGAGCTGCTGTTCCTGGGCCTTCTTCATTGCCGCCGCCTCCTCGCGCGCGGCATCGGCGAGCGCTTTCGCTTCGGCCGCCTGCATGGCTTTCAACTTTTCCAGCTTTTCCGCTTCCGCTTTCTTCCGGGCCTTTTCCTTTTCCAGCGCGATATCGGGCGGTTTGGGCGGAGGCGCCTCCTTGACGGCCGGCTTCGGCACAGGCGCGGGTTTCGGCGGAGCCGGCCTGGGAGGGACCGGAAGCGGCTCGACCGGAGGCGCGGGCGGACGCGGCACATCGGGCAGGGCGGCCCACAGGTCAACCATCACCGGGGCGGGATGCTGGGTCTGCCAGGAAACGCCGACGACGAGCAGCAACACGAACACGGCATGCACGCCGAGCGCCAGGAGGCCTGCGGCGAGATTCGGGCCCGGCCGCGACAGATAAGGCGCGTCGGCGGCGGTGATCACGGCGCCGGACGGGCCAGCAGACCGATTCGGCTGATCTGCGCCTTTTGCAGCAGCGACATCGTGTGCATCACTTCTTCGTAGCGGACGTTCTTGTCCGCCGCGATCACCACCGGCTGATCGGGGGCGGCACGATGGCGCGCGGCAATCTCCCTGGCCAGGTCGGCCTTGCGCACGGTATGCACGTCATCACCCGCCGCACGGTCGCGCAACAGATAGTCGCCCGATTCCTTGATGATGATCTCGAGCGGCTGGGCCGGGGTCTGCGCGGTCTTGCCCACACTGGGCAGATCGACCTGGCCCGGATTGATGAAGGGCGCGGTCACCATGAAGATGACGAGCAGCACCAGCATTACGTCGATCATCGGCACGACGTTGATCTGCGCAACCTGCTTGCGGGTACGGGCCATATTCAAGCCCCGCCCCGGCAGGAATCGCGCCCGGCGTCGCTTGCTCGCGGGATGCCGCGCATCACGCGGAAAACGGAATCGGGCCGTCCCGGATGGACGGCCCGCAAGGCAGTCCTGCGTCTGCAGGCAAGCGGCTCGCCGGGTTGAGGCCCGCATTGGCGACCGCCGTGTTGCTGCGCCCGGCAAGGGAATGGCCCCTGTCGGCGCGTTGCGCCTCGGGTCCGTTCGTTCCTGGTCTCAACGTAGGGCATGATCGCTGTCGAGGCCGGCGCTAAGCCGCTTTGGTCGCCTGCCGCTGCAGGATGTTGGAAAACTCCTCCATGAAGCTTTCCATACGGTTGGCCAGCCGGTCGATATCGTGGGTGTAGCGATTGTAGCCAACCACCGCGGGGATCGCGGCGAACAGCCCCATCGCAGTGGCGATCAGGGCTTCGGCGATCCCGGGCGCGACCTGTGCGAGCGTGGCCTGCGCAACGCTCGACAGGCCCATGAAAGCGATCATGATGCCCCACACGGTACCGAACAGTCCGACATAGGGCGAAACCGAGCCAACGGTGGCGAGGAAGGCCAGATGCGATTCGAGGTTGTCGAGCTCACGCTGGTAGGTCGCGCGCATCGCACGCCGCGTGCCGTCGATGATGACATTGACGGACAGACCGGCCTGCCTGCGCAGTTTCATGAATTCGCGGAATCCGGCCTCGAAGATACGCTCCATCTCGCCTGCCGAGCCGCGCTCGGCCGAGACGCGCTGGTACATCGCGTTGATATCGCCGCCGCCCCAGAATTCCCGTTCGAAACGTTCGGTGACGCGTTTGGCGCGCTTGAGCGCGAACAGCTTGATGAAGATGAACCACCACGACATCAGCGAAGCCCCCAGCAGCAGCAGCATCACGATCTGCACCGGCACCGACGCGTTGACGATGAGGTGGACAAACGAAAGATCTTGGGTCAAGTCGGGATTCACGTTGCACGGCCTGCGGCGTCAAGGATGGGCGCGGGTATTTTAGCGGGTTTGAACCGCCGGGCATCCACGCACGCCAGCCTGACCCGCGCCGAAGCCAACCGGGTTGGCCCGCGCAGGATCGTCTGTTCGACATCCAGGCTGGCGCGGCCCCGTTCCGCCAGGGCCACCGACACATCGAGCAGATCGTTGAAACGCGCCGGCGCCAGATAATCGATCTCGACCCGCCGCACGACGAAGACCACGCCGCCGTCATCGCGCAGGACGTCCTGCTCGAACCCCAGCGCGCGCAGCCACTCGCTGCGGGCCCGCTCCAGAAACTTGAGGTAGTTGGCGTAGTACACCACGCCGCCGGCATCCGTGTCTTCCCAGTACACGCGTACCGGCCAGACGTAGGCCATCAGAACAGATCCGCGCCAGGTTCGGCCGGCGCGGACAGACCGAGATGCCGGTAGGCCAGCGGCGTGGCGATACGGCCGCGCGGCGTGCGCTGAAGATAGCCCTGCTGGATGAGATAGGGTTCGAGCACGTCCTCGATGGTGTCGCGTTCCTCGCCGATGGCGGCGGCCAGGTTGTCCAGCCCCACCGGCCCGCCCGTGAATTTCTCGACCACCGCAGAAAGCAGCTTGCGGTCCATCACGTCCAGCCCCGCGCGGTCGACGTCGAGCATCACCAGCGCGGCATCCGCCACCGCACCGCTCGCCTGTCCGTTCGCCTTGACCTCGGCGTAGTCGCGCACCCGGCGCAGCAGGCGGTTGGCGATACGCGGCGTGCCACGCGAACGGCGCGCGATCTCCAGGGCACCGGCTTCGTCCAGATTCATCTGCAGCAGGCCCGCCGAGCGGTGCACGATATGGCCCAGCTCCTCGGGCGTGTAGAACTCCAGCCGCGCCACGATGCCGAAACGGTCGCGCAGCGGATTGGTGAGCATGCCGGCGCGTGTGGTCGCGCCCACCAGCGTGAATGGCGGCAGATCGAGCTTGACCGAACGTGCGGCCGGGCCCTCGCCGATCATGATGTCGATCTGGAAATCCTCCAGCGCGGGGTACAGCACTTCCTCGACGACCGGGGAAAGACGATGGATCTCGTCGATGAACAGCACGTCGTGCGGTTCCAGGTTGGTGAGCAGCGCCGCCAGATCGCCGGCGCGTTCCAGCACCGGCCCCGAGGTCTGCCGCAGGTTCACCCCCATCTCGCGGGCGATGATGTGCGCCAGCGTCGTCTTGCCCAGGCCGGGCGGGCCGAACAGCAGCACGTGGTCGAGCGCCTCGCTGCGCTTTCTGGCCGCATGGATGAATATTTCGAGCTGCTCGCGCGCCTTGGCCTGCCCCACGTATTCGGCCAGCGAGCGCGGCCGCAGCGCGCGTTCGATCTGCTCTTCCTGCGGGCTGGCGGCAGCGGGCGCGATGAGGCGGTCGGTTTCGATCATGCGGCGATTCTACCCCGCGCTGTCCCCGTGCTCGTCCCGATGGAAGGCCAATCGTGCGCGGCCTTCCGATTTGGCCCGATAAAGCGCGCGGTCTGCGCGGGTCAGTGTGCGGCTGAGCGTGTCCTTGCCCGACAGCCAGGTGTGGCCCGCGCTGATACTCAGCTCCGCGACGATCCCGTTCGCGCGCAATTCGGCCTGGAAACGGTCGACAAGGCGCAGAAACCAGGCGTTGGTTCCCTGTTCGTCCAGCCCGGCAAGCATGATCACGAACTCGTCGCCCGCCAGCCGCGCCGAAAAATCCGAATCCCGCGAGACGGCCGCGAGCGCATTGGCCAGCACGATGAGCGCCCGATCGCCCGAGGCATGGCCGTGCTTGTCGTTGAGCGCCTTGAAGTGATCGAGGTCGAACAGAACCAGGGCGATCTGGTGCCCGCGCTGCGCCAGCCCCAGCATCTGCTTGAACCGACCCTCCATCGCCCGCCGGTTGGGCAGGCCGGTCAGCACGTCGGTGAGGCTCAGACGGGCGAATTCGCTGCGTTGCTTCTCGATCTCACCGGCGATGCGTTCGATTTCGCGCATGGCCGGAAGAAACTGCGCGTAGGCCGGCGACAACGCGGGCAAAGGCGCCCCTGCCGCAACGGCACCCAGCCCATCGCGAATCATGGCCAGATCGTGGCGCATGTTGCGCTGCAGCACCCGCATGCCCTGCCACATCACTGCCAGCACCGCCAGAAGGGTGATCCCCATGGCGACGATCAGCGTCTTCTCTTCGGAGGACAAAGCGAGCGGCGCCCCCCTGACCTGGATGCGCCACCCCGTGTCACCCAGCGTTTTTTCGCGATCGGCGCCACCGGACTGCCAGTTCGCCGTCCGCACCACGACCCGCCCGCCGCGGTCGACGATCGCGAGGGCATGCCCGGGGTAGCGCGAATCGTCGATCACGCGTTGCAACTGTTCCAGACGCAGGCTCAGAAACACCCCGCCCGCCATCTCGCCCGCCGGATTCTTCACCGGCACGGTGACATCGAAATGCGCCAGGTCCGCCCGTTCCCGATGCAGCATCAATTGCGGATTGCCGAGCGCCCCCGGCAGGGCCAGATCGCGGGCGCACGCCTGCCCGACGCGCAGTTCGCCGGCATTGCCCAGCACGTGCCCGCCAGGCTCGACCAACGCCAGGCCCAGCACGCCGGGAATGAAGCTCAGGCGCATTTCCGCCCAGCGATGCTGGCTGTCCGGGTCGCCCAGCACCAATTGATCGTACGTTTCGGGCTCGCCCGCCAGCTGATCGGCCGCAAGACGGTAGAACGCCAGACGCCGCATCACGTTTTTTTCGAGCTGTTCGATCTGCTGCTGCAGAAATGCGTCGCGTCGCGTCTCGGCCTCGCGGAATCCCATCCAGAGCGTCAGTGCGAGCGAAAATGCAAAAATCGTCGCCACGATCCACAGGCGCGCACGGAAACGGCGGTCGAGATCGGCTGGAACGGCCACCACGCTCATCCCTTGGACAAGCTGCGCAGCGCCTGGCGGATCGCCTCGCCCACCGGCAGATCGGCAGGCAGGGTGCGGACCGCCTCGTTCGTTTCGCGTTCGTTGTACCCCAGCGCCAGCAGCGCCTGGCGGACGTCGTCGGATGCGCTGGCCGGCGCCGCGCTGGCGATCGCACCGGCGAATACCGGCTTGCCCTTCAGCTCCAGCAGCAGGCGTTCGGCCGTCTTCTTGCCGATACCCGGCACCTTCACGATGCGGCCGCTCTCCTGGGCGGCTATGGCAGCGGCGAGATCGTTCACCGACAGCCCCGACAACACCGCCAGCGCCGTCTTCGCGCCGATGCCCGACACCTTCAGCAGCTCCCGGAAAGCCGCGCGCTCGGTCTCGCTGCCGAAACCGTACAGCAGGTGCACATCCTCGCGGATCGCCAGATGCGTGAGCAGGCTGACCTTTTCGCCGATGCCCGGCAGGTTGTAGAACGTGCTCATCGGCACATCGAGTTCGTAGCCGACGCCGTTCACGTCCACCAGCACCTGCGGCGGCTGCTTGGCGGCAAGCAATCCGGTGATTCTGCCGATCATGTTCCGTTCCGATTCATACCAGTCTCCCGCCTTTCACCCGGTAGCCCGCCGTGGACTGCGATCCCAGGCGGCTGCCATGCGCATGCGCGATTGCGCAGGCCAGCGCGTCGGCCGCGTCTGCGGTGGGCGCCACCGGCAGGACGAGCAGACGCTTCACCATTTCCTGCACCTGCTCCTTGGCGGCCTTGCCGTGTCCGACCACGGCCTGCTTGATCTGCAGCGCGGTGTATTCCGCGACCGGCAGCGCATGCGACACCGCCGCGCAGATCGCGGCCCCGCGCGCCTGGCCCAGCAACAGCGTCGACTGCGGGTTGACGTTGACGAAGACGATTTCCACCGCGCAGGTGTCGGGCCGGTAGGTGGCGATGACTTCGTTCAGCCCGGCGAACAGCACGCCGAGCCGGGCCGGCAGTTCGCCGTCGCCGCTTTTGACGACACCGCTCGCCACGTAGGCCAGTTTCTGTCCTGTCTGCTCGATCACCCCGAAGCCGGTATGCCGCAGGCCGGGGTCGATGCCGAGGATGCGCACGTCGGGATGCCCCCGGTCATTCCGGCAGCACGGCGTTGGTATAGACCTCCTGCACGTCGTCCAGGCTTTCGAGCGCATCGAGGATTTTCTGCATCTTCACCGCATCATCGCCGGCGAGTTCGGTCTCGCCTTCGGGGCGCATGGTGATCTCGGCCACGGCCGGCTTGAAGCCGGCGGCTTCGAGCGCATGCTTCACGCTCTCGAAAGTCTTCGGATCGGGCGAGGTCAGCACTTCGATCGAACCGTCCTCGCTGGCGATCACATCATCGGCGCCGGCGTCGAGCGCGGCCTCCATCACCGCATCCTCGGACGCGCCCGGCTCCAGGACGATCTGGCCGCAATGCCTGAACTGGAAGGCCACACAACCGTCAGTGCCCATGTTGCCGCCATGCTTGGTGAAGGCATGACGCACGTCGGCGACGGTGCGTGTCTTGTTGTCGGTGAGGCAGTCGACCATCACCGCAACACCGCCGATGCCGTAGCCTTCGTAGCGCACCTCTTCGTAGTTCACGCCGTCGAGCTGGCCGGTGCCGCGCTTGATCGCGTTCTCGATGTTGTCCTTGGGCATCGATTCGGCCTTGGCCTTGTCGATGGCGAGCCGCAGGCGCGGGTTCATTGCCGGATCGCCGCCGCCCATCTTCGCGGCCACGGTCACTTCCTTGATAAGCTTGGTGAAAATCTTCCCGCGCTTGGCATCCTGGCGTCCCTTACGATGCTGGATGTTGGCCCATTTCGAATGTCCTGCCATGTTTCGTTCCGACGCAAAGTGAATGCGCGATTTTAGCACCGAGCCTCCCGCCCGCCGCCCCGCCACGCTGCGTCTGGGCGTCGATCTCGGCGGGACCAAGATCGAGCTGATCGCGCTCGACGAAGCGGGCCGGGAATGCCTGCGGCGACGCGTCGCGACGCCGCAGGGCGACTATGCCGCCACGGTCGCCGCCGTCGCTGCCCTGGTAGGCGCCGCCGAAGCCGAACTCGGTCTGGCCGCACCCGGCCGGGTCGGCATCGGGACACCCGGCGCCCTTTCGCCTGCGACCGGACGCATGAAGAACTGCAATTCCACCTGCCTGAACGGCCGGCCACTGAAAGCGGATCTCGAACGCGCGCTGAACCGCGACATCCGGCTCGCCAACGATGCCGACTGCTTCGCCCTGTCAGAAGCGATCGACGGTGCGGCGGCCGGCGCCGACGGCGTGTTCGGCGTCATCCTCGGCACCGGGGTCGGCGGCGGCGTGGTCGTGCGCGGACAGCTGCTGCGCGGCGCCAACGCCATCGCCGGCGAATGGGGCCACAGCCCCCTGCCCTACGTCCAGTTCGCCTGCGCCCCGTCCGACCGCGAACCCACCGGCACCCATCCCGCCACCGGCGACGCACTCATCCACCCCTGGCCCACGCCGCGCGAGCTGGACGCCGCCCCCGCCTGCTATTGCGGCAAAAAGGGCTGCATCGAAACCTGGCTGTCCGGCCCCGGCCTCGCCGCCGATCACGTGCGCTACGGCGGCGAGGACCTGCCCGCGCACGAAATCGCGCAACTGGCGAACGCGGGCTACGGCCCGTGCAGCGCCACGCTGGCACGCTACGAGGAACGCCTTGCCCGCGCGCTGGCCGGCGTCATCAATCTCATCGATCCGGACGTGATCGTGCTCGGCGGCGGCCTGTCGAACATCGCCCGGCTCTACGACACCGTGCCGAAACTGTGGCGGCGCTACGTATTCTCGGACCGTGTGGACACGCCGCTGGTACCGCCGAAATACGGCGATTCCAGCGGCGTGCGCGGCGCGGCGCGGCTGTGGAACGGCGACTGACCCGGCCCCGCAACCCTCACGCCCGGTCAGTGCAGCTTGATCCGCGCCCGTGTCGGCGTACTGATGAAGTGCGCGTAGGCGGTGAGCGCGGTCTTGAACCAGCCATGCAGGGCAATCTGGTGCATCTTGTGCAACGACCAGTACACCAGCCGCGCGACCGCACCCTCGATCATGATGCTGCCGCCGGTGAGACCGCCCATGAGGTTGCCGACGGTGGAAAAACGGCCGAGCGCGACAAGCGAGCCGTAGTCGCGATAGGCGTAATCCTTCAGCGGCTTGCCGGCCATGCGACGGCAGATGTTCTTCGCCATCGTGCCGGCCTGCTGGTGCGCGGCCTGCGCGCGCGGCGGCACGTTGCGCCCGTCGGGCATCGCCAGCGCGGCGCAGTCGCCCAGCGCGAAGACATCGTCGTCACGCGTGGTCTGGAGCGTCGGCCGAACGACGAGCTGATTGATGCGGTTGGTCTCCAGCCCGGCCATGTCCCGTAGAAAATCCGGCGCCTTGATGCCGGCCGACCAGACCATCATGCTCGCCGGAATGAATTTGCCGGAAGCGGTCAGCATGCCGTCCCGGCGCACCTCGACGACGCGCTCGTCGACGTGCATCTCCACCCCCAGTTCGCGCAGCCTGTCCGCAGCGGCAGCAGACAGGCGCGGCGGCAGGCCGGGCAGGATGCGGTCCGACGCCTCGACGAGCAGGAGCTTGAGGCTTTTATCCGGCTCGATGTGATCCATGCCGTAAGACGACAGTTCGCGCGTGGTGTCGTGCAGTTCGGCGGCAAGCTCGACGCCGGTCGCGCCCGCACCGACGATGCCGACGGTGAGCTGGCCCGGCGCGACAGCGTCGGTCTGCGTGTTCGCCCGCAGACAGGCGTTGATATGACGGCGGTGGAATTCGCGTGCCTGTTCGGGCGTGTCGAGCATGACGCAGTGTTCGGCCACGCCGGGCACGCCGAAATCGTTGGCGACCGAGCCGACGGCGATGATCAGCGTGTCGTAGGGGAAGCTGCGGCGCGGAATGATCTCGGTGCCGTTCTCGTCCAGCGTAGGTGCCACGTTCACCTGCTTGTTCTCGCGATCGAGGCCGTCCATGCGGCCGAGGCGGAAGGTGAATCCGTGCCAGTGCCCCTGCGCCAGGTATTCCAGGCGCTCGGCGTAGGAATCGAGACTGCCTGCGGCGACCTCGTAGAGCAGGGGCTTCCAGAGATGCGACGGCGAGGCGTCGATCAGCGTGACATGTGCGCGTTTTTTCCTGCCCAGCCTGTCGCCCAGGCGGGTGGCCAGTTCGAGCCCGCCGGCGCCGCCGCCGACAATGACGATTTGATGCATCTGTACGCCCGGCGCCACCGGGCCCTCCCGAATGCTTGTGGAAGGCGATGATACGGAATATTAGAGAACGCTTCTATAAGGGAATACACCGAGCCGTTAGAATCCGGGCTTGTCCGCCCGAGAGAGCACTGCCATGACCGACCCCCTGCTCATTGCCCAGCACGACGCCACCGGGCTGCACATCCTGCCGCAGATGGCCAATCGCCATGGCCTCGTCACCGGCGCCACCGGCACCGGCAAGACCGTCACCCTGCAGACGCTGGCCGAGCATTTTTCCGATATCGGCGTGCCCTGTTTCCTGTCCGACGTGAAAGGCGACCTGTCCGGCATTTCGCAGCCCGGCGGCGGCAACGCCAAGGTCGCCGAACGCGTCGAACAGCTCAAGCTCGAAGGCTTCGAACACAAGGCCTACCCCGTCACCTTCTGGGACGCCTTCGGCGAACAGGGCCATCCCGTCCGGGCCACCGTGTCGGATATGGGACCGTTGCTGCTGGGCCGCATGCTCGACCTGAACGAGACCCAGAGCGGCGTGCTCAATCTCGTCTTCAAGGTGGCCGACGACAACGGTCTGCTCCTGCTCGATCTGAAGGATCTGCGCGCCATGCTCGCCTACGTCGGCGAGAACGCGAAGACCTTTACCACCGAATACGGCAATGTCTCGTCCGCCTCCATCGGCGCCATC
This sequence comes from Betaproteobacteria bacterium SCN1, assembly GCA_008923315.1. Taxonomy (GTDB): domain Bacteria; phylum Pseudomonadota; class Gammaproteobacteria; order Burkholderiales; family Thiobacillaceae; genus Thiobacillus. Next base: position 39,657 of record WBSF01000009.1, on the reverse strand, counting down.
CAGCGCGGCCTGCTCGCGCTCGAATCCCAGGGCGGCGAGCAGATATTCGGCGAGCCCATGCTCAACATCGACGACCTCATCCAGACCGACCGCGGCCACGGCGTCGTCAACATCCTGTCGGCCGACAGGCTGATGCAGTCGCCCAAGCTCTACGCCACGCTGCTGCTGTGGCTGCTGTCCGAGCTGTTCGAGAAGCTCCCCGAGGCGGGCGACCTCGACAAGCCCAAGCTCGTCTTCTTCTTCGACGAGGCGCACCTGCTGTTCAACGACGCGCCCGACGCGCTGGTCGACAAGATCGAGCAGGTGGTGCGTCTCATCCGCTCCAAGGGCGTGGGGGTGTTTTTCGTCACGCAGAATCCGGCCGACGTGCCGGACAAGGTGCTGTCGCAACTGGGCAACCGCGTGCAGCACGCGCTGCGCGCCTTCTCCGCCCGCGACCAGAAGGCGGTGAAGGCCGCCGCCGAAACCATGCGCGACAACCCGGACCTCGACGAAGCCGCCGCCATCACCGAGCTCGGCGTCGGCGAAGCGCTGGTGTCCTTCCTTGACGCCAAGGGCCGTCCCGGTGTCGTCGAACGCGCTTTCATCGTGCCACCGCAGGGGCAGATCGGCCCCATCACCGATGCGCAGCGCCGCCGGATCATCCAGACTTCGCTGGTCGCGGGCGTCTACGACAAGGCCGTCGACCGCGAATCGGCCTACGAAAAACTGAAGGCGCGCGCCGAAGAGGCCGCGCAGGCCGCGGCAGCGGAAGCCCAGGCCAAGGCGGATGCCAAGACCGCCCGACAGGCCGGATCGAATGGCAGCGGCACGCTGGGCGGCGTACTCGGCGGCAGCGGCCGCCGCGAAGGCGCGGTCGAGGCCCTGGCCAAATCCGCCGCGCGCGCCATCGGCAGCCAGGTCGGCCGCTCGATCATTCGCGGGGTATTGGGGAGTTTGTTCGGCAAACGTTGAGCGCGACGCGCCCAACGCTCGGGGTCAAGATTCAAGTTGTACGTCACAAGGCTTTCCTTGCCTCTTGAATCCTGCAACTTGTAGCTGATCAAGCAAACAGGCGCGCCAGCTCCGTCCCCGGATCGTCGGCCCGCATGAAGGCTTCGCCGACCAGGAAAGTGTTCACGCTACGGGCCCGCATGCGGGCCACGTCGGCGGGCGCGAGGATGCCGGATTCGGTGACGACGATGCGTTCGCCGTCGATCTTCGGCAGCAGATCCAGCGTGGTGTCGAGGCTGACCTCGAAGGTGCGCAAGTTGCGGTTGTTGATGCCCATGAGCGGCGTCTTCAACTGCAGCGCGGCGTCGAGTTCCGCCGCATCGTGCGATTCCACCAGCACCGCCATGCCCAGCTCCGTCGCCAGCGCTTCCAGATCCTGCATGGCCTTCAATTCCAGCGCAGCGACGATGAGCAGGATGCAGTCGGCGCCCATCGCGCGCGCTTCGTACACCTGGTAGGGATCGATCATGAAGTCCTTGCGCAGCACCGGCAACGCACAGGCGGCGCGCGCCTGCATGAGGTAGCCCGGGCTGCCCTGGAAATACTCGACGTCGGTGAGCACCGACAGGCAGGCCGCGCCGCCCTTCTCATAGCTGGCCGCGATCTCGGCCGGACGGAAGTCGGGACGGATCACGCCCTTGCTCGGGCTGGCCTTCTTGATCTCCGCGATGACCGCCGGCTTGCCCTCGGCCTGCTTCGTGCGCAGCGCGCCGACGAAATCGCGCGGCGGCAAGGCGGCGGCGGCACGCGCGCGCATTTCCGCCAGCGGCACGTCGGTGCGCGCATCAAAGATTTCGCTGCGCTTGGTGGCAAGGATTTTTTCGAGGATGTCGCTCATCGCCGGCTTGACGGACCGCTCACTGAAAACGTCGGGTGAAGGCCGCGAAGGCTTCGACCTTCGCGCGCGCCGCGCCCGATGCCATCGCCTCGCGCGCCCGTGCGATGCCGTCGCCGATGTCGGATACGAGGTTCGCGGTGTAGAGCGCCACGCCGGCATTGAATGCCACGATCTCGCGCGCCGGCCCCGGCTGGTTGTCGAGCGCGCCGAGCAGCATGGCTTTCGATTCCCCGGCGTTGCCGACCCGCAGGTTGCGGCTGGACATCATGGCCAGGCCGTAATCCTCGGGGTGGATCGTGTACTCGCTCACGTTGCCGTCCTTGAGCTCGCCGACCAGCGTGGCGGCGCCGAGCGAAACCTCGTCCATACCGTCCTGGCCGTGCACCACCAGCACGTGGTTCGCGCCCAGGCGCTGCATCACGCGCACCTGGATGCCCACGAGATCGGGATGGAACACGCCCATCAGCGTGTTCGGCGCGCCGGCCGGATTGGTCAGCGGGCCGAGGATGTTGAAGATCGTGCGTACGCCGAGCTCCTTGCGGATCGGCGCCACGTTCTTCATCGCGCTGTGGTGGTTGGGTGCGAACATGAAGCCGATGCCGGTGGCCTCGACGCATTCGGCCACCTGCGCGGGGGTGAGCGCGAGGTTCACGCCCAGCGCCTCCAGAACGTCCGCGCTGCCCGAGCTGGACGACACGCTGCGCCCGCCGTGCTTGGCGACGCGCGCACCGGCGGCCGCCGCGACGAAGATGGTGGCGGTGGAAATGTTGAAGGTCTGGGCGCCGTCGCCGCCGGTGCCGACCACGTCGAGGAAATTGTCGTTGGGCGGCGGCACGCTCACCCTGGTCGCCAGTTCGCGCATCACCGTCGCGGCGGCGGCAATCTCGCCGACGGTTTCCTTCTTGGTACGCAGGCCGGTGAGGATCGCGGCGGTCATCACGGGCGAGATCTCGCCCGCCATGATCTGGCGCATCAGCGCGACCATTTCGTCGAAGAAAATCTCGCGGTGCTCGATGGTGCGCTTCAGCGCTTCCTGCGGGGTGATGGACATGGCTGGATCGGGCCGGAATGCGGCAGGGCCGCCGACCGCTGAAAAATCGAAGCCGCCATTATGGCGCGAACTGCGGCCGGTTCGAAACCGCGCCGCGCCCTCAGGCCGGGACGGCCTGGCCGAGGAAATTCCGCAGCAGCGTGTGGCCGTGTTCGGTGAGAATGGATTCGGGGTGGAACTGCACGCCTTCCACCGCCAGCGTCTTGTGGCGCACGCCCATGATCTCGCCGTCGTCCGTCCAGGCGGTGATTTCCAGACAGTCCGGCAGCGAGGCGCGCTCGATCACCAGCGAGTGATAGCGCGTGGCCCGGAAGGGATTGGGCAGGCCATGGAACACACCGGCATCGGCGTGATGGATCATCGAGGTCTTGCCGTGCATCAGCTCGCGCGCGCGCACGATCCGGCCGCCGAAGGCCTGGCCGATGCTCTGATGCCCCAGACACACGCCGAGGATCGGCACCTTGCCGGCGAACGCCTCGATCAGCGGCACGGACACCCCGGCCTCGTTGGGCGTGCAGGGCCCGGGCGAGACGACGATGTGGTCGGGCTTCATCGCCGCGATGCCCGCCAGGTCGATCTCGTCGTTGCGCACGACTTTCACCTCTTCGCCCAATTCCCCGAAATACTGCACGAGGTTGTAGGTGAAGCTGTCGTAGTTGTCGATCATCAGGAGTCTCATGATTATAAGTCCTTGATTTTATTGATGTTTCTCATTACACGCACCCTCCATTACTCACTTCATTACACACATCGACAGTCGCTTGCGATGGACGAAGTGCGCGCAGGTGCTTGCTGACAGCGGCAACGGATCTTGAGAGAAGTGGCAAAGCGCGCCAACGCGGCGCACTGGAGCAGCGCCTACGCCAGCATGGTTGGGCCGAGTGATGAGACGGAACGGGCAGACTCCCCCATCGCAGCGTCGCGGGGCGCGGAGCATCAGTTCGACGATGGGGATGATCAGCTAAGGGCATCGGGCAATCTCCTCAAATCTTGGAGCCGCCGTGCCGGGGAAGCCTTCTTGAAACCTTGCCTGCCGGTACGGCGGCAAGGTGCGGTCAAGACCGCAACGACATGCCGCTTCCTATTGGAAGCGCCACCACAGAGCGATGTTGGTCGAAGCGGTACGGGTCATGGACAGACCAAAGTATTGAATTTAGAAGCTAGAACTCAGCCCGAGTGCGCCCGAACGGAATTCCAAAGTAAGCCTTTGGGATTTTACCACGAGCATGTTTGGCAAAGCCACCTCCGACAGCACCGAGCCTCCAGCAGATCGCCCCCACCTCGGTTCCGACGACAGCGCTGCCCTGTCGAAGGTCGAAGAAGCAAAGAGCGAGTAGGCCTGCCACTTCGCATTGCCCCCCTGCGATCGTCAGATGCGGCCGGGATTTGTGAGCATGGAATCTGAGGTAAGCAGTCACCTTGGCCCGCACGTGCGTGATGCTATATCGCAATATCAGCATCCGGGCCAGATATGACACCGCCGCTTTCCTCTGCTGATCCGAGACCTACAGGCATAAATGGCGCTGCTCACGGCTTTGTGAAACCGTCGGCGTATCAGACCATACCGAACCGGTTTTGCGAGGGATAGCGCAGCGCATGACGCTGATACCGTGAGCGCCAATATCGAGCTTGCGTCCTCATCGCTCGATGGGCCGGCAACCGGTCAATTCTTGCACATCGAACAAGACGAGGCCACCTGCGGCGGATGCCAATCATCTCGCCCGCCTACGTTCAGGGCATCGTCCCAGGCATCCGCTGCAGGCCATAACGACACGACAGCCCTTGGCAGGGCAAGAAAGGAGCCGGTGATGTAGCGCTTCCGAAAGGAGACGAAGACATGCACAAGGACATTTCAACATCAAAGGTGTTCTATCGACCCATCGAAGCGGCCATCCGATGGGCCGGGTTGCTGCGGTACCTGCCGATGATCCTGGCCGCGATCGCATCACCGCGCTTCCTGCCACCGTCGCTGAACTGCCCGCGGTGGAACGAGTGCCGGCTGTACTCGGAGCGCATCTATGACGGCATCCTCAACGGAGACCTGCCCTACGGCACGGACGGGATCACGCTCAATGACCCGAAGCTACTGCAGTCGCCGGATTTGACCGTTCGCCATGTTGATCTGAAACGTTGGATGCGCACCCACTATCCTGAGCACCGGCCAGGATTCCTGTTCAGCCGTGGCGAACGCATGGCGCATCCTTTCATCACCATGGAAACAGGACAGGCGATCCTGGTGGAGCGGCTGGCCCTTCAGGCAGCGCTGGAGCAAGCCGGGCGCCAGATACGAGAACTGCAGGAGCAGCACGACACCCTGCTCAAGCAGTCCACCGTGCTGCTGGCTGCCAGCCAGTGCGAGATCAGCGAACGGGCGGAGACGACGTATCTCAACATCATCGGCGGGATGCTGACGCTGATGCTGGGCCAGTCCCCCTCGGGCGTGCCTTACTCCAGCTTCAAAACGCAGGAGGCCCTTGTCTCGGCATTGGTCGCCCACTACGGCGGCACCATGGGCATCACGGAGCGAACCTTGAACGGCAAGTTCGCCAACGCCAGGAAGTACGTCCGTAGCGCAAGCGCATGAGGTTTTCCAGCTTGTATGTGCAGTCGCGGAGATTGCATTTGCAATGTCTTTTCGTAGCGATGTCTATTGAATAGAGGTCACGCCAACAAACGCCACCGAGCGTTCAGGAGTGACCGACATGTCGCAAGCACCTGTCCTGCCACCGAACGAGCGCCGCATCTTGCGGCTCGATGAAGTCGAAGCCAAGTCGGGCTTCAAGCGCGCCCACATCTACAGCCTGATGAAGAAGCGCCAGTTCCCCCAGGCGCTGCGCCTCGGCATTCGCGCCGTCGGCTGGGATTCGATCGAAATCGACCAGTGGATCGCCGAACGCCTCAACAACCGGACCTGATCCGCTCTCCCTTGGACTTCCCATTCCCAGACGGAGAGCGCCATGCAGGTTGTATCCATCATCTCGACCAAGGGCGGCGTCGGCAAGACCACCATCGCCGCCAACCTCGGCGGACTCGTTTCCGATGCGGGCCTACGCGTGCTGCTGCTCGACCTCGACGTGCAGCCCACGCTGTCCTCCTACTACGAGCTGGCCCACCGCGCGCCCGGCGGCATCTACGAGCTGCTGGCCTTCAACGAGCGCGACCTCGGCCGGCTCGTGTCCCGCACGATCATCGCGGGGCTGGACCTGGTGGTCTCCAACGATCACCGGGGCGAACTGAACACCTTGCTGCTGCATGCGCCAGACGGGCGCTTGCGGCTGCGCCACCTGTTGCCGGTGCTGGCACCCCTCTACGACCTGCTGCTGATCGACACCCAGGGGGCGCGCAGCGTGCTGCTGGAGATGGCGGTGCTCGCCTCCGATCTTGCGCTGTCGCCCGTGACCCCGGAAATCCTCGCAGCCCGCGAACTGCGACGCGGCACCATGCAGTTGCTGGAAGACATCGCGCCGTATCGCCACCTCGGCATCGAACCGCCGCCGTTGCATCTGCTGATCAACCGCGTCCACCCCGTGTCCGCCAACGCGCGGCTGATCCAGCAGGCCCTGCGCGACCTGTTCCAGGACCACGCCGGCATCCGCGTGCTCGACACCGACGTGCCGGCCATCGAAGCCTATCCACGCGCTGCGACCCGTGGCCTGCCTGTGCATCGGGTCGAATACCGACAGCCGCTGGGCAGAGTCGCGCCCGCCGCGCTCGACACCATGCGCGCCCTTGCCGGCGAATTGTTCCCGCAATGGCAGGAGCAACTGGCCCGCGTGTCCGGCCGCCCGCAGCGCCCCTCTGAGATGGGGAGGCCCCATGGCGAACGCACATGAACTGGCGCGCGGCCACAAGCGGCTGCGCGCCCTGATCGAATTCGCGATCGGCGAAGGTTGGCACGTCAAGCGCACACCGAGCGGGCACCTTAAGTTCACCAAAGCCGGTTGCGCTGCGATCTATACCAGCTCGACCGCGAGCGACCACCGGGCGGCCCTCAATGCCCGCGCGCAGATCCGCCGTGCCGAGCGCGAGGCTCGCTTGGCCCAGGCCGCCAGCACGAAGGGATGCGGCCATGGCTGAGATGACCTCCCAGGACATGGCCGGCAAGCTGCTTGCCGCCGGGTTCGAGCGCAGCGGTCCATCGGCCACGGCCTTGAGCGATCCGATCGCCGACACGCCGATGGTCGTGACGCTGGACCAGTTGCGCCCTTACGACCACGACCCGCGCAAGAAGCGCAATCCCGCCTACGAGGAGATCAAGGCATCCATTCGCGAACGGGGCCTGGATGCGGCGCCGGCCATCACCCGCCGACCAGGCGAAGATCACTACATCATCCGCAACGGCGGCAACACGCGCCTGGCGATCCTGCGTGAACTCTGGTCGGAAACGCGGGACGAGCGCTTCTTCCGCATATCGTGCCTGTTTCGGCCCTGGCCCGCGCGGGGCGAAATCGTCGCGTTGACCGGGCACCTTGCGGAGAACGAGTTGCGCGGCGGCCTCACGTTCATCGAACGCGCCTTGGGCGTCGAGAAAGCTCGCGAGTTCTATGAAGCGGAAAGCGGCGCCACGCTAAGCCAGTCCGAACTGGCCCGCCGTCTGGGCGCCGATGGCTACCCCGTGCAGCAGTCACACATCAGCCGCATGGCCGATGCGGTGCGCTACCTGCTGCCCGCGATCCCGACCGTGCTCTATGGAGGGCTCGGCCGCCACCAGGTCGAGCGGCTGTCGGTCATGCGCAAGGCCTGCGAGCGCACCTGGGAGCAGTACGCCAAAGCCAAGTCGCTTCCTTTGGACTTCGAGGGGTTCTTTCAGGAAGTGCTGTCGCAGTTCGACACGCAGGCCGACGAGTTCTCGCCGCAGCGCGTGCAGGACGAGCTGATCGGCCAGATGTCCGAGTTGCTGGGCATCGACTACGACGTGCTGGCGCTGGACCTGACCGAATCGGAAAGCCGTCACCGTGCATTGGTCAGCGACCCGACGCCGTCCCCGGCACAACCGACCTTGCCCGATCCCGTGCCCCTGGCGCGGCCGCCACGTGATGCGTCAACGCCCGCGCCGACCGTGGCATCCCCTGTGGGACGGCCAGGCGCCGTGCCCCCACGCCAGGACAACGCGGCTGGCGAGGCGTCTTCGGGCAACCCAGTGGCAGCGTCGGGCGATCTGCTGCAGGGGCACATCGTCTCGCCGGCACCGACGACGGAGCGACTCCAATCCATCCAGCGCATGGTCGCCGACCAGTTGGGGGATGCGCTCCCGCCCGATTTCTCGGCCAACGTGCTGCAGTCCATCCCGGTGCAGGCCGGTGGCCTCTATCCCATCTCGGACGTCTGGTACATCGATCCCGGCTTGGACACACCGGACCGGCTGCGCATTCACATTGCTCAGTTCGCGCGCGAGATCGCGGCCGAAGCGGACCTGGACGGGTGCATCGATGACCGTCCCGATGGCATCGGCTTCGCATGCCGTGGCCAGGCCCCATCACCGGCGGGCCGCGCCGTGCTGGCGCTGCTGGCGTGCCTTGCGGGCCAGAGCCTCGCCGAGCTTGGCCTGGACAACGGGCAACTCGCCCTTGATCTGCCGGCACTGCTGCACGGCCAGGGTCAAAGCCACGACGCCACGTGCTTGAGCGACACCGCAGTGGTCAAGCTCTTTCGGCTGCTGCGTCTGGCTCGGCGCCTGCTGGATTTGGAAGCCAGCACCACGGCTTCCGGGACCTGAGCGAGGGAGTCCAGCATGTCTGCACCGCACCCCCTCAACCAGGCCGTCATTGCCCAGGCGCTGTATGACCTGCGCAATGGGCAACTGCGGCGCTGCAAGCTGATGGGGTTCGGAGAGGAAGAACTGTACGCGCTCAAGCACCCTGCGCTGATCAGCGTGCTGGCCAACGCCAATGTGTCGTGGTGTTCGGTGACGGTCAATCGCGAAGTGCTCCGGCGGCTGCTCAAACAGGCGCAGGACGTGGAGAAGGAGATCGCCACGGTCGATCGCATGTTGCGCCTGGGTGCCAGCACGGAAATGGTGAGCCGCTTTTACGGCCTCACCCACCAGGAAGTTGCGCTGCGGCGCGAGATCCTCGGCCTGCCTAAGCGCAAGGGGCGCCACCCTGTCTTGGACGAGACCCAAGATACGGAACTGTGGCGGCAATGGAAGGCCGTGACCAGCAGCAGAAACGTCGATCTGGAGGATGAAACCTCGATTCTCGATGCGGCAATGGACCTGGCCGAAGGCATGTCACTGCCGCTGTCGGTGGTCTGGGCCGCGATCAAGAACTGGGTCGATCAGGGACTGGGTTAAGCGATGGCCGTGGACGACCCCGCACCACGCGCACCGCGCCAAGGCCCCGTCGCCCTCGCCGATCTGTTCGCGGGCGCCCTGAAGGAACTCGCGCCCCGTTCCAGCGCACCCGCGACCGCACCCAGCGACGGCTTCCTCTTCAGCGGCAACCGGCACGAGAGCGTGCCCAGGCGACTGTTCCTCGATCGTCGGCTGACGCCGCTGGAACGCAATGCCTGGCAGGTGTTCCGGCTGATGCTCAACCAGGACGGGGTGACCGCGTTCCCCACCTATGAGCAGCTACGCCCCTGGCTGGCGTCGATGCCCTGCGCAGGATCGGCTTCGCATGAAACCGTGGCACGGGCGCTGACGCTGCTGCGCCTGACGCGCTGGCTGAGCCTGGTGCGCCGGCGACGCGACCCCAAGACCGGCCGCATCCTCGGCAACCTCTACGTGCTGCATGACGAGCCCCTGACCCCGTTCGAGGCGATGCAGTTGGACGCCGACTACCTGGAGTTGGTCAGCCAGGCCCTCGGCCACTCGGCCAAGGCCGTGCAGGTCGTGGGCCTGAACACCTTGAAGGAGATCGCGGACGACCCGCTGCTGTCCGGCCGCACCTTGCCGTCGCGGCTGCAGGTGCTTGCCGAGCGCCTGGCGCGCCAGGGCATCGGAGCCACCGAAAGTTATCCACAGGGGGGAGCCTCCCACGATTCCGAAGAAGGGCCCGCGAGCCTTCTTCGGAATGGCGAACGCCCCTCTTCGGATTCCGAAGCAGGGCCGAAACCCGCGTCAGACGCCTCTCTTCGGAATCCGAAGCAGGACCGTACAGTACGTAGTAGTCGTATTGATGAAGTACGTACTACCGCGCGTGAGCGTGAGCAGGCGCGCGCGATGCAGGGCATTCGCCTGCCCGAGCGCTTCCTCGATTTGAAAGAAGAGCAGCAGGCCGGCGCCATGGTGGCCTTGCAGCAGGTCGATGCCTCGCTGCGACAAGCCGTGCTGGACGAATGGGCGGAGCGCTGTCGTGGCAGCGCCATCCGCAACCCGGCCGGCTACCTGTTCGGCATCATCCAGCGGGCCATCCGTGGCGAGTTCAATGCGTGGGCCAAGCAGGCTGGGTCGGCACCGCCACCAGCCGCCACGCGAGATGCGCCACCTGAGCCCCCACGCAACGTGGTTCCGCCCGAGGTGGCCAAGCAGCACATCGACCGGCTACGCGAGCTTCTGCGCAAGAGTTGACCGCTTCGTGCGATCAGACCATGAAGCAGACGCCCATGGCGTTCAGTGGAGCTATCCCCTGGGGATAGTTCGTCGGCGGTGATGGATCTCGGATGCGGGCGGACCAGGCATCGAATGATCGCCCCAGACCGGGCCATCCGCGCTGAGCCCGGCGAATCGCTTTCGTTGGCGCTCCATGGAGCTATCCCCAGGGGATAGCCGTGATGCAAGGTGTAACGCCCTCATGCGGGGTCTGCACGATGCCTTTCTCAGCGCATGTCCGTCGTGCTCGGGGCGAACAGCGCTCCATGGTGTTTGGTGGAGCTATCCCCTGGGGATAGCTCTCACCCGCGCGCGACGATCACGACGAAACCGGGGCCTGGCCCATTTCGGTTTGTTGACTGACTGCCTTCCGCTGCATGCGGATGCTGGCGGCTCCCTGTCCACCTGCGAGCGCTCACCATGGCAACCAGCAACGAACCATTGCAACTCAACCTCGGCTCCCTGCGCAGCGCGATGTCGCTGACGCTGCACACCCACCACGCTTCCCGCATCTGGCACGGCCGCGCCGCCGCCGAAGGGCGACCTGGCATCGTCGGCCTGAACGGCTACATCGCGGTGATGAACAAGATGAAGCGCGGCTCGGAGCAGGACGACCCGTATTCAGACTGGTGGATGCTGCGCATCGAGGACAAGCTCGACCAGACCAGGACCACGCTGCAGACCTTGCGCGAACAGGTGGACCAGGCACTGGCGGGCGTGCCTGCGGCATTGAGCCTGGGCGAGAACCTCAATGTGCAACCCGTCAAGCTGCCGCTGTTCGTCAACGCGCAACTGGGCTTCGCGGCGGTCTATCTGCTGGCCGACTACGACGACATCGCGCGCAAGCTGATCCTCGCCCACCACACCGCGCTCATCGACCGCAGCACCTTGGAGCGCTGGCTCAACGAGGGCGCGCACGCGCTGCGCAGCCTGTTCTCGCTGGCCCAGCAGTACCGCTACTCGGGCTGCACCCGCGACGACTTCGCGGCGAAGAATGCCGCAGCGCGGGCGGCGCTGGAGAAATTCGGCGAACTGCCACAGGACGTGCTCGAAGGCATGCGCCGCTCGAAGTTTGCACCGCCCATCGTGCGTCGTGGCCTGCAGCAGCGCGGTGAGGGGCCTGCCGCAGCCGTAGGCGCTTCCCTTGCCAATGGCGACGAAGCCGCTGCTGCCGACTTGTCCGAAGGTGCACCCGCTGTCGGCGAGGACGAATCCGCATGAGCGATCTGAACCAGTCCACCCGCTACTTCCGGGGCCTGCAACAGGGTGCCTTCATGCGGCTGGAACACGCGGCCTCTCTAAAAGGCCTTTTAAAGCCTTTTAAAGGTAAGAGGGACTTCGAGGTCTGGGCCAGCCAGTGCTTCGCCATGCGCGACGAGTTGATCGGCCTGGCGCAGCGACAAGTGCTGCAACAGGCCATCGGGCATCCCTTCCACCTGCTGCCCATCGAACTGGCCCAGCAGACCACTGGCGCGGGAACGACGTTCTTGCGCTGGCGCAGGCACGACCGCTCGGCCATGGGCGTGGCCCTGTGGCAGGCACTGATGGCGAGCACCAGCACGCCGGTCAACCTGCTGGCCGATCTGCACGCGATCGAACTTCAGCGCATCACGCTGAACATGCAGATCAGCCTGTTGCACACCTTGGGCAGGCAGGCGCAGGAATGCGCCAGCAAGGCGGCCGAGGCGGAAGACGCCTACCTGCGCCGGCTCACGTCCATCCCCTCTGCAATGCGCGATCGGTGATCGCGTCGGGCACCCCAGCACGCGCGCGACGCCGACGAGGCACGGGTATTTCAACCACCACGGAGATCACACCATGAGCACGCATTTTTCCGGCGAAGGCAACATCGGCTCGCCACCCGAGTACCGGGAGTTCCCCAACGGCAACGACGAACCGCGGCGCTTGCTGCGGCTGAACGTCTATTTCGACAACCCCGTTCCCACCAAGGGCGGCGACTTCGAGGACCGCGGCGGCTTCTGGGCGCCGGTGGAAATCTGGCACCGGGACGCCGCGCACTGGAAAGACCTGTACCAGAAAGGCATGCGCGTGCTGGTCGTCGGCCGCATGGAGCGCGAACCCTGGACGGACAATGAGGATCAGCCGCGTGAGACCTGGCAGGTCAACGCGCGCAGCGTCGGCATCCTGCCATTCCGCATCGAGTCCGTGGCCCTCAGTCCGAAGCCGCAGGAGGCAGAACCCAAGCCCCAGCCCGCGCAGGAGCCGGCTGCGCCGAAAGAAGCCAAGCGCAGGAAGTGACCCGGCATGGAGGGCGGTCGCACGTCTTCGCCGCCCTCCATGCTCTCGCGAGCTATCCCCAGGGGATAGCTCCATCAACGTCCACCGGCTTCCACGCGCTCCCGAAAATCGCGGCTCCCGGCCCGCATATCCCCGGCTGCACGCCATCCCCGACCCAGCCATTCCATCCCGTGAAAGTGGTCGCCGCCGCATGCGGCTTGTTTGCTGCTGCCTCTGGTGGTGCTCGGCATCCTAGTTTCCAGCAACTCAGCGAACCACGGAAATCGGATGGACGAACATGCGGCTGTTCTTGTGCGAGAAGCCTTCCCAGGGCAACGACATTGGCCGGATTCTCGGCGCGACGCAGCGCGGTGAAGGCTGTCTCAGCGGCTCCGGCGTCACCGTCACCTGGTGCATCGGCCATCTCGTAGAAGCGGCAGCACCCGAGGTCTATGACGCGGCGCTCAAGCGCTGGTCGCTGGACCAGTTGCCCATCATTCCCCAGCAATGGCGGGTCGAGGTCAAACCGAAGACCGCCACGCAATTCAAGGTCGTCAAGGCGCTTCTGGCGAAGACGACCCACCTGGTCATCGCCACCGATGCCGACCGCGAGGGCGAACTGATCGCCCGCGAGATCATCGATCTGTGTGGCTACCGAGGCCCCATCGAGCGCCTGTGGCTGTCGGCGCTCAACGATGCCTCGATCCGCACCGCGCTCGGCAAGCTGCGGCCGTCGTCCGACACGCTGCCGATGTACTTCTCGGCACTGGCGCGCTCGCGGGCCGACTGGCTCGTCGGCATGAACCTCAGCCGGCTGTTCACGGTGCTGGGGCGGCAGGCAGGCTATGACGGCGTGCTGTCGGTCGGGCGCGTCCAGACCCCGACGCTCAAGCTCGTGGTGGACCGCGACCGCGAGATCGCGGCTTTCAGGTCGGTGCCGTTTTGGGCCATCGACGTGTCCCTGTCCGCAGGCGGCCAGGCTTTCAGCGCGCAGTGGGTTCCGCCCGAAGGCTGCACCGACGCCGCCGGCCGATGCGTGCAGCAGCCCATCGCTCAGCAGGCCGCGCAGCAGATCCGCGCAGCCGGCAGTGCCCAGGTGGTGTCGGTCGAGACCGAACGCGTGCGCGAAGGTCCGCCGCTGCTGTTCGACCTGGGCACCTTGCAGGAGGTGTGCTCCAAGCAGCTTGGGCTGGACGTGCAGGAAACCCTGGAGATTGCCCAGGCCCTGTACGAGACGCACAAGGCCACCACGTACCCGCGTTCCGATTCCGGCTACCTGCCTGAAAGCATGTTCGCCGAGGTGCCTGCGGTACTGGACAGCCTGCTCAAGACCGATCCGTCGCTGCGTCCGATCATGGGCCAGCTCGACCGTACCCAACGCTCGCGCGCCTGGAACGACGGCAAGGTCACGGCGCACCACGGCATCATCCCGACGCTCGAACCGGCGAACCTCTCGGCCATGAGCGAGAAGGAACTGGCGGTGTACCGACTGATCCGGGCGCACTATCTCGCCCAATTTTTGCCACATCACGAGTTCGATCGCACCGTGGCGAACTTCTCCTGCGGCCAGCAGACGCTTGCGGCCACGGGAAAGCAAGTCGTCGCCCGCGGCTGGCACCTGGTGCTGGCCGAGCCGCAGCCCGACGAGGATGGCGAGGCCACCGCGCGCAGCCAGGCTCTGCCCGCGCTGCGCGAAGGCATGGCATGCCAGGTGGCCGAGGCCGAGATCAAGGCGCTCAAGACGATGCCGCCCAAGCCCTACACTCAGGGCGAACTGGTCAAGTCGATGAAGGGCGTTGCGCGTTTCGTGACCGACCCGCGCCTGAAACAGAAGTTGAAGGACACGACGGGCATCGGCACCGAAGCCACGCGCGCCAACATCATCACCGGCCTGCTGACGCGGGGCTACCTCGTGAAGAAGGGGCGCTCCATCCGCGCCTCGGAAGCTGCCTTCACCCTGATCGACGCGGTGCCCGCAGCGATTGCCGACCCAGGGACCACCGCCGTCTGGGAACAGGCGCTGGACATGATCGAGGCCGGCCAACTCACGCTGGACGTGTTCATCGGCAAGCAGGCCGCATGGATTTCCCAGTTGATCGCGCAGTACGGCAGCACATCCCTGTCCATCAAGGTTCCCCAAGGGCCGACTTGCCCGCAATGCGGCGCACCCACACGCCAGCGCACCGGCAAGAGCGGCCCGTTCTGGTCGTGCAGTCGCTACCCCGACTGCAAAGGCACGCTGCCGGTCGAATCCGGCACGTCCAAGCGCGGGGCCTCGCGCCCGCGCCGTACCAGTGACAGCGGCCGCAAAGGCTCCTGAACGACCCCGTTTCCCGTGAGCCGTGCCCGCCATCGGCGGCGCGGCCCGTGTTCCGCACGCCCTGCGGGACGCCCAGCGCGCAACGCCTTCTTGTCCGCGTGCGCGTCCCGCCCGGCCGTCCCCGGCCACGGGACCTGAAGGTAGCTTCTCCGCGAACCGTTTCCCGCGCGTTCTGCTGATCTGCATTTTTCCGCCCGCTGCGAAGGGTCCCCCGATGGCTTGCCTGCGCGAGCCACCCGGAGACCCTTCGTGGTCAGCGGTATTCGGTGCCGGTGCCCGCCGGCGAAACACTGGGCTCCGTTTGTGTGTGGATACACGCCAGACGATGCCGGCCCCAGCCACGACATGGGCCGGGTGTGATTGCTGATGAGCAGACGGTTCTAGCGACGACCGGGCCTGCAACAGCCCACGGGTGGTTCTGTCCTCCCGAGCCGAAGGCCGCAGGGCCTTCGGCGTCTTTCTCCTGCCGATCAACGTCCCGGCCCGCCCAGGGCCACACGAACAGGAGACCCGACATGAACCCGCAACCTCGCACCCTTCGCGGTGCGCCCCAGGCCGCGCCACTGCTGTACGGCAGCGTGTGCAGCGGCATCGAGGCCGTGAGCCTCGCCTGGCAACCTCTCGGCCTGCAAGCCGCGTGGTTCGCCGAGATCGACGCCTTCCCGAGCGCCGTGCTCGCCCACCGCTACCCCCACGTGCCCAACCTCGGCGACATGACCGCGATCGCCCGCCAGGTGCGCTCCGGCATCGTGCCAGCGCCCGACATCCTGGTCGGCGGCACGCCGTGCCAGTCGTTCAGCGTTGCCGGCGCGCGCCAGGGGCTGAACGACCCGCGTGGAGCCTTGACCCTTGCCTATGTGGAGCTTGCAAATGCCATCGACCAAACCCGCCACCAAAACCGCCGCTCGCCGGCAACGCTCGTCTGGGAAAACGTCCCCGGCGTCCTCAACGACCGCAGCAATGCCTTCGGGCATTTCCTGGGCGCACTGGCCGGAGAAGGCCGTGCGCTCCAGCCGCCAGGGGAAAAATGGGCGCACGCTGGTTGTGTGTCTGGACCCCGCCGCCGCATCGCCTGGCGCGTGCTCGACGCTCAATATTTCGGTGTCGCCCAACGCCGCAAGCGCGTGTTTCTTGTGGCATGTGGTGGTGATGACCTCGATCCCGCCGAAGTACTTTTTGAGCGCCCAGGCCTGCGCGGGGATTCTTCTGCGGGCCGCGCGCCGTGGCAAGAAGCTGCCCGCGCTGCTGGACCGGGTGCTGCGGCAGCAGGCGAGTACTCGGGATACGCAGGACTGAAGCAGCCCTACGGTCAGGTCACGACGACGTTCGGATTCAGCGGCGGCACCGGCCCCGTCGATGTGGCGGCATGCCTGATGGCCGCTGGCCCCAAGCACGACATCCGCACCGAGACGTTCATGGTGCAGTCGGTCGCCGGCAGCATCGCCCATGCCCTCGATACCGCCAACAACGGCAAGGGCAGCAGCGAGGACGGCACGGGCAAGGGCGTGCCAATCATCGCCTTCACCGCCCAGGGCAACGGCGCGGATGCGACGATCGACCTGACGCCGACGCTGCGCGCTGGCGGGCATCGCAACAGCCATGCGAACGCCGGTGTCGTGCCTGCCATCGCGTTCGCGCAGAATAACCGCGGCGAAGTGCGCTTCGAGTCGGGCCACGGACAGGTGGCTTGCACCGTCCTGTCCAACGGCAAGCCAGGCTACGGGGTGCCGATGGTGGCCTGCGTTGCCCTGCGGGGACGGCCGCAGGGTCTTGCCGCCGAGCTGGGCGGCAGCGTAGCGGCCGCACTGCGCACCAGCGGCGGCGGCGCGGACAAGCCCCATGTGCTGGCCCCCGACTTCGAGGCGCATTTCCGCTACGACTGGAACGACCCCGGCCCCGGCGACTGGTCGCACTGGCGGGTGCGGCGGCTGATGCCCATGGAGTGCGAGCGGCTGCAGGGCATGCCCGACGACTACACGCTGATCCCATACCGCGGCAAGCCTGCCGCGGACGCTCCGCGCTACAAGGCGATCGGCAACTCCATGGCCGTCCCGTGCATGGCTTGGCTGGGCCACCGGCTGATGCAGTGCCTGCACAAGACGGGCTCGACCGCTTCGGTTTGATCGGCGACGCAGCCTGCGGGCCGCGCCATTCTCCTTCCTGCATTGCCGATGTATCGGCAGCAGCCCGCAGCCAGGGTGTCCAGGCTGCCGTGGGTTCCGCCCACGCCACCCGCCAGTTCGCTTCGGCATCTCACCGGCGAACGCTGCCCACCGGGGCATCGATGCCTCCTTTCTCCAACCCACGGGATGGTCGCCACGTCCCGTCAGGGGCATGTCGCCGCCCGGTCGATTTCAGGACTTCCCATGGAAACCATCACCAAGCAAAACCGCATCACGCTGAAGAACCTCAAGGTGGCCGACTTCGCCAGCGAGGAAACGCTGTGCTTCACCGCCACCATCGTGTTCGACGACACTCCCATCGCCGAGGCCCGCAACGACGGGCATGGCGGATCGACGTTCCTACGCGCACTCAACGGCAAGGCGGCGCTGCTGGCTCAGGCCGAAGCCTTCGCCAAGGGCCTGCCGCCCACGCCGCTCGATCTCGGCCAGGAGGGCGAAGATCCTCATTACATCGACATGACGCTCGACTTCCTGATCGATGAGCTGGCCGATGCCATGCACGCGGAACGCAAGGTGCGAGCCGCGTTCAACCGCGACATCGGCAACAAGGTGCTGTTCATCAAGGACGGCAAACTGCTGTTCATCAAGGGCATCAAGCTCAAGGCCATTGCCGACCGCGCGGCGTACTTTGCAAAGCTGCGCAGCCGGCAGGCCCAGCCCATCGTCATCCTCGCCGAGCTTCCGCCCGAGCAGGCATTCGACTTGTGGAAGCAGCATGTCCTGGGCGACAAGCCCGACTGACCCAGCGCCACCGCACCCTCCTGACAGCCCCGCACTCGATGCGGGGCTTTTCTTTTCTCTGCGCCCATCAATCGGGGCTGGGCCGGATGCCGTTTTCCCACTGACGCCGAGCGGCCCTCGCACGAAGCTGCCCGCATGTTCGCTGATTCGTCAGCACATGCCAGCAGCCAGGGTTCCAGGCTGCCGCGGGTCTCTCCCGCGTCACCCACCAGTCCGCATCGCATCAATCTCGCGGACGCGCGTCCCCGTGACGCCGATGCTTTTTTTCCAACCGCGTGCGGGAGCTGCCATCCCGTGAGGGACGAGGCCCCGCTTTTCCAAGGAGCCCGTCCATGTCCCAGCAAGCCTCTTTCGGCCAGTTGGCCCTGACCTACTGCGGCAAGTTCCTGCCGCTCGAAGTCCTGCAAAGCGCCGCCGGCCACTACATCGGCACGCGCGATACCGAAGGTCCCGTTTCGCGGGAATCCCGCGAGTACTTCCGCAGCTATGCCGCGGCTCAACGCGCCCTCGAAAGAGGCGGCTGGTCCCAGCTCGCCGTTCCCTGATCCAACTGGAGAAATCACGTCATGAACCAGCTATTGCCGCGGGAAGTCGTCGATCAGATCATGCGGGAAGATCAGCGTTTCGCTGCCGCGCCCCAAGCCTTCTTCGAGGCCTGGAAGCGCGGTGTCGAGATTGCTGGTCCCGAGTGGTTCGGCGACGGCACCCGTGAAGGCCTGAACCAGGCCAACACCAAGTGGGATTTGCGTCCCGACATGCTGCGGCTCAACGATGCCCTCGGCGTCCTGAGCAGCGGCGAACGCATGTTCCTGTCCGCCATGGTCAGCTTCTACAACGCGCGCGAGGGCGGTGCCATGCTCAAGCGCTGCCACTTCCACGGGCTGTCGGACTTCGACGGTCTCGATCTGGAGCGCCGCAAGGTCATCGCCGACCTGCTGGTGAACTACAACGGCTGGTGAGCCGGTCTCCGGCACGCCACCGTCCTCTCGATCCCCCCCGTGAGGGACATGCGCCCACAAGGCCATGTCCCTCAATTTCTTCCCCATCGCCCGGCGCCAACGGCCTTGGGCGATTCCCTGCGGATGCCGTCGTCCGCATGGGCTGGCTCCGCTCACTTCCCCGAAAGGAGCCAGCATGGCAAACAACTACTACGAAGGCACGGGCGTTCTCGTGCTCGACCACGTTACTCCCGTCATCAAGGCACTGTTCGGTGCCTTCAGGCTGGACGAACACCATCCCAGCAATGGGCAGGCCTACATCGCCCAGATCGCCGAGACCAATAATCCGCGATGGACAGATGTGCTGGACGGTCTGGAAAACCTGGCCGCACAACTCGGCATCCCCATGCCCGACGACGAAGAGTTGTCGATTCCGCCTCTGCTTGAACGGCTGGCCGCGCACTTCGGCGCTGACCAGGACGGGGAGCTGGAGAACCTGATCGAGCACCACCAGTTCGAGGACAGCGCCGACCTGGAAGCCTTGCTTCTGATCGCCTCCCGCTTCGATGACGGCCATCACCTGACCGCCATCCAGTTCGAGGGCTGCTGGTATTGCAGCAAGCCAAGGCTGTTCGAGTTCGGTGGCCACGGCTGCTACCTGAGCCGCGAGGTACAGGTCTTCAGAACGTCCTCGCAGGCGCTCCAACTCGGCGACCAACTGCGCAAGGCCATCGTGGCCACCGACATCGAAGAGGCCTCGGCGTTGATCGCGTTGGAGGCCGCCAACCTGCTCGCCGGCATCAACGACGAGCATTTCCGCCTGAGTGTGCGCCATCGCGTCGCCGAACGACTGGCCCAGACGCCGACGATCAGCGCCGCCTGACGCATTTTCCACTTTCAACCCACCGGGTCCAATTCCCGGTGGCGGGGATTGGCTCCATTATTCAAATCTGGAGAGTTCCCATGTCCCAGAAACCCAATCCCTTTCTCCGCGGCTACTGGAATCTGAAAATCGTCCGCACGCTGTGCATCAGCTACGAGGACGGAAGCCCGCATGTCTGGCGAAACATCCACCAGAGCCAAGAACACCTCTCCGACGAGGAGCTGGTTTCATCGTCCTGCATCGTCACCAGCGATTTCGCCGTGGTCAGCAATGGTCCTCACCCCGTGAGTGCCGAGGTGCTGGCCGAATGCGATGCCGGTGAGGGCGTCAGCGGCCAAGGCGTGATCGGCGCCGTGGTCTATGCCATCCATGGCGACGACTTCGACGGCCGTCCGGTCCACGTCGGTGACACCTATTCGGCCGAGGCCGCGCGGGAAGTCGTGCAGCGCCTGAGTTTCGAGACCGGGTATTTCAGCCGGGCCTGGGAAATCAGCCGTGAGCACATCACCGTCGATACCTGGCACTACCTCGCCAACCTGGCAGACCTCGCCACGCCGGAGGCTTTCCTGTTCATCGCGTTCCGGGTTCCGTACAGCCCGGCGATCGGCATCAAGCTGATCTCCACGCCCTGGACGGACCAGAACCTGGAGTATGCCGAGGGCATCACCGCCGAGCAGCTTCGGCAGGAGCACCGGAACAAGGGCATGCCGGACGACCTGGCGAACATCCTTGAACTGGCTGGCCAGGCCGACGTGCGCATCCTGATCCTCGACGCCGACGCTTCCGTGCTACCGGGCCTGCCGCTGGCCGAGTCCTAGCAGCCACGCGACGCGCCATCCTTCCTCTTTCTCCCCCATACCAGCCCGTCTCCTGCCCGGAGCCGGGCTGGTTCATTTTCACAGGAGCACCCTCATGTTCCCCGACCTCATCTCGCCCGCGCTCGACTTCGAGCACCAGCTTGGAGCCTGCGTCAATGCCATGAGCCAGGACGACGCCATCGGCCAGATCCTGGTATTCGAGCGCATGCGTGGCACGCTGCACATGCGCCATATCGCCAGCGCCGACCTGGTGGACACCGACGTGGACGACTACGAAATAGTCGTGTTCGACGGTGGCAACACCAGCGGCGATACATGGAAGCATGTCTTCTTCCCGCGCCAGCGCGAGCACTACTTCGTTTACGAAGCTTGACCCCCCAAGCCCCTTCCGAGGGGCTTTTTCTTGCCCGCAGCGAAGGAAAGCGGATGCGGCGCGGTGCGGTTTCCTACGGGCGGACCGCTCACTCCAGGGCCATCCTTGCCCCATGTTCGTCGGCGTTGCCGACACATGCCCAGGCAGCCAAGACCTTCGAGGCTGCAAGCGCGGGAAACCGTGCTGGTCGTTTCTTCCTACGGACGTACCGCGTCCATCCACCCACAAGGGACCTCTCCCTTGTGGGCAGGGAATCCCTTGTTTTTCCTCAAGGAGATTCCCATGGATCGCTCTCTCATCAAGACCCTGATGCCTTCGCTTGTCGCGGGTCATGTGCCCCGCAACGTGCGGTCGATCAAGTACCGTGTGTTCGATGATCAGCCGCAGCCTTCGGCGCTGGGCTTCGCCTTCGATCCCCAGCCTTTCGACGGCAAGGTGGTCGCCGCGACGGACGATGCCATCGTCGTCAAGCTCAAACCCAGCGAGTTCGCGGTGCTCGACCCCAACCTGGTGACCGCCGTTCCCAGCGAAGGCGCCAAGGTGCATGTCCAACCGTATGCCCGCCACCGCTTCGACGGCCTGCGCGCGGACACCCCGGAAGTCATCACCGAGAAAACCTCGGATGGCACGCCTTACACCATCACGAGGCATATTCTCGGCTCCGCGCCAGCCAAGCTGCCCATCCCCGAGCCGCAGTGCATGGAGCTGGGCCAGCTCATCGAGCAGTTGGAGGAAATGCCGGCGCCCGACGGGTTCCGGCGCATCACCCACATGCTGGTCGATGCGGGCGCCCGGGACTTCACCTGGGTCGATCCCAAGCCGTCGAAGATCATCGAGACCCCGCCGGCGATCAGCTTCACGGTCTCGACCGCAAAGTTCGAGGGCCAGGTGACGATCCTCTACGACCGCGGCGGGGACACCTACGTGGTGGAACTGCGCCGCGACGGCGAGCTGGTCGATCGGCACGACGAGGTGTATTTCGACATGCTCGGCGAAGTGCTGGAGCGGCTCATCGACGACGGACGCTGGCGCCTGATCGACGTGAGCGTGATCGACGCCAAAGCGGCCCGCCGCCAGGCAGTGCCGGCATGACGTCCAAGGCCGGCGACTGCTGGGTGGTGTATTCGCCCAACGAGTCGGCCATCGGCGACAGCGCCGGCTTCTGGTCCAACGAGTTCGGCTGGGTCCCGTTCGACCAGGCGACGTGCTTCTCGGCGGAAGAGACCGGGAGCTTGCAGCTTCCGATCTCCACTGGCGGTGATGCGCGCTTCGTTCCATGGCAGGAGGCCCGGCGGCACTACGGCTGACGCCGAAGCCTACCGGCCGCATGCCCCACGGGCCTTCCATCCATCCGGGTGGAGGGCCTTTTCTTTTCCATTCCACACAGGAGATTTCAATCATGTCCCTGCGATTCAGAGGCTCCGACCTGCGCCCCGTGCTGGCCGAGGCGATCGCCACTCAGGGCCGCGTGATCCTCGCCAAGGATCAGGGCGTGTACTTCCTCGCCGAGCGCGGGGAACGACGCCCGGACGGTCGGGTGAAGCTGTTGGCCTATGCCGTCGGCTGCAACCCGGATACCGATCCGTTCGATGACTGGTGGGAGCTGGCACGCGCCGAACTGGGCGGCGACGACTTCGGCGAGTTCTTCGATCCGAAGGAAGGCGTCTTCGCACGCATCCTGCACGGCACGGACGACCTGATGCTGTCCGCCACCGCCACGCATCTGTCGCTGGAGGTGGTTCCCCCGGCATAGCGCAGCAACCGCCGCGCGGGCCCTCGCAGCCCCCATCCGGGGGCTTTCCTTTCTTCGTACCGCGGCCACCGCCGCGCGTGCGCGCTCGTCTCCGGCCGCCATGGCCTGCCTCGTCGGCCTGCCGCCGACATGCCCACGGAGACGACCGCATGCACGACCCGTTCAAGATCACCCAACCCACCTGCATCAGCTTCTCCGGGGGACGCACCAGCGCGTACATGCTCTGGCGTGTGTTGCAGGCCAATGGCGGCCTGCCTGCTGACACCGTGGTCTGCTTCGCCAACACCGGCAAGGAAGTGGAAGCGACCTTGCGCTTCGTGCGCGACTGCGCCGAACGCTGGCAGATGCCGATTCACTGGCTGGAATACCTGCCCATGGAGCCGGGCTTCATGCTGGTCGATTTCGAGCGAGCCAGCCGTCAGGGCGAACCGTTCGAGGCGCTGATACGCAAGCGCCAGTACCTGCCCAATCCCGTGGCGCGCGGCTGCACGACCAGCCTGAAGATTCGCCCGATGCACCGCTTCCTGCGGCACCTGGGCTGGACGGACTGGGACCAGATGATCGGCATCAGGGCCGACGAGCAACGGCGCGTCGCCAAGATTCGCGCACGCGGCCACTCCACCGAATCGACCCACGAAACCATGTGCATGCCGCTGGCGGATGCCGGCGTCACCGTGCGCGACGTGGGCACCTTCTGGCAGGCGCAGCCGTTCGACCTCGACCTGCTCACGGTCAACGGACGCACGCTCGAAGGCAACTGCGATCTGTGCTTCCTGAAGCCGCGCGGGCAGCGCCTGGCCCTCATCAAGGCCCGGCCCGAAGCCGCCGTGTGGTGGATTCGCATGGAATCCCTGAACTTGGCGAGCAAGCCCAGCGGCGCTCGGTTTCGCGCCGATGGCCCCAGCTACGCCGACCTGGCGCGCTTCGCCGCCGACCAGGGCGACCTGTTCGATGCCGCCGAGGAACCGCTCGCCTGCTTCTGCGGCGATTGATGCTGTGCGCACGGCATTGGCCTCGCCACGGCTGCAACTGGTGCCCGTGTCGCTGCGCACCGCCAATGCCTTCGTGCAGGAGCACCACCGACACCACCGCCCGGTTCAGGGGGCGAAGTTCGCGCTGGCGGTCACGCTGTCCGGCAGCGACAGTATTTGCGGCGTGGCCATCGTCGGTCGCCCGGTCGCGCGTCACCTGGACGACGGCTGGACCCTCGAAGTCACCAGGCTCTGCACCGATGGCGCGCCGAACGCCTGCAGCAAGCTCTACGGAGCCGCCTGGAAGGCGGCTAAGGCCCTGGGCTACACGCGGCTGATCACCTACACCTTGCCCGAGGAAGGCGGTGCCAGCCTGCGCGCTGCCGGCTGGCGGCTGGTCGGTACACGCGGCGGCGGTACCTGGAGCCGCCCCAGCCGTCCTCGCGCCGACACCCCCGACCACCTGCGCGGCCCCAAGTGCCTGTGGCGCGCGCCTGACGGCGCGGACAAAGGGAAACGCCCGGATGCCGATTGATTGCTGCCGCGCGCGCGAGGCCCCGCCATGCTGGCCCCATGCCTGCTGACGTCGTCAGCGACATGCCAGGCAACCATCGGTCTTCGAGGTTGCGGCGCAGTTCCCACTGCGTGACCGAGCCAGCTCGCACCGCATCCTTCCGCGAGCGGCCACCAGTCTCTGGTGGCGGATGCTTTCGCCTTATCAACCCACCGCGGGGTTACGCACCTTTCCCCGCATGCGTGGGGCTGGTGTGTCTCCGCTTCTTCCCTATGGAGATTCACCATGAACACCACATCCAACGAGAAATCGTATTTCGACCTCCACACCTCGGGCATCGGCTACATCCAGCGTGTCCGTGAAGTGCCTGTCCGGGGCGGCCGCCGTGCGCAGCCTTTCCTGGCATGCACCGTTGCCGCGCTGGTCGGCTCCGCAAAGGACCCCAGCTACCGCTACTTCGATGTCAAGGTCTCCGGTGCCGAGGCCAAGAAGCTGGTCGAACGCTATATCGGCGTTGACGATCCCAAGCAGCGCCCGCTGGTGCGCTTCCGCCTCGGCGACCTCTGGGGCGATGCGTACATCCGCGACAAGGGCGAGCGCAAGGGTGAAGCCGCCGCGTCCCTCAAGGCGCGACTGCTCAAGACCGAGCCGCTTGACCGGGCCGAACTGGCTTCCATCAAGCAGCACGAGCTGATCACCCGCGGCATCGGCTACCTCAGCCGTCCGAAGGACGTCACCCCCAAGGATGGCGATCCGTTCCTGTCGTGCTGCGTCGCGGCTCTGGCCGGGCCTGTCGGTGAACCGGACTATCGGTACTTCGACACCATCGTCGCCACCCCTGAAGCCGAGCACCTGGTTCGCCGGTGCGTGCAGGCCATCGAAGGGGACCGCAAGGTGCTGATCGCCTTCAAGTTGAACGACATGAAGATCGATCCGTACATCCGCACCAAGGGTGAGCGCGCCGGGGAGCCGGGAGCGAGCCTGGAATCGACACTGATCCACATCGGTCTGATCAAGATCGACGGCACCCAGGTCTATCCGACGAGCCAGGCGCAAGCCGAGGCGCCGCAGGCCGAGGACGCACCCGCGCCCGAAGCCGAGGACGCCGCCGGCACCGCTGCCGACCAGCCTGTCGAGCCCGCCGAGCGCGAGCCCGCAGGTGAGGTCGAAGAGCAGGAGCCGGCATTGGCTGCTTCGTTCTGATCCGGCATGGCCCCTCACGGGGCCTTGCCTTTTCCTATTCTTCAAGGAGAACCATCATGGCAGTCACATCGGCACCCGAGAAATCGGTCGCGCCCATCGTCGTCCCCGGCCAGCTCACGCTGCGCACCATCCGCGGCAAGAACGGCCCGTTCACGGTCGGCCGTCTCGCCACGCACCTCGGTACGTTCGAGGTCAAAGACCCGGAGCTGGAGCAGTACCCCGAAGGCAAGTACGACGGGGAATTCATCATCCGCTACATCTTCCCGAAGTCCTACCCGGTCGGCGGCGGCATGCGGTTCGAGATCCGTGCCAGCCTCGACGGAATGACGCTCAACGGCATCGACAAACTGAGCCGCGACGAAGCCCGCAGCTTCGCCACCCAGGACGTCGATCCGCTCGATGAAGAGCAAGGGGCGCAGCCTGCGGCAACGCCGGCCAAGCCCGCCAAGGCATCCAGGCCTGCCAAGCCCGCACCCGTGCAGGCGTCCGCGGACCCGCTGGTCGATACCACGCCCTTCGGCGTGGATGCGCCACCGCCTGCTGCGGCCGCTGCCCCCGGCAGCACCGAAGACGGTGACGCCGCGCTGTTCGGCTTGCTGTGGCCGCTGGGCGAGTCCGTGAAACTGGATTCGACCATCGACCGCCGCACCCTGCGCGCGCAGATCGCCCGCCTGGGCGAGCTGGGCTACGCGCTGGACTTCAAGACGCAGGAGTGGAGCCGCCAGGCCGAACCACAAGCTGCGTGAGCAGACGCCGCATGCGCGGTGTTCTTCATCCACCCGCCGGGGTTCCTTCCCCATGCGGGGGAGGCCCTGGCCATTTTCTGGAGGTCTCCATCATGTCCATCATCGCTTGCGATACCCCGCGTTCAACGCTGGATGAACCCGCGTGGCGGGAACTCTGCAAGGCGGCCGCCGCACACGCCCAGCGCGGTTGCGGCTTGTCCTACGACCACTACGTGACGCTCTTCAGTTCGGAGATCGACGCGCTGGCCAATAGATTGCCGGAAGAGCAGCGTGCTCAGGCTCTCGAAATCGCCGCACAGGAATGGGACTACGCAACACCTGCCGAGCGGCAGGAATCCCAGGACTGGAATGCAACGCACGGCTACTGCTCGCACGGCATCGAGTTCGGCTGCTGCCCGGCCGGTTGTGATCGAGACGATGACGACTGGGACTGAGGACAGGGCATAGGTTCCTTCGCGCACCTGCGACATTCCATCACCCGCTGGGGGTTCTTCCCCACGGGAGGCCTCCGGCTCAACTTTTCGAGGAGGCCTCTCATGGGCTGGTATTTCTCAAACCAATCGCGGTCCGAACTGATCGCGGAACTGATCGCAACGCAAGAGACCGAGCGCGCCAGCGTCAAGGTCATCGCTCACACCCTGCGCGGCAACGTGCTGTGGTCCGTCGCCGAAATGACCGCCAAGGTCGAAGGCGTGCATCGTGATCTCGCACCGGACCAGTCCCTTCGCTACATCCGCTGCGATCTGCTTGAACGCAGCGGCGGCCAGTGGGGACGAGTCCATGCACCCGTACTACTACACGTGCCCGCTGTCCTATCTGGACCTCGCACCGGAGCAGTCCGCCGACTGGCGTGCAGGCGTTCGCGCCTACCACGCACGGCGGCGCACACCCACGGCATCCGCGGCATCCGCCGCGGCGTCGATGGCCTGAGCCAGGAGGAACCGACATGGACCCGATTTTGGCTTCGCTCACGCCATCGCTGCTGGCACTCGTTGAAGGCAGTTTGTCCAACGACGAAGTGTCCTCCGACGAGGAAATGCTGGCGTACTTCATCGACAACGGCCTCACCGAGGAGCAGGCGCGACAGGCACTGACCTACCGCGATCAGTACCTCAACAACATCTACCTGGACGGCTTCACGCCGATCACCGCGGTGGACGAGGCGCTTCACTTCAATCCGCACACCCAACAGTTCGAGCCGGACTGAGCGGTTTTCTTCCACCCCCTGGGGCAGTACTTGCCCCAGCGGGCGGTGCTGTTCCCGTTCATCCGAGGACACCACCATGCCCGCAAACACTTCTTCCACGCTGTACCGCATCGACGAATGCCCGGACGTGATGGCCGACGCCTGCGTCGGCGATGACCAGGGCAACCTGATCTTCCTGTCCATCTGGGCGCGGGACACCGCCGTCCAGCAGTTCCTTGCACGCCTGACCCTCGGGCGCGACGAGCAGGGACTGGACCAGTTCCACGTCATCACCGACCAGGGCGGCAGCGTCCCGGTATTCATCGGCAACGTCGATCGCCTGGAAAAGCGCATCACGCGCGCCTACCGGCGAACGCTGTTCGGTTCGCTGTCCAACGTGTGGCTGTTCGACCGGCGCTGCGTCAAGCCCGACAAGGCCAACGCCAGCGCATTGGCACTGCTGCCACGTGACAGCGCCCACCGGCTTGACCGCCTGTGGATGCTGGTGCGGGACACCTGCCCGTTGCCGCTGCTCGACCACTGGCGCGAGACCGTGCTGGAACTGCTGCAAAGCCGCGAGATGCTGGCCCGCCTTCCGTTCGCCCTCGGGCCGCTGGAAGGCCATCGGCTCGCCATCGACGTGCCGGCGCTGAGCTTGGCGCTGGGCTCCCTGATCCGCAGTGACGCGCTCACCGCCTATCCCTATCCGGCCAAGATTTGGACGCCGGAAGCGGTAGCGGCTTGACCCACCCTCGGAGGCACGCCTTGGCGTGCTTCCGTCATTCATCCCCGCCAACCAGGAGACTTCCATGGCTCTCATGTTCCCGCGGCTCGCCCGCAATTTCGCCAAAAATGGGTACTACCCGACCGACGAACCCACGCTCGAAAGAGCCCTCAACGCACTGATGCCCAGCGACGGGCCGATGTGCATCCTCGATCCCTGCGCCGGTGAAGGCGTGGCAATCGCCGAAGCCTCTCATGCCCTCGGGCGCGAACAGACCAAGGCGTTCGCCGTCGAATTCGACGCCGAGCGGGCGCGCCATGCCCGCGGCCTGGTCGATCACTGCCTGCACGCGGACCTGATGGACACGATGATCTCCAAGCAGTCCTTCGGACTACTGTGGCTGAATCCACCGTATGGCGACCTGTCCAAGGACGTCAACGGCAACATCGGCTATCAGGGCCAGGGCCGTGCCCGCCTCGAAAAGCTGTTCTATCAGCGTTCGCTGTCGCTGTTGCAATACGGCGGCGTGCTGGTCTTCATCGTCCCCGGCTACGTGCTCGACGCGGAGCTGGTCGGCTGGTTGACGCGCCACTACACCGATCTGCGTATCTACCGAGCGGTGGAAACGCAGTTCAAGCAGGTGGTGATCTTCGGCCGCCGGGTCCGTCAGCGGGAGCTGGCACCCGATGGCGTCAAGGCCGTGCGCAATCTGCTGCTGCAGATTGGGCTTGGCGAAGTCGAACCCGAGGAACTGCCGAGCGATTGGCCGTTCCTGCCGTACATCGTCCCCGCCAGTCCGGCCGAGCCGGAGTATTTCTTCCGCGTGACGATGGAGCCCGAGCAGTTCGCCGATGAAGTCGGCAGGCTGCAAGGCCTCTGGCCGTCGCTGGACACGCACCTGGGGGCCGCGCAGCAGTCGCTGCGTCCACCGGCGCGGGCCTTGTCCCACTGGCATCTCGCCCTGGCTCTGGCCGCGGGCGCGATCTCGGGGGTTGTGCGCTCCAAGACCGGGCGCGTGCTCGTCGTCAAAGGTGACACCCACAAGGACAAGACGCTCCAGCGGGAATTCACCGAACGGGAAGACGGCTCCATCGCCGAGACCCGCATCCTCACCGACAAGTTCGTGCCCGTCATCCGCGCATGGGACATGACGCCTGGCTCCCCGACACGGGGCGAGGTGCTGACCATCCGCTGATCCACCGGACGCCCGACGTCCCGCTGCACTTCATCGAAGGAGAAACACCATGTTCCCCAATCCGTTCAAGCGGCCCGCGCCGCACAAGCAACCCTTGTTCGCACCGGCCTCGTTGCAGTTGAGCGAGAAGGTGCATTGGCTGGCCCGCCGAGGTCTCATCGACCCCTTGTCCTATGTGCAGCGCCACGTGCGCGGCGACTGGGGCGAGATCGACGAGGCCACCCGCCAGGCCAACGATGTCGCACTCGATCAGGACAACCTGATGATCTCCCAGTACCGGATCACGCCGGAACTGGTGTTGATCGTGAAGACCAGCGAAGACCACCAGACCACGGTGGTCCAGCTTCCCGAAGAGCGCGACCTGATCTGAAGGCACCGCCTCGTCATCCCATCCACCTGACGGAGCCACTTCACTCCGCCAGGGGTGTCGTGGCTCAATAACCTTTCAAGGAGGAGCCCATGGCATCACATCGCATCGAAACCTACTGCCAGAGGCTGGCGTTCCCCATCGGGGCGCTTATCTTCAGCAGAGCCGTTGACCACCTGGTCCGCGCAGGTCGGCTCGACCCGATCCCGTACTTCAGGCGCCACACCCGTGGCGACTGGGGAGACGTCAACGTCCAGCAATGGCAGGCCAACAGCACCGCGCTTCAATCAGGTGCTTCGCTGGAGTCGCACTACGTGATCCACCCAGGGCTGGCCATTCGCATCGTTACCGACGCGCAGCGCAGCGCCACCGTCATCGTGTTGCCGTCCGAGGACTGAGCACGGTTCACCCGCAGGCCACCCAGGCCCGCACCTTCAACCTTCGGCCACGCGCCGATTCTCTTCCCACTCCGGGGCATGCCATTGCCCCGTTGGGGGTGGTGCATGCCCCATTTTCTTTGGAGCATCACCATGTCCCTCGATCTCGAAACCACTACCGCTGAAGCCACGCCCGTGCAGGGCGAACTGCTCGACGCGGAATCCAACCCTCTGACCCTGAGCCTTCAGGATTTCGTCGGCGAGTTCGGCGACGAACTGCTCGACGCCCTCAACAGCGCCAATCCGCCGGTCTATACCGGCCAACCGCAGGCGCACCGGCAAGTCATCGTCGCCAGCCTCAAGCGCAAGCTGTTCCCGGCCCAGGCCGAAGTCGTCCACGCTGCTGCCGAACTGCTGATCGACCGTGGCGAACGCGCCGCGATCGTCAACGGCGAGATGGGCTGCGGCAAGACGACCGTCGGCATCGCCACGGCCGCCGTCCTCAACGCCGAAGGCTACCGCCGCACCCTGGTGCTTTCGCCACCGCACCTTGTTTACAAGTGGCGGCGCGAGATCCAGGAGACGGTAGCGGGCGCCAAAGTGTGGGTGCTCAACGGGCCGGATACGCTCGTCAAGCTCATCAAGCTGCGTGAGCAGTTGGGTGTGCAGCCCACGGGTCAGGAGTTCTTCGTCCTGGGCCGCGTGAGGATGCGGATGGGCTTCCACTGGAAGCCCGTCTTCACCACGCGGCGCACCCGCCACGGCGACGTGGCAGCGTGCCCGGACTGCGGCACGGTCATCACCGACCTCGACGGCGAGCCGGTCAACCCGGTCGCGCTCGAAGCCGAGGAGTACCGCAGGAAGTGTGGCCATTGCGCTGCGCCCCTGTGGACGCTGATCCGCCCGAGAAGCCTGTCCGGCAGCGACCAATCCTCGGCCGTCCTCAAAGCCTTGAAGCGCATCCCGACCATCGGGGAAATCACCGCGCAGAAGCTCATGAAGCGCTTCGGTGATGGTTTCCTTGCCTCGATGTTGGGGGACAACGTGCATGAGTTCATCAACCTCATGGACGGCAACGGCGAGCTGGTGTTTTCCGACCGTCAGGCCACGCGCATGGAACGTGCGATGGCCAGCATGGAGTTTGGCTTCGGTGAGGGCGGCTACCAACCGTCCGAGTTTATCAAGAGATACCTTCCGCAAGGCACGTTCGACCTGCTCGTCGCCGACGAGGCCCATGAGTACAAGAACGGTGGCAGTGCCCAAGGCCAGGCCATGGGCGTGCTGGCGGCGAAGGCTCGCAAGACCTTGCTGCTGACCGGCACGCTGATGGGCGGCTATGGTGATGATCTCTTTCACCTGCTGTTCCGAGCCCTTCCGGGGCGGATGATCGAAGACGGCTACCGCCCGACCACGAGCGGCAGCATGACCTCGGCCGCGATGGCGTTCATGCGCGATCACGGGGTCTTGAAGGACATCTATTCCGAGAGCACCGGCACGGCGCACAAGACGGCCAAGGGCACCAAGGTATCGGTGCGCACGGTCAAGGCCCCGGGCTTCGGCCCCAAGGGCGTACTTCGTTGCATCCTGCCGTTCACGATCTTCCTCAAGCTCAAGGACATCGGCGGCAACGTCCTGCCGCCGTATGACGAGGAGTTCCGCGAAGTCGCGATGGACACGGCGCAAGCCGCGGCCTACCGCGATCTGGCGGGTCGGCTGACCGCGGAGTTGAAACAGGCTCTGGCGCGACGCGATACGACCTTGCTGGGGGTGGTGCTCAACGTGCTGCTGGCCTGGCCGGATTGCTGCTTCCGGTCGGAAACCGTGGTGCATCCGCGCACGCGCAACACCTTGGCGTTCGTCCCGGCTCAGTTCAACGAGTTCGAGATCAGCCCCAAGGAGCGTGAGCTGATCGAGATCTGCAAGGAAGAGAAGGCCCAGGGCCGCAAGGTCCTGGCCTACACGGTCTATACCGGCACACGCGACACGACCAGCCGGTTGAAGGTGCTGCTGGAGCAGGAAGGTTTTCGGGTGGCGGTGCTGCGCGCAAGCGTGGATGCCAGCCGTCGCGAAGACTGGATCGCCGAGCAACTGGACCGTGGCATCGACGTGCTCATCACCAATCCCGAACTTGTCAAGACGGGGTTGGACCTGTTGGAGTTTCCGACGATCGTGTTCATGCAGTCGGGCTACAACGTATATAGCCTCCAACAGGCGGCACGCCGCTCCTGGCGCATCGGGCAGAAGCAGCCCGTGCGCGTGATCTACCTCGGCTACGCCGGTTCCTCGCAGATGACCTGCCTGGAGCTGATGGCCAAGAAGATCATGGTCTCGCAGTCCACCTCGGGCGACGTGCCCGAATCCGGGCTTGATGTCCTGAACCAGGACGGTGATTCCGTCGAGGTCGCACTGGCCCGGCAGCTTGTCGCCGCGTGATGCCTTCCACTTACGGCCCTTCGGGGCCGTTTTTTTGTCTCACGATGGCTCCAGCTCGGCGTTGCGCTGGATTTCGCCTAAGCCCGCCACAGCAGGTTTATCAAGGACGGGGAGTCAAGAAGTTAGGCGCGGGCCAAGTCGCGCCCCCGAAGCTATGCTGATGGGCCATGCTTGCCGCGACCGTACGCCGGTACAGCCGCGCGAAAGCGGACATTGAAGTTGAGGCTAGGAAAAGCGAGACAATGCTTCCGCTTCGATTCGCTTAATCCAAGCGTCCTTGCAATCAGAGTACGCACGACTGTTTTCGGGATGTAGCGCTGCACATCGGCACTTCTCCCGTTCGTACTGATCTGCGAGGCTCGGCGAACTACGCAGAAGATCGCGGAAAGCGAGGTGTCTGCGGATAGCGGCGTCTCCATCCGCGAAGCAGTGAATTTGAATGAGGCGCTCACCCGTTTCAGGATCATGTAGGGTGCAATAGCGCCTTCCCTCGATGCCGTTGGCTCCGTGCCATACGTAGCCAAGGGCTTCAACGGCAGATCGTTCGCTATCCAATGCGGCCAAGTTCAGAACGACCGGCATAAGGTCGAGGATGGGCTTAGCGGCGATTCCCGGAATAGAAGTTGAGCCGATATGATGGACTTGGAGGATCGAGTCCACGCCCTGTTTAAGTCGCTCTGCTTCGTTCGCCGCTTGGTTCGCCCAGCGCGGGTCATGAGGTGCCAAACGGACAGGCATCGTTGACGGTAACATCCGGTTCCTCAAGAAGTGCGATTAAGGCTTGTCTCTCGTTGTTGGTTTTATCAGCCAGACAGATAGCCGACGAGCCACGAGATCTGACTTTCAAACCGGGACTCTGCTGTGCATTCCTCGGTTCTGACGCAGCGATCGAGCGCGTTTTGATGAACAGAATGAGCTGGCCGTCATTGGTAATCGACTCCGATACAGCGCGCTTAGCTTTCTACTGCGCCGCTCTTATATGGTTCCTAGCCCATGAAATCTCCGCTCTGCAAACTGAGCGGAAGTAGTGTGCCAAATATAACGTTTTGATTCCCTGGCGAGTTTCCCCAGGGACTCGTCACCGACCATCTTTTGTAGCTCCTAGCAAATCGGGCGCTGCCTGGTTCGCATTGTTTGCTGCCGCTCGTGGCCCGAGCGGCGATGGTGAGGGCTCGATGTTTCTGGACACCGAGCTATGTGCCCCTCTCCACCCTGGTTTCACCATCCCGAACGCCGCCTGCTGGCGGGATTTTTCGGCCTACTGTGGTCGGTGCTGGCCGGTGGCTGCGCGACGACGACTGCGCCGGTCGCGCCCGACACCATCGAGGAAGTCTCGGCCGCGCCCGAACCCGAAGCGCCCGAGTACATCCCGGTTGTGCGCTACGCCCGCTACACACTGGTCGAACTGGCCCCCATGGCGGCGCAGCGCGACCTGCTCTTGCAGACCATCGACGTGTCCATGCCCGAGGATGCCCGCGCCACGGTCGGGGATGGGGTGCGGCATGTGCTCAAGCGCAGCGGCTACAGCCTGTGCCAGAACGCGCATGCTGTGATCGAGCTGTACGCGCTGCCGTTGCCGGCGGCACACCTGCACCTCGGCCCCATGACCTTGCGCGATGCGCTGCTCACGCTGGCTGGTCCGGCCTGGGAGCTGCACGCGGATGACCGCGCGCGGCAGATTTGTTTCGAGCGGCCCGGCGACAACACCCCCGTGCCAACCGCAACCGCGGCGGTGCAGACGTTCCCGCTGGCGCCTGCGGTTTCGGGAGGCCAGCCATGAATGCCTTGCATCCCGCTCAACGCTCAACTGCCGCGGTCGTCGTACAGAGCCTGTTCTGGCTCTGGCTGATCGGCCTCAGCGTCATCGTGGCGCTCGGCTATCTGGCGATGCGCGACCAAACCGACCAGGAGCGGCTGGATTCCCGCCTGCAGCGCCTCGAAGCGCAGGCGACTGGCCTGGCCGAGACGATCGAGGCCATCCAGCAGCGCCCGGCCGTCGCAACGGCCGCTGACCTCAAGGACACCCGCCAAATCCTGGAAGCACGCGCCGCCCAGGTGGAGAAGTCGCTGAACGGCTATGCCGCCGCCGATGATCTTCAAGCACTGCGAGCGGAGATCGAGCAGATCAAGACGCGCCAGGCCGCCGCCCGCGCCGCAGCACCCGCCCAGCCGCGCGCATCACGCCCGGCCACCGCCTCCAAGGCCGAACCGCAGCCGCTGCCGTTCCGCGTCGTCGGCGCCGAGCTGCGCGCGGGCGAGCGCAGCGTGTCCGTCGCGCCGGCCAATGGGGATTTCACGCCCGACCAGCTCCAGGTGCTGCTGCCCGGTGATGCGGTCGGCCCATGGCGCTTGCAGGCCATCGAGGGCAATGCCGCGGTGTTTCAGGCCGGCGACCAGACGCGCCGCGTGGCGATTCCCTGACAGGAGCACACCCCATGAAGCCGTCGATCCTCCTTTGTGCGCTCGTCCTGGCGTCGGTGCAGTGGGCGACCTGGGCGCAGCAGCCCGCCACGGCCCCCGCGCGCAATGCACAGAGCCAGGAGCGCCCGCTGGCCGCCCTTGTGCTGGACGACCGGGCAGCCAGTGAATGGGGCCTGCAACCGCAGGAATGGGCTCGCTACCGCGAGCTGATGGACGGGCCGCTGGGCATCCAGTCGCCCAACCTGGACCCGCTGTCTGCCCTGGGTATCGAGGCCCGCACCGATGAAGAACGGCGCCGCTACGCCGAGCTGCAGGTGCAGGTGGAAGCGCGCCGCGTCGAGAAGCTGCTCGCCTACCAGCGCGCCTACGACGAGGCCTGGCAGCGCCTGAACCCCGGCATGCAGCGCGTGAACCTGCCCGACGACAAGCCAAGCGCCGGCATCGCGCGTGGCAGCGGCCGCATGGCGGTGTTCGTCAAGGACGGCTGCACGGCCTGCGGGCAGCTCGTGCAGCGCCTGCAATCCTCGGGCGCGGAGTTCGACCTGTATATGGTGGGCAGCCGCCAGGATGATGCCCGCATCCGCGACTGGGCCAAGCGCGCGCAGATCGACCCGGCGCGCGTGCGCGCCGGCAGCATCACGCTCAACCACGACGGTGGCCGCTGGCTGTCGCTGGGCCTGCCCGGCGATCTGCCCGCCGCCGTGCGCGAAGTGAACGGCCAATGGCAGCGCCAGCCGTAGCCGTACCCCTTCGCGCACTGGTGCTCGCTGCCGGCCTGTATGCCGGTGCCGCCCTGGCCCAGGAGGTTCCGCCACCGGCTTACCAACTCGCTGCCCAGCGCGCAGGCATCCCATCGACCGTGCTCTACGCCGTGGCCTTGCAGGAGAGCGGCATCCGGCGCAACGGGCGCATCGTTCCCTGGCCGTGGTCCCTCAACGTTGCCGGCCAGTCCCGCCGCTTCGCCACGCGGGCCGATGCCTGCTCTGGCTTGCAGCAGGCGATGCGCGCCACACCGCACACACGCATCGACGCGGGCCTGGGCCAGATCAACCTCGGCTACCACAAGCACCGCTTCACCAGTCCGTGCGACTTGCTGGACCCGTACCGCAATCTGGCCATTGCCGCCGAGATCCTGAAAGAGCAGCACACCCCCGGCGAGGACTGGCTGCTGGCGATCGGCCGCTACCACCGCCCCGCTGGCGGCGAGCCCGCCGCCCGCTACCGGCGCAGTGTGTCGCGCCACCTTGCCCGAGTGCAGGGCGCGCGCCCAACCGCCGCGGTACTCGCCGCGCACCAGGAGAGTTCCCCATGACCAAACCCCATCCGGCCCATCTCGCGTTCACGGGCCTGCTCATGCTGCTGGCTGGCCTGCCGTTGGCCTCGCGCGCCGGCGAACCGCTGATCGTGGTCGAAGACCGTGGCGGCACGTCGGCGCTGCCGTACTACGAAGCCCTCAACCTCCAGCCGCGCGCCGGTTCCCCGGCGCGGCCGCCCATCCCGACGCCCCGCGCTCCGGCCACGCCAGCGGACGAAGCCGCGATGCTGCCGGTGCGCAGCGCCAAGCTCACGCCCGGCACCGTCGCGCGGCGGGTGATCGAAGCGCCCGGCCTGCGGCCGTTCGTGGTCATCGGCGACGACGAGGCTTCGCGGGCGTGGTTGCAGCGCCGCGCCGCCGCTTTGCGCGAACGCGGCGCGGTCGGCCTGGTGGTCAACGTCGAGACTGCGCAGGGCCTGACGCGGCTGCGCGCCCTGGTGCCCGGCGTGCCGCTCGCGCCCGTGGCCGGCGACGACCTGGCCTATCGGCTGGGCCTGCGGCACTACCCGGCGCTGATCACGGCCACCGGCATCGAGCAATGAAGCCATGTCGGGGAAACAGCCGGTCGAGGTTCTGCTACGCCCAGCGGTGGAGCTATACACCGTCGCGGCGTGTGCAGGCGCCGCGTTTCTGTGCCTGGTGGCCCCATGGTCGCTCGCGCTGAGCCCGGCCATGGGCATCGGCAGCGCCTTGGCGTTCGGCGCCTACGGCGCGATCCGCTACCGCGATGCCCGCGTCATCCTGCGCTACCGGCGCAACATCCGCCGCCTGCCGCGCTACGTGATGACGAGCAAGGACGTGCCGGTCAGCCAGCAGCGGCTGTTCGTGGGGCGTGGGTTCCTCTGGGAGCAGAAGCACACCCATAGGCTGATGCAGACGTACCGGCCGGAGTTCCGGCGCTACGTCGAGCCGACGCCGGCCTACCGGCTGGCCAGACGCCTGGAGGAACGGCTGGAGTTCGCGCCGTTGCCGCTCTCGCGCCTGCCGAAGCTCACCGGCTGGGACGTGCCTTTCAACCCCGTGCGCCCGTTGCCGCCTGTGGGAGGCCTGCCAAGGCTGCACGGCATCGAGCCCGACGAAGTGGACGTCAGCCTGCCGCTGGGCGAGCGCGTCGGGCACTCGCTGGTGCTGGGCACCACGCGGGTGGGCAAGACGCGCCTGGCCGAGTTGTTCGTCACCCAGGACATCCGGCGTAAGAACGCCGCCGGCGAGCATGAGGTCGTCATCGTCATCGATCCCAAGGGGGATGCCGATCTCTTGAAGCGGATGTACGTCGAAGCCCAGCGCGCTGGCCGCGAAGGCGAGTTCTACATCTTCCACTTGGGCTGGCCGGAAATCAGCGCCCGCTACAACGCCGTGGGCCGTTTCGGCCGGATCTCGGAAGTGGCGACCCGGGTGGCGGGGCAGCTCTCCGGCGAAGGCAACAGCGCGGCGTTCCGCGAGTTCGCATGGCGCTTCGTGAACATCATCGCCCGCGCCCTGGTGGAACTGGGGCAGCGCCCGGACTACATGCTGATCCAGCGCCACGTCATCAACATCGACGCGCTGTTCATCGAGTACGCCCAGCATTTCTTCGCCAAGACGGAGCCCAAGGCCTGGGAGGTGATCGTCCAGATCGAGGCCAAGCTCAACGAGAAGAACATCCCCAGGAACATGATCGGGCGCGAGAAGCGCGTGGTGGCGCTGGAGCAGTACCTCTCGCAGGCGCGCAACTATGACCCGGTGCTGGATGGCCTGCGCTCCGCTGTCCGATACGACAAGACGTACTTCGACAAGATCGTCGCATCGTTGTTGCCGCTGCTGGAAAAGCTCACCAGCGGCAAGATCGCCCAGCTTCTGGCGCCGAACTACTCCGACCTGGCCGACCCGCGTCCGATCTTCGACTGGATGCAGGTGATCAGGAAGCGCGCCGTCGTCTATGTGGGCCTGGATGCGCTGTCCGATGCGGAGGTCGCCGCAGCGGTCGGCAACTCGATGTTCAGCGATCTCGTCTCGGTGGCTGGGCACATCTACAAGCACGGAATCGACGACGGCCTGCCGGGCGCATCGGCTGGCGCTCGCGTGCCGATCAACGTCCACGCCGACGAATTCAACGAGTTGATGGGGGACGAATTCGTGCCGTTGATCAACAAGGGCGGCGGCGCAGGGATGCAGGTCACGGCCTACACGCAGACGCTTTCCGACATTGAAGCGCGTATCGGCAACCGGGCCAAGGCAGGCCAGGTCATCGGGAACTTCAACAACCTGTTCATGCTGCGTGTGCGCGAGACGGCCACGGCCGAACTGCTGACGAGGCAGTTGCCGAAGGTTGAGGTCTATACGACCACCATCGTCTCCGGCGCGACCGACAGCTCGGACATCCGTGGGGCCACGGATTTCACCAGCAACACGCAGGATCGCATCAGCATGTCCAGCGTGCCGATGATCGAGCCGTCGCACGTCGTCGGCCTGCCCAAAGGCCAGTGCTTCGCGCTGCTGCAGGGCGGGCAGCTTTGGAAGGTGCGCATGCCGCTGCCGGCGCCGGACCCGGACGAAGTGATGCCGCAGGATCTGCAGCAACTGGCGGGGTACATGCGCCAGAGCTACAGCGAGGCGACGCAGTGGTGGGAATTCACCAGTTCCCCGGCCTTGCAGGACGCGGCCTTGCCCGAGGACCTGCTGGATGATGCTGCTCTGGCCGAGCCTGGCGCGTTGGCCGCCGGCGCCGATGACGGCGCGGGCAACGAGGCCGCGCCATGAAGGACGCCGCCTCGACTGCGCAGCGGGAGCAGAACCAGCGCCAGGGCCTGATCGTCGGCACCATCACCTTGCCGTTCCGGCTGCTCGGGGTGCTGATTGGCTCGCTGCTGTTCTCGATCGTGGTGGAGTGCGTCGGCATGCACCTGTTCTGGAAGGACCAGGGTTGGCGCCACTCCCGGCAGATGCTGCAATACGAACTCGGGCACCTGTCCAACCACTTCACGCGCAGCGTGGTCGTGCAGGAGCCGGGGCGCACGGCGCACGAACTGGTCGATACCGGCTACGAGTGGGTGTTCGTGCGCTCGGGGTTGCTGGAGCGCATGAGCCGAACCGCCGAGCGCTCCCGTGCGCCCAGCCACGAGCCGACGCGCAATTTCCGCTACTACATCAGCCAGGTCTACGTCTGGGCCGAGAGCTACCTGATCGCCGCGGCCTTCACGACGCTGACTTTCCTCGTGCGCCTGCTGGTCCTGGTGCTCACGCTGCCGCTGATCCTCACCGCGGCCTTCGTCGGCTTGATCGACGGCCTGGTACGGCGGGACGTGCGTCGGTTCGGCGCGGGCCGGGAATCGGGCTTCATCTACCACCGCGCGAAAGCGAGCCTGATGCCGCTGGCCGTGCTGCCCTGGATCACCTACCTGGCGTTGCCGATCTCGGT
This sequence comes from Betaproteobacteria bacterium SCN1, assembly GCA_008923315.1. GTDB lineage: Bacteria > Pseudomonadota > Gammaproteobacteria > Burkholderiales > Thiobacillaceae > Thiobacillus. The sequence goes on along the minus strand of WBSF01000009.1, from coordinate 148 downwards.
GCATCCGCTGGTGATCCTGTTGCCCAGCGCGGCCTTGCTCGGACTGGCCGTGAGCCTGACCGCAGGCAGCTTCAAAAAGTACCTCTAGCAGGCCGTTGAAAAATCCCCCGCCGACGCCCGCGTTGGCCGCTACGATCTGAAGCCATCG
>WBSF01000006.1 GCA_008923315.1 Betaproteobacteria bacterium SCN1 | reverse complement strand
TTTTTACGCCGCCTTATTACGCCGCCGATTCGGCTGAAAAGGGGTTTTTCTACAGCGTCAACGTTCGAGCTAACCTGCCCGCGGAGGCGAGCGGCGTAAGCCCGGGCTGCGATGATGCACCATGTGCTGCAGCCCGGGCTTACGCCGCTTGCCGTAGCGGGTCAGGTTGAGCGAGGGGTTAGCCGTCACTCGCGCACACTCTTTCGAAAGCCCTCATACGTTGTCCACCCTGGATCGGACGCAGCGTGTATCTCGATTGGGAACCGTGGCTGCTGCGCGAGCGCGCCGTTCAGAACCTGCACGAACTCTTCCTCAGACTTTGTGTAGTAGGTCCACTCCCGTAGGTTCTCGCCCGTGGAAACCAAGGCAAGCATCGCAAGGCCCTGCTTCTCGACGATAGGCGCAAGAAGGTCTTCCAGTCGATCCATCGCCTCACGTTCCGTAGTGGCGGGCAAGCCAGACTCGGACTTGTAGCGCCACACAAGGATGACGCGGTCAGGAAGCGTGGACTTCTCAAACCCGACGCGGAACTCCTTGACGAACCTGAAGATGATGACGCGCCCGTTTGTTGCGTGCGTGGATGTGGCGGTAGCCCAGACTGCGGCGTCACCCGCAGGAGGGGTGGCTGAGCTGGCTGCGGAGATTGACATGGCAAGTGCGACAAGCAGACGCTTCATGTGACGGCTAACAGTTAATAGAGAGACCCATGGGTCCGGACGTTTTTTAATAAAGAGACAGGCGTTCTCATAGTCTATCGTCTTGATTCTTATGTGGATGTTAATCCGTTTGTCTCTTTATTACGTTGTGCAAAAGGAGACAGGCGCAGCCGGATTATGCGCCAGTCTTTTCACGCTTGAGCCAGCGCCATTGACTGCTCTTAGCCATGAAGCTTACGTGATGGGAGGTTATGAAGCTCGTCCGCTTCGGCCGAAAAACAGAAATCCGAATCGAATATTTCGACCAGCCTCTTCTGGCCAGTATGCGTGCCAAAAGAACCGCGGTTTTCTACCCCCTACCGCTCAAGCCTCGAATCCCTCCCGATGCGTGGCGTTGATCGTGCGCAGCAGTTCGCGGAAGGGAATGTCGCGCTCATGCTTCTTGAAGAGCGGCATGTAGGCGAGGTCTTCGCCCTGCCCCGTGCCGGCGTATTTGCCGGAGGCCATGGATTCGTGCAGATCGCGGAGCATCCTGTCCAGAGTGTCGAGGTAGGGCGTGTAGGTCGAGGCTTCGTCGTCGTCGTGTTCGAGACAGGCACGAAGTTCGTCGACTTCGTAGATGGCTTCGTGGACAAGATCGATGAGCTGGTTGAGGTCGCGGGCTTTCTTGATCATGGCGGGTATAGATATCTGTCGAAAGGAGCTAAGGATAACGCCGATGCAACCGCCGGCCGGCTGTCGCACCGGTGCCGGACGTAAAAACAGGGGCCGGGGCCCCTGTTTTTACGGATGCGGCCGGAGCTTACTTGGCCGCGATCTCCTCGAGCCGGCGCGCGCGGATGAGCTGGCCGTTGAGGGCTGCTTCCTTGGCGCTGCCGCCGTAGGCGACGACCATGAGCTGGCTGTAGTACATCACGGGGATGTTGAACTTGGTGCCGTATTTCTGGTTGATCTGCCCCTGGTAGATCTCGACATTGGCCTGGCACAGCGGGCACGGGGTCACGATCATCTCCGCGCCGTGATCGTAGGCGGATTCGATGATGTCCTTGATCTGCGCCTGGGCCTTGTCCGGCTCGGAGAACGCCAGCGCGCCGCCACAGCAGGTGACCTTCATGTCGTATTCGGGGATCGGGGTGGCGCCGACCATTTCGACCATGTTGTCGAGGTATTTGGGGTTCTCGAAGGATTCGCCGTCCACGCCGAAGGGCCGGTTGGTCTGGCAACCGACGTAGCCGGCGATCTTGACGCCTTCGAGCGGCTTCTTGACGTGCTTCTTCATTTCGTCGAAGCCGATGTCCTCGATCAGCACTTCGACCATGTGGCGGATCTCGGGCATCTCGTTGATGGTGAGGCCGGCTTCCTTGAGCGCTTCTTTCGTGTCCGCCATCAGGGTGTCGGAGTGCGTGAGGCGCTCGCGGGTCTCGCGCGCACCCAGCCAGCAGGCGGCGCAGGTGGCGACGATTTCCTGGCCGGGGAGGTTTTTCTCGGACAGGGCGAAGTTGCGCGCGTTCATGACGTGACGCGGCAGTTCGCCGGCCTCGGCATAGCCGATGGAGGCACCGCAGCAGTTCCAGTCGGGGATTTCGGTGAGCTTGACGTCGAGCGTCTTGCACATCGATTCGACCGAGGTCAGGTAGTTGGAGGCGGATGCGCCTTTCTGCGACGAGCATCCGGGGTAGAACGCGTATTCATGTTTGGCCATAGTTCTCTCCTCAGCCCGCGGTCTTGGCGGCCTTGCGGCTGCGCTCGATTTCGTAGGCTTTCTTCAGCATCGCCTGGATGCCTTTCTGGTCCTTACACGTGTGGCCGCCCAGGATTTCGAAGGGATTCAACCGCTTGGCCTTGATGAGGCCGAGCGCCACGTCCTTCATCTTCATGCCTTCCTTCACGCCGGCGCCGAAGCCGTTCTTGAAGTACAGGCCCATCGACAGCTTGAGTTCATTGACGCGACCGGTCTTGGTCGCGTTCTTCCAGAACAGGCCCGAGAAGAAACGCGTGGGCTGCATCTTGGGCGCCACGCCGAGACGGTGCGCGTATTCGGCGATGCCGTGCATGATGTGGGTGATGGGCAGCTTGCGCGGGCAGCGCACGATGCAGTTGTAGCACGAGGTGCAGTTCCACATCGACGTGGTGGTCAGCACCTCTTCGCGCTTGCCGGCGCGGATCATCATGAAGAGTTCCTGCGGCGGGTGTTCCCACGCGCTCTGGAAGTTGGTCGGGCAGGAACCGGAGCAGACGCCGCATTGCATGCACATCTTCACCCAGTCGCCCATCTCGACCTGTTCTTCGATTTCCTTCAGGAAGTTGTTGCGGTATTTCTCCGCCATCGCGGTATTCGCGCTCATGTCCTAACTCCGGTCTGATGACGCATCGTCAAAAATGGCCGACGCATGCTAGAAACCCTTGAACGGGCTGGGGCCGATGGCGACCAGCTCTTCAACGTACTTGTTGATCATCTCGGGCACACGCTCGATGTCGGTGATGGCGACTTCGAGGTCACGCACGCGCTCCGTTTCCAGGTTCAGCGTCTTCAGCGTGTCGTCGATCTTGGACATGCGCACGCGGCCCAGCTCGGAGCCCTTGACGAAGTGGCATTGGTATTCGTCGCCGGATTTGCAGCCCATCATCATCACGCCGTCGTAGCCGGCGTTCAGGGCGTCGGTCACCCAGATGGTATTGACCGAACCGAGGCAGCGAATCGGAATCACGCGCACAAAGGCCGAGTACTCGTTGCGGTTCATGGCCGCCATGTCGAGCGCCGGATAGGCGTCGTTTTCGCAGGCAAGAATGAGGATGCGCGGCTTCTCGGAGAATTCGTCGGGGATGTCGACCGCCTTGACCTGCGCGCCGACGGTGTTGACCGAGTAGTTCTCGAACGAGATCACGCGCACCGGGCAGGCGCCCATGCAGGTGCCGCAGCGACGGCAGCGCGACTCGTTGAACACCGGGAAGCGTTTTTCGTCTTCGTCGATCGCGCCGAAGGGGCATTCCACCGTACAGCGCTTGCACTGGGTGCAGCCTTCGAGACGCACCTTCGGGAACGACAGATCGCCCGAACGCGGATGCGCGGCACGGCCGAGTTCAGCGTTCTCCAGCGCCTGGATCGCCTTCAGCGCAGCGCCGGTGGCATCCTCGCGGGCCTGCGCGATGTCCATCGGACGGCGCACCGGGCCGGCGGTATAGATGCCGGTGCGGCGGGTTTCGTAAGGGAAGCAGATGAAGTGCGAGTCGGTAAACCCCTGCTTCAGCTGCGGGACGTCCGTGCCCTGACGGTAGTTCAGGTTGAGGATGGAGATCGGCTTGACCTCGGGCTCGCCCTCGCCTTCCTTCGGCACGGCGAAGATGTCCACGCCCGAGTTCGGTACCTGGCCGGTGGCGAGCACGACCAGGTCGACGTCGGCGATGGTCGCATTCGCATCGTCGAGGATCAGGTCATGGAAGCTCACCGTGCTGCCGTTGCTGCCGGGCTGCACGCCGGAGACCTTGCCCTTGGTGAAGATCACGCCCTTTTCCTGCGCACTGCGGTAGAAGTCCTCGCCGTTGCCGGGCGTACGCAGATCGGTGTAGATGATGGTCGTGTCGACGGACGGGTTGGCGTCCTTGAAGTACATGGCCTGCTTGATGCTGGCGTTGCAGCAGAAGCCGGAGCAATACGCCAGGTGCGTGCCCGACGGGTCGCGCTGGCCGGCGCACTGCACGAACACCACCGACTTCACCGGCTGGTTGTCGGACGGGCGGCGGATCACGCCGTCTCCGGCCGCAGCGGCTTTCGCCAGTGCTTCGAGGCCAAGCTGGTCGACCACGTTGGGCGATTTGCCGCCGCCCAGCTCGGGCAGCTTGTTCATGTCATAGGTCGTGAAGCCGCTGGCCTGCACGATGGCGCCGATGTCCTCGGTGTGTGTCGCGCCGGATTCGGTGGCGATCTGCACCACGAAACGGCCCGGTGCACCGTCGGTCTTGGCGATGGTGGCGTTGAGGTAGACCTTGATATTGGAATCGCCCATCACCTGCGCGGCGAGGTCGGCCACGCCGGTATCGGCGGGCGACTTGAAGGGCTCGTGCACAGGCATGCGCTTCCAGAGCTGGCCGGCCATGCCGCCGAGCGCGCCGGTCTTCTCGACCAGCACGACCGGATAGCCGGTCTTGGAGGCTTCGATCGCGGTGGTCATGCCGGTGACGCCGCCACCGACGACGAGCAGGGTCTTGCTGCTGCCGGTATTGGGGTTGCCGCCGGGCGCGGCCATCGCCTTCACTTCGGCGCAGCCCATGCGGATATAGTCTTCCGCCATGTCCTGCGTGGTTTCGCGCGCTTCTTCGGTATCGGGCCGGATCCAGACCACGCCTTCGCGCAGGTTGGCCCGCGCCACGGCGTTTTCGGGGAAATGGAACGCCTCGGTCTTGGCGCGGCGCGAGCAGGCGCCGATCATGATATGCGTGACGCCTTCGTTGGCGACGTCGTTCCGGATCATCGCGACGCCGTCGGCCGAGCACAGGAAATCATGCGTCTTGGCCATCGGCACCTTGCCGTCCTTCTGCGCGATCTTGACGAGCGCGTCGGTGTCCAGGCGTTCGCCGAGACCGCAGCCCTTGCAGATGTACGCGGCTACTTTCGTTTCAGCCATTTCAAGCCTCCGCCTTTGCTACTTTGTTCACGACCTGGATGGCGCGCAGCGCCGCCGCAGTCGCCGACTGCACCGCGCGGTTCACGTCCAGCGCGTTCGACGCGCAGCCCGCGCCGAAGACGGCGCCGTTGGCCGGGTCGGCCTCGATGAAGCCGGAAGAATCCGCGACGATGTGGCCGGGGATGTTCACCCCCTTGACCGACGGTTCCATGCCGACGGCGAGCACGACGAGGTCATGCGGCGTGGTATAGCGCTTGTAGCCTTCGGTGTTCACGCCCCAGCACACCGGATTGCCCTGCTCGTCCTCGGAAATGCGGGCGACCTTGGATTTGATGAAGCTGACCGAGGGATCGGCCTGCACCTTCTGGTAGAAATCCTCGAAACGGTCGATGGCGCGAATGTCGATGTAGTAGATGGTCGACTTGCCGTCCTCGGGATATTTCTCGCGTACATAGTGCGTCTGTTTCAGCGACGCCATGCAGCAGATCCGGGAACAGTGGCGCAGGTGGTTTTCGTCGCGCGAGCCGGCGCACTGGATGAAGGCGACGTTCTTCGCCTCCTTGCCGTCGGACGGGCGCAGGAGCTTGCCGCCCGTGGGGCCGTGCGGGTCGGCCAGCCGCTCGAATTCCACGCTGGTGATGACGTTCTTGAAGCGGCCGTAGCCGTAGGGTTGAATCTTCGCGGCATCGTAGGGCTGCCAGCCGGTCGCCCAGATGACGGCGCCCGCCTTCACCTGAAGCGTTTCCTCCTGCATGTCGAGTTCGATCGCGCCGTACTTGCAGGCGGCCTTGGCGGCATCGGCCTCGGGCGTGCCGATGATGGCGGGATCGAGCACGTAGCGTTGCGGGTAGGCCATCGACGACGGCAGGTATGCGGCCTTGTGCGTGCCCAGGTTGTAGTTGAACGGATCGGCCACCTCGGTGCTGACTGCCTTGGCGCACTCGCCGCAGGCGGTGCAGTTTTCGTTGACGTAGCGAGGCTTGACGCGAACGGAAACGGTGTAGTTGCCGGTGCCGCCTTCAATGCCGGTGACTTCGGCCAGGGTCAGGACGCGGATGCGGGGATTGTTCTTGAGGCGGCGCTGGTTGATCTCCAGACCACAGGTGGGGTGGCACAGCTTGGGGAAGTAGCGGTAAAGCTGGGAAGTCCGTCCGCCCAGCGCGGGATTTTTTTCGACCAGGACAACGTTCTTGCCGGTTTCAGCCGCCTCGAGCGCCGCCGTCATGCCGGAAATCCCGCCGCCCACCACGAGGATCGTCTCGTTGGTCGCAACATGCTCCGTCATTGTTTCCTCCATCCGATGGATGCAAAGCCGTTTTTGAAATTACCCGGAGGTGAAGGCCTTGAATCCCTCCGGATAGCCGGTTACGAGCCCGGATGCAAATCAGTCAAATGGTACTCCCAAGGCCCGGTTTGCCGCCACGGACAAGGCCGGCTATCTCAATCGAAGTTTTCTATGCGGGAATAAGGGGAAGTTGGCCACGCGCGCCATTGGCCGGCCGGATGCGGCCCGGGCGCTGGAATCCGGCATAATTCCGGCACGCCGCAACGCCGAATCCGGCACGGCCCATATCCCCACAGACCGCGAGGGAACCCGCCGGATACAAACCGGTCATTCCTCGGGACGCGCCGTTCGCGGCATGTTCCCGGACAAGGGTTTGCCATCCGGCCGGCCCGGCTTCACCCCCCAACGACAACCTCTGGAGAAACCAGGAGACCCGATGAAACTTCGTATCCCATTCGCCGCTTCCGCCCTGTTCGCACTGTCCGCCCTGCCCATGACAGCCGGCGCGCTGGACGTCAACATCACTGCGCAGCTGCCGTCCGTCGAGGTCATGCACGGCGGCCAGAAGGTCGCGATCATGCGCAATCAGAATCAGGCGAACACCATCAACCCCGATTTTGCCAAGACCTCGCGCCAGTGTCCGCCCTTCTGCATCCAGCCGGGCGAACTCGCGCCCGGCGTGCAGACCATCGGAGAACTCGAGATCCTGGATTACCTCAAGCGCATGAGCGACGGCGACAAGCGCATCCTGGTCGTCGACTCCCGCACGCCGGACTGGGTCGCAAAAGGCACGATCCCGGGTTCGGTCAACATCCCGTGGGATCAGCTCAACATCGGCCACTCCGATCCCATCACCGTGCAGGACATCCTCGAAAAGCAGTTCGGCGTCAAAAACCAGGACGGTTTCTACCTGTTCGATCAGGCCAAGACCGTCGTCATGTTCTGCAACGGCCCCTGGTGCGGCCAGTCGCCTACCAATATTCGCGGTCTGCTGAAGATCGGCTACCCCGCCGACAAGATCAAGTGGTACCGCGGCGGCATGCAGGACTGGGAAAGCCTGGGGCTGACCACGGTCAAGCCCGCCAAGTAGGACCTGCGCTCAACCATGAAAAACGGGGCCGCGGCCCCGTTTTTCATGGTTGAGCGCTATACGTGCGGCGTGACCGGCGGCAGCACCGAAGCCGGCGCCGCTTCCACGGTCACGATGTCGAACCGCATCGCGGCGAGATCCGCCATGATGTAGGTGGGCGGCGCGCCGACCCCCCCGACGGTGCCGGGGTTGACCAGCCAGGTTTCTCCGCCCTTGACGTTGGCGACCCGGGTCACGCTCGACTTGTGATCGTGCCCGCAGCACACCAGATCGTAGTCGCCGGTACAGGCGAGCGCATGCGCGTAGTGCGGGTAGTGCACGAGGAAAAGTGCGCGGTCGGCCAGCGTGAAGGCCGCGTCCTGGCCGTGATAACGGATCACGCTGTTCGGTTCGGCGGCCAGCCGCGTCATGTTGTAGAGGTCGCCGGTGTTGTTGCCGTGAATCACGTGCACCGGCAGCTCGTATTTCTGCAGCACGCGCAGCGTGGTCGGTGCGACCACGTCGCCGCAGTGCAGCACGGCTTCCGCACCGTTCGCCCGGGCATGTTCGACCGCTGCGCCCAGCAGGCGGCGATTGTCGTGGGAATCGGAGAGGATGCAGACTTTCATGGATTGGCCGTGCAGGAATATAGGCGTCGGAGATCAGGAGCCCGTGCGGATTCTGGGCTGCCCCCAATCCCTAGAAAGCCGGCTTGTCTTCCGCATTGCGGTAGCGTTCGACGCCAGCGAGGATTTCCGCACGCGCGTCGTCCACCCCGACCCAGCCTTCGACCTTGACCCACTTGCCTTTTTCCAGGTCCTTGTAGTGCTCGAAGAAATGGCTGATCTGGGCCAGCAGCAGGGGCTGGAGGTCTTCGGGTTTCTCCACGCCCCTGTACAGGCCGCACAGTTTGTCCACCGGCACCGCCAGCAGCTTGGCATCCACGCCTGCTTCGTCGGTCATCTTCAGCATGCCGACCGGCCGGCAGCGCACCACTACACCCGTGATCAGCGGGATCGGCGTCACCACCAGCACGTCGACCGGGTCGCCGTCTTCCGACAGCGTGTGCGGAATGTAGCCGTAATTGCAGGGATAGTGCATCGCGGTCGACATGAAACGGTCGACGAACATCGCGCCGGATTCCTTGTCCACCTCGTACTTGATGGGTTCGCCGTGCGCAGGGATCTCGATGATGACGTTGAAATCGTCCGGCAGATTGCGGCCGGAGCTGACGCGGTCGAGGCTCATAGGGATCTGAAACCTTGAAAAGGGAAGGCGCGCATTATACCTGCGCGCCTCGCGACAACGGGTGCGTCCTGCCGTCGTTTCCGCGATAATCCAGCCTTTTTGCATGCTGTTCTCGCCCACCGCCCCTCCCTCCCGCCAGTCAGGCCTCGCCGGTGCCGCCGACGCACTGTGGCTGGCCGAACGCGCGCGCCATGGCGCGCCGCTGGCCGTGGTATGCGCCAGCGCCTGGGACGCGCAGCGGCTGGCCGAGGAGATTCGCTGGTTCGATGCCGGTCTGCGGGTCTGCGTGTTTCCGGACTGGGAAACGCTGCCCTACGACAGCTTTTCGCCGCATCCCGATCTGATCTCGGAACGGCTGGCGACGCTGTATCCGATGTCGCGCGGCGAGTTCGACGTGCTGGTGGTGGCACTGACGACCGCGCTGGTACGGCTGGCGCCACCCGCCTTTCTGGCCGCCCACACCTTCTTTCTCAAGCAGAAGGACCGTCTCGACGAGGCCGCCTTCCGCACGCAGATGACGCTGGGCGGCTATACCCACGTCAATCAGGTGTATGCACCGGGCGAGTTTTCCATCCGCGGCGGTCTGATCGACCTTTTTCCCATGGGCAGCGCACTGCCCTACCGCATCGACCTCTTCGACGACGAGATCGAGACACTGCGCGCTTTCGACGTGGACAGCCAGCGCAGTCTCTATCCGGTCCCCGAGATTCGCCTGCTGCCGGCGCGCGAATTCCCCCTCGACGAAGCCGGCATCACGCGCTTCCGGCAGCATTTCCGCGAACGCTTCGAGGGGGACCCGTCCAAATCCAAGCTCTACAAGGACGTGAGCAACGGGCTTGCGCCCGCCGGTATCGAGTATTACCTGCCGCTCTTTTTCGAGACGACCGCGACGCTGTTCGACTATCTGCCCGCCTCGACCACCCTGGTGCTGCACGGCGCGCTGGACGAGGCCGGGCAGGCCTTCTGGACCGATGCGCAGAGCCGCCACCGGCTGCTGTCCGGCGACCGTGACCGGCCGCTGCTGTCGCCGGCCGAACTGTTCCTGCCGGTCGACGATTTCTTCTCGCGCGCCAAAGGCTGGCCGCAACTGCATCTGGCACAGGCCGGCGCAGGCCCAGCGCAACCGGTTCCGCCGATATCCGTAGACCGCCGCGAAGCGCACCCGGTCGCACGGCTGAAGGCTTTTGTCGAAGGCTTTGCCGGCCGCGTGCTGATCGTCGCACCCTCGGCCGGCCGCCGCGACACCCTGCACGAATATCTTGCCGAACACGATCTCGACGCGGCCCTCTGCGAGGGCTGGGCGGCCAACTGCCTCGACGCGCAGGCGCGGCTGCTGCTGACGCACGGGCCGCTGGCCGAGGGTTTCGTCGCCGCCGGCGCGGGGCTGGCCGTCGTCACCGAAACCGAGCTGTACGCGATTCCGCCGAAAACGCGGCGCGCCCGCGAGGCGCGCGCCACGCAGATCGACAACCTGCTGCGCGATCTCTCGGAACTGAAGCCGGGCGACCCGGTGGTGCACGCGCAATACGGGGTCGGCCAGTATCTCGGCCTCGTCAGCATGGACCTGGGCGACGGCGACACCGAGTTCCTCAAGCTGGAATACGCCAAGGGCGACATGCTCTACGTGCCGGTCGCCAACCTGCACCTGATCTCGCGCTACAGCGGCGCGGGCGAAGGCGAGGCGCCGCTGCACCGGCTGGGCACCGACCAGTGGGAAAAGGCGCGCCGGCGCGCCATGCAGGCGGCACGCGACACCGCCGCCGAGCTGCTGAATCTGTATGCGCTGCGCGCCGCGCGTGAAGGCCATGCCTTCGCATTCTCGCCGCACGACTACGAGGCCTTCGCCGAAGGCTTCGGCTTCGAGGAAACGCCCGATCAGGCCGCCGCCATCGCCGCCGTCATGGCCGACATGCAGTCCGGCAAGCCGATGGACCGGCTGGTCTGCGGCGACGTCGGCTTCGGCAAGACCGAAGTCGCGCTGCGCGCCGCCTTCATGGCGGTGATGGGCGGCTATCAGGTCGCGGTGCTGGTGCCGACCACGCTGCTGGCCGAACAACATTTCAACAATTTCTCCGACCGCTTTTCGCAATGGCCGGTGAAGCTCGCCGAGCTGTCGCGCTTCCGTACCGCCAAGGAACAGGCCGCCGCGCTCGAGGCGTTGCAGGACGGCAAGCTCGACATCGTCATCGGCACCCATCGGCTGATCCAGAAGGACGTGCAGTTCGCCCGCCTCGGCCTGGTGATCCTGGACGAGGAACACCGCTTCGGCGTGCGCCAGAAGGAGCAGCTCAAAGCCCTGCGTGCCGAGGTGGACGTGCTGACGCTCACCGCGACGCCGATCCCGCGCACGCTGGCCATGTCGCTCGAAGGCATCCGCGATTTCTCGGTCATTGCCACCGCGCCGCAGAAGCGGCTGGCGATCAAGACCTTCGTCCAGCCCTTCTCCGGCGGCCTGATCCGCGAAGCCGTGCTGCGTGAACTGAAGCGCGGCGGCCAGGTGTACTTCCTGCACAACGAAGTCAGCACCATCGAAAACATGCGCGAACGGCTGGAAAAGCTGTTGCCCGAGGCACGCATCCGCGTCGGCCATGGCCAGATGGGCGAACGCGAGCTGGAGCAGGTGATGCGCGATTTCTACCAGCAGCGCTACGACATCCTGCTGTGCACCACCATCATCGAAACCGGCATCGACATCCCGACCGCGAACACCATCCTCATCAACCGCGCCGACAAATTCGGGCTCGCACAGCTGCACCAGTTGCGCGGCCGCGTCGGCCGTTCGCACCACCAGGCCTTCGCCTATCTGCTGGTGGACGAGGACAGAAACCTTACACCTCAAGCGAAGAAACGCCTGGAAGCCATTCAATTAATGGAAGAATTGGGATCCGGGTTCCATCTCGCCATGCACGATCTGGAAATCCGCGGCGCGGGCGAAGTGCTGGGCGACAAGCAAAGCGGCGAAATCCTGGAGGTCGGTTTCTCGCTCTACAACGAGATGCTCGCCGGCGCCGTCGCCAGCCTCAAGGCCGGCAGGGAACCGGACATGAACCAGCCGCTCGACGTGGTCTCCGAAATCAATCTTCATCTGCCGGCGCTGCTGCCGGACGACTATTGCCCGGACGTGCACGAGCGGCTGGTGCTCTACAAGCGGCTGGCGACCTGCGCCGCGCCGGACGATCTGACGGCGATGCAGGAGGAGCTGGTCGACCGTTTCGGTGCGCTGCCCGATCCGGCCCGCGCGCTGCTCGCGGTGCACCGCCTGCGCATGGCCACGCGCGCCTACGGCATCGTCAAGCTCGACGCGTCCGGCGAGGGCATGAGCGTGCAGTTCGTGCCCAAGCCGCCCGTCGATCCGGGTAGAATTCTGCACTTGATCCAGGGCAAGGCCGGCTACCGCCTTGCCGGCCCGGACCGGTTGCGGCTGACGACGCCGCTGCCCGATCTGGCCCGGCGGCTGGGCGCCGTCAACGCCTTTCTCGCCGCCCTGGGCGATCCCCTTCCACCCGCTGCCTGACCCGAACGACCGCATGAACCTGATCCAGCCCTTCGCCGCCCTCCGTCCCGCCGCCGGACGCGCCAACGATGTCGTCGCTCCGCCCTACGACGTGCTGTCCACCGAGGAGGCACGGGCACGCGCCGCGGGCCGCCCGTGGAGTTTTCTGCACATTTCCAAACCGGAGATCGACCTGCCGCCGGGTACCGACCCGTATGCGCCCGCGGTCTACGCCAAGGCCGCCGAAAACCTGCAGGCGATGATCGCCGCCGGCGTACTCGCACGCGATCCGGCGCCGGCCTACTACGCCTACCGCATCGTCATGGGCGAGCACAGCCAGACCGGGCTGGTCGCCGCCGCAAGCGTGGCCGATTACGATACCAACCGCATCCGCAAACACGAATTCACCCGTCCGGACAAGGAAGACGACCGCGTGCGCCAGATCGACGCGCTCGACGCCCAGACCGGTCCGGTGCTGCTGGTCTACCCGTCCGCGCCCGAAGTCGACGCCCTCATTGCCGCCGCCTCGGCGGGCACACCGGACGCCGACGCCGGGCTGGACGGCGTTCGGCACACGCTCTGGGCCATTCGCGACGGCGATACCCAGGCCCGTCTGACCACGGCTTTCGACGCCATGCATGCGCTCTACATCGCCGACGGTCACCACCGCTCGGCCTCGGCATCGCGCATCGCAGCTGCCCGCAAGGCAGCCAATCCGGCGCATACCGGCAAGGAACCCTACAACTATTTTCTGTCGGTGATCTTCCCCGCCCACCAGATGCGGATCATGGACTACAACCGGGTCGTCGCCGACCTCAACGGCCTGACGCCGGATACCTTCCTGGCGAAGCTCGCTGCGGCCTTCGAGGTGGCACCGGCCACCGCCCAGGTGAAACCCGGGCAGCCGGGCGTATTCGGCCTGTACCTCGCCGGCCGGTGGTACCGCCTCGCCATCAAGCCGGAATGCATTCCTGCCGATCCGGTGGGCCGGCTCGACGTGAGCCTGCTGCAGGACAACCTGATCACGCCCATACTGGGCATCGCCGATCCGCGCCGCGACAAGCGCATCGATTTCGTCGGCGGCATCCGCGGGCTTTCCGAACTCGAAAAGCGCGTGGACAGCGGCGAAATGGCGCTGGCCTTCGCGCTCCATCCCACCCGCATGGAAGACCTGATGGCCGTGGCCGACGCCAACGAGGTCATGCCGCCCAAGTCGACCTGGTTCGAGCCCAAGCTGGCCGACGGCATGGCCTCGCACGTGCTGCGTTAAGACCTTGAAAAGCGTGCGGATTCCCGCACGCTGCCACTCAGGCTGATCGGTTCGGATGCCCCGCCGAACGGTCGGTCGACCGTTAAAGAAAAGTTGCCCGGAGACCGATACACCCATACGTATCCACCGTCTCGACGAGACACGATCAGCGACCAGGAATTTCCGTGAAAATCGACAAACGCATCACCCCCACAGCCGCCCCCAAGGTCGGCGCCGCCAAGGGCAAGGGCGCAGGCAAGTCCGCCTCGTCTGCGGGCAGCGGCGACTCGCTCACACTGACCGAATCCAGTACCCGCATCCGCGCGCTGGAATCGCAGCTCGCCGGCGTCGACGTGACCGATGCCGGCAAAGTGGAATCCGTCAAGGCCGCGCTGGCCGACGGCAGTTTCACTGTGGATGCCGAGGTCGTCGCCGACCGCCTGATCGATCACACCAAGCAGACGCTGCGCAAACGGCCCCGCAAGAAATGACCCCGGAAGCCCCGGCCGGACGCATCTGGCCGGGCCGGCACACGGCAACCGTGGCCCGCGCGATATTTCGTACAATTCCGGTTTCGATTCCGGTCCGGAACCTGCCATGAACGACATTCAACTGACCGTCACCGGCATGACCTGCGGCGGCTGCGTCGCCAGCGTCCAGAAAGTGCTGGCGGCCCTGCCCGGCGTGCAGACTGCGGAGGTCACCCTCACCCCCGGCCAGGCGCACGTCGTCTACGACCCCGCACGCATCGACCGCGAGACACTGATCAAGGCCGTGACCGACGCCGGTTTCGGCGCCAGCTAGGGCACCGCACGCGCCCCTCCGTCAGGGGACCGACGCGGCCGGCGTGTCCGTATCGCACAGCGCGTCCAGCGACTGGGGCGCGTGCACGCCGTTGCCCTGGACGTAATCCACGCCGATCTGGCGCAGGAACGAGAGTATCCGGTCGTCCTCGACGTACTCGGCCACCGTCTTGAGGCCCAGCAGATGGCCGATGCGGTGGACCGCCTCGACCATCGCGCGATCGACCGGATTGGCGACGATGTCGCGCACGAAGGCACCGTCGATCTTCAGAAAATCCACCCGGAGATTCTTCAGGTAATTGAACGACGACAGGCCGCTGCCGAAGTCGTCGAGCGCGAAACTGCACCCGAAACCGCGCAAGGCTTCGATAAAGGCGTTGACGACCGTCAGATTGCCGATTGCGGCCGTCTCGGTGATTTCGAAGCAGAGATTGGGGCCGAGTGCAGGGTTTGCCTCCAGCCGCGTCAGGAGCATGTCGCGGAATGCCGGGTCCTTGAGCGACGCGCCCGACAGATTGATCCCGAACAGATAACGCACGCCACCCGGTAAAGCCGCGCAACGCTGCCAGAGCCGGAAGGTTTCATCCACCACCCACTGATCGAGCGAAGGCATGACGTAATAGCGCTCGGCAGCCGGAATGAAGGCCATCGGCAGGATATCCGAGCCGTCTTCGTCCACCATGCGCAGCAGCAGTTCGACGTGGCGGGTGCGTTCGGTGCCGCCGTCGGTCCGCCGGATCTCCTGCCAGGCCAGGCGCAGCCGGTGCTCTTCGATGGCACGCTGGATGCGCGCAACCCATTGCATCTCGCCCCGGTGGCGCGCCAGGTCGAGATCGCGGGTTTCGTAGACATGGATCTGGTTGCGTCCCCGATCCTTGGCCACGTAACAGGCGGCATCAGCCGCCGACAGCAGGTTGGCGACCGTGCCGCTGTCGCGCGTGATGGCGACCATGCCGACGCTCATACCGACGGCGAAGATGCGGTCGCCCCATTTGAAGCGGAAGCGCTGCACCTCGGCACGGAACAGGTCGGCCACCAGAATGGCATCGTCGATGCCGCAATTTTCCAGCAGCAGCGCAAATTCGTCGCCCCCCAGCCGGGCCAGCGTATCGCGCTCGCGCAGGTTGGACTTGAGCAGCAGCGCGAGCTGGCGCAGCAGTTCATCGCCCGCCGCGTGGCCGCAGGAATCGTTGATCACCTTGAACTGGTCGAGATCCATGTAGCACAGCGCATGGGTTCGTCCATGCTGGATCGCCGACTGCAGCAGGCGCTCCAGACGCTGTTCGAACTCGCGCCGGTTGATCAGGCCGGTCAGCGCATCGTGGCTCGCCTGATAGACCAGACGCGCCGTCGCCTGGTCGATCTTCTCCTGCATCTGGTCCTGCGCCGCCTGCAAATGTGCGGCCATGTGATTGACGCCGCGTTGCAGCATGCCGAGTTCCGCCTGCCCGGTCGACGCCACGCGCGCGTCGAGATGGCCTTCGCCGATCCGGCTCACCGTATGCGTCAATGCAAGGATGGGCCGGGTAATCTGGCGGCCGATACGCCACGCGAGATAGAGACTCAGGGCAAGTCCCGCGAACAGTATGCCCAGGCTGCGCAGGATGGCCTTGCGCTGGCTTCGGATCGTGGCGTCGCGCGACACGTCCAGTCCCACCCAGCCAAGCAGTCTGGGATGCGTGCCGGGCACGGCGATGCCGGATTCGATCGCCTGGAAGTCGTCCACCACGACTTCGGTCCGCGTGATCGGCGCGTAATAGACCAGCCGGTTCGCATACTCGATTTCCTGAATGCGGTCGGCGGGCATCTTGTCGTGCAGCGGGTTGGCCCAGGCGCCCATTCCGACCTGAGCCAGCCACTGGCCGTTGTCGGCAAACACCGCCACACCGCGGATATCCGGCTCGATTGCCGCTTTCTCAAGCAGATTCTGCAGCACGTCGATATTGCCTGACGCAACGCCGTACTCCACGGCCGGCGCAAGCTGCCGGGCGATCGATACCGCACGCGTGCGCAGCGACTGGTCGAGGTCCTGGATCTTGCCGGTAATGAGCTGGAACAACAGGAGCACCCCGATGATCGCGACCGGCACTATGGCCAGCCCGATCACGCGGCCCCGTATGCCAAGCGGATAGGCCATCAGTGCTCGCCTCCCATGCGTTTTTCCAGCTCATCCTCCGGCGGCACGACGAATCCGAGCGAACGCGCCACCTGCTCGTTGATCGAAATGCTGAAATACGCCGGAAAGGCCGCCGCCGGCAGGCGCACGTTCGGGCCGCTCAATGCATTGAGCACCCACACGGCGGCCTGACGGCCGATCTGGGAAGGGCTGGAATGCAGCGACAGCAATGCGCCCGCGCGCGTGAGCGAACGCGAATAGCCGACCACCGGATCCCGGTAGCGATACGAAGTCAGCAGCAGGCTCTGCGCCGTGCTGGCATTCAACACCTGCGGATCGGGCACCGCCAGCAGCACATCCGCTTCGGTCAGCACCGCTTCCAGCGGCATCGCCAGACGCTGTTCCTCGTTCACCAGGCTGTACGACAGCGCAAGTTTCTGGGTGCGCAGGCCTGCCTCGATATCCTCGATCAGACCCCGTTGCGCATTGCCAAGCAGCACGCCGACGCGGCGCGCATCAGGAAACGCGAGCCGGATGAGCAAGGCCTGGCGTTCGAACGGCTGATCCAGGTAAATGGCCGAGACCGTGCGCCGGCCATTGTCCGCAAGGCGTGCCTGACCGGTCTTCTGGTACCAGACGCGCGGGACAAGCACGGCCAGCACGGGCGTACGGCCCGGCTGCGCGGCCACCGCATCGGCGGCGCCGACACCGACAACCACCGCAAGCCGGGCATCGGCCAGGGTGCGTGCGGACACGGCGCCTGCGTATTCGCGCGCCACGTCATGCCCGCTGTCCTCGAGCACGGCGCGCATCACCTGATAGACCTCCTGGTAGGGCGCGGCATCGCTCGACAGCACGACCGTCACGCGCGCAGCCGCGGCAGAGGTCACGCAAGCAGCGAACAGCACACACCCGAACAGTGTCTGGAAAACGCGCACGGAATCCGTCAGGATGCGATGCAGGAAAAACGTCAAGCCGGCCCCCCGGCGGCATCCTGCGCCACCGGTTCGTCGCGCCACAGGCAGCCGCCCCGGCTTTCCTTGTCGATGGCGGCCAGCGTCGCGGCATGCGCAGCCAGATCGGCTTCGCCGGCCTGCAGCCGCAGCGGCCGCGGCCGCTCGCGGGACGAGGCAGCGCGCAGACCGGCCTCGTCCGCGTCGAGTCCGATCGACAGGCTTTCCTGGCCGCGCGTGAGCGCCAGATATACGGCCGCGAGCAGTTCGCAATCCACCAGAGCGCCGTGCAGCGTGCGGGCCGAGTTGTCGACGCCGTAACGCTTGCACAACGCGTCGAGATTGTTGCGCTGCCCGGGATGCAGCGCTTTCGCCATCGCGAGCGTATCGGTCACGCCGCCGACCCAGCCGTCGAGCATGGGCAGGCCGGCCTGGCGCAGCTCCATGTTCAGGAACCCCACGTCGAAAGGGGCGTTGTGGATGATGAGTTCGGCTCCCTGCACAAACTCGGCGAATTCGCGTGCGATATCGGCAAAGCGCGGCTTGTCGAGCAGGAATTCGTTGCTAATGCCATGCACCTGCATGGCGCCGGCATCGATCTCGCGATCGGGCTGGATGTAACGGTGCAGATTCACGCCGGTCAGCCGCCGGTTTACCATCTCGACCGCGGCGATCTCGATGACGCGGTGGCCCTGGTTGGGATCCAGTCCGGTGGTTTCGGTATCCAGGATGATTTGGCGCATGCTCGTCGGGCCGTTTTATCAATATGGTTGCCGGGCCTGCACGGCTCCCGGATTGGCGAGCGCATCGGCCCGTTCGTCCGGGCTTAGGCCACAGCTTCGCGGCCTGACATCGGCATGGCCGATGTCAGCCTGCACCGAAACTCGCTTGCAAGACCGCCCGGGGTTCATGCCTTCTCCTGCAATTGTTCTACGCCCTTGTTCGCCAGGGCGTCCGCGCGCTCGTTTTCCGGATGGCCGGCATGGCCGCGCACCCAGTTCCATTCGATGCGATGGTGCTGGGCCAGTTTATCCAGACGCTCCCACAAATCCTGGTTTTTTACCGGTTTGCCGTCGGCGGTGCGCCAGTTGCGCCGCTTCCAGCCCGGCAGCCACTCGCTGATGCCTTTCTGCACGTACTGCGAATCGGTGTGCACGGCGACGGTGGACGGGCGTTTGAGCAGTTCGAGCGCCTGGATGACCGCCGTCATTTCCATGCGATTGTTGGTGGTATCCGCCTCGCCGCCGAAGATTTCCTTGCGATGCCCGCCCGCGACGAGCAGCGCACCCCAGCCGCCCGCGCCCGGATTGCCCTTGCACGCGCCGTCGCTGTAGATATGGATGACGTCAGCGCTCACGGCGCATCCGGTAATGTTTGATGTCGACCACCTTGGCAGGCGACAGCAGGCGCTGCGTCACGGGGGTCTTCCACTGCGGCTGGATGATGTTCATGCCCTGCACGCGCTTGACTGCCTGCAGGAAATACACGCCGCCGCCCATCGCCCACCAGCGGTCGCCCGCCGGTTCCATGAAACGCAGACGGCGCAGCCAGTTGTCGCGGTTGATCGGCGGCCGGTAGCAGCACATGCTGCCGGCCGCCACTTCCAGCCCGAGCAGCGCCATCCAGTCCTTGACGCGGGAAATGTTGAGGAAACTGCCGTTCCAGGGATAGCCGTGCTCGCCGCCGTGGAGTTTGCGCGTCAGTCCCCACAGGCTGCGCGGGTTGAAGCCGGACAGGATCAACCGGCCCTCCGGGCGCAGCACCCGTTCGGCCTCGCGCAGGACCTGGTGGGGATTGGCGCTGTATTCGAGCACGTGCGGCAGCAGCAGCAGATCGAGCGACTGGTTTTCGAACGGCAGGAACATCGGGTCGGCCCGCACCTCGGCCGCTTCGACCTCGCAGCGCACGCGCAGCGGGATCCGGCTGTTGCGCAGGAAATCGATGCGGGGCAGGCCGACCTGTACCGCATTGAAGCCGAACACATCCGACACCGCATTGTCGAAATAGCGCTGTTCGCGAAACAGCAGATGCCGCCCCAACGGCGTCTCGAACCATTCCCCATCCTGTTTCGATACCATGACGTCTTCTCCTTCGACCGCACCCGCAATGCCGACGCTGATTCCCCTGCCCGCATTCGACGACAACTACATCTGGCTCTGGCACGACGGCCGCCACGCCGTTGCCGTCGATCCCGGCGATGCCGCCCCGGTGCTGGCATTTCTCGATGCGCACGCACTCACGCTCACGGCCGTGCTCATCACGCATCATCACGGCGATCATACTGGCGGCATCGCGGCACTGCGTCAACGTTTCGATTGCCCCGTCTACGGCCCCGCCAACCCGAATATCCGCGGCATTACGCATACCGTGCGCGGCGGCGACACGGTTGCGATCGATGCGCCCGCCCTGCATTTCGACGTCCTGTCCACGCCCGGCCATACGCTCGACCACCTCAGCTACGTCGGTCATGGCTGCCTGTTCTGCGGCGACACCGTGTTCGGCTGCGGCTGCGGCCGCCTGTTCGAAGGCGACGCTGCGACCATGGCCACCAGTCTGGACGCCATTCTTGCGCTGCCCGATGCTACCCGAGTCTGCTGCGCGCATGAATACACGCTGACCAATATCGCCTTTGCAAAAACCATCGATGGCGCCAACCCCGCCCTGATCGAACGCGAACGCCGCGACCGCGCCGCACGGGCGGCCGGACAGCCCACCCTGCCCGCCCCGCTCGCACTGGAAAGAACCACCAATCCCTTCCTGCGCTTCCACGATGCCGACATGCGCGCTTTCGCCGCCGGCTATCTGAAACGCGCCGCCCCGTTGCCGCACGAAGTCTTCGGCGCCATCCGCGCCGCCAAGGATGCCTGGGACGCCACGCAACCCTGATGTTTCCAGGTTGACCATACCGGGCTCGCGCCTATACGATGCTCCCTGTCGCAAAACGGGAGCATGGATTGCCCGCCCCCCTGTTCACCCCGCCCGGATTCGGGCGCGCCCTGATCCTGCTGCTGGCCTCGGCCGGGCTGTCCGCACACGCCGCCGGCGGGGCACCCGGGTTCCAGTCGCTGCAATGGCACGCTGAACAAACGGCCGACGCCGACGACCTCTCCGTCGAAACCGCCCCGGTCGAAACGGACGTCTGGCAGCGCATCCGCGACGGTTTCAAGATCGACGCTACAGCCGAACAGAACCCGCTCGTCGCTGTCCAGACCAATTGGTATGCCTCGCGCCCCGACTACGTACAGCGCATCGTCGAACGCGCGCGCCGCTACCTCTACCATATCGTGCAGGAAGTCGACCATCGGGCCATGCCGACCGAGATCGCGCTGCTGCCGATGATAGAGAGCGCATTCAACCCCACCGCGCTGTCCCCGTCCGACGCCTCGGGCATCTGGCAATTCATCCCTGCCACCGGCCGCCACTACGGTCTGAGGCAGGACAGCTGGTACGACGGCCGCCGCGACTTCACCGCCGCGACGAACGCCGCGCTCGATTACCTGGGCAAGCTCTATCTCGATTTCGGCGACTGGCAACTCGCGCTGGCCGCCTACAATTGCGGCGAAGGCTGCGTCGCCCGCGCCATCCAGAAAAATCTGGCACAAGGCCTGCCCACCGACTACGCCAGCCTGCCTCTCCCCGCCGAAACGCGGAATTACGTGCCCAAGCTGCTGGCCATGAAGCGCCTCATCCAGGCGCCCCAACAATTCAGCGTGGCGCTCGATCCCTTGCCCAACCAGCCTTATTTCGAACAGGTCACGGTGCATGCCGCCAACATGGACCTGCAGTCGGCCGCGCGGCTGGCCGGCACGAGCCGCGAGGAATTCCTCGCCCTCAATGCCGCCTTCCCCCGCAAGCTCATTCGAGCGGATGCGCCGGTCAATCTGCTGGTTCCGGCCGGCCAGGCCGACACCTTCCAGCGCAATCTGGAATCGGGCGACTGGGACCGCTGGGAGCCCCACACCGTACAACGCGGCGAACGGCCCGCAACGCTGGCCAAACGCTTTGGCATCAGCCTCGAACGTCTGGAAAGCCACAATCAGTTCCATCTCAGGAACGGCCGGTTCGTCCGGGCGCAGACCATCCTGGTGCCCGTCCGGCAGCGTGCGGCAGCAGGCATCGCAACACGCTCCGTCCCGACCGGCGACTACCAGGCACAACGCGGCGACACCCTCTACGGCATCGCCCGCAACCGGGGACTCACCGTGGCGCAGATCCTCGCCGCCAATCCCGATTTCGACGGCATGCTCAAGCCGGGGCAGATCCTGAAACTGCCGGCGGGTACCGAACCCGAGACCCTGGCCGAGCCCGTCCGCAAGGTTGCTTTCGCGCCGCGTGCCGAAAAACTGGCCGCACCCCGCCATTACACCGTCCGAAGCGGCGACACCCTGCACGCGATCGCCGATCGCTTCGACGTGAGCCTCGCGAATCTCAAGGCCTGGAATCCTGCCATGCGGAAAAGCAGCACCATCCGTCCCGGCCAGCGCCTCACCGTCAAACGCCCCTGAACGCCCCTCAGTCGGGCGCGGGCGGTTCCGACTTGTCCGACAGCAGCAAGGCCATGCCAACCCCGGCCACGACCATCCACAGCACGGCCGCCCAGATGCCCAGCGCGTCGGACAGCGGTCCCATGTAGAACAGCATCAGCATGGCCACGGCGAGGATGCCGTTGCCGATCCAGAATACGGGCGGACGTTTAGGTGCGTTCATGAATGAAGCCATGAAGGGCTGATGAGATCGGATGCGACGGAATTATGCCCCGAGTTCCCGCATCGCGCCGCGCATGACGCGGCCCGACGACCGCAGCAGCAACGCCGCCAGCCCTGCGGCCACGACGATGTCCGGCCAGCCCGCTTCGAACAGCCAGACGCCGCCAGCCGCCAGAAATACCGACAGGTTGGACGCAATGTCGTTGCGCGAGCATTCGTATACTGAACGCATGTTGATGTCGTCCGCGCGATGCCGCCACAAGAGCCACAGACACAGGCCGTTGGCACCCAGGCCGAGCAGACTGAAGATGCCCATGACCTCGTACGACGGCACGACGGGATGGATGAGCTTCCAGACGATCTGCCCGACGACGAACGAGGCCCCCAGGAAAATGAGGCCGCCCTTGATGAAGGCGATGCGCGCCTTAACCTGCGTGCTCCGGGAGACGGCGTACAGGCTCAGGCCGTAGGTCAGGGCATCGCCGAGGTTGTCCAGACTGTCGGAAAACAAGGCGGCGGACCGCCCGTAGAACGCCGCCGCAATGATGACCAGGAACATGGCCGCATTGATCCACAGCACCTTGACCAGGGTGCCCTTTTGCCGCGCTTGCAACGCGTCCACCGCACAATTGTTCTCGCAACACAAACCCGCCATGGATTGCTCCCGATGGCCTGCCGCGACTGCGCGGCAGGCCTTGAAAGGCCGACTCTACGCCCGGCACGTCGCCACCGGAAAATCGGCAGGCTGTGCGCGGCGCGCGCTCAGCCGGTCACGCCCGCCACCCAGTGACAGCGCACGATGCGGTCTCCCAGATGCGTTTCCTCGGGATAGCGCTGCCGGCAGACGTCGCCGGCGTGCGGGCAGCGCGGATGGAAGTGGCAGCCCGCGGGCGGATCGAGTGGCGACGGCTGATCGCCTGCGAGGCGCGGCCTGGCGGGCGCGGCCGCATCGATGCGGGGAATGGCCGCGACCAGCGCCTGCGCATAGGGATGGCGCGGCGCGCGCAACACCTCGGCCGCCGGCCCCGATTCGACGATGCGGCCGAGATACATCACCGCGATCTCGTGCGCGAGGTAGTCGACGACGGCCAGATTGTGGGTGATGAACAGATACGCCAGACCGAGCTCGGCCTGCAGATCCTTCAGCAGATTGAGAATCTGCGCCTGAACCGACACATCGAGCGCACTCGTCGGCTCGTCGCAGATCATCAGCCGCGGCGACACCGCCAGCGCACGGGCAATGGCGATGCGCTGACGCTGGCCGCCGGAAAAGGCATGGGGATAGCGCTCGCCCGCGTCGTCGGGCAGGCCGACCTGCCTCAGCAGATGCGCGACGGCTTCGCGGCGCTGCGCCGCGTCACCCACCTCGAGCGCCTCCATGCCTTCGAGCAGGATATCCGCAACGCGCATGCGCGGATTGAGCGAACCGAACGGATCCTGGAACACCATCTGCGCCTGGCGGCGCAGGCGTGCCAGATTGCCGGCCGCCAGCGTCTCTCCGCCGAACCGTATGCTACCTGCAGTCGGTACGACCAGATCCAGCAGCGCCTTGCCAACCGTGGTCTTGCCGCAGCCCGACTCCCCCACGAGCGCCAGCGTCCGCCCTGCCGAAACGGCCAGACTGACGCCATCGACGGCACGCACATGTCCGACTGTGCGCTGGATGAACCCCCGGCGGATCTGAAAATGCACCTTCAGATCGTCGACCGCCAGCAACGGCGTCTCTGCAGATTCGCCAGCGCGCGCCACATCCGCTTCGGCGGGTACAGCCGGCCGCGAATGGCCGTCGAGCTGCCCCGCGAAATGGCAGCGCACCCGCTGCGTGCCCAGCGTCTGCCAGTCCGGCGATTCCAGGCGGCAGCGCTGCACCGCATGCGGACAGCGCGCCGCAAAACGGCAGCCATGCGGCATTTCCCCCGGACGTGGCACCTGGCCCGCCAGCGTAGCCAGGCGGCCGCGCCCGGGCTGCGGCAGCGCGGCGAACAGCATACGGCTGTAAGGATGCTGCGGCGCGGCGAAAAAGTCCGTGCGTGCGCCCTCCTCGATCAACTCGCCGGCATACATCACGCCGACACGATCGGCGTTTTCCGCGACTACGCCGAGATCATGCGTGATCAGCAGCATGCCCATGCCGCGCGCGCTGCGCAGGCTGCGCAACAGATCGAGCACCTGGGCCTGGATGGTGACATCGAGCGCGGTTGTCGGCTCGTCTGCGATCAGCAGATCGGGTTCGCCCGCCAGGGCCATCGCAATCATCGCACGCTGGCGCAGACCGCCCGAAAGCTCGAAGGGATAGCTGTCCAGCCGGCGCGCCGGGTCCGGCACGCCCACGGCATCGAGCAGGGCGCGCGCCGCTTCCTGTGCGGCCAGTCCGGTCAGGCCGCGATGGAGCGTCAACGCCTCGCCAATCTGGTATCCGACCTTGAGCACCGGATTCAGCGCGAGCATCGGCTCCTGAAAGATCATGCCCATGCGGCCCCCGCGCACCGTGCGCATGTTGCGCTCGGACAGCGTGCGCACATCCGTGTCGCCGAGCCGGATCGTGCCGGAGACAAGCTGCCCGCCGTCCGGCAGGAGGCGCATCAGCGCGAGCGCAGTCATCGACTTGCCGCAGCCCGACTCGCCCAGCAGGGCGTAAGTCTCGCCGGCCGCCACGCCAAAAGTCACGCCGTCGACGACGCGCGCGCCATCGATCTCGACCGCAAGATTTTCGACGCGCAGCAGGCCGCTCATCGCCGGCCACCCATGCGCGGGTCGAAAGCGTCGCGTACGCCGTCGGCGAACAGGTTGGCCGCCAGCACCAGCGCGAACATGAAAACGAACGCTGCGCCGAGCTGCCACCACACCACCGGTTCACGCGCGAGTTCGAGGCGCGCGCCGTTGATCATGTTGCCCCAGCTGTACATGGTGGGATCAACGCCGACGCCGACATAGGACAGGACCGCCTCGGCGAGCACCAGTCCGGAAAAGTCGATCACGATGGCGATCAGCACGAGATGGAAGACATTGGGGAAAATGTGGCGGCCGATGATGCGCGTATGCGACACACCGAAGGCCCGTGCGGCCTCGACGTAGTCGAGCGTGCGCAACTTGAGCGATTCGCCGCGCAGCAGGCGTGCGAGGCTGGTCCAGCTCGTCACGCCCATGATGAGGCAGAGCGCGAGCAGCCGGATGTCGGCACGTGCAGCGGCGGTATCGAACAGCTCGGGGCGGGATTCGATATAGACCTGCACGATGAGCACGGCGGCGGCAATCAGCAATACGCCGGGAATCGAATTGAGCACGGTGTAGACGTACTGGATGACATCATCGACCCAGCCCCGGAAGTAGCCGGCGGCGATACCGAGTCCGATCGCGAGCGGCAGCGTGACCAGCGTGGTGAGCGTACCGATCACCAGGCCGGTGCGGATGCTCTTGAGGCTGATGTAGAGCACGTCCTGCCCGACCTTGTCGGTGCCCAGCACGTGGTAGCCGGCAGCAAGATGAAGCAGTACTGCAACCGTTGTCGCCAGCAGCGCGACGACCAGAACCACGGTGCGTCCGGGCCAGCCCAGACGGCCCTGCCCCCAGTCGGCGAGCCATTCTCCGTAACGCTGCTTCCGCCGCGCAGCCTGCCACGCCGCAAGTGCGCCGAATACCAGGAACGCCACCGACACGCCCTGCGCGATGCCGAGCATGACGCGGCGCGCGATGTCCGGCATGCGCCCGGCCTCATCGGCCAGATGCGCACCGCCGTATTTCAGGCGCGGATAGACCCGCACGGCCGCGCCGTCGCGCTCGACGAATTCCTTGGCGTAGAGGTGCATGGCCAGCGGGGCGGAATAGGTTTTCTCCTGCCGGGTGCGCAGCGTGCCGACCAGCGCGTCGAACGCCGACAGCACTTCGACCGAGTACTGCGGTTTGTCGGGCGGGCTGTCGGGCAGACGCTCGCGGTAGTGCAGCGAATCGAGCAGGCCGACAGTCACGAATGCCAGCAGGACCAGCGCGGCGCCGGCCGCCATGGGCCGCCGCGCGACTTCGCCCCACGGCGCGCGCAAATGGGCATGGCGGCGAATGTACAGCGTCAGCGCGACACCGGCCGCGACGAGCACGAAGACCAGGGCATCGGTCCAGAGGATGACCGGTTGAATCGCGCTCATTGCAGCCTCACCCGCGGATCGACCCAGGAATACGAAATATCGGTAAGGATCAGGCCGACGATATAGAGCACGGCGCCGAGAAAGACCATCGCCCTCACCACGGGGAAATCCTGCGCCTGGATTGCATCGATGGTGTAGCTGCCCAGCCCGGGAATGCCGAAGAAGGATTCGGTAATCAGGCTGCCCATGAACAGCAGCGGCAGTACGACCACCGCACCGGTCAGAATGGGGATCATGCCGTTCTTGAGTACATGCGTGAACAGCACGCGGGTTTCAGACAAGCCCTTGGCACGTGCCGTCCGCACATAATCCTTGCCGATCTCCTCGAGAAAGATGGTGCGGTACCACCGCGCGCCGCTACCGATACCCGAAACGAGGCCGACCAATACGGGCAGTAGCACGAACTTGAAGGCGTCGAGCCCCGCCGCGAAACCGGAGATCGGCAGCAGATTCCACAGTTTGGCGATGAAATACTGGCCAGCGATGATGTAGAACAGGCCCGATATGGACATCAGCACGACGCACAGCACCACCCCCCATAGATCGAGGTAGGTACTGCGGAAGAAGACCATCAGCAGCGCGAAGCTGATGTTGGCCAGCAGGCCGATGACGAAGACCGGCAGGGCGATCGCCAGACTGGGCAGCATGCGCGTACGGATTTCGTTGCCGATGTCTCGCCCGTCGTCGCCCTTGCCGAACTCGAACGCGAACATCGTCGCCGAATGCCTGAAGTAGATCGTATCGGTGAAACGCGCCGCGCCGGTCGCCTGATGGTTCAGCAGCAACGGCTTGTCATAGCCGTGCTCGACCTTCCAGCGTTCGATCGCCTCCTGCGTCACGTGCTTGGCGCCGAGCTGCAGGCGCGCCATGTCGTCCGGCGTGTTGACCACGAAGAACAGCAGAAAGGTCAGCAGGTTCACCCCGACGAGGATCGGAATGGCGTACAGCACGCGGCGCAGGATGTAGGCAAACATCAGGCCGCCTCCCGCTCGCGCCGGCGCCAGGCCACGACCGCCGGGGCGACGAGTGCGATCAGGCCGGCTGCGCCGAGTGCGAGCGGCCAGAGCGTCGGCCTGTTCCAGGCTTCGCGCCGCTCGGCCCGTAGCGCGGGATCGACACGCCGGTACTTGAGCGTGTTGTTCGCCATCAGATTCGGTTTCACGTTATGCACCCACGCATGGCGCAGGGCGAAGGATTTCGGGTAGAAAGCAAAAACCCAGGGCGAATCGCGCCGCACGATCTCCAGCATGCTGTCGATCACGCGCTGGCGTTCGGGGCCGTTGTCCATATCCTTCATGCGTTCGAACAGACGGTCGAATTCGGCGTTCTGGTAGTTCGCCGCATTCTCGCCGCCCTTGCCCACCTTGCGGTTCGGCCCGTAAAGCAGAAAGAAGAAATTTTCCGGATCGGGGTAATCCGCGTTCCAGCCCCATTCGAACAGTTGTGCGTTGCCCTTGCGTATCTTGTCCTGGAATCGGTTGTAATCGGTGCCGCGTACCACGAGCTGGACGTTGATCCTGTCGAGCTGTTTTTTGATCCAGTCGAGCCGCGATTTCGAATCCGGTCCGCTTGCCATGGTGTCGAAGTACAGCACCAGCGGCTCGCCCGTCCGTGCATTGCGGCCGTTGGGATAGCCGGCTTCGGCCAGCAGCCGTCGGGCATCGTCCAGGGAACGGCGGACGATTCTGTTGCCGTCCGCGCGATAGACGTAGGGATTCAGTCCTGCGGTACCGTCGACGTGTCCGAATATGCCGGGCGGAATCGGGCCCTGCGCGGGGATGCCTCGGCCGTTGAGGAAGATGGAAACGAATTCCTCGTAATCGAGCGCGATGGATATCGCCTGCCGCAGTTTCTGCCGTTCCGGCGCCAGCCCGCCCACGACCGGATCGAGCATATTGAAACCGACATACCAGAGCGATGTGGCCACGGTCGTCACGAGATGGATGTCCTTCCCGCGCATGCTGTCGGTGAGCTGCGGATCGCCGCCTGCAGAAAACTGGATGGCCTGGTCGAAGCTGTCCGAAGTAATGCCCGAGCTGTCGTAATAACCCTGCAGGAACTTGCTCCAGTAGGGAATGGATTCCTTCTCCAGCGTGAACACCGCGCCGTCGATCAACGGCAGCGGCTTGCCCGCATCGGCCAGCAAACCCGCCGCCGCGTCCGTGGTCTCGCCTGTAACGGGATAGGTTTCGCCGTGGAAATTCGGATTGCGCTTGAGCACCATGCGACGGTTGGGATCGTTCTCCGCCAGATAGAACGGCCCCGTCCCGACCGGTTGCCAGTCGAGCGTCAGATTGCGGTCGGACATGCCCGGCTGTGCATAGAAAACCTCGGCCTCCCACGGAATCGGCGCAAAGAACGGCATCGCCAGCCAGTACAGAAACTGCGGGTACTTGCCCTTTATCCGGATGCGGTAGGTATACCGGTCCACGGCTTCGGCGCCGGACAACGCAAAGGCGTTGAGATCGAGCGGTCGTCCGGGCCGTGCCTGCAGCGTCTGTTCCAGTGTTTTTCCCAGTGCCTGCAGACCGACGATATGTTCGCTCATCAGCCCGAAGATGGGCGAGCTGTTGCGCGGATCGGCCAGCCGCTTGATCTGGTAGACGTAGTCGGCCGCAACGAGCTCCCGCGTGCCGGTATAGGGGAAATCGGCGACCTGACGCTTGTCCGCGACGTCCGTCGCGCGCAGCGTATGGTAGCGGTACCGCCCCGCCGCGTCACGTGCAAACGCCGGATGCGGCTGGTAGCGAATGCCGGGGCGGATATGGATTTCGTAGACGCTTTCGGCAATGGCCGCCACCGGCGCGTCGTCAGGCAAAAGCTCACCCGCCTTGTCGTAGTAGCGCGGATGCGGCACCGACGCTGCTGTCAGCGGGATCAGTTCGTACGGACGTTTCAGGAAGTGATACTGCAGGGGCGGCTCATAGATCTGGCCGGTGAATTCGACTTCGTTTTCGCTGTAGGAGCGTGCCGGGTCGAGGTGTTTGGGACGTTCGCCGAATGCGCTGTATACGACGTTCGCCTGTGCATCGCTGCCCGGGTAGGGTGTGTTCCAGCTGTCGGAACAGCCTGCCAGCATGCCTGCGCCGACGAGCGTCAGAATGGCCCCCAAACGTGTCATGCCGCAAGTGTACCCAAGCCCGCTGCCGGCGTCAGCCGCTATAATTCGGCGACTTTCATTCATGCGAGATCACCATGGGCTTTCTTGCGGGTAAACGCATCCTCATCACCGGCGTCATCTCCAACCGTTCCATCGCCTACGGCATCGCCGGCGCCTGCAAGCGCGAGGGGGCCGAGCTGGCTTTCACCTACCAAGGCGAACGCATTCAGGAGCGCGTGACCGGCCTGGCCGCCGAATTCGGTTCCAGCCTGGTCTTTCCGTGCGACGTGTCCAGCGACGAGCAGATCGACACGCTCTTCGCCGAGCTCGGCAAGCACTGGGACGGCCTCGATGGCCTGGTCCATTCGATTGCTTTTGCCCCGAAAGAGGCACTCTCCGGCGATTACCTGTCCGCCGTCACCCGTGAAAACTTCCGCATTGCACACGACGTCAGCTCCTACAGCTTCGCCGCCCTTGCCAAGGCCGCGCTGCCCATGATGGAAGGCCGTCCGGCCGCCCTGCTGACTTTGTCCTACCTGGGGGCAATCCGTTCCGCACCCAACTACAACGTCATGGGGCTGGCCAAGGCCAGCCTCGAATCGAACGTCTACTACATGGCGCAAAGCCTCGGCCCGAAGGGCATACGTGTAAACGCCGTGTCGGCCGGCCCGATCAAGACCCTGGCCGCTTCGGGCATCGCGAATTTCAGCGAGAAGCTCGACCTCACCGCGCGCAACGCACCGCTGCGCCGCAACGTGACCATCGACGAAGTCGGCAATGCCGCCGCCTTTCTCCTGTCCGATCTGGCTTCCGGCATCACCGGCGAAATCACGTATGTGGACGCAGGCTTCAGCACAACCACCGGCGGCGTCGACTGACATCCCGCGCGCCGGCAATAAAAAACGCGCCTGATGGCGCGTTTTTTATTGCCGGCAGACAGGCACGTGTCCGTCAACGTCCCTCGACCGCATCCTGCTTGATCTTCACTTTGTGCCTCGCCTTGACCAGCGTCAGCATTGCCTTCATGTCGGCACGCTGCTGCGCCTGGAGCACCCCCGATTCGATCGATGCGGTCAGCATGGGGTCGACAGCCGACGTATCCAGCACGCGGCTGATGCGCACGATACGATACGCGCCATCCTGACGCACGAAGCCCGTGTAGGCCGGGAGCTTGTCGGTCTGCACCCGGAATACGGCCCGCGCTTCGGCAGGCGCCAGCAGCCCGTCCGGCTGGCGGGTCACCATTTTGAACGCCGACCAGGTGACGCCCTGCTCCTCGCCCCCGGTCAGTGCCTTGATCATTGCCTCGCCCTTTTGGGTCAGCAAGCTGATCTGCCGATCGTGGCGCAATCTGGCCTCGATCGCCTGCGTCACTTCGGCCAATGGCTTGAGACGCGCGGGCCGGACATCCAGCACGCGTGCAGCGACCAGGGTGCCCGGCTTGATCTCGATCGCTTCGGTATTCTGGTGGTTCTTGAGCGACTCCGGGCTGAGCAAGGCGTCCGATAACGTGGCATGGTCGAGCGGAGGTGGCAGCGATTT
The DNA here is from genome assembly GCA_008923315.1 of Betaproteobacteria bacterium SCN1. Lineage (GTDB taxonomy): Bacteria > Pseudomonadota > Gammaproteobacteria > Burkholderiales > Thiobacillaceae > Thiobacillus. Next base: position 33,629 of record WBSF01000006.1, on the reverse strand, counting down.
GGCGCTGAACCAGTCGGTCTGCTTCACGGCAACCTTTGCCGCCGTGGCCGCAGGCTGCAAGGAATCGGCATTCTCGTAAACCAGGTTGCCAAAATTTTCCGCCAGTTCGGCAAAGCGCTTTTGTGCCTCCTGCTTCCGCAACGTATCGACGACCATGCCACGCACCTGCGCCAGCGGCATCGCCTGCGACGGTTCGATGCCGTCGAGACGGATGATGTGATAGCCGAAGTCGCTCTCCACCGGTCCACGAATCTCGTGCAACTTCATGCCGAAAACGGCATCCTCGAACGGCTTGACCATCATGCCGCGCCCGAAACTGCCCAGGCTCCCGCCCTGCTCGGCCGATCCCGGATCCTGCGATTCGGTACGTGCCAGCTCAGCAAAGCGCGCGGGCGATTTCTGCAGGGTCTGGTACAGGGTCTCGGCCTTGGCCTTGGCCCTGGCGCGCGTGGCCGCATCGGCAGCCTTGTCGACCGCGACGAGAATGTGACTGGCACTGCGCTGTTCCGGCCGGCCAAACTGGGCAGCGTGTGCGGTGTAGTAATCCGCGACGGCCTGCTCGCTTACCGCAATGCCCGAGGCAATCGCCGCCTGATCAAGGACGGCATACTCGGCGCGGACCTGCTGCGGTTCGGTAAATTCAGCCTTGTTTGCTTCGTAGTATCGCTGGATATCGGCAGGCTCGATCCTGATTGCGCTCGCGACCGCGGCGGCCGGGATGTCCAGCCACGAAATTTCGCGTTGCTGGGCAACCAGGCGCCCAAGCTGCGCGGACACTTCCCTCGAAGGAAAGCTGGCCAGCGTGACCGGGCTGGCCATCGTTTCGAGCATGAATTCCTGACGCAGTTCGTTCTCGAACTGCGCAGGCGAACGTCCGTTCTGGCGCAAGATCGCTTCGTAACGCGCCTGTGAAAACTTGCCGTCTTCCTGGAATGTCGGGATGCGCCCCAACATCGCGGCCACATAGGCATCAGGCGCGAGGATGCCGAGTTTTTGTGCATCCTGCAGCATCGCCGAGCGCTCGACCAGACTGTCCAGCACCTGATTGCGGAAATCCTTCGTCTCGGCAATCGCCGGATCGAAAGCCTGCCCCATCGATTCGCGCATGCGATCGCGCTGCGTTCTGACTTCATTTGCCAATGCATCGCGCGAAATACCGACATCGCCGACCTCGGCGATCACGCCGCCGCTACGGTCGCCCGCCATGTACGATTCCAAGCCGAAGAAGGCAAAAGTGAGCGCGATAAGGCCCAGGATGGCCTTGGCCAGCCAACCTTGCGCATGCTTGCGTATTGCTTCGAGCACAGTTCACTCCATATCAACAGGATGCCGAGCGCGCATTCTCGCGCACTTTGCGGCCCGCGTCTCATTCAAGAGAGATCGGTTTCCCCGCGGTTCCCGAAAACAAAATAAAAAAGGCGAACATATGTTCGCCTTTTTTGGTGTTGGCGGAGTGGACGGGACTCGAACCCGCGACCCCCGGCGTGACAGGCCGGTATTCTAACCAACTGAACTACCACTCCAAAAATACGGTTGCCGCTGCTTGTTGCTTATTGAATTCTCAGGAACTGCTGGTGGGTGCTGAGGGGTTCGAACCCCCGACATTCGCCTTGTAAGGGCGACGCTCTACCAGCTGAGCTAAGCACCCGGCAAAGACCAAAATTCTACAACATTTTTCCCGATCTTGCCAAATGCGATTTGTAATTCAGATCAATTGATGGCGTCTTTCAGACCTTTGCCGGCGCGGAATTTCGGCACCTTGGCAGCCTTGATCTTGATGGAAGCGCCAGTGCGCGGATTGCGACCGGTACGCGCGGCGCGCTTGCCCACATAGAAGCTGCCGAACCCAACCAGGGTGACCATGTCGCCCTTCTTCAACGCTTTCTTCACGGCCTCGACGGCGGCATCCAACGCGCGACCAGCGGCTGCCTTGGAAATGTCGGCCGAGTCGGCGATGGCATCGATCAATTCGGATTTGTTCACGTGTTGTCCCCTTCACTCAAAGTGGCACAGGAAAGCCCTGTGGGCGCTTTTATAGCAACCCGAAAAACCTTGTGTCAAGCGGTTTCCCGGGCGGTTCATAAAAAAATCCCGCGCCTGGCGCGGGATTCCGGCGGGTGGTCAAAAAATACCCAATCAGTGCTTCAGCGCGGCCGACGCATTGTCGTCGTCCTCGGGTACGGCGATGCCCTGGACATCCTCACCTTCCGCGCTTTCGGGAAGCGATTCCGGCGCCCGTTCCAAAGCGAGCTCCAGGACTTCGTCGATCCATTTCACCGGATGAATATCGAGCCGGTTCTTGATGTTGTCCGGAATATCGGTGAGATCCTTGACGTTCTCATGCGGAATCAACACGGTCTTGATACCGCCGCGATGCGCTGCGAGCAGTTTTTCCTTCAGGCCGCCGATCGGCAGCACTTCGCCGCGCAGCGTGATCTCACCGGTCATCGCAACGTCGGCCCGCACCGGGATATCGGTCAGGATCGACACCATCGAGGTACAGATCGCGATGCCCGCAGAAGGGCCGTCCTTGGGCGTAGCTCCCTCCGGCAGGTGGATATGGATATCGCGCTTCTGGTAGAAATCGGCCTGGATGCCAAGCTTGCGCGAGCGTGAACGCACCACGGACAAGGCAGCCTGGATGGATTCCTGCATGACTTCGCCGAGTTTGCCGGTGGTCGTCATCTTGCCGCGTCCGGGCAGCGATACCGCTTCGATAGTCAGCAATTCACCACCCACCTCGGTCCAGGCCAGCCCCGTGACCTGCCCGATCTGGTTGTTCTTCTCGGCAATGCCGAAACTGAAACGCCGCACGCCGAGATACTTGTCCAGATTGCGCGAAGTGACGCTGATCTTGCCTTTCCGCTTCTGCAGCAGCAGGGCCTTCACTGCCTTGCGGCAAATCTTGGACACCTCGCGTTCGAGGTTACGCACACCGGCTTCGCGCGTGTAGTAACGTACGATGTCGCGCAGCGCGGATTCGGCAATGGCGAGTTCCTCTTCCTTGATGCCGTTGACCTTCAGCTGCTTGGGTACCAGATAGCGTTCGGCGATGTTGATCTTCTCGTCTTCGGTATAGCCCGACAGGCGAATCACTTCCATCCGGTCGAGCAGCGGCGCCGGCAGATTGAGCGAATTCGCCGTGGCGACGAACATTACGTCGGACAGGTCGTATTCGACCTCGATGTAGTGATCCTGGAAGGTATGGTTCTGCTCGGGATCGAGCACCTCCAGCAGCGCCGATGCCGGATCGCCGCGAAAGTCCTGGCCCATCTTGTCGACTTCATCGAGCAGAAACAACGGATTCTTCACGCCGATCTTGGTCAGGCTCTGCAGGATCTTGCCCGGCATCGAACCGATGTAGGTACGGCGATGGCCGCGAATCTCCGATTCGTCGCGCACGCCGCCGAGCGCCATGCGAATGAACTTGCGGTTCGTCGCACGCGCAATCGACTGCCCCAGCGAGGTCTTGCCGACACCGGGCGGTCCGACCAGACAGAGGATGGGAGCTTTCACCTTGTCGACTCGCTGCTGAACGGCAAGATATTCGAGAATGCGCTCCTTGACCTTGTCCAGGCCGTAGTGGTCCTGATCTAGGACTTTCTCGGCCTTGGCCAGATCCTTGCTGATCTTGGTTTTCTTTTTCCACGGCAGGCCGACCATCGCCTCGATGTAGCTGCGAATGACGGTGGCTTCGGCCGACATGGGCGACATCATGCGCAGCTTTTTCAGTTCCCCCATCGCCTTGGCTTCGGCTTCCTTGGTCATGCTGGCCGCCTTGATGCGCTTTTCCAGTTCTTCGAGTTCGGCGCCTTCCTCGATGTCACCCAGCTCTTTCTGGATCGCCTTGACCTGCTCATTCAGGTAGTACTCGCGCTGGCTCTTCTCCATCTGCCGTTTTACACGGCCACGGATGCGCTTTTCAACCTGCAGGATATCGAGCTCGCCTTCCAGCAGGCCCAGCAGATGTTCCAGCCGCTTGTTGACGCCGATCATCTCCAGCACTTCCTGCTTCTGCTCCAGCTTGAGCGGCAGATGGGCGACGATGGTGTCGGCCAGACGGCCACCTTCGTCGATACCCGACAGGGAAGTAAGGATTTCAGGCGGGATTTTCTTGTTCAGCTTGACGTATTGATCGAACTGCGTCAGCAATGCGCGGCGCATGGCTTCGACTTCGACGTGCTCCTCGCCTTCGGGCGGCAGGACCTCGGCCCGTGCCGCGAGATGGGTGCCGGTATCCGCCACATCGATTACGCGCGCGCGCTGATTTCCCTCGACCAGCACCTTCACGGTGCCATCGGGCAATTTCAGCATCTGCAGCACTGTGGCGACGCTGCCCGTGCCATACAGGTCCTCGGGCGTGGGGTCGTCCTGGGCGGCGGTCTTCTGTGCAACCAGCAGGATATTCTTGCCGGATTCCATCGAGGTTTCCAGCGCCTTGATCGATTTTGGCCGCCCGACGAAGAGCGGGATCACCATGTGGGGAAAGACCACCACGTCGCGAAGCGGCAACAGCGGCAGATCTATCTGTTCCTTGGATGTGTCGTCGCTCATCATGTTTTCCTGGTCTGGTTGTAGGTTAGTACGCGCAGGCATGCACCGCGCACCATGCAAATGAGGGCTCCTGGACCGGACTTCAAGAATGCCGGTGCAAAAAAATCGGCGCCCCGTCCTGCAGGCGCCGACTTTCTGCATCCATCACAGTACCCGTCAGGCGCCGGCGGCCAGTGGCTGGTCGCCTTGCTCGGAGTAGATCAACAAGGGCTTGCCCTCGCCGTTGACAAGATTGTCGTCGACAACGACCTTGCTTACGCCCTTGAGCGATGGCAGGTCGTACATCGTGTCCAGTAGCGCATGTTCGATGATCGAACGCAGGCCACGTGCACCCGTTCGGCGTGCCAAGGCACGCTTCGCGATGGCCGTCAGCGCATCTTCGCGGAATTCGAGTTCGACGCCTTCCATCTTGAAAAGTTTTGCGAACTGCTTGGTCAGCGCATTCTTCGGCTCGGTCAGAATCTGCACCAGCGCCGCTTCATCGAGCTCGTCGAGCGTCGCCACCACGGGCAAACGGCCGACGAATTCGGGAATCAGGCCGTACTTGATCAGATCCTCGGGTTCGACCTGATGCAACAGCTCGGCATCGCGTTTGGTTTCGTCGACGTTCTTGACCTGCGCGCCAAAGCCGATACCGCCTTTCTCGGTGCGATTGCGGATCACCTTCTCCAGGCCGCTGAACGCGCCGCCGCAGACGAACAGGATGTTGCTGGTGTCGACCTGGACAAACTCCTGATTCGGATGCTTGCGCCCCCCTTGCGGAGGGACGGAGGCCGTCGTGCCTTCGATCAGCTTGAGGAGCGCTTGCTGCACGCCCTCGCCGGACACGTCGCGTGTGATCGACGGATTGTCGGATTTGCGGGAGATCTTGTCGATCTCGTCGATGTAGACGATGCCCTGCTTGGCCTTGTCCACGTCGTAGTCGCATTTCTGCAGCAGCTTCTGGATGATGTTCTCGACGTCCTCGCCTACATAACCCGCTTCGGTCAGCGTGGTGGCGTCGGCAATCACGAACGGTACGTTGAGCAAGCGCGCCAGCGTCTGCGCAAGCAGCGTCTTGCCCGATCCGGTCGGGCCGATCAGCAGGATGTTGCTCTTGGCCAGCTCGACCTCGCTACCGGAGGACGTATTGCTGCGCAGTCGCTTGTAATGGTTGTACACCGCGACGGCGAGGGCTTTTTTCGCCTGCCCCTGACCGATGACGTACTGATCGAGGATGCCGCTGATCTCATGCGGTGTCGGTAGGTCGGAACCCGTGTTTTTATGGCTGTCGGCCTGCTGGATCTCTTCCCGGATGATGTCGTTGCACAGCTCGACGCACTCGTCGCAGATGAACACCGAGGGGCCTGCAATCAGCTTGCGGACCTCGTGCTGGCTCTTGCCGCAAAAGGAGCAGTAGAGAAGTTTGTCGCTCGAACCTTTGTCTGCCATGCCCGTTCCTTGCAGATGTGCTTACGATTCAGCCCGGCTGGTCAACACCTTGTCGACCAACCCGTATTTCACCGATGCCTCCGCGCTCAAGAAATTGTCGCGGTCGGTATCGCGCTCGATGACGTCGATGCTCTGGCCGGTGTGTTTCGCCAGCATCTCGTTGAGGCGCGCCTTCAGATAAAGGATTTCCTTGGCGTGGATTTCGATGTCGGACGCCTGCCCCTGAAAACCGCCCAGCGGCTGGTGAATCATCACACGCGAATTCGGCAGACAGAAGCGCTTGCCCTTGGCACCGGCCGTCAGCAGAAAAGCGCCCATACTGGCCGCCTGGCCGATGCACAATGTCGACACGTCCGGCTTGATAAACTGCATCGTGTCGTAAATCGCCAGACCGGCCGAAACCGAACCGCCGGGCGAGTTGATATAGAAATAGATATCCTTGTCGGGGTTTTCCGACTCGAGGAAAAGCATCTGCGCCACGACCAGGTTGGCGGTCGCGTCATTGACAGGGCCCACCAGGAAAATCACCCGCTCCTTGAGCAGGCGCGAATAGATGTCGTAAGCGCGCTCGCCCCGGCCGCTCTGTTCGACGACCATGGGCACGAGCCCCAACCCTTGGGGCTCGATCATCTTGTGTTCAAAATCGAAGTGCATCAGGCACGTCCCATCAATTCTTCAAAAGAGGTTACCACGTCTTCCACCTGGGCCTGACCTGCGACCCATGCTACCACATTCTCTTCCAGCGCCAGGGACTCGATTTCCTGCATGCGCTCGGGGTTTTGGTAGTACCACTGGACCACCTGATCCGGTTCTTCGTAGCTCTGCGCCTGTTCCTGAACCAGGGTTCGAACCTGGTCGGGCTGCGCAACCAGCTTGTTCGCCTGCACGATCTCGGCCAGGATCAGCCCCAGCCGAACGCGACGTTCGGCCTGTCCCGTAAACATATCGGCAGAGAGCTTGACACTCTGAACCCCGCGCGACTGCATGTCCGTCTCGGTCATCTTCATCAGGCGCTCGATTTCCATCGCGACCAGACTTTGCGGCAGATCCAGCGTACTCTTCTTCAGGAGCAGCTCCATCGCCTGCTCCTTGAGCCTGGCCTGCACCCGGCGCTTGACCTCGCGCTCCAGATTGGATTTCACTTCTGCCTTCAGCTTTTCCACATCGCCATCCCCGACGCCCAAGGCACGGGCGAAATCGGCATCGACTGCCGGCAGCACCGGGGCCTCGACCGCCTTCACCTGAACATCGAAGTGCGCGGTCTTGCCGGCCAGTTCCTTGGCTGCATAATCCGTCGGGAAAGTCAGATCAAATCCCTTGGCATCGCCTGCCTGAAGCCCGGCGAGCGCCGCCTCGAAATCCTTGAGCAGGCGCCCTTCGCCCAGCACGGCTGCGAAATCATCCCCTTTGCCACCCTCGAAAGGCGTGCCATCGACCGTACCCTGGTAATCGAACCTCACCAGATCGCCTTCGGCGGCCGGTCGCGCAGCCGGTTCGAAGCTACGGCGCTGCTTGCGCAGGACGTCGAGTGTCCGGTCCACGTCGGCCTCGCCCAGATCGACGACAGGACGGCCCAGCTTGCCATCCGACAAGCTGTCGATCTTCACTTCGGGATACACCTCGAAACTGGCGCTGAAGGTCATTTCGGTTCCACCGGCAGCGCCGGTCTTGGGTTCGAAGCGCGGATAGCCCGCAATTTTCAGCTGGTGGGACTGCACGGCCTCGCCAAAACGGTTTTGCAGGGTTTCGCCCAGCACCTCCTGGCGCACGCCCGCGCCATGCTGGCGCGCCACCGCGGCAAGCGGCGCCTTGCCCGGACGGAAGCCGTCCATCTTGACGCTTCGCGCGAGCCGCTTGAGGCGGCTCTGCACTTCGGTTTCCAGTTGATCCATGGGCACGCTGATGTCCAGCCGGCGCGCCAGACCTTCGAGCACTTCGAGATTTGCTTGCATCGCTAATACGTCCTGGGTGAAATGAAAATCGGGGCAAAGGCAACGAGCCGATGGTGCGAAAGGGGGGACTCGAACCCCCACGCCTTGCGGCGCTGGAACCTAAATCCAGTGCGTCTACCAATTCCGCCACTTTCGCGGCTTGGCCGCAAAACCTGCAGCCAAGAAGTGTAATATAATCAATGCGATGCTGTCACCCAAGGCAGCCCGGCCTCGTCTTAAGTCTTTATTCCCATTCCGTTTTTTATTGCCGATGCCGGTCGATCACTACGAAAACTTCCCGGTCGCCTCCTGGCTGCTGCCCAGACACCTGCGCCGCCCGGTGGAGGCCATCTACCGTTTCGCCCGCAGCGCCGACGATATCGCCGACGAGGGCGAAGCGCCTGCAGACGAGCGCTTGCGCCAGCTTGCCGGATACCAGGCGGCGCTGGACCGTATCGAACGTGGCGAGATGCCCGACGATCCGGTATTCGGGCCCTTGACCGATGCTATCCGCGCCCATGCCATTCCGGTTGCGCCCTTCCGCGATCTGCTGTCGGCCTTCGCGCAGGACGTCGAGAAGACCCGCTATGCGAATTTCGGGGAACTCATGGACTACTGTCGCCGCTCGGCCAACCCTGTCGGCCGCCTGATGATGCACCTGTACGGCGACAGGGATGCGCGCCACCTCGCCTATTCCGATGCGATCTGCAGCAGCCTGCAGCTCATCAATTTCCTGCAGGACATCGCCATCGATTACCGGAAAAACCGCATCTACCTGCCGCAGGACGAACTCGCCGCCCATCATGTCGACGAAACCCAAATCGCGCACGGCGACACCCGCGGTCTGTGGCACATGATGATGCATGCGCAGATCGAGCGAACGCGCAGGATGCTGCAGGCCGGCGCCCCGCTGGGACGCATTCTCAAGGGACGCATCGGGCTGGAACTGCGTGTGACGATACGCGGCGGCGAAACCATCCTCCGCAAGCTGCATGCCGATCCGGCCTGCGTATTCACGGCACGTCCGCTGCTCACGCGCACGGACTGGGCCATGATGCTGGCGCGGAGCCTGCGCTGAAACTATGGATCCACACGTCTATTGTCAGGAACGCGCCGCCGCCAGCGGTTCCAGCTTTTACTACAGTTTCGTCTTCCTGCCACAGGAGACGCGCCGTGCGATCACGGCGTTCTATGCGCTGTGCCGCGAGCTTGACGATGTGGTGGACGAATGTCACGAGCGCCAGGTGGCCGAGGCAAAGCTCGACTGGTGGCGCAGCGAGATCGCGCGTTTCGGTGCAGGCGCACCTGAGCACCCGACGACGCGCGCACTGACCGATACATCGCGCGGGCGCGACATCCGGCCGGAGCTGCTGCTGGAAATCGTCGATGGCATGGCGATGGATCTGGACCAGCCCCGCTACCCCGATTTCAAATCGCTACGCCTCTATTGCCACCGCGTGGCCGGCGTGGTGGGCGAAATCGCGGCGGGCATTTTCGACGAAACGCGTCACCGCGACGTGCGCCGCTATGCCCACGAGCTGGGCCTCGCGTTCCAGCTCACCAACATCATCCGGGACGTGGGCGAAGACGCCCGGCGCGGCCGTATCTATCTGCCGCAAGACGAACTGACGCGTTTTGGCGTCTCGGAGTCCGATCTGCTCGACGGCCGCGACACCCCCGCCTTCCAGGCATTGATGCAGTTCCAGTACGAACGTGCGCTCGTGCATTACGCCGCCGCCTTCGATGCGCTGCCGGCCGACGCGCGGCGCGCCCAGCGGCCGGGGCTGGTCATGGCTGCAATCTACCGCGCCCTGCTCGATGAAATCCGCCGCGCAGCCTTCCCTGTCCTGTGCGCGCGCGTTTCGCTCACACCGCTGCGCAAGCTGTGGCTCGCCGGCCGGACATGGCTGTTCCCGTGAAGCCTGCGGTTGCCGTCGTCGGCGGCGGCTGGGCTGGCTGCGCCGCGGCATTCACGCTGGCCGAAGCCGGCGTGGCCGCCGATCTGTTCGAAGCCGGCCGCATGCTTGGCGGCCGCGCACGCGGCGTATCGCTCGACGGTCGCGCACTGGACAACGGGCAGCACATCCTGCTCGGCGCGTATGCCCACTGCCTCGATCTGATCCGGCGCGCCGGCCCGGGCAGCGGCGACCTCTGGCGCCTGCCGCTCGCGATCGAGACGCCACCGGGCTTCCGCTTCGCCTGCCCGCGCCTGCCGGCCCCGCTGCACCTGCTGGCCGGGCTGGCCGGTGCGCGCGGCCTCGACTGGCGCGACAAATGGCGCGCTGGCCGCTGGGTGCAGCATCATCTGCGCAGTCCCCAACCGGACGTCGACCGCACCGTTGCCGAACTGACATTCGATCAGCCGGACACGGTCAACCGCCTGCTCTGGCATCCGCTTTGCATCTCCGCCCTGAATACGCCGCCCCGGCAGGCCAGTGCGCGCGTCTTTCTCGCCGTGTTGCGTACCGCCTTCGGCGCCCGGCGTACGGACAGTGACCTGCTGCTGCCGCGCCGCGACCTGACCCGCCTGTTTCCGTCACACGCGGCAGAACGCATACTGCTGCGTGGTGGAACGGTCCATCTCGCTTGCCGGATCGAACGAATCGAGGCCGCGAACGGCGCATTCCTGCTACATACCTGCGAAGGCGCACGGCATTACAGCCACGTCATCGTCGCCGTCGCCCCGCAGCATCTGAGCAGACTGACGGCGGGCCTGCCTGAACTCGAATCCGCGCGCAACGCAATCGCGGACTTCCGCTACCTGCCCATTGCCACCGGCTACGTGCAATACACCTCCGATTTCCAGCTCGACGCGCCTCTATATGCGCTGGACGACGGCCCCGCGCAATTCGTGTTCGACCGCGGCCAGAGTCACGGACAACCCGGCATGATGGCTTTCGTCGCGAGCACCGCGACACGACTGCCCGCGGACTGGCTCGATCAAGCCGAAGCCCAGCTGCGGCGCTTCGCCGCGCCGGGCGCGGCACGCTGGCGTCGCCACATTGTCGAAAAACAAGCCACGTATGCATGCGAGCCCGATCTGGCGCGCCCCTCGATACGAACGGCCCACCCTTGTCTTTTCCTCGCCGGCGACTACACCGACGGCCCCTATCCCGCCACGCTCGAAAGCGCAGCTTCGAGCGGCGTACAATCCGCGCTGGCCCTGCTCGATTCGCTATGAAAGATTATTCGCCCCGTTCCGACCTGCTTGCAGACCGCGTCGTTCTCGTCACCGGCGCCAGCGCGGGGCTAGGGCGCACGGCCAGTCTGGCCTTCGCCCGCCATGGCGCAACAGTCGCCCTGCTTGCACGCGACGAAGCGAAACTCGAGGCCGTGTACGACGAAATCGTCGCAGCCGGCGGCCCCGAACCCGCGATGTTCCCCTTCGATCTTGCGGTCGCCGACGACCGGGGACTGGAAACGCTCGCCGGCGCGATCGGCCACCACCTGAAGCGTCTCGACGGTCTGCTGCACAGCGCGCACCTGTTCCACAGCCTTACGCCGCTCGCCCTGCAAACCCTCGATCAATGGCAGGCCCTGATGCGCGTCAACCTGATCGCCCCTTTTGCCCTGACCCGTGCCTGTCTGCCCCTGTTGCGGCAGGCGGTGGATGCCTCGGTGGTCTTCACGGGTGAAACCCACGGGCACCAGCCCCGGGCTTTCTGGGGGGGCTATGCGGTGGCGAAATCCGGACTGGAAACGCTCACCCGCATCTGGGCCGACGAACTCGGTGCGGATTCGACCGTGCGCATCAACACCCTGATTCCGGGCCAGGTTGCAACGACCCTGCGCGCGCGCACCCACCCCGGACTGTCGCCTGATACGCTGCTGCGCCCCGACGACCTGATGCCGTGGTATCTCTATCTGATGGGCAAAGACAGCCTGTCCGTCCAGGGACAGACCCTCGAATGCCAGCCCTGAATCGCGCCGAGCAGTACGGCATGAAAATCGGGCGGTACGAAATCCTCGATGAGATCGGCCAGGGTGCGATGGGCACGGTCTATCGCGCGCTCGATCCATTGATCGAACGCGAAGTGGCGATCAAGACGGTCGACATTGCACAATTGCGCAGCGAGGGACCGGATGCGGAAGCCCGTTTCCTGCGCGAAGCGCAGAGCGCCGGCCGGCTCTCGCATCCCAACATTGTGACGATCTACGATGTGGGCGAGACCGACACTCTCGCCTACATCGCGATGGAATACCTGTCCGGCTCGACGCTGCGTGATCTCATGGACCGCAGTCTGCTGCCGCTCGATCTGGCGATCGATACCGCACTGCAGATGGCCGAGGCGCTCGCCTTCGCCCACGAACACGGCGTAGTGCATCGCGACATCAAGCCGGCCAACGTCGTGGTCACCGGACGGCGCGGGCGCATCAAGCTGACCGATTTCGGCATCGCGCATCTGCTCAACAGCAACCAGACCCAAACCGGCCAGATGCTGGGATCGCCGCGCTATATGTCGCCCGAACAGGCCATGGGCCGGGAAGTCGACGGGCGATCGGATATTTTCTCTCTGGGCGCCGTGCTCTACGAGATGCTCACCGGCCGCTACGCCTTCGACGGCGACAGCCTGCCCACCATCGTCTATCGCGTGGTCAATGAAATGCCCCCGACCGCGATGCACATGCGCGGTACGCTGCCGCCGGCGCTGATCGAGCTGCTCGCCCGCATGCTGCACAAAAATCCTGCCAGTCGCCCGAACGCCCGTGAAGTCGCCACCGCATTGCATGCGGTGGTCTCGGCCCGGCAGACGGCTTCGCCCGATACCCCCTCCGCCGTTGCCGAACCGATGTCACGCAGCTTGCGCGTGTTTGCCTTTGGTACCCCGCTCGGCGTATTCCTGCTTATCGGTGTCGGCATCATCGTGATCGAGCATTTCGTCTCGGCGCCGCCTCCTGCCCTGCTCCAATCCGCCGAACCCGAGGCGGCGCCGGCTCTGTCCGCACCCGTTGCGGAGGCATCTGCCGCGGAATCAGCCCCTCCTCCGCCGCAACCCAGACAATCGCGGACAGCAAGCATCCCGCCCATCAAGCCGGATGCCTATCTGCAGCGGCTGGATGAAAAAGCGGTCGAACTGCGGGTCAAGCGCACCGAACTGCTGTTGCGCTACACCGAGCAGCACCCTGACGTAATGCAGGTCGACCGGCAGCTCGAACAATTGCGCATCGAGCGTCGCCGCCACGTCCGCCTGCTGCAAAAGCAACAGGCCGGCTGAAGGCTCACCAGTTGGTTTCGCGTTCGGCCGTCGCCGACACGCGGTGAATGCTGAGGTCCGCGCCGTTGAATTCCGCTTCCGGATCGAGCCGCAGGCCAACCAGCTTTTTGATCAGGCCGTAGACGGCGAAACCGCCGGCCAGCGCAACCGCCACACCCGCCAGCGTGCCCGCGATCTGCGCGGTCAGGCTCACCCCGCCGATGCCGCCCAGCGCCTGGGCACCAAACAGGCCGGCGGCAATGCCGCCCCAGGCACCGCAAAGACCATGCAGCGGCCACACACCGAGCACGTCGTCGATTTTCCATTTGTTCTGGGTGATCGTGAACATCCAGACGAACAGCGCACCGGCGATCGCACCTGTCGCCAGTGCCCCCAGCGGATGCATCAGATCCGAACCCGCACAGACCGCCACCAGCCCCGCCAGAGGGCCGTTGTGAATGAAGCCCGGATCGTTGCGGCCGGCAGCCAGGGCGGCCAGTGTCCCGCCGACCATGGCCATCAGCGAGTTCACCGCCACCAGGCCGGACACCGATTCGATCATCTGCGCGGACATCACGTTGAAGCCGAACCATCCCACCGTCAGTATCCATGCGCCGAGTGCGAGGAAAGGAATGTTCGACGGCGGATGCGCAGACACCAGTCCCTCCCGGGTATAGCGCCCGCGCCGCGCGCCCAGCAGCAGGACTGCCGGCAGGGCGATCCATCCTCCCATCGCATGCACCACGACCGACCCGGCAAAATCATGGAATTTCGCGCCGGTCGCCGCTTCCAGCGCGGCCTGTACGCCGTAGTTGCCATTCCAGGCCAAGCCTTCGAAAAACGGGTAGACGAAACCGACCAGCGCAAAGGTTGCCGCCAGTTGAGGATTGAAACGCGCCCGCTCGGCAATGCCGCCGGATACGATAGCCGGAATGGCTGCCGCGAACGTCAGCAGAAAAAAGAATTTGACGAGGTCGTAGCCGTTGCGGGCCGAGAGCACCTCCGCCCCAGCGTAAAAATGTACCCCGTAGGCGATGCCATACCCTATGAAAAAATACGCGATCGTCGAAATGGAAAAGTCGGTCAGGATTTTCACCAGGGCATTGACCTGATTCTTTTTCCGTACCGTGCCCAATTCCAGAAAAGCAAACCCCGCGTGCATGGCCAGCACCATGATGCCGCCCAACAATACGAACAGTACGTCGCTGCCCGATTTCAACGCCTCCATCTATCGCTCCCCCTGAATGACCCGGCCAATTAAAGCAACAATCATTCCTCGTCAGCAGATCATTGATTCATATGAACTCATAGAATAGATGCCAGAAACCACGGGATCAATTTGGTGCGTACACGGCCAATACGCATCAAATAGGTGCGAATCCGTGCGATGCCTTGGAAAACAGCTCTCGACCTGGCGCGCTTTCGCTTGGCGTATTGAAGCGTAAGGAATCGATCCCCACCCGCGCGGCTTTCCACGAAGCAATGGATAGGGGAATATGCGGCGCCCCGCAGGGTGCGGGACACGGGCCGGCAGGCTGCTAGCGGCGGTCCTTCGAATCGGATTCGATGCGATCGAGTTCGGCATCCATTTCCGACTCTGACATCGGAGCATAGTCCGAACCGGTCTCCGGACGCGGTTTGGTGATGGCAGCCGCGACGAGAATGCCAATCTCGTAAAGAATCCATAATGGCGTGGCCAGCATGAACTGCGAAATCACGTCGGGCGGCGTGAAAATCGCACCGATCACGAAGGCGCCGACGATGACGTACGGCCGGATTTCACGCAGTTTGGCGACCGACACCATGCCCATCTTCACCAATAGGACGACGGCCACCGGCACCTCGAAAGTCACCCCGAACGCGAGGAACAGGGTCATGACGAAATCGAGGTACTTGCCGATGTCGGTCATGACTGCCACGCCGGCCGGCGTGACACTCACGATGAAACCGAAAACGATCGGGAACACGAAGAAATAGGCGAAAGCCATGCCGACCAGAAACAGGATCACACTGGTGACCACCAGCGGGACCCCGATCCGTTTTTCGTGCTGGTACAACCCCGGCGCGATGAAAGCCCAGGCCTGGTAGAAAACCCAGGGAAGCGCCAGCAGAAATGCCGTCATCAACGTGACCTTCATCGGCACGAAGAACGGTGTGGTGACTTCGGTGGCGATCATCTGCCCGCCCGCCGGCAGCGCCGCAAGCATCGGTTCGGCCAGCAGGGCATACAGTTCCTTGGCCCAGGGGAACAGGCAAACGAACAGAACCACCACACCGAGCACGGCCCGCAGCAGGCGGTCGCGCATCTCGACCAGATGCGAGATAAAGGTATCCGTTCCTTCTTTCGGCTCGTTCATGCGGTATGACCGGTCGATGGTGTCGCCGGATTCTGGTCGGGCTCGTCGAGCGGCAGGCTTTGTTGCACCGACCGGGATTCAGCTGCCACCCGCGGCTCTGCAGTCTGCTGTGCCGGCGGGGCGGGTTCGGGACGCTCGCCTTCGGTAGCCGCCATGGCCGACACCATTTTGTCGAGGTTGCTCGTTTCGCTGCGCAGATAATCATCGACTGCCGTGGCCTTCTGTTCCACTTCGCTCGCCGCGGATTCGATCGACTGCTTGAAATCTTCGCCGACCTTGCGCATCTCATCGAGCTGAATCTCGCGACTGATGTCGGCTTTTACCGTCGTTACGTAACGCTGCATGCGGCCGTATAGATGGCCGGCCGTGCGGGCCACTTTGGGCAGCCGCTCGGGGCCGATGACGATGAGCGCCACCACACCGATGACGAGAAGCTCTGTAAACCCAATGTCGAACATGGTTTAGACGAAATCCAGGGCTCAGACAGCAAGATGCAGGAACGTGCGCCGCTCCGGCCCTCAGCTCTGCTGTTTGTCCTTGACCTCGGCATCGATGGTGTGCCCTTTCTCGCCTTCGGCGATCTTGGGCGGGTCTTCCTTCATGCCTTCCTTGAAACCCTTGACCGCACCGCCCAGATCGCTGCCGATATTGCGCAGCTTCTTGGTGCCGAAGATCAGCAGCACCACCACCAGAACGATCAGCCAATGCCAGATGCTGAAGCTACCCATGTAAGCTCTCCTTTGCGTTAAACCGGGCGAACGGGATCGCCGCCGCCGAATACGTGCATGTGCAGGTGAAACACTTCCTGACCGCCGCCGCGTCCCGTATTGACCAGCGTCTTGAAACCCGCTTCCAGGCCCTGCTCCTTCGCCAGTCTGGGCGCCAGCAACAGCATCTTGCCCAGCAGCCGCTCCTGCGCCGGCTCGGCATCGGCGAGCGTGGCAATGTGCGCTTTCGGGATGATCAGGAAATGCACCCGCGCAAACGGGCGAATGTCGTGGAACGCCAGCACCTCGTCGTCTTCATAGACCGAATTGCAGGGCAATTGTCCCTCGACAATCTTGCAGAATATGCAGTCACTCATGTCGGTTCGCCTTCTCGACCAGTCCGGACAGGCCCTCGCGGCGCGCCAGCTCGTTCAGCACATCGGCCGGCGACAGGTTCTTGTGTGCCAGCAGGACCAGGGTATGAAACCACAAATCGGCGACTTCGTAGACGATCTTTTCGGGCTCGCCGTCCTTGCCCGCCATGACCGTTTCCGTCGCCTCCTCGCCGATCTTTTTCAGGATCGCGTCCGTACCTTTGGCATAGAGCTTCGCCACGTAGGACGAATCGGGCGCGGCCTGCTTGCGTGTTTCAAGCGTGGCGGCCAGCCGGTCAAGGATGTCGCTCATTTGTAGATCTCGCCGGGATGCTTGAGAACAGGTTCGGTCGTCACCCAGTCTCCACCGCCCTGGCCGTCCGGGGTCAGTTTCTGGAAAAAACACGAGCGGCGTCCGGTATGGCAAGCGATGCCACCCACCTGTTCGATCCGGAGCAGCACCACGTCGTTGTCGCAGTCGAGCCGGATTTCCGAGACCTGCTGCACATGTCCGGACTCCTCGCCCTTGCGCCACAGCCGGCCGCGCGAACGCGAATAGTACACGCCCCGCATCGTCCGTGCCGTCTCCGACAGCGCCTCGCGGTTCATCCATGCCACCATGAGGATGTCGCCCGTGGCTGCATCCTGTGCAATGGCCGGAACCAGCCCGTGCGCATCCCATTTCACCGCATCGAGCCAGGCGGAATTAGATACCGCATTCACAGGCGCACCTCGATCCCGTGTTGTTTCATATAGCGTTTCGCCTCGTCCACGGTATGTTCGCCGAAATGGAAGATGCTCGCGGCCAGCACGGCATCCGCACGGCCTTCGCGAACGCCGTCGACAAGATGCTGAAGATTGCCGACGCCGCCGCTGGCGATGATCGGAATCGAAACAGCCTCGGATATCGCCCGCGTCAGGTCGAGATCGAAGCCGCTCTTGGTGCCGTCGCGGTCCATCGAGGTCAGCAGCAATTCGCCTGCACCCAGCGACTGCATTTTTTTCGCCCATTCGACTGCGTCCAGCCCGGTCGCCTTGCGCCCGCCATGGGTGAAGACTTCCCAGTGATCGCCCGTGCGCTTGGCGTCGATGGCGACGACGATGCACTGGCTGCCGTAGCGGTCCGCGGCGTCTTTTACCAGTTGCGGGTTCGTCACGGCAGAGGTGTTGATGCTGACCTTGTCCGCCCCCGCGTTCAGCAGGCGCTGCACGTCGGCCACCGCGCGCACGCCGCCGCCGACCGTCAACGGAATGAAGACCTCGCTCGCCACCGCCTCGATGATGTGGAGAATCAGGTCGCGATTGTCCGACGAGGCGGTGATGTCGAGAAAGGTCAGCTCGTCGGCGCCGGCCTCGTTATACCGGCGCGCGATCTCGACAGGATCGCCTGCATCCTTCAGTTCGACGAAATTGACGCCTTTGACGACCCGGCCGTCGGTCACGTCCAGGCAGGGAATGATGCGTTTCGCAAGCATGGAAAGCGCTCAGACGCCAAAGACGCCGCCGGCCAGCTCGTCGGCGAGCTTCTGCGCCACGGCGAAATCGAGGGTGCCCTGATAGATCGCACGACCGGTAATGGCGCCGATGATGCCGTCCTTGGCGACGGTGGACAATGCTTTCACGTCCTCGATGTCCGTCACGCCGCCGCTGGCGATGACCGGAATGGACAAGGCCTGAGCCAGCCGTTGCGTCGCATCCACATTGACGCCGGTCAGCATGCCGTCGCGGCCGATGTCGGTATAGATCACGGCTTCGACGCCGTAGCCCTCGAAACGCTTGGCCAGATCGACGACGTCATGGCCGGTGATCTTCGACCAGCCTTCGACCGCGACCTTGCCATCCTTGGCGTCGAGGCCGACCATCACGTGCCCCGGAAAAGCGTCGCAGGCCTCGTGAAGAAAGCCAGGATTCTTGACGGCTGCCGTGCCGATGATGACGTAGCGCACGCCATCGTCGAGATAGCGCTCGATGGTCGCCAGATCGCGGATGCCGCCGCCCAGCTGGACCGGCATCTCCTCGCCGACGGCATCGACGATGGCGCGGATGGCTTCGTCGTTGACCGGCTTGCCGGCGAACGCGCCGTTGAGATCAACCAGATGCAGACGACGCGCCCCCAGCTCCAGCCAGTGCCGGGCCATGGCGGCCGGGTCTTCCGAGAATACCGTGGCCCTGTCCATTTCGCCCTGTTCCAGGCGTACGCAGTGACCGTCCTTGAGGTCGATGGCGGGAATGATCAGCATGGTCTTGCAAACAAGAAATTAGGCGCAGGTTGCGCCGGACAGATCGCAGGCAGCGGCAGACGCCGCACCCGGATTCCAGGTTGCGAAATTGCCGAGCAGCGCAAGCCCGGCATTCTGGCTCTTTTCCGGATGGAACTGCACGGCGAAGACGTTGCCGGCGGCCACCGCGCAGGTAAAGGGAAAAGGGTAGTGCGAGAAGCCGGCGATCAGATCGGGGTTCGCCGGCTGCACGAAATAGCTGTGCACGAAATAGAAGCGCGCGCCTTCCTCGATGCCGGCCCAGAGAGGATGCGGCATCGCCTGATGAACATTGTTCCAGCCCATGTGCGGGACCTTCAGCTTGCCGCCCCGGTCGTCGCGCATTGCCTCGTCGGGAAAACGCTGCACCGCGCCAGGAAAAATTCCCAGGCAAGGCGTATCGCCTTCCTCGCTGTGCTCGAACAGCACCTGCATGCCCATGCAGATGCCGAGAAAGGGTTTGTTCCTGGCCGCATCGATGATCGCGACACGCAGACCGCGCGCTTCGATTTCGCGCATGCAGTCCGGTGCCGCCCCCTGACCGGGAAACACGACGCGCCCGGCGGCGGCAATGGTATCCGGATCGGATGTGACCACAACTCTCATCGCCGGCGCGACGTGCTCGATGGCCTTGGACACCGAACGCAGGTTGCCCATGCCGTAATCGACGACGGCGATGTCGGCCGCGGCCGCCATTACAGACTGCCTTTCGTCGACGGCATCACGCCGGCCATGCGCGGATCGGGCTCGACCGCCATGCGCAGTGCCCGTCCAAACGCCTTGAAGATGGTCTCGGCCTGGTGGTGCGCGCTGATCCCGCGCAAGTTATCGATGTGCAGGGTCGCCGCGGCGTGGTTCACGAAGCCGCGGAAAAATTCGAGAAAGAGATCGACGTCGAATTCGCCGATGCGCGCCCGTGTGTAGTCGACATGGTATTCGAGGCCGGGCCGTCCCGAGAGGTCGACGACCACCCGCGACAGGGCCTCGTCGAGCGGCACGTAGGCGTGGCCGTAGCGGCGAATGCCCTTCTTGTCGCCCAGCGCCTGTGCAAAGGCCTGACCGAAGGTGATGCCGGTGTCCTCGACAGTGTGGTGCGCGTCGATGTGCAGGTCGCCCTGCGCCTGGATATCGAGGTCGATCAGGCCATGGCGCGCGATCTGGTCGAGCATGTGATCGAGGAAAGGCACGCCGGTCGCGAGTTTCGCCGCACCTGTGCCATCCAGGTTGAGGTTGACCGTGATCCGGGTTTCGAGGGTATTGCGGGTGACCTGTGCGGTACGCATGGCTGCGGGTGGCATGAGCTTTAGAGGGATTCTAGCAGGCCGATCCGGTTTTCAGCACAGCGCCGTCAGTGCGTCGACGAGCGCGTCGCACTGGCCGTCGGTCCCGACCGTGATACGCAGGAAGGGCGCGATGCGGGCCGGACTCCTGAAATGGCGCACGATGATGTGCCGTTCGCGCAGGGCGGCGGCCAGTTCGGCACCGTCATGCGCGGGATGGCGCGCGAAGACGAAATTGGCGGCCGAAGGCAGCACCTCGAAGCCCAGCCGGATCATCGCGTCGACCATGCGGGCCCGGGTCGCCACGACCCGGGCGCACAGGGATTCGAAATAAGCGGAATCCTCGATCGAGGCCAGCGCGCCCGCCTGGGCAAAACGGTCCAGCGGATAGGAATTGAAACTGTCTTTCACCCGGTTGAGCGCTTCGATCAGCGCCGGCTGGCCGACGGCGTAGCCCACGCGCAGGCCCGCCAGCGCATGCGACTTCGACAACGTGCGGATCACCAGCAGATTCGGATGACGGGCCGTCAGCGGAATGGCACTGGCACCGCCGAAATCGATGTAGGCCTCGTCGACGGCCACCACCGAACCGGGATTGCCGGCCAGCAGGCGCTCGATCGCGTCCAGCCCGAGCAGACGTCCCGTGGGCGCGTTGGGATTGGGGAAAATGATCCCGCCGTTGGGCACACGGTAGTCTTCCACCCGGATTTCGAAGGTCCCGGTCAACGGCACCGTACGGCAGTCGATACCGTAAAGCCCGCAATAGACCGGATAGAAGCTGTAGGTAATGTCGGGAAAAAGCAGTGGCCGGTCGTGCTTGAGCAGTGCCATGAAGGTGTGCGCGAGCACCTCGTCGGAACCGTTTCCGACGAAGACGGCTTCCGGCGTCACGCCATGGTAGGCGGCAATACCGGCGCGCAGCCGGTCGGAATTGGGGTCGGGATACAGGCGCAGCGTATCGGCGGCTTCGGCCCGCACTGCTTCGAGCACCTTCGGGCTCGGTCCGTAGGGATTCTCGTTGGTGTTCAACTTGACCAGATCGGCCAGCTTCGGCTGCTCGCCCGGCACGTAGGGCGTCAGGCCGTGCACCACGGCACTCCAGTAACGGCTCATCGGCGACTCACCGGTGCGTCAGGCGGTATTCGGCGGAACGGGCATGCGCCTGCAGACCCTCGCCGTAGGCCAGGGTCGCAGCGATGCGTCCCAGCGTCTGCGCCCCGGCCTGCGACACCTGGATCAGGCTCGAACGTTTCTGGAAGTCGTAGACCCCCAGCGGCGACGAGAAGCGCGCGGTGCGAGAGGTCGGCAGCACGTGGTTCGGCCCGGCGCAGTAATCGCCGAGCGCCTCGCAGGTGTGCTTGCCGAGGAAGATCGCGCCCGCGTGGCGCAGTTTGGGCAGCAGCGCCTCGGGGTCGGCCACCGAGACCTCCAGATGTTCCGGCGCGATGGTGTTGCAGATCGCCGCCGCGTCGTCGAGATCGCGCGTCCTGATCAACGCGCCGCGATTGGTCAGCGAGGTGCGGATCACCTCGCTGCGCGGCATCTCGGCGATCAGTGTGTCGATGGCTGCCGCGACGGCGTCGAGATAAGCCGGATCGGGCGACAGCAGAATGGATTGCGCGAGCTCGTCGTGTTCGGCCTGCGAAAAGAGGTCCATCGCCACCCACTCGGCCGGCGTCGTGCCATCGGCGATGACCAGGATCTCGGACGGGCCGGCGATCATATCGATACCCACCGTGCCGAACACGCGGCGCTTGGCGGCCGCCACATAAGCATTGCCGGGACCGACGATTTTGTCGACCTGCGGCACGGTCTCGGTACCGTAGGCCAGCGCCGCCACCGCCTGCGCGCCGCCGATGGTGAACACCCGGTCCACCCCGGCAATCGCCGCGGCTGCCAGTACCAGCTGATTTTTTTCACCGCCAGGCGTCGGCACGACCATGACGAGTTCGCCCACGCCGGCCACCTTGGCGGGAATCGCGTTCATCAGCACCGACGAAGGATAAGCCGCCTTGCCGCCCGGCACGTAGAGTCCGACGCGGTCGAGCGGGGTGACCTGCTGGCCCAGCACGGTGCCGTCGTCTTCGGTATAGGACCAGGAACCCTGGATCTGCTGCTCGTGGTAGCGCCGCACACGCGATGCCGCCGCCTCCAGCGCCGTACGGGTATCGGCCGGCAAACCAGCCAGCGCGGCATCGAGCTCGGCCCGGCCCAGTTCCAGACTGGCCAGCGAAGCCGCCGGCAGGCGGTCGAAGCGTGCGGTGTATTCGAGCACCGCCGCGTCGCCCCGGGCCCGGACATCCTTCAGAATGTCCGCCACAGTCTGTTCGATGGAGGCATCGGTGGCGTCATCGAATTGCAGCAGGCGGGCAAGACGCGCCTGGAAATCGGACTGCGTGCTGTCGAGACGGGTGAGGGTAACCACGGGAACGTTCCTTGAAGTCAGGGCCGGATTGTACCGTTATTTGAACGGAAGCCGCGCCGTTGCGGCGTTTTCAAATGACAGTCATACCCATTCCGGGAATTAGACAAAGTCCAGATCGGGGATTATCATAACGCCATGCACTACACCCGCGACAACATGGCCACCCTCCTGCGCGGCCACGACATCAATCCGACCCATCAGCGGATCGAGATCGCGCACGCCCTGTTTTCGCGCCAGGAACATCTTTCCGCCGACCAGGTGATGGCCATCGTCAACACCCGCCATTCGGAGACGTCCAAAGCCACGGTGTACAACACGCTCAAGCTTTTCCTGGACAAGGGGCTGGTGCGTGAAGTCATCGTCGACCCCAGCAAGGTGTTCTACGACCCCAACACCCTGCCCCACCACCATCTGTACGAAGTCGATACCGGCAAACTTTCCGACATCGACGCTATGCACGTGCGGATTTCCGGCCTGCCCGACCTGCCCGACGGCATGGTCACCGAAGGCATCGACCTGATCGTCCGCGTCCGCCGCGCCGCCTGAACACGCGGCTTCCGTGATGCGGCGAGTCCACATCGCCCCTACCCTGCTAGACGCCCAGCTCATATCCGACACGCTGGCCAGTCTGGGCATCCCGAACCACATCCTGAACGTTCATGCATCGGGGGCACTGGGCGACCTGCCTTTCATGCAGGCCCAGCCTGAAATCTGGATCGAGGACGACGCACAAACGGAACGCGCACGCGAAGCGCTGCTGCACATGCAGACGGCTTCTGCCAGCGACGGCGCCCCCTGCCCGCGCTGCGGCGAAACCAATCCGGGCAATTTCCTGAGTTGCTGGAACTGCGGCGGCGCGCTGGGCGGGTAGGAATCAGGGCGTCTTGCGCAGCATGGCCGCTCCCCAGTCCCTAAATCCTCGCGCTTAACTTCCCCGCGATTCCTGATGGACCTGATAGTGCCGCGCGAAGATGCGCTCCAGTTCGTCGATGGCCTCGCTGGCCGCCACGCCATGCAGCAGATGGCGCGTCATCTGCGCCGAAGCCTCATGAAAAACCTGGTTGCGTTCCAGCATCGGGTAGGTCTGCATCAGACGCTGGATCGCCTTGACGACGTTTTCCTGCTCCGGGCGTGGAATCGGCACCGGTTCTTGCGACGGTTCGGCCGCACGTTCGACGTTTTCCTTGCCGGCCAGGAATTCCGCATAGTCCAGCAAGGCCTGCCGACGCGCTTCCGATAATCCGCGAAACAGCGTCAGCAGGCGTTTGCTGTCCCGCATCAGCGATTGCGCCCCTTGGCCGTCCGCTTCAGCGGAATGACGTCCATGTTGCACTGCTGGAATTTGTTTTCGACGAAGCTGATGAAGGCATCCAGCAGCTTGCTGCGGAATTTCTCCGGTGCATAGACCATCGACAGTTCGCGTGTGAGCCTCGGGCTGAGCGGCACTGCGACCAGCGTCCCCAACTGGATTTCCTTTGTCACCGTGGAGGCCGACATGATGGCGACGCCCAATCCTGCCTCGACCGCCCCCTTGATCGCCTCGCGGCTGCCCAGTTCCATCTCGATATGCAGATCGTCGGGATTGACACCGTTGTCACGGAAAAAGCCGTCGACGACCTCGCGAGTCCCCGAGCCGTGCTCACGGGACACGTAGGGCTGTTCGGCAATCACGCGGGCATCCGCACTGCTCCGCCCGGACAGGGCATTGTTGGGCGCGCAGATCATGACCAGCTCGTCCTCGCAGACGGCCAGCGTGGTCAGGTGCGGATTATGGGAGGGCGCTTCGATCAGGCCGACGTCGAGCGAATGATCCGCCACCTTGGCCGCAATGGTTTCCGAGTTGGCCACGGTCAGTTGCGCCTGAACCTGCGGGAAACGTTCCTTGAATTCGCCGAGTATGCGCGGCAACTGATATTCGGCAATGGTGGTCGAAGCGCCGATCATCAGCGGGCCGGTCACCTGACCGGTCAGCTCGCCGACACGCGCCTCCATTTCGCTGGTCAGCGCGAGGATGCGCTCCGCATAGCCCAGCACCAGATCACCTGCCGGCGTCAGGGAAATCTTGCCATGGCTGCGCTCGAACAGACGGGTATTGAAATGCTCTTCCAGCTGCTTGACCTGGAAGGTCACCGCAGGCTGCGTCATGTAGAGGATATCGGCTGCCTTGGTGAAACTCAGCTGCTTGGCCACAGTGTAGAATACTTGCAGTCTGCGGTCGGCCATAAACTACTGCCCCGGGTCAATAAAGAAATTTATTCAATCACAAACCCGCCCGAGTTGAAAACACCAGCCAGCCAAGCCGTTGTATTCGCAATGCTTTCCTGTTCCGGGAAAACAGAGCTTGCTGTCCTTTTCCGCCAATCCGGCATGGCACACCGGCCTTGAACCGCGCCTTTTACATCATTCTGCTGGCGCAATTCCTGTCCGCGCTGGCTGACAATGCATTGTTGTTCGCCGCCATAGGCCTTCTGATTTTCTTTTCCGCACCGGAATGGCATTCGCCTCTGCTGCAGACGGTCTTCGTCATCGCCTACATCGTGCTAGCGCCACTTGTCGGGCCCTTCGCCGATGCCCTGCCCAAGGGACGCGTGATGTTCATCGCCAATTCAGTCAAGTTTGCAGGCGGCATGGCCATGCTGATCGGACTCGGGCCGTTGTGGGCCTATGCTGTAGTCGGCGTCGGCGCGGCGATGTATTCACCGGCCAAATACGGCATCCTCACCGAGCTCCTGCCGCCGGAAAAGCTCGTCGTCGCCAACAGCTGGATGGAAGGCACGACAGTTGCCGCCATCGTTCTCGGTGCCATCATCGGCGGTGCGCTGATCAATCCGCAGCTCGCGGAATCCCTGCTCACGCACCTGGGACTGGCTGGCAGCCTGATCGCGCCGAAATTCGCCATCGTGGCCATCACCGGACTTTATTTCGGCGCGGCCTTCGTCAATCTCTTCATTCCACGGCTGCCCATCGACCACCGCCTGCCCAGCAAGTCGCCGCGTTTCATCCTGCACGATTTCTGGCACAGCTTCCTGCTGCTCTGGCGTGATCCGCTTGGCCAGGTCTCGCTGGCGGTCACGACACTGTTCTGGGGCGTGGGCGCAACCCTGCGCCTGCTCATCATCGCCTGGGCCGCGCTCAACCTGAAATACGGGCTCGACCAGGCGACCCAGCTCACCGCGGCCACCGCCGTCGGCATCGCCATCGGATCGGTACTGGCGGGCCGTTACGTGCCGTTGCGCGAGGCCATCGGCGTACTGCCGGCCGGCATCGCGCTCGGCTTCGTGCCGATCGCGCTGATCTGGGTCGAGAGTCTCGTGCCCGCCGTGCTGTTGCTGACCTTCGCCGGCGTACTGGCCGGCTATTTCGTCGTGCCGATGAACGCCCTGCTCCAGCACCGCGGCCACCTGCTGATGGGCGCAGGCCACTCCATCGCGCAGCAAAACTTCAACGAGAACATCAGCATCCTGGTGCTTTCAGGCGCGTATGCGCTGATGGTTCGCGCCGAATGGCACATCCACACCATCGTCTGGGTGTTCGGTCTCTTCATCAGCGCGGTGATGACCGCGATCTGGCTCAAGCACCGCCACGACGTGGTGCATTGAATCCGCAAACAGCCGGGTCAGCCCCTGGACGTCGGCTCCTGTCCCTTCACCACGGCCATCGCGCCGGCAATGAGCGTCGACAGGTCAGCCATGTTCGACGGCACGATCAGGGTATTGCCGGTCTTGGCGATGCCGGAGAAGGCTTCCACGTATTTCTCCGCCACCTTGAGATTCACTGCCTGAATACCGCCCGGTTTTTCGATCGCCATCGCCACCCGGGCGATCGCTTCGGCGTTGGCTACGGCGATGGTCTTGATCGCCTCGGCCTCGCCCAGCGCGACGTTGATGGCGGCCTGCTTGTCGCCTTCGGACTGCTGAATCGCCGCCTCGCGTTCGCCAGTGGCAAGGTTGATCTGCTCCTGCATGCGCCCCTCGGACGAGGCAATCAATGCGCGTTTCTCGCGCTCGGCGGTGATCTGCCGCTGCATCGCCTGCAGGATTTCCTTGGGCGGCGTCAGATCCTTGATCTCGTAGCGCAGCACCTTCACGCCCCAATTGGTCGAGGCCTCGTTGAGCGCCATCACGACGCCGCGGTTGATTTCCTCGCGTTCCTCGAAAGTACGGTCGAGCTCCATGCGGCCGATCAGCGAACGCAGCGTGGTCTGCGCCAGCTGCGAGATCGCGGCTATGTAGTCGCTCGACCCGTAGGATGCCATCTTGGCATCGGTCACCTGAAAGTACAGGATGCCGTCGACCGCGAGCTGGGTGTTGTCGCGCGTGATGCAGACCTGGCTCGGCACGTCGAGCGGGATTTCCTTCAGGGAGTGCTTGTAGGCCACGTTGTCGATGAAGGGAATGACCAGATTGAGGCCAGGCACGAGCACGGCGTGGAACTTGCCCAGGCGCTCGACCACCCAGGCGCTTTGCTGCGGCACCACGCGCACCCCTTTGGCGACGACAATGGCAATGACGATGAGAATGACGAGGGCGACGACGTCCATGAGCGATCCTTTCAGTTGCCGAGGATGAGGGTATTGCCGCGCACCGCGCGGATGATCAGCGGCTGCGCGGCGTCGGTGTCGGCGGATACCGCTTCCGCATCCCACAGCGCACCGCGATAGCGCACCTGGCCGCGCCCGTCCTGCCAGGATTCGACCTGCACCGTCTGGCCGATATCCATGTCCTGCACGGTCGATTCCGGATGCGCCGTGTCGCGCTTCCAGCGCTGCAGGGCCAGCGTGCCAAGTATGGCGATCAGGGCCGCCACGAAGAACTGCGCGGCCCAGCCCAGCCCCATCCATGCTGCGATTCCCGCGGCCGCGGCCGCCAGGCCGTAAAGCAGCAGATAGAAAGTGCCCGTGGTGAGTTCCAGTCCCACCAGTACCGCAGCAACGATCCACCACAACAGATAGGTCTGCATCTCATGTCCTCACAATGACAGGCCGGTTGGCCAGCTCGTCCGGATTATGCCTTGGCGGCGGGAAGTGCTGCGTCAGCAGTGCTCCGACCCGCTCGATGCCGGCCAGTGCGCCGCCCATGTGGTCGCCCTGACGAAAACGCGCTTCCATCGCCCGGGCCACTGCGTCCCAGTCCGACTGCGGCACGCGTGCCGCGACTCCACGGTCGGCCACGATCTCGATATCGCGATCGGCCAGCAGCAGATAGATCAGCACGCCGCTATTGTGTTCGGTATCCCATACGCGCAGTTGCGCAAACACTTCGACTGCACGCGCCCGGCCGTTCAGTCCGCGCCAGATTTGCCCCAGCCCCAGGGCAGGCTCGACGGCAAACCGGATTTCACCGCCATGGTGCCGTTCGGAAGCGGCGATGGCAGCCTCGATGGCATCCAGGGTTGCGCGCGGGAAAGCGCGGCGCCACGCCCACGGCGGTGTGAACAGATGCCGGAGGACACGTCCGCATTTCACCATGAGCCGGATGCTCCGCCGCCGCCAAACCCGCCCCCGCCCCCACGGAATCCGCCGCCACCGCGGCCAAACCCGCCGCCGCTCGACCAGCCGCCGCCGCTGCCGCCCCGAAACCCGCTCGCTACCGCGGCAAACACGAACAGGGCGGCAAACAGCAGCAGCGGCGACAGGCCCACCAGCAGGGCGCCGACCGCACCGCTGCCAAGCGCCGCCACCCCGGCAGCGACCGAGCGGTTCATCAACTGGGACAACACGAAGCCGGCGATTACCCCGCCGACGACCAGCAGGCCGAATACGTCCTCATTCGAATTGCGTCCGGCCATCGCAGGAGGGGGCAAGGCTTCTCCTTCGATCAGCTTCATCAGCTGTGCAAGCCCCGCTTCGATTCCGCCTGCAAAATCGCCGGCCTGGAAACGCGGCGCGATGATTTCGGCCACGACCCGCTTCGCCACGGCATCGGGGATCACCCCTTCGAGGCCGTAGCCGACTTCGATACGCATGGTACGGTCGTCCTTGGCGACCAGGAGAATGACGCCATCGTCGATTCTGTCGCGCCCGATCCTCCAGGCATCGGCGACACGGATGCCGAATTGCGCGATGTCCTCGGGCTGCGTGGTCGGCACGATCAGCACCGCGATCTGGCTGCCCTTCCGTGCTTCGAACTGCGCCAGGCGCGCGTCCAGCGCGTCGGTCTGCGCGGCAGTGAGCGTGCCGGTCAGATCGGTGACACGATGCGACAACTCCGGCACAGGCACCAGCGCCCAGGCCAGCGCGGCGCACAGTGCCAGCCACAGGCCGAACGCCGCACGGGCGGTTATCGACCGGTTCATCCTTCGGTCAATAGCCGTGCGACAGGCTGCCGGACGTGTCGCCACCGCCCGCCGGGGCCGGCGCAGCAGTACCGAAATCGACCCTGGGCGGGACCGCGATCGCCTTCTCGTTTTCCACGGTGAAACTCGGCTTGACCTTGTAGCCCATCACCATCGCGGTGAGATTGGACGGGAAGGACCGTACCGTCACGTTGTAGGCCTTCACCGCTTCGATGTAGCGGTTGCGCGCGACCGTGATGCGGTTTTCCGTGCCTTCGAGCTGTGCCTGCAGATCGCGGAACAGGCCGTCCGCCTTCAACTGCGGATAGTTTTCCGCCACCAGCAGCAGCCGTGAAATCGCACCGGTCAATTCACCCTGCGCAGCGATGAATTTCTGGAATGCGGCCTCGTCGTTGACGAGCTCGGGCGTTGCCTGGATTGCGCCCACTTTGGCGCGCGCTTCCGTCACCCGGGTGAACACGTCTTTCTCGTGCGCGGCGTAGCCTTTCACCACATTGACCAGATTGGGCACCAGATCGGCACGGCGCTGATACTGGTTGAGCACTTCGGCCCAGCTCGCCTTGATGTCCTCATCGGCGGTCTGGAAAGTGTTGTAGCCGCAGCCCGACAGGGCCAGCGCCAGACAGGAAATCCACAACCATTTCAGCATGACGTCCTCCCCCGGAACAAAATCGAACCTTACTCCAAAAGCGTGACCAGTTCTGCGTCGACGCGACCGCATGCCACGGTGAGACGCGCCACCGTTACCGGTAGCCTGAAGCGGCGCGGCCCCGCGCTGCCCGGATTGACGTAGAGCACACCGCGCCGCGTTTCCATGCAAGGCTTGTGCGAATGGCCCGAGACGACCACCTGCACACCAGCTGCAGCCGGGTCGATGGCCAGCTCGCCGAGAATGTGCAGTACATGAATGCGTACGCCGCCGAATTCAAGATCGGCCGTATGGGGAATGGCGGCGGCCCAGCCGGCGCGGTCGTTGTTGCCGCGCACCACGGTGAGCGGCGCGATGTTCGCCAGCGTATCGAGCACGCCATTGTGCCGGTCGGACCGCGAACCGATGTCGCCGGCGTGGATGAGATGCTCGCAGCCTGCCAGCGCCGCCAGCGCCTCCGGCCGCAGCAGGCCGTGCGTGTCGGAAATCAGCCCGATCTTCAGGGTGCCACGCCCCAGGTCGCGAACAGCGGATCGGATTCCGCCAGCCGGTCCGCATAGCGGTCGTCCTTCGGCCGCTTGAGACCGCGTTCGACGTAGGTCTCCACTTTCTTGAAGCCCGCCCCCTTGATCAGGGTGCCGACCCAGGCCATGCGTTCCATCGGATGCAGCTGCGTCCAGAGCCTGATGACCTTGGAGGGAAAATAACGGTTTGACAGCGTGACCACGAACATGCCGCCCGGCTTCAGCACGCGGCGGATTTCATCGACGATCGCGCGCGGCCGGGTGAGATATTCGAATGAGACCGTGCAGACCACGGCATCGAAACTGGCGTCGGCAAATGGCAGTTTCGGATCGGCGTTGAGGTCGTGAACGATGCGTTCGGCGAGCTGCGGGTTGTCTGCCAGCTCCCCGGCATTCATGCCGAGCCCGACGGCCGACGGCACCGTATCCGGCAGGTGGGAACGCCAGCCGGCCATCAGGTCGAGCACGCGCGCGTTCTCCGGCAGCACGGTGCGGTACAGCGCCTGGATGCGCCGGGCGCATACGGCGTCGACGTGGATCAGTTTGCGCGGATCGGCGTAGAACCCCGGGTCCGGCGTTTCATCCTCGCGCGCGAAGGCATCGGGCGATTCGAAATCCGTCGGCGTCTGGTACTGCGTTTCCATGCCGCTCCATTCGAGCAGTTGCGTCGCCTGGCCGATGGGCATGGTCGACACATCGCTCTTGCCGCTGTCGATGCTGAAAATGCGGTCCTGCAGCGGATGGCTGAAGTTGGCGACGAAGCTCGCGCCGTTGAGCTGCTTCACGCGAAACATCGGCCCCGGCGCGTCGTCGGCGTGCAGCAGTTGCGACGGATAGAAACGCCCCTGCTTCAGCGGCGCGATGTCGGTGCGGAACACCTCATTGGGCACCTCGTGCTCGATCTTCGGGCCCACGTCCATCTGCGCATCGACCGGCGGCGTGTCGCCCGGCATCCAGACCACCACCTGGTGGCGGCCGAGATCGGAAAAATAGTTGACGCGGAAACGCAGGGCGGAATGAAGCAACTTCATGGCGGCAGTTCTTTGGATCAGGATTGAGAGGGCAGGGATCGCATCGTATGGCGCGCCAGGCAGAGGTCTTCCCAGGCGCGTGCCTTGTCGGGCAGGTTGCGCAGCAGATAGGCCGGATGGTAGGTCACCACCAGCGGCACGTTCAGGAAACTGTGCAGGCGACCGCGCAGGCGGCCGATGGATTCGTCCGTATCGAGCAGACTCTGCGCGGCGAAACGGCCGAGCGCGACGATGAGCTTCGGCTGGATCAGTTCGATCTGCGCCCGCAGGTAGGGCCGGCAGGCGGCGACCTCGTCCGGCTCGGGATTGCGGTTGCCGGGCGGACGCGACTTCAGCACATTGGCAATGTAGACGTTTTCGCCACGTCTGAGATCGATTGCCGCCAGCATCGCGTCGAGCAGCTTGCCGGCCTGGCCGACAAAGGGTTCGCCAAGCCGGTCCTCGTCCGCCCCCGGCGCCTCGCCGATGAACAGCCAGTCGGCGTTGCGGTCGCCTACGCCAAGCACACCCTGGGTGCGCGTGGTATGCAGCTTGCATGCGGTGCAGTGTGCAACGGCATCGGCCAGACGTTCCCAAGTGAAGCGTGCCGGGGCCGACGGCTCGGGCGATTGCGCCGCAGCGTCGCGCGCGGGCCGGGTTTCGACGACCGGGGCCGGCGTTTGCGAACTGCCCGTTGCGATTTCCCTCAGCCGCCAGACGGGGCCGATGCCAAGCTCCTCGAAGACGTCGTCGCGGCTCAGCACGCCAGGTCCTTTTTCATGATCAGGGCATCTTCGCGACGGCCGCGCGCCGGATAGTAATCCCGCCGCACGGCCAGATCGGCGAAGCCGCTGCCGCGATAGAGCCCGATCGCGGCAACGTTGGACATACGCACTTCGAGAAACAGGCAATCCGCTCGATGGTCGCGGGCGCGCGCCACGCAATGGTCCAGCAGGTCGCGGCCCAGACCATGCCGGCGCCACAGCGGCGCGATGGTCAGGTTGAGCAGATGGGCCTCGCCCGCCGCCGCCATCATCACGTAATAACCGATCACTTCGCCTCCGGCCTCACGCACCCACATGCTGTAGCCGGCGTGCAGCGAATCGGCAAAATTGCCGAGGCTCCACGGGTGATCGTAACTGGCGAGCTCGATCCGGTGGATGCGCGGCAGATCGGTCTCGGTCATCGGCCGCACGCTGTGACGCACTTCGAATACTGCGCTCATGCGCTGCGCCTCGCGCGCCGCTCGTTCACCGTGAGCGCCACCTTGTCGCGCAGGTAGATGGGCGCCGCCTCGGCCGCGTCGCGACCTGCGCCGCGCGCGAACGCCTGCGCGGCCAGCGGGGCCATCGCCGCGGCGTCGGGCATCCGTTCCGTCTCGATCCGGCCGAGCCGGGCCACGATCGGCGCGCGCAGCGCATCGCCCAGCACCGCAAAACCGTTGCCGGCACCGATCCAGCCGTCGCCGTCCGGTACGTAGACCGATTCCGGCAGCGCCAGTCTCGGTTCGACGACCGCCTGCCAGCCGCCGTCGGCACGCTCGTACGCAGCCCAGTACACCTCGGCCATCCGCGCATCGAGCAGGGTCAGGACTCTGTCGCCCTCCGTCTGCTCGGCCAGCGATTCCAGTGTGGATATGCCGGCCACCGGGAGATCGGCGCCGAAGGCGAGCCCCTGGGTCACCGCACAGGCGATGCGCAGGCCGGTGAACGAGCCCGGCCCGGCACCGTAGGCGATGCCGTCCAGGTCGGCAAGTCGCAGACCGCTTTCGCCGAGCAGTGCGTCGACCATGGGCAGGATCAGCGAACTGTGCCGCTGCCCGGCCCGTTCACGGCGCGCACGGACCGCACCCGCCTGCCACAGCGCGGCGGAACACCATTCGGTCGAGGTATCGAGAACAAGCAGCTTCATACGGGCTGCATTCTACCGGCTGCCGCGATAGGACACCCGGTAGATCGCCCCGGCGTAGTCGTCCGAGATCAGCAGACTGCCGTCGGGCATGACTAGTACATCGGCCGGGCGCCCCCAAGCCGCCTGCCCCTGCAGCCAGCCTTCGACGAAAGGCGCGTAGGCGGCGGCGCGTCCGTGCTCGTCCAGCCGTACCACGCTCACGCGATAGCCGCTCTTGCGGCTGCGGTTCCACGACCCGTGCTCAGCGATGAAGACTGCGCCGTGGTACTGCGCCGGGAACGCGCCGCCGGTGTAGAAGCGCATGCCCAGCGCGGCCACGTGCGCGCCAAGATTCTGCACCGGCGGCACAAAGGCGTCGCAGTGTCGTTTGGTGCCGAATTCCGGATCGGCGAGCGTGCCACCGTGGCAGTAGGGATAGCCGAAGTGCTGACCGGGTTGGGTCAGGCGGTTGAGCTCGTCCGGCGGCGCGTCGTCGCCCAGCCAGTCCCGTCCGTTGTCGGTGAACCAGAGTTCGCCCGTGTCCGGCTGCCAGTCGAACCCGACCGTGTTGCGCACGCCGCGCGCCACCACGTCGACCTTGCCGGTCGCGGTATCGAGCCGGGTGATGTTCGCGTAGCGTTCCGGATCGGGCACGCAAATGTTGCAGGGCGCGCCCACGGGTACATAGCAGGCCGTTGAAAAATCCCCCGCCGACGCCCGCGTTGGCCGCTACGATCTGAAGCCATCGGT
>WBSF01000007.1 GCA_008923315.1 Betaproteobacteria bacterium SCN1 | reverse complement strand
CCAGACTCCAGCACCCACCAACCTCATCAATGCCCACACCTATCGGCTGTTAATTGTTAAAGATCAGTCGATTAGCACCACGCCATCCGTTACTGCGGCGTGCTGCGTTTCGAGAAGGTGCGCATTCTACAGAGCAAACAGAATCCGTCAACACTTTCCCGGAATTATTTTTAAACAATCGTGACACGTACAAATTTTCGCTTGCCGACCTGAGCCACCACAGTCGCGCCCACCGGCACGAGCGCGCCCTTGTCGGCCACGCGCGCGCCATCGAGTTTCACCCCGCCTCCCGCAATTTGACGGATGGCCTCGGAGGTGCTGGCAACCAGCCCGGCCTGCTTGAGCAACTGGGGCACCGGCAGCCCCTGCGGCGCGCCCGCCAGATGCATTTCGGGCATGTCGTCCGGCAGCGCACCCTGCCGGAAACGCGCCTCGAAATCGGCCAAAGCCTGCCGGGCGGCATCCTGGCCATGGAAACGCGCCACGATTTCCTGCGCAAACCCGACCTTGATGTCACGCGGATTGCCACCTTCGGCGACCTGCCGTTTCCAGCCCTCAATCGTCTGCAAGGTTTCGAACGAAAGCAGTTCGATGTAGCGCCACATCAGAGTATCGGACACCGACATGAGCTTGCCGAACATCTCTTGGGGGGGCTCGTTGATACCCACATAATTCCCCAACGATTTCGACATTTTGTTGATGCCGTCCAGCCCTTCCAGCAAAGGCAAGGTCAGCACGCACTGCGCCGACTGCCCATGTTGCTTCTGCAATTCCCGTCCGACCAGCAGATTGAATTTCTGGTCCGTCCCCCCCAGCTCGATATCCGCCTGCAGGGCCACGGAATCGTAGCCCTGGATCAGGGGATACAGGAATTCGTGAACGGCAATAGGCTGCTGGCCGGTATAGCGCTTATGGAAATCATCGCGTTCCAGCATACGCGCCACCGTGTAGGACGCCGCCAGACGAATCATGCCTACCGCCCCCAGCCCCTCCATCCATTCGGAATTGAAACGGACCTCGGTTAACGCGGGATCGAGAATTTTGAACACCTGCTCCCGGTAGGTTTTGGCATTCTCGGCGACGGCTTCACGCGTCAGCGGCGGACGGGTGGCGTTCTTGCCGGTAGGATCGCCGATCATGCCGGTAAAATCACCGATCAGGAATATCACCTGATGCCCGAGCTGCTGAAACTGGCGCAGTTTGTTCAACAGGACCGTATGGCCGAGGTGCAAATCGGGGGCGGTCGGGTCAAAGCCTGCTTTGACCCGGAGCGGCCGGCCCGATTTCAGCTTTTCGATCAATTCGGTTTCAACGAGCAATTCCTCCGCACCGCGCTTGATTTCCTGCAAAACATCCTGCATCCCAAAATCCTCTCTCGTGGCAAATCAAGTTCGACCGGTTTTGTCCGTTTACGGGAGAGGGAAAACCCTGCAGTGCCCGCAACATGCTGTTCGGATTAAACAATTTCCCCAGCAACGATGTGTGTTAGACTCCGGGCTGGGTTACAGAAGGGAAACGGTCGATGCCGCCCACCAAACTGAGAATCTTAACCGATCGCCTGACAGGCGCGGAACGGCGCTTCAGCCTGCGTACCTTGGTCGTACTGTCCAGCCTGCCGCTTTTTGGCGTAGTGGCCGCCTTTGGCTTGGCGCCGGATACGCAGACGCTCGATATCGCCCCCCAAACCATTACCGAAGCCATTGTCCTGCCGACGCCAGCCCCGGCGATGGAAAACGCCGGCACATTCGAACGCGAGAGCCTGGTCCAGAGTGGCGACACGCTGGCCACCGCCTTGGGTCGATTGAAAATCGACGACCTCGACATTCAGCGCCTGATCGCCACCGACCCCATGCGCAGCTTGGCTGCCAGCATCCGGGCCGGCATGCGTATCCGTGCCACAACCACCGCCAGCGGAAACCTCCTCGCCGTTACCTTTGAACGCAGCAATGCGCCTGCACTGCACATCAGCCGCGAAGGCGAGGCCTTCGTCGTCCACGAACAGGGCGAGCTGACGGAAACCCGTACCGTGATGCGTTCGGGCCGCATTCTATCCTCGCTGTACGGCGCAACCGACAGTGCCGGCATCCCGGACAAAATCGCCGACAAAATCGCCGAAACGTTTTCGACCAATATCGATTTCCGCCAGGATTTGCGGCGCGGCGACACCTTTTCGGTCATTTATACAATGAATTACCGCAATGGCGAGCCGGTTTCCACCGGCAAGCTGCTCGCGGCCGAATTCGTCAACGCCGGCAAAGCCTATCAGGTGGTTCTGTATCGGGATGCATCCGGAAACGAGGCCTACTACACCCCCAACGGGGAATCGCTCAAGAAAGGATTCCTGCGCTCGCCGCTGGAATTCACACGTGTCACCTCCAGTTTCAGCAATTCCCGCCTGCACCCGGTATTCGGTTTCCATCGCAAACACACTGGCGTCGATTTCGGCGCCCCCACCGGCACCCGCGTCAAGGCAACCAGCGACGGCACCGTCGAATTTGCCGGGCGCCGCGGTGGCTACGGCAATCTCATCGTCCTTCGCCATCACAACGGATACGAAACCTATTACGCGCACCTGAGCGCCTACGCATCAGGCATGCGTCGCGGCCGCACAGTCGAGCAAGGCGATGTCATCGGTTTCGTCGGGGCAACGGGGGCCGCGACGGGCCCTCACCTCCACTACGAAGTCCGGGTCGCCGGCACCCCATACAACCCGATGACCGTCAAACTGCCGGGCGCGCCGCCCCTGGCCGCCGCCCAGCGTGCGCAATTCCTCGAGCAGACCGCCGGCTGGAACGACAAGCTCATGCTGTTGCGC
Organism: Betaproteobacteria bacterium SCN1; assembly: GCA_008923315.1. GTDB lineage: Bacteria > Pseudomonadota > Gammaproteobacteria > Burkholderiales > Thiobacillaceae > Thiobacillus. The sequence goes on along the minus strand of WBSF01000007.1, from coordinate 819,318 downwards.
GGCTCCAACCTCGCAGCACTCGATTGAGTGCTGGCGCCGCTCATGAGGCCGAACGCTATGTCGGCCTCATGTCGGGCACCAGTCTCGACGGCGTAGACGCCGCACTCTGCGCATTTCCTGCCGGCGAACCGCCGCATCTCATAGCCTGCCACTACCTGCCATACAGCGACGCCCTGCGTGCGCAGTTGCTGGCCCTGCACACGCCGCAACACGACGAGATGCATCTGGCTGCCTGTGCCGGCAACGCGCTCGCCCGTTTATATGCCGACGCCGTCCAGGCCGTCATAGCCGATCACCCGGGCAGCGTCGGGGCGGTGGGTTGCCATGGCCAGACCCTGCGCCATCGGCCAGAACATGGGTACACCGTGCAGATCGGTAACGCTGCCCTACTCGCGGAATTGACCGGTCTGCCCGTCGTGGCCGACTTCCGCAGCCGCGACATCGCCGCTGGCGGACAGGGCGCACCGCTGGTTCCCGCCTTCCACGCCCACGCCTTGCGCCACGCAACCGCACATCGCGTCATCGCCAATATCGGCGGCATCGCCAACATCACCGATCTACCGCCGACCGGCACAGTCCGCGGATGGGACACCGGCCCGGGCAACATGCTGATGGATGCCTGGATACAGCGACACCTTGGCCAGCACTACGACGCCAACGGCGCCTGGGCCGCAAGCGGCACGTATCACCCTACCCTTCTGGATCGCCTGCTTGACCACCCCTACCTCGCCGTTTCGCCGCCTAAAAGCGCCGGACGCGAACAATTCAATCTGGGCTGGCTGGACGCTTTACTGAAAAATTTTTCAACACCGCTCCCCTCTGCCGACGTTCAGGCGACCCTGCTCGAACTGACTGCCATCAGCCTGGCAAGCGCTGTCATGCACGACTGTCCCGGGGCCGAAGCCCTCTATGTCTGCGGCGGCGGCGCGCATAACACAGCCTTGCTTGCCCGCCTGCGCACGCATCTGCCGTACCCTGTCAACACCACGCAGGCACTCGGCCTCGACCCCGACTGGGTAGAGGCCCTGGCGTTCGCCTGGCTGGCACGGCAGACACTGCACCATGCCGCCGGCAATCTACCCGAGGTAACGGGCGCGCACGGCCCCCGGGTATTAGGGGCGATCCATCCCGCCTGACCCCAAACAAAAAGCGGCCGAAGCCGCTTTTTGTTTGGGCCGATGCGGCGCGTATCAGGCGGAGAAGGAAGACCCGCAACCACACGTAGTCGTGGCGTTCGGGTTCTTGATGACGAACTGCGCGCCCTCCAGACCCTCGCTGTAGTCGATTTCCGCGCCTACCAGATACTGGAAACTCATTGAATCGACCAGCAGGGTGACCCCGTTCTTCATCATGACGGTATCGTCTTCGTTCTGGCTTTCGTCGAAGGTGAAACCGTACTGAAAGCCCGAGCAACCGCCGCCCGAAACGAAAACGCGCAGTTTCAGATCCGGGTTGCCTTCTTCGTCGATCAGGCTTTTGACTTTGGCTGCCGCGCTGTCGGTGAAGATCAGCGGGGATTCCATTTCGGTGGCTGCATTCATGGGGTGCTCCTAAAGAAAGTGTGGGGTGATTATCCGCGTCACCCGTCTTGCGTCAAGCAAAGACCCCTGCAACGGAACGGAGTTCCTGCATGCATTTCAGGGCAGCATGCCGATATCGGCAAGTGCCATGTCTTCTGGCAAACCAAACAGGATGTTCATGTTCTGGACCGCCTGCCCCGCCGCACCTTTGACCAGATTGTCGATAACCGACAGCACCACGACCGTATCGCCGCCCTGCGGCCGATGCACGGCAATCCGGCAGGTATTGGCCCCCCGCACGGAACGGGTTTCAGGATGGCTGCCTGCCGGCAGCACATCGACGAATACTTCGCCGGCATACCGTTCTTCGAACAGCGCCTGCAGATCGACGTCGCGTGTGACCCTCGCATAAAGCGTAGCGTGGATGCCACGGATCAGCGGCGTAAGATGCGGCACGAACGTGAACCCCACCGGCTGCCCGGCGAAACTGTCCAGTCCCTGCTTGATCTCCGGCCAGTGACGATGCCCCCCCACGGCATAGGCCCTGAAATTGTCTGCCGCCTCGGCAAACAGGATGTGAGTTTCCGGCTTGCGGCCCGCCCCCGACACCCCGGATTTCGCGTCCGCCACCAGAAAACCGGGCTCGGCCACACCGGCTTCCAGCAGCGGCAGAAAACCCAGTTGCACGGCCGTCGGATAGCACCCCGGATTGGCAATGAGTCGTGCACCGGCAATCTTGTCCCGATTGATCTCGGGCAGACCATACACCGCCTCGCCGATCAGATCCGGGCAGGCATGCGTCATCTTGTACCATTGTTCCCAGACTGCGACATCCTTGATACGGAAATCCGCCGCCAGATCGATGACCTTGACGCCTGCATCGAGCAAGGCCCGGGTCTGTTGCATGGCCACGCCGTTGGGCGTCGCAAAGAACACCACGTCGCAGGTTTCCAGCCCGGCCTCTTCCGGCGTTGAAAAAGCCAGCGCGACACGGCCACGCAGGTTGGGGAACATTTCGGCCACTGGCATGCCGGCCTCCTTACGCGACGTGATCGCCCGCAATGCCACCTGTGGATGCCGCGCAAGCAGGCGCAAAAGCTCGACGCCGGTGTACCCCGTGCCGCCAACGATACCGACCTTGATCATGGTGCCCATTCCGATTGCAAAGCTTGGATTTTAAGACACACGCAGGACACGTCCATAAAAAAACCGCCTTGGAGGGGGCGGTTTTTTCGAAGCGGCCAGTACTCAGCGCTTGGAGAATTGCTTGCGACGACGCGCCTTGTGGAAACCCACCTTCTTGCGCTCCACTTCGCGGGCATCGCGAGTCACCAGTCCGGCGGCCTTGAGGGTGGGCTTCATTTCCGCCGAAAAATCGATCAGCGCACGGGTGATGCCATGACGCACCGCGCCGGCCTGGCCGGACTCGCCGCCGCCCGAGACGTTCACCATGATGTCGAACTTGTTCAGGCTGTCGGTCAACACCAGCGGCTGGCGCACGATCATGCGGCCCGTCTCGCGCGAGAAGTATTCGTCCACCGGCTTGTCGTTGACGACGATCTTGCCGCTGCCCGCCTTGATGAAGACGCGGGCGACCGATTCCTTGCGACGACCCGTACCATAGTTGTAGTTGCCGATCATGGTGTGACCTTATTGAGCGTTGATTTCCAGGGGCTGGGGTTGCTGCGCCGTGTGCGGGTGTTCCGCGCCCGCGTAGATCTTCATCTTCTTGATCATGGCGTAGCCCAGCGGGCCCTTGGGCAGCATGCCCTTGACCGCCTTTTCCAGTGCACGGCCGGGAAAACGCGCCTGCATCTTGCCAAAGGTGGTTTCGTAGATGCCGCCCGGGTAGCCGGAATGGCGGTAGTACTTCTTGTCGAGTTCCTTGTTGCCCGTGACACGCATTTTGTCGGCATTGACCACGACGATGTAGTCGCCCGTGTCGACGTGCGGGGTGTACTCGGGCTTGTGCTTGCCGCGCAGGCGGCGGGCGATCTCGGAAGCCAGGCGGCCCAGCACCTTGTCGTCGGCATCGACGACGTACCAGTCGCGTTTCACTTCAGCGGGTTTGGCGGAATAGGTTTTCATGACCAACCTCTGTAACAAAGAGGACTCACTCGGAAAGCCGGGCATTCTAACCGCCCGGACCGGCCAAAGTCAAACATCGCCAATCGGCCCGGCGCGTGGCATACAATCTCCGGCCATGACCGCCTGGTTCGCCACCAACCTGATCGCCGCCGCGCTGCTTCCGCCGCTCTCGCTGGTGATCCTGCTGGCCGCCGGGCTGATTCTTAGACGCCGTCGCCCGCGCCTGTCCATGTCGCTGATTCTCGCTTCCGCCACCGCCCTGTACGCCCTGTCCACCCCCTGGATGGGCGGCGTGCTGCTCAAGAGCCTGGAAATCTCCGCGCCGGTCAGTCCCGAGGCGCTTGCAACCGCCGACGCCATCGTGATACTGGGCGGCGGACGACGTGTCGACGCGGCCGAATACGGCGGCGACACGCTCAACGGCCTCAGCCTCGAACGCCTGCGCTACGCCGCCCATTTACACCGCGCGAGCGGGCTGCCCCTGCTCGTCACCGGCGGCAGGCCCGGCGGCGGCAAGCTCGCCGAAGGCGAGATCATGCATGCCATTCTGCGCGACGAGTACGGCATCGAAGCCCGCTGGGTGGAAGATGCCGCGCTCACCACCTGGGACAACGCCCGCAACGCCGCTGCCCTGCTCCAGGCCGCCGGCGTCAAGCGCATCGCGCTCGTCACCCACGCCTGGCATCTGCGCCGCGCGGTCCCCCTGTTCCAGGCGCAGGACCTCGAAGTCGTTCCCGCCGGCATCCAGTTCTCCAGCACCGTGCTGGATTCCGCGCTCGACGTCATCCCCACGCCCGTCGGCCTGCGCGACAGCACCTTCGCCCTGCACGAATGGCTGGGCATCCTGTGGTACAAACTCCGCGCCCGTTTTGCAGAAGGAAAGACATGAAAGCCCGCGTCAAACTCATCGAAGGCGTCAGCTTCGCCGGCCAGAGCGAATCCGGCCACACCGTGGTGATGGACGGCGCGCCCGACGGCGGCGGCAAAAACCTCGGCGTGCGTCCGATGGAAATGCTGCTGCTGGGCCTGGGCGGCTGCTCCGCCTATGACGTCGTCCACATCCTGCGCAAGGGCCGGCAGGCCATCACCGACTGCGTCGCCGACCTGGAAGCCACCCGTGCCGACACCGATCCCAAGGTGTTCACGCGCATCCACGTCCGCTTCACCGTCACCGGCAAGGGACTGGATCCCAAACGGGTCGAACAGGCCGTGCGACTTTCCGCCGAAAAATACTGCTCGGCCAGCCTCATGCTCGGCAAGACCGCCGAGATCACGCACGATTTCGAGGTGGTGGAAGCCTGAAACGGAACGGCGCACCCGAACGCCCGCCTCGTTTATCCTGCGTAGAAATGGCGGGCAAATGGGGCAAATGGGGTCAGACACGATTATTCCCCAGAGATCATGCACGCCTTCGAGGTACTTGAAGGCTGAGCGAGCACAAACGGACGCCAAGCGCGCCCGTTTGCTGGCCGCGATGTTTCCTGACTCAGCGATACACCGCTCGCCGGTTACCGATGCGCAGCGCACGGACGACAATGCGGCGATCCTGAATGTCGCAGATGATTCGCCAATCGCCCACGCGGTATTTCCAGTAATTCCCCAGCTTGGCCCCCGCCAGCGCCTCGCCGATATCTCGCGGATTGTCCAGCGTTGCGACCCGTGTTTTCAGAAAACCGAGCAAACGTTGCTGAACAGGGCGATCCAGTTTTTTCAGATCCTTGATGGCGTCCGGGTCGAACTCGATCTCAAAGGCCAAGCTCGCGCTCCACGTCCGCGAGCGGAATCGTGTTTCGGTTCATGCGGGCACGCGCTTCCGCGAGGTAATAGTCCTCAAGATCGTCGATGTACTCCAGGATCGCCTCGCGGGCGAGCGTGGATTTCGCACGACCCGTCTCCTGAGCCAGCGCGTTCAGACGGGCCTCGATCGATTCGGGCAAGCGGATAGCCAACATGCGATATCTCCAATGAGGCTTGAATGTTATACAAGTATAACGAATTCGGCGTGCACCGCCAGAAATCAGGCGCCCGCACCAGCCACATCAATCGAATCGGTCAGTCAACGGAAACCGTAGAAACGGGGTCAGACACGATTATTCCCCCTCCTGTCTCCGCGGCCGCCCCACGCCCTTCGACGCCGCACGCCGCTGCCCCAGCGCCTCGATTTCCTGCCTGAACCGTTTCCCGCCCAGCGCCCAGCCCTTGTGCGTGCAGTTGCGGATGGCAGCCAGATCGTCCGGGTCGATCGCCGCGGCGAATAGCGCCCGGTAAGCCTTTCGTCTGGCCGCGTCATCCCGCCCCAGGCGCGTGTACGCGTCGTGCGGCACCAGCCAATCCGCATCCGGCCCGCCCTTGCCCGACGCATTGCCCCGGTAGCTCGACCACGGATAATCCTGCGGCGCGGCAACCATGCCCGCCCGCACCGGATTCAGCTCGATATAACGCATCAGGGTCAGCAGATAGCGCTCGCTGTCCACTACCGTCGCGCGGTAGCGCCCCTCCCACAGCGTTCCGCTGCGCTGGTAGACACGATTGAAATACTGCACATAGCGCCGTCCCACCGACTGGAACGTCTTGCCGATGCTGTCCTCATGCGCCGGCGTCGCCAGCAAGTGCACGTGATTCGTCATCCACACATACGCATGGATCGCCAGTCCGTGCCGCGTCGCCGCCTCCACCAGTGCATCGCGGAAAAACCGGTAGTCCGCCTCGGCGGCAAAGATCGCCTGGCGGTTATTGCCGCGCTGGATGACGTGCTGCGGCTGGCCGGGGATGACGTAGCGAGGAAGACGTGCCATGAGCGTGAGCTTGTAGTGGGACGGGATGCGTTCAGATTAGGACAAATATCGTGTCTGACCCCATTTTGACTTTTTTGCTGACCCCATTTTGATCGTTGACCCACGAAGAACCAAAAAAAAAACGGGCGCCCGCGGGCGCCCGTTTCAGCTTCGTCTTTCAGACCGGGTTGCCCCGGCATGAATTTAGAAGGTGTGGGTCATACCGATCGAGAAGATCGAGACGTCGCCGCCCGCACTAACCCCGTACTGGTCGGACGCGCCCGCGCCGCTGCCCACGGAGATGTACTCGCCGTCGGCGTACAGCGCATAGACGGTGGTGCGCTTGGACAGGTTGTAGTCGGCACCAATGGTCCACTGCTTGGGATCATTGGAGGTACCATCACGATCACCATCCATGTAGTTGGCCTTGAGCACGATGTTGCCCATGGTGTAGGCCGCACCGATCATCCAGGCGTCGTAATCGTTGTTGCCCGTGTCGGCCTTGATGTCGTCGTACTGCGCCACCAGCTTCAGGTCACCCATGACGGTGAAACCCGCACCCAGACGCCAGTGACGGTCAATGTTGGCGGCTTCAAGACCATCGCCGTCGGCATAGCCCAGACCCAGGTACAGGGGGCCGTTGGCGTAGGTGGCGCTCAGGCTGTAGACGCTGCGGTCGTCAACATCGGGGGCAGCAGCGCCATTAGCAGTAACGTCGGTCGCGTAGGCGCCCATCAGGGTCAGGCCGCTGAACGAGGGCGAAACGTAGGCAACGGCGTTGTTCGCACGCGTATCGCCACCGCCGCCCAGCACGTTGCGCGAGTCAGCCATGGTGTCGCCGAACAGGTCGAGCGAACGGCCGACCAGCTTCAGCGGGGTGTCGTGACGACCGACCAGGGCCGTACCGAAGCCGCCCTTCAGGCCGATGAAGCTGTTGCGGGAAGCCAGATTGCTGGCATTGCCTTCGTCCAGGTTGACGGTGGTTTCGATCTGCCAGATCGCGGCCAGGCCGCCACCCAGATCTTCCGAACCCTTGAAGCCGATGCGGCTGGCGTTGGACGAGATGCCCAGGTCGCTGACGTTCGAGGCTTGATCGTCAACGGAGTTGACGGACAAATGCAGCTTGCCGTACACGTCGACGTTGCTGGTGGCCGCAAAGGCGGGCGCAGCGAAGGCGCCGGCGGCAGCCAGGGCGATCAGGGATTTTTTCATTGCTTTCTCCTAAGAAAGTGGAAAGGAAACTGGTGGTTTCGAGCTCTGCAGAGCTGTCCGACACGGTGTTGTGCCTGTGGACAGGGTCGATTATCCAGCCCGCCGCCCGCCCGACAAGCGGAACCGTTGCTTTTTTCGCCACAGCCGGCCCGAAAGTGTTGTTTTGTTGCACAGGGGCAACAATCCCGCCCGACCGATCGCACATCACGATTCCTGCAAGGCATGAGGCCATTTGCGTGCGGTGTGCAACACCCGAAGAATCTCCACGCGCCGCTCCCTGACCCGATAGGGGACGATGTAGGGGAAATCCGGCATGACGAGTTCGCGTGTTCCCGGCACCCGGCCCGGCCGACCCATATCGGGGTGCAGTGCCAGCAGTCGCGTGGCGCCATCCACCTCCGCCACCAGCCGGGCCGCCGCCCGGGGATTGTCGCGTGCGATCCAGGCGGCTTCCTGCTCCAGATTGCGCAATGCGCGGCGCAGCCATTTAACCTGCATATTTCTTCAGTAGTTGCGCCAGGTCGGAAGGCGGCGCGAAATCGCCGCTATCCGCTTCCTGAATGGCCTGTTCGATTTCGCCGATCTGCCAGGCTTCCAGGTCGACGTAGCGTGCGATGGCCTCCTCCGCCAGAAACGATCTGGAGCGATGCGTCGCCTGCGCAAGCTTGTCGAGCTTGGCCTTGATTTCTTCGGGGAGACGCAAGGTCAGGACTGCCGTGGCCATGATGGCACCTCGTGAATGACAATGTATACATTGTCAGCATAGCACGCTGCCGCGGCGTGCGGCGCGGATCGCCTTCCGGGGAAATCGTGCAGGTCCGGAGCCAAGGCCTGTTGACGCTTCTTTCGTCACAGCCGGCCCCGGAGTGTTGTTTTGTTTTGCTGCCGCTACAGCCTCAGCCGAGCAGCGTCAGAAGCTCGGGCGGCGTAATGACGGGAACCAGGCTTTGCCTGAAATCGCGTGGATTGCGGGTGACGAGATAGTCGGCCCGGCTGCGGGCGGCGGCGACCGCCTGAACGGCATCCTCGAAATCGCGCCAGCCCAGTGCGAGCGCCTGCTGCAGGACCTCGTGATCGACGGGTTCGACGCGCAGCAGGGTGGTCAGGTCGATCAGTACGGCAGCGGTCTTTCCTTGCCCCAGGTGCCGGGTCAGCAGGTAATGCAGGGTGGTGAGGGTATGCGCGGCGATGTGTCCGCTTGCGCGGCCCTGCTCGACGTGCGCCAGCACGCGCGCCGCATCGCCGAACCAGGGGTCGCGTTTCGCCAGCACGTCGAGCACGACGTTGGTATCGATGAAGAGCCTCACAGGCCGTGCTTGCCGCGCAAATGGGTTTTGTATGCTTCAACGTCCGTCTGGGGCGGCAGCACGCCGGCCAGACGATCGACCCGGGGCGGCAAGGGCTTTTCGGTCTCGTCGGGCAGGCTGGCCAGGTATTGCGTCAACAGGCGCGAAAGGCTGGTTCCATGCGCCGCGACGTAACGCTTGGCTTTTTTGACGGTGTCGGCATCGATACTGAGCGTGAGTTTGTTGGTCGACACGCGTATCCTCCTGTACGTGTTGAATTTTGATTAATATACGTAAGACAGGCGGGATTTGCCAGAGGAGGAAACATCATGCGCTGGGAACGCGGACGACGCAGCGAGAACATCGAGGACCGGCGCGGCATGCGCGTGAGCGGCCGGGGGCTGGCGGGCGGCGGCATCGGCGCCATCGTGCTGGCGCTGGTGGCGATGTATTTCGGGGTGGACCCGTCGGTGGTGCTGAACCAGGCGGGCGGGCTGGGGGAGCCTGCGCAGCAGTCGGCGCCGGCCAGCCCGGAAGACGAGCGCCTCAAGGATTTCATGTCGGTGGTGCTGGCGGACACGGAAGACGTGTGGGGCGGCCTGTTCCGGGAAAGCGACCGGGTCTACGAGCAGCCCCGGCTGGTGTTGTTCTCGGGCGCGGTGCAGTCGGCCTGCGGCCACGCCAGCGCGGCGATGGGGCCGTTCTACTGCCCGGGCGACCGGAAGCTGTATCTGGACATGTCCTTCTTCAACGATCTGGCGAACCGTCACGACGCGCCGGGCGATTTCGCCCAGGCCTATGTGCTGGCGCACGAGGTGGGCCATCACGTGCAGACGCTGCTGGGCGTTTCGGAGAAGGTGCACGCGGCGCGCAGCCGCGCGGGCGAGGCCGAGGGCAACGCCCTGCAGGTGCGGATGGAGTTGCAGGCGGACTGCTTCGCGGGGGTGTGGGCCTACCATGCCAACCAGCAGCGGCAGGTGCTGGAGCCGGGCGACGCGGAGGAGGCGCTGGCCGCCGCCGCGGGCGTGGGCGACGACCGCCTGCAGCAGCAGGCGCGCGGCTACGTGGTGCCGGAATCCTTCACCCACGGCTCGTCCGAGCAGCGCATGCGCTGGTTCAGGCGCGGCATGCAATCCGGCGACCCGAAGCAGTGCGACACCTTCGGCGCGGCGCGGCTGTAGCCGCGCTTCACGTCCAGCGTCCGCCGCCCGCCAGTCCCGCCATCGCGCGCACCGCGCCGTAGGCCAGCCAGGACAGCATGCGGGAGAGCCGGGGCCGGCGTTGCCAGGCCGCCGCGTCGAGCGCGGGTGCCGCGTCGAACGCCGCCGCCAGACGCCGGCGCAGTTCCTGCGCGAACGGCTGGTCGTCCACCACCACGTTGGCTTCGCGCGCGGTCAGCAGACTCAGCGGATCGATGTTGCTGGAGCCGACCGTGGCCCAGCATCCGTCGACCACGGCGACCTTGGCGTGCAGTTCGCTGGCATGGTATTCGTGTATCGCCACGCCGGCCGCCAGCAGGTCGCGGTACAGGGCGCGGGCGGCGCTCTGGAAGAACGGATGGTCGGTATGGCCCTGCACCAGCAGGCGTATCTTCACGCCGCGCGCGGCGGCTTCGCGCAGCAGCCTGCGGAAACGCCGTCCGGGCAGGAAATAGGCGTTGGCGAGCCAGATTTCCTCGCGCGCCAGCGCCAGCGCGGCAAGGTAGATGTGTTCGATGTCGCGGCGGTGCGCGAAATTGTCGCGCACGACGAAGGCCGCGCGGATGCGCCCGTCGGTCGGCCACGTGGGTTCGACCGCCGGGTCGCGGCGCAGCGTCTTCAGTTGCGTCAGGGCCACCAGCCGCCACAACCGGCGCACGTTCGCGTGGATACGGGCCAGCAGCGGCCCGCGCACCTCCACGCTGAAGTCGAGCCGCGGTGCCGGCAGTCGAACCGGTTCGAAATCGTCGATCAGATTGATACCGCCGACAAAGGCAACGCACGCGTCCACGACCGCGATCTTGCGGTGCAGCCGGCGCAGGCTGCGCGGGTTGGCCCGCCAGCCCGTGACAAGCGGCCGGTAGACCAGCACTGCGACGCCAGCGCCGCGCAAGACCGCCAGCCAGTCGGCGGGCAGGTCGCGGGAACCGATGCCGTCGATCAGGACCCGGACGCGCACGCCGCGCCGCGCCGCGCGGACAAGCGCTTCGCGAACGGCCAGGGTACTGGCGTCCGCGTGGAAGATATAAGTCTCGATATGAATCTCGACCCGGGCAGCGTCCAGCGCTGCGATCAGGGCCGGGAAAAACTCGGCCCCGCTTCGCAACAGCCGGATCCGGTTACCCGGCAGGGGCGCCGCACCGCGAAACACCCGCCGCCAGACGCCGCGACGGATCATTGCGCAAGCTTGAGCTTGGCGGTCAGCGCAGCGTGATCGGAAATGCGATACCAGGCGTTGCCGGTATGGACGCGCGCGGCCTGCACGCGAAATCCGCGTACATAGATGCGGTCGAGTTGAAACATGGGCAGGATGGCCGGGTAGCTGCGCGCCGGCTGGCCATGATGGGTCTCGAACACTTCGGCCAGCCCCAGTTCGTCCTCGAAAAACCGTCCGGCCCGCACCAGCCAGTCGTTGAAATCGCCGGCCAGGATCAGTGGGGCACCGTCGGGCACCATGGCGCGCACGCGCGCGACGATGCGGTCAAGCTGGCGCTTGCGGCCGCGTTCGGTCAGACCCAGATGCACGTTGATGCAATGCACCGGCTCGGCGGTGCCGGGCAATTCGATCTCGCAATGCAGCATGCCCCGGCTTTCGAAGGCGTGTGCGGAAATGTCCTCGTTTTCCCAGTTCAGGATTCTGAAACGCGACAGAATGGCGTTGCCGTGATGGCCGGTGTCGTAAACACAGTTCTTGCCATAGGCAAAATCGGTGTAGACATGCCCCGCCAGAAATTCGTGCTGGGGTTTGCCGGGCCAGTGCTGGAAACGACTGGCACGCTGCCCGTGACTGCCCTGGACTTCCTGCAGGAACACGATGTCCGATCCCAGTAGGCCCAGACGGTCGCGCAGCTCGTGAACGGTCAGCCGCCGGTTGAATTGCGACAGCCCCTTGTGGATGTTGTAGCTGGCGATGGAAAGCGCGGACATACGGCCATTATACGTTCGGCACCGGCGGGATTCCGCCGGATTTCCATGCCGCGATCCGGTCAGGCGGCGAGGCCCAGACGGCCGGGCAATTGCCGGATGGCCGCGGCGTTGGAGGGCGAGAAACAGGCGCTGGCCGCCGCGTCCCACGGCAGCCAGCGGTAATGCAGATGCTCATTCGGCGCCAGCCGCGGAGGCAGGCCATCGGGCAGCTGCAGGCCGAAGACGTGTTCGGTATTGTGCGTAACGCCCGGCGCGTAGCGATGGCGCCAGCGCTCGTAGATCGCGTAGCGGTTTTCGATGCCCCACGGGATCAGCGCGAACTGCGTCGCATCGAAGCCGGTTTCTTCCCGGACTTCGCGGACCGCGGTCTCGACCAGCGATTCGCCGGCATCCTGCGAGCCCGTCACCGACTGCCAGAAACCCGGCGCATCGGTGCGCTCCATCAGCAACACCCGGCCATCGGCCGTATGGATCACGACCAGGACCGAGACCGGAATCTTGTAGCTGCTCAACGGAACCTTGCGGTCAGCGCCCCGCCGCCCGCCGCGATGGGAAACAGGCGATCGATATTGGGATGCCGGCCGGGATGCGCGCGCGCATCTTCGGTGTGCTCGGCATAGATCGCCAGCCCCTCGGCGGCAGCGGCGGCATCGATCGCGCCATACTTGCCGGCCAGGTAAGCATAGACGCGGAACGAACCGGCGGTGCCGGGCGCGTTGGCGATCACCGCCACCTCCACGCCTGCCGCACCGGTCAGCACCAGTTCCGCACCTTCAGCTTCGGGCAGGGCGTTCAGTGTATCCGCGAACGCCATGTCACGCCGCCTTGTCAGGCTGCGCCGGATTGCGCAGACGGATGTGCAGCTCGCGCAGCTGTTTCTCGTCGACGACGTTGGGTGCGTTTGTCATCAGGCAGGAAGCGCGCTGCGTCTTGGGGAAGGCGATGACGTCGCGGATCGATTCCGCGCCGGTCATGAGCGTGACCAGACGATCCAGGCCGAAGGCCAGCCCGCCGTGCGGCGGGGCGCCGAATTGCAGCGCGTCCAGCAGGAAGCCGAATTTCTCGCGGCGTTCTTCCTCGCCGATATTGAGCGCGGCGAAGACCTTGTCCTGCACTGCCTGTTTGTGGATACGCACCGAACCGCCGCCGACTTCCCAGCCGTTCAGCACCATGTCGTAGGCTTTCGACAGGCACTTGCCCGGGTCGGTGGCGAGAAAATCCTCGTGACCGTCCTTGGGCGCGGTGAAGGGGTGGTGCAGCGCATCCCAGCGGTTTTCGTCGTCGTTGTATTCGAACATGGGGAAATCGACGACCCACAGCGGCGCCCAGGCACGGCCGTCGACATAGCCTTTCTCGTGGCCGACTTTGAGGCGCAACGCGCCGAGTGCATCGGTCACGACTTTGGCCTTGTCGGCGCCGAAGAAGATCAGATCGCCGTTTGCAGCGCCGGTGCGTGCCATCACGGCCTTCAATGCGGCCTCGGAGAGGTTCTTGACGATGGGCGACTGCAGGCCGGCTTCGTTCAATTGCGTCACATCGTTGACCTTGATGTAGGCCAGACCCTTGGCCCCGTAGATCCTGACGAACTCGGTGTAGCCATCGATCTCGCCGCGGCTGAGCGTTGCACCGCCGGGTACGCGCATCGCGGTGACGCGGCATTTGGGATCGTTGGCGGGGCCGGAGAAGACCTTGAACGCGACATCCTTCATGCAGTCGGCCACATCAACCAACTCCAGCGTCACACGCATGTCGGGCTTGTCGGAGCCGTACTTCGTCATCGCCTCGGCGTAGGTCATGCGCGGGAAGGCTGCAGGCAGTTCGATGCCCTGCGCCTTCTGCATCATGTCGCGGATCATGCCTTCGACGATGCCCATGATCTCTTCTTCGCCGAGGAAGGAGGTTTCGAGGTCGACCTGGGTGAATTCGGGTTGACGGTCTGCGCGCAGGTCTTCGTCTCGGAAGCACTTGGTGATCTGGAAATAGCGGTCGAAGCCCGACACCATGAGCAATTGCTTGAAAAGCTGCGGCGACTGCGGCAGCGCGTAGAACATGCCGTCGTGCACGCGCGAGGGTACGAGATAGTCGCGCGCGCCCTCGGGTGTCGAACGTGTGAGCATCGGCGTTTCGACTTCCATGAAGCCATGGGTGTCGAGGTAGTCACGCATCAGCTTGGATACGCGGTAGCGCAGCTTGAGGTTCTTCTGCATGGGCTCGCGACGCAGGTCGAGATAGCGGTATTGCAGCCGGATATTTTCGTTGAGGTTGTCGTCGTCGATCTGGAACGGTGGTGTCGCCGAGGCATTGAGGATTTCGACCGCCTTGGCCAGCACTTCGATCATGCCGGTGGTTTGGTTGGCGTTCTCGGTGCCGGCGGGGCGCGCGCGCACGCGCCCGACGATGCGCAATACGTATTCGGCGCGGACTTCTTCGGCAACGGCGAAGGCGTCGGGCGTATCGGGATCGATCACGACCTGGACCAGCCCTTCGCGATCACGCAAGTCGATGAAGATGACACCGCCATGGTCGCGCCGGCGATGGGTCCAGCCGCAGAGCTCGACGGTGTTGCCGATGTCGGCGGCGGTAACCCGGCCGCAGTAATGGGTACGCATCATGTTGTTCCTATTGTGTCTGGGTGCCCGTGCGGACGTCGCCGCTGGCGACGCCCATCGAGACGATGTATTTCAGGGCGCGGTCGACCGGCATGTCGAGCTCGATCGCCTCGCTTTTCTTCACGTAAAAATAGAATCCGTTGACCGGGCTCGGCGTGGTCGGAATGAATACCGCCACATGGTCCTCCGGCAGTTTCGCCAGCACCTCCGGCGGCACATTGGTCTGGAAGGCCAGCGCCCACGCCTGCGGATGCGGGTAGCGCACCAGCAGCACCTTGCGGAACGCGTGCCCCTTGCCCGAGAACAGCGTGTCCGACACCTGCTTGACGCTGCCGTAGATCGATTTCACCACGGGAATCCGCGAGAACAGCGTTTCGGTCCAGTCGATGAGCTTCTGACCGAAGAAATTGGCGGCGAATACCCCGGTCACGAGGATCACCAACGCGGTCAGGATCACCCCCAGGCCCGGTATGCGCATACCCAGCCAGGCCTCCGGCAACCACTCGGCAGGCAGCAGCAGCAGGCTCTGGTCGAGCGTACCGATCAGCAGATTGAGCACCCACAGGGTGATGCCGAGCGGCACCCAGATCAGAAGGCCGGTGACGAAATAGCGTTTCATGCGCGGTTCGGGCGAAAACGAAGAAGCGGGCGGCTCGCACCGCCCGCTTCTTCGTCAACCCTCGGATCAGTTACACGCGGGGCACGCGCCCGTCCCGCAGGCAGGCGAGGGCGCATCCGGCTTCGGTTCGGCGGCCGGCTTGCCGCCGTCCTTGAAATCGGTCGCGTACCAGCCCGTACCCTTGAGCGCGAAACCGGCGGCAGTGAGCTGCTTGGCATACGCGGATCCGCCACAGGACGGGCAAACTGTCAGCGGCGCGTCCGACACTTTCTGCATTTCGTCCTGGGCAAAGCCGCAGGCCGTGCATTTGTAGGCATAAATCGGCATAAAATTCTCCGACAATCAAGAAGTTGCGGGATTATACCCATTGCGGCCGCAAGTACCCAAGCGCCGCGCGCCCTTTACCAGTTGAAGCCGAGGCTGCCGTAGACGCGCCGGCTGAAGCGGTTGATATCGCGGAATTCCTCGTAGACGCCGCCGAGATTCTGGCCGACGAGTGCCGCCTCGACCTGACGGCCCTGCCAGGCCCAGCGCCGGGCGAGCCGTAGGTCCACCCGCGTGTATGGCTGGGTGACATCGCCTTCCGATAGCCATTTGGTACGGTCGTAGTGCCAGACCCCCGCGCTGGTTTCCCAGCCGCCGTTCCAGCGATAGCTGGTCAACAGGCCCCAACTGTTGCGTGGCGCGGATTGCGGGATGTCTTCGTTGAAATTGCCGACCGAAGTATCCGCCCGCAGAAACACGCGGGCGTAATGCGCGCTCACGTGCATTGCGGGCAGCGGACGCCAGCGCAGCTGGATTTCACCACCCCGGGAATCGACCGTACCGATGTTGGCATAGCGGAATTCGTTGGGCCGGAGCGCGCCATCGGGGAAGAAATTGCCTTTTTCGTTGCCGATGAAATCGTCGATGTGATCGCGGAATAGCCGCATATCCCATTCCAGGCGCGCCGGCCGCCACTGACCCAGCCAGGCGATCTCGCGCGAACGCACGCGTTCGGGCTCAAGCCCGTTCGACGGCACTGTCACCATGTCCAGCAACGCGCCCGAGGTCAACCGGTAGACCGCGCTGCCTTCCTCTTCGAAAAAGGTCGGCGAACGATAGGCTTGCGAAACGCCCAGCCGGACGACCTGCCCGGGCGCCAGCGTGAAACTGACCGCCACGCGCGGCGAGATGTCGCTGCCCGTGTAGTAATGATGTTCGAGCATGGCACCGCCCTGGATCAGCACCCGCTCGTGTGCGCGCCATTCTGCATTGCCGAATACCCGTGCCAGTGTTCCGCCCAGCTCGCGGTCCGAGTCGTAGTTTTGCGGACTGACTACCGTGTCGTACCGTATCTCGCCCCCCCAGACGCCCCGCAGATCGGAACGCCAGGTTTCGTTGACCTGCAGTTCGAGATTGCTGCGCGTCTGCAGCAGGTACTGGTCGACAGATACGACGCCCAGCCCAAGCAGCGTCAGATCACCGATCGCGTTGGCATCGAAGCGGTTGCGCGAATGATAGGCATGCAGGCGCCACTCGCGCTGCGCTGATTCCACTTTGTGCAAACTCACCTGCACGTATTGCGCACGGGAATCCTGTTGCCTGGGCGCCAGCACATCCGTGGGATCCATCGTGTCCTGGCCGGCACGCCAGTCGCCCTGGGATATGCCGAACTGCGCGCTGACGTCGGCCGTCGGCGACAACTGCCAGTCCATCCGGCCATTCAGAAAATAGGTCTTGCTCGCTTCGAAATGCTGACCGTTGTCCTGGCTGACGGGCGGCTTGTCCGTGACGTCCCGTTCGAACCGGTCGCGCTGCTGCGACGAAACGGTCAACCGGTAGCGCAGATTGCCGTGACCGCCGCCGTGGCGTGCCATCAGGCCACGCATGCCTTGCTCGCCATACTGGAGCGATGCCGTGCTGCCGGACACCTGGGCGGCCGTCTTGGTGATGATGTTGATGACAGCGGCAAACGCATTCGCGCCGTGCGTCGCCGCGTTGGGCCCCCGGATGACCTCGATGCGCTCGATATCCTCAATGGCCAGCGGCAGGTCGGTCCAGTAGACGGCGCCGTAGTGGGGACTGTAGATCGAGCGACCGTCGACCAGCACCTGAAAACGCCGCGAGAAGGCATCGCCCAGGCCATGATAGCCCGCCGCCCAGGTGTTGTCGGCGGTATAGGCCACCGAAAACCCCGGCACCATCCGCAACAGATCCGGGATGTCCCGGAATCCGGACGTCCGGATCATGTCCTGGTCGATGACGGTCACGGCAGCGGGCGCTTCGTCGACCGGCTGGGAGAGCCGCGAAACCGAAAGCACGACCGGCAGTTCGTCGAAGAAATCCGACTCCGTGACCTCAACTTCCGCACGTGCGCCCGCACTGAACGCCAGCAGCGCGCCCAGCAGCACGGGAGACCAGAAAGCCGGTTCGGTCTGACGCGACGGGTTCAATACACGATGCCGCGCGCTACGCGCGGTCCTCCCTGGGCGAACGTATCGTATCGGACGCACGCGCCGCTCAGAACGGAATGTCGTCGTCCATGTCATCGAAACCGCTGGAAGCCGGCCGCGACGCCGGCGCGCTGCGCTGGCCGCCCGACGGGCTGCGCGGCGGCGGCGCCTGGTTGTAGCCGCCGTCATCCATGTCCGCCATGCCACCGCCGGCACGTCCGCCCAGCATCTGCATACGGTCACCGCGGATTTCGGTGGCGTATTTCTCGACCCCATCCTTATCGGTGTACTTGCGGGTACGGATGCTGCCCTCGACGTAGACCTGGCTGCCCTTTTTGAGGTATTGCCCACAGACCTCGGCCGTGCGGCCGAAGAAACTGACGCGGTGCCATTCGGTCGCTTCCTGCATGGCGCCGCTCTTGTCCTTGTACTTGTCGGTAGTCGCCACGCTCAGGTTGACCACGGCCTCGCCGCTCGGCAAGTAGCGCATTTCGGGATCGCGCCCGAGATTGCCGACCAGAATGACTTTATTGACGGATGCCATGGTTCTCCCCGAACGGTTTCATTGTGCGAATTCTATCAGGCCGGTTCCAGCAAACTGCGCGCATGCGCTTCGTCCCAGCCCTTGATGCTGACCTTGAGCATGGCCACGCCCTCCTCCGCCAGCACGACCGCTTCGACGACGCCGGACACGCCGGCCAGCTGGGCTTTAAGCAATGCCGCCCGGTCCGCCGGCATGACGCCCACGCGGAACATACGGGTCTTGATCGCCGGCGGCGGCACCATCGACAGCGCGGCCAGCAGCCAGACGCCCATCAAGCCGACGCAGAAGATGAAAACCGCCTCGAACCCGTAATGCTGGGCCAGCCAGCCACCGAAGACCCCGCCGAAAAACAGGCCCAGCGCCTGGGCGGTGTTGTAGACGCCCATGGCCGTCCCCTTGGCGGAAACCGGCGCCAGCTTGGAAATCAGCGAAGGCAGGCTGGCTTCGAGCAGGTTGAAGGCCACGAAATAGAAGAACAGGGCCGCGACGATGCCCCAGAAGTGATGGATGCCGAAGGCCAGCCCCAGTTGCGCCAGCAGCATGATCGCCACACCGCCGACGAATACCGGTTTGAGCCTGCCGCGCTTTTCGCCATAGATGATCGCCGGCACCATCAGCACGAAAGCCCCCAGCAGAACCGGCAGGTAGACTGCCCAGTGGCGGTCCGGCGCGAGACCGGCGTCTTTCAGCGCCACCGGTACCACGACGAACATCGCCATCTGGGCCGCGTGCAGGGCAAAGATGCCGAAATCGAGCCGCAACAACTGGGGCTGCTTCAGGACGTCGGGCAAGCGGGCGGGGCTGGCCTGGGCATCGGCATGGAAATAGCTGTCCGCGGGGTCGGGCACCCAGACCTTGACAACCCAGATTGCCATCAGCGCAAGCACGCCAGTCAGCGCGAAGATGCCCGGAACGCCGATCAAGTGGTCAAGCGCAGGCCCCAGCACCAGCGACAGCGCAAACGCCAGGCCGATGGTCGAACCGATCACCGCCATCGCCTTGGTGCGATGTTCTTCGCGCGTCAGGTCCGCAAGCAACGCCGTCACGGCAGCCGAAATCGCGCCTGCCCCCTGTAACGCGCGGCCCGCGATCGTCCAGTAAATGTCGGGGGCTCCGGCGGCGACGAAACTGCCGAGCGCGAAGACGAGCAGCCCCAGCACGATGATCTTTTTGCGGCCGATACGGTCGGACGCCATGCCGAAGGGGATCATCAGCACGGCCTGGGTGAGGCCATAGATGCCCAGCGTCAGCCCGACCAGCGTGTGGTTGTCGCCCCCTGGCAGATGCTGGGCGTAGAGCGCGAACACCGGCAGAATCATCAGCATGCCCAGCATGCGCAGCCCGAAAATCGCGGCCAGTCCGGCTGCCGCGCGTTTTTCGCTGCGGGTCATGCTTTCGGACAGATCGATCTCGGCCACGGCATTGTGTTCGGCTGGGTGCGGAAGTCCGTTATATTAGCAGGTTGCGAAATACGCCCCCGGCCCCATGGACAGCATCCGCATACGCGGCGCACGCACGCACAACCTCAAGAACGTCAACCTCGATCTGCCGCGTCACAAGCTCATCGTGATCACCGGTCTGTCGGGCTCGGGCAAGTCGTCGCTCGCCTTCGATACCCTGTACGCGGAAGGCCAGCGCCGCTATGTCGAGTCGCTGTCGGCCTACGCGCGGCAGTTCCTGCAGCTGATGGAAAAGCCCGACGTCGACCTGATCGAGGGCCTGTCGCCGGCCATCTCCATCGAACAGAAAGCGACCAGCCACAACCCGCGCTCGACCGTGGGCACGGTGACCGAGATCCACGATTACCTGCGCCTGCTGTATGCCCGCGTCGGCGACCCGCAATGCCCCGAACACGGCATCACGCTGGCCGCGCAGACGGTCTCGCAGATGGTCGACGCCGCCCTGGCCCTGCCCGAAGACACCAAGCTGATGATCCTGGCGCCGCTGGTCGTCGGCCGCAAGGGCGAAAACGCCGATCTGTTTTCCGAACTGCGCGCGCAGGGCTTCGTGCGCGTGCGCGTCGACGGCAAGGTGCACGAACTCGATGCGGTCCCCAAACTCGACAAAAACAAGAAGCACACCATCGAAGTCGTGGTCGACCGCCTCAAGGTGCGCCCCGATGCCAAACAGCGGCTGGCAGAAAGCTTCGAGACCGCCCTGCGCCACGCCGAAGGGCGTGCGCTGGCAGTCGAAATGGATTCCGGCGATGAACACCTCTTTTCCGCCAAATTCGCCTGTCCGGTATGCAGCTACGCGTTGCCCGAACTGGAACCGCGCCTGTTCTCCTTCAACAATCCCATGGGCGCATGCAGCACCTGCGACGGCCTGGGCCAGATCACCTTCTTCGACCCGGCACGCGTGGTGGCCTTTCCGCATCTCTCGCTGGCCTCGGGTGCGATCAAGGGCTGGGACAAGCGCAACCAGTTTTTCTACATGATGCTGCAGAGCCTGGCGATGCACTACGGCTTCGACCTCGATACCCCGTGGGACCAGCTACCGCAGCGCATCCAGAGCATGATTCTCGATGGCTCGGGCAAGGAAGCCATCAAGTTCCAGGTGCTTGCGCCGCGCGGCGGCTTCACCACCCGGAGCTATCCGTTCGAAGGCGTGCTCGCCAACATGGAACGCCGCTATCACGAGTCCGACTCGATGGCCGTGCGTGAAGAGCTCTCCAAATACCAGAACAACAAACCCTGCCCGAGCTGTCATGGCACCCGCCTGCGCGAGGAAGCGCGGCACGTCATGGTCGGTGGGCAGGCCATCTACGCGATCAGCGCGCTGCCGCTGAAACAGGTGCTCGCCTTTTTCGAGACGCTGACCCTCGACGGTCACCGAGCGCAGATCGCCGACAAGATCGTGAAGGAGATCGTCGCCCGCGTCGGCTTTCTCAACAACGTCGGGCTCGACTATCTGTCGCTCGACCGGTCGGCCGACACGCTCTCCGGCGGCGAAGCGCAGCGCATCCGGCTCGCCTCGCAGATCGGCTCCGGCCTCACCGGCGTGATGTACGTGCTCGACGAACCGTCCATCGGCCTACACCAGCGCGACAACGACCGTCTGCTCGCCACGCTCAAGCATCTGCGCGATATCGGCAACTCGGTCCTGGTGGTCGAGCATGACGAGGACGCCATCCGCGCAGCCGACTACGTGGTGGACATGGGCCCCGGTGCCGGCGTGCATGGCGGCGAAGTCGTGGCCGAGGGGACGCCGGAGGAAATCCGTCTCGCCAAACACTCGCTCACCGGGCAGTTCCTGTCCGGCCGGCGCAGCATCGCCATGCCGAAGAAGCGCCGCAAGCGCGACCCCGAGCGCGTGCTGACCCTCAACAATGCGCATGGCAACAATCTCAAGCACGTCACGCTCGATCTGCCGGTCGGGCTCTTTGTCTGCGTCACCGGCGTCTCGGGTTCGGGCAAATCCACGCTCATCAACGACACCCTGTACACGGCAGTGGCGCGGCATCTCTACGGCTCGGCTGCCGAACCCGCGCCGCATGACGACATCGAAGGCCTCGAATTCTTCGACAAGGTCATCAACGTCGACCAGAGTCCCATCGGCCGCACGCCGCGCTCCAACCCGGCCACGTATACGGGGCTGTTCACGCCGATCCGCGAGCTCTTCGCCGGCGTGCCCGAATCGCGTGCGCGCGGCTACGGTCCCGGGCGCTTCAGCTTCAACGTCAAGGGTGGCCGTTGCGAAGCCTGTCAGGGCGACGGCGTGATCAAGGTCGAAATGCACTTTCTGCCTGACATTTACGTGCCCTGCGACGTCTGCCACGGGGCACGTTACAACCGCGAAACGCTGGAAATCCAGTACAAGGGCAAGACCATCCGCGACGTGCTCGAAATGACCATCGAGGCTGCAGCCGAATTTTTCGACGCCGTGCCGGTGGTGAAGAAGAAACTGCAGACACTGATCGACGTCGGGCTCGGCTATATCCGTCTCGGCCAGTCGGCGACCACACTGTCGGGCGGCGAGGCGCAGCGCGTGAAACTCGCACTCGAACTGTCCAAACGCGATACCGGACGCACGCTCTACATCCTCGACGAGCCGACCACCGGCCTGCACTTCGCCGACATCGACCTGTTGTTGAAAGTGCTGCAGCGTCTGGCCGACGCCGGCAACAGCGTGGTCGTGATCGAGCACAACCTCGACGTCATCAAGACCGCCGACTGGCTGATTGATCTCGGTCCCGAGGGGGGGGCGGGAGGTGGCGAGATCGTCGCCACCGGCACGCCGGAAGACGTCGCCGCAAACAAGGCCAGCCACACCGGCCAGTATCTCCGACCGGTGCTGGCGCGGCGCTGAGATGGGCGATCCGGTCCGCCTGTCGAAGCTCATGTCCGAACGCGGCTTGTGCTCGCGTCGCGAGGCGGACCATTACATCGAGCAGGGGCTGGTGTTCGTCGACGGCCGTCGCGTGACCGAACTGGGGACCCGGGTAGACCCCGACTGCGCCATCCGGCTCGACGCGCAGGCGAGTGCGCAGCAGGCCGAACGTGTCACGGTCCTGTTGCACAAGCCGGTCGGCTATGTGTCCGGGCAACCCGAACCGGGCTACGAGCCGGCCGTCGTGCTGATCCGTGCCGATACGCGCTGGTCGGCCGATCGCGAACCCCGTCGGTTCGACCGCAGCCAGCTCAAGGGACTGGCGCCTGCCGGCCGGCTCGATATCGATTCCACGGGCCTGCTCGTGCTGACGCAGGATGGACGGATCGCCAAACAATTGATCGGCGAGGACTCCGATGTCGAAAAAGAATACCTGGTCCGCGTGGAAGGCCGGCTCGACGACCAAGGACTCGCGCGACTGAATCATGGGCTGACACTCGATGGCCGCAAGCTGCGGCCGGCGCGCGTCGTGTGGCAAAACGCGGATCAGTTGCGCTTCATCCTCAAGGAAGGCCGCAAACGCCAGATCCGCCGCATGTGCGAGCTGGTCGGCCTGCGGGTCGTTGGGCTCAAGCGCGTACGCATCGGCCGGATGCGCCTGGGTGAACTGCCGCTCGGCCAATGGCGATTTATGCGGTCCGACGAACGTTTCTGACGCCCGATTTTTTGTAAAAAAGTCGTTCGGACGTTGGCAAGGCGCGTAAATGGGCAATAATGGCGCGGCGGCCCCAGGAGCTGCCGCATTCCAAATATCGACCTATTCCGGGAGACCCAAGACATGCCATCGATGCAATCGAAATTGCTCATCGCCCTGTTCGCCGCCATGACGCTGACCGCCTGCCAGAAGGCGGAAGAAGCCGCTGCACCCGCGATGGAACAGGCCAAGGACGCCGCCAGCGACGCTGCCGACAGCGCCGCCCAGGCCGTCGACAACGCCGCGCAAGCCGCCGGTGAAGCCGCCACGGCTGCTGGCGATGCCGTCACCGACGCTGCGGCAAATGCCGCACAAAGTGCGGCCGACGCCGCAGCGCACGGCGCCGACAAGATGCAGGATATGGCCGACCAGGCCAAGGACGCCGCCAGCCACTAAGTGGCACCGTCAGGCATCTGACCGAACGGCCGGGCTTGCCCGGCCTTTTTTACATGCGGAGCTTTCTCTCCGGCGCCATGAAACCGCGTACGCTGCTGATCGATTCGTTCAACGCGGCCATTGCCGCGGCGGCGCCAGCCATGACCCTGCCGCCGCATCTGCCAGCGCCACCCCCCGGGCGCACGGTGGTCGTGGGCGGCGGCAAAGCCGCTGCCAGCATGGCCGCAACCGTCGAGGCGCACTGGCCGTCAACGGCACCGCTCTCGGGCCTGGTCGTCACGCGATACCGCCATAGTCTGCCGACGCGCCGGATCGAAGTCGTCGAGGCCAGCCACCCTCTGCCTGACGGACGCGGCGAAGCCGCCGCATTGCGAATGCTGGCCCTGGCTTCCGCGCTCGGGCCGGATGACCTGCTGCTGGCACTGATTTCCGGCGGCGGCTCGAGCCTGCTCGCCGCACCGGTCGAAGGCGTCACACTGAAGGAATTGAGACAGGTCACCCGGACCCTGCTCGCCGCAGGCGCGACGATCCAGGACATCAACACGGTGCGCAAGCACCTTACCCGCCTGTCCGGTGGCCGCCTTGCCCGGGCCGTAAACGGCGCACGTGTCTGCGCTCTGATCGTGTCGGACGTGGTTGGCGACGACCCGGTTCATATCGCATCCGGCCCCTGTGCACCCGATCCCACGACCTGCATGGATGCGCGGGCTGTGCTCGCGCGCTTCGGTATCGACCCGCCTGCCAGCATCCACAGCCACTTCGAACGACAAGGCGTCTCTGCCGATACGGCCAAGGCAGACGACCCCTGTTTCAGGCACACGCAGAACCGCGTCGTTGCCAACGCACACGTGAGCCTGACTGCCGCCGCACGGATTTTCGAACAGACAGGTATTCCTGCGCATGTCGTATCGGAAACCATCTCGGGCAACGCGCGGGATGTCGCCCGGCAGCACGCCGCGCTGGCTCGTGCGATCGCGCATCGGCCGCTGGCCCTGATTTCCGGCGGTGAAACGACCATCACCCTGCACCCGCAACATGGGCGTGGCGGTCGCAATACGGAATTCCTGCTGGCGCTGGCCTGCGCCCTGGATACGACAGACGCTTGGGCGATCGCCTGCGATACGGACGGCATCGATGGCAGCGGGAACAATGCCGGTGCGGTGCTCACGCCCGACACACTGACGCGCGCGCGCATGCAGGGAACCGACCCCGCAGCCTGTCTCGCCGCGCACGACAGCTACGGTTTTTTTAGCAGGCTCGGCGATCTTGTCGTCACCGGCCCCACGCGCACCAACGTCAACGACTACCGCGCACTGCTGCTAATTTAGTCGCTGCACCTCGACCGGGTCGCCCACCTTGAGTCCGAACTGCGCGGCGGCGCTGCCGCGGTTGACGGCCAGCTCCACGAGACCGACGCTGTTGACGAACCAGAAGCCCTCGCCTCGTCCCACGAAGCCAAAGCTCTCGCTGTGCTTGAATGCTTCGCCTGCGGCACGTACGCGGGTATTCGAGGGCACGGTACGCACACCGGTCCATGCATTGCCGTAGTGGTCGATGTAGACGACACGCGGCAGATCGCCTGCATCGAATTCCACGGTGAGCTTTTCCTGCGCCGCAAGTTTGCCGTCGGGGAATTCGCCGCGCGCAATATCGGCCGCCACGACCGCGAACAGATCGCGGCCATGGAATGTGGCGGACAAGGATTCGGGGCGCCAGACGATCCGCCAGATCTTTGCGTCGCCAGCGCGCGCCGCCAGCACCGACAACAGGCCGTTGTCAGGCCCGACGAACCAGCGGCCACCGGCCAGGACCACAACCGCGTCGCGCGGCGTTCCCACGCCAGGATCGACGACGGCGAGGAACACGGTCCCCGGCGGAAACCCGCCAGCCATGGCTGCCAGCAAATGCGCACCGGCATGAGAATTGAAATCCGGCACCTCGTGCAGCAAGTCGACGACGACGTGCGCTGGCGCTTCCTCCGCCAACCGCGCTTTCACTTGGCCAACGTAGGGATCGCGCGTGCCGAAATCGGTGAACAGGACGATCATGCAAGATTTCCCGGAGCCAAAAACCAGACTATAACGATTTCGCCGGCGCTGCGGGGCCACATGAAAAAAGCCGGGCAAGCCCGGCTTTTTTCATGTGAACGATTCGCTACTTACTCTGCGCCGGCCGGTTCGACGTCGGTATCGGGACGATCCACCAGCTCGACCAGCGCCATGGGGGCATTGTCGCCGACGCGGAAGCCGTACTTGAGGATGCGCAGATAGCCACCCGGGCGGGTCTTGTAGCGCGGACCCAGCTCACCGAACAGCTTGACGACTATTTCGCGATCACGCAGACGGTCGAAGGCCAGACGATGGTTGGCGAGCGACGGCTCCTTGCCCAGTGTGATCAGCGGCTCGACGAAGCGGCGCAGCTCCTTGGCTTTCGGCAGCGTGGTCTTGATGACCTCGTGGCGCAGCAGCGACACGCTCATGTTGCGGAACATGGCCAAGCGATGGCTGGTCGTGCGGTTGAGCTTGCGGTTGGACTGACGATGACGCATGGCTTTATCCTTTCTGCGATTTTTTCTTGGGCCAGGCCACCTGCCACGGCGACCCGCACTTTATTGGTCAGGGTTCAACAAATAGTCAGGGGCGCTCGAGCCCGGCGGGCGGCCAGTTCTCCAGCTTCATGCCCAGGGACAGGCCTTTGGAGGCGAGCACGTCCTTGATCTCGTTCAGCGACTTGCGGCCCAGATTGGGCGTGCGCAGCAACTCGGTTTCGGAGCGCTGGATCAGGTCGCCGATGAAATAGATGTTTTCGGCCTTGAGGCAGTTGGCCGAACGCACGGTCAGCTCGAGATCGTCGACCGGACGCAGCAGCAGCGGATCGACCTGCGGCGAACGCGGTGACTCGGACTCGGCCGGGGTGCCTTCGAGGTCGGCGAAGACGGAGAGCTGGTTCACCAGGATGCGGGCGGCGGTGCGCACGGCTTCCTCGGGTTCCACCACACCGTTGGTCTCGATATCGATCACCAGACGGTCAAGGTCGGTACGCTGTTCGACGCGCGCGCTTTCGACCGAGTAGGCCACACGACGCACGGGACTGAACGAAGCATCGACCAGAATGGACCCGACGGAGCGGGTTTCATCCGAAACCTTGCGCGCCGTGGCGGGCTGATAGCCGCGGCCGGCCTCGATCTTGATTTCCATATCGAGCTTGCCGCCCTTGGTCAGGTGCGCGATGACATGATCGGGGTTGAGCACTTCGATATCGTGTCCGACCTCGATGTCTCCGGCAGTCACGACGCCTTCGCCCGCCTTGTTCACCTTGAGCATCGCTTCGGCTTTGCCGTGCATTTTGAATGCAATGCCTTTCAGGTTCAGCAGAATATCGACGACGTCTTCCTGCACGCCCTCAATGGTCGAATACTCGTGCACAACACCGCTGATCGCCACTTCGGTCGGCGCATAGCCCACCATGGACGACAGCAGGATGCGACGCAGCGCATTGCCGAGCGTATGGCCGTAACCACGCTCGAAAGGCTCCATGATGACCTTGGCATGCAGCGGGGAGGCACGATCAACCTCCACGATGCGCGGCTTGAGAAATTCGGTGGCGCTTTGCATAGGGTGCGATTCCTTAGATCCGACGACTCAGGCTTACTTGGAGTACAGTTCGACGACCAGCGATTCGTTGATGGTCGAGGGCAGATCCGAGCGCTGGGGCACGGCTTTATAGGTGCCTTTGAGGGCTTTGGCATCGGCTTCGATCCACTCGGGATAGCCCCGTGCGGCAGTCGCCTCGGCGGAGGCCTTGATGCGCAGATGGCTCTTGGCCTTGTCGGACACCTCGACCACGTCACCGGCACGAACCTGGTAAGAAGGGATGTTTACGCGACGGCCATTGACCAGAATGCCATTGTGCCGGACGACCTGGCGTGCCTCGGTACGCGAAGCGCCAAAACCCATGCGGTAACAAACCGAATCCAGGCGGGATTCCAGCATGGACAGCAGCTTTTCGCCGGTCACGCCCTTGCTGCGTTCCGCTTCCTTGTACACCAGGCGGAACTGGCCTTCGAGTACACCATAGATGCGGCGGATTTTCTGCTTTTCACGCAGATGCACACCGTAGTCGGACAAGCGGGCGCCGCTCTTCTGGCCATGCTGGCCGGGCGCATAGGCGCGGCGCTCGATGGCACACTTGTCGGTGAAGCATTTTTCGCCTTTGAGGAAAAGCTTCTCGCCTTCGCGACGGCACTGGCGGCATTTGGGATCGAGATTACGAGCCATGAAATAGTCCCTGATGATATGGGCGCGCGTCCCGGTTAGATACGGCGCTTTTTGGAAGGGCGGCAGCCGTTGTGCGGAATCGGCGTCACGTCGGAAATGGCGGTGATCTTGAAGCCGAGCGCATTCAGTGCGCGCACGGTGGATTCCCGGCCAGGGCCCGGGCCCTTGATCCGCACTTCCAGATTCTTGACGCCATACTCCTGCGCCATTTTTCCGGCATTCTCTGCCGCGACCTGTGCCGCAAAAGGCGTCGACTTGCGCGACCCTTTGAAGCCCGCGCCGCCCGCCGTCGCCCACGACAGGGCATTGCCCTGGCGATCGGTGATGGTCACGATCGTATTGTTGAAGGACGCATGAATGTGCGCGATGCCTTCCGCGACATTCTTTTTGACCTTTTTGCGCGCGCGCGCAGCAGTTTTATTGGTGGTTGCCATGATCAGACCTTATTTCTTGATGGCTTTGCGCGGGCCCTTGCGGGTACGCGCATTGGTACGGGTACGCTGCCCGCGCACAGGCAGCCCCTTGCGATGCCGGAAACCGCGGTAACACCCCAGATCCATCAGGCGTTTGATGTTCATGGTGATTTCGCGGCGCAGATCGCCTTCGACCGTGAACCTGGACACGCCTTCGCGCAGACGTTCCATCTCGGCTTCGCTCAGATCCTTGATCTTGGTCGACTGGGCAATGCCCGCCACCTCGCAGATCTTGCCGGACGTCGTCCGGCCAATGCCGTAAATGGCGGTCAGCGCAATAACCGCATGTTGATGATTCGGGATGTTTACCCCAGCAATACGAGCCATTCGCAGAGCTCCGAACGCAAAAGCGAAAAATTATAACACGCCAACGGGAATTCCCCGCCGACACAAATTCAAGCCGGCCTCCAGCCGATCACCCCTGGCGCTGTTTATGGCGGGGGTCGTCGCAAATCACACGCACGACGCCCTTGCGACGCACGATTTTGCATTTGCGGCAAATTTTCTTGACAGAAGCTTGCACTCTCATGGTTTTCTCCATTCACACCGGCAATCGACGCCGGCTTACTTCACCGCACCTTACTTGGCGCGAAATACGATGCGCCCTTTGGTCAGATCATAAGGCGTCAATTCAACCGTTACCTTGTCGCCGGGCAGGATGCGGATGTAATGCATACGCATCTTTCCCGAAATATGACCCAGCAACACATGTCCATTTTCCAGCTTGACCCGGAATGTCGCATTGGGCAGGTTTTCCAGAACCTCGCCCTGCATCTGGATCACATCTTCCTTCGACATCAGCGTCCCACCAGACCGCCTTTGAAGTTGGCCTTTTTGAGCAGGCCTTCATACTGGTGCGACATGACGTATGCCTGCACCTGCGCCATGAAATCCATGGCAACGACGACAATGATCAGCAATGAAGTCCCGCCAAAATAGAACGGCACATTCCATTTGATGATCAGAAATTCCGGAAGCAGGCACACCAGTGTGATGTAAACCGCGCCCACCAGCGTCAGCCGGGTCAGAATCTTGTCTATGTAGCGCGCCGTCTGCTCGCCCGGCCGTATCCCCGGCACGAACGCGCCGCTTTTCTTCAGATTGTCTGCCGTCTCCTTGGAATTGAAGACCAGCGCCGTATAGAAGAAACAGAAGAAAATAATCGCGACAGCGTACAGCAGCACATAGACCGGCTGGCCAGGCGACAGCGTCGCCGCAATATCCTTCAGCCAGGACATGTGTTCGGTGCTGCCAAACCACCCCGCCATCGTCGCCGGGAACAGGATGATGCTTGACGCAAAGATCGGCGGGATCACACCCGACATGTTCAATTTCAAAGGCAGATGAGAGCTTTGCCCCCCCACGACCATCTTGCCGACCTGGCGCTTCGCGTAGTTGACCAGAATCTTGCGCTGGCCACGTTCCACGAACACCACAAGAGCCGTCACCAGCAACACGCCCACGAAAAGCAGCAACACCAGCGGAATCGAGAAAGCCCCGGTCCGCGTCAATTCCAGGGTACCGCCGATGGCATGCGGCAGCCCCGCCGCAATACCCGCAAAAATAATGATCGAAATGCCGTTGCCGAGCCCGCGTTCAGTAATCTGCTCGCCTACCCACATCAGAAACATCGTGCCTGCAGTCAGGGTGACGATTGCCGTCAGACGGAACGTCAAGCCCGGGTCGAGTACCAGGCCAGCCTGGGCTTCCAGCGCAATGGCAATGCCCAACGACTGAAAAATTGCCAATCCCAGCGTGCCGTAACGGGTGTACTGCGTGATTTTTCGCCGACCGGCCTCACCTTCCTTCTTCAAGGCCTCGAGTTGCGGTGACACGCTCGACATCATCTGCACGATGATCGAGGCCGATATGTACGGCATGATCCCCAGGGCAAATACGCTGAAGCGCGACAGCGCACCGCCTGAAAACATGTTGAACATGCCCAGGATGCCGCCCTGCTGCGATTTGAAGAGATCCTCGAGCACGACAGGATCGATCCCCGGCACCGGGATGAAGGTCCCAATGCGGTAAACGATGAGCGCGCCGAGCAGGAACAGCAAGCGGCGCTTCAGATCGCCGAATTTGCTCAAGCCGGTTTTGGGCGTGGCCAAGACGCGTCCTTACCTTGTCCGCTTACTCGGCGACAGTGCCGCCGGCAGCTTCGATCGCGGCGCGTGCGCCCTTGGTCACGGCCACGCCGGACAGCTTGATCGCCTTGCCGATTTCACCGGACAGGTAGACGCGCGCAGCACGCACGCTGCCACTTACCACGCCAGCCTGCTTCAGGACCAGTAGATCGATTTCGTCGGCCCCCACCGCAGCCAGCTCAGACAAGCGCACACGGGCCGTATCGTCCTTGGTCAGCGAAACGAAACCGCGCTTGGGCAGACGCCGGTGCATAGGCATCTGCCCCCCTTCGAAACCAATCTTGTGGAAGCCACCGGCACGGGATTTCTGGCCCTTGTGACCACGTCCTGCGGTCTTGCCCAAACCCGAGCCAATGCCACGACCCACGCGGCGTTTGTCCTTTTTCGCGCCGTCAGCCGGCGCAATCGTATTCAGTTCCATTTAAGCCTCGCACTTCACCAGGTAAGCGACCTTGGTAATCATGCCGCGGTTCGCGGGCGTGTCGAGCACCTCGACAGTGTGGTTGAGACGCCGCAGCCCAAGGCCGCGCACGCACGCGCGATGAGGCGCCTTGGTACCGATCAGGCTCTTGACCAGCGTCACCTTGATTTTCTTTTGCTCGCTCATGACTTATCCCGTGATGTCTTCAACGGACTTGCCGCGCTTGGCTGCGATGTCCGACGGCGTGGACATTTTCATCAGACCGTCGATGGTTGCGCGCACGACGTTGTAGGGATTGGTCGACCCCAAGCACTTGGCAAGCACGTTCTGCACGCCCATCACTTCGAAAACTGCGCGCATTGCACCGCCGGCGATGATACCGGTACCCTCGGAAGCCGGCTGGATCAGGACACGCGAAGCGCCATGCTGACCCACAACGGTATGGTGAAAGGTGCCGTTCTTGAGATTGATTTTCACAAGCTTGCGGCGCGCCTCTTCCATGGCTTTCTGCACCGCCACCGGCACTTCACGGGACTTGCCCTTGCCCATGCCGATGCCGCCATCGCCATCGCCAACCACGGTCAGCGCGGCAAAACCCATGATCCGACCACCTTTCACCACCTTGGTGACGCGGTTGACCGAAATCATCTTCTCGCGCAGGCCGTCGCCGCGCTCTTCGTTCGTAGTAGGTGCTGTACGGGCCATATCGATTCGCCTCGTTAAAATGCCAAACCGCCTTCGCGGGCCGCTTCAGCCAGGGCTTTCACACGCCCATGAAACTTGAAGCCGGACCGGTCGAATGCCACTTTCTCGATTCCCAAGCCCTTGGCCTTTTCGGCCAGACGCTTGCCCACCAAGGCCGCAGCGGCGGTATTGCCCCCATTGACGACCTGGCTGCGCAACTCCTTGTCGTTGGACGACGCGCTGGTCATCACCTTGCCACCGTCCGCCGAAATGATCTGCGCGTAAATGTGGCTGTTGGTGCGATGAATGGCCAGGCGAATCGCCTTGACGGCCGCGATTTTGGCGCGGGTTTTGCGCGCCCTGCGAATCCGTGTCTGCTTGGTGTTCATTGTCTGTCCTTAAGCCTTACTTTTTCTTGGTCTCTTTCTTGATGACCACTTCGTCGCTGTAACGAACACCCTTGCCCTTGTAGGGTTCCGGCGGACGATAGGCGCGCACGTCAGCAGCCACCTGGCCAACGACCTGGCGATCGATGCCCTTGATCACGATTTCGGTCTGCGAAGGCGTTTCGACCTTGATTCCTGCCGGCATCTTGTGCACGACAGGATGCGAGAAACCCAGCGACAGGTTCAGCGAGTCACCCTGGGCTTGCGCACGATACCCCACGCCCACCAGCGTCAGGCGCTTTTCGAAACCTTTCGAAACGCCCTGCACCATGTTGTTCAGCAGCGCACGCATCGTACCCGCCATGGCATTTGCCTGTACACCGCCGCCAACAGGCGCGAAGGTCAGCACGCCATCGTTCAGCGCTACGGTCACATCGGACGAGGCAGCCTGCCTGATGGTGCCAAGCGGTCCCTTGACCGAAATATCAGCGCCCAGTGTCACTTCGACACCTGCGGGCACAGCAATCGGGTTTTTAGCTACACGAGACATATCCGTTTTTCCTTACGCGACCACGCAGAGGATTTCACCGCCTACGCCTTTGGCGCGCGCATGGCGGTCCGCCATCACGCCACGCGACGTCGATACGATAGCCACCCCCAGGCCGTTCATCACACGCGGCAATTCCTGCGCGCCCTTGTAGATGCGGAGCCCGGGTTTGCTGATACGCTCGATATGCTCAATGACGGGCCGTCCGGCGTAATATTTCAGCTGCAGCTCCAGCTCGGGCTTGCCGCTCTCGCCGCGCACGGCGAAATCGTCGATGTAGCCCTCGTCCTTCAGCACCTTGGCGATAGCCACCTTGACCTTGGAGGACGGCATCGACACCGAGACCTTTTCCACCATTTGCGCATTGCGGATGCGGGTCAGCATGTCCGCGATGGGATCACTCATACTCATTTCGTTCGCCCTTTACCAGCTTGCCT
Organism: Betaproteobacteria bacterium SCN1; assembly: GCA_008923315.1. Classification (GTDB taxonomy): domain Bacteria; phylum Pseudomonadota; class Gammaproteobacteria; order Burkholderiales; family Thiobacillaceae; genus Thiobacillus. Next base: position 786,255 of record WBSF01000007.1, on the reverse strand, counting down.
TCACGATGCCCGGGATTTCGCCCTTCATCGCGTATTCGCGCAGCTTGCCGCGCGCCAGACCGAATTTACTGAACACGCCACGCGGGCGGCCCGTCAACTGGCAGCGATTGCGCTGGCGCACCGGGCTCGCATTGCGCGGCAGCGCCTGCAGTGCACGATAAGCCTCCATGCGCTCTTCGTCGCCGCTCTTGGCGTTGGCGATCACGGCTTTCAAGGCTGCGCGCTTGGCGGCATATTTCTTCACCAGGCGGGCACGCTTCTCTTCGCGATTGATCAGGGATAACTTGGCCATGCCTACCTCAATTCTTGAACGGGAAGCTGAAGGCGGCCAGCAGGGCACGCGCTTCGTCATCGGTCTTGGCGGTGGTCGTGATGGTGATATTCATCCCGCGCAACGCATCGATCTTGTCGTATTCGATTTCCGGAAAGATGATCTGCTCCTTGATGCCCATGTTGTAATTGCCCCGGCCATCGAAGGATTTTCCGGACACACCGCGAAAGTCGCGGATACGCGGCATCGCGACCGTGACCAGGCGATCGAGGAATTCGTACATCTGGGCGCGGCGCAGGGTCACCATGCAGCCGACCGGATAGTTTTCGCGGATCTTGAAGCCCGCAATGGATTTCTTCGATTTGGTGACGACCGGTTTCTGGCCCGCGATCTTCTGCATGTCACCGACCGCATGCTCCATCACCTTCTTGTCGGCCACCGCCTCGCCCACCCCCATGTTCAGGGTGATCTTCTGGATGCGCGGCACTTCCATGACCGATTTGTAGCCGAACTGCTCGACCAGCTTCGCCACGACAGTGTCGCGATAAAATTCTTGCAAGCGCGCCATGATTACCCCTGTGCGTCGACCATTTCGCTATTGGACTTGAACACTCGCACCTTCCGGCCGTCCTCCAGCTGCCTGTAGCCCACCCGATCCGCCTTTTGCGTTCCCGGATTGAAGAGCGCAACATTGGAAGCGTGAATCGGCATTTCCTTTTCGACGATGCCCCCCTGGATATTCCGCATGGGGTTGGGCTTCTGGTGCTTCTTGACGCGATTCACGCCCTCCACCACCACGGCACCCTCGTCCAGCACGCGCAGAACGGTCCCGCGCTTGCCCTTGTCCTTGCCGGTGAGAACGATCACCTGATCGTTTTTACGGATACGTGCCATGATTGCCTCTTACAGAACCTCGGGCGCAAGCGAGACGATCTTCATGAACTTCTCGGTACGCAGTTCGCGCGTCACGGGCCCGAAAATACGGGTGCCGATCGGCTCCAGTTTGTTGTTGAGCAGCACCGCGGCGTTGCCATCGAAACGCACCAGCGAACCATCCGCGCGGCGCACGCCCTTGGCGGTACGCACAACCACCGCATTGTAGACATCGCCTTTTTTCACGCGTCCGCGCGGCGCAGCATCCTTGATGCTGACCTTGATGATGTCGCCCACGCCTGCGTAGCGGCGATGGCTGCCACCCAGGACCTTGATGCACATCACGGAACGCGCGCCCGTGTTGTCAGCCACGTCCAGTACGGACTGCATCTGAATCATTTTAAGTTTGCCTCCAACTTGATCACCAGCTCATTCGCATGACTGGCGGCCAGTTTTGGATCCCGTTCGGGAGAACGGTTGCGCCGACTCGCTCCGCGCAACCCCTACGAAGTCGACGAACCGGCGCACTCCAACCGGCCACCAACCGGAAAACCCGGCACTATACCGGGTTTTTCATCTCAACACAAGAAAACGTGAGTAGTCAGACGCGCGCACGTTCGATCAGCTTGCTGACCGTCCAGGCCTTGGTCCGCGACAGTTTGCGCGATTCCTCGATCTGCACCATATCGCCTTCGTGAAACTCGTTGTTTTCGTCGTGGGCATGGTATTTCTTGGACATGCGGATCACCTTGCCAATGACCGGATGCTTGACCCGGCGCTCGACCAGAACGGTGACCGTCTTGTTCATTTTGTCGCTGACTACGCGGCCGGTCAGCGTGCGAATCATTTTCTTGCTTTCAGTCATGCTTGACCCGCCTTCTCGCGCATAATGGTCTTGACCCGGGCAATGTCGCGGCGCAGCTTGCCGAGATCGGCCGTCTTGTTGGACTGCTGCGTCGCCACCTGCATGCGCAACGCAAAATGCGCACGCAGCAGCGACTCGAGTTCCTGTTTCAGTTCAACGGCATTCTTGCCGCGCATTTCTTTGATATCCATCGCTCAGCTCCCGATCATGCGGGTCACAAACGTGGTGGGGATCGGCAGCTTGGCCGCAGCCAGGCGGAACGCCTCGCGTGCCAGCGCCTCGTTCACGCCATCCATCTCGTACAGGACCTTGCCCGGCTGGATTTCGGCGACGTAGTACTCCGGCGCCCCCTTGCCGTTACCCATACGGACTTCAGCCGGCTTACGCGAGATCGGCTTGTCCGGGAAAATACGGATCCAGATACGGCCGCCACGTTTGATATGGCGCGTCATGGCGCGCCGCGCCGCCTCGATCTGACGTGCGGTCAGGCGGCCACGGCCCACGGCTTTGAGACCGAAATCGCCAAAGCTCACGCTTGCACCGCGGGTCGCCAGACCAGTGTTGCGGCCCTTCTGCTCCTTGCGGTATTTCCTTCTAGCTGGCTGCAGCATGTTTTACTCCCGATTTCTTGCCGCGCTTTTCCTGTTCAGCAGCAGCAGGCTGCTCGCCGCGATTCAGGGCGTCGCCCTTGTAAACCCAGACCTTGATGCCGATGATGCCGTATGTGGTTTTTGCTTCGGCAAAACCATAGTCGATATCGGCGCGCAAGGTATGCAAGGGCACACGACCTTCGCGATACCACTCCGTCCGCGCAATCTCCGCACCGTTCAGGCGGCCCGAGCTCATGATCTTGATACCCTGGGCGCCCAGACGCATGGCATTCTGCATGGCACGCTTCATGGCACGGCGGAACATCACGCGCTTTTCGAGCTGCTGCGCAATGCCGTCTGCGATGATCTGCGCATCGGTTTCAGGCTTCCGCACCTCTTCGATGTTTACGTGCACGGGCACCGACATCATTCTGGCCAACTGGCCGCGCAGGATCTCGATATCCTCGCCCTTCTTGCCGATCACCACACCGGGACGGCCACTGAAAATCGTGATCCGAGCATTCTTGGCCGGACGCTCGATCAACACCTTGGACACAGAGGCATGCGCAAGCTTCTTCTTCAGATAGTCGCGAACCTTGATGTCTTCCAGCAGCGTGTCGGCGAAATTACGGTTCGAGCCGTACCATTTGGCCGTCCAGCTACGCTGCACGCCCAGACGGAAACCAGTCGGATGTATTTTTTGTCCCATCGCGCTTCCTTAATCGCCCACGGTCACAGTGATGTGACAGGTCGGCTTGCTAATGCGGTTGCCACGGCCCTTGGCTCGCGCGGTAAAGCGCTTCAGCACAGACCCCTGGTCGACGTAGATCGTCTTTACCTTGAGGGTGTCGATATCGGCACCTTCGTTGTGTTCGGCGTTGGCGATCGCCGATTCCAGAACCTTCTTGATGATGCCCGCACCCTTTTTGGGGCTGAAGGTCAGAATGTCGAGCGCCTTCTCCACGCGCAGACCCCGGATCTGGTCAGCCACCAGCCGGCCCTTCTGTGCGGAGAGGCGGGTACCGCGCAAAATCGCAGAAACTTCCATCATCGGCTCCTTATTTCTTCGCCTTCTTGTCCGCGACGTGGCCCTTGAAGGTGCGCGTCAGCGAGAACTCGCCCAGCTTGTGCCCCACCATGTTTTCGGTCACGAAGACCGGCACATGCTGGCGACCGTTATGGACGGCGATCGTCAGCCCGATGAAATCGGGCAAGACGGTGGAGCGGCGCGACCAGGTCTTGATCGGACGCTTGTCGTTCGAATTGCGCACCGCTTCGACCTTCTTCAGCAGGTGACCATCGACGAACGGGCCTTTTTTAATTGAACGTGCCATATCTCTCTACCTCAATCAGCGCGCGTGACGGCGGCGGACGATCATGTTGGAGGTGCGCTTGTTGCTGCGGGTGCGGTAACCCTTCGTCGGCACGCCCCACGGGCTGACCGGATGACGACCGGCAGCGGTGCGGCCTTCGCCACCGCCGTGCGGGTGGTCGATCGGGTTCATGACCACGCCACGGACGGTCGGACGCACACCGCGCCAGCGCATCGCACCTGCCTTGCCGATCGAACGGAGGCTATGCTCTTCGTTGCCGACTTCGCCCAGGGTCGCACGGCAGTCGACATGCACCTTGCGAATTTCGCCGGAACGCAGACGCAACTGCGCGTACACGCCTTCGCGTGCCAGCAGCTGCACCGAGGCCCCCGCCGAACGCGCGATCTGCGCCCCCTTGCCCGGTTGCATCTCGATACAGTGAATCGTCGAACCGACCGGGATGCTGCGCAGTGGCAGGCAGTTGCCCGCCTTGATCGGTGCTTCCACACCGTTCAGCAATTGCTGGCCAACCTCGGCACCGCGCGGCGCGATGATGTAACGGCGCTCGCCATCGGCGTAACACAGCAGCGCAAGATGCGCGGACCGGTTCGGATCGTATTCGATACGCTCGATCCTGGCCGGAATACCGTCCTTGTTGCGACGGAAGTCCACCACGCGGTAATGCTGCTTGTGACCGCCCCCTTTATGACGCACCGTGATGTGGCCATTGTTGTTGCGTCCCGACCCCCGTTTTTTCGGCTCGACCAGCGCCGCGACCGGCTTGCCCTTGTGCAGACCAGGGGTCACGACCTTCACGACCGCACGGCGACCGGCGGAAGTGGGTTTGACTTTAATCAGTGCCATGCTCGCTCTCCCTTACTGACCGGACGCGAAGTCGATGTCCTGACCCGGCTTGAGGGTGACATACGCCTTCTTCCAGTTGTCGCGGCGACCCATGACACGACCGGCGCGCTTGATTTTGCCCTTGACGTTCAGCACCTGAACACCCGTGACCTCGACCTTGAACAGGCTGGCGACAGCCTCGCCGATTTCCTGCTTGGTCGCGTCAGGCAGCACACGGAACACCACCTGATTCTGCTTGTCCGCAACTCGTGTGCTCTTTTCGGAGATCACCGGCGCAAGGATGACTTTGAGCAGACGCTCCTGACTGATCGCACCCATCACACCATCTCCTCGAATTGCTTGACCGCCGCCTTGGTGATCAGCACGTTGCCGAACTTGACCAGACTCCAGGGATCGGCCTGATGCGGCTCTACCACATAAACGTCACGCAGATTGCGCGACGACAACCACAGATTGTCGTCGACACTGTCCGCGATGATCATGACCTTGCCATAGCCCATGGCCTTCAGCTTGCCGGCCAGGCTCTTGGTCTTCGGCGACTCGACACCCAAACTCTCGACAACCTTGAGTTTTCCCTCGCGGGCAAGTTGCGACAGGATCGTCGCCAAGCCTGCGCGGTACATCTTGCGGTTCACCTTCTGGGCGAAGTTTTCGTCCGGCTTGTTCGGAAAGGTCACACCACCCCCGCGCCAGATCGGGCTCGATGTGCGGCCGGAGCGGGCCCGGCCGGTCCCCTTTTGGCGCCACGGCTTGTGCGTGGACGCTGTGACTTCCGCACGGGTTTTCTGCGCACGATTGCCGCTGCGGGCATTGGCCAGAAAAGCGGTCACCACCTGATGCACCAGCGCCTCGTTGTAGTCGCGCCCGAAGGTTTCATCGGCCGCACTGACACTGGTCACCTGCTGACCCTGCTCGTTGATGACAGCCAGATCCATCAGGCACCCCCTTTCACGGCCGCGCGCACGACCACATGACCGCCTTTGGCGCCGGGAACGGCGCCTTTTATCAGCACCAGACCACGGTCAACGTCCACCCGTACCACTTCGAGATTCTGCTTCGTGCAGGTTACGGCCCCCATATGGCCGGCCATCCGCTTGCCCGGAAAAACCCGGCCCGGATCCTGCGCCATACCGATGGAACCCGGCACATTGTGCGAACGGGAGTTGCCGTGCGAAGCACGCTGCGAACCAAAGTTGTGGCGCTTGATGGTACCGGCGAAGCCTTTGCCCTGCGTCACACCGCTGACATCGACTTTCTGGCCTGCCTGAAACAGATCGACCGCGACGGTCGCGCCAGGCTGGTATTGCGCAGCCACATCGGCCGGCACACGGAATTCGCGCAGCATCTCGCCCGCCTCCACACCGGCCTTGGCGAAGTGACCCGCTTCTGCTTTATTGACGCGGCTATTGCGGCGGCTGCCATAGGCCAGCTGCACGGCAGAATAGCCGTCGATTTCCGGCGTGCGCACTTGCGTCACGCGATTGTTGGACATTTCCAGCACCGTCACCGGAACGGACGCACCGTTCTCGGCAAAAATGCGGGTCATGCCGACCTTGCGGCCAACGAGCCCGATACTCATGTTCGTATTTCCTATCACATGCCGGCATCAAGCCAGCAGGGTTGTAGGTGCCGATTGCTATTGACCGGCGAATAAAGGCACTACCAAAGGGGCGGCATTATACGCATGCCACCGTTTTTTTACAACTTGATCTCGACGTCCACACCTGCCGGCAGATCAAGCTTCATCAATGCGTCGACCGTCTTGTCGGTCGGATCCATGATGTCCATCAGACGGCGATGCGTCCGGATTTCGAACTGATCACGGCTGGCCTTGTTGACGTGCGGCGAACGCAGAATGTCGAAACGCTCGATCGAGGTGGGCAGTGGCACGGGGCCCTTGACCACGGCGCCCGTGCGTTTGGCGGTTTCGACGATTTCCAGCGCGGACTGATCGATCAGTTTGTAATCGAACGCCTTGAGCCGAATGCGGATTTTCTGGTTTTGCATGGAATTCGCCTTACTCTTCGATCTTGGCCACGACACCGGCGCCGACGGTACGGCCGCCTTCGCGGATCGCGAAACGCAGCCCTTCGTCCATCGCGATCGGCGCAATCAGGCTCACCTTGATGCTCACGTTGTCGCCAGGCATCACCATCTCGGTGCCCGCCGGCAGCTCAATCGCGCCGGTGACGTCGGTGGTCCGGAAGTAGAACTGCGGACGGTAGCCGTTGAAGAACGGGGTGTGACGGCCGCCTTCGTCCTTGCTCAGCACGTAGATCTCGGCAGAGAACTTGGTGTGCGGCTTGATGCTGCCGGGCTTGGCCAGAACCTGGCCGCGCTGGACTTCTTCGCGCTTGGTGCCGCGCAGCAGGACGCCGACGTTGTCGCCCGCCTGGCCCTGGTCAAGCAGCTTCCGGAACATCTCGACGCCGGTGCAGGTGGTCTTGACGGTGGGGACGATGCCGACGATTTCGATCTCTTCGCCAACCTTGATGATGCCGCGCTCGACCCGTCCGGTGACGACGGTGCCGCGACCGGAAATGGAGAAGACGTCTTCGACGGGCATGAGGAAGGGCTTGTCGATGGCGCGCTCGGGCTCGGGAATGTAGCTGTCCAGCGCTTCGGCCAGCTTGAGGATGCTGGGCTCGCCGATGTCGCTCTGGTCGCCTTCGAGGGCTTTCAGGGCGGAGCCGATGATGATGGGGGTGTCGTCGCCCGGGAAGTCGTACTTGGACAGGAGTTCACGGATTTCCATTTCGACGAGCTCGAGCAGTTCGGCGTCGTCGACCATGTCGGCCTTGTTCATGTAGACGATGATGTACGGTACGCCCACCTGGCGGGCGAGCAGGATGTGCTCGCGGGTCTGGGGCATGGGGCCGTCGGCGGCGGAGCACACGAGGATGGCGCCGTCCATCTGGGCGGCACCGGTGATCATGTTCTTGACGTAGTCGGCGTGGCCCGGGCAGTCAACGTGGGCGTAGTGACGGGTGGCGGTCTCGTATTCGACGTGTGCGGTGTTGATGGTGATGCCCCGCGCCTTCTCTTCGGGCGAGCTGTCGATCTCGTCGTATTTCTTCGCCGCACCGCCAAATTTCTTCGACAGTATGGTCGTGATCGCCGCGGTCAAGGTGGTCTTGCCGTGGTCAACGTGACCAATCGTACCTACGTTTACGTGCGGCTTGGTCCGCTCGAACTTTTCCTTTGCCATTCTCTTGACCCTATCAATTCAAAATATCGTGTGTGGCGCGCTTACTTCTTGGCGATCACGGCCTCGGCAACGCTCTTCGGCGCTTCCGCGTAGTGCTTGAATTCCATCGTGTAGGTGGCGCGCCCCTGCGACATCGAGCGCAGATCGGTCGCGTAACCGAACATCTCGGCGAGCGGCACTTCCGCCTTGATCGCCTTGACGCCTGCCACATCGTCCATGCCCTGGATGATGCCTCGGCGACGGTTGAGATCGCCCATGACATCGCCCATGTAGTCTTCGGGCGTCTCCACCTCGACCGCCATCATCGGCTCCAGCAGAACCGGGTTCGCCTTGCGCATGCCTTCCTTGAAGGCCAGATTCGCGGCCAGCTTGAACGCAAGCTCCGACGAGTCGACGTCATGATACGAACCATCGAACAGCGTGACCTTCATGTCCACCACGGGGAAGCCCGCGAGCACGCCGTTGTTCATCGACTCGAGCAGCCCTTTTTCGACCGCCGGGATGTATTCGCGCGGCACCGTGCCGCCCTTGATCGCATCGACGAACTCGAAGCCCTTGCCTGCCTCGTTCGGCTCCATCTTGATCCAGACGTGGCCGTACTGACCCTTGCCGCCGGACTGCTTGGCATGCTTGCCTTCCTGCTCGACGGTTTTGCGGATCGCTTCGCGGTAGGCCACCTGGGGCGCACCGACGTTGGCTTCCACGTTGAATTCGCGCCGCATGCGGTCGACGATGATCTCGAGGTGCAATTCGCCCATGCCCGAGATGATGGTCTGACCGGATTCCTCATCGGTACGAACCCGGAACGAGGGGTCTTCCTGCGCCAGACGGTTCAGCGCGATGCCCATCTTCTCCTGGTCGGCCTTGGTCTTCGGCTCGACGGCGACGTGAATCACCGGCTCGGGGAATTCCATGCGCTCGAGGGTGATCGGGGTGCCGATTTCGCACAGCGTGTCGCCGGTCGTCACGTCTTTCAGGCCGACCGCCGCGGCGATGTCGCCGGCACGCACTTCCTTGATTTCCTCGCGCTGGTTGGCGTGCATCTGCAGGATGCGGCCGATCCGCTCCTTGCGGCCCTTGACCGGGTTGAAGATCGTGTCGCCCGAGTTCACCACGCCGGAATAGACGCGGAAGAAGATCAACTGACCCACATAGGGGTCGGTCGCGATCTTGAACGCCAGCGCCGAGAACTTCTCCTCGTCGGACGCCAGGCGCTCGCCTTCGTCGCCGTTCTCCAGCTCGCCCTTGACCGGGGGAATATCGACCGGCGACGGCAGATAGTAGATCACGGCGTCGAGCATGGCCTGCACGCCCTTGTTCTTGAACGCGCTGCCGCACAGCATCGGCACGATTTCGCCGCCGATGGTGCGCGCGCGCAGGCCGGCGCGAATATCCGATTCGGAAAGATCGCCCTCTTCAAGATACTTGTTCATCAACTCTTCGGACGACTCGGCGGCAGCCTCGACCATTTTCTCGCGCCACGTCTTGGCGGTGTCGACCAGGTCGGCCGGGATGTCGCGCGCATCGTACTTCATGCCCTGGGTTGCCTCGTCCCAATAGATCGCCTTCATCCTGACCAGATCGACGACACCGGCGAAGCCGTCTTCGGCCCCGATCGGGATGACCACGGGAATGGGATTGGCCTTAAGCCGCTCGCGCATCTGGTCGTGCACGCGGAAGAAATTGGCGCCGGAGCGGTCCATCTTGTTGACGAAAGCCAGGCGCGGAACCTCATATTTGTTGGCCTGACGCCACACGGTTTCCGACTGCGGCTGCACCCCGCCCACGGCGCAGTAGACCATGCAGGCGCCATCCAGCACGCGCATGGAGCGCTCCACCTCGATGGTGAAGTCGACGTGCCCCGGGGTGTCGATCACGTTGATGCGATGCTCGGGAAACTGCGTGTCCATCCCCTTCCAGAAGCAGGTGGTCGCCGCCGAGGTAATGGTGATGCCACGCTCCTGCTCCTGCGCCATCCAGTCCATCGTCGCAGCACCGTCGTGCACCTCGCCGATCTTGTGCGATTTGCCGGTGTAGAACAGGATGCGCTCGCTGGTCGTCGTCTTGCCGGCGTCGATGTGCGCCGAAATGCCGATGTTGCGATAACGTTCGATAGGAGTCGTGCGTGCCACTTTGAATTACCTGCCGGTTTGCCTGAATTAGAAGCGGAAGTGGGAGAAAGCCTTGTTGGCCTCGGCCATGCGATGCACCTCCTCGCGCTTCTTGACCGCGCCGCCGCGACCCTCGGCCGCATCCAGCAGCTCGCCCGCCAGACGGGCGCCCATGGATTTTTCGCCACGCTTGCGCGCCGCATCCTTCAGCCAGCGCATGGCCAGCGCGGTACGGCGCGAGGCGCGCACTTCGACCGGAACCTGATAGTTGGCACCGCCGACGCGGCGGCTTTTAACCTCGACCAGCGGACGCGCGTTGTTCAGCGCGGTGCTGAAGACCTCCAGCGGATCCTTGCCGGACTTGCTGGTGATCTGCTCGAACGCGCCGTAGACAATGCGTTCGGCCACGGATTTCTTGCCGCTCGACATGACGACGTTCATGAATTTGGAGACTTCCTGGTTGCCGAACTTCGGGTCCGGCAGAATCTCGCGTTTGGGGACTTCGCGGCGACGGGGCATGGTTCCTGTCCTCTAAATATCGGGTTGAGCTGGGCCGGATCAGGCCTTCTTGGGACGCTTGGCGCCATACTTCGAACGCGCCTGCTTACGGTCCTTCACGCCCGCGGTATCCAGGCTGCCGCGCACGGTGTGATAGCGCACACCCGGCAAATCCTTGACCCGGCCACCACGCACCAGCACCACGGAGTGCTCCTGCAGGTTGTGACCTTCGCCACCGATGTAGCTGATGACCTCGAAACCGCTGGTGAGCTTGACCTTGCAGACCTTGCGCAGGGCGGAGTTCGGCTTCTTGGGCGTGGTGGTGTACACGCGGGTGCACACACCGCGGCGTTGCGGGCAGGCTTTCAGGGCCGGCACCTTGCTTTTTTCCACCGGGGCCTGGCGCGGCTTGCGGATCAGCTGGTTAATGGTTGGCATGTCAAAAAATTCCGATAAATCGTGATCGTTTCGAAAATAAGCGGGACGGCGCCGAGCTTTTCAGCGGCGCCGTCCCGGGCTACAGTCCTGCGCGACCGGCCCTTGAGGCCGGAAAAAGACGCGTGATTTTAGGGGTGCCCCCCACGACTGTCAAGCAACCTCCTGGTTTTCGGCCGGGTTCGCGTCCTCTCCGCCTTCGATCAGGTGTTCGGCACCCAGGTCTTCCCCGGCCGCCTGGCGGCGACGCGTGTTGTGGTAGGCCAGGCCGCTGCCGGCCGGGATCAGGCGGCCGACGATGACGTTTTCCTTCAGGCCGCGCAGTTCGTCCTTCTTGCCCATGATCGCGGCTTCGGTGAGCACACGGGTGGTTTCCTGGAAGGAGGCCGCCGAAATGAAGGAATCCGTCGACAGCGAGGCCTTGGTGATGCCGAGCAGGATCGGATCGTACGTAGCCGGCTGCTTCTCGCTGGCGAGCATTTCGTCGTTGATCTGCAACACCTCGGAACGCTCGATCTGCTCGCCCGGAATCAGGCCGGTATCGCCCGGATCCGCAACCGTGACGCGACGCAGCATCTGCCGCACGATCACCTCGATGTGCTTGTCGTTGATCTTCACGCCCTGAAGGCGATAGACGTCCTGCACCTCGTCGGTGATGTAGCGTGCCAGTGCCTCGACCCCCTGCAGACGCAGGATGTCGTGCGGATCGACCGGGCCGTCGACGATCATCTCGCCCTTCTGGACAATCTGGCCGTCGTGGGCGGTGACGTGTTTTTCCTTGGTGATCAGATATTCGTGCGGCACGCCGTCCATGTCGGTGATGACCAGGCGCTGCTTGCCTTTGGTGTCCTTGCCGAAGGAGACGGTACCGGTCACTTCGGCGAGCACGCCGGCGTCCTTGGGCGAGCGGGCCTCGAACAGCTCGGCCACGCGCGGCAGACCACCGGTGATGTCGCGGGTCTTGGACGATTCCTGCGGGATCCGCGCAAGCACGTCGCCGACCGAGACATCCTGACCATCCTTGACCGTGATGATCGAACCGATCTGGAAGGTGATATTGACCAGCGTATCGGTGCCGGCAATCTTGATTTCGCTGCCGGACTCGTCGAGCAGCTTGACCTGCGGCCGCACACCCTTGGCGCTGCTGCCCTTGCGCTTGGGATCGATGACGACCAGCGTCGACAGACCGGTCACGTCGTCCACCTGCTTGGCGACGGTTACGCCTTCCTCGACGTTTTCGAAACGCACACGCCCAGCGTACTCGGTGATGATCGGGCGGGTATGCGGGTCCCAGGTGGCCAGTACCGCACCGGCCTTGATCTTGGCACCGTCGGTCACCATCAGGGTCGCGCCGTAGGGCACCTTGTGACGCTCGCGTTCGCGGCCGCTGTCGTCGGCGATGAGAATCTCGCCGCTGCGCGAAATGGCGACCAGTTCCTTGCGCGCGTTGGTCACGTAGCGCATCGCCGCGGTGTATTGCACCGTGCCGTTCGACTTGGCTTCCAGCTGGCTGGCTGCCGCCGCACGCGAGGCCGCGCCGCCGATGTGGAAGGTCCGCATGGTCAGCTGCGTGCCCGGTTCGCCGATGGACTGCGCGGCGATCACCCCTACCGCCTCGCCGGCATTGACCAGATAGCCGCGTCCGAGATCGCGGCCATAGCACTTGGCGCACAGGCCGTAGCGCGTTTCGCAGGTCAGCGGGGTACGCACCTTGACCTCGTCGATGCCCAGCGCCTCGATGGTGTCGACCACGTCTTCGGACAGCAGCGTCCCGGCTTCGTAGACGGTTTCCTGAGATTCCGGATGGATGATGTCCGAAGCAGCCACGCGGCCGAGAATCCGCTCGCGCAGCGGCTCGACGACCTCGCCGCCTTCGACCAGGGCCTTCACCGCCAGGCCGTTCTTGGTGCCGCAATCGTCCTCGACCACCACCAGATCCTGCGTCACGTCGACCAGACGGCGGGTCAGGTAACCCGAGTTCGCGGTCTTCAGCGCGGTATCGGCAAGGCCTTTACGTGCACCGTGTGTCGAGATGAAGTACTGAAGCATGTTCAGGCCTTCGCGGAAGTTCGCCGTGATCGGCGTTTCGATGATCGAGCCGTCCGGTTTGGCCATCAGGCCGCGCATGCCGGCGAGCTGACGAATCTGTGCAGCGGACCCGCGCGCGCCGGAGTCGGCCATCATGTAGATCGCGTTGAACGATTCCTGCGTCACTTCCTTGCCGGCACGGTCGGTCACCTTCTCGCCGCCCAGTTGCGCCATCATGGCCTTGGCCACGGCGTCGCCGGCCCGGCCCCAGATGTCGACCACCTTGTTGTAGCGCTCGCCCTGGGTCACCAGACCCGAGGTGTACTGCGACTCGATTTCCTTCACCTCGGCTTCGGCGGCGCCGAGGATCTGGTCCTTCTCGCCCGGAATCAGCATGTCCTTGATCGCGATCGACATGCCGGCACGGGTTGCGAACGTGAAGCCGGTGTACATCAGCTTGTCGGCGAAGATCACGGTCTCGCGCAGGCCGCAGCGGCGGAAGCTGGCGTTGATGAGCTTGGAGATTTCCTTTTTCTTCAGCGCCTTGTCGACATGGCTGAACGGAAGGCCGGGCGGCAGGATTTCGGACAGCAGCGAACGACCCAGCGTGGTTTCCACACGCTTGATCGTCTCGACGCGGTTCTTGTTCTCGTCGAGCGTCACCTCCTTGATGCGCACGGTCACGCGCGCATGCAGGTCGGCCACACGGTTGTCGTAGGCGCGCCGGGCCTCGGCGACGTCGGCGAATACCATGCCTTCGCCCTTCGCGTTCACCATTTCGCGCGTCATGTAATACAGACCCAGCACGATGTCCTGCGAGGGAACGATGATGGGTTCGCCGTTGGCGGGCGACAGCACGTTGTTCGACGCCAGCATCAGGGTGCGGGCTTCGGTCTGGGCTTCCAGCGACAGCGGTACGTGAACGGCCATCTGGTCGCCGTCGAAGTCGGCGTTGAACGCCGCGCACACCAGCGGGTGCAGCTGGATTGCCTTGCCTTCGATCAGCACCGGTTCGAACGCCTGGATGCCCAGACGGTGCAGCGTCGGCGCACGGTTCAGCATCACCGGATGCTCGCGGATGACTTCTTCCAGCAGATCCCAGACGATCGGTTCTTCGTCCTCCACCATCTTCTTGGCGGCCTTGATCGTGGTCGCCAGCCCCAGCACTTCGAGGCGGTTGAAGATGAAGGGTTTGAAGAGTTCGAGCGCCATCTTTTTCGGCAGGCCGCACTGGTGCAGCTTCAGCGTCGGACCCACTACGATGACCGAACGGCCGGAGTAATCGACGCGCTTGCCCAGCAGGTTCTGGCGGAAGCGGCCACTCTTGCCCTTGATCATGTCGGCCAGCGACTTCAGCGGGCGCTTGTTGGCGCCGGTCATTGCCTTGCCGCGACGGCCGTTGTCGAGCAGCGAGTCGACAGCTTCCTGCAGCATGCGCTTTTCGTTGCGCACGATGATTTCCGGGGCCTTAAGCTCCAGCAGGCGCTTCAGGCGGTTATTGCGGTTGATGACGCGGCGATACAGGTCGTTCAGGTCCGAGGTCGCGAAACGGCCGCCGTCCAGCGGCACCAGCGGACGCAGCTCAGGCGGCAGCACCGGCAATACTTCGAGAATCATCCACTCGGGCTTGATGCCGGACTTCTGGAAGCCTTCCAGGATTTTCAGACGTTTCGACAGCTTCTTGAGCTTGGTGTCCGAACCGGTCTTGCCGATTTCGGCATGCAGCGATTCGACTTCGGTGTGCAGGTCGATGCCGCGCAACAGTTCGCGGATGGCTTCCGCGCCCATCAGCGCACGGAATTCGTCACCGTATTCCTCGAGCTTGTTGAGATAGTCCTCTTCGGTCAGCAACTGGCCCTTGTTCAACGGGGTCATGCCGGGCTCGACGACGACGAAGCCTTCGAAGTACAGCACGCGCTCGATATCGCGCAGCGTCATGTCGAGCACCATGCCCAGACGTGACGGCAGCGACTTCAGGAACCAGATATGGGCAACCGGGCTGGCCAGTTCGATGTGGCCCATGCGCTCGCGGCGCACTTTCGACAGCGTGACTTCCACCCCGCACTTCTCGCAGATCACACCGCGGTGTTTGAGGCGCTTGTACTTGCCGCACAGGCACTCGTAGTCCTTCACCGGGCCGAAGATCTTCGCGCAGAACAGGCCATCGCGCTCGGGCTTGAAGGTCCGGTAGTTGATGGTCTCGGGCTTCTTGACCTCGCCGTACGACCAGGAACGGATTTTTTCCGGCGACGCCAGGCCGATCTTGATGGCGTCGAACTCTTCCTCGTGGGTGGCCTGCTTGAACAGATCCAACAGTGCTTTCATGGCTGCGTCCTCACCCTTAAATTAATAACGTTCCAGATCGATGTCGATGCCCAGCGAACGGATTTCCTTCACCAGCACGTTGAAGGATTCCGGCATGCCCGCCTCGATCTTGTGATCGCCCTTGACGATGTTCTCGTAGACTTTGGTCCGGCCGTTCACATCGTCGGATTTCACGGTCAACATTTCCTGCAGCACGTAGGACGCGCCGTAGGCTTCGAGCGCCCACACTTCCATTTCGCCGAAACGCTGACCGCCGAACTGCGCCTTGCCGCCCAGCGGTTGCTGCGTGACCAGCGAATACGGACCGGTCGAGCGGGCGTGCATCTTGTCGTCGACCAGGTGGTGCAGCTTCAGCACGTGCTTGTAGCCGACGGTGACCTGACGATCGAAGGCTTCGCCGGTGCGGCCGTCATACAGCGTGACCTGGCCGCCCTCGGGCAGGCCAGCAAGCTGCAGCATGCGGCGGATTTCCGCTTCGGATGCACCGTCGAACACGGGCGAAGCGAAGGGCACGCCCTTCTCGAGATTGCGCGCCAGCTCGATGATCTCGTCGTCGGTGAAGTCGTCGATCTCTTCCTGCTTGCCGGACTGGTTGTAGACGTCCTTCAGGAAAGTGCGCAATTCCTTCACCAGGCTCTTGGTCTGCGCTGCCAGCATTCGGCCGATCTGCTCGCCCAGCCCCTTCGCCGCCCACCCCAAGTGGGTTTCCAGAATCTGCCCCACGTTCATCCGCGACGGAACACCGAGCGGGTTCAGCACGATGTCGACCGGACGGCCGTCTGCCATGAAGGGCATGTCCTCGATCGGTACGATCTTCGACACCACACCCTTGTTGCCGTGCCGACCGGCCATCTTGTCGCCGGGCTGCAGGCGGCGCTTGACCGCCAGGTAGACCTTGACCATCTTCTGCACGCCGGGCGGCAGCTCGTCGCCCGCGGTCAGTTTCTTCTTCTTCTCTTCGAACATGGCATCGAACTCGATGCGTTTCTGCGCGAGGCTGTCCTTGATCGCCTCCACCTGGCGGCTGGCTTCGTCGTCGGCCAGGCGGATGTCGAACCAGTCGTGGCGGTTCAGCGACTCCAGATAGTCCTTCGTCACCTTGCTGCCCTTGGCAAGTTTCTTGGGCCCGCCGTTCGCCACCTTCAGGTGCAGCAGTTTTTCGAGACGCGCAAAGGTATCGTCCTCGACGATACGCATGCGGTCGGTCAGGTCCTTCTTGTATTCGGCCAGCTGGGTATCGATGATCGACTGCGCGCGCTTGTCGCGCTCGATGCCTTCGCGGGTGAAGACCTGCACGTCGATGACCACGCCGGACATGCCGGACGGCACCTTCAGCGATGTGTCTTTCACGTCGGATGCCTTCTCACCGAAGATCGCGCGCAAGAGTTTCTCTTCCGGCGTGAGCTGGGTTTCGCCCTTCGGCGTGACCTTGCCGACCAGCACGTCGCCGGCCTCGACCTCGGCACCGATGGCGATGATGCCCGACTCGTCCAGACGCGAGAGCTGGCGCTCGGCGAGGTTGGAGATGTCGCGGGTGATTTCCTCGGGCCCGAGCTTGGTGTCGCGGGCCACGACCGACAGTTCCTCGATGTGGATCGAGGTATAGCGGTCTTCGGCCACGACCTTCTCATTGATGAGGATCGAATCCTCGAAGTTGTAGCCGTTCCAGGGCATGAACGCGACCAGCATGTTCTGGCCGAGCGCCAGCTCGCCCATGTCGGTCGAGGCGCCGTCGGCGATCACGTCGCCGCGCGCGATCACTTCACCGATCTTCACCAGCGGACGCTGGTTGATGTTGGTGTTCTGGTTGGACCGCGTGTACTTGATCAGCGAATAGATGTCGACACCGACTTCGCCCGATTTCGCTTCCTCGTCATGCACCCGGATCACGATGCGCCCGGCATCGACATAGTCGACCACGCCACCGCGATAGGCGGTGACGACCGTGCCGGAATCGACCGCCGCGGTGCGCTCGATGCCCGTACCGACGAAAGGCTTCTCGGGACGCAGACAGGGCACGGCCTGACGCTGCATGTTCGACCCCATCAGCGCGCGGTTTGCATCGTCGTGTTCGAGGAAGGGAATCAGCGAAGCGGCCACCGACACGATCTGCGCCGGCGCCACGTCCATGTACTCGATCTTGTCGGGCGAGGACAGCGTGAATTCGTTCTTGTGGCGGCAGGACACCAGATCGTCCTTGAACTTGCCTTTGGGGTCGAGTTCGGCGTTGGCCTGGGCGATCACGTACTTGCTTTCCTCGATCGCCGACAGGTATTCGATCTCGTCCGTGACCTTGTTGTTGACCACTTTCCGGTACGGCGTTTCGATGAAGCCGTACCAGTTGGTGCGCGCGAACAGGGCGAGCGAGTTGATCAGGCCGATGTTCGGACCTTCCGGCGTTTCGATCGGGCAGACGCGGCCGTAGTGGGTCGGGTGCACGTCGCGCACCTCGAAGCCGGCACGCTCGCGGGTCAAACCGCCAGGGCCCAGCGCCGAGACGCGGCGCTTGTGGGTGATCTCCGACAGCGGGTTGGTCTGGTCCATGAACTGGCTCAGCTGCGACGAGCCGAAGAATTCCTTGATCGCGGCCGAGACGGGCTTGGCATTGATCAGGTCGTGCGGCATCAGGTTGTCCGACTCGGCCTGCGACAGGCGCTCGCGCACCGCACGCTCGACGCGTACCAGACCGGCGCGGAACTGGTTTTCCGCCAGTTCGCCGACCGAACGCACGCGCCGGTTGCCAAGGTGGTCGATGTCGTCGATTTCGCCCCGGCCGTTGCGCAGCTCGACCAGAATCTTGATGACGGCGACAATGTCTTCGGTCGACAGCGTGCCGGTGCCCGTCAATTCGTCGCGGCCGATACGGCGGTTGAATTTCATGCGGCCCACTGCCGACAGGTCGTAGCGTTCCTCGCTGAAGAAGAGGTTGACGAACAGTGCGTTCACCGCGTCCTCGGTCGGCGGTTCGCCCGGCCGCATCATGCGGTAGATCGCGACTTTGGCGGCATATTCGTCGCTGGTGTCGTCGGTACGCAGCGTCTGCGAAATGAAGGGACCATGATCCAGATCGTTGGTGTACAGCGTCTGGAACTTGTCGATGCCCGCCGCCCCCAGCTTCTTCAGCAGGTCTTCGGTGATCTCGTCGTTGGCGCGTGCGACCAGTTCGCCCGTAGCCTTGTCGATGACATCGTGAGACAGCACACGGCCGACGACGAATTCCGCCGGTACGGCCCATTTCTTGACGCCTGCCGCATCCAGTTCGCGGATGTGCTTGGCGGTGATGCGCTTGTCCTTGGCGACGATGACGTGGTCGTCCTTGCCACAGATGTCGAAGCGCGCGATTTCGCCGCGCAGACGCTCGGGCACCAGCTCGAACTGGACACCCTGGCTGTTGATGTAGAACGTATCCTTGCTGAAGAATGCGTCCAGAATGGTTTCGGGCGTATAGCCCAGCGCCTTGAGCAGGATACTGACCGGCATCTTGCGGCGGCGGTCGACACGGAAGAACAGGATGTCCTTGGCGTCGAACTCGAAATCCAGCCAGGAGCCGCGATAGGGAATCACGCGCGCCGAGAACAGCAGCTTGCCCGAGCTGTGTGTCTTGCCGCGGTCGTGCTCGAAGAACACGCCGGGCGAACGGTGCAGCTGGGAAACGATCACCCGCTCGGTACCGTTGATGACGAAGGAACCGGTCGGCGTCATGAGCGGAATTTCGCCCATGTAGACTTCCTGCTCCTTCACCTCCTTGATGGTCGGCTTGGACGCCTCCTTGTCCATGATCACCAGACGCACCTTGGCACGCAGCGGCGCACAGTAGGTCAGGCCGCGCTGCTGACATTCCTTGATGTCGAACACCGGTTCGCCGAGCGTGTAGCTCACATACTCCAGGCGCGCGTTGCCGCTGTGGCTGACGATGGGGAAAATCGACGTGAACGCCGCCTGCAGCCCTTCGTTCAGGCGCTCTTCCTTCGAGCGGCCTTCCTGCAGAAAGGAACGGTAGGACTCAATCTGCGTCGCCAGAAGAAACGGCACCGGAAGGGTGTTGGTCCGGCTTGCGAAACTCTTGCGCAGACGTTTTTTCTCGGTAAAGGTATAAGCCATGGGTTCTCCTTGACGATCAGAGGCGGACAGGCGTGTGGCGGGCGGCCTGTGCGGTATGGGGCACACGCAAAAAGCAAACGACCCGGAAGCCGTATCCGGCTTCCGGGCGGGTGCTGCTTGCGTCTGCCGCGGGTTGCCCCGCAGCGTTCGATCGAGACGATTCGGTCATATGGCGCGGACGGCCCGCTTGCGCGAACCGCCCGCACATCCGACTTACTTGACCTCGACCTTGGCGCCCGCTTCTTCCAGCTGTTTCTTCAATGCTTCGGCATCGGCCTTGGCAATGCCTTCCTTCACGGGCTTCGGCGCGCCGTCGACCAGATCCTTGGCTTCCTTCAGGCCCAGACCGGTTGCCGCACGCACGACCTTGATGACTTCAACCTTCTTCTCGCCGGCAGCGGCCAGAACGACGGTGAATTCGGTCTGCTCTTCAGCGGCAGCGCCACCGGCGGCACCGCCAGCAGCGGGGGCTGCCACGGCAACCGCAGCGGCAGCGGCGGAAACGCCGAACTTCTCTTCCATTTCCTTGATGAGCTCGGACAGCTCGAGGACGGTCATGTTGGCGATGGCGTCCAGAATGTCAGCTTTTGCAACAGCCATGTTTGTTACTCCTGTCAAATGTGCTTCAGATTAAAAACGATATCGTCGATTCGGTTGTCGGCAGGCCGCTCAAGCGGCCTGCTTGTCGCGCACCGCAGCAAGGCCACGCACAAACTTGGTCGGCACCTCGTTGAGGGTGCGAACAAATTGCGCGACCGGCGCCTGCATGGTGCCCAGGAGCTTGGCGAGGAGTTCTTCGCGGCTGGGCATGCTGGCCAGATTCCCCACGTCCTTGGCAGACATGAGGAAATTGGGCATGGCACCGGCCTTGACGACGAATTTCTCGTTGCTCTTGGCGAATTCGTGCATTACCTTGGCGGCCGCCACGGGATCCTTGGAAATGCCATAGGCGAGCGGCCCGACCAACTGGTCGGAAATGCCCGCAAACGGCGTATCCGCAATCGCGCGACGCACCAGCGTGTTTTTCAGCACACGCAAATAGACGCCTTCCTTGCGCGCCTTCGCACGCAACAGGGTCATGTTTTCCACGGTAATGCCACGGTATTCGGCGACGACAACCGTCTGGGCGCCCGCAACCTGCGCGGACACCTCGGCAACGACGGCTTTCTTTTCTTCAAGGTTAAGACTCAAGGTCTTGCCTCCTTCTCAGTTACGGGGCGTTGCCCGCCCCGGCTGGCGGCCTTGACAGGACAATCCTGCTGGGGAACGCCATCTGCGTAGGCTCCGGCGAAACGGAAGACGAATCGCCCGCCTGCCGGAATTAAACCCTCGCGGGTGCCTACGGTCTTTGACAACCCGCCGCGCTCCGGACAGCGAACGCAACGGCCCAAAGTTCTTCACGGACGCCCACACCCGGGCATCCGTTCAATTTCACGCGCCGACGCTGGCCTGATCGACCCGAACGCCCACGCCCATGGTGGAAGACACGGACAGACGCTTGAAGTAGACACCTTTCGAACTGGCCGGCTTGGCGCGCTGCAGCGCATCCAGCAAGGCCACCAGGTTTTCCTTCAGGTCGTCCGTACTGAACGAGGCGCGGCCGATGGTGCAATGCACGATACCGCCCTTGTCGGTACGGTATTGCACCTGGCCCGCCTTGGCGTTCTTCACCGCCCCCACGACGTCGGGCGACACGGTACCGACCTTGGGGTTCGGCATCAGGCCGCGCGGACCGAGCACCTGGCCGAGCTGGCCGACGACACGCATCGCGTCGGGGGTGGCGATGACCACATCGAAATCCATGCGCCCCCCCTTGATCTCGGCAGCCAGGTCGTCGAAACCGACGATGTCCGCGCCGGCATCCTTCGCCTTCTGGGCGTTGTCGCCCTGGGCAAACACGGCGACGCGAACCGTCTTGCCGATGCCCTTGGGCAGCACGACGGCGCCCCGCACCATCTGGTCCGATTTGCGGGCATCGATGCCCAGGTTGACAGCCACGTCGACCGATTCGTCGAATTTGGCGGTTGCGGTTTCCTTCACCAGCTGCAGCGCGTCCATGACGGCGTAGCTGCGGGTGCGGTCGATTTTTTCTTTCAGCGCGCGCATGCGCTTGGACACGTTAGCCATCTCAGACGCCCTCCACGATGATGCCCATGGAACGCGCGGTACCGGCGATGGTGCGCACCGCGGCATCCATGTCGGCCGCGGTCAGGTCGGGTTCCTTGGTCTTGGCGATTTCTTCCAGCTGTGCGCGGGTGATCGTACCGACCTTGTCCACGTGCGGTTTGGCACTGCCCTTGTCGAGCTTGATCGCCTTCTTGATGAGCACCGTCGCGGGCGGCGTCTTCATCACGAAGGTGAAGCTCTTGTCCGCGAACGCCGTGATCACGACGGGAATCGGCAGACCCGGCTCCATGCTCTGGGTCTTGGCGTTGAACGCCTTGCAGAATTCCATGATGTTCAGGCCGCGCTGGCCGAGCGCGGGACCGATGGGCGGCGAAGGGTTCGCCTTGCCCGCCGGCACTTGCAGCTTGATGTAGCCGACAATTTTCTTTGCCATGATGGCTCCTTGAATGTGAGTACCAACGCGCGTTCGGTTACCCTACCAGCGCTCCTCTCCGGAAAACCGGACCTTCCGCCCGGGCCGCCCTGACGGCCGCCCGGCTCAGCTTTTCTCGACCTGGCCGAAGCCCAGCTCGACGGGCGTGGAACGCCCGAAAATCATGACCGACACGCGCAACTTGCTCTTGTCGTAGTTCACTTCCTCGACACTGCCGTTGAAATCGGTGAAGGGGCCGTCGGTGACGCGCACCACTTCTCCCACCTCGAACAGCACCTTGGGCTTGGGCTTCTCGACTCCCTCGCGCATCTGGTCGAGGATGGCCTGCACCTCCTTCTCGGAGATAGGCGCCGGCCTGGTCGCCGTGCCGCCGACGAACCCCGTGACCTTGGGCGTGCTCTTCACCAGATGCCAGGTGTCGTCGTCCATTTCCATCTGGACCAGCACGTAGCCCGGGAAGAATTTGCGTTCGGCGGTCTTTTTCTGCCCCGCCTTCATCTCGACCACTTCTTCCACCGGCACCAGAATCTCGCCGAAGCGGTCCTTCATGCCGGCGCGCTCGATGCGTTCGGCCAGGTTGCGCGCCACGCTCTTTTCGAAGCCGGAATAGGCATGTACCACGTACCACCGCATGCTTCAGCTCCCCTGTCCCAAGGCCAGCTTGACCAGCCACAACAAAATGCCGTCGACCGCCCACAGAAAGAGCGACATGACCACCACGAAAGCCATGACCACGCCGGTCATCTGGATCGTTTCCTTGCGGGTGGGCCAGACGACCTTCTTGGCCTCGTCGCGCGATTCAAGCGAAAAACGGTAGAAACGGCGGCCGGGATCGGAAAACCCTGCGACCACGCCGCCCAGCACCAGACCGCCGATGACTGACAGCACACGCACCACGGTTGGCGCGTCTGCAAAAAAATAAAAGCCGGTCACCCCTGCGATGACCAGCAATACCGCTATCAACAGCTTGATTTTGTCAGCCATGAATGCTGTGCGCACAAGCGCTTAATCCTGTGGCAGGCCAAGAGGGTCTCGAACCCCCAACCTTCGGTTTTGGAGACCGACGCTCTACCAATTGAGCTATTGGCCTGTATTGCGGCGGACGGACATCCGCCCGCCTTGGGCTTACGCCTTACTCTTCGATCTTGGCCACGACACCGGCGCCGACGGTACGGCCGCCTTCGCGGATCGCGAAACGCAGCCCTTCGTCCATCGCGATCGGCGCAATCAGGCTCACCTTGATGCTCACGTTGTCGCCAGGCATCACCATCTCGGTGCCCGCCGGCAGCTCAATCGCGCCGGTGACGTCGGTGGTCCGGAAGTAGAACTGCGGACGGTAGCCGTTGAAGAACGGGGTGTGACGGCCGCCTTCGTCC
The DNA here is from genome assembly GCA_008923315.1 of Betaproteobacteria bacterium SCN1. Taxonomy (GTDB): domain Bacteria; phylum Pseudomonadota; class Gammaproteobacteria; order Burkholderiales; family Thiobacillaceae; genus Thiobacillus. The sequence goes on along the minus strand of WBSF01000007.1, from coordinate 762,837 downwards.
TTGCTCAGCACGTAGATCTCGGCAGAGAACTTGGTGTGCGGCTTGATGCTGCCGGGCTTGGCCAGAACCTGGCCGCGCTGGACTTCTTCGCGCTTGGTGCCGCGCAGCAGGACGCCGACGTTGTCGCCCGCCTGGCCCTGGTCAAGCAGCTTCCGGAACATCTCGACGCCGGTGCAGGTGGTCTTGACGGTGGGGACGATGCCGACGATTTCGATCTCTTCGCCAACCTTGATGATGCCGCGCTCGACCCGTCCGGTGACGACGGTGCCGCGACCGGAAATGGAGAAGACGTCTTCGACGGGCATGAGGAAGGGCTTGTCGATGGCGCGCTCGGGCTCGGGAATGTAGCTGTCCAGCGCTTCGGCCAGCTTGAGGATGCTGGGCTCGCCGATGTCGCTCTGGTCGCCTTCGAGGGCTTTCAGGGCGGAGCCGATGATGATGGGGGTGTCGTCGCCCGGGAAGTCGTACTTGGACAGGAGTTCACGGATTTCCATTTCGACGAGCTCGAGCAGTTCGGCGTCGTCGACCATGTCGGCCTTGTTCATGTAGACGATGATGTACGGTACGCCCACCTGGCGGGCGAGCAGGATGTGCTCGCGGGTCTGGGGCATGGGGCCGTCGGCGGCGGAGCACACGAGGATGGCGCCGTCCATCTGGGCGGCACCGGTGATCATGTTCTTGACGTAGTCGGCGTGGCCCGGGCAGTCAACGTGGGCGTAGTGACGGGTGGCGGTCTCGTATTCGACGTGTGCGGTGTTGATGGTGATGCCCCGCGCCTTCTCTTCGGGCGAGCTGTCGATCTCGTCGTATTTCTTCGCCGCACCGCCAAATTTCTTCGACAGTATGGTCGTGATCGCCGCGGTCAAGGTGGTCTTGCCGTGGTCAACGTGACCAATCGTACCTACGTTTACGTGCGGCTTCGTCCGCTCGAATTTTTCCTTAGCCATCTCAAGTACCCCTTAAACGTAAATAATGCGTCGATTCCGACGACCGCAAACCCGCAGCAACCAAACAGCTCTGAAACCGCACAAACCCCGGCGCGCCGGCCATCAGCCGAACGACACCGAAAACTGGTGCCCATGGGCAGGATTGAACTGCCGACCTCTCCCTTACCAAGGGAGTGCTCTGCCACTGAGCTACATGGGCCGATGGACTCAAACTACCGTCAAAGCCCATAAAACTGGAGCGGGTGAAGGGAATCGAACCCTCGTCTTAAGCTTGGAAGGCTTCAGCTCTACCATTGAGCTACACCCGCAAGGAGTGGGCCGTGGCAGAAAGCCGCTAAAGCGCCAGCAACCACGCTCCACCCGCTTCGCCCTGCTCGAACTGCATAAAAAATAAAAATCTGGTGGTGGGGGAAGGATTCGAACCTTCGAAGGCAGAGCCGTCAGATTTACAGTCTGATCCCTTTGACCGCTCGGGAACCCCACCCAAACGAAGCGCGAGATTATAGGGGGCTTACGGAAAACCTGTCAAACGCCGTTCCTATACGTTGAACAGGAAGTTCATGACGTCGCCGTCGCGCACGGTATATTCCTTGCCTTCCGCACGCATCTTGCCGGCTTCCTTTGCACCGGCCTCGCCCTTGCATAGCACGAAATCCTCGAAAGCAATGGTCTGCGCGCGGATGAAACCCCGCTCGAAATCGGTATGGATGACACCGGCCGCCTGCGGCGCCGTGTCGCCCTTGCGAATGGTCCAGGCACGCACTTCCTTGACGCCGGCGGTGAAATAGGTCTGCAGCCCCAGCAAATCGTAGGCGGCACGGATCAGGCGGTTGAGCCCGGGTTCGTCCCAGCCGAGTTCCTTGAGATACTCCACCCGGTCTTCCGGCGACAGTTCCTGCAGTTCGGCCTCCAGCGCTGCACAGACCGGCACCACAGGCGCCCCCTCCAACGCCGCATGCACCTTCAGCGCGTCGAGCATGGGATTGTCGTGGAAACCGTCCTCGCTGACGTTGGCCACGTACAGGGTCGGCTTCAGCGTCATCAGACACAGGGGCTTGATGACCGCCAGCCCCTCCTTGTCGAGCCCGGCGGCGCGGGCCGGCCGGCCCTGGTTCAGCGTTTCGGCCACGGGTTTCAACGCGGCGACCATCTTCTGCGCGTCCTTGTCGCCGGCACGTGCGGGCTTTTCGAAGCGCGCCAGCGCCTTCTCGGCACTGGCCAGATCGGCGAGCGCCAATTCGGTAGCGATGGTCTCGACATCCGAAATCGGATCGACCCTGCCCGCGACGTGGATCACGTTTTCATTGTGAAAACAGCGCACCACATGACAGATCGCATCCGTTTCACGGATATTGGCAAGGAACTGATTGCCCAGCCCCTCGCCTTTGGACGCGCCTGCGACCAGACCGGCGATATCGACGAACTCGACGATGGCCGGCACGACCTTCTGCGGCTGGACGATGTCCGCCAGTTGCACAAGGCGAGGATCGGGCACTTCGACGATGCCGGTATTCGGTTCGATGGTGCAGAAAGGATAATTCTCCGCCGCGATGCCCGCCTGGGTCAGCGCGTTGAAGAGCGTGGACTTGCCGACGTTGGGCAGTCCGACGATGCCACATTTGAGACTCATGGGGTTTCCTGTGTGGGTTTGGCCGGCTTCGGGCTCGTGTTGGCGCGCTGCGTCGCGGCGTTCCAGTCACCTTTCTCGATCAGCGGCCACAAAACCAATGCCCGGTCGATGGCCGTGTCGATCTCGGCCCGTTCCTCGCGACGCGGCGGCTTCAGCACGAAATTCGCGACTTCGTTGCGGTCGCCCGGATGGCCGATGCCGATGCGCAGACGCCAGTAGTCCTGTGTGCCGAGATGGGCGGTGATGTCTTTCAGGCCATTGTGCCCGCCCATGCCGCCGCCGAACTTGAGCCGCAACTGACCGGGCGGGATGTCGAGTTCGTCGTGCACGACCAGGATTTCATTCGGCGCGATGCGATGAAAACGCGCCAGCGCCCCGACAGCCTGGCCCGAGCGGTTCATGTAGGTTTGCGGCAACAGCATCCAGTGCGCCCCGTGCCGGCCGACGATGCCGTGAAAGCGCGACTCGTGGGCCAGTACGGCGCGCCAGTCCTGCGCGAGACGCGCGCAAAACCAAAACCCGGCGTTGTGCCGGGTTTCTTCGTAGTCGCGCCCCGGATTGCCGAGGCCGACGATGAGGCGAGGCGCTGGCGCTGTCATGCCGCAACCGGCGCGCACGCCGGCCGCGGCCGGCGATGCGCTGCCGTCTTAGGCCGCAGGCTCGGCCGGCGGCGCGTCTTCGGCCACCCCGCCCTTGGGCGCGTTGATCGAGGCCACCGCAGGGTTTTCCGCCTTGAGATGTGCCACCAGCTCGACGCCGCCGGGCAGCTTGAGATCGTTGGCATGAATGGCATGGCCGACTTCAAGGGCGCCCATATCGACTTCGATGAACTCGGGCAGGCTGCCGGGCAGACATTCCACGTCGAGTTCGTTCACGATGTGATGCGGCTTGCCGCCGCCCAGCTTCACACCGGGCGCGGTTTCGGCATTCATGAAGTGCAGCGGCACCTTGACGTGGATCTTGTGATCCTTGTCGACGCGCTGAAAATCGACGTGCAGCACCTGCTGTTTGTAGGGATGCCACTGGGTGTCGCGCAACAGGACCGATTCCTTGTTGCCGTCGACGGTAAGCACCAGCACAGACGAATGGAAGGCCTCCTTGCGCAGGGCATGGTAGAGCGCATTGTGATCCAGTTCGATCTGCAGGGGCGCCGCGGCGCCGCCGTAGACGATGCCCGGGACCTTGCCGGCGTGACGCAGGCGGCGGCTCGCACTCGATCCCTGCGCATCACGCTTGAAAGCGATGACTTCGATTTGCATTTCAATCTCCTAGGTTGACATAAAAGCCCCCGCGACCAGGGGCATTCGACCGCCCGCTATTCCATGAACAGCGAACTGACAGAATCCTCATTACTGATGCGGCGGATCGTCTCCGCCAGCAGTTCAGCGACCGACAACTGGCGGATCTTGCCGCACGCGCGCGCGTCTTCGCGCAGCGGGATCGTGTCGGTCACTACCAGTTCGTCCATGGCCGAATGGGCGATGCGCCCGGCTGCCGCGCCCGACAGCACACCGTGCGTACAGTAGGCCATGACCTGCTTCGCGCCGTGCTCCTTGAGCGCGGCGGCCGCCTCGCAAAGGGTGTTCGCCGTATCGACCATGTCGTCCATGATGATGCAGGTGCGATCCTTCACATCGCCGATGATGTGCATCACCTTCGCCACATTGGGTTTGGGGCGCCGCTTGTCGATGATCGCCAGATCGCATTCCAGGCGCTTGGCGATCGCCCGCGCACGCACCACGCCGCCGACGTCCGGCGACACCACCATCAGGTTCGGATGGTTGCGCTTCCAGATGTCCCCCAGCAGGATCGGGCTGGAGTAGATATTGTCGACCGGGATGTCGAAGAACCCCTGGATCTGGTCGGAATGCAGGTCCATCGTCAGCAGGCGGTCGATGCCCACGCCCTGCAGCATGTTCGCCACCACCTTGGCGGTAATCGCCACCCGTGCCGAACGGGTACGGCGGTCCTGGCGGGCATAGCCGTAGTACGGGATCGCAGCGGTAATGCGGCCGGCCGAGGCGCGCTTCAGCGCGTCGACCATCACCATCACTTCCATCAGCGTGTCGTTGGTGGGCTGGCAGGTCGACTGCAGCACGAACACGTCCTTGCCGCGCACGTTCTCCAGGATTTCGACCATCACCTCGCCGTCCGAGAAGCGCGACACCGTGGCACGCCCCAGATGGATGTTGAGGTGACGCACCACATCGCTGGCCAGGCGCGGGTTGGCATTCCCGGTAAACACCATCAGGTTGTCTATGGACACACTGCTCTCCAGCGCGAAAACAACAACAGACGCAATAAAAACAGCCGCCTCCGGCGGCTGTTCTCTTTAAATATTGGCTGGGGAGGTAGGGATCGAACCTACGAATGTCGGAATCAAAATCCGATGCCTTACCACTTGGCGACTCCCCAACGGGTGCTACCCGGCGCAGAAATCGTACAGGGGATGCCTGTCCAGACCCCGCGCCACAAAACCGCACATCGATCCGGGCAACTGGCGGAACACGTCGCGCGCCGCGTCTTCCGTGCCGAACGATGCGAACACACAGGCCCCCGATCCGGTCATTCGCGCCTCGCCGAATTGCGCCAGCCATGCGAGATGACGCGCGACTTCGGGATACCGCCCAACGACCACCGGCTCCAGATCGTTTCGACCCATGCCTGCGGAAAAGGGCGCTATTTTGAGGGGCGGCGTGTCGCGTGTCAATTCCGGCGCGGCAAAAATCGATGCGGTCGCCACATGCTCAGGCGGCGTCAGCACGACATACCAGGCCGGCGGGGCTGCGGCTGTCCGGAGAATCTCGCCCACGCCTTCGGCAAACGCGGTCTGCCCGAACACGAAGACCGGCACATCGGCCCCCAGCTGCAGCGCCAGCGCCTGCAACTGGGCACGCGACAGGTTCACGTTCCATAACCGGTTCAACGCCAGCAGCACAGTCGCCGCGTCCGAGCTGCCGCCTCCCAGCCCGCCGCCCATCGGCAACCGTTTCTCCAATCGAACAGCCACACCGGCCCCGGGCGGCGCGTAAGCTTGCAGCAAACGGGCCGCGCGCACGGTCAGATCCTCTGCTTCAGGCACGCCCGGCAAATCGAGCGCACGGGTCACCGCACCGTCGTCGCGCAGTTCCAGATGCACCTCATCCGCACGGTCGATGAAGCGAAACAGGCTCTGCAACAGGTGATAGCCATCCGCACGCCGGCCGACGACGTGCAGGAAAAGGTTGAGCTTGGCCGGCGCCGGAAAGACGTGGTTCATTCGGTCTGCCATTCGTCGGCCACCAGGCGGATTTCAATATCTTCGCGGATCAGCGTGAGCCGGCGCGGCCGGTCCTGAACATACTGGCGGTAGTCGATGGTCCAGCCGTCCTGTTCGAGGCGCGCCAGCCGCCCATTGTCGTCGCGCTCGGCGGTGAACGGCCGACCGGGGTCCGGCCGGGCCTGCATCCACCACACCAGGCCGGCAACCGGCAAGGCATAGCCCAGCGCATCGCGTGTGAGGGTTTCCGCATCCGGTGCCCGGCGGGGCGGCTGATCGGGCAGTTCCAGCGTGACGCCGGCGGCGCTGCGCTCGATGCGGGCGACCCCCTGGCCCAGCGGTGTACTCAGGAAAAGACTGTCCGCGTCGGCACGATGCTGCCAGCGCAGATTGCCGGACAGGCTTTGCGTCTCGGTCTGAATGCCGATCCGGCCGCTGAAACGCCAGCCCGCGCCCGTCAGTTCGGCGGCGGGCGGCGACACGGTCGCGCATGCTGCCAGCAGCAGTGGCAGGCAAGCGGCAAACGCGCGCCACATCAGGGTTTCAGCCGGCGCAACGTTTCCAACAGCACTTCGTTCTGCGGATGTGACTGCAGGCTGGACTGCCAGAGCTTGCCGGCCGCGTCGCGCTGCCCCATCGCCCAGAGCACCTCACCCAGATGGGCGGCGATTTCGGGGTCGGGGCGCATCTTGAACGCGCGTTCGAGGTACTCCTGCGCGCGCATCAGATTGCCGGTGCGGAATTGGGCCCACCCCACGCTGTCGAGGATGAAGGGATCGTTCGGCGCCAGCGACAAGGCCTTGTCGAGCAGCCCCACGGCCTCCGTCAGGCGATCGGTCCGGTCGGCAAGGGTGTAACCCAGCGCATTGTAGGCTTGGGCATCGTCGGGACGCAGGGTGATTACCCTGCGTAAATCGGTTTCGAGTACATCCAGACGGTCGAGCTTTTCCGCGGCCATGGCGCGGTCGTACAGCAGGTCCGGCGCATCCGGAAAACGTTTGAGCCCTTCGCTCAGGGTGTCGAATTCCGCTGCATGCTGTTTGTCGTTGCGCAGCAGCTCGGCCTGGGCCTGAACCAGACGGACGTTCTGGGCATCGGTCTCGCCCTGGGTTTCCCCCAGCAACGCACGCGCCTCGTCAAGCCTGCCAGCCTGCGCCAGCATGGCGGCCTGGCGCGCACGCGCCGGCACCAGATAATTTCCACCCTGCACCCGGGCGTATTGCATCGCGGCCACATCCGGCAGCTTTTGCTGCTCCGCCACCTGCCCGAGGTAGTAATACACCGTATCGGGCTCGCGCGGGTTGTAGTCCAGCGTTTGCGAAAGCAGCGCCTGCGCGGCGTCGAGATCGCCCATTTGCAGCGACAGCAGGCCGGCCGCGAAGCTGACCTCGGCATTGCGCGGAAAATCCTGGGTCAGGCGGGTGAACTCCGCCCGCGCCTCGGGGAACTGGTTGGCGTTGACCAAGGTGCGCGCATAGGCCAGACGCACGTCACGCGCCTCCGCGTGGGCCGTCAGAAAACCGCGCATGAAGGCCAGCGCATCTGCGCGCGAGTTTTTCGCCAGAATCTGCGCGCGCATCAGCGCGGCCGGCTCCCAGCCGGGACGCAGGGCATCCGCCTGTTTGAGCGCTTCGATCGCGGTATCGAGCTGTCCCGCGCTGGCCGCCGCCTGCCCGACGGCAAACCGCGCCTCCGGCAGCTCGGGAAAATCTGCGGCCAGCACCTGCACCAGCGCCAGTCCGGCCTGGGTATCGCGCGTCTTGCCCATCAAGGCCGACAGATGCAGAAACATGTTGGCACTGTCCGCCTTGACCAGATCGCGCAGGATAGGCTCGGCCTCCGCAAGCTTGCCTTCGTTCAGCAGCAAAGCTGCAAGCGTCTGTTTGGCACGCAGCGAATCGGGCTCGGAACCGGCCCACATCCGGGTGGCTTCCAGCGCACTCGTCTGGTCGCGGGCAATCAGCGAGACTTCCGCTGCCCGGCGCGCAATGCGCGGATCGTGCGTTTCCCGCGCCAGATCCAGATAGGCCGACTGGGCAACGCCGATCGCCCCCCGCTGCACCGCGACCTCGCCGACGAGGAATTTGAACAGAATGTCCGGCGTAAGCGGCTGCTTGGGCAAAGCTGCCTCCCGGGCCGCTTTTTCCGCATCCGGATCGACGGCTGGTGCCGCCGCAGGGCGGCCGGCCGGGACACCCGACTGCGACGCCGCAGCGGCCGGCGGGCCGGCCTGGGTTTCCACGGCGGCGCGCTGGGCGGGCTTTACGCCGGTCTGGCTGCATGCGGCCGCGAGGAACAGGGCGGCGCCGAGGGGAAGAAGAGTGGACGCTTTCATGGATCGCCTGCTGGATTGCTGATCTCGATTCTATGCTTTCGAGAGTCCCCTGCAAGCAAGGTTCATCCCGCACCCTTGAAACAGCGCGATAAAATCCCGGCCATGCCCGAATTGCCCGAAGTCGAAACCACCCGTCTGGGACTGGCGCCCACGCTCACCGGCCACAGACTGCATGGCGTGACCGTCCGCAACCCGCATCTGCGCTGGCCGGTGCCGGCCGACCTGCCGGGCCGGCTGGAGGGCCGCACTCTGGAGGGCATTGCCCGGCGCGGCAAGTACCTCCTGTTCGATTTCGGGCAATACGCCCAGATCGTGCATCTGGGCATGTCCGGCAGCCTGCGCCTCGCCCGTCCGGACGAGCCGCCGGGCGCGCACGACCACGTGGACTGGCTGTTCGAGGGCGGTCAGGTGCTGCGCCTGCGCGACCCGCGCCGCTTCGGCGCGGTGCTGTGGACCGACGCCCCGGCCGCGCATCCGCTGCTTGCCCACCTCGGCCCCGAGCCGCTGACCGATACTTTCGGCGGTGCCTGCCTGCACACGCAATGCCGACGGCGCAGCACGGCGATCAAACAAGTCATCATGGATGCTGGTGTAGTGGTCGGCGTCGGCAATATCTACGCCTCGGAATCCCTGTTCCACGCAGGCATCCGCCCCGGCACTGCCGCCCGGCGCCTGTCCCGTCCGGCCTGCGACCGCCTGGCGGCGGCCATCAAGCGCGTGCTGGCTGCCGCCATCGCCGCAGGCGGCAGTTCCCTGCGCGATTATGTCGCCAGCGATGGCGAACTCGGCTACTTCCAGCTCCAGACCCGGGTGTACGACCGTGCCGGTCTGCCCTGCAAGGTCTGCGGCACGCCGATCCGCCGCACCGTACAGGGACAGCGCGCCACGTTCCACTGCCCGCACTGCCAGCGCTGAACCCGCAGCCCGCCGGGTCGCGCCCGATCGGATTTATTATTAATATGTCGTTGAATATCCTCAATTTATCCACCAAGCGCCCCATGACCCCCACCACGCTGGTCGACGAGTTCGAGCGCTACAGCGCCTGGCGCGACGCGGTCTACGTGCGCGTCGAGGCCCTGCGCGCCTGGCTCGCCGCGCAGGAACTCGACGACGGCGAGTCCGACCTGCGGCTCGGACAACTGCTGGGCCGTCTTCAGGAAGACACCCTCAACGTGGCTTTCGTGGCCGAATTCTCCCGCGGCAAATCCGAGCTCATCAACGCGATTTTCTTTTCCGATTACCGGCAGCGCGTGCTGCCCTCCTCGGCCGGCCGCACCACGATGTGTCCGACCGAACTCTATTTCGATCCGAAGCGCCGGCCTTCGTTACGCCTGCTACCGATCGAAACCAAGGCCCTGGACGGCAGCATCGCCGACTTCAAGCGCGATCCGGATGCCTGGACCGAATTCCTGCTGAACCTCGATTCCGCCGAGGACATGAGCGCGGCGCTGATGCGTCTGGCCGATACGCAACCGGTGGACGCAGCAACGGCCGAAGCCTACGGACTCATCGATCCCGGCGACGAAGAGACGGCGCGCACACTGAGCCGGGACGGCGTCGTCGCGATTCCGCGCTGGCGCCACGCCCTGATCAATTTCCCGCACCCGCTGCTGAAGCAGGGACTGGTCATTCTCGATACGCCGGGACTCAACGCCATCGGGACGGAACCCGAGCTGACTCTCAGCATGTTGCCGAACGCACATGCCGTACTGTTCCTGCTGGCGGCCGACACCGGGGTGACCAAATCCGACATCGCGATCTGGCGGGAGCACATCGCACCGACGCACGGATCGAGCCGCGCGCGCCTCGCGGTGCTGAACAAGATCGATGGCCTGTGGGACGAGCTCAAGAGCGATGCCGAGATCGAAGCCGAAATCGCCAAACAGGTCGCGGCAAGCGCCGGCCTGCTCGATCTGCCCGCCCATCAGGTCTACCCGGTGTCCGCCCAGAAAGCCCTGGTGGCGAAAATACGCCATGACGCGCCCCTGCTGGCAAGAAGCCGCCTGCCCGAGCTCGAAAGTGCGCTCAGTCAGGAACTCATTCCCTGCAAGCAGACCTTGATCGGCGAATCGACCCAGGCCGCCGTCGAAGACGTGGTCGTCCGGACGACGGAATTGCTGGAAACCCGACTTGCGACCATCCAGGACCAGGCCCAGGAGCTGGAAAGCCTGCGCGGCAAGAACCGGAGCGTGATCGAACACATGATGCAGCAGGCGAACGCCGACAAGGAACAGTTCGAGCGCGGCCTCCAGCAGTTCAATGCCTTGCGTGCCGTATTCGCGCGCAAGGTCGAGGAGCTGCATCGCCATCTGGGCATGCCTGCGCTGCACGCAACGGTGAAAGAGACCCGCCAGGCGATGGAACAGAGCCGTTTCAGCGCCGGCCTGCGCGATGCAATGACGCGTTTCTTCCGGCAGTTGAATGCGGATCTGGAAGCCTCGACGGCGATCACGCAGGACATTCGCAGCATGATGACCGCGATGTACCAGAAATTCAGCGACGAACACGGACTCGCGATGGTCAATCCGCCAGACTTCAGCCTGGGCAAGTACAACCGCGAAATGGCCCGCCTGGAAGCGATCTTCGAAGCACACTTCAACACCGTGCTGAAGATGCTCACCGTCGGCCAGCAGCAGTTGACCCGGCGCTTTTTCGAAACACTGGCGAACAAGGTGGTTCAGGTGTTCGAATTCGCCAACGGCGAGACCGAAACCTGGCTGAAAGCGCTCATCGCCCCGATGGAAACCCAGGTACGCGAACACACGCTTCAGCTGAAGCGCCGGCTGGACAGCGTGAGCCGCATCCATGCGGCAACGGAAACCCTGGACGAACGCATTGCCGAACTCGACATGACAATGGCCGCGGTCAGCGATCAGATGGAACAGCTCGCGCGCGTCAACGGCCGCATTCTGGACGCGCTGGCAGACAACCTCGGCGGTTCCCGGCTCGCCAAGACTGCCTGAACCGCCAGGTAGAACGCTTTACTTGTCCGCGGTCAGGCGCAGGAATTTTTCCTGCAGCTGGTCCTTCGTCTCCGGGTAATCCGGATTCAGCGGAATGCAGTCGACAGGACAGACCTCCACGCACTGCGGCGTATCGAAATGCCCGATGCACTCCGTGCACTTGTTGGGATCGATGATGTAAATCTCGTCGCCCTGGGAAATGGCGTCGTTGGGGCATTCAGGCAGGCAGACGTCGCAGTTGATGCATTCGTCCGTGATCATCATGGACATGGTTTTTCTCCGATGCGTATCAGTTTTTGCTGATTTTCTCACTTAATCGCGCCGCCACCAACGGGTGGACGAAAGGCGAGACGTCGCCGCCCAGTTGGGCGATCTCGCGAATCATGCTGGCGGATATGAACATGTATTGATCCGAAGGCGTCAGGAACAGGGTTTCGATGTCCGGTTTGAGGTTGCGGTTCATGCCCGCGAGCTGGAATTCGTACTCGAAATCGGAAGCCGCGCGCAGGCCGCGCAGCACCGCAATCGCCCCCTGCTCGGCGACGAAATCGATCAGCAGCCCGGAAAACCCCTCGACCTGCGCACGCGGCACGTCCGCCAGCACGTCGCGCGCCATCGCCACGCGCTCGTCGATGTCGAAGAAGGGCCGTTTGTTGCGCGAGGCCGCGACCGCGACGATCACCCGGTCGAACAGCCGTGCCGCGCGCCGCACGAGATCCTCGTGGCCGCGCGTAATCGGATCGAACGTGCCAGGGTAAACGGCGATGAGCATGCTATTCCTTGATCAGCAGGGCGAAATGCGAACGTCCCGCGCGCCCGCTCCGGTGCATGATAAACCCGGCGGGCACAACGGGCGGCGTGGCCTGTTCGACATAGACCCGGCCGTCGGGCGCCAGATGCGGCGCAAGCGCCGGCAGTACGGACTCGACCAGATCGCTGTCGAAGGGCGGATCCAGGAATACGAGATCCCACGGCGTGCGGTCCTTCGCCAGCCAGGAAAGCGCTTCGGCGCGCACCACCTCGACTGCGGACGCCGCCAGCAACGCGCGGTTCCGTTCCAGCGCGGCACAGGCGGCAGGCTCGCGCTCGACCAGCACAACCCGTGCCGCCCCGCGCGATGCGGCCTCGAACCCCAGCGCGCCGCTGCCGGCGAAAAGATCGAGGCAGCGCCAGTCCGGCAGATCCTGCCCCAGCCAATTGAACAGGGTTTCGCGCACCCGGTCCGGCGTCGGCCGCAGACCGCCGGCATCGGGAAACTCCAGCAGACGCCGTCGATACCGGCCACCGACGATGCGCACCCGGTTGGCCACACCGTGCGCCCGGCGCGACGCGGCCTGTTTAGCGCGCACCGGCGCCGACCACCACGGTGGCGAGTCTGTCGGGATCGAGCTTGCGTGCAAAGGCCGCTTTCACCGCCGCCACGTCGACCGCTTCGACCTTGGCCGTCCAGGTATCCAGATAGTCCAGCGGCAGACGGTAGAAACCGATCACCGACAGGTACTCGAGTATCTTGCGATTGCTGTCGATCCGCAGCGGGAAGCCGCCGGTGAGGTTGGCCTTGGCCTGCGTGAGCTCGGCCTCGCTAGGACCACCGGTCACAAAGCTGCGCAGGGTGTCGACTGCGACCTTGAGTGCGGCGTCGGCCTGATCGGCACGGGTCTGCAGGCCGAGCTGGAACGGGCCGGCTTCGCCCATCGGCATGAAATAGCTGTAGGCGCTGTAGGCGTAACCGCGCTTGTCGCGCACTTCCTTCATCAACCGGGAATCGAAGCCGCCGCCGCCCAGCACGTAGTTGCCGACATAAAGCGGAAAGAAATCGGGATCGTTGCGCGCCACCCCCACCGCGCCGACCAGCACATGGCTCTGTGCGGACGGATGGTCGATGCGAACCGTTCCAGGCGCGTTTGCCGACACCTTCGGCAGCGACGGCAGGGCCTTGCCGGACGGCAGGCCGGCCGCGATGCGCATGGCGATGCGTTCCGCTTCGGCCCGGCCGACGTCGCCGATCAGGGCGATGACGGCGTTTGGCGCACTGTAGTGGGCGCGGTAAAAGGCAACCAGATCGGTCCGTGTCAGCGTTTCGATTGCCGCCGGATCGCCTGACGGATCGTGCGCATAGGCCTGTGTCCCGTAAAGCACCCTGTAGAAAGCCTTGTCCGCGACCGAGCCGGGATCTGCCTCGGCTTCGCGTATGCCGGCGATCAGCCGTTTCTTTTCGCGCGAGACGACCGCTTTAGGGAAATCGGGCGTGTGCAGCACGCGCACCAGCACGTCAAGCGCCGCCGTCTTCTCGGCTTCGGACGACAGGGTACGCAAGCTGACGCCGGCCCGGTCGCGATCGAAGCTCCCGCCGAGCACCGCGCCGACATCGGCCAGACGGTGCGCAATCTCGGTATCGGACAGACCACCCGCCCCCTGATCGAGCAGGCGGTGCGTCAGGGTCGCCAGTCCCGGCTTGCTGGCCGGGTCGCGGGCACTGCCGGCCGGAAAGCCGACGGCGATGTCGAGCATCGGCAGGGCCGGGTTTTCGACGAACAGCACGCGCGCGCCCTGCGGGGTCAGCCAGTGCTGAATGGTCAGCCCGGCGTGGGCGGCGAACGGCAGGCAGAGGGCGAGACCCGCCAGAAAACGCTTAACGGACATGGCTGTCTCCCGTCCCGGCGGCAGGACGCATCGGTTGCTGGATCGGCTGCGGGTCGAGCTCGGCGACGCTTAGGCGGTCGTCGGTCAGCCATTTGCGCGCGGCATCCCGCACCTGGTCGGCCGTGACTGCGCGCAGCCTGTCGACCCGTTGCGCCAGTGCCTCGGGCGGGAGGCCCGCAGTGACGTATTCGCCCAGTTGCATGGCCTGATAGAACAGGGAATCGCGCTGGTACACATCGGCTGCAATGACCTGGGCCTTGACCCGTGCCAGCTCGGCCGCGCTGATGCCCTCGGCCTGGATGCGTGCGATCTCGGCGCGGACGGCTTTTTCCAGCGCGGCGGCCGTCTGACCGGCCGCCGGCGTCGCGTCGACCATGAACATGCCAGGGCCACGCGCGATACCGTCGTAGCCGGCGCTTGCATCAACTGCGATCTGGCGCGTCTTGACGAGCGACTTCTGCAGCCGGGCCGAGTCGTTGCCGGACAGTACGCCTGCGAGAATCTGCAGCGCATAGGGTTCGGTGTCCGTCTGCCAGTCGCGCAGCACGGGCGCGTGCCAGGCCATCAGCAGGTAAGGCAGCTTGGCCGGCGCCTTGACGACGATGCGTTTGTCGCCGATCTGCTCGACTTCGGCCTGCGGCTTGCGCACCGGCAGCGGACGGGCCGGAATCGGGCCGAAATAGCGATTCGCCAGCGCGATCACCTCGTCGCTTTTCACATCGCCCGCGACGACCAGCGTGGCATTGTTCGGCGCATACCAACGGCTGTACCAGTCGCGCGCATCCTGTGCGGTCATGTTCTGCAGATCGTTCATCCAGCCGATGATCGGCCGGCGGTAAGGGTGCGTCTGGTAGGCCGTCGCCATCAGGCGTTCGTAGGTCACCGCCTGCGGCTGATCGTCCGTGCGCAGCCTGCGCTCTTCCATGACCACCTGGATTTCCTTGGCGAAGTTTTCGTCGCCGATGACCAGATTGGCCATACGATCGGACTCGAGCCGCATCGACAGTTCCAGGCGGTCTTTCTGCATCTGCTGGAAATACGCGGTGTGGTCACGGCTGGTGAAGGCATTTTCACGCCCGCCCGCCGCCGCAATGCGCTTGGAGAATTCACCGGCCGGCACATCCCTGGTGCCCTTGAACATCATGTGTTCCAGCACGTGTGCCACACCGGTGGTGCCGTTGAATTCGTCGATGCTGCCGGCGCGGTACCACACCTGCGACACCATCACCGGTGCGCGGTGATCTTCCTGCACGATCACGCGCATGCCGTTGTCGAGCGTGACGTCGGTCACCCCCGCCTGCGCACCGGCCGCAACCGCGACCAGCAGGATTGCCCATAGGCTTCGCATGTTTTTCACCTCGTTGCTTGAAGCGCGAATGATAAGATACGGCGTTCGCCGAACAGTCTCCAGACCGCGTCCGTCCGTGTTTAGTTTCTTCAAGAAGTCCAAGCTCCCTGCCGACACCGCCGAGACGCCGGCCGACACAACGGCCGCCCCCGTCGAGACGGCAGCCCCCGCGGCGCCGGCGCCCGCCTCCCCTCCCGAACCTGCCGAGCCCGCCTCCAAGTCGGGCTGGGCGCAGCGGTTGAAGCAGGGGCTGGCAAAAACACGCGACCGGCTTGGCGGCCAGCTTTCCGGCCTGTTCGGCATGGGCCGCAAGATCGACGCCGAGCTGTTCGAGGAACTCGAAACCATCCTGCTGACCGCCGACGTCGGCGTGGATGCGACGCAAAACCTGCTCGACACCCTCCAGAAAAAGGTGCGCCGCGAAAACCTGACCGAGGCCACCCAGTTGCAGACCGCACTGAAGACGGCACTGGTCGATCTGCTCGCCCCGCTGCAGGCGCCGCTGGACGTGACGCCGCACAAGCCCTTCGTCCTCATGCTGGCCGGGGTCAACGGCGCGGGGAAGACGACCACCATCGGCAAGCTCGCCAAGCTCTATCAGTCGCAGGGGCTGTCGGTGCTGCTGGCGGCTGGCGACACGTTCCGCGCCGCCGCGCGCGAGCAGCTCCAGGTCTGGGGCGAGCGCAACGGCGTCACCGTCATCAGCCAGGACAAGGGCGACTCGGCGGCTGTGATCTTCGACGCCATCGCCGCCGCGCGCGCGCGCAACATCGATGTCGTGCTGGCTGACACCGCCGGCCGGCTGCCGACGCAGCTGCATCTGATGGAAGAAATCCGCAAGGTCAAACGGGTGATCGAAAAAGCCATTCCCGGCGCACCGCACGAAGTACTGCTGGTGCTCGACGCCAACACCGGACAGAACGCCGTGACGCAAGTCAAGGCCTTCGACGACGCGCTCGGCGTGACCGGGCTGGCGTTGACCAAGCTCGACGGCACCGCCAAAGGGGGCGCGATTGCAGCGATCGCCCAGGCGCGGCCGATTCCCGTGCGCTACATCGGCGTCGGCGAAAGCCTGGACGATCTGCGCCCCTTCGACGCGCGCGAGTTCGTCGAGGCCGTATTCGCGGCATGATCCAGTTCAGCCAGGTCACCAAGCGTTATCCGGGCGGACACGAGGCGCTCTCCGGCGTCGACCTGATCATCGAAAAAGGCGAGCTGGTATTCCTGACCGGGCATTCCGGCGCCGGCAAATCGACCCTGCTGAAACTGGTCGCGGCAATCGAACGCCCGACCAGCGGCGTAGTCACGGTAAGCGGCCAGAACGTCGGGCGCCTGCCGCAGCGTGCCCTGCCCTATCTGCGCCGCAACGTCGGTCTGGTATTCCAGGACCACAAGCTCCTGTTCGACCGCAACGCGATCGAAAACGTGGTGCTGCCGCTCGACATCGCCGGTTTCGAACGTCGCGAGTCGTTCAGACGCGCCCGCGCCGTGCTCGACAAGGTCGGCCTGCTGAACCGCGAGAAAGCCAATCCGATCAGCCTCTCGGGCGGCGAGCAGCAGCGCCTGTGCATCGCCCGTGCGCTGGTGAGCCGGCCCGCCCTGCTGCTGGCCGACGAACCGACCGGCAATCTCGACGCCGGCTATGCCGCCGACATCATGACCATGTTCCGCGAATTTCATCAGGTCGGCACTACGCTGGTCATCGCCACGCACGACGACCGCGCAATCGCGGCCATGGGCGGCCGTGTCTTGCATATCGACCACGGCCGGGTGGGGGAAGGTGCATGAAAGCCTGGCTGCGGCACCAGAAAACCGCGCTGCGCAGTGCGCTGCTTCGACTGGCTGGCCAGCCTTTCGCCACACTGCTCACCGCCGTGGCCATGGGCGTTGCGATCAGCCTGCCGGCCGGCCTCTATCTCGCACTGGACAATCTCGGCCGCCTCGCCGGCAATCTGCCCGCCCAACCCGAAATCAGCCTGTTCATCGCCGACGACGCCAGCACCACGCAACGATCCGCCCTGGCCGCACGCCTGCGCCAGGCGGATATTGCCCAGGCCCGTCATGTCGACAAGGACGAGGCGCTGGCCCAGTTGAGCGCAGCCCAGGATCTGGCCGACGTGACGGCCGGCCTGCCGGACAATCCCTTGCCCGATGCCTGGATCGTCCGGCCACGCGACAGCTCGCGGGCCGCCCTGATCCAGCTGGCAGGCGAGCTGGGCACCCTGCCCGGCGTGGCGGAAAGCCATCTCGACAGCCAGTGGGCCGAAAGGCTGGCCGCCGCGCTCAGCTTGGGCCGCATGGGCGTCTGGCTGCTCGCCGCCCTGTTCGCCACCGCCCTGATCGCGATCTCCGGCAATGCAATCCGCGCACAGGTGCTGGCGCGGCGCGACGAAATCCTGGTCAGCCGCCTGATCGGCGCAACCGATCGTTACACCCGCCGGCCCTTCCTGTATCTGGGCGCGTTGCAGGGCCTCTTCGGCGGTCTGGCTTCGATCGGCGTACTGGCCGGTGCGGGCTGGCTGCTGAAGGCGCCGGTGGCGCAACTCGCCGGCCTCTACGGTTCGGCTTTCCATCTTGCACCGCTCGCCCCACTCGAATGGGGAGCGGTACTGAGCCTCCCTGCGCTGTTCGGCTGGCTGGGCGCATGGCTTTCGGTTTCCCGCGCACTCGGACAGGTCTCGGCACACTAATTGTCCGTGCCTGCAATCGGGAACCCGATCCGGCTTTAGCACTCATAGACCGGGAGTGCTAAAATTCATGCAAGGGGGTTACTTGATGAATCAAATGGTCTTACCCATTCCTGCCGCCTACAGCCTGGACAGCTATATCCAGACGGTGAATCGCTATCCCATGCTCAGCGCGGAAGAAGAGCAGGCGCTTGCGCGCGACTGGCACGACGCCCAGAACGTCGAATCGGCACGCAAGCTGGTGGTGTCCCATCTGCGTGTCGTGGTCAGCGTGGCCCGCCATTACCTCGGTTACGGATTGCCGCACGCCGACCTCATCCAGGAAGGCAACGTCGGCCTGATGAAGGCCGTGAAACGCTTCGATCCAGATCGCGGCGTGCGCCTGGTTTCGTTCGCACTGCACTGGATCCGGGCGGAAATCCACGAGTACGTGTTGCGCAACTGGCGCCTCGTCAAGGTGGCGACGACCAAATCGCAGCGCAAGCTGTTCTTCAACCTGCGCAGCCTGAAACAGTCGCTGAACGCGCTCACCCTGAAGGAAGCGGATGCCGTTGCACGCGAACTCAATGTGTCGCGCGAGGATGTTCTAGAAATGGAAACCCGTCTGTCGGGCCACGATCTTTCGATCGACCCCGCGCTGGATGACGGCGAGGAAAGCTTCAGCCCGATCGCCTATCTGGCGAGTCCGGACGAAAATCCGGCACAGAAACTGGAACGCGAACAGACCGAGCGCCTGCGTCGTGATGGCCTGAGCACGGCGCTGGACAATCTGGACGCGCGCAGCCGCCACATCATACAGGCGCGCTGGCTGACCGAGGGCGAGGCGGCGACACTGCACGAACTGGCGGCGCAATACGGCGTATCGGCCGAACGGATCCGGCAGATCGAAGCGCGCGCCCTGCAAAAGATGCGCGCCGCCATACCTGTCTGAGTTATGCGCCCAACAAAAAGCCCCGCATTCTGCGGGGCTTTTTGTTGGGCGCGGGCCACGTCAGAAGAACGAAGCGATCAATACCGACAGAATACTGATCCAGGCCCAGATGATCAGGCCGGTGACCACGACCATGGGAAAACTCTGAAAAGTGAGCAGTTGCTTCATTCGGGGAGACTCCGTGTGTGCGTATTTCGGCGAATTTTAATTTAATCGTCCGCATCCCTCAAGCGGCGCGTCGGCAGCAGGGGGTCGTCGTCGTCCATCAGAATCCGCTCCGCCGGCCCTTCGAGATCGTCGAATTGCCCATGCCGGATCGACCAGAAAACACCCGCCACGATCAGCAGTACGAAGACGCCCGAGAGGGCAAACAGAAATCCCAGAATGCCGTTCATGGCACGTAGGCCTCCTGCCCGCTGTGATAGCGCGTTTCGCCGGAGCGGCTCAAGTTCACGTCAAGCAGCCAGCGTCCCTTGCCCGGCAGCGACACGGCACCTTCATATACCCCCGGCGCCGACATCCGGAGTGCTTCCGTGTGCCCCGAATCGGGAGCCCCCGGGCGGCTGATGCGTATTTCGGCCTGCGCGTCGTCGACCGGCAGCCCCGTGCGATCCTGCGCCCGGATGACGACGGAACGCACCGTTTCCGTGCCATCCAGACCGTCCACTTCGACCCGCCAGCCCGCCTGGCTTTCGCGATGCGTTCGCGCCAGCTCGGACGAAACGGCTCGCGCCGCATTTTCGCCGTGCGGTACCACCCCCGAGAATCCACTGTGCACAGTCTGTCCGTTGCCGCCCAGCCACCAGGTGCCCAGCGCAACCGGCAAACCCGCATTCGATACATACAGCAAGCCGGCATTGAAAAAAACGAGGCCGACGAAAAAAGCAATCAGGAGCTTCGGCACCCAGTGCAGACGTTCGCTGCTTTTCCTGAACTGCGTGATGGCATATAACACCAGCGCCGCCGCGAGAAATACGGAAATATGGATGGCGGCAACGTCCAGTCCGGGCCAGCCGCCGACAATGAGGATGAAATAGGCGGTGAGCGGTATCAACCCCGCCAGCAGCGCCCTCAGCATGGGATGCAGGGTACGCATGAGGCCCAGCAGGGCGTAGAGGACGAGTACCGCCCCCAGGCCGCTGAACAGGGTGACGAAAGTAGTGTTCATGACGTATGTCCAGGACTGTCGAAACGCACGCGTTCGCTGCGGGCTTCGCCGGGACGCCCCACCGGGGTGATCGTCAGCTCGAACTGCCGGATTCGGGCCGCTTCGTTCGGCGACAGACGCACGCTCGCCTGTACGAGACCGCTGTGGCCCGGTTTAATTCCGATCTCCTCAAAATTGCCCAGATCAAGCGCCTGCACCGGCACGCCCCGGACTGTGATGCGGTAGCGCGTTGCGGTGCCCGATTTGTTGGTGATCCGGACCTGATAGCGATTGCGGATATCGCCATTGGACAGCACAACGTACAGGGGTTGACGCACCTGGCTGACGGCCCGGTCGAAACTGCTGCGCGTTGCAATACTGTAGCCGAGATAACCGGTCATCAGGATCAGCGCGACACCGTAGCCGATGATCTTCAGCCGTTTCCAGTGCAGCTTCGGCGCCAGCGGTGTCTGTGAAGCCAGGTTTTTTTCGGAGTCGTAACGGATCAGGCCACGCGGAAAACCGAAGGAATCCATGATGGTATTGCAGGCATCGATGCAGAGCCCGCAGGAAATGCATTTGTACTGCAATCCATCGCGGATATCGATGCCGACGGGGCAGACCTGCACACACAGCCCGCAGTCGACGCAGTCGCCGTACCCCTGCGCCTGCCGTTCGGCCCGGGCACGTTCCGCATTCGACAGCTGAATGTGTCGCCGTTCCGGGGCGTCTCCGCCACGCGCGCCCCCCTTGCGCCGTTCCAGCGCGATACCTCGGCCCGCGCGCACGACCGCGCGCCCCTGGGTTCCTTCGCCCCGCTTGGCGTCATAGTGCACGGCCAGCGTTTCGGCTTCATACATGACGCTCTGGAACCGGCCATACGGGCAGACATAGGTGCATATCTGCTCGCGCATCAAACCCGCTGCCGCGTAGGTCGACAGCGTCAGCACAGTCACCGTGATGTAGGCCGCAGCCGCAGCCTGACCGGTGAAGAAATCGATGACCAGTTGGGGAACCGGGCTGAAGTAGGCTGCGAAGGTTATCGCTGTCCAGAACGACGCCAGCAACCAGAGCACATGGGTTCCCGCCACCTTCAGGATTTTTTCGCGATCCCAGGGCTGTCGGTACAACCGCACGCGCGCAGGACGCTCGCCCTGGACACGATGTTCGATCCAGATGAAGAAATCGGTCCACAGCGTTTGAAAGCAGAAATAGCCACAGAAGGCGCGTCCGACCAGGCCGGTGACGAAGAACAGCAGAATTGCGGCGATGAACAGCAGCAACGCCAGCCAGATCACATCCTGCGGATAGACGGTCAGGCCGAAAATCAGAAAACGCCGCCCAGGCAGATCGAACAATACTGCCTGGGAGGGGGCGTCAGGCCGCGCCCAGGGTAGCCAGGGCAGCAGGAAATAGATCGCATAGGCCAGCGCCAGGACCGCAGTTTTGAAACGCCTGAACCGTCCCTTGACCGAACGCGTGAAAATGGGAATGCGCTTTTGGTAAAGCGCAAGCTGGTCTTCTAAGCCTGATTGCATGATCGATGCGATCCAGAAAGCCGAAAGCGCAAAGCCCCCGCGAGCGGGGGCTTTGCACCTTCAGTCCCGGTGTATTCCGAAAGCTGGACTCACTGTCCGCCACCCAGATCGTGGACGTAAACCGTAAGCACCTTGATTTGCTCGGACGACAGACGTCCCGCCCACACGGGCATCACCCCTTTGTTGAGCCCCTGGGCGATCACGTTGCGGATCGCGGCGATTTTGCCTTCTGCGGCATCCGAACCCGGCACGTCGGCCCACAGCCAGATATTGTCCGTCAGATTGGGCGCACCGATATCCTTGCGGCCCTTTGCGTCACCGCCATGGCAATAAAAGCATGCCGCTGTTTCGCTATGGAACAGGACATTGCCTGCCGAGGCCTTGCCCGCGTCATGCGGAATGCCGGAGAGGCTGGCCACATAGTTGGCCAGGCTGTCGATCTGGTCTGCGGCCAGCACTTCGCCAAAGGTCGGCATGTAGCCACGTCGGCCTTCCATCAGCGTCTCGTGAATCTTGGCGTAAGTACCGCCATAGAGCCAGTCGTCATCGGTCAGGTTCGGGAAAAAGCCGATCTTGCCCTGGCCACCCGCCTGGTGACAGGGTGCGCAGTTATCGGAAAACAATGCCTTGCCGGCCGACTGGATGAAGCCGCTCATTTCCGGATCCTTGGCGATCTGCTCGTAGGACATGGAAGCCACCTTGTCGAAATACGGCTTCTGTTCGACGCTGGCTGCGTTGAGTTTCTCCATCAGAAGCGCACGCGTATTCCAGCTGTGCGTCTTGGTTTCCCCATCGCTGTTCACGTAGGTGATGTCGGCCACGCCACCCAGCCAGCCCTTGCCGAACGGCCACGACGGATAGATGGTCCAGTAAACGATGGCAAAAATCACCGTCGCGTAGAACGTATAGACCCACCAGACGGGCAGCGGGTTGTTGTATTCCTGCAGATCGCCGTCCCATGCGTGGCCGGTGGTCTGTACGGTCTGGGATTGTAGTTTTTGCTCGCTCATTGCTTGTCCTTCGTTCCTTCCTCGTCATCGAGAAAGGGGATATCGCGGTAGGACTCGAGTTTTTCGCTCCGCGTCTTGCTACCGTAGGCGTAGATCAGGATGCCGATAAAGGTCACGAAAAAGATGATCAGCGCCAGAGGCTTGGTGTTTTCCGGTTTCGAGAACCATATCAACCATTCCATGACGCCTCCGCTTACCGGCTGTCGACGAAAGCGTCGTCCTTGTATTTGCTGAAATCGACCATGGTGCCCAGTACCTGCAGATAGGCCACCAGCGCATCCATTTCGGAAATGCCCGAGCGGTCGCCGTCGTAATTGCCGAAATTGGCCTGCTCGATCAGATTTTTCTGGGCATCCGGGATATGCAGCTGCCTGGCCACCGTTTCACCGAATTTCTGGGCATTAGCCTTGTATTCGGCCTCGGTCAGCGAGTAAGGCACCCCCACCTTGCGCAAGGCCTTCATGCGGTCGGTCACGTCGGAGATGTCGAGCGGCGTAGTCTGCAGCCAGGGGTAATTCGGCATGACCGATTCGGGCACCATCGAACGCGGTGCGATGAGATGCTGAACGTGCCATTCATTGGAATATTTGCCGCCGACACGCGCCAGATCGGGGCCGGTGCGCTTCGATCCCCACTGGAAGGGATGGTCGTACTGCGATTCCGCCGCCAGCGAATAATGACCGTAACGCAGCTTCTCGTCACGGAATGGGCGAATCATCTGCGAATGACACAGATAGCAGCCTTCACGCTGATAAATGTCGCGGCCGCGCTGTTCAAGCGGCGTATAGGGTCTGACGCCTTCGACTTTCTCGATCGTCTTGTCGATGAAGAACAGGGGTGCGATTTCCACCAGACCGCCCACGCTGATCGCCAGCATGGTCAACACGGCCATCAGGCCGATATTGGTCTCGATCCATTCATGCTTGAAATTGAGGTTCATTTCAGGGCTGCTCCGTGTTACGCGCGGGCCATCTTGGCGGCCAGCTTGGCTTCCAGCGCAGCGGCTTCACGCTTGCCCTGCCGAATGGTCATGAACATGTTGTAGGTCATCAGCACCGCGCCGGTCAGGAAGAACATCCCGCCGATGGCACGCATCGCGTAGAAGGGATGCATCGCGGCGACCGATTCGACAAACGAGTACTGCAGGTTGCCGAACTCGTCGAAAGCGCGCCACATCAGGCCCTGGGTGATGCCCGAAATCCACATTGCGACGATGTAGAGCACGATACCGATCGTGGCCAGCCAGAAATGCCATTCGACCATCTTCTGGCTATAAATCTTGGTATCCCAGAGCTTGGGCATCATGTGATAGAGCGAGCCGAAGGAAATCATCGCCACCCAGCCGAGCGCGCCGGAGTGCACGTGACCCACGGTCCAGTCGGTATAGTGCGAGAGCGCGTTGACCTCCTTCAGCGACATCATCGGCCCTTCGAAGGTCGACATGCCGTAGAACGAGAGCGCAACGATCATGAAACGCATCACCGGGTCGGTACGCAGTTTGTCCCATGCTCCGGAGAGGGTCATGATGCCGTTGATCATGCCGCCCCACGAGGGCATCAGCAGCAGGATCGAGAACGCGGCGGCCAGCGACGAAGTCCAGTCGGGCAGCGCCGTCCAGTGCAGGTGATGGGCGCCCACCCACATGTACATGAAGCCCAGCGCCCAGAAGTGGACGATCGACAGCCGGTAGGAGTAGATCGGGCGACCGGCCTGCTTGGGCACGAAGTAGTACATCATGCCAAGGAAGGCCGCCGTCAGGAAGAAGCCGACCGCATTGTGGCCATACCACCACTGGGTCATTGCGTCCTGGGTGCCGGCAAAGAGGCTGTACGACTTCATCGAGAAGAGATTGATCGGCATGGCCAGGTTGTTGAACGTGTGCAACAGAGCCGTGGCCAGGATGAATGCCAGATAGAACCAGTTCGCCACATAGATGTGCGGCTGCTTGCGGCGCATGATGGTGCCGACGAACAGGATCAGGTAGGTGACCCACACGACCTCGATCAGGATATCGATCGGCCATTCCATTTCCGCGTATTCGCGCGACTGGGTATAGCCCAGCATGTAGCTGATATCCGCCAGGAAGATGATTGCCATCCAGCCCCAGAAGGTGAAACTGGCCATGCCGTCCGAAATCAGACGGGTCTGGCAGGTACGCTGAACGACGTAGTAGGAGGTGGCGAAGAGAGCGGAACCGCCGAAGCCGAAGATCACCGTGGTGGTATGAACCGGCCGGAAACGCCCGAAGGAGATGTAGGGATTATCGAAATTGAGGAAGGGCCACGCCAGTTCGGAGGCGATGTACACCCCGACGAACATGCCGATCACCGCCCAGACGAGGGACATGACGGCAAATTTTTTGACGATATCGAAGTTGTACTGCTCCGCCCCGGAATATGTGGTTACCGCCATAGACCGCTCCTAACGTGTACCGAAACAACACGACCGCCCCACCGCCGGCAGCCGATATCGAACAGCATATGCTTATATTAAAAACTGCGGGATTATAGTCTATCCGTCCGGGCAGCCGCAAGGCACGCACCGAATCAGGGCGACGCCAGCAGGGTCTTCAGATCCTGCGCAATGGCCTCGGGCTTGCTGCCATAGGGCATCAACAGGCGCAAACGCCCTTTTGGATCATAGATATAGGTTCCCGCACTGTGGTCGATCAGATAATCGTCCGGATTTTTTTGTGCGGTTTTCTGATAGACGATCTTGTAGTCTTTTGCCAACAGCCGTAGCGAAGCCGCATCGGTGTACATGCCCAAAAAGCGCGGATCGAAGGCCGGGACGAATTGCCGCAGCACCTCGGGGGTATCGCGCTCGGGATCGACCGTAACGAAAATAACCTGCACGCGGTCGCCCTGTGACCCCAGCATTTTTAACGCAGCGGCAAAATCGGCCAGCGTGGTCGGGCAAACGTCCGGGCAATGTGTGTAGCCGAAGAAAACAGCAACGGCCTTGCCCTTGAAGTCGGCCAGGGTACGCATCTGGCCGGTATGGTCGGTCAGCCTGAAATCATGCGCGAAAGGCGCACCCGTGATATCGGTTGCCTGGAACCGGGGCGGCATCGGCGCGGGTGTACAGGCCACGAGCCCCAGGCTCAGCATCCCTGCCAGCGCGATCAGCGCACGTTTCACGCCTTGACGTGCTCGAAAAGCTGGGCCGGCACATCGGCCAGGCGATATTTCCCGGACTCGACCGCTTTCGCCAGCTTTTCCAGGGTCGTTTCCTGCAACAGGTCGATGATTTTCTTCTTGACCGGTACCCAGCGAAAATGCAGCGGGCAGGCGGTTTCATCGCTGCATTTTTTCAGGCCGAGCAGGCAACTCTGGGTAAACGCCGGGCCTTCGGTCAGCAGCAGGATCTGCATCAGCGTGATTTTGTCGCCCGGCTCGCGCAGGCAGAATCCGCCCAGCCTGCCCCGGAAGGAAAACAGTAGATTGCCCTTGGCCAGACTTTGCAGAATCTTCGCCAGATAGGGCGCCGGCACGCCAAGCTGCGCGGCAATGTCCTTGTTCAGGACGGGGGTCGCGCTGGGTTGCGTGGCCATGTAGATCAGCGCCTGCACGGCATACTGGCTGGTTCGGGAGAGAATCATTTCGCACCCCCTGATGATGGATTGCCCTAATATAAAACAATCCAGTCTGAATATCCAGATATTCAGAGGGGAGCCGGCCAAAAATGGCCATGAAAATCAAACGGGTATTCGCCAGTAATGGTCGCACAGCATGACGGCGAACAGCAGGCTCAGATACCAGATCGAAAACCGGAACGTCTCTTTGGCGAGCGCGTCAGAGTACGCACGCCACAGGCGCCAGCCATAATGAATGAAGCGCGCGCCCAGCACCACCGCTCCCGCCAGGTAGACGATCCCTCCCATGCCCGTTGCCACGGGCAGCATGGAAACCGCGAACAACAGCAGCGTGTAGAGCAGAACCTGCAGACGCGTGTACGCCTCGCCATGGGTGACCGGCAGCATGGGCAGTCCGGCACGCGCATATTCTTCGCGGCGATATAGCGCCAGCGCCCAGAAATGCGGCGGCGTCCAAGCAAAAATGATGAGGAACAGCAACAGGGCATCATGGTGGACTTCGCCGGTTGCCGCGGCCCAGCCCAGCACAGGCGGCATCGCGCCCGACGCACCGCCGATAACGATGTTCTGCGGCGTCATCGGCTTGAGGATGGCCGTGTAGATCACCGCATACCCCACAAAGGTTGCAAGCGTGAGCCACATCGTCAGCGGGTTGACGTACAGGTTCAGCAACAAGAGACCGATCCCGCCCACGATGCCCGAGAACACCACGGTCTGGATGCTGGTCAGCTCGCCTCGCGGCAAAGGGCGCGCCCGGGTGCGCGCCATCAGCGCATCGATCTTCTGCTCGATCAGGCAATTGAATGCGGCGGCGGCCCCCGCAACCATCGCAATCCCCAGCGTGCCGGCCCACAGTGCGTGCCAGTCCGGCCAGCCCGGCACGGCCAGGAACATGCCGATGACGGCGGTGAACACGATAAGGCTGACGACCCGCAGCTTGCACAAGGCCAGGAACTGCTGGCAACGGCACGCCGCACCCTGCACCATCAAGGATTCCACATCATCCTCCTCGCACCCGGAAGTTCAGATACACCAGCACTGCCAGCAACGCGCCCGCGCCCGCATTGTGGGCGACAGCCAGTCCCAGCGGGAGGCTGAGCAGAACATTGCTGATGCCAAGTCCGACCTGCAGGGCAAGTGCGGCAAGCAACAGCGCGCCGCCGCCTGTGAAACCCGGCGTTCGCAACAGCCTCCAGGCCAGCATCAGCAGATAGAGCGTCACGATCAGCGCCATCACGCGATGCGTCCAGTGAATGGCGACCAGCGCTTCGAAAGGCAATAGATCGCCGCCCGCAGTTTCACCCAGCGCGCGACGCAGAGTGAAACCATGCGTGAAATCCATGCCTGGCGGCACCCACGCACCATGGCACTGCGGAAAATCCGTACAGGCCAGCGCCGCGTAGTTGGTGCTCACCCAGCCACCCAATGCGATCTGGATCGCAACCAGCATCAAGCCAATCGCCGCGACCCCGCGCAAATGATCGGCCCGGGCGCGATACGACGGCCCCGGCTGACCACGCTCGCGCAACCACAGCCACAGCAAGAGCGATACGGTAGCCATCCCGCCCAGCAGATGCGCACTCACGACCATCGGTTTCAGCAGCCGCGTCACGGTCCACATTCCGAGCAGCGCCTGAAACACGATCAGGCCCAGCAGGAAGAGTGGTAACGCCGCTCCGCCCTGCGCCTGCCGGCGCATGCGCCAACCGAAGGCGGCGATGCCGAGTATCAGCAAGCCGAGCAGGCCTGCAAAATACCGATGGGCCATTTCCTTCCAGGCCTTGGCATGCGAAACCGGTCCATCGGGCTCGACCGCCAGTGCAGCGTTGATTGCGTCGGCCGCATGATGCGGGGTCAGATGTCCATAGCATCCCGGCCAGTCCGGGCAGCCCAGACCGGCATCGGACAGCCGCACGTAGGCGCCAAGGCTGACGACCCCCAGGGCCAGGACCAGGGCTGCGAGTATGAGCGCGCGATAGATGTGCATGGATGGATTCAACCGATCTGCGAAGCCTTGAGCAGGAGTTTCAGGTCTTTCATCATGCGCTTGGGATCGGGATGCGCCGGAAAGCGCAACATCAAATTGCCCAGCGGATCGACGAGATACACCCCATCGTCGCCAGTTTCCGGGAATTGCGCCAGGAAGCCCGGATTCGCTGGACGCCACACGATCAGGCCCGGGTGCGCCTGCAGCAGCGACGCATCCGGCGCATGCCCGTCGGCCAGCACCCACACGCGCTCGATCCGCGACTGATCCTTGCCCTGCGCCGTACGCACCTGCCGCGTCAGATACAGTTGCTGCGCACAATCCGGATCGCAAACCCCGCCACCGACACGCACGATCAGCCACTTGCCGCGTAAAGCCTCGAAATCGAGCGATCCGCCATCGAGACGCGCACCGGCTGTCTGTTGCAGGGGCGTCACGCGCAGCAGTTCACCGTAATTGCCGTGCGCCGAAGGGCGCCATCCTAGGTATGCGATATACGCAGCCACGACGGGTACGAGAAATACGCCAATCAGCAGGAGCAGCTTTCCGCGCGAACTCAATTGCATGGATGTACGACCTTCAGATAGTTCAGCCGCTTCCCGAGCGCCTGAGGTTCAACACGACCCACAGCACGACCAGCGTCGTCGCCAGACTGTACCACTGGAATGCATAGCCGACGTGCATGTCGACACCGGTATCGGGCCGGGGCCAGTCACGCGCAAGGCCGTCCGCCGTCGCGCTCGTCTGCATCAGCAGAACCGGTTGAAGTGCGCGTGGGTAGGTACGGGCATACCGTTCGAAATCGAGGTTCTGCCATACCCTGTCCCGCGGCGTGGCATCGCCCAGCTCAACGTAACGGCTGTGCGGATCGCCGGCGATGCCTTCCAGGGCAACCCGGCCGGCCGGCACCGGCGGATCCGGAATATGCGCGCGCGCCGGATCGGCCGCGACCCAGCCGCGGTTGACCAGGATGGCTGTACGCCCCCCTTCCACCACAAGCGGCATCAGAACGTGATAGCCCGCCACCCCGGTACGAATGCGGTTGTCGATGAGTATGCCGTGCGCCGCATCGAAACGCCCCGTGACTTCGAGCTTGCGATAAAGCACGCTGTTCTTGTCGAGCATGGGTGTACCAACGTGGATGGGCGCAGCCAGGAAAGCGGCATCGTAGCGGGCCTGCAGGGTGCGCTTCGTATCCGCACGGCCGCTCTGCCAGTTACCGAGCCAGGCGGTCAGTGCAACGAAGAACAGCATTGCCAGGGTCGGCCAGAGCCGCGGGGCAAACCGCCAGTTTCCGATCCGCAGATTCAAGCCATGCACCGACGGGACAATCCGGGTAGACTGCCGTTTTGTCGAACGGGCCGCCCCATGCGCATCGTCGTCCTGCTCTTCATCTTCCTCATCCTGGCCAGTCTGGGCAGCGCCCTGTACTACCTCGTCAAGGACAAGGGCGGGTCGGACCGCACCGTCAAGATGCTCACCATCCGCATCACCCTGTCGCTCACGCTTTTCATCCTGCTGATGGCCGGATACTACTTCGGCCTGGTGCCGCAGAACGGTCTTCGCTGACCGTTCTGCGCCGGCCTTTCAAATCAGCCAGTAGACCAGCAGGAACAGCAACACCCACACCACGTCGACAAAGTGCCAGTACCACGACACCGCCTCGAAGGCGAAATGGTGATCGGCGGTGAAATGTCCGGCCATCGAGCGGCCCAGCATCACGATCAGCATCGTGGTGCCGACCAGCACATGGAAACCGTGGAATCCCGTCAGCATGAAGAAGGTCGCGCCGTAGACGCCCGCCCCCAGGGTCAGCCCGAGCGCCGTGTATGCGTGGTAGTACTCGTAGATCTGCAGGCTGAGGAATACCAGGCCCAGTGCGACCGTCATCGCTAGCCCCCAGACCAGTTGACTGCGTACGCCTTTTTTCAGGCCCCAGTGCGCCCAGGTCACGGTCACGCCGGACGTCAACAACAATAGCGTGTTGATCGCGGGAATGCCCCATGCGTGCATGGGCGTGAACTGGGCCTCGGGCCCTGACAGCCCGGGACCGGCGGTCGGCCAGGCCGCCTGGAAATTGGGCCACAGCTGCTGCATGGTATCGCCCTCGGCCAGCCAGGGCACCGACAGCACGCGCGTATAGAACAGCGCGCCAAAGAAAGCGGCAAAGAACATGACCTCCGAAAAGATGAACCAGCTCATCGACCAGCGGTAGGAGGCGTCGACCTGCTTGTTGAAACGGCCGGCCTCGCTGTCCCGAACGACCTCGCCGAACCAGCCGAACATCATGTAGAACAGCGTGCCGAAACCCGCCAGCAGTATCCAGCCGCCGTGCGGCACCTCCCGCATCATCATGGTGCCCCCCACCGCCATGAGCAGCAGGGCGAGCGATCCGACGATGGGCCAGATCGAAGGCTGCGGCAGATAGTATTTGTCGGTTTGCGCCAGGCTCATGTTTCCCCTCTCCTTATTTGATTGATCCCTTATTTCAGAAACTGCATCGCCAGATACACCACCACCAGCATCGTCAACACGAACAACACCCCGCCGATCAGGCCCGCGATGATGACCTGCGCAGGCGTCAGGCTGCTCGCATCGTCATCGTAATCGCGCCGCTTGCGCACACCGAAGAAGCTCCAGAACACGGCGAGCGCGGCCTTCACGTTGTTGCCGGACATAACGCTAACCTCGCTTTGCAGTACCCGTCACGGCCTGTTTGTCGGTATCGAAGAACGTATACGACAGCGTCACGGTATGCAGCTCGCTTTCGACCGCCGGATCGAGCACGAACATCACCGGCATGCGCCGCGTTTCGCCGGCCGCAAGCGTCTGCGGCGTAAAGCAGAAACATTCGATCTTCTTGAAGAACGCCGCCGCGCGCGCCGGGCCATAGCTTGGAACGGCCTGGCCAACGATGGGATGCGCGCTGGTATTGGTCACGACATACTCGACCTGGACGAGCTGCCCCGGATGCACGGTCATCGTGCGGACTTCCGGCTTGAATCGCCAGGGCAGGGTTTCGTTGACATTGGCATCGAACTGGATCGTGACCGATCGCGACGGATCGACCTGCGTATTGCGCACCAGCGTCTGCTCATCGCCGGCGTTGATGCCCGTGACTTCGCAGATCTTGTAATAGAACGGCACCATGGCGAAGCCGAAGCCGAACATGGCGAGTGTCGCCACGACCAGCTTGGTCAGCATCTTCGCGTTGCCGTCCGCCATGCTTCTAGCGCAACCCGTTGAACAGCGTGAACAGGAACAAACCCAGCGCAAAAAGCGCGAGCAGCCCGGCCGTGAGGTATTTGCGTCCGCGTCTGTCGGTCATTGCGGCATCGCTCACTTGATCACCGGCGCAGTTTCGAAGGTGTGATACGGCGCGGGCGAAGGCACGGTCCATTCCAGACCTTCAGCGCCTTCCCAGACCTTGCTCGTGGCCTTCGCGCCTCCCTTGATCGTCTTCAGCACAATCGCCAGGAAAAGCAGTTGAGAGAAGCCGAAGATGAAAGCCCCGACGGTGGCGATCTGGTTGAACTCGGTGAACTGCAGCGCGTAATCCGGGATACGCCGCGGCATGCCGGCAAGCCCCAGAAAATGCATCGGGAAAAACACGATGTTCATGCCGATCACCGACAGCCAGAAATGCCATTTGCCCAACGTCTCGCTGTACATGTGTCCGGTCCACTTGGGCAGCCAGTAATAGACGCCAGCGAAGATCGAGAACAACGCACCCGACACCAGCACATAGTGGAAATGCGCAACGACGTAGTAGGTGTCGTGCAGCTGGATGTCGACCGGCGCGATGGCAAGCACCAGCCCCGAGAACCCGCCGATGGTGAACAGGCAGACGAAAGCGATGGCGAACAGCATCGGGGTCTCGAAAGTCATCGACCCGCGCCACATGGTCGCGACCCAGTTGAATACCTTCACGCCGGTCGGCACCGCGATCAGCATGGTCGAAAACATGAAGAAGAGCTGCGCCGCCACCGGCATGCCCACGGTGAACATGTGGTGCGCCCAGACGATGAACGACAGGATCGCGATCGACGCCGTCGCATAGACCATCGAGGCATAGCCGAACAGGGGCTTGCGGGCAAAGGTCGGAATGATCTGGGAGACGATGCCGAAGGCCGGCAGGATCAGGATGTAGACCTCGGGATGCGCGAAGAACCAGAAGATGTGCTGGAACATCACCGGGTCGCCGCCACCGGCCGCGTTGAAGAAGTGCGTACCGAAATTGCGGTCGGTCAGCAGCATGGTCACCGCGCCGGCGAGCACCGGCATGGTCGCGATGAGCAGGTACGCGGTAATCAGCCACGTCCACACGAAGAGCGGCATCTTCATGAGCGTGAGCCCCGGCGCACGCATGTTGAGGATGGTCGTGATGATGTTGATCGAGCCCATGATTGACGACAGGCCCATGATATGGACGGCGAGGATCGTCAGGTCGTAGGAAATCCCGCCCTGGATGAAGAGCGGTGGATACATCGTCCAGCCCCCGGCGACCGCGCCGCCGGGCAGGAAGAATGACGCCATGAGCAGTAAACCAGCAACCGGCAGGATCCAGAACGCCCAGTTGTTCATGCGCGGGAAAGCCATGTCCGGCGCCCCCAGCATCAGCGGCACCTGCCAGTTCGCGAAGCCCGAGAAGGCCGGCATGATCACGCCGAAGATCATGATCAGACCGTGCATGGTCGTGAGCTGGTTGAAGAAATCAGGGTGCACCAGCTGAAGTCCGGGCTTGAACAGTTCGGCGCGGATCATCAGGGCCATGGCGCCGGCCGCGAACAGCATGATCAGCGCAAAGATCAGGTACAGGCTGCCGATGTCCTTGTGGTTGGTGGTGGTCAGCCAGCGCATGAAGCCGGTCGGATGGGCGTGGTGCCCGTGGTCGTCGTGGCCGTGAGCGTGTGCAACGTCAGACATTCGTCTTCTCCTCTCCGTGATTCACTGCGCGGCCGCGGCGCCCTTGCCGTCGGCGTGCGCGGCGGCGATCTGCGCGGGTTGTACCGCGTCGCCGGTCTTGTTGTCCCAGGCATTGCGCTGATAGGTCACGACCGCGGCGATATCCGCATCGGACAGTTGCGTCCCGAACGCCGCCATCGCGGTCCCCGGCTTGCCATGCAGCACGATATCGATATGCGCACCGACCGGCCCGGTGGCGATCTTCGAACCACTGATTGCGGGGAAGGCGCCAGGCAAGCCCATGCCGTTGGCCTGGTGGCACGCCGCACAGCTGGCTGCATAGACCTTCTCGCCGCGTGCGACCAGATCAGGCAGCGGGAAAGTCTTGGTGTCGTCCGCCGCCGCAACTTCGGCCGCCCCTTTCTTCTTCTCGACCCAGGCCGCATAGTCGGCTTCAGAGACGACGTTGACGACGATGGGCATGAAGCCGTGATCCTTGCCGCACAGTTCGACGCACTGGCCACGATACGTACCGATCCGGTCGGCTTCGAACCAGGCATCGCGGATAAAACCCGGGATCGCATCCTGCTTGGCGCCGAGGGCCGGCACCCACCAGGCGTGAAGCACATCGTTGGCCGTAATGAGCAGGCGCACCCGTTTGCCCACCGGCACCACCATGGGCTCATCCACTTCGAGCAGATAATGCTCGCCCTTGGTCGCGGCATTCTGGATCTGCTCGCGCGGCGTGGCGAGATTGCTGTAGAAGCTGACGCCCTCGTTCAGATAGTCGTAGCCCCACTTCCACTGATAGCCGGTGATCTTGATGGTCATGTCCGGGTTGCTGGTGTCCTTCATCGCGATCACCACCTTGGCGGCCGGATAGGCCATGCCCATCAGGATGACGAAGGGAATCACCGTCCAGATCACTTCAATGGTCGTGTTTTCGTGGAAATGCGCCGCTTGATGGCCGACCGATTTGCGGTGCTTGATCAGCGAATAGAACATCGCGCCGAAGACCACGACAAAAATGCCCAGACAGACCAGCATGATCAGGTTGTGCAGGTGAAAAACCTGCGCGGCGATCGGACTCGCCGGCGCCTGAAGATTGTATGCATACTCGGCGAACGCCGATTGACTTGCACCCCATGCGGCAGCCAGCACCGCCCCTTGCCCCATCCTCTTCATCGCACTCCCCGTCCTCTCACTGTTGATTTGGTATTCGGTTCGTCGTTGCGGCGTGGCTACATCCGCAGTCTGCTACGTATCGTCTCGGCCAGCTGCAGCCGCCCTTCGTCGCTTAGAAAGAGTCCAACTTCGGTACCGCGTCCGTGCGAGCGGACGCGAATCCGGCAATTGCGGCCCGGTGTGGTGCAGTCGGATTCGACCCGCACCCAGTAACGGTTCAGTTCGCGCCGTCCCTGGTGACGGCCACTGCTCCATTCGAGCACGACGGCATCGCCGTCGATGGTGAGGGTTTCGTAGTCGCGCTCGCGCTCGCGCATCGCCTCGAAGGCCCAGGCGAGCAGCCCGACTTCCAGTCCGGCGAACGGCAGGACCAGCCAGTAACCCAATGCGGAGAATATGATCGCCACGCCGAAACACACGGCGGCAAGCGCCCAGAAAATCCGGCGACCTTGCATGCGCGGCAGGGAGCAACGGGGGCGCGAATGGAAGACGAATGCGCCGGTTGTCCCGCGTACAACCTCTTCCATCTATGCGAGCTCCTTTGGCGGGAACAACGGAAAGGATGATGCGGCAATCTGTCGCAACCGTACCACGCGCGTGGCGGGCATGGCAAGCCGTCACGCCGTAACTAAGCAGTTGATTTATATAAAGAATATCGTTATTAACGATTATTCTAAGATGCTAATTTTCTGGCAGGTGCAGCCAGTCGGGCGGTGCCGGTTCGGCCAGTTCGGCAACGAACGGCTGCACGCCTAGACAGGGCCCCGGCAGACGCGCGTGCAAGGCGCGCAGGTTCGCATCGGCATACGGCATCGCCGGATCGATGCGATTGGCGATCCAGCCCGCCCACGGCACCCCGCGCGCGCGCACGGCATCGGCGGTCAGCATCGCGTGATTGAGACATCCCAGGCGCAGCCCCACGACCAACACTACGGGCAGGCCGAGATGCGCCACCAGGTCGGCCATGTCGATATCTGCGTCGAGCGGCACGCGCCAGCCGCCTGCGCCCTCGACGACCACGACATCTGCGCGCGCGGCAAGCCGCGCATGGGCGGAGGCAATGCGCGCGATGTCGATCCGCACGCCAGCCGCTTCCGCTGCAATGTGCGGCGCAATCGCCGCGCCGAAGGCATAGGGATTCACCTCTGCCAGCGGCGCCTCGACGTTACTCGCAGCACGCAACGCCACGACGTCCCCGTTCAACGCACCAGGCGCGGCCCCCGCCGCCACCGGTTTCATGGCGGCAACGCGCAGGCCGCGTGCGCGCAGGGCATGAATGAGCGCGACCGCGACACGCGTCTTGCCCACGCCCGTGTCGGTACCGGTTACAAAGTAGCCGCGCCCGCTCACCGCCCCGCCCGCCGCTGCGCGATCTTGAATTCAATCACCTGGCGGCCGTCTGCCCGCGTTCTTTTGTCGCCCGCCCAGGCATGGCCGTAGATCACCTCGAAACGCGCCGGCAACCGGTCTTCGACGCGATGCTGTTCGTAAGCCGCTTCGAGGCGTTGCCAGGCCGCCTTGCCGGTCAGCCCGCGACGACGATCCAGCGCGGCATTGTGCGCGCCGAGTCCTTTGAGATCACGCATCATCGCTCGCAGATCAGCATAGGTCAGTGTCAACATTTCCATTTCCATGACCGGATGCGCGAAGCCGGCATGCACGAGCATGTCGCCGATATCGTGCAGATCGACGAAACGGTTGACGTGCGGCGCATCGTCGACCGTCGCGAAGGCGGTGCGCAGTTCCTTCAGCGTATCCGGACCGAAGGTGGAGAAGACCAGCAATCCACCCGGCGCCAGCGCCCGGTGAAAGCCCTTCAGCGTCGCCTCCAGATCCTGCGCCCATTGCAGCGCGAGACTGGACCACAGGAGATCGATCCCATTGGCGGCAACAGGCAGACGTTCCATGTCCGCGCAGACGAAATCCGTTTCGGCCGCGCCGCCTGCTAGCCGCCGCAGCATGCGCTGCCCCCAGCCGGTCTGCGGCAGGCGCGCACGCGCGGCGCGCAGCATGGCGGGTGCGATGTCGAGCGCGCAACAGCTTGCCTCGGCGTAACGTGTCCGCAGGCGCCCGAATCCGTAGCCGGTGCCGGTGCCGATGTCGAGTACGCGCCCGGGCTCGATGGACATGAAATCAAGCCGCTCGAACAGACGGTCGCCCACCTCGCGCTGCAGCACGGCGTGCGCGTCGTAGTGCGCGGCAGCCCGGTCGAAGGCGCGCCGCACTTCGGCGAAATCGAGCGCGTCCTCACGCATGGCAGAAATCGCGAAGGGCCGCGACCACCGCATCCGGGTGCGACAGGTGCGGCGCGTGCGCGGCGCGCGGCAGGGCCAGCGCACACGCCTGCGGCAGATGCGCGGCAAGCCATTGGCCCGCACCGGTCGGGGCCAGGGTATCGAGTCGCCCATGGATCACCAGCGCGGGCTGTTCGATCCGCTTTGCCTCGATGCGCAGATCGGTGTCCCGCAGCATCGCCAGCCCGGCCGCCAGCGCCGACGGCGCCGGCTCGGGCGCTTCGGCCAGAACGCGCCGCAGCGCATACAGCAGCGCTTTTTGATCCGGTGCGCCGCGCGTCTGCAAAGCGAGGAAACGGCCGAGCGTGCCGCGCGGATCGGCGAGCAGTGCGTCACCGAACACATCCAGATCCGCCGCCGCCAGACCGTGCGGCCAGTCGGGCGCAGCCACGAAGCGCGGCGTGCTCGCAAGCAGCACGAGCCGCGCGATCCTGTCGGGGCGGTCGAGCGCGGCACGCATCGCCACCTGGCCGCCCAGCGACCAGCCGAGCACAGTGGCGGCGGCCGGCAGACGCTGTGCCAGATCGTCGGCCCAGGCCGCCAGCGTATCGTCCGGCAAGGGCGCGCGGCCGCCGTGGCCCGGCAGGTCGAGCGCATGCACGTCGAAGGCATCGGCCAGTGCGGTAGCGAGCGGGTCGAACACGCGCGCATTCATGCCCCAGCCATGGACCAGTGCGAGCACGGGCTTAGCAGGCATGCAGCGCCTCCAGCAGACGGTCGATGTCGGCGGCCGTATGCGCGGCCGACACGGTGATGCGCAGGCGCGCCGTGCCCTCGGGCACGGTGGGCGGACGGATCGCCGGCACCAGCAGACCCTGTTCGAGCAGCCGCTCCGACAGCCGCACGGCTTCGCCGCTGTCGCCGATCAGCAGCGGCTGAATCGGGGTATCCGACGCCATCGGCGTGCCGCAGCGCAGACCGGCGAGGCCCGCTTTCAGATGTGCCACATGCGTCTGCAGCCGCGCGCGGCGCGCGGCATCGGTCCCGATCAGGCGCAGGCTTTCCTGCAGACAGGCGGCGAGCACGGGGGGCGAAGCGGTGGTGAATACGTAGGGGCGCGCCTTCTGCACCAGCCAGTCGACGATCGCCTGCGCCGCCGCGACGGCCGCGCCGGATACGCCGGCGGCCTTGCCCAGCGTGGCGAGATAGATCACGCGTTCGCTGGCGCGGGCGCGTTCCGTGAGGCCGCCCCGGCCGTCGTTCAGCACGCCGAAGCCGTGCGCGTCATCAAGGTAGAGCCAGGCGTCGTGACGTTCGGTCAGATCGAGCAGCGCGTCGACCGGCGCGCAGTCACCATCCATGCTGAACACGAGGTCGCTGACGATCATCCGTGTCCGCGCCGTGCTCCGCGCAAGCTGGGCGTCGAGCTGCGCGAGATCGCCGTGGCGATAGCGCGTGAAGCGCGCGCCCGAGAGCCGTGCGCCGTCGACCAGCGAGGCATGGTTGAGCCGGTCGGCAAACACCTCGCCGTGGCGATCCAGCAAAGCGCCCGGCACCGCAAGGTTGGCCAGATAGCCGGTGGAAAACAGCAGTGCCGCAGGCTTGCCGACGAAACGCGCGAAGGCGGTCTCGAAAGTTTCGTGCAGCCGGTGATGGCCGGTAATCAGATGGGCAGCACCGGCGCCGACGCCGCAGGTATCGAGCACCGCATGCGCGGCGGCAATCAGGGCCGGATCGGCGGCCAGGCCAAGATAGTCGTTGCTGCAGAAGGATACGAGCGGGCGCCCGTCGACGACGACGTGCGCACCCTGCGGGCCGTCGAGCAGCCTGCGGCGGCGTTCGAGGTGATCGGACTTGAGCGCCGCCAGCCCCTCGCCCAGGCGAGCCAGCGCATCGAAACTCACAACGCCGTGAGTCCCAGTTTGTCGAACAGGCTCCGGTCGCGTTCCCACTCGGGGTTGCCGGTCGTCAGAAGCTTCTCGCCGTAAAAGATCGAGTTGGCGCCAGCGAGGAAACACAGGGCCTGTACCGCGTCGCTCATCTGCTGGCGGCCGGCGGATAGCCGGACAAAACTCTTCGGCATGCAGATGCGCGCGACCGCGATCGTGCGTACGAACTCCAGCGGATCGAGCGCCTCGGTGCCGGCAAGCGGCGTGCCCTCGACCTGCACCAGCAGGTTGATCGGCACCGACTCCGGCTGCGGGTCGAGCGCAGCCAGCTGCGCGATGAGCCCTGCACGCTGGGTACGCGACTCGCCCATGCCGACGATACCGCCGCAGCAGACGTGCAGATCAGCGTGGCGCACCCGCTCCAGCGTATCCAGCCGGTCCTGGTAGTCGCGCGTGGTGATGATCTCGCCGTAGAACTCGGGCGCGGTATCAAGATTGTGGTTGTAGTAGTCGAGGCCGGCGTTCTTCAACTGTTCGGCCTGACCGTCCTTCAGCATGCCGAGTGTGGCGCAGGTCTCCAGTCCGAGCGCCTTTACTTCGCGCACCATGTCGAGCACGGGTTCGAGATCGCGCTGCTTGGGACCCCGCCACGCGGCACCCATGCAGAAACGCGAGGCGCCGGCCGCCTTGGCGGCTTTCGCCGCTTTCAGCACATCGTCGAGGTCGAGCAGCCCCTGGTTTTCAACGCCGGCCTCGTAGCGCGCCGACTGCGGGCAATAGCCGCAATCCTCGGAACAGCCGCCGGTCTTGATCGACAGCAGAGTCGAGAGCTGTACCTTGTTGGGATCGAAATGCGCGCGATGGACCGTCTGCGCCTGAAACAGCAGATCGGCGAAAGGCAGCGCGAAGAGT
The DNA here is from genome assembly GCA_008923315.1 of Betaproteobacteria bacterium SCN1. Taxonomy (GTDB): domain Bacteria; phylum Pseudomonadota; class Gammaproteobacteria; order Burkholderiales; family Thiobacillaceae; genus Thiobacillus. The sequence continues at coordinate 723,692 of WBSF01000007.1, read as the reverse complement.
GCGTCGATCTCCGCGACCGAACGGCGGGAAAGGGGAAGCGTCATGTCGTTCATGGCTGTCGTCTCGTGCGTTGGCGGAATGGCACCGGATTCATACGTCGACCTCGACGGTCATGTCGGCCCAGGGCTCGCGCGCTGCCCGGTAGATGTCGTACAGCGCCCACGGCACCACGATCAGGACCGCCAGCCCCAGCACGAGCATCAACCCGCGCCAGCCGTCGAGCAGGCCATAGAGCGGTTGGCCGAAAACGACCAGACTGCCCATGACGCCGTAAAACCGGTAGCCTGCCCATTTGTTGAAATGCGCGGTACGCGGATTGGGATGGTGCGCAACGCTGGCATAAACGAAGATCGACGCGCCCAGCCAGATCATGACCGGCGGCATCGACAGCACGAACGGCAGAAAGCCGATCTTGTGGCTGGCGAGCAGCTTGCCGAGCAGGAGCGCCGTCATCGAAATCAGCAGCACGGCCACCGTGATGATGTTGAAAATCTGCGCGGCAAAGCGGGCAGACGATGCGGAAATGACGCGTTTGGCTTTCATGCCCGCATTGTCGGGGGCAGGCACACCACTGTCAATTTATTCGGTCCGCAATATTGAACATCAGATCATTTTTTAATCGATTCATGCCGCCGGCCTGTCTTCTGTGCGGCGGGCCGGCCCACGCCGCGCTTTGCACCGGGTGCCGGGACGATCTGCCCTGGCACCGTGAACCGGCCTGTCCGGTATGCGCCCACCCCTCCCCCGGCGGCCGGGTCTGCGGCGCGTGCCTCAAGCATCCGCCCGCCTACGATCGCACACGGGCAGCACTGGTCTATGCGTTTCCGCTCGACCGCCTGATTCCGCAACTCAAGTATCACGGCCGACTCGCCGTGGCCCCCGCACTGGCCGACTGCCTCGCCGCACATCTCAGTGCAGCACCCCCTCCCGATTGTCTGGTGCCGATGCCGCTGCATCCGGGCCGTCTACGCGAACGCGGCTTCAACCAGGCTGGTGAAATCGCGCGCGGCCTTGCGCAACGCCTCGATTTGCGCCTGGCGACGGAGATGTGCCGCCGGGTACGGGATACGCCACCGCAGATGCGGCTGGCCCACGACCAGCGGCGGCGCAATGTGCGCGACGCGTTTGCATGCGACGCGTCCGTCCGCGGCCTGCACATCGCCGTCGTCGACGACGTGATGACCACTGGCAGCAGTCTCGACGCACTGGCCCGGTCGCTGAAACGCGCCGGCGCGCGCGAAGTAAGCTGCTGGGTTGCAGCGCGCGCGCTGCCTGCACCCTCGACTCAGGCCGCCTGCGCGTAACCCGGTTCAGCGGGTTTGGGAAATCCCTCCTCGACGGGCAAGGCCGGGTCGCGCGACCATTCGTTCCAAGATCCGAAGTAGATCTTCACGTCGCGAATGCCGGCTTCCTTCAGGATCAGATAGGTATTGGAGGCCCGCGCGCCCTTGAAGCAGTAGACGATCACCGGCGTGTCCTGCGTGATGCCCACGGTGAGGCATTCGGCGCGCACTTCGTCCGGCGACTTGAACACGGGCCCGTCCGCGCCCGGCTTCATCAGCCGGTACCACTCGATCCAGCGCGCGCCCGGAATGCGGCCCTTGCGCGGGCAAAAATCCGGTCCGTAGGGCGAGGAGCTTGCGCCGATCCATTCGTCCACGTCGCGCACATCGAGCAAAGCCGCTCCACCGGTCTTGACCGCAGCCAGCATGCCGGCCTTGTCGACCAGAATGTCGCCCGCCGGGCTGGCCGGAAACGCCGCCGCAACCGGCTCGACCGTCGCCGTGCTCACCGGCAGGCCCGCCGCGCGCCAGGCCTGATAGCCGCCGTGCAGCACCCTGACCTTCGGGTAGCCCAGATAGCCGAGAATGAAATAGCCCCGGCACGACTGGCCGAAACCGGTGTTCATCGCATCCTCGTACAGCACGGCGGTTTCCTTGCCCGACAGGCCGGCCGCGCCGAACAGCGCGGCGAACTTGCCCTTCAGGGTTTCGATGCCGTCGGGATCGGTGGTGGCCAGGTAAGTGAAGATGTCGCGCACGTTGACTGCGCCGGGCAGATGCCCTTGGGCATAGGTATCGGGATCGCGGGTATCGATGACAACGACCGCTTCGGTCGTCATCAGGCTTTGCAGCCCGGCGGGTTCGATCAGCACGCTCATGGGGAGACTCCTGTACACGGTGGGAATTCCCCTTGCAGTGCAGCATGCATGCCAGCTGACCGGCGCGCCGGAAACGGCGCGCACCCGGCCTTGCCATGCCGCCGGCAGCAGGCGCGCTCACCTCGGGTCTACAAAATGCTGACAGTTTGCGCACGCAGGCGCGGGTCAGATGTCTTCGACCGCAAAGATGCGTCGATGCTCGCGCATGGCGTAGCGATCGGTCATGCCGGCGATGTAGTCGGCCACCGCGCGCGCGCCCTCCAGCGACTCGCGCGCCTGGTGTTCGGGCGGCAGCAGGCGCGCGTCGCCGATGAAGGCGGTGAAAAGATCGGTGACGATGCGGGCGGCCTTGGCGCTCATGCGCTGTACCTTGTAGTGCCGGTAAAGGTGATGCAGAAGAAAGCGCTTGAGCGCGCGATGCTCTTCCAGCAGCGCGGGGCTGAAAGCGGCAAGCGGCGGCGCGGCACGCACCTCGTCAAGCGACCCCACGCCCGCGCGCTCGATATTGCCGCGCGTGGTCTCGACCAGATCGAGAATCAGGGTGTTGATCATGCGGCGAACGGTTTCGGTCACCACACGCCGGCCCGTGAGCCCGGGATAGCGCGCGCGCACAGCGTCGAGGTGACGCGCAAAGATGCGCACCTCGGCCAGCTGCTCCAGAGAAATGAGCCCGGAGCGCAGTCCGTCGTCGACGTCGTGATTGTTGTAGGCGATCTCGTCGGCAAGATTGGCGATCTGCGCCTCCAGGCCGGGCTGGCGCCTGTTCAGAAAACGTTCGCCCAGCTCGCCGAGCTTTTCGGCATTCGCCAGCGAACAGTGCTTGAGAATGCCCTCGCGGGCTTCGAAGGTGAGATTCAGACCGTCGAATTCGGCGTAGCGTTCTTCCAGCATGTCGACGACGCGCAGGGACTGCAGGTTGTGCTCGAAACCGCCGTGTTCGCGCATGCAGGCATTGAGCGCATCCTGACCGGCATGACCGAAGGGCGTATGGCCGAGGTCGTGCGCGAGCGCCAGCGTTTCGACCAGATCTTCGTTGAGATTCAACAGGCGCGCGAGCGTACGGCCGATCTGCGCGACTTCGAGGCTGTGCGTGAGCCGCGTGCGGAACAGGTCGCCTTCGTGATTGACGAAGACCTGGGTCTTGTATTCCAGCCGCCGAAAGGCGGTGGAATGAATGATGCGGTCACGGTCGCGCTGGAATTCCGAACGCGGTGCGGCAGGCGGCTCGGCATGCACACGACCGCGCGTATGCGCGGAATGGGCGGCATAGGGCGCCAGTGTCTCCATCAGCGCGCGGCCAGCACCCCGGTCAGCACATCTTTCGGCACGTCGCCGGTGATGACGGCCTCGCCCAGCTTTTTCAGCAGTACGAAGCGCAGCTGGCCGGATTCGACCTTCTTGTCGTGCCCCATGTAGTCGAACCAGGCCTCCAGCGCCATGTCCGGCGCGGCGTCCGGCAGGCCGGCGGCGCGAATCAGCGCGCGCGCGCGCGCCACGTCGGCCTCGGCGATCCAGCCCAGCCGTTGCGAGGTTTGCGCGGCGAGCACCATGCCCGCCCCCACCGCCTCGCCGTGCAGCCAGTTGCCGTAGCCCATGCCGGTCTCGATCGCGTGGCCGAAGGTGTGCCCCAGATTGAGGATGGCGCGAAGGCCCCCTTCGCGCTCGTCCTGCGCAACGACCTGCGCCTTGATTTCGCACGAACGGTAAATCGCATGCGTAACCGCTTCGGCATCGAGCGCACGCAGTTTTTCCATGTGCGCTTCCAGCCAGACGAGGAAGGCCTCGTCCCAGATGAAGCCGTACTTGATCACTTCCGCCAGACCGGCCGACAGTTCGCGCGGCGGCAGCGTCTTCAGCGTATCGGTATCGGCCAGCACGGCCTTCGGCTGGTAAAAGGCGCCGATCATGTTCTTGCCGAGCGGATGGTTGATGCCGGTCTTGCCGCCCACCGAGGAATCGACCTGCGACAGCAGCGTCGTCGGGATCTGGATGAAGGGCACACCACGCTGGTAGCACGCCGCCGCGAAGCCGGTCATGTCGCCGATCACGCCACCACCGAGTGCGATCAGCGTGGTCTTGCGCTCGGCACGCCAGGTCAGCAGCGCATCGAAAATCCGGTTCAGCGTTTCCCAGTTCTTGTACGCCTCGCCGTCCGGCAGCACGATGGGATGCACGGCCACCCCGGCGGCCGTCAGCGTCGCGGTGAGGCGCTCCAGATACAGCGGCGCCACCGTGGTATTGGTCACCACCGCGACGCGCTTCTGGGCCAGATGCGGCACGATCAGTTCCGCCCGCTCCAGCAGGCCGGCGCCGATGTGAATGGGGTAGGAACGGTCGCCAAGGTCGACCTTCAATGTCGTCTGCATATAACGCCTGTTGCGTCGTTCGGTAGAAGCTCCGCCATTGTACCGATTTCGGTTTTTCCGCCGCTTTGGCCACGCGGCGAACAGCCGGAACCCTCGATCGATTCATGGTTTCCAGTGCGGTTTTCCGGTATCGGACGCCTCCGCATTTCGACAGTACGGCTCCCCGGCGGATATGATGGGCACTCGGCATTACCGGTACCCGCTGTCGCATGCAGATTCTGTTCGTCACGCCTGCCTCGCCCTTCGAGTCCCGCTCGGGGGCGCAGCAGCGCAGCGCTTTGCTCTACGAAGCGCTGCGCAAGCTCGGCGAGGTCGACGTCCTGTTGCTCGAAGCCGATTCGGGACCGACGCGGCTCACTGCTCCTGCTGACGGCCTGCGCGCCCACGCCTACTGGCGCGCCCGCCCGCTCGGCATCGGCAAATACCGTCCCGATGCCACGCTCGCCCGACTGCTGACGGATGCGGGTATCCAGATCGATACGTACGATCTGGTCGTCGGGCGTTATCTGAACCCGGTCTGCAAGCTGCACATTTCCGGCAATACCCCCTGTGTGGTCGACCTCGACGACTGGGGCTACCACTACTCCGCCGCCGCCTCCTCGCTTGGCGCGCAATTGAAATCGGCATATGCCGCATCGCTCGCCCGCCGCCAGCTCGGCCGGTTCGGCGCCTATTTCGTGGTCAGCCCGCGCGATGCGGCCTTGCTGCCCGGGTGCAGAACGGCCGTCCTGCCCAATATTCCCTTTGCACCACCGGACCATCCGTTGCCCCCGGCGGATTCGGCAACCCTGCTCTTCGTCGGCTCGCTCTGGTACACCCCGAACAAGGACGGCATCGACCGTTTTCTTGCCCGCAGCTGGCCACGGATTCGCGCGGCACGTCCGGACGCGCGCCTGCATCTCGTCGGCGCCGCCCCCGAATCGATACGCCGGATCTGGGCACGGCACGCCGGCGTCAGCGCACCGGGATTCGTCGACGACCTTCAGGCTGCCTATCGCGACGCGGCCTTCACCATCGCACCCATCCATGCTGGCGGCGGCACCAACATCAAAATCCTCGAGTCCCTGGCCTACAACCGCGCCTGCGTCACCACACCGCACTGCGCCGCAGCATTCGAGGCCGAGCTGGCCAACGCCGGGCTCGCCGTCGCAAACGACGACGATGCATTCGCCCGATGCTGCCTGGACTGGCTGGATGCCCCGCAGACGCGCGCAGACAGTGCGAAGAACGGGTATGCTGCTTTGCAGGCGCATTTCACGCGCAACCGGTTCGACGCGCAGGTGCACGCACTCTGCGCCGCGCCATAATCGACTACGCCATGACACACGCACATCCTTCGATCGAATTGGCCATCCTGGCCCGGCACGCCGTCCAGACCCGGCTGCCCCTGCGCATGCTGAGAACGCTGCCGGGCCACCTCACGCCCCCTGCCGGTCCCCCGCGATTCGCCCTCATTCCCGGGGATGCCGGCGACCCCGCCGGTTCCCTCGGCGACCTCGCCATGTTCGCCGGGCTCATGCATGCCTTGCGGCAAAAGTACGCCGATACCGAATTCACGATCATCGGCACAGACAATCACCACGTCGCCGTACCCGGCGCCGGCGATGTCGCCGTCAAGGCCGCCTGGCGCGGCACGGCCGGCACCCGCGCATTCAACCGCCTGATCCGCACGCATCAGGGCCTGTTCGTGATGGGCGCCGACATTCTCGACGGCCAGTACGGCGCCGCACAGGTGGCCCGCATCGCCGCTTACTGCAACCACAGCGTCAAACTGGGCATCCCTGCCACGCTCCTCGGGTTCAGCTACAACAGCCACCCACGCTGGAGCAGCCGCCGTGCACTGTCCCGGCTGCACCGGGATGTCACGGTCAATGTGCGCGACACCGCTTCGCTGGATCGTTTCACCCGGCTGGTCGGTACGTCCGCGCGGCTGTGTGCGGACTGTGCCTTCCTGATGCCCCCCGCAGCCGAAACGGCCGACGCGGGAACCGAGACCTGGCTCGCCCGGCAACGCGCCGCAGGACGCATCCCGATCGGAATCAATCTCAACGCCCATGCCTTCGCCTCCGTGCTTGCGCATGCCGGCCTGGATGACCTGATTTCCGGAATCGCCGACCGGCTCGTGCATTCGGCCCAACGGCACGCACTCGCCCTCCTGCTCATTCCGCACGACCTCAAACCGGAATCCGGCGATCTCGTCATGCTGGAGGCGCTCGCCCACCGCCTGCATGCCGCGGGCTGGGCGCACACGCGCATGCTCGATACCCGGCACCCGGACGAGATCAAACGCATCGCCGGCCAGCTCGACCTCGTACTGACCGGGCGCATGCATCTCGCCATCGCCGCGCTCGGCAGCGGCACGCCCGTGCTGTCGATCACCTATCAGGACAAATTCGAAGGGCTGTATCAGCATTTCGAACTTTCCGTCGAACACACCCTTCAGGCCGAGGAATGCCTCGGCGACGGCTTCTGCGCCAAACTCGATGCCGCCCTGGCGCAGCGCCATGTGAATCGGGCGCGCATCGCGGCCCGGCTGCCGCAGGTTCAGGCGCTTGCCGAACGCAATCTCGTCCTGCGCCCCGTTCGGCATGCGGCAAACGACGACACGCCCTAGCCCTGCCACCGTTTCATGGCCTCGATCCATCCCCGCGCATTGCCCGAGCCGTCGACTCCGTGACGGTTCCACCCTGCCACCTCTGCGGTACCGGGACCCGCACGCTGTTCTCGGCCACCCTGCTCGGGAGGCATGAAGCCGTCTACCTGTATTGCCCCGCCTGCGACCATCTCTACGTCGATGCGCCCACCTGGCTCGACGAGGCCTATTCCGAAGCCATTGCCGCCGAAGATACCGATATCGCCGCGCGCAACGTGTTCATGGCACTGCGGATCGCCGCGATCGGCTATTTCGTGCTGGGCGATCGCGGACAAGGGAAATATACCGACGTGGCCGGCGGCTATGGCCTGCTCACCCGACTGTTGCGCGATTTCGGTTTCGACTGCTACTGGTCGGACCCCTACGCGCAGAATCTTTTTGCCCGCGGCTTCGAATCCCATCCCGGCCAGGGGCCTCATCTGGCCGTCAGCGCAATCGAGGCGCTCGAACACACGACCCAACCGCTCGATTTCATCCGCGAGAGCCTGGCCGCCCATCCATCCGACGTTTTCATCTTCTCGACGGCGGTTTTCCCGGACAATCGCCCGCCCCGTCCCGAACAATGGAGCTACTACGCCTTCGATACGGGGCAGCACATCGCCTTTTTCTCCCGGCAGGGGCTGGAGCGCCTCGCCCGGCGACTCGGCATGCACTACCAGGTGTCGGGCCGGCTGCACCTTTTCTCGAAGCGCCGCCTCCCGAACTGGCGCCTCTGGCTCGCCGGACATCCGCTCCTGATCGTTCCGCTGGCGCTCTTCGCAGCCTGGCGCCTGGGGTCGCGGCGAGGCCGCGATCAAAGGATGCTGCGTCGCAGGGCCGAAGCCCCCCGCGCCGGCTGACGAAATCTCCACGTTCGCGCCACCGCCCCGGCTGCCCGAGCCGGCAGGCTGTGGCAGGCCCGCAATCCGCAGTATCCTTCCGCTGCCCGGGCCATACGGGCATGATGTTTGCTGCAGCCCTTGGCCAAAATTCGCCGAAACCCCATGTCGCCCTCGTTCACCCATATTCTCAACCCCTTCGTCTGCCCGCCCGACTCCGAACACGGCATTGCCAGCCGCGTGACCTACGCCAGCCTGACCCATGCGCTCGAACACGCAAAAGCCGCCGGTCTCGCCGTCGAGATCAACGCCATCGTGAAACCAGGCGACGAAACAGCCGTATGCCCGCCTGCGCGACTCGTCGCCCGGCTGGCGCGCACGGTTCAGGATATCCGTCCGCTCAAACCCGTCCGGCCGCTGCCGCTGATCGGCGACATCCTCCAGGCCGGCGCCGCATCGTCGAACGCCAGCCATATGGTCTTCACCAACATGGATATCGCGGTACGGCCGGATTTCTATGTCCAGCTCGCGGCACTGATCACACAGCGTTTCGACGATGCCACGCCTTTCATCGTGTATCGCCGCAACATTCCGGCACGCTACACCGACCCCGGACAGTTGCCCGCGATGTATGCCGAACCGGGCGAACGGGCCTACGGTTTCGATTGTTTCGTGTTTCCAAGAGCGCTGCTGAACAATCTCGATCTGGGCACGAGCTGCGTCGGTGCCGCGCATTTCGACTATCTGATGTTCATGGCGCTGGATGCCGCAAGCGGCTTTCGCATCCAGCGGGTCGGCGACCTGCCTCTGACCTTTCACCTCGGCAACGACATCGCCTGGAGCGGCCAGATCGACTACATCGAGCACAACCTGAACGAAGCACTGTCGGCAATCGCCCGCATGCGCGCACGTCATGCGGTGCCCGACGACAGCCCGTTCGCCCGTCTGGAACGCGGGCATTTCCGGCCCAATGCGCGGCTCGACAGCGTATGGCTGCGCAAGCTGAAGCGGCTGCCGGGCGTTGCGCCGATTGCCTTGCATGCAAAACGCTGGCTGGGCCGGAGCCACTAGCACGATGAGTCTCGGCGACAGCATCCGGCACGGCGCGAAATGGGTGTTCATCGGCAACACCGGCAGCCAGGTTCTCAATTTCGCGCTCGGTCTCATTCTCGCGCGCCTGCTGATGCCCGCCGAATTCGGCATGGTGGCGACGATCCTCATCTTCACCAACCTGGCCGGCTTCGTCGCCGGCGGCGGCATGGGTCAGGCCATCGTGCGCGCCAAGGAAGCGACGAAACGCGATTTCGACCTGCTGTTCACGCTGCAAAGCCTGATCGGCCTCGTCATCGTCGGCTTTTTTTTCGTGATCGCCCCCGCATTCGGCCGCTGGTACGGCGATCCGCTCTATACGGACATGCTGCGCATCGCCGCACTGTCCTTCCTGATCCGGCCCTTCTTCAACGTGCCCAGCAACATGCTGCACCGCGATATGCGCTTCAAGGCAAAGACTGCGGTACAGCTCACCAATCTGTTCGTCTACAACGGCATCGCGCTCTCGCTGGCCTGGAAAGGCTACGGTCCCTGGAGCCTGATCCTGGCAAGCATTTTCAGTTCGGTGGCCGGCGCTGCGCAGTTCGCCTGGTACGCCCGCTGGCGGCCCGGCCTGTGCTTCGACTTCGCGCGCGCAGGCGAGCTGATGCGCTACGGTCTGCTGGCATCGAGCAACAACATCGTGGGCTATGTGCGCAACCAGTTGCCGACCTTCATCCTGTCGCGCAGCCTCGGACCTGCCGGCGTGGGCCTGTACAACAAGGCCGAAAGCCTGGCCGCACGCCCGCATGGCTTCATTACGGGTTCGGTCTACGAGGTGCTGTTCCGTGCGCTGGCCAAGGAGCACGATGATCTCGACAAGTCGCGCTACCTCTTCTTCCGCAGTCTGACCCTGGTACTGGTGTATGCGCTGCCTTTCTACGTCGGCTTCGCCTGGGTGGCCGAACCGCTGGTCGTGCTGCTGTTCGGCCACCGCTGGGCGGATTCGGCCGCGCCGCTGGTGATCCTCAGCCTCGCAGCACCGTTCATGATCGTGGAAAATCTCTCCGGCGCCGTACTTGCAGCACGCAACTGGCTGGGCAGGGAACTGGTTGCCCAGATCCTCATGATCGGCATCGCCGGCACAGGCATAATCCTCGGTCTGCCCCACGGCATGGAAGGTGTGGCTGCCGGCATGGCGATCGCCCTGCTCTACATGAGCGTTCACATGTTCTGGCTGGCCAGGCGATGTCTGCAGGCGCGCTGGCGCGATCTCGGCCGTGCCTTCGTCCCGGCCCTGCTGCTCAACGGTATCCTTGCGGCCACACTGTGGCTCGTCGATGCCAGTCTGCCGGCCGCGCTCCGGGCGAACGGACCGCTGTATGTGATACTCATGGCTGCAGCGGGCGGGCTGGTTTACGCGCTCGGTTTTCTGTATTTGCCGATTCCGGCGCTTGCTTCGGAATCCGCCCGCTGGAAAACCAAACTCAGACTCTCGCCTTCCACCGCAGCATGAGCCGGATCGACCCTCTCTCCCGCCTCCTCCATCGCCAGGCCGGTCAGCACGGACCGGTCATGCTGATGTATCACGCCGTCGTGCCCGACGCCGGCCCTCCGGCCTGGCCCTGGGCGGTATCGATGCGGCAGTTCCGCGCGCAGCTCGATTTCCTGGCCAAGTCGGGGTACGCCACGCCGACCATGGCCGAACTGGCCGAGCCCGGCCGCGTCTGGCCCGGCCGCACGGCCGTCATCACCTTCGATGACGGCTACGTCGACAATCTGGCCGCCTGCGAAGAACTCGAACGACGCGGCATGCGCGCAAGCTGGTTCATCGTCTCCAGCGCCGTCGGCCGTCCGCCCGGCTGGCCCGACGACGGCCGTCCCGCCGGGCGCATGCTGAACGCCGCCGAGCTGCGCGACATGCGGGCCACCGGCATGGAAATCGGCTCCCACACTGTCAACCACGTCCGCCTGACCGAGGCGGACGATGCGCAACTGCTACGCGAGCTCGCCGACTCCAAAGCCATGCTCGAAGACCTGCTCGGCGCGCCCGTCCCCAGCTTCGCCTATCCCTACGGTGCCTGGGACGCGCGCTGCGCCGCGGCCGTCGCCGCCGCCGGCTACGCCGCCGCCTGCACCACGCGCACCGGCTGGGCGCTGCGCGACAACGATCCCTACAAGCTGCGCCGCCTGACCGTATTCAACACCGACACCGCCAGCAGTCTCGCCCGCAAGCTCTATTTCGGCAGTCACGACGTGTGCTGGCGGGACATCGCACACTACACCCTGCGCCGGTTGCGGCGCGTCTGACCGCTCATGCATCCCGCCGTTTCCATCGTCATGCCCTGCCACGACGCGCTGGCCCACCTGCCGGCCAGTGTCGGCAGTGTGCTGGCCCAGACATTCGGCGACTGGGAACTGATCGCGGTCGACGACGGCTCGCGGGATGGCACGCTCGCCTGGCTGCAGGCCCAGACCGATCCGCGCATCCGCGTGCACAGCCAGGCGAACCAGGGCGTCAGCGCGGCGCGCAACGCCGGGCTGCGCCTCGCGCGCGGCGACCATGTCGCCTTCCTCGATGCCGACGACACCTGGTCGCCGGACTTCATGGCGCATATGCACACCGCGCTCACCTCTACTCCCGCAGCCACGCTGGCCTATTGCGGCTGGCAGAATCTCGGCCTGCCGGGCGGACAGGGCGCCCCCTTCGTACCGCCGGACTACGAGAACGCGGACAAGGCGGCGACGCTGTTCGCGGGCTGCCGCTGGCCGATCCACGCGGCGCTGGTCCGGCGCGCCGCGGTCGAGGCGGCCGGCGGCTTCGACACCCGTCTGCGCAACGCCGAGGACTACGCGCTCTGGCTGCGCGTCGCCGTTCCGGCCCCCATCGTGCGTGTGCCCGAGGTGCTCGCCTACTACCACTTCCATGGCAATGCGCAGGCCTCGGCAAACAAGGCGCGCGCCGCCTTGCAGCATCTGGTGGCGCAACGGCGCTACCTCGACGCGCATCCCGCATTCCGTACCCAGCTGGGCCGGCAACGCGTGCGTGAGCTCACACTTGGCACGCTGCTGGCACAGGCTTACGCCAGCTACTGGAAACGCGATCTCGCCACGGCGCGGCGCCTGTTCCGTGCCGTGATGCGACAGGGTTATGGCACACTGCGGGACTGGACCTACATGCTGCCCGCGCTGCTGCCCGAAGCCTGGCATCGCGCGCTGCTGCGGAGACGCGACAAGAACAAACCGGTATCCCATGGATAGCTTCGACCCCACGCTCATCTCGGTCGTCATGCCGTGCTACAACGCCGCCCCTTACGTCGAAGCGGCGATCGCCAGCGTGCTGGACCAGCGTTATCCGCGCATCGAGCTGGTTGTCGTGGACGACGGCTCGACCGACGGTTCCGAAACCATTCTCGAACGTCTGGCGACGGCGCATCCCGACCGCATGGTCGTGCTGCACCAGACCAACAGCGGCCCCTACGCGGCGCGCAACCATGGCCTTGCGCACGCACACGGCAATTTCATCGCTTTCCTCGACGCCGACGACACCTGGCATCCCGATGCGCTGCGCATGCTGCACGACGCCATGCAGGCGACCCACGCCGATGTCGCCTACTGCGGCTGGCAGAACGTCGGGGAACTGGCCCTGAACGCCCAACCGTACATCCCGCCGAACTACGCCGCCGAAGATGCCGCTGCGCTGTTTCTCAAGGCCTGCCCCTGGCCCATCAACGGCGTGCTGATCCGCCGCCAGCTCCTCGATGCGCTGCGCGGTTTTTCGGAACGGCGCCCCACCGCGATGGACTACGACCTGTGGCTGCGCATGCTTGCCACCCAGCCGACGGTTGTGCGCGTACCCGAAGTGCTGGCTTATTACCGGCACTACCCGCGCGGGGTGTCGCATATTCCACGCTGGCGTCAGGTATTCGACGCCATCGCCGTGCGCGAGGACTTCGTCCGTCATTACCCCGAACAGGTCGCCCACCTCGACCGTGCCGAGCGCGATACCAGTCTCTACGGCTCGCTGCTGCCCGAAGCCTACCGCTGCCACTGGCGGCGCGACCTCGATTCGGCGCGCCGGCTGTTCCGCCGCGCTGCCCGCAAGACCGACTGGAAGGCGCGCGACGCCAAATACATCCTGGCCAGTTTCTTGCCTGCGTCCCTGTTCGATTCGCTGATTCGGATGGTCGACGCCCGCCGCAGCGCGCGCGACCCGCTATGACTTCATGCCCACCCTTACCGTCGCCTTCTGCACCTTCCGACGCGCCGACCGGCTCGACCGCCTGGTCGCCGCCCTGCGCGCGCAGGACTGTCCGGTGCCGTTCGATATCCTGGCCATCGACAACGCCAGCCCCGACGATACGCTCGGCGTGCTTGCGCGCCTGCAGGCCCTGCCGGGCGCGCCGCTGCGCATCGTCACCGAGCACGCGCCCGGCATCGTGCCGGCCCGCAACCGGGCGCTGAGCGAAGCGCTCGACCGCGATATCCTGGTTTTCATCGACGACGACGAACTGCCGGAACCGGGTTTCCTGCGCGCCGCCCACGACGCGATCGCGCACGAAGGCGCGCAATGCGTGGGCGGACGCATCGAGATCGACTTCTCGCCGCATGCACGCCCCGCCTGGCTCGACGACGAGATCGCCGGCTTCCTCGGCCGGCTCGACCACGGCAAGGCCCCGCTATGGATCGAGAGCGATTCGACGCCCGTGTGGAGCGGCAACACCGCCTACGCCATGGCGCTGTTCCGTGCCCAACCCGAACTGCGGTTCGACGCGCGCTACAACCGCGCGGGCGCCGACGTCGGCGGCGGCGAGGATGCCGCGATGCTGCGCGCCCTGCTCGCCCTGAATGCGCGCATCCGCTACCGGCCGGACATGGCCGTGCTGCACGCGGTCGACGCCTGGAAGCTGACGCGCGGCTACTTCCTGAAACTGCACTACCGCGCAGGACTGCGGCAGGGCCAGTTCCGGCTGCCGGATTTCCCGCGCACGGTGCTCGGCATTCCGCCTTTTCTGCTCACCCAGTTTTTCCGGCATGGCCTGAAAACCCTCGGCCTGCTGTTTGCCGGCAAGGCCGCACTGGTCCGTCAGGCCATGAACGCCGCCAATGCGCTGGGCATCGTCGTCGGTTACCGCCGGCGCGGCGCCCCATCCTGAACCCGCACCCTTCATGCCGATGACCTCCTCCTCCGCCCCCCAGACCGGCCCCGTCTTCATCGTCGGCGCGCCGCGTTCGGGCACGACCATGCTGCAGTTCATTCTCGACGACCTGCCCGGCCTGTCGATGCCCACCGGCGAATCGCACTTCATCGTCCCGCTGTACCGCAACCAGGCCGCCTATCCGGACGCCGGCACGCCGCAGGGCATGCGCCGCCTGCTGAAGACGCTGCACGATTTCAACGCCGAGTTTCTCGACACCGATCTGCACGGCGTGAAGTTCGACGTCGAGACGCTGGCCGAGGCTTTCCTTGCCGAAGGCCGCGCCAGCGTACGCGACGTGGTGGCAGGCATTTTCGAACACAACGCGCGCGGCCAGGGCAAATCCCGCTGGGGTGACAAGACGCCGTATTACGCGCTGCACCTCGACACCCTGCTCGAATGGTGGCCGGACGCCCGCTTCATCCATCTCGTGCGCGACGGCCGCGACGTGGCGCTCTCGCTGTTCGGCCGCGCGCACGATTTCAGCGCCTACAACATCTACTACGCCGCACAGTACTGGCAGAAGTATGTGGATGTCTGCCGTGCGAAAGGCCGTCGCCTACCGGCGGGCCAGTACCTCGAACTGCGCTACGAGGACGTGCTGAACGACAAGGACGCGGCAATACGCACCGTCTGCACCTTCCTGGGCGAACGTGCACCCGTGGCCGACGCCGACGTGCAGGCCGCGCAGCCCGATGCGCTGCGGCAACTCAAGACCGTCAAGCAGGACAACCAGGGCAAGTGGCGGCGCGCGCTCAGCCGCTGGCAGATCCGGGTCTTCGAGAGCGAAGCCGGGCAGACCCTGGCCGATTGCGGCTATCCTCTGGAGACCACCCCGCGCCGCTTGCCGCTGCCGTTCCGCGCCCTGTACCGTCTGCACAACGCGCTGTCGATCCGGCTGCACCGCTGGCGCGGACGCAACCGCAGCAAGCTCAATTTCGTCGTACCGCCCGCCGCCTCCACCTCGCCCAAGCCATGAACGCCGCCGTCAGTTTCACCGTCAACGTCTGCAACTCGGACGCCCCCTATCTAGAGCAGACGCTCCGGCACATGATGCGCCAGCTGAACTTTCCGTTCGTCGAGCGCGTCGCCACCTACGACCCTGGCCGCCAGGAAGGCAAATACGCCGAACGCATCCAGGGTACGCAAAGCGAGGTCGAGCGCATCCTCGAGCGCCTGCTCGCCGACGGCGTCATCGACCGCGTCGACGTGGTGCCCTGGACCGAGGACGAGCAGCAGCGCATCCTGCAAAAATATTTCGGCGGGCGCCAGGTCGACCTCAAGGACTTCTCGGGCGCGCCCATCTACCAGTATCTCTACGCGATGGACGCCTGCCGCGGCGATTATCTGTTCCATGTCGATTCCGACATGCTGTTCTACCGCGCCGGCGAGCGTTCCTGGCTTTACGACGGTCTCGATCTGCTCAAGCGCGAAAGCCGGGTCATCGTCGCCACCCCGCAAGGCGGACCGCCGCAGGCGCGCAACTGGCTGGAACGCCTGACCGGCCATTCGTTCGAGCCCAGGCCGACCAGCGACTGGCACCATGCGGACTTCGTTTCGACGCGCTACTTCCTGATGGACGTCGCGCGCTTCCATGCCTGCCTGCCGCTGGAACAGGCGAAACCTGGCGAGCCGCTGGAAAACAGCTTTTCCTACACGTTCGCGCGCAAAGGCTATGCGCGCTGGTCGATGAACGGCTACACCCACTGGGCGATCCACCCGTGGCGCCACGACGCAAACTACGTGCGCCACCTCGACGACCTGATCTGGGCGGTAGAGAACGGGATTTATCCGTTCAAACGCACCGGCTTCCAGTGGGACATGCGCACCGAAGGCGAGCACATCGAGGAATGGCTCGCCGTCCTGCGCAAGCATGGCCGCGGCCGGAGCTGAGCCGCACGTCATGTCGTCCGCCCGGCTTGCCGTCGTCGTCTGTACCTACAACCGCAGCGCCTCGCTCGTCGAAACGCTGCGCTCGATCTACGCCTGCGGCTACACCGGCGAAGCAGTCATCGACGTGCTCGTCGTGGCCAACAACTGCAGCGACGACACGTTGGCGCGGCTGGCCGATTTCCGTGCAGCGCACCCGCGCGCCAATCTGACACTCGACTGGATCGAGGAACCGCAGGCCGGCAAATCCCACGCCCTGAACGCGGCCATCGCGCACACCCCGCACGAGGCCCTGTGTTTCATCGACGACGACCAGACGGTCGAGGCCGGCTTCCTCGAACAGCTGGTCGCCGGCATGCGGACCCATCCCGAGAACGACATCTACTGCGGTCGCATCTGGCCCGCCTGGGATGGCAGCGAGCCCTCGTGGGTCCACACACAAGGCGAGTACGCGATCCCCATCCGGCCGTTCCCGGAATTCGATCTCGGACAGGCTTCTTTCGCGCTCGGGCCGCGCGACCGCTATCCCAGCGGCGGCAACATCGTGGTGCGCCGTTCGGTATTCGAGACCATCGGCGGCTTCTCCGTCGAACTGGGTCCGACCGGACATAACCTGGCCGGCGGCGAAGACCACGATTTTCTCAAGCGCGCCGTCGTCAAGGGCTGCACGATCCGCTACCTGCCCGGGGTGCGCCAGCTCCATGCGATCGACGCCGAGCGCATGAGTACGCCCTACACCCTGCGCAAGAGCTTCCTGCGCTCGCGGGCCAATTTCCTCATCCGCCGCGACGAACGGCGTCCCCGTCTCTACATGCTGCGCAAGATCCTGGGACACTTCGGCAGCGCGGCCTTCACCTTCAACGGCGACCGCCGCTTCTTCTATCTGGTGCGGCTGGCCGCCAGCCTCGGCGAACTGACCGGCGCCGTCGAAAGCCTGCGCGGCCCCGGTCGCCGGTCCAGGCTGTCGCTGCCCCCCGACCGCGGCATGCTGCAGGTGGAAATGCTGGGTGTGGCGACCGTGGCCTGTGCCCTGATCGCCTGGTTCGCGGCCGGCCAGGCGCGCTGGGCCGGCCTGCTGCCCACAGCGGCCGTAGCCGGCATCGGCGCGCTGACGCTGCTCGCCAAATCGCTGCTCGACTTCACCCAGACCGGGCCGCGCATCCGGGAAGAAGTGCTCACTCACTACCGGCGCTACACCCTGTATGCGCTCGCCCGACTCACCCTCTGGGCCTTCGTGCTGATGCTGTTCACGGGCGGAATCGGTGTGCTGCTGTATGCCATGCTGGCCACGATCCTGAACACCGGCTGGTCGGGCGGGCTGGCGTTCATCGCGGCGCTGCTGGGCGTACTCGGCGGTTTCGGCCTGCAGTTCGTCCGCGCGCTACGCTACAACCCGGGTCTGCTGGTCGCCTCCATGCATTACCGTGCCAGCCGCCTCTACCGGCTGTGGCAATTCATGACGCCTGCCCGGATCGGCGCGCTGCAATGGCTGGCGGTAGGCAGCGTAACGACTCTGTTCGTGCTCGCGAGCATCGCACTGGCGGAATCCAATCGTCCCGGCGGCCTGATCGCGCTGTGGGCGGCCACACTGGGCATCGTCGGCACGCTGATCTGGACCGCCTGGCAGCCGGCAGCCCGACCGCTGCGCAGCGCCCGGCCGCGGACGGACGGCATGCCGCCCAACATCCTGATGATCGGTTCGGACACGCTGCGCGCCGACCGGCTGGGCGCGCTCGGCTACCGGCGCGCACTGACGCCGAACATCGACCGGCTGGGCGAAGCGGGCACGCTGTTCGCCAACTGCTATGTGCCCTGCGCGCGCACCGCGCCCAGCCTGATCTCGCTCTTCACCGGCACCTGGCCGCATGCCCACGGTATCCGCGACAATTTCGCCGGCGATGACGACACGCGGCTGCGCATCGACGCCCTGCCGACGCATCTGAAGAAAGCGGGCTACCGCACCGCAGTCATCTCCGACTGGTGCGGCGCGGACATGGGCAAGTATTCGTTCGGCTTCGACCACGTCGACCTGCCCGACGACCAGTGGAATCTCAAGTATCTGATCCGCCAGGGCCCCAAGGATCTGCGGCTGTACGTATCGCTGTTCACGCACAACCGGCTTGGCCGGCTCCTGCTGCCCGAGATTTATTACCTGGGTGGCGTGCCGTTGACGCAACCGCTCGGCGGCCGGGCTCGCCGCCTGCTGTCTCGGCTGGCGGCCGGCGATGCGCCTTTCCTGCTCAACGTGTTCTATTCCACGACGCACCCGCCTTTCGCTTCGGAATGGCCGTGGTACACCCGTTACGCCGATCCCGCCTACACGGGCGAATCGAAGTTCGCGATGGCGCGATTGACCGACCCTTTCGAGATCATTCGCCGCCAGGGCGCGCCGCGCGAGGAATTCGACCTCGATCAGATCGTCGACCTCTACGACGGCTGCGTGGCGGAATTCGACGACGAGGTGGGCAGCATGCTCGCTCATCTGAAGGATTGCGGGCTGGCGGACAACACGCTCGTCGTCGTCTACTCCGATCACGGCATGGAGTTTTTCGAGCACGACACCTGGGGACAGGGCAATTCCGCGGTGGGCGAAGCCAGTCCGCGCATCCCGCTGGTGATCCGCGATCCGCGCTGCCCCGCGCGCGGCCGGGTCGACAACGTGGTGCGTTCCATCGATCTTGCGCCCACGCTGCTCGAACTCGCCGGACTCACGCCGCCTGCCGGTCTGGATGGCGTATCGCTGGCGTCCTGTCTGAAGAGCGACGCCGACTGCCCCGATCTCGATGCCTTCAACGAAACCGGCATCTGGATCGCCGACATTCCGGGCCTGCCGGAATCGCACCTGCGTTATCCCGATCTGCTGGAACTGATGGAAGTGCCGGACCGGGAACGCGGCACGCTCGCGATCAAGCCCGAGTACGACGGCGTCATCCTCGCCGCCAAGGACCGGATGATCCGGCAGGGCCGCTGGAAGCTGGTGTATCAGCCGCTACGCGACGGCCATGCGCTGCGGCTGCACGATCTGGCGGCGGACCCTGCCTGTCGGCACGACGTGTCGGATACGCACCCGGACGTCGTCGCGATGCTCTGGCCCCGCCTGCGCACCTTCATCGGCACGCTGGACGACGGCACGGCTCCCGCCCCGGATCAGTCCGGGCAGAACCGGCAATAGGGATTGGTCGGCGAGCCGATCTTCGGCGCCGTCGTCTCTGGTGCGTCCGTCGTTTGCACCGGCGCGGTCTCGACGGGTTCGGCGGCGCCCGCAGCCGGCTCCGCCATCGGCGGCGTTGTGGCCTGCGCCGGCGGTTCGGGTTTGATGGGCTCGGGATAGGGCAGTTTGCCGCCCAGTTCGGTGTAACGGCGCTGCAGGCTGCGCGTGCCCGGGTTGTGGCGCAGGCCTTCGGTGACCGTCTCCAGCGCCTTGGCGCGCTGCTTCTGCGCATCGTACATATCCGCCAGCGTCATCCAGGCGCGCGGCAGCTCGGGATTTTTTTCGATCGCCTGGTTCAGGTTGGCAATGGCTTCGCCCGGCCTTTTCAGCTGCGACAGGGCCACGCCGCGATTCATCAGGATTTCCGCACGCAGGTAGAACTCAGGGCTCGCATGCGTCAGCACGTAGTCGAACTCACGCACGGCGCCGCCCAGCGTCCCCTGCCTGTCCTTGGTCGATGACATGCCGTAGGACCGGTTGAGGAAATTCAGGCCGGCGCAGTAGTGGTGGATGTGGATGAAATCGCCGCCCATGGTCGAGCGCCAGGTCTTGAAGGCTTCCGAGCCTTCGTTGAAGCGCGCGCCGCAGTAGGCGGGCAACGCCGCCATCTCGGCCGCGGTCGGCGCCCAGGCGGCCTGCGCGGCCGGCACGGCAAACAGGGCCGCAAGGCCGGTCCATCCGATTGCTTTCGACAGGGTCATGTCCCTCTTCCTTCCGATTCAGGCGGCAACGCGCGATGCGCCCAGATTCGACAGGATCTCGCGCATGGCCAGCCAGTCGAACAGGGTATCGACGCCCCGCCATTCCAGTTTCAACACATCGCGATAACGCGGGTAAAGCTCGCGCACATGGTGCGGCAAAGCCTCGAAGCCGGCCGGCTGGATCGCCCGGCCCAGCATTTTGTTCTGGTAGCCGCGCACGCTGTAGCGCACACGGCGGCGGAAATATTTCTTCCACTCGCGCGGCAGCCAGGGCGACACCGAATCGAATTCGAAGCCGGCCTCGGGCGCGACAACGACCCGGCCGTCGTCCCAGCGGATATCGCCGCGCAGATCCCATTTCAGCATCGCGCCCATGAGCGCATCCTCGCCGATGGTGCCCACAGGCATATGGATGCCCTGCGCGCGAATGCGTTCCACGAATGCGCCGCGCAAACCGTAAAGATTGCCGGCCACCCCCTTGTCGCGCAGCATGTCGCGCCGGAAGGCCTCGACGCCGCGCCCGCTCATCGGCAGCGCCGAAACGCCGTTGGCATGGAGATCGCCTTCGAGCGTGCGCGCCATGACGTCGAGCGCGCCGGGCGTGGCGCGCACGTCCCCATCCATGAAGAAATACGCGGCCTGCCCTGCCGGAGCGGCCTCGTGGACGAAGACGTTCCAGGCATTGGCCTTGTCGCCCACGACGATGGAGACGAGATGCACGTTGGGGTGCGTCCTGGCATAGTCGCGCACCTGCGCCTCGGTCGCGTCCGTGCAGGCATTGGCCAGCACGTAGCAGGCGGGCGGGACGGCCGACGCGGCCTGCAGGCTGTCGAGGCAGGCAACGATGTTGCGCGCCTCGTTGTGCGCGAAGACGGCGACGGGCCACGGAGCGGATGCGTTCATGGTCGGAAACTATGCCTGATTCACATGCAGTTGTCTGGTCTTGGCGGCCACGCGCTCCCAGGCGAATTCGCGCTGCACGCGCTGCAGGGCGGCGTCCGCCAGCGCCGCGCGACGCGCCGGTTGCGCGATCAGCGCACGCAGGCCATCGGCGATCGCCTCGACCGAGGTCCCGTTGACGCGCAGTCCGGTGACGTCGTGCAACACCGCCGAACCGGTGCCGCCCGCTTCGCCGGCCAGGCTCGTTCGGCCACAGGCCGCGGCCTCGATGAACACCATGCCGAAGCCTTCGTTGTCGCCGTCGATTTCCCGGTTGGGCATGACGAACGCGTCGCAGGCGTTGAACCAGCGCGGCAGATCGGCTTCGGCCACTGCGCCGATGCAGTGCACCGCGGCCTGCAGGCCGCATTCGGCGATCAGGCCTTCGAGATAGTCGGCATCCTCGCCGATGCCGCCGATCACGTAGCGCACTGGCAGACCTTCCGCCCGCAGGCGGCCCACCGCGCGGATCGCCTGATCGAAGCCCTTGCGGCGCGACAGCCGGCCGACCGAAAACAGCAGCGTCTCATCCGGCGCAATACCGAGCCCTTCGCGCAGGCCGGCCGTGTCGAGTTCCGGGCGGAAGACCGCAACGTCCACACCGGGATAGACGACCGCAATGCGTGCCGCGTTCACGCCCATCTCCAGCAGGGTTGCGCGCGTGTGCTCGCTGTTGGCGATCACACGGTCGGCATGGCGCAGGGCGAAGCGCATGACCTTGTACTTGCCGCCGCGCCCCCAGGTGGTGAGCTCTTCGCCATGCGCGTAGATCGTCACAGGATGGAAAGTCAGCCGCGCGACGGCCCAGGCGGCCAATCCTTCCGGCAGGGCGCGAAAGGCATGGATCGCATCGAAGCGGCGCGTCGCCGCCAGCCGCAGCGCACGAAAGAAGAAGCGCGCATACATCGCCAGCGACTCCGGCCGCAACCAGGGCACGCGCCGCAGGTCGAGCCGGTGGATCGTGTTGGGGTGCGCCGCATCGACGGCCGCCGCGCCCGGCACGTCGGCCGTGACGATATGGATGTCCCGACCGCCCAGCCGCCGGTAGACCTCGGCCGCCCACACGGCCGTGCCGCCTTTGGTCGGGAGAAAGAGTTCCGATAGCACGAGGAGTTTCATTCGACTCCCCTCAGCATCGACAGCACGTCGCGCACGCCGCGCCAGCCCGGCGTTTCGAACAGGCTGGGCAGTACCGCGCGGGCCGCCGCCACGCGCCGGCCCTGCTTCGCGAGCGCACAACCGAGGTTGTAGCGCGCGGCACGCATGCGATCCGACACCCCCGCCCGTACAGGTGCCGGGAAATTCTGTGCGAGCCGTCGCAGATCGGTCAGCGTGCGCACGTTCTCGCGCTGCGCGGCGACCGGGTCGCGGCGCGTGGCGCTTCCGGAGTGGATCAGATACACGCCCAGGCTGGCGCAGACGACGCCGACGCGCCGGCTGGTCGCGACCAGCCGGGCAAGGAAATGCACGTCCTCGCACACCTTGTAGCCGAGCGGATATCCGCCGAGCGCGACAAAACGGGCACGCGGCACGGACAGCGTATGCGTGTCGCCGAAGTGATCCGCAACGAAGGCGGCGAGCTCCTTCGCGGTCTCCATCGTCACACGGACTTCGCCGGCGGCCTTGTCGAGCATGGCGCGGCCGGCGGCGTGCTGCGCCATCGACGTGCCGAGCAGCCCTCCCCCGGGGTCGCGGTATTCGTAGTCGCCGGTCAGGAAATCGAGTCCGGCGTCTTCCGCGATCCATTCCGCATGCAGCCGGAGACGGTCCGGCGCATACCAGTCGTCGGCGTCCAGAAAGGCCAGCCAGTCGCCGGTCGCGGCGGCAGCGCCCGCATTGCGCGCGACCGACACGCCCTGGTTCGCCTGCTGTACGAGCCGCACCGGCGCACCGTAACGGCGCGCGATCTCGGCCGTATCGTCGCGCGAGCCATCGTCAACGACGACGATCTCATGCGCCGGCCAGGTCTGATCGAGCACCGAATCGATTGCGCGTGCGAGCGTGGCCGCCGCGTTGTAGGCCGGGATGACGACGGAGAAGCGCGGCGCGTTCATGCCAGCACCCAGCCCAGTCCGGCCAACCGCGCGGCCCGTGCAAAGCGGGGAATCTCGGCGAGCCGCGCCCGCCAGGCGCGCATGCGGGCGCCGAACCGGGTATCGATCCAGGCCGGATCGCGCTGCCGGATCGCGCGCGCCAGTTCCTGCGGCGACAGGAAACGCAGGTCGGCGCAACGCGCACGCGCCGCGTTCAGTCCCGCTTCGAGCGTGGCAAGACTGGCATCGGGCGCATCGAGGAAATTGAAGCGATGGGTCTCGGCCAGGCAGGCGCGGCCCTGGCGCGCACGTTCGGCCACACCGTCGGCGAGGCGCCGCGCATCGTGACCCAACGCGGGCTCGAAATACACGTCGCGCACCAGATAGAGTGGGCCGGCGGGCGAAATCTCCCCGGTCAGCATCGTGCGGTCGGCGCAGGCCGGACGGCCTTGCGCGTCGCGGCAGGTGGCCCGCCGGCCCGGTGTGATCACGGCCTCGACGCCGGCCGTGCGCCAGGCGGCTTCGACCGTATCGTTCCAGACAAAGGTGGTCGCCACCGCGACGCCGGGCGACGCCCCGAACAACGCGCGAAAGGTCTCGGCCTCGGTGGTCACGGCTTGCAGGATCGCAGTATCGGCCAACGGTGTCGACGGCAGCGACGCAGCATCGACCCAGCGGCTCTGGACCGGCGAAGGCAAGGCCTCGGTACGCGCGGGATCGGGCGAGACGAGCCAGTCGCGCACGGCGGTATCACGCGCCGCGACAGCCATCACCGTATCCGGCCAGTAGTGGCACTGGCCGTGCAACTGGGGGACGAATACGCCGGCCTCGATGCCGGTCCGCAGTGCCGCGCGGATGGCCTCGAAACGCGGATCGGCCAGCGTCATCCCGCAATAGCGGGCACCGCCGCCGGCTGCGATGGATGCGCCATCCGGCACTTCCATCACCACGCCCAGCGTCATCACGGCCGGACGCCCCGCGACGTCGCGCACGCGCTGCAGGCAGGCCGCCACCCGCCCGAGCAGATCGGCCTGCGCCAGCGGGCCCGCGCCCCAGTCGTCGCTTTCGATGGCGAGTACGGGATGTTTCAGGACGGGCTCGCGCCAGCGCGCGGCCAGTGGGCGCGCAAACGCGGCGAACACGCCGGCCCACAGACAGGCAAGCCCGGCGGGCAGCAGCCAGAGCAGCGTCATCGGTACCCCATGCGCGCCGCGACTTCGGTCACGCGCGGCATCACGCGTTCGATCCGCTCGCGGTTGCGGCCGTCCTTCCATTTGTCGAGACGGATCTCGGAGAAGGCGTTGTAGGGCACGTCGAAGGCCGCCATGCAGCGCGCACGGGTCGCGGCATCGAAACGCAGGCCGCAGCCGGCGAATACGCGGCCGATGGCGGCTTCGGGGTCGCGCAGGAAGTCCTCGTAGAAAATCTCCACCCACAGGCCGGACGGGAGGGTTTCCCGGGCATCGAGGATGGCCCGGTTGATGGCCGCGTACTGAAATGCGGCGACGTCCTCCACCGGCGCGTCGAGATAGTCGCGCCAGCCTTCGGCGAGGAAGAAGCACCACTGGGTCAGCGTGCCGTTCTCGACCGCCACCTTTTCGGGCAGCGCGTTCGACCAGGTGGCGAATTCGCCGGGTTTCTTCCAGCCCTCGATCAGCGAATTGAGATTGTCGCCCGGGCTGCGCTTGACGAAGACGAACACGGCATCCGGAAACAGCGCATGCAGATAGGGGACGCACAGACCGTTCTGGTTGTTCTTGTCGACCCAGCGGTGTTTGCCCGTCCAGGCGTAGAAATAGCGGCTGGCGATGTCACGGTCGGCCGGACGTGCATCGCCGGCATCGAGCGCGTGGGTGTCCCAGCGTTTGTCCGACGGCGGATGCAGGTCGCTCCACCAGTCGTGCGTCTCGCGCTGCAGACTGCCGATCTCGGCCGACTCGGACAGCATCTTGTAGACCAGCGTGGTGCCGGCGCGCGAACAGCCGACGACGATGACCGGACGCGCCGCCGGACGCCTCGACAGCAACCAGCGCCCGCTGCGTGCGGCACGCTGGAGCCGTTTGGCATGCCAGGCCAGTGTTTTCTTTACCTTGTCTAGGAATTCACTCAAATTCATGGGGTTTCTGTCGTTATCAGTCCAGCGCCCGTACCGGGCTGCGCGCACCGGGCCGGAGCACGACATACAGGATTCGTGCCAGACACGGTGCTCGCTTATAGTCTCGACATTATCCTGCAACGCTTCGATACGACACACCATGGATGGCATTTTCGGCTGGCTGGGCGACCACGGCGCACACCAGGAATTGATCGAACACATGGCGCACGCGGGCCGGCAGCCCACCGACACGCTGCTGCATGCCCACAGCAGCCAGCTCCTGGGCATCGCCGCCCGCTCGCGTTTCGGCAAGGCGGACATCCACGTCGAGAACGGCCTGGCCGCTGCCCTGATGGGCCGCCCCGGCTTCGACGACGACGAGCTTGCCCTGATCGCCCGGGAACGTGGCGCGGTCGTGGCCGTGGCACACGGCTGGCTGCGCCACGCCGAACGTCTGCCCCAGCTGATGCGGGGCAATTTCGCTTTCGTCGTGCTGGAGCCGCTGAAGAAACGCGCCTGTCTTGCACTCGACCGTTCCGGCATCGAACGCCTGTGCTATGCCCATCGCGGCAACCATCTGGTTTTCGGCAGCAGCGCCCAGCAGGTCGCCAGCCACCCGGCCGTGGGCCGTACCGTCGATCCGCAAGCCATATACGACTATCTGTATTTCCACACCATTCCCGCACCGCGCAGCCTCTATCGGGGCGTGCAGAAGCTGCTCCCCGGACAGATCGCGCTGCTGCGCAACGGCCACCTCGAAACCCGTTTTTACTGGCACGCCGACTACGCGCCCGTGAATGCCGATTTCGGGACGCACCGGGCCGCTTTCCGCACGCTGCTCGACCAGGCCGCACGGGACGCGGACGGGCCGTCGACCGCCGCCTTCCTTTCCGGCGGCACCGACAGTTCGACCGTGGTTGGGGCGCTGACTGCCGCACGCGGCGGGCCAGTCGACACGTTTTCGATCGGTTTCGACGCCGACGGCTTCGATGAAATGGAATACGCGCGCTGCGCCGCCGAGCGCTATGCCAGCCGCGCAAACGAGTATTACCTGAAGCCGGCAGACATCGTGACCGCCGTGCCGATCATCGCACGCGAGTATGACGAACCGTTCGGCAACAACTCCGCGGTGCCGACCTATTTCTGCGCCCGGGCGGCGCGCGAGGCTGGCTTCGAGCGCATGCTGGCAGGCGACGGCGGCGACGAGATCTTCGGCGGCAACGCCCGCTACGCGAAGCAGGGCCTGTTCGAATACTACGATCGCCTGCCTGCCCTGCTCCGTCATGGCATGATCGAGCCGATCGCCCGTTTTCCCGGTCTGTCGAAGCGGTTTCCGCTGTCCAAGCTGAGAAGCTACGTCGAGCAGGCCCGGGTCGGCCTGCCGCTGCGTCTGGAAAGCTACAACTTCCTGCACCGCACACCGCTGGACCGGATATTCGAACGGGATTTCATCCAGGCCGTCGATCCTTCGACAGCCGACGCCGCCCTGGTCGAGGTCTACGAACGCACCGCCTCCGACCACTACATCAACCGCATGATGCACCTGGACCTGAAATTCACGCTGGCCGACAACGACCTGCGCAAGGTCGGCACGATGACCGAGGCCGCGGGCGTGGAGGTACGCTACCCGCTGCTCGACGACCGCCTGGTCGCCTTCGCCAACCATCTGCCGGTGGACTACAAGGTGCGCGGGCAGACGCTGCGCTGGTTCTTCAAGGCCGCGCTCGACGATCTGCTGCCCGAAAAGATCATCAACAAGAGCAAGCACGGCTTCGGCCTGCCGTTCGGCGTGTGGGCAACGCAGTATGCCCCGCTGGGCGAGCTGGTCGGCGACAGCCTGGCGGACTTCAAGAAGCGCGGCTGGATCCAGCCCGCCTATCTCGACCACATGCTCGCCATGCAGCGCGGGCCGCATGCCAGCTACTACGGCGTGATGATCTGGGTGACGATGATGCTGGAACGGTGGCTGGCCGAAAACGACTGAACTGGGCGCGCTGCCGGGCGGTCCACCCCCGGCGCGCCGTCTCAGCCGGACTGCCTGAAGGCCGGGGGCTTCCCGGTCATGGTGAGAATCGGCGCGGGCTGCTTCTCGAGCAGACCGGCGAACTTGGCCGTCAGCACCAGGATGATCATGAGGTGATACGGCAGGTCGAAATAACTCATGCCCAGGAAGGCCCCGCCCGCCGCGTAGCCGATGAGACTGACCTGGATCATGGCGGCGAGGTCGGCCGCCCATTTCCGCTCCGGGTCCTTCTTGCACGCCCGGATCACCTGTCGCGCGCGCAGCCAGGCGAACACGCCCAGCAGCATGAATAGCCCGAAACCGATGAAGCCCTGCTCGCCCATCTGTTCGAAGTAGATGCTGTGCACGTCGCGCACGTTGTAGGGATCGGGGGCGTACTGCCGGAAGACCGGCGGGCGCCAGAGCTCGAAGCCGCCGCCGGTGATCCGGTCCTTGGCGACATTGAAAGCGGTGTGCCAGGCGTTGATCCGGCCCTGCGCCGACTGGTCCTCCTGATAGGTCTTGATCGTGTTCATGCGGTCGTACCATTCCTGCGGCATGACCGAAGCCATGATCGCCACCGCAATCACCATGTAGAACCCCGTCATGATCTTGTTGCGGCTCTTCAGCCACAGGAACAGGCCCATCGCCGCCATCGCCACCAGACCGCCGCGCGACTGGCTGCCGATGGCGGCCACGCCTGTCAGCACCATGGCCGTCGCCAGACCGATCTTGATCCACTTGCGGGTTTCCTGAAGATGCAGATAGCGGATCAGCGGAATCGTCATCACCAGCGCGAGCGCCAGTTCGTTGTTGCCGGCGATGAAGGTATCGGTCGGCCCCTGCACGCGATAGGCCCCGCCGTTGATCACGGTGAATATGCCGCCCTTGACGCCGTAGAAACCGAACGAAAGCACGATCACCCAGACCAGCCAGTGCAGCTTGTGGCGATCAGTGATGATCAACGCGGTCAGGAAGACCATCAGCTGGATTTTCCAGACCTTGTTCCATTGCACCCAGGCGGCGTCGGGATAGAAAGCAAAGAACGTGGTCACGAACATCCAGCCGACGAACAGGAGCAGCACGATGGTTTCGCGCGTCCACGGCATCTCCTTTTTTTCCTTCGACATCATGAAGGCGGCGATGGTGACCAGACCGACGATCATCGAGAACGGCAGGTTGTAGGCGAAGCCCCAGGTCAGACGATGCGGGTTCATGTAACCCAGCCACGACCAGAGCAGAATGCCCAGCCAGGGCCGTTTGAACACGAACGGCAGCAGGCCGAAGATCACGCCGGTTACGAACAGGTCTCTCATGCGGGTTTGTACTCGGTCGGAGGAATGGCGATGCCCACCATATCCATCATCAGGGCATCGGCAAAGTATTTCAGCGTCAGGCTGTCCAGCCGGAACGGCACGGCCCCGCCCCAGATGGGCACCGCGGCAGGCAGGCCGTCGCGCAGCGCGAGATCGTCGCCGGTCTGGCGCTGATTACGCTTGATCCAGGCCAGCGCCCGCCAGGCCGCATCGCGCCAGACCGCATCGTTTTCGATTTGCGCCAGACGCAGCCATACGCAGGCCATTCGCGCCAGCCCGGCAATGCAGGCATGGCCAGCCACCGGTGCCCAGCCGTCGTCATGCGCGCCGGCCAGACGGCCGTTCGGTTCAAGCTGTTCGCGCAACGCACGGGCTCCTTGCACGGCCAGCCGCAAACCGGCCGTATCTTCGAGCCCGCGCGCCGCTTCGACAAGGCCGCGCAACGCAGTCGCGGTCTGTGTCGTCGTGACCGGCGCATGCGGCCCGGGAAACCAGCCGCATGGGGTGGCGGCACGGGCGACGCGCGCCAGGCAGGCCCGTGCACCTTCGAAAAAGAAACGCTCGCCGGTCACCTGCCCCAGCATGGCCAGTGCCTGCGCGGCGTGCGCACAGGCAGCCGGCGATTCGAACGGCGCGTCGACCAGCAGCCGGCCGCTGGCCGCTGCGCGGTCGAGCGCTCCGGTTTCGCCCAGCTGCATGCCGGCAGCGATCAGGCCCAGAACGCGGCCGGCCGACGCGGCATCCGGCTGTGCCAGCAGGATGCCGCAGAGCGCGCGGGCCCGCCCCTTCAGCTCGGGCCAGACCAGATAGTCCGCCGCGGGCAGCAGCGTCTCGACGAGAGCGGCCGTGGCCGCCGGCGTAGCGGGCAACCAGCCCGCAGCAAACGACCAGCCTTCCGACAGCCCCTCCTGTCGCGCGCTGTCCTGCGCCCGGCACAGCCATTCGACCGATGCCCGCAGATGGGTGCGGTGATCCTGCTCGGGCTGGCGCGCCACACCCGCGATGTCGGAAGCGACCCACCGCAGGGCGCGTGGCGGCCAGGCCGGTCCGGGCAGCAGGCGGGGCAACGGCAATGTGCGTTTCATGCAACGGCCTGCGCCAGAGCGTCGGCCAGCCGCACATGGCTGACGACGTAGCGATGCTTGCCCGAGGCTTCGGGCGGGATGTGTTCGACCCGGCGCAGTTCGATCGTCACGTCGCCGAGACGCTGGCGCAGCCCCTCGACGATGGCAGTCTCGGCATGGGCACCCCAGCGGGCATCCGGCACCACCTGCACTTCCAGGCGATCGGTCGCGTGCTGGATCAGCTTGAACTGCCCCACGCCGGGCACCGCACGCAACACATAGATCAGCGCCAGTGCGTGCATGATGCGGCCGTCGGGCGTAACGACGAAATCGGTCTGCCGGCCGATCACCGCATCGAGCACACCGAGGCTGCGCCCGCCCGGATCGGCACGGCCGGTACGACGTACCACATCGCCGGTACGGTAGCGAATGAAAGGTTGCGCCTCGGACACCAGGCTCGTGATCACGACCTCGCCTTCTTCCGCCGGCCGGCCGGCTTCGTCGAGCACTTCGACGATGTGCGTCTCGCTCATTTCCAGCAGCGCACCGTCGGGCGATTCGAGCGCCATCAGGCCGGCATCGCGCGCGCCGTATTCGACCGATACCGGCACGCCGAAGACACGTTCGACGATTTCGCGCTGATGCGGGAAAAGCGGTTCGCCGGTGGTGCTGACGACGCGCAGGGCCGGCAGTTTCAGCCGGTGGCCACGCGCCTCGGCGTGCGTGGCCAGCAGCGCCAGACTGCTGGCGTAGCCGTAGACCGCCTCGGGGTTCCAGCGCGCAAGCGCATCAAGGTAGGCGTCCATGCGCGCGGGCGACATTTCGAAGGCGTTCAGCAACAGCTGGTTGACCAGCCGGTCGCGCACGGTCTTGATGCGATCGGTTTTCGACAGTTCGACCGGTGCCCCCCACAGATAGACCTCGCGCGCGCCCGGCTCGACGCCCCACCAGCGGCGGGCGCGCAGCCGGCCGGCCGCATCCGCGGCCTGACGCGCCCGGCCGAAATAAAAGATCAGTGGTTCGCCGCTCGATCCGCCGGTGGTGTATTTGAAGACGCCGCCCGGCACGTCGCGCCAGACGATACGCTCGACGTTCTCCCGCGCATCGCGTTTGTCCATGACGGGCAGACGGCCCAGATCGTCGAGCGTCGCCGCGCCGGCTTCCACGGCCGCCACCAGCCCGGCGGCGCGGATGCGTTCGGCATGCCAGGGGCTGTGCGCCAGCGCAGTTGCGAGCAGCGCGTTCAGACGCGCCTGCCGATAGGCCGCCATGTCCTCGCGCCCCAGCCACTGGGTGCGCTCCAGCCCGGCCAGCACCGCCCAGGTGGGGCGATGCATCGCCGCTTCCTGCGCACGGAACACGCTGCGTGCGAACCAGGCGGGCACGCTCACTGAACCGCCCATCCCGCGCCCTGCCCTTCGGCCTCCAGCACGGCGTCGATCGCACGCAGCAATTGCGCCACCCGCCGGTCCCACTGGTTGTCGCGGGCATAGTCGAGTATCGCGGCCCGGTCCCATTGCCTGCCCAGTGCAGTGTCGAGCGCACGCTCCAGTGCGGCGGCGTCGCCGAATGGCACGATGCTGCCCAGCTCGGGGCGGCAGACGACTTCGGCATTGCCGCCCACGTCGGTGGAAACGACCGGCAGACCACAGGCCATCGCTTCGAGAAAGACATTGGCCCAGCCCTCATTGCGCGTGGCCAGGACAAACACGTCGGCGGCGGACAGCGGCCATTTGAGTTCGGCCGGCGGCAGGGCGCCGAGGAAATGCACGCGCCCGCCCAGGCCGAGCCGGGCGACCTGGGCTTCGAGCTCGGGACGCATGTCGCCTTCGGGACCGCCGCTGCCGACGATCAGGTAATGCAGGTTCGGCTGCGCCGCAAGCAGGCCGGGCAGGCAATCGATGACGCGGTGCATGCCCTTGCGCTCGACCAGGCCACCCACCGAGATCAGCACTTTCGCCGTATCCGGCAGGCCGAAACGGCGACGCGCCTCCGCCCGGTCGACAGGCTGGAAGATCTCGACGTCGACGCCGTTGCCGACGACTTCGCTGCGGTCCGGCGCAACGCCGAGCTGCAGCGCCAGGCGCCGCAGCGAATCGGATACCGCGAACACGCGCGCGGCGGACTTGAGCGTCCGCATCATGCGCACCCGCAAGGCCGGGTCGCGGCTGTGCGGCACTTCGGTACCGCGCAGCGTGATCGTCACCGGCAGGCGCAGCCAGCGTCCCAGCCGGCTCGCGGCCTCGCCGTCCGGATAGGCGAAATGCGCATCGATCAGACGGGCGCCGTCGGCTTTGAGACGGCGCAGCAGCGGATAGCTGAACAGCGCCATCGACCAGCCGTCGAAGCGCCGCAGCAGGCCCGGCACCGCGAGAAAACGCGGATGGTAGACCTCGACGTCCTGCTGCATTTCGCGGTACGGTGCCATCGGCCGGTAACCCGGCCGGAAACGGCGAATCAGGCCCTGCCCGGGAAACCAGGGCTGGGGCGACACGACGACCAGACTGCGGTGCCGGGCGACGCGGAACATGCGCTCGCGGATGAACAGGCCCGCACCGGGCCGCACCGCACTGGGAAACAACGCGCTGAAGACGACCAGATCAGCCAACGAAAACCTCGCCCGTGCGTTTCGCCACCGCGCCGTAGACGCCGCGGTAGCGCGCCACGCTTGCCGCCCAGTTGCGCTCGGTCTCGACGAACTGGCGACCGTTCTTCTTCAGGGCCGGCCAGCCCTGTTCGTATTTCAGCAGCGCCACGACCTTGCTCGCCAGATCGCCGGCACTGCCCGCGCGGAACAGCACGCCGGTCTTGCCGTCCTGGATCAGTTCCTTGTGCCCGCCGACGTCAGACGCGATCATCAGGCGCCCCTGCGCCATCGCCTCCAGCGGCTTCAGCGGCGTGACCAGCTCGGTCAGCCGCATGGGATGGCGCGGGTAGACCAGCACATCGACCAGATCGTAGTAGCGGTTGACCTCGGCGTGCGGCACGCGACCGGTAAAGACGACGCGGTCCGCCAGATCGAGTGCCATGACCTGACGCCTGAGCGCCGCGTCCTGCGGCCCGCCGCCGACCAGCAGCACTTTGACGTCGGGCATCTGCCGGAGAACCGTGGGCAGGGCCTCGATCAGCAGATCGAGCCCCTCGTAGGCATAGAAGGAGCCGATGAAACCCAGCACGCGGCTCGTGCCCAGACCGAGCTTCAGCTTCAGCTCGGGATCGGCGCGTCCGCCGGTCTCGAATTTGTCGATGTCGACGGCGTTCGGGATGACGGTGATCCGGTTCGACGGAATGCCGCGCGCCACCAGATCGTTGCGCAGGCCTTCACAGATGACGGTAACGGCATCGGCGCGCTTCACCGCCCAGGTTTCGAGCGCGCGCGTCAGCCGGTAGCGCAGGCTGCCTTCGCGCGTGGTGCCGTGATCCACCGCCGCATCCTCCCAGAAGGCACGGATTTCGTAGACCACCGGGATATCGAGCGCGCGGCCGACACGGATCGCCGGCACTGCGTCGAGCACGGGCGAATGCGCATGGATGACGTCGGGCCGCAGGTCGCGCGCCAGTCCCAGCAAGCGCTTTTCGATCGCACCCATCACGGCGAAGGGATCGCCGCCCGGCAGCCGGGCGAGCAAACCTTCGGGTTTGGGCGTGCGGTAAAAATGCAGGCCGTCGGCGTCTTCCTCGGCCACCGTGCAGTTCAGCTGCTTGGGGCCCGAGAGATGCACCGTGTCCCAGCCGAGCTTGCGCTGCTCGCGCAGGATGGCCGCACTGCGAAAGGTATAGCCGGAGTGCAGCGGCAGGGTGTGATCGAATACATGCAGGATCTTCATCGTCATGCGGCCTGGCGTTCGCCCTCGTCCATGCCCAGTACCTGGCCGAGGAAGGCGTCGAACATCAGCACCGTCCACAGGATCACGGAATAGTCTCGGCGACCCGACTGGTGCGCTTCGACCACCTCGCGCAGATAGTCCTGGTCGAACATGCCGGTGGCGGCCAGGCGCTCACCGAGCACGACACCGCGGATAGTCGCCGCGAGCGGGCCGCGGAACCAGGCGGCGAGCGGGACCGAGAAGCCCATTTTCTTGCGGTACAGCACATCGTGCGGCAGGTAAGGCTCCATCGCCTTCTTCAGCAGGTATTTGCCTTCGGTGCCGCGCAGCTTGAGATCGACGGGCAGGCCGGAGACCCAGCCCATCAGCTCGTGGTCGAGCAGCGGCTCGCGCACTTCCAGCGCATGCGCCATGCTGGCACGGTCGACCTTGGTGAGGATGTCGCCGACGAGGTAGGTCTTCATGTCGAGATACTGCACCAGCGACAGCGGGTCCTCGGTCGGTGCGACCGCCGCATGGCGGCGCAGCACCTCGACCGCCTGGTAGCCCTGCAACTCGCGCCGGAAGGCCGGTGAGAACAGGCGCTTGCGCTGCGCGTCGGACAGCAGCGAGACGCCGTGGAAATAGCCCTCGACCGTGTCGCGCGCGAGCGCCTCGAAGGTGGTCTTGGCGCGGAAGACCTTGGGCGCCCAGTCGGCCTTGGGGTACAGCCGGCCCAGGGTGCCGAACAGCGGGCGGCGCAGCATCAGCGGCATGGCCGAACGCATGCGCTCCTCGTAGCGGAACCAGCGGTAGCGGCGGTAGCCGGCGAAATGTTCGTCGCCGCCGTCGCCGGAGAGCGCGACCTTGACGTGCTTGCGCGCCAGTTCGCAGACTCGGTAGGTCGGCAGCGCGGACGAATCGGCATAAGGTTCGTCGTAGACCGTGGCCAGTTTGCCGACCAGGCTGAAATCGTCCGACGCAACGGTCTCGACGTGATGCGCGGTCTTGTAACGGTCGGCGACCTGCTGCGCGAATTCGACTTCGTTGAAAGCCGGATCGTCGAAACCGATGGAACAGGTGTTCACCGGCGCCTTCGACTGGGTCGCCATCATCGCCACCACCGCGCTCGAATCGACGCCGCCGGAGAGGAAGGCGCCCAGCGGCACGTCGGCGATCATGCGCAGGCGGATCGATTCCTGCATGCGCGCGACCAGTTCGGCCTCCGCCTCGGCTTCGTCCTTCACCGCCACCGGCGCGAAGGGCATGTCCCAGTACTGCTGCGGCAGCGCGCGCGGTTTCCCGCGTTTCAGCGTCATCGTGAAACCGGGCGGCAGCTTGTAGACGCGCTTGAAGATGGTGCGCGGCTCGGGCACATAGCCGTAGGCAAAATACTCCTCGACCGCCAGCGGATCGATGTCGCGCGGCAGGCCGGGGTGCGCCATCAGGGATTTCAGTTCCGAGCCGAAGAGGAATTCGCCATTGTCGAGAAACGCGTAGTACAACGGCTTCACGCCGAAGCGGTCGCGCACGACGAAGAGCGTGTCCCGGTTGCGGTCCCACAGGGCGAAGGCGAACATGCCGCGGAAACGGGCCACGCAGGCCTCGCCCCAGGCCTCCCAGGCATGGACGATGACTTCGGTGTCGGAATGGGTGCGGAAGACATGGCCGAGCTTTTCCAGCTCGGGCACCAGTTCCTGGAAGTTGTAGATCTCGCCGTTGAACACGACGACGACCGAGCCGTCCTCGTTGAAGAGCGGCTGCTGCCCGGTGGAAAGGTCGATGATGGACAGGCGACGGTGGCCGAGACCGACGCCCGGCTCCAGATGCAGCCCGCCCTCGTCCGGCCCGCGATG
This sequence comes from Betaproteobacteria bacterium SCN1, assembly GCA_008923315.1. Classification (GTDB taxonomy): domain Bacteria; phylum Pseudomonadota; class Gammaproteobacteria; order Burkholderiales; family Thiobacillaceae; genus Thiobacillus. Next base: position 688,554 of record WBSF01000007.1, on the reverse strand, counting down.
GAACTGGGTTTCGTTCATGCGATGCAGCAGCGCGCGCGGGATGTCGCTTGCTTCGCGCGTGTCAAAAATACCTGTTATGCCGCACATGGTTGGTCGTGTTCCCGATATCTGTCGAATTTTCAGGCCGATCGTCGGCCCGCCAGCGTTTTGTCGTACACCGCCGCATAAGCCTCCGCCATGGCCGGAATGCTGTAGCGCTGTTCCGCTCCGTAGCGCGCCCGGGCGCCCTCTTCGGCGATGCGGGCCGGCGTGTCCAGATAACCGAGCAAGGCCTGTGCCATGCCGGCCACGTCGCCCGCCTCGACGAGCATGCCGTTGACGCCCGTCTCCACCAGTTCGACGTTGCCGCCGACGGCAGTGGCCACCACCGGCAGGCCGCTCGCCAGCGCTTCCAGAATGGTATTGGAAATGCCCTCGTTCTTCGACGGCAGCACGAATACGTCGAATGCCCGCATGAGCTCCGGAATGTCGCGCCGTTCGCCCGGCAGCCAGGCCAGGTGTGCGAATCCCGATTCGTCCAGCAGGCGCTGGCAGTCGGCGCGCGCGATACCGTCGCCGACGATGACCAGCCGCGCCCGTGCCGCACGTTCGGGCTGCTGGCGCAGCATCTGGACGAAGGCGCACACCAGGGTCGGATAATCCTTGACCTCGGCCATGCGCCCCACCGAGCCGAAAACCACGGCGTCGGGACCGGCAAAGCCGCGCGGCAGGCCGCTCGTGCGCGTGCCGGCGCGGGGATGGAACCGGGCACTGTCGACGCCGTTGTAAATCTGGTGCAGCTTGCGGGCGGGTACGGCAACCGTCCCCCGTAGCCAGCCTTCGAGATCGCGGCTCACGGCAATGTAGTTGGACACGAAAGGCCGCGCGGCACGGCGCAACAGGTTGTATTTCCAGTTGCGGCCGTGCAGATCGAATACGTCGCGCCCATGCTCGCCATGCACGGTGGCGCACACGCCCGCGGCGGCGGCCACGAACTGCGCTTCCAGCGCGGCAAGGTTGCGGGTGTGCACCAGATCCGGCTTCAGCGTACGCAGCAGGGTTCGCAGGCGCCGCATCCAGGCCAGCCCGTGCCCGGGCGGCCGGTGCAGCGCATGGAACGCGACCGGCTGGGCGACGATGCGCTGGCGAAAATCCGTGTAGTCGGTCAGCGCCACGACAGTATGGCGGTAACGCTCGGCGGGCAGCGCGTTGAACAGGTTGACCATGCCGTTTTCCATCCCCCCCGTGTCGAAGCGATGGACGATATGCACGATGTGAGCGGTCACGGCCCGTCGACCCGGTCGAGCGCCTCGGCGATCGCGGGTTGCATGTCGGCGGCAAAACGCGCCAGCGTGGCGCGCGCGGCGTCGATATCGGCTTCGTCGTAGGGCGTGGCGATCAGGACGGACAGGCCGTCGTCGCGCTGCAGCCGCACCCGGTCGAAGGCCAGCGCGAGCTTGGCGTAGGCATCGCTGACGGTCGGCGTCTGGTTGATGAGATTCCATTGCCAGATCAGCAGCCGCTGGCCGTTCGCGCCGCGCAGGCGGGCCTGGCGCACCGGGCGGGCATGACCGCCGATACCCGCCTCGACGATCGCTTCGCCGACGTTCGACCAGCCCGGGTCTTTCTGTTTGATCATGAAATTCTGCGAATTGACGAGCTCGGCATCCTGGCGCTGGGTGGCGTAGTAATTGAGCTCAAGCATCACGGACCGGCCAGCCTGCCCATATGCGGTGCGCAGCTGCCGGTCGGCGCCGACCCAGTGCGGCATCCAGGTCGTGAAGGCTGCGGCGGGCATCCAGCCGCCGTGCGGTTCGACCTGGAGCGCCGGCATCTGCGGCAGCGGCCGGCTGGCCAGCCACGCGGCATAGGCGGGCCACAGGCCGGCGACCGCCAGTACGGCGACCGCCATCGGCCAGACGCGCGGCGCGTCGGCAGGGCGACCGGCGGCCGGCACGGCGATCTGCGGCTTGTCGTCCTCGCGCCAGAAAGTCCCGACCCAGAACAGGATCAGCATGACGAAGCCGAAGAACACCCAGCCGTAGATATAGTGATCGACGCCCAGCGCGTATTTCATGTCCGACAGATGCGCGATCATCACGATCATGTAGGCGCGCCCGCTGTTCGCCAGGAGCGGCACCAGAATGGCGGCCAGCGAGAACAGCAGGCGCCGCGTCCACGAACGGTAGGTCAGATAGGCATAGAGCACGCCCAGCGTCACCGAAGCGATCAGGTAGCGCAGGCCGGAACAGCCCTCGACCACTGACCAGTTGCCACTGGGAATGCTGAAGAAAGTACCCTCCCGGTAGACCGGAATGCCCGTGATCTGCAGCATCGCCACAGTGAAATCCGCCGTCATGTGCATCAGCGGCAGAATGAGGAATTCGCCCACCGGCACGGCAAAGAACATGAAAGCCAGCGGAAACAGCGCAGCCCGGACGAAGGCGCGGCCAAGCACGGTCCAGACGGTGGCGAACAGCATCGCGACGAAGGCGTACTGCTCGACCACGTTGACGCTGCCGGCATCGGCCAGCAGCCAGCCCGCACCGGCCGCCGCGAGCACGACGAGTCCGAGCGGATCAGGTTTCGGCGTGATGTGCGCGAGATCGCCGCGCATCCGCCAGATCAGCCAGACCGTGATCGGAAAGACGATGTAGCCGTGCGCAAAGGTTTCCGAGCGCTCCCATATCTCGGCCATGGAATGGAAAGTCGGCCAGAACACGCCGAACAGGACCAGCAGCACACCGACCGTGACGAGCGCCGGCAGCATCCAGGCGGAGCGTGTGGACACGGGCAGCGATTCGGGCAGGGCGCTCATGCGGGGCAAATCTCCAGAACGGGACGCGCAGACGGCGGCGCGTCGAACAACGGGTCGAGCGCGGCCAGATTCCGGCCCCAGTCGTAGCGTGCGAGGATGCCCGCGCGCGCTTGCGGATTTCGATCGCCGGTACGCAGGCGCTCGATCACGGCCGCAGCGAAGGCCGCTTCATCGGGTGCCAGCCAGTAGTCACGCCCGGCCGCGGCGCGGATGCCTTCGGCGGCCTGCGGGCTGGCCACCACGGGGCAGGCCATCGCCATCGCTTCCAGCACCTTGTTCTGTATGCCCCGTGCAATGCGCAGCGGCGCAACGGCGCATGCCGCGTGCGCCAGATAGGGCCGTACGTCGGGCACGCTACCTGTCACGACCACGCCGGGCTGGCGCGCGAGCCGCAGAACGGCCTCCGCCGGGCGGCTGCCGACGATGGTGAACTGTGCCGCCGGCACGGCTTCGCGCACGGCGGGAAAGATGCGCTCGGCGAACCAGCTTACGGCATCGACGTTGGGCCAGTAGTCCATCGCGCCGGTGAACGCGATGCCCCGGATGCCCGCCGGATAGGGGTCGGGATACGGGCGTTCGGGCGAGAAATATTCGGCGTCGACGCCATTCTCGAAAGCGCCGATGCGACCGCGCGCACCCGGCACGCGCGCCTGCAGCAGCTTTGCCTCGTCGTCGGAAACCAGCAGAGTGGCGTCGAAGTCGGCGGCGACGCGCGCCTCCCAGTCGGCCAGTTTGCGGCCTTCGCGCGCATACACCCACGACATCGGCCAGCGCTGGGTCGGCGCGTATTGCGTCCATTTGTCGGAATCGACGTCGACCATGTCCAGCACGCGCGTCGGCAGTTTCGGCATGAACTGCGCCATCGCCGAAGAAAAAGCGAGGCCACGCGTCACCGTGCCGTCGCGTGCCAGTTCCCCTGCCCACCGCCTGAGCGTGGCACTGCGATAGTAGGGCAGGGTCAGCGCATCTCCGCTCAGCAGACCCGACAGGCTCGCCAGCCGGGCGCGCAGCGGATGGAGCGGCACCAGCTTGACCGAGGCGCACCAGGCCTGCAGTTGCGCCGCGTGCTGCCAGTCGTCGGAATCATCGACGAAGGCGCCGAGATGGACTGCGTAGCGTTCGGCCAGATGCCGCAACAGATGGAACGAGCGGATCTTGTCGCCCTTGTTGGGTGGAAAGGGAATGCGGTGCGCAAGAAACAGCAGTCCGTCCTTCACGCCTCACCCCAGATTCTTGACGATGTGCGGGCCGATCGCATTGGCAAGCGGCAGCGGCAGCTTCTTCCAGGCCTGGATGAACAGCCGGTATTTGGGGTTGAGCGGATTGATCTCGGGCACTTCGGCATCGCGCACGAGGCAGTATTCGTAATGCAGCGGGGCCGGCTCGAAGCCCCAGTTTTTCTTGAAGTCGAAGGAACCTGTGCCCTGCTTGCTGCGGCCGAAATCGAACACCTTGAGACCGCGCTCGCAGGCACGGCGCATCAGATCCCAGTACATGAAATCGTTGCCGGCCACGGCGCGCGCCGCGTCAGTGCCGCCCCCGTAGTAGGGCAGCACCTCGTCACGGAAATAGAAGGACATCACGCTGGCGACGATCCGGCCATCGAGCACGATGGTCAGCACCTCGCAGTCGTCGCCGAATTCGTCCTTGAGCAGGCGGAAGTATTTTTTCGAGAACACCGGCGTGCCGAGCCGGTGCACGCTGGACGAATAGGCCTGGAAGAAACGCGTCGTATCCGCGTCGATCTCGCCGGCAAGCCCCGCCTTGATGCCCTTGCGGACCATGGCGCGCTGTTTGCGCGGTATGGCGTTCATGTTGGCTTCGACCTCGGGCAGGATCGCCTTCTTGAAGGTGACGTACAGATCCTTGGTCGGCCAGTCCGGATGCTGCGCGGTCTGGTTGCGGTATTCGAGCGCGCCGACCTTCAGCGTACGCGCCAGCGTCTGCGCCGCCGCATCGAGCGCCTGGCAGGCCGCAGAGTCGTCGGCGACGATACCGCCGTAGGCGCAGAACGGCAATGAACCCAGGCTATGGCCGAACAGACGGCTTTTGATTTCGGCCAGCGGCAACACGCCGACGATGTCGCCTGCGCGTTCTGCCAGCATAAAATGCGTGCGGTGACCGAAAGCGGCCTCGATCACGCGCTGCCAGCCGGCACGATGAAAGAAAGTCGCGTCCGGATGCGTCCGCACATAGGCATCCCAGCGCGCACGGTCGGCGTCGGCGAAGGTACGCACGCGCACTTCGGCCCGTGCGGTCTCCGGCATCGTCAAGGGTTCGGCCTGCATGTTCATTGCGGTGCCAGGAACACGCGGTCGACGCGATCCCATTCGAAATCCCTGAGCAGGCGGCGCAGCCGGTCCGGCATGCGCTGCAGATTGACGTAATGCCGGAAGCGGGTTTTTGCCGAAATACCCGACTGGCGCGGCTGGTCGGGATCGACCTCCCAGGGGTGGAAATAGAACATGCAGGGCGCCCGGTCGCCGTCGTTGACCCGGCGCAGCATCCAGCGCGACGCCGAATACGGCAGCAGCCGGAACCAGCCGCCGCCTGCCGCCGGCAGGTTCCGGCCCATCAGCGGCACCGTGGTCGGCGGCAGTTCGAGGATGCCGCGCTCGCCGTTCGGCCGGTGCGGAAAGCGCGGTGCGTCCGGCATGCCGTAGTGATCGTGCTTCACCGGATAGATGCTGGAACTGTAGACGTAGCCGGCGTTTTCCAGCTCGCCGACCGCCCACCAGTTGTCGCGGTTGATGGAGAAACTGGGTGCGCGGTAGCCACGCACGGCGACGCCGCCGATATCCTCCAGCACGCGCTTGGCGCGCACGATGTCGTCGCGGAACTGTTCGGGCGTCAGATCGCTGGCGCGCTGATGGCCGTAACCGTGGCTTGCCAGCTCGTGCCCGCCGTCGACGAGACGGCGCACCACCTGCGGATAGCGCTCGGCGATCCAGCCGAGGGTGAAGAAGGTGGCTTTCGCCCCGGCCTCGTCGAGCAGACCCAGAATGAGGTCGACGTTGCGTTCGACGCGGCAGGGCAGACTGTCCCAGTCCTCGCGCCGGATGTGCGGCGCGAAGGCCGACACCTGGAAATAATCCTCGACGTCGATCGACATGGCGTTCTTCATCCTGCGGCCCTCGTGCCTTTTCGCAGCGGCAGCCACGATTCGAGCGCGTGTGCGATGCGCATCGCGGCGCGGCCGTCCCAGTATTCCGGAATGCGCCCCGATTTGCCGCCGTTTGCCATCACCTCTTCGAAGGCGGCCCGGATCGCGCCGGGGTCCGGCCCCACCAGGGTATTCGTGCCTTCGTCGATCGTGACCGGCCGCTCGGTATTCTCGCGCAGTGTGAGGCAAGGCACGCCAAGCGCAGTGGTTTCTTCCTGGATGCCGCCCGAATCGGTCAGCACCAGCTTCGCATCGCGCATCAGGCCGAGCATTTCCAGATAGCCTACCGGCGGCAATACGCGCAGGTCATCGAGCTTGGCGGACAGGCCGAACTTCTCGACGTTGCCGCGCGTGCGCGGATGCAGCGGCACGGCCACCGGCACGCGCCGGTTGATTTCGCCGATCACGTCGAGGAGCGCGGCAAGAGTCCCGGGATCGTCGACATTCGATGGCCGGTGCAGCGTCAGCACGGCGTAGTCGTCGAGTTCCGCACCCAGCGTCTCGGCGGCCGGCACGGCACGCGCTAGATTGCGGTGCAGCGTATCGATCATGACATTGCCGACGAAGACGACGCGTTCCGGGGCGATGCCTTCCCGCGTCAGGTTGGACAGCGCGCTTTTTTCGGTGGTGAAAAGCAGATCGGAAATCTGGTCGGTGAGCACGCGGTTGATTTCTTCCGGCATGCCGCGGTCGTAGCTGCGCAGGCCGGCTTCCACGTGGATCACCCGCACGCCGCGCTTGGCCGCGACCAGCGCGCAGGCGATGGTCGAATTGACGTCGCCCACGACCAGCACGGCCTGTGGCTGCACACGGTCGAGCACCGGCTCGAAGCGTTTCATGACTTCGGCGGTCTGCACGGCATGACTGCCGGAACCGACTTCGAGGTGATGATCGGGCGCGGGAATGCCGAGATCGGCGAAAAAGCCGTCGCTCATCGCGGCATCGTAATGCTGCCCCGTGTGCAGCAGCTGGGCCGCGATGCCGGTTTCGGCCAGCGCGGCCATCACCGGGGCGATTTTCATGAAATTCGGCCGCGCACCCGCGACGCACAATACCTGGGTCATGGCGAATCAGCTTGCGTGAAATCAGTGGGTGATGCCGCGCGCATCGGGCAGATCGTTCTCCTCGCCCGTCGCGGGACGCTCGCTCACGGTGTACAGGATCTTGCGCACGATGGGCAGGATGCGGTTGACCGAGCGCTCGACCTGTTCGATGCGCTGCGTCAGACGCGCCATATCCTCGCCGTTCGCGCCTCCGCCATTTGCGGACGCCTGGCCGGAGAGTCCGGTCGGCCCGTGAAAGTCCTGGTGCGCGACTTCGTTTTTCAGATCGGCGATCACTTCATCCACTTCGGCCTCGCCGAAATGGCTTTTTTCCTCGAGAAAACCCAGCAGCAGCAGACGATCGCAGGTGGTATTGATGCGGCGCGGAATGCCGCCGGTGAAACGATGCAAGGCGGTGAAAGCGGCCTCGTCGAAGCTCGGCACCCCCTGCCAGCCAACCGTGTGCAGGCGATGCTCGATATAGCCGCGCGTCTCGTCCGGATCGAGCGGCCCCAGGTGGTAGGACGCCACCACACGCTGGCGCAGCTGCTGCATGTCCGGGCTTTGCAGAATGCCGCGGAATTCGGGCTGTCCGAGCAGGAAGGTCTGGATCAGCGAGCGTTCGTTGTTCTGGAAATTGGACAACATGCGCAATTCCTCGACCGCGCGCTGGGTCAGGTTCTGCGCCTCGTCCACCACCAGCAGCGCGCGCTTGCCCTGGCGCGCGGCCGCACCGAGAAAATCTTCCAGGTTCTTGAGCAGCGCGGATTTGCTCAGGCCTTCGTGCTCCAGCCCGAAAGAGGCGGCGACGCTGCGCAGCGTGTCCTCGGCGTCGAGCTGGGTCGAGACCAGCTGTGCCGCGACCAGATTGTGCGCGTCGAGCTGGCGGAACAAGTTCCGCACCAGCGTGGTCTTGCCCGCGCCGACTTCGCCGGTGATGACGATGAAGCCTTCGCCCAGCGACAGGCCATAGTCCAGATACGCCATCGCCCGCTTGTGACCTTTCGATCCGAAGAAGAAGCGCGGATCGGGATTGAGCTGGAACGGCTTGGCGCTGAAACGGTAATAGTCTTCGTACATGGGCGATCCGTTGTCTGTGGGCGCGCTGGTGCGCGCAGGATACGAAGCAATGGCTATGCCATTGAGGCGAGCCGGCTAGAAGCGCAGATTGGCCGTGGCCGTGATGCTGTTCTCGTCGTAATCGGCATTCGCGTCGTTGGAATCCCGTTGCGTGTGACGGAATGTCAACGCACCGTTCAAATCCTTGTTGAAACGGCGGTTAAGCCCAATGCTCAGCGACAGGTAATCGTCTTCGCGGGCCGCCGCACCCGTCAGTGCGCTGTCCAGGCTGTTACGCGTCAACGACAGACTGGTATTGACGCTGGCGAGCGGCGTCAGACGATAGTTGGCCGATGCCGACACACTCTGGATATGGTCTTCCGCATCCGCGAGCACCTGATAAAGCCGCCGGGTGTCCTGTGCCGACACCCCCAGATCCAGACGACCCAGATTCCAGGACACGCCGGCCGTCAGGCTCTTGATGATGTAGATACCGTTTGCCGACGAAACATTCAGCAACCCCGCAGCGACCAGATCAGCAAGCGAGACACCGTAACTGGAAAAATAGTTCGCCAACTGGCCCGCCGTGATCGGCCCCTGACACCCGGACTGGCCTTGCGGCGGATTGATATCCGGCGTCGTTTCCACCAGCGCACCGTTGCACACCCAGAAGATGCGGCTACTTTGCTCGAGGAACTGCTGCGTGATATCGCTGACGTTCTCCGAGTAACGCAGCGTCCAGTTGGTTGCGCGCGTGCGGTGGCTGCCGGCCAGACTGAAGGTTCGGCCAAAGTAGCGCTCCCCCGCGGACACCTCGAGGCTGGTACGCCGGGACGGAGACCAGCCGAATCCCACGCTGTAGGAAGACCCGCTGGTTCCGCTGGTACTGAGATACTCGTTCCAGTCGCGACCGACCGTACCGAACACCCGGAATTTCCGGCTCAGGGCATAACCTGCCTGCGCATAGGCGCTTTCCAGCGTGACATCTTCGTTGTACGCGGCTGTCGATGCATTACGGTTGTTGGCTTTGCGAATGGAATATCCCAGGCTCCAGCTCAGGTCGTTGAAACTGGATCCGCTGCTCAGACTGGTTGTGAATGTATTCGCACTGGAATCGGCGGCGACATTGTTCTGAAAAATCGATCCGCTTGCGGTGTAGCGCGCCTGCGCCACCGCGAATGTCCCTAGACGTTTCAGGACGTAAGGGCTGAGCGAGTAGGTGCCGACCGTGGTCCGGTTGCTGCCGTTCACCGAGGTATCGGCCAGCGAGCCCAAGAGTGAAATCAATTGCTGCGAAATGGCCGCGTTGGCGTCCACAAACAGAAAATCCTCGACCAGCTCGGCCTTGCCCGCGGCGTTCAGGCTGTGATACAGATCATTGTCCCTGTCGCCACCAAAACGGGTAACCGCCGACAGGTTGTACTGCACGACGGCCTGTACCCGTCGAGAGCCATGGGAAGACAGGCTGAAACCCGGCGTAACGCTCAGACTCAAGCCGTTTTCGGCATTGGTCGCACTTTGATTGACGTTGTCGCTGAAGATTGCGGTCGTGCCGATACGGGGCTCGAACCGCCAGTCGACGGCCTGCGCGACGGGCGCATAAGTGACCGCCATGAAAACAGAAAAAGCTCCCGCCAGGGGAGCTTGTCCGGATCGCGCCGCTTTCGCTGCGCGTGAAAGGAGCTTACTTGCCGTAACTGCCATAGTAGCCATAGTAGTAATCCGCACCCGGGGTTGGCGTGGTCTTGTTCAGCAACATGCCCACCACTTCGCAGGACTGGATGTGGGAGAGTGCTTCGCGCACAGCCTCCTGCGAGGTTTTCTCGGCTTCGACCACCATCACGATCTGGCCCATGTGCGTCGCCAGCACGCTTGATTCGCTGGTGGCCAGAAGCGGCGGGGAATCGAACAGGATTATACGGTCTGGATAGCGATTCCCGATATCTTCGACCAGCCGCGTCATCGCTGCGCTGGCCAGAAGCTCGGTTGCACGCTTGTAGGTGCGTCCCGCCGGCAGCACTGTGAGCTTGGCGATATCGGTCTTGATCAGTACGTCGGACAGTTTGAGATCCTTGTCCTGCAGCACATCCAGCAGCCCCTTGTCGGCGTGGATGCCGAGGTATTCCGGCACGCGCGGCTTGGCGACGTCGGCATCGATCAGGAGCACCGTGCGATCCATTTCCATCGCCATCGAGATGGCGAGATTGATCGCGCAGAAGCTCTTGCCTTCACCGGGCAGCGAACTGGTGACCATGATGAGGTTGCCGTTCCTGACCCGGGCCGCGCCCTGGCCGAACGCGTTCGCGATGAGCGGCCGCTTGATGATGCGGAACTCTTCTGCGATCTGGCTTTTCTCGGCGTCCGGCGCGACGACGCCCATGCGGTGCAGACGCGCCAGATTGATCGACTGGAACTGGCTGCTGCCTTCGTCCCGGGAGCGGGTTTCGTCCTCCAGCCGGACTTCGCGCACCGGCTCGACCGGCGTCGCGACGAGCGGCGCCGCGGCTTTCTCGCGCTGCTTGGCGAGCGCGTTCTCGATCATGCTGGCGTCCTGCTGCGGCTGGCCGGTTCCGCCAGCGGGCGGGCGCGGCGCACCGGTGCCGATCTTGCCTGCCGCTTTTTCGATAATGCTCATGGGGTCTCCTATCCGGCGCGCGACATGATCAGCTGCACGACCATCACGCCGCCGTATGCGGCGATCAGGCTGCCCAGGGCGGCCAGATACGTCAGCAGGCCCTTGCGCTTGCGGCGCTTGGTCTCGTCGGTCTCGACCCGGGAAACCGCACCCAGCAGGGGCAGGCCCGTGAGCTCACGCAAGGCACGGCGGTCGGTGACGGTACGGCGCAGCTGGCTCAGCAGGAAAGCCACTGCAATGCCCGCGCCGAGACCGGCCAGCGTCACGAGCGAAAGCAGCAGCGGGCGATTGGGCCAGGCGGGCTGGCTCGGCACGAAGGGCGGGTCGATCACGCGGAAGTCGACGGTGTCGGTCTTGCTCTCGACTTCGCCCGACATGGTGACCGATTCCCGGCGCTTCAGCAGCGCGTCGTAGTTCTGGCGGTATACGTCGTAATCGCGCATGAGCTGGGTGTATTCCTGCTCGACCTGCGGGATCATGTTGGAGGCATTGCGCAGATCGCCATAGCGGCGCTGGTACTCGGCCACGCGCGCATTCAGCGACGCGACGGTGGCGTCGGCCTCGGCGATGGCGATGGTGAGCTGCTGGTAGACGGGGTTCTGGATCCTGGCTCCGGCCGGATCGGCCTTCTTCTGTGCCGCCAGCTCGATCTTCTTCTGCTCCTCGAGCCGGTCGATCAGACGCTTGGTCGCCTGGATGTCCGGATGCAGATCGGTGTACTGCAGGCGCAGCTGATCCATCTGCTTTTGCAGGGCCTGAATCCGGCCGTCGATCTCGGTGTTGGTGCTGACCGCCGCCGCAGCCGCACTCAGCTCGGGCTCTTCGTCCGAGAGCTGCCGCTTCAACTGGTTGCGGCGGTTGATCGCCTCCTGCTGGTCGAGCTGGGCCTGCCGCATCAGCCCGCTGGTTTCCGCCAGCTTGGCGTAATAGTCGCCGCCCTGGCCGGGCATCATGCCAATGTGCTTCTGCTTGAATTCCTTGAGCGCGTTCTCCGAGTCGGTGAGCTTCTGCTGGTATTGCTGCAACTGCTCCTCGATGAAACGCTGCGAACTGGAAATGTCCTGCCGGGTCTTGCCGAGACTGCTTTCAACGAAGATGGTCAGCAGGGACTGCACGACCTTCTTGGCCAGATCGCCATTCGCATCCTGATAGCTGATGGTGTAGAGGTTTTCGCGGCCGGCGTCGGCGATGGAGATTTTCGCCGCCAGTTCGTTCAGCATTTTTTCGGTCTGCTCGGGGGTTTTGGCCTTCACGTCCAGATCGGTCATGCGAGCGACCTTTTCCAGCGTGGGCCGGCTGACGAGCTGGCGCGTCATCAGCTTGATCTGCTGCTCGACATTGGGTTCGGCGGCCAGTCCGGACAATAGCGGCTTGAGCAGGGTCTGGGTGTCGACGTAGACCCGTGCAGACGCCTGGTAACGGTCAGGAATGATCATCACCCAGGTCCAGCCGACGATACAGATCAGCCACGCTACGGCCACGCCCCACCAGCGGCGGCGCCATGCGGCTTTCGCGTATCCGAGAATTTGTTGCAGCAGCAGATCCATACGGGCGGTCCATCAAGAAGCGCGCCGCGAACGGCGCGCAGGGGTATCAGAACAGGCTCTCGGGCACGACCAGCACGTCGCCGGGACGCATATCGACGTTGGCCGAGATGTCGCCGCCCTTGAGCAGGTCTTCCAGACGCACGCCGAGACGCTGCTGCTTGCCGTCGACCGTCCGCAGGATGTAGGCCTTGTTGCCCGCCGCGAAATCGGTCAGGCCGCCGACCTGGATCATCAGGTCGATCAGGCTCATGTGTTCGCGATAGTTCAGCGCCTGCGGCTTGGCGGCCTCGCCGACCACACGGATCTGCTGATCGAAGGGCCCGATACCGCCGGCGACGATCACCGTGACGATGGGTTCCTGAATGTATTTGGACAGCGCTTTTTCGATGTCACGCGCGAGCTGGGTCGGCGTCTTGCCGGAAGCCTGGATGTCCTCGACGAGATTCATGGTCATCTTGCCGTCGGGCCGCACCGGGAAGGAGCCCGAGACCTCGGGGTTGCGCCATACGAAGACATTGACCGAATCGCCCGGGCCGATCAGATAGTTCCAATCGTAATCGGCCATCTGCGCCGGGGCGGGTGGATAGGTCGGCGTGCCGGAACACCCCGCCAGCGCGGCGATCGACGCCACCAAGGCGACGCGCGCGAAATGCGTATTGATGGTAAACATGTCCACCCTCCCTGAGTACTGTTGATCCGCGGGCCATTATGCCAGAGCGGATTCCAAATCCGTTTGAAGCGCCCGGAATTGCAAGCAAACCCCAGACCAGCGCATTCGGGGAACAGCTCCGCGCCAAACAAGGCCTGGCGATCCACCGGCCTCCACCCCGGCGTCGGTTTTTCGACAGGGGCGTCGTAAGACCGACGGCGCACACGGTATCATCCCGCCCATGCTTCCTCCCGACATCGACACCCTCGACACGCTGCGCGAACGCATCCGCGCGTTTGCCGAAGCGCGCGACTGGACGCGCTACCATACGCCCAAGAATCTGGCGATGGCGCTGACCGTGGAGGCCGCCGAACTGCAGGAACCCTTCCAGTGGTTAACGCCGGAACAGAGCCAGAACTTGAATCCGGCGCAGCGCGAGGCGGTTCGCCAGGAAATCGCCGACGTACTGATCTACCTGACCCGGCTGGCCGATCTGCTGGACATCGATCTGCTCGATGCCGCCGCGCACAAACTGGCGATCAACGCCCGCAAATACCCGGTCGACAAGGCCCGCGGCAACGCCCTCAAATATTCGGAACTGCCCCAGGATGACTGATCCGCATTTCAAGCACCACGTCTTTTTCTGCACCAACCAGCGCGACGACGGCGCCAAGTGCTGCGGCGACGCCGGCGGCCAGCGCATGCGCGACTACCTGAAAAAAAAGGTCAAGCAGGCTGGCCTGAACGGCGAAGGCAAGTGCCGCATCAACAGCGCCGGCTGCATGGACCGCTGCGACGAGGGCCCGCTGCTCGTCGTCTACCCCGAAGGGGTCTGGTACACCTACGTGGACGAGACCGACGTCGACGAAATCTTCGAACAGCATCTCAAACAGGGTCGGATCGTCGAACGCCTGCGGCTGAAATGAACCGGCCGCGCGCGACGCCCCGATGAAACGCTACAAACTGCGCATCCCGGTTCCCGCCGGCAGACTGGAAACCGTAATCGACGACCCCGAGACCGAGCGCCGCGGCCTGCTGCTGGTCGCACACCCGCACCCCCTGCATGGCGGCAGCCTCGACAACAAGGTGGTGACGACGCTCGCGAAGGCGGCCAACGAAGCGGGCTGGATCAGCGTGCGGCCGAATTTCCGCGGCGTGGGCATGAGCGACGGGGCGTTCGACGCCGGCGACGGCGAAACCGACGACCTGGAGGCCGTCGTGCGTTTCGTCGAGAACAGCTACCCCGGCCTGCCCTGGGCGCTGGCCGGCTTTTCCTTCGGCGCCTTCGTCCAGCACCGGCTGCGCCAGCGCGTCGACGCACGCCGCCTGATTCTGGTCGCGCCGGCCGTCACGATGTACGAATTCGACCCCGTGCCGGAAGACACGGTCGTCATCTTCGGCGACGCCGACGAGCTGATCCCGCCTGTTGCGATCCAGCACTGGGCACAACAGCAGGGCATCGCCACCCGGGTCATTCCCGATGCGGGCCATTTCTTCCACGGCAAGCTGAAGGAACTGAAACAGGCCTTCGAGGATGCCTGTTCATGCTGAAGGTCGCCGGCCTCTGCAAACGCTACGGCGACACCGAAGTGGTGCGCGGCATCGACCTCCGGGTCCGGCGGGGCGAATGCTTCGGCCTGCTCGGTCCGAACGGCGCCGGCAAGACGACGACGCTGCGACTGCTGCTGGGCCTCGTCGAACCGGACGCCGGCACCATCGAACTGGCTGGCATCCCGGTGCCGGCGCACGCGCGGGAAGCGCGCATGAAGGTCGGCGTAGTCCCGCAGATGGACAACCTCGATCCGGATTTCTCGGTGCGCGAGAACCTGCTCGCCTACGGCCGCTACTTCGGCATGACGAAAGCCGAGATCGCGGCGCGCGTACCCGAGCTGCTCGATTTTGCCGGGCTCGCGCACAAGGCCGACGCGCGCATCGTGCAGCTGTCCGGCGGCATGAAACGACGGCTCACGCTGGCGCGCGCGCTGGTGCACGACCCCGACATCCTGTTTCTCGACGAGCCGACCACCGGCCTGGACCCGCAGGCGCGCCACCTCATCTGGCAGGGCCTGCGCCGGCTCATCGCGGCCGGCAAGACCATCGTGCTGACTACGCACTTCATGGACGAAGCCGAGCGCCTGGCCGACCGGCTCGCCATCCTCGACCGCGGCCGCATCGTCGTCGAAGGCGCGCCGCGCGCGCTGATCGAATCGCACATCGAACCGGCCGTGGTCGAGATCTACGGCGAAGGGCTGGACGCCTGGACGCGCGACCGCGCCGGGACGGTCTGCCAGCGCTTCGAAACCGTCGGCGAAACCCTCTTCTGCTACACCGGCGATGCCCCGTGCGTGATCGATGCCCTGAAGCAAGCGCCTGCGCTGCGCTACCTGCACCGTCCGTCCAATCTGGAGGACGTGTTCCTCAAGCTCACCGGGAGGGATCTGCGTGATTAGGTTGCCACGCCTGTCCTGGCGCTTCGTGCCGGTATGGCAGCGCAACTACATGGTATGGAAGAAGCTCGCCATCCCGTCCATCCTGGGCAACCTGGCCGATCCGATGCTCTACATGCTTGGACTGGGCTATGGACTGGGCAGTCTGCTGCCCGAGGTGGGCGGCATGTCCTACATCACGTTTCTTGCCGCCGGCACCGTGGCCTACAGCACGATGAACGCCGCGACTTTCGAGGTGCTGTATTCAAGCTTCTCGCGCATGCATGTGCAGCGCACCTGGGATGCCATCCTCAATGCGCCGATGACGCTCGACGACGTCCTGTTCGGCGAGCTGATCTGGGCTGTGTCGAAAAGCCTGCTGTCGGGGCTGGCGATTCTCGCCGTCATCTGGGGGTTGGGGCTGTACGGCAATTTCTGGCTCACGCTCGCCATCATCCCCGTCGTCGCCCTGGTCGGCTTCTGCTTCGGCGGCCTGGGCCTGGTGATGAACGCCCTCTCGCCCAGCTACGATTTCTTCCTCTACTACTTCACCCTCGCGATCACGCCCATGGTGCTGCTGTGCGGCGTGTTCTTCCCGGTGTCGCAATTGCCGCCGCTGCTGCAGGCCATCTCGGCCTGGCTGCCGCTCACCCACGCCGTGGAACTGGCGCGTCCGCTGGTCGTCGGCACGCTGCCCGACGCCGTTCCGCTGCACATCGGCGCCCTGCTGGCCTATGGCGGTGCAGGGTATGCCGTTGCCCTGTCGCTGACCCGGCGACGGCTGCTGAAATAACGACGAAGATTCGTCAGCCGCGTCGCCGGACGGACACCTTCGCGTCCCCCGACGCGCCACCCCCCGCATGAAGACTGGCCTGGGGCCACACAGCCGCCTGGAACGGATGTTGCGAGCATTCCGCCAACACGATAACCAGGACTGCCTCCATGTCCAATCGCACCGTTTCCCGCCGCCGCGCTCGCCGCGCCGGTCTGCTCGCGACACTCCTCGCCGCCCTGCTGACCCCTGCCGGCACCATCATCGCCGGCAGCGCCACAGCCGCGCTCGCACTGGGCGCCATCATGGCCGGCAAACATCTCGACGATCCGCGGCGCACCGATCCGCGCGGCTCCAGGCCTGACACGGCGCCCGGACTGGATACACCGGTTCCGCACGGAGGCACGCCCGGCATCGTCACCGGGCCGTCCGGCGGAAACCTGCCGGTCGCACTGCATGAAACCGCGCCGGGCGGGCTGCCGCAGGGCGCACCGTTCGAACTGGCCGTTCCGCCCGCCGGATCGGTACCGGGCTCTGGCGCCCCTTACGCCATGCCGCGCACCGGCAAATCCGGGCCGCCCGGCCCGGGACCGCTCGTTGCCGGTCCGGGCGGCCCCGCAGCGCCGCACCTGCCCCCAGCGGCGGGGCCCGGCATGCCTTCGCATCCACCGGCCGGCAAGGACGACCTGGTCACGCCCAAGCCGCCGACCGGCACGGCGCCTGCGGACGACGGCAAAAAGCAGACGCAAACAGGAGGCGGGAAAGCGGAAGAGGACACCCCGGATAAGCTTGCGGACGACACGCCGCCGCAAAAGAAATCCGACGAAGAAAAGGATACCGGACCGGGGAACGGGTCTCCGTCACTCGACAAGGATCCGCTGCTCCCGGCCGGCACGCTACCGGATACGAGCGGTCCGGGCGACACCCTGTCGGACAGCACGCCATCGGGCAGTCCGTCGACCCGGCAACTGGCGGCCGTGCCCGAGCCGTCCGTGATCGGCCTCCTGCTGCTGGGCGCGGCGGCCCTGTTCGCCGGCCGGCGCCGGCGCCCGGCTGGCGCGCCCGGGCACTAGGCGGCGACGCCGGCCGCCTGCTGGTCGGCGTGGTAGCTCGAGCGCACCATCGGGCCGCAGGCCGCATTGGTGAACCCCATCGCCAGGGCTTCCCGCTCGAACTGCGCAAAGCGCTCGGGGGTAACGAAGCGCAACACCGGCAGATGATGCTGTGAAGGCTGGAGGTACTGTCCGAGCGTGAGCATCTCGACGTCGTGCGCGCGCAGGTCGCGCATCACCGCCAGAATCTCGTCGTCCTCCTCGCCCAGCCCCAGCATCAGGCCGGACTTGGTCGGCACGCCGGGATGCGCGGCCTTGAAATCCTTCAGCAGTTTCAGCGAGTGCGCATAGTCCGCACCTGGCCGGGCAGCCTTGTACAGGCGCGGCACGGTTTCGAGGTTGTGGTTCATCACGTCGGGCGGCGCCTCCCCCAGAATGGCGAGCGCCTTGTCCAGCCGCCCACGGAAATCGGGTGTCAGAATCTCGATGCGGGTGGCCGGCGAGGCTGCGCGTGTCGCGCGGATGCAGTCGACGAAGTGCTGCGCCCCGCCGTCGCGCAGGTCGTCGCGGTCGACGCTGGTGATGACCACGTATTTCAGCGCCATCGCCGCAATGGTCTCGGCAAGATGACGCGGTTCGTCCGCGTCGGGCGGCAGCGGCGTGCCGTGGCCGACATCGCAGAACGGACAGCGGCGGGTGCAAAGATCGCCAAGGATCATGAAGGTGGCCGTGCCGTGGCCGAAGCATTCGCCGAGGTTCGGGCACGAGGCCTCCTCGCACACGGTGTGCAGTTTCGCCTCGCGCAGAATGCCCTTCAGCCGGACGACGTTGGGCAGGTTCGGCGCCTTGGCGCGAATCCACGGCGGCAGCCGCATGCGTTCCTGCGGCACGATCTTGATCGGAATGCGCGCGGTCTTGGCGGCGCCTTTGTGCTGTAGCGGGTCTGCCATAATGTGCTCGTCTGTCTGAAACAGGATTTTAGCCCATGCGCCGTTTCGTCCCGACCCTTTTCGCCGCATGGCCGCTCATCGCGGCGGCCGCCCAGCCCAGCGTCGACCCGGATACCGGCCTTGCGACCTGGCAGGCCGAAACCGGCGGCATCCAGGTTCGCCTGACCCAGATCAGCCCCGATCAGGCCCGCGCCTTCTACCAGGCACGGGGCTTTGCGGCCGACGCCGCCGAACTGTATGCCCGCGAATGCATTTTCATGACGGTGGTCCGCAACGTTGGCGACGCGCCGATCACGCATCGACTGGCCGACTGGCGTTACACAACCGCCGGCGCGCCCGACCGGCCGATCCGCAGCAAGCTCGAATGGGCCGGATTGTGGGAACGGCTGAACGTGCCGGAACCCGCGCGCATCGCCTTCGACTGGGCGCAGTTTCCCGCCACCCAGACCTTTGCGCCGGGCGACTGGAATCAGGGGATGACGACCTATGGCGTGCCGCGCGGCGGACGCTTCGATCTGCACTTTGTCTGGGGCGCCGGCGAACGCACGCTGAACGGCACGCTCGCAGGCGTGCAATGCGCCGGCGAGTGATCTGCCGCGCCGGCCGACCCTAGACGTCCACCCAGACCTGTCCGTCCTCGATCTTCACCGGATAGGTGCGGATCGGCGTGTCGGCCGGATCGCAGGTGGGCGCGCCGGTCGCGAGATCGAAATAGCTGCCGTGCAGCGAGCACTTGATCCTGCCGTCCTTGATGCAGCCGAGATACAGCGAATAATCTTCGTGACTGCACATTTCGTCGACGACGTAATGCGTGCCGTTCGAATTGCACAGCAGCAGTTTCCTGCCATCGACGACGACGCGCTTCATCTGCGCCGGTTTGAGTTCGTCAGCGGAGGCGATGGCGACGAATCCCCCCATCATTGCACCCGCGCGGCAGCCTTGCCGGAATCCAGCACGGCGCGAATCTGCGCAGCCGCGTCGGCCAGATCCGCGGCACGGCCGACGTGGTGGAGAACAATGGCCCCGGCCAGCACCAGCGAATCGTAGGTCGGTCCCTTCTCGCCCTTCAGCGCCAGAATGCCGGCCTCGGCTGCGGCACGCGCCGTGGCCGGGATGTCGATGGCGGCGACGATCTCGTCCTCGCCCGCCTCGCCGGCGACCGAGCCCGGCAGGGGAACGGCGCGCACGGGCTGGTCGATACCCAGCGCGACCGGGTCGATCTTGGCTTCGATTTCCTCGCCGCGGTCGTGGTAGTGGAAATACTTGCCGGCCTGGCGCAGGCTGGGAATCACCCCACCCTCGACGCCGCGCACGATGCAGGCGGTGTCGAAGCCGGCTTCGCGGGCAAGGTCGGCGTACACCGGCGGGTAGGGTTTGTGCACATAGCCGGTGACGAAGTGGGTCTGCTTTCTGCCCTGGATGGGCTTGGACAGCACTTCCACCGTGGTCAGCACCTGGCGTTTGATCATCTGCGCCCGCAGGGTGATCAGATTGTGCATGCCGGGGTTGGACTGCGCCTGGTCGACGTAGGTCCAGCCGAGCGCGGGATCGGCCAGCCGGGCGGCGGCCTCGGTCGGCGACAGGTTCACCGGCACCCCGGCCGCTTCGAGGATATGGCGCACGGTGACGCCGTACTTGGGCCCTACCTTGTCGAGCCCGTGCGACACGACATGCACACCGAGCTCGGCCAGCAGCGGGCCGAGAAAGGGCGCGGCAGGCAGGCAGCGGTTATAGCCGTCGTAGGGGTCGCCGATGTCGACGACTTCGTCCACCTCGGCGGTCACGCGGCGCGTGGTCTCCAGCACAGCGTCGAGCACGCCGCGGTTCTCGTCCTGGGTTTCGCGCTTCATCCGCAGGGCGATGAAATAGATGCCCACCTGCACCGGATCGATCAGGTTGTCGATGATGGCCTTGGTCCCCAGATGCGCCTCGACGCGGCTGATGTCCTTGGACAGATCGGGGCCCGTGGCGATGCGCTGGATGATCGAGCGCATCAGCAGCTTGGGATCGGACGGCAGGGTGTCGGTACTCATCGAAAACTCCTCATGAATCGATCGGCAAGGATACTAATACCCGAGAAAATCAGTCAACTATAAGACGCATCGCAATGCATCGGTAAGCGCTTGCTCCGTCTGCGCCATCGACAGATTTGCCCCCACATCCCGGCACTGGGTCACTGCCAGCCCCGGATAGCCGCAGGGATTGATCAGGGAAAACGGCGCCAGGTCCATATCCACGTTGAGCGCGAGGCCATGGTAGGTGCGGCCCTGCTTCACGCGCAGGCCGAGCGCGGCGATCTTGGCGCCGTCGACGTAGACGCCAGGCGCCCCGGACCGCCGCGCCGCGGCGACGCCCTGCGCGGCCAGCAGATCGATCACCGCCTGTTCGAGACGCGTTACCAGCTCGCGGATGCCGTAGCCGCGGCGCTTGAGATCGATCAGCACATAGGCCACGAGCTGGCCGGGGCCGTGGTAGGTAATCTGCCCGCCCCGATCGATGGGCACGACCGGAATCGCGGTCGGCGCGATGAGGTGCTCGGCTTTGCCGGCCTGTCCCTGCGTGAAGACGGGCGGATGCTCCAGCAGCCAGAGTTCGTCCGGCGTGGCCGCGTCGCGGCGGGCGGTGAAATCCCGCATCGCCTGCCAGATCGGCGCGTAGTCGACGCGGCCCAGATGCCGGACGACTGTGTCCCGGCCGTTCACGGCGCGCTCACAGCGCAACCTTGACCCAGGGGTGGGCAGTCACATCCCGGTACAGCGCATCGAGCTGCGCTTTGGAGGTGGCGCGCACGACGCAGGTCACCGATAGATAGTTACCGCTCGACGACGCACGCAGCTCGACCGTTTCGGGCCGGAAGTCCGGCGCGTGGCGCCGCACGATCTCGATCACGGTGCGGGCGAAATCGTCGCGCCTCTCGCCCATCACCTTGATCGGGAAGTCGGTGGGAAAAACCAGCAGGGTCTCTTGTTCGTTCATGCGCGCATCACGTCCCGTTTGAATTGCTGATAGCAGGCATCCATGCGGCGCGCCACGGGACCGGGCACGCCCGCCCCCACCGTCTCGCCGTCGAGGCGCACGACAGCCATGATCTCCCGGGTCGAGGATGTCATCCATATCTCGTCGGCCGCACGCAGCTCTGCTTCGGATACAGGCCGCACGGCATGCGGAATCGCGTGCGCGGCGGCCAGTTCCAGCACCACATCGTAGGTAATGCCTGTCAGCATATGTGGGGACGGTGGCGGCGCAAGCAAGAGGCCGCCGGCCACCACGAAGATATTGCTCGCGGCCCCCTCGGTGAGAAAACCGTCGCGCAGCATGACTGTCTCCGCGCAACCGGCGTCGACCGCCTGCTGGCGCATCAGCACATTGGCCAACAGCGAAATGGCCTTGATGTCGCAGTGCTGCCAGCGCGGGTCGGTCGCGGTGACGGCGCATACGCCGGCCGCTTTCTGTTCGGGCGCCGCCGTCCTGAGCGGCTGCGCGTAGACGAAGACCGTAGGCCGCGCAGCGGCGGGAAAAGCATGGTCGCGCAGCGGCTGGCCTTCGGCCGGCACGCCGCGCGTGATCTGGATGTAGAGCGACTGATCGTCGAAATCCTGGCGCGCGACGAGATCGCTGATCAATCCGCGCCAGTCGCCGGGCGCCATCGGGTTGGCCAGGCGGATGCCGTCAAGGCTGTGCTGCAGCCGGCGCAGATGCTCGTCGAGCCGGAACGCCCGCCGCGAATAGACCGGCACGATCTCGTAGACGCCATCGCCAAACAGAAAGCCGCGATCCAGCACGGACACCCGCGCCTCGGCGAGCGGCAGGAAAGCGCCATCGAGCCAGGCGATCATTGCCCGAACAGCAGCCGGATCGAATCCCAGCCGCGTCCCAGAATGCCGGCCACGGACACGTCGTGCAGCGCCACCAGCGGATATTCGCCCAGTACCTGGCCGTCCAGCGTAAGCCGCAGGGTGCCGAGCGGCTGGCCGCGCCGGACCGGCGCCACCAGCGGCCGCTGGGTCACGACCTCGGCCTTCAGCCGGGGCAGCGCGCCGCGCGGTGTCAGCAAGTGGAAGTCCTCGAGGAATCCCAGGCTCACCGTGGACCGCGCGCCACGGTACAGTTCCACCACCTTGACGGGCTGCTGCGCGCGATACAGCCGGGCGCTGTCGAAATTCTCGAAACCGTAGTTGAGCAGACGCAGGGCATCCTGCGTACGCTGCGCGTCTCCGCGCGCGCCCAGCACCACCGCGATGCGACGCTGCTCGCCGCGCCGGGCCGAAGCGGCGAGGCAATACCCGGCTTCCGCCGTGCGGCCGGCCTTGAGTCCGTCCACCGTGGCGTCGCGCCAGAGCAGGCGGTTGCCGTTGAAATAGGTGACGCCGCCGTGGGCCAGCTCGCGTTGCGCAAAGCGCGTCAGCTGGGCGGGAAAATCGCGGATCAGCGCGCGCGCCAGGATGGCCATGTCGCGCGCGCTGGACTGGTGCCCGGCCTGGGACAGACCGGTCGCATTCGTGAACCGGGTGCGCGTCAAGCCCAGGCGCTTGGCCTCGGCGTTCATCCGGGCGACGAAATCGGCCTCGCTGTCGCCGGTGGCCGAAACCAGCGCATGCACGGCATCGCTGGCCGATTCGACCAGCATCGCCTGCATCAGGAAATCGACAGTCACCGTGTCGCCGGGTTTGAGGAACACGCGTGCGCCATCGACCTGGGCCGCAGCCTCCGGCACCGTCACTGCGGTCGTTGGCGCAAGCTTCTTGCCGCGCAGATCCCCCAGCAGCACGTAAGCCGTCATCAGCTGCGTGAGCGACGCGGGCGGCAGCGGCAGGTCGGCCTGCTGTCCCGCCAGCTCGCGCCCGCTCGCCTGGTCGATCAGCACCCATGCGCGCGCGCTCACACCGGGCGGCGCGGCCCATGCCGGGAGGGACAGCGCCAGCAGCAGGGCCAGCCAGAATCGTTTCATGCCAGTACTCCGTGGGGGATCAATCGCGTCTGACCAGGACCGCGGGCAAGTCGAGACGTTCCCGCACGCGCGTCCGGTCGACCCGAGCGGCTGCGTCGTCCGCGTAGGGCCCGAGCTGCACGCGGTGCAGGCCACCCGACTGCACCACACGGGTACGCCCGGCATCCAGTTCCAGCGCACCGCTCAACCGGTCGCGCAGGGCACGCGCGTTGTCAGCGCTAGAAAATGCACCGACCTGCAGGTATATGTCGCCGCGCGATTCCGCCCCTGCCTGCTGCAAGGCGGAATCGGCCGGATCGAGGCTTTCCACGCGCACGCGCCCACTTCCGCGTCCGAGCAGGCCGAGCTTGTGCGCGGCGGTGTACGACAGATCGATGATGCGCTTGCTGTGGAAAGGACCGCGATCATTGATGCGCACCACGATAGACTTGCCCGAGTCGAGCGCAGTGACCCGCGCATAGCTCGGGATCGGCAGCGTGGGATGCGCGGCGGTCATGGCGTACATGTCGTACAGCTCGCCCGAGGCCGTTTTCTTGCCGTGAAAACGGCGGCCATACCATGAGGCGACGCCCTCCTTCGTATACGTGCCCCGCTCGGTCGTCGGCGTGTAGGTATTGCCGAGCGCGACATAGGTCCGGTTGGCGAAGCGGTGTAACGGCTCGTCGCGCGGCACTGCGTCCGGCACCGCGTCGAGATTGCCGGGCGGATTGGCCTCGGGACCGTCGTCGAGATAGTAGCCGCCGGGCTGAGTCGAGGCCGTGGACGGCTTGCCAGGCGCGGACGGCTGGGTGCTGCATCCGGCGAGCGTTGCCGCCAGCGCGACCGGAATCAGTAGGCGCTTCATGGATCGCATTGTATCGTCAGGTCTTGTTCAACTGCCGGTGCGTCGCCACGCTCATCAGGATACCCATGCCCAGCAGCAGGGTCACCAGCGCGGTACCGCCGTAGCTCATCAGCGGCAGAGGCACGCCCACTACGGGCAAAATGCCCGACACCATGCCGATGTTGACGAACACGTAGGTGAAAAGGTTCAACGACAGGGTCGCCGCCATCAGGCGCCCGAACTGCGTGGGCGCCCGCGCGGCGATGGTCAGGCCACGCGCCACGATGGCCAGATACAGCGCCGCGAGCAGAATCGCGCCGACATAGCCGAATTCCTCGCCGAACACGGCGAAGATGAAATCGGTGGTGCGTTCCGGGATGAAATCGAGCTGGTTCTGCGTGCCCTCCATCCAGCCCTTGCCGAACAGGCCGCCCGAGCCGATCGCGATGGTCGACTGGATGATGTGATAGCCCGCGCCCAGCGGATCGGACGAAGGATCGAGCAGCATCAGCACGCGCTGCTGCTGGTAGTCATGCATGAAGCGCCAGGCGAGCGGCAGACTCGCGCCACCCAGCACGCCGCCTGCGAGGATCACCTTCCAGGGCAGGCCCGCGAAAAAGAGCAGATAGAAACCGGAAGCGCCGATCATCAGCGCCGTACCCAGATCGGGCTGACGCAGGATCAGCAGGAAAGGCAGCAGCAGCAGCACGCCACCGATCGCGAAGTGCCGCGAACCGAGCACCGCCTCGTTGCGCTGGAAATACCAGGCAAGCATCAGCGGCAAAGCCAGCTTGAGCAGTTCGGACGGCTGGAAGGCAATCACGCCGAAATCCAGCCAGCGCCGCGAACCGTTGCGGATCTCGCCGAACAGCGCGACGCCGACCAGCAGGACCACGCCCACGACGTAGAGCGGCGGCCCCGCCTTGGACAGCAGGTGCGGCGGCACATTGGCCATGACGACCATCACCGCGAGCGCCAGGCCGATATTGATCAGATGGCCGCTGATGCGCGCGGTACTCTGCCCCGACGCGCTCGTCATCACCGCGACGCTGATCGCCAGAACGGCCAGCACCAGCATCAGCAGAATCGGGTCCAGATGCCGCAGCCAGCGCATCGGGCCGCGCTCAATCCGCGCCATCGCTCGTCGCCTCCAGTTTCATCGTGCCGGGCCGCTTCCCGGTCAGGTAATAGTCCATGACCGCCCGCGCGATCGGCGCGGCCGTACCGCCGCCGTGTCCGCCGTTTTCGACCAGCACGGCGATCGCGATCTTCGGATCGTCGGCCGGCGCATAGGCGATGAACAGCGCATGGTCGCGATGGTGGCGCGCCAGTTTGCTTTCGTCGTAGCGGGCGCCCTGCTTGATACCCACCACCTGCGCGGTCCCGGTCTTGCCGGCGATGGCATAGGCCGCACCGGCAGCTGCGACCACCGCGGTACCGCCCGGCCGCATCACGTCCAGCATGCCTTCACGCACCTCGGCCAGATTGGCCGGATCGATTTTCACCTGGCCGTGCACCGTGGGCGGCAACGGTTGCCAGGCGTGGCTGAACGGATCGCGGATCGCCTCCACCAGACGCGGTTCGATGCGCCTGCCGCCGTTGGCAAGCATCGCCGTCGCGGTCACGAGCTGCAGCGGCGTGGTCAGATGATAGCCCTGGCCGATGCCGGCGATGACGGTTTCGCCGGGATACCAGGGCTTTTTCCAGCGCCGCTGCTTCCAGTCGCGCGAAGGCAGCAGCCCGGACGACTCGCCCTCAAGATCGATGCCGGACTTTTCGCCGAAGCCGAATTGCGCGAGGTAGTCGTGCATGCGGTCGATGCCCATGTCCACCGCAAGCCGGTAATAGTAGGTATCGCAGGACTGCGCGATGGACTTGCGCAGATCGACCACACCGTGGCCACCGCGCTTCCAGTCGCGATACTGGTGACGGCTGTTGGGCAACGTGAAATAGCCCGGATCGACGATGCTGTCGCCCGGCTTGCGTATCCCCAGTTCCAGACCGGCCAGCGCCATCAGCGGCTTGATCGTCGAGCCCGGCGGATAGATGCCGCGCAGCACGCGGTTGACCATCGGCCGCTCGGGCGATTCGTTGAGCCCTTTCCAGGCTTCGGGATCGATCCCGTCGACGAAGAGATTGGGATCGAACCCCGGCCGGGACACCATCGCGAGCACGCCGCCGGTACGGGGATCGAGCGCCACCAGCCCGCCCAGATAATCGCCGAAGGCATGCTCCGCCACGGCCTGCAGATCGAGATCGAGATACAGCCGGAGATCCTTGCCCGGCACCGGCGGAATGCGCGACAGCATGCGCACCGCGCGGCCGCTGGCATCGGTTTCCATCTGGTCGAAGCCGGTACGTCCGTGCAGCAGGGCTTCGTAGCTCTGCTCCAGACCGGTCTTGCCGATGTGCACGCTGCCCTTGTAGTTTCGCTCGCGGCCGCTTTCCCGCAGTTTTTTCAGGTCGCTGTCGTTGATGCGGCCGATGAAGCCGACCACATGCGCCATCCCCGGCCCCGCCTGGTAATTGCGGAACAGCCGCGCCTTGACTTCGACGCCGGGCAGGCGATAGCGATTGGCCGCGAGAATCGCCACTTCTTCGTCGGTCAGCTTGCTTTTCAGCGGCACCGTCTCGAATTCGTGCGATTCGCCGAGCAGGCGCCGGAAGCGCCGCAACTGGCCGGGCGTGATCTCGATCAGCGCGCCCACTTCCGCCAGCGTCGCCTCCAGATCGGCGGTCTGCGCACGCGCGATCTCCAGCGTGTAGGCGGAATAGTTTTCCGCCAGGATGCGCCCCTTGTGGTCGAGAATCAGCCCGCGGTTGGGCGCGGTCGGTACCAGCGAAATGCGGTTGCTCTCCGCCCGCTGGATGTAATAGTCATGCTGGTCCACCTGCAGGTAGTAGCCGCGCGCCAGCAATACCGCCGCCAGCAATGCCACAAAGAGCGCCCCCGCCTTGAGCCGGCCATGAAAGCGCGTCAGCTCGCGGTCGAGATTCTTGAGCGACGCAACGACGCTCATTCGGCATCCCGCAGGCTCTTGCCATGCCAGGCCCGCCGGAAAAGCGCGATGGCATACCACAGGAGGACGCTCGACGGCACCGGCAGCAGGATCGCCAGGCCCTGCGGTGGCTCGACCGCCAGCCAGCCGGCCAGCATCGCCGCCAGTTGCACGGCCAGCAGAATGGGGAACATCTGCGCTGCCTGCCGCAGGGGGTCGAAACGCAGCAGGCGCACGCGCAGGAACAGCACCAGATAGACCCCGAGGGCATAGGCAATGGCGTGCTGACCGAACACGACGCCGTCCTGGAAATCGGCCAGCAGTCCCAGCATGAACGCGATCCCGAATCCGACGCGCGCGGGTTGATGCAGCACCCAGAACAGGACGACGACAAGAATGAAATCGGGCCGCAACGACAACGCCCAGCCGTCCCAGGGCAATTCGGTCAGCAGCACGGCCAGCGTCAGCGTGCCGGCGATACGCCGCCAGCTGCCGGTTTCGTGGGGAGCGGCATTCATTGCGGGGCCTTTCCGGCCGGCGGGGGCGCAGCGGGATGCGAAGGAGGCTCGGCCGTCAGCACCAGCACGGCACGCGCACGGTCCAGCCCGGCCAGCGGCACGCATTCGATCCGCAGATAGGGCCCGGATTGCGAGCGGGTGATGCGCGTGACCCGCGCGACGGGCAGGGCGGGCGGATAGACGCGGTCGATGCCCGAAGTCAGCAGGCGATCGCCGACCCGCACATCGGCCTGGGTCGGCATGTAGCGCAGTTCCAGCCGGCCATGCCCCGTTCCCGCTGCCAGGCCGCGCTGGCCGGTACGCTCGATGTAGACCGGCGTCAGCTGCTCCGGACTGCTCACCAGCGTGACCTCGCTCGATCCGGCGTAGACGCGTGTCAACTGCCCCACCAGCCCGGCATCGTCGACCACCGGCAAACCGTTGCCCAGACCCGAAGCGATGCCCCGGTCGAGCGTGATGCGCTGCGCGAACCAGTCATGCCCCTGATACACCAGCGCGGCCTGGATCGCACGCTGTCCCGGACGCTCGCGCAGGCCGAGCAATGCACGCAGCGACGCATTCTCGCGCGCCAGGTCCCGCGCGGCCTCGGCATCGAGACGCAGACGCGTACGCTCCGCAAGCAGCTCGTCGCGCTCTTTCTGCAGCAGGCGATGACGGGTGAAGAAACCGTTCAGTTCGACGGCAACGTCGGTCGGCGCACGCAGTACCACGCGCACCGGTTCGAGCAGCAGGGCCAAACCGCTGCGCAGGCCTTCCATGGCCTGATAGCGCACATCCAGCACCACGCAGGCGACACCGATCGCGAACCAGATCGCCAGCCGCGCGGTCGGGCCCAGCCGGCGGGCGAACATGAGCTGACCGGGCATGGCCATGCGGCGTCCTTAACGGGAGCCGCGCCGGCAGGCGCGGGCTGGAATCTCGACGGGTCGGGGCACGCAGCCCCGGACGGCTGCCCGGATGCTCACTCGTTGGTGAATACCGTGGCGAGCTTGTCCATTTCCTCCAGCGCGCGCCCCGATCCGCGCACCACGCAGGTCAGCGGATCGTCGGCGACAATCACCGGCAGGCCGGTCTCTTCCATCAGCAGACGGTCGAGGTCGCGCAGCAGCGCGCCGCCGCCGGTCAGCACCATGCCCTTTTCGGCGATGTCGGCGCCGAGTTCGGGCGGGGTCTGCTCCAGCGCCTGCTTGACCGCGCTGACGATGGCATTGAGCGGCTCGGTCAGAGCTTCCAAAATCTCGTTCGATGACACGTTGAAACTGCGCGGCACGCCTTCGGCAAGGCTGCGCCCCTTGACCTCCATCTCGCGCACTTCTGCGCCCGGGAAAGCCGAGCCCATGTTTTTCTTGATGTGTTCGGCAGTGGCTTCGCCGATCAGCATGCCGTAGTTGCGGCGGATGTAGTTGATGATCGCTTCGTCCATGCGGTCGCCGCCGACACGCACCGAATTGGCGTAGACCACGCCGCCGAGCGACACCACACCGACTTCCGTGGTACCGCCGCCGATGTCGACGACCATCGAGCCGGTCGCGTCGGCCACCGGCATGCCGGCGCCGATGGCTGCGGCCATCGGTTCCTCGATCAGGTACACCTGCCGCGCGCCGGCACCGATGGCCGATTCGCGGATCGCACGGCGTTCCACCTGGGTCGAACCGCAGGGCACACAGATGATGATGCGCGGGCTGGGCCGGAACATCCGCGTGTCGTGCACCTTCTTGATGAAGTACTTGAGCATCTGCTCGGTCACGGTGAAGTCGGCGATCACGCCGTCCTTCATCGGGCGGATGGCCTGCAGGTTGCCCGGCGTGCGGCCCAGCATCTGCTTGGCCTCGGCGCCCACCGCCTGCACCGTGCGCTTGCCGCCCCCCTGCACATCGGTCCGGATCGACACCACGGAGGGCTCGTCCAGCACGATGCCGCGGTCGCGGACGTAAATCAGCGTATTGGCGGTGCCCAGATCGATGGCGAGATCGGTCGAGAAATAGCTGGTCAGAAACTTGAACATGGCGGCGGAAACGCCCGCGCGGACGGGCGAAAGGGCGGAAAAAACAAGGGGGCCATGATACCCTAACGCGCTTGTTCTCCGTAAGCCACCGGGTGTCTCCATGTCCCTTTCCCAGGACGACGTCAAGCGCATCGCGCGGCTGGCGCGCATCGAGATCGACGACGCGCAGGCCGCCGCCACGCAGGGCCAGCTCAACACGATTTTTGAACTCATCGCCGCCATGCAGGCCGTCGACACCGCGGGCGTCGAGCCCATGGCGCACGCGCAGGAGGTTTATCAGCGCCTGCGCGAGGACGCAGTCACCGAAACCGACCGCCGCGCCGCCTTCCAGGCCATCGCCCCCGCCGTGGAAGACGGCCTCTATCTCGTGCCGAAGGTGATCGAATGAGCCTGACCGATGCCCCGCTCGCTGCACTGGCAGCCCAGCTCGCAGACAAGACCGTGTCCAGCCGCGAATTGACACAGCATTTTCTGGACCGCATCGCGGCACTGAACCCGACGATCAATGCCTTCGTCACGGTCGACCCCGGGAAAAGCCTGGCCGAAGCCGCAGCGGCCGACGCCGCGCGCGCAGCCGGTACGGCCGGCCCGCTGACCGGCGTGCCGATCGCGCACAAGGACATCTTCTGCACCGACGGCTGGCGCACCACCTGCGGCTCGAAGATGCTCGCCAATTTCGTCGCCCCCTACGACGCGCACGTGATCCAGCAGTTCAAGGCGGCCGGCCTGCCGAGCCTGGGCAAGACCAACATGGACGAATTCGCCATGGGCTCATCGAACGAAACGTCTTTTTTCGGCCCGGTGAAAAACCCCTGGGACACGACCCGCGTGCCCGGCGGCTCCTCGGGCGGCGCAGCCGCCTGCATCGCCGCGCGCATGGCCCCGGCCGCCACCGGCACCGACACCGGCGGCTCGATCCGCCAGCCCGCCGCGTTCGCGGGCATCACGGGCCTGAAACCCACCTACGGCCTGGTGTCGCGCTACGGCATGATCGCGTTTGCCTCCAGCCTCGACCAGGCCGGACCCATGGCCCGGTCCGCCGAGGACTGTGCCCTGCTGCTCAACGTGATGACCGGTTTCGATACACGCGATTCGACCAGCCTGGAACGCGAGAAAGAAGACTACGTCCGCGATCTGGACAAGCCGCTCGCCGGCCTGCGCATCGGCTTGCCGAAGGAATTCTTTGCCGAAGGCCTGAACGCCGACGTCGCCGCCGCCGTGGAGGCCGCCGTCGCCGAACTGAAGAAACTCGGCGCGACGCCCGTCGAGGTCTCGCTCGCCAACGCCGGACTGGCGATTCCGGTCTACTACGTGCTGGCGCCGGCCGAGGCCTCGTCCAACCTGTCGCGCTTCGACGGGGTGCGCTACGGCTACCGCGCCCCCGAATACGCCGACCTCAACGACATGTACGCCAAGACGCGCGCGCAAGGCTTCGGCGCCGAGGTCAAGCGCCGCATCCTGATCGGCGCCTACGTGCTGTCGCACGGCTATTACGACGCCTACTACCTGCAGGCGCAGAAAATCCGCCGCCTGATCGCGCACGATTTCGCCGAGGCGTTCAAAGTCTGCGACGTAATTCTCGGCCCCACGGCCCCCGGCACCGCGTTCAAGCTCGGCGAGAAGTCCGACGACCCGGTCGAGATGTATCTCAACGACCTCTACACCATTCCCGCCAACCTCGCCGGTCTGCCCGGCATGAGCCTGCCTTGCGGTTTCGACTCGCGGGGGCTGCCCATCGGTCTGCAACTCGTCGGCAACTATTTTTCCGAAGCGAAGATGCTCAACGTCGCCCACCAGTATCAGCGCGCGACCGACTGGCACGTCCGCCGTCCGGAGGGCCTGTCATGAAGTGGGAGACGGTCATCGGGCTGGAGGTCCATACCCAGCTCGCCACGCAGTCCAAGATCTTCTCGGGCAGCAGCACCGCCTTCGGCGCGGCCCCCAACACACAGGCCAGCGCGGTCGACATCGCCCTGCCCGGCGTGCTCCCCGTCCTGAACCGGGGCGCGGTGGAATGTGCGATCAAGTTCGGGCTGGCCATCGGCGCCACGCTCAACCGCGTGAACATCTTCGACCGCAAGAACTACTTTTACCCCGATCTGCCCAAGGGCTACCAGATCAGCCAGCTGGCCAAACCCATCGTCGAGGGCGGCACGCTCAGGATCGTGGTCGACGGCGAGGAAAAAGTCGTCCGCCTCACCCGCGCGCACATGGAAGAGGACGCCGGCAAATCGCTGCATGAAGACTTTCATGGCATGAGCGGCATCGATCTGAACCGTGCCGGCACGTCCCTGCTGGAAATCGTCTCCGAGCCCGATATGCGGTCTTCCGCGGAAGCCGTGGCCTATGCGCGTGCACTGCACACACTGGTGACCTGGATCGGCATCTGCGACGGCAACATGATGGAAGGCTCTTTCCGCGTCGACGCCAACGTGTCGGTACGGCCGATGGGGCAGACCGAATTCGGCACCCGCCGCGAAATCAAGAACCTCAATTCCTTCAAGTTCCTGCAACAGGCCATCGACTACGAAGTCCGCTGGCAGATCGAAACGCTGGAAGACGGCGGCCGCATCGAGCAGGCCACGGTGCTGTTCGACCCCGACACCGGCGAGACGCGCATGATGCGCAGCAAGGAAGACGCGCACGACTACCGCTATTTCCCCGATCCCGATCTGCTGCCGGTGAAGCTGGACGATGCCTGGATCGCCCGTGTGGAAGGCGAACTGCCCGAACTGCCCGCCGCGATGCAAACGCGGTTTGTCGACCAGTACGGCGTGACCGCCTACGATGCCGGCATCCTGACGGGCTCGCGTGCACTGGCCGAGTATTTCGAAGCCGCCGCGCAGGCCAGTGGCCAGGGCAAGCTCACCGCCAACTGGGTGATGGGCGAACTCTCGGCCGCACTCAACCGTGCCGAGCTCGAGATTGCGGCCAGCCCGGTGTCTGCCGCACAGCTGGCGCAATTGATCGCACGCATCCAGGACGGCACGCTCTCGGGCAAGCTCGCCAAGCAGGCCTTCGAAGGTCTGTGGCAACGCGAAGGCGAGCTCGACGCCATCATCGAGGCGCGCGGCCTGAAGCAGATGTCGGACTCGGGAGAACTGGAAAAACTCGTCGACGACGTACTGGCCGCCAATCCGAAGTCGGTCGAGGAATTCCGCGCCGGCAAGGACAAGGCGTTCAACGCGCTGGTCGGCCAGGTGATGAAGGCTTCCCGGGGCAAGGCCAATCCGGCACAGGTCAACGAACTGCTGAAAGCCAAGCTCGCCTGACGGCTTCAAGGCCGGGAAAAAACAAACGGGGCCTTCTGGCCCCGTTTGTTTTTGCACGCATGTTCAGGGCTTGACGGTCAGTTCGCGGAAACGCTGTTTGTCGGCCTCGTATCGGGCGCGCACGACCACCATCGCATCCTGGTTCTTCTGGATCGTGCGCTGCAATTCGTCGTTCTCGCGCTCGGCCTGCTGCAACTGTTCGAACACGTTCGGCGCCGGCGTACGGCCGTTCTGCTGGATGCGGGCAATGCGGTCGCGCAATTCGGCCACATTGCTCTTGACCGCACCCATGCGCGTTTCGGCGCTTTTGATCGCCAGCTTGTGAAATTCCAGCGCCCGGTCGCGCGCAAGATCGATTTCAGCTTCGCTGGTATAGGTCTGCGTCAGCGCCCGGTCCAGTTGCGCCTGCTTGTTCTGCTCTTCGCGCAGACGCTGCGCTTCGGCCTGACGCGCAGCATCCGCGCGACGTTCAGCTTCCGACTTGGTGCGTTTGATGACGTTACCCTGCTTGTCCATCTCGGACGCGCCGCTCTGCTGGTAGTTGGGCGGCAGGGTATCGCTGTAATGCACGCGACCGTTGCCGTCCACCCAGCGGTACATCGCGGCATGCGCGACCGCCGTTCCCGCCAGGAGGAGGAGCAGTGCGCTAGACGCCGTACGTCGCACGGTAATCCGCCACGGCTTGCAGTTCGGCTTGTCGGTTTGCATCGCGCTTCAGAAACTCCAGCAGATTGTCCAGGGTCACCACCGCCACCACCGGGATTGCATATTGATCCCGCACTTCCTGCACCGCCGACTGGGTGCCCGTGCCGCGCTCCATACGGTCCAGCGCGATCACCACCCCTGCCGGTTGGGCGCCGGCGGCCCGGATCAGTTCCACCGATTCGCGTACCGAAGTCCCGGCCGAGATCACGTCGTCCACGATCAGCACCCGGCCTGCAAGCGCAGCGCCGACCACCGTACCGCCCTCGCCATGATCCTTGGCTTCCTTGCGGTTGAACGCGAACGGCACGTTGCGGCCCATGCCGGCCAGCGCGATCGCAATGCTCGCCGCCAGGGGGATGCCCTTGTAGGCCGGCCCGAACAGCACGTCGAACTGCAGCCCCGAGTCGAGAATCGCTTTCGCGTAGAATTCGCCGAGCCGTTTCAGCTTCTCGCCGTCATTGAACAGACCGGCGTTGAAGAAATAGGGACTCATCCGCCCCGCCTTGGTCTTGAACGCGCCGAAACACAGCACCTTCGACGACACGGCAAATTCCACAAAATCGGCTCTGTAATCGGACATTTCTTCACTTTTCTTTAATAAAACAAACGCGATGCGCATTATATCGGCCAACCTCAACGGCATCCGCTCGGCCGCCACCAAAGGTTTCTTCGACTGGCTGCCAGCCCAGGCGGCCGATTTCGTCAGCGTCCAGGAACTCAAGGCCCAGGACGCCGACATGCGGCCCGAATTCCGCGCCTGCGACGGCCTCGCGGGCCATTTCCACTACGCCGAAAAGAAAGGCTATTCCGGCGTCGGCCTCTACACCCGCCACGCGCCGGACGCAGTCGTCGTCGGCCTCGGCCACGCCGAATTCGACGCCGAGGGCCGCTACGTCGAAGTCCGTTGCGGCAACCTGTCGGTGATCTCGCTCTACCAGCCGTCCGGTTCGTCCAGCCCCGAGCGGCAGGAAGCCAAGTTCCGCTTTCTGGACGCCTTCTACCCGCACCTCGAAGCGCTGATCAAGACCGGCCGCGAGATCGTCGTCTGCGGCGACTGGAACATCGCCCACCAGGCAATCGACCTCAAGAACTGGAAATCCAACCAGAAGAATTCCGGCTTCCTGCCCGAGGAACGCGCCTGGATGACGCGCCTGTTCGACGAACTGGGCTGGGTCGACGTCTACCGCAACCTCTACCCCGAGCAGACCGGCGAGGCCTACACCTGGTGGAGCAACCGCGGCCAGGCCTGGGCCAACAACGTCGGCTGGCGCATCGACTACCAGATCGCCACGCCGAGGATCGCCGCCCGGGCGACATCCGGCTTCGTCTACAAGGACCAGCGGTTTTCCGATCATGCGCCCTTGATCGTGGATTACGACTACACTCTATAACCATGCAAGGCCAGCTCTTTTCCACCGATTTCCTGCTGCGCGGCATTCAGGAAACCGAGGCATGGAGACGTATAACCGATGCCGAACTCGACACGTTCATCAGCCGCATCAAGGTTCATTACGCCCCCTACTCGACGGATTCATCGCTGAATGAGGGCCAGACGGAAGATGAGTTGATCGAGCCGGTAATCGATCTTCTCGGCTGGGAAAACGCCTGGACGTCCCAAATCAATCTGTCGCAGTCCGGCCGCGAAGACGTTCCGGATTTTCTTCTGTTCCCCGACCCCGCCGCCAAGAATCTGGCCATGTCGGAGAAGAGCGACGACAACCGCACACGGCACGGCGTAGCCCTTCTCGAAGCCAAACGCTGGTTGCGTCCCCTCGACCGCGGCGATGAAAACGCCACTGGCAACCGCAAGCGCCGCGACTTCGGCGCGCCGTCCTCTCAAATGTTGCGTTATCTCTCGCGCGCCGACGTGATGAGCGATCGCGCAGTGAAATGGGGCATCCTCACCAATGGTGCAATCTGGCGCCTGTACTGGCAGGACGCCCGTTCCCGCGCCGAGGACTTTTTCGAGATCGACCTCGCCGCCCTGCTCAGCGTATCTGGCATTCAACCCGATCTCGACGGCTTCGAGCCGCGCCACGGCCTCAAGCTTTTCTGGCTGCTGTTCGGGCGCAATGCCTTCAATCCGCAGGACTGGGACAGCCAGCGCCGCACCTT
This sequence comes from Betaproteobacteria bacterium SCN1, assembly GCA_008923315.1. Lineage (GTDB taxonomy): Bacteria > Pseudomonadota > Gammaproteobacteria > Burkholderiales > Thiobacillaceae > Thiobacillus. The sequence continues at coordinate 653,076 of WBSF01000007.1, read as the reverse complement.
CCACGCCATCGCACTATCCGAAGCGCGGCTGTACGAGGAAACCGTTTCTGACCAACTGGGCAACCGGGTGTTTGCCGAGGTTTTCCCCAGCCTGTGCGCTGCCCTGGCGACAAGCGATTTGCAGGCACGCAAGACACCGCAGGGGCACTACACCAGCGAATACCTGGAAGAACTGCGCGAGGCCGCGCTGGTGCTGCTCTACCGGCTGCTGTTCCTGTTCTACGCCGAAGACCGCCGTCTGCTGCCGGTCATGGACAGCCGTTATGCGCCCTACAGCCTGTCGGCCCTGCGCGACGAGATCGCCACGGCGCGCGACACCGGAAAAGTACTGTCCAGTCGCGTATCGAACTACTGGTCCGTGCTCGACAACCTGTTCACCCTCATTGCCGAAGGCGACGACACCGTCGGCATGCCCGCCTACAATGGCGGCCTGTTCGAGCGCGCCCGCGCGACGCTGCTGGCGCGCGTCAAGGTGGCCGATGCCCAGCTTGCGCCGGTGATCGATGCGCTCTCCCGCCGCGTTGAGGACATTCTCAGGCCACGCATCAATTACCGCGATCTTTCCGTCGCCCACCTCGGCGGCATCTACGAACGCCTGCTCGAATACCGACTGGAGGAATCCGGCGGCACGCTCGCGGTCAACAAGGCCGGCTTCGCGCGCAAGGGCTCGGGCAGCTACTACACCCACGATGCCCTGGTGCGCCTGATCCTCGACGAAGCGATCGGCCGGCTGACCGGCGAAAAGCAGGCCACGTTCGACAAGCTGCTGAAGAAGTACCGCAAGAAACCCGACCTCAGGCCCTACGAATGGGATGCACTGGCTAAGCACGATCCGGCCAGCCAGTTTCTTGACCTCAAAATCTGCGACCCGGCCATGGGCAGCGGCCACTTCCTCGTGGCGCTGGTCGACTGGCTCGCCGACCGCGTGCTCGAAGCCGCGCAATACAGCGCCGAGGCCGTCAACGACTGCGGCTTTGCCGCGCACCTCGTCGAGCAGAACCGGCCCTGGGCCTCGCCCATCGCCGCGCGCATCGCCGACATCCGCCGACGCATTCTCAAGGCGGCGAAGGAACACGGCTGGGCGGTGGACGAGCGCCAACTCGACGACCGCCACATCGTGCGCCGCATGATCCTGAAGCGCGTCGTCTTCGGCGTGGACAAGAACCTCATGGCGGTCGAGCTTGCCAAGGTCGGGCTGTGGCTGCACACCTTCACCGTCGGCGCCCCCCTGTCCTTTCTCGACCACCATCTGCAATGCGGCGACTCGCTGCACGGCGAAAAACTCGAAACCGTGCGCGACGGCATCAAGGTACTCGGCTCGCTGTTTCAGGAAGATGAACTCGCGCGTCTGGAGATCGCCGCGCAAAGCCTCGCCTCGGTCGCCGATCTCACCGACACCAGTATCGCCGAAGCGCACGAATCGAAACGTCTCGCCGACGAAGCCCGCGCGCAGATCGCGCCCATCCTCGCCCTCTTGAGCCTGTGGCGCGGCCTGCGCTGGCGGGTGCCGGGCTGGCCCGGCGTCAGACTCGACAGACTCAGGGACGACACGCTCAAGCTCGCGCTGAGCGAACTCTTTTCCGACCGCTACAACCTCGTCGGCGTCGCCGCGCAGGGCCGCATCGGTGGACGCGGCGCGGCGGTGGACGCAGCCAACGCCCTGCTCACGGAACTGGGCGAACTGGCCCGGCGCGAACGCTTCTTCCACTGGCAGGTCGCCTTTCCCACCGTGTGGCAGCAGGGCGCAGGCGGCTTCGACACCGTGATCGGCAACCCGCCGTGGGACCGCATCAAGCTGCAGGAGGTCGAATGGTTCGCCGAACGCAAGCCCGAGATCGCCCTGCAGGCGCGCGCCGCCGACCGCAAGAAACTCATCGCCAGGGAGAAGGAGCGGAACACCCCGCTCTGGCGCGATTACGTCGCGGCGGCCGACAGCGCGGAAACCGCCGCGCGCGTCGCGCGCGAGGCCGGCGACTACCCGCTGCTGTCGTCCGGCGACATCAATCTCTACAGCCTGTTCGTCGAACGCGCGCAGGCGCTCATCGCTCCCGGCGGCATCGTCGGCCTGCTCACGCCCTCCGGCATCGCCGCCGACAAGGGGGCCTCGGCCTTCTTCCGCACCCTGACCGACCCCGCGGAAGAAGGGGCGCGCCTGGCCGCGCTCTATGACTTCGAGAACCGCAATAACCCTGGCGGCAGCTTCTTTCCGGATGTGGACTCCCGCTTCAAATTCTGCACCCTCGTCTTCGGTGGTCCGCTGCGCCGCTTCGCCGCCAGCCGCTGCGCGTTCTACCTGCACGACGTGGCCGAACTGGCCGACCCGCAGCGCGCCCTGAAACTGACCGGCGAAGACTTCCAGCGCGTCAACCCCAACACCGGCGCCGCGCCCATCTTCCGCACCCCGCGCGACGCCGAGCTGACCATGCGGATCTACCGCAGTCATCCGGTGCTGGTGAAGCGAGACGGCAAGACGGAACACAAGGCCTGGCCGGTGAAGTACGTCACCATGTTCCACATGACCAATGACTCGGACAAGTTCCTCACGCGCGCCGAGCTGGACAAGCAGGGCTGGCAATCGGCGGCGCTGAATCGGTGGACGAAAGAGGGCGAGGAAGCCGTGCCGCTGTACGAAGGCAAGATGGTGCAGATGTACGACCATCGCGCCGCCGACGTGGTGGTGAATGCGAATAACCTGCACCGCGCCGCGCAACAGGAGGCGATTCAGGATTCGGTCAAGCAGCAGCCGGATCGGTTTCCGGTGCCGCAGTTCTGGGTGAAGCGAACCGACGTTGAGGAAGTCAGCGCGCATGAATGGGCGCTGGGCTACAAGGAAATCACCGCTCCCACCAATGTCCGCTCCATGATCGCGACGATCATGCCAGGCGTAGGGTTCGGAAATAAGGTTCCAATCCTCCTTTTCCCGCACGGGCAGAGCCCGCGGGAAAGCGCAGCGCAAGCTGCGCTGCTCGCGGCCAATCTGAATTCATTCGCGTTCGATTTCGTTCTACGTCAGAAACTGCAAGGACAAACGATCAACCTCTTTATCCTTGAGCAGCTTCCGGTCATCGCCCCGCCTGCTTCCGAGCAAACCCTCGGCGGCACGAAAATCGCCGACTTCGTCCGCAACGAAGTGCTGGCGCTGTCCTACACCGCGCATGACCTCACCCCCTTTGCCCGCGACCTCGGCCATGTGAACGCCGACGGCAGCGTGAAGCCGCCCTTCGTCTGGGACGCGGAAGACCGGGCGCAGCGCATGGCGCGGCTCGACGCCCTGTTCTTCCACCTCTACGGCCTCGACGAAGCCGATGCGGACTACGTGCTCTCCACCTTCCCCATCGTGCGCGAACAGGACATGAAGGCGCACGGCAGCTACCGCACGCGCGATCTGATTCTGGCTTATCTCGCGCGCATCCGCTCCGGAATGCTCAGCCACGAAAACCTTGCCTAGCCATGCCGCTCTCGGATAGCGAACTGTACGCCCTGCTGGACCGGCTCGATCATGAGCCGGCCGATGCGATCGAATCGGAAACGCTGGAATTCAAGCCCTGGACCGATCCAAAGAGCGACCTGAAGGTGGCCGTGGAATATGCCGTGTGCTTCGCCAATGCACAGGGCGGCGTGGTGCTGTTCGGCGTGGACGACAGGCAGGTGGGGCGCGCCAAGGCGATCCACGGTGCAAACGGCTACGCACTCGAAAGCTGGCGGTGCGACATTTTCCACAGAACAAGCCCGAATCTGACGGTCGAGGTCTTCGAGCTCGCGGTTCCCGAGGGAACCGGCAAGCTGCTGGGCATCCGGATTCCCGCCGGCGATATAAAACCCTACGGTACGGCCAGTGGCCTGTTCAAGCAGCGCGTGGGCAAGAGCTGCATGGCGCTGGACGCCGCCGCTTTCGGCAGGCAGGCGATCCAGACTGCGGCGGTGGACTGGAGCGGTGCCGTTGCGCATGACGTCAGCCTGACCGATCTCGACCCCATCGAGATTGCCCGTGGCCGGCAGACCGCCGAACGGCTGCGCCCACAGTCGGATATTCCCCGTTTGTCCGACACCGAGTTTCTTTCGGCTCTGGGTGCCCTCCGAGAAGGGAATGTCACCCATACCGGCCTGCTGTTGTTTGGCAAGGAAACGGTGCTGGCCCGGCTGTGCCCGCAGCATTTGGTGCAATACGTGTGGCAGACCGGCGAAACGCAGATCGCGCGCAACGACCAGTTCCGTTTCGGTCTGCTGCGTACGCTGGAACGCATAGAGCAAATCTTCACCAGTCCCGCCAACCCGGAGCAGGAACTGACGCTGGGGCTGCAGAAACTGCGCATCCCGGCCTATCACCTGGACGTGGTGCGGGAAGCCGTGCTCAACGCAGTAACGCACCGCGATTATTCCGACCCCGGCAAGGTCCTGATCCGCCAGCTTGCCGACGAACTGGTCATCACCAGCCCGGGCGGCTTCATGCCAGGCATCACACCCGAGAACATCCTCGGCCACGAACCCAAGAGCCGGAACAACGCGCTGGCGAACGCTTTTCTGAAGCTGGGGCTGGTCGAATCGTCAGGGATCGGCCGCCGCCGCATCTTCGTCCGGTGCCTGTCGTTGGGAAAACCCATCCCGCTGTATGAGAGCGATGGTCATAGCGTGATCCTGCACGTCTACGACAAAGGCCACGATGAGAATACCGCGCGCCTGGTTGCGCGATGGAGCGCCGAGGGCCGCGAACTCGGCCTGGAGGCTCTGATGGTGCTGGCTTACCTGCGTCAGAATGCGTTTATCGACAGCAGCGCTGCATCAAGACTGCTTCAGCGTTCGCCCGTACAGGCCCGCGAAATTCTGGATCAACTGGCACGCCCTCGGACGGGCATTATTGAGCGCAGAGGTCATACGCCCGCCGCCACTTTCCATTTGGCGAAGGGCATCGCCAAGGATCTGCTCGGGAAAGCAGCGTACACCAAGACCCGCGGCCTCAACCCGATCCGCTACGCGGAAATGGTCAAGGCGTACTTGCACGATCATGGCTCGATCTCGCCGAAGGAGTGCCGCGAACTACTCGGGTTGGGAGAATCCCAATCGGCAAAGGTCGAGGCATCCCGTTATTTGAAGGCCTGGTCAGACGGGGACAACGCGTTTCTGAGCGCGGAGGGGCATGCGCAGACCCGGCGTTATTTTTTGCGGACTCGCGGAACTAAACAGCCTGTTTAACAAAACCAGTCCATGCTGACATCGGGCCAGAGACTGGCGACATTTCCATAAGAAATCAATCAGTTAACAAACAACAGCCATTAGCAAGGTGTTAACAATAGGGTCCATGCAAAACGAAATGGACTGCCATAAAGCAGAAGGGCCTCCAGGTAGTCCCGAAAGCCCAGCGCCGCCTGGGTAGTCCCAATCCATTTGTCACGACAGTAAATAACCCCCTTACAAGAAGTCAATCATCCCGATGCCCCCCCCTTCCGCCGCCCACCCCTGGCTCGCCGCCCTCAAGGTCTACGGCCATCCGCGCGTCGTCGGCATGCTGTTTCTCGGTTTTTCGGCCGGGCTGCCGCTGCTGCTGGTGCTCGGCACGCTGTCGTTCTGGCTGTCGGAAGCCGGCATCGACCGGGCGACGATCGGGCATCTGAGCTGGGTGGGACTGGCCTACGGCTTCAAGTTCGTCTGGTCGCCGCTGGTGGACCGGCTGAGCCTGCCGCTCCTGACCCGTACCCTGGGCAAACGGCGCGCGTGGCTGCTGCTGTCGCAGGTCTGCATCGCGGCGGCGCTGCTGGGCATGGCGAACACCGATCCGGTGCTGAATCTCGCGCACACCGTCTATTTCGCGCTGGCGGTGGCTTTCGCCTCGGCCACGCAGGACATCGCGCTCGACGCCTACCGCATCGAGGCGGTGGAAACCGAAAAGCAGGGCGCGATGGCGGCGACCTATCAGGCCGGCTACCGCCTCGCGATGATCACCGCCGGTGCGGGCGCACTGTGGATCGCGGCGGCAGTCGATCCGAGCGAGGCCACCTACGATTTCCGTCCCTGGCAGGTGGCCTACACGGCGATGGCGGCGCTGATGGCGGTCGGCATGCTCACGACGCTGATCATTCGCGAACCGGCGCACACCGCGCCGCTGCCGCACATCGCCGAGCAAGGTTTCGGCGCGTGGCTGGCAACAAGTTTCGTGCAACCCTTCGTGGAGTTCTTCGCGCGCTACAGATGGCAGGCCTTGCTGCTGCTGGCGTTGATCTCGGTCTACCGCATCTCCGACGTGGTGATGGGCGTGATGAGCAATCCCTTCTATCAGGAAATGGGCTTCACCAAGGACGAGGTGGCGACGGTGTCCAAGGTCTACGGCGTCATCATGACCATCGCCGGTGCGGGCCTGGGCGGCCTGCTGACGCTGCGGCTGGGCGTGATGCGCACGCTCTTCCTCGGCGCGCTGCTGTCGGCGGCGACGAACCTGCTGTTCGTCTGGCTGGCCGGACGCGGTCACGACGTGGGCGCACTGATCTTCACCGTATCGGCCGACAACCTCTCGGCCGGCATCGCGTCGTCGGCCTTCGTCGCCTATCTGTCGAGTCTGGTGAATCAGGCCTATTCGGCCACGCAGTACGCGCTCTTCACATCGGTGATGCTGCTGCTGCCCAAGTTCATCGCGGGCTTTTCCGGCGAATTCGTCAACGCCTGGGGCTGGGCCGGCTTCTTCACCGGCACCGCGGCGATCGGCCTGCCGGTGCTGGCGCTGGTGTGGCTCGCAGCCCGCGTGCGCCATCCGTCGTGATCGAGTTCTCCCTGCTCGCCGCACTGCTCGCAGGCCTGCTCGGCGGCGTGCACTGCGTGGGCATGTGCGGCGGCATCGTCGCGGCGTTTTCCTTCCGTGCGGACGGCAGCCGGCCGCCGTTCCGGCTGCACGTCGCCTACAACCTCGGACGGGTCAGTTCCTACGCGCTGTTCGGCGCGCTGGCCGGTGCGCTGGGCGCATCGCTCAAACTCGCCGATTTCATGCCCGCTCAGACCGCGCTCTACGTGCTGGCGCAGCTTGTGATGATTCTGCTCGGGCTGTACCTCGCCGGCTTCAACCAGTGGGTGCTGGTGTTCGAGCGTGCCGGCGGCGTGCTGTGGCGTGCGGTGAAACCGCTGTTCCAGAAGCTGCTGCCGGTGAAGTCGCTGCCGCAGGCGGTGCTCGCCGGCATGGCCTGGGGCTGGCTGCCGTGCGGGCTGGTGTATTCGGTGCTGGTGTCCGCGCTGGCGGCCGGCAGCGCGGCCTCGGGCGCGGCACTGATGCTGGCCTTCGGGCTCGGCACCCTGCCCAACCTGCTGGGCATGGGACTGTTCGCGCGGCAGATCCAGCCCTTCATGCAGAACGTCTGGGTGCGCCGCGCGGCCGGCCTGACGGTGGCCGGCTTCGGTGCGTGGGGCCTGATCGCGCTACTGCTGCGCGGGCACTGAGTCCGAATCCGCGCCGGCCGTCTCGACGACCTGATAGCGCGCCGTGCCCAGGCGCAGCGCATCCCAGCGGCGCGGCGTCACAGCGTAGTCGCCCGTGCCCAGCCGGGCGCGGGCGCTGTCCGGCACGCCGCTTTCCGGCCTGAGCATGCCGAGATGTCTCCAGCCGCCCGGCTGCTCGCCATACACGCGGGGCTGCCCATCGTCCTGCCGCAGCCAGACCACGGCCTCGTCACGGCCATCCCGGTCGAGATCGACCCGAAGCAGCGAACAGCGCATCCCGGCGGCCCGCGCCGAAAAACAGCTCATATCGCCCTGCCAGGGCGTCCAGGCCGCAACCTCCTGCGCAAGCAGCGTCGCCAGCGCATCCGGAAACGCCGCGCCGGCAGGGTAAACATCGACGCGCGCGGCGTCGAAACGCACCTTTGCCACCGGGTCGCCCCGATCCTCGCCGAAGCCCGGACCGTAACGGCCCCGCGCTGCGCGCGCTGCCTCCGCGCGCAGCGCCAGCGCATCGGGTTTGCTGTCCGCGCCGCGACGCTGCTGCAATGCGCGCAGCGCGTCGTGGCCGGCGCGGCCCTGCCAGGTCAGGGCATGCACGTCGAAATCGTCCGGCGCCGTTCGGCCTGCTTCGAGCCGCGTCATCTGGCTGGCCGTGGCCAGCCGGTCGACATCCAGTGCCGGCGACAGCAGCAACGCAATGCCGGCGCACATCACCAGCGCGGCCAGAACGTTTGCAGAGGCGATGCCGGCCATCCAGGGCGCCGCGGGCCGGCGCAGCGACGCTGCGTAGCCGGCGGCATGGATCAGTCCGACGACGACGGCCAGCACGCCCCAGATGCGGTCCGGCGTGAGGCCGTGCTGCCGGATGCGCAGCGCCAGCGCCCACGCGGCCATGCCGACCACCGCGACGAGCGCAAGGCTGGCGAAGGCCGTGCCGCGGCGCAGCAGGGGATGCAGCGTCGGCGCGCCGGCGCCGTCCCGATAGGCGGCGTTGTAAAACTTGATCCAGAAGGCGGCGAACCACAAGAGGAAGAACGCCGACAGCCCGCGCTCGTACAGGCGTGCCACGCCCGTCAGGCTGGTCAGCGCGAAGGCCGCGCCGATCAGGCTGGCGAGCGGCAGCAGCCAGACGATGAGCGCGAGCCAGTGATTGCGCAACGCAGTCGTGAAGGCCTCCCGGCGCAGGCCCGCGCGCAGGCCGAAGGCGATCGACAGCGTGGTGACGGGAATGGCGAACCACGACTTGGCGATGGTTTCCTTCGGCCACTCCACGCCGATGAGATGGAACATCTGCGCGCCGAGCGTGAGCACGATCCATAGCAGGCCTGTCACCGCACCGGCCTGCGCGGTGATCACCGCGTTGCGCCAGGCGACCTCGAACAGGCGCGGATAATGCCAGGCGCCCAGCGCGGCGCCCGAACGGCCGCGCGCCCACCCCGCCGTCAGCGGCACGACCATGAAGGCGAGCAGCGCCAGACCCAGCACGGCCGGCACCGGCGCCAGCGGCGGACGTGCGGCGCCTTCGACCGGGAACGCCGCCAGCCCCTGCCAGGCGCCAAGGCCGGCCAGGGTCAGGCCCGCGGCGACCCACAGCCGCCGTGCGGCGGTGCGCACCAGCGCGCCCTGGCTCCAGTAGACGACGAAGGGCAGCAGCAGTGCCAGCATCAGCAGGGCGTTGAACAGCGCGCCCAGATCGGGCGGCCAGGCGGACGACCGGTAGGTCTTGTAGAGGGCATAGAGCGCCGCGCCCTGCGCGAGACCCAGCCAGGCGGGAAATCGGAAAGTGTCGTTGTTCATGGCACGGGGAGGCCCGCCCCGAACAGGGCCACGGCGCGACTCGCGGGGGCTCTATTTATAGAAAGCCTGCTCGAAGCTCAATTCACGCCTGGGTTCACCGGCCGTTTCGACCGTGGCGTTGAACTTGAGCGTGGCCGGCGGCGTCATGCGGAATTCCCCGAGGTAATAGATTGCCGTGCCTTCCTGGATTTCGCGCATGTCGATGGTGGCGAGCTGCAGGCTGGGATGGGTCGCATAGACCGCGATCTTCGCCAGCACGGGCGACAGACGGCCGTCGGCACCGCGTTTCAGGACGGACATGGTCAACAGGCCGCGCGTCTTGCTGCGCTCGATCTTGTACGCGCGCGCGACGTCGGGCAGCAGTTCGTCGGTCGAAAGCGCGTTGTAATGGATTTCCAGCGGACCGAACCGCTGGACGATTTCGGCATGCGCGAACAGCGGCGCGATTCCCAGCAGCCAGGCGAACAACAGCGCTTTCATGTCTCCCTCCTGTTTTATCGGACTTTGTATACGCCAGTGTAGGCGCTTATCGCGACGATGCCAGCCAGGCATCCAGCTCGTCGAGCACGGCGGCGGTGGCCCGGTTGGCAGCCTGTGCCGCCCCGGCCGCGTCGAAGCTGGCGAGCGGCACATCCCGGGCGAACACTTTCCGGCCGATCAGGCTGCGCTGGCCCAGGTCGATCAGTTCGGCCCGCAACACGAGGCGGAATACGCCGGGCGACTGCGTCGCATCGTGATAGAACTCGACGAGCTCGGTATCCAGCATCCAGTCCCCGCGCACGTAACCGCCTGCGCCCACGACCCGCCACGCGCCCTGGCCATCGAGGCGGTTGCGCAGCAGGTTGGCGAAGCGCTTGCCGGGCCGCTCGGTCCAGCGCGCGAACTGATACTGGCCACGGGTACCGGGCGTGCGGCTGAACACCAGCGCGTCGGCGTCGTAAAAGGCGCTGGCGGTCGTATCGAGCACGACCAGGACGGGAGCCGCGTCCGGCGCGCCCTGGCTCGCCGGACGTGCCGGCGTTGCATCGTCGAGCACGTAATAGGTGGGCGCCGGGGCGTCGGGCTGGTCGCCGAAATTCACGCAGCCGGCGAGCGCCAGCGCGCATGCGGCCAGGGCAAGATAGGGTTTCATGGCAGGCTTTCCCCGGGGCCGAGCTGCTGTTGAACGGGACCGAACAGAATGGCGCGCGGATTCGACAGGCGCTGACCGGCGGTGGTCAGCACGTCCGCGCTGGTGCGCACGTCGCGGCTGACGTTGGTGATCTCCAGAGTGCCGGTTTCGCTGAGCTGCTGGATGCGGCTGGAGATATCGGTGGCGTCCTGCTGCAGCCTGGCCATCGCCGTGGCCGCCTCGCGCAGCGCCGCATCCGCGCTGCGCCCCACATCCGTGATGCTGCCTTCGGCGCGGGTCGCCGCCTGGCTGATGCTGGCACCCGCAAAGCGAAACTCGTCGGAAGCGTCGCGAATGCCCTGGACGGCGGCGTCGAGACTGGTCTTGTTGGCCGCGAGATGGCCCGACAGCTCGTTCAGGTGGGCGAGCGTCTGGCTGATCGCGCGCTGATTCTCGTCCGACATCAGCGCGTTCATCTTCTCCAGCACCTGCGCGCCATTGACCGCCAGACGCGACAGCGCGGTGGCGACCTTGTCGATGTCCGAACTGCCTTCGGCAATGACGGGATAGCGTTCGCCGGACGGCGCCTTGTCGAGCGGCGGCCGGTCGGCCGCGCCATTGTCGATTTCCACGGCGGCGATACCGGTGACCAGATTGCGCTTGATGTAGGCGGCCGCACCCTGGCGCACCGGCACGCCCTCATCGATGCGCGCCGTCACGCTGACCGCTTCTTCGCTGCCCTGCGCAAAACGGTAGCTGTCGACCACGCCGATCTTGATGCCGCGCATCTTGACCGGACTGCCGACGGCCAGACCGTCGAGCGATTGCTGCCTGAAATAGATCGTGTACGTCTGATAGGCGATCTGGTCGGCCGCACCGGCAAGCCAGACGATGGCCAGCGTCATCAGCGCGACCACGGCCAGCACCAGTGTGCCGACGAGGGTATAGCGGCCTTCAGTTTCCATGCGTTGGGGTCTCCTCCGGTACGCGGGCCGCGAAATACGCGGTCAGCCACGGATCGTCGATTTTCTTGAGTTCTGCGATGCTGCCGCTGCCGAGCACGCGGCCGTTCGACAGGACGATGATGCGGTCGACGATGGAAAACAGTGTATCCAAGTCATGGGTGACGAGGAATACGGTCAGTCCGAGCGTATCCGCGAGCAGACGGATCAGGCTGTCGAACGCGCGCGCCGAGATCGGGTCCAGGCCCGAAGTAGGCTCGTCGAGAAACAGCAGCTCGGGATCGAGCGCGAGCGCGCGGGCGAGCGCGACGCGCTTGCGCATGCCGCCGGACAGTTCGCTCGGCTTCTTTTTCGCCGTGTCGGCCGGCAGGTTGGCCAGGCTGAGCTTGAGCCGGGCAAGCTGGCGGCACAGATTGTGCGGCAGCGCAGTATGCTCGAACAGCGGCGTGGCGACGTTGTCCTCCACGGACAGCGAGGAAAACAACGCACCATCCTGAAACAGCACGCCGAAACGGGCGCGCAGACGATTCAGCTGCTCCGGTGTTGCCTCCCACACCGACTGGCCGAACAGCTCGATACACCCGGCACGCGGTTTCAGCAGACCGATGATCTCGCGCATCAGCACCGATTTCCCGGTGCCTGAACCGCCGATCAGCGCGACCACTTCGCCGCGCGCGACCGACAGCGACAGATCACGGTGGATACTGTTTCCACCCAGCACGGTGGACAGCGCGCGCACGTCGAGAATGGTCTCCGCCATCAGATGTCCAGCTTGACGAACATCACCGCGAAGATCGCGTTGAGCAGGATGATGGCAACCAGGCTCTGCACCACAGTGGAGGTCGTGTGCGCGCCCACGCTGCGCGCGTCGCGCGTGACCGAAAGCCCCATGCGGCAGGCGATGAGCGCGATGAAGACGGCAAACACCGGCGCCTTGAACAGCCCCACCAGCAGGGTTTTAAGCAACAGCACATCGGCCATCCGGTCGACGAACATATAGTAGGAAATGTCGAGCTGTGCCTGCGCCACCAGCATGCCGCCCAGCAGGCCCGCGATGTCGCCGATGAAGACCAGGAGCGGCATGGCGAGCAGGAGTGCGAGCATGCGCGGAATCACCAGCACCGCCAGCGGCGACAGGCCGAGCGTGGCGATGGCGTCGATTTCCTCGGTGACCTTCATGGTGCCGAGCCGGGCGGTGATCGCCGCGCCGGTCCGGCCGGCGACGAGGATGGCGACGATCACCGGCGATATTTCGCGCAGGATCGACATCAGCAGGCCGTCGACGACGAAGATGTTGGCGCCGTACTGCTGCGCCTGCGAGCCGAGCAGATAGGCAAACACCACGCCGAGCAGGAAAAGCATGCCCGCGACGATGGGAATCGCGCCGACGAAGACGTCGCGCACCTGCGCGCCGAGTTCGCGCCAGCGCCAGCGGCCGGGGTAAGCGATCAACCGGCTGCTTTCCATTGCCAGCCGGCCGACGAAATCGAGCAACCCGGCCAGATGCCCCCACATCGCCAGGGCGCCCCGCCCGGTGAGCGCGCGCAGGCCTTCGCGTGGTACGGCCCGCTGTTCGGCAGCAGGGCCGGCATGCGTCGCCACCAGTTCCAGCAGAGCGCGATGCGCCGGCTGAAAGGCCCGAAGTTCCGGCATCGGGTCGGCCGGATCCGGCCGGGCCGCGTTCAGCAGCAGCCACGCGCCATTGGTGTCGAGCTGGGTGATCGCCGCGCCGTCGAGAATGCGTACGGCGGGATTGCGCAGGCCGGCCAGCGCGGAGGCGGCTCCCGCATGCCAGTCGCCGCTCGCAATGAGGGCGTGTTCGGCGGAATCGTAGCGCGCCTGCGCTGCGCTCACGCCAGCCCCAGGGGGTTGTCCGGATCGATACCCGGCATGAACGGCAGGCCGCGTTCGCTGTGCGTGATCTGGTAGACGCAGCCGATCCAGTTGCCGACCACGCCCTCGGCCGTGTCGTGCCAGGTGTTGTCCAGCCGGGGCACGATCAGGGATTCGGGGAAGTCGAGCGCCTCGCCCGCACGCAGGCGGCCGGCATACTCGGCCAGCAGCGCCCGGCTCTGCGCATCGAAAGTGCGCGCCGGGAACGGCGGCCAGGCGGGCAGCTGGCCAGCGGCCGCGAGCAGCACATCGCGCTTGTACTCCTTGAGCAGCGACACGGTGTCGTATTCCGGGTGCCCCTGGAAGAACACGGTGCGGAACCCGTCCGGACTGACCGCCAGATGCACGCCGCCCCCGGCGCTTTCCGCGAGCACCCTGATGCCCGCCGCCTCGAACTGGGCGCGCGAAATATCGTTCCAGCGCGAATGCGGCACGTCGAAGCGCGTGTTGACGTCGGCCACCAGCGGGTGACGGGGATCGACTACCCGGTGCTCGAATACGCCCCACACCTTCTTCGGCTGCTTCACGCGCGTCTGGCCATAACGGAACTGCATCACCGCATGGGTGGCGAGACAGGAACACAGGGTCGAAGTCACATGGTCGCGCGCCCAGTCGATCACTTCGATCATCGGCAGCCAGAAGGGCTGGTCCGCGAGGCTGGGGCCGCTGACGTTGGCGCCGGTGATGATGAGGGCGTCCAGACCTTTCTCGCGAATGCTGTCGAAGCTTTCGTAATAGGCCTCGATATGCGCGCGCGCCTTGTCGCCGCGCGGCAGGGCCGGCAGCGTGAAGGGATGCATGTAGAACTGCGCGATCGGATTGGATTCGCCGACCAGCCGGTAGAACTGCCGCTCGGTCGCTTCCAGTGCGGCATCCGGCATCATGTTCAGCAGGCCGATGTGGAGCTCGCGAATGACCTGATTGCCGGCGCGCTCGGTCGACAGCACCGTCATGCCGTCGCGGCGCAGGCGCTCGAAGGTGGGCAGGGCATTGTGCGCGACCAGCGGCATCTCAGCGCTCCTTGCGTGCGATCGCCGTTTCGATCAGCGACACGAAGTCGCGTTCGTCGCGCACCTGCGCCACTTCCTGCGACGTGACCGTGTAGCCGTGCGGCCGGGCAATCGCCTCGTAGCGCGGCAGGCGCGAATGAAACAGGCGCGGAAAAACCCAGCGCGCAAAGTCGTCGGGTTCGATCTGGGCGACGAATTCCAGATTGTTCTCCTTCAGATAATGCGGCAGCTGCTCGGCAAGAAAGGCCGGCCGGAAATACAGCGGCTTGGGATCGGACTGCGCGCGTTTGATCAGCGTTTCCTCTTCCTGGCGCGTCGTCGTCTGGATATAGAGGATGAGCGTGTGCTCGGCCAGCAGCTCGATCACGCCGGGTTCGTCGAGCTCGCACAGACTGCCGCCGACATCGTTGACGAAGTGCGGGTAGCCGTAGATTTCCTGCCCCTTGCGGATGAACGCCGGCACGTCCTTCATGGCGGCGATCTCCGCTTCGCGGTAGGCCGCCTGCCGGCGCGTGAATTCGTCCAGCGGCAAACCGCCCCATTCCGGGCCGCCCAGTTTGCCGACGAAGGTGAGCACCGGCCCCAGGTCATGGATCTTGATGTTGTTCTTGATGTCGATCCAGTCGCGCCGGAGCAGTTCGCGCAGGAACGGCACGGCCATCGCCTGCTGCTTGATGAGATCGAGAATGGGCTCGTCGAGATAGCGTGTGCCGATGCGGTAGTCGCCGGAAAAGTGGAACCACTCGTGGCCACGCAGCATGGACGAGATGTGCGTCTTGCCGACGCCTGACATGCCGAGCAGGGTGATGCGCTTGTTCGGCCAGGCGCGGAAGGATTCGGGTGTGAAATGCATGGAATCGGCTTTCTCTGATGAGCCGAAGCCTACCGAAAAGCCCGGGGATTACAAAGCCTGTACGCGGCGGTTCACGGCCGGCGCGGACGATCCGGCTTTTCGAACGCACCATGAAAAAAGCCAAGCCCGGAAGGCTTGGCTTGTCGCGTCAAACGCAATCAGGCGTTTCGGCTGCGGCGACGGGCGCCCGCCAGCCCCAGCAGCCCCAGCCCCATCAGGGCGAGTACGTCAGGCTCGGGCACGGTCGACAGCCTCTGGGTCGAGATGGTGAAGCCGAAAGCCAGCGTGGTGGACTGGTTCTCGGGGGTCGAGAAACCGATACAGCCCGGTGCAGCACCGGCAGCCGTGCAGGCGGAGTTTTCCAGCGTGCTCAACACGCCGCCCGAGGTCGGGAAGATATTGATGAAATATTTGACCAGGCCATCGCCATCGCCCGCGTCGTAATCGAAATCGAAATTCAGCAGTCCGCTCGTGAGAACGAAAATATCGTTGCACGGCACCGGGCTGGTAGCGACCGCGCATGTGCCGGCATTCGATGTTTCCGTAAAGGAAATATTGAAGTTGACCGGCCCGATCGGGAAACCGGCCTGGACCGGATTCAGGGGCGTCAGGATCACGGCGCTGCTCAGGGTGGCGGTCAACAGCGACGCCGACCCCCCGTCGATCACGTTGTTGTTGTGCGTCAGCGACAGCGTATTGCCCAGGAAGGGCGCGCTCTGAGGCGGCGTAGTGCCGACAAAGGTGTCGACCGAGCCCGTCGCGGGGTTGTTGCCGATCACCAGCGAGCTCTGCCCGCCCGTTCCCCAGGACAGGGCCGTCACGCCGGGGCCTGCGGCGGTCGTGCTGCCGCTGCCCGCGGTATAGGTGGCCGCGGAAAAAGTGTTGTCTGCGGAATACCCCCACTCCATGACGTATGCATGCGCAGGCACCGTAGCAAACGCAACGGCAAGGGCACTGGCGGATAACAGAATTTTGTTCATGGCGGGCTCCATCTATCGGCTTGGTTTTCCGGTATCAAGCAAGATGCATTCCAAAAATTCAACCCAATGATTTTCAATGGATTGCTCAGCCGCCCGGCTTCCGGGCGTAAGTTTTTTCGACACGATTTCCATTTTTTGCCCCGCCTCCGGAAACCGGTCGGCGCGGCCGTGCGCCCGGATGCGCCGAACACGGTGCATGTTGGTGCCCGGCCATCCGAAAATGTGCATGCCACGGCCCACTGCACCAGTATGGCGCAGTGTTCACCCGGCCGGCCGGGCATTGCTGACGGAATGACGCCAATCCGGCAGTCGGCACAGTATTTGCTCTATGTTGATGCACTGCCGTCTATCCCGAATCTCTCCCGGCCGCGCCGCATACGGCGTGTGCGCGGGACTGCACCCTCCATGCGATGGATGAAACGCGATAAGCCCCAGCCGGTGCCGTGCCGGCAATTCGACGCTTCAAATTGCGATACCGCCGAAGCCTCGGCCGCACTCGACGTCACGCGCCTGCTCACCACGATTACCGACAATCTGGTCGGCATGATCTACCGTTGCCGGATCGATCCCGACTGGACCATGGAGTACGTCAGCGACGGCTGCTACAAACTGACCGGCTACCGGCCGGAAGAGCTGGTCCTGAACCGCCGCATTTCGTATGACCAGCTCACGCTGCCGGAAGACCGCGAACGGGTATCGCGCGTCATTCACGCCGGCATCCGGACAAGCGGCAATTTCGATGTCGAGTACCGCATCCTCCGGGCGGATGGCTATGTCTGCTGGGTGCTGGAACGCGGCGTGGCCGTGCCCGACGCCGAGGGCCGGCCCGCCTGGATCGAAGGTTACATCCAGGACATTTCCGAGCGCATGGCCGTGGACGAGATGCTGCGGGAGGCGGTGCGCCGGTACGAGAGCCTGTTCGAACACGCGACCGAAGGGATTTTCCAGACCACACCCGACGGCCGCTACCTCAGCGCCAACCCTGCGCTCGCCCGCATCTACGGCCATGCCTCTCCGGAAGCGCTGATCGCGCACCTGCACGACATCCAGCGCCAGCTCTACGTATCGCCGGACCGTCGCGCGGAATTCGTGCGGCTAATGCAGACCACCGGCACCGTCCGCAACTTCGAATCCCAGGTCTATCGCAAGGACGGCAGCATCATCTGGATATCGGAGAACGCGCGTGCGGTGAAAGACACCGGGGACAATGTGCAGTTCTACGAAGGCACGGTCGTCGACATCACCGAGCGCAAGGAGCACGAGGCGGTACTCGAATACCAGGCCAATCACGACAGCCTCACCGGCCTGCCCAACCGCTCGCTGCTGCGCGACCGCATCGACCAGGCCATCACCCGCGCCCGGCGCGAAAACATCATGGCGGCGGTCGTGTTCGTCGATCTCGACCATTTCAAGCTGATCAACGACAGTCTCGGCCACTATGTGGGCGATCGCCTGCTGCTCGAAGTCGCATCGCGACTCAAGTCCTGCGTGCGCGGCAACGATACCGTGGCGCGCCAGGGCGGCGACGAGTTCGTGCTGGTACTCGCCGAACAGCACAGCGAGGACGAAATGCTGGCCGTCGTCGGCCGCCTGCTCGACGCCATTTCCCAGCCCTGGGTGGATGGCGGCCAGGAATACGGCATCAGCTGCAGCATCGGCGTGAGCTGCTATCCGCGCGACGGCGCCGACCCGGACGCGCTCCTGCGCTGTGCCGATGCGGCCATGTACCAGGCCAAGGCCTCCGGCCGCAGTACCTACCACTTCTATACGCCCGAGCTGAACCTTGCGATCAGCGAACGGCTGGAACTGGCCAACAGCCTGCGCCACGCGCTGGAACGCGACGAGTTTCTCGTCTACTACCAGCCGCGCATCGACATCGCCAGCGAACGCATCGTCGGCGCGGAGGCCCTGATCCGCTGGGATTGCCCGGGCAAGGGAATCGTGCCGCCCGACAGCTTCATTTCCATCGCCGAGGAAACCGGGCTCATCATTCCCATCGGTCAGTGGATCCTGCGCGAAGCCTGCCGGCAGACGCAGGCCTGGCGCGAGGCCGGCCTGCCGCCGATTGCCGTCTCCGTGAATCTCTCGCCCATCCAGTTTCGCCATACCGGCCTCGTGCAGTCGGTGGCCGACGCCCTGGCCGACACCGGGCTGACGCCCGGCCAGCTGGAACTCGAACTGACCGAATCCTTCGTCATGCACGACGCCGAGCGCATCAACGTGGCGATGCGTTCGCTCAAGGCACTCGGGGTCGACATCGCGGTGGACGATTTCGGCACGGGCTATTCGAGCCTCAGCTACCTCAAGCGCTTTCCGGTCGACCGTCTGAAAATCGACAAGAGTTTCGTGCGCGACATCGACAGCGACCCCGACGACGCCGCCATCGTGCGTGCCATCATCACGCTCGGGCATGCGCTGGGCCTGCGCGTGGTGGCCGAAGGCGTGGAAACCCGCGCGCACCTCGAATATCTGCGGCAGCACGGCTGCGACGAAGTGCAGGGGTATTATTTCAGCCGCCCGGTTCCGGCCGGACGGATGGAAACGCTGCTCCGCGACGGTCTGCCCGCCGCAGGCTGACGGCATTCAGCCTGCGCCGCCGCGTACCAGCTGGCCATAGGCCGCGTCGGCCAGCGCGCGCATGCGCGCCGGCTCGACCGCCCCCGACAGGGCATAACCAAACCCCTGATCGATCCAGTAAAACACCTCGAGGCCGTTTTCGTGGATGTGACGGAAAGCCGTCTCCCGGCTGCCGGGCGCGTCGCGGCGCACATAGAGCGTTACGCGCTGCTGCGCGGCATCCTGATACATGAACAGAGCCACCGGTCCGGTCTCGCCCGGCAGCAGGCGCCCGCCCAGCAGCTCGAAGCCGAGCATGCCGAAATCAGGGGCGTGCAGCGGCGCCCCCAGGCGCTTCGACAGCCAGCCGACCAGATGTGCGCTCTGGCTCGCATCCACTTCGACCGGATGCCGGATCTCCGGGCTGAACACGGCATGCGCGATCGCTGCGTCCTGAACGAATCGTACCGGTACCGTTTCGCCTTCCGATCGCAGGCCCGCCGCATACCCGAGCAAGCCGCTCGCGACGATCGCGAACGCCGCCGCCAGCCCCACTCGCCAGGATGTGCGCGACGGCTCGCGCTGGGCCAGACGGGCCAGCGCAACCGGCAGCGGCTCGTTCAGCACCGGGTCGAACGCAGCATGCAGAATCCGGTTCTGCTGCACCCAGTCGCGCACGCACACGGCATCCGCCGGGTTTGCAGCCAGCCAGGCCTCGACCGCCAGCCTGCGCGTCTCGTCCAGTTGCCCATCCGCGTAGGCGTGCAATTCGTCTTCGTGCACCCGTTCCGTCATTTCACCACCTTCAAGGGTACGGCCGGTTCGCCTGCCAGATCGCGCCGCAACTGCTCGCGTGCCCGCGCCAGACGCGACATGACCGTGCCGACCGGCACGCCCAGTACGTGCGCAGCCTCGGCATAGCCGAACTGTTCCAGACCGACCAGCAGCATCACTTCCCGCTGCGTTTCCGGCAGACGCATCAGGGCGGCGTGCACGTCGCGCGTCGCCAGCGCGTCCATCTGCCCGCCGCTCACCGGCATGTCCGGCGCTTCGTCCAGCGGGGTATCGGGCGGCCGGGACGCCCGCATCTGATTCACGAACAGATTGTGCATCACGGTGAACAGCCAGGCACGCAGGTCGCTGCCCGGCCGCCACAATGCCCGCTTGACGAGCGCACGCTCGACGGTGTCCTGTACCAGGTCGTCGGCGCGCGCCGCGTCGCCCGTCAGCGCCCGCGCATAGCGGCGCAGCCGGGGGAGGTGGTCGATCAGATCGGATTCAGGGCCGGGCCGCATGCCAGACGTTGTTGACGCCGTCGCCGGTCTTGTCGCCGGGCTGCTTGTCCTTGAACCACAGATACAGTGGCTTGCCCTTGTAAGTCCACTGGCGGCTGCCGTCGTCGCGCACGGCGATGCCGTAATCGCCCTGTGCCATATCGCCCGCGGCGGCGGCGAGCGGCGGCCATTTCACCGCGCAGTCGCCATTGCAGACACTCTTGCCGGAATCGGCGGTGTCCTTGTCGAAGACATAGAGCGTCATGCCGGACGCGGCGGTCAGCACCCCGTCGCGCTGCCCGACCGGCGACGCGACGGTCGCAGCGCAGGCCGAAAGCAGTGTCAGGCCGGAAATAACGGAAACAAGTGTCGTACGCATGTGAATGCTCCTTGGAAAGCGTAATTGATCGGGTGGGCCCAACTGCGTAAACAGTCCGGTGACCCGGTTTATTCCATCTTCGCTGTCACATTCATACGACACGCGGCCATTGTCCGGCGCGCGCTCCCGTGCACAAAGCATAAAAAAGGGGCGCTCTGCAGAGCGCCCCAGATCTTAGGAGAACTACTGTACAAATCAGGCGGTATAAGCCCGTTCGCCGTGGCTGGCGGTATCCAGACCTTCGCGTTCCTGCTCTTCGCTGACGCGCAGACCCATGGTCATGTCGATCAGCTTGAAGGCCACGAAGCTCACCACGCCGGACCAGACGATGGTGATGATCACACCGGTCGCCTGCGTCACGACCTGGCTGCCCATCGCATAGTCGGCCACACCCACGCCACCCAGCGCCGGCGACACGAAGATGCCGGTACCGATCGCACCGACGATGCCGCCAACACCATGAATGCCGAAGACATCAAGCGACTCGTCGTAGCCGAAAGCCTTTTTCAGGCCAGTGACACCCCACAGGCAGGCCACACCACCGATAGCACCGAGGATGATCGCGCCCATCGGGCCAACCAGACCGGCCGCCGGGGTAATCACCACCAGACCCGCCACAATGCCCGACGCCAGACCCAGCATGGAAGGCTTGCCGCGCAACATCCACTCGGCAAACATCCAAGCCAGTGCCGCCGCCGCCGGCGCCAGAATGGTGTTGATGAACGCCAGCGCGGCGCCGCCCGTTGCTTCAAGGTTTGAGCCCGCATTGAAGCCGAACCAGCCCACCCACAGCAGCGAAGCGCCGATCATGGTGAACGGCAGGCTGTGCGGCGGCATGGCGTCGCGGCCGTAGCCCAGACGCTTGCCGAGAACCAGCGCGCCCATCAGCGCCGCGACGCCGGAGTTGATATGCACGACGGTACCGCCCGCGAAGTCGAGATCGCCTTTCGCAAACAGATAGCCGCCGGACGCCCAGACCATGTGCGCGATCGGCAGATAGGCAAAGGTGAACCACAGCACGGCGAATACCAGCAGGGCGGAGAATTTCACCCGCTCGGCCAGGCCGCCGATAATCAGTGCCACGGTGATGGCGGCGAAAGTAAGCTGGAAGGCCACAAAGGCAAGCTCCGGAATGACCACGCCTTCGCTGAAGGTCGCAGCCGTGCTGCTGCCCGTGATGCCCGCCAGGAACATCTTCGAAAGATCGCCGATCATCCAGTTCAGGCCGCCGCCATCGCCAAACGCCAGCGAATAGCCATACACCGACCACAGGATCGCTATCAAACCGAAGATGGCCATGACCTGGGTCAGCACCGAGAGCATGTTTTTCGCGCGCACGAGACCGCCGTAGAACAGGGCCACGCCCGGCACGATCATCAGGATCACGAGCATCGTGGACACCATCATCCACGCGGTATCGCCCTTGTCGGGAACCGGCTCGGCCTTTTCCTCGGCTGCAGGCGCTTCCGCCGGCTCGGCAACGGCCGGTACCTCGGCCGCAACGGCCTCGGTCGTTTCGACCACCACCGCTTCGGCCGGCGCAGCGGCATCCTGCGCGAAGACCAGACCGGGGGAGAGCAGCGCAAACATCAAGCCCAACGAAGCAAATAGTTTTTTCATGTTCACACTCCTCACAGGGCATCGGGGCCGGATTCGCCCGTGCGGATCCGCACGACCTGTTCCAGACCGGTCACGAAAATCTTGCCGTCGCCGATCTTGCCGGTGTTGGCGGCTTTCTCGATAGCCTCGATGACACGTTCGAGCATTTCGGCCTTGATGGCGACCTCGATCTTCACCTTGGGCAGAAAGTCGACCACATACTCCGCGCCGCGATACAGCTCGGTATGGCCCTTCTGCCGGCCGAACCCTTTTACTTCGGTAACCGTCAGGCCGGTGACGCCGATGGCGGACAACGCCTCGCGCACTTCATCCAGCTTGAACGGCTTGATGATTGCCGTTACGAATTTCATGTTCTCTCCCGGTTCTAACGAGGGCAGACTGAGCGGACCGGCGTCCGCCCCGATTCAATCGATTCAGAGCGATTTGCTGATCCACACCGTGGTGGTGCCATCGCCCAGGAATTCGCCATTGGCGTCAGTCCATACGGCACGCTCAGCATTGGTGTCGGTGTACATCACGCCGACCGTCACGCCCGACATGACGTTGCTCAGCTTGCCCATGTCATAGGCAGCACTGATTTTCCAGTCGTCATAATCCGCCGCACCGTTGTTCTCGAAGGAGAACGTGCCCCAATGCGCACCGAGCGTCAGACCGGTTTCACCGACAGGCACGCTGGCGGAAATATCCAGGTAGCCGGAACCATCCGAATTCGCGAAACCGAAAGTTTCGTCACTCAGGCTGTAGTTGTACTTGACGGTGAACCACTTCCATCCCAGAGCGGCATAAATCTCGGTGGTATCGGCCGTGGTCACGCCGTTTTCCTTGCCCGGATAGAAATAGCCGATCACGCCAAGGTCGTAGGTGATTCCTGTGCTGCCGATTTCACTGCGGTAGCCGCCGTACAGATCAAGCTCGATATTGCCCGACGCATACCCCTGGAAATCCTCCAGCCAACCCACGTTCGAGCCCCAGGTGCCCAGATAGAAACCGCTGCTGTGGCTATAGTCGAGGCCCCCTTGGATGGCCGCATCGCCACCGGTTTGCGAAATGCCGCGGAAGAGATAGTCGCTGGCCATGCTCACGTTGCCCGACAGGGAATGCGGGCTATCTTCGGCCATCGCCAAGGCGGGCACGCCTGTGATCCCAGCCAGCACCAGCGCAGATACGATTTTTTTCATGCTCGATTTCTCCGACGTTGAAGAGTGCAAAATTGCACTCTGCTGCCGAGCACAAGGCATGCCAAATTTTTTATCTTTAAAATTCAATATCTTAATTATTTAATGGCCCACATGCACCCCCCTTCCGCACATTAATAGTGCAACGTGCCCGGCACGCGCACAGTCATTGGGCAACGCCAGCCCTGTCTGCATTGCTAAACTCACGGACATCCACAACCGGAGCGCCCATGAAGCCCAATTCGCCGTTTCCCAATCCCACGTTCCTCAACGAGGCTGCCGAAAAGCTGTCGGCAATGTTGAAGCAATCGCCCGCCGGAGACATCGAGCAAAATCTCAAGGCCGGCCTGACGGCCATGCTCGGCAAGCTCGATCTGGTGACACGCGAGGAATTCGACGTACAACGCGAGGTGCTCGCCCGCACGCGCGAAAAGCTGGCGGCACTGGAAAGCCGCCTCGCCGAACTGGAAAAAGCCCGCGTCGACTAGCGCGTGACTGTCGCCCTGGTCAAAAGCCGTGCGCTTGCCGGCATAGAGGCGCCGGAAGTGGTGGTCGAAGCGCATCTGGCGAACGGTCTGCCCGCGTTCACCCTGGTAGGCCTGCCCGAAACCGAGGTCAAGGAGGCACGCGACCGTGTGCGTGCGGCGATCCAGAACGCGCGTTTCGAATTCCCCGCACGGCGCATCACGGTCAACCTCGCGCCGGCCGATCTGCCCAAGGAATCCGGCCGCTTCGACCTGCCGATCGCACTGGCCATCCTGGCCGCCTCCGGCCAGATTCCCGCCGACCGGTTCTCGGACACCGAATTCGCCGGCGAACTGGCACTGACCGGCGCCCTGCGCCCGGTGCGCGGCGCGCTCGCCATGGCCCTGGCCACGCGCAAAAATGGCCGTCGACTGGTGCTGCCGGTCGACTCCGCCAGCGAAGCGGCCCTGGTGAACGCTCTCGACGTGCGCAGCGCTCCGCATCTGCTCGACGTATGCGCCTGGCTCGCTGGCCAGGGCACGCTCGCTGCGCCTGCATCCGCTTCCGGCACGCCCGCACCGGCGTATCCCGATTTTGCGGACGTGAAAGGCCAGTACGCCGCGCGCCGCGCACTCGAAGTCGCCGCCGCAGGCGGCCATTCGGTCCTGATGTCGGGACCGCCCGGTACCGGAAAATCAATGCTTGCCGCGCGTTTTCCGGGCATTCTGCCCGCGATGCGCGAGGACGAAGCCACTGAAGCCGCCGCCATCGCCTCGCTGGGCGAGGGCTTCCGGCCGGAGCGCTGGGCACAGCGGCCCTACCGCGCACCGCATCACACCGCCTCGGCTGTCGCACTGGTGGGTGGAGGCAACAATCCACGCCCAGGCGAAATTTCGCTGGCGCACCATGGCGTACTGTTTCTCGACGAACTGCCCGAGTTCCCGCGACACGTGCTGGAAGTCCTGCGCGAACCGCTCGAAACCGGACACATCACGATTTCGCGGGCAGCCCGGCAGGCCGATTTTCCGGCGCGCTTCCAGTTGATCGCCGCGATGAACCCCTGCCCCTGCGGTTATCTCGGACACCCCACGCAGGCGTGTCGCGATACGCCGGATCAGATCGCGCGTTACCGCGGGCGGATCTCCGGCCCCTTGCTCGACCGCATCGACATCCAGATCAGCGTACCCGCCGTGACCCGCGCAGAGCTGGCACAGGCAACGCCCGGCGAAGCCAGCGCAGTCATCCAGGCGCGAGTCGAGACTGCACGTGCGCGCATGCTGCAGCGACAGGGCAAACCGAATGCGGTGCTCGGCACGCGCGAGATCGACCATCTGTGCATCCCGGACAAGACCGGCGCGGCCCTGCTGGATCAGGCCGTTGCCCGGCTGAATCTTTCGGCCCGGGGCTATCATCGCGTTCTGCGTCTGGCCCGCAGCATCGCCGATCTGGCGGACAGCGAAACGATCCTGCCGGCCCATCTTGCCGAAGCCATCCAGTACCGGCGATCTCCCGCATGAGCGATCCCTACGCCGCCTGGACCGAAGAAAAACGCTCGGCCTGGCTCTACCGCATCATCGCGGCCTGCGAACGCGGCACGCCGCGCGAAACGCTGTTCGTCGAGCTCGCCCGCGCCGCGGATGAGCAGGCCGGCATCTGGGAAAACGCCCTTGCCGGCCAGGGCAAGGCGCCTCCGGGGCGCTTTCGTCCCGATCTGCGCACGCGGTTCGTCGCACGGCTCGTCCGCAGCCTTGGCCCGCGTGCGATGCGCGACGTGCTGGCCGCCATGAAGGTACGCGGCATGGCACTGTATTCGGGCAACGCCCATCCGACGCCGACCCGTCGCGAGGACATCGGCAAGCGCCATCGCAGCGGCGCCGCCGGCAATGCACTCCGGGCCGGGGTGTTCGGCGTGAATGATGGCCTGGTCTCCAACGCCGCCCTGATTTTCGGCCTGGCCGGTGCCGGCCAGGCGCCCGCGACGATCGTGCTGACCGGCGTGGCCGGCCTGCTGGCCGGCGCCTTCTCCATGGCAGCGGGCGAATACGTCTCGATGCGCACGCAGCGCGAGATGTTCGAGTACCAGATCGGGCTCGAACGCGACGAACTCGAACAGTATCCCCGGGAAGAGGCCGCCGAACTGGCCCTGATCTATGCTGCCAAAGGCCTGTCGCAGAACGATGCGCAACAGATTGCGGACCGGCTGATCGAAGATCCCGAACGCGCGCTCGACGCGCTGACCCGGGAAGAGCTCGGGCTCAATCCGGAAGAACTGGGCTCGCCCTGGGTGGCAGCCACCTCGTCGTTCACGGCCTTCGCCTGCGGCGCCATGGTCCCTCTGATGCCCTATCTTTCCGGCTCGGGCCACGCGCTCCAGGGCGCGATCGGCCTGACGGCGCTGGGATTGTTCGGAGTCGGCGCCGCGATGAGCCTCTTCACCGGCCGTCGCGCCATCCGCTCGGGTCTGCGCATGCTCGGCATCGGCGCACTGGCCGGCATCGCAACCTGGCTCATCGGCGCCTGGCTGGGCGTTTCGATGAGTTAGGCGCGGGAAGCCGATGCGATTCCTCCGCGCCATGGTACATGCATGAAACGCGGGGGAAGTCGCACCCCCCGAGACACCCGGTACCCGATCCTGCCCTGGCCCGTTTCAGGTCTGTTCCCAGGGCAGGCCGTCGAAACGCCAGCCATTGCACGTGCTGCGATGGCGCGATTCGTCCATGTCGCCCTCGAATCCGTGTTCCACGTTGTAGACCTCGGGAAAGCCGTGCCGCTCCAGGTAGCGGCCCGCTTCTGCGGAACGGCGCCCCGACCGGCAGATCAGCACCACCGGCCGGTTGACCGAAGCCGCCTTGCGCGCATGGCCAAGAAAATCGGGGTTCACATCCCAGTCCGGTCCGTCCTGCCAGGCAACATGAATGGCGCCGACAGGATGGCCGACAAACAGATATTCGATCTCGGACCGGCAATCGATGAAAACGGCTTCGGGATGCGCCTGCAAGTAGGCGTGCGCTTCGGCGGGGATCAATTGTTTCATGCGGGCCTCCTGCATTCAGCTTACACCGCGATCCCGCTTTGAACTACGTGTAAACATGTCCTGAAGCAATGTGCGGCCCATAATGAAAAAACCCGCCGAAGCGGGTTTATCCGGCGCCATACCAAGATTCAACGACGGCGCAGCACGCGAGTCAGTCCGAGGAAGCCGGCGCCCATCAGGAGCAGGGTGCCCGGCTCGGGCACGCCGCCGCCGGGGGTGCCGCCACCGCAACCATTGCCGCCCGGGTTGTCGGCGCACGATGTGCCGGCCACTTTCAGCAATTTGAAATGGTCGGTGATGGCGCCCCAGGTCTTGCACTGTCCATTCGTACGATAAGAGAGGCAGTCTCCGCTATCGGTCGTGTTCAGGGCGCCGATCAGCCAGTAGCTGGAGTAGATTTCCGAGGAAGAGGCAATCGCGTTCGTGCCCGAACCGCCTTCGTTGTGGCTGACCAGTTGCCAGCCTTCCGCCAGCATGCCGGCATCGGTGTAGGTGGCCCCGTCCAGCGCGCTCAGGGCAGAGCCCGAGCCGGTGTAGACGTACACGGAGAAGTCGGCGTCGCCGGACACCCAGCCGAAGTAGGTCGAGGACAAGTTCACCTTGTCGCTGAACGAGAACAGCACGGCATCGCGACGCTGATCGTTGTCGATCGCGTGCTCGGGGCTGACCCCCTCGTTGGTATCGCCGCTGCCCGTACAGGGCGGCGAGCCGCAGTCATTGTTCTTGACGCCCAGGCCGCTGCTGCCGTTGTAGGTCAGGAAAGCGCTTTCGAGTGCGGTATTGATCCCGGCCGGCCCGTTGGCGGTGCTGCCCCAGGCGGACGCTGTCGCGTTGATGCCGTCGCTGGTATTGCTATTGGTGTTGTTGAACACCCAGGTCGTTGCCGAAGCGCTGCCCGCCACCCCTGCAACCGCCAATCCGGCCAGTACGGCAATAACGTTGTTCTTGATTTTCATTCTGTGCTCCATAGATGGAATCTGCATCGTTGGCCCTGAAAAAGCAAAACCAATGCCAGAAATAAAATAATCCTTATTTATCAAACTATTAAAAGTAAAACCATGCGTCACTTCGGGGGCGATGTAAAAAAACCCGACGGGCTTTAGCGCCCCTGGCGGCGCAGCGCCTCCTGAAGATGGGCCCGAATGTCCGGGTCGTCCGGGGCGCGCAGCGAGGCTTCCCGCAGATAGCGCAGTCCCTTCTCGACCTGACCCTGCTGGACCAGCACCCAGCCCAGCGTATCGTTGACCTGGGGCTGCGTCGGCGCCAGCGCACGGGCACGCTCGGCATGCCGGAGCGCACCCGCCGGATCGTTCCGGCGCAGCAGGATATTGGCGAGATTGTTGTGCGCCCGCGCATCCTTGTCGTTGCCCCGGATCAGTTCCGCATACACATCGCCGGCTTTCGGCAGATCGTCCAACGCCAGCCAGGCTTCGCCAAGCGCATGGCCTGCCGCCGTATCCGCGGGATTGCGGCGCTGCCACGCTTGCATGACACCTGCGGCATCCCGGTACTGCCCGGCACGCATCAGGGCGCCGTACAGGCCGAACGCGCTGTCGCTACCCGAATCGCTGGCGTAAGCGCGCCGATAGGCGTCGACCGCCTCGGCCGCCCGGCCCTGCGACAGGCGGACCTCGCCCAGCAGGCGCAGGGCATCGGCCTGGCCGTCGCCCTGGCCCAGCAGCGCCTGAACCTGTTTCTCGGCGTCGCCGAGCTTGTTCTGACGGATACTGAGGCGCGTCTTGAGAACCTTGGCGGGCTGATTGGCGGGATCCGCCAGCAGAACCTTGCTGAGCGTGTACTCCGCGCCTTCCAGATCGCCGATGCGCATTTGCGCAGCCGCGCCGCGCGTCAGCCAGCCGACGTTGAACGAGGCGACCTGACTGAGGCGGCGCAGTGTGGTCTTCGCCAGTTCGCCGTTGCCCACGGCCGCCTGGGCCTCGGCCAGCGCCAGCAGCGTACCCGGCGCGCTCGGTTCGATGGCCTGCGCGGCCTTGGCGGCGTCGAGCGCCAAGTTGGGCTGCCCGCGCCGCAGATAGAGGCCGCTCAGGATCAGTTTCGGCCGCGGATCCTTGCCGTGCAGGCTCGCGGCCTTGTCCAGCCAGCGAATGGCTTCCGCCGGCTTGCCGGCGCCTTCTTCCAACCGGGCCAGTTCGAGCATCGCGTCCAGGTGGTTGGGCACGACCTTGAGAATCCCCAGATAACGCTGGCGCGCTTTCTCGATCTGGCCGTCGGCCTCATCCAGCCGGCCCAGGTTGAGGTGCGCGGGATACAGGCTGGGAGACGCCTGGATCGCAGCCACGTAGGCCGCCCGTGCGCCGGCGCGGTCTCCCATGGCCAGCTTCGAGACGCCCAGGAGATTGCGGGCCGAGACGTTGCGGGGTTCCCGTTTGACGACATCCTCCATGATCGCGACCGCCTGGCGAGCCTCGCCGCGCTTCAGATGGGCCAGCGCCAGCGGCACGCCGGCCTGCGCCATAGCGGGCGCCCGCCGGTAGGCGCGCGTCAATGCCTCGAAACCGGCTTCTTTCTGACCCGAGCTCAAGAGGCTGATGCCCAGACCGGTTTCGATGTCGGGACTGTCGCTCGCCTGGGCGGCCTCCTGGAACAACAGCGCCGCACGGCCGTGATTGCCCTGCCCCATGTAGGCCTCGCCCAGCATGGATTTCACACGCGCATCGTTCGGGAATGCCCGCAGGGCAGGCTGCAGCATGGCGATTGCACGGCCATACTGGCGTTCGGCCAGATAGATGCTGCCCATGAGTTTGCGCGCACCCGCCTCGCTCGGACGGCGATCGAGATACGTTCCCAGATAGGTCTTGGCGCGTTCGTATTCGCCCAGCGCATGGTGGGCCAATCCCCCCAGCAACTGCAGCTGGTCACTCGCAGCCACATATTCCGGCGACAGCTGGCTCAGGGTTTCCGTGGCCTCGCGCAGGGCGGCGCGGGCTTCGGCGGCCTTGCCCTGGCGTGCAAAATACTGGGCACGGAGATAGGCGCCGCGCGGATCGGACGGCGCGTTTTTGGCAAGGAACTCAATGTCCGTCCAGGCGTCGGCATCGCGCCCGAGATCGAACTGGATTGCCGCGCGCGCCAGGCGCGCATCGACGTTATAGGGCTGAGCATCGATCGCCCGTCCGTATTCACGCGCGGCGGTGGGCAGATCGCCCTGCGCATGCGCGATGGAGGCAAGCACGTTGAGCGCATCGCCGTCGTTCGGCATCAATTGCAGCGCGCGCTGCACGGTCGCGCGCGCATCCTGCGGACGTCCGGCGTTGAGATGGATCTGCGCCTGCAGGGCCAGCGCGCGCGCTTCGCCGCCTTTCACTTGTTCGGCGAGCTTCGCGCTCGTCATCGCGCCGTCGTACTGGCTGAGCGCGATCTGCGCCCGGGCACGCAACAGCAACATCTCCAGCCGCGCCTGGGGCGGCAGGCCGTCGGCACCGAATTTTTCGAGCAGCGCCCGGTATTTGCCCTGGTCCAGATAGGCCCGCGCCTGATAGACGGCGATCTGCGTCCGGGCGGCCCCCAACCGTTCGGCGTCCGCCAGCACGTGTTCGGCCGCCCCCGGCTCGCCCTTGCGCAGATGCGCCTGCCCCAGCAGCATCAGGGCCGGCAGCATGCGGGCATCTTCCTTCAGCGCATTCTTGAGCTGGATGATGGCGCCGGCATCGTCCCGGGCGTTGTAGCGTTTCAGGGCATCTTCGTAGTAACGCGAGGCATTCTCGGCAGAATCGGCGTGCGCGAGCGGCGCAAGCAGCACACTGGCGAGCACGGCCGCCAGCAGGCGGTTCTTGGACATTTCGGCTCCAGAGAAGATCGTTCCAAAGGTCGAAGGCAAGTATCGTACCCGGCCGGCGGGGCGGCCGGACCGATATTGCCCCGCCGGATTGTTCCTCCGGACGTCGAGAATCCGACCCCGCTGACGGACACTCGGCGGTCACGGGGCGTGTGGATTAATAAATATAATGCGGGTTTTCCCCAACCGACCCCGACGCCATGTCCCGCGCCGCCACGCTACGCTCGCTTCTAGCCCAACGCATTCTCGTGCTCGACGGCGCGATGGGCACGATGATTCAACGCTTCAAACTGACCGAAGCAGACTATCGCGGCGAACGCTTCGCCGACTTTCCGCACGACCTCAAGGGCAACAACGATCTGCTGTGCCTGACCCGGCCACAACTCATCCGCGACATCCACGCACAGTATCTGGCGGCCGGCGCCGACATCCTGGAAACCAACAGCTTCAATGCCACCGCCATTTCCATGGCGGACTATCGCATGGAAGACCTGGTGCCGGAGCTCAATCTGGCGGCAGCCCGCCTGGCACGCGAGGCCGCCGACGCGGCCACGGCCGAGAATCCCGGCAAGCCGCGCTTCGTCGCCGGCGTGCTCGGCCCCACCTCGCGCACCGCGACGCTCTCGCCGGACGTCAACGACCCGGGTTTCCGCAACGTCAGCTTCGACCAGCTGCGCACGGCCTATCTGGAAGCCATCGACGGGCTGGTCAAGGGCGGCGTCGACATTCTCATGGTCGAGACCATCTTCGACACGCTGAACGCCAAGGCCGCGCTGTTTGCGATCGAGGAATATTTCGAACGCGAAGGCCTGCGTCTGCCGGTGATGATCTCGGGCACGATCACCGATGCCTCCGGCCGCACGCTTTCGGGCCAGACGACCGAAGCGTTCTGGAACTCGGTGCGCCACGCGCAGCCGCTGTCCATCGGCCTCAACTGCGCGCTCGGCCCCGACCTGCTGCGCCAGTACGTCAACGAACTCGCGACCAAAGCCGACGCCTTCGTCTCGGCCCACCCCAACGCCGGCCTGCCCAACGCCTTCGGCGAATACGACATGGACGGCGCGCAGATGGCCGTGCATATCGCCGAATGGGCGCGCTCGGGCCTGCTCAACATCGTCGGCGGCTGCTGCGGCACCACGCCGGCCCACATCGCCGCCATCGCGCAGGCCGTCGAGGGCGTCGCGCCGCGCGTGCCGCCCGCCCCCGAGCCGGCGATGCGCCTGTCCGGCCTGGAGCCCTTCAACGTCGGCAAGGGCGCGCTCTTCGTCAACGTGGGCGAGCGCACCAACGTCACCGGCTCGCGCGCCTTCGCGAAGATGATCCTCGAAGGCCGCTACGACGACGCCCTGTCGGTGGCGCGCCAGCAGGTGGAAAACGGCGCCCAGGTCATCGACATCAACATGGACGAAGGCATGCTCGACGCCGAGGCGGCGATGGTGCGCTTCCTGCACCTGATCGCCTCGGAGCCCGACATCGCGCGCGTGCCCATCATGCTCGACTCGTCGAAATGGAGCGTCATCGAAGCCGGCCTCAAGTGCATCCAGGGCAAGGGCATCGTCAACTCGATCTCGATGAAGGAAGGCGAGGCCGAGTTCCTCGACAAGGCGCGCCTGTGCCGCCGCTACGGCGCCGCCGTGATCGTGATGGCCTTCGACGAGACCGGCCAGGCCGACACCTACGCGCGCAAGACCGAAATCTGCAGCCGCGCGTACACGCTGCTCACCGAACAGCTCGGCTTCCCGCCCGAGGACATCATCTTCGATCCCAACATCTTCGCGGTCGCCACCGGCATCGAGGAACACGCCAACTACGCGGTGGACTTCATCGAAGCCACGCGCTGGATCCGCCGGAACCTGCCGCACGCCCACGTCTCCGGCGGCGTGTCGAACGTGAGCTTCTCCTTCCGCGGCAACGACGCCGTGCGCGAGGCCATCCACACCGCCTTCCTGTACCACGCCATCGAAGCCGGCATGGACATGGGCATCGTCAACGCCGGCCAGCTGGGCGTGTACGCCAAGCTCGACCCCGAACTGAAGGAACGGGTGGAAGACGTGCTGCTCAACCGCCGCGCCGACGCAACCGAGCGGCTGGTGTCGTTCGCCGAGGGCGTGAAAGCCGGCGCGAAGGAAAAGGTCGAGGACCTCAGCTGGCGTGCGCTGCCGGTCTGCGAACGCCTGAGCCATGCGCTGGTGCAGGGCATCACGCAGTACATCGTCGAGGACACGGAGGAAGCGCGGCTGGCCTCGACGCGTCCGCTCGACGTGATCGAAGGGCCGCTGATGGCCGGCATGAACGTCGTCGGCGACCTCTTCGGCGCGGGCAAGATGTTCCTGCCGCAGGTGGTGAAATCGGCCCGCGTGATGAAACAGGCCGTGGCGCACCTGATCCCGTTCATCGAAGCGGACAAGGCCGTCGGCGGCATGCAGAGCGCGGGCCGGATCGTCATGGCCACGGTCAAGGGCGACGTGCACGACATCGGCAAGAACATCGTCGGCGTGGTGCTCGGCTGCAACGGCTACGAAATCATCGATCTCGGCGTCATGGTGCCGGCGCAGAAGATCCTCGACACGGCGAAAGAAACCGGCGCCGACATCATCGGCCTGTCCGGCCTCATCACGCCGTCGCTGGAGGAAATGGCCTTCGTCGCCGCCGAAATGCAGCGCCAGGGCTTCACGCTGCCGCTCCTGATCGGCGGCGCGACGACTTCGCTTGCCCACACCGCCGTCAAGATCGAACCCAACTACGCACATCCCGTGATCTACGTGAAGGATGCGTCGCGGGCCGTCGGTGTCTGCACCAAGCTGTTGTCGCAAGACCTGCGCGCCGCCTTCGTCGCCGAAACCCGCGCCGACTACGCCACCACCCGCGAACGCCACCTGCGCACCAAGTCCGAGACCGTACGGGTGAGCCTGGCGGACGCACGCGCCAACAAATTCAAGATCGACTGGGACCGCTACACCCCGCCGGTGCCGAAACAGCTCGGCGTGCAGGTGCTCAAGGCCTACGACCTGGCGAAGCTCGCCGAAACCATCGACTGGACGCCCTTCTTCGCTTCGTGGGAACTGCACGGCAAATTCCCGAAAATCCTCGACGACGAAGTCGTCGGTGTCGAAGCGAAGAAGCTCTACGCCGACGCCCAGGCCATGCTGAAGCAGATGATCGCGGAAAACTGGGTCGAAGCCCGCGCCGTATTCGGCCTCTTCCCGGCCAACAGCATCAACGAGGACGACATCGCGATCTACGTCGACGAATCGCGCAAGAAGATGCTCATGGACTGGCACAACCTGCGCCAGCAGATGAAAAAGCCCACGGGCCGCGCCAACCTCTGCCTCGCCGACTTCGTCGCCCCGCGCGAAACCGGCATCCGCGATTACCTCGGCGCCTTCGTCGTCACCGCCGGCATCGGCGAGGACGAACGCGCCAGGGCTTTCGAGGCCGCACACGACGATTACTCGGCCATCCTCTTCAAGGCCCTGTGCGACCGCCTGGCCGAAGCCTTCGCCGAACACCTGCACCTGCGCGTACGCCGCGAATTCTGGGGCTATGCGTCGGACGAGAATCTGGGCAACGACGATCTCATCGCCGAAAAATACCGGGGTATCCGCCCGGCGCCGGGCTACCCCGCCTGCCCCGAGCACAGCGAAAAGGCCGGCCTGTTCCACATGCTCGACGCCACCGCCTGCATCGGCGTCGAACTCACGGAAAACTACGCCATGTGGCCCGGCGCCTCGGTGTCCGGCTTCTACCTGTCGCACCCCGACAGCCAGTATTTCGCCGTCGCCAAGATGGAGAAGGACCAGGTCGCAGACTACGCGCAGCGCAAAGGCTGGGATCTGAAGACGGCGGAACGCTGGCTGGCGCCGAATCTGGGGTATCAGCCAGCTTGAGTTTGAATGCCATGTTTCGCTGGATTCTATTTTGCTTTTTATCGGGTTTTTCCGTAGCGACTTATGCTGGGTATGGTTCGACCGAGTTCGTTAATCCAGGCAAGATTTCGGTTGATCTCAATAAACTTCCACCGGGTCTCTTACTGACTGTCGACTGGAACGGCCACGGGGTAATGATCTACAGGCGTTCAAAGAACGAAATCCAGCACCTCAGAAATAACGCTCAAGACCTGGCTGACCCTTACAGTAACAATTTGAACCTCAGCCTACAGAACGCTGCGCGTATCTGGGGCAATAGCTTCTCCAGCATTGCCAAACCGTTCAACGAGCATGTCAGCCTTAATCCTCTACGCTCCATCCGTCCGGAAATCGTCGTACTGAGCATTGTGAGCGACTATTCCGGCTGTGCTGTTTCATTTGAGCCTCAAGCCAGCAAAAACATGGGGAAAGGCTGGCCCGGCGGTTTTCATGACCCATGTCGAAATGTCCGTTTCGATCTAAGCGGCCGTGTAGTAAAAGGCC
The DNA here is from genome assembly GCA_008923315.1 of Betaproteobacteria bacterium SCN1. Lineage (GTDB taxonomy): Bacteria > Pseudomonadota > Gammaproteobacteria > Burkholderiales > Thiobacillaceae > Thiobacillus. The sequence continues at coordinate 618,346 of WBSF01000007.1, read as the reverse complement.
ATCAGTACCCACAGAACTTTAATCTACTCGCCATACCGCATTACTTCGACCCAGCGGGAAAACTTGTTATTGGCCTGCATGGAGAAATCCCGCCCCAAAGCGATTTCAGGCCCGCAGTGGATTACAACTCATTAATGCCAAGTCAGCGATTGGTCATGGCTGCCGAGCTTGGGGAGCTAAACGAAGTAAAAGCGGCCGTAAAAGCCGGCGCTCGGATCAATGCGCATGACAGCCGTGGCGTTACTGCACTTTTCACAGCCATTTCGGAGGGCAGCTACGAAGTTTCAAAATGGTTGTTAGAGATGGGGGCTGACCCAAATCTCAAAAATTCAAGCTGGGGCACACCTGCTTGCCTGGCAGTCATCGCTGGCGGGGCATCCTTGATTCGCTTGCTTGGACGTTATGGTGCGAATTGGGATTCCGGGCTCAAACACGACCCCAACTGTGAAGAACCAGGAATCATCTGGTCCATCACCAAAACAAGCAGTGAAGATGACGCATTCGAACGAGTCCGTGCATTAATTGAATCAGGCGCAAAACCAGACGCAACCCATAATGGAAAATCCGCACTCGACTATGCTCGGTCGGCAAAATACCGCAGAGTCGAGGCATATCTTACCGAGGCGCTTTCCAGGAAAGTAAAGCGCCCTTAACTTCCGGGCTACCAGCCCTGCTGCATAAGCTTTTCCAGCCAGAACAGCCCGATCACCGTCTTGGTCTCGCAGATGCGGCCGTCCTTCACCCACTGCATCGCTTCGGCAAAGGGCAGACGGAAGATTTCGAGAAATTCGTCGGGGTCGCGGCCGTGGGTGCCGTCCTTCAGGCCGCGTGCGAGATAGAAGGCCAGGCGCTCGTTGGAGTAGCCGATGCACGGGTAGATGGTGGTGATTTCGCGCCATTCGCTGGCGGTATAGCCAGTTTCCTCTTCCAGTTCGCGCTTCGCGCACACCAGATCGGCCTCGCCGGGGTCGATCTTGCCGGCGGGGAATTCGATGAAATCGCGATGCAGCGGGTAGCGGTGCTGGCGTTCCAGCAGCACGTCGCCGTTTTCGAACACCGGGATGACGACGACGGCGCCGGGATGCAGCAGGTATTCGCGCGTCGATTCGCCGCCGTTGGGCAGGCGCACGCGGTCGCGCTTGACGTGCATGAGCCGCCCCTGGAAAACGGTTTCGGAATCGAGCGGGTGTTCGGTCAGGTCCAGGGGGGCGTCGGTTTTCATGTCCGCGATGATAGCCGGCCAGAACGGACAAAAAAAAGCCGGGTTCGTGAGAACCCAGCTGAGTGGAGGAGACACGCCCCTCGTTGCGGAGAACTTCCTGCTTGCGGAACAGGCAGCAAGCAATATGAATGCTACGAAGGCTTGGCGCGTTTGGATATACAACTTTAGTTGTAGATGACCAATAATTAATTGATATAAAACAACATTTAGTTTTCCGGACTGGTCGTTCGAGGGCTGTCCGGTCGGATTCCGGGCAGTCGGCCGCGCAAAGCGCGGTCCGATCAGGGCGTCATCCGGCCGGAACGGCTTGGTGCGCGCGCGCGCACCAGGCCGGCATGCGCCACCACGCCCAGCAGGCCGCATGCGGCGACGACGCCCGCCATCGGGATCGCGCTCACGGCATGCAACGCGCCAACCGCCAGTGCGGCGCATGCGGCCAGAGCGAACTGGACACTGCCCAGCAAGGCCGATGCCGTGCCGGCATGGGTGCTGAATGGCGCCATCGCCAGGGCCGTCGCGTTCGGCATCACGAAACCGCCGCAGGCGATGTAGACGAACAACGGCAGCATGATGCCGGGCAGCCCGCCCACGCCGCTCACGGCCATTGCCAGCAGCGCCAGCCCTGCCGCCGCCTGAACCCAGCCGGCAAGGCGCAGCACGCGTTCGGCACCCAGACGGCGGTGCAGCAGACGGCCGTTGAGCTGCGAAGCGAGGATCAGCCCGAGCGCATTGCTGCCGAACAGCCAGCCATAATGTTCCGGCGGTACGCCGTGCAACTCGATGAACACGAAGGGCGAGCCCGCGATATAGGCGAACATGCCGGCAGCGCTGAAGGCACCGGTCAGCACATGGCCGAGATAGCGCCGGTGTCGCAACAAAGCCAGGTAATCGTGCAGGACACGCCCCACAGCGAGCGGGCGGGGCGATGTCTCGCGGTGCGTCTCCGGCAGCCGCCGCGCCGCCAGCAGGCAGATCCCGCCAAAGAGCGCGAGCATCCAGAAGATGGCCTGCCAGCCGAACCCAACCAGTAGATAGCCGCCCACCAGCGGCGCCAGGATGGGGGCAATCCCCATAACCAGCATCAGCGTGGAAAACACGCGCACGGTGTCGGCCGGCTCGAACAAATCGCGCACCATCGCACGACCGACGACTGCACCGGCGCAAGCGCCGAGCGCCTGCACGAAACGCGCAGCGGCGAGTGCCTGGATCGACGCTGCCAGGGCGCAGGCGGCGGAGGCGAAAATGAACAGGACCAGCCCCGCGTACAGCGGCCGCTTGCGCCCGAAACGGTCGGCCAGCGGCCCGAACGCCGCCTGCCCCAACGCGAAGCCGATGAAAAAGGTCGCCAGCGTGAACTGGCCCTGGGCCGTATTGCCCTGCAAGGCGCGCTCGATCGCCGGCAAGGCCGGCAGGTACATGTCGATCGCCAGGGGCGCGAAGGCGGTCAGCGCGCCGAGAATGACGACGAATTCGAGATAGTGTCTGTTCGAACGCATGGGTCGGAAGATTCGAGACGCTGCCGGCGGGCAGCGCGATAAGGCCCGAGCGTACCCGCAAAGCGGGCCGGACGGCAGGCGTAAACGTCCGTCAGCGCGCGCGCATGCGGTCGCGGAGCGAGGAATACTGCCGGCGGCTGACGGCGAGACGTTCGTCCAGCCCATCCAGCCTGAGGAAATGACCCTCCTCGTCGCCCGGCAGTTTGCCGATTTCGCGAATCCGCGTGCCGGCAACCAGGCAGTTGCGGTGAATGCGCACAAATATCTCGCCGAATTCCGCTTCCAGTCGGGTGAGCGATTCCTCCAGCAGATATTCGCGGGCCGCCGTGCGGACGGTCACGTACTTGAGTTCGGCCTTGAGATACAGGATATCGTTGACCGGGATCAGGACGATGCGGCCTTTTTCGCTGACCGACAGATGGGTGCGCGCCTTCGGATAGGCCTCGCGCAGGTGGTCGAGCGCGGCCGCGTTGAGCCGGTGCGCGCGTGACAGCGCCCGCACCAGCCGGTCGGCCCGTACCGGCTTCAGCAGATAGTCGACCGCATTGAGCTCAAAGGCCTGGCAGGCATAGGCATCGTAGGCCGTGCTGAAGATGATGGCCGGCGGTGCGGACAGGCGATTCAGATGGACGGCGCATTCGAGGCCATCCATGCCGGGCATGCGGATATCGAGCAGTACGGCATCGACCGGCCGGCGCTGCGCCTGCTCGATGGCATCGCGCCCGTTATCCGCCTCCCCGACGACATCGACTGGCAGATCGGGCGCGCAGTCGGCCAGCACGTCGCGCAGACGGTGGCGCGCAGGGGCCTCGTCATCGACGATGAGGACGCGCAGGGGCGGGCTGGGTGCGTTCACGGGTGTAGGGCATCACGATATGCACCTGATAAACGGCGCCCAGCGGCTCGGACTTGAGCTGCGCGTCGAGATCGAAATGCAGCAGCAGGCGTTCGCGGATATTGGCCAGTGCGATCCGGTTGCCCTTGTGATGGCCCGCCTCCTCGGCGACCGGATTGCGCACCACGATATGGACCTTGTCACCGCTGCGATAGATGTTGAGGCTGATCTCGCCGCCGCCGGGCTGCGGTTCAATCCCGTGATAGACCGCGTTTTCCACCAGCGGCTGGATCACCAGCGGCGGGATCAGGGCGTCGCCGGGCATATTCTGGTCGTGCCACGCCACTTGCAGACGGTCGCCCAGGCGCAACTGTTCCAGCTCCAGATAGGCCCGGGTGAGCGAAACCTCGTCTTCCAGTGGTACCAGCTGGTTGGCCTGACTCATCAGTGCGCGAAAAAGATCCGCCATGTTTTCCAGCGCGCGCTCGGCGCGGCGCGGGTCGCTGCGCACCAGCGAGAGCACGGCGTTGAGGCTGTTGAACAGGAAATGCGGCCGGATGCGCGCCTGCAAGGCTTGCAGGCGCGCCTCGGTGATGGCGGGCGACAGGGCGCGGGCACGCAGATTGAAATAAGCCAGCAGGCCGATGCCCAGCATCAGGGCAAACCCGGCGACCGTTGCGGGCGTGTGCAAGCCGGCCGTGTCCGCCAGCGGCGCCATCCAGCGCACAACACCCGCCGGCACGGCCGCACCGATCGCCAGCGCAGCCAGCACGCCGCGGCGGTAGACCAGACCGCGCAACCAGCGCGACGCAACGCACAGCGCCAGCACGGTCAGCAGCAGCGCCGGCTGCGCCCAGGCCGACAGGACGATGAATTCCGCCCAGAACGCCTCGATATCCTGCGCGCGGGCGGCCACGCTGGCGACCAGCGCCGCTTCCGCCGTCAATGCAATCCGCAGGCTCACCCCCAGGTGGCAGAAGTTCGGCAATTCGACCGGCCGGTTGTTATGATGCCTGCTTTTCATCCCCGTTCTGCCCCATGAGCACGTCATCGACGCCGCCGGACGGCGCCTGGTCCGGCCGTTTTTCCGAACCGGTCTCCGAGATCGTCAAACGCTACACCGCGTCGATCCCCTTCGATTATCGGCTGGCCGCGTTCGATATTCAGGGCTCGCTGGCCCACGCCGCCATGTTGCACCACGTCGGCGTGCTCAGCCAGACCGATCTGGAAGCCATCCGCCGCGGCATGGCCGGGCTGCTGGAAGACATCCGCGCCGGCCGCTTTGCCTGGTCACTGGATAAAGAGGATGTCCATCTCAACATCGAAGCCGCACTCACCGCAAAGATCGGCGACGCCGGCAAGCGCCTGCACACCGGCCGCTCGCGCAACGATCAGGTCGCGACCGATATCCGCCTCTACCTGCGCGACGCCATCGATCGCATCGTGGCCGGCCTGAAGGCCTGCCAGACCTCGCTCATCGACCTGGCCGAACAGCACGCCGGCACCGTGATGCCGGGCTTCACCCATCTGCAGGTCGCGCAACCCGTCACATTCGGCCACCACCTGCTCGCCTATTTCGAAATGCTGGCGCGCGACGCCGAACGCATGACCGACTGTCGCCGCCGCGTGAACCGCTTGCCGCTGGGCGCCGCGGCGCTGGCCGGCACCAGTTACCCGATCGACCGCGCTTTCGTCGCCGAGCAGCTCGGCTTCGAGGCTGTCTGCGAAAATTCGCTCGACGCGGTATCGGATCGCGACTTCGCCATCGAATTCAGCGCCGCTGCCGCGCTGGTGATGACCCATCTGTCACGCCTGTCGGAAGAACTGATCCTGTGGATGAGCCCGCGCTTCGGTTTCATCGATCTCGCCGACCGCTTCTGTACCGGCTCCAGCATCATGCCGCAGAAGAAAAACCCGGACGTGCCCGAACTGGTGCGCGGCAAGACCGGCCGCGTCAACGGCCATCTCATCGGCCTGCTGACCCTGATGAAAGGCCAGCCGCTGGCCTACAACAAGGACAACCAGGAAGACAAGGAGCCGCTGTTCGACACCGTCGACACCCTGCTCGACACCCTGACCATCTACGCCGACATGCTGCGCGGCGTCACCGTGAAACCCGAGGCCATGCGCGCTGCCGTTCTGCAGGGCTTCGCCACCGCCACCGATCTGGCCGACTATCTGGTGAAAAAGGGCGTGCCCTTCCGCGACGCCCATGAAGTGGTGGCCCGCGCCGTGCGCGCCGCCGAGTCCTCGGGCCGCGATCTGGCCGATCTGCCGCTCGCCGAGTTGCAGGCTTTCAGCCCGGTCATCGGCGACGACGTCTACGCTGTGCTCACCCTGGAAGGCTCGCTCGCCGCCCGCGACCATTTCGGCGGCACCGCGCCGAACCAGGTCCGCGCTGCCGTCGCACGCGCCCGAAAACGCATATAGCCCTATATATATAGCCAGCGCGTTGACGCATCAGGTCTCGGCCGGCGGCGGCGAAACCGGCAGGGCATGTTCGCGGCAGATCCGTCGTGTTTCCGGGCTCGACAACTTTTCCTGCATCAGCCCGCAGAAATAGCTGCGCGGCCCCAGCCGCTGGAGATGGCGACAGGTGCCGCACACGCCAAAACTCCGCTTGCCGCTCTGCCCCTGCACCTGCGCCAGCACCTGACGCAGCACCAGGATGGCCGAAGTCACCCGCGCCTGACTGGCCGTCTGCACAATGTCACGCCAGGCACTGCCGGCGGACAGGGTTTTCAGCAGAGTCGTCCCGCGCTCCGTCAGGATCAGCCGCACCACCCGCCCGTCGCGCGGGTCGGCGTAACGCGAGATCAGCCGCCGCCGCGCCAACACCAGCAGGGTTTGCGACACCGTGCCCTTGGTCAGGCCGAGATACTCGGTCAGCGCCTGCGGGGTGTTGGAAAAGCGGTTGGCCTGGTTGAGATAGAACAGCACCTGCAGGTGTACCGGCTGCAACCCCTGGGCCGCACCGGCCTGGCGCAGGTCGGCGCGGGTGAGCAGGGACAGGCGCTCGACCAGATCGAAAAGGGTGAGCGCCTGGCTTTTCAAGCGGGCGTCAGAAGGCGACCGGGCCGCCGCCCTGGGCGGCGATCAGCGCGGCAAGCTTGGCGAAAAGCGGCGTGCCGTCGCGGGTGTCGACCCAGTCATCTCCCTGCGGCTTGAAATGAAAGCCGCCGGAACGCGCCGCCACCCAGATCTCGCGGGCAACACCGTGACGGTTGACGACGATCTTGCTGCCATCGTCGAACTCGATCTCGATGATGCCGTCGGCCGGCGTTTCGAACTCCAGGTCTGCGCTTTCGACGGCCGCTTCGATACGCGCCAGCGTCGCGGCACTGGCCTGGTTGAATTCGGCTTCGGTCATTCCATTCGGGTTCATCGTGCGTGCTACCATCTCGCGCATGAAATTGCGCGCCATATATATAGTGTCGCTGCTGCTCGTCAGCCTCGGTCTCACGGGCTGCGGCTCCAAGGGCGACCTGTATCTTCCCGAAAAACCCGCCGCCCCGCAACGGACTGCCAATTGAATACCCTGCACCAAGTTGACGGCGCTCTCCATGTCGAGGGCGTGTCGCTGGAAGCGCTCGCCGCACGCTTCGGCACCCCGCTCTACGTCTACTCGCGCGCCGCGCTCGAAGCCGCCTGGCAGGCTTACGCCGACGCCTTCGCCGGTACGCCGCATCTCGTCTGCTATGCGGTCAAGGCCAATTCCAGTCTGGCCATCCTGAACCTGTTCGCCCGGCTGGGCAGCGGTTTCGACATCGTCTCGGGCGGCGAACTGGCCCGCGTGCTCGCAGCCGGCGGCGACCCGGGCAAGGTAGTGTTTTCCGGTGTCGGCAAGACGACCGACGAAATGCGGGCAGCGCTCGCGGCCGGCATCCTCTGCTTCAACGTCGAATCCGAAAGCGAGCTGTACCGGCTCGACCGGGTCGCCGGCGAGATGGGCCGGCGCGCGCCGGTGTCGTTCCGCGTCAACCCGGACGTCGACCCCAAGACCCACCCCTACATCTCCACCGGCCTCAAGGAAAACAAGTTCGGTGTCGCTATTGCCGATGCGCCCCGCCTGTACCGGCTCGCCGCCGGCCTGCCCAACCTGGAGATCGTCGGCGTCGACTGTCACATCGGTTCGCAGCTCATCGATCTCTCGCCGCTCGCCGACGCCGCCGACCGTGTACTGACGCTGGTCGACACACTCGCGGCCGAAGGCATCGCGCTGCATCACATCGATCTCGGCGGCGGCGTAGGCATCCGTTACCGCGACGAGACACCGCCGGACCTTGCCGCCTATGGCCGTGTGCTGGCGCGAAAATTCGCCGGCCGCCGCGAGAAGCTGCTGGTCGAGCCGGGCCGCTCGCTGGTCGGCAACGCCGGCCTGCTGCTCGCGCGCGTCGAATATCTGAAGCCCGGCGAGGACAGGAATTTCGCCATCGTCGACGCCGCGATGAACGACCTCATGCGTCCCGCACTCTACGAGGCTTATCACGACATCGTCGCTGTTCGGCCGCGCGCCTGGCCCGCGCAACGCTACGACATGGTCGGCCCGATCTGCGAAACCGGCGATTTTCTTGGCTTTGCGCGGGATATGGCCATCGAGGAAGGTGACCTCCTGGCTCTGCTTTCAGCAGGCGCCTACGGCATGAGCATGGCGTCCAACTACAATTCCCGCCCGCGTGCAGCCGAAGTTCTTGTCGACAAGAATGAAATTCATCTCATACGGGAGCGTGAAACCATTTCCGGCCTGATGTCCGGAGAGCGGCTTGTTTACTAGCTTTCAGCGCATCCACCAAACGCCAGCCCAATTGTAGTTTTCGTATCGAGTCGATACATTTTGTTGGACTGCGACATCCCGTCGGGGATTATCCGCACGCGTGCGCGATCATTTATTGAACCCCAAAAAAAAGCAACTAGAATGAGGCTCACCAAGCGGAGCCTCGGTATCGCCCGTCTCTAGCGGGTTTCGGGCAAGTGGGTCGCCTGTCGGTACCACGCTTTGGAAGTGCAAACTCAGACTGCACGTGGCTTCAAGCTGTAGTGATTAGTGAACGTGTTCAACTTTCCAAAGGAGTGTTAGATGGCAACAGTGAAGAAACCCGCCGCCAAGCCGGCGGCCAAAAAGGCAGCCGCCAAGCCGGCCGCCAAGAAACCCGCGGTCAAGAAAGCCGCTCCGGCCAAAAAGGCAGTCGCCGCCAAGAAGCCCGTAGCCAAGAAAGCCGCTCCGGCCAAAAAGGCAGTCGCCGCCAAGAAGCCCGTAGCCAAGAAAGCCGCTCCGGCCAAAAAGGCAGTCGCCGCCAAGAAGCCCGTAGCCAAGAAAGCCGCTCCGGCCAAAAAGGCAGTCGCCGCCAAGAAGCCCGTAGCCAAGAAAGCCGCTCCGGCCAAAAAGGCAGTCGCCGCCAAGAAGCCCGTAGCCAAGAAAGCCGCTCCGGTCAAAAAGGCAGTCGCCGCCAAGAAGCCCGTAGCCAAGAAAGCCGCTCCGGCCAAAAAGGCAGTCGCCGCCAAGAAGCCCGTAGCCAAGAAAGTCGCTCCGGTCAAAAAACCGGCTGCGAAAAAACCGGCTGCCAAGAAGGCTGCCCCGGCCAAAAAGCCGGCCGCGAAAAAAGCTGCTGCCAAGCCTGCGCCTGCCCCTGCATCCGCGCCTGCTGCAGCACCCGCACCGGCGGTACCGGTCATCAAGCCGTTCGGGCTTTAAACAGGTCGGGCATTGCCCAATCTGAAACGGGGGCTTCAGCCCCCGTTTTTTATTGCCTGCTCAGCCACCCGCTCAAACGCCGGCCTGCCCACGCCTGCGCCGCAGCGTCTCCAGCACATTCACGCCCGGTGGCAGTCGGAAGAACAGCAACACCCCCAGTAGCCCGCCATAGATCAGCGGCTGGGTCAGATCGCGCTTCACCAGCCAGGCGTAATGCAGAACGCCCAGGCCGGCCGCCACGTAGATCAAACGATGCAGTTGCTGCCAGTGCCGCCCGAGCCGGCGCATCATGGTCTGCGTCGACGTCAGCGCCAGCGGGACCAGAAGCACGAAACCAGCGAAACCGGCCGTTACGAACGGCCGCTTGACCACGTCCCGGACGATACGCTCCAGATCGAAAAACTGGTCGAGCCAGAGATACGTCACGAGATGCAGGCTTGCGTAGAAAAAGGCGAACAGGCCGAGCATGCGGCGGTGACGCAGCAGGAATGTCCATCCTGTCAGTCGCCGCAGGGGCGTAATCGACAGCGTCAGCAACAGTCCGATCAGCGCCCAGGTCCCGGTCGAGTGGGTGATGAATTCGATGGGGTTGGCTCCCAGGCCGCCACGCATGCCCAGCATGACGAGTCGCACGAGCGGCAGCAGGCAAACCAGAAACAGCGCGATTTTCACCGGCGACAGCCAGCGCGGGGACCGTCCGGATCGCGACGGCATCAGAAGTATTTCTGCAAGTCCATGCCACGGTAGAGGTGCGCAACCTGCGCCCCGTAACCGTTGTACATGAGGGTGTCGCGTTTGAGGAATTCGCCGATACGCCGCTCCCGGGCCTGGCTCCAGCGGGGATGGTCGACCTTGGGATTCACGTTCGAATAGAAACCGTATTCGTCCGGTGCCGCCGCCATCCATGCGGTCAGCGGCTGTTTTTCCACAAAACGGATTTTGACGATGGATTTGGCGCTCTTGAAGCCGTACTTCCACGGCACCACCAGCCGGACCGGCGCGCCATTCTGGTTGGGCAGCACTTCACCGTACAGGCCGACGGCCAGAATAGTCAGCGGATGCATGGCCTCGTCCATGCGCAGGCCTTCGGTATAGGGCCAGTCGAGAATCCGGGACCGCTGACCCGGCATCCGGGCCGGGTCGCTCAACGTCACGAACTCGACGTACCGCGCATTGCCGGTCGGTTCGGCACGCCGGATCAGCTCGGCCAGCGGGAACCCCACCCAGGGAATGACCATGGACCAACCTTCGACACAGCGCATGCGATAGACCCGCTCTTCCAGAGGCGCCAGTTTGAGCAGGGCGTCGATATCCCAGACCTGCGCCCGCTTCACCTCGCCTTCGACACTCACCATCCAGGGGCGCGTGCGCAGGCTCCGGGCGCGTTCGGCCGGATCGCTCTTGCCGGTCCCGAATTCGTAGAAATTGTTGTAGGACGTCACATCCTTGTATGACGTCGACGCTTCGTCCAGCCGATAGGCGCCAGCCCGGACACCCGACAGCTTCGGGCCGGCAAGCGCGGTTCCGGCCCCCCCCAGCCAGGGCGAAGCCGCCAGTGCCGCGGCGCCCTGCATGAAGCGGCGGCGCTCGCGATAGACATCGGGTGGCGTGATTTCGGACGGCGGGACGGGATCGAACGGGGGACGAATCGGCATGGCGCGCTCCAGAAGGCGGATGAACGATAGTCGACGGACGGGGCGCGGCCTTACACCCCTGCGCTCACTTGACCGCCACAACCGCATTTTGTTTCTGCCCGGCGGCGGCGCAGATTGTCGAAACCGGAACCGGCATTGTCGAAGCCTCATCAACGCGCCGTCGGCCAGGCACGCCCCGCGCTTTCATCAAGTCTTCATCCAGCCCTGATTTGATGGGGTTTTTCATTGTTTTACTCTCATCGGGGAGGCTGGCATGGACACTGCATATACCCTTGCACACGCAACGCAAGGAGACACGAACATGATCGAAATCGAATCGGGCACCGTACTGGACATCAACCTGAAGGAAGACACCCAGGGCCGCGACCGGGTGGAACTGGCCCTCCAGAACGGCTGCACGCTCGACCTCACCCCGCATCAGGCCCGCGTACTTGCCACCGAACTGATCATGGCGGTGAACCGTGCCGAAGTCCGCAGCAATCTGCGGCACAGCCAGAACATGGTCCGCGGCCACGCGCCGGTGGAACGCAAACGCGGCCTGCTGGGCCAGGCGCTGTTTGCTGCGAAATAGGATTTCTTAGGCCGGTCGGCTTCGACCGGACCGGGGGTAGCGGGCAGCCAGGCTTGAACTACCCGATAAGACGCCGCCGCATTGTCGGCGGCCGGCCATCCGTGATAGGGTGGCGTCAGGCGCGAAGGACTTCGTCCTCGCGCCTTTTGTTTTCATTCCCCAAGGATTTCGCCATGGCCGTCATCGAACTCACCAAGGACAACTTCGAAGCCACCATCAACGAAAACGACGTCGTGATCGTCGATTTCTGGGCGCCCTGGTGCGGCCCCTGCCGCGGCTTCGCGCCCATCTTCGAAGCCGCCGCCGAGAAGCACGCCGGCATCGTCTTCGCCAAGGTCAACACCGAGGTCGAGCAGGAACTGGCCGGCTACTTCCAGATTCGCTCCATTCCCACCCTGATGGTATTCCGCGAACAGGTCATCCTGTTTTCAGAAGCCGGCTCGCTGCCGGCCAATGCCCTGGACTCGCTGATCGAACAGGTGATGGGGCTCGACATGGCCCAGGTTCACAAGGACATCGCCGAGCAGCAGGCGGCCCAGCAACAGACTCAGGGCTGACCCGACAGCAGCTGCCGCAGCAGCGGCAGCGTGATCGGCCGCCGCATTTCCAGACTCGCGCGGTCGAGCGCTTCCAGCATGGCAAGCAGGCTCTGCATGTCGCGCGCAGTGTGCGTCAGCAGGTAATCCGCCACCGGCGTTTCCAGACGAAACCCCAGCGATTCCGCGTACTGCATCAGCGCGGCACGCTTTTCCGTATCGTCCAGCGGCAGCATCTGGAACACCAGCCCCCAGCCCAAACGGGTACGCAGTTCCGGCAACAGTGCCAGTTCGCCCGGCGGCAGCCGGCCCGCCGCCAGCCACAGGCCGCCGCTATCCCGCACCTGGTTGTAGACGGCGAATGCCGCGGCCTGCTGCGGCGCATCCCAGTCGTCGATCTGGTCGGCCACGACCGCCTGCGCCGCGGTCAACCCGCCGCGCGCGACCGTCAGGCCCGCCGCTTCAGCAGCATGCGCCCAGGCTTCCAGCAGATAGCTCTTGCCACTGCCCGGCGCGCCCCAGACATAGACGGCACGCTCGGCCGGCCTGGCAAGCAGCGCATCCAGCTGCGCCAGCAGCTCGCCGTTGCGCCCGGCGACGAAACGGTCGAGCACAGGCCGGGCGGGGGGACGGATATCGAGAAGCAGTTGCCGCATAGGGGCGCAAGGATAGCAGGCTGACACGCCAGACCCGCTGGTGCTGCCGCTATACTGGCTTCTTTTCGCTGCCACGCTGTCGATGAGCCTCGCCTTTCCCGTCCCCGTCCGCCCTGCGATCGTGGCACCGCCGCTGGTCGAGGAAACCCTGTCTACCGACGAGCGCACCGCGCTCAAGGCCCGCATCAAGGCCCTGATGAAACAGCAGGACGCGGTGCTGGTGGCGCACTATTACACCAGCGCCGATCTGCAGGACCTGGCCGAAGAAACCGGCGGCTGCGTATCCGACAGTCTGGAGATGGCGCGTTTCGCCCATGCGCATCCGGCCAAGACCCTGATCGTCGCCGGCGTGAAATTCATGGGCGAGACGTCCAAGATCCTCAATCCGGAAAAGCGCGTGCTGATGCCCGATCTCAAGGCCGACTGCTCGCTCGATCTCGCCTGCCCGGCGGACGCATTCGCCGCCTTCTGCGACGCGCACCCCGACCGGCTCTCGGTCGTCTACGCCAACACCAGCGCGGCCGTCAAAGCCCGCGCCGACTGGGTCGTCACCTCCGGCATCGCGGTCAAGATCGTGAAATACCTGCACCAGCAGGGCCACAAACTGCTGTGGGCGCCGGACCGCCATCTGGGCGAGTACGTGCAGCGTGTGTCGGGCGCCGACATGCTGCTATGGCAAGGCTCGTGCGTGGTGCACGAAGCCTTCAAGGCCGAAGGCCTGAAGGCACTGCGCGCGGAACACCCCGAGGCCGCCGTGCTGGTCCACCCGGAATCGCCCGAGGCCGTGATCGCGCAGGCCGACGTGGTCGGTTCGACCACCCAGCTCATCCACGCGGTGAAAGACCTGCCCAACCCCGTATTCATCGTGGCCACCGACAACGGTATCTTCCACAAGATGCGCGCCGCCGCGCCCGGCAAGACCCTGCTCGAAGCGCCGACCGCCGGCGAAGGCGCGACGTGCCAGTCCTGCGCGCACTGTCCGTGGATGGCGATGAACGGCCTGAAAAACCTGGCCCGCGTGCTGGAAACCGGCGAGAACGAAATCCACATCGAGGACAGCGTCATCGCCCAGGCGCGGCTGTCGATCCAGCGCATGCTGGATTTCGCCGCCGCCGAAAAGGCCGGCCGCATCCCGCTCGGCGACTGAGCGCTCTTACCCGCACGGAGTTCACCGATGGCCGGAGCCAGCCTGCTCGCCCTGATCGACGACATCGCAAGCGTGCTCGACGATGTGTCGGTATTGTCCAAGGTTGCCGCCAAGAAGACCGCCGGCGTACTCGGCGACGATCTCGCGCTGAACGCGCAGCAAGTGGCCGGCGTCCAGGCCGACCGCGAACTGCCGGTGGTGTGGGCGGTTGCCAAAGGCTCGCTCGTCAACAAGCTCATCCTCGTGCCGGCCGCGCTCGCCATCAGCGCGCTGGCGGCCTGGGCGATCACGCCGCTGCTGATGCTGGGCGGTGCCTTCCTGAGTTACGAAGGCTTCGAGAAACTGGCGCACCGGTTGCTGCACAGCCGCGACGAAGACGATGCCCGACATGCCGAACGCGCCCGCGCCCGGGAAGATGCCCGCGTCAACCTCGTCGATTACGAAAAAGACAAGATCAAGGGGGCGATCCGCACCGACTTCATCCTGTCGGCGGAAATCATCGTCATCACCCTCGGCACGGTGGCGGCGGCGCCATTCGTCACCCGGCTGAGCGTCCTGTCCATCGTGGCAATCGTCATCACGGCCGGGGTCTACGGCCTGGTCGCCGGCATCGTCAAAGTCGACGACGCCGGGCTGTATCTGTCGCGACGTGCCGGCAAGGTCACGCAGGCCGTCGGCCGCTTCCTGCTCGCCGCCGCCCCGCGCATGATGAAAACCCTGTCGGTGCTGGGCACGGCCGCCATGTTCGTGGTCGGTGGCGGCATCCTCGTGCACGGCCTGCCGCCGCTGGAGCATGCCGTGGAATCGCTGGCGCCTGTCGGCCACGCCCTGGCCTGGCTCGTCACACTGGGGGCACACGCACTCGTCGGTATCGTGACCGGCGCATTGCTGCTCGGCGGTGTCAGCCTCGTCAAGCGTCTGCTGAACCGCTGACGCCTCCCAGTTGCCGATCCTGCGTCCGCGCCAGCAGCAGCTGCGCGGCAATCGCGCCGACCAGCGCGAGGAACATATCCCACTGCGTATCCCAGGGGTCGCCCTGCGTCGCCAGAAAGGCATCGGCATCCGCACCGATGGCCAGCGCCGTCCACCATTCGATGAATTCGTAACAGGCCGAGAACGCCAGGATCACCGCAGTGGTCAGCAAAAACAGCCAGCCACCGGGCCGCAGCGGCGTCTGCTTCAGCAGGATTTCGCGCGCCAGCATCGCCGGGACGAAGCCCTGCGCCAGATGGCCCAGCCGGTCATAGTGGTTACGCGCCAGATCGAAGGCATCCTGCACCCAGAAGCCGAGCGGCACCTGCGCATACGTGTAATGCCCGCCCAGCATCAGGATCAGGCCGTGCACGAACAGCAGCCGGATCACCAGCGGCGTCAGCGGAAACCGGCGGTGCGTCACCAACAGCACGGGCAAGCCGATCATCACCGGCACGGTTTCCAGCGCCCAGGTCATCCCGTCTGCCGGGTGGATGCCCGATACGATCAAGGCCACCAGCGTCAGGCCCGCCAGTATCCAGGCCTCGATTCGCCCCATCTTCATTCCCATGCCGGCGCCCGCCGCTCTGCTGCACACTGCGTTTCGAGTTCGGCAAAACGGGCTTCCAGTGCCCGCATCGTCGTCGCCCGCTCGCCCTGCCATGTCAGCGGCGCCCCCACCCAGCCGTCGGCAAAGAATGGTATCGGCAACCAGTCCCCTTTGGGCAGCGCCTTGCCCAGCCCGTGCAAATAGAGGGGAATCACCGGTACCGTCGGCGCGGCCTCCATCAGGTGCGCAATGCCGGACTTCAGCGCGCTGCGCTTTTCCGGTTCGCCGCGCGAACCTTCGGGGAACAGGATCAGGATATCGCCCGCCGCCAGCGCCGCTTCGATATGCGCCAGCGGTTTCTCACCCGGCTTCGGCCGGCGCGACAGCGGCAGGATGTGCATGATGTGCAGCGCGAACCAGGCGACGAAGCGGTTTTTCAGAAAGTAATCCGCCGCCGCCACCGGCCGCACCCGGTGCAGCGTCGCCAGCGGGTAAAGGCGCATCAGCAGCAGCGTGTCGAGATGGCTGTTGTGGTTCGCCGCGAGTATCGCCGGGCCGGTGTGGGGCAGACGCTCGGCGTGGCGCAGGTTCACCCCCAGCACGAGGGCGAGGAAGGGGCGGACGATCAGGAGGAAGAAGAGGGTTTGGAGCCAGCGGGACACTAGATAAGGGCAAATAAGCGAAACCTAAATATCAGCGCCAGCAGATTTTCCGGCTCTCGATTTGTATTTCTCAAAAGCGAGCTCAAATACCAGAAGCGACACTAAGGGAATGCCTTTACCGTCAGTTTTTTGGATGTGCTCGGCAAATACCTTCGCCTCCTCAACAGTGAAGTAACCTGGAATAAAAGCCTCCATAGCGGGTGATCGATAAAACGCCTTACCCACTGTGTACTCGAAGATTTTTAATAACTTCTTTAACCTGGCAATAGGCCTAGGCTTAATTGGCTTAGTCTCATCAGTTACAGCGACATCAAAATCGGTAAATTGATTAGCATCTGAGTAGGCAGCCAATAGTCCCCCACCTTTCATTTTTAGCCGAGCAACTTCATGTGGCCTTAAAGGCTTCTGGGATCGAATTTCATAGGTGGTAAATATTTTCCCATTTGATCTAGCCTTCTGCCTCAGACGGATTGGAAATTTGAACCCAGATTCAAATAGATACAGCGTTTCGCATGTGTCCGGGCCATGGCCTTCCCATTGTGCAATCAGCATCAGTTTAGTTCGACGATATTGAAAAACTCGACCTCTAGCCCTTTCAGCAGGAAAACCGAGCTCAAGTAGAAATTCGGGGGTGTACGGTAGTTCTTCAATGGACATCATGACACCTCCGTAAGCGAGCAAATACGTCAACAAACTACTGGTTTGAATGGTCTGGTCAATCAGTAATGCAAGTAATACACAAAATGAAAAAACAGCGGTGCCGTATACGTCAGGCTGTCCACCCGATCCAGGATGCCGCCGTGCCCCGGGATCAGTGAGCCGCTGTCCTTGATGCCGAGATCGCGCTTCAAGGCGGAGATCGTCACGTCGCCGACGAAGCCGCCGATACCGATGATCAGGCCCGCAGCCACCGGCTGCCAGCCGGTCAACGGCGTCAGGTAAGGCGCGGCGAGCCAGGCGACGAGGGTGGTGGTGGCGACGCCGCCGACGAAGCCGGCAACGGTCTTGCCGGGACTGACCTTGGGGATGACCTTGCGCCGCCCGGCGAGCTTGCCCCAGACGAACTGCATGACGTCGTTGAACTGGGTGAGGAAGACGAGGAAGAGCAGCAGGCCGGCGCTGCCGGCGGCCGGGTTGCCGCTGTCCGGCAACGCCAGCAGAAAAGCGGCGTGGGACAGCGAGAACACGGTGGTCATGAGGCCCCAGTGGATCGTGCCGGCGGCTTTCAGGAAGCCCTGCGTTTCGCCGACGATGACCATCTTCAACGGGATCAGCAGGAAGAGGTAGACCGGGATGAAGATGATGAACATCCCGAACCAGGCGTCGTAGACCCAGAAATACTGCACGGGGATGGCGGCATAGGCCCAGAAGAGCACGCGCCGGTCGGCGCGCCGGGTGGGGATGATGCTGAAATATTCCTTGAGCGCGAGGAAGCTGACCAGGGCGAAGAAGACGATGGACAGCGCACGGTCGACCGCAATGGCGAGGATGAACAGGCCCGCCATCACCCACCACGAGCGCATGCGCAGCCAGAGTTCGCGGTCGCCGGGCCCGGGTTTCAACCGTTTCTTCAACCCGATGACGACAGTGCCCAGCACCAGCAGGCCGAGGATGCCGGTGAGGGCGTATTGCAGATTAAGCGGCATGGGTTTCCCTCAGCGCGGCACGCGCCCGGTTGACGATGGTGAGTACGAGCAGCCCCAGCATGACGCCGAGCAGGGCGTTGATCCAGTCGCCGGGCGGCACGCCCAGGCCCAGCAGCAGGCCCAGCGCACCGAACCAGAAGGCGCGGTCGCTCTTGCCCATGGGGCCCTGGTACTGGCGCTTCGCGCCGATCTGCACGGCGACCACGCCGGTCATCTCGGAAATCACCGCGAGCACGACGATGCCTTCGACCAGCGGCACCCAGACGAAGGGCACCCAGGCCAGCGGCAGGTAGAGGGCGGCATCCGAGATCACATCGCCGAGTTCGTTGAGGATCGCGCCCAGTTTCGACTGCTGGCCGAATTCGCGCGCCAGCATGCCGTCGACGGCGTTGAGGCCCATGCGCAGGAAGAGCACCAGCGGCAGCAACAGCAGCGGCCAGGTTTCGAACGGTTGCCAGGCGATGAGGCCACCCCCGATGAACGACAGCACGGCGGCGGCGACCGTCACCTGGTTGGCAGTGACGCCGGCGGCGGCAAGGCGCGCGACCAGCGGACGCAGCAGTGCCTGGAAGCGGGGTTTCAGGTCGTAGACGGAGGCCACGGCAAGGTCCTTGGGCGGTGAACGGTTCGGGGCGATTGTAGTCACTGCGGGTCTGTCCGCAATATCCCGTAAAATGCGGGTTTTGCAGCACCGCCTACCGATGCCCCGTCTTCGCGAAATCCCCTACAACTACACCTCGTTCTCCGACCGCGAGATCGTGATCCGCCTCCTGGGCAGCGACGCCTGGGACGTGCTCAATACCCTGCGCGGCGAACGCAGGACCGGCCGCTCGGCGCGCATGCTGTTCGAGGTGCTGGGCGACATCTGGGTAGTGCGCCGCAACCCCTATCTGGAAGACGACCTGCTGGCCAACCCGAAACGGCGCGCCCTGCTGATCGAAGCGTTGCGCCATCGCCTGCACGAGATCGAACTGCGGCGCCAGGGCAACGAGCTGGTCGGCCAGCTGCTGCAGGCAGCCGATCGCGCGGTGCGCGAGTTCGAGGCCTGGTTCGCCGACACCGCCGATCTGCGCACCCGTATTCAAAGACGGCTGGCCGGCGTCACGCGCAAGGACAACCTCAGCTTCGACGGCCTGGCGCGCGTATCCCATGTAACGGATGCCACCGACTGGCGCGTCGAATACCCCTTCGTGGTGCTGACCCCGGACAGCGAGGCCGAGATGGCCGGGCTGGTGGCCGGGCTGGTCGAGCTGGACCTGACGATCATCCCGCGCGGCGGCGGCACAGGCTACACCGGCGGCGCGGTGCCGCTCACCGACAAGTCGGCGGTGATCAACACCGAGAAGCTCGAAGCGATGCGCGCAGTCGAGATGCTGCACCTGCCCGGCTGCGAGTTCGAGGTGCCGACGATCCACTGCGGCGCGGGCGTCGTTACCAAGCGGGTCATGGAAGCGGCCGATGCGGCCGGGCTGGTGTTCGCGGTCGACCCGACCTCGGCCGACGCTTCGACCATCGGCGGCAACGTGTCGATGAACGCGGGCGGCAAGAAGGCGGTGCTGTGGGGCACCGCACTCGACAATCTGGTCTCGTGGCGAATGGTGACGCCGCAGGCCGACTGGATCGAGGTCAGCCGGCGCGATCACAACCTTGGCAAGATCCACGACGCCGCATCGGCCACGTTCGAAATCCGCCGTTTCGGCCCCGACGGCAAGACGCCCAAGGGCTCGCCCGACATCCTCACCATTCCCGGCAGCCGCTTCCGCAAGACCGGGCTGGGCAAGGACGTGACCGACAAATTCCTCGCCGGCCTGCCCGGCATCCAGAAGGAAGGCTGCGACGGCCTCATCACCTCGGCGCGCTTCATCCTGCACCGCCTGCCGGCGCACGGCCGTACCGTCTGCCTGGAATTCTTCGGCTCGGCACGCGAGGCCACGCCGGCCATCGTCGAGATCAAGCAGTTCTGCGACGCACACCCGGACGTGAAACTGGCCGGTCTGGAGCATCTCGACGCGCGCTACGTGAAGGCCGTCGGCTACGCCACCAAGTCGCCGAAGAACGCGCGGCCGAACATGGTGCTCTTGATCGACGTGGTGTCGGACAACGAAGTCGCAGCCGGCGAAACGGCCTCGAAGATCGTCCAGCTCGCCAATGCGCGCGGCGGCGAAGGCTTTGTCGCCGTGTCGGCGGAGGCGCGCAAGAAATTCTGGCTCGACCGCGCCCGCACGGCGGCCATCGCCGCCCACACCAACGCCTTCAAGATCAACGAGGACGTGGTCATTCCGCTCGACCGGCTGGGCGACTACACCGACGGCGTCGAACGCATCAATATCGAACTGTCGATCGCGAACAAGCTGGCGCTTGCCGACGCACTCGCCGAATTCTTCGCCGGCGAGCTGCCGCTGCTCGAGGACGACGACACCGTTGCCGACCCCGAAAAAGTTGCTGAAAAGCGGACTCAGGCGCAGGCCCTGATCGCTGCCGTGCGCCAGCGCTGGGCAGACTCCCTCGCGCATCTGGACGATCTCCTCGCGCCCGACACCTCGCCCTTCACCGTGTTCGAGGCCCTGCGCGACAAACAGGTGCGGATCTCGTGGAAACGCGAGCTGCGGCGCGAACTGCACCAGCTTTTCGTCGGCCGCGAATACGCCCGCATCCTCGAAGCCTGCGACCGCATCCACCGGGACGTGCTGAAAAGCCGCGTCTTCGTCGCCCTGCACATGCACGCCGGCGACGGCAACGTGCACACCAACATCCCGGTCAACTCCGACGATTACGCGATGCTTCAGGCGGCCAATGCGGCTGTCGGCCGCATCATGCGGCTCGCCACCGACCTGGGCGGCGTGATCTCCGGCGAACACGGCATCGGGCTGACCAAACTGGAATTCCTGGACGACGCGACGCTGACGCATTTCGCCGACTACAAGAAGAAGGTCGACCCCGAAGGCCGCTTCAACAAGGGCAAGCTGCTCGCCGGCGCCGACCTGCGCAACGCCTACACGCCCTCGTTCGGCCTGCTCGAAGCCGAGTCGATCATTCTCGAAGCCTCGGAAACCGGTGCGATCGCCGACTCGATCAAGGACTGCCTGCGCTGCGGCAAATGCAAACCGGTGTGCAACACCCACATCCCGCGTGCCAACCTGCTGTACTCGCCGCGCAACAAGATCCTCGCCACCTCGCTGCTGATCGAGGCCTTTCTGTACGAGGAACAGACCCGGCGCGGCATCTCGCTGCGGCATTTCGACGAATTCTCCGACGTGGCCGACCACTGCACGGTCTGCCACAAGTGCAAGAATCCCTGCCCGGTCGACATCGATTTCGGCGACGTCTCCATCGCCATGCGCAACCTGCTGCGCCGCCGCGGCAAGAAGAAATTCAACCCCGGCGCCTGGGCATCGATGGCTTTCCTCAATGCGACCGATCCACGCACCATCAAGGCCTTGCGCAAGCCGTTGATCGAATGGGGCTATGCCGGCCAGCGCCTGGGACACGCGATGGCGAAGCGCATGGGCCTGATCCAGCCGCAGACGAAGCGCCCGCCGGCCTCGCTCGGCCGGCCGGACATCAAGGCGCAGGTGATCCATCTGGTCAACAAACCCATGCCCGGCGGCCTGCCGAAGAAGACTTCGCGCGCGCTGCTGGGGCTGGAAGACCCGGGCATCGTGCCGGTGATCCGCAACCCGGCCAAGCTGTCGGACGACGCCGACGCGGTGTTCTACTTCCCCGGCTG
The DNA here is from genome assembly GCA_008923315.1 of Betaproteobacteria bacterium SCN1. Taxonomy (GTDB): domain Bacteria; phylum Pseudomonadota; class Gammaproteobacteria; order Burkholderiales; family Thiobacillaceae; genus Thiobacillus. The sequence goes on along the minus strand of WBSF01000007.1, from coordinate 596,979 downwards.
CGGCTCGGAACGCCTGTTCTCGCAGGTGGGGCTGGCCACCCAGGCGATGCTGTTCGAGCTCGGCGTGCAGACCGTGCTGCCGCCCGGCTATCTGTGCTGCGGCTACCCGCAGACGGCCGGCGGCCAGGCCGACAAGGGCGAAGCGATCACCGCAGCCAACCGCGTGCTGTTCCACCGCGTCGCCAACACGCTCAACTACCTCGATATCAAGACCGTGATCGTGTCCTGCGGCACCTGCATGGACCAGCTGCTGAAGTATGAATTCGAGAAGATCTTCCCCGGCTGCCGTCTGCTCGACATCCACGAATACCTGATGGAGAAAGGGGTGAAGCTCGACGGCGTCTCCGGCGAAAAATACCTCTACCACGACCCCTGCCACACGCCGATGAAGACGCACGCGCCGATGAAGGTCGCCAACGCGCTGCTCGGCGGCGCGCCCGACAGCGGCGCGGTGAAGCTGTCCGACCGCTGCTGCGGCGAATCCGGCACGCTCGCCGTGACCCGGCCCGACATCTCCACCCAGATCCGTTTCCGCAAGGAAGAGGAAATCCGCGCCGACGTCGCCGCGCTCGACGCCGGCCGACGCCCGGTCAAGCTGCTCACCAGTTGCCCGTCCTGCTTGCAGGGGCTGGCGCGCTACGGCGACGACACCGGGACCGCGGCGGACTATATCGTCGTCGAGCTGGCCAGGAAGCTGCTGGGCGAAAACTGGATGACGCTCTACCTCGCACGCGCGGGCAATGGCGGCATCGAACGGGTTTTGCTCTAGGCATCTGTCGATATGGCGGCGTCCGCGCCCGACGACTACAGCGACCGCTACATCGAGCAGACGCTCGCGCGCATGGCCGAGGCGGACACGCCCGACCCGGCGCTGCTGGCGCGCCTGTGGTTCCATCTGCGCCCGCATTCCCATCAACCGCTGGCAACCGCGCAGGAAAAACTGGCCGAGCTGGCCGAGCTGCTCGACCGCAACCCGCTGTACATCGCGGTGCTGCGCGACCACCTTGCGGCCCTGTTTGCGGACAAGAAATCAACCCGCCTGCTGACCGAGGCCGGCCTCCTGCCCGACACACCTTTTTCGGCCGAACTGCGGCGGCGGATCGCCTACAAGCTGCTGCCGCCGGCGCGCGACCCCGGCCGGCTGCGTGACTGGCTCGACGCCCTGATCACGCCACGCGACCGTCTCTGGGTCGAGGCCACACCCCGCGAGGTCTGGATCACCCTGTGCGACCGTCTGCAGTTGCGCGAACTCTTCCGGCGCGGCGCGCCGGGCGTACTCACCAACGCGATCAATTCGCTGGCCCACCGCATCGCCGCCGGCGGCCTGAACACCGAGCTCCTGCGCATCGACCCGGCACTGGAAGCCTACGATTCGCCCTTCCTTGCACTGCATCACGAAGTCAACGCCTGGCTGCGCGGCGAGGCCGAAGACACACGCCAGATCGACGTGCTGCTCGAACAGTGCGCCGAAGCGCTCGACCGCGTACGCCGCCGCAGCGCGGAAATCGGCACCAGCGTCGAGCTCACGCTGCAGTCGGCCCGGCTCTCCCAGCAGATGGAACGGCTGCGCACGCTGATCGCGCTGACCGACCCCGCCGCGGAATCGCCGCACGCGCTGCTCGCCGACCTGTTCGTCGAGCTGGTCGACGCCAGCGACGAGCGTCACGGCGTCACCCCCCTGCTGCGCGACACCATGGGCCGGCTTGCACGCCAGATCACGCAGTTCGCCAGCCAGGCCGGCGAACATTACGTCGCCGAGAACTGGGCCGTGCTGTTGAAGATGTTCGGCGCCGCCGCGGGAGGTGGCGCGATCATCGCCGGCATGGCCCTGCTCAAGATCAAACTCGTCGCCCTGCATCTCGCGCCGCTGCAGGAAGCACTGCTGATCAGCCTGAACTATGCGCTCGGTTTCGTGCTCATCTACCTGCTGCACTTCACCGTCGCCACCAAGCAGCCGGCGATGACCGCCAGTCTCTTCGCCCACACGCTGGCCGAAGTGCGCGGCCAGGCCGCCCAGCAGAAAGCGCTCGACGCCTTCGCCGGCAAGGTCTGGCGGGCGCAGTTCGCCGCCATCCTCGGCAACATGCTGCTCGCCTTCGCCACCGCTGCACTGATCGCCACGGCGCTCGCGGCCGGCGGACACGCCGCCGTCGACCCGGACAAGGCCGTCCGTCTGCTGGCCGAACTCGACCCTTTCGGCAGCGCCGCCCTCTTCTACGCCGCCGTGGCAGGCGTCGGCCTGTTTCTCTCCGGCATCGTCAGCGGCTATTACGACAACCAGTGCGTCTATCGCGCCATCCCGCAACGCCTGCAACACCTGACGCTGCCGCAGCGCATGCTCGGCGTCAGCCGCTGGAACACGGTCGTCGAATACCTGTGGCCACGCTGGGGCGGTATCGCGGGCAATCTCTTCTTCGGCTTCTATCTGGGGCTCGCCAGCGCTTTCGGCACGCTTGCCGGCCTGCCACTGGACATCCGCCACATCGCCTTTTCCGCAGCCAATCTTGGCTATGCCTGGCAGACTTTCGACTGGCAGCTCGCATCGTCCGTCGCAGGGCTCGCCATCGGCGGCGTCGTTCTGATCGGACTCGTCAACCTGACCGTCAGCTTTTCGCTTGCCTTCTATCTCGCCCTGCGCGCCACCCGCAGTTCGCGCCGGGACTCCGGCCATCTGCTGCTGCGCGGCCTGGCCGCCATCCTCACGGCACCGTTCCGCTGGAGCGGATGGCGCGAGCGCGCCGGACGGGATTGACGGGCCCGGGTCAAGATCCGGGCAGGGCGGAACGGATTGCGCGGCGCCCGGCAGCGCGCAGCGCTTGCCAAGCCCGTCCGCGCCCCGCAAGATGCCGACGTTTCACCCAGGAGCCGATATGGACTGTCCCCTGTGCGACTCGCCCAGCGGCGAGCTTCTCTGGCAGGACGATTTCTGCCGTGTGGTCTACGTGACCGACACGCCGGCCTATCCGGGTTTCTGCCGCGTGATCCTCAAACGGCACGCGAAGGAGATGACGGACCTCGCGCCGCCGGAACGTTCGCGCCTGATGATGACGGTGATGAAGACGGAGCAGGCGATCCGCGACACGCTGAACCCGGACAAGATCAATCTGGCTTCGCTCGGCAATGTGGTGCCGCATCTGCACTGGCATGTGATTCCGCGCTTTGCGGACGACCCGCACTTTCCCAACCCGATCTGGGGCGAACGGCGAGCCGGCGCCACGCATGCCGGCCCCCCCGACCTCGCGGCGCAACTGGCCCGCCACCTGCGCGACGCGTTCGAAGGCGGGCGCTAGCCCGGCACCCGGTCAGGCGCTCAGGCGGCTGCCCTGCTCGCGTTCAGGAAAGGGAATGACCCGGGCCGAGGCCGCATCCTGCGCCAGCACTCGCGTGGTAGGGAATATGGCGGAGAAGGTGCTGCCCTTGCCGGGCACGGACTGGATATCGAGACGTCCGCCATGCCGGGTCAGCACGTGCTTGACGATGGCCAGGCCGAGGCCGGTGCCGCCGGTTTCGCGCGAGCGGCTGCGGTCGACACGATAGAAACGTTCGGTCAGCCGCGGAATATGCTCGGGCGCAATGCCCTCGCCGGTGTCGGTCACGGCGAATACGCCTTCGCCGTCGCGCACCGACCAGCTCAAGGCGATGTCCCCGCCTTCGGGCGTGTAGCGCACGGCATTGGACACCAGATTGCCGAGCGCACTGCGGATTTCCTGCAGACTGCCCTTGAGCCCGGCATCGCTGGCGATGTTCGCGCGGATGCGGTGGCGTCCCCGGCTCAGCGACTCGGCTTCGGTCGCCAGCGCCTGCGCCATGTCGGCCACATTGACCGTCTCGTCCTTCAGGGCATGTTCTTCGCTTTCCAGGCGGGACAGCGTGAGCAGATCGTCGAGCAGCCGCTGCATGCGGCGGGTATGGTCGAGCATCAGATCGAAATAGCGGCGCGATTCGCCCGGCGGCAGATCGGGGCCGTCGGCCAAGGTTTCGACGAAGCCGCCGACCACGGTCAGCGGGGTGCGCAGTTCGTGCGAGACGTTGGCGATGAAGTCGCGGCGCATGGCATCGACGCGTTCGAGATCGGTGATGTCGCGCGCAACCAGCAGTTTCTTGCCCTCGCCAAAGGGCACGAGCTGCAGCGACAGCGTGATCTCGCGGCTGGCCGGAGACTTGCAGACGAGCCGGCGGGAAAAATCGGCGGCATCGAGAAAATCGAGAAAATGCGCCTGCCGCATCAGATAGCGGATGAACTGGCCGCGGTCGCGCTCGCAATCGAGCCCCATGTATTTGCGCGAGGCGGGATTGCACCACTCGATCTGCTCGTTGCCGTTGAGAATCACCATGCCGTCGGGGACGGCCTGGGCGGCATGTTCGAACTGTTCGAGCGCGCTGGTCAGTTCGCTGCGGCTCGCCTTTTGCCGGCGCTGCAGCTTTTGCAGACGGTAGAAAATATCGCCCCACGTCCCGGTAGCGTCGGGAGGCTCGACTTCGTCGGGATTTTCGAGCCAGCGCGCCAGCCGGAATTCCTGCCACAGGCGGCGCAGCATGACGAAGGCCTGGATGCCCGCCAGAAACGCCAGCGCCGCAACCGGCCCGGATGCGGCCCACAGGATGAGCGCGAGGAACAGCACACTCGCCAGCACGCCCAACGGACGCCACCAGAAACCCATGTCATTCCGTATCGTGAGAAACGACGCTATTGTGATCCGAAACGACGCGCGCGGATAGTGCGGGCGATGCCTGCCCTATCCGGCTCAGTCCTTTTCGACGGAAAAACGGTAGCCTGCCCCGCGCACGGTCTGGATCAGCTCGGCGTGGCCGGAGGGCTCCAGTGCCAGGCGCAAGCGGCGGATATGCACGTCGACCGTGCGCTCCTCGACGAAGACGTCGTCCCCCCAGACCTGATCCAGCAGCTGGGCGCGCGAATAGACCCGCTCCGGATGCGTCATGAAGAAATGCAACAGGCGGAATTCGGTCGGCCCCAGCTCCAGCGCCTGTCCGCGGCCGCTTACGCGATGGCTGGATGGATCGAGTCGCAAGCCGTTGATTTCCACTGGCTCGTCGGTCATCTGCGGCGCCCGGCGGCGCAGCACGGCCTTGATGCGCGACACCAGCTCGCGCGGGGAAAACGGTTTGGTGATGTAGTCGTCCGCGCCGGTATCCAGCCCCAGCACCTTGTCGCGTTCCTCGCCCCGCGCGGTCAGCAGGATGATGGGAATGGGCTGGTAACGCTCGTCGGCACGCAGGCGTTTGCACAGATCGATGCCCGACATGCCGGGCAGCATCCAGTCGAGCAGGATCACGTCGGGCAGGGTGTTCTTCAGAAATCTGAGCGCATGTTCGGCATCGCCGGTGGCCGTGACCGAGTGGCCGGCCTGCGCCAGATTGAATTTAAGCAGTTCCTGGATGCCGGGTTCGTCTTCGACCAGCAATATGTTCGCAGCCATGGCTCGATCCATGCGTATTGAGACGTTGGCATACTATGACAGCAGTATGAACGATTTATGACATGGCGGCAGGCCGCCCGGCGGCGTTGCCCTCGCCGGAAAACCGCGCCAGTCCGTGCACTGGTAGAATTCGGCCGAACCCTTTTCCTCCGCCCGCCATGGATAAAACCACCCATTTCGGCTACCAGCAGGTGCCCGAATCCGAAAAAGCCGCCAAGGTGGCGGAGGTCTTCCATTCGGTCGCCGCCAAGTACGACATCATGAACGATCTGATGTCGGCCGGTCTGCACCGGCTCTGGAAGCGATTCACCGTGGCCCAGGCCGGTCTGCGGCCGGGGATGAAAGTGCTGGACGTGGCCGGCGGGACCGCCGATCTGACCCGGCTTTTCCTCAGGGAAGTGGGCGAAACCGGCACCGTGCTGCTGACCGACATCAATTTCTCCATGCTGCGCGAAGGCCGCGACCGCATGCTGAACGAGGGCCGCACGCCCCCTGCCGTGCAATGCGACGGCGAACGCCTGCCCTTCCCCGACAATCATTTCGACTGCGTGTCGGTGGCTTTCGGCCTGCGCAACATGACGCACAAGGACCAGGCCCTGGCCGAAATGCACCGGGTGCTGAAACCCGGCGGCCGGCTCCTGGTGCTGGAGTTCTCCAAGGTGTGGAAACCGCTGGAACCGGCCTACGACCTGTATTCCTTCAAGCTGCTGCCGTTCATGGGCAAGCTGGTCGCCAACGACCCCGGCAGCTATCAATACCTGGCCGAGTCGATCCGCATGCACCCGGGGCAGGCCGAGCTCAAGGCCATGATGGAAACCGCCGGCTTCGCCCGCGTGCAGTACCACAACCTCACCGCCGGCATCGTCGCCTTGCACAAAGGTTTCAAGGTTTGATTGCGGAAGGCCTCGTCGAGCGCGGGCTCAACCATCTGCTGCGCCAGTCGCCCGGCGCAGCCGAAAGCCTGCAACGCCACGCCGGCATGGGCGTGCGTTTCGACCTCGCGGCCAGACAGCTCGACTTCCGGATCGCCGACGACGGCTACTTCTCCGAAGCGGTCGTCGACGTCCCCGATGCGACCATCCGCCCGACCGCGCGGCTGCTGGCCCGCCTGCCTTTCTTCGGCCGCGAAGCCCTGCGCGACGCAGACTATGCCGGTGATCCCGCACTGCTGGCGACGCTCGACCGGGTGTTCAAGTCACTGCGCTGGGATGCCGAGGCCGATCTCGCGCCCGTTGTCGGCGATATCGCGGCTCACCGGCTGCATGCCGCCGGCCGAACGGCACTCGACCGCATTGATGCGATGTTCGCAGCGCTGGGCCACAACGCGAGCGAATACCTCGTCGAGGAAGCGGAGTTGATGGCGCGCGGCGTGGACGTCGCCCGCTTCAACACGGAGGTCGACGCCCTCGCAGACGCCGCGGCGCGACTGGACGCACGCCTCGCCCGGCTCGAATCGTGACCCCCCTGCGCGACACATGAAACTGCTGCGCCTCGTTCGCATCGCGCACGTCGCGCTGAAATTCGGCCTGGAGGAATTTTTCCTCGGCCACGCGCGCGTGCGGCCGCTGCGCGGACTGGCGCGCGTGCTGCTTTTCTGGCGGCCGATCCGGGAACCGCGCGCGGTGCGCCTGCGGCGCGCCCTGGAAGCACTGGGGCCGATTTTCGTCAAGTTCGGCCAGTTGCTGTCCACACGGCGCGACCTCGTGCCACGCGATCTTGCAGACGAACTGGCGCTGCTACAGGACCGCGTGCCCTCCTTCGATTCACGGGCGGCCATCGCCACCGTCGAAGCCGCGCTGCGCAAACCCATCGGCGAGGCCTTTGCCGAATTCGACCCTGTGCCGGTCGCCTCGGCCTCGGTCGCACAGGTGCATTTCGCCCGACTGCCGGACGGCAAACCGGTCGCGGTAAAAGTGCTGCGCCCCGGTATCGGCTCGGTGATCGCGCACGACGTCAGCCTGCTCTACGTACTGGCCGGTCTGATCGAACGACTGTTCGCCGACGGCCGCCGCCTGCGCCCGCGCGAAGTGGTCGCCGAATTCGAGAAGCACCTGGAAGACGAGCTCGACCTGATGCGCGAGGCGGCCAACTGCTCGCAGCTTCGGCGCAACTTCAGGGATTCCCCTCTGCTGGCCGTGCCCGAGGTGTACTGGGACGGGTGCGCGAAAGATGTGATGGTGATGGACCGCATGGACGGCATTCCGGTCAGCCAGATCGAACGCCTGCGCGAATCGGGCGTGAACATTCCCCGGCTCGCTGCCACCGGCGTCGAGATCTTCTTCACCCAGGTGTTCCGCGACGGTTTCTTCCACGCCGACATGCACCCGGGCAACATCCTCGTGCGGCCCGGCTCCGAACAGTACATCGCGCTCGATTTCGGCATCATGGGCACGCTCACCGAGGTGGACAAGCAATACCTCGCACGCAACTTCCTCGCCTTCTTCCGCCGCGACTACAAGGGCGTGGCGCAGGCACATCTGGAATCCGGCTGGGTGCCCCCGGAAACCCGTGTGGACGAACTCGAAGCCGCCGTGCGCGCGGTCTGCGAGCCGGTATTCGACCGGCCGCTGAAGGAGATTTCCTTCGGCCGCGTGCTGCTGCAGCTGTTCCAGGCCTCGCGCCGTTTCAATGTCGAAATCCAGCCGCAACTGGTCCTGCTGCAGAAGACCCTGCTCAACATCGAGGGGCTGGGCCGGCAACTCGATCCGGATCTCGATCTGTGGAAAACCGCCAAACCCTACCTCGAACGCTGGATGAACGAGCAGGTCGGCTGGCGCGCGCTGGTCCGCAACCTGCGCGAGGAAGCGCCGAAATGGGCAGGCCTGCTGCCCCAGCTACCCCGGCTGGCGCACCAGGCCCTCAATGAAAACCGCCTGTTGCAACTGGAAACCGGGCTTGCGTGCCTGCTGCGCCAGCAGCAGGCACGCAACCGCTGGCTGGCCGTCATCGCAGGCCTGCTCGTCATCGGCATCGCCACCCTTTCCCTGCTGCTTGTGAAATAGGGGATTCATCTTGGATCACACGTTGCTCGGCTTCGTCATCCTCTACCTGGTCGTTTCGATCGGCATCGGCCTGTTCGCCGCGACCAAGGTACGCAATGCATCCGACTACATCACGGCCGGCCGGACGCTGCCGATGTTCATCGTCGTGGCCATGGTGTTTGCCACCTGGTTCGGTGCGGAAACCGTGCTCGGCATCCCGGCAACCTTCCTCGACGAAAACCTGGGCGGTACGATCTCGGATCCCTTCGGCGCCTCGCTCGCGCTGATCCTGTTCGGCCTGTTCTTCGCGCGCCCGCTGTACCGCATGAAGCTGCTGACACTGGGCGATTTTTTTCGCGAACGCTACAACCGCCCCGTCGAAATCGTGATTTCGGGCGCGATCGCACTTTCTTATCTGGGCTGGGTATCGGCACAGGTCGTTGCGCTGGGACTGGTGTTCAACGTGCTGTCGGACGGCGTGATCACGCAGCCTCAGGGCATTCTCATCGGCGCCACGGTGGTGCTGCTCTACACCCTGTTCGGCGGCATGTGGTCGGTGGCCCTGACCACGCTCGTGCAGATGACCGTGATCGTCCTCGGACTGTTGTGGATCGCCAAGCTGGTGGGCGACATGCCCGAAGTCAACGGTGTCGCGCCCGTGGTCGAACACGCCTACGCGGCCGGCAAATTCGAATTCTGGCCCCCCATGGAATGGGCGGCCGTCGTCACCTTCGTCGCCGGTCTGCTGACGATGGGCCTTGGTTCGATCCCGCAGCAGGATGTCTTCCAGCGCGCCAACGCAGGCCGAAACGAAACTGTCGCCGTGTGGGGCACGGTCATCGGCGGCACGCTCTATTTCCTGTTCGCCGCCGTGCCGCTCTATCTCACTTACTCAGCGACGCTGGTCGACCCCGCCACGACCACCCGACTGCTGGCCGAGGATGCTCAGCTTGTGCTGCCCACCTTCGTGAAGACCCATCTGCCGCTCTACGCGCAGATCGTTTTCTATGGCGCATTGCTGTCGGTGATCATGTCCACCGCCTCCGGTACCCTGCTGGCCCCTTCGGTCACCATTTCGGAAAACATCATCAAGGAATTCATGCCGCACCATCGGATGAGCCAGAAAAAACTACTGTGGATCACCCGCAGCGTCGTCGTCGGTTTCACTGCTCTGGTCATCGTCTATTCGCTGTGGTCGCTGCAAAACGAAACCAGCATCCACACCATGGTTGCCAATGCCTACAAGGTGACGCTCGCGTGCGCTTTCGTACCGCTGGTCGCCGGACTTTACTGGCGGCGCGCCAACAATCTCGGCGCCGGCCTCGCCATCGCGTTCGGCCTGGTGGCCTGGATCGGCATGGAATTCATTGCGCCCGATGCCGCCCTGCCACCCCAGTTTGCCGGATTTCTGGCGAGCCTCGCCGGCATGCTCGCAGGCGGACTGGCCCGGCCATCCCAACGCACACCGGGCTGACCCGAACGCCGGACGCCCACCCCGGACCGAGTCGGAATACTTTACACAGCGTTAAGACGCGAACCGCCAGAAATAGAATAACCATTTGTTATTGTTAGATTATTAAGGGATCTGAAAATACTGGCATAAACACTGCTTTAACGTTTGACAACTGAGCAGCCAAGCCACATAGCCAGGTTGTTTAGCAGGTAATAAATGGGACAAAGCAGCACACTCTGAAACCAACCAGAACGCCAAGGAGTTCATGATGAAAAAAACCGCACTGGCCAGCGCACTCTTCGCCACGGCCCTGTTCGCCGCCGGCAGCGCCAACGCCGCCCCGTTCATTGTCAATACTGCGCTCAACAACATTGCCAACGCATTCGACAACGTCATTACCAGCGCCGGCTCGACCGTGGTCACCGCGCAGGTGGTTAGCGGCACGAACAGCTACAACTACACCGACAAGGACGGCAATCCCGCTACCGTGACGATCACCCGTCCCGACGGTTCGGCACCTTCCTTCTATGGCAACTATTGCAGCAACGGTGTCTGCCTGTCGGGTTCGTCCTGGGACATCGGCCCGTCCTCGTCCGGCAGCGACCCCATTCCTGGCTTCAACTCGGGCCTGACCTTCACGTTCAGCTCGCCGGTCAACGCCTTCGGCTTCGAGATCGGTGACTGGGCGACCTGCTGCACCGCCGTTGTCCGTGACGCCAACACGGTCAGCACCTACGGCGTGCCCGCGCAGGGCTCCGGCTTGTGGATCGCCTTCGACGGCGGCGCCGCCACCCTGCCGGCCAACGCCACGAGCGCCAGCAGCAACCCCGGTATCGTCGCTCAGAGCAGCTACACCAACTTCATCGGCGCAATCGACTCGTCCGCCTACTTCACCAGCATCACCTTTTTCGGTGACGGCTTCGGTGAAGTCCTGACCGCCGGCGGTACGCTGCGTTTCGCCTCGGTGCCTCTGGGTTCCGTGGATGAAGGCGGTGCCGTGCCCGAGCCCGCTTCGCTGGCCCTGCTCGGCATCGGCATGGCGGGTCTGGCCGCCATGCGTCGTCGCAAGACCGCCTGATCCGGCAACACGCACCCATGAGAACGGCGACCCTCGGGTCGCCGTTTTTTGCTTGGTCCAACGAAAAAGCCGGCGATCTGTTGTTTTCGCCGGGCAGCCCGAAACGGCTTCAGCGCAGATAGCCTTCGTATTCCAGTTTGAGCAAAAGCTGCTGTACCGCCTCGTCGATGGCAAGGCCCGTGGTATCAATGGACAACTCAGGGTGTTCGGGGACTTCGTAAGGGTCGGATACCCCGGTGAACTCGGGAATCAGGCCCGCTCGGGCCTTGGCATAGAGCCCTTTGCGGTCACGCGCTTCGCAGGTTTCGATGGGCGTGGCGACGTGGATTTCGACGAATCCACCCACGGCCTCGATCATCGCGCGCACGTCGCGCCGGGTCTGACGGTAGGGCGCGATCGGCGCGCAGATTGCGATGCCGCGATTCTTGGTGATTTCACTCGCGACGAAGCCGATGCGCCGCACGTTGATGTCGCGGTGCGCCTTGGAAAATCCCAGTTCCGACGACAGATGCCGGCGAACGATGTCGCCATCCAGCAGGGTTACGCTGCGCCCCCCCATTTCCATCAGGCGCGCGGCCAGCGCGCGCGCCAGCGTGGACTTGCCCGCACCGGACAGGCCGGTGAAAAAGACGGTGAAACCCTGCTTGTCGCGCGGCGGGTTCTGGCGCTGCAGTTCCGCCAGCACTTCGGGAAAACTGTACCAGTCGGGGATTTTCAGGCCGGCCCGCATGCGGCGCCGGAATTCCTCGCCGGACAGCGTCAGCTGGCGCGCACCCTCCGGCGCATCGGCAATCGGCAGGTATTCCGCCCGGTCCTCGACGTAGACCATGCGCGGATAGGCGACGAAGCGGATGCCGATCCGTTCGGCCAGCACGCCCACGTCGAGACCGGCATGATCGCGCACGAGGTCTTCGCCGCGCCGGCATTCGCCCTCGACGAGGTATTCGCCACCGGCGATCAGGAGCGCGCAGCCGTAGTTGCGTGCGACGATGGCGCGCAGCAGCAGCGCACCGGCACTGGCGGTACGCGGTGTCGCGGGCATCAATGCAAGGTGCGTGGTGGCGGCGGGAAAACGTTCGCGGATCGCCATGAAACTGCGAACCAGACCGAAATAGGCCGGCGCATCGGTGATGTCGCCACCCGCCTGCGGATGCAGCAGCAGATTGGCCTCGTTTTCGACCGCGCTTTTTAGACAGAACTCAAACTGCGCGCGATGCATGGGCTGGCGCGCCTGCCAGGCGATCACGCGCCGCCAGCCGCGTTTCTGGAACAGGGCGCGCAATTCGGCCGGGGTATGGCGCAGGGCGGCGAAATCCGGATGCGGCGGCAGGGCGGCTCCCTCGACCGGACCACCGAGATGCCAGACACCATCTTCTTCCCAGACATCCGCGATCTGCAGCACGGCCAGCATGAAACCTTCTCCGTCGCGCAGCGCGATGCGATCGCCGGGCTTGAAGCCCGCGGCCGATGCGTGACGCGTGGCGAGGGTGACGGGCAACGGCCAGAACAGGCCGTTGTCCAGCATGCGCTCTGTCTCGACCCGCACGCACTGGGCATGGGTCATGAAACCGGTGAGCGGCGAATAGGCGCCGCTCATGAGCATTTCGAGTTCGCACTGCTGGCGCCAGTCCAGATCGAGCGAAGGCAGTTCGAGTGCCTCGCGTTTGAGCGCGTCAACGCGTGCGGGATCGATGAGATTGACGAGTGTGTCGCCGTAAGGCGCGATCAGTTGGGTCATGCTGTCTGGATTCCGGAAAAAACCGTGTAGAAGCCAGCAATAAACCGGCCAAGCTCGGCTTCCGGCAGGTGGTTGATCCCGGCGGCGGCCTTGCGCCCGCCGCCGGTGTCGAACTGGCTGCACAGGACGTCCGCACCCTGCCTGTCCGCCAGCGGCGCGCGCACGCTGACGAGATAGCCCCCGTCCGGTTTGGCAGTCAGTACGGCATGGGCCTGGGCCGGAGCCGCAACTGCCAATCGATTGCCATAGACGCCGGAAATCCGACGCGCCCATTTTTCCGCCGGCAACAGGAAGACGCGGCCGTTCCGGCGCGCTTCCAGCGGCACCATGCCTTCGGCACGCGCCATATCGTCGGCATAGCCTGCCTGGAGCACGCCATAGGCAGGCGATTCGGCGAGAAAGGCGAATGGATCGGCGTAGGGTTGCACTGCACGGTAGAGCGCGGCCGGGTCAAAGTGGAGATCATCCAGCGTCTCGCCGTAGCCGTTGTAGTTCAGGCATTCGCCCAGCGACTGCAGCCTTGCGAGCTCCGCCTCGGACAGGCCGAGCGGAGCGGCCGCCCGGCGCGCGGAGGCCGCCAGATTGTCGCCGAACGCGGCCGCGACCGCCCAGGCCAGGTGCTGCCCGCGCAGATGGGCATTGACCAGCAGACTGGTGCAGACCTCGGCGTCGGTGTCGATGTGCGATTCGAACCCGGCATGCACCGGGATATCGCCCGGCTGGTGGTGATCGAAATACTGCACGTGTACTCCGGCCGCAAGCAGTCCATCCAGCGCCGTCCGGTTCTTGGCCAGCGAAATGTCGAGCACGGTGACGCGGTCGCCCGCCTGCGCCCGCACGCGCTTCAGCAGGTCGATTTCGCGTTTGGGCCCGGTGATGAGCTGCGACGCGGCCGGCGCGGCCAGCCGCAGTTGGTGCAGGGCGCAGATACCGTCGGCATCGCCGTTGAAAACGTCGAACAGGGTCATGGGCGGGAAGGGGAAAGGGCGGGTGGGACGCGCCGGTGTCCGGCGCGGAAATGCGGCCATTGTAAGAAGGCCAGGGCCACAATGACAAGAACGTGCAGACCGGCATAGCGCAGCCAGACACTCGCCTGCGGCGCGTAATGCTGGCGATCCCGGCTCAGCAAAAATTGCATGGCCGAAAAATGCTGACCGTATTTATCGATGTCCTGGGCGAGGCCCAGATACAGCAGCAGGCCGCCCAGCGGCAGGGACAGCCCGGCAACGGTCCAGGCCAGGACGCGTTCGGCCGGCTTCAGCGGCGAGGCGAGCAACGCTGCCGCCAGGCACAGCAGATACAGCCAGCCGCACAGTGCCAGCCAGGCCGGCAGGCCGGGCGAAGCAATCAGTTCGACCAGATTGTCGGTGGCTGCCTCGACGACCACGACCCAGTAGGCTAACGCCAGCGCCAACAGGGCCACCCAGAAATGCAGCGCGCCCAACGGTTTGCCCCGCCAGCGGCGCACACTCTGCGCCGCCAGATAGATCGACGCACCGGGCACCAGCAGCAGGGCCACCCAGCGCAGGCCGGTTTCCCAGTGCCCCGGCCAGTCGAGTATCGGGCTGCCGGCCAGATCGAACAGGCTTTCGTCGGGCACCGCACCATCCAGCAGCAGAAAGGCAATACCGCCGTAGACCAGGAGACCGAACGGCAACAGGCCCATACGCGCCAGGCCCGACATCTCGCGGCGCGCTAGCCAGACCGGAAACACCGCAAGCCAGTAGACGGCCAGCGCCATCAGGCATGCGGCCAGACCGGCGTGCGCCGGGTTCAGCAATTCGCGCACGTTGTACGGTACAAAATCCAGGCGCGTACCGACGAAAATCCCCCCTGCCATCCCTCCTACCGCCAAAATGAAATGCACGGCGCGCGACATGCGCATCGGCGTGGCGGGCGGCATGTTTTCCGAAACAGCTGCCTGCCGCTTCGGCGTCACGATACGCGGCGCGCGCAATACGCGGCGCGCGACCGCATACCCCGCCAGCCCGCCCAGCCAGGCCAGCAACCAGTCGGTGGTGTCGGCGATTTTCTCCGGGAGCATGACCTGCCCGAACTCGACCACGGCCGGCAGGCCCGCCAGCACCAGCATGGCCAGACCGAACGACAGCCCACGCCAGCGCCAGGGCTGGCGCACGATGCCCCAGACAAGACACGCGCCGAGCGGGGCGAAGAAGAGGGTCTTGCGCAACACTTCGGTGGCGGCGCGATATTCCGTTCCGAAGTAATAGACCTCGAAAGGCAGGCGTTCGAGGAAGTCGAGCCGTGCCCTGATGAAGGCACCGTCTGTCCGGAAGTCGAACGGGAACCAGAAGGTGAACAGCACGACGAAAACCCAGACTGCCGCGCAACCCAAGGGCAACCAGACGCCTCCCATGGCCGGCAGGACGGACCGGCGGGATTCGCGCCGGCTGAGCCAGCCACCGGCCAGGCTGCCGGCCGCCGCGCCCAGAGCACCGGTCAGAATGTCGGTTACGTCGCTGACCCGCGAGTAAACGAAAAGCTGCATGCCTTCGATCAGTACGGCGGTCCCCAGCGTCATCGTCCACACCCGCAACGCGCTCCGGCTGCCGTCCTGTCGCCACAGCACGGCAAGCGGCACCCAGATCAGCACATCGGTCAGGATTTCATAGAAAGCCTCGGCCGGAACGGCCGGCAAACCGGCGAAAGGGATGAGCACGACACGGCCTTCGCGCCATTTGTGAAAGAGTTCGACCACGCTGATGGTCAGATCCAGCGGCAGTACGTTGTAAACGACGAGCCCGGCCAGATAGGCCCAGGCCAGCCGCTCGGCGAGGACGGCGCGTGCATGCGTCTCCTGCCAGCCCTGCAGCCAGTCGAGAAACCCCCGCCCGCGGAACAGCCAGGCGGCTACGCCCAGCATTCCACCCAGCGTTTCGGCAAAGATGTCGTTTTGCGAAACCGTGCGTTGCGGGAAAAAGAGTTGGGTGAACTCGATCCCGATACTCAGGGCCGTCGCGATCGGCACGATCAGCGCTGCGATCAGCGCGGTCTTCGCTGCACTGGCCCGGTACGCAGCCGCGCCCATCCACAGAAAGGTCAACGGGATGAACAGCAACAGATTGGCCACCCAGTCGGCGCGCGAACCGATGCCCAGGTTCAGGAAAGGAATGGCGGCAAAGCGCGCGACTGCCTCGTCCCAGGGCAAGGCCTGGAATTTCAGCGGCACGAGGCTGCCATAGACGACGAATACGGTGTAAGCCAGAGCCGCCAGCCAGACCGTAGTGCGGACACGCCGCACAGCCCCGTCGCGGCTCATGGCCGGCGCGTCGCCTGCGACAGGGCAGGCGACGCGCCCGGATACGCGCGCGGCAGCCAGGCCGGATAATCCGCAGCCAGGCTGCGTTGCAGGCTGCCAGGCAATACAGCCGACCGGGATACGGCGTCCCGCATATGCCGGCTCAATGCCCAGTCCGGCCTGTCCGTCCATGCACGCCGATAGGGCAGCAGGAGGTTGTGCGCAGCCTCGCCGCCGGCAATCGGTAGCGGGGCCGACACGAGATTGGCGATGAGCCGTTGACGATAGGGCGTATCGGGCACCGGCCGGATGTGGATTCCCGTACCCGAAGCCACCACGGTATTGGAAAAAATCATCATGTCGCGTGGTACGCCGTTGTGCGGCTGTACGCGTATCGCATCGCCCGCTTCGTTCACGAAAAGATTGTCATAAACCGCCATACGCGCTTCCGATTGCAGCAGTGCCTCGCTGGGATTGGACAGAAACTGATTGCCGTAGACCTGGTAACGGTCCGAAGCGCCAGGACCTTCAGGTGGGAAATGGCCAAGCAGCACATTGGGCCGCGCCAGGGGATTCGGCTGCGCATTCTGCTTGGAAAACACGTTGTAGCGAATGATAGTGACATGGTCGCTCTGCCAGTCGGCCGGACGGCCGTTCTGATGCTTGATCTGCAGGGTGTAACCCAGTGCCCGGTCGATCCGGTTCGCCTCGATCAGCCCGCCGACGAAAGGCGCGCTGCCGTCCGAATTGCCCAGATAGAGCCCCGTGCCGACCCGCGTGATGCGGTTGCCGCGTATCGTCCACCCCAGAACCGGGCACTTGGTGGAAATGCCCACCGATTGCTGCGACGCCGCATGATCGTGGATGTACAAACCTTCCAGCACCACGAAATCGGCGTAGCGGCTATGCCTCTCCGCCTTGACGGCATCGACCGGCAGGCCCTCGCCATCCAGTTCGAGACCGCGCAGCGTAACGTAGCGGACGTTGACCAGACTGACCGTATTCGCCCCACGCCGTGCCACCAGCCGCGGCGGTGCCGATGCATCGGCCGCCTCGATGACGATGGGCTGCCCGGGCCGGCCGGACAGATCGCGCAAGGGCAGCCCGTCGCGATACGTGCCCGGTTCGAGCCGCAAACGGTCTCCGGCTTCCAGCCGGGGGAGGTAACGCCGGTAATCGGCCGGACCTGCCAGGTAATCCGCGGCGAGCGCCGGCACGCCAGACAGCCCGATCAGGCCGGCCGCGATCCAGCGCAGCATCACACGTCCGCATCGGCCAGAGGCAAGCTGCTCCGCAACAAATCCAGCTTGCCGAACAGAATGCGCGTCATGCCGGACACGCTCTGGCGTCCCGTATCCACGACGATGTCTGCGACTTCGCGATACAGCGGATCGCGCTGCCGGTGCAACTCACGCAGCTTTTCCAGCGGATTCCCGGTCTGCAGGAGCGGACGATTGCGATCGTGACGGGTACGTTCGTATAAATGCTCGGGCGTGCCGCGCAAATAGATCACCACACCGTTCCGCCGCAGCGCCTCCCGATTCGCCTGCGCCAGAATCGCACCACCGCCCGTGGCCAGCACGATGCCGTTCAAGGCCGTCAGTTCGGCGATCGCCGCTGCCTCACGCTTGCGAAAACCGGCTTCACCCTCGATCTCGAAAATGACCGGGATCTTGACCCCGGTACGCGCCTCGATCTCATGATCGGAGTCGTGAAACACGCAACCGTAATGCTTGGCCAGAAGGCGGCCGACGGTGGTCTTGCCCGCGCCCATCAAACCGACGAGGTAAAGGTTGTCGCGTTTGCTCATGGCGGCATTCTAATAGAGTGCCACCGGGATACGGCACGCGGCTCGGCTTACCCAAATAAAAACGCGGGCCGAAGCCCGCGTTTTTATTGCAAATCATCCCGCGCTCAGCGCAAGGAGAGGCGTTCGTCGAGAATGCGTGGGGTAAGGAAGATGATTAGTTCAGTTTTTTGTTCCTGCTTGAACGTCTGCTTGAATAAATTCCCTAAAACCGGGATATCACCCAGATAAGGAACTTTCGAGACATTTTTAAGCTCGGACTGATCGAAAATCCCCCCCAATACCAGAGTCTCGCCATTATTGACCCTTACTTGTGTTTTCACACGTTTCGTTGCGACAGCCGGAACGGCTACGCCGCCCAACGAAACACTGTTGGCATTGTCAACCGCATCCTTTTGCACCTCAACTGTCATGATCAGCGAGTCATTGTTTAGTATCTGGGGATCCACGAGCAGACACAGAAACACATCCTTGAACGTCACGGTTGGCGGGTTATTTGCCGTACCCGGTGTAATGTAGGGCAATTGCGTACCATTCAAGATAACCGCAGGTTTCTGATTGCTCGTCATGACACGCGGGTTGGAGATGATTTTTCCACGGTTATCCGCTTCCAGCGCGGACAACTCAAGGCTCAGTAAATTGCCAGTCGACGCATCTAGAAGTGAGAAGGCAAGTTGAGCCGCCCCGGCTCCTGCCGGGAAATTTACAAGATTGGTCCCTACGGACTGCAATGGAACATCCGTCACGAATTTCGTCGGATCAGACGGATCGACGCGCGTCCCCTTCACACTCGATTGCGGGAAAAACCCCTGTGCGATATGCGAGGCATCCGTTTGCGTGCCCGCAATACCTGACTGATATCGACCTGTACGGTTGATTGCAGCCAAGCCTAATTTGGCCCCTAGATCGCGACTCCAACCGCTATCAGCGGTGACAACACGCGCCTCGATCATGACCTGTCGTGCAGGCACATCCAAACGCGCTAGCAATTCGCGGATCTCCTGAATCTTACGGGGGGTGTCGGTAATGATCAGTGTATTGGTCTTGAGCTCGTATGTTGCACGGCCGCGCTTCGTCAGAACCTTTTGGTCGTTATTGCTGTTTTGTCCCTGCTGAGACGCTTGTGCGGCAGCTGCCCCGCCCAGCCCCTGGGCCTGCGCGGAACAATTGACGCTGCTATTGGTGGCCGAGTTCAGGAAAGCGCCCGATGCAAACCCGTAAAGCATCGTCTGTGCTTCGTCTGCACGCATATAGTTCAACTGAATATACTCAGTTGAAAGCGGCTCCAGATCGGCAACCTGATTTTTGGCTTCCAGTTCGAGCTTCTCCTTGGTCAACAACTCGTCCTTGGGGGCGATCCAGATGACGTTGCCGTTCTGGCGCTTGTCGAGCCCTTTGGTTTGCATGACCAGATCGAGCGCCTGATCCCAGGGGACGTCTTTCAGGCGCAAGGTCAGATTACCCGTCACCGTGTCGCTGGCAACGATGTTCAGACCGGTGAAGTCAGCGATGACCTGCAGAACGGAGCGCACTTCCACGTTCTGGAAATTGAGCGAAAGTTTTTCGCCGCTGTATTTTATTTTACCGTCGGCGGTTTTCTTCTGACCGTCGGTCGAAGGCTTCACCTCGACGATGAAACTGTTGTCGGTCTGATAGGCCGAATACTCCCAGGCGCCCTGCGGCTGGATCACCATGCGGGTGTTGCCCCCCAGCGCATAGGTTTCGACGGTCTGGACCGGCGTGCCGAAATCCGCGACGTCGAGACGACGTTGCAAGGCCTTGGGCAGATCGGTTCCGATGAAATCGACGACGACGCCCGTACCCTGCTGACGAATATTGATGCCTGCCTGCGCGTCGGACAAGGTGGCCACAATACGCGCTTCGCCCGCCCCACCCCGCCGGAAGTCGACGTCGCGAATGCTGTGGCTGGCGTTGCCCGGCGCAGCTTCTGCGAAACGTGGCGTGGCATTCACCGGTGACGCGCCCGCACCTGCGTCACCCAGGGACACCAGCAGCTGTTTGCCGTCGACCTTGGCTTCGTATTCGACTGATTTATTGAGATTGAGTACCAGACGGGTGCGGCTGCCCGCCTGCACGACATTGACGCTCGACAACGGTCCGAGATTCGCCTCGACGGTGTTCTTGCCGATCGCGTTACCGGTATCGGGCAGATCGAGCGCGATGCGCGGCGGATTGCCCACGGTAAAGCCTGCCGGGGTAGTCATCAGCGCATTCTTGAACGTGACACGCACCACGACCTTGCCGCCCGGCAAGGTCGTGGT
This sequence comes from Betaproteobacteria bacterium SCN1, assembly GCA_008923315.1. Classification (GTDB taxonomy): domain Bacteria; phylum Pseudomonadota; class Gammaproteobacteria; order Burkholderiales; family Thiobacillaceae; genus Thiobacillus. The sequence continues at coordinate 576,943 of WBSF01000007.1, read as the reverse complement.
TTCGACGCTTTGCACCGCATTGCCCGTCGGCGGCTGATCAGCGGCAGTCGCCACGACCGGCATTGCCAGCAGGACAATGCCAAGCAGATGACGGGTAAGGGTTTGAGCAATTCTGGGCAGTGCGTTCATGTCAGCCTCTTTGAAAATTCAGTGCTTCGTTCATTCTTGCAGGATCAGGGTGCTGGTGCGTTCGGACCAGTCCCCGGCGCTGTCCTGGACGATTTCGCGCAATGTCACTTCGCTGTCGCCGATTTGCGTGACAAGTCCGAAATTCTGCCCCACGTAGTTGCCTTTGTGGATGTGGTAGATGGCATTGTCGGGCGTCCGGATGACCGCATGGATCACACCTTTCTTGGCCAGCGTCCCCACCATTTTCAATGTTTCCAGCGAATAGGCTTCCAGCGGTTCCTTGGGGCGCGTCAGATCCGGCTGCAGACCGCCGCCGCCGCCAGTGGAAAGCTTTCTCGGCTTGAACGGATCGGGCAGGTCGAAAGCGGCGTACGAAAACGCCTCGTAAGGTTTGATTTCCGGCAGCGGTTCAACCTTGCCCTGCATGTCCTTGCCGGTCTCGGCAACGAATGCGCGCAGATCTTCCATATTGCCGCCGCCGCAGCCGGACAGCATCAGCAGGGTTGCCGCGTACGTGACAAGGCGCCTCATTTCTTCTGCTCCTTGCTGCTTTGTTTCTTGGCGGCGATTTCCTCGTCGTCGAGATAACGGTAGGTCTTGACGATGGCTTCCATGTTCAACGCGCCATCCTTGGCCGGGTCAAGCGCGATGTTCTGCAGCGTGACGATGCGTGAAAGCTTGGAAATGTCGCTCACGAAAGCAGCAATGTCGTGATAGCCGCCCGCGACCTTCACGCGGATGGGCATCTCCGCATAGAAATCCAGGATGTTTTCCGTCTCGGGCTTGAACAGATCGAACTGCAATCCGCGCCCAAGGCCGGCCTGGTTGATATCGGTGATCAGGGCATCCATTTCCTGCTTGTTCGGCAGCTGTTTCAGCAATGCGCCAAAGGATTGCTCGATATCCGCGAGCTGTTTCTTGTACGCTTCCAGATTGACTGCCTGGTTTTTCTTGGCGGTGAAGACCCCGCGCAGATCGGTTTCCTTCTGCTTGGCCGCATCCAGGTTTTCCAAGCCGCCGCGCCAGTCGAACCACCAACCGGCGGCGACGATCGCCACGCAGAGCAGGCCAAGCGCGGCCAGCTTGGTGGGCAGCGGCCAGTCGGCCAGCGTCTTCAGATCGAGTTTGTTGAGTTCGTCCAGGGTCATGCTTTACCCCCTCCCGCTTTTTCGCCTTCCGGCGTTTGCCGGGTCTGCCTGACCGTGAGGACGAATTCGTTGGCACGCAGGTTGTTGACTGTCACCGCCTTGATCTCTATCAGCGCCGGCTGCTCGAACCAGGGCGAATCGTCCAGATTGCGCATCAGCGTCGACACGCGCGCACTCGACTGGGTGTAGCCGCTGAGCGTGATCGTGTCGCCTGCCTGCTTGAGCGACTTGAGATACAGGCCGTCGGGCAGCAGGCGGATCATCTGGTCGAACAGATGCACGACCTCGGTACGGTTGGACTGCAGGGTTTCGACGACCTGCTTGCGGGCAAGCAGGGCCTGGGTCTGCTCCTTGATTTTCTTGATCTCGCCGATCTGGCCGTCCAGTTGGGCGATCTCCTGTTCCAGAAAAGCGTTGCGTGCTTCCTGGCCGGCCTGCCGGGCCGCGATCAGACTGTGGCCGAGCACGACGACAAGCACGCCTGCGGCGACCGCGATGCCGAGCAGGATGTTGAACTGGCGTCGACGCGCGGCGCGCGCCAGTTCGCGGTGAGGGAGAAGGTTAATGCGGATCATTGGGGGTCGAACCTCCGCATGGCGAGGCCACAGGCAACGAAAAGGGAAGGCGCATCGGCTGTCAGCGCCTGCGGCCGGATCTTGGGACCCACCGCCATGTTGGCGAACGGATTGACGACCATGGTCGGCGCACCGGTCCGCTGCGCGACCACATCGTCGATACCCGGAATCATGGCGCCGCCGCCTGCCAGCAGGATCTGGTCGACCTTCCGGTACTGCGTGGACGTCGTGAACAGTTGCAGCGCCCGTCCGATCTCCATGGCCAGCGTTTCACTGTAGGGCTGCAACACTTCCATATCGTAGCTTTCAGGTAGCGTACCCTTGCGCTTGGCAGTCTCGGCCTCGTCGCTGGTCATGCCGTAGCGGCGCGAGATCTCGTTGTTGAGCTGATTGCCGCCGAAGCCATGCTCGCGCAGGTAGACCGAATCGTTGTCATGCAGGATATTGATGTGCATGTTCTGCGCGCCGATATCGACGATTGCCACGGTCTGGCTGGCGCCGCTGTTCGGCAGCAGATGCGCGATCTGCTCGTAGGCGGTCTGGGTCGCGTAAGACTCCACATCCATGATCAGCGCTTTCAGGCCGGCTGCCTCCACCGCGGCAACCCGATCCTCGACCTTTTCTTTGCGCGCAGCAGCCAACAGAATCTGCACATCGTCCGCACTGGCGGGCGACGGCCCGAGCACCTGAAAATCCAGGTTGACTTCATCCAGTGAAAACGGGATCACCTGATTGGCTTCGGTCTCGACCTGATTCTCGAGATCGAGACCCTTGAGGCTTGCGGGCGCCAGAATCTTCTTGGTGATGACCGCCGAGGAAGGCAGCGCCAGCGCGACGTTCCTCGCCCGCGTGCCCAGTGTCTGCCAGGCATTGCGCAGCGCTTCCGCGACCTGATCGAGATTGGCGATGTTGCCATCCGTCACCGCATCCTTCGGCAAGGGCTCGATCACGTAGCGCTCCACCCGCAGCATGCCCTTGCCGGCATCGGACAGCTCAACCAGCTTGACCGCAGTCGTACTGATGTCGAGCCCGATGATTGGCAACCCCTTGGCGGACAGCCAGTCCAGATTAAAAGTCAGTTGCAAGAGTTTTCCTTTACGCTTCTGTGGGTTGGCGCTTATTCTTGTTATGGCTTTTAGATGCTAGCAACAACACACGGTTTTTAACAGTTTTTTCCTCTGGGCATTGCGAGGCTCAAACAACTGTGTCCAAATTCCAACACCACTAACGCCTATAATCGGCGGAAACTTTAGGCGTCGAATCGAAGGAACAGGATGTTTTCCAAATGGTGGCATTACGCGCTGGCCCTGCTGGTGAGTCTCGGCGTAGTCGGGACAGCGCTCGCCGGTCTGGCGGCGGCGCTGATCTATCCCAACCTGCCGCCGCTGGAGGCGCTGACGGACTACAAACCCAAGCTGCCCCTGCGGGTGTATACCGCCGACGGCGGCCTGATCGGCGAATTCGGCGAAGAACGGCGTGCCTTCATCGCCATCGAAAACGTCCCGAAAACCATGAAGCAGGCGATCATCGCCGCCGAGGACGAACGCTTCTACACACACGGCGGCGTCGACACGCTCGGCATACTCCGGGCCGCCGGTGCCAATCTGCTGTCGGGGGGCGCCAAGGAAGGCGCCTCGACCATCACCATGCAGGTAGCGCGCAATTTCTTCCTGTCCAACGAAAAGACACTCAGCCGCAAACTGTCCGAGGCCATGCTGGCGATGAAAATCGAACACAGCCTGTCCAAGGACAAAATCCTCGAGCTCTACATCAACCAGATCTATCTTGGCCAGCGCGCCTACGGCTTTGAAGCCGCAGCGCGCACTTACTTCGGCAAACCGATGCGCGAACTGAGCCTGGCCGAATTCGCCATGCTCGCCGGCCTGCCCAAAGCACCTTCACGCTATAACCCCGTAGTCAATTTCCCGCGCGCCAAAACCCGCCAGGAATACGTGCTCGGCCGCATGCGCACGCTGAAATTCATCGACGACGCGACCTGGCGCCGCGCAGTGGACCAGAAGCTGGTTATCCGCGAGACCCGCCAGCAGACGGACGTATCGGCCGACTACGCCGCCGAGATGGTGCGCCAGGTCCTGTTCGAGAAATATGGCGAATCGATCTACAGCTCGGGCTTCAAGGTGGTTACCACCCTGCGCCGCGCGCAGCAGCTTTCGGCCAACCAGGCCGTCTGGCAGGGCATTGCCAGCTACGATCAGCGCCACGGCTACCGTGGCCCGGAAAAGCAGATTGCCCTGCCTGCCGACAAGGCAGGACGCGAAGCCGCAATCACCGGCGCACTGGAAGACATACAGACTATTGGCGGCATGGTGCCGGCCGTGGTGCTGTCCGCAACCCCCAAGCTGATCCGCGTACAGATGCCGGACGGCAAGAGCGCAGAAATTGGCGGCAGCTCCCTCAAATGGGTCGACAATTGGGTCGCCGGCAAAAAAGGCCGGCAGCTGGTGCCGGGGGCGGTCGTTCGCGTCCAGGCCACCGGCGCCAAGGCCTCCTGGCGGCTGGCGCAGTTGCCCGAAATCGAGGCCGCACTCGTTGCGGTCGACCCCAAGGACGGCGCAATCACGGCGCTGGTCGGCGGATTCGATTATGGCCGCAATAAGTTCAATCATGTCACCCAGGCCTGGCGGCAGCCCGGATCGAGCTTCAAGCCCTTCATCTATTCGGCCGCCCTGGAAAAAGGCTACACCCCATCGACGATGATCGAGAACACGCCGATCACCCTGGCTGCCGAGGAGGCCGGCGGCACCGCCTGGGAGCCCAAGAATTACGACGGCAGCACCAGCGATCCCGTGCGCATGCGCAGCGCGCTGACCCAGTCGCTCAACCTTGTGTCGGTGCGGATTCTGCAAGGCATAGGTCCTTACTACGCACGGGATTACATTCGTCGCTTCGGATTCGATCCCGCGCGTCACCCCCCCTATCTCACCATGGCGCTGGGCGCGGGCAGCGTCACGCCGCTACAACTGGCCTCGGCCTACAGCGTATTTGCAAACGGCGGATACGGTATCCGCCCCTACCTGATCGACAAGGTGACGGACAAGGATGGACGCGTGCTGATGCAGGCCAGCCCGCAACAGGCCGGCGCCGACGCGCCCCGCGTGATCGACCCCCGCAACGCCTGGCTGATGACCAACATGATGCAGGACGTTGTCCGCTACGGCACGGCCGCCCGGGCAGGCCAGCTGGGCCGCAGCGACATCGCGGGCAAGACCGGTACGACCAACGACGCCCGCGACACCTGGTTTGCCGGCTATACGCCCGACGTCGTGGCCATTTCCTGGATGGGTTACGACCAGCCCCGCTCGCTTGGCCGCGGCGAAACCGGCGCGCAATCGGCCCTGCCGATCTGGATCGACTTCATGGGGCCGACCCTGAAGGGCCAGCCGCAGAAGGGCTGGTCCATGCCGTCCGGCATCATCGCGGTACAGATCGACGCCACAACCGGCACCCGCCTGCCGGAACCCATGTTCGGCGGTCTGCTCAACGATCTGCTCGGCCAGCGCCCCGTCGGCACAACGGAATATTTCTATCAGGAATTTCCGCCCCCCGACGCCTCCGCAACCGACGAGAGCCACGAACCGGTGTTCCAGACGCCGATGCACACCGCCCCCGCGCCCGGAACCGCCCTATGAAACACCTCGACATGCGCCGCCGCATCGCCCATGCGGCGGCCCGTCTGCTGGCCGAGGACGGCAGTCTCGATTACGGCAGCGCCAAACGCAAGGCAGCCCGGCAACTGGGTGCGCCGGACAGCGGCAACCTGCCCGACAACCAGCAGATCGAAGAGGCCCTGCGCGCCTACCAGGCGATCTATCAGGTCGATGAAACGCGCGCCCTGCTCGCCAGACTGCGCCAGACCGCCATAGACTACATGGAGCGCTTCGCCGCCTTCGACCCCCATCTCACCGGCGCCGTATTGAACGGCACGGCCGGCCCTCATACGGACATCAATCTGCAGCTCTTCACCGATGATCAGAAGGACGTGGAATTCCTGCTCATGCGCCTCGGTCCGCCCTATCAGGCCGGCGAATACCGGCCCGCCGAATCAGGCGGACGCATCTACCCGCGCTTTCTGATCGACGATCCTCGCGCTCCGGTCAGCCTTGTCGTCTATCCCGCCGCCGAATTGCGCAGCATGAAGCGCCTGCAAGCCGACGGCAGCCTGCGGCGCGCACGCCTGCCGCAGGTCCGCACGCTGGTCTGACCTGACCGGCGCCATGTTCACCTGAGGCCGGCATGACAGAAAATCGTCGCGTTCGAAGCGCGCACAGGACGATGCGCGGCGACAGACAGAAGATTTGCCGCCATGCCCGAAAGCCAGCCTCGCCCCGGGGGCCTGTGACATGACGTTGCCAAGCCTTCAGCACAATCTTGGCGGCCCTTGGCATGGAAGATGCTGATCCAAGCCCCAAGACCCTGAACCGACAACGGCCGTGATCCGATTTTTCCGACACTACGTTCCGCTGAACCTGCTGCTGCTGGTCATGCTGGAAGCCCTGATCCTGTGTGGCGCCATGTATCTTGGTGTAAGCGCACGCTTCCTGGACAGCCACGCCATTCCGGACGACCTGAACCCACTCCTGCCCAAGGCAACGACTTTCACACTGGTCATGCTCGGGCTAATGACCGCCAGCGGCCTGTACGATCTCGAATCACGGGGCGGCATCCGGGCACTGCTGCAGCGGCTGGGCTTGAGCTTCGGGCTCGGCCTGGTCACCATGAGCCTGCTCTTTTACTTCTTTCCCGCGCTGCTGGTCGGACGCGGCGCATTCCTGCTGGCGTTCGGCCTGGCGCTGTTCGGTATCCTGGTTTCCCGCGCCCTGTTCATCCGCTGGGCGCGCGTCGGCGTCCTCAAAAAACGGGCGCTGGTCCTCGGCACCGGCAGCCGCGCCGCGCACATCGAGGCTCTGCTGGCGCGGCGCGGCCCTGCCAGCAATACCCAGGTAGTCGGCTACCTGCCGATGGGCGGCAGTCATCATTTCGTCGATCATGCCCGGATTCTCGACACCCAGGAATCGCTGTCCGAGCTCGCCACCCGCCTGCAAGTCAGCGAAATCATCCTCGCCGTGCGCGATCGCCGCGGCGGCGGCATGCCGGTTCAGTCCCTGCTCGAATGCAAGCTGCGCGGCATCAACATCCTCGAACTCTCCAGCTTCTTCGAACGCGAGAACGGCCACCTGCAGCTCGACTCGATGAACGCGAGCTGGATGATCCTGGCCGAGGGTTTCACCCAGGGCATGCTGCGCGACACGGTCAAACGGCTGTTCGACCTCCTGGTCAGCGCAGCCATGCTTGCCGTCACCCTGCCGATCATGGCGCTGGCCACGCTCCTCATCAAGCTGGAGAGCCCCGGACCGGTCCTCTACCGCCAGGAGCGTGTCGGGCAGGGCGGGCGCTCGTTCACCATCCTCAAATTCCGCAGCATGTGCGCGGACGCGGAAAAGGACGGCAAGCCGCGCTGGGCTGGACAGAACGACAGCCGCGTCACACTGGTCGGCCGCTTCATCCGGCGTACCCGCATCGACGAACTCCCGCAGATATTCAATGTATTCTTCGGCGAAATGAGTTTTGTCGGCCCGCGCCCCGAACGTCCCTATTTCGTTCAGGATCTGACGCAAAAAATCCCGTATTACGGCGTCCGCCACACCGTCAAACCGGGAATCACCGGCTGGGCCCAGGTCCGGTATCCCTACGGTGCCTCCGACGAGGACGCCATGCACAAGCTGCAGTACGACCTCTACTACGTCAAGAATCACAGCCTGTTCCTGGATCTGATGATCCTGTTCCAGACCGCCCAGGTGGTGCTGTGGGGCAAGGGCGTGCGCTGACGCCGCCGACGCCATGCCCGCGACCCTGCTGCTCCTGGCTGCCCTCGGATACGGACTGGCCACGCTGGCTTTCCTTGGCCTGTCGGGCCTGATTGTCGCCAGCTGGCGCCGCCGCCCGCAAAGCCGGCTTCTCGGCCTGGCCGCCGCATCGACCGCCGCCTGGGGAGGGCTGGCCACGCTGACGACACTGGGCCGTCTGCCGCCCGATCTGCAATTTCTCGTCGAAGTGGCACGCTATGGCGCCTGGCTCGGCCTGCTCTTCTACATCCTCAATCTGCGCCTGCCCGCGGGGGCGGCATTACCTGCCGCACTGCGCATACTGCGCGGATTCGCCGCACTGCTCGTGACCGGCCTTTTGCTGACCGGCAGCCTCGCCATGGTGGGCAACAGTCCGCCCATGCTTTCGGAATGGGCCAGCAACCTCGGTCTGGTGCTGCTGACCGTTGCCGGCCTCGTGCTGGTGGAACAGGTCTATCGCAGCACCCGCGCACAGGACAGATGGGCGATCAAATTCCTCTGCCTCGGCCTGGGCGGCCTGTTCGCCTACGATTTCTACCTCTACGCAAACGCCGCCCTGTTCCAGGCCATGGATGCGCGCATCTGGGCCGCACGCGGCTACGTAGCCGCGCTTGTGGCCCCACTGATCGCCGTCTCGGCCGCGCGCAACCCGGAGTGGTCTGCGCCGGTCGGCCTGTCGCGAACCATGGTCTTCCACACCACCAGCCTCCTGGGGGCCGGCATCTATCTGCTGCTCATGGCAGGCGCCGGCTACTACATCCGGCTGTTCGGCGGCGAATGGGGCGACGTGATCCAGACCGTATTCGTCTTCGCCGCCGCCATGCTGCTGCTGTTGCTGCTGGTGTCCGGTACGCTGCGGGCGCGGCTGCGGGTTTTCCTGTCCAAGCATTTCTTCAGCTACCGCTACGACTACCGGGAAGAATGGCTCAACTTCACCCGGACACTCACCGAAGGCCGACCCGGCGAGCAACTATGCGAACGCGCCGTCGAAGCGCTCGCGCGCCTGCTCGAAAGCCCGGGCGGCGCCCTCTGGATGCGCGAAGGCGACGCCGCCTACCAGCGCGCCAGCCACTGGAACTGGGCCGATCTGCAAGGCGCCGAAGCGGCGGATTCCCCTTTCGTGCTATGGCTGGCCGCCCGGCAATGGGTTGTCGATCTGGATGAAATGCAGTCGCGCCCGGATCTCTACGGCGATCTCGCCGCACCGGCCTGGATCCGCGAGGCCAACGACGCCTGGCTGGTGGTGCCGCTGATGCTGCACGACGAACTGCTGGGGTTCGTGGTCCTGAAGCATTCGCTGGGCAACGTCACCTTCAACTGGGAAGTAAGCGACCTGCTCAAGGTCGCCGCCCGCCAGGCCGCAGCCCATCTGTCGCAGATGCGCGCCTCCAATCAGCTCATCGTTGCGCGCCAGTTCGAATCGTTCAACCGCACCACCACCTTCGTCATCCACGATCTCAAAAACCTGGTCGCCCAGCTCTCCCTGTTGCTGGCCAATGCCGAAAAGCACAAGCACAACCCCGAATTCCAGGCCGACATGCTCGACACAGTGGAAAGCGCGGTCGCACGCATGAACAAGGTGCTCGCGCAGCTGCGCCGCGGCAGCGGCGAAATGCTCGCAGCGGAATCGATACCGCTGGCCGATATCCTGCGCGACGCTGCAGCCAGCAAACAGGCTTTCAAGCTGTGTCCGACGCTCGACCTGCCCGATGCCGGCCTGAAGATACGCGCCGAGCGCGAACGCCTGACGCGCGCCATCGGCCACCTGCTCCAGAACGCGCTCGAGGCGACGCCCTCAACCGGCCGGGTGACGATGCGCGGATTCGCTCAAGATAGCCGGGCCATCGTCGAAATTGACGACACCGGCTGCGGGATGGACGACGAGTTCATCCGCACGCGGCTGTTTGCCCCCTTCGATTCGACCAAGGGCGCCGGCATGGGCATCGGCGCCTACGAATGCCGGGAAACCCTGCGTGCGCTCGGGGGCGACATCGAAGTCGACAGCACACCCGGACAGGGCACCCGCTTTCGTCTCAGTCTTCCGCTGGACGATAATGAAACACGAGGAGACATTGCATGAGCGATGCCAAACACAAGGTTCTGCTTGTCGAAGACGACCCGGGCCTGCAAAAGCAACTGAAATGGAGTCTCAGCGATTACGAACTGATCGTGGCCGCCGATCGCGACAGCGCAATCGCGCAATTGCGCCGCCACGAACCCGCCGTGGTGCTGCTCGATCTCGGCCTGCCGCCGGATGTCGACGGCGCGACCGAAGGACTCGCGACCCTGCAGCAGGTCCTCTCACTCGCCCCCGTGACCAAGGTCATCGTCGTCACCGGCAATCTCGATCGCAGCAACGCAGTCAAGGCCATTCATCTCGGCGCCTACGATTTCTTCCAGAAACCTTTCGACCCTGACGTGCTGGCGCTGATGATCGCCCGCGCACTGCATGTCCACGCGCTTGAAATCGAAAACCGGCAGTTGCTCGCCAAACAGGGCGGCTCATCGCTGAACGGGCTCATCACCTGCAGCGAGGCCATGCTCAAGGTATGCCGCACTGTCGAGAAGGTTGCCCCCGCCAACGCCACGGTCCTGTTGCTGGGCGAATCCGGCACCGGCAAGGAAGTGCTCGCGCGCGGCGTGCACGAGCTGTCGCCGCGCGCGAACAAGCGTTTCGTCGCGATCAACTGCGCGGCCATTCCCGACACGCTGCTCGAATCCGAACTCTTTGGTTACGAAAAAGGCGCTTTCACCGGTGCTGCGAAGCAGACCATCGGCCGCATCGAATACGCCAGCGAAGGCACACTCTTCCTCGACGAAATCGGCGACCTGCCGATGCCTCTGCAGGCAAAGCTGCTGCGCTTCCTGCAGGAACGCGTGATCGAACGCCTGGGCGGTCGCGGCGAAATTCCGGTCGACGTGCGCGTGGTCTGCGCCACGCATCGGGATCTCTCCAGCATGATCCGCGAAGGCAGCTTCCGCGAAGATCTCTACTATCGCCTGTCCGAAATCACCGTGAAGATTCCGCCGCTGCGCGAGCGCCCCGGCGATGCGGTGCTCCTGGCACAGGCCTTTCTCGACCGCTATGCGCGCGAACTGGGCCGCAGCCTCAAGGGATTCACCGCCGACGCACTCGCCGCGCTCGAAGCGCACAACTGGCCAGGCAACGTCCGCGAGATGGAAAACCTCATCAAGCGGGCCGCCATCATGGCCGAAGGCAACCAGATCACGGCGGGCGATCTCGGGCTGGACATCGATCATGTCGATGTCCAGCCCTTCAACCTGCGGCAGGCGCGCGAGAACGCCGAACGCCTTGCCATCACGCGCGCATTGGCGAATACGGACGGCAGCATCGCACAGGCTGCCGAATTGCTCGGCATCACCCGCCCGACCCTGTACGACCTGATGGCCAAGATTGGATTGAAGTAAAGCCGCTTCTCTTTTCGACAATTCGTTACCGGAGTTTGACTCATGTCGCCCGTTCGCTTTTCCGCGCTGTTATCGATGCTTGTCCTGAGCACCACTGTTCTGACCGCCTGCGGCGGCGAGGACAGTACCGCGCTCGTGCACGACGCCAAGACCAAGATCGCGGCCGGCGATTACAAGGCCGCCGTGATCCAGCTCAAGAATGCCGTCGCAGCGGACGAAAAGAATGCCGACGCACGGCTCGAACTGGGCAAGCTCTACTTGAGCCAACTCGATCTGGCCGGTGCCGAAAAGGAATTCCGGCGCGCCCGCGAAGCCGGACTGTCCGCACAGATCGCCAATCCGCTGATCGCGCGCGCACTGCTGGGTCTGCGCGAATACCAGCGGCTGCTGGACGAACTCCCGGCGCCCGCCGCGTCGAACGATGACGATGACGCCATGTTGCAGGCCCTGCGCGCAACCGCCTATCTCGGTCTAAACAACAAGGCCGAGGCACGCAAGATCCTGGAAACGACTGCCGCCGCCGCACCGAACAACCCCGAGGTAAAGCTCGCCCAGGCGCGGCTGGCCGTCGCCGACGGGCAACCGCAGGCGGCGCGCCAGATCATCGATCAGGCGTTGCAGGTCGCCCCCAATCATCTCGACAGCCTGCTCTTCAAAGGCGACCTGCTGCGCGCCACCGGCGATCTCGACACTGCTGCGGAAATCTACCGGGCCGCGCTCAAGCTGAACCCCAAACATACGCCAAGCCATCTGGCGCTGGCCGAAATCGCGATCGGCCAGAACAAGCTGACCGAAGCGCGGCAGGAAGTCGACGCCGCATTGAAAGACACGCCCAACAGCCTGCAAGGCCGGTATTTTCAGGCCCTGATCGACTTCCGGGAAAACAAGATCGAGCGTGCGCGCGACCATCTCGCCAGTGTCCTCAAAGGTGCGCCGGAATTCATGCCCGCACTGCTGCTGGGAGGGGCCATCGAGTACAACCTGAACAATTTGCAGACCGCTGAAACCTATCTCAACAAGGTCGTCGCGGCTGCGCCCAACAATCTCTACGCCGTCCGCCTTCTGGCGGCCACCCAATTGCGACTGGGCCGCGTCGACGATGCATCGCGCACACTGGCCCCCGCACTTGCCGCCGCGCCCGATGCGGGCGTGCTCATCGTCGCCGGGGAAATCGCCCTCGCCAGACGCGATTTCGCACAAGCCACCGTCCATTTCGAACAGGCGGCGCGGCACGACCCCAACAGCGCGGCCATCCGGACGGAACTCGGCATCTCCCGACTCGCACAGGGCGACTCCGGCGCGCTGGCCGAACTCCAGGCAGCCGCCCGCATGGAAGGCTCGGGCAGCCGCCCAGATACCGTTCTGATCGTCAACCAGCTCGAACACAAGCAGTTCGACGCTGCGCTGGCCAGTATCGACGTGCTGGAGAAGAAGCTCGGTGCCAGCCCCTTCATTTTCAATTACCGGGGTGCGGCCTATCTCGGCAAACAGGACAAGGTGAAAGCGCGCGAAAGCTTCGAGCAGGCGCTCAAGCGCGACGCCGCATTCTTCCCCGCCGCCGCCAACCTCGCCCAGCTCGACCTGCAGGACGGCCAACCCGCCCAGGCACGCCAGCGCCTCGAATCCGTTCTCAAGGCCGACCCCAGAAATCTCAACGCCATGCTGTCGCTGGCCGACCTGTCGCTGCGCGGCAAGGACGAGGCCGGCTATGTCAAATGGCTGGAGAAAGCCGCCTCGACACATCCCGAAGCCCTGCAGCCACGGATCATGCTGGCGCGCTATCTGCTCGCCAAAGGTGACAGAAACCGCGCATTGACCGTAGCGCGCGAAGCCGTCAACGCCCACCCCAACAGCCCCGCTGCGCTGGACCTGCTCGGCACGGCCCAACTGGCGCTGGGCGACACCACGAACGCACTCGCTTCCTACCGCAAGCTGCAGGACGTCATGCCCAAATCGGCCGCGCCGCTGCTCAAACTCGCCACCGCACAAATCGTTGCCAAGGATCGCGAAGGCGCACGCAAAAGCCTGACCGATGCCCTGCGTATCCAGCCCGGCTTCGTCGATGCCCAGCTGATGCTGGGTGGACTGGACGTTCAGAACGGCCGGATCGAGGACGCGAACAAGATCGCCAAGCAGATTCAGACTGCAAATCCGGACAATCCCCTCGGCTACATTCTCGAAGGCGATGCCGCTTACGCCGCCAGGAACTACACGGCCGCACTGGCCGCATTCGAGCGGGCGCAGAGCCGCCAGCCGTCCGGAGCCTGGCTTATCCGCCAGCTGTCTGCCTTCAACGCGCTTCAGCGTCCCGAGGATGGCGAACAACGCATGCTGCGCTGGCTACAGACCCACCCCCAGGACGGCAGCGTGCGCGCTGCACTGGCGGAAAACCTTCTGAAACGCAAACAATACAAGACAGCAGCCGAGCAGTACCTGACTCTGAACACGCAGACACCGAACAATCTCCTGGTGCTGAACAATCTGGCCTGGACACTGTCCGAAATGGGCGACGAGCGCGCACTCGACTTTGCCGAACAGGCACTCAAGCTCAAACCCGACAGCGCGCCTGCGATGGATACTCTGGGCTGGATCCTGGTCCAGCGCAAACAGACCGACCGTGGCATCAAACTGATCCGGCAGGCGCTCGAGAAAGCGCCCGATTCGGGCGACATCCAGTTCCACCTGGCTGCAGCCTATGCACAGGCCGGCGACGTGTCGCGCGCGCGCAGCGAACTCAAACGCCTGCTCGACAGCGGCATTGCTTTCACGCAGGAAGCCGAAGCGCGTGCACTGCTCCAGAAAATGCAGAGCCAGTAACGTTCAACGATCCCACTCCAGGCGCCCGACCATGATCCCCAACCGTCTCGTATTCGCCCTCGCGCTCGCCTGGGCTTCGTTCGCCCTGCCCGGCTGCGACAACACTTCCAGGCTCACGGTGCCGGAACACATCCAGCGCGCCAAGGATTTCGAGGATCAGGGCAAGCTTCGCAGCAGCGTGGTGGAGCTCAAGAACGCGGTCCAGAAGAGCCCGGACAACGCGCAGGCCCGCCTGCTGCTTGGCCAGATCTATCTGAAGCTGGGCCAGGGCGCGGAAGCCGAGAAGGAATTGCGCCAGGCCGGCAAGCACGGCGTATCGCAGGAAACGCTCAAGCCCCTTCTGGGCGAAGCGCTGATGATGATGGGCGAATACAAGCAGGTGCTGGACGAAATCCAGCCCAGCGAAAAAACTTCGAAACTCAACACCGCACGCATTTACCAGTTGCGGGCCGACGCGTTGTTCAACCAGCGCAATGTCAAGGATGCCTGTGCGCTGTACCAGAAATCGATGGACGTCGACGCCGGCAATGTCCCGACCTACTGGGGACTTGCCCAGTGCGCCCTGCTCGACAACGATCCGGCCAAGTCGCGGGCCTGGCTCGACGCCGCCCTGAAACTCAAGGATCGCGAAGCGCAGACCTGGGTCCTGATCGGCAACCTCGAATTGTTCGGAAAGCGCCGTGAAAGCGCGGTTGCCGCCTATACCCAGGCGTTGCGCGTCGACCCCAACCATCTGGAAGCGCTGGAAAGCCGATCCACGGTCTACATGGCGCTGGGGCAGCTCGATGCCGCCAGGCATGACATCGAACAGATCAACAAGCGCGCAAGCAAATCGACGGCGGCCCGCTACTTGCGGGCCATGCTCGAGTTCGAGCAGAAAAACTACCCGGCCGCGCAGGACGGCGTTCAGGAACTCCTGAAATTCGCGCCCGATTACATGCCCGGCATCCTGCTTGCCGGGTCCACCTCCTATGCGACGGGCGCCTACCAGCAGGCCGAAACCTATCTGAACCGCTACCTCGAACGCTTTCCGCGCAACGCCTATGCGATCCGCGTGCTTGCCGCCACCCAGATCAAGCTGAATCAACCGGACAAGAGCCTGGGCGCCCTGGCCCCTCTGCTCGCCGCGGACAACCCGGATGCCTCGACCCTGTCCCTGGCGGGCCAGGCCCTGCTGCTCAAAGGCGACTCGGACAAGGCAACGGCCTATTTCCAGCGGGCCGCCGCACTCGACCCGAAAAGCACCGATATCCAGACCCAGCTCGGCATCAGCCATCTGGCTGCGGGCGACAATCAGGCCGCCATCGCCGAGCTGAGCAAGGCCGCTGCCATGGACGCGGGTGAACATCGCGCCGACGTGTTGCTGGTCATGACCCTGCTCGACCTCAAGGAATTCGACAGGGCGCTTTCCGCCATCGACGCACTCGGCCGGAAACTGCCCAAAAACGCGATGCTGCAGACCATGCGCGGTAACGCCTATCTGGGCAAATCCGATACGACCGCGGCACGCAAGTATTTTGAAGATGCCCTGTCGATCACGCCGACCTTCTATCCGGCTGCCATGGCACTGGCCCAGCTCGACCTTGCCGACAAAAAACCCGACGCGGCCCGCCAGCGTTTCGAGCGCATGCTCGACAAGGACCGGAACAACCTGCAGGCCATGCTCGCACTCGCCGAACTGGCCGCCGCCAACAAACAGGAAGCCGCCTCGCTGGAATGGCTGGAGAAAGCCGCCAAAGCCCACCCTGAGGCGCTCCAGCCGCGCGCCATCCTGGTTCGTCGTTATCTGGCCCGGAACGAGTCCCAGCGCGCGCTGGCCATCGCCAATGAGGCCGTCAACGCCAATCCAAACAATCCTGCTGCACTCGACTTGCTGGGCTCGGCCCAGATGGCCACCCAGGATCGCACCAGCGCGACCAGCACCTATACCAAACTGGCACAGCTGGCCGACCAGTCCCCCGAGGCACTCATCAAGCTCGCTTATGCGCAGACCGCGGGTAACCGGCTGGCCGATGCCCGCAACACGCTGGAAAAGGGCCTGAAATCCACCCCGAACCACCCGCAACTACTCGATGTCATGCTGCGCCTCGAAATGCGGCAGAACCACCCCGACAAGGCGCTGGAACTCGCTCGCCGGATTCAGTCCGCACACCCCACGAGCGCGTTGGGGTACGAGCGTGAAGGCGACATTCAACTCAGCCTCAAAAAACCCGATCTTGCTGTTAAATTCTTCGAAAAATCGCAATCTATCGCTCCGGACACCCCTGTCGCGATCAAACTGCACCGTGCGCTTGCCCTGGCGGGCCGAATCCAGGACGCCGACCGCTATCTGACCACCTGGATCAACGGTCGCCCGGATGACATGGTCGCGCGTGGCTACCTCGCCGAAACCCAGATGGCCGCCGGCAGGAATCGGGAGGCCATTGCAACCTACCAGCACATCATCCAGCGCATGCCGGGCAACGCCATCGCGCTCAACAACCTCGCCGGCCTCTACCAGCGCCTGGGCGATTCACGCGCCCGTACAACCGCCGAGCAGGCACTGAAGCTCGACCCGAACAATCCGGCCATCCAGGACACTGTCGGCTGGATACTGGTAGAACAAGGCGAAGTCCAGCGCGGACTCGAACAGCTCCGCAAAGCCATCGCCACACTGCCCCGCAACGAAAACGTCCGTTACCATCACGCCGTCGCCCTGGCGCGTGCCGGAGACCCAACCGCCGCACGCAAGGAACTGGAACGCCTGCTGCGAGACGCCCCGCATTCTCCGCTTACCCCAGCGATTCAAGGTGAGCTGGGTAAACTGTAAAGGCATCCCAACCCCCATCCCGCGCCTGTCGATAAACTTTACAGCCCGGCTCGCCACCCAAGGGCACATACCAATAACCAATTGATTTAATTTTGATTTTATTTTCTGGCACACCCCATGCTTTGTATTGGGCACGGCGACAAGCCCAAACAAATCGAAACCCGAAAAGCAGTACCCACCTCACAAAGCAAGGAGTGATGAAATGAAACTCAAGCAACTCACCGCCAGCCTGGTCGCAGCGTCCGCTCTGGCTTTCGGCGCATCGGCCCATGCGTTGACCGTCGGCGGCGTTACCTGGAATCCGGACGATCCGTTCTTCGATTTCAGCTCGCAAACCAACCTGTATGAAACCATCGCCCTGAATGTTGGCGATACTTTCTCCGGCTACGGCCAGATCACCGCCGTCAACGCCAATGGCGCATTCTGCGCGACCTGCCAACTGACCTATGAATTTGGCGGCTACACGCTGACTTCCGCTGGCTTCAACTTCACCGCGACCGGCGGCTGGCTGAACGTCTACGTTCAGGACACGGCGGCTGTCGGCTACACTGCGTTCGACGCCACCAACAAATCTACCGCTACCGACGGCACCCTGTGGCTGTCGCTGGTCGGCAACAGTTCCTACTTGGGTGGTACGACCACACTCGCCGGTTCTGTGACCATTCCGAACGATAACGGTGCAAGCGGTCAGGGTGTGGGCTACTTTGACGTCGTAGGCGGTCTGGCTGCGGCCTACCTGGACACCAACGGCCAGCCCGGCGACGCCGATCTGACCTACACCTCCTCGTTCCAGCCGCTTAACTCGCCCATCGTCAACGATGGTGTGATCGTCGCGACCCATTACGGCACCAACGAAGTGAAGGGCGACTCGCAGGTTCCCGAGCCCGCCACTCTTGCCCTGCTGGGTCTGGGTCTGGTCGGTCTGGGCCTGAGCCGCCGCGCCAAGAAAGCCTGATCCAGGTTCTTCGCGCAACAAAAACCGCGCAGCAATGCGCGGTTTTTTTATTTCCGTTTTACGCCGGCCGCCTTGTCAGGTATGCCCCGCTCAATGCATTACTCCATGTCGAGCCGCGAAATCACGATGCGTTCGGCCAGCTTCTGCAGTGGGTTGCGGTAGCCCCCCGGACGCCAGCATCGATAGTGCCGCCCGAGATAGGCGTCGTACTGGTGCGTGATGGGCGCCCCCGCGACAGGCCCCCGCCCCAGCAGCAGTTTCATCGTGGCCGTTGCAGCCATGCCCGCCGTAAATTGACACCCCATGCCCAGCGAAGGCACGCGCCGTTTGACGAAATCGACGATCTCGGGATAGGCAAGGTAATGCCGTTGCGGCAGACGGGGCGACATGCCGACCAGAAAGCGCACCGCCCGGGTCACGTCGTCGCATCCGTCGAAACCGAAATACGCTTCGAACGGCATGCCGCCGGGCAGGAAAACGATCAGCGAAGCGCCCGCCGCCAAGGGGGCCGAACACACAACGGGAATGCCCCGCGCGCGGGCTTCCTGATACAGCAGAGGCCGGAGATCGTTGGCAAAGAAGTCGATGGCGTCGATCAGCACGTCGACACCCTCCAGATAATCGCCAAGATTGCCGGCATTCAGTCCTTCACCGAAAACCCGCACATCGCATTCGGGATTCACGTCGAGCGCGAACGCACGCATGACCTCGACCTTGGGCTGACCGATGGTGGACATCGCCGCGCCCGCCTGCCGGTTGAAATTGGCCAGCTCGAAATGGTCGAAATCGGTCAGATTGAACGCCCCCACACCAAGCCGGGCCAGCCCCTGGACATGCACGCCGCCTGCACCGCCCATACCGGCTACGGCCACGCGGGCACGCCGCATGCGCGTCTGTTCGTCCGGCGTCAACCACCCGAGGTTGCGGGAAAAAGCCTCGTCGTAATCAAACATCCTCAGGTTCCGATTTCGAGCCGGTGCATGATGCCTTTCTGGTCACCGGGTGGAAAGAAATAGGGATAGATACTGCGATCCTTGCAATCCGTGCCCTTGCCGCCTACCGCCTCGATGCGTTCGGTGATGTGGGCGAGCTTGATGTGCATCAGCACGACGTCGGTGCTCGATGCGGCGTAATACCGCTCGCCCGCGATCTGTTTGAAATCGAGCATGCGCTCATAGAACGGCCGGTGTCGCGGCGTCACTTCGATCACGGCATCCGTCACGCCGTGCAGCAGGCCATAGAGATAGGCGATATTGATCATGCCGGCGAGCACCTGTTTGTTGCCCCGGTTTTCGTCGATGGCCAGTTTGGTGATTTCACCCAGGTTGCAGCCTTGCGCCCGCAACGCCTCGATTTCTTCGTGATAGCGCTCGTCCGCGCAGAGCCCTTCCGGCGAGTCGTAACCGATATTGAGACTGCCGACAATCTCGTCGCCCAGATGCGCCAGCAGGGTAATGCGGTTGGGCTCTTTTCTGATTTCTCCTGCATTGTAGCCGCGCCAGGCATAACGTTTTTGGACCAGCATGGTGGCCGCGCTGCGCGTCGCATCGGATTGCGCAAGCCGGATCTTGAACAGCTGCTCGCCCAGATTGTCTTCCTGGGTATTCGGTGCATCGCGCATGGTCGGACACAAATCCTTGAGCCTGTACGGGCTCAGGATATTCACGATTGTTTTGTCGAAATCGTCCGCCACCGTCTGGCGGCGGCCTGCAAACAGATTTTTGAGGTTGTACGCCATGTCACACTCCTTGGGGTGCCGTCCGTCGGAGTCCGGTTCTCTTGTTCAGGTTAACGACACGAAACGCCTGAAAATTAAGGCTAAACGGGAGCCTTCCTGATCCAGCGTGCCGCGTCCCGCGCAAAATAGGTCAACACACCATCCGCTCCGGCCCGCTTGAACGCGAGCAGCGCTTCCATCACGCAGGCCCGCTCGTCCAGCCAGCCGTTCAGGGCCGCCGCCTTCAGCATCGCATATTCGCCGCTGACCTGATAAGCGTAAGTCGGGGCGCCGTAGGCGTCCTTGACCCGGCGAATTACGTCCAGATAGGGCAGGCCGGGCTTGACCATGACCATGTCCGCGCCTTCGCGCAAATCCATCCCCACCTCCCACAAGGCCTCGTTGCTGTTGGCCGGGTCCATCTGATAAGTGTATTTGTTGCCCGCTCCAAGACTGGCCGCAGAACCGACCGCATCGCGGAACGGCCCATAGAAGCTGGAAGCGTATTTCGCAGCATAGGCCAGAATCCGGGTATGGATATGGCCGGCCTTCTCCAGTGCGGCGCGCAACGCACCGACCCGCCCATCCATCATGTCCGACGGCGCCACCACATCCGCCCCGGCATATGCATGCGAAACGGCCTGCCGGACCAGCACCGATACGGTTTCGTCGTTCATCACGTACCCCGTGCTGTCGACCAGGCCGTCCTGGCCGTGAAGCGTGTACGGATCCAGTGCCACGTCGGTAATGATCCCCAACTCAGGAAAATGCTGCTTGAGTGTCGCAACGGTACGCGGCACCAGCCCCTCCGGATTGAAAGCCTCCTCTGCCCCAAGTGATTTCTTTGCGGCGTCGATGACGGGGAAAATCGCCAACGCCGGGATTCCCAGATTCAGACAGTCCTCCGCCACGGGCAGCAACAGATCCGCGGACAAACGCTCGACACCCGGCATCGACGCCACAGCTTCGCGCCGACCTTCGCCATCGAGCACAAACACCGGATATATCAAATCATCCGCAGTTAGCAAGTGCTCACGCATGAGGCGGCGAGAGAAATCGTTGCGACGCATGCGACGCATGCGCGACGCGGGAAAACCGGAAAAAGGCAAGTCCACAGTCACTCCAAAAAATCACCCGGGCACGGAACTATTCCCCGACGTGCCCCTCCATACGACAGACGGTTTGCATCGTCTCCCGCTTCTCCTCCCTGAGCGGGATGCCTTAATCCCCTTAAGGCATTTTGGCCCCGATCCCTTCCCTTGGTCGGGGCCTTTTTATTTCCTTGCTCACCGGGTTTCGCCCGCAGCCACGGGCTCGCATTCGCTGCGCGGTTCTGCGGCCAACCATTCTTCTATTTTGGCGCCCGCTTCCTCCAGCCCAAGCCGGGACAAACTGGAAAAAAGCTGGACTGTAACCCCCGGATGCCCGGCAAGTGTCTGTTTCAACTGGCGCAAGGTCAGCGCACGCGCATTGCCGGACAATTTATCCGCCTTGGAAAGCAGGATATGAACCGGTTTGCCGGTGGGGAGAAACCAGTCGAGCATGCGCTGGTCTAGCGGCGTCAAGGGATGTCGCGCATCCATGATCAACACCATGCCGACGAGCGGTTCCCGCATCTGCAGGTAGCGGGATAACAGATCTTCCCAGCGGGCACGGATTTCCGGAGGCACTTTGGCATAGCCATAGCCGGGCAAATCCACCAGGAAAGTTTCGCCGTCCAGCCCGAAAAAATTGATCAACTGGGTGCGGCCGGGCGTTTTCGACGTGAAAGCAAGGCGGTTCTGCCGCGTGAGCAGATTGATCGCACTGGATTTTCCCGCATTCGATCGCCCAGCGAACGCAACTTCCGCACGGCTCCTAGGCAGATCGGGCCATTGCGCGGCCGAGGTATGAAATTGGGCGCGGTTCAACACAGGCTTGGCAGTCATATTAGTTGCCGCTAAACTACCCACTTTCTCAAAATTTGCAATCCTTACGTTATATAGCAAGCTTCAGGAGCTTCCATGAAATTCGTCGTCACGCTGGCTGCCGCGCTGGTCGCCACTTCCGCCCTCGCCAACGCCCCCGCCGGTGCGCCAGCCAGCAAGGGTGACCCCAAAGCCGCCGAGAGCATCGTCACACAAGTCTGCGCCGCCTGCCACGGCACGGACGGCAACAGCGCGGCTGCCGTCAACCCCAGCCTCGCCGGCCTGAATGCGGAATACCTCAACAAACAGCTGACGAACTTCAAATCCGGCGATCGCAAGAATGCGGTGATGGGTGGCATCGTCGCCACGCTGACCCCGCAGGACATGCTGAATCTGGCTGCCTACTTCAGCATGCAGCAACCGAAGCCGGGCACGTCCAAGGATCAGGAACTGGCGCTGGTCGGCCAGAAAATCTTCCGCGGCGGCGTACAGGGCGCGGGAGTACCCGCATGCGCATCCTGTCACGGCCCGCAGGGCAAGGGCGTTCCCAGCCAGTTCCCCCGGCTGGCCGGTCAGCACTCCGACTACATCTACAGTCAGTTGAACAGCTTCCGTCTCGGCACGCGCTCCAATGACGCGGCCAAAATGATGCGCACCATCGCAGCCAAGATGACCGACGCCGACATGAAAGCCGTGGCGGCCTATATCCAGGGCCTGCGCTGAACGCCGGCCGTACGGAGGCTTTCCGCCTCTTCGGCAGCGACTTTACCTGCGCGGGTAAACTTATTCGGCTCGCCCGAGTCGACGAAAGGGTGACGCATGTCACCCTTTTTTCATGTCTGCCCTTATGACCACGCCCCATTCGTTCGGAAAATCCCTGTTCGAGCTCCTGAGCTCGATGCGCTTCGCGATCAGCCTGTTATCCATCCTGGCGATCGCCTCGGTCATCGGAACCGTATTGAAGCAGGCGGAACCTTATGCCAACTACCTCTTCCAGTTCGGGCCTTTCTGGTTCGAAGCGTTCAGGAAACTGGGGCTGTACGATGTTTACCATGCCGCCTGGTTTCTGGTGATCCTGCTGTTTCTGGTGGTTTCCATCAGCGTCTGCATCTGGCGCAACGCACCGGGCTTTGCACGCGAGATGAAGAGTTTCCGCGAGCATGTGACGGATCGGTCGCTCGCCGCTTTCAAGCATAAACACGCGGCCGAATTCACCCATGCGCCCGAGGCGCTGGCAGACCAGGCACAGCACTACCTGGAAGGCCAGGGTTACACGGTTCGCCGGCTGACACGCGACGACGGCCTGTTGCTGGCTGCCAAGGCCGGCAGTTGGAATCGCCTGGGATATTTTCTCGCCCATTCGGCCATCGTTCTGATCTGCATCGGCGGGCTGATGGATGGCAACCTGATCTTCAAGGCGCAACAGCTGCTGGGCTACAAGAAAATCGAAACGCGCGATATCCCGCAAAGCGAAGTACCGCCCATTTCGCGCCTGACGCCGGACAACCCCTCCTTCCGCGGCAGCGTCCAGATTCCCGAGGGATCAAGCGCGGACGTCGTATTCCTGAACGTGGCGGACGGTTATCTGGTTCAGGATCTGCCTTTCACCATCGCGCTCAAACAGTTTCGCATCGAGCACTACAGCACCGGCCAGCCGAAAAATTTCGAAAGCGACGTCGAGGTATTCGATCACACCGGGAAAAAGGTCAGGAAAGCGACGATCGCGGTAAACCACCCGCTGATCCATGACGGCATCGCGATCTACCAGGCCAGTTTCGCCGACGGCGGCACGCGCCTCGACATCCGCGGCTGGAACCTGTTCGCGCCGACGGCTTCCCCCTTCCCGGTCGAAGGCACTGTCCACCAGAACACCCGGCTGACCAGCCCGGCAGGCGATTACACGCTCGAGTTCGTCGACTTCCGCCCGTTCAATATTGAGAACATGGGGGAAGAGGATGCGCCGAAGAACAATGCGATGAGCGTATTCGGCGGCAGCCCGGTCGCCAGCGACAAGCATATGCGTAACGTCGGCCCGAGCTTCCAGTACAAACTGCGCGACACACGCGGCCAGGCGCGTGAATTTTCCAACTACATGCTCCCGCTGGAACTGGATGGGCGGTGGTACATGCTGTCCGGCGTGCGGGAAACGCCAAACGAATCGTTCCGCTATATGCGCATGCCGCTTGATCCAGATGGCAGCCTCGACACGTTCATGCGCTTGCGCGGCGCATTGCTGAACCCCGAACTGCGCCCCGAAATCGCTTCGCGCTTCGCACGCGAAACGCTGCCGAAGAGCGCCTGGGGCAGCGACACCGAGGACAAGCTGAAATTCAGCGCCAGCCAGGTTCTGGCACTGTTCGCCGACGGCGGCTTCACCGCGCTCGGGCGCTTCATCGAAGAAAAAGTCCCGGCCGCGGAACGCGACAAGGCAGCCGCGACCTACCTGCGCATCCTTGAACTGTCGACCTTCGAAGCCCTCCACATCGCCAATCGCGATGCCAAACTGCCGCCTCCTGCATCGGACGATGCCACGGGCTGGCTGGTGCGGGACAGCCTCAACAGCATCAGCGACCTGTTCGTCTACGGCTCCCCGATCTACCTGCAGTTGCTGCAATTCGACGAGGTGAAGGCGAGCGGTTTGCAGCTCACCCGATCCCCCGGCAAGAGTGTGGTCTATTTCGGCTCGCTTTTGTTGACGCTGGGCGTATTCTTCATGTTTTATGTACGCGAGCGGCGCGTCTGGCTGCGCGTCCGGCCCGGCCACGCGCTGCTAGCCATGTCCTCGAACAAACACACCATCGATTTCGAGAAGGAATTCGCGCAGCATGTCCACGCCCTGGACACCCTGGCCCGATAAGGCATCGTCACCGGAGACATCGATATGGAACTCGTTCTCAACCCACCCGCCCCGCTGCTGAAGCGCCTGTCCTGGTTCGACTGGCTGTTCGCAGTCATCGCTGCCGCCGGCGGTCTGTACGCGCTGGCGCATTACAACGAATACATGGATGTCTACGAAAAAGGCATCCTGCTCGCAACCATCCCGGCGCTGGCAATCTTCGGCTGGTACTGGAAGCCGTTCCGCACGCTCTTTATCGTCGTCGGTGCGGTCAGCCTGTTCGCGCTCGGCCAGTACGACGGCAATCTCGCACGCATGGAAGAGGCTTTCTTCCTCAAATACCTGATATCGAGCCAGGCCGCGATCATGTGGATGTGCGCCCTGTTCGGGCTGGCCACGCTCACCTACTGGGGGGGTATGCTCGGCCGTTCCGGCTTTGCCCTGAAAACCGCCACCGGACTTACCTGGTCGGCCGTGGCACTCGGCTGGGTCGGCCTGATGGTGCGCTGGTACGAGTCCTACCTGATCGGCCCCGACGTCGGCCACATCCCGGTGTCCAACCTGTATGAGGTTTTCGTTCTCTTCTGCCTCATCACCGCGATGATGTATCTCTACTACGAAGCCCGCTATCAGACCCGCCAGCTCGGCGCCCTGGTGCTGGTGGTGATCTCGGCCGCCGTCGGCTTCATCCTCTGGTACACCTTCGACCGTGGTGCGCATGAAATCCAGCCGCTCGTGCCCGCTCTCAAATCCTGGTGGATGAAGCTCCACGTTCCGGCCAACTTCATCGGCTACGGCTCCTTCTCGTTGTCCGCCATGCTTGGCGCGGGCTATCTGCTTGCCCGGCGCGGCATTCTCGCCAGCCGCCTGCCCAGTCTCGATATCATCGACGACATGATGTACAAGGCCATCGCCATCGGGTTCGGCTTCTTCACCATCGCCACCATCCTCGGCGCGATGTGGGCCGCCGAAGCCTGGGGCGGCTACTGGTCCTGGGATCCGAAGGAAACCTGGGCCCTGATCGTATGGCTGAACTATGCGGCCTGGCTGCACATCCGGCTGGTGAAAGGCCTGCGCGGCCCCATGCTGGCCTGGTGGGCGGTCATAGGCCTGTTCGTCACCACCTTCGCCTTCCTTGGCGTCAACATGTTCCTGTCCGGCCTGCATTCCTACGGTTCACTGTAGACCGCGACGTTCCCCTCCCCAGAAACGGCCGCAAATGCGGCCGTTTCTGTTTTTACTTGCCTCTAGCACGTAAGCCGCTTTCCGCGTATGGGCGCAATGTCACATGAAACAATCCGGATTAATCCGCTATGATCAATATCATAAATAGACCTGATCAACAGGTACCGATTCGACGTCCCGGAGGTAGCCCATGCCCAAATCCCTGCCCGCCCTCGTTCTGGTTCTCGGCACAAGCCTGTCTTTCGGCGCATTTGCGCAGACACCACAGCCCGTCAATCCCTATCTGCAGAACGTCCCGGCTCCCGCCCCCAATCCAATGATGATGATGCCCAGGGGCACCGGCGCGATGAAAGATATCGTGCCCTGGGCGATGAGCCCGGCACCGACCGCCGAACAGAAGCGCCAGCTCATGAAGTCCATGCTGCCCATGCTGGGCAACATGGGTCTGAACATCCGCGATGTCATGAACTACATGACGACCAAATACCAGGTCAAGTCTGGCGTGTCATTCGACGACGTGGTCGAATCGATGAAGCTGCGCGCCAACCAGCTCAACCTCAAGCTGGTCGGCCATTCGCCCATGATCAAGGACATCGAGGCGGTGCTGGGCGACACCAGCAGCCCGCGCATGGAAGTCTTCCATTTCTGCGATATCGCTGCCGGCCGCGAGGTGATGCGTCTGGTGCCGGAAGCCATCGTTTATCTGCCCTGCCGCATCGCCGTCATGGAAGACGACAAGAAGAACATCTGGGTGCTGACCCTGGACTGGGACATGGCCTGGCTCGACAGCATCAACGGCTCGATGGGCATCACGCCCGAACTCGCCAAGATGGCCAAGGACATCCGCGACAAGATGGACAACGTCATGCGCGCGGGTGCCAACGGCGATCTTTAAAAACGGCACCCACCGTGACCTTGGCCTTCGCCCATTCAGCCACCAGACTGCGGCCGCACGCCGGGGAGGGCCCCGCATCGGCCGCCCGAATCATCCTGTCTTCTGGAGCAGTCATGAACGCGTCCGCCCGGCCCCGCAGTTGCCGGGCGGACAATCCCCCCTTTGCCGGCCCCCGGCTTCACAGGAGTAACCCATGCACGCTCGCACTCTGACCCTTGCCCTGTTGCTCGCATCCGGTGGCGCCCACGCGCAGTTCGGTACGACGGCAATGAATCCAGCGGCCATGATGAACCCCATGTCCATGATGAACCCCATGATGATGATGGCGCCGATGTCGATGATGGCGCCGATGGGCATGATGGGCGCCCCCATGATGGCACCGATGTCGATGATGGCCCCGATGAGCATGATGGGCGCCCCCATGATGGCACCGATGATGATGCCGATGGGCAGCATGATGGGGGCCCCCCAGGCCATGATGAACCCCTACCTCAATCCCATGGCATCCGGCATGCCGCAGCCGGCGACGTCCGGTTATGGCGCGCCCGCACAGATGCCATCCATGCCCTTCTTCCCGCAGCCGATGCCGATGATGGCGCCAACCGGACAGATGATGCCGGTTTTCCCCATGATGCCGCCGCCAGCCGCCGACCACCCGGCAGCGGCACCAACCGCCGGCAACCCCTTCGACCCCGCCATGTGGATGCAGATGATGAACGGCATGGCACCGGCCGCTCCTGCGCAGGAACCCGCCAAATAACCGCGACCCGGCTCGGTCAGCCTGCCTGTGCCGGCTGACGGCCCGTTCCGGTGACCCGTTTCTCCCGCCTGGCGCTTTTCCTGACGCTTGCCGTACTGGCGGCAGGTGCGGGTATATGGTTCGCACAGAGCCGTTCGCGGCCCGCATCGGAAAACCAGGCGCCCCCGGCGCTATGGCAGATTGTCTATCCCGATCCGCAGGGCATGAACCAATCCCTGGCCCAATGGCGCGGCAAGCCGCTGGTGCTGAATTTCTGGGCCAGCTGGTGTGCGCCTTGCCGCGAGGAAATGCCCGATTTTGAGATCGTGCGAACGCAATACCGTCCGGCCGGCGTCGAAATTGTCGGCATCGCGGTGGATACGCCCGCCAATGTGCATGCATTTCTACAACGCCAGCCGGTTGCCTATCCCATTCTGATTGGCGAAGGCGCAGCGCACAATCTGGCGCGCGCGCTGGGCAACCCCCAAGGTGCGCTGCCCTACACGATCGTCGTCGATCGGGACGGCCAGATCGTCATGCGCCATCTGGGCAGGCTG
This sequence comes from Betaproteobacteria bacterium SCN1, assembly GCA_008923315.1. Lineage (GTDB taxonomy): Bacteria > Pseudomonadota > Gammaproteobacteria > Burkholderiales > Thiobacillaceae > Thiobacillus. The sequence goes on along the minus strand of WBSF01000007.1, from coordinate 549,381 downwards.
CCCCGGGCCGCGCTTGAGACCGTTTTGCACAAAATCGGCTCATAGGGGCGATTTAGCGTCAATATCTGGACAATTTGGTTTCATTTGCGGCAAACTCGCCGCCATGACGACCAAGCGAACCAGCCGCACAGCGGCCAAACCGGTCCCGAGTCTGCATCCGCACATCCTCGTGCTGCACGGCCCCAACCTCAATCTGCTGGGCAGCCGTGAACCCAAGCACTATGGACGCGCGACACTCGAAGACATCAACCGGAATCTGGTCGAACGCGGCCGAACCGCCGGTGCGGTCGTCGAAACCTTCCAGCACAACCACGAAGGCGCTCTGGTGGACCGCATCCAGCAGGCCGGGCGCGATCACGTCGATTTCATCGTCATCAACCCGGCCGCTTACACGCATACCAGCGTAGCGTTGCGCGATGCACTGGCCGCGATCGCAATCCCCTTCGTCGAAGTGCATCTCTCGAACATCTACGCACGCGAAAGCTTCCGCCACCACTCCTATTTTTCCGACCTCGCTGTCGGCGTGGTATCCGGGCTGGGCGCGCAGGGTTACGAACTCGCGCTGGAATACGCGTTGCGCCATCTCCAAGACAGGACCACCCCCCATGGATCTCAGAAAACTGAAAAAGCTCATTGACCTGGTTGAAGCCTCCGGTATTGCCGAGCTTGAAATCACCGAAGGCGAGGAGAAGGTCCGCATCGCCAAGAGCATCGCCGGTGCGCCAATGATGATGGCGCCACCGCCGCAAATCGTTCACGCCGCGGCGCCTGCGGCGCCCGCTGCCGTACCGCCGGCCGCGCCTGCCGAAGATGCGGTACCCGAAGGCCACGTGGTGCGTTCGCCCATGGTCGGCACCTTCTACCGCGCGCCTGCACCGGGCGCCAAGAATTTCGTCGAAGTCGGCCAAAGCGTGAATGCCGGCGACACGCTGTGCATCATCGAAGCCATGAAGCTCCTGAACGAAATCGAAGCGGATCAGGGAGGCGTCATCAAGGCCATCCTGGTCGAAAACGGCCAGCCGGTGGAATACGGCGAACCGCTGTTTGTGATTGGCTGAATGGAGACCGGGGCTAGCGGCTAGGGGCTGAGGCTAAGGGTGCTGCCGCGCGCAGCGGCGCCTCCCCTGACCTCTCAATCCTGGTTCCCGACCCCTGCAAACGCATGTTCGAAAAAATCCTCATCGCCAACCGCGGCGAGATCGCCTTGAGAATCCAGCGCGCCTGCCGCGAAATGGGCATCAAGACGGTCGCCGTCTATTCCGAAGCCGACCGCGAGGCCAAATACGTCAAGCTCGCCGACGAATCGGTATGCATCGGCCCCGCGCCGTCGACACAGAGCTACCTGCACGTGCCCTCCATCATTGCCGCGGCCGAAGTCACCGACGCCGAGGCGATCCATCCCGGTTACGGCTTCCTGTCGGAAAACGCCGATTTCGCCGAACGGGTCGAATCGTCCGGCTTCACCTTCATCGGCCCGCGCCCCGACAACATCCGGCTCATGGGCGACAAGGTCGCCGCCAAGCAGGCCATGCTCGAAGCCAAGGTGCCTTGCGTGCCCGGCTCCGACGGCGCGCTGCCCGACGATCCGTCCGAAATCCTGAAGATCGCGCGCGCCATCGGCTATCCGGTCATCATCAAGGCGGCGGGCGGCGGCGGCGGGCGCGGCATGCGGGTCGTGCACACCGAGGCCGCGCTCGTCAACGCAGTCACCATGACCCGGACCGAGGCCAGCGCGGCCTTCGGCAACCCCATGGTCTACATGGAAAAATTCCTGCAGACACCGCGCCATATCGAAATCCAGGTGCTCGCCGACGAACAGGGCAACGCCGTGCATCTGGGCGAACGCGAATGCTCGATGCAGCGCCGCCATCAAAAAGTGCTGGAAGAATCCCCCGCGCCGGGTCTCGACGCCAAGCTGCGCGACCGGATCGGCGAACGCTGCGCGGAGGCCTGCCGGAAGATCGGCTACCGCGGCGCCGGCACTTTCGAATTCCTGTACGAAAACGGCGAGTTCTACTTCATCGAAATGAACACCCGCGTGCAGGTGGAACACCCGGTCACCGAACTCGTGACCGGCATCGACATCGTGCAGACGCAGATTCGGGTCGCGGCCGGCGAGAAACTGCCGTTCCGTCAGAAGGACATCGCGCTCAAGGGCCACGCCATCGAATGCCGCATCAATGCCGAGCATCCGACCACCTTCGTACCCAGCCCGGGACGCCTCACCAATTATCACGCGCCCGGCGGGCCCGGCATTCGTGTCGATTCGCACGTTTACCACGGCTACTTCGTCCCGCCGCATTACGACTCGATGATCGGCAAGCTCATCGCCTACGGCGACACGCGCGACCAGGCCATCGCCCGCATGCGCGGCGCACTGATGGAAATGGTCGTCGAAGGCATCCAGACCAACATCCCGCTGCATCAGGACCTGATGCAGGACGCCGCCTTCATCGCCGGCGGCACGAGTATCCATTATCTGGAGCACAAGCTGGCCGGGGAGAAGGGCTGAGGCCCGCGGTCGGGATTCAGGAACCCGGTGGCTTGACGGCCTCCGGCCGCGCCTCATCTAAAATTGAACGCGCGACATGCGTGCCGCCCACCCCGAATCCCGCCCCTATCCCTCTGAAAATGCCCTGGCAATCCCTCCGCTTTCGCGTTGACTCCAGAACCGCCGAGCCATTGTCGGATGCGCTCATGGAAACCGGCGCACTGTCCGTGGCGCTGGAAGACGCAGACGCCGGCACGGTGGACGAAACGCCGCTGTTCGGCGAACCCGACCATCCGACCGCGGAACTATGGCAGCACAGCACTGCGGTAGCGCTGTTCGACGCGCAAGCCGACGTGCCGGCCCTGCTGGCCGCTGCCGCCGCCCTCGCTGGCGTGCTGGTGCCCGCAGACTACGCGATCGAAGCCGTGGCCGACGCCGACTGGGTGCGGCTCACACAATCCCAGTTCGATCCCATCCCGATCTCGTCGCGTCTCTGGATCGTGCCGACCTGGCACACCGCGCCGGACGCAGCGGCGATCAATCTCAAGCTCGACCCCGGTCTCGCCTTCGGCACCGGCAGCCATCCGACCACACGCCTGTGCCTCGCCTGGCTGGACACGCATCTCGCCGGCGGCGAAACCCTGCTCGATTACGGCTGCGGCTCCGGCATCCTGGCCATTGCCGCCGCCAGGCTGGGCGCGGCCCGCGTGGACGGGATCGACATCGACCCCCAGGCCGTCACGGCCTCGCGCGACAACGCCGCGCTCAACGATGTCGAAGCCCGCTTCGGCCTGCCCGGCGAACTGCCCGAAACCGCCTATGACGTCGTCGTTGCGAATATCCTGACCAATCCCCTCAAGGCCATGGCGCCCCTCCTCGCCGGTCGGGTACGCACGGGCGGGCAACTGGTGCTGTCCGGCATCCTCGTCGAGCAGGCCGAAGACGTCATGACCATCTATCGCGACTGGTTCGACTTCGGGCCACCCGCCGCCGAAGCAGGCTGGGTGCGCCTGGCAGGCACGCGACGATGAACTATCGCGCCGCTTGCCCGCACTGCACCAGCGTGTTCCGCATCGGTGACGACCAGCTCGCCGCGGCCCAGGGCTGGGTGCAATGCGGCGTCTGCGGCGGCGCTTTCGACGCACGCCTGTCGCTGCGGATGGAGGATGGCACCACACTGCCGATGGCGCACGATTCCGACGCTTCGCCTGCGCCGCAGCCCCCTGAAACTGGCTTTCCCTACACCACACTGCCGCCCGAGCCCCTGTCCGGGCCGGCAGCCGAAACCGAACCGTCTCTCCCAGCCGCCCCGGTTCCGGAACCGGAACCCATCGCCCCGCCAGCCGCCCTGGCCGATGCCGCCGAACCGGCCGCAGAGACCCCGCGCGGCATCCGCGAACGCGAAGCCGGCCTCGATCTGCCATCCATCATCCTCATCGACCCGAATCTGCCGGGCGACGACGACCCCGGCCCGCTCCCGGTCATCGACCCGCAGCCTGCCACTGCATTCCCTTCCTCTTCCGACCTCCTGCCGGAAACGGCCGAATCCACCGAACGTCCTTCCGCACGCATCGAATACGCCCAGCCCGTTCCCGGACCGGCGCGCATCCCTGCGCGCGCACGCCGCCCCAGCCCCTGGGTCTGGGGCAGTGCCATCACGCTGCTGGCCATCGGACTGGCCGGACAGGCTGCCTATTTCCTGCGCGATACACTGGCCAGCCGGATGCCGGAAACACGTCCCGCCCTGGAACAGGCCTGCGCGCTGCTGGGATGCACGCTGTCGCTGCCGAAGAATCTGGATCAATTGCAAATCGTCGGCTCCGACCTGCAGGTCGAAGGCAATGGCCAGCTGCGCCTGGTACTGACCCTGGGCAACCGGGCGGCCCAGCCGCAGGCCTGGCCCATTCTGATCCTGACGCTCAGCGACCGGTCTGGCAAACCGCTGGCCCGCCGCAGCTTCGCGCCCAGCGAATATCTCGACAATACCGCCCGCATTGCCGCCGGCATGCCGGCGCGCAGCGAACAGCCCCTCGATCTGCCGCTCACCGTGCGCAATCTGGCGCCGATGGGGTTCGACCTGCGCCTCAGCTACTGATCCCGGCCGGAATCGTCGTCCGGGAGTGGTTGCCGCACCGCTTCTTCGGTATAGTTCGGCTTCCCGTTGCGGGAGAGCGCGGTTGCCCACAACCGCCGCCGAAGGCGCAATTCACCCGGAATCGCTCAGGCAAAAGGACCGCAACAACCGGAACACTCTGGAGAGCGCAGTCGCCGTAAGGCAGACGGCCACCGAAGGGGCAGCGGAAGCCGGTCTTCCGTAATCTCTCAGGTACCAAGGACAGAGGGGTGAAGCGAATCCGCGCTTCACCCTTTTTTATCTGGTATCGACAATGCTCAAGCAGACTCCGCTCAACGCCACCCACCGCGAACTCGGCGCCAGAATGGTCGATTTCGGCGGCTGGGACATGCCCGTCCACTACGGCTCGCAGATCGAGGAACACCACATCGTGCGCTCGGGTTGCGGGCTGTTCGACGTCTCGCACATGCTGCCGCTCGACATCCGGGGCGAGAACGTCCGCGCCTTCCTGCGCCGGCTGGTCGCGAACAACGTCGACAAGCTGCAGGTTTCGGGCAAGGCACTGTATGCCTGCATGCTGAACGAAGCCGGCGGGGTCATCGACGACCTCATCGTCTATTTCATGGACGAGCACTGGTTCCGGCTGGTGGTGAACGCCGGCACGGCGGAAAAAGATCTCGCGTGGATGGAAAAGATGAACGCCGACTGGGACATGGGCCTCACGCTCGTCCCGCGCCGCGATCTGGCAATGGTTGCGATCCAGGGTCCCAAGGCGGTCGATGTGCTGAACAATGCCCTGCCCGGCGTCGACTCGATCACGGCCACGCTCAAACCTTTCAACGCCGCGGCCATGGGCGAGATGTTCGTTGCGCGCACCGGCTACACCGGCGAAGACGGTTTCGAAGTGATGATCCTCGCCAAGGCCGCACCCATGTTCTGGCGTGCGCTGGTGGAAGCCGGCGGCCAGCCCATCGGCCTCGGCGCGCGCGATACCCTGCGGCTCGAAGCCGGGATGAACCTCTACGGCCAGGATATGGACGAAACGACCAGTCCGCTGGAATCGGGCCTGGCCTGGACCGTGGATCTCAAGACCGAACGCGATTTCGTCGGCCGCCGCGCGCTGGAAGCCAGCGAAGTGACGAAACAGCTCGCCGGCCTCGTTCTGCTCGACAAGGGCGTGCTGCGCAGCCACCAGACCGTGCATACGAAAAACGGCCCGGGCGAAATCACCTCCGGCACGTTCTCGCCTACGATGCAGCAATCCATCGCACTCGCGCGCATTCCGCTCGGCATCGCCCCCGGCGAGGCCGTCGAAGTGGAAATTCGCGACAAAAAACTGCGCGCGAAAGTGGTGAAATACCCGTTCGTGCGCAATGGCAAGGTTTTGATTTAGGAAGAGTCGGGCTTCAGGCGCCCGGAGGACAGGAAAAATCGCGCGGCCAGCCGCACCCCCCAACGCCCAGCCCTCTGACCCGGCCCCCGGAATACAACGCGACCAGGAACACACCATGAACATCCCCACCGATCTCAAATACACCCCCAGCCACGAGTGGGTGCGCGTCGAAGCCGACGGCACGCTGACCGTGGGCATCACCCACCATGCGCAGGATCTGCTGGGCGACATGGTCTTCGTCGAAAATCCCGCCGTCGGCCGCGTGCTGACCAGGGGCGAGGAATGCGCCGTGGTCGAATCGGTGAAGGCCGCTTCCGACGTGTACGCGCCTATCGCAGGGGAGGTCGTCGCCACCAATGGCGATGTCGAATCCAGCCCCGAAGCGATCAACCAGGACGCCTACGCAGCCTGGATGTTCAAGCTCAAACCCGCCGATGCCGGCAGTGTCGGCGAACTGCTCGACGCTGCCGCGTACCAGAAGCTGGTCGCGTCGGAAGCGCACTGAGGGATAAGGGGTCTGGGGCCAGGAGGCTTTGTGCGGCTGTGCCGCGCCTCATTAATTCATGGAATGCGGCGAAGCCATACATCATCCCTAGCCTCTAAATCCTCGCCCCTCCCCCAACATCGAGCCCCTGCATCATGCCCTTCATCCCCCACACCCCCGACGACGTCTCGGCCATGCTCGCCGCCATCGGCGCGTCGAGCATCGAAGACCTGTTCGACGAAATTCCCGCCGGCCTCAAGTCCGGCAAGCTCGCCAGCGTGCCCGAGGGCGAATCCGAAATGGCCGTGACGCGCCTGCTGCACGAACGCGCCGCGGCCGACGGCTTCTGGTCCAATTTCATCGGTGCGGGCGTTTACGAACACCATATCCCGGCGGCGATCTGGCAGGTCACCACGCGCGGCGAGTTCTACTCGGCCTACACGCCGTATCAGGCCGAAGCCTCGCAGGGTACGCTCCAGCTCATCTACGAATACCAGACGATGATGACCCGGCTGACCGGGCTCGACGCGTCCAACGCCTCGCTCTACGACGGCGCCAGTGCACTGGCCGAAGCCGTGCTGATGGCGGTACGCGCGCACAAAGGCAAGTCTCGCCGCGTCCTGATGCCGAAAACCGTGCATCCGACCTGGCGCAAGGTCGTGGTCGCCACAGTCAGGAATCAGGGCATCGAGATCGCCGAGCTCGATTACGACACGGCGACGGGCCGCACCGTGCTGCCCGCCGAACCCGGTCAATTTGCCGGCCTCGTCATTCCGCAACCCAATTTCTTCGGCGTGCTCGAAGACGTGCACGCGATGACCGACTGGGCGCACACCCATGGCGGCCTCGCCCTCGCCACGGTCAACCCGACCTCGCTCGCCGTGCTCGAAGCACCGGGCCAATGGGGAGCGACCGGCGCCGACATCTGCGCCGGCGAAGGCCAGCCGCTCGGCGCGCCGATGGCCTCGGGCGGACCCTATTTCGGTTTCATGTGCTGCCGGCAGGATTTCGTGCGGCAAATGCCGGGCCGCATCGTCGGCCGTACCGTCGATCTGGACGGCAAACCCGGCTTCGCGCTGACGTTGCAGGCGCGCGAGCAGCACATCCGCCGCTCCAAGGCCACGTCGAACATCTGCACCAATCAGGGCCTGGTCGTCACCGCCGCCGCGCAGTATCTCTCGCTGCTCGGCCCCGAAGGCCTCGCCCGCGTCGCCTCGGCGTCGCACGCGAACACGAAGGCGCTCGCCGACCGGCTGACCGCGATCGCCGGCGTGAAGCGTGCGTTCGCCAGCCCGACTTTCCACGAAGTCGTGCTGCAGCTCGATGACAAGGCATCCGACGTGCTGCGCGCCCTGCGCGCCCAGGGTATTCTGGGCGGCTACGACCTGACTGCCGCCTACCCCGAGCTCGGCAACGCCATTCTCGTCTGCGTAACCGAAACCAAGACCGCAGCCGACCTCGACCGCTACGCGCAGCAGCTGGAACGCATCCTGTCCAAGCGCCGCGAAGCGCCGCCGTGCGCGTACAAGAACTGAGGCCTCCGACATGAGCGAACCCGCACGCGACAAGACCTTCTACGATCTGGCCGACGCCCACATCCGTGTCGCCAACGAACAGATGGGGCAGGTAAAACCCAGCCTGGCCAGCGCGGCCATGCTGTTTGCCGCCTCGCGTTTCAACGCCTTCGTCATCATGGCGGCATCGGCGGACAAGGGCGAAATGCTCGCGCAGAAGGAAGCCGCGATCGCCTATTTTCTCAACGAATACGAAAAGAACCTGCGCGAGAATATCGACGAGCATCTTGCTCGCTATGAGGACTAAGCAGGCTTCATTCCGCAACTCTATACAAGGAGAGACAACATGGCAGTGACCCTAGGCGGCAACCCCATCGACGTAGCCGGCACCTTTCCCCAGGTCGGCGACGCCGCACCCGACTTCAAGCTGGTCAACAAGGACCTGGCCGACGTTTCGCTGGCCGACTTCGCCGGCAAGAAGAAAATCCTCAACATCGTGCCCAGCCTCGACACCCCGGTGTGTGCGATCTCGACCAAGAAATTCAACGACGCCGCTTCCGACAAGGTCGCCGTGATCGCCATCTCGGCCGACCTGCCGTTCGCGCAGAGCCGCTTCTGCGGTGCCGAAGCACCAAACGTGGCCACGCTGTCGACCATGCGCGGCGGCGATTTCATGAAAGCCTACGGTGTCGCCATCACCAGCGGACCGCTCGCCGGCATTACCGCCCGCGGCGTGGTCGTGCTCGACGAAGCCAACAAGGTCATCCACGCCGAGCTCGTGCCCGAGATCAAGCAGGAGCCGAATTACGAGGCCGCGCTGGCCGCCTTGAAATAAGGGACCCGACGCCTGGGACCGGGCTTCAGGGAAGCGCGGCTGTGCCGCGCTCCTGAACGCCCCCGGTTCCCTGTCCGGGTCTCTGAATCCTAGCCCCTACGAATCATGCTGATATTCGACCATTCCCGTCCCGGCCGCACCGCCACCGCGCAACTGCCCCCCGAGTCCGGCAGCCTCGACGACCTGCCTGCCGAATTCCGCCGCAAGGCCGCACCCGCGCTGCCCGAAGTTTCGGAACTCGACGTGGTGCGCCATTACACGCGCCTTTCGCGGAAGAATTTCTCGATCGACACCCAGTTCTACCCGCTGGGCTCGTGCACGATGAAATACAACCCGCGCGCGTGCAATTCGCTGGCGATGCTGCCGCAGTTCCTGGCCCGCCACCCGTCGGCGCCGGATGAGACAGGTCAAGGCTTCCTGTCGTGCATGCACGAACTGCAGGAAATCCTCAAGGACGTGACCGGCATGGCCGGCGTGTCGATGGCGCCGATGGCCGGCGCGCACGGCGAATTCGCCGGCGTGGCGATGATCCGGGCCTATCACGATGCCCGCGGCGACACCGCGCGGCGCGAAATCATCGTGCCCGACGCGGCGCACGGCACCAACCCGGCCACCGCCACCATGTGCGGCTATTCGGTCAAGGAAATCCCGACCGACGCGAACGGCGCGGTCGACATCGAAGCGCTGAAAGCCGCCGTCGGCCCACAGACCGCCGGGCTCATGCTCACCAATCCTTCGACGCTCGGCGTATTCGAAACCCGCATCGTCGAGATCCTGAAGATCGTCCACGAGGCGGGCGGACTGGCCTACTACGACGGCGCCAACCTCAACGCCATCCTCGGCAAGGTGCGCCCCGGCGACATGGGCTTCGACGTAATCCACATGAACCTGCACAAGACCTTTTCGACGCCGCACGGCGGCGGCGGACCGGGTGCGGGGCCGGTCGGCGTCGCGCAGCGCTTGCTGCCGCATCTGCCGATTCCCCTGGTACTGAACGACAACGGTTTCTACCGTCTCGCCACCGAAGCCGACGTGCCGCAGAGCATCGGCCGCATGAGCGCCAATCTCGGCAACGCAGGTGTACTGATGCGCGCCTACATCTATGCCCGCCTGCTGGGCCGCGAGGGCATGCACCGCGTCGCCGAATACGCGACACTCAACGCCAACTATCTGATGGCGAAGCTGCGCAACGCCGGTTTCGAACTGGCCTACCCCGAGCGCCGCGCGAGCCACGAATTCATCGTCACGCTGAAAAAACTCAAGGACGCGACGGGTGTGACGGCGATGGATTTCGCCAAGCGCCTGCTCGATTACGGCTACCACGCACCGACGACCTACTTCCCGCTGCTGGTGCCCGAGTGCCTCCTGATCGAGCCGACCGAAACCGAATCGCGCGAGACACTGGACGGCTTCGTCGACGCCATGATCGCGATCAAGCGCGAGGCCGAAACGAACCCGGACCTGGTCAAGGGTGCGCCCTATACGCTGCCGGTGCGCCGGCTCGACGACGTGAAGGCGGCCCGCGAACTCGATCTGGCCTACAAACCCGCCGCATGAACGCACCGCCGGAGGGCGAATCCCCGTTCAAGGGCAAAACCGGCCTGCGGCGGATCGTCAACGCGGCGGGCTATTCCTGGGCGGGCCTTGCCGCCGCCTTCCGCCACGAGGATGCGTTCCGGCAGGAGATCCTGCTCGCCGCCGTTCTGATTCCGCTGGCGCTCTACCTTGGCGACGATGGCATCGCACGCGCGCTGATGGTCGGCGCGGTACTGCTGGTGCTGATCGTCGAGCTGCTCAATTCGGCAGTGGAAGCCGCCGTCGACCGCATCTCGCTGGAGCATCACCATCTGATCAAACGCGCCAAGGACATGGGCAGTGCCGCCGTGCTCATTGCCCTGATCAATGCCGTCGTCGTCTGGGCGCTGGTGTTGTTTGGCTGAGACGTTCGCCGCCCGATCTGGCCCGTCCGGGCACAAAAAACGTGCCAATATTTTCAGGAAACCCTAAAGTTGCCGGGCCCATGGCCGGAAATATTGGCGTGTACTCTCAATCATCCATTTCGTGAAGCGCTCGCTCGCCTGCCTGCTGTTGGGATTCTGGCCGCTCGGTCCGGCTGCGGCATTGGGACTGGGCGATCTGGCGCTGCATTCGCGCCTCGGCCAGCCCCTGCATGCCAGCGTTGCGGTGCTGGACGCACCGGCCGATATCGCAGCCAACTGCTTTCACCTCGGCGCCGCGCAGACGGGTCTTGCCGCGCCTCCCCCGGTCGAACTGCGTCTCGAACAGGCGGGAGGTGCCCTCCGGCTGCATCTGCGCAGCCGGGACACGGTCAACGATCCGATCCTCCAGTTTTCTCTGGTCACGGACTGTCAGGCCCGCCTGCAGCGCGACTACACCGCATTGCTCGATCCGCCGCTGGCGATTGCCCCCCCGGTGACAGCCGAACCTGCAGCGCCCACGCAATCCGACGCGGTGCCCGTGCGCCGCGCGCCGGCGGTTACCGCCGCTTCGAATCCCTCCTCCCCACACGCCCGGACCGGCACGCCGAAAACGTCCAGGCACGCTGCGCCGCCGCACGCGGGCAATGCCAGCCAGCCTAAACTGATCCTGTCCGGCCGGCATCGCACCCTACCCGATGCCGGCGGATTCGGTCTGCGCCTGGACACCACGCTGCCGGACCCCGCGCGCGCCGTCGAGGTCCCCCTGACCGAGACCGAGCTGTCCGACGAGAACACTGCGCTCACGCGCAAGCTGGCCCATCTCGAAACCCAGCTCGCCGAACTGCAGAAACGCAATGCGGAACTGGAGACACGCCGCGCCGCCGCAACGGCCGCCGTGCCGCCGCCGCAACCGGAAAGCGCACCGCGCTGGCCGCTGTATCTGCTGCTCGCCGCTCTGCTTGCCGGCGCCGCCGGCCTGATCGCCTGGCTGCGCGGCCGGTCCCGGCAGACGGCCGAGCGTCTGCCGGACACGCTTGGCTGGACGCCGCCCGCGACGCCTCCGCCCGGGGACACAGCCGACGAACCGCCGGCCGCACCGGTGGCACCGGTCGAAGACAAACCCGCGATCCGGCTGGTGGACACGCTGCCGACGCACGCCCAGACCGAAGGCACCGAGGTCAAGGAAGACGTGCTCGACCAGGCCGAGGTGTTCATGGCGTTCGGCCACGGCGATCTGGCGGTACATCTGCTGCAGGAACACCTGCGCGAATCGCCGACCGAATCGCCCGTGCCCTGGCTGCTGCTGCTCGACCTGCTGCACCGCGCAGGCGATGCGGCGGGCTATGCCGTGGCGAGTGCCGAATGTCGGCGCTATTTCAACGTCAACCTGTCGGGGCATCCGATTTCACAGGAAGGCAACGACCCCGGCCCCGGTCTGGAGGCCTACCCGCACCTGCTGGAGAAGCTCGTCAACGTGTGGAGCACGCCCGAGGTCAACGCCTTCTTCGAGGACCTGATCTACGACAACCGTGGCGGGACCCGCGTCGGTTTCGAGCCCAGCGCCTACCGCGATATCCTCATGCTGCGGGACATCGCGCGCCAGAGCCTGCCGCTCGCGGCCTGACGCGTCATCGCGCCGTCATCGGCGCTTCATCAAGCTGTCGCACACGACGGGCATGCTGCGCCGCATGGACGCAGCCGATTTCACCTGCCAGACGCTGCCGTCGATACGCCCGCAAATGCGCATCGCGGTAGTGACCGAGACCTACCCGCCCGAGGTCAACGGCGTGGCGATGACGCTCGGTCGCGTGGTCGACGGCCTGCAGGCACGCAATCACCAGATCCAGCTGATCCGTCCGCGCCAGCGCGCCGACGACACGCCCCAGCCGACCGCGACGTTGACCGAACATCTGCAGCGCGGTATTCCGCTGCCACGCTACGACGGCCTGAAAATGGGCCTGCCCGCCAAGACTGCGCTGACCCGGCTGTGGACATTGCATCGCCCGGACGTGGTCCAGATCGCCACGGAAGGCCCCCTCGGCTGGTCGGCGCTGGCTGCGGCCGGCAAGCTGCGGCTGCCCGTGGCAAGCGATTTCCACACCAATTTCCATAGCTACAGCAGTCATTACGGCCTCGGCCTGCTGCGCCGCGCGATCGTGGCTTACCTGCGCAAGTTTCACAACAAGGCAGCGGTCACGCTGGTGCCGACCGAGGGCATCCGCCGCGAGCTGGCGGCAAGCGGCTACGATAATCTGGAAATCATCGGCCGCGGCGTCGATACGCGGCTGTTTCATCCCGGCCGGCGTGACCCGGCGCTGCGGGCACGCTGGGGGGTTGCGCCGGACGATACGGTCGCGCTCTATGTCGGCCGGCTGGCGGCCGAAAAGAATCTCGCACTGGTATTCCGCGCGTACGACGCCATGCGCGAAGCGCACGCGCCGACCCGTCTGGTACTGGTTGGCGACGGCCCCGAACGCGCGGCCTGGCAGGCGAAGCGACCGGACGCGGTTTTCTGCGGCACGCAGACCGGCGAGACGCTGGCCGCGCATTACGCTTCCGGCGACGTGTTCCTGTTTCCCAGCCTCACCGAAACCTGGGGCAACGTCACCATCGAGGCCATGGCCTCGGGGCTGGCGGTCGTGGCTTACGATTGCGCCGCGGCCGAAGAAGTCATCCGGCACGGCGAGAATGGCCTGAAAGCCGCGCCGGAAGAGGCCTTGTCCTTCCTGCGCGAAGCCGCGGCGCTGGCCCCGGACCGTCTCCTGCAGCGGCGACTCGGGGCAGCGGCCAGCGCGCGCGCCGCGCAGCTGTCCTGGGATGCCATCGTCGACGGCTTCGAACGGGTGCTGCTGCGGCTTGCCCATACGCACGCGCCAGCCGGTGCCGACATCGGTCCGGCCCGCATGCGCACAACCTGAAGCCAGCGCCATGCATTCGAACCGTTTCGCCTTTTCCGCCCACCATGGCCTGCAACGGCTGGCTGTACGGGAACATGTCTGGCTGGAACGGCTGAACGGCGTGCGGCTGCCGGTCTGGGAAATCACGCTCTTCCGCGTCGCCAGCCGGCTCGGCGACGGCATTTTCTGGTACGTACTGATGGCGGCGCTGCCCGTCTGGCAGGGATGGACCGCCCTGCCGGCCGTCGCCCACATGGCCGCAGCCGGTCTGACCGGAACGCTGGCCTACAAATGGCTGAAAGGGGCGACCGAACGGCCGCGTCCCTATCAGGTCTGTCCGGCGATCCGTTGCCTGAGCGCGCCACTCGATCACTTCAGTTTTCCATCCGGCCATACCCTGCACGCCGTCGTGTTCAGCACGATCGCCACAGCCTATTACCCCGCACTCGGCTGGCTCGTCTGGCCGTTCACGCTGCTGGTCGCCGCTTCGCGGCTGGTACTTGGCCTGCACTATCCGAGCGACGTGATCGTCGGCGCGTTCCTGGGCATCGGCATCGCCGGCGCGTCGCTCATGTTGTGAACCGCGGCCACCCCGACTCCGGGATGGCCGTGCGCGCTCATTCTTCCAGCAGGCTGCGCAGCATCCATGCGGTTTTCTCGTGCACTTCCAGGCGCTGCGTCAGCAGATCCATCGTCGGCTGGTCGTTCGCCTTGTCCACGACCGGAAAGAGACTGCGCGCCGTACGGGCGGTGGCTTCCTGGGCGTCGACCAGCAGCCGGATCATCTCGGTCGCCTTCGGCACGCCGGCGACTTCCTTGATCGAAGCAAGTTTGGCGTAGTCCTTGAACGTGCCCGGCGCAGGATGACCCAGGGCGCGGATGCGCTCGGCGACGAGATCCAGCGCGTTCCACTGCTCGGTGTATTGCGCCATGAACATGGTATGGAGCGTGTTGAACATCGGGCCGGTGACGTTCCAGTGGAAGTTGTGCGTCATCAGGTAGAGCGAAAAACTGTCGGCGAGCAGTTTCGAGAGGCCCTGCGCGATTTTGGCGCGGTCGGCTTCCGAGATGCCGATATCGATGGCGGCGGATTTCCGGGCTTTGGCTTTCATGCGCTTCTCCTTTCGACGACACGTTGGGATGAGTCCCATTGTGCAGCCGGGCCGACGACTGTTCCAGCAGATCGTTTCAATGGGCGCCATTGAGACGGCCTGACGCCCGGATACCGGATCCACGTTCCTGTGGGCGGCGTCAGGCAGCCCGTTCCAGTACCGCCGGCCCGGCTTCGTACAGATCCACCGGCAGCGGCAGCCGGCAGGCGACCAGTTCGGGCGCATGCGCGGCGATGCGCGCGCGGACTTCGCCGGGGGGCGGGCAATCGGCGATCCAGGCCGGGCTCTCGCCCGCCAGCACGCGATCCATCTGCGGCAGGCGGGCGATCGTTTCCCGGACGTAGTAATCGAAACGCGCCGACAGGGTACGGTCGAACAGGCGCCCGGCACCATGCAGCAGGCCCGGCAGATGACTGCGACGCAGCAGGCGTTCGGCACGGCCGAGCTGCCGGATCGCCCGTGCCGCCGTCCGCGGCGTGCAGTCGAAATGGCGGGCCACATAGTCGACGAGCCAGGTATCCGCCCGAAGCAGTGCGGCGGGCGGACGCAGCAGATGACGTGCGATGTGACGGTCCATCGCCCATTCAGACGCCGCGTGCGTCAGCATCGGCACATTCCACCAGAGATGTTCGTGCGCGGGCACGAAATGGTTGTGCGCGATGATGTCGACCCACAGATAGCTCATCGCACCGACGGCACAGGCGCGGCCGGCGTCGTCCCGTGCCGCGTCGAGCAGCGCGTGCGCCGCTTCCCAGCGATGGGTTCCCTCGAAGGCCCGGGTACCCGAAAGCCGCCCCACCAGGGCGAGATCGGGCAGACAGGCACCGGCGACCAGCCGTTCGGGAAACTTGCGCACCGCGCGGCGCAACGCGGGATCGGCAAGCGGTACCGCCCAGATCAGGAGCTGGGCGAAATAAACATGGGTGTAGAGCCCCCATGCCAGCGCGTCGCCCGCGAACAGAGCCGCGGGCACCGACCAGAGCAGTACTGAGCGTCTTGCGAGTCTCGCTTCCATGCGCGCAGCATGGCCGGCCGGCATGACCATCCGCTGTCAACGCGATGAATATTCGATGAAATCGGCCGGCGGCGCCTGCGTATAATCGCCGCTGTCGTTATCATCCCCCGCCCGTCATGCGCACGCTCATCTGCGGCTCGCTCGCCTTCGATTCGATCATGGTGTTCCAGGATCACTTCAAACACCACATCCTGCCGGACAAGATCCACATGCTGAACGTGTCCTTTCTCGTGCCTGAAATGCGGCGCGAATACGGCGGCTGCGCGGGCAACATCGCCTACAACCTCAGGCTGCTGGGCGGCGAACCGGTGATCATGGCCACCGTCGGCGACGATTTCGGCCCCTACGCCGAGCGGCTGGACGCGCTCGGCATCGCACGCGAGGCCATCCGCCACCTGCCCGGCACCTATACCGCGCAGGCCTTCATCACCACCGACCTGGCCGACAACCAGATCACCGCCTTTCATCCCGGCGCGATGAATTTCTCGCACGAAAACGATGCCTCTCGGGCGCGCGACATCGGTCTCGGCATCGTCTCGCCGGACGGCCGGGACGGCATGCTGAACCACTGCCGGCAGTTCCGCGCCGCCGGCATTCCCTTCGTGTTCGATCCCGGCCAGGGCATGCCGCTGTTTTCCGGCGGGGAACTGCTGGAAATGGTCGATCTGGCCGACTACGTCACCCTCAACGACTACGAGGCCGAACTGCTGCAGACACGTACCGGTCTGGGACTCGACGCACTGGCCGCCCGGGTGAAATGCCTGGTGGTCACGCGCGGCGAGGCAGGCTCCCGTTTCTACGCCAACGGCGCCGTCATCGAGATTCCCGTCGTCGCCGCCCGCGCCGTAGTCGATCCCACCGGCTGCGGCGATGCCTTCCGTGCCGGCCTGCTCTACGGCATCGCACGCGGCTGGGACTGGGACAGGACCGGCCGGCTCGCCAGCGTGATGGGCGCACTCAAGATCGAACACCGCGGCGGGCAGAATCATGCGCCCGCCCGCGCCGACATCGCCGCCCGTGCACAGGCGGCATTCGGGCAGCCGCTGCTGGATTGAACCCGTACCGTGCCCGCCAGTCTCAATTGCATCCTGCCCTTCGAGGAGTCCTCGACATGAACACACCGCTCGCGCTCGCCGTCGCCGCCTGTTCCGCCGCCCTGCTGTTCGGCTGTGCCGCCGGCACGGGTGGCAAGGACTACACGCGCGAACAGGCACGTACCGTCCAGGAGGTGCAGATGGGCGTGGTCGAGTCGGTGCGCGAGGTCAACATCGAAGGCACCAAGACGCCGATCGGCGCGGGGGCAGGGGCCGTGGTCGGCGGCGTCGCCGGCAGCACGGTCGGCGGCGGCAAAGGCAGTGTGGTCGGTGCGGCCGTGGGCGCGGTGCTCGGCGGTCTGGGCGGCGCGGCGGCGGAAGAAGGCCTTACCCGGCAAAAAGGCGTGGAAATCACGGTCAAACTCGACTCGGGCCGCCTGATCGCCATCACGCAGGCGGCGGACGAAAGCTTCCAGGTCGGCGACCGCGTGCGCATACTGAGCGGCGGCGGCACCACCCGCGTATCGCACTGAGCGCCCCTCCCCCCGGAGGGAGAGCCGTCATCGTTTCGCCATCCCTGCGTCACGCCGGATTCACACCCATTGCCTAAGCTGCGCGCATTCCATTGCCGGAGTGCGCCATGCTCGATGTCCGCCGTACCGTCCAGACCGTCCCCGTCAGCCGCTATCACGTTTCACTGGCGGTGGACGATGCCGAAATCCGCGAGGCGCAGCGCCTGCGCTACAAGGTTTTCGCCGAGGAAATGGGGGCGCGGCTGTCGACTCTTCAGCCGGGCCACGACATCGATCTCTTCGACCCCTATTGCGATCACCTGCTGGTGCGCGAACTGCGAAGCGGCGAAGTCGTCGGCACTTACCGCATCCTCTCGCCGGAATCAGCGAGACGCGTGGGCAGCTACTACTCCGAACAGGAATTCGATCTGACCCGGCTGAACGGCCTGCGCCCGCGCATGGCCGAACTGGGCCGCTCCTGCGTGCACCCTGATCACCGCAGCGGCGCGGTCATCGCGCGGCTGTGGATGGGGCTGGCCGACTACATGACCCGCCACGGCCACGAGACCATCATCGGCTGTGCCAGCATCGCCATGCACGACGGCGGCCACGTCGCGGCGCGCCTTTTCCGCCAGCTAGCCGTACACCATCTCGCCCCGGTCGAATGGCACGTCACGCCGCGCTGCCGCCTGCCGGTCGAGTCGCTCGACGACGGGCTCGACGCACCGCTGCCGCCGCTGATCAAGGGCTACACGCGACTGGGTGCGGTAATCTGCGGCGAACCCGCCTGGGATCCTGATTTCAACACCGCCGATCTGTTGATGCTGCTGCCGATGTCGCGTCTGAACCGCGGCTATGCCCGGCGCCTGCTCGGCTAAGGAACTGCCGGGCTGCCGCGCGCCTTACAATGCGGGCGTGATCGCCGCATACCGCCGTTTGCCCCGTCTCGTCCTGCTGGCCGCCCACCTCGTGTGGGGCGTGACCCTCGCGCTGTTTGCGCTGCCGCTGGCCGGCGAACGCGGCCGGGACCGGATCGTCGCCCGCTGGTCGGCCCGCCTGCTCGCGATCCTGCGTGTACGCGTACACACCGGAACGCCCCCCGCCCTGTCCGCGGGCGCGCTGCTGGTCTGCAACCATGTCTCCTGGATCGACATCTATCTGATTCTCGCCGCACGCCGCGTGCATTTCGTCTCGAAGTCGGAAGTGCGGCGCTGGCCGGTGGTCGGCTGGCTCGCGCATCGCGTGGGCACGCTGTTCCTGGAACGCGGTCGCCGTGCCGACACGAGGCGCATCAACGCCGAGATGGCCGCCCTGATGCAGGCCGGACATTGGGTTGCAGTCTTTCCCGAAGGCACGACCAGCGATGGCCGCGGCCTCAAGCGCTTTCTGCCCTCCCTGCTGCAGCCCGCAGTCGCGCTGAATTGCCCCGTGGTGCCGGCGGCCTTGCGTTACCGGACGCCGGACGGCCGGTACAGCGCCGCGCCGGCCTACATCGACGACATCAGTCTGTGGGAAAGCGTCACGCGCATCCTCGACGCCGGCGGGCTCACTGCAGAACTGCGTTTCGGCGAGCCGGTTTCGCCCGATGGGCACCGGCGCGAACTCGCGGCCACGACCGAACGCGCGGTCGCTAGCCTTTTGGAGGTTGCATCTGCGGACACGCCACCGCAAACGCCTGCCGGTCCGTCAGCCGCATCGCAGTGAGCCTGCCGCCCCACAGGCACCCGGTATCCAGCGCGATCAGACCGGGCCGGTCGATCAGCCCCAGCGTGGACCAGTGGCCGATCACGCAGGTGGTGTCGGCACTGGCGCGCCCCGGCACCTCGAACCACGGCAGCCAGCCCGCAGGCTGCGTGCCCGGTGCCCCCTTGTGGTGAAATTCCATCTCGCCCGCCGCCGAACAGTAGCGCAGCCGCGTCAAGGCATTGACGATCGCGCGCAGACGCTCATACCCCTGCAAGCCGGGTGACCAGGCGGCCGGCACATTGCCGTACATGCGCTCGAAGAATATCCGGTAGTCGGCCCCCTGCAACGCCGCTTCCGCCTCGGCGGCGTACGCCATCACATCGCTCGCCGTCCATCCTGGCAGCACGCCGGCATGGATCAGCAGAAATCCGTCCTCAAGCCAGGCCAGCCGGCGGTGCCGCAACCAGTGCAGCAACGCGTCGCGATCCGGGGCCGCCAGTATGGCATCGAGCGTATCGCCCTTGTGCACGCGGCCCAAACCCTCGGCCAGCGCCAGCAGGTGCAGATCGTGGTTGCCGAGTACGCAGACTGCAGCCTCGCCAAGACTTTTGATCAATCGCAGCGTACCGAGCGAATCGGGGCCGCGATTGACAAGATCGCCGACGAACCAGAGCCGGTCGGCGGCGGGATCGAAACGGATCAGGTCGAGCAGGCGTTCGAGCGACTCGCGGCACCCCTGAATGTCGCCAATGGCGTAGATGGCCATATAAAATACCGCAGGCGTTGTGTTGCCCCGCATCATAGCGCGCCCGTTTTCCGCCTTTCGACGTTTCCCATGAAATCCCTGATCCGCCTGTTCTTTCGCACCCTGCGCGCCGTGCTCGGTCCCTTTCTGCTGCTGGGCAACTGGTTGACCCGTCCCAGGGGCATGGTACGCAGCATCGAGGCGCAGGCAGCCGTGGATGCGCGCACCCGCGCACTCGCGCTCTACCATTTCCCGACCTGCCCGTTCTGCATCAAGGTACAACGCACGCTGCGGCGGCTGTCGCTGCATGTCGAACTGCGCGACGCGCGCAGCGACGATGTCCATCGTGCTGCGCTCGTGGCCGGCGGCGGCACGGCGCAGGTGCCCTGCCTGCTGATCACCGCGGCGGACGGCCAGCAGACCTGGCTGTACGAATCGGACGCCATCAACGCCTGGCTCGAACGCGAATTCGGCGCAGCATGAGCCTGCTCGCCGCGCTCAACCCGCCGCAGCGCGAAGCGGCGAAATACCTCGACGGACCGCTGCTGGTGCTGGCCGGCGCGGGTTCGGGCAAGACGCGCGTGATCACGCACAAGATCGCCTATCTGATCGGCGAATGCGGCTACAAGCCGGGCGCGATCGCGGCGATCACCTTCACCAACAAGGCTGCGCGCGAAATGCAGGAGCGCGCAGCCAAGCTGACCCAAGGCGTCAACACCAAAGGCCTCATCGTCACCACGTTTCACTCGCTGGGCCTCAGAATGCTGCGCGAGGACGCGAAATTCGCCGAGCTGAAACCGGCGTTTTCCATCCTCGATTCCGCCGATGCGATGGGCATCGTGTCAGAGATCCTCAAGACCACCGACAAGCAGGAAATCCGCCGCGCGGCGACGCGCATCTCGCTGTGGAAGAACGCGCTGACCTCGCCGGCCGCCGCGCTGCAATCCGCCGAGGACGACAACGCGCGCGCCTACGCCCGCATCTACGACCGCTACGACGCGACCCTGCGCGCCTACCAGGCGGTGGACTTCGACGACCTGATCCGCCTGCCGGCCGAACTGCTGGATACGCACGCCGAACTGCGCGAGAAGTGGCAGAACCGCCTGCGCCACATTCTGGTCGACGAATACCAGGACACCAATGCCGCACAGTACCGGCTGCTGCAGAAGCTCACCGGCGTGCGCGCCGCCTTCACCGCGGTGGGCGACGACGATCAGGCGATCTACGGCTGGCGCGGCGCCTCGGCCGACAACCTGCGCCAGCTGCGCGACGACTACCCGCATCTGCACGTCGTCAAGCTCGAACAGAACTACCGCTCGACGGTACGCATCCTCAAGGCCGCCAACAGCCTCATCGCCAACAACCCCAAGCTGTTCGAGAAGCGGCTGTGGAGCGACCTCGGCGTGGGCGACGCCATCCAGGTGATGCCGACGAAGGACGACGAACACGAGGCCGAATCGGTCGTCATGCGCCTGCTGTCGCACAAGTTTCAGCATCGCACCGAATGGCGCGACTACGCGATCCTGTACCGCGGCAACTATCAGGCGCGCATCTTCGAGCAGGCGTTGCGTAACGAAAAGGTCCCTTACCAGCTCTCGGGCGGGCAATCCTTTTTCGACAAGAGCGAGATCAAGGACGTCATCGCCTATCTGCGGCTGATCGCCAACGGCGACGACGATCCCGCTTTCATTCGCGCGGTCACGACACCGCGTCGCGGTGTCGGTGCCGCCACGCTCGAAAAGCTCGGCCAAGTGGCCGCGACGCTGCATGTGAGTCTGTTCGAGGCCGTGTTCTCGGCCGCCGCCGCGGCGCAGATCGGCGAACGCCAGCTCGCGCCGCTGGTCGAGTTCTGCCAGTTCATCAACCGCTTCGAAGCGCGCGTCGCGCGCGAACCGGCGGGCGAACTGCTCGACGAACTGCTGCAGGCCACCGGCTACGAGGCCTGGCTGTTCGATCAGGACGACCAGCGCGCCGCGCAGTCGCGCTGGGACAACGTGCGCGAATTCGCCGCATGGATCGCGAAGAAGGGCGAGGAAGACGAGAAGGATCTGCTGCAGCTCACGCAGACTATTGCCCTGATCACGCTGCTGGAAGGCCGCGAGGACGAGGAGCCCGACGCGGTACGGCTGTCGACCCTGCACGCCGCCAAGGGCCTGGAATTCGGCCACGTCTTCCTGGTCGGCGTGGAGGAAAACATCCTGCCGCACCGCGACGCGGTGGACGAAGGCCGGCTGGAAGAGGAACGCCGGCTGATGTACGTCGGCGTCACCCGCGCACGGAAATCGCTGACCCTGTCCTATTGCGCACGCCGCAAGCGGGCGCGCGAGTCGGTGTCGTGCGAGCCTTCGCGCTTCATCGAGGAACTGGGGGACGAAATCCGGCGCCCGGATGCCGCCCCCGATGCCGAATCCAAAGCCAGCGGCAGCGACCGGCTGGCCGCGCTGAAGGCGATGCTCGGCTAGTACCCAACCCTGCTTACAGCGTCAGGATCCACTTCGACAGGGTCTTGGCGTCTGCCGGCGACACCTTCTGGACCGGCATCGGAATAGCGCCCCATTTGCCTTTCGAACCCTTGACGATGCTGTCCGCCAGCATGGCTTCGGCTGTCTTCTGGCCTTTGTATTTGGCGGAAATGTCCTTGAAGGACGGACCCAGGACTTTCTTGTCGACCTGATGGCAGGTCATGCACTTGCTCTTGTTGGCCAGATCGGGACTGGCCTGGGCAGGCAGGGTGGCCAGGGCGAGAACGGCCAGGGCAATCAGTTTGTACATGGAGACTCTCCGAAAAAATAAAAGGAATATTAGGACATTCTTATATCAATATAGCTTCCGATAACGCGGCTGTCCAGAATAAAAAAGGGCGCCGAAGCGCCCTTTTACCGGTCGAACCCGGAAATCAGTTGACTTTGGGATCCAGTTCGCCCTTGTCGTAGCGCTTCTGCATTTCTTCCAGGTTGAAGACCTTCTTGATCTTGCTGGCCTGGCCCGCCGCGCCGAAGGCTTCGTAGCGCGCCTTGCAGATCTCGCTCATGCCTTTGGTCGCTTCCTTGAGGAATTTGCGCGGGTCGAAGTTGGCCTTGTTCTCCGCCAGGTGCTTGCGGATCGCACCGGTGGACGCCATGCGCAGGTCGGTGTCGATGTTGACCTTGCGCACGCCGCTCTTGATGCCTTCAACGATTTCGCTGACCGGCACGCCGTAGGTCTGGCCCATGTCGCCGCCGTAGCTGTTGATGACGGCGAGCCAGTCTTCCGGCACCGAGGAGGAACCGTGCATCACCAGATGCACGTTGGGAATGCGCGCGTGGATTTCCTTCACGCGGTCGATGCGCAGCACCTTGCCGGTGGGCTTCTGGGTGAACTTGTAGGCGCCGTGCGAGGTGCCGATGGCGATGGCCAGCGCATCGACGCGGGTCTTGCTGACGAAATCGGCGGCTTCGTCGGGATCGGTCAGCAGCATGGAATGATCCAGCGTGCCTTCGGCGCCGTGGCCGTCTTCCTCGCCGGCCTTACCGGTTTCGAGCGAGCCCAGGCAGCCCAGTTCGCCCTCGACCGAGACGCCGCAAGCGTGGGCCAGGTCGGACACCTTGCGGGTCACTTCGACGTTGTATTCATAGGAAGCCGGGGTCTTGCCGTCTTCTTTCAGCGAGCCGTCCATCATCACCGAGCTGAAGCCGGACTGGATGGAGCGGAAACAGATGCTGGGCGAAGCGCCGTGGTCCTGGTGCATGCAGACGGGAATCTGCGGATACATTTCGATGGCAGCCAGAATCAGGTGGCGCAGGAAAGGCTCGCCCGCGTAGGAACGCGCACCGGCGGAGCCTTGCAGGATCACCGGCGAATCGACGGCGGCGGCAGCCTGCATGATGGCGTGCACCTGCTCCATGTTGTTGACGTTGAACGCCGGCAGGCCATAGCCGTTCTCGGCGGCATGGTCGAGCAGTTGACGAAGCGAAATCAGGGCCATTTGTAGAGTCTCCTAGGTTGAAAAGGGATAGGCGGATCAGGCTTTTTTCGTGCCGCCGACGCGGACGATTTTCATGGTGTTGGTACCCCCGGACTGGCCGATGGGCTCGCCGATGGTCAGCAGGATCAGGTCGCCTTCGCGCACCGCGCCACGCCGGCGCAATTCTTCTTCCGCCTCGGCCAGCAACACGTCCCGCTCCTTGGTCGCGGTTTTCAGGTTGATGGGGTAGACGCCGCGGAACAGAGTGACTTTTCTACGGGTTTCGACCTGGGGTGTCAAGGCGTAGATCGGCACGCGCGTGGACAGACGGCTCATCCACAGACAGGTATTGCCCGACTCGGTGAGCGCCGCGATGGCCTTGATGTTGAGATGCACCGAGGTGAACACGGCCGACATGGCGATCGCCTCGTCGGCACGCAGAAAGCTCTTCATCAGGCGGTCGTTCGAGAAACCGGGCTCGGCTTCCTTCTCGGCTTCCAGACACACGCGGTCCATCGCCTGCACCGCCTCGACCGGGAACTGGCCCGCCGCGGTCTCCGCCGACAGCATCACGGCATCCGTGCCGTCGAGCACGGCGTTGGCCACGTCGGAGACCTCGGCACGGGTGGGAATCGGGCTGCTGATCATCGACTCCATCATCTGGGTCGCGGTGATCACGGTCTTGTTACGCTCCAGCGCCATGCGGATCATGCGTTTCTGCAGCGCCGGTACCGCGGCGTCGCCGACCTCCACGCCGAGGTCGCCGCGCGCGACCATGATGGCGTCGGACGCTTCGAGGATCTCCTCGAGATGCTCGATCGCCTCGCAGCGCTCGATCTTGGCGACCAGCTGGCTCTTGCCGCCGGCGGCACGCAGGAGTTCGCGCGCCTGGCGCATGTCAGCCCCGGAACGCGGGAAGGACACGGCGAGATAGTCGGCCTTGAGCGCGGCCGCCGTCTTGATGTCCTCGATATCCTTCTCGGTCAGCGCCGCGGCCGAGAGGCCGCCCCCCTTGCGGTTGATGCCCTTGTTGTTGGACAGCACGCCGCCCTGCACCACGGTGCAGTGGATTTCGGTGCCCTGGACCTCTTCGACCCAGAATTCGATGCGGCCGTCGTCGAGCAACAGCGTCACGCCGCGCGACACGTCGTTCGGCAGCTCCTTGTAATCAAGGCCGACGCGGGTCTGGTCGCCCAGCGGACAGGCAGCGTCGAGAATGAAACGATCGCCCTTGGCGAGGACGATCTTGCCGTCCTTGAACTTGCCGATGCGGATCTTCGGACCCTGCAGATCGACCAGCACGCCGACCGCACGGCCGCGCGCGCGCGCCAGCGAGCGCACGAGCTCGGCACGGTCGATGTGATCCTGGGCAGTGCCGTGGGAAAAGTTGAGACGCACGACGTCGATACCCGCTTCCATCATCCGATCCAGGGTTTTGGCATCGGAGCAGGCGGGGCCGAGCGTGGCGACGATTTTGGTTCTGCGGATCATGGGGGTATGGGTGTGTGGTGGAATGGCTCTGGGACTCGGCTTTAGGGGAAGCGTGGCCAGGGCCGCGCCATTTTGAAATGGGCGGGCCTGACCCGCACACCCCTCAATTCCTATCTCCTATCCCCTGATCCCTTACTGCGCCCGTTCCTCCAGAATCGCCACGGCGGGCAGTACCTTGCCTTCGAGATATTCGAGGAAGGCGCCGCCGGCGGTCGAGATATAGCTGACCTTGTCGTAAATGTCGTATTTCTGGATCGCGGCGATGGTGTCGCCGCCGCCGGCCAGCGAGAAGCCGGGCGCGTTGGCAATGGCCATCGAAACCGTCTTGGTGCCGTCGCCGAACTGGTCGAATTCGAACACGCCGACCGGCCCGTTCCACACGATGGTGCCGGCTTTGGCGATGATGTCGGCCAGTTCCTGCGCGCTCTTCGGACCGATGTCGAAAATCATGTCGTCGTCAGCCACTTCGTCGGCGGTCTTCAGCACGGCGGGTTCGCTGGCATCGAATTTCTTGCCGACGACTACGTCGACGGCGATGGGGATCGAGGCGCCACGCGCAGCCATCTTTTCGATCAGCGCCTTGGCGGTCGGGATCAGGTCGTGTTCGCACAGCGACTTGCCGACGTTCTTGCCCATGGCGGCAAGGAAGGTGTTGGCGATACCGCCGCCGACCACGAGCTGGTCGACCTTCTCGGACAGTGCTTCGAGCACGGTCAGCTTGGTCGAGACTTTCGAGCCGCCGACGATGGCGACCATCGGGCGGGCGGGTTCGGCCAGCGCCTTGGCCAGCGCGTCGAGTTCTTCGGTCAAAAGGATGCCGGCCGCTGCGACCGGCGCGAACTTGGCGATGCCATGGGTCGAGGCTTCGGCGCGGTGCGCGGTACCGAAGGCGTCCATCACGAACACATCGCACAGCGCGGCGTATTTCTTGGCGGTCTCGTCGACGTTCTTTTTCTCACCCTTGTTGACGCGGCAGTTTTCCAGCACGACCAGCTCACCGTCGGCCACGTCGAAACCGCCATCGGTCCATTCGCGGATCAGGCGGATGTTCTTGCCGAGTTTCTGCGCAATGACGTCGACCACGGGCTTGAGGGAATCCTCTTCCTTGAATTCGCCTTCGGTGGGACGGCCAAGGTGCGAGGTGACCATCACCTTGGCGCCGGCCTTGAGGCAATGCTCGATGGTGCGCATCGAGGCGGTGATGCGGGCGTCGGATGTGACCTTGCCGTCCTTGACGGGCACGTTCATGTCGGCGCGGATGAAGACGCGTTTGCCAGCAAGATCGAGATCGGTGACGCGTTTGAATGCCATTTTTCTGTTCTCCACGAAAAGGTAAGGTTTAAGGGTTGGCGCGGTGCGAGACCGCGCCAGGCCTTAAGGCTCATCTTTGAAGGCGCCAGGGCCGGGGACCGGGGATGTGCGGCGAAAGCCGCGCCCGCACGTCCCCCTGAATCCCGATCCCTGGATCCTGCTCCCTTACTTGGCCACGTGCTCGACGAAGCGGAGCATGTTGCAGGTGTAGCCGTACTCGTTGTCGTACCAGGACACCACTTTCACAAACGTATCGTCCAGGGCGATGCCGGCTTCGGCGTCGAAGATCGAGGAATAGCTGCAGCCGCGGAAGTCGGTCGAGACGACCTTCTCGTCGGTGTAGCCCAGGGTCTTGCTGATGTCGCCGGACTGCGAAGCCTTCTTCATGGCAGCGCAGATGTCGGCATACTTGGCGGGCTTCTCGAGCTCGACGGTGAGGTCGACCACGGACACGTCGGAGGTCGGCACGCGGAACGCCATGCCGGTCAGCTTGCCGTTCAGGGCGGGCAGCACCTTGCCGACGGCCTTGGCGGCGCCGGTCGACGACGGGATGATGTTCTCGAGGATGCCGCGACCGCCGCGCCAGTCCTTGGAAGAGGGGCCGTCGACGGTTTTCTGGGTCGCGGTGGCGGCGTGCACGGTCGACATCAGGCCACGCTTGATGCCCCAGTTGTCGTGCAGCACCTTGGCGATGGGCGCCAGGCAGTTGGTGGTGCAGGAGGCGGCCGAAACGATGGCCTGGCCGGCGTAGGTCTCGTGGTTCACACCGTACACGAACATCGGGGTGTCGTCCTTGGAGGGCGCCGATTGCACGACCTTCTTGGCGCCGGCCTTGATGTGCGCCTGGCAGGACTCGGTGGTCAGGAAGAAACCGGTGCAGTCGATGACGATGTCGGCGCCGACTTCGTTCCACTTCAGGTTGGCGGGATCGCGCTCGGCGGTCAGACGGATCTTCTTGCCGTTGACGACCATCGCGCCCCCCTCGACCTTGATGTCACCCTTGAAATTGCCGTGCACCGAGTCGTATTTCAGCATGTAGGCGAGGTAATCCGCGTCGAGCAGGTCGTTGATCGCGACGATTTCGATGTTGGGAAAATCCTTGGTCACAGCGCGGAACACCATGCGGCCGATGCGGCCAAAACCGTTGATGCCAACTTTGATTGCCATGTGTCAGTCTCCAGTGAGGTTGAAAATCTTTTATTAGAGGGCGGGGCCGGGGCAGAAAATCGCGCGGGCGCTGCCCGCTCACCCCCTGAATATCCCGATCCCTTGCCCTCTGAACTTACAAAACGCTCTTCACCGCGGCCGCAACGGCCTCGGCAGTGATGCCGAAATGCTTGAACAGCGCCGGGGCCGGGGCCGATTCGCCAAAGGTATCGATGCCGACCACGGCGCCTTCCAGACCCACGTACTTGCGCCAGAAGTCGGTGACGCCGGCTTCGACGGCCACGCGCGGCAGCCCTTTGGGCAGCACGCTCGCCTTGTAGGCGGCGTCCTGTTTGTCGAAGGTATTGGTCGACGGCATCGAGACGACGCGCACGGCGATGCCTTCGGCAGCCAGCGCTTCCTGCGCCTTGACCGCGAGTTCGACTTCGGAACCGGTGGCGATGATCACCGCCTTGGCGCCGGCGGCGTCCTTCAGCACATAGCCACCCTTGGCAATACCGGCGACCGTCGCTTCATCGCGCGCCATGAAAGGCAGATTCTGACGCGACAGGATGTGCGCGGTCGGGCCATCGGCACGTTCGACCGAATGCGCCCAGCCGACCAGGGTTTCGACGGTATCGCAGGGACGCCAGACGTCCATGTTCGGGATCATGCGCAGGGTCGCGGTCTGCTCGACGGGCTGGTGGGTCGGACCGTCTTCGCCCAGACCGATGGAATCGTGCGTGAACACATGGATCACGCGCTGCTTCATCAGCGCAGCCATGCGGATGGCGTTGCGCGAGTACTCCGAGAACATCAGGAAGGTACCGCCGAAGGGCAGCAGGCCGCCGTGCAGCGCCATGCCGTTCATGATCGCGGCCATACCGAATTCGCGCACGCCATAGCTGATGTAGTTGCCGGGATTACCGTGGCGCACCGGGTGGCACCCCGTCCAGTTGGTCAGATTGGAACCGGTGAGGTCGGCCGAACCGCCAAGGAACTCTGGCAGCGCAGGCGCCAGCGCATTGATCGCAATCTGGCTGGCCTTGCGGGTAGCGACGGTTTCGGCCTTGGCGTTGATCGCGGCCAGTTGTTCGGCCACATATGCCTTCCAGTTGGCCGGCAGCTCGCCTTTCATGCGGCGCTCGAATTCGGCGGCCTCTTTCGGGAACGCAGCCTTGTATTCGGCAAATTTGTTGTTCCACAGGCTTTCCAGCCCCTGGCCCTTGGTTTTGGCGTCCCAGCCGGCGTAGATGTCGGCGGGCACTTCGAAGGCCGGCGAATTCCAGCCGATGTGCTTGCGGGTGGCCTCGACCTCGGCCGCGCCCAGTGCAGCGCCGTGCACGTCGTGCGTGCCTTCCTTGTTGGGCGAGCCCTTGCCGATGATGGTCTTGCAGCAGATCAGGGTCGGCTTGTCGCTGCTGGCCTTGGCTTTCTGGATCGCAGCCTCGATGGCGATGACGTCATGGCCGTCGACGCCGGGAATCACGTTCCAGCCGTAGGCTTCGAAACGCTTGGCGGTATCGTCGGTGTACCAGTGTTCGATGTGGCCGTCGATGGAAATGCCGTTGTCGTCCCAGAAGGCGATCAGCTTGTTCAGCTTCCAGGTGCCGGCCAGCGCGCAGGCTTCGTGCGAGATGCCTTCCATCATGCAGCCGTCGCCCATGAACACGTAGGTATGGTGGTTGACGATCTCGTGGCCAGGCTTGTTGAATTCGGCAGCCAGCACTTTTTCGGCCATCGCCATGCCCACGGCGTTGGTGATGCCCTGGCCGAGCGGGCCGGTGGTGGTCTCGATGCCGGGCGCGTAGCCGTATTCGGGGTGGCCGGGCGTCTTGGAATGCAACTGGCGGAACTGCTTCAGGTCTTCCATCGACAGGTCGTAGCCGGTCAGGTGCAGGAGCGCGTAGATCAGCATCGAACCATGGCCGTTCGACAGCACGAAACGATCGCGGTCGGCCCATTTCGGATTGGCCGGGTTGTGGCGCATGTGATGGTTCCACAGCGTCTCGGCGATTTCCGCCATGCCCATGGGGGCGCCGGGGTGGCCGGATTTGGCTTTTTCGACGGCGTCCATCGCGAGCGCGCGAATGGCATTGGCCAGATCGTTACGGGTAGGCATTGCGTTCCCTTCTTGAAGTAATGAAAACCGGGGCAATTTCCCGCCGCGCCGCGCCGCGCAGCGACAGCTCGGGCAGAATATGCAAAAGCCTCGATTATCCGTCAGCAGGCCGGGCTTCCGCAAGCCGGCCCCATACAGACGAAAAGTCCAGGCACGACAAGGACTTAAACCTCGAAGGGCCGACGTGCTTTCAGCGCGGAAAACCCAAAATGTTTTTATTCCCGCCCTGCGGCGGCTTATGCGCCCGCCGCCTTCAGCCAGTCGCGCCAGAGCGCAAACAGCGCCGGACTGGCCGAAGCAACCACTGAACGCTCCCACGGGCTGGCCGTGTCGAAACTGCCTGTCAGGCAGCTCATGCGCCCGCCCGCCTCCTCCAGGATCAACGCGCCGGCAGCGTAATCCCACAGTTTCTGGCCGCCATGCACGTAGACGTCGAAACGGCCCGCGGCGGTATAGCACCAGTCGAGCGTACTGGCGCCGAAGTTGCGTTGCGACGCATACGGCGGCCAGGCCGCTAGCCGGCCCGCCAGTTCGCGATCGATGCGCTTGAGTTCGACACCGGCCAGCGCCCGGCGCAATTCCATAGCCGGCGCCCGCAGCGGCAGGGGCGTACCGTTGAGATGCGCGCCACAGCCACGTTCCGCACTGAACATCTCGTCCGCCACCGGATCGTAGACAACGCCGAGCAGGCGCTCGCCCTTGTACAGATACGCCACCGACACGGCGAAATACGGCACGCCGGCAACGAAATTCGAGGTGCCGTCGATGGGATCGACGCACCACAGGCCATCGCGCCCCGCCGCCCAGGCATCGCGCTGCTGCTGCTCGGTCATTTCCTCGCCCAGCACGGGCACATCGCGAATCGAAGGCAGCCCGGCTTCCAGCGCGGCCTGCGTCGCCGCGTCGGCCTCGGTGAACAGGCTGCCGTCATCCTTGTGACGGTGCGCCACCTTGAGAAAACGCGGTGTGACTTCGCGACGGGCCACGTCGCGCACCAGTGCCTGCACGGCTTCGAGCATCGACACCTGCGCGCTCAACCGGCGTGCTTCCACTTGATCGAGCACCCCATGCTGGGAATCTGCTCGACAGGGCCATGCTGGGTGGCGGCGACCGTCTTCATCGCCTCGAACAGATCGCGGCGCACGCCTTCCGGCGCGGTTTCCTTGCGCGATTCGTCGAAGCGGCCACGATACTGCAGGGCGAAATCGCGGTTGAACCCGAAGAAGTCCGGCGTGCACACGGCGCCGTAAGCCTGCGCGACCGCCTGGGTTTCGTCGATGACGTAAGGGAACGGAAAACCGAATTCGGCCGCCACCGTTTTCATGTTATCGAAACTGTCCTCGGCATATTCGCCCGGATCGTTGGACATGATGCCGATGGCGTGGATGCCGTGGCCGCGCTTCAGCTCAGCCAGATCGCGTACCAGGCGCGGCCGGATCGCCTTCACGTAGGGACAGTGATTGCAGATGAACATGACGAGCAGGCCGTTCGGACCCATCGCGTCCTGCAGGGTCCAGATCCGGCCGTCCACGCCGGGCAGGCTGAAGTCCGGCGCCTTCCAGCCGAAGTCGCATACAGGGGTGGTCAGGGAAACCATGTCTATCTCCGCGGGATTGTTCCGGCAACGCCGGCATAATACCAACGATGTCCACACCGCGTTTTTACCTCGCCCAGCCACTCGCCCTGGGCGCCCGTCTCAATCTGCCCCCCGGCCCCGCGCGCCACGCGGCCCGGGCGCTGCGGCTCGCGCCCGGCGCCGAGATCGTGCTGTTCGACGGGCAGGGCGGCGAATACGCGGCACGCATCGAACGGATTCAGAAGGAAGACGTCGCCGTCAGCGTGACCGGCTTTCAGCCGGTCGAGCGCGAATCGGCGCTGCGCGTGCTGCTGGCGCAGGGCATCTCCAGCGGCGAGCGGATGGATTACACCTTGCAGAAGGCAGTGGAACTCGGCGTCGACGCGATCCAGCCAATCGCCGCCCGCCGCAGCGTGGTGAAGCTCAACGGCGAGCGCGCCGACCGCCGGATCGCCCACTGGCAGGGCGTGGTCGCCAGCGCCTGCGAACAGTGCGGACGCAACCGCGTGCCGCCGGTCGGCCCGCCGCTGGGGCTGGCCGACTGGCTGGGACGACGGCCCGCCGGCCGCCTGCTGTTCCTGTCGCCGCTGGCCGATCAGCGGCTCGCGGACCTGCCGCCCCCCACGGATGCCGATACGCTGGTGGCCGGACCGGAAGGCGGCTTCGAGGCCGACGAGATCGCCGCCCTGCACGCGGCCCGGGCCACGCCCGTCCGTCTCGGCGCGCGCATTCTGCGCACCGAGACGGCCGCGCTGGCCGCACTGGCCGCCATGCAGACGCTATGGGGGGATTTCTGATGCCCCAAACCGGCCGCCTGCCCGCCCATAAAAAAACCGGGCTCGCGCCCGGTCTTGCGGCTGCACGACCGTTCAGGGCCGCAAATAGGTATAGCCCTTCTGCTGACGCTGCATGATTTCCACCACCCCGGACGGAACATAGCCGACCTTCACATTCATGTCCGCCTTGTCGAGCTTCTGGTTGCGCATGGTGTTTTCGCAGGCCATGACCTTGACGCCCGAATCGACCGCTTCGTTCACACGGTTTGCCACTTCGGATTCCCCCTTCAGCATGTTGATGCCCGGGCCGTAGGCGACGATCTCGATATCCACATTGTCCTTGCCCATGTCCTTCTGGACGTTCTTCGCGTTATTCAGCGCCAGATTCCACTTACCGGAATCATTGTCGCTGACCTGGATCACCATCTTCGCCTTGTCGTCCGCCATGCCGGTTGTCGGCAGACTCAGGGCGCCCACCATCAGTGCGCCGCCCAGCAGCGCACGCATCATCGTTTGCATCCGTTTTGCCATGTCGTCTCTCCTCGTCGAAATCAAAATAATCGTCTGAATGAAATGCCGCGCCTCAGGCCCTGGCGTGGTTAAGACGGCCCATACAACACCTTTATTCCATTTATTTCGCGCCCACCGGCGTTCCTCCTGCGCCGAATGGAGGTTTTCGGTATCCTTCACCCTCGAACCCCCGCGTTTTCAGGCCATTTCCTTGAAAGACACCGCCAATTTCGTTCACTGGTTCCGTGCCGCCGCCCCCTATATCCACGCTTTTCGCGGGAAAACCTTCGTCATCGCTTTCGGCGGCGAACTGGTATCCGAAGGGGGCTTCGTACAACTGGCCCATGACGTCAATCTGCTGAACAGCCTCGGGGTCCGCCTGGTGCTGGTGCACGGCGTGCGGCCGCAGGTGGAGGCGCGGCTGACGGAGAACGGCGCCGCGATCCGTTATGTAAGCGGCCTGCGAGTAACCGACGACGACGCCCTGGCCTGCGTGAAAGAAGCCGCCGGCACGGTGCGCATGGAAATCGAGGCACTGCTCTCGCTGGGCATCGCCAACACGCCGATGGCAGGCGCGGACATCCGCGTCGCCTCGGGCAATTTCGTCACCGCCCGGCCCATCGGGGTGATCGAGGGCGTCGATCTGCTGCACACCGGGGAAGTCCGCAAGATCGATGCGGCCGCCATCCGCCGGCGGCTGGATCACAGCGATATCGTGCTCCTGTCGCCGGTCGGTTTCTCGCCCACCGGCGAAATCTTCAACCTCAGCCTGGAAGATGTTGCCACCCAGGCCGCGGTGGAACTGGCCGCCGACAAGCTGATCTTCCTGATGGATACCGACGGCGTGCCCGCACGCGGCCGCACGATCCACAACGCGCTCACGGTCAAGGAAGCGCGCCAGCTCCTCGACAAGCCCGGCAAACTGCCGGAGGACGTCACCTATTACCTGCCCTGCGCAATCACTGCCTGCACACACGGCGTGAAACGCGCGCACCTGATCAGCCGGCGGCGCGACGGCGCGCTGCTGTCCGAGCTGTTCACCCGGGAAGGCGTCGGCACGCTCGTCACCCCCACGCCGCTGGAAACCTTGCGTCCGGCCACCATCGACGACGTCGGCGGCATCCTCGGGCTGATCGAACCCCTGGAACGGGAAGGCGTGCTGGTGCGGCGCTCGCGGGAGCTGCTGGAAATGGAAATCGACCGTTTTCTGATACTGGAGTCCGACGGCGTGGTGGCCGGTTGCGCCGCGCTCTACCCTTTCCCCGAGGAAGCCTCCGCCGAACTGGCCTGCCTCGCCGTATCGTCCGATTTCAGGGGACGCGGGTTCGGCGACCTGCTTCTCGATGCCGCCGAAAAAGATGGAAAGCGGGCAGGTTTTAAGCGACTATTCGTCCTCACGACCCGCACCGAACACTGGTTCGAGGAACGCGGTTTCGTCGACAGCAGCCCGGACAAGCTGCCTCAGCGCAAGCAGACACTATATAACTACAAGCGGAGATCCAAGGTTCTCGAGAAATCGCTTAACTAGAGGAGGCGAGCCTTGCATCATGTATGGACAGCCTGTTCAGGAGGCAGGCTGCGGACCGGGTATATGCGCATACGCCCTGTCTGGAACGTCTTGTGCGCAAGCGCCCCGTTGTCCGCAGCGATCCGCGCGCTGTGCGTCTGCCTGCTCGTCGCGGCAAGCATGTCGCTGCCCCGTGCGGCGCTGGCCGAACGGCCGCCGCTCAGCTTCGGTGTATTCCCCAACCTCACCGCGCGTCAGGTCGTCACGCTGTATCAGCCGCTGGCTGACGCACTCGAAAAAAGCCTGCATCGGCGCATCGTCATCTACAGCGCGCGCGATTTCCGGACTTTCGTCGAGCGCACACGGACAGGCGAGTACGACATTCTGCTCACCGCCCCCCATCTCGCCTGGCTGGCCCGGCAGGATGCCGGTTACCGGCCGCTGCTGAAATACGCCCAGCCGACCCGGGGGCTGCTGGTGGTACGGGCGGACTCCGCCATGCGCGTGCCCGAAGACCTGCGCGGACGCACGATCGCACGCGCAGACCCCATGGCCGTGACCGCGCTGGCGGCACAGGCGGAACTCGCCGCCTACGGCCTGCGCCATGACCTCGACTACCGGGTGACAGATGCCGGCACGCACAACAATGCGGTCATGCAAGTGATCCATCATCGCGCGGATGCGGCTGCCCTGGGCCTGCATCCCTACATGCTGCTGGCGCCGGAGTTGCGCGACAAGCTGCGCATCGTGCTCGAAAGCCCTTCGGTATCGAGCCTGATGTATCTCACGCACCCGCGCCTGCGCGACGCCGAGGCCCAGGCGATCCGCAAGGCACTGCTCGATTTTGCCGAATCCGACGAAGGCCGGGCTTTCATGCAGCGCGGCAGCTACGGCGGCCTGGCCGTCGTCGACGGCAGCGAACTGCGTGCCTTCCGGCCCTATGCGCTGCAAGTCCAGGAATTGCTGAAAAACAAGCCATGAAAGCCTGGTGGAACCCGCTGTCGCTACGCTACAAGCTGACGCTCGCCGCACTGGCCGTCGAAGGCGTGATGCTGGCCTTCCTGATCTGGAACGGCGTCGACGTCAGCCGCGACGCCATGCGCAAACAGGCCGAACAGCGCCTGCATGAAATCGCGATCACGCTGGCCGTTGCGCTGCAGGCGCCCTTGTCCCAGCAGGACGACGCCAGCATCCGCGACATCGCCGATTCGCTCAAGCGCGACAGCGACCTCAAGATGGTGACGGTACGCGACAACAATGGCCACATCGTCCACCAGACCGGCGAAGCCGGCGCTGGCAGCGACTTCAGTACGCGCGTACCGGTCGTGCTGGCCGGTCAGCGCTATGGCGAAATCAGTCTTGTCCTGCCGGACGATTTTCTGCAGGAAACGCAGACACGCTACCTCCGGCACAGCCTGACCATCGCCCTGGTGGCCGTGCTGCTGACCGCCATCCTGCTGGCCTTGTCCGCAACCGGTGTCGTCCGGCGCTTCGAGGCGCTCACGCGCGCCAGCACACGCATGGCACAGGGCGATCTCGACGTCCGCATCGAACACGCCGGCGAAGACGAGATCGGCCAGCTCGTCGAGACCTTCAACCTCATGGCGGAATCGGTACGCTTCAACGTGCAGCGTGCGCGGGAAAACGAGGCGCGCTTTCATGCCATTGCCGACTACACCCACGATCTCGAATTCTGGTTGTCGCCGGAAGGGCGCCTGTTGTGGGTCAACCCCTCCGTCGAACGCATGCTGGGCTACAGCGTCGGAACCTGCATGGGAAAAATGGATTTTCCCATCGACGTGATTCATCCGGAGGACCGAACGGCCGCCGAATTCCAGTTGCGTCAGGCCTTGCGCGGCACATCCGGGCAGGGCTACGCACTGCGCATATGCCGCAAGGACGGCGGCCATTTCTGGGCAGCGGCCAACTGGCAGCCGATCCACGACTACAACGGCGTCTATCAAGGCATCCGCGCCAGCATCCACAGCATCGACGATCTCAAGGCCACCGAAGCCAGCCTGCGCGAAGCGGTGAACGAACTGCGCGCTGCGGAATCGCTGCAGCGCAAATACCTGGAAGAAACCGAGCAGGAACGCGCACGCCTGATCTCGCTGCTGTCGGCGATGAATCTCGGCATCCTGTTCGTCGCGGCGGATGGCCGCGTGATCTATCACAATCCCGCTTTCACCCGCATGTGGATGATCGACGAGGAAGGCGAAAGCCTGATCGGCCAGCAGGCGCGCGATGTGCTCGCCAAATCCGCCTCCACGCTGGCGCGGCCGGACCATTTCTCGCGCCACCTGCTGTCGGTTCTGGAAACCCGCGAGCTTTCCGACAGTTACGAGATCCAGATGACCGACGGTCGTGTCATCACCGAACTGGACTACCCGGTGCGCGATCGCGAGGGCCGTTTCATCGGCCATCTGTGGATCTACGAGGACGTCACCCGCGAACGCCAGACCGCCGAACAACTCGTCTATCTGGCCGAGCGCGACCCGCTCACCGGCCTCTACAACCGTCACCGCTTCCAGCAGGAACTCACGCGCACCATGCTCGAATCCGACCGTCACCAGATGCGCGCCGCGGTGATGTTCTTCGATCTCGACGAATTCAAGACCATCAACGACACCTACGGACACCGCGCGGGCGACGCGCTGCTCATTCGCGTGGCCGGCGAGATCGGCGCGCTGGTCCGGCGCAACGAAGTCCTGGCGCGACTGGGCGGCGACGAATTCGCCATCCTTCTGCCGGGCGTGCACAACAACGAAGCCGAAACGCTGGCAGAACGCGTGGTGCGCGCCATCGCGCAAATCCCGTTCCGCTTCGAAGGCCAGAACCTGCGCCTCACCACCAGTCTGGGCATTGCCTACTACCCCATGCACGCGACCGATGCCGACGAGCTGGTCGCGCGTGCCGACATCGCCATGTACCAGGCGAAAACCGCAGGCAAGAATACCTGGCGGGTCTATCGCGCAGACGACGAGGCGGACAGCGAAATGCGCTCCCGGCTCACATGGGGCGAACGCATCAGCAACGCGCTCGACAAGGATCTTTTCCAACTGCACTTCCAGGGCGTCTACCGGGCCGAGGACGGCACGCTCGCGCACCTCGAAGCGCTGATCCGGATGATCGACGAGCGCGAACCCGGCCATCTCATCATGCCCGGTCATTTCATCCCGCTGGCCGAGAAGAGCGGGCGCATCCTCGACATCGACCGTTGGGTGATCCGGCAGGTCGTGCGCATGCTGGCCAGCAACCCCGACATCCCGCCCATCGCGGTAAACCTGTCCGGGCGTTCCCTGTCCGAGCCCGACCTGCCGCAGTTCATCAGCGAAGAATTGCGCGTCAGCCGTATCGTTCCCAGCCGCCTCATCGTCGAAATCACCGAAACCGCGGCCGTATCCGATCTTCACGACGCCCAGCGCATGATCGAGGCGCTCGGCCAGCTCGGCTGCGGCGTCAGCCTCGACGATTTCGGCGTCGGTTTCGCCTCGTTCGCCTACCTCAAGCATCTCAACGTGGATACGATCAAGATCGACGGCATCTTCATCCGCGACCTGCCCAGCGATCCCGACAATCAGGTGTTCGTGCAGGCCATGGTCAGCGTTGCCCTCGGACTCGGAAAATCGGTCATCGCCGAATACGTCGAGGACGGCAAGACGCTCGCACTGCTGCGCAATTACGGCGTCGACCTCGTCCAGGGCTACTTCCTGGACCGCCCCGTCGCACTGCATCCGGCCATCGTCTCGCGGCAACAGGCCGCATCCTCCTCCTGAAGCACGCGGGGCCGTGGAACACGGCGATGTTAGAATGCCCGGTTTTTCAGGCACTTCAGGACTACCGCCGTGCTCACCGCTTCCAGCATCACCCTGCAATTTTCGACCAAGCCGCTGTTCGAGAACGTCAACGTCAAGTTCGGTGACGGCAACCGCTATGGCCTCATCGGCGCCAACGGCTGCGGCAAGTCCACCTTCATGAAGATTCTGGCCGGCGAGCTCGAACCCACCGCCGGCAACGTGTCGCTCGACCCCGGCGAACGCATGGCCTGGCTGCGGCAGGACCAGTTCGGCTACGAGGACATGCGCGTGCTCGATGTCGTGCTGCAGGGCCACGCGGAAATGTGGCGGGTCATGCAGGAAAAGGACGCCATCTACATGAACCCGGAGGCGACCGAAGAAGACTACCTGCACGCAGCCGAACTGGAGGGCAAATACGGCGAGATGGGCGGCTACGACGCCGAAGCGCGCGCCGGCGAGCTCCTGCTGGGCGTGGGCATCCCCACCGAGCAGCACCAGGGCACCATGGCCCAGATCGCCCCCGGCTTCAAGCTGCGCGTGCTGCTGGCGCAGGCGCTGTTTTCCAACCCCGACATCCTGCTGCTCGACGAACCGACCAATAACCTCGACATCAACACCATCCGCTGGCTGGAGAACGTGCTGAACGAGAGCAACGCGACCATCATCGTCATCTCGCACGACCGCCACTTCCTCAACCAGGTCTGCACCCACATGGCCGACCTCGACTACGGCACCATCAAGGTCTGGCCCGGCAACTACGACGACTACATGCTCGCCTCGTCCGAGGCCAAGGCACGCCAGGCCGCCGCCAACGCGCGCGCCAAGGAAAAGGTCGCCGAACTGCAGGAATTCGTGCGCCGCTTCTCGGCCAACAAGTCCAAGGCGCGCCAGGCCACCAGCCGCATGAAGATGATCGACAAGATCAAGATCGACGACTTCAAGCCCAGTTCGCGGCAGAACCCCTACATCCGCTTCGAGCCCGAGAAGGCGCTGCACCGCCGCGCGCTCGAAGTCGAGAACCTCGCGTTCGGCTACGACGGCACCCCGCTGTTCTCCGGCATGAATCTCTCGCTCGAAGCCGGCGAGAAGCTCGCCGTCATCGGCGGCAACGGCGTCGGCAAATCGACCCTGATGAAACTCCTGATGGGCGAACTGCAGCCGCAGGCCGGCGAGGTGCGCTGGAGTGAAAACGCCAATATCGGCTACTTCTCGCAGGACCATGTCGCCGATTTCGACATGGACAAGAATCTCACCGACTGGATGCACCAGTGGACCCAGGCGGGCGACGACGAGCAAGTGCTGCGCGGCATCCTCGGCCGGCTGCTGTTTTCCGGCGACGAGGTGAAGAAATCCGTGCGCGTGCTGTCCGGCGGCGAAAAGGGCCGCATGCTCTACGGCAAGCTCATGCTCGGGCGCCACAACGTGCTGGTGATGGACGAACCGACCAACCACATGGACATGGAATCGATCGAGTCGCTGAACCTCGCGCTCGACCTGTTCAAGGGCACGCTGATCTTCGTCTCGCACGACCGCCAGTTCGTGTCTTCGCTTGCCACCCGCATCCTCGAAATCACGCCCGACGGCGTCGAGTACTACATGGGCACCTACGACGAGTACCTGCATACGAAGGGTCTCGAATGAGCGAAGTCGTCGTCATCGGCCTCGGCCAGCTCGGCCGCGTGTTTGCCGGCGCCTTGCTGCGTGCAGGTCGTACGGTGGTGCCGGTCAACCGCGACGACGACGCGCGCAGCGTGGCGGCTGCCCACCCCGCACCCGAACTCGTGCTGGTGGCGGTAGGCGAAGCCGATCTGGCGAGAGCGTTGGCGGAAATGCCCTTCATCTGGCGCGACCGCGTGGCACTGATCCAGAACGAACTGCTGCCGCTCGACTGGGAAGCGCACGGCTACGCCGGCCCCACGGTGATTTCGGTCTGGTTCGAAAAGAAGACCGGCAGCGACGCTAAACCCCTGATTCCTTCGCCCGTCGCCGGCCCCGGCGCGCGCCTGCTGATCGACGCGCTCGCGACGGTCGACCTGCCCGCGCGCGCGGTGGCGACAGGCGACGCACTGCTCTTCGAACTGGTGGTGAAGAACGTCTATATCCTCACCACCAATCTGGCCGGTCTGAAAACCGGCGGCACCGTGGCCGAACTGTGGCGCGACCACCGGCCTTTCGCCCGCGCGGTCGCCACCGACGTGATCGCCCTGCAGGAGGCCCTCACCGGCCGGTCGTTCGACCCCGAGCACCTGATCGCCGGCATGCTCGATGCTTTTGCCGGCGACCCCGGTCACCGTTGCACCGGCCGCTCGGCCCCGACCCGCCTGAAGCGGGCACTGGCACGCGCCGACGCGTTCGGGCTGGCCGTGCCGACGCTGCGCACGCTCGTCTGATCAAAGGGATCGAGACGCTGCGTTCCACTTCCCATGGGCGCGGGCTGCCGCCCCGAACGCCTAAATCGCCCTGCCTTTCGGCTTTTTCGCCTCGCCGCCGTACACGCCGGCATGATCGAACGGCAGCCACCCCGACGCCTTGTCGACCTTGACCCGGCCCTTGATGCGATAAGGCACGCCTTCGGCCAGGGTCGCCGGCGGCAGCGTCTTGAGCTGACGGATCAGGTTTTTCGATTCCATGACCGCGTCGACCCGCAGCACGGCACTCGCCACCGCCGGCACGCGAACGGACACCTGCGAAACGCCGCTGGCGAAGGGCCGGCCGTTCACTTCCAGCGTGAAATCGAGCCCTTCGATCGTGATATCGAAATCGTTCGGGTTGCTCACCCGCAGTCCCACGTCGAATGTCTGCTCGAACAGCCCCAGGCTTTTCACTTCGACGTCGGCCACGCCGACCCGCGGCGGCACTGCGTTGTAGGGCAGGCTGCTGCAGGCCGCGAGCGTCAGCGCAAAGCCTGCCACCAGATCACGCAATCGCATCGGGTTCATCGGATCTCCGCCAGCAGCTGCGCGGTCATGCGTGCGGCCTGCGCCGCGTAACCGCCGCCGAACAGGTTGGCATGGTTGAGGACATGGTAGAGATTGTAGAGCGTGCGGCGCACCGCGTACCCCGTATCGAGCGGCCAGGCCGCGCGGTAGGCGGCGTAAAAATCCGCCGCAAAGCCGCCGAACAGTTCGGTCATGGCGAGATCGCATTCGCGGTCGCCCACGTAGGACGCGGGGTCGAACAGCACCGGCGCACCGTCCGGCAGATAGCCGTGGTTGCCGCCCCAGAGATCGCCGTGCAACAGCGAGGGCAACGGCGCGTAGCCGTCGAAGAACGCCGCGAGCTGCGCCCGCAGGATTTCGCCGTCGCGCTGCAACGCGCCGCCATGACCGTTTTGCGCGGCCAGTTCGAACTGAACCCCCAGACGCGCATCGCGCCAGAAGACGATCCAGTCATCCTGCCAACCGTTCGGTTGGGGCGTACTGCCGATCCAGTTGTCGCGCGCCCAGCCGAAGCGCGCCTGCGGCTGCCGATGCAGGGCGGCCAGCGCCGTACCCAGTGCCGCGGCATCGCCGCGACCGTGCAGCGCCAGGTATTCCATCGCCAGATAGGCCTGCCCCGCCACCGCGCCGAGACAGACCGGGTGCGGTACGCGCACCGCACCGCTCGCCGCCAGCGCGTCGAGCGCCTCGGCCTCGGCCTCGAACATCGGCAGCCGGTCGGCCCGGTTCGCCTTGACGAAGAACCGCCGCGCGCCATCCGTCAGCACATGGGCCGCATGGATGTCGCCGCCGGACACACTGTGCATTTCGCGCGGCGCGAATGCCTCGCCGGTGGTCTGTGCGATCGCCGCCGCAACCGCATCGACGAAATTCATGGTTCGCCGCCCACCCACGCAAAACGCGCCCCGTGGGGCGCGTTTCTCGGCCGGGTGTCCGCCACGGCCTACTTCGGCTGAACCTTGCGCTGGAACATCTCGGCAATGCCGGGATCGCGCGAGGCGCCGGCCGCTTCCATGCGGCGCAGGTAGTCGGCCCAGAGGGCATCGTG
The DNA here is from genome assembly GCA_008923315.1 of Betaproteobacteria bacterium SCN1. GTDB lineage: Bacteria > Pseudomonadota > Gammaproteobacteria > Burkholderiales > Thiobacillaceae > Thiobacillus. Next base: position 507,483 of record WBSF01000007.1, on the reverse strand, counting down.
GTTCACGCCCAGGTCGTAGAGGTATTCCCAGGAATAGATGCCGGTGTCGTGGCCGTCGGAGAAAAAGAAGTTGATGCCGTAATGTCCGACCGGCTCGGCGGCATTGATGGTGACACCCTTCTTGCCGGTCTGCAGCACCTCCTGGCCAGGGCCATGGCCGCGCACCTCGGCAGAAGGCGAATAGACGCGCAGGAATTCGAACGGCAACTCGAAACGCGCGCCGTCAGCAAAGGCGATTTCCAGTTTTTTGGACGCCTGGTGCAGTTTGATGTCGGTGGGAGTGGGCAATGCCATGATCACGAAACCTTCGGGAATACAGGCGCACAAGTTTACCCGCGCCGCGGGCGGATTAAACCCTCACGCCGCAATGGACTGACGGACCGGCGAGGACGATGGAATGGTTGGCGCGCCCGGCGCGATTCGAACGCACGACCCCTGCCTTCGGAGGGCAGTACTCTATCCAGCTGAGCTACGGGCGCCATGAGGAAACGGATGCGCGCCGAAGCATAGCGGGTTTGCCCGGGGCCGTCCATCCGCACGCCCTTTCCTGCCCACTGGGCTTTCCTTATAATGCCTGCTTTCGAAGCGCCCCACCAAGGATAATTTCATGGCTGATTCGCACGCCAAGATGACGCAGGCCACGCCGCGTGAAGTCATCATCTCGCTCCTCGCCGGCCTGTTCGCTCCGCTGCTGGCGATCTTCCTGATTGCGCAACTGGTCATCGGCATCCAGAGCTCGCACAAACCGGATGCTTCGAGCGAAGCGGCGAACAAGGCGACGGTCGACCGCATCAAACCTTTCGCCACGTTGTCCGCACGCGACGCCAACGCCCCCCGTGTCGAAAAATCGGGACAGGCGGTCTTCGATGCTGTCTGCACCACCTGCCACACGTCCGGCGCACTGGGCGCACCGAAATACGAAAACAAGGGCGATTGGGCCCCGCGCATCGCGCAGGGCTACGACACCCTGCTCAAGCATGCCATCGAAGGCCTTCGCCAGATGCCGCCGCGCGGCGGCGACAGCGACCTGTCCGATATCGAGGTAGGACGCGCGGTGGTCTACATGACCAACGCGGCCGGCGCGAAATTCAAGACGCCCGAACCGGCTGCAGCCACGGCAGCCGGCGCGGCGGGCGCGCCCAAGGGCGATCCCGCCAAGGGCAAGGCTGTCTACGAAGCCAGTTGCGCTGTCTGCCATGCCGCCGGCGTGGCCGGTGCGCCCAAACTGGGCGACAAGGCCGCCTGGAAAGACCGCATCGCGCAGGGCTATGCCACCCTGTACGATCACGCGCTGAACGGGATCCGCGGCATGCCGGCCAAAGGCGGCCATGCCGACATGGCGGATGCCGATCTGGCCCACGCGGTCGCCTATCTGCTTGTCGAAGGTGGCGGCAAGCTCTAAGCCCGTTCCCCGTACGCAGCCACCGCTCAGGCGGCTGCGTACGTATCCACGCCCCGATTTCCTGTCGCCGCGGTTCGAACCGTCGCCGGGCATGGATGCCTCCGCATGACACGTACCTGTCCCCAGTGCGGCAGCGACAAGATACGCGGCGCCAAACTCCACGCTTATGACGGCATCCGCCGCATGACGCTCTATTCGCCGCTGCGCTGCCGCGAATGCCATCACCGGTTCTGGATGCTCAATCCGGCCAAACCCATCCTGCTGCTGCTGGCCGGCGGCGTACTGATCGCCGCCACCATGTGGCTGGCCACACCGCCGGCGCATGTCGAATCCGCCAACGCACCGCCGGAACGCGTGCCGCACGAGCGCGCCGCGAAAGGCGATCCCGACGCACAGCTTGCGCTCGGCCTGCGCTACCTGGAAGGCGACGGCGTCATCAAGAACGAAACCGAAGCCGCGAAATGGTTTGCCCAAGCCGCCCGCCAGGGCGTGCTCGAAGCCCAGTACCGCTACGGCCTGGCCCTGCTGCAAGGGCGCGGTGTGGTGCAGGACTACAAGGCCGCGTTCAACTGGATCGAAAAACCCGCACTGCGGGGCTACGCGCCCGCGCAATACAGCCTCGGCGAGCTCCACCGCTACGGGACCGGCACCCCGATCGACAAGGCACGGGCCTATCTCTGGTTCAATCTCGCCGCCGCACAGGGCGTAGAGTCGGCCGCCAAGGCGCGCGACAGCCTGGTGTGGCAGCTCAAGCCCGAACAGATCGCGGCCATGCAGGAAGAAGCGCGCCGCATGGGTGCGACAGGGCTCGCGCCCGTCGCGCCTGTGCCGGCCGAAACGTCGGCATCGGCTTCAACCGCGGCCGCCGATACGCCCTAGAGGGCATGCTCATCCGCTATGGGTGGGCGTGCGCGCTGTCCATACCCACATCGGCATCCAGCGGCCACAGGGTGTGCGCATCCAGCTTCAGGCGCGCATCCGCCGCCAGCGCCGCCACCCGCATCTGGCGTTCCTGCAGACGCCCTTCCAGCGCCAGCCGGCGCGCCGTCAGCACCGCGTCGAGCCCGCCTTCGCCGAGGGCGTAGGCCCGCGCCGCCAGCCGGGCCGATTCTTCCAGTGCCAGCGCGGCCTGCTCGGCCTGCCGCCAGTTCGCCGCCAGCGCCGTCGCCGCCTCGAAATTCGCCTCGGCCTCGGCGCGCAGACGCGCCTCCAGACGCGCCGCCGCGTCGTTCGCCGTATCGCGCAGCGCTTCCGCCGCCTGCTGTTCGCTGCGCCGCGCCGGGCCCGGCAGCGTCAGCCCGAGACTCACGCCCAGCACGTGCTCGCTGCCGCCCGTTTCGTTCTTGTAGAACACGCCCAGATTCGGATCGACGCTGCGGCGGCGCGCGTACTGGCGCGCTTCGGCCCCCAGCATCTCCGCCTGGCGCCGGGCGCGCAGGTTCTCGTGGCTGTGCGCGAGCACCGCCTCGACATAGTCCGGGGCGGCGCCCGCGGGCGCCGCCGGCTGCGGCAGGGCCTCGTCCAGCGCGGGCGCCAGCGTCGGATACTGCGCGCGCAGGCGGGCGGCGGCCTGCCGCAGGCGCGCGGCGGCCTGCTGCGCCTGCAACCGGACGTTCGCCCGCGCGGCCTCGGCGCTGACCCGTTCCGCCCGCGCCGCTTCGCCCAGCCTGATCCGCGCATTCACGGCGTCGAGCTGGCGCTCGGCCAGTTCGACCTGCGTGCGCCACACGTCCGACTGGCCGGCTTCGGCCAGCCAGTCGAACCACAGTGCGAGCAACTGCCGGCCGCTTTCGTGCAGCGCCTCGCCCAGACTGGCCTCGGCGTGGGCGAGCCGCGCCGCGCCGAGCGCGCGGTCGGCCTCGGCACGCGCGGGCATGCGCAGCGGCCGCGAAACGGCGAGCCCCCATTCGGCGTAACGATCCCGGGGCACGTCGACGCGGCGTTGCAGCGCGTCCGCCGTGACGGACCATTCGGCGGTGCCGCGCCCAAGCCCCTCGCTCCGGTACGTCTGCGCGGCCAGTTCCCCGCGCGCCTGCGCGACGGCTGGCGCGGCCTGCAGGGCCGCCTGCGCCGCCTGCGGATCGGGCAGATGGCCGGCCTGCCCTGTCAGAGGCCAGACCGGCAGGGCGCATGCCAGCGCCAGCGTCAGACAACGCACCGCGTTCATGCGGATTCCCCTTTCATGATGAACTGGCGATAGAGCAGCGGCAGCAGCACCAGCGTCAGCAGCGTGGCGCTGACCAGTCCGCCGATCACGACGATGGCGAGCGGGCGCTGGATTTCGGAGCCCGGCCCGCTGGCGAACAGCAGCGGCACCAGGCCGAAGGCGGCGATGCTCGCCGTCATCAGCACCGGCCGCAGCCGCCGCAGCGCGCCGTCGCGGACGACGGCGTGGCCGCGCAGGCCCTGCGCCCGCAACTGGTTGAAATAACTGACCAGCACCACGCCGTTCAGCACGGCGATGCCCAGCAGCGCAATGAATCCCACCGAGGCCGGCACCGACAGATACTCGCCCGAAGCCGCCAGCGCGAAGATGCCGCCGACCAGCGCGAGCGGCACGTTCGCCATCACCAGCACGGCCTGGCGCGCCTCGCCGAAGGTGACGTAAAGCAGGAAGCCGATCAGCAGCAGGGCGACCGGCACCACCAGCAGCAGACGCGTCGCCGCGCGCTGCTGGTTCTCGAACTGGCCGCCCCAGGCGAGGTGGTAGCCCGGCGGCAGTTCCACCTGCGCGGCGACCGCGGCCCGGGCGTCCTCGACGAAACCGACCAGGTCGCGGCCGGATACGTTGCTCTGCACCACGGCGAAGCGGGCCGCGTTTTCGCGTTTCACCGCCACCGGACCGTCGGTGCGCCTGAGCCGGGCGACCTGGTCGAGACCGATCGTGCGACCGTCGGCCAGCGTCAGCCGGATCGCCTGCAGCGCGTCGGGCGAAGCCCGCAGGTCGGCCGGCCCGCGCAGTTGCAGGGGCACCCGGCGACCCTGCTGCTGGATCACGCCGATGACCTCGCCTTCGAGCTGGGTACGCAAGAGCTGCGCGACGTCGTCCACCGACAGACCGAAACGGGCGGCGGCCTGGCGGTCGATCTCCGCCTGCAGGTACTGCACGCCGGCGTTCTGCTGGGTATAGACGTCGAGCGCGCCGGGAACCTTGCCGATGGCGCCGGCAATCGCCCCGGTCAGCCGGTTGAGCGTGGCGAGATCGGGGCCGAAGACCTTGATCGCGACGTCGCCGCGCGAGCCGGTGAGCATCTCCGACACGCGCATGTCGATCGGCTGGGTGAAGTTGTAGGCGATGCCCGGGAAGCCCTCGACCACCTTGCGAATCTCGTCGATCAGCCAGTCCTTGTCCGGACGCCGCCATTCCTTCACCGGTTTCAGCACGAGAAAGCTGTCGGTGTCGTTCAGCCCCATCGGGTCGAGCCCCAGTTCGTCGGCACCGACGCGGCCGACGATGCGGCGGATTTCCGGCACCGATTTCAGCAAGGCCTGCTGCACGCGCAGATCCTGCTGGATCGACTGTTCGAGGCTGATCGACGGCAGCTTTTCCAGTTGCAGCAGGATGTCGCCCTCGTCCATCACCGGCATGAAGGTCTTGCCGATCAGCGGATAGACGCCGGCAGCCGCCAGCATCAGCACGCCCGCCGCAACGTAGACGGGCTTCGGCCGCGCCAGCGCGCGATCGAGCAGCGGCGTGTAGGCGCGCTGGATGGTGCGCAGCAGCCAGGGGTCCTCGTGCGGCGCCTGCTTCAGCAGCAGCGAGGCCAGCACCGGGATGACGGTGATCGCGAGCAGCAGCGACGCGGCCAGCGCGAACACGATGGTCAGCGCCACCGGTGCGAAGAGCTTGCCTTCCAGACCCTGCAGGGTCAGCAGCGGCAGGAACACGATGGCGATGATGGCGATGCCCGAGGCCACCGGACGCGCCACTTCCTGCACCGCCCACAGCACGCGCTGGGTCGGCGTTTCCCGCAGGTTGGCGGGGTCGTGCGCCAAATGGGCGACGACGTTCTCCACCACCACCACGGCGGCGTCGACCAGCAGGCCGATGGCGATGGCGAGCCCGCCCAGGCTCATCAGGTTGGCCGACAAGCCGAACAGGCGCATCAGGATGAAGGTGGCGAGCACGCTCAAGGGCAGGATCAGCGCGACGACGAGCGCCGCCCGCAGGTTGCCGAGAAACAGCAGCAGCAGCACCACCACCAGCACCGCCGCCTCGATCAGCGCACGGCTGACCGTACCCACGGCGCGCCCGACCAGTTGCGAGCGGTCGTAGAACGGCGAGATCGTCACGCCCGCGGGCAGCGTGGCCTGGATGGCCGCCAGCTTCGCCTTGACGCGCTCGATGAGCGCACCGGCGTTGACACCCTTCAGGCCGATCACCAGGCCTTCGACGGCCTCGCCCTGGCCGTTCTGCGTCACCGCGCCGTAGCGGGTCAGCGCATCCATTCCGACCTGCGCGACGTCGCCGACGGTCACCACCACGCCGTCGACGGACTTGATCCCGATCGCGCGCAAATCGTCGAGCGAGCGGATGCCGCCGTCGACGCGCACGACCCAGGTTTCCTCGCCCTCGTCGACGCGGCCGGCGCCGTCGTTGCGGGTGTTTTGCGCCAGCGCGCCGCGCAGTTCGTCGAAGCTCACGCCACGGGCGGCCAGCGCCACGGGATCGGGGCTCACCGCGAACGTCGCGACCCGGCCGCCGAGCGCATTGACGTCGGCCACGCCGGGCAGGGCCCGCAACTGCGGGCGGATCGTCCAGTCGAGCAGCGTGCGCTTGTCCGCCAGCGACAGCGGGCCTTCGATGGTGAACATGAAAAGCTCGGACAGCGGAGTCGAGATCGGCGCCAGGCCGCCCGCGACGTTGGCCGGGAGATCGCCCTTGACGTTGGCGAAGCGTTCGGCCACCTGCTGCCGCGCCCAGTAGATGTCGGTGCCTTCCTCGAAATCGACGGTGATGTCGGCCAGCGCGTTCTTCGACTGGCTGCGCAGGATGGTCTGGCGCGGGATCCCCAGCAGCTCGGTCTCGACCGGCTGGGTGATGCGCGCCTCGACCTCTTCCGGCGTCATGCCGGGCGCTTTCAGGATCAGCTTGACCTGCGTCGTCGAAACGTCAGGAAAGGCATCGATCGGGATCAGTTGGAAGGCGCGTACGCCCAGCCCCGCCAACACCGCGGCCAGAACGAGAACCAGCCAGCGCCGCGCCAGTGCGAATTCGGTGATGTGCGTCAGCATGGTTCACTCCGACAGCCATTGCGCCTTGAGCGCGGCCACGCCGGCGACCGCGACGCGGCTGCCGGCGGCCAGCCCGCCGATCTCGGCCTCGCGCGCGTTCTGCCGGACGAGCGTCACGCGCGTCGGCGCGAAGCCCTGCGCGGTCTCGACGAACACGTAGGGCACGTCGAGTTTCCAGACCAGCGCGCCGGCCGGCACCGCCTGCGTCTGTCCCGCGGTCCGTCCCGCCAGCGTCGCCCGGACCGACTGGCCCGGCCGCAGGCGGTGCTGCGGATCGACGAGACTGGCGCGCACCCGCACGCTCTGCGCCGCATCGAGCTGCGGCAGCACCGCGGTCACCCGCCCGCTTGCCGTGCTGTCCGTCAGATGCACGTCCATGCCGACGGTCACGCCCTGCGCTTCTGCCGGGCTCAGCGGAATGTCCAGCGTCAGCCGCGACAGGTCGGCCAGCTTCAGCAGCGGCATGCCGGCGTCGACCCGCTGGCCGGGCTCGACCGGGCTTTCGATCACCGTGCCTGCCATCGGCGCGGTCAGCGTCAGCGTGCTGCCGGACACCGTGCCCTGGCCGAGCAGCGTGCGCGCCGTCTGCGCCGCCGCCCGATTCGCCTGCGCGGATTGCGTCTCGGCGCGCGCCGCCCGCAGGCGCGATTCGGCGATCAGGCCTTCGGCGAAGAGCTTTTCGTCGCGCGCGGCATTGTCCGCCGCGAGCTGCGCGCGCACGCGCGCCTGCACCAGCGCCGCCTGCGCCTCGGCCAGCCCCGGCATCGACAGGCTGACCAGCGGCGCGCCCTGCCGCACGGCGTCGCCGGCCTGCACGTGAAGCTGCACGACGAGCGCCGCGCCGGCCGCGGCCACGACGCGCACGCCCGCCGGCGACAGCGCGACCCGCGCCGGATAGGCCGGGGTGGAACTCGATGCGCGCGGCACGGCCGGCGCGACGACGATGCCGAGATTGCGCTTCTGCGCCGCGTTCAGCGGCAGCGTCTCGGCCGCCGTGGCCGGAATCGCGCACGACAGTATCCACAACATCCCCGCGCCCAGCGCGCGGCGGGAAGCAACAACGGTAAGAACAGACATGAAAGCGCTCCGAATGCGACTGATCGATATCCGGCGCGCCACACGGCGCGCCGCCCGGTCGATCAGGCGCGCGGCGGCGCCAAGGCGAAGGGCAGGCTGTACGGGGGCGGGGTTGCGGATGTCTGCGGCGAGGCGTTTTCGGGCGGCGCGCGCGGCGCGGCCGCGCAGGCCACGATTTCGATCCGGGGAAGCAGCAGCGCGCCGGACGGCGGCACCGCCGCCTTGACGCGCCCCGGCAGACCGTCGGCCACGACCACGGCCGTGCCGTGCTCGTTCGAGACCTGCGCGTGCCCGGCATCGCCCGCGTCCGCAAGGCCGGCATGCAGATGCAGCCAGCCCGCATGCTGCCATTGCGCCGCGCCCGCATGGGCGTGGATGAACGGCGCCACCGTCTGCAGGACGATGAAGCCCATCAGCAACAGGGAACGGATAGTCCGTCGGATCACGGTGCCTCGCTGTCCGGTCTACGCAAAAGGCGCGGCTGGCCGCGCCGCCAACCCGGCCGGGCCGGCTCGAAGGCAATCCTGATCGCACAAGCTTAAGCCTGCCTTAAGCGCGCGGCGCGACAGTACGCATCCTCCCGATAAGGATGTCGCATGTCCGTGCCCGTTACGCTGCTCCGCTGCGCCCGCCCCTACCCCTTGAGCGCCTGGCTGGCCGCGCTCTTCCTGCTGCTGCATGGCGGCCTGCGCCTGACGCTCGCCGCGGCGACCTGGCAGGCCGCGCAATTGAACGCGCCGTCCCTGCTGACGGTCATGGGCGTCGGCCTGCTGTTCGATCTGGCCACGCTCGCGCTCGTGCTGCCCGCGCTGCTGGCGTTCGAAGGCGCGCTCGGCCGCCGCCGGCCGGCCGGCCCGCTGCGCCGGCTGCTGGTCTGGGGCGTCGCCGCCGTCCTGCTGTTTGCACTCGGTTTCGGCGTGCTCGCCGAATGGTTCTTCTGGGACGAGTTCGGCGCGCGCTTCAACTTCATCGCGGTCGACTATCTCGTCTACACCCACGAAGTCGTCGGCAACATCCGCGAAAGCTTTCCGGTCGGGGCGCTGCTCGGGGCGCTGGCCGTGCTGGTGGCGGCCGCGGTGTGGGCCAGCCGCGACTGGCTCGCGCGCGCAGCGACCCCCGACGCGCCGCGCGCCGTCCGCGTCGCGCTCGGGTTCGCCAGCCTGGCCGTCGCCGCGGGCGTCGCCGCGGGCTTTTCCATCGAGCAGCGACGGGGCGCCAACGAATACCAGCGCGAACTCTCCGCCAACGGCCTGTACAGCTTCGGCCACGCGTTCACCCACAACGCCATCGACTATTTCGATTTCTACGCGACGCGCGCCGGCACCCCGCTCGCACCCGCCGCGGAACTGCCGCGCATCGTCGAAGCCAGCGCGCCCCGGAACGTCGTCATCGTCACGCTGGAAAGCCTGTCGTCGAGCTTCACGGCGCACGGCGGCAACCGCAAGGGGCTCACGCCCAACATCGACCGTCTCGCCGATTCGGGGCTGTTCCTCGCCAATCTGCACGCCGCCGGCAACCGCACCGTGCGCGGGCTGGAAGCGCTGTCGCTGGCGATTCCGCCGCTGCCCGGCCATTCGATCATCTGGCGCGAACACAACCGCGATCTGGAAACGCTGGGCGCGGTGCTCGCCGACCACGGCTACGTCAACCGCTTCGTCTACGGCGGCTACGCGCGCTTCGACAACATGGACGCCTATTTCTCGGGCAACCACTACCAGCCCGTCGATCGCAGCCAGTTCCCGGCGCGCCATCGCGGCTTCGGCAACATCTGGGGCCTGGCCGACGAGCATCTGTACGACTACGCGCTGGAGCTGATGGATCGCGATGCCGCCCGGGGCAAACCTTTTCTCATGCATCTGATGACCACCTCGAACCACACGCCGTTCACGTTCCCGGACGGACGGATCGATCTGCCCACCGGCCGGTCCGGCGCGGTGAAATATGCCGACTGGGCGCTCGGCCGTTTCATCGAGGCCGCGCGCAGGAAACCCTGGTTCAAGGACACGCTCTTCGTGGTGGTTGCCGATCACTGCGCGTCGAGCAAGGGACGCACGAGCCTGCCGCCCGAAAACTATCTGATCCCGGCCGTTCTCTATGCGCCCGCGCACATCGCACCGCACGTCGATACGCGCCTGGCGAGCCAGATCGATCTGGTGCCCACGGTGCTCGATCTGCTGAACCTGCCCGAACGCAACCGCTTCATCGGCCGCAGCGTGTTGCGCGCCTACCCGGACGCGGGACGTGCCTTCATCGCAACCTACCAGAAGCTCGGCTACCTGACGCCGGATCGACTGGTCGTACTGAGCGCCGGACGCAAGATCGAGGACTGGCGGCTTGACGCGCACATGGAACCCGTGGGCACGGTGAAGCGGCCGGACGCCGACATCGGGCGCGCAATCGCGTTCTACCAGGAAGCGGCCCGGCGCGACCGGGACGGCCAGCTGCGCCACGTGCCCGGTCCCGCCGTCTTAAGCATGCACTAAGCTGCGCGGCTTATCGTGGCGCCATGTCCAGTGCCGGAGCCAATGCCATGCGTCCAAACCCCATTGCCGCGGATCTGTACGTGTTCGGCCCCGTCCTGCGCCTGCTGCACTGGGCGCTGGCGCTGGCCATCCTCGCGCTCGTCGCGACCAGCCAGCTTGCCGAGGCCTTCGAGCACGGCCCTTATGAAGACGCGATCTGGAACCTGCACATCCTCGCAGGCTATGGCCTGGCCGCCGTACTGGCACTGCGCGTGCTGTGGGGCGTGTTCGGTCCTGCCAGCGCGCGCTGGCGGGACCTGTGGCATCCCGCAGTATGGAAAGCGGCGCTGACCACCCTGCGTCTTCCCCGCAGCCACCGGGCCGGCCACGACCCGCTTGCCAGTCTGGCATATCTGTTCGCATACGGTGTGGCAGCGTTGATGGTCGCTACTGGACTGGTCCTGGCTGCGGCGGAGTTCGGTGCCGGCCCGCTATCCGGCTGGCTCGGGCATGCCCGGTGGGCCGCCGGGCTGTTCAAGGAGCCGCACGAAGCCGGTTTCGCCCTGATGCTCGGGTTCGTCGGCCTGCATCTCGCGGCACTGGTCTTCCACCATCTGCGCGGGGAACGCGTTGCGCAACGCATGCTGACGGACAGACGCGTCCCGCCTGCCGATCCGCTCGCCCGGCAGGATTGAGCCCGGCGGCTGCTATGCTTCACCCAGGTGCGCCGCCGGCGCACCCGGACGATGACATACGGCAGACCACCATGCGCATCCTGGTAGTAGAAGACGACCGCCTGCTGGGCGACGGCCTCAAAGCCGGCTTGCTGCAGGCCGGCTTCGCCGTCGACTGGCTGCGCGACGGCGAAGCCGCCGTCGCGGCGCTGGGCGCGGAACGCTTCGATGCCGTCGTGCTCGATCTCGGCCTGCCCAGACGCGACGGACTGTCGGTGCTGCAATGGCTGCGGGCGCGTTCCGATGCCACGCCGGTACTGATTCTCACCGCGCGCGACCAGATGTCGGACAAGGTGCGCGGCCTCGATCTCGGCGCCGACGACTATGTGCTCAAACCCTTCGATCTCGACGAGATCGCCGCCCGCCTGCGCGCCCTGCTTCGCCGGGCGCACGGACAGGCTTCGCCCTGCCTGACGCTGAACGAGATCGTGCTCGACCCCGCCGGACGGACTGTCATGCGGGCCGGCCAGCCGGTGGACCTGACCAGCCGCGAATTCGACCTGCTGCACGTGCTGATGCTGAACGCCGGGCGCGTACTGAGCCGGCGCGCGCTCGAGGAGAAGCTCTACAGCTGGGACGACGCCGTCGGCAGCAACGCGCTCGAAGTGCATATCCACCATCTGCGGAAAAAACTCGGCAACGACACGATCCGTACCGTGCGCGGCGCGGGATACACCCTGTCGGACCCGGCCCCGTGAGCCGTCATTCCCTGCGCCGCCAACTCACGCTCATGCTGAGCGGCGCACTGGCGGTTGTCTGGCTGCTGGCCGCCGTGGTGGTCTACCAGCGCGCGCATCACGAAGCGGACGAACTGCTCGACAGCCAGCTGACCCAGGTGGCCGACACACTGCTCGCCTTCGTCAGCAGCGGCGAAATCGAACACGTGGTCGAAGTCCTGCACGAACACGCCGTACACAATCCGGTGCCGACGGCATTCGAAATCTGGTTCACGGACGACGGCATACCGCGCCAGCTGGCCACATCGCCGGGGCATGCCAGTTTCGAACCCGGACTGGCGGACGGATTCAGCGAACGTTTCCACGACGGCGCACGATGGCGCTTCTTCACAGCCCGGAGCCGGGACGGCCATTACCGCATCGCGGTCGGGCAGGCGCACGCCTCGCGCGAACGGCTGGCGCGCGAAATCGGCCTGTCATTGCTGGTGCCGGCCACGCTGGCCCTGCCGTTCATTGCGCTGGCGGTCTGGTGGGCGGTGCGGCGGGCGCTCCGCCCCGTTGAGGCACTGGCGCGCGAGGTCGATGCGCTCGACCCGCGCGCGCTCGCACCGCTTGGCGGCAACGCCCTGCCGGACGAAATCGCGCTGCTGCGCGACGCCTTCAACGCCCTGCTGCCGCGCGTCAGCGCCGCACTCGACAGCGAGCGCCGGTTCACCGCCGATGCGGCGCACGAGCTGCGCACGCCGCTGGCCGCCCTCAAGGTCCAGGCACAGGTCGCCCAGCGCGCCACGGCCGACGGTGCGCGCCGGCACGCGCTCGATCACGTGATCGACGGCGTCGACCGCATGACGCATCTGGTCGAGCAGCTCCTGACACTGGCCCGTGTCGAACCGACGCACCAGGCCGGCGAATCGGCTTTCGACCCCGCACCCGTGCTGGACACACTTTGCGCGAGACGCATGGCCGAAGCGGCGCGGCGCGCGCAGACACTGGATGTGGCATTGGCGCCGGATTGCCGCATTGCCATGGTGCCCGCGTGGTTCGAGATCGCGGCACGCAATCTGCTCGACAATGCCCTGCGCTACGCGGGCGAAGGCGCGCACATCGAGGTGCGCCTGACCCGCCTGACGGAAGAATGCCGTTTCAGCGTAGCCGACAACGGCCCCGGTGTGCCGGACAGTTTGCGCGGCCGGCTCACCGCCCGGTTTGCCCGGGGTGAAACCGATGCCGAAGGCTGCGGGCTCGGCCTGTCTATCGTTGCGCGCATCGCCGAGCTTTCCCGTGCCCGGCTCGAATTCGACGCGGGGCTTGCCCGGCCGGACGGCGGGCATGGCCTGGCTGCGATCCTGCATTTCAGCGCGCCTGTTCGCACTCCAGCCGGTCAGGTGCGCCAGGAGGTTTAGCTTCCGGTCGGTTCAGTCGCCGAAGCGCGTGCTTTCCTGCTCTACCGGCAGGCCGCCCTGACTCCAGGCATCGAAGCCGCCATGGATCGAACGCACCCTGTCGTAGCCCATGCGTTTCAGGTTCAGCGCGGCGAGTGCGGCACGTCCGCTGGTTTTGCAATACACGAGAATGTCCTGGTCGCGACGCGTGAATTGCGGGTGATCGCCGATGCGGAATTCGAGCACGCCGCGCGGAATGTTGATTGCACCCGGCAGACGGCCGGCTTCGTATTCGGCCGGCTCGCGCACGTCCAGCACAAGCGCATCGTGGATCGCGTCGCGGGCAACTGCAGGTTCGATTTCGGTGATCTGGGATTTGGCCTCGGCGACCAGATCGAAGGCGGACAAGCTCATGTTCTCTCCTGGTATTGCATTGGACATGTGCTCACCCAGAACCTGCCGGCGTTCTTGGAAACCGTATTGCCGAACGGACGGAAGGTCGATCAACGACCCATCGCCCCGAATCGGCTTTTCCGGAACCTCCGAAATCACGCCAGCAGGCCCTTGAACAGGGTGGCGCCTAAATATTAGCAATTAATTTAATTCTAATAAACAGGCGCCGTGTGATCCCGGCGGTTCAATGCCGGTGCTGCGCCGGCTTGCGAACCGTCACTTCGATATCGCCGGAACCGCTGGCGGCCGGTTTCTGCATCGCCGGCGCCGGCGGCGCTTCGACGGCTTGCGCCCGGGTGCCGGGCGGCTGCGCATACCAGCCGGGATCGGCATAGTCACCCGGCTTCTGGTCGGCACGCACCTTGACGACCGAGAACATGCCGCCCATCTCGATGGGCCCGAAGGGCCCGTCGCCCATCATCATCGGCAGCGTATTCTCCGGCAGCGGCATCTGCATTTCGCTCATCTCGGCCATGCCGCTGCTGCCCATGCTCATGTAATCGGGCACCAGCCGCGCAATCCGGTCGGCCAGACCGCGCTGGTCGACGCCGATCATCGTGGGTACGCCATGGCCCATCGGATTCATGGTGTGATGGCTCTTGTGGCAGTGAAAAGTCCAGTCGCCGGGCGCGTCGGCACGGAATTCGATCTGGCGCATCTGTCCAACCGCAATGTCGGTGGTCACTTCCGGCCAGCGCGCCGATTTGGGCACCGGCCCGCCGTCGGTGCCGGTCACGCTGAATTCGTGGCCGTGCAGGTGGATGGGGTGATTGGTCATGGTGAGATTGCCGATCCGGATGCGCACCCGGTCGTTGAGCCGCACGTTCAGCGAGTCGATGCCCGGAAAGGCACGGCTGTTCCAGGTCCACAGGTTGAACTCGGTCATGGTGTTGACGCTGGGCGTGTAGCTACCGGGATCGATGTCGTAGGCGTTCAGCAGGAAGCAGAAGTCGCGGTCGACCGCCTCGATCAGGGGATGCCTGCCCTTGGGATGCGTGACCCAGAACCCCATCATGCCCATCGCCATCTGCACCATCTCGTCGGCGTGCGGGTGGTACATGAAGGTGCCGGGGCGGCTGGCCACAAATTCGTAGACGTAGGTCTCGCCCGGCTTGATCTGCGGCTGGGTCAGGCCGCCGACGCCGTCCATGCCGTTGGGCAGGCGCTGGCCATGCCAGTGGATGGTGGTGTGCTCGGGCAGGCGGTTGGTGACGTAGAGCCGCACCCGGTCGCCCTCGACCACCTCGATGGTCGGCCCGGGCGACTGCCCGTTGTAACCCCACAGATGCGCCTTCATGCCGGGCGCGATCTCGCGCACCACCGGTTCGGCCACGAGGTGGAATTCCTTGGCGCCGTTCTTCATGCGCCAGGGCAGGGTCCAGCCGTTCAGCGTGACCACGGGGTTGTAGGGCCGGCCGTCGGGCGGCACGAGCGGCGGCGCGGTCTCGGCTTTGTCCATGCTCACGATCTCGGGCACGGCGGCGAGCGCAGCGCGGTTCACCAGCGTGGCGCCGGCCCCGGAGGCGGCAACGGCGCCGGCCAGGCGGAAAAATTCGCGTCGGGTTGTCATGATGTTCCTTTCAGTGGCCGTCCGCGCGGGCAGAAGCGGCAAGCGGCGCAAGGCCAATGGGGCGTTCGGCCGGTTTGCCGACGCGGGCTTCTTCGAGGTCGGCTTCGGCCAGCCAGTAGTCGCGCTGGGCATCGAGCGCGGCGTTGACCGCCGCCACCCGGTCGCGGGCGTCGGCGAGCAGCGCGAACACGTCGACCAGCATGCCGTTGTAGCGCAGCAGGGTTTCGTCGGACGCGCGCTGCGCGAGCGGCACGACCTCGTCGCGCAGATGGCGCGCGATGGCGTACTGGCTCTGCCGCAGGGCGTAGGCTTCGCGCACCTGCGAACGCGCAGCGACGGCCAGTTCGCGCGTCTGCATCAGCGCCTGCCGGTAGCGCGCCTCGGCGGCGGCCACGCGCGTCGCCCCGCCGTCGAACAACGGCAGCTCGAAACCGATCTCGTAGCCGCGCTGCGTCGGTTCGACATTCGAGTCGTTGCTGACCACGCCGAGTTCGAGCACGTTGACGAACCGGGTGCGCCGGGTGAGACCGAGATCGGCGGCCAGCGACTCGGCCTGCAGCCGCGCCACCTGCAGATCGATGCGGCTGTCCATGGCCTGCTGCTCCACCGCCGGCAGGGGCGGCAGCGCATCCGGCAGATCGGGCAGCCGCTCGGGCAGCCGCAACGACGCGTCGTCGTCCAGCCCCAGCAGGCGCACCAGGCGCTCGCGCGCGCGTTTCGCCTGCTGCTCGGCGCGCGCGGCGGTCAGCGCGGCGTCGGCGTAGGCGCGCTGTTCGCGGGTTTGCCGCAGGACGCTCCAGTTGCCGGTTTCGACCATGCGGCGCGCCAGATCGGCGCCCGCTTCGGCGGCCGCGAGCGCATCCTGCTGGTAGCGCGCGGACTGTGCCGTCGCCACCGCCTCGATCCAGGCGCGGCGGGTGTCGGCAGCGAGCCGCAGCACGTCGAGCACGAGCGCGCGGCGTGCGCGTTCGTACAGGCGCGATTCGACGTCCGCCCGAAGCGGCATCGTCAGCAGCCGCGCCAGATCGAGGTGCAGGCTGCGTTCCCATTCGACTTCCTCGCCGCGCGTCAGACGGGCGATGGCGATGCCCGGGTTGGGCAGGCGCCGCGCCGCGACCACGCGGGTCTCGGCCTCGACGAGCGCGTCGAAACCGCCGAGCAGGCCGGCATTGTTGAGCAGCGCGATCTGCACCGCGTCGCCGGCCGCAAGCGGCTCGGCCAGGAGCGCGCGTACGCGCGACCGGGCGGCGTCGCGCGGTACGCCGACGTCCTGGGGAAGATGCGTGCGCAGGTCGGCCTGGACGGCGCCCACGCCGCCGTCGGGCGACAGCGTGGCGCAACCGGTCAACGCGGCGACCAGCGCGAGCGGAATGAACAAGCGTGTTGTCATGGTCGCCTCCTCAATGATGGTGATGCATGGGGCCATGCTGCATCGGCGCCGGCTCGGTCTGCTCCGGCGGAGAAGCGGGCGTATCGGGCGGCGCGTCGAAACCGGCGATGCGGTCGTTGGCGCTGCGCCAGTCGAGCCGGGCAGGGGGCTGCCACGCACGGTAGCCGGTGAAAATCCCGCTTGCCGCATCGGGCGGAGGCGGAGGCGCCGCATCGTCCGCCTGCGCGAACGACGCGGCCAGCAGGCAGGCGCACGCACAGCGCGCGGCATGCCGCAAGGCATTCGTCTTCATGATGTTCCTCGCTGCGCGGCCGGACCGCGCATCAATTCCGGACCTGCACCGCCGAAGCGGTGCCCTTGGATTTCAGGCGGGGACGGTTCGTGGGGGCCGCTCGGGGCCGTCGGGAATGAAGCCGTCGAAACGGCTCGTAACGAAGTGCGGATAGGCTGTTGGGGGACGCTCAGCCGGCGCCGCCACAAGCACCGGGATCGGCAATGCCGAGGCCAGATAGCAGACGGCGCAGTGCGTACAGTCGTGGTGGGCCGGCCCAGCCGGCTGGGTGGGCGCCTCCTCGTGGCACGACGACGGGATCGCGGACGCTGCGGGCGGCACGGCGGGATGGGCCAGCGCGCAGCCGAACATGGCTGCGGACGCAAACGCCTCCAGTGGAAGCGTCAGCATCAGGCAGGTCAACAGGAATCGGCGAAATGCGGCACGCATTCTTGCAGTCTAGTCAAATCGCAGGCCATCCCCAAGACCGTCCGGACCGGCCCCGGGTTCCCTCAGCCCCGCCGCTTGCGCGGCTCGTAATGCGCCACCGTACGCATGATTTCCGAATACGGAAAAGCCGTCTCGCCGCCATATCCGCTCAACGCCTGCAATACGGTGCCGGCGATGTCCGTGGCTTCGTCGCCGGCGTTCCCCTGTGCGATCGCCAGCCCCCGCACGCCCCCGCATTGCGCACGAATCTCCTTGCCGAATGGCCAGGGGGTGTCGGGATTGACCTTGAGTGCAAACTGCGCGTTGTCGTGCAAGGCCTGATAGAACGCCAGACAATGCGGGCGTACCTGGGCATCGCCGCAGGCGATGGCCTCGCGCTCGGCGAGATTGATCTTGCGCGCACGGTCGCAGGCGACGCAGCACGACAACAGCGCGCGCTCGAACGGACAGCTGTGTTCGATATGGGCCCGACGGGCCTGGCGATAAGCGTCTTCGTTGTATTCGGCCATATCAACCCGGAGACTTGGTGAAAAAGGGCATCCTGAAACCGTACCGCACGCGTCCGCTGGCCCGGACAAGCCCGCCGGCGCACCATTGCGGCAGTGCGCACGGGATCCCCGGCAGGTTTGCCGGGACTGGGCGCTGTGCTACCAGTCGTCGCCGGACAGCGTCTTGTCCAGTTCGCGTTCGGCGGTGAGCGTTTCCTGTGCCGCGATCTCGTTCTCGGCGAAGATCATCTTGTACTGGTCGCCGCTCTTGGGATCGAGCGTCTTGCGCAATTCGTTCACGTGCGCCTTGGCTTCCTTGAAGCTCGCCCATTCGCCCTGCTTTTCGAGCACCTTGAACATGCCCAGCCGGAATACGTAGTACGGCATGACGAACCCTCCTCAGGCCAGCTTGCCGTGGCAATGCTTGTATTTCTTGCCCGAACCGCACGGGCAAGGCTCGTTGCGGCCGACCTTGGGCGGCGCAATGGCCGGGGACGCGTCGGCAAACGGCGGCGCAGCCTCGGCCTCGGCGAAATCCTGCGCCTCATCGTATTCGGAATGCTGGAACTGCATGGCCGCAGGTTCGTGGAGCTCCACGGCCGCCACGTCTTCGGGCGCGCGGACCTGCACGGTGGTGGTGATCTGCGTGACTTCGGCCTTGATCGCCGACAGCATGGCGGAGAACAGTTCGAAAGCCTCGCGCTTGTATTCCTGCTTGGGCTGCTTCTGCGCATAGCCGCGCAGATGGATGCCCTGGCGCAGGTGATCGAGCGCGGACAGGTGTTCGCGCCAATGGGTGTCCATGCTTTGCAGCATCACCGCACGTTCGAACTGGCGCAGGCCGTCGGTGCCGACCAGGACCTCCTTGGCAGCATAGGACTCGTCCGCGGCTTCGCAGATCTTCCGGCGCAGACCGCTCTCGTCCAGCGTCGACTCCGCATCCAGCCATTGCTGTATGGGCAGATCGAGACTGAACTGCGCGGCGAGCGATTTTTCCAGACCGGGCACATCCCACTGCTCGTCCATGCTGCCCGGCGCAATGTGCAGGTCGATCGCTTCGTTCAGCACGTCGTTGCGCATGGCCCGGATGGTCTCGCCGATCTCGTGGCTGGCCAGAAGTTCGTTGCGCTGCTCGTAGATGACCTTGCGCTGGTCGTTCGACACGTCGTCGTATTCGAGCAACTGCTTGCGGATGTCGAAGTTGCGCTGTTCGACCTTGCGCTGCGCGTTTTCGATCGCGCGCGTGACCCAGGGATGCTCGATGGCCTCGCCCTCGGGCATCTTCAGGCGGTTCATGATCGCGGCGACGCGATCGGAGGCGAAGATGCGCAGCAGCGGATCTTCGAGCGACAGGAAGAAACGGCTGGACCCCGGATCGCCCTGGCGGCCGGAGCGGCCGCGCAGCTGATTGTCGACGCGGCGGGATTCGTGGCGCTCGGTGCCGATGATATGCAGGCCGCCGGCGGCGATGACGGCATCGTGACGCGGCTGCCATTCGGCCTTGAGTGCGGCGACGCGCGCGGCCTTGTCGGCGTCGGACAGCGACTCGTCCAGCTGGATTGCCTCGATTTCCTTGTGAATGCTGCCACCCAGCACGATGTCGGTGCCGCGGCCTGCCATGTTGGTGGCGATGGTGATCGCACCCGGCATGCCCGCCTGCGCGATGACTTCGGCTTCGCTCGCATGCTGCTTCGCGTTCAGCACATTGTGCGCCAGACCGGCTTTTTTCAGCGCAGCGGAAAGCTGTTCGTTGGCCTCGATCGAGGTGGTGCCGACCAGCACCGGCTGGCCGCCGGCATTGCGCGCGCGGATGTCGTTGATGACCGCCTGGTCGCGCTCCCCCCCTGTGCGGTAGACCTGATCGTGCTCGTCCTTGCGGATCATCGGGCGATGCGTGGGGATGACCACGGTTTCGAGTCCGTAGATGCTCTGGAATTCGAAGGCCTCGGTATCCGCCGTCCCGGTCATGCCCGAGAGCTTCTGGTACATGCGGAAATAGTTCTGGAAGGTGATCGAGGCAAGCGTCTGGTTTTCCTTCTGGATCGCCACGCCTTCCTTGGCCTCGACGGCCTGATGCAGACCTTCCGACCAGCGGCGGCCGCTCATCAGACGGCCGGTGAATTCGTCGACGATGACGACTTCGCCATTCTGCACGACGTAGTGCTGGTCCTTGAAGAACAGCGCGTGCGCGCGCAGCGACGCATAGACATGATGCATCAGCATGATGTTGCTGGCATCGTACAGGCTGCCGCCTTCGGGCAGCAGGCCCAGTTCGTTCAGCACGGCCTCGACTTTTTCGTGCCCCGACTCGGACAGCAGCACCTGGCGCGCCTTTTCGTCGACCCAGTAATCCCCTTCGCCGTCTTCCTTCTCCTGCCGCACGAGCTGCGGCGGCACAGCGTTGACGCGCACGTAAAGATCGGTGTTGTCGTCGGCCTGACCCGAAATGATGAGCGGCGTGCGGGCCTCGTCGATGAGAATGGAGTCGACTTCGTCGATGATGGCGAAATGCAGCGGGCGCTGTACCTTGTCGGTCACCTGATAGACCATGTTGTCGCGCAGGTAGTCGAAACCGTATTCGTTGTTGGTGCCGTAGGTGATATCGGTGGCGTAGGCCTGCTGTTTCTGTTCGTGCGGCATCTGCGAGAGGTTGATGCCGGTGGTGAGACCGAGAAAACCGTACAGCCGGCCCATGGCCTCGGCGTCGCGCTGGGCGAGATAGTCGTTCACCGTCACCACGTGCACGCCCTTGCCGGGCAGGGCGTTCAGGTAGGCGGCCAGCGTGGCCATCAGCGTCTTGCCCTCGCCGGTACGCATTTCGGCGATCTTGCCTTCGTTCAGCACCATGCCGCCGATCAGCTGCACGTCGAAATGGCGCATGCCGAGCACGCGCTTCGCACCCTCGCGCACCACGGCGAAAGCCTCGGGCAGCAGCTTGTCCAGCGCCTCGCCCTTGTCCAGCCGCGCCCGGAATTCGGTCGTCTTCGCGGTCAGTTCGGCGTCGGAGAGCTTTTCCATCGCTGGCTCCAGCGCGTTGATCGCCTTGACCTTTTGCAGGTATTGTTTAACCAGCCGGTCGTTGCGGCTGCCAAAGACCTTCTTGAACACGGATTGCAGCATGGAGAGTCCAAATGTCCGCGGGGCGCGGTAAAGCGTTGAATTTTAACATGGCGCTCCGGTCTGCCCGCGTCGCCACGATGACAGGGTTCCGAGTCCGCCGCGGGCCGGGGGTTCCCCGCCCGTGAGCGCTGCCACGCTGGCCGATCTGCTGGCGCGCGGGCTGCCGCACGGGCTGGCGACACGGGCGCAGGCGCTGTTGCAGCTGCAGGATGCACTCGACCGCGCCTTGCCCGCCGCGCTGACCGGACAGGTGCGGGTACGCGGACTGGAGGCCGGCGTACTTGCGCTGGCCTGCGCCAGCGGCGCGGTGGCCGGCCGGCTCCGCCAGCAGGCAGACGCGCTGGCCACCCGCCTGGAAACCCGGGGGGTCCACCAGGTGCGTATCGCGGTCGATCCCGATCTGACGGCACGCTACGCGCCGCC
Organism: Betaproteobacteria bacterium SCN1; assembly: GCA_008923315.1. Taxonomy (GTDB): domain Bacteria; phylum Pseudomonadota; class Gammaproteobacteria; order Burkholderiales; family Thiobacillaceae; genus Thiobacillus. Next base: position 486,349 of record WBSF01000007.1, on the reverse strand, counting down.
GGTCGAAAAAGCCGGCCTGCCGCCCCGCGCGATCGAGGACCTCGCCCGGCTGAACGCCGACATCGAGGACGGTCCCCTGAAGGATGCGCTCACGCGCCTGCTGCGCCACCATGCCTGAGCACGTCCGCACGCCGTGAACGTTCCCGTCGCGCGCATTTTCCTGCTCAGCCACATGCGTGCTTACACCAGCCTGATCGGCCACCTGCTCGGTTCGCATCCCGAGATCGACGGTTATTATGAAATGCACCTGGGCTATACCGGTGTCGACGACCTCGCCCGGCAGGCGTGCGCCTATGCCACCCATACCGCATTCAAGCCCGGCAGCCGCTATCTCTTCGACAAACTGCTTCACAACACCCACGCATTCGCGCCGGAAAACCTCGGCGTCACCGACGTCTCGGTGCTCGTGAGCATACGGCCCCCCGTGCCAACCCTGAAAAGCATCGTCAGTCTGTTCGCGCGCAAACCGGCCGAAGTCCTCTACGCGGAACCGGCAGGCGCCGCCGCCTATTACGTCGAACGGCTGGCGGCGCTGGCGGATTTCGCCTGCCGCCACCCCGGCCGCTACCGCTATTTCGACGCACCGCTGATCCGCACCGATACCCCCCGCCTGCTCGCGACACTGGGCAACTGGCTCGGGCTCGCCACGCCCCTTGCCGAGACTTACCAGACCTTTGCGAAGACCGGCGTTGCCGGCGCCGGCGATTCCTCATCCGCCATCACGGCCGGCCACGTGATACGAATGCCGACCGCCTATCCGGAACTCGCGCTCGACCCGGCGATCCTGGCCAGCGTCGAGCGCACCTACGCAGAGGTGCGCTCGACGCTCGTCGCTCACGCCGCCGACGCGCTCACCCAGGGCTGAGTCACGGGGCAAGGCCCGGTCCGAAGGCATATTTTCGGCACTGTCCGCATTGCGTGCCTTCGGCCCGGCCGGGCTTGGGCGGACGCCGCCCTCAGGCCGGCCGGACCAGTTTGTCCCAGGCAGCACGCTCGGCGCGGTAATGCGTGAGCGCATCGACGATCTGCCCGCGCCGCATCGCGCGATGCGCCGGGTCGCCGATCTGCCGCCAGGCCGCCGACCCGGCGCCGAAATTGGCGGCGAGGTCGCGCCGGAACCGCCGGAAACGGTCGCATGCCGGTTCGCCGCACAGCCCGGCCGGCGCGGTATCGAGCCAGCGGTCGAGGGCCTCCAGGCGTGCGTTCACCGCATCGCGTTTTTCGGCATACAGCGCGAGCAGCCCGCTTTCCACGCGCGCGACGGTGGCTGCCACCGCCTCGGCGTCGGAGAGGGCCTCCAGATCGCGTGTTTCGAGCCAGGCCACGACGGAAAACAGCATCAGGTCGCCAAAGAACTGGCGCTCGAATTCGTTCGAGATGTCGATCGCGGCATCCGGGCCTTCGATCACGCCGGGCCGGAATTCATCCCGGGTGTCGTCGGCGGCGATACGCCGGTGCAACATCGGCAGGTTGGCCGTGGCGAAGCGCGCGCCGATCTCGGCCTGGATCAGACGGCCTGCCGTGGGCCCCGACATGCGCAGCCGCAGGTGGCCGAAGGGAATGATGTAGCGCAAACCGGCCTCATCGACGACGGTGTTGCCCGGATAAATCGTGCGCGCAGGCGTCAGCGCGGTGAGGTCGCCCGCGTAGCGAAAGCCGGTTCGGCGGGTGGGGTGCTCGCCGAAAAAGAAGGCACGCAGCCGGTCCGTAAAGCCGTCCAGGCAGGCGGCATGATCGTGCGGTTCCGGCAACGGGCAGCGATAGCCGAAGGCCGGTGTCTGCGCCGCGAACCCGAACAGTTTCGCCATATCGTGATAGGCGGCATCGCCCGGCAGCGGTGTTGCCTGTCCGTGGAAGCTGCAGGGTGCGCGCGCTTCGCAGGCCGCGATCCGCTCCAGGAAAGCCAGCGTGTCGTCGAGAAAATTCGCCGCCATCACCGCGGGCGAGACCGGCGGATCGCCCACCAGCTTGCCGCTCAACACCCGGATGTCGGTCGTGCGGAAAATGCGGTCGATGCTGTAAAAGTAGTTGAGCGCCGGCACGGCGACTTCGCCCTCTGCCGTCTGACGATTCACGAGAAAGGCCTGATCGCTGTCCACCAGATAGTAAAGCGTCCGGCCTGTGCCCGGCGCGCACTGGCGCATCTTCAGAATGCAGAGATTGCGGTTGGCCGCTTGCCCCTTCTGGTAGAAACGTTCGGCCGGCTGATCGGTAAGCAGACGCACCACCGCGCGCCGGGCCGGTTCCGGGATCGACTGCAGCAGGGCGTACTGCTCGGGCAGATCGAAATGGACGACCCGGAGTCCCTGCGCACGGTAGGCCTCGATCAGCGCACGGTGTGCCGCGGCGTGCCGCGATTCGCGGCTGTCCTCCGATACCACCACCTCGATCCGGGCATAGCGGCCGGCTTCGTCTTGACCGCCGTAGCCGTACAGCCGGCACAGCTGGAGGATGCTCTCCAGGCATTGGCGCAGATGCGCCGGCCGGTCCGCGACGGGAATGCCGATCAGAAAATGGTGCTGCGCGCGCGCGCCGGTCGCGTCGATGAGGGCCTGCTGTTCGCGGAAAAGCGCCTGATACTGCGCCAGCCTGGCGTCAAAGGCCGCGTCGTCTCCGGTCCAGAGCGCCGACTCGAGCAGCGGGAAAAGGCGATCGTAGGTGTCGGCCAGCGCGGCGGCCGATCCGGGCAGGCCGTCGGGCAACCCGTCGGGATGCGCCTGCAGCACGCTGCGCAAGACCGGCGTATCGAATTGAAACATGTATAGCGGAAACGGGGACGAGAGCGGCATCGTAGCCGAGAATAATGCGGCGCGCGCACGTCCGGACGCGGCCACCTCCCGCTCAATGCGGCACGGACGGGCGCGGCTCCGCGAGCATGTGGCCGGGCAATGGACAGGTCGCCGGCGCCGCCAGATTGGCCATTTCCCGGTCGAACATCGCCCGGGCATGAACAGCGAACTGCTTCAGGGTCTGCCAGCGCCCCGGATGGCCCGGCACGCTATGTTCGATCAGCGCGGCAACCGTCACGGCCAGCGCATCGCAGGCGTCCGTCAGCCGGGCGCATCCCGCCGCGTCCGCACATTCGCGCAGGCGCATGAGCGCCAGCGCATAGGCGTTGACGGTATCACGGTCGAGCGCGCCGGGATGGGCAAAGCCGGGCCTGGACACCACGGCCTCGACGGTTTCCAGGGCGGACAGTACCGGCGCGAGCGCATCCGGCTGCCGGACCGGCGAGAGGGCCCCGCCAATACGGTAACGATAACGGGCATACAGGGTTGGGGTATTGCGCACAACGGTCTCCTCGGGGTGTGCAACGAGCAAAGGACGGCCTAGCCGTCCATTAACGACCTGTTCTCGCACAACTTTATTTGTACCAATATAGACAGAACAAATGTACCAGCAAGCTGGCTGTGTCATTTTGCTGCATTTGACTGGATCAGGTGTCCGTCAGACCGCCCGGATTTACAGCGGTTCCGGGCTTCCTCACATTGGGCCGCAGGACATCGATGATGCGCGATGCAGATGTGCCGGAGCACGCAGACCCCGGTGGCCCTTCCAATCCCGGATAGCCGGAATGCCCATGACGGGCAAGGGCGCACTAACGCAAAACGAGCCGTTCCACGACAAAGAACAAGGCAGCGACCGCGCCCACGACCAGCGTAAAACGCAGCACGCGGCCGATATGGCGAAGATACGCGCGGTTGCCGGTAATGATCCAGGCCAGCGCGAGTGCCGCCACCGCGACGAGCACGGCGACGATCAGCAGGCGCAGGACTATCATCCGGCCGCTTCCAGGATCACGCGGCGGCGAGCGGATGCAGGCGCAGGTAGGCGGGCGGTGCGTCCGCCTCCCGGTCGAAGCTGACGGTTTCCCAGGCTTCCTCATGCCGCGTCAGCTCGCGCAACAGGGCATTGTTCAGCGCATGCCCGGACTTGTAGGCCTCGAAAGCGCCGATGATGGGATGACCGAGCAGGTACAGGTCGCCGATGGCGTCGAGCACCTTGTGCTTCACGAATTCGTCGTCGTAACGCAGGCCGTCCTGGTTGAGCACGCGGTACTCGTCCATGACGATGGCGTTATCGAGCGAACCGCCCAGCGCCAGGCCGTTGTTGCGCAGATACTCGACCTCGTGCATGAAGCCGAAGGTGCGGGCACGCGCGACTTCCTGGGTGTAGGCAGTGTCGGCGAAGTCGATGCTGACCGTGTTGCCGCTCTTGTCGAAAACCGGATGCTTGAAGTCGATGGTGAATTCGACCTTGAAGCCGTTGTGCGGCACGAAGCGCGCCCATTTGTCGCCCTCCCGCACTTCGATGGGCGCCTTGATGCGCACGTAGCGCTTGGGCGCCTCCTGCTCGACGATGCCGGCGGACTGCAACAGGAAGACGAAGGGGGCCGCAGAGCCGTCGAGAATGGGAATCTCGGGGCCGGTAAGATCGACGAGCAGATTGTCGATGCCCAGACCCGCCAGCGCGGACATGAGGTGTTCGACGGTAGACACCTTGGCCGGGCCGGATTCCAGCAACGAACACAGCCGGGTATCAGTGACGAGGAAGGGGTCGGCTCTGAGCTCGGCCGGCGGATCGAGATCCATGCGGCGGAACACGATGCCGGTATCGGGCCCGGCCGGACGCAGGGTCATCTCGACCTTGACGCCGGAATGCAGGCCGACGCCGGTGGTCTTGACCAGCGCCTTGAGAGTGCGTTGCTTGATCATGCCGTTATTTTAGCCGGTCGGCCGACCGGCGCCGAATGCGCGGGAACCGTCATGCGACCGGTTCCCGCACCGACGGTTCACCCCGTGCGCGCACACCCCGCCTCCCGGTCAGTCGGCCTGCTTGCGCAGGAAGGCCGGAATATCCAGCGTATCGATGCCGGAATCGGCCATCGCCTGAATGGTACGGTTGCGGCGGCTGGTCATCACGTTGGGCAGGTCCTCGCCGGCGCCGCCCACCATCATCGGCGCATCGTCGGTGCCGGTGCGGATGATCTGCATGGGCTTGGGCTGCTGGCGAGAGACGGGGTTGCCCAGACCGGTGGCGACCATGGTCACGCGCAGGGCGTCTTCCATGCTGTCGTCGAGCACCTGGCCGACGATGACGGTGGCCTCTTCGGCGGTGAATCCCTTGATGGTATTCATCACTTCGTGGATCTCCTTCATCTTCACACTGGAGGAGGCCGTGATGTTGACCAGCACGCCGCGCGCGCCCGCCAGATTCACGTCTTCCAGCAGCGGGCTCGCCACGGCCTGTTCGGCGGCGATGCGCGCGCGGTTGTCGCCGCTGGCCTGGGCCGAGCCCATCATGGCCATGCCCATCTCGCTCATCACGGTGCGCACGTCGGCGAAGTCGACGTTGACCAGGCCCGGGCAGTTGATGACTTCGGCGATGCCGCCGACCGCACCATGCAGCACGTTGTTGGCCGCCTTGAAGGCGTCGAGCATGGACACGTCCTCGCCCAGCACCTGCATCAGCTTCTCGTTGGGGATGATGATCAGCGAATCGACGTGGCGCGAGAGCGCCTCGATGCCGGCGTTGGCGGCGCGCACGCGCTTGCCTTCGAACATGAAGGGCTTGGTGACGACCGCCACGGTGAGGATGCCGAGTTCCTTGGCCACCTCGGCCACTACGGGTGCGGCGCCGGTGCCGGTGCCGCCGCCCATGCCGGCGGTGATGAACAGCATGTCCGCCCCGTCGATCAGTTCGGCGATGCGCTCGCGGTCTTCCAGCGCAGCCTCGCGGCCGACATCGGGGTTGGCGCCCGCGCCCAGCCCCTTGGTCACGCCGTTGCCGAGCTGCAGCTGCATCCTGGCCTGATTGCGCTTGAGTGCCTGCGCGTCGGTGTTGATGGCGATGAACTCCACGCCGCTCAAGCCCGAAGCGATCATGTGGTCGACGGCATTGCCGCCGCAACCGCCCACGCCGATCACCTTGATCACCGCATCCTGGGTATCCACATCCATCAGTTCAAACATCTTTCTTCCTCCTTTGCCCAAAACAAGAACCACACTCAAAAATCATTGACGTGTTTGTCGTCCCGACCGGGCGACACGACCGTCAAATTCCGTTTCGATGCCGCGCCGCGTCCGCCCGGACCGGTACGCCATCAGAAATTCCCCTTGAACCAGCTTTTCATGCGCTCCAGCACATCCTTGAAACTGTTGCCCGACAGCGACAGCTTGGGCGCATCGCGACCGCGTGCCTCAAGCCCGGCCAGCAGCAGCCCCATGCAGGTGGCGTAGCGCGGGTTATGCACCACGTCAGCCAGTCCGCCTTCGTAACGCGGCCAGCCCAGACGCACCGGCATGTGGAAAACCTCTTCGCCCAGTTCGACCATGCCCTGCATGGCCGCCGAGCCGCCGGTGATGACGATGCCGGACGACAGCAGCTCCTCGAAGCCGGAACGGCGCAACTCGGCCTGCACCAGCGAGTACAGCTCTTCCATGCGCGGCTCGATGAATTCCGCCAGCGTCTGGCGGGACAAGGTCCGCGGTGGACGGTCGCCGATACCGGGCACTTCGATCATGTCGCGCGCGTCGGCCAACTGGCGCAGGGCGCAGCCGTACTGGATCTTGATGTCCTCGGCTTCTTTCGGCGGCGTGCGCAGCGCCACGGCGATATCGTTGTTGACCTGGTCGCCGGCCACCGGAATGACCGCGGTATGGCGGATGGCGCCATTGGTGAACACGGCGATATCGGTGGTGCCCCCGCCGATGTCGACCAGACACACGCCCAGCTCCTTCTCGTCCTCGGTGAGCACCGCCATCGCGCTGGCCAGCGGCTGCAGCACGAGATCGCTCACCTCGAGCCCGCAACGGCGCACGCACTTGATGATGTTCTGCGCGGCCGACACGGCGCCGGTGACGATGTGCACTTTGACTTCGAGACGCACGGCGCTCATGCCGAGCGGATCGCGCACGTCCTCCTGGCCGTCGACGATGAATTCCTGCGGAATGGTGTGCAGGATCTGCTGGTCGGTGGGGATATTCACGGCACGCGCGGTTTCCACCACGCGGTCGACGTCCATCTGGGAGATTTCCTTGTCCTTGATGGCGAACATGCCATGGGAATTGAAGCTCTTGATGTGGCTGCCCGCGATGCCGGTGTAGACCTCGCGGATCTTGCAGTCGGCCATCAGCTCGGCCTCTTCCAGCGCACGCTGGATGGCGTTGACCGTGGCTTCGATGTTGACGACCACGCCGCGGCGCAGGCCGCGCGACGGATGCGTGCCCATGCCGATGATGTCGAGCGTGCCCTCGTCATTCACCTCGCCGACGATGCAGACGATTTTGGAGGTGCCGATGTCGAGGCCGACAACCAGGTTTTTGGGATCTCTAGGCTTGCTCATGTTGTACTCGGTTTCACAGAGGGTGCGCCGGACGCAGGCGCCTCGGCGAAGCTCGACGGCACGCGCCCGCCGGGCATGCGGATGGCAAAGCCGTCCGGGTAGCGCAAGTCCACCGCGAGCGGCGTCTCGACGGGAATCTGCTGTCCATCGGCATCGGTGCGCGGGCCGAACAGGCGGGGATACAGACGGACGAAACGCGTCAGCCGCGCATCGGTGTCTTCCCGGCCGAGCGCGAGCTGCATGCCCGACTCGAGCCGGATACGCCAGGCAAGCCGGGGCGACAGGCTCAGCGTGTCGATGCGCATGCCGAGCGGCGCGAGGATCTGCCCGAAACGGGCATAGGCCTCGACCACTTCGGCACTGCTGCCCTCCGGCCCGGCCAGGCGCGGCAGCCTGTCCGCAACCGCCGCACCGAACACCGCGCCGTCGGCATCGACCAGCGCCGAGTCGTTCCAGCGCGCCAGCGGCACGTGCTCGACGAGCGACACCACCAGTGTGTCGGGCCAGCGCCGTTCGACACGGGCCTCGCGCACCCAGGGCAGTTTTTCCAGGCTCGCGCGCACCCGATCCAGATCGACGGTGAAGAACGTACCGCGCACCTTGCGCTCCGCCACCAAGCGCACCTGGGCCTCGGTGACGTGCCTGACCGGGGTCTTCACCTCGAGCGTGTTCAAGGCAAACCAGGGACGCGCGACCAGCCAGCCCGCGGCGCCGTAGGCCAGCAGGCCAAGCGCGCCCCAGGTCAGCACGCGGGCGACCTGATTCAGCGGATGGGCGGCAAGCTCGGGCGCAATCGTCACAGGGTCTGCTCCAGAATCGCGAGACACAGGGCATCGAAATCCTGGCCGGCGGCGCGCGCGGCCATCGGCACCAGACTGTGGTCGGTCATGCCCGGCGAGGTGTTGACCTCCAGCAGGTAGGGATTGCCGAAACCATCCAGCATCAGGTCGACGCGCCCCCAGCCGCGCCCGCCGAGCAGACGAAACGCGTCGAGCGCGAGCCGGCGCAGGGCCTGTTCCTTCTCGTCCGGCAGACCGGCCGGGCAGTGGTACTGCGTGTCGTTGCGCAGGTATTTGGCCTCGAAATCGTAGAAGGCCTTGTCGCTGGCAGGCGCCAGACGGATCAGCGGCAGGGCGGTGCCGCCGAGGAGGGCGGCGGTGAATTCCGGGCCGTCGATATATTTTTCGGCCAGCACCAGCGTGTCGTGCTCGACGGCGGTCTCGTAGGCGGCCTTGAGTGTGCCGGGCTCGGTCACCTTGCTCATGCCGATGCTGGAACCTTCGCGCGCGGGCTTCACGAAGATGGGCAGGCCGAGCTGTTTTTCGACGGCAGCGAAATCGCTGTTCGAATCCAGGATGGCCCAGTCTGCGGTGGGCAGACCGGCCGCCCGCCACAAGAGCTTGGTGCGCCACTTGTCCATGCCGAGTGCGGAGGCCATGACGCCGCTGCCGGTATAGGGCAGGCCCAGCAGTTCGAGCGCACCCTGCATGCAGCCGTCCTCGCCGTAGCGGCCGTGCAGTGCGATGAAGACACGGTCGAACTCGCCGCCGATGAGGTCGCCGAGGTTGCGGGTGGCGGGATCGAAGGGATGCGCGTCGATACCCTGGCGCAGCAGGGCCGCCAGCACCGCGTTGCCGCTGTTGAGCGACACGGGGCGCTCAGCCGACGTGCCGCCCAGCATGACCGCGACCTTCCCGAATTTCTTCACTGCCGTTCTCCGATGATGCGTACTTCGCGGATCAGCCGCACATTGGTGCGCGCTTCCACGGTGTTTTCCACGTATTCGATCAGGCGCTCGATATCGGTCGCCGTCGCGTTGCCCGTGTTGACGATGAAATTGGCGTGCTTCTCCGACACCCGTGCGCCGCCGATGGCAAAACCTTTGAGCCCGCAGGATTCGATCAGGCGCGCGGCATGGTCGCCCGGCGGATTGCGAAACACCGAGCCGGCGTTCGGCATCTGCAGCGGTTGCGCCGCAATGCGTTTTTGCAGCAACGCCTTGATGGCCTCGCGCGAGGCCGCACCGTCGCCCTTTTCCAGCCGGAACCAGCCGCCTATGAACCATTCCTGATGCGGCAGGCGCAACGCCACATGGCGATACCCCGTGACGTACTCCGCTGGCAGGCGCTCGTTGAGCATGCCCTGCCGGTCCAGGGTCTGGACCTGAACCAGGCGATCCCAGGTTTCGCTGCCGTAGCAGCCGGCGTTCATCGCGATGGCGCCGCCGACCGTGCCCGGAATACCGGCCCAGAATTCGGCGCCGATGAGATCGTGATTGGCCGCGAAGCGCGCGAGCTTGGGTGTGGCGACACCGGCCTGGGCATAGACCAGCGCAGTCTCGATGCCTTCGGGCGGAGGCGGCAGACCCTGGGTGCGCGATTCGATCGCCAGTTTCTTCAGTACGCCGTGCAGCAGGATCACGACACCGGATACGCCGCCGTCGCGCACCAGCAGATTGCTGCCCAGGCCGATCATGTGGATGTCCTCGCGCAGCGGCACCGAACGCACCAGCCAGGCCAGATCCTCGAGATCGGCAGGCACGTAAACGCGCTGCGCCGCTCCGCCGGCACGCCAGGAGACGTGCTTCCTCATCGGTTCGTTGTAGAGAAAATGGCCGCGCAGCACCGGCGTGCCGCCACCGGCGATGTCGGGCTCGCCCATGCGGTAGTCAGGCCGCACGATTCGCCTCCCCCCCGGCGGCAAGCGCCGGCGCGATCTGGCCGATGCTGCCTGCCCCCATGATCAACACCACATCGCCGTCGCGTGCCAGCTCGCGCACCGTCGCCGGAACGTCGGCCACTGCCTCGACGAACACCGGCTCGACCTTGCCCGCCACGCGCACCGCGCGCGCGAGCGCGCGGCCGTCGGCGGCGACGATGGGCGCTTCGCCGGCCGGGTAGACCTCGGTCAGCACCAGCACGTCGGTCTCGGACAGCACGCGGATGAAATCCTCGAAGCAGTCGCGCGTGCGGGTATAACGATGCGGCTGGAATACCAGCACCAGACGCCGCGCCGGAAACGCACCGCGCGCCGCCGCCAGCGTCGCCGCCATTTCGACCGGGTGGTGGCCATAGTCGTCGATCAGGCAATAGGCTCCGCCCGCCTTCGCCGCCTGCTCGCCGTAGCGCTGGAAGCGGCGGCCGACCCCGTGGAATTCCGCAAGCGCCTTGACGATGGCGGCGTCGCTCGCGCCCACCTCGGTGGCCACGGCGATGGCGGCAAGCGCGTTCTGCACGTTGTGCATGCCGGGCTGGTTCAGCGTCACGTCGAGATCGGCCAGTCCTTCGCGCTTCACGGCGAAACGCATCTGTCCGGCCTCGAAGCGCGGCGCGACCGCGCGCACCTGTGCCGATTCCGCAAAGCCGTAGGTGGTGATCGGCTTGGTGATGCGCGGCAGAATGGATGCAACGTGGGGATCGTCGACGCACAGCACGGCCATGCCATAGAAAGGCAGCCGCTGGCAAAAGTCGACGAAGGCGGTTTTCAGCCGCTCGAAATCGTGGCCGTAGGTGTCCATGTGATCGGCGTCGATATTGGTCACGATCGCGATCACCGGGGTGAGATAGAGAAAGCTTGCGTCCGACTCGTCGGCTTCGGCGACCAGGAAATCGCCACGTCCGAGCCGCGCGTTGGTGCCGGCGGCTGTGAGCTTGCCGCCGATGACGTAGGTCGGATCGAGGCCCGCCTCGCCGAGAATGCTGGCGACGAGGCTGGTCGTCGTGGTCTTGCCGTGCGTACCGGCTACCGCGATGCCCTGCTTCAGGCGCATCAGTTCGGCCAGCATCAGCGCGCGCGGCACGATGGGCAGCTTTTTCTCGCGCGCGGCGACGACCTCGGGGTTGTCCTCGGCCACTGCGGTGGAAGTCACCACCGCGTCGGCGCCGTCGATATGTGCCGCGGCGTGCCCCTGATGGATGCGGATACCCAATCTGGCCAGCCGCTGCGTCACCGCATTGTCGGCCAGATCGGAACCGGAGACCGTGTAGTCGAGCGTCTTCAAGACTTCGGCGATGCCGCTCATGCCGACACCGCCGATGCCCACGAAATGAATGTGCTTGACGGCGTGCTTCATTGGCCGCGATCTCCCCTGCCGGCGCCCGGCGCGGGCATCCGGCGCCCCGCGCGGCCGGTCGCACCCCGCAAGCGGGAACCCTGCTCCCTGCTTGGCGCGACCATGCCCACGAAATGGATGTGCTTGACGGCGTGTTTCATGCGGCCCCTCCCGCCAGCGTTTCGCATACGTCGGCCACGCGCGCCGTCGCGTCGGGTTTCGCCAGCGCGCGCGCCTTGCCGGACATGGCAGCGAGCGCAGCGCGGTCGAGCGCGCCGATCCGTGCCGCGAGTTTCTCGGGCGTCAGGTCTGCCTGTTGCATCAGCCAGCCTGCGCCCGCGTCGGCGAGAAAGGCGGCATTGCCGGTCTGGTGATCGTCGACGGCGAACGGAAAAGGCACGAGCACGGCCGGCACGCCGGCACACGCCAGCTCGGCCACGGTCATCGCACCGGACCGGCAGATGGCGAAATCGCACGCGCGATACTCCGCTGCCATGTCTTCGATGTAGTCGCGCACGTCGGCGTCCACGCCGGCGGCGGCATAGTTCGCGCGCAGCGCGTCGAGATGCTGGCGGCCGGACTGGTGGACCACGGCGGGGCGCCGTTCGGCCGGCAGCAGCGCCAGCGCCTTCGGCACCAGTTCGTTGAGGGCCGACGCACCGAGGCTGCCGCCGACCACCAGCAGGCGCAGCGGGCCGGTACGGGACGCCCGGTCGTCCGCCGGCGCGGCGGCGATGGCGGTGCGCACCGGGTTGCCCACCCATTCGGTCGCCACCTTCCGGCAGGGAATCGGCTTGTCGCGCGTCTGCGTGAACGCCTGGGGAAAGGCGGTCAGCACGCGGTCGGCCAGACAGGCGAGCACGCGATTGGTGAGCCCGCCGACGGAATTCTGTTCGTGAATGATCAATGGCTTGTTGAGCAGGCTCGCCATCATGCCGCCGGGAAACGCGGTGTAGCCGCCCATACCCAGCACCACGTCGGGACGCCGGCGCAGAATGGCACGCAGACTCTGCCAGAAGGCGACCAGCAGCCTGGCGGGCAACAGCAGTTTTTTCAGCAGGCCCTTGCCGCGCACCCCGCCCATCGCCACCCATTCCACGTCAATGCCGGCTGCGGGCACCACGCGCGCCTCCAGTCCGGCGCGCGTGCCGAGCCAGAATACATCCCAGCCGCGCGCGCGCAGCGCGTCGGCCACCGCGAGCGCGGGGTAGACGTGGCCGCCGGTGCCGCCGGCCATGACCATGAGCGTGCGGTTCGCCGGCGCCATCAGAAGGTTTTTCCCCGCATCATCTGCCGGTGCTCCCAGTCGATGCGCAGCAGCACCGCGACGGCCAGGCAATTGGCGACGATGCCGCTGCCGCCGAAGGACAGGAAGGGCAGGGTGAGCCCCTTGGTGGGCAGAAGGCCGACGTTCACACCCATATTGATGAGCGACTGCACACCGAGCCAGATGCCGATGCCGGCGGCCACCAGTGCGCAGAAATTGCGTTCGAGCTGCGCGGCACGGCGCGCGACGAAGAAAATTCTGGCGATCAGCCAGCCGAACAGCGCGAGCACGACTGCCACACCGACGAAACCGAACTCCTCGGCGATCACCGCGAGCAGAAAATCGGTGTGCGCTTCGGGCAGATAGAACAGTTTTTCGACGCTGCCGCCCAGCCCGAGCCCGAACCATTCGCCCCGCCCGAAGGCGATCAGCGCATGCGAAAGCTGGTAGCCCTTGCCGTAAGGATCGGCGAAAGGGTCCATGAAGCCGAGCATGCGCTGCATGCGGTATTCGGACGTCAGGATCAGCGCTGCGAATCCGGCCAGCAGCACGGCCACCAGGCCGGCGAACACTTTCCAGTCGAGCCCGCCGAGGAAGAGGATGCCCATCGCGATGGCGACGATGACGACGAAGGCACCGAAATCCGGCTCTTTCAGCAGCAGTGCACCGGTCAGCATCATCACCGCCGCCATCGGCAGGAAACCCTTCTTGAGATCGTGCATGAACGCGGCCTTGCGCGTGGTGTAGTCGGCGGCATAGAACACCGCAAGCAGCTTCATCAGTTCCGAAGGCTGCAGATTGGCGAAACCGAGCGGAATCCAGCGGCGGCTGCCGTTGACCTCGCGGCCGATGTGCGGAATCAACACCACGACCAGCAGCAGCAGGCCGCCCAGGAACAGATACGGCGCAGCCTGTTGCCAGATGCGCATCGGCACCTGGAAGGCGGCCATCCCGGCGCCGATGCCGAGCAGGATGAAAATGCCCTGGCGAATGAGGTAGTACTCGCCGTTGTGACGGGTATAGCGCGCTGCCTCGGCGATGGCGATGGACGCCGAGTACACCATGACCAATCCGATCGCGAGCAGGCCGAGCGCAAGCCACAGCAGACCGAAGTCGAGCTCGGCACTGGGCTTGGGCGCACGGGCGGTATACAGCATCAGACGGCCCCTCTTTCCGCCGCGAGCCGGTTGACCGCTTCCACGAACACCTCGGCGCGATGGACGTAGTTGCGGAACATGTCGAAACTCGCGCAGGCCGGCGACAGCAGCACGGCGTCGCCCGGATGCGCCAGCCGGTGTGCCGCCGCAACGGCAGCCTGCAAGCCGGCCTCGTGGTGCATCTCGATCCCGCAGCCGCGAATCGCCGCCTCGATCTGCGGCGCATCGCGGCCGATCAGCAGCACCGCGCGGGCGTTGGCTTCGACCGCCGCCTTGAGCGGCGCGAAATCCTGTCCTTTGCCGTCGCCGCCGAGAATGACCACGGCCTTGCGCGCACCCATGCCATAGAGCGCCGCTTCGGTCGCGCCGACATTGGTGCCCTTGGAATCGTCGTAGTAGGTGACGCCCTCGATCTCGGCCACCTTTTCCACCCGGTGCGGCAACCCCTTGAAATGGACCAGCCCGCGCAGCAGCGCTTCCATCGGCAGATCGAGCGCGCGGGTCAGCGCCAGCGCCGCCAGCGCGTTGGCTGCGTTGTGCAGGCCGGCGACCGGCAAGGCGGCGATCGGCATCAGCATGTCGCCGCCGAGGCAGAGCTCGTCCTCGCAGAGCCCGAAATTCTCGCCGCGCGGGCAGCGGTCGAGACCGAAGCTCACGACATGGCGGTCCGGCCGCGCCATGACCATCGAACGCGCATCGTCGCGATTCAGCACCTGCACGCCGCGACCGCTGAAGATGCGCGCCTTGGCGGCAGCGTAGGCCGCCATGTCGGCGTAGCGGTCCATGTGATCTTCCGACAGATTGAGCACGGCGGCGGCATCGGCATCCAGGCTCGACGTCGTCTCGAGCTGGAACGACGACAGTTCGAGCACCCACACCTGGGGCGCAGGCGCGTGCCCCTGTTCGATCTCGACCAGCGCGTCGAGCACGGGCAGGCCGATGTTGCCCGCCACGCAGGTTTCCAGACCGGCCATGCGGCACATGTCGCCACACATCGCGGTGACGGTGCTCTTGCCGTTGCTGCCGGTGATGGCGATCACCCGCATCGGATGCTCGCGCTGGGTATTGAGCGCGCGAATCGCGCGCGCGAACAGTTCGACATCGCCCACGGCCTCGACACCGGCCGCCACGGCCTGCGCCACCGCCGGCGCCGCAAGCGGCACGCCCGGGCTCACGACCAGCAGATCGGCCGCAGCGAGACGGGCCGGCTCGAACGGGCCGGCATGCAGGGCCACGCCAGGCAGCAGCTCGGCCAGCCGCGCAGCCTGCGGCGGCGCCGCACGGCTGTCGGCCACGCTCACCTCGGCCCCGCGCGCCGCGAGCCAGCGCGCACAGGACAGGCCAGTGTCGCCCAGGCCAAGCACCAGAACTTTTTTGCCGGTGAGCTGCAGGCTGTCGTAGTTCATCGCAGTTTCAGGCTCGACAGGCCGATGAGCACCAGCATCATGCTGATGATCCAGAAACGCACCACCACCTGGTTCTCTTTCCAGCCCTTGAGCTCGTAATGGTGGTGGATGGGCGCCATGCGGAAGACGCGCTTGCCGGTGAGCTTGAACGAGGCCACCTGGATCATCACCGACAGGGTTTCCATCACGAACACGCCGCACATGATGAAAAGAATGATTTCCTGCCGCACGATGACGGCGACGACGCCGAGCGCGGCCCCCAGCGCCAGTGCGCCGACGTCGCCCATGAAGACTTCCGCCGGGTAGGCGTTGAACCACAGGAAAGCCAGGCCCGCACCCGCGATGGCCGAGCAGAACACCGCCAGTTCGCCCGCACCGGGGATGTGCGGCAAACCCAGGTATTTGGAGAAGACGGCATTGCCGGCGACATAGGCAAAGATCGCCAGCGCCGAAGCGACCATGACAGTCGGCAGGATGGCCAGCCCGTCGAGGCCGTCGGTCAGGTTGACCGCGTTCGACGCGCCGACGATGACGAAATAGGTCAGCGCGATGAAACCCGCGGCCGACAGCGCGACGGTGGCGTGTTTGAGGAAGGGGATGATGAGTTCGGTGTGCGCGGGCAGGCTGGCGCTGTGCCACAGATACGCGGCGACGGCGAGCCCGATCACCGACTGCCAGAAATATTTCCAGCGGCTGGGCAGGCCGCGCGAGTTCTTCTCCACCACCTTGCGCCAGTCGTCCACCCAGCCGATCGCGCCGAAGCCGACCAGCGTGGCGAGCGCCACCCAGACGTAGTGATTGGACAGATCCGCCCACAGCAGCGTGGTGACGGCGACCGAGACGAGGATCAGCGCACCGCCCATGGTCGGCGTGCCGGCCTTGACCAGATGCGTCTGCGGGCCGTCGGTGCGCACCGACTGGCCGATCTTCAGCGCGGTGAGCCTGCGGATCACGGCCGGCCCGACGATGAACGAAATGGTCAGCGCGGTCAGCGTGGCGAGCACGGCGCGCAGCGTCAGGTAATTGAAGACGTTGAATGCCCGGACATCCTGGCCGAGTTGCTGGAAGAGCCAAAGCAGCATGTCAGTGCGTCTCCATGAAACTGTTCACCACGCGTTCCATCTTCATGAAACGCGAGCCCTTCACCAGTACGGTGGTCTCCGCATCGAGCGCGTTTTCGAGTTCGGCCAGCAATTCCTCGATGCGCTCGAAATGCATGGCGCCGCGCCCGAACGCGGCGACGGTTTCCTTCGACAGCTCACCCAGCGCGAACAGCCGGTCGGCGCCGGATTCGCGCGCAGCCCGCCCGATCTGCGCGTGCAGCGTTGCGGCATCTGCGCCCAGTTCGCCCATGTCGCCCAGCACGAGCAGCTTTTTGCCCGGCTGGCGCGCCAGCACCGCGAGCGCGGCCTTTACCGAATCGGGATTGGCGTTGTAGGTGTCGTCGATGAAAACGCTGCCGTGCAATGCGGATTTCTTTTGCAGCCGGCCCTTGACGCCGGTGAAACCGGACAGGCCGGCGACGATGCTGCGATGTCCGACATCGAGTGCGAAAGCGGCGGCGGTGGCGGCCAGCGCGTTCATCGCGTTGTGTTCGCCCGGCACCTGGAGTTCGATCTCGAGCTCGGCGCCGGGCAGCGTAACGGCGAGATGCGTGCCGAACGGATGCGGCACGATCCGGCCGCGCACCTTGGCATCCGCGCCCAGCCCGAAATCGACGATGCTGCGCCGTGCATTGGCGCCGCGCCAGAGGCCGGCATGCGGGTCGTCGGCATTGAACAGGGCGATGCCCGCCTCCGACAGGCCGTTGAAGATTTCGCCCTTGGCGCGCGCGATGGCCTCCACCGAGCCGAGAAAGCCGATGTGCGCGGTCAGCGCGTTGTTGACCAGCGCGGCATCCGGCCGGGCGAGCCGGGTCAGATAGTCGATTTCGCCCGCGTGGTTCATGCCCATCTCGAACACGGCGTACTGGTGCGTGGGGCGCAGGCGGAGCAACATCTGCGGCAGGCCGATGTCGTTGTTGAGATTGCCTTCGGTCGCCAGCACCGCATCCGCGCTGCCGGTTTCGGCGCGCAGGATGGCGGCCAGCATTTCCTTGACCGTGGTCTTGCCGTTGCTGCCGGTGATGGCGATCACCGGCAGGTCGAAACGCTGCCGCCAGGCTGCCGCCAGACGGCCAAGCGCGATCCGCGTGTCGTCCACGCGGATCGCATGCCGGATGTCCGGCGCCTGCTCGGCATCGAGCACGACGCCGGCCGCGCCCTGCCGCAGGGCCTGCGCGGCGAAGGCGCCGCCGTCAAAAGTCTCGCCGCGCAGCGCAACGAAGAGGTCGCCCGGCCGGATCGTCCGGCTGTCGGTCGACACGCGCAGCACGGCCGCGTCGCCGCCCGCGAAGGGCGCGCCCAGCATTGCGGCGGCTTCGGACAGGCGCAGGTTCATGTCCATGCCGCCAACGCCTTTCTCGCCATCGCCGCATCCGAGAACGGCAGGCGTTCGTTGGCGATTTCCTGGTAATCCTCGTGACCCTTGCCGGCGACGAGCACGACGTCGCCCTGATGCGCGCCGCCGATCGCCTCGAAGATGGCGCGCGCGCGATCCGGCTCCACGTGCAGGCGCTGTTTCGAGCCGGCGCCCTGCGCGCCGGCGAGGATGTCGTCGATGATGGCGCGCGGATCCTCGTGGCGCGGGTTGTCGCTGGTGATCCACACCTCGTCCGCGCCGCGGCCGGCGACTTCGCCCATCAGCGGGCGCTTGCCGCGGTCGCGGTTGCCGCCGCAGCCGAACACGCAGATCAGCCGGCCGTCCGCGACGGTTTCGCGCAGCGCGGCGAGCGCCTTTTCCAGCGCATCCGGGGTGTGCGCGTAATCCACCACCACGCGCGGCTGCGCGCCACCGCCGAAGGCCTCCATGCGGCCCGCCGGCGGCTCGACCCGCGCGAGCGCGGCGCAGGCGTCGGCCAGCTTCACGTCGGACACCAGCAGCGCGGTGAGCACGGCCAGCAGGTTGGCGGCGTTGAAGCGCCCGAGCAGCGGCGCGTCGAGTTCGGCGTCACCCCAGTCGGTGCGCAGCGTCATGCGCAGGCCGTCGCGCGTCAGGCGCAGGTTTTCGCCGACGACGGCGCCGCGCGCAAAGCCGTAGCCGGCGACGCGCGCCGGCCGGGTCTCGCCTTCGAGCCGGCGGCCGAAGGCGTCGTCGACGTTGAGGACGGCCCACTCGAGCCCTGGCCAGGCGAACAGGCGCGCCTTGGCGGCGGCGTAGTTGTCCATGTCGCCGTGGTAGTCGAGATGGTCGCGCGACAGATTGGTCAGCACCGCGACCCTGAACGCCGTGCCGTTGACGCGGTCCTGCGCGAGTCCGTGCGAGGACACTTCCATCGCGCACGCGACGGCGCCCTGCTGCCGGTAGTGCGCGAGCCGCCGCTGCAGGTCGATGGCGTCGGGCGTGGTGTTGAGCGCGGGCGCCAGCGCACCGGGGAAGCCATTGCCGACGGTGCCGACCACGGCGGTCTTGCGGCCGAGCCGGGTGAGCGCCTGCGCGATCCAGTGCGCGACCGAGGTCTTGCCGTTGGTGCCGGTGACGCCGATCGTGTGCAGCGCCCGCGACGGTTCGCCATACACGTGCGCGGCAATCTCGCCGATCCGGTGGCGCAGCCCGGCGACGCCGGCGTTGGCCACGGGCAGCGCGGGGTCCCACTGGAAATGGTCGGCCTCCCACAGCACGCCGTCCGCGCGCTGCGCGACCGCCTGCGCAATGTAATCCCGGCCGTCGCGGCGTTCGCCCGGATAGGCCACGAACACCGCGCCGGGCGCGGCCTTGCGGCTGTCGTTGACGAGCTCGGTCACGGGCACGCCGAGGCGTTCCAGGATGTGCGCAGCCGATTCGCGCATCGGCTGCGCGGGCGGGCTGGATTGCGGCCGGGCGCGCGCCATCACGCGCCTCCGTCCGGGTTTGACGCGTTGCGGGTCAGACGCGTCGCGGTATCCGGCGCGTCCGGCGGCAGGCCGAGCTGGCGCAGGCTGGCCGCCATCACCTGCGCGAACACCGGCCCGGCCACGCTGCCGCCGTAGTAGACGCCGTCCGACGGTTCGTCGATGGTGACGCCGATGATGAGGCGCGGGTTGGAGGCCGGCGCCATTCCCACGAACGACGACAGGTAGCGATCCTGCGCGTACCGGCCGTCGACCAGCTTGTGCGCGGTGCCGGTCTTGCCCGCCACGCGGTAGCCGGGCACGCGCGTGCGCGTGCCGGTGCCGCCTTCCTGGGTGACCGCTTCCATCATGGTGCGCACTTCGCGCGCCACGGCGGACGAGAACACGCGTTCGCCGACGATCTCCTGCGGCTCGCGCTTGAGGAAGGACAGCGGCATCACCTCGCCGTCGTTGGCGAACGCCATGTAGGCCCGCGCAAGCTGCAGCAGGCTCACCGACAGGCCGTAGCCGTAGGCCATCGTGGCCTGTTCGACGGGTTTCCAGGTCGGGTAGTCGCGCAGGCGGCCGGCCGTCTCGCCCGGAAAGCCGGAGCCCGGCAACTGCCCGAAGCCGGTGCGGTTCAGCACGTCCCAGTATTGCTGCGGGCTCAGCATCATCGCCAGCTTGGCGGCGCCGATGTTGCTCGATTTCTGGATGATCTCGGTGACGGTGAGGCTGTCGTGCGGATGCTCGTCGCGCACCCGCTTCGGCCCGACCCGGTAGTCCGAAGGCGTGCTGACGACGGTGCCGGGCTGCACCAGGCCGCGTTCGAGCACGGCGGCGGCGACGAAGGGCTTGACCGTCGAACCCGGCTCGAAGGTGTCGATCACCGCGCGGTTGCGCATCGGCCCCGGCTGGTAGTCGCGGCGGTTGTTGGGGTTGAAGTCCGGCTGGTTCGACAGGGCGAGGATTTCGCCCGTCTTGGCGTCGAGCACGACGATGCTGCCGCCCTTGGCCTTGTGCTTGGCGATGGCGGCGGCCAGTTCGCGATGCGCCAGGAATTGAATCTTCAGATCGAGCGACAGCGCGAGATTGCCGCCCATCTGCGCCATCTTGATCGGCGCCAGATCACGGATCGCGTTGCCGTGCCGGTCGCGCAGCACCTGGCGCTCGCCGGCGCGGCCCGCGAGCCAGTTCTGGTAGGCGCGCTCGACGCCTTCCTGTCCGACGTCGTCGATGTTGGTGAAACCGACGACGTGCGCGGCCACTTCGCCGGCCGGGTAGTAGCGGCGGAATTCGCGGCGCAGGATCAGGCCGGGCACGCCCATCGCGGCGACGGCGGCGGCCTGCTCCGGCGTCAACGGGCGGCGCACGCTGAACTCGCCGCGCACGCGGTGCGCGAGCCGGCTCGTCAGATCGCGCTCGGGCATGTCGAGCACCTTCGCCAGATGCGCGCGCTGCGCGGCGCTGAGCTGCAGGTCGGCGGGGCGCGCCCACAGCGCCTCGACCGGCGTGCTGATCGCCAGCAGTTGACCGTAGCGGTCGGTGATCTGGCCGCGATGCGCGGGCAGCGTGAGGTTGCGGTTGGCGACGGCGTCGCCCTTGCCCTGCAGATAATCGGTATGCAGCCCCTGCAGATAGAACGCGCGCGCGCCCACCGCGGCCACCCCGGCGAGCAGCAGGCCGGCCACGGTCGCCATGCGCCAGGGCGCGAGATGCAGCTTGAGCAGTTTGCGCGCGTGGTAATTCATGGCGCCTCGCTCAGGGTTTCGACCCGGATGCGGTCCTGCGGCGGCGAGATCAGGCCCAGCCGGCCGCGCGCGGCGGCGTCCACCCGCGCCGGGTTCGCCCAGGTGCCTTGTTCGAGCTGCAACTGGCCCCATTGCTCGTCGAGCGCGCGCGCTTCTTTCTTCAGGCGCTCCAGTTCGACGAAATAGACGCGCGCGCGATGCTGCGCCTGCACCACGGCCAGCGCGCACGCGACCAGGACGAAAGCCAGCGCGAGATTCACCCGGCTCATGCCGCGCGCGCTCCCGCATCATCGACGCGCTCGGCCACGCGCAGCACGGCGCTGCGCGCACGCGGATTGGCCGCGATCTCGGCGGCCCCCGCGTGCTGCGCGCGGCCGACCAGCCTGAGCCGGCCGGGCTTGATCTGGGCGGCCGGAATCGGCAGGCGCGCCGGCGGCTGCTCGCCGCGCGATTCGTCGCGCAGGAAGCGCTTGACGATGCGATCCTCCAGCGAATGAAAGCTGATCACCGCGAGGCGCCCGCCCGGCAGGAGCCTGTCGACGCATTGCGGCAGCACGGCGGTCAATTCTTCGAGCTCTCGGTTGAGATGAATCCGTATAGCCTGGAAACTGCGCGTGGCCGGGTGTTGGCCGGGTTCGCGCTTTTTGACGGCCGACGCGACGACGTCCGCCAGCCGCCCCGTGCTGCGGATCGGCTCTTTTTGCCGTGCCGCAACAATCGCGCGCGCAATCGATCGAGCAAACCGCTCTTCCCCGTAGTCGCGGATGACCTCACTGATTTCCTCCTCCGATGCCGCAGCCAGCCAGTCCGCCGCGGACAGGCCGCTCTCCGTGTCCATGCGCATGTCCAGAGGCGCATCGAAACGGAAACTGAATCCGCGCGCCGGGTCGTCGAGCTGCGGCGACGACACGCCGACGTCCAGCAGCACGCCGTCCACTTGCGCGACGCCCTGTTCGTCGAGCACCGCGCCCAGATGCGAGAACGCGCGCTTGACCAGCGTCAGCCGCCGGTCGGCCAGCGCCGCGCCGGCGCGCACGGCGTCGGGATCGCGATCCAGCGCGATCAGACGGCCGCCCGCATCCAGGCGATCCAGGATCAGACGGCTGTGCCCGCCGCGGCCGAAGGTGGCATCCACGTAGACGCCTCCGGGTCGGATCGCCAGCGCAGCCACCGCCTCCTGTGCCAGGACCGGCACATGGGCGGGCGCCGTCACAACGTAAAGCCTTCCAGTTCGGGCGGCAGCGCATCGTCCCCGCCGAATTCCAGCGCCTGCTCGATCTTGTCCGCCCAGCGCGCCTCGTTCCACAACTCGATCTTGCCGCCCTGGCCCACCATCACGACGCTCTTGTCCAGCTCGGCGAACTTCTTGAGCATGGGCGGCAGCAGGATGCGGCCGGCGCCGTCCATGTCCATGTCGTGCGCGTAGCCCACGAGCAGTTGTTTGAGGCCGCGGGTGCGGGGGTTGAAATCAGACAGCCCGTTGAGCTTTTTCTCGATCGGCTCCCATTCGGGCAGGGGGTACAGCAGCAGGCAGCGGGTCGGATCGGCGGTCACGACGACGCGCCCGCTCCCGTTCACCAGGAGGGCGTCACGATAGCGCGCCGGCACCACGAGCCGGCTCTTGCTATCCAGATTGACTGTCGCCACCCCCCGAAACATGTCTCCCCCTGTCGATGCGCCGCACCGTGATCCGCAGGCGGAAATTCTCCCACAACTTCCCACTGATCACCACTTGTCCCCACTATAGGGGATAGATTTGGGGGGGTCAATACAGCAGACACAAAAAAACCCCTATGTCTCAAAGACTTAGGGGTGGTTTGGGGTTGTGGATAAGTTTCTGGAAAAACCGTCGCTTAGCAGACTATTTTTTGTTCTTTTCTAGGAAAAAATCCTAACCCATTGAATTAAATAAAAAGTGGGAAAGTCGGCCGATAAGCCGGGTTCTGTCGTGGGCAACCATTCCTCTAGGCCGGTCATTGCTGGCCGGCTCAAGCCACCTACCCGCGGACTCGGCGAGCAGCGTCATCGTCCGCCTATTTGGTGTTGCTCCGGATGGAGGTTACCGCGTTTCACGTCCACCCCCGAGGGGGTTTGCTCGTCTCTGTGGCCCTGTTCCTCGCCTCGCGGCGTACGGCCGTTAGCCGTCATCCTGCTCTGTGGAGCCCGGACTTTCCTCTCCTGTTGCCCCGAGGGGCAGCAGCAGCGGCTGCCTGACCGGCTTTCCCATAGGAATTATAAATGCTGCCTTGACTCGGCCGGAGACTCTGCTAAAGCGAAGTGATCCGGTAGGCCATTCGTTCATACAGGAGGTCATCATGAGAAGACGTCTGTATTTCATGGTGCCGGACGCGCAAAGCGCCCGACAGATTCGCGACGAACTGCTGCTCGCACGCATCGAGGACGACCACATTCATGTCATGGCCCGGCCAGGCATCGCCCTGACCGGCTTGCATGAAGCCTCGATCCTGCAAACCTCGGATTTCGTGCACGGGGCCGAAACCGGCCTCGCCATCGGCGGCGGCATCGGCATCTTCGCCGGGCTGGTCGCAGTATTCTTCCCGCCCGCGGGCGTGGACCTGCAACTGGTCACAATCCTGCTGACCGCGCTGGTCGGCGCCGCTTTCGGCGCATGGGTCGCCAGCATGGTCGCCAGTTCGATCCCCAACTCGCGGCTCAAGGCCTTCGAACCCGGCCTCGCCGCCGGTCAGGTCCTGATGATGGTGGACACGCCATCGGGGCGCGTCGACGAGATCCGCCGGCTGGTCGCCACCCTGCATCCCGAAGCCACGAACTCGGGCGTCGAACCGACCATTCCCGCTTTTCCTTAGCCCCCTCTGCGCGGCGCCCCGCCGCGCACCTCTCGGAAGCGCACCCCGGCTTCCATTACGGCAGACATGCTTGCATGTCTGCCGTTTGTTTGTCGGCCGCGGGCATTTGCGCAGCCAGTGGCTTTCCGTACGCCACGCGCTGGCGGCCCTAACCGATACGCCAGCGCACCGATTCGCCCGCACGCAGCGGAACGAGTTCCGCATCGCCCAGCGACAGCCGCTCCGGCATCGTCCAGGCTTCGCGACGTAGCGTGACCGTGCCGGTATTGCGCGGTAAACCGTAGAAATCCGCACCGTGAAAACCGGCAAACGCCTCCAGCCGGTCAAGCACACCGGCATCTTCGAAGACCTCGGCATACAGTTCGAGCGCACAGCGTGCCGTATAGATGCCGGCACAACCACAGGCCGATTCTTTCGCCCCCACCGGATGCGGCGCGGAATCGGTACCGAGAAAGAATCTGGGATTGCCCGAGACCACCGCTTCGACCAGCGCCCGACGGTGCGTTTCGCGCTTGATGATCGGCAGACAGAAAAAATGCGGCCGGATGCCACCGCGAAACATGGCATTGCGGTTGTAGAGCAGATGGTGAACCGTGATCGTCGCCCCGATGCCAGCCGGCGCGGTGGCCACGAATTCGGCAGCCTGCCGGGTGGTGATGTGCTCCAGCACGATTTTCAGGCGGGGGAAATCCTTCAGCAGGCGCACGAGATGGCGATCGATGAAAACGGCCTCGCGGTCGAACACGTCGATATCGGGATCGGTCACTTCGCCGTGCAGCAGCAGCGGCAGACCCATTTCCTCCATCGCGGCAAGCGCAGGATAGGCCCGCGTCAGTGCCGTCACCCCGGAATCCGAATTGGTCGTCGCACCCGCCGGATAGTACTTCACCGCGTGCACGAACCCGCTTTGCCGCGCCTTGCGAATCTCTTCCGGCGGCGTGTTGTCGGTCAGATACAGCGTCATCAGCGGCTCGAACGTGATGCCGGCCGGCACTGCGGCCAGGAGACGCGCACGGTAGGCGGCAGCGGCTTCGACCGTGGTCACGGGCGGCTTCAGGTTGGGCATGGTGATGGCACGCCCGAACACGCGCGCGGTATCGGGCAGCACGTGCGTCATGGCGACGCCGTCGCGGAAATGGATGTGCCAGTCGTCGGGTCGGGTGATCGTCAGGGTGTCGGTCATGTCTGCTTGAGCGTCATGCGGTAGAGCTCGGCCTTGGTACGGCCGGTGATTTTGGCCGCGAGCTTGGCCGCCAGCGGCGGCGGCAATTCGCCCGCGAGGATATCGAGCACGCGCAGGGACTCGGCGTCGCCGGCCACGAGCACGTCGGCCGGTGCGTGAACGATGACGACGAATTCGCCGCGCGCACGGTTGGCATCGTCTGCGAGCCAGCCGGCAGTCCCTGCAAGCGGCATCGTTTCGATGGATTCGAATTTCTTGGTCAGTTCGCGCGCCACCGTGACCATGCGCGCGCCGCCGAATACCTGCGTCATGTCGGCGAGCGTCTCCGCGATCCGGTGCGGCGCTTCGTAGAACGCCAGCGCACAGGGCAGGGCAGCCCACGCCTGCAGGGCAGCCTGCCGCGGACCGGGTTTGGGCGGCAGAAAACCGTGAAACAGCCAAGCATCGCTCTCGACGCCGGCAGCCGACAGGGCTGCCGCCACCGCCGAGACGCCCGGCACCGGCACGACGGCACACTCTGCCGCGCGCACCGCCGCGACCAGGCGTGCCCCGGGATCGGAAATCGCAGGCGTACCGGCATCCGATACATAGGCCACGGCCTCGCCCGCCGCGATCCAGCCGATCACCCGTTCGGCGGCTTCGCGCTCGTTGTGCTCGCGGATCGAGACCAGCGGTTTGCGGATGCCGAAATGCGCCAGCAGCTGGCCCGATACGCGCGTGTCCTCGGCCGCCACGCGATCCACCCGGCGGAGCGTATCGAGCGCACGCAGCGTGATGTCGCCCAGGTTGCCGATGGGCGTGGCCACAACGTAAAGCGCAGGCAGCAGGCGGGTATCATGGGACGCATCGTTCATGTCCGCATTGTCGCAGATGTTGAAACAGCGCTCCGGTCAATTCGCCGAAACCCGTGCCGAGGCCTTCCTTAAAACACAGGGCCTCGCGCCGGTCGCGCGCAACTGGCGCTGTCGCTTCGGAGAGATCGATCTCATCATGCGCGAACGCGACACGCTGGTCTTCGTCGAGGTGCGCCTGCGCAATCACGGCGGCTTCGGCGACGGTTTCGACAGCGTCACGCTCTCGAAGCAGCGCAGGCTGATCATGGCGGCACGGCATTATCTCGCCACACTGGGCACGGTGCCGCCCTGCCGTTTCGATGTCGTGGCGCTGCGCGACGGCACCGCCCCCGCCTGGATGCGGAATGCCTTCAGCGATGTGGGATAATCACAGCCCGTTCACGCGTCATTCAGCCCGCATGCCCAGCAGGTTTCACTCTCTGCCCGCCCACGCCGCCCGTCCGGCGTGCGGAGCCCCCCGGCGCCCGGGTTAGCCATGCCCCTTCACGAACGCATCCACGACCATTTCCAGTCGGCGGCGCAAACCGCGGCGGACTCGGCCGAACGGCTTGCGCCCGGTATCGAGCAGGCGGCCCGTCTGGTTGTGCAGGCGCTGGCGGAGGGCAACAAGCTGCTGGCGTGCGGCAACGGCGGATCGGCGGCGGATGCGCAGCATTTCGCCTCGGCCATGATCAACCGCTTCGAGCAGGAACGTCCCGGCCTCGCGGCCATCGCCCTGACGGCCGACACCGCCACGCTGACCTCGATCGCCAACGACTACGCCTACGACCAGATCTTCGCGCGCCAGGTGAAGGCACTGGGCCAGCCCGGCGACGTGCTGCTGGCCATTTCCACCAGCGGCAACTCACCCAGCGTGGTGCTTGCGGCGCAGGCTGCGCGCGCGCGCGGCATCCAC
Organism: Betaproteobacteria bacterium SCN1; assembly: GCA_008923315.1. GTDB lineage: Bacteria > Pseudomonadota > Gammaproteobacteria > Burkholderiales > Thiobacillaceae > Thiobacillus. The sequence goes on along the minus strand of WBSF01000007.1, from coordinate 459,704 downwards.
GTGATCGCGCTGACCGGCCGCAGCGGCGGCACGCTCGCGGAACAAATGACCGACGACGACGTCTTCCTGTGCGCGCCCGCGGAATCCACGGCCCGCATCCAGGAAATCCACCTGCTGGCCATCCATTGCCTGTGCGATGCGGTGGACAGCGTTCTTCTAGGAGTTGAAGAATGAGCAAACTGATCCCCCTCGCTGTCGCCGGCCTGGCGATCCTGCAACTGCAAGGCTGCGCACCGGTCGTGATCGGCGGCGCCGCCGTCGGCGCTTCGGTCGCCACCGATCGCCGAACGGCAGGCGTCTACATCGGTGACCAGGAAATCGAGCTGCGCGCGCTCGCGCGCCTGCGCGAATCCTTCCCGCAGAAGACCGACAACATCTCGGCCACCAGTTACAACCGCCAGGTGCTGCTCACCGGACAGGTGCCCGACGAAGCGACGCGCGCGCGCGCCACCGATGTGGTGCGCGGCATTCCCGATGTACGAACGGTATTCAACGAACTCAGCGTGTCCGGCGTGACGTCGCTCACCTCCGACGCCAACGACGTCTCGATCACCAGCAAAGTGAAGACACGCCTCCTGCGCGACGACCGCGTACCCGGCACCAAAATCAAGGTTGTGACCGAGACCGCCGTCGTCTACCTGATGGGCCTGGTCACACAGGCCGAGGCCGAAGTCGCAACCGAGATCACTCGTACCACGGCGGGCGTCACCAAGGTGGTCACCCTGTTCGAATACATCAACTGACCCCGGTGCCGGACGGGGCCGCCGCGACATGATCTACCGCGACCTGCGCGACTTCGTCGCACAACTCGAACAGCGCGGCGAGCTCCGTCGCATCAGCGTCGAGGTCGACCCGCATCTGGAAATGACCGAAATCGCCGACCGCGTGCTGCGCGCGGGCGGCCCGGCCCTGCTGTTCGAGAATCCCAGGGGCCATTCGATCCCGGTGCTTGCCAACCTGTTCGGCACGGTCAGCCGCGTCGCGCTCGGCATGGGCGAGGAAGACCCGGCCCGGCTGCGCGAGATCGGCCAGCTGCTCGCTTATCTCAAGGAACCCGAACCGCCGAAAGGCCTGCGCGACGCCTGGGAGAAATGGCCGGTGCTGAAGCAGGTGCTCAACATGGCGCCGAAGGAAGTGAAGAACGCACCGTGCCAGGAGATCGTACTGGAAGGCGCGGACGTCGACCTGTCGCGCCTTCCGATCCAGCACTGCTGGCCGGGCGACGTCGCGCCGCTGGTGACCTGGGGCCTGACCGTCACGCGCGGCCCGCACAAGAAACGGCAGAACCTCGGCATCTACCGCCAGCAGGTCATCGGCCGCAACAAGCTGATCATGCGCTGGCTGGCGCATCGCGGCGGCGCACTCGACTTCCGCGAATTCCAGCAGGCGAACCCCGGCCAGCCGTTCCCGGTCGCCGTCGCGCTCGGCGCCGATCCGGCGACCATTCTCGGCGCGGTGACGCCGGTACCCGACTCGCTCTCGGAGTATCAGTTCGCCGGCCTGCTGCGCGGCGCCAAGACCGAAGTCGTGAAATGTCTTGGCAACGACCTGCAGGTACCGGCGTCCGCCGAGATCGTGCTCGAAGGCGTGATCCATCCCGGCGAGACCGCGCTGGAAGGGCCGTACGGCGACCACACCGGCTACTACAACGAGCAGGAGACTTTCCCCGTCTTCACCGTCGAGCGCATCGCGATGCGACGCGACCCGATCTACCACAGCACCTACACCGGCAAGCCGCCGGACGAGCCGGCGATCCTCGGCGTGGCGCTGAACGAAGTCTTCGTGCCGCTGCTGCAGAAGCAGTTTCCCGAGATCGTCGATTTCTACCTGCCGCCCGAGGGCTGCTCGTACCGCATGGCCGTGGTCTCGATGAAAAAGAGCTACCCCGGCCACGCCAAGCGCGTGATGTTCGGCGTGTGGTCCTTCCTGCGGCAGTTCATGTACACCAAGTTCATCCTCGTCACTGACGACGACGTGAACGTGCGCGACTGGAAGGACGTGATCTGGGCCCTGACCACACGCGTCGACCCGGCGCGCGACACGCTGCTGGTCGAGAACACGCCCATCGATTATCTGGACTTCGCCAGCCCGGTATCGGGCCTGGGCAGCAAGATGGGCATCGACGCCACCCACAAGTGGCCGGGCGAGACCCAGCGCGAATGGGGCACGCCGATCGCGATGGACCCTGCGGTGAAAATGCGCGTCGACGCACTGTGGGCCACTCTCGGACTCTGATGATGGTCGGCGAGGAAATCTTTCTCGGGCGGCAACCCATACTCGATCGCGACCAGCGCGTCGTCGCCTACGAACTGCTGTTCCGTGCCGGGCGCACCCGCGAGGCCGGCGTCACGGACGACATGCAGGCGACCGCCAGCGTCATACGCCATGCCTTCAGCGAAATGGGCGTCCAGGCAGTACTGGGCCAGCACACCGGTTTCATCAACGTCAGCGCGGATATGTTGCTGTCCGACCTGATCGAAGTCCTGCCCAGGGCGCAGGTGGTACTCGAGCTGCTCGAAACCGTCGACGTTACCGAAGCCGTCGTCGAACGCTGCCGCCTGCTCAAGCAGCGGGGATTCCGGCTGGCCCTGGACGATTTCGCCTACGACGAACGCTATCGTCCACTGCTCGATCTGGTCGACATCGTGAAAGTCGATCTGCCTCTGCATACTCCCCACGCGCTGCGCGCACTGGTCGCCCGGCTGCGGAACTGGCCGGTGCAACTGCTGGCCGAAAAGGTCGACAGCGCCGAGCAGGCGCACATGTGCCGCGAACTCGGTTTCGATCTCTTCCAGGGCTACTACTTCGCGCGCCCGGCGGTCCTGAGCGCGCGGCGCGCCAATCCGGCACATCTCGCGATCATCCGGCTGCTCGACCTGGTGCTGGCCGACGCCGAGACCGGCGAGATCGAGGATGTGTTCAAGCAATACCCGAACCTCACCTATAACCTGCTGCGGCTGGTCAACTCGGCCGGTTGTGCCGGTGCACGCCGCATCGGAACCGTGTCGCAGGCGATCCTACTGCTCGGCCGCAAGCAGCTGCAACGCTGGCTGCAGTTGCTGCTGTTCACCCTGCAGGAAGACACCCCCTATCCGAGCCCGCTGTTGCTGATGGCTGCCAGCCGGGGGCGGGTGATGGAGCTGCTGGCGGTACGCAAGGGCGCGCGGGCGGATCTCTGCGAAAGCGCATTCATGACGGGCATTCTCTCCCTGATCGAAAACGTGATCGGCAAGCCGTTGCCGGATATCGTGCAGGAACTGAACCTCGGCGAACAGCTCGCTGCTGCGCTGCTGCGCCGCGAGGGCGAATTGGGCATCCTGCTGGATCTGGCGGAGAGCCTCGAACACCCCGATCCGCGCCGTACGCTCGACGCCCTGCAGGCCGCAGCCGGACTGACCCTGCTCGACACGGCCCAGGCGGAAATAGAAGCCATGGCCTGGACGCACCAGCTGGTCGACAACACCTACACGAATTGATCGGGAAAACGATGCGGATGCCCCGTCCAGCCACTCGACAGAGTGCCCCGCCATGAGCGCCCATCCACGCGCTTCCGTTGCCGCCTGCCTTGAGGTCTCCGGGGCGGGGCCGCTTGCTGCTCTCGTCGGGCTGCTCCTGCTGTCCGTTCTGCTGGGCGGCATTCCGCCCGCACAGGCCGCGCCGCTCGAACGCATTGCGGGCAACGTGCGTTATGTCGAGCGCATCGCCCTGCCGCCCGATGCAACACTGACGGTGGAGCTGCTCGACGTCTCACGCGCGGACGGACGCACCGAAAGGCTGGCACGGCTTGCCCTGCCGACACAGGGCCGCCAGGTTCCGCTTGCTTTCGAGCTGCCTTTTTATGCCCGGGACATGAAACCCGGGCACCGTTATGCTTTGCGCGCCACGCTGATCAGCGGCGGCGGCGAACTCCTGTTTTCCGGCACGCTGGCGCTCCCCGCCACCGGCAAGGCGGATCTGCTACTGCGTGCCGCGCGCGATCTCACACCCCCGGCTTCGCTGGAAAACACCTACTGGAAACTGACCGAAGTCGCCGGCCAACCGGTTCGCGCCTTGCCGGGCGAACGCGAAGCGCATCTGCTGCTGCTCGACGGCCGCGCGAGCGGCAGCAGCGGCTGCAACAAATTGATGGGGACCTACACGCGCAACGGCGGCGCGCTCGCCGTAGGGCCGCTTGCCAGCACGCGCATGGCCTGCCCGCCCGACATGATGGCGCAGGAATCCGCGCTGCTCGACGCCTATACGCGCACCACAGGGTTTCGCATCGAGGGGGACAGGTTGACGCTGACCGGCGGCGATACGGTACTCGCGCGTTTCGCCGCACGCTATTTCAAGTAGGCCGCACCACCGTCAGCGTATCCGCCGCAGCATCGTCTGCCAGTCCGCCGGCGGCGCCGTCCTGCCCAGCGGCGCGATGCGTCCGACCTCGTTTTCGTACCAGCCGCGATCCTGCTGGTTCGGCTCGGCTTCGTAAGCCCACCAGGCACCGTCGGCATCCTGCGCGACCCAGACAGCCCAGTCCGGCGGCTCAGCGGGCGTCATCGGCCCAGGTCCATTCCAGCAAGGCCTGCTGTGCGGCGCGCGCACGCGCCGCGTTGCGATCGTTGACCAGCATGACGAAAGCCACTCTGCGCCCCTTCGCGGTAAGCACGATACCTGCCAACGCGTTTACATCGCGCAGGGTGCCGGTCTTGAGATGCGCACTGCCTGTCGCCAGGCTGCCGTTGAAACGGTTGCGGAGCGTGCCGTCGAGCGCCACGATGGGCAGCGCCGATTCGAATTCGGAAAATAGCGGACTGCGCCAGACGGCGCGCAGGAGCTGGTTCAGCGAGGCGGCGCTGATGCGCTCGATGCGCGACAGGCCCGAGCCGTTTTCCAGCACCAGCTTGTCGGTGGCGATGCCGTGCCGGGCCAGCACGTCGCGCACGGCCTGTGCGCCCTTCGCCGGTGTCGCCGGTCCACCGTAGGCTTCCGCCCCCAGGGTCAGAAACAGGTTTTTTGCCATCAGGTTGTTGGAATATTTGTTGAGCCGGCGCAGGGTATCGGCGAGCGGTTCGGATTCGAACCGCAGCAGGGGCGGCGTCTCGGGGGCCAGCCCCGCCCGTGTCGGGCCGGCCAGCGTGCTCCCGGACTCCGCCCACAGGCCACGGAACAGGAAATCGAAGGTGGCGGCCGGCGCGAACGGCGCGATCGGCCAGGCCTGCTCGCCGCACGCACGGGGGTAGCGGCCTTCCACCACCAGCTCGGCGTTCGCCGCGTCGGCAAAACCCGGCGTCAGCGCATCGCGCCAGCCGTTGCACTGCGCGGCATCGACGAGCGCGAGCCTGGAGGTCAGCGTAACGCCCGGCAGCGCGACATCGGGAGCGATCGCGACTTCTGCGGCCGCCGGTTTCAGGCGCAGCACGATCGCATTGAAATTCGCGACCAGCGCGCCGGCAGGTGCGTTGTAAGGGGCAAACGGTTCGCCGTCGAACGCGCCCGGATCGATATCGGGCAGCTCGAAGCGGCTGGTGTCGAGCACGAGACCGCCGTGGATGGCTTTTATGCCCCGGGTACGCAGCGCCCGCTGCAGAAGCCACATCCGTTCGAGCGTGAGCGACGGGTCGCCATTGCCGCGCACGATCAGATCGCCCTCGAACACGCCATCCTTCAACGGACCGTCGGCCCAGACTTCGGTCGCCCAGGTATAACTCGGCCCCAGTTGCTGGAGCGCGGCAAAACTGGTGACCAGTTTCATGACCGAGGCGGGGTTGAGCGCGGCGTCCGCCTGATGGCTGAGCCGGGGAGCATCGTCGTCGAGCCCCTGTACGACAAGCGCGACATGGTCCAGCGGAATGGCGGCACGCTTCAGCGCATCGACGAAAGCGGGCGGCAATTCGGCCGCCCGCGCAAATGCGGCGGCAAACAGACAGCCCAGGAAGAACAGGACGCGCGAAACCGGCATCGCGCCATTATGCCCGCGCGCGCCGGCGCCCGGTCAAGACGGCATCAACGCGGCGAGAGATCGGCGACGTACCAGTCCATCGCCTCCGCCAGCCCTTCGCCGATGCGGTGTGTCGGTTCGTAGCCCAGACGGGTTTTCGCCCTGGAAACGTCGGCCAGCGAATGCCGCACGTCGCCCGCGCGGAAATCGCGGTAGACCGGCCCGGCTCCGGCCAGATGCGGAAAACGCGGCGCGAGACTGGCGCGGATCGCTTCGTACAACTGGTTCAGCGTCGTACGGTCGCCGACGGCGACGTTGTAGACCTGGTTCGCCGCCTCGGGGTGCGCGGCCGTGGCGGCAAGCAGGTTGGCCTGGATGACGTTGTCGATGTAACAGAAATCGCGGCTGGTTTCGCCGTCGCCGTTGATGTAGACCGGTTCGTTCCGGATCATGCTCGACACCCACTTCGGCACCACGGCAGCGTAGGCACCGTTCGGGTCCTGGCGGCGGCCGAAGATGTTGAAGTAGCGCAGGCCGATGGATTCCATGCCGTAGCAGCGGCCGAACACGTCGGCGTACAGTTCGTTCACCAGCTTGGTCACGGCATAGGGCGAGAGCGGCTTGCCGATCGTGTCCTCGACCTTGGGCAGGCCGGGATGGTCGCCGTAGGTGGACGAAGAGGCGGCGTAGACAAAGCGCTTCACCCGGGCGTCGCGCGCGGCGACCAGCATGTTGAGGAAGCCGGTGTTGTTGGCCGCGTGCGTCGAGAGCGGGTCTTCCAGCGAACGCGGCACCGAACCGAGCGCAGCCTGGTGCAGCACGTAATCGACGCCTGCGCAAACCTGATGGCAGGTGATGAGGTCGCGAATATCGCCGCGCTTGAACTGGAAGCGAGCCCAGCGTTCCGGACCGACGCTGGCCTGCACCTGCGCCAGATTCTTCTCGTGGCCGGTGGCGAAATTGTCCAGCCCGACCACTTTCTGGTCGAGCTGCAGCAAGGCTTCGACCAGATTGCAGCCGATGAAACCGGCCGCGCCGGTGACGAGCCAGGTGTTCGGCTCCGTCGCGAGCCGCTGTTTGAGCGCGTCGAACGCCGCGGGCATCAAAGCCTCCAGAGCGTGAAGCCGGCGGCCTTGACCGTGGCCGGGTCGTAGGCCGATTTCACATCGGTGAACGCGCCGCCTTTTTTCAGTTTGGCCGTCAGTTCGGTAAAGGGCTTTTCCAGATACGCCGCATGCGATACCGCCGCCACCATGGCGTCGCAATCGGGCAGATCGTCCCAGGCGGTAAGCGTGATGCCATACTCGTGTTCGGCTTCTTTCGCCTCGCCCAGCGGATCGTGCACGCGCACGTCGCAGCCGAAGGATTGCAGTTCGCGGATCACGTCGACGACCTTGGAGTTGCGCAGGTCGGGGCAGTTTTCCTTGAAGGTCAGGCCCAGCACATTGACCCTGGCGCCTTTCACCTGCACGCCGTTGGCGATCATGTTCTTCACGGTTTCCTGCGCCACATAGGCGCCCATGCCGTCGTTGATGCGACGGCCGGCGAGGATGACCTGCGGATGGTAGCCGAGCATGTCGGCCTTGTGCGTGAGGTAATAGGGGTCGACGCCGATGCAATGGCCGCCGACGAGGCCGGGGCGGAAGGGCAGGAAATTCCACTTGGTGCCGGCGGCCTTCAGCACTTCCAGCGTATCGATGCCGAGGCGGTGAAAAATCAGCGACAGTTCGTTCATCAGCGCGATGTTGAGGTCGCGCTGGGTGTTCTCGATGACCTTGGCGGCTTCGGCGACCTTGATGCTGGACGCGCGGTGCACGCCGGCGGTGATCACGGCGCCATACAGTTCGGCGACTTTATCGAGCGTGGCCGCATCGTCGCCCGACACCACTTTCACGATTTTCGTAATCGTGCGTTCCTTGTCGCCCGGGTTGACGCGCTCGGGCGAATAGCCAACGTGGAAATCCTGCAGCCATTTCATGCCGGACTGCTTTTCGAGGATGGGGATGCAGACTTCTTCCGTGGCGCCGGGGTAGACCGTGGATTCGTAGACGACCGTGGCGCCCTTCTTCATGTGCTTGCCAACGGTGGTGCTGGAGCCGACCAACGGCGAGAAATCGGGGATGTGGGCCTCGTCCACCGGCGTGGGTACGGCGACGATGATGAAATCGGCCTTCGCCAGTTCGGCCGGGTCCGTGGTAACCGTCAGTTGGGTGGCGGCCTTGAGATCGTCTGTTGAAACTTCGCCGGTAGGGTCGCAGAATCGACGGTAGTGCTCGATTTTCTCGACCGAGAGGTCATAACCGATGGTGGTCATCTTCTTGCCGAATTCCACCGCCAGGGGCAGGCCTACGTAACCCAGCCCCACAACCGCCACTACGCTCATTCTGGATTCCCTTATGAAAAGAAAGTCTTTGCTGCCGCCCGGATTGTATCGAATTTGGATGACGCCGCCGGGCTGGCTGTTCCGTTTCGTCGCCGTGGCATTCAGCAAGGCGCATACCAGTTTGGCACTGGCCGCCCTGGTCTTTGCGCTGCCGGCGCAGGCCGACGTCGCCGACACGCTGGCCACGATCAAGCCCGGCGTGGTCGGCGTCGGCACCTACAGACCCGCAGGCAGCCCGCGGGTCAGCCTGCAGGGCACCGGATTCGTGGTGCTGGACGGCCGTTACGTCGTCTCGTGCGCACACATCTTCGAGCAGATGCCGGACACCGAGAAGAAGGAAACGCGTGCCGTCTTCCTCGGACGCGACCGCCAGGTGGGCGTGCGCACGGCGCAGCTCGTCGCGCTCGACCGCACGCGCGACCTCGCCGTGCTCAAGATCGAGGGCGACCCGCTGCCCGCGCTGAAGCTCGGCGATTCGGACAAGGCGCGCGAGGGCTGGCAACTCTACTTCACCGGCTATCCCATCGGCATGGTGCTGGGGCTGAACGCCTCCACCCACCGGGCCGGACTCGCCGCCATCATCCCGATCTTCACGCCGGTGCCGCGCGCCGCGCAGCTGAACGCACGGGCGCTGCGGCAGGCGGACGACGCCTTCCAGGTGTTCGAGCTCGACGCCATCGCCTACCCCGGCAACAGCGGCAGCCCGGTATGGCACCCCGAGACCGGCGAAGTCTACGGCGTGGTCAACTCGGTCTACGTGAAGGGCGCAAAGGAAGCCGCCCTGTCCGCGCCCAGCGGCATCAGCTACGCGATCCCGGTGAAATACGTGCACGAGCTGCTGGAGCGGGCCAAGGCCGCGCCGCAATAAGGCGCTGCTGTGGATCGCGCTGAAAAAAGGAACGTGTTCAACACGTTCCCCTTGCACCCGCTCTGGACGGCATGCTGACGGGCATTACCGCCGCAGCGGCGGCTTGCGCTCAACCTACTGCCAGTTGGCCGCGATCACCCCGGCCAGGGCATTCTGGTAGGTCTGCGGCAGCGTGGTCTGCCCCGCCGAAGGCGGCGCGAAGCTCGCCATCGCATTGACCAGACTCTCGACCTGACTGTCCAACAGGGTCAGCGCGCCGTCGGCGGTCTTGAACCGCTCGACCTGATAGGCGTCGCCGGAATACCAGTTGTTGATCGTCATCCTGTCGGTCGTGCCGATGACGCTCACTTCCAGGCCCGAACCCACTCGACGGAACCACAACTGATCGGCGGCAATATCGGCCCCGAATGACAGAACGTCCGTTTTGCCCGCCGTCGGGTCGTAGCTCGATATCGTGTCCTGGCCCGAACCCCGGCCGAAGAGGTAAACGTCGTTGCCATAGCCACCGTCCAGCGTGTCGTTGCCAGTACCACCATCAAGAACGTCGTTGCCGTCACCTCCGTGGAGATAGTCGTTACCGCCCCCACCCAACAACAGATCGTTTCCGCCGTTGCCGTACAGGTAGTCGTTGCCGCCTCCGGCGTCGATCACGTCAGCCGTCGCATAGCCAATCAAGTTCTCACCGGCTTCGCCGCCGGTGATCGCTTTCGCCTTGGCTGCCGCCACGTCCCACACCGTGCCGTCGGCAAAGCGAATCTCCTCGACACGGTATAAGCCGCTGTTGGCGTCATCGTAGAAATAGTTATTTACAGTCAGCCAGTCAGACGTGCCGTTGATCGACAGCACCAGATTATTACCTGAACGGCTCAACGAAACGTCACCCGGCAATACGTCGGTCGTGAACTGCACCGCATCGACCTTGCCTGCCGTCGGGTCGTAGCTCGACACCGTGTCCTGGCCCGAACCTCGGCCAAAGAGATAGATGTCGTTGCCGTAGCCGCCGTCCAGCGTGTCGTTGCCAGTACCACCATCAAGAATGTCGTTGCCGTCGCCTCCATGAAGGTAGTCGTTGTCGCTGCCCCCGTCGAGAAGATCGTTTCCGGCCTCACCATACAGATAATCCGTACCTGCGCCGCCGCGCAGATGATCATTACCACCCCGGCCATAGACGTAGTCGTTGCCGCCTCCTGCATCGATCACGTCGTCCGTCGCGTAGCCAGTCAGATTCTGCCCGGCTTCATTGCCGGTGATCGCCTTTGTCTTGACTGCCGCCACGTCCCATACCGTGCCGCCGGCGAAACGTATCTCCTCAACCCGGTAAGGGTTAGCCCCATCATTGTTGAAGTAATTGTTGATGGTCAAGCGGTCCGGCGTGCCGTTGATCGACAACATCAGATTGTCGCCTGAACGACTCAACGAAACGTCGCCCGGCAATACGTCGGCGGCAAACTGCACCGCATCGACCTTGCCTACTGTCGGGTCGTAGCTCGACACTGTGTCCTGGCCTGAGCCTCGGCCGAAGAGGTAAACGTCGTTACCATAGCCGCCGTCCAGCGTGTCGTTGCCTGTGCCGCCGTCCAGAATGTCGTTGCCGTCGCCCCCATGAAGATAGTCGTTATCGGCACCTCCATCCAGCAGATCATCGCCGGCCTCACCATACAAATAATCATTGCCGGCCCCGCCAGACAACAGGTCGTTTCCACCCCGGCCATAGACGTAGTCGTTGCCACCCCCGGCGTCGATCACGTCGTCCGTCGCATAACCGGTCAGGTTCTGACTTTCCTCGCTGCCCGCGATCGCCTTCGCCTTGACTGCCGCCACGTCCCACACCGTGCCGTCGGCAAAGCGAATCTCCTCGACACGGTATAAGCCGCTGTTTGCGTCATCGTAGAAATAGTTATTGACAGTCAGTCGGTCAGACGTGCCGTTGATCGACAGCACCAGATTGTTGCCTGAACGACTCAACGAAACGTCGCCCGGCAATACGTCGGCGGCAAACTGCACCGCATCGACCTTGCCCACCGTCGGATCGTAGCTCGATACCGTGTCCTGCCCCGCGCCCCGGCCAAAGAGGTAGGTATCGTTGCCATAGCCACCGTCCAGCGTGTCGTTGCCTGTACCGCCATCCAGAATGTCGTTGCCATTGCCGCCATAGAGAGCATCATTCCCGGCCCCACCCAACAACACGTCAGCGCCATCGCCCCCGTTGAGGTAGTCGTTGTCGCTGCCGCCATCGAGCAGGTCATCGCCAGCTTCGCCATACAGATAGTCCGTACCTGCGCCGCCGCGTAGATGATCGTTGCCACCCCGACCACTGACATAATCGTTCCCGCCTCCGGCGTCGATCACATCGTCCGTCGCATAGCCCACCAACGTCTGGCTGGTCTCATTGCCAGCGATCACCCATTCTTTGATCGCCTCCAAGTCGCTCCACACCGTGCCATCGGCAAAACGAATCTCCTCGACCCGGTAGGCATTGTTGCCATCATTGTAGAAATAGCTGTTGACTGTCAGTTGGTCGGACGTACCGTTGATCGACAGCACCAGGTTGTCGCCTGAACGGCTTAGCGATACATCACCCGGCAATACGTCGGCGGCAAACTGCACCGCATCGACCTTGCCCACTGTCGGGTCATAGCTCGACACCATGTCCTGATCCGAGCCACGGCCAAAGAGATAGACGTCATTACCATAGCCGCCGTCCAGCATGTCGTTGCCTGTACCACCATCCAGGATGTCGTCCCCGTTGCCTCCATAGAGAGCATCATTCCCGGACCCGCCCAACAATACGTCAGCGCCATCCCCCCCGTTGAGATAGTCGTTGTCGCTGCCTCCATCGAGCAGATCATCGCCGGCTTCGCCATACAGATGGTCCGTACCCATGCCACCTATCAGATGGTCGTTACCACCCCGGCCACTGACATAATCGTTGCCGCCTCCGGCATCGATCACGTCGTCCGTCGCATAGCCGATCAAGTTCTGACCAGCTTCGCTGCCGCTGATCGCTTCTACTTTGACCGTATCCATATTCCATACCGTGCCGTCGGCGAAACGTATCTCCTCGACCCGATAGGCGCTGTTTCCGTCATCGTAGAAATAGCTGTTGACCGTCAGTTGGTCGGACGTGCCGTTGATCGACAGCACCAGGTTGTCACCTGAACGGCTCAGCGATACATCGCCAGGCAATACATCTACTGCGAACTGCACCGCATCGACCTTGTCCACCGTCAGGTCGTAACTCGACACCGTGTCCTGCCCAGAACCCCGGCCAAAAAGATAGACGTCGTTGCCATAGCCGCCATCCAGCATGTCATTGCCCGCTCCACCGTCCAGAACGTCATCGCCATCGCCACCGTAGAGGCGGTCGTTGTCGGCACCACCGTCGAGCCGATCGTTGCCGGCTTCACCATGCAGAAAGTCCGTACCTGCGCCGCCGCGTAGATGATCGTTGCCACCCCGGCCATAGACATAATCGTTGCCACCTCCAGCGTCGATCACGTCGTCTGTCGCGTAGCCGGTCAGGCTCTGCCCGGCCCCATTGCCTGCGATCGCTTTTGCCTTGACTGTCCCCACGTCCCACACCGTGCCGTCGGCGAAACGGATTTCTTCGACCCGGTAGAAACCACTGGCGGCATCATTGTAGAAATAGCTGTTGACTGTCAGTTGGTCGGACGTTCCGTTGATCGACAGCACCAGGTTGTCGCCTGAACGACTTAGCGAAATGTCATCCGGCAATACGTCGGCGGCAAACTGCACCGCATCGACCTTGTCCACTGTCGGGTCGTAGCTTGACACCATGTCTTGCCCAGAACCCCGACCAAAGAGATAGACGTCGTTGCCATAACCGCCGTCCAGCATATCGTTGCCCGCACCGCCGTCCAGAACGTCATTACCATCGCCGCCGTAGAGACGATCGTTGTCGGCGCCGCCGTCGATCATGTCGTCCCCGGCTTCACCGGCCAGATAGTCACTACCGGCTCCTCCGAACAGTTGGTCGTTGCCACCCCGGCCATAGACATAGTCGTTGCCGCCTCCGCTATCGATCACGTCGCCCGTTGCGTAACCAATCAGGGTCTGCCCGGCTTCACTGCCAGCAAGCACCTTCGACTTGACCACCTCAACATCCCACACCGTGCCGTCGGCGAAACGGATTTCTTCGACCCGGTAGAAACCGCTGGCGGCATCATTGTAAAAATAGCTGCCGATGATCAACTGGTCGGACGTGCCGGTGATCGACAGAATCAGGTTGTCGCCTGAACGGCTCAGAGAAACATCGTTCGGCAATACATCAGACGCAAACTGCACCGCATCGACCTTGCCCGCCGTCGGGTCGTAGCTCGACACGGTATCCTGCCCCGCCCCCCGACCGAAGAGATAGATGTCGTTGCCGTACCCACCGTCCAGTGTGTCGTTTCCCGCACCACCGTCCAGCACGTCGTCACCATCGCCCCCATACAGGCGATCGTTGCCGCCCCCACCCGACAGTAGATCGTTTCCACCGTTGCCGTACAGGTAATCGTTGCCGCCCTGTCCCATCAGCACGTCCTGGGTCGCCGCACCCGAGATCGAGCCCGACGCATACCGCACGTTCATCTCATTCAGAACGGAAGCCATCGCCGGATCGGTGGCGCTTTGCTCCACCCAAGCGCGCAGTTTGTCCATCCCCTGCCAGCCGAGCCTACCGAGAGCCGGCGTGTATCGGTTGAGTTCGATCAGATCGACGAGCGCATTGGCGGGGTCTGTCGTTCTGGCCGCGTCGAGCTTCGCGTTCAGCCCATCGAAATCCAGGGTAATGCCGCCAGCCTCTGTCAGCACGAGATCGACCTCGTCGAGGTAGGACTGCAACCGCAGTTGCGCAAGCCCCGCATAGATCGACTCCTTCAGCGCCCCATAGCTCTGCGCCAGCAGATCGGCCTGCTGGCTGCTGATGCCGACGTATATTTTGTCCGGGTCGTAGGGTGCGTTGGCGATCCAGTTGGGCGGCAGGAAAGGTTGCCCGTGCGGCGGCTGCGCAGCGTTTTCAAATGCGCTGTACATGAGCGAACCGTTGAACACCTCCAGAATGTCGATGACCTGCGTAGGGCTCAGCGTGAGGCTCCAGTTCGACGTTCCGTTGATGAGCGTCGTCATGTCCTTGCCGGCGTGGATGCTGCCGGCATTGAGCAGCCGGAATCTTTCGGCCGAAGTGTCGAACCCGCTTGCGGTATCCGCCCACAGCCCGATCACCTGATCCAGATTCGCCAGAACCGTTGCGCGGCTGGCATTTTCCAGCGAAGCGATCGCAGCGGCCAATGCAGGCGACAGGCTCGCCGCCTCCCTCAAATCCCTGACCGCCCCGCTCCCTTTCATCTCGGGCAGCGCCGCCGCGTCTGCGCTGATCGCGACCGTGTCGGTAAATTCACGGTAGAACCGCTCTTCCGCCAGGACGAGTTCGCCCATGTTGCCGGTGCTGCCATCGGTGCGAGTGAAGCTGGATGTGCCCGTCAGGGTATTGCCGTTGCCGAGGTTCTGATTGGCGGTGTTCGACGCCACGCTCAGGGAGACGATGCCGAGTTCAGACAGAGTAAACAACTCACCTTCATCGCTGATGCCGTCCTGGTCGAGGTCGCGCCAGATCCGTAGGTTGGCGAAATTCGCATCCAGCGCATCGACCTTGCCGTCGGCGTTGGTGTCTTCCTGAGACAGGGCGGCGAAGCCGTTGGGGGCGGTACTGCCATTGGTCAGGGCGGTGTTGTCGCCGAAGAGTTCTGCGCCGGTGTCGATCAATCCATTGCCGTTACGGTCGAGGACGAGCAGGCCGTCGTCGGATTTGACCCATCCGGTAGCGGTGCGGATACCGTCACCGTCGTGGTCGAAGAGGATGGAGTTATGGCCGGCAAGGCCGGTGGTCTCGATGCCGTCGCCGTCAAGGTCGAGCGCCAGCGGATCGACGGGCGGGCGCCAGTTGCTGGCGTTGTCGAAGAGGTCGTTGACGGCACCGGCGATACCAGCCTCGATGCCGTTCAACCAGTCGCCCAATCCAAGCGCGCCGCCAATGATTCCATCGGCCAATGCGTCAGCCAGGTCGGACATGGCGGAACCAAGGGAGTCGCACAGGTCTTTCGCAGCACCGAGCAGATCGGCTGCGGCATTTGCGATGTTGGTATCGGCATTGTTAAGGGCAGCATAGCCAAGGCCAACAGCGGCGGCGGCGGCCAATCCTGTCACTACCAGAGGTGCTCCACCAACAGCAGCGATCGCACCCAATAAAGCCGCTGCATTGGAAAGCCCGGACAACAGCGTGCCATCAGTAACGCTACCGCCGTTTTGTGTATCTCTCTGATAGTTGCCGTAGTCTTTCAACAGTCCGTCTATTGCCAGCACGCCGGCTGCACCACCTAATGCCTTGGTTAGTACGCCTTCTGGCATCCCCGACATTGTGGTGGCAAGTGAAGTCAAACCATGCATGGCACTAGCCGCTGCCGTCACATATCCGCTTAGGTTTACACCCCCTGAAGCAAGCTGCGTTTGCACTGCATTAGTAATGTTGACTGGAGTAGCCTGCAGGCCAATAAAATCAACCAAAACCTGCCCTGGACTTGTCGCCATAATCTATCTCCTCAATGTAAATAAAAGACTCACATCACTTGGGTTTGCGGTATTTCCACAAGATACGAAAGGGGAGCCACACTCCTAAAAATAACCCCCCTAAGAACCACCAATGATCCTTCGCATCACGTGTAACCCACTCGTTTCTTTTATCTTGGTATTGATTTAGAACTTCTCCGCTTTTTGATATCTGTATTTCGTAAGCCTTCTTATTAAAAAACCCTATTTCGCTGCTATTTGGGATATGGAATCCCCGTTGCCACCAAACAGTTATTTCTCTGCCAATATACGGTTTGAGTTCGAGTAAATTCTTCATTGATGTACCAAATTCAATAAACTCACCCGATTGCTTTCTCATAGTGAATAATTGTGGGCATCTATGGCAATTCACGATATCCGAAAGAACTCCATTTACTTTTTGCATCTGCTCCAAAGGTATCGGGGAGGTCAAATAGTCATCTATCAATGAAGCGCTCATCAAAGGAATCAGAAGGAAAATACCAATCACGTAGGACAGCAACGAAATAAATCGGGTTTTCCAGTTTTCTTTTCCTGTTGGAAACGGCCGCACAAACGCTGCCTGCCAGAGATTCGTTTCCGTCATGCGTTTCCACAGGCTCGGTTTCATGCCGTCTATACCTTTACTTACGCTGCTCATTCCCACGCCGATTCATTCGCCGCTTCGCTCTCTTTCATATCAGGCAGCTTGTCCAATCAATGCGCATCGTTAGGTTTCGGCAATTTGCCGGATTGTTTTTCGAGTTTCTTTTCTTCCGATTTCACGCGCCGTTGTAGTTTCTTGATGTCTTCTTCAGCGGGCAGGTGTTCGGGCTTGATGCCGCGCTGGTCCAGAATGTCCCGCACGCTCTGGTTGTTTTGCACGTGCTCTTGGGCAATGGCCCGCTCGCCTTGCAGGCTGGCCTGAACGACGTTGTGGTTGGTCATTTCGGTGGCCAGGTTCTTGGCGGCCATCGTCAGGGTTGGCAAAAAGTCGGCCAGAGGCCGGGTTTGCACGATGCCGTATTTGTCTTTCATCATCTGTGTGGTGTGGCCGCCGAACAGGGCGGCGTCTCCCTGGGCGCGTATGCGGCCAAACCCCACATCGTCCACGCCGCGCTCGTAGATGTTTTGCGATAGCGTCTTTTCCGACTCGCGCAGGCGATCCCGCGCTTCCATACGCGCTTGCAGGCGCATGCGGTCTTCGATCAGTTCCTGCTTGCGGGTCTGTACCGCAAAGTAGCTCTGGGCAAAGGCGATGGCCGGCTTGCGCGGGTCGCCGTTCTGGGCAATGAGGTAGCAGGCGTAGCGGGTGAGCATGAAGTCGTCCACGGGACGCTGACCGCCCTTACCCACCTCGATCATTTTCGTGACGCCACGAAAATGATCGTCCTCGTTGTAGCCCGTTGATTTGCAGGATTCGATGGCGCGCTGGATGGCGGTCGTGAAGTTTTCCCAACGGGCGTAGCCCAAGGGTTCCATCAGGTCGCGGGCGAACCAGAATTCGATGCCTTCGTCGGGCATGCGCTGGCTGATGTCGTCGAATTGGGCTGTGAGCCGGGGAACGGTCGGGTCTGCCATCGTGTGCTTCCTGTGGTTCGTCTCAGTTGCCGCAAGATTGCGTCGATCTCGATCTTGCGGGTGAACTGTTTTGCCTGTTTCCGTCGTCTTCGACGGGGTGCAACCGGACGATGCCCCAGATGGCTGCGGGGACGATATACGACTTTAGTTGTAGTTGCTTGCAACCATATGATTCATATGCAATTTATTTTTCACCGTGCCTGATGAACGGGCTTGGCGGGCCTTTTCGATGGGTGAAAGTGCGCGGATGGGCGTCAAAAATCGCGCAATCCCGGGTCTTGAAGCGGGCGGTTTGGCGGTCAGGGAAGGCGCCGCCGGACAGTCAGGGCGCGCTCTTGTGCGTCGGCGAGCCGTTTGCGCAGAGGGAGCGTTCGGGCGGCGGAAGCTTCCGCTCAGATGCCCTCGGTAAGGCTGATGCCGAAGCCGAGCGTCTGCTGGACATGGTCGTAGTCGATCAGCGATTCGCCGTAACCGCTGAAAAACTGCACGTAGCCGCTCAGGCGTCCGTACAGCGGAAAACGCCAGCTCAGCTCGAAGGCGCCGCGGTTGTTCTCGCGGCGCAGATTGTTGCGCAGCAACAGCGAATAGGACTGACGACCGTCCCGGTACACCAGTTGCAGATCGCCGTGGCCGAGAGATTTCCCGATGTCGGGATTGTCATCCTTGCGGTCGTTTTCCGGAATGCGATACCAGGGCCGGACCAGTACGGCCAGATTGCCCCGTTCGAAACCAAGTTGCGCGTAGGCGCGGTTCCAGCTGCGCGACAGGGTTTCGCCGCGGCCGTTGGACTGGTGGACCAGGCCAAAATTGACGAAGCGTCCCCGGAAGCCGGCCAGGCTGTAATCGGTGCGCCATACCAGCATCGCTTCCGGTTCGTAGTTCGTCTCCCGGAAGGGTGAGGAAATCGTGTCGTTGTAGGCCTGCCAGTAGGACGTCGTGGTGTAGCCGAACCACAGGTCGAAATCGTCGTGGCCGAAAACCCCTTCCATCGCCTTGACCTTGAAGCTCAGCTGCAGCTCGGTTTCGACGGCGTCGAGCCCGAGCCCGGTTTGTCCCAGTGCATTGTGGAACGGCATGTTGTTCGGCCGGTTGCTGAATTTGACCGGGAGAAAATAGTTGGGCTTGTGCGGACGGAACAGGAAGGCGCCCTGCTTGGCCTCGTCGTCCAGTTCCCAGTGCCGCGACAGCGCCGACAGCAGCTTGGGATCGGGCTCCGCCACGGGGTCGGGCGACGATGCTGCGACAGCCGGCGCGGTTGTGGCGGG
Source organism: Betaproteobacteria bacterium SCN1 (assembly GCA_008923315.1). Classification (GTDB taxonomy): domain Bacteria; phylum Pseudomonadota; class Gammaproteobacteria; order Burkholderiales; family Thiobacillaceae; genus Thiobacillus. The sequence goes on along the minus strand of WBSF01000007.1, from coordinate 441,102 downwards.
CGCCGCCGCGTCGGGCTGCGAACGGCCCGACACGCGATCGTAACAGGCCAGCCGGTCGGCATCGGCGGTAATCGCGCTGCAGCTTTCCCATTCCGCCACCGAGGCGGCATGGGCCGCACCCAGACCCGCCAGCGGCAGCAACGCGGTCGCGAACAGGCGGCGCATCCTCATCAATCGAGCACCGCGCGCTGACCGGTCTGCGGGGCCATGGCATCCCAGCCGAAACGGGCATGAAGCGCGGCGGCAAAGCCTTCGGCCACCCCGGCCTCACCGTGTATCACGAACACCTTGCGCGGCGCCTGCCGGAAATGCCCCAGCCAATCCAGCAACGCATCGCGGTCGGCGTGAGCCGACAGCCCGCCCAGGGTATAGAGGCGGGCACGCACGTTGATGTCCTCGCCGAGCAGGCGCACGCGCTTCATGCCGTCGACCAGTTTGCGGCCGAAGGTGCCGGCGGCCTGGAAGCCGGTGATCAGCACGCTGGATTCGCGCCGTGGCAGGTTGGCGCGCAGATGGAACTTGATGCGGCCGGCTTCGCACATGCCGCTGGCCGAGATGATGACGGCACCGCCGGCGATGCGGTCGAGTGCCTTCGATTCCTCCACGTCCTCGACGAACTGGAGTTTGCGGAAATACTGCGCGCCGCCGCCCTTGCCCATCAGTGCATGGGTTTCGTCGTCCAGCAGGGCCATGTGCCGGAAGGTGATCTCGGTGGCGGCGGTGGCCATCGGCGAATCGACGAACACGTTCAGTTTGGGGATACGGCCCTGCCGCGTCAGATCGGCCAGGAGATAGAGCATGTCCTGTGTGCGGCCGACGGCGAAGGCCGGTACGACGACATTGCCGCCCCGGCGCTCGATGGTCTCGGTGACCGCCTCGACCAGCTCGTCCTGCGTGGCGTCCAGGCTTTTGTGATTGCGGTCGCCATAGGTCGATTCGACCAGCAGGTAATCCGCGTCGAGAATGGGAGTGGGATCGCGCAACAGCGGCCGGCCTGGCTGGCCCAAGTCGCCGGAGAAGACGATCTTGCGGCGCGCGCCGCCTTCCTCGACCTGGACTTCGAGGATGGCCGAGCCGAGGATGTGGCCGGCGTCGCGGAAAGTGCAGCGCACGCGCGGATGCGGCGCGATCTCCAGATCGTAGTCCACCGGGTTCAGGCGCTTCAGGCTCGCCTGCGCCTGCGCCACGGTATACAGCGGCGCCGCATCCGGCCGGCCGCGTGCGCGGTCGCGCCTGAGACTGGCGTGAAAGCGCCGCAGCGTATCGAATTCGGCTTCCTTTTCCTGGATGTGCGCAGAATCGGGCAGCATCACCGCAAGCAGGTCGCAGGTGGCGCGGGTCGCATGGATCGTCCCCTTGAACCCCAGCGCGACGAGTCGCGGCAGCAGGCCGGAATGATCGATGTGAGCATGGGTGAGCAGCACGAAATCGATGCTGGCCGGATCGAAATCGAACGCGCGGTCGTTCTTGGCGCGCGCCTCGCGTCCGCCCTGGAACATGCCGCAGTCGACCAGGAAACGCAGGCCGCCGGTCTCGACCAGATAACTCGATCCAGTGACTTCGCGCGCTGCGCCGAGAAAACCCAGCCTCATGACGCGATCACGCCCGGTGCGAGCCCCACCGTCAGCGCGCGGACGAGATGACGCATGTCCTCCTCGGTCGTCACGTAGGGCGGCATCGCATAGACCGTCTGGCCGACCGGACGGACGAAAGCGCCGGCGGCCAGCGCCGCACGGTGAAAACGGTCGGCGAAGCCCGGCGTGGCCGCCGGCACGTCGAACGCCCAGATCATGCCGAGCCGGCGCGGATGCCGTACGGCGGAATGGGTGAATACGGGCTGCATGATGTCGGTGAAAATCTCCCCTTTGTCGCGGTTGGCCGCGATCACGTCGTCCTGCTCGAAGATGTCCAGCACCGCCAGCGCCGCACGGCAGGCGAGCGGATTGCCGGTGTAGGAATGCGAGTGCAAAAACCCCCGCGCAGTTTCGTCGCCGTAGAAAGCGGCGTAGACCGCATCGGTGGTCAGCACAGCCGACAGCGGCAGATAACCGCCGGTCAATCCCTTCGACAGACAAACGAAATCGGGCCTCACCCCGGCCTGCTCGCAGGCGAACATCGTGCCGGTGCGACCGAACCCCACGGCGATCTCGTCGGCGATCAGATGCACCCGATAGCGGTCGCACACTTCGCGTGCGCGCTTCAGATAGACAGGGGCATACATTGCCATGCCTGCCGCCCCCTGCACCAGCGGCTCCAGGATGAAGGCGGCGGTCGTGGCGGCATGTTCGGCGAGATGCGCTTCCAGCGCGTCGGCGCAGCGCAGCGCCCAGGCTTCGGCGGATTCGCCCGGCGCAGCCCGCCGGGCGTCCGGCGTCGGCACCTGCGCGGTCGGCCGCAGCAGTGGGGCATAGGTCGATTTGAACAGGGGGATGTCGGTCACCGACAGCGCGCCCACCGTTTCGCCGTGGTAACCGTTCTGGAGGCTGACGAAACCAGTCTTTTCCGTCTGGCCGGCATTTCGCCAGTAGTGAGCGCTCATTTTCAGCGCAATTTCGGTGGCCGACGCGCCGTCGGCGCCGTAGAAGGCATGGCCCAGGCCAGTCAGGTGTGCCAGGCGTTCCGACAATGCCACCACCGGCTCATGGGTCGCGCCGGCGAGCATCACATGTTCGATTTTCCCGAGCTGGTCGACGATCGCCGCATTGATGCGCGGGTTGCAATGGCCGAAGAGATTGACCCACCAGGACGAAATCGCATCGAGATAACGCCGGCCGTCGGGATCGATCAGCCAGATGCCTTCGCCGCGCGCGACGGCGAGCGGCGGCGCTGTTTCGAGCTGCCGCATCTGGGTACAGGGATGCCAGACGGCGGCCCGGCTCCGGTTTAAAAGCGTATCCATGGACTTGAAATTGTCATTCGGCGCCCCTACTATTGGCACTCATCGGCAATGAGTGCTAACAACAGACATCGCCGCTTTCATTTTAACGGCCGCACCGCCAACCGGGGCAGCCATTCACCCAGCAACGCATTGGAGACTCTGCAATGAAAATCCGTCCCCTGCACGACCGTGTGATCGTCAAGCGCAAGGAAGATGAACGCAAGACCGCTTCCGGCATCGTGATTCCCGATTCCGCCAGCACCGAGAAGCCCGACCAGGGCGAAGTCGTCGCCGTCGGCCCCGGCAAGAAGGACGACCAGGGCAAACTGATCCCGCTGGACGTGAAAGTCGGCGACCGCGTGCTGTTCGGCAAATACGCCGGCCAGGCCGTCAAGGTCGAAGGCGAAGAACTCCTCGTGATGCGCGAGGAAGACATCATGGGCGTGGTCGAGGCCTGAGCCCCGCGTTCCGCAATCGAATACAAGCATTTTCTTAGGAGTTAGAACATGGCTGCAAAAGACGTACGTTTTGGTGATTCCGCGCGCCACCGCATGGTGGCGGGCGTCAATGTCCTGGCTGACGCCGTCAAGGTGACCCTGGGCCCGAAAGGCCGCAACGTGGTGCTCGACCGTTCCTTCGGCGCGCCGACCGTGACCAAGGACGGCGTGTCGGTCGCCAAGGAAATCGAACTGAAGGACAAGCTGGAGAACATGGGCGCGCAGATGGTGAAGGAAGTCGCGTCCAAGACCTCCGACGTGGCCGGTGACGGCACGACGACGGCGACGGTGCTGGCCCAGGCCATCGTCAACGAAGGCATGAAGTACGTGGCCGCCGGCATGAACCCGATGGATCTCAAGCGCGGCATCGACAAGGCCGTGATCGCCATCACCGGCGAACTGAAGAAGATCTCCGTGCCCTGCGCCAGCAGCAAGGAAATCGCCCAGGTCGGTTCCATTTCCGCCAACTCCGATTCCTCGATCGGCGACATCATCGCCGCCGCGATGGACAAGGTCGGCAAGGAAGGCGTGATCACCGTGGAAGACAGCTCGGGCCTGGAAAACGAGCTCGACGTCGTCGAAGGCATGCAATTCGACCGCGGCTATCTGTCGCCCTACTTCATCAACAACCCGGACAAGCAGATGGCGATCATGGAAGATCCCTTCATCCTGCTGTTCGACAAGAAAATCTCCAACATCCGCGATCTGCTGCCCGTGCTGGAGCAGGTGGCCAAGGCCGGCAAGCCGCTGATGATCGTCGCCGAAGACGTCGACGGCGAAGCGCTCGCCACGCTGGTGGTCAACAACATCCGCGGCATCCTCAAGACCTGCGCCGTCAAGGCCCCGGGCTTCGGCGACCGTCGCAAGGCGATGCTGGAAGACATGGCCATCCTGACCGGCGGCACCGTGATCGCCGAGGAAGTCGGCCTCACGCTGGAAAAGGCCACCCTGCAGGACCTGGGCCGCGCCAAGCGCATCGAAGTGGGCAAGGAAAACTCGACCATCATCGACGGCGCCGGCGTCGCCGATGCGATCAAGGCCCGCATCACCCAGATCAACAAGCAGATCGAGGAAGTCACCTCCGACTACGACAAGGAAAAGCTGCAGGAGCGCAAGGCCAAGCTGGCCGGCGGTGTGGCCGTGATCAAGGTCGGCGCGGCCACCGAAGTCGAGATGAAAGAGAAGAAGGCCCGTGTCGAAGACGCGCTGCACGCCACGCGTGCCGCCGTTGAAGAAGGCATCGTCCCCGGCGGCGGCGTCGCGCTGCTGCGCGCCAAGGCCGCCGCCGCCGCGGTGAAAGGCGACAACCACGACCAGGACGCCGGCGTGAAGATCGTGCTGCGCGCCATCGAGGAGCCGCTGCGCCAGATCGTCAAGAACTGCGGCGACGAGCCCTCGGTCGTGGTCAACAAGGTGCTCGAAGGCACCGGCAACTTCGGCTACAACGCCGGCACCAGCGAGTACGGCGACATGGTGGCGATGGGTGTGCTCGACCCCACCAAGGTCACCCGCACCGCACTGCAGAACGCCGCATCGATCGCCGGCCTGATGCTGACCACCGACTGCATGGTCGCCGACCTGCCGGATGACAAGCCGGCGGCCCCGATGGGCGGCGGCATGGGTGACATGGGCGGCATGGGCGGCATGGGCATGATGTAAGGCACCGCCTGCCCGTCATGAGCCCCGCCTCGGCGGGGCTTTTTTGTGTCCGCCCCCCGGCACTGCCCATCGCAGCCCGAAACCCGCCAGGCAGTGCCTGGCGGGCATGACAAAAAAACGCCCTGCCGATAGGCAGGGCGTTCTTGGGGCCGGGACAGGGGGCTCAGCCGCCGCGATGATGCTGCTCGCGAAGGCTCTCGCTCAGATGCTTGCCGATCACGGACAGCAGACGCACACCTTCCTGCGTGCCGGGATCGCGCGCCACACGAAGCATGCAGCCGATCCCGCCCGTGGCGGGCGGCGCAGCCGCGATGTCCTGGCTGGCGGCATGCATGGCGTCGGCAAGCGCGACCAGCAGCTGCTGGCTTTCCTTGCGATCGAGTACCTGAAGCAAGCGCATCAGACCATCGTTGCGGGTCAGCCGGTCGAGCAGGATGATGCCTTCGCTCATCGCACCCGCGACGCGCGAGACGATGTCGTCCGACATGGCATCGCGCGCGGCCGTGATGATCGAGGCCACCTCGGCGAGCTGTTGCAGATCCTTTGCACTGAGCGTCGCCGCGGGCATTCCGGTTTCATTGCTCATCTTGTTGCTCCCTCAGAGTAGACCGCGCACGCTGGTCCAGTACATCTTGTTGTACGACATCTTGAACCAGTGCATGGGCTTGTTCGGCTCTTTCAAGTCGGGCGGGTTCTGATAATTGAACATCGCGTAAGTCGCGCTGTCGTGGCCGGTCTCGATGAAGCAGTAGACCTTGCCGTCGTACTCGCGCACCGGCGAGCCGATCTTCACGATGGATGCGATGTTGTCGGCGATGACTTCAGCCTCGAAGTGCGCTGCCGACCCCGTCTTGCTCACCGGCAGGTTGGTGGTATCGCCCACCACGTAGACGTTGTCGTGACCGGTCATCGTGAGCTTGAAACGGTCGGTCGGAATCCAGCCGCCCTCGCCCAGGCCGTTCTGCTCGACGATTTCCATGCCGCGATGCGGCGGAATGGCGATCAGCAGATCGTATTCGGACGCGGTGCCTTCCTCGCTGTGCACCACCTTGTTGACCGTGTCGACTTCCTTGATGTTGAACAGGGTCTCGTGCTCGATGCCCATGCGTTCGAAGTGCGGTTTCACCCAGGTGGCGACTTCCTTGATGGTGTGCAGGCGGCCGATCGGATAGTGGTACTTGATCGTGCACTTGTCGCGGATGCCGCGCGCCTTCAGATAATCGTGCAGCGAGAAGATGGCTTCCACCGGTGCAATCGGGCACTTGTGCGGTACGCCGACGACGAGCGCGATACGGCCGCCCTCGAACTCGCGCAGTTTCTTGAAGAGCTTGACCGCACCCGCTTCGCTGTAGAAGGTTTCAGCCCCTTCTGCCATACCCGGGATGGATTCCGGCACGATGCGCGAACCGGTCGCCATCACCAGAATGTCGTATTCGTAGGTCTTGCCGCTGCGCGTGACGACCTTGTTTTCTTTCAGCAGGAACTTGTCGACCGGGTCGACATGAAATTCGATCGACGATTCAAGCAGACTCGCCTGGTCGCGATACAGCTCGTCCGGCATCATCTGCCCGAATGCCACATACAGCAGGCCCGGCTGATACATGTGCTTGTCGGAAGCCGACAGCATCCGGATCTTGACGCGACCCGACCGGATCTCGCCGGACAGACGGCGTGCCAGATTGTTGGCCACGATGGTACCGCCCGTACCACCTCCGACGATTAAGATTCTCATTGTCTTTCTCCTATCCAGAATACTCCGCAACGCGCCCGGCGCAGGCCGGGCGTGGACGTCACTTGGTCTTGCGAATCTTGATGCGCCAGACGCCTTCGACCTTTTCGTTGCTGACGAGCTCGTGGCCGACCTTGTTCACCCACTCCGGAACGTCGTTGCCCGAACCTTCGTCGGTCGAGAGGAGTTCCAGGGTATCGCCCACGCTGGCCTGCTTCATGTGGGTGATGAGTTCCATCAGGGGACCTGGACAGAAAGTGTCGCGTGCATCGACGATTTTTTCACTCATGATTCTTCTCCGGTTGATACAAATGCGCTGCCGTTCAGAACGTCAGCAGTTGACCGCCCTCGGCGTCGCTCAGGAAACGGGTCAGTCCGGTGGGCGCGCCCACTTCGCTGTCCATGTCTTCCTTTGTGATCTTCAGCAGGTCCATGGCCATCGAGCACGGCAGGAGCTGTGCGTCGCCAAGCTCGACCGCCTGCTGGAACAGCTGCTTGAAGGGCGGCACGCCTTTCTGGCCCATCAATTCGCCCATCTCGCCTTCGACGGGCGCATTGTCGCTGCGGCCCTTGACGAAGTAGGTGATGGCGTTCATGGACAGAAACACCGAGACTTCGTCGCCCGTTGCGGCCGCAACCGATGCGAACATCGCGGCCATCTGGAGTTTTTCACGCGTGCCGGTCACGCACACGATACTGATTTTCGCCATGTCGGCTTTACCTCATTTCCTATTGATACAAATTGTTCGTTGCTCAGCCGCGATGCCAGCTGTAGCGCTTGATCAGCAGTACGCAGATGGTGTCGAGCACATAGCCCACCGCACCGATGACCAGGATATAAGCCATCAACTGCGAGTATTCGAGACTCTCGCGGGCATCCTGGATCGCGTAGCCGAAGCCGGACGACACTCCGAGGAATTCCGCCGGGATGATCACGATCCACGCCACGCCGAGCGCGAGACGGATACCCGTCAGCACGTCGAACAGGATGGCCGGGATGATGATCCGCGTCACCATGTGGTAAGGCTTGGCGCCGAGATTGCGCGCCACCTTGAACCAGTTCGGGTCGACCTTGGCCAGACCCGCCGCGGTCGAGAACACGACCGGCCAGACCGCCGCCACCGCAATCAGGAAGATGATCGCTTCTTCCCAACCCGCAAACACCACCACCGCGATGGGTTCCCACGACAGGGGGCTGATCATCCGCAGGAACTGGAAGGGCACGTTGAACAGGTTCTGGAACCATTTCACGCGGCCGAACACGATGCCAATCGGCACACCGATGGCGATGGCCAGGCCCAAACCCCAGCCAAGGCGGAAGCCGCTGCTTGTCAGGGCCGCCTGAATCGTGCCGTCTTCCCAGATCTGCGGGAACGCCGCGAATGTGGATTTCGGGGAGAAATCCTCAAACTGGGACAGGGATGGATTCTGGGTGATCCAGTAGATGGCAAGCCACCATATGATCCCCAGCGCCAGAAGCCCCCCGATGAATTGCACCGAGTTGCTCGCGGTCGCTTTCATCGCACGCGACAGGCAGTTTCCGGACACGCCGGCGCTTACCATGCCGTTAGCCGCTGCAGTATTTCCACTCATGATTACAACGCCTCCCAACAACTTCCGGACAGGGGAGACGCTGTATTGGCAGACGTCCACACATTCGTCTCGCGCCCCCGCCCCGTAATTTTCATTTGCCCGTTCGCGCAGGCGAACGTCCTGCTGGCAGTGCTCATCATGCTGCACCTCCGCGATGCCAGCTGAATCGCTTGATCAGCATGACCAGAGTGGTGTCCAGCACGTAACCGATGACACCGATGGTCACCACGAGCGCCGTCAGATGGTTGTAGCTCAAGGTTTCGCGCGCATCTTCGATCGCATAGCCGAGACCTGAGGTCACGCCGAGATATTCGGCGGGGACCAGCACGATCCACGCGACGCCCAGCGCCAGGCGAATGCCCGAGAACACGTCGAATGCAATGGCCGGCATGATGATCTTGGTGAGCATCTGGACCGGGCTTGCCCCCAGATTGCGGGCCACCTTGAACCAGGCCGGGTCGACCTTGGCGAGTCCTGCGGCCGTTGCAAACAGCACGGGCCACACCGAAGCGATCGCGATCAGGAAGATGATCGAACCATTCCAGGTCGAGAAGACCAGCACCGCGATCGGCATCCAGGCCAGCGGGCTGACCATGCGGATAAACTGGAAGGGCGAGTTGCTGTAAGCAGCGAACCACTTGATGCGCCCCACCAGTACGCCCAGGGGCACGCCGATCAGAATGGCAATCAGCAGTCCCATGCCGAGCCGGTAGCCGCTGGCAACCGAGGCCGCCTGAATCTTGCCTTCCTCCCACATGTGCGGGAACGCCTCCAGGGTCGGAATCAGGCCGAAAGTCGAGTACGAAGCCGTTTTCGGATTGCTGCTGATCATATGGCCGGCGACCAGCCAGAGCGCCGCCAGGACTGCGACGCCGCCCAGGGCCCAAGCCAGACGCTGCAGCGCAATCTGCCCCAAGCTCAAAAACCCGCCCTGACGGGCGGGGGTTGATGCGAAACTCATAGCACGATGACCTCTTTACGTTCGAACGGATTGCCTTTTTGCGGCACGCTGAGGTCCGTCTTCCACTTCGGATTGGCGTCGAGCGCCTTCTTGATATAGCTGTACTGCACAAGATCCTTGGCGACGAAGTCGGGCGTAAGCTTGTTCAGGAAGGCGAGATCGCCACCGACCAGCGTTTCCTTCATGTCGGCGACCACTTCCTTGGTGGCGCTCGGGAACGGCCAGCCCTGGAAGTTGATACGGCTCTGGCCCCAGTCCGGATGCTGGATCGCAGGCGGCGTGGCGTAATCGGCGATGTTGTAGAACATCATCGCGCGCTCGACGACCTCTTTCGGGAACGGCAGGTATTTCTTGCCATCCCGCGACAGCATTTCGGCCATTGCCTGGCGGTTTTCGCGGAGGTGTTGCTGCGCATCCACGAGAGCGTTGTGGATGCCCTGCGCCCATTGCGCGCGCGCGGGGTCCATCGCATCGTCTTCGTGCATGATCACGACGCAGCAGGGGTGGCCCTTCCAGACATCGCCCGTGAAGCGCAGCATTTCGCCGCCGGCACGGATTTCACCCAGCGCATTGAACGGCTCGGCTACGCAGTACGCGTCGATCTGGCCGGCCGCCAGGGCCGGCGGCATGTCGGGCGGGTTCAGCACCAGGAAGTTGACTTCATTCGGCGCCAGTTTGGCGTTTTGCGGGCGGATCACCGGAATCAGGCCGGCCTGGCGCACCATCTTCTGCGCAATGATGTTGTGAATCGAATACCAGTAGGGCACGGCGTACTGCTTGCCGCCCAGATCCTTGACGGTTTTGATGCCGGCCTTCTTGCTGACGATGACGCCGGAGCCGTTGGTGTGGTTCCAGGCCGTGATCTTGACCGGGAATTTGTTGTTGTAGCGCATGTAGATCGGCACGGGGATCAGCATGTGCGTGAGGTTGAAGCGTTGCGCCGAGAAAGCTTCCACCAGCGGCGACCAGCCGCGGATGAGGGTCGGCGGCTCGGAATCGATGCCCTGCTTCTTGAAAAAACCCATTTCGTGTGCGACCAGCAGGGTGGCGGCATCGGTGATGGGGATATAACCGATCTTGAGGACCGGATCGAAAGGCTTGGTGAACTTCTTGCCGTCGGTTTTCCGCTGCTGCGCGAAGGCGGACATCGAGGACATCATGCCGCCCATCGCGCCCATGCCGGCCAGACCGGCCATCTTGAGCATGTCGCGGCGGCTGACGCCCGTGCCGAGAACGTCGCTGAACAGGGGATCGTAGTTCAACGCGAGATGGGGATCCTCCATGCCGTCGGCAATGTCCGGATTGTCGGGTTTCAGTTGCTGCAACCGCGGGTCGATGGCGCGTGTATGGCTGCACGTACCGCAGGAACATCCGTCAACATGCACCAGCGCGCGAGGGCCTGCATGCACTTCCTCAAGATATTTCTTCATTCTCGGTCTCCTAGTGTTTATATTGCCGGCCACCCCGGCCTGGTTTTGTCCGAACGCATGGCAATCGCCGGACTGTTCACGGGGGCGGTCAGCGTCCGCCGGCCCCGGCTAGCGCAACTTCGGGCTTCTTGTAATTCGCCGCTTCCTGGAAGGTGGCCATGAGTCGCGCGCGCAGCTGCTGCACTTGCGGGTCGGTCCGATCACGCGGATCGGGCAAATCCACATCCATCTCGTGAACGATGTCGCCCGGCGAACCGGCCATGATGACGGCGCGGTCGGCCACGATGACCGCCTCGTCGATGTCATGGGTCACGATCACGATGTTGAACCCCAGGCGCTTGGAAATCGCGCGCACGTCCTTCTGCAGCGCAGCGCGGGTGAAGGCGTCCAGCGCGGAGAAAGGTTCGTCGAGGAGCAGAAGCTCGGGCTCCATCACCAGCGAACGCGCGAGCGCGACACGCTGCTGCTGGCCGCCGGACAGATCCTGCACGTTGGCCTGGGCGAAATCCTGCAATTCGACGAGGCGGATCGCGTCGTTGACGCGTTCCTCGGTTTCCTTCTTGCCCCAGCGGGCGAAGGTGAGGCCGACGCCGACGTTCTGGGTCACGGTCATCCAGGGATAGAGGTGCGGCGCCTGGAACATCATGACCCAGCGCGGCGAAGGGCCGTTGACCGCAGTGCCGTTCAGCAGCACGCGGCCTTCCGTACCCTTGGTGATGCCCGCAAGAATGTGCAGCAGGGTGGATTTGCCGCAACCGGAACGGCCGATGATTGCCAACGCCTCGCCCGGAGGGGAGACCAGATCGACACGGTTGAAGGTCGGAACCTTGCGTGACGGATATCGTTGCGAAAGTCCTTCGATCTTGATTTCAGTACCACGTATAGCCATTTGTCGTTTCCTCGTCTCTTCCTCACCGGTTGCCGTTCGCTTCTTTAGTTATCGAACGCCACCATTTGCCTCTGGTCATTTGCCTGTGATCGGTTGTTCTCCGCATCGAGATCCGACCTGTACTTCAGACACCCCGATCCGCTCAATGATTTCCTCGGAATCGAAGCGTAAATACTTTGTTACATTTCGTTTGTTAAGGGGAATCCCCGACCGCACGCACGGCCGGGGACTCGGTCAAGCACTCTTCAGCTTCTGGCCCACGAGTTCGATCTGGCGCGCCAGTTCTTCCTCGGTAAAGAGCCCGCGTTTCAGCATCGAATGCGCCAGCGCGAGCAACTGCCGCTCGGGGAAAGGCACGTCCGCGTAGATGGTCTCGGACAGGTCATCTTCCTCGGCACGGCGTTCGAGCGCGGGGAGCACGCACGAGCCAGGTTCGATCTCGTCGTAGGACTTCACGCAGGAATCGGCTGCGAGCATGTCGCAGGTCGTTTCCAGATCGATCTTCCAGGGCGGATCGGGATTGGTGACGCCATATTGCGGCGCCAGCTCTTCCCAGGCGCGCCCATGGACGCGCACTTCTTCAAGCACGGGGATGGGAGTGGTATCCGTACCCTGCCAGCCGCCAGTTTTTCCCACGTTGTTATCGGACATGCCCATGGCTTACTCCTTGCTAACGTCGAACGCTATTGCTCTCAATGGTCGTGATGCACCGGACGGTTCGCCTTCAGCACCGGACGCTTCGCGTTGACGGTGACACCCGGCTTGGGCACGGCGACGCCGATCAGGCAGTCACGGGTGACGATCTCGGCCAGTTGATCCTCGGTCCAGCCTTCCGTCCCCTCGGGACGCACGGGCATCACGATGTAGCGGGTCTTCTGGTTGGAGTCCGCGACCCGGACCTGAACGTCGGTCGGGAGTTGCAGACCGAATTCGGCGAGCACCTGACGCGGCCAGCGCACCAGGCGGCGGCGATAGTTGGGCGTGCGGTACCACTCGGGCGACTGGCCCAGAATGGGGCGCGGGTAGCAGGAACACAGGGTGCACACCACGACGTGTTTCAGTGTCGGGGTATCGGCCAGGACGCGCAGGTTGCAGTAATCGCTGGGCGTGCCGAACTGCGTCGGCGGGCTGGTCACCCAGTTGACGCCGACGGCCTTGCTCGCCTCGACGCTGTCCTCGATGCAGAGCTTCTTGTACTCGGGGTCGAGCCAGGCCTTGGCGACCAGGCGGGCGGCCGGCAGCGGGCCGAGGGTGTGGACGTATTCCTTCCAGACGCGGTGGTCTTCAGCGGAGAACAGGCCTTTTTCGATGGCCAGTTCGCGCACGGCCATTTCGAGAATCTCGAAATCGCTGACTTCCTCCACCATCGGGGCGGGCTTGTGATCGTGGCTGTGACCGTGATCGTGATCGTGGTCGTGATCTGCTGACATCTCTCTATCCTTTATTAAAAATTTCCGCGAGGCCGTTTAGGCTTTCTCGAGATAACGCTCCGGAATTTCCGTTTCCAGGGTGTCATCCCCGAACGTGTCGCTGTATTCGGGCCAGAGGTCCTTTTGCGAGAAAACAATGCTGTAGAACCATTCAACGTGTTCCTCGTTGCCGAAGGCCTCGTCTTCCGCCGCCGGGCTTTCGTAAACCAGCCGGACGATGGTGCCGGTCGCACCGCGGGTGTAGGCCATGGTGCGGCTGTAGAACAGATCGGGCAGATCCTTGATGCGAACGCGGTCGCCTTCATTGAACTTGGATTTGCCGGCCATTCCCTTGAAACACTGGGGATCGCCGATGCCGCTGGCCATCTTGGCGTGGTGGGTTCTGTCCCAAACGGGCTTGTGGTGGCTATCGCTCATCTCTCTATACCTCTGTGGATTACTTGGCTTTGGGCGGCAGGTATTCACCCAGCCCCTGACCGGATGCAACGCGTTCGCGAAGCTCGACGATCTTGTTGTGCAGCTCGGTCAACGTAACGAACTGCTTGTCGACCAGAATGCGCGCAGCCGTCAGCAGCCAGCGACCGTAATACGGCATGCCCAGATAAACCGTTTGTCCGACGTCGCAGTTCTGCTTGCGGCGACGCTCTTCTGCGGTCCACACGCCGCGCCAGGCAAGGCATTCGCAGGTGGCGAAGGTGTTCAGCTCCCAGACTTCCTCTTCCTTCTCGTGGTAGATGATGGGCACATCCGCTTCGCCGCCGACATCGTGGGGCGTACGCGTGTAGGCCCGGAACAGGGTATGGGTGATTTCGGTAGGTGCAGGCGCATGGGTCTGCTGGTGCAACGCCGGCTGCAGAAGAGGGGTGGTCAGAAGATGCCGGTGCACCTCTTCTCTGATGGACGATGACATGGTTTTTCGACTCCTTATCTGGTTTGAGAACAGATCGACTTGCCGCTGTGCGTGACCGAGCCGGATTCTCCGGTTTGCCGCGCGCCCAGCGTGCAGCCTCTCTCACACATCCGCTGCGCGTAGCTTCGCCATGCGCCGCTGATGCACTTCACTATGCGCGAATTGTTTTTCCATTTCCAAGACTTAATTTCGATAAGTCCGATAGGGGTTGGCTATAACAAGAAACGTTGATCAAGCGCACAATCTGCATGCCTTATCTATAAGAAAACATTCGGCGAACCCGGCAGGATTCAGGCCCGGCGTGTCACATAGGTGTAGTAATTGCACGTTGCGAAAAACGTTCCGTTCATCATGGCGCGCAACTGCGTATCGAACCATATGTCGATCGATTGTTCAGGAAAGGCCCCCGAACGTTTGACATAAGGCACATAGGTCTCGGCAAACGACTTGAAATAGCTGCCCTGGCCGATTTCGGCCACCGCATCGCCCCAGCCCCCCACGAACTTGAGCCCCAGCTCGGGCAGCAGCCGCGGCAGGTCCCGCATGATCCGGGGATTGTTGAACGTCGCATTGGCCAGCGCCATGTCCATCTGATGGCCGAAATCATGATCGGCGAAGGCATAGGTCAGCGAAGCGTAATCTCCGTCGAAAACGACCACGATGCCGCCGGGCTTGACGACGCGCGCCATTTCGCCGAGCACCGCGAGCGGTGCGGTCACATGGCTGATCAGCGTGTGCGCAATGACGATGTCGAAACTTGCGGCCGGAAAATCGAGCTTGTGCGCATCGCCCACGCGAAACTCGACCCGCCCGCCCAGACCTTCGTCGCGGGCGAAACCGTTGGCGGTTTCGACAAAGGTCGGACATTGATCCACGCCGACGGCCTGGCCGGCGAAGTCTTCCCGACGCGCTATGGTCCGCAGGACCACCCCCGTACCCGTGCCGACATCCAGGATGCGGGGGGCCGTCGCAAGCGGCAGGGCCGAGATATATTTTTCGAGCAAACGTGCGAACACCGCATCGCGCGCCCGGCTTTCCAGCCTGGCCACCAGGCGCGCAAGGGCATCGTCGTCGAGTTCGTTAATAAAACGATGCGGATCACGCGCGACCATGCTCACCTCGTGTTACATTTCGTCCGCGCGCTGCGCGGCGACGCAAAAAAAAGCCGCCCCATAAAGAGGCGGCAACCCTAGTGCATCCGACACAGGAGGAGCTGTCGGATTTGAGGAGCCCTAGTTCGTTTCCGGTGGCGGATGCCGCGGAGCCGCGCGCGCCCACCCCCTTCTCCCGCCGACCGGCCTGCGCAGCCGGGCCACGGGACTTGATCATCATGCCTGCAGCCATCCGTCCGGGTACGTGCAATCAGGCGTCAGCCAGCAAATCGCACGCCATCGCTCAGGATGCAAAGCAGGCACACGGTCGCTTACCAGGTCTTGTACGGCAGGAATTTGCCGCTGATGGTGACCAGGACGCGATCGCCCTTGGGGTCTTCCTGGCGATCGACATTCATCGTGAAATCGATTGCGCTCATGATGCCGTCGCCAAACTTCTCGTTGATCATCTCCTTGATCGTTTCACCGTAAACGTTCAGCATTTCATACCACCGGTAGATCAGCGGGTCCGTCGGAACGGCACGATCCCACGTCTTGAGCGGAAACTGCTGAAGCGCTGCCGAGACGCCGCTTCCCAGGCCCAGCGCCGCCGCGACCGCATCCGCCCGGGGCTTTTCGAGACGATTCATGCCAAGGCAGGCCGAGCAGGTAAACTCCGGGGACAACCCCGCCGCCTTGCCCAGATCGCTCCAGGTCAGCCCCTTCACGCGCTTGGCCTCAAGAATGATCTCCTTGACCCCCGCCGCCTGATCCTGACCCTGCGTCTGCCCTTGGCCAAACCGGACTTCGGATATGGCGTCCCTGACTTCAGCCAGACCCTGCGCAAGTTTGGCCTCAAGCATGGCCACTTCAACCGCCTTGTTCATTACCCACACACCCCCAAACAAATCAACACGTACATTCGTCGCCAATCGACCCCGTCAATGCCGCACCAGAACCGGCACGTGATAGAGGCGACGCTGAAAAACCACACTGTCGCGCATCTGCGTCAACGCCTTGGCCGCACCCAACACCATCAGGTCGATCAGCGGCTCGATCAGCACCACAGCCATATAAGCTGCGCCAAAAGCGCCGATCTCGGCCAGATTGGCAGCGCCGGCGCCCTGCCCGTATATGGCCCAGAAAGCCACCCAGGCGACCACGCCTCCCTGGTAAGCAACCGACAACGCCAGGCACTGACTGTATTTCACGTCCTTGTAGGCGGTATGGGCCGGTACGATACGGCGCGCCAGGGCACTCAGCGCCATCAGCGGGACCAGCAGCGTGGTGACGTTCATGCCGTATTGCGGCAGATCCCAGGGCGCAAAGAAAATCCCCTGCAGCAACAGCCCCGCCGCCAGACCGATAGCGGCCGGCGCCGCGCCGAACATCAGGAAGAGCGTCGACCCGAGGATCAGGTGCACTTCCGATACGCCGACCGGATAGTGCGGAAATACTTCGAAGAAACAGAACACCAGGACAGCCGCGACCAAACTGCGAAGGGCGAGCGGCGCCGCGCCATCCTGCCTGATCGTGCCCCAGGCCAGCTTGGCCGTATATGCAAACACGGCAAGCGCCGTCCCATAGCTCAGCACAAGCTTGGCACTGTCAACGATTCCCGGTTCGATATGCATGATGCCCTCCCAATTCTGGTACGATGCAAGCACTCACCCGGCACAAGCCGGAACTCGGACTGATCGAATTTCGCTCATCCGGTGCATGCGGTCTGCACACCGCACACATCGTCCGGCGACCCGCATGGCACTGTTCAAAGCACCATGTCACGCCGTGCGATCGATGCAAATCCTTGTTCACAACAATGAACCATCCGGCTAGAGTTTTCCAAGACTTTATTCCGATGAGTGCTATAGGGTTTCGCTATGGATCGCAATCTCATCTTTCCACGTTCGCTCCGCTATCTCATGGCGGTGGCCGACATGCAGAGCTTCACGCGCGCAGCCGAAGTCCTGTACGTGTCGCAGCCGACGCTCTCCCAGCAGATCAAACAGCTTGAAGATCTGCTCGATGTCCAGTTGCTCGACCGGTCCGGCCGCAGCGTGCGGCTCACTGCGGCCGGCGATGTGTACCTTCACTACGCGCGCCGCGCGCTGCGCGAACTTGAAGAGGGCAAACGCGCCATCCATGAACTGCAGGATCTGAGCCGGGGCTCGCTGCGGCTCGGCATGACGCCGATCACCGACCATCTCGTCAGCCCCCTGCTGGAATACTTCAACACGCGCTACCCCGGCATCACCGTCAGCACGCAGGAAATGCCGCAGGACACCGTGGAGAATCAGATCGCCGAAGGCGTCCTCGACATGGGGATCTCTTTCTCGAACGTGCTGTCGACCGACGCGCGTTCGCAGGAAATCGAGACCAATATCCTGTTCACCGAGACGCTCAATCTGGCCGTGGGCAAGACCCACGCGCGAGCCGGACAGGAAAAGGCGCTCAGCGTACAGTCCCTGGAACACGAATCGCTGATCCTGCTGAACACGGACTTTGCACTGCGCCGCCATTTCGATCAGTACTGCCGCGAAATGGCCATTACGCCCCGCATCGTGATGGAAACCAATTCGCTCAGCGTCATCGTCGAGGTGGTCCGTCTGGGGCGTCTGGCGACCATCCTGCCCCATACCATCGCGAACCAGCGGCACGGCCTGTATCCGGTCCTGCTCAAACCGGAAATGCCGCGCCATACCGTCACCCTGATCTGCCGCAAGGGAGGCTACAAGAGCCCGGCCTGCCTGGCATTCGGCGTGCTGGCGGCGCTGTGGTGCAACAGCCGCGCGAGCATCGCCAGCGATATCGAACTCCACGACGCGCTGCCTGCGCCTTCCGTGAGCACGCCCAACTGACCGGACGCCGGACGGCCGCCTGCGACAAAGCCCCCGCAAGGGGGCTTTGTCATGCACGCTTCGCTATCATCCAGGCATGCCAAGACTCGTGGAGTCCCGCATGAACCCGACCCAGCCGCTCGCCAACAGCCTGCACCAGGCCACTCTCGAAGCCTTGCGCCGGCAGGCGCCGTTTTCAGCCATGGCAGCCGCGGATGTCCTGTGGCTGGTACAGCGCCTGTCGGTGGCCTATTTCGCGCAGGACGAGGCCCTGCTCGAACCCGGCGAATCCGCGCCCGCAGCGCTCTACATCGTGAAGCAGGGCACAGTCGCCGGCACCACACGGGACGGACAGACCGTATTCCAGCTCGCCGCTGGCGAGATGTTTCCACTCGGCGCCCTGCTCGCGGGGCGCGGCGTGGCCAATCGTTACCTCGCGGCCTCGGATGTCTTCTGCTATCTGCTGCCCGCGCAGGATTTTCGAACATTGCTGGCGCAGAGCGCCGCATTCAACGATTTTTGCACGCGCCGCATCGCGAGCCTGCTGGAGGAATCGCAACGCGCCGTCCAGGCCGAGTATGCCCTTGCGCTCGACGACGATGACCGCTTCAAGCGCCCCCTGGACACGTTGATCCGGCGCGCGCCGCTGGCCATCGCACCCAACCGGCCCCTGCGCGAAGCGCTCGCGGCCATGGACGCCAGCCGCGCGGGCTCCATCGTGGCCATGGACACAGCCGGCAGGCCGGTCGGCATTCTCACCCTGAAAGACGTGCTGACCCGCGTAACGCTCGCCGAGGTGCCGCTCGACACGGCCGTGTCCGCCGTAATGACGCCGCAGCCGGCGACGCTGTCGGCCGATGCGGCGGTGGCCGATGCATTGGTCCTGATGGCGCGCCAGGGCATCCATCATCTGCCGCTGGTCCGGCAAGACCGGCTGGTCGGCGTGGTGTCGGAAAAGGACATCTTCGCGCTGCGCCGCCTGTCGGTGGAGAGCGTAACGTCGGCTCTCGCGCGCATCGACGATCCCGCACATCTGCCCGGGCTGGCGCACGACATCGGCGATCTTGCGCACAACCTGCTGGCGCAGGGGATGGATGCGGAAAATCTCACGGCGATCATCTCCGGCCTGAACGACCGGCTCACCGCACGACTGATCGAACTTGAAAGCACGCGCGACCCCGCGCTTGCCGGGCTGTCCTGGTGCTGGCTTGCGCTCGGATCGGAAGGCCGCATGGAACAGACGCTCGCCACCGACCAGGACAACGCGCTGATCTTCCGGACCGCGGACTCGGACCAGCAGCGGGCTTTGCGCGCCTTTGCCCTGCGCGTGAACACCCGGCTCGATGCCTGTGGTTTTCCTCTGTGCAAGGGCGGAATCATGGCAAGCAATCCGCAGTGGTGCCTGTCGGCCGGCGAATGGCAGCATCAGTTCACCGTCTGGATCGAACACGGCAGCCCGGAAGCCCTGCTCAACGCCAGCATTTTCTTCGATTTCCGTCCGCTCGCCGGCGAAACCGCGCTTGCGTCCGATCTGCGCGACTGGCTCAATCGCTCGGCACGGAAGAATCCGCGCTTTCTGCACCAGATGGCGGCCAATGCGTTGCGCAATCGCCCACCGCTTGGCGTGGTGCGTGACTTTGTGCTGTCGGACGATGCCGCGCATCCGCATACACTCGATCTCAAACTCAACGGCGCCACGCCCTTCGTCGACGCCGCGCGCATCTTCTCGCTCGCCGCCGGCAGTTCGCAGACCAATACCGCCGGGCGGCTGCGCGAAGCCGCACCGCCACTGCGCATCCCCGAACACGAGCTGGCCGACTGGAACCGCGCTTTCCATTTCCTCCAGCTTCTGCGTCTGCGGCATCAGCACACCCAGTTGCGCACCGGCCGCATGCCCGACAATCATGTCGACCCCGATACGCTCAATCCGCTCGACCGGCGCATCCTCAAGGAAGCATTACGCCAGGCACGCAAGGTGCAGGCGCGACTGGCAATGGATTACGGGTTGTGATCTGGCCGTTCGACCGTGCGCCCCATCCGGTGCTGGACGGTGCCGCGCGCGCGCGGCGCGACGCGCTGCGCCGGCAGCACTTCGATCTCGCCCGCCCGTTCGACGCCGTACGCTGGGCCGTGGTCGATACCGAAACCGGCGGGCTCGACGCACGGCACGACCCACTGCTCGCGATCGGTGCGGTAGCGGTCGAAGCCGGCCACATCGTGCTCGGGCCGAGTCTGGAAACGGGCCTGCGCCAGACACGCTCGACCGATGCCGCCAATATCCTGATTCACGGCATCGGCGGGCAAGCGCAGCGCGCCGGACAGGTGCCGTGTCTGGCGCTGCTCGACTGGCTCGAATTCGCGCGGGAGTCGCCACGCGTGGCTTTTCATGCCGGCTTCGACCAGACGATCCTGCAACGCGAAACGCAGGCACAACTCGGATTGCGGACAAAAGCACCCTGGTTCGACGCAGCGGTCATTGCACAGTTGCTGTTCCCGGATGCCGCGCCTCGCTGCCGCCATCTGGACGACTGGCTCGCCCATTTCAACATCGGGGTTTACGCGCGCCACGGCGCACTGGCCGACGCCTATGCCACCGCCGAACTGTGGCTGGTGCTGCTGGCGGCGCTGCGCCGGGAAGGCATTGTCACCCCCAGACAGCTGCAAAGCTTATTGCGCGCGCGACGCTGGCTGATAGCACATTAATACCAGTTTTCGCTGCGCCATTCCGGATTTCAGTCATAGTCGGCGCCCAGAAAACATTAGCCAACACTAATTCGTTTGTTGCATGGCACGCAAATCCTTACACTCCGCGCACGCGCACACCAATTAATCAAAGCGCGTCCCCTCAACTCGCTTCAAGGAGGATTGCCATGCAGTTGTCGGAAAAACACCATGCGTACTGGCGAAAGAATCTGCGGCTCACTGCAGTTTTGCTCGCCATCTGGTTCGTCGTCACGTTCGTCGTCATCTATTTCGCCCCGCAACTCAACGAAATCGTCATCTTCGGCTTCCCATTCGCCTTCTACATGGGTGCGCAGGGTGCGCTGATCGTCTACGTGCTCATCATCTGGTACTACGCCCATACCATGAACAAGCTGGACAGGGAGTATGACGTACACGAAGGAGACGACGCATGAGCAGCCTGAGCCAGAGCCAGTTCTATGCACAGCTGAAGAAGTATTACACCTTCTATACCGGCGGCTTCATCCTCTTCGTCATTGCGCTGGCCATCCTCGAATACATGGGCCTGCCGGACAAATGGATCGGCTACATTTTCCTTGGCGCGACCATCGCGCTGTATGCCGGCATCGGCATCATGTCGAAGACCGCCGACGTGTCCGAATACTACGTCGCCGGCCGGCGCGTACCTGCCGTGTTCAATGGCATGGCTACCGGCGCAGACTGGATGTCGGCCGCCAGCTTCATCGGCATGGCGGGCACCCTGTACCTCACCGGCTACGACGGCCTTGCCTTCGTAATGGGGTGGACCGGCGGCTATGTGCTGGTGGCGCTGTTCCTCGCACCCTACCTGCGCAAGTTCGGCCAATTCACCATTCCGGACTTTCTCGGCGCACGCTACGGCGGTAACCTGCCACGCACCATAGGCGTCATCGCCGCGATCATCTGCTCGTTCGTCTATGTGGTCGCGCAGATTTACGGCGTGGGCATCATCACCGCCCGCCTCACCGGCATGGAGTTCCAGATCGGCGTGTTTGTCGGTCTCGCCGGCATCCTGGTGTGTTCCTTCCTCGGCGGCATGCGCGCGGTGACCTGGACCCAGGTCGCGCAATACATCATCCTGATCATCGCCTACATGATTCCGGTGGTGTGGCTGTCGGTGAAACACACCGGCAATCCGGTGCCGCAGATCGCGTATGGCCAGGTGCTGCAGCAGGTCACGGCGAAGGAGAATGAACTCAACGATCCGACCACCGTGCTCGGCGCAGCCGAGGCCTCCGTGCGTGCCATCCACAAGGAAAGACAGCTGGCAGCCGAAGCGCAGATCAAGGCGCTCCAGGACGCCATGGCCAGTGGCGCGGCGGATACGATAGTCGGCGAAGCACGCGCCAGGCTCGACGCCGAACTTGCCGACCTGAACGCCGCCCCCGCGCCGGATACGAAAAAAATCGAGGCGAAGCAGAAAGAGATCGCCGAGCTGACCGGCCCCGACGCCCTGCTGGCAAAACTGAAGAAGACGGCCGACGGCGCGAAGAAAGCTTCGGGTCCGGTCTCGGCGCACGCCGCCGCATTCTCGGGCAAGGGCGCGGAGAAAAAACTCCTGAAGGAGAACCCCAACGCAACCGAGGCGGAGATCGCAGCAGCCAAGGCAGAAGACCAGGCCGAATCCAACAAGAAACGCCTGAACTTCATCGCGCTGGTGCTCTGTCTCATGGTGGGTACCGCATCGCTGCCGCACATCCTGATGCGCTACTACACCACCCCTTCGGTGCGCGAGGCCCGCAAGTCGGTGTTCTGGTCGCTGTTCTTCATCTTCCTGCTGTACTTCACCGCACCCGCCCTGGCAGTGCTGGTCAAGTTCGAGGTCTACAACAACCTGATCGGCTCGTCGTTCGCGTCGCTGCCGGCCTGGGTCGCCAACTGGGCGGCCGTAGACCCGACGCTGATGAAGCTCGCCGACCTCAACAAGGACGGCCTGGTGCAGCTCGCCGAACTGACCATCGGCGGCGATCTGGTCGTGCTGGCCACACCCGAAATCGCCGGCCTGCCCTACGTGATCTCGGGCATGGTGGCTGCGGGCGGCCTGGCCGCGGCGCTGTCGACCGCGGACGGCCTCCTGCTGACCATCGCCAACGCGCTGTCGCACGATGTCTACTACAAGATGATTGACCCGCAGGCATCCACCATCCGCCGCCTGGCCATTTCCAAGGGCCTGCTGCTGGTGGTGGCCCTGGTAGCGGCCTATACCGCTTCGCTCAAGCCGGGCGACATCCTGTTCCTCGTCGGTGCCGCGTTCTCGCTGGCCGCCTCGGCATTCTTCCCCGCGCTGGTCCTCGGCGTGTTCTGGAAGCGTGCCAACTACCTCGGCGCCGTTCTCGGCATGGTCGCCGGTCTCGCCATATGCATGTACTACATGTATACGACCTACGACTTCTTCGGCGGCGTCGCGGCCAACGAGTGGTTCGGGATCAAGCCGATTGCAGCCGGCGTGTTCGGCATGCCGGCCGGCTTCCTCGGCGTGATCATCGGCTCGCTCCTTTCCAGCGCGCCGGCCAAGGACATCCAGGACCTGGTCGATCACGTGCGGTACCCCAGCCTGGATAGCGATATCAAAACCGAGGCGGCCTGATCTCCGCCCGCGCGCCGGCAGGCGCGCTTCTGAAAAGCCGGCCCCTGGGCCGGCTTTTTTTCGTTACGGGTACGCGTCGAGCCGGTGCGCGTAATCGCCGCGGTCGCAATCACGGATCAGCCGTCGCGCAGTCAGCGGATCGTGAACCCAAGTATGTTCGATCACCGTCGCCACTTTCTCCGGCTCGTTGCAATGCTGCCAGGCCATGCCCAGCGCATACCAGGCAAGATTGTTCAGCGGCTGCAACCGTCCGGCTTCGGTCAGTGCCTCTGCCGCTTCGCGATGGCGGCCATTGCGCGCGTAAATGAGCCCCATGCCGTACCACGCCCGATCGTTGTTCGGGTCGAGTTCGGTGGCACGGCGCAGCGCCGCGAGCGCGGCCTCGTCTTCGCCTGCCCGGTCGCATACGAAGCCCAGGTTGAACCAGCCATGCGCGTCCTCCGGCATCCGCTCGATCACACGGCGCAGCAGGGGCTCCGCCGCCGGCCAGTTCTCGCGCTGCGCTTCCAGCCAGCCCAGCGTTCGCAAGGTACCGAGGTGGTCCGGATCGGCACGCAGACTTTCACGATAGGCCGCGATCGCGCGAGCAGGCTGACGCAGCATCACGAAAAACGCGCCACGCATGCCGTGACGCCAGCGGTCAAAATCCATCGAGAAATCCCGCAAAAAGTCGGACGACATGCATTGTCCCGGCCGGCCGAAACACTGGCAAGCGCGCTAGAATCGCCGGATCGCACGCCCAATTCCGTTTTCATGCCTCTTGATATCCTGCTCGTCACCGTATCGCGCGGCCTGGTCGAACTGGCCCTGCTGGCATTGATCGGCCAGGGCATCCTGGCCGTTCTGGCCGGCAAGCACCGCGAGCAGAATGCCTTCTACCGCGTGTTGCGCCTCATCGCCAGCCCCGCCGTGCGGGTCGTGCGCTTGGTCACGCCGCGCGTCATTCTCGACGCCCACGTCCCCTGGGTCACCCTTTTCGTGCTGCTGTGGCTGTGGATCGGCCTCGCCGTCGCAAAACGCCATCTGTGCGGTCTGCACGGCCTGGCCTGCTGAGGGCGTCGGCTTGACGGAAAACGGCCGACCGGTTAAATTGCGCCCTCTTTTTGAGGCCAGTTAGCTCAGTTGGTAGAGCAGCGGATTGAAAATCCGCGTGTCCGTGGTTCGATTCCGCGACTGGCCACCAGAACATCCAGCGGCTCGCGATTCTCGCGGGCCGCTTTTGCTTGGGCGGTGCGCAAAATCACATGCCCCGGCCATGGTTGCTATGATCGGTCGCAGGCAATGACCGACTCCGCGCTCACGTACATCCACCGCATGAATTCTCACGCACCGTCGAAATGAACGGCATCCTGCTCTTCCTGCGCGCCAAGCTGCCGGAAGTCCTGAAGGCCATCGCGCCGCTGGTCGCCACGGTCTGCATTCTGCAGCTTACGCTCGTGCATGCGCCGTGGCCGCAGTTCGTGCAGTTCCTGGCCGGGTCCCTGCTGGCCGCACTCGGCATGCTGCTGCTGTTCGCCGGCATCGAGCACGGCATTCTGCCGATGGGCCGTTTCATCGGCGCCGAACTGCCCCGCAAGGGTTCGGTGGGACTGATCGCAGCCGTGGCGGCTGCGATGGGATTCGTGACCACGATTGCCGAGCCGGACGTGCTGATTCTGTCGACCCAGGTCGAATCCGTGTCCGGAGGGCGTTTTTCGGGCCAATGGCTGGCCTATGTCATCGCCGGCGGCGTCGCCCTGTTCGCCGCGGCAGCCCTGTTGCGCATCGTCTACGGGATTACGATGACAAAACTGCTCGCAGCGGCTTTCGCACTGGTGATCGCGCTTTCGCTCGTGTCGTCGCCGCAGTTCATTCCGCTGGCCTACGACGCCGGCAGCGTGACGACGGGCTTGCTGTCGGCCCCGGTGCTGCTGGCCCTGGCGATCGGGGTCAGCTCGGTGCTCGCGCGACACGCGGGCACGCTCGACGGGTTCGGACTGCTCGGCCTCGCCTCCATCGGGCCGATCGTGGTCGTGCTGCTCATGGGCTGGCTGGGATGAACGACGCGCCCCTGCTCGAACTGCTCGCCGCCACGGCCTGGAGCGTGATGCTGGCGGTGGCGCCCCTGGCGTTCCTGTTCCTCGTGTTCCAGGTCCTGTTTCTCAGGCTGCCGGTCACGGAGGTTTCCCGCATCCTGGCGGGCACGCTGGTGGCGGCGGTGGGGCTGTTCCTGTTCCTGCTCGGCGTGAGCCTCGCGTTCCTGCCTTTCGGGCGGCTGATCGGCGAAGCGATCGCCGCGCTGTCTCCCACCTGGCTGATGGTGCCGTTCGGGCTCGCGCTCGGTTTCGTGACGACCTGGGGCGAGCCGGCCGTGCGCATTCTGGCGAGCGAAGTCGAGGAAGCCTCCAGCGGCTCGATCCATCGCGGCCTGGTGCTGATCGCCATCAGCGTGGGCGTGGCCGTCTCGGTCGGGCTGGGCCTCTTGAGGATAGGCTACGGCATTCCGCTGACGTATCTGCTGGTGCCCGGCTACGGGCTCGTGCTCGCCGTCATGTGGTTCAGCGACAAGGCGTTCGTGGCCATCGGCGTCGACGCGGGCGGCGTGGCGACCGGGCCGCTGGCCAACAGTTTCCTGCTGGCCCTGGCGCTGGGCGCCTCGGCCGGCATGGGCGGGGATCCGCTCGTCCAGGGTTTCGGCCTCGTCGCACTGATCGCGCTGGCGCCGATCCTGTCGGTCATGACGCTCGGCCTGCTCATCCGCTGGAAAGCGCTACCAAGGAGAGTCTGAACATGGAGAACGCATCCCTCATCGTGACCATCGTCCGCAAGGGCTGGGGCAGCACCGTGCTCGCGGCCGCCGTGAAGGCCGGCGCGCGCGGCAGCACGGTTCTGGTCGGGCGCGGCGCGGGCATCAACGAGCAGGAAAAGATATTCGGCCTGTCGATCGAGCCGGAAAAGGAAATCGTGCTCACCGTGGTCGGCGCCGACCGGGCCGACGCGATCCTGGACGCAATCGTGGATGCGGCGGAGCTGAACGACGTCGGCCGCGGCATCGCGTTCGTGGTGCCCGTCGACAAACTGGTCGGCGTGACGCGTTTCATCAACCCGAGGGCCGAGGGAACGCCCCCGGCCTGAATCGCGTCCGGTCAGCCGATCAGCGCCACGGCCTTGATCTGCGCGTAGATCGCCAGTCCGGGCGCCAGCCCGAGCGCGTGCGCGGATTTGCGGGTCACGCGCGCGAGCAGCGGCGAATCGCCGACGTGCAGTTTGACGAGCGTGAGCGCCGGATGCGCGTCGCCGGCGCACGCCGACACGGTCGCCGGCAGGGTGTTGAGAATGCTGGTGTCGCTGGCGGGCGCACGCGCCAGACTCACGTCGCGCGCGAGTATGCGCACGCGGACCCGGTGGCCGACCGGCAGGCCCTGGTCGCGTACCCAGAGCCGCCCGCCCGCGAATTCGACGTGCGCGAGCTGCCAGGCCTCGTCGCGCGCCGCGACCGCGGCGTCGAGCACGACGCCGGCATCCTCGCCCAGCCTGATCGGCAGGTCGACGCGCGCCAGCGTCTCGGTCAGCGGCCCGGCCGCGACGACCCGCCCGTTCTGCAGGGCGACGATGTGGTCGGCCAGCCGCGCGACCTCGTCGGGCGCGTGGCTGACATAAAACACCGGGATGTCGAGTTCGTCGTGCAGCCGTTCCAGATACGGCAGGATTTCCTGCTTGCGCGCCATATCCAGCGCCGCCAGCGGCTCGTCCATGAGCAGCAGGCGCGGGCTGGCGGCCAGCGCGCGGGCGATGCCGACGCGTTGACGCTCGCCCCCCGAGAGGCCGCCCGGCTTGCGGTCGAGCAGATGGCCGATGTCGAGCATGGCCACCGCCTGGTCGAGCGAGACCCGGCTCGCGGCGCCCGGCACGCGTTTCTGTCCGTATTCGAGATTGGCCCGCACGTCGAGATGCGGAAACAGGCTGGCCTCCTGGAATACGTAGCCCAGCGGCCGCTGCCAGGTCGGCCGGCAGACGGTTTCGTCCTGCCAGACCTCGCCCTCGACCGAAAGCCGGCCGGCCGTCACGCGCTCCAGACCGGCGATCGCGCGCAGCAGGGTGGTCTTGCCGGAGCCGGACGGACCGAACAGCGCGGTGACGCCGCGCCCCGGCAGGGCGAGATCGACGTCGAGCGTAAAACCGGCGTAGTCGAGGCGGAACCGGGCGAGAATGCCGCTGTCGCTCATGCGCGCCTGCGCCCCGTGGGATTCAGGGTGTAGAGCAGCAGCAGCACGGCGAACGAGAACACCACCATGCCGGCGGCCAGCCAGTGCGCCTGGGCGTAGTCCATCGCCTCGACGTGATCGTAGATCTGCACCGACACGACGCGCGTCTTGTCCGGAATGTTGCCGCCGATCATCAGCACGACGCCGAATTCGCCGACGGTATGCGCGAAGCCGAGCACGGTCGCGGTGAGATAGCCGGGCCGCGCCAGCGGCAGCACCACGCTGAAGAACGTGTCCATCGGCGACGCGCGCAGCGTGGCCGCCGCTTCGAGCGGCCGCTCGCCGATGGCCTCGAAGGCGTTCTGGATCGGCTGCACCACGAAAGGCAGGGAATAGAAGACCGAGGCCACGACCAGCCCGGCGAACGTGAACGGCAGCACGCCCAGGCCGAGCGATTCGGTCAGCTTGCCGACGGACCCGTTCGGCCCCATCGCCACCAGCAGATAGAACCCGATCACCGTGGGCGGCAGCACAATGGGCAGCGCCACGACCGCGCCCACCGCGCCCTTCCAGGCGGAACGGGTGCGCGCCAGCCACCACGCGATCGGCGTGCCGAGGACGAGCAACAGCAGCGTGGTCACGCCGGCCAGCTCGAAGGTCAGCCGGATCGCGCTCCAGTCGGTGGCGGTGAGCACGCGATAAACAGCTTAAAGCGAGTAGCCGTAGGACTTGATCACGGCGCGCGCCTTCTCGCCCTTCAGAAATTCCATCAGCGCGGCGGCGGCCGGATTGTCCTTGCCTTTGACCAGCACGGCGGCATCCTGGCGGATCGGGTTATGCAGGTTCCCCGGCACGATCCAGGCCGATCCGCCCTTGAGCTTGCCGTCCGCGTAAATCTGCGACAGCGCCACGAATCCCAGTTCGGCGTTGCCGGAGCTGACGAACTGATAGGTCTGGGCAATGTTTTCGCCCTGCACGAATTTGCTTTCCAGCGCGCCCAGCAGGCCCAGTTGGGTCAGCGTCTCGACAGCGGCGGCTCCATAGGGCGCGAGCCTGGGGTTCGCAATGGACAGATGGTTGAACGTGCCTTGCTTCAACACGTCGGCCTTGTCGTCGACGAAACCGGGCTTGGCCGACCACAGCGCAAGCTGGCCGATGGCATAGGTGAAGCGCGTGCCGGGCACCGCCACGCCTTCGCGTTCGAGCTTGGCCGGGGTCTCGTCATCGGCCGCGAGCAGAATCTCGAACGGCGCGCCGTTTTTGATCTGCGCATAAAACTTGCCGGTCGCGCCGAAAGCCAGCTGGGCCTTGTGGCCGGTGGCTTTTTCGAAATCCGCCGCGATCGTCTTCATCGGCGCGGTGAAGTTGGCGGCGACGGCGACCTGGACTTCGTCTGCGCCAGCCGGCGCAGAAAACACGGCTGTTAGCACAAGGCCCGTTAACAGCGAGGGCATGGTTTTCATGGGTATCCTTTCCGATATGTATGAAAAAATATAACGACAGGCAAAAAAAAGGAAATCACGCCTCGGGCCGCCCGGCCAGCAGACGGGTGAATTCCCGCATTTCGATGGCCACGCTGGCAGCCGCCCGGGTTTCCATGGCACGGTATCGGACCAGCACATCAAGCCCGAAATCCGTCACACGGGCGCCGCCACCACCCGATCCGCCCTTGCTGGCTTCGACCAGAGGCGCACGGAAACAGCGATTCATGGCATCCACCAGAGACCATGCGCGGCGGTAGGACATCCCCATCTCGCGGGCCGCCGCGGAAATGGACCCGGTGCGCACCAGAGCATCCAGCAGATCGGCCTTGCCTGGGCCGATGGCGATTTCGGCGCCCAGCAGGATGCGCAGCTTGGGACGGGGCGACTTGCTCACAATCGGCGCGGACTCAATTCGTTATGTTTGAAAAAATATAACGAATCCGGGCGCTTGGCAAGCGCCATCCGATACCGGCTCCCCTCAGTTGGCCGCCCTTCCAGCCTGGCCAAAGCCGTGTGAGTGGCGGCCCAGCAAGGTGGTCGCCTCGTGGCCCGACACCGGCGCACTGTAGTAGTAGCCCTGCATTTCATGGCATTTCATCTGTTGCAGCCGGGTGAGCTGGGATTCGCTTTCCACGCCTTCGGCGACTACGTTGAGGTTCATGCCGCGGCCCATCGCGATCATCGCGTTGACGATGGACATGTTTTCCTCGCGGTCGAGCTCCTGCACGAAGGACTGGTCGATCTTGAGCGTGTGGATGGGGAAGCGGGAGAGGTACTTGAACGAGCTGTAGCCGGTGCCGAAGTCGTCGATGGCAAGCCGGATGCCGGAAGCGGACAACCGGCCGAGCTTGATGGCGTTGGCTTCGAAGTCGCGCATCAGCAGGCTTTCGGTGATCTCCAGCTCCATCTGGTGGCCGTCCAGCGCATACACCTGCACGGCGCGCATGACGCTGTCGACGAAGTCGGGATTTTCCAGCTGGCGCGCCGAGATGTTCACCGACAGGCGCACGGGCGGCAGGCCGGCCTTGCGCCACTCGGCAAGCTGCGCGCTGGCCTGGCGCAGCACCCAGTCGCCGATGGGGACGATGACGCCGGACTCCTCGGCGACGGGAATGAACTCGGCCGGCGTGAGCAGGCCGCGCTGCGGGTGCCACCAGCGCAACAGCGCCTCGAAGCCGCGTACCTCGCCGCTCGCGGTATCCACCTGCGGCTGGTAGAACAGCACGAATTCGTTGCGTGCCAGCGCACGGCGCAGGTCCGCCTCGATCTGCATGCGCTCGGAGTAGGGCGCCTGCATGCCGGCCTCCCAGAACTGCAGCCGGCTGCGGCCCTGCGACTTGGCCTGGTACATGGCGATTTCGGCCTGGCGGATGAGGCTGTCGATCATGTCGCCGTCGTCCGGCGCGACGCAGGCGCCGATGCTCACCGAGATGTAGATCTCGTGGCCCTTCACGTACACGGGCTTCGACAGCACCTGGATGATCTTGCGGCAGATGTGCTCGACGTCGCCGCGCGAAAGCAGGGTGGGCAGCAGCACGGCGAACTCGTCGCCGCCCAGGCGCGCGAGCGTGTCGCCTTCGCGCAGGCACTGGCGCAGGCGGGCGCCCACCGCGAGCAGCAGCTCGTCGCCGATGGTGTGCCCGAGCGAATCGTTGATGACCTTGAAGTGGTCGAGGTCCAGGCTCAGCACCGCGAGCGGCTTCTGGTTGCGCTTGGCCTGCGCGAGCATGAGGCCGAGGTGGTCGCGGAACAGCGCGCGGTTGGGCAGGCCGGTCAAGAGGTCGTGGTAGGCCTGGAAATGCACGGTCTCCTCGGCCTGCTTGCGCTCGGTGATGTCCTTGGCGACGCCGTAGCTGCCGATGAAACGCTGCTCGAAGGGCGTGGCCTCCTCGTCGTACATGCCGGTGGCGGTCAGCTCGACCGATTTGCAGCGGCCGTTCATCAGGCGCGGCCGGCGCGCCCCCGGATTGCACTTGAGGCGGATTTCGATGTTGCGCGCATTGCGGTCGCCGGCACGGCGTTCGTTGAACACGTGTTCGGCGCGGGCGATGTCGTCCTCGTGCACGACCTGGCTGTAATGCAGGCCGATCAGCTCTTCGCGGCGATAGCCCAGGAGGCTCTCGATGCGATCGTTGACGAAGGTGAAGCGGCCCTCGCTGTCGAGCGTGTAGATGAAATCGGGCGAGCTGTTGACAAGGAATCGGTGCCACTTCTCGGACTGCTGAAGCCGTTGCAGGATGTGGTTGTTCTCGCGCTCCAGCCGGCGCCGCGCCAGGGTGTTGTCGATGCGCCGCAGCAGTTCCTCGGGTTCGTAGGGCTTGCGCACGAAGTCGGCCGCGCCGCCGCGCAGGGCACGGATCGCCGCATCGATGGTGCTGTCGCCCGACACGACGATCACGGGCGTATCCGCGCTGCGGTCCGCCACGAAACGCAATACCTCGTTGCCGTTCAGATCCGGCATGCCCAGATCGAGCAGAATCGCATCGAACTGCTGCTTGCCGATGGCGATCAGCGCATCGCAGCCGCCGCTGGCGCTCACCACGTCATAGTCGCGTGTGGCGAGCAGGCGTTTCAGGCCTTCCACGATCAGTGGCTCGTCGTCCACGATCAGGATGCGGGGACGGACCGGAAAGGCGGCAACGGTGTTGTGCTGTTCGGCGTCGGTGGAATCGTTTGTCATGGATGCCTCCTAGGAGCCGGGTTACATGGACCCGTAGCGTGTTGTAGTGAGCAGGGTTTGTCCGTTCTGCAGGGTGGGCAGATGGATCAGGAAACGTGTCCCCTCGGGGGTGCTGCGACAGGTGAGCTGACCGTGCATCCGCTCCACCAGACTGCGGCTGATCGCCAGCCCGAGTCCGGCGTGATCGCCGTCCTTGCTGGTGGCGACGGGCTCGAACAGATGGCTGACCACATCCGGCGGCAGGCCGGGACCGGTGTCGGCCACTTCGATTTCGACTCTGCGCTGACCGTCGATTTCGGCCAGCCGTGTAGTGAAGCGGAGATGGCCGCCCGTCGGCATGGCCTCGACGGCGTTCTTCGCCAGATTGAACAGGACCTGTTTCAGCAGATCCTTGTTGAGCGGCAACGGAGGCACGTCCGGATTGAGATCGATCTGTACCGTGACCTTGTTCGGCGCAAGCAGCGTGCCCAGCGCCATGCGCACCAGCTCGGACACGATGGCATTGACCGAAGCCAGCTCGAGCTGCGTCGGTGCGGCGGCCGTACTTTCGTCGGCAGCCGTCAGGCCGCGCACGATGCGCGCCACGCGCTCGATTTCGTCGCCGATGATGTCGAGATCGCGCTGTACCGAGGAGTCGGTGCCCAGACGCTCCGACAGCAGGTTGACGTAGTTGCGCATGATCGTGAGCGGATTCGCCACTTCGTGAATGGCCCGGCGCACGCGCTCGCGCGGAATGTCGTCGCCCGGGGTAGCGCGCGGCGCGGATTCGGGCTTTTCGACGAACCCGGCCGGCGTGGCCGGATAGCGCGGATTCAGGGCATCCGCGCATTCGGCGAGCGCAAATCGCCACAAGGCGGCTCCCCCCGCTTCGGGCGGCGCATCACCCGCCACCAGTAGCCCGATCTGACCGTCCGCCAGCGCGAGCGGCTGGCAGAGAAATCCCCCGACACCCAGTACGCGGGCAATCTGTTCGTCCACCAGCGCCGCGTCGGCGACGCCGCGTTCGAAGCGCTGCGGCGCGTTGCGGGCCAGCGCCCGGGGCAGGACGGAATGGCCATCGTCGGGCGGAATCGCCAGCGCATTCAGGGCCGGCACCGCCGGCATCAGGGCATTGACCCGCAGCAGGCCGTCGGCGGCAGGTGCGAACAGGCAGGTCTGCTCGATTCCGAACAGGGCCTGCAGACTGTCGCGCAGGCGCCCGAAAACCTGACTCGGGCCGTCGGCAAATCGGAAATGGCCGTGCAGCGCCGACTGGGCCGCCTGTCCGGCATACAGTTGGGCCAGACGGTCGAAGCCGCTGGCGGCCGTGGATACGGCCAGCGTTTCGGCCAGACCGAAACGCATGGCCATTTGCCGCCCATGCGCCAGACTTTCCGCCAGCAGCTGGGCGGCCTCGCCGGCCCCCAGTTGCAGCGCGGACAGCGCCGCACGCACATCCACGCTATCCACCGCGTCGGCCCGGGCCACCAGCTGGTAGGCCAGTTGCGTCACCCGCACCAGCGGATGTGCGGCGCGGCCCCGGGTCAGCGGTTCGGCATGGAAACGGACCGCATCCGCCAGCCAGCCGTCGGCATCCAGGCCGATCAGATGGTCCGCCGCCGGGGTCGGCGCCGTGTTCAGGTAATCGGCAAGATTGTGGCAAAGCCCGGCCAGCCAGGCCGCCTGCGCATCCGGCAGGCCGGCGCGCTGTGCCAGCGCCTGGGCCAGATGCGCAACGCCGACCGACTGTCGCCAGCGCACGGCGTAGGCAGCCTGTGCCGCACCGGCGGCAACGGGCGCCGCCAGCAGCAGACTGCGCAGCAGATCGGGTTCCGTATCGTAAATCGACGCCAGCGGCTGCACCCGCAGCGCCAGCACCGGATCGCTGCGGATGCAGGCGAAAAACGCCCCCCGGGCCGTTTCGCCCTGCATGAGGCATTCCAGCGCTTCGGCCACCACTCCGGGGGCGCAAAGACAGTCTGTTAGCTCGGATTTTTTTAGTAAATTGTTCGAAAATTCTCCCATGTCATTGCTATATATATTGAATTTTGCTACATCGTCAATCGGGGATCGCATTTATTTGCCTGCAGTCCACAAACTGTTGTTTTCAAGTTTTAAAGACCATGTCCGTTCTCAACTCAAGCTGGTACATTGCCTCCGCTCCGAGAGAAAGAAACACGCGTATGAAAGCTGCTTTCGCAGGACTGCTCCTCCTCTGGCTGCCCGCCGCCCACGCGCTCGACGGCCCGACCTCGCTGCAGTGGAGCGACCGGATGAACGCGTCCGCGGCCGGCGCGCAGGCTTTCTCCGACGCCGTGCCCGAACTGGCTTCGCAGTCGGCCCTGGTCTACGACCAGGCCAGCGGTCAGGTGCTGATGGAAAAGAACGCCGCCATGCAGACCCCGATCGCCTCCATCACCAAGCTGATGACGGCCGTGCTGATCCTGAACGCCGACCTCGCGCTCGACGAGACGATCACCCTCACCGCCGACGATCGCGACACCCTGAAAGGCACCGGCTCGCGCCTGGGCATCGGCGCCCGCTACAGCCGCGGCCAATTGCTGCACCTGGCCCTGATCGCTTCCGACAACCGGGCCGCGCACGCCCTCGCGCGCACCGCGCCGGGCGGCACCGAGCGCTTCGTCGCCAACATGAACCGCATGGCGCGGGCGCTGGGCATGCGCGACACCGTGTACGTCGAGCCCACCGGGCTGTCCAGCGGCAACCAGTCCACCGCGCACGATCTCGCCAAACTGGTCGACTACGCCTACGCCAACTATCCGGAAATCCGCCAGATCAGCAGCAGCGGCACTTACACCCTCGGCACGCAGCGCGTCGTGGTCAAGAAAAAACACCAGGCCAAGCGCGTCTATTACCGGCCGGTGGCCTTCCACAACACCAACCGGCTCACCCGTATGGACGACTGGCATATCGGCCTCTCCAAAACCGGTTTCATCAACGAAGCCGGCCACTGCGTCGTGATGCAGGCCAACGTGGCGCAGCGCGACGTCATCATCGTGCTGCTGGACGCCGGCGGCAACAACAGCCGCGCCGGCGACGCGACCCGCATCAAGCAGTGGCTGGAGACCGGCACCCCGCAGCAAACGCGCGAAGCCCGCTTTACGCCGGCATCCCGCATGTAATCGCCTCAAACCGCCCACGGGCAGCGGGTATGATGGGCGCCCCCGCCGCCCGATCGATGCCGCATGTCGCCCGAACTCGCGCAGCAGCTGCTCCTCAAGACACTGCTGCCCCTGTCCCTCCTGATCGCAGCCGGCGGCCTCTGGCCACGCTGGCAGCCCGGCCTGTCGCCCGTCGCCCTGCGCGGCGCGATCAGCCGGCTGGTGCTCGATTTCTTCGCGCCCATGCTGTTTTTCGCCGTCGCCGCCCGCGCCACGGTCGATCTCAGCCTGCTGCAGGTGCCGGCCATCCTGGGCGTGGCCACGCTCGGCGGACTGGCACTCGCCGCGCTGGCGGTATTCGCCACGCCGCTGGGCCGCCAGTTGTCCGGCCCGGCGAAAGGCACGATTCTGCTTGCATCGGGTTTCGGCAACGTACTGTTCTTCGGCTATCCCTTCCTCACCACCG
This sequence comes from Betaproteobacteria bacterium SCN1, assembly GCA_008923315.1. GTDB lineage: Bacteria > Pseudomonadota > Gammaproteobacteria > Burkholderiales > Thiobacillaceae > Thiobacillus. The sequence goes on along the minus strand of WBSF01000007.1, from coordinate 405,975 downwards.
TATTCGGTGAATCCGGCACGCGCTATCCCTTTTTCGCCGACATGCTGGCGACCACGCCGCTGGTCTGGTCATTGGGCGTGTGGATCGCCTTCCGCTGCGGCAACCATACCGAACACGCCTCATTCCTGCACATGTGGCTGCGCCTGCCGCCGGTGTGGGGATTTGCCGCCGGATTGGCAGTCAATCTGTCGGGCCTGCCGCTGGACCCCTTGATCGAAGCCGCGCACTGGGCCGGCAGCCCCACCATCCCGCTGATGCTGTTCGTACTCGGCCTCACGATTCCCTGGCACGACCTGCGCCCGCAGAAAGCGGTCGTCATCGTGCTTGCGATCAAGCTCGCGCTGATGCCGCTGCTGGCACTGGGCGTCGCCCTGGCGTGGCCCGGTCCGCTGTCCGAGCCCGGCGAAGCCGCCGTCCTGGAGGCCGCCATGCCGACCATGGTGATGGTCATCGCCCTGGCGGACCGCTTTGGACTCGATGCCCGCCTGGCGGGTCTCGTCATGGGCTGGTCAACCCTGACCGGATTGGTTACGCTGCCACTCTGGCTTGGGTTGTTGCGGGGGCTGACAACATGAAAATCGGATTCATCGGCAGTGGCATCATGGGTCGCCCCATGGCGGAAAACCTGCTGCGCGCAGGGCACCAGCTGGTCGTCTATGGTCGCCGTTTCGACCGCATCGAACCCATGCTGGTGCTGGGTGCGCTCGGCAAGGGCACCCCGGCCGAAGTCGCTGCCGAAGCCGACATCACCTTCACCGTCGTCTCCGACACCACCGACGTGGAGCAGATCATCCTCGGCGAGCGCGGCCTGGTGCACGGCGCCAGACCCGGCCACGTCATCGTCGACATGAGCACCGTATCGCCCGCCGCCACCCGCCGCATCGCCGCCGCACTGGCGGAACGCGGCGTGCACATGCTCGACGCGCCGGTATCCGGCGGCGAAGCCGGCGCCAAGGCCGGCACGCTGTCCATCATGGTCGGCGGCGAAGCGCCCATCTTCGAGAAAGTGCGTCCGCTGTTCGAGGCGCTCGGCAAGAATGTCGTCCATGTCGGCGGCCACGGCGCCGGCCAGGTCGTCAAATGCTGCAACCAGATCGTCGTCGGCCTTACTTTCGAGGGCGTCGCCGAGGCCATCCTGCTGGCGCGCCGCAACGGGGTAGACCCGGTCAAGATGCGCGAAGCCCTGATGGGCGGGTTCGCCGGCAGCCGCATCCTCGAAGTGCACGGCCAGCGCATGCTCGACGCCAACTACAAACCGGGCTTCAAGGTGAAGCTGCACCACAAGGACATGGCCATCGTCATGGACAACGCGCAGGAAACCGCCACCCCGCTGCCCGGCGCCGCACTCATCGCGCAACAGATGAATGCGCTGATGGGCGCGGGCGACAGCGAACTGGATTCCTCGGCCCTCATGCGCGCGCTCGAACGTCTGGTCGGCGAGGCCAAGTGAGCGGCAAGGAACGCGTGGTCTTTCTCGACCGCGCCGCGTTCACGCACGACGACCTGCCGATCCCCGCCTTCGATCACAACTGGAGCGAATACCCCGGTACCGACGCAGCCGATGTCGTACCGCGCCTGTTCTGGGCCACCACCGCAATCACCCATGCCTGCGCGCTCGACGCGGACACGGTCGCACAACTGCACAAGCTGAAGCGCATCGTCGTTACCGGCCCGGCTCCGGTCGACGAAGCCGCGTGCGCGGCGCGCGGACTCGCGATTCATCGTCTGGCGGCCGGCGACGATCTGATCCGCCTGCTCGAAGCCTGCGTCGCCGGGGCATGAAACTCGCCGACGCCACGCTGTTCCGGCCGCAGATCCTGATCGGCGGCGTCTGGCAGGCTGCGCAGGACGGCACGTATTTCGACATCCGCAACCCGGCCAACGGCGAAATCGTCGGCACGGTCCCGCGCGGCACCGCCAGCGACGCCGGACGCGCCGTCGAGGCGGCTCACGCCGCCTTTCCGGACTGGCGCGACCGTACCGCGAAGGCGCGCGCCCAGCCCCTGCGCCGCTGGTTCGAGCTGATCCTCGCGCACCGCGACGACCTCGCGACGCTCATGGTGACCGAACAGGGCAAACCCCTGGCCGAAGCGCGTGGCGAGATCGACTACGCGGCGAGTTTCGTCGAATGGTTCGCCGAGGAAGCGCGCCGGGTCTATGGCGACGTGGTGCCGTCGCCCTGGGCGAACAGCCGGTTGTTCACCCTGCGCCGGCCGCTCGGCGTGGCGGCGCTGATCACGCCGTGGAATTTTCCCGCCGCGATGCTGACCCGGAAAGCCGCGGCCGCACTCGCCGCCGGTTGCACGGTCGTCGCCAAGCCCGCCTCGCAGACGCCTTTCACCGCACTGGCGCTGGCTGAGCTCGCGCAGCGCGCGGGCCTGCCGCCGGGCGTGCTGAACGTGATCACCGGCGACGCGGCGACCATCGGCAGCGTGCTGACCACGCATCCGCACGTCAGCAAGCTGTCATTCACCGGTTCGACCGCCGTCGGCAAACGGCTGCTCGCGCAAAGCGCCGCCACGCTCAAGCGCGTCTCGCTCGAACTCGGCGGCAATGCCCCCTTCATCGTGTTCGACGACGCCGACCTCGACGCCGCCGTGGAGGCCGCGCTTGCCAGTAAATACCGCAACGGCGGCCAGACCTGCGTATGCGCCAACCGGATGTTCGTGCAGGCCGGCGTGTACGACGCCTTTGCCGACCGGCTCGCTGACGCGGCGGCCCGTCTGAATGTCGCCGAAGGCTTCACCCCGGACGCGGAGATCGGCCCGCTGATCTCGACCGCCGCACGCGACAAGGTGGAGGCGCACGTCGCCGACGCGCTCGCGCGCGGCGCGACGCTTCTGGCCGGCGGCCACCGCCATGCGCGCGGCGGGCTGTTCTACGCGCCGACCGTGCTGAAGGACTGCACGCCCGACATGGCGCTCTGCCGCGACGAGACCTTCGGTCCGGTCGCGCCGCTGATCCGCTTCGACGACGAGGCCGACGCGATCCGTCTGGCGAACGATAGCGACTACGGACTGGCTGCCTACGCCTGCACGCGCGATCTCGCGCGCGCCTGGCGGCTGGCCGAACGCCTGGAGTACGGCATGGTCGGGCTCAATACCGGTGTGATCTCGACGGCGGAAGCCGCTTTCGGCGGCACCAAGCAGTCCGGGCTCGGCCGCGAAGGCGGCCGCACCGGCATCGACGCCTATCTGGAGGTCAAATATCTGGCACTGGGCGGCCTGGACGGTTGAGCCTCAGCCCGCCACGAACGGATTCTCGCGACGCTCGCGTCCAAGCGTGGACATCGCACCGTGGCCCGGCACGAAACGCACCTCGTCGCCCAGCGGAAAAAGTTTGCCGCGAATCGCCGCGAGCAGCGCGGCGTGGTCGCCGCGCGGAAAGTCGGTGCGGCCGATCGATCCCTTGAACAGCACGTCGCCGACAAAGGCCAGTTTCGCCTCCGGCTGGTAGAACACGACATGGCCAGGGGTATGGCCGGGGCAGTGCAGCACGTCGAAACGCAGCGAACCGACCTCGACCGTATCGCCGTCTTCCAGCCACCGGTCGGGCACGAAAATCCCGGCAGGCGGGAAGCCGAACAGCTCGGCCTGACGCGGCAGCAGATCGAGCCAGAACGCCTCCTCGCGCTGCGGGCCGACGATGGGAATGCCGAGCGTGTCGCGCAATGCGGCCGCCGCACCGACGTGATCGAGATGGCCATGGGTGAGCAGGATCTTTTCCAGCGCGAGCCCGCGCTGCCGCACTTCCGCCAGCAGGCGGTCGGCCTCGCCGCCGGGATCGATCAGCGCCGCGCGGCCGGCGTCATCCCATACCAGCGAGCAGTTCTGCTGGTACGGCGTCACGGGGAGGATGGTAAATTCCATACACGCCATTATCGCCCCGCCGCCTTCATTCAACCACGCCATGTCCGCCCCCGACGCCCTGCTGCTGCTATCCACCCATTGCCCGCATTGTCCGGCCGTGTTCGCTGCGTTGACCGATCTATTGAAACAGGGCGCCATCGGCCGGCTCGAAGCGGTCAACCTGGAGCAGCATCCCGAAATCGCGCAGGCGCTCGGCGTGCGCTCTGTGCCGTGGACGCGCATCGGCCGCATCGAACTCCTGGGCGCGCAGAGCCAGGCCGAACTCGCCGACTGGGCCGCCAAGGCCGGCAGCGAGGCGGGCGTCGCCGACTGGTTTCACATGCTGCTGAAAGAAGGCCAGCTGCCGCGCGTGCAAAGCCTGATCGAATCCGAACCCGATCTGCTCGCCGCCGTGCTGCCCATCGTCGGCAACGTCGAGGCGAGCCTGAACGTGCGTCTCGGCGCCGGCGTGCTGCTGGAACACTTCGCGGACACCACCACCCTGCGCGCCCTGCTGCCCCGCCTGGGCGAACTCGCGCAGCACTCCGACGCGCGCGTGCGCGCCGACGCCTGCCATTACCTCGGACTCGCCGACGACGCTCGCGCCCGCGCCTGGCTCGAAGCGCGACTCGACGATGCGGACGCGGACGTGCGGGAGATCGCGGCCGAGAGTCTGGACAGCCTGAAAGGCACGGAGTAGGCAGGCTGCGCGACCGCATCTGGCCTACTCCGGGTTTCGATGCTATAGTTCTTGGGTACACCGCCCGGGCGCCTGCTCGGGCGGTTTTCTTTTTGACCGCGTTTGTTGCGCTTTCTCGCAGGAGACCGCCATGGAAATCACGACCCGTCCCGCCATCACCGTATCCGAACGCGATCTGGAGCGCCTCGAGGCGCTGCTGACCACGCTGCCCGCGACGCTGCCGGGCGCGGACGCGCTGCGCGAGGAGCTCGATCGTGCGCAGATCGCGCGGCCCGAAGCAGTGCCGCCCGACGTGGTGACGATGAATTCGCGCGTGCGCTTCGTGGTCGAGCCGGCCGGGCGCGAAGTCGAGGTCACCCTGCGCTACCCGCAGGAGCTGACCGGCGCGCCCGACGAGCTGTCGGTCGTCGCGGCGGCCGGCGTGGCCGTGCTGGGCCTTGCGGTCGGCCAGCAGATCGAGTGGCTGACGCCGGCGGGCGATACGGTCCGCGCGCGCATCGTCGACATTCCCTATCAACCCCAGCGGGCGGGCGACTACTCGCTCTGACGCGCAGCCCGGCGGCGGCAATCCGCGTCGCGCCGCTCAAGTCGGCGGCGATGCGGCCGTATAACCCTGTGATAAACATGGATTGGAAGTCTGCCGTGAAATACCGCCTCATCGTTCGTCTGTTCTGTCTGGCCGCATGGGCGGCCCTCCCGTCCGCGCACGCCGGCGGCGCCGAGCCGCCCGCCGCCGTGCTGCACGAGCGGCTGACCCGTCTCGCCGCTTCGCCGGCGGAGCTGCCGGCCGCGCTCCGGCGCGGCCAGGCCGCAGCGTCGGTCTGCCGCCACTGCCACGGCCCGGGCGGCAACAGCGCGCTGCCGGAAGTGCCCAATCTCGCCAGCCAGAATGCGGACTATCTGCTCGAACAGATGAACAAATTCGTGCTGGGCACGCGCAAGTCCTCGGATTTCATGACCGGCATGATCCGGGCGCTGACACCGGAGGAGCGGGTCGACATAGCGCTTTTTCTGTCCCGCCAGCCGGTCGCGTACGCGCCCGCCGCGCGCGGATCGGACGCGGGCAGGGCGCTTTTCGGCCAGCTCTGCGCAAAATGCCACGGCGACGCCGCAGCCGGATCGCACCGCATCCCGCGGCTGGCCGGCCAGCAGATGAAATATCTGGAAGATTCGCTTAAACGCTACCGCAGCGGCATGGGCGAACGCCTCGATCCGATGATGGCGGCCTATACGCGCAACCTGGAGGACACGGACATCCTCGCACTGGCGGCGCATCTCGCCGCGCTGCGGCCGTAAGGCAGACCGAGCTCCCGGCTATTTTCCGAACAGATCGTCGAGCGGATTTTTCGGGCGGTCCGGCGTTTCCGCCGCAGGCGCGCCGCCGAACAGGCTATCGAGCGCGCTGCGGCTGGCCTGCGCCATCGCCGCACCGCCGCCGCGGTAGGCTTCGGGACGTGGCACGAACCAGCCACAGTCGTTGATACGCGTCTTGTCCGCCACGCGCTCGGCCGCCAGTTCGCGGCACTGACCGGCGCGGGTCGCATCGAAATGCCGGCACAGCCGGCAGACATGCAGCTCGGCACGGCAGCTCGGGCAGACATCGCGCCGCCCCAGAGGCAGAGGCAAGCCGGCCAGACTCGCACCGCACTTCCAGCACACCAGTGCGCCGCCCGCGCTCATATCGCTTCCACCCGTGCGTGGTAGGCCAGGTCGCCCAGGGAGATCTTGCGCAGGGCACGCTCGTGTGTGGCGTCCAGGATCACCGGCGGCGCCACGCCGGCCTCGGCGGCTTCGAGCCAGCGCGCGGCACAGACGCACCAGCGGTCGCCGGGCTTGAGACCGGGGAAGGCATATTCCGGCGCGGGCGTCGTCAGGTCATTGCCCTGATCGCGCGAATAGTCGAGAAAAGCCTCGGTCATCACCGCACAGACGGTATGGCTGCCGAGATCGTGCGTGCCGGTGTGGCACAGGCCGTCGCGCAGAAAACCGGTCGGGGGCGATTCGCCGCAGACCTGCAACGGCGTGCCGAGTACGTTGCGCGGTCCGCTCACGGATGCGTGCTGCCGGGAGGGGGATCGGACAGCGTCGCGGACGGGGCCAGACTGAGCCGGTCGGCCGCCTCGTGCGCAGCTTCGATGCGGGCATATACGCTGGGCGAAGGATAGCCGTCGGCCGGCAGATTCTGCGCGGCCTGGAAGCGTCGCAGCGCACTCTGCGTGCGCGGCCCCATCAGGCCGTCCGGCGTGCCGGTGTCGAACCCGAGGGTATTGAGATAATGCTGCATCGTCCGGACCTGGGCAGTACTCAGCGCACCGGCTTCGCCGGCCCGGGCGACGAGCGTGACCTCGCCCGCGAGCCGGTTTGCGAGCTGCGCGACGGCCAGCGCGTAATTCACGGACCGGTTCCAGCGCATCACCACGTCGAAGTTGTCGAACACCATGAAAGCCGGTCCCTGCCAGCCCTGCGGCAGCACGATTGCGGCCGGCCCGGCAACCGACGGCCACGCGCCGCCGTCGGCCGGTACGACACCGGCCGCAATCCAGTCGGCCAGCGGCACGCGGTGGGTGATGCGCGCCTGCCGCCAGTCGAAGTCCGCCGGCAGCCGCACTTCCCGCGCCGCCGGCTCGCCTGTCCGCCAGCCGGCGCGCTTGAGGTAATGGGCCGCCGAGTGCAGGGCATCGGGGAGCGAATTCCAGAGATCGATCCGCCCGTCGCCGTCGCCATCCAGCGCATAGGCGCGAAAGGTGGACGGCATGAACTGCATCTGGCCCATCGCGCCGGCCCACGAGCCGTTCATGTCCGCCGCGGCGACGTGGCCGGCGTCGACGATGCGCAGCGCGTCGATCAGCTGCGACTTGAAGAAGGCGCTGCGGCGGCCTTCCCAGGCGAGCGTGGCCAGGCTCAGCGGGATGTTGAAACTGCCGAGATAGGCGCCATAACGGGTTTCGAGCCCCCAGAAAGCCACGAGCACGGTCTTGGGCACGCCGTATTGCGCCTCGACCGCATCGAGCAGGGCGGCATGCTCGGCGAGCATCGTTTCGCCGCGCGCGATCTGCGACGGCGTGACGCGACGATCGAAATATTCGGCAAAAGTCTGCAGGAATTCCGGCTGGCGCCGGTCGAGTTCGATCACGCGCTCGACCGGTTGCGCTCCGGCAAATGCGGCCTCGTAAGTTTCGGGTTTGATGCCCTGGGCGATGGCATCGGTGCGAAAAGCCGCCAGCCAGCCCGGGAATGCGGCGGCGTCGGGCACGACCGCTTCGGCCGGTGCGGCGGGCGGTCCTTCGGCGGCCCGGGCGGCGGACAGACTCAACAGGAGAACAAGCAGAACGCGTCTACGCATGCATCTGCAACCAGTATTCGGTGAGCGCCAGGTGCCACAGCTTGCTGCCCTGGATGCGCGTGTGATGCGACTCGGGCGCATCGAGCAGCCGGTCGACGTAGGCGCGATGGTAAAGCCCGCGTTCACGGCAGGCCTGCGAATTCAGGATGTCGCGCATGAAATCGAGGAAGTTGCCGCGCACGTATTTCAGCGCCGGCATGGGAAAGTAGCCCTTCTTGCGGTCGATGACGGCGTCCGGGACCAGGCCGCGCGCAACGGTTTTCAGCACATGCTTGCCCTCGCTGCGCAGCTTGAGGGCGGGCGGCATGGCCGCGGCCAGCTCGACCAGCTGGTGGTCGAGAAAGGGCACGCGCGCTTCCAGGCCCCAGGCCATGGTCATGTTGTCCACGCGCTTGACCGGGTCGTCGGTGATGAGCATCGTCGTATCCATGCGCAATACCTGGTCGATGAATTCGTCGGCGAAAGGTTCCGCCAGATGCGCGGCAACGAGCTCGCCGGTGTAATCGCCGCCGTGGAAGGCCGGCTGGATCATGTCGAGGAATTCGTCGTGATCGCGGTCGAAGTAATGCTTGCGGAAGCGGTCGAGCGCGCTGCCCTGCGTTTCCGCCGCCATGCGCGGATACCAGAAATAGCCGCCGAAGACTTCGTCCGCGCCCTGGCCGCTCTGCACCACTTTCACCGTCTGCGACACCTGTTCGGCCAAGAGGTAGAAGGCCACGGCATCCTGCGCGAACATGGGCTCGCTCATCTGCGCCACCGCCTCGGGCAGGCGCTTGAGTACGTCGGCGTTGGGAATCAGGTACTTGTGGTGACGCGTGCCGTACATCGCCGCCACCGGGTCGGAATACTCGAATTCGCTGCCGCGCTCTTCCGGCTGGTCTTCGAAACCGACCGAAAAGGTCATCAGGTCCGGCACGCCCTGTTCGGCGAGCAGTGCGACGAGCAGGCTGGAATCGAGCCCGCCCGAGAGCAGCACCCCCACCTTCACGTCGGCGATCTCGATGCGTTTCTTCACCGCCTGGCGCAGGCTGTCGTGAATGGCCGCGGTCCACTCGGCCTCGGTGCGGGCCAGCGCAGGCCGTTCCGCCTTGAGCGACCAGTAGCGGCGATGATGCAGTTCGCCGCGCGCGTTCACCGTCAGCGTCGTACCCGGCGCAAGCTTGCGGATGCCGGCGTAAATCGTGCGCGGTGCCGGCACCACGGCGTGCAGGGTGAACAGATGGTGCAGCGCGACTGCGTCGAGACCGGTGTCCACCCCGCCCGCCGCCAGCAGCGCCTGCGGCGTGGAGGCGAAGCGGAAACGGCCCGGCGTTTCGTTGTAGTACAGCGGCTTGATGCCCAGACGGTCGCGCGCGAGGAACAGCGTGTCGCGGTTCCAGATCGCGAAGGCGAACATGCCGTGCAGGCGCTCGACGCAGGCTTCGCCCCATTCAAGGTACGCCCGCAGAATGACCTCGGTGTCGCCGTCGGAACGGAAGGCATGGCCGAGCGCGATCAGCTCGGCGCGCAGCTCGGGGTAGTTGTAGATCGTGCCGTTGAACACGAGCGCGGTGCCGGTCTCGGCATCCAGCATGGGCTGCGCGGACTTTTCCGAGAGGTCGATGATCGCCAGCCGCCGGTGGCCCAGCCGCACCGCGCCGTCGGCATGCTGGCCTTCCGCATCCGGTCCGCGCCGCGCCAGCTTCGCCAGCATGCGCGCCATCGCCGCCGCGTCGGGCGGCGTCTCGTCGAACCGGAATTCACCTGCAATGCCACACATGTCTTTAATCCTGCTACGCCACCAGTGGCGGCTCGTCCATCAGCGCGATCTGCTCGCGCAATTCGAGGATACGCGCCTGCCAGTACTGCTGCGTATTGAACCACGGAAACGCGGCGGGGAAAGCCGGGTCGTCCCAGCGGCGCGCCAGCCAGGCCGCATAGTGGATCAGCCTCAAGGTCCGGAGCGCCTCGACGAGATGGAGTTCGCGCGGATCGAATTCGGCGAAATCCTCGTAACCGGTCAGGATGGCGTTCAGCTGGTCCTGCTGCTGCGCGCGCTCGCCCGACAGCAGCATCCACAGATCCTGCATCGCCGGCCCGCTGCGGCAGTCGTCGAAATCGACGAAGTGCGGACCCTCGTCAGTCCATAGCACGTTGCCGGGGTGACAGTCGCCGTGCAGGCGCAGCGTGCGCACCGCGCCGGCACGCGCATAACAGTGCGCCACCTGGTCGAGCGCGTGGTCGATCACGCTGTTCCACGCCGGCGCGAGATCAGGCGGCAGCCAGTCGCCCGCGCGCAGGAAATCGCGCGACTGGATGCCGAAGCTGTCGATGTCGAGCGCAGGCCGGTGCACGAACGGCGCCTGCAGGCCGACTGCGTGAATTCGCCCGAGAAAACGCCCCATGCGTTCCAGCGTGCCTGCACGGTCGAATTCCGGCATGCGCCCCCCCTGCCTGGGAAAGACCGTGAAGCGGAAGCCCGCGTGGGTGTGGAGCATGGCGCCGTTCAGCCGCAACGGCGCCACCACCGGAATCTCGCGTTCGGCCAGTTCGGCCGTGTAGGCGTGCTCTTCGAGGATCGCTTCGTTCGTCCAGCGCGAAGGGCGATAGAACTTCGCCACCACGGGCGCGGCATCTTCCACGCCCATCTGGTAGACGCGGTTCTCGTAGCTGTTCAGCGCCAGCAACCTGCCGTCGGCGACGAGACCGGTGCTGTCGAGCGCATCGAGGGCGACGTCGGGGGTGAGGGTGGCGTAAGGATGGCGCGATTCGGACATGGGGTGCACTGTAACGCGAGAGGCGGATAATGCCTCATCGCCCGCTTCGCATCGAAGGCCCATGACGACGCACGATCCCTTTGAGCTCGACATCGCCCGCCACGTGTGGGCGACGCGCTACCGTGCGCCGGGCGAGACGGACATCGCGGCGAGCTGGCGGCGGGTGGCGCGCGCGGTGGCTGCGGTCGAACGCGACGCGGCCGGCTGGGCCGAGCACTTTTACGGCGTGCTCGACGGCTTCCGCTTCCTGCCGGGCGGGCGCATTCTCGCAGGCGCCGGCACCGATAAACGCGTGACGCTGCTCAACTGCTTCGTGATGGGCGCGCTGGCCGACGATCTGGAACACATCTTCGATGCGCTGAAGGAAGGCGCGCTGACCATGCAGCACGGCGGCGGAGTCGGCTACGATTTCTCGCCGCTGCGCCCGGCCGGCATGGTGGCGCACGCCAGCGGCACCATCGCCTCGGGCCCGGTGTCCTTCATGCGCATCTGGGACGCAATGTGCGCGACCATGCTCTCCACCGGCGCGCGGCGCGGCGCGATGATGGCGACGCTGGCCTGCGACCATCCGGACATCGAAACCTTCATCGACGCCAAGCGCGACGCGGCCGAGCTGCGGCATTTCAACTGTTCGGTGCTGGTGTCCGACGCCTTCATGCGCGCAGTGGACATGGACGCCGACTGGCCGCTGATCTTCGCCGGCGAAACACAGCGCGTCGTCCAGGCGCGCGCGCTGTGGACGCGCCTGATGCGTGCGGCCTACGACACGGCGGAACCGGGCGTGCTGTTCGTCGACACGATCAACCGCGACAACACGCTGGCCGGCATCGAAACACTGGCGGCGACCAATCCCTGCGGCGAGATTCCGCTGCCGCCCTACGGCGCCTGCGACCTCGGTTCGCTCAATCTCGCCGCCTTCGTACGCGCCCCCTTTGAATCCGCCGCGGCCTTCGACCACGCCGCGCTGGACGACGCGACGCGCATCGCGGTGCGTCTGCTCGACGACGTGATCGATGCTTCGCGCTACCCGCTGCCGGCGCAGGCGGAAGAAGCGCATGCCAAGCGGCGCGTGGGGCTGGGCGTGACCGGACTGGCCGACACGCTGGCGATGCTGAACCTGGATTACGACAGCGCCGCGGCGCGCGATTTCGCCGCCGGCCTGATGCGCCGGGTACGCGATGCGGCCTACCGCACGTCGGTCGAGCTCGCGCGCGAGAAGGGCGCATTTCCGCGCTTCGACGCCGAGGCTTTTCTCGCCAGCGGCTTCGCGCAACGTCTGCCGGCGGACATCCGCGACGCCGTCGCCGTGCACGGCATCCGCAACAGTCATCTGCTGGCCGTCGCGCCGGCGGGCACGATCAGCCTGCTGGCGAACAACGTTTCCAGCGGCATCGAGCCGGTGTTCGCGGCCGCGGCGGAACGCCGCGTGCTCGGTGCCGACGGCCGCTACACGACACATTTCGTCGACGACTGCGCCTGCCGGCTGTGGATGCGCCTGGGGAAAAGCGGCCGCCCGCCCGCCTTCGTCGAGGCGCGCCAGCTCGACCCGCGCGCGCATCTCCTGATGCAGGCCGCGTTGCAGCCTTACGTGGACAACGCGATTTCCAAGACCATCAACGTCGCCGCCGATCTGCCCTTCGCGCAGTTTCAGGATCTCTACCGCGAAGCGCACGCGCTGGGCCTCAAGGGCTGCACCGTCTTCCGCCCCAACCCGGTGACCGGCGCCATCCTCAGCGACACGGCCGACACCGCCACGCCCTGCTGCGGCATCGAGCGCGAGACCGACTGATGGCCGGGACAAAATCGCCATCGCGGCCGCGCATCGGCCTCGCCCTCGGCGGCGGTTCGGCGCGCGGCTGGGCGCACATCGGCGCGATCCGCGTGCTGGAGGACGCCGGTATCCGCGCCGATCTCGTGTGCGGCACCTCGATCGGCGCGCTGGTCGGCGCGGCCTACGTGGCCGGCGAGCTCGACCGCCTGGAAGCCTGGGTGCGCGGCCTGAAGCTGCAGACCGTGGTGGGCTTCCTCGATTTCTCGCTCGGCGGCGGCCTCATCAAGGGCGAAAAGCTCATCGCGTTCTTCCGCGACCACTTCGTCGACCGCGACATCCGCGCACTCGAACGGCCTTACGGCGCCGTCGCCACCGATCTCGCGCGCGGCCGCGAGATCTGGCTGCGCGAAGGCACCGTCTCCGACGCAGTGCGCGCCTCCATCGCCCTGCCGGGCCTGTTCACGCCGGTGGCGTCGAACGGCAGCTGGCTGGTGGACGGCGGCCTGGTGAACCCGGTGCCGGTATCGCTCGCCCGCGCCATGGACGCCGACTTCGTGATCGCGGTCGATCTCAACGCCGACCTGCTCGGCCGCCATCTCAGGGACATCCCCGCGGCACGGCCACCCCGTACGAAACCCACACTCGCCGATACCGTGATGGCCCAGCTCGGCATCGAACGCGACGAAGGACCCGCGCCGCCGGCCATGCTCGACGTGCTGGCTTCCAGCATCAACATTATGCAAGTCCTCATCACCCGCAGCCGGCTTGCCGGCGAACCTGCCGACGCGCTGATCGCGCCGCCGCTGGCCAGCCTGGGCCTGATGGAATTCCACCGCGCCGCCGTCGCCATCGAGGCCGGACGCCGGGCGGCCGAAGCGGCGCTGCCGCAGATCCGCGAACGGCTCGACGGCTGGAACGCCCCCCACTGAGACCATGGCCGACACGGCAGCTTCCACGCCGCGCGGCCGCGGCACGGGCGACAATCCCGGTAACCGCTACCGCGACCGGCAGCGCGAGACGGCGGACGACGGCTGGACGCCTGCCGAACCGCCGCCCACGCAGATCGTCACGGAAGTCCGCGTCGATCCCAGCCGCAGCATCCTGTCGCACAACGATTCGCCTGACGTCCCCTTCACGCAGTCGCTCAACGCCTACCGTGGCTGCGAACACGGCTGTATCTACTGCTTCGCGCGGCCGACGCACGCCTATCTGGATCTGTCGCCCGGTCTGGACTTCGAGACGAAACTGCTGGCAAAACCGCGCGCGGCGGCACTGCTGCGTACGGCGCTGGCGAAACCGGGCTATCGCTGCTCGACACTGGCGATGGGCACGAACACCGACCCCTACCAGCCCATCGAACGCACATGGCGCATCACGCGGCAGGTGCTGGAACTGATGACCGAATGCCGGCACCCGGTGTCCATCGTGACCAAGGGTGCGCTGATCGAACGCGATATCGATCTGCTCGCCGATCTGGCGCGCGACGGTCTGGCCCACGTCATGCTGTCCGTGACGACGCTCGACCGCGAACTCGCGCGCCGCATGGAGCCGCGCGCGGCAGCACCGCAACGGCGCATCGAAACGATCTGCCGCCTGAACGCGGCCGGCATCCCCACCGGCGTGCTGGTCGCACCTGTCGTGCCGGTGCTCACCGATCCGGAAATGGAAGCCATCCTCGCCGCGGCCGCCGGGGCCGGCGCAACCGGGGCGGGGTATGTGCTGCTGCGTCTGCCGCTGGAAGTGCGCACTCTCTTCGTGGACTGGCTGGAGACGCACTACCCGCTGAAGGCGGCGCACGTGATGAGCCGTGTACGCGAGCTGCGCGGCGGCCGTGACTACGAATCGGATTTCGGCGTACGCCAGAGGGGCCGCGGTACCTACGCGCGCTTTCTCGCCGACCGCTTCCGTCTGGCCTGCCGGCGGCACGGTTTGAACGCGACACGCGATTTCACAGCGGATTGCAGCCGCTTCCGGCCGCCGCGTCTCGGCGGACAGCTCGATCTGTTCTAGGACTGGCCGGCGAGCGCGAGCTTGGCGGCGCGCGGCAGTTTCTTGAGTGCCGCTTCGCGGCGGCTGGCTGCCGCGCGGTCGGCGGCGGGTTCGGCGTGGATCAGCTCGACCGGCCGCCGCGCGCGCGTGTAGCGCGCGCCGGCGCCGGCATTGTGCGCGGCGAGGCGGCGGTCGAGATTGGTGGTGATACCGGCGTAGAGCGTGCCGTCGGCGCAGCGCAGCAGGTAAACGAACCAGGGTGGGGCGGACATGCCGCCATCATCCCAGATCGGCAGGGGAATCGCCCGGTCAGGATGCGGCTTCGGACATCTCCTGCGCCCACAGGAGTGCATCCATGTGCACGGCGTTGATGTCGGACACGTCGCGGCCGATCGCTTTTGCCTGGGCTTCCAGGCTCTCCGCGTCGTCCTGCTCGCAGGCGATGGCGAGTGCCAGATAGGGCGCATAGGGGCCTTCGCGGCGCAGGATGGCGGCGGTGATTTCCTCGGGCAGCGGAATCTGCGCGAGCACCTTGTCCATCGGCATGCGCATCACCACGTCGAGCAGCGAAAACAGGCCGGCGACGAAGATTTCGTCGCGTGCCTTGGCGAACAGCGCGCGACCGGCGAGCTGCTCGGCGACGCGGCCCCGCACCATGGCGTTTTCCAGCAGCGCCTGGTCGAGTTCCTGCTTGTCGCCGCCGGTGAAGAGCACCACGGTGAGCCAGCGGTAGAGCTTGTCCATGCCCATGACCATGAGCGCCTGCTCGATGCCGCCGACCTTGTTCATCAGGCCCATGCCGGGCGAGTTGACGTAGCGCAGCAGGCGCACCGACAGCGTGGGATCGTGCTGGAAATGCTTGGCCAGGTCGGGCAGTTCGGCGCCGGTACGCACGCGGTTCATGAGGTCGAGCACCTTGGCGCGCGACGGCCCCATGGCCGGCCCGTCGAGTTTTTCGCGGCGGGTGACGAAGGGGCCCATGAACAGGCTGCACTGGAGCTTGTGGCACATGTGGAAGGCTTCGAGCGTCTGCACGCCGGTGGCGACGAAACGCTTGCCGGCGGCCAGCCGGGCGATGGCCGACATCTGCGCGGTGAAGGCGGGGATGTCCTCGCTGCCGGCGTCGAGCAGCACGTAGTCGGCCTGTTCGAGCAGCGCCTGCCGGTCGGCGCGCATCGCAGCGTCGGCCTCTACGGCAAAGCCGAAGCCGCGCGCCTTGAGCTCGGCCATGCGCTCGAGCAGGGAAGCCTCGAGCTGGGTGTCCGCATCGAGCTTCAGCAGCCAGACGGTGCCGGCTGCGGGCCAGTCCTCCAGCAGGGCGTGGTGCAGGGTGGCGAGCGCGATCGGCACGAAGGCCTGACGCTGGCCGAGCAGGCGCGCGATGTCCATGCGCTGGAGGTTGGCGAGCAGGGTCTCGTCGTACAGGCGCCGCACGTCGGGCAGCACGGCGTCGGCCTCGTCGCCGGGCGCGCGCCGCAGCATGAAGGTATAGCCGGCGACCTTCTGGTCGCGGCCGAGGATGGCTTCACGGCGCATCACCGAAGGCTTTTTCGCCGGCGTCGCCGCAGCGACCGGCGCATCGGTTCTTGCCAGACCCTCGCGGGCCACCTGCGCCGCCGCGTTGTCGCGATTACCCGACCACATTCCCACCAGACGATTCAGCACGACTTTCCCCTTTCGACGGCATTCAGAAAGAGGAATCGGCCGCGATCCGGCGGGCTGAAGCCCCCGGACCGATTTTTTTACGTCCTCAGAGCGGACGGCTGATCGAGATGATGCCGCGCACCATGCCGGCCGAGTAGCCGGTGGCCTTGTCGAGCGGGTAATCGGCGGCGAGCCGCGCCTTCACGCCTTCGGCCATCGTCGCGGGATCGCCGTGGCAGGTCAGGCACAGGGGCTGCGCCGGCAGCGCCTTGGCGTAGCGGAAGGTCTTGCCGGCCGGCGTGGCGACGATTTGCCAGGTATCGAGCGTCTCGGGCTTTTCGCCGGCGGCGAGCCGTTTTTCCAGGCTGGCCTGCGCTTCGGCTTCCCAGGCGTCGGGCACGCCGGCGGGGTTGCGGTTCTTCGGGCTGACGCGCTTGGCGTTCACGCCGAACCGTTTCGACACGTCGGCGGCGATTTCGGGCGCGCGCGTCTTGCAGACGGAAATGGCACCCTCGGGCCCCTTTTCCGTCATGGCGTTCTTCAGTTCCCCGCCCAGCGTCTGGGCCAGCGCCGCCGACGCCTTGCGCGCGTCGTCGACCATCGCCGCCTGTTCCGTGGCAGTGGGGCCGCTGGCGCAGCCAGCGGCAAGCAGTACAGCACCCAGCACGATCAACTTGTTGTTCATACATCCTCCTGTTGTTCCGGAAAGGCGCATCCCAGTCCCGCGAACCCGCCTGCTATGCTGTGATCCCCCGTCTTCGCCAGACTTTCGCCGATGAAGCATCTCACGCTGTATTTCCTGCGCGGCCTGCTGACGGCCCTGCCTCTGGGGCTCACAGTCTACCTACTCTATCTTTTCCTCACCTGGATGGAAAGATTCGCCGCGCAGCTCGCCCGTCCGCTGCTCGGCGAAGCCTACGTGCCGGGTCTGGGGCTGGTGCTCGGCGTGACCGGCATCGTGTTGCTGGGTTTTCTGGTGTCGCAGCCCTTCGCGGCGCGGCTGTTCCTGCTGGTGGAGCTGCCGTTCACCAACCTGCCGGTGGTGAAGAACATCTACGCCTCGCTCAAGGATTTCGCCGATTTCTTCTCGCCGAAGAAACCCGGTGCGCGGCAGACGGTGGTGGCGCTGAAGCCGCCGGGGCAGGCCTTCGAACTGGTCGGACTGGTCACGCGCCAGCAGGTGGACGACCTGCCCGAAGGCCTCACGCGCGGCGACCGCGTGGCGGTGTATCTGCCGATGGGCTACATGATCGGCGGCTATACGGTATTCGTACCGCGCGAATGGATCCGCGTGATCGACATGCCGGTGGAAGAAGCAATGCGGGCTTCGCTGTTCGCCTGGATGGGCAACACGGAAGACGGCGGACGCTAGAATTCAGCCATGCAGATCGAATGCTATGCCCAACGCCTGCTCAATCCCTTCCGGGGTACGGTGCATGTCGTCCGCTACGCTTCCGCCGAGGCCGTGACGACCGACGGCGTCGAATGGGATATCTACGTGGCCAACGACGCACTGCTCGACGGCCTGGGCCGTGCCGGCAAGCGTGCGCAGATTTCCGACATCCGCTACGGCCACTGGTCGGCGGAAAAAGGCCTCAAGCGCGGCCCGCTGTATCCGTCGGACGATTTCAAGCGGCTGGAAGACATGGGCGCCGTGGTCTACGAACATCTGCTGCGCGTGCACCACGACCTGCCCTTCAGGTTCCGCGACGCTTTCGAGCTGTGGCTGCTCGACCGCGACGACCGGCCGCTGGCACTGATCCACAGCGTGCGCAACGACAGCGAGACCGATACCCGGCCGCCGCTCGACTGGCGTGCCGGCATCGCCGCACGCGAACATTTCCGCAGCCACGCCGTCGCCGGACTGGACGAGCCGGCCGGCACCTATCTCACGCGCTACGTCAACGGGCTCGCCGCGGGGCCGGCGCAATGGTTCCGCCGCTCCGACGACGGATCGGGCCTGGGCCTGCGCACGCTGAAAGGCGGCGATCACCTGAAGGGACGCGTACTGGACGCCGAGGCCTTTCCGCCACTGTACATCGCGACGCACGGCATGGATGCCGCGCACACGCGGCTGGTGCAGGATTACCATGCCTGGCAGGCGCCCTGGCTGCTGCTTCTGGATCAGCTCGATACGCCGGCCCGGGCGGCGCTGGAAGCCGCGGCCTGCCGGCAGGCCGACGCGATCGAGAAGCACTGCCGCCTGTATCCGGCAGTGCTCGACCGGCCCGCCCTCCAGGCGGCCCGCGTGCAGGCCGCACTGGAACGCAGCCAGCCGGCGACCGTGCGGCAGGACGAGGTCATTCCGATGTTTTACATCGAACTCGACAGCACCGACGTACAGAGCCCCTGAAAACCGGCAGCGCCCTATTTGTCCGGCGTCTGCAGCGCCTCGCGCAATTTTTGCACGTCGATCGCCTTGTCCAGCTCGCCCAGCGCGGCGGCCACGGTGGGGTCGGCGAACAGTTCCATCATCGCCACCTGGCCCAGCGTCTGGAAACCGCCCTGGATCGCGGCCGCGCCTTCGTAGCGCACGGCCTGCCGCGTCTGGTCGAGGCACTGCTGCGTCAGCAGGCGTTCGAAGATGCGCGCGGTTTCCTGATTGGCCCGGGCGCGCGCTTCGGCCTCCACCCGGGCGATGGGTTGCACCGCGGGATGCAGGGTCGTAACGGCGATCACCCAGCGGATCAGCGCATTCTTGTCGGCCGGCGTGGTCTTCTCGACGAGGCAGCGCGACAGATCGTCGGCATACGGGCCCGCCTGGACCGGCGACGCAAAAGCGGCGGCCAGCGCAGCGAGTACGAGGATTTGCTTCAGCATGCAGGCTCCCGGAATCAGCGTACGGGCTCGAAGGTCGCGTCGAGGTTGTGGTCGTCGCAGTAGTCGAGGAAATCGCCGCGCAGGGTGGCGATGTGTGCGTCCGCCGGAATGCCCAGCGTCATGCGCACGGCGAACATCGGTGCGCCGGTGTGCGGCGCCGGGTAGGTGTCGGTGTCGAGCGATTCGATGTTGATGCGCAGCCGCGCGAAGAAATTGGCCAGACTGTTGACGATGCCGGGCTGGTCGAGCGCGGAAACCTCGACCACATAGGGGATCAGCGGCTTTTCGATCTTGGCGGCACGGGTGCGCTGCTGCACGATGGCGAGCCCGAATTCCTCGCCCACGGCGGGCAGGCGCGATTCCAGCTTGGCCAGCGCATCCCAGCTGCCGGTCACCCGCATCAGCAGCGCGAAACGTCCGGCCAGCGCGGCCATGCGCGATTCCTCGATATTGCAGCCGGACTCGCCGATGCGGCGGGTGAGCCCTTCGACCAGGCCGATCTTGTCCTCGCCGCTGGCGGTCAGGACGATGGATTCCGTTTCGTTCGACATTGAATTCTTTTTCCTATCTGGCAATACGCTAAATCAGGCCGCGGTCCGACAGTTCCTTCTTGATGTATGCGTAGTAGATCGGCGCGGCGATCACGCCCTGCACCCCGAAGGCCGCTTCCATCGCCAGCATGGCGATCAGCAGTTCCCAGGCGCGTGCCTGAATCTGGCCCCCGATGATACGGGCATTCACGAAATATTCGAGCTTGTGGATGCTCACCAGGAAGGCCAGCGAAGCGGCCGCGACCTGCAGCGAATGCGACAGCGAGATGACGACGATGACGGTATTTGAAATCAGGTTGCCCAGGACCGGCAGCAGGCCGACGATGAAGGTCACCAGAATCATGGTCTTGGTAAACGGCAGATGGACCCCGAAAGCCGGCAGCACGATCATCAGATAGATGCCGGTGAGCGTCGCGTTCAGGGCCGAAATGCGCACCTGCGCGAACACCACCCGGCGGAAGGCTTCGCCCAGCCGGTGCACGCGTTCGCACATCGCCCGCGCCAGCGGCGCCATGGTGTGCTGCTGGCGCGCTTCGCGCAGCGCGACGAAACTGCCGATGATGAAACCGATGATCACGTGCAGCAGGGCGCGGCCGGCATCGCCGCCGAACTGGCGGATTTCCAGTGCATGCACGCGCAGCCATTCGACCAGACTGGCACGGATCATCGAACCGTCGCCCTGCGGCAGCCAGGCTGCCGCCCAGCCGGGCAGCAGTTGGCGCGAATTTTCGATGATCTCCGCCATCTTGGTCAGCAGGCCCGCCAGACCGCCCTCGGTGCGCAGATAAAGAATGGCGCCGGCGGTGAGCCCGCCCAGCGCGCCCAGCACCACCAGCGTGATCAGCGATACCACCAGCACCTTGGACCAGACGTGGTCGAGCCGGCCAATGACGAAGCGCGGCGCGAGCAGGTGAACGAGCTGCACCACCAGCAGGCCGGCCAGCAGGGTCGGCAGCAGATGCAGCAGCGGCGTGAGCATCAGGCCCGCCGCCATCAGCAGCCAGGCGGCGATTTCGTAGCGGGTGGCGGGGCGAGGCTCGGTCAACGCGGACTCCATGGCAGCGCCAGGGTCGGTTCCCAAGACGGGCGGACCTGGTCGAGCCGGCACGATGCCAAACTCGCGCACGCCAGGCAAGTGCTTTCCGCGTCCGCAACCTGTCTCAAAGCGCGCTGGCCACCAGATTGAGCGTCAACGCCAGCACCAGCAGATTGAAGGCAAAGGACACCAGCCCATGCGCCAGCGCCAGACGCCGCATGGGTGCTGCGCCGACCGCCACGTCCGAGACCTGCGAAGTCATGCCGATCACGGCCGCGAAATAGGCAAAATCCATGTAAGTCGGGGCGGCCTCGCCGGGAAACGCCAGCCCGCCGGCATCGTCCGTGTAGTACCGGCGCGCGTAACGCAGGGTAAACACGGTCTGGATCAGGAGCCAGGTCGCGGCGAGCGTGGCCAGTGCGAGAGCGATATGCAGCCCGCGCGCCGGACCGGCCAGCGCGCGCGCCGCATCGGTCACCAGCAGCACACCGCCCAGGCTGGCGAAGCAGGCCGCCACCACCACGGCATAGAGTGCGCGGGTTCCCGGATCGTAACTGCCGGCGAGCAGGCGGGTATGCGCCGCATCGAGCCGGCCCACCCCGATCCAGACGATCCCCAGGTAGGCCAGGCTGCCGGCGAGCCAGCCGGCCATCAGCCAGGTTTCCCAGAGCGTGGCCGGCAACAGCAGGGCGGCAATGGTTCCGACCGCCGCCGCCGCGAGCACGCGATGCCAGGCCCGCAGGCGGGCCAGCGGATGCAGGGCCGGATGGGGATGCAGGCGCAGGTATTTCACTGGCTTGCCCGTCGGCGCCGCAGCTGCCGGACCGCATGCCACAACACACTGCCAAGCAGCACCGCCGCGATCCCCCAGTGTTCGTAGCGGTGCAGACGATCGACCACACGCGCCGCAAATGCCCCCGACAGATAGCCGGCACCGGCCACCAGCGGCGCCCACAGCAGGGCGGACAGCACGTTCAGCGCGACGAAGCGCCGGGCATCCACCCGGCTCAGGCCGGCCGCCAGCGGCAGGGCCGTGCGCAGGCCCCAGACGAAGCGCTGCGCGCCCAGGATCGCATTCGGATAGCGCTCGATCAGCGCCAGGGCCCGGTCGATGCGGCCGGCGAGCATCGGCCGGCGCGTCAGCAACGCCCGGCCTTTGCGGCGGCCGAGCCAGAACCAGAACTGATCGCCGAGTATTGCGCCCGCCGCCCCCACAAGCACCACGGCGGCGTAATCCAGATAGCCCCGGTGCGCGGCGTAGCCGGCGATGGCCAGCAGCGTCTCGCCTTCAAGCAGCGCCCCGAAGAATACGGCGGCCAGACCATAACGGGCGATCAGCGCGGCGAGCGTCATGCCGTCATTCTAGCGGCCTGTCGGCCCTAATTTTCGCGCCGGCGGCGGGGCCGGTTCGGAATGCGGCGTGCGTGGCAACGCACTGCGGGCAGGCTCAGCAAGTGGGGGGCCTGTCGGGCGCGGCGTCTACCGGACAGTGCCGCTTTCGACGACGGGCCGGACGGCGTAGCCCAGCGCCGCCCCGATCCGGCCCGCCGCCTCTTTCAGCAATCCCGGCCAGACCGGCTTGTGGCGATCCGCCGGCGCCGAGATCGACAGGCCCGCGACCAGCTTGCCGTCGGCGTCGCGGATCGGCGCGCCGATACAGGCCACGCCGAGTTCGGCTTCCTCGCGGTCGTGCGCCAGACCTTCGCGACGAATAACGTCGAGCTCGGCAGCGAGCGCCTCCGGCGTGGTCAGGGTGTTCGGCGTATACGCCGGCAGCTGCGTGCGCTGCGCATAGCCGAGCACGCCGGAGGCGCTGTCTTCGGCGAGGAATATCTTGCCGACCGCCGTGACGTGCAGCGGCGCATGCGCACCGACCACCTGCACGACCTGGATCATGGTCTGGCCGCCGGACACGCGCTCGACGTAGACCGCTTCGTCGCCGCGCCGCACGATGAGATTGACCGTTTCGCCGGTTGCCGCGGCCAGCGCCTGCATGTGCGGCATGGCGACCTGACGGATGTTGAGCCGCGCCCGTAAGCGATTGCCCACTTCCAGCCAGCGCACGCCCAGATCGTATTCGCCCGCACCAGTTTTTTCGACCAGACCGTGCGCCATGAGCGCGCCGAGGATGCGGTGCGCGCTGGCGGTGTGGAGTCCGGCATCGGCGGCCAGACGCGAGAGCGAGGCCGGCCCGGGTGCGCGGGCAAGCAGATTGACCAGGGCCATGGCCCGGTCGAGCACCTGAATAGAGGAGGCTGCGTTTTTCATAAAGTGAAAATTTATTCCGTGATGTGAAATTTGCCAATTTTCCTGCTTCAATGCAAGCCATAAATTTCACATTGCGTGAAATATTTTCGGATTATGAAAGGAGCTGCAATGAGCGCCATGCCCAACACCCCCCTGGAATCCCTGCCCGCCTTTTGCGAAGGTATCCAGTATTTCGCCGATACCCTGCCCGAACTCGATCGCCTCGCCGCCGCGCCGCTGCTCGGCCCGGACACGCCCGCCCTGCCGGACCCGACCGGCGAGGCCGCGGTGTACCAGACCCTGCTCGCCGCCGACGCCCTGCGCTACCTGACCCTGCAGGTGACCGGCAGCAAGTCTTCGGGCCACCCGGGCGGTTTCGCCTCCTCGGCCGATGCGGTTGCGGCACTGCACCTCCTGGGCCACCGCAACATGGTGACCGAGGTCGGCCACCACGCCCCCGGCTTCTATTCGGCCATGTTCCTCGACACCTCGCTGGAAGCCATGGGCATCCAGAGCGTGTCCGACATGCGCACCCGCTTCCGCGAGATGCACGGCCTGCTCGGCCACCTCTCGGGCGCGATCCCCGGCCTGCTGGCCCCGGCCGGCCCGCTCGGCCAGGGCCAGCACTTCGCCATGGCCGGCGCGCTGCTGCACCGCGACAAGCTTTTCCCGGTCACCATCGGCGACGGCGGCCTGGGCGAGCCCTACATCATGAGCGCATTCCAGCACTTCGCCACCGCCTACCCCGACGTCACCAACTACCTGCCGGTGCTGGTGTGGAACGGCTATTCGCAGGAACACCACAGCATGGTGTCGCTGTGGGACAACGGCCGCATGGCCGCCTTCTGGCGCGCGCACGGCTTCGACGACGTGCATCTGGTCGACGCCCGCGATTTCGCCGATACGGCCGACGCGCCCACCTACGCCGATGCCACCACCTTCGGCTTCAAGGCACGTATGGCCTTCACGGGCGCCGTGCTCAAGGCCGCCGACGAAGCCGCAAAGGCCGCGCTGTCGGGTCGCCGCGCCTGCCTCATCATCAAGCAGCTGAAAGGCGCAGGCGTGCACGCCACCGGCGCCAAGTCGCACAACCTCTACGCCCACCACACGCTGGATTCCGACGACGTGAAGGGCGGCCTGCAGCGCCGCGCGCTGCCGATCCAGGCCTGGCGCGTGACGCGCGAGAACTTCCGCCATGCCGGCGGCGGCCCCGCCGCGACGGTCGCGGTGACGGAAACCGAGCGCGCGCTGCCCGACCTCGGCACGCTGCCGCTGAAGGAATTCCCCATGGGCGAAAACGCCGTGCCGACCACGGCCTTCGGCGCGGTGGTCGGCGAGGTGGGCAAGCGCGATGCGTCCTTCGTCGTCAGCAACGCGGACGGCAACGAGGCTTCGGGCATGGCCAACATCAACCAGGCGCTGACCATCCGCCACCCCACCGCCGACGCGCTCTATTTCCAGGGCCCGGCCGGCCAGGTGTACGAGCCGCTCAACGAGGATGCCTGCGCGGGCCTCGCGGCCGGACTCGCGCTCTTCGGCGGACGCAGCTTGTGGTGCAGCTACGAATCCTTCGCCATCAACGGCCTGCCGATCTGGCAGACCGTGACGCAGGCGATGGCCGAGCTGCGCCGCAAGACGCCGGCCACGGTGTGCCTGTTCACCGCCGGCGCGCTGGAGCAGGGCCGCAACGGCTGGACCCACCAGCGGCCGGAAATCGAAAGCTACTTCGCCGCGATGATGCGCAACGGCAACGTCTACCCGCTGTTCCCGGTGGACGCCAACATGATCCAGGCGAGCTACGACTGGGCGCTGAAGCAGCACAACAAGGGCGTGGTCATCACCGCCTCCAAGTCGCCGCTGCCGGTGCGCACCACGCTCGCGCAGGGCGAGGCCGCCATCGCGCAGGGGGCGATCGTGCTGCAGGAGAATGCAGGCAAAAAAACCGTCGTGTTCGCCGTCACCGGCGACATGGTGCTGCTGCCGGTGTTCGCCGCCGCAGAAGCGCTGAAGCAGGCCGGCATCGGCTCGCGCATCGTCGCCGTGGTCAACCCGCGTCGCCTGTACCGCCCGCACGACGTGCTGTGGAGCAGCGTGTCCGAGCCCGACGGCACCTTCCTGGGCGACGCGGAATTCAATGCGCTGTTCGACGGCGACGCGCTGATCGCCGTCACCGGCGGCCCGTCCGCCATGCTCGAACCGGTGCTGCTGCGCACCCGTGCCGCGAAGCGCGACACCTACTGCTGGAAGCGCGGCGAAACCACCGCCAGCGCGCAGCAGCTGTTCGACTTCAACGGCATGAACGCGGACGCGCTGGCCGCACGCGCAACGGCCATGCTGGCATAAGCAACCGGAGCGGAGATCGCGCAGGCGTCGGGCCCAGGCCTGGCGCCTGCGCGCACTCTCTTACGAACATGAATCCAAAAATCATCGTGCTCGACGACGATCCCACCGGTTCGCAGACGGTGCATTCCTGCCTGCTGCTCACCCGCTGGGACGTCCCCACGCTGAAGGCCGCGCTGGCGGATGCCGCGCCGCTCTTCTTCGTGCTCACCAACACGCGCGGCATGGACGCAGCGCGCGCAACGGCGGTCACGCGCGAAGTCTGCATCAACCTCAAGCAGGCGCTCGCCGACTACGCCGGGCCGGTGCTGTTCGTCTCGCGCTCCGACTCCACGCTGCGCGGCCACTACCCGGTGGAAACCGACGTGATGGAAAGCGAGCTCGGTCCCTTCGACGCAACGCTGCTGACGCCGGCCTTTTTCGAGGGCGGACGCATCACGCGCGACGGCACGCATTACCTGGTCGTCGACGGCCGCCCCGTCCCCACGCACGAGACCGAATTCGCGCGCGACTCGGTGTTCGGCTATTCGACGAGCTTCCTGCCCGACTACGTCGCCGAGAAGACCCACGGCACGACCAGGGCCGCCGACGTGCGCGTGCTCTCGCTCGCCATGCTGCGCGCCGGCGATGCCGGTGCCTGGCTGGCGAATCTTTACGGCAACGCCATCGGCGCGGTCGACGGCGAAACGCCCGCGGATTACGCGCGTTTCGCCGACGCGGCGCTGCAGGCGGCGGCCCACGGCAAGCGCCTGCTGTTCCGCAGCGCCGCTTCGCTGCTCACCGCGCTGGCGAAGCTGCCGCCGCAGCCGGTGCCCGCGGAGGATTTTGCGAAACTGGTGCGCGACGGCCGGCCCGGCGCCGTCATCGTCGGCTCGCACGTCGCCAAGACCACGGCGCAGCTGGCCGCGCTGTTGAAACAGCCCGGTACCGTCGGCCTGCCGCTCGACGTGTCGCTGCTGCCCGAAGGACGCGCCGCCGTCGCCGCCGCGCTCGTCGCCAGCGTCGCCCATGCGCACGCGCAGGGTCTCACGCCGGTGGTGTTCACCAGCCGCAGCGAACGCCGGTTCGCCGGCACGGCCGAACGCCTGGCTTTCGGCGAAGCGGTATCGGCCACGCTGATGGACGTGGTGCGCACGCTGCCGCCGACGCTGGGCTATCTCGTCAGCAAGGGCGGCATCACGTCCAACGAGGTGCTGTCTTCCGGACTCGCGCTCACCGCCTCGCGCGTGCTGGGGCAGATCCTGCCCGGCGTGACCGTGGTGCAGACGCCCGCCGCGCACCGCGTGCCGCAGATGCCGGTGGTGATCTTCCCCGGCAACGTCGGCGGCGATGGCGCGCTGGCGGAAACGATCCGGCGACTCTCGGCGGCATCGCGCTAGCCGCCCGCAGCGGCTACACTCGGCGTCTGTCGTTCTCCCGAATCGCCCCATGCTGAGTCCGGTTTTCGTCACCCGCCTGCGCGCGCTTGTACCCGCCCACTGCCTGCTGATCGAGCGCGAAGACCTCGTCCCGTTCGAATCGGACGGACTGTCCGCCTACCGCAACACGCCCGACGTGGTCGTGCTGCCGGAAACCGAGGACCAGGTCGCCGCCATTCTCGGGCTGTGCCACGCCGAGGGCGTGGCGGTCGTCGCGCGCGGCGCCGGCACCGGCCTCGCGGCCGGCGCGCTGCCGGTCGACGGCGCGGTGCTGCTGGTGCTGGCCAAGCTGAACCGCATCAAGCGCATCGATCCGCTCGCGCGCACCGCCGTGGTGGAGCCCGGCGTGCGCAATCTCGCGATCTCCGAGGCCGCCGCGCAGCACGGCCTCTACTACGCACCCGATCCCTCGTCGCAGATCGCCTGCTCCATCGGCGGCAACGTGGCCGAGAATTCCGGCGGCGTGCACTGCCTGAAATACGGCCTCACCGTGCACAACGTGATGGCGCTGCGCGCGTTCACCGTGGACGGCCAGCTGCTGGAAATCGGCGGCGAGGCGCCGGACGCGGCCGGCTACGACCTGCTGGCGCTGATGACGGGCTCGGAAGGCATGCTCGCCGTGGTCACCGAAGTCACGGTGAAACTGCTGCCGCGGCCCGAACGCGCGCAGGTGGTGCTCGCCGCCTTCGACGACGTGGCGAAGGCCGGCGCGGCGGTCGGCAACATCATCGCCGCCGGCGTGATCCCCGCCGGGCTCGAGATGATGGACCGGCTCGCCATCGAGGCGGCCGAAGCCTTCGTCCACGCCGGCTACCCCATGGTCGAGGCGCTGCTGCTGTGCGAGATCGACGGCGTGAACGAGGAGGTGTCGGACGACATCGCCACCGTGCACGCGGTACTCCAGGCCTCCGGCGCAACCGAAATCCGTACCGCCGAGGACGAGGCGCAGCGCCTCAGGTTCTGGGCCGGGCGCAAGGCCGCCTTTCCGGCGGTGGGCCGGCTCTCGCCCGACTACTACTGCATGGACGGCACGATCCCGCGCAAGCAGCTGCCGCATGTGCTGACGCGCATCGCCGAGATGAGCGCCGAATGCGGCCTGCGCGTCGCCAACGTGTTCCATGCCGGCGACGGCAATCTGCATCCGCTCATCCTGTTCGACGCCAACGTGCCGGGCGAACTGGAAAAGGCCGAGGACTTCGGCGGCCGCATCCTCGAACTCTGCGTCGAGGTCGGCGGCACCATCACCGGCGAACACGGCGTCGGCGTCGAAAAGATCCGGCAGATGTGCAGCCAGTTCGCCTCGCCCGAACTCGCACGCTTCCACGAAGTGAAGGCCGCATTCGATCCTGGCAGGCTGCTCAACCCCGGCAAGGCCGTACCCGAGCTGCATCGCTGCGCCGAATGGGGCCGCATGCACATTCATGCCGGGCAGATGAAACATCCCGAGCTGCCGAGGTTCTGACCTGCATGCCCGGCACATTCATCGACCGCATTCGCGCCGCACATGCCGACCGTCGCACGCTTGTCATCCGCGGCCACGGTTCCAAGGCCTTCTACGGCAATCCGGTCACCGGCGAACCGCTCGACACCACGCCGCTGACCGGCGTGATCGGCTATCAGCCGCAGGAACTGGTGCTGACCGCACGCGCCGGCACGCCGCTCGCCGAAATCGAGGCCCAGCTCGCCGAGCACGGCCAGATGCTGCCCTTCGAGCCGCCGCGCTTCGGCGGCGCGGGCACACTGGGCGGCGCCGTCGCCGCGGGGCTCTCGGGACCGCGCCGTGCCTACGCCGGCGCCGCGCGCGACTTCGTGCTCGGCGTACGCCTGATCGACGGCACCGGACAGACACTGCGCTTCGGCGGCCAGGTCATCAAGAACGTCGCCGGCTACGACGTGTCGCGCCTGATGGCCGGCGCGCTCGGCACGCTGGGCCTGCTCACCGAAATCTCGCTCAAGGTGCTGCCGCGCCCGGCGGCGGAAACCTCGCTGCAGTTCGAATGCACGGAAGCCGAAGCGATCCGCCGCATGAACGTCTGGGCCGGCCAGCCCCTGCCGCTCTCCGCCACGAGCTGGCACGCGGGCCTGCTCGCCGTGCGCCTTTCCGGCGCGGCCTCCGCCGTGCACGCGGCGCAGGCAAAGCTGGGCGGCGAACCGCTGCACGATGCCGACGGCTTCTGGCAGCGCCTGCGCAACCAGACCACGCCTTTCTTCGACAAGCGTCCGCTGTGGCGGCTGGCGGTGAATCCGACGACCGCGCCGCTTGCGCTCGGCGACGCGCAATGGATCGAAGCCGGCGGCGGCGTGCGCTGGCTCGCCAGCGCGGCGTCGCCCGCCGCCGTGCGCGACGCCGCGCGACGCCACGGCGGCCATGCCGCGCTGTTTCGCGGCGACGCGCTGGCGGACGGCAACTTCGCGCCGCTCGCACCCGCACTGGCGGCGCTGCACCACAAGCTCAAGCAGCGCTTCGACCCGCACGGCGTGTTCAACCGCGGCCGCCTCTACCCGGAATTCTGATGGAGCCCGCCGCCATCGACCATCTGGTGCCTGCCGTGCGCGAACTCGCCGTTCACGGCATGCCGGTCGAACGCACCGGCGCGCAGGGCCGTCTGCAGCCGGTCTATGTGCGCGACCCGGACGGCAATCCGATCGAACTCCCGAATCCACACTGACCATGCAGACGACGCTCGCGCCCCAGTACCAGGACACCCCCGAAGGCGACGTGGCCGAAAGCGTGCTGCGCACCTGCGTGCACTGCGGCTTCTGTCTCGCCACCTGCCCCACCTACCAGGTGCTCGGCAACGAACTCGATTCGCCGCGCGGGCGCATCTATCTGATGAAGCAGGTATTCGAGGGCACGACGCCCACCGGCAAGACGCAGCTGCACCTGGACCGTTGCCTCACCTGCCGCAACTGCGAGAGCACCTGTCCGTCCGGCGTGCAGTACGGCAGGCTGCTCGACGTCGGACGTGCCGTGGTGGAAAAGGCCGTGGGCCGCGGCGCCGTCGACACGCTTGCACGCAAGGCGCTGAAACATGGCCTGTCGAGCCCCGCGCTGTTCAATACCGCACTGAAATTCGGCCGGGCCGCGCGCGGACTGCTGCCCGGCTCCCTCAAGGACAAGGTACCGGGTGCCGACCCGGCCGGCGCCTGGCCCACGCCGCGTCACGCCCGGAAGATGCTGGTGCTCGAAGGCTGCGTGCAGCCCGGCCTCAGACCCAGCATCAACGCCGCCACGGCGCGCGTGCTGGATCGGATCGGCATCTCGCTCGTCGCCGAACCGAAGGCCGGCTGCTGCGGCGCGCTTGCCCACCACCTCAACGACCACGACGACGGCCTCGACGCCATGCGCCGCAACATCGACGCCTGGCTGCCGCATCTGGGATCCGGCGTCGAAACCATCGTGATGACCGCCTCCGGCTGCGGCGTCATGGTCAAGGACTACGGCTGGCAGTTGCGCAACGACCCGCTTTACGCGGAAAAAGCCGCACGCATCTCGGCCGCCACCCGCGATCTCTCCGAAGTACTGCTCGCCGAGCGCGACGCCCTGGCGAACCTCGCATCCCGCATCCCGCCCCTTGCGCAGAAAGTCGCCTACCATCCCCCCTGCACCCTGCAGCACGGCCAGCAGCTCGGCGGTGGCGTCGAAAGCCTGCTCGCCGCCTGCGGCTTCGAACTCACACCCATCGCCGACAAGCACCTGTGCTGCGGCGCCGCCGGCACCTATTCGATCCTGCACCCCGAGATCGCCGGCGAACTGAAGACGCGCAAGCTGGCCCACCTGCACGCGGGCCAGCCGGACGTCATCGCCTCCGCCAACATCGGCTGCCTCACCCACCTGCAGTCGGGCAGCGCCCTGCCGGTGAAACACTGGGTGGAACTGTTGGACGCCAGACTGGCCTCATCCTGACCGGAACAAAAAGGTTTCACGATGATTTTCAGGCAGCTTTTCGAACCCGTCTCCAGCACCTACACCTATCTGCTCGGCTGCGAAGCCACCGGCCAGGCGCTCCTGATCGATCCGGTCCTGCCGACCTGGGAGCGCGATCTCGCCGAGCTGAACCGGCTTGGCCTCAAGCTCGCTTACACGCTGGAAACGCATATCCACGCCGACCACATCACCTCGGCGACGAAGCTCAAGGCCATCGCGGGCAGCCGCATCGCCGGGCCGGCGCTCGACGCGCTGCCCTGTACCGACGTCGGCATCGAGGACGGTGTGCCTTTCCGCATGGGCTCGGTCGAGCTGCATCCCATCCACACGCCCGGGCACACCGACAACCATTTCGCCTACGCCGAGGGCAACCGGCTGTATACCGGCGATGCGCTCCTGATCGAAGCCTGCGGCCGCACCGATTTCCAGAGCGGCGATCCGGTCGCGCTGTACCACTCGGTGCGCGGCAGGCTGTTCGCCTATGACGACGACACGCTGGTTTACCCCGCACACGATTACGAACAGCGACGCATCAGCACCGTCGGTCAGGAAAAGGCGCGCAATCCCCGGCTGGGCGGGGACCGCTCGCTGGAGGAATTCGTCGCGATCATGAACGGGCTGAATCTCGCCTACCCGAAATTCATCGACTACGCCCTGCCCGGCAACCGCGGCTGCGGCGTGTGCCCGGGCGACGTGCCGGATCATCTGCAACAGTACTGCGAACAGATCGGGCAGACGCGGCAGGGATGAACGACGCGTCCGCGCGTCAGGAATCCGGCGACAGCCGGCGCAGGATGATGTCGGCGACCGCCCGGCTGGCCGGTATCAGCGTATGCACCGCCGGGATGCGCACCTGATCCGCCAGCCAGCCGGCGCAAACCTCGGACACTGCGACCACGCCGTCGTTCGGTTCGCCAAGAAAGGGGTCCGGTTTCCAGGGCAGGCCGCGCGTACCGATGATCGCAGTCGTCGGCACGCACGGTAACGGCAGGGCCGCCATGCGCGCATCCGACGCCAGAAGCCGGCCACAATCGCCGGTCAGCATCCGGTACGCGAGCCGATGCTGGAATTTACGCGCAAGCCGCGACGCATGCACAGGCGTGGCAATAAGGAACAGCCGCTTCGGCGGCGCAACCTCCGGCGGCAGATTCGCCAGAGCGGCCCGAAGCAGCACGCCGCCGAGCGAATGTCCGGCAAGGGCGTAGTCACCCTGTTGCGCCAGGCGCTCAATGCGCGCTTGCAGGCGTTGCCGGATGGCCTCGAAATCCGGCCGGGCCGTGACGTAGCCGAACGTGGCAACTGCGATCCCCCGGCGTTTCAGCCGTCGCAGCATGGGCCACCCGGACAGCGGCGAACGCCCCATGCCGTGAACGAACAGCAACTGCATCACTTCACCTCGATCACGCGGATCAGATCGGGCCAAATCGCATCGTCGAACGCACCCAGCGCTGCATCGGCAGCGGTTTCGCCGGAGCGCCCGTCGCCGAATAAAGTCCCGGCCGCGGCAGCCTCGGCGGCAAGATCCGCATGCAGGATCTTGCGCTGTGCCGCACAATCCGCGCGCGCCGCCTTGACCGCAAGCCAGGCAATGCCGTCGTACTGGCGGCCCTGCTCGGCGGCCCGTTCCAGCATGCAGCGGTAGTAGGCCGCCTGCGGCGGCGTCAGCTTCGCCATGTCGAACGCGGCGGCCGGCATCGCGGTCGACAGGAATGCGAACGCGGCGAAAGCCGGCCAGGCAGACGATGTTTTGATCCGCCATGCCCCTGCCGGGCCGGCGGCATGGCCCGGGGGTTTCTGGTAAGTGCGGTTGTCGGGCGGGCTCACGCGTTCTTTTCGGGCAGACGGTCGAACATCCATGCAGCAGGCATCCGCCGGCGGCGGATCAGGCCTCGCCCGCCGGCCCGAGGTCTTCCGGCCGGTTGAAGTTGACGAAACCGGCCGCGTCGAAATATGCCATGGCGGGGCGGTGCGGAGCCTGCCAGTGACGCACGGCGCGTTCGCCGCGTGCGAGACAGGCGGCAAGATCGTCGGCCAGATCGGTGCGCACGACGAAGCAGGCAGGATGGGTGCGCGTATCGTCGGCGGCGACGGCGATCGCCGTGCCGGCCTGGCGGGCGGCGCCCAGCAGGCGCGCGCCGAGGTCGGGCGGCAGATGCGGCGTGTCGCAGGGCGCGACGAGCAGCCAGGGCGTGGCGACGGCGCGCAGGGTGGCGAGCACACCGGCGAGCGGGCCGGGAAAATCGGGCAGGGTGTCAGGCAGGACACGATGGCCGAAGGCGGCGTAACGCTCGAGGTTGCGGTTGGCGCTGATGAGAATTTCGCCGGCCTGCGGCGCGAGCGCATCGAGCACCCAGGCGACCAGCGGCCGGCCGCGGTAGTCGACGAGGCCCTTGTCGGCACCACCCATGCGCAGGCCCCGGCCGCCGGCCAGGACGACGGCGGCCAGTTCAGCGGCGGACATACAGCGCAAAACGGTCGTCGCGGTCGCCGGGACGGATGATGTCGGCCTGCTTGACCCATTCCGGCGCGACCGCAGGGAGCCCGCTCTTGCGACGCGCCTGCACCAGCAGCCAGTCGCAACCGGCATCGGCGGGGCGGAAATCGCGCCCGCTGTGATAGGCCAGCAGCAGGCCCGCCTGGCTGCGCACGGCATAGGTTTCGACGCAGGCGTTCGCCGGCACGCGCCGCGCCACCTCCGCCGCCAGACCCGCGTAGCCGAGGCGCTGGTCGAGCGGCCCCTGGAACAGGGCCATCAGCAGAACCCACACGAAAGTCAGTCCGGCCGTCCAGACCAGGATGGGGCGCATGGGCGTACGCCGCACGCGCAGCAGGAAAACGATCCAGACCACCGTCGCCAGACCGCCCAGAATCAGCGCCCAGGGACGCAGCGCTCCGACCCCGGTCATCCCGAGACGGGTCAGCCGCGCCGCCACCCGCGCGGGCGCCTCCAGATCGTGCGCGCTCCAGTACACCCAGAGCACAAGCGCGAGAAACCCGAACAGCATGACGCCGAACCAGAGCAGCGCATTCGCCGCGCCGCGCCGCAGCGTGGATACGCCGGCCCCCGCCAGCAGCGCCAGCGGCAACAGCAGGATCAACCCCTGTTCCTCGCCGGGATCCACCGCGAACGCATAAAGCGCCAGCATCGCCGCGAACACCGACAGGGGCAGGATAAACCCCGGTTCGCTCGGATGCGCGCGGCCCCGGTAGGCCGCCCAGGCCGCCAGCGGCCACGCCGGCCAGGCGAACCAGCCGAGAATGCCGAGAAAATACGCATGGGGCGCGGCCGCCCAGCGCGCCGATTCGAGCGTCCGCGACCAGGGCACGCCTTGCGCGGCCCAGGCCGCCCCCCACGCCGTGACCAGCAATACGGCACCGGCGACACCCAGTGCCAGCGCCCGGCGCGTAGCCGGCATGCGCCAGGCCGGCGCCCCGGCCGCCAGGCCCAGGCCGACCAGCAGCAGCACCGCCGTTTCGGCGGCCGCGCCGGCGAACGTCAGCAGAAAACCGCCGATGGCGACGGCCCAGCCGCCCCGCGCATCGGTGGGAATGACGGCGAGTCCATGGATCAGCAGGGCGGCCGCCGCAAACTGCGCGGTATAGGCGTTGAACTCGTGGCCGCGCACCAGGAGACCCAGACAACCCAGCAGGGCCAGCGCAGCCGGCCAGCCGGCGTCGCTGCCGTACAGCGCACGCGCCGCACGTGCGGTGAAGAACAGTGCGGCGGCGATGAACAGGCCGGACGCCAGCCGTGCGCCGTCGTGCAACGCGAGCACCGGCGAGGTCAGCCAGGCCGTACCGGCCGCCACCCAGCCATACAGCGACGGGGCCGGGTCGGCGTGCCAGCTCTGCCACAGCCGGACGAAGGCTTCGCCATCGCCGCCTTTCCAGGGCGTGTGCCCGATCAGGCCGGGCAGTACCCAGAGCGCGCACAGCAGGAACAGGCCGATCCGGGCCAGGGCGGCGTTATTGAACAATTTTCAGGCGCTGGCCGGGCTTGGGCTCGCCAGCGGGATAAAGGCCGTTCATGAGGCGCAGCTGGCCTTCGGCTTCGGCGCCCAGCGGCGAACGGCGCGCCAGCTCGGCGACGGTCGTGCCGGGTTGTGCGACGAACGTGCGGATGACATGCGGCCGTGCGGCCTGCCGTTCGGCCGGCGTGAGGGCATGGAAGCTGTTGATCGCGCCGCGCAGGGCAGCGCGCTCGCGTGCATAGACGGTGGCGTCCTTCGCCATGCCCGCGATCAGGTACTGCGCGCCGCTGAAGGCCACGGCCGCGACCACCACGGGCTTGCCCTGCTGCGCGCCGGCGGCAAAGGCGGCCGGATAGCCGCTGAGACTGCCGCTGTCGAAACGCGCGCCGGGATCGAGTTTCAGGCCTTTTTGCAGGGTATCGAGCGGCTTGCCGTCCCTGGGGCCGGGCAGCAGTTCGACCAGCGCATCGCCGCCGGGACTGACGGCCGTGACGCGATCGGCACGGTTCTGCACGCGCCAGCCCGGCGGGAACTGCAGCGCCAGTCCGAGCTTTTCGTGCAACAGCGCATTGCCACGGATCACGCCCTGCTCGGGACTGTCGCCGAAGATCATGCCGTCGAGATGCTGCAGGTAATCATCGCGGCCCTCTCGCGGGTTGGCAACCGCATACTTCGTCGCTTCGCCCACCACCTGTTTGAGCCGGGCATCGTTGCTGGGGTGGGTGGCAAAGGTGCCGTGATAAGTCTGCGGCTGACGGCCGTCGCGCTTGGCCTGTTCGGCAGCAAAGATTTCCTGGTCCTTGAGCACGCCGATGACCTCGATCATGGCCTGCGGGTCGTAGCCGGTTTTGGCGAGATACGCCGCACCGAGACGATCGGATTCGAGTTCGTGGTCGCGGCCGTAGCCCGCGGTCCAGGCTTGCGCCAGCGTCTGCATGAGCGAAGCGCCGGCCTGGTTGTTCATGCCGGGCACCAGAACCGCACCGAGCACCGCGCCAACCCCTGCGGCCGTCGCCGCGCTCTGCTGGCGCACGCCGTGGCGGGCGGTGACGTGACCGATCTCGTGACCGATCACCCCCGCGAGTTCCGCCTCCGAATCGAGATAGGCCAGGATGCCGCGCGTGACGTAGACATAGCCGCCGGGCAGGGCGAACGCGTTGACGTCCGGGCTGTCGACCACAGTGAAATGCCATTGCAGGCTCGGCCGGTGGCTCTGCTTCGCCAGCGTCTGGCCGATCGCATCGACATAGGCCTGCAGCGCGGGGGCGGCAACTGCGGGGTATTCCTTCAGGACATCCTTGTGCGCCGCGGCGCCCATCTGGATTTCCTGCGCCTCGGACATCAGAACGAAATTCCTGTCGCCCGTGACAGGATTCTGCGCGCAGTGGGTGAGCGCCAGCACACTGAACACGGCGAGCGCGATGCGTTTGAGCGGGTGGGAATGCACCTTCGAGCCGGTCCCTGGATGACGATGCCCGGAATGATACCGTCAGCGCCTGCGCGCGACGGCAAAAAAGCCCGGTGACGCACAAAACAAAAAAGCGGCTCGCGCCGCTTTTCGTGTGCCCGCCGGAGCAGGGATCACTTCATGCCATAACGCTGGCGGAATTTCTCCACACGGCCGGCGGTATCGACGATCTTCTGCTTGCCGGTATAGAACGGATGGCAGGCCGCGCAGACTTCCACGTGCAGGGCATCCTTGCCCAGCGTGGAGCGGGTCTTGAACACGCTGCCGCACGAACAGGTCACGGTGACTTCTTTGTAATCGGGATGAATGCCGGCTTTCATGGCAATTCCTCAAGGGGTTGAATTCGGAGAACGCGGGAGTATAGCGAAAATGGCCGGACCGATCAATCCCTGCCGCAAAGACCGAAATTCGGGCCGGACGGTCCCCCGTGGCCCGGCAGGGAAGCGCCGCCGTCTAGCCGCGCCGCATCGAATCGAAGAAATCGGCATTGTTCTTGGCCGCACGCACCTTGTCGGTCAGGAATTCCATCGCCTCCATATCGTCCATGGGATACAGGAGTTTGCGCAGCACCCACACCTTCTGCAGCAGTTCGGGCGGAATCAGCAGTTCTTCGCGGCGGGTGCCGGAGCGGTTGACGTTGATCGCGGGATAGAGGCGCTTCTCCGCCATGCGGCGGTCGAGGTGGATTTCGAGGTTGCCGGTGCCCTTGAATTCCTCGTAGATGACGTCGTCCATGCGGCTGCCGGTGTCGATCAGCGCGGTGGCGAGGATGGTGAGGCTGCCGCCTTCCTCGATGTTGCGCGCGGCGCCGAAGAAGCGCTTGGGCTTCTGCAGCGCGTTGGCGTCGACGCCACCGGTGAGCACCTTGCCGGAAGCGGGCTGCACGGTGTTGTAGGCGCGCGCCAGACGGGTGATCGAATCGAGCAGGATGACCACGTCCTTCTTGTGCTCGACCAGGCGCTTGGCACGCTCGATCACCATCTCGGCAACCTGGACGTGGCGGCTGGCCGGTTCGTCGAAGGTCGACGCGATGACTTCGCCGCGCACGGTGCGGCTCATCTCGGTCACTTCCTCGGGGCGTTCGTCGATCAGCAGCACGAACAGCATCACGTCCGGGTGATTGGACGAAATCGCATGCGCGATGTGCTGCAGCATCACGGTCTTGCCGGACTTGGGCGGCGCGACGAGCAGGCCGCGCTGGCCCTTGCCGATGGGCGCGACGATGTCGATGATGCGGCTGGTGAGGTTTTCCTCGGCCTTGATGTCGCGTTCGAGCTTGAGCGGCTCGTCGGGATGCAGCGGCGTGAGGTTCTCGAACAGGATCTTGTTCTTGGTGGCCTCGGGCGGCTCGCCGTTGATCTTGTCGAGCTTGGTCATCGCCGAGTAGCGCTCGCCGTCCTTGGGCGTGCGGATCTCGCCTTCGATCTTGTCGCCGGTGTGCAGGTTGAAGCGACGGATCTGCGACGGCGACACGTAGATGTCGTCGGTGTTCGCCAGGTAAGAGGTTTCGGGCGAGCGCAGGAAGCCGAAGCCGTCGGGCAGGACTTCGAGCACACCGTCGCCGTAGATGCTCTCGCCGCGTTTCGCCAGCGTCTTCAGGATGGCGAAGATCAGTTCCTGCTTGCGGAAGCGGTTGGCATTGTCGATGCCGATTTCCGCTGCCAGTTCGAGCAGTTCGGTGATGGGCTTGAGCTTGAGTTCGGAAAGGTGCATGGCGGGACGAGCCTCGGCTGGCTCCCCGTCCGTTTCGATCGGTGTATCCATCAGGGGGAGCTCGGGCGGGGAAGGACGGCGGTGCGCGCGTTGGGTGCGCCGGGGGCGCCGTCCGGGCGGGGTGTCAGATGTTGCTGTCAACGAAGGCAGTCAGTTGGGATTTGGAAAGGGCACCGACCTTGGTGGCTTCGACGTTGCCGTTCTTGAAGATCATCAGGGTGGGGATGCCGCGGATGCCGAACTTGGGCGGCGTGGCCTGGTTCTCGTCGATGTTGAGCTTGCAGACCTTGAGCTTGCCGGCGTATTCCTTGGCAACCTCGTCGAGGATCGGCGAGATCATCTTGCAGGGACCGCACCAGTCGGCCCAGTAGTCCACCAGCACGGGCACGCCGGCCTGCAGGACTTCCTGCTCGAAGGAATCATCGGATATGTAATGAACATGCTCGCTCATCGGGAAGCTCCTAAATTTGGAAGAGGGGGCTGGAGCCGGACGGATTTTGGGATTGGCTGGGACCGGCTCGAGCGGTTTTGACGCGGACGGTAAGGCTGGAAATTTCGGTGTTGTGCCAATATGCTACCTCGAAAATGGCCGGACGCAAGTAGCCGGCCCCCGACGTACCCGGCGGAATCCCTCCGCCATCCGGCCCCGCTCCCGAAACAGGCCTGTCCCGCCGGCACCCTGGCGCGCCACGGGCGGCTTGTTTAGCGTTTAGAATGGCCGGTGCGCCTCCCGCGCCGTACCCTGCGCCCCGCAGGCAGTAACGGCGCAGGACATGAATCCCGCTGAATAGGCTCTAGCCCATGACCTACGTTGTTGCCGACGCCTGCGTGAAATGCAAATACACCGACTGTGTCGATGTCTGTCCGGTGGACTGCTTCCATGAAGGCCCCAATTTCCTCGTCATCGATCCCGAGGAGTGCATCGACTGCACCCTGTGCGTGGCCGAATGTCCCGCCGAAGCGATTTTCGCCGAGGACGACGTGCCGGACGACCAGCGCGAATACATCGCGCTGAACGCCGAGCTGTCCAAGATCTGGAAAGTCATCGTCGAGCGCAAGGACCCGCCACCCGACGCCGACGACTGGGTCGGCGTCAAGGACAAGCTGCAATACCTGGAACGCTGATTCCGGTGTCCGCCCCGGGCGAGGCCGCACTGCCTCTCGCCGCCGCCCGCCACCTGCTCGACCGCCATGCCGACCGCCTGCCCGACCTGTCCGGGCTGACGGTACTCGTCCCCAACCACCGCGCCGGCGCGGATTTCACGCGCGCGCTGGCCCGTCTGGCCCGGCAGCCCGCACTCATCCCGCCCGAGACCCTGCCGCTCAAGAGCTGGGCGGAACGCCACGCGGCCGGCCAGGCCGAACCGGGCGCGGCCCGGCTGGCGCGACTGGCCGGCGTGCTGCGGCACGAGCACTGGCTCGGCAACGTCGACCCCTGGGCGCTCGCCGCCGAACTGCTGCAGCTCGCCGACCGGCTCTCGGCGGAACGCCTGGGCGGCGAAGCCGGGCCGCGCCTGCGAGCGCACCTGGGCGGTGCGCTCGAACGCGAAATCGCGCTGGCGGAAACCGTGTGGACCACGATGAACGGCGACGGCCGCGACCCGCAGACGCGCTATGCGCGCGCGCTCGACGCGCTGGCCGACGTTTTTGCCGCGGCGCCGCGGCCGGTGCTGGCGTTCGGCCTCGGCCGGCTCACTGCCGTCGAACAACACTTTTTCGCGCAGTGCGCGGCGCATGCGCCGGTCGAACTGATCGACCTCGATGCGCATGCGCCGCGGGTTCGCGCGCTGCGCGCCGCCTGGGGCGAGACCGTGCCGCCGCTGGCCGAGCGCGCCCGGGCCTTGCGCGCCGCGCTGCCCGAATCGCCTTTTGCCGACACGCTGCGCTGCGCGCCGGCGCCGCACCTGGAAGCCGAAGCGCGCGCCGTCGCCGCCTGGGTGGCCGAACAGCTGCAGGCCGGCCGCGCGCGCATCGCGCTCATCGCGCTCGACCGCGAAACCGCGCGCCGCGTGCGTGCCCTGCTGGAACGGCTCGACGTGCTGGTCGCCGACGAAACCGGCTGGACGCTGTCGACGACCGCGGCGGCGGCCGTGGTCGACCGCTGGCTGGAATGCCTGGCGAACGACTTTCCCCACGTCGAACTGCTCGACCTGCTGAAGTCGCCCTTCGTGCTCGGCGAGCCTGCCGCACGGCAGGATCAGGTGCTGGCTTTCGAACTCGCCCTGCGCCGGCGCGGCGTATCGCAGGGCCTGCACGAGATGCAGCGACAGGCGCGCGAACTGTTCGGCGACATGCCCGGCTGGCTGGATGCGCTGGCTGCCGCCGCGCGCGATTTTTCGCGCGCCCGTGCGCCGCTCGCCGTCTGGCTGGACCGGCTGTCCGCCAGTCTCGATGCGCTGGGCGCGCACGCGGCGCTGGACGCGGACGCCGCCGGACGCGCGCTGCGCGACGCGCTCGACGGACTGCGCCGCGACCTGGCCGCCGACACCGAAAAATACGGTTTCGCCGAGTGGCGGCGCTGGCTCGACCGCGCACTGGAAGCGGCAAGCTTCATGGACCAGAGCGTCGTCAGCCCGGTCATGCTCACCTCGCTGCCCGCCGCGCGCGGCCGCCTGTTCGACGCGGTCGCGGTGATCGGCGCCGACGCGCGCCGCCTGCCCGCCGCGCCCGCACCCGGCCTGTTTTCGCAGGCCACGCATGCCGCGCTCGGCCTGCCTACGGCGCGCGACGAGGCCGAAGCCGCCGTCGCCGATCTCGTCGCGCTCGCGGCGTCGGCGCATACGCTGTTCTCCTGGCAAGCCTGGCACGACGACGAGCCCAATCCGGCCTCGCCGCTGGTGCTGCGGCTGAACGCCCTGCACCGCGCAGCCTGGGGCGGCGCACTGCCCGAACAGGCCGGCGGCGAGCCGCCCGCACGTCCGGGCCCACCGGTTTCGCCGTGCGTGCAGCCCGCGCCCGCCGCCGCGCCCGCCGACTTGCCGCGCCGCTATTCGCCCACCGCCTATCAGACCCTGCTCGACTGCCCGTACCGCTTTTTCGTCGAACGCGTACTCGCGGTGCGCGCGCTCGACGAAGCCGACGATCCGCTCGACAAGAGCGACTACGGCACCGCGCTGCACCGCGTGCTGAAGCGCTTCCACGACAGCGATCCGCCGCACGACCGCGACGCCGCGCGCACGCGGCTGGCCGATTTCACGCACGCCGAATTCGCCGATCTGCCGGCGTACACGGCCGCCGCGTGGGCAAGCCGCTGGGCACGCATCCAGCCCGCCTATATCGATGCCTGGCTCGCCTGGGCCGCGCAGGGCTGGCGCTACGCGTCCGGCGAAACGCCCTTCGCCGTTCCGGTCGCGGTCCCCGGTCTGGGCACGGTCGAACTGACCGGCGTGCTCGACCGCGTCGACGAACGCCCCCTGCCGGACGGCGACACGGCGCGTGCCGTGTTCGACTACAAGACCGGCGCCGCACCCGGACTGAAGCAGAAACTCAAGGACCCCGGCGAAGCGGTGCAGCTGCCTTTCTATGCCTGGCTCTGCGACGCCGCGGCAGCCTATCTGCCGCTCGGCGACGCGCCGGTTGTGCCGCTGGAACTCGACGGCGAAACCGACGTGGCCGCCATCGTCGACCGCCTGCCGGCGCTGCTCGAAGCCATCGCCGCCGGCGCGCCGCTCGCCGCTTCGGGCATCGACGCCGTCTGCCGCTACTGCGACGCGCGCGGCATCTGCCGCAAGGGGATGTGGCATGCGTGAGCCGCTCGACCCCGCCGTCGCGCTCGATCCGGCGCGCTCGGTTGTCGTCGAGGCCTGCGCCGGCAGCGGCAAGACCTGGCTGCTGGTCTCGCGCATGATCCGGCTGCTGCTGGCCGGCGCGGAACCGTCGCACCTGCTTGCCATTACCTTCACCCGCAAGGCCGCGCAGGAAATGACCGACCGCCTGCACGACTGGCTGCGCCTGCTTGCGCTGGGCAGCGACGACGACGTGCGCGCCTTCCTGCGCGACCGGCATATTCCGGAGACCGAGATCGACGGCCTGCTGCCGCGCGCGCGCGGCCTGCTCGAAGCCGTGCTGACGGCGCAGCCGGGGCCGACGGTGACGACCTTCCACGGCTGGTTTCTCGATCTGCTGAAACGCGCGCCGCTGGAATCGGCCCTGCCCTGGGGCGCGCAGCTGCTGGAACGCGCGCGGCAGCTGCAGGACGAGGTGCGCGACCGACTGCTGGCCGAATGGGCTGCGGAGGGGTCGCCGTACAGCGGCGGAACACCCGCCGGCGTACCCCTTGCGGGCGCCGTCCAGCCGGATTCCACGGAAGGTGCCGCCCTGCGGGCCTTGCTGGCCGACATCGGGGAACACAATCTGCGCACGCTGCTGAAGCATTTTCTCGATGCGCGCGCCGAATGGTGGGCCTACACGCAAGGACAGGATGCGCCGGTGGATTACGCGCTGGCCGCGTTGCGATCCGTGCTCGGCGGCGATCCGGAGGCCGACCCCGACGCAGCCTTCTGGGCGGATGCGGATGCTCTGGCGCGCGCCGCAGCGCTGGCTTCGGCGCTCGAATCCGGCGGCAAGTCGGAAGCGGAACGCGGCGCGGCGCTGCAGGCCGCGCTGGCGGCACGCAATCTCGACGGCGTGCTGAAGAAGGTGCTGACCGGCACGCTCGAACGCCGCGTCTGGAAGCCGACCAAGGCCTTGCAGGCCACGCTCGGCGCGCGCCTGGAGCCGCTGCGGCTCGACACCGGACGGCTGGAAGCCCGCCTGCTCGATCTCCTCGACGCGCGCGCGACCCAACGCATCTGGACGCTCAACCGCCACGGCCTGCGGCTCGGCCACGCGCTGATCGAAGCCTATCAGGACGCCAAGACCCGACAGGGCCTGATCGATTTCGCCGACGCCGAATGGCTGGCCGCGCAATTGCTGCAAAACGAGGACGCGCTGCCCGCGCTGGCGCTGAAACTCGATGCGCGCGCCCGGCATCTGCTGCTGGACGAATTCCAGGACACCAACCCGCTGCAATGGCAGGCGCTGGCCGCCTGGCTCGCCACCGTGCACGGCACCGACAGCGGCATGACGGTTTTTCTGGTGGGCGACCCCAAGCAAGCGATTTACCGATTCCGGCGGGGCGAGGCACGCGTGTTCGACGCGGCGGCACTGTTTCTGCGCGACCATTTCGACGCGCCGCATTTCGCCACCGACCTGTCGCGCCGGCTTGCGCCTGCCGTGATCGAAGCGATCAACCCGGTGTTCGCGGATCTCGACGGCTATGTCGCGCACACTGCCGCGCCGGCAAACGCCGCGCTGCCCGGCGCCGTACGCGCGCTGGCGATTCAGCCGCCTGCCGGCGACGCCGCGGAACCGCAGGGGCTGCGCGATCCGCTGACGATGCCGCGCGCGGAGGCCGACGACCGCGCGGTACACGAGGAAGCGCGTGCGTTCGCACGCACGCTGGCGGACGACGTGCTGGGCCGCTGGGGCGTGGCGGATAACGAAGGCCCCCGCGCGGCGCAGCCCGGCGACGTGATGGCGCTGGTGCGGAAACGCACCCACCTGCCCCTGTACGAACGCGCACTGGAAACCGCCGGCATTCCCTTCATCACCTCGCGCCGCGGCGGCCTGCTGCACGCGCTGGAAGCGCAGGACCTGATCGCGCTCGTCGACACGCTGCTCCTGCCCCATGCCGACCTGAAGCTCGCGCACACTCTGAAAAGCCCTGTGTTCGCCTGCGACGACGACGCGCTGCTGGCGGTGTTCGCGCAGCGCGACGACGCCCCGCGCGGCTGGGAACGCCTGCAAGAACTGGCCGCGCAGCGCGACTGCCCGCCCTGCCTCGCGCGGGCCGCCGCGCTGCTCGCCGGCTGGCGCACGCACGTCGGCATCCTGCCCGCGCACGATCTGCTCGACCGCATCTATTTCGAGGGCGATCTCGAAGCGCGTTACGCAGCGGCGGCGCCGCCGGCGATGCGGCCGCAGGTGGCCGCCAACCTGCGCGCCTTCATGCAGCTCGCGCTGACGCAGGACGCCGGGCGCTACCCCACGCTGGCCGGTTTCGTGCGCGAACTGGCCACGCTCGTCGACGACGCCGACGCGGCGCCGGGCGAAGGCGTGGCGGCGGACGGCGAAAACGCGGTACGGCTGCTCACCATCCACGGCGCCAAGGGGCTGGAAGCGCCCATCGTCTGGCTGCTCGGCGGCAGCGACCACGACCGGCCCGCGCACCACGCCGTGCTCGCCCCCTGGCCGCCGGATGCGGCACGGCCGCAGCATTTCTCGCTCTACGGCAACAAGGACGCGCGCGGTGCAGCACGCGCGCACTGGTTCGACGAGGAAGACGCGCTCGCGCGCCGCGAATCCGGCAACCTGCTCTACGTGGCGCTCACGCGCGCGAAACAGGCAGTGATCGTGTCCGGCGACGCGAAGCGGAATGCCTGGCTCGAACGAACGCGCGCCGCATGGGCTGGCGGCACCTTGCCCGACGCCCTGCCCGAGGCCCCGGCACGCGAACCCCTTGCGCCGCTATCGGCAACACGGCTTGCCGCGCCGGCAGTCGGCCAGCGCGGCACCCCGTCTGCCGACACGCCGGCCACGCGGCGCGGCGAACTGTTCCACGCCTGCCTGGAAACCCACGCACCGC
Source organism: Betaproteobacteria bacterium SCN1 (assembly GCA_008923315.1). Classification (GTDB taxonomy): domain Bacteria; phylum Pseudomonadota; class Gammaproteobacteria; order Burkholderiales; family Thiobacillaceae; genus Thiobacillus. Next base: position 361,807 of record WBSF01000007.1, on the reverse strand, counting down.
CTGGCGCCGCGCGCGACCTGCCGGCGCTGGCCGCCCGGCTGGGGCTCGCCGCGGAACTGCCGGGCCTCGAAGCAGCGGCGCGTGCGCTGATCGGGCAACCCGCCCTGGCGCACCTGTTCGATCCCGCACGCTATCGCCGGGCGCACAACGAACTCGCGCTAGTCGACCCCGATGGCCAGTTGCATCGCGTCGACCGCGTGGTGGAACACGCCGACGCGATCTGGCTGATCGATTACAAGACCGGCGAGGAAAGCCTGGCGGCAACCGAGGCCGAACTGCTTGCCCGTCACCGACCGCAACTCGCCGCCTACCGGACGCTGATCGCCGCCCTGCAGCCGGGTTTCCCGATCCACGCGGCGCTGCTGCTGGCAGACGGCCGTCTGGTGGATGTGAATTCAATGTAAAAATTGGCCTGCCGCCCTGCCGTGTACGGAAAAACCCGCCACACTTCGCAAAAAAAGCGGTTTTCGGAGAACGTCATGATGCGACTGCTCGTCCTGCTTGCCGCAGCCACTCTCGTGAGCGGCTGCATTTCCTTCAACTCCAGCGAATCGCCCGCCGGGCCGGATTACGCGACTTTCTGCCAGGACAAGGAAGCCCAGTGCCGCGACATCTGCGGCGATGCGGGCGTAGCGGCCTTCTCCTGCAAGGCCGCGCCACGCGAGGGACTCGACTATTCCTGCCAGTGCAAGAAGCCCGGCACGAAGCTTTGATGGACAAGCCTTACGCCGAATCCTGCGAACAGAACCGCGATCCCATCCTTGCCGTACTGCGCGAAGTCTTCGCCGACCGCAGCTATGTGCTTGAAATCGGCAGCGGCACCGGCCAGCACGCCGTGTATTTCGGTGCCGAACTGCCTCACCTGCGCTGGCAGACGGCTGACGTCCCGGTAAACCACCCCGGCATCCGCCTGTGGCTGGAAGAGGCCGCGTTGCCCAACGTGCTGCCGCCCATCGCGCTCGACGTGAATCAGAAAAACTGGCGCAACGGCCGCTACGACGCGGTATTTTCCGCGAACACCCTGCACATCATGGGCTGGCCCGAAGTGGAAAAATGCTTCGCCGGCATCGGGGACGTCGTGGAGCCGGGGGGCGTGCTGGCCATCTACGGGCCCTTCAACTACAACGGCACCTATACCTCCGAAAGCAACGCCCGCTTCGACGCCTGGCTGAAGGCACGCGACCCGGCCTCGGGCATACGCGATTTCGAGGCCGTGGATGCGCTCGCCCGCGATCAGGGACTGGTCCTGAAAAAGGATGTCGCCATGCCGGCCAACAACCGCACGCTGGTGTGGATCAGGGACCAGGGGCCAGGATTCAGGGGCTAGGGGGTTTGTGCGGCTTCGCCGCATTGCTTTGGGGCGCGGCAATACCGCGGCCGTTTTGCCTAATCCCTGGTCACTAAATCCCAGCCCCAGCCCCTTGCCCGTCCGCCCTCGTTGCCTATAACGAAAACGTTACTGGGTTTGGGAGGTCAGCACCCATGCGTATTGCCGAATTGATCCAGCGCTGGGGCACGGAGGGCCACGGCCGTGCCAGCGTACGCGCCTACACCGTCCATCTCCCCCTGCGCGACGCCGCACGCGTCGAGGCCTTGCACCTGATGTACCCCGACCGCAGCGAGTCCCAGTTGATGGCCGATCTGATCCGCGCAGCCCTGGACGAACTCGAAGTGGCCATGCCCTATGTGCCGGGCACCCGCGTCATCGCCGAGGACGACTACGGCGACCCGATCTACGAGGATCTGGGGCCGACGCCCCGGTTCTATTCGCTTTCGCACGAGATCCTGCGCAAGCTGGCCACGCCCCCGGTTGGCAAATGAGGCTGTCGATTTAATTTACATTCCGTCCGCGAAGCGGCCGTCCAGCAAAGCGTAAGCGACTGTATTCAATAATGTTTTCGGCCTTGGCACAGGCGTTGCTGGATAGTTGGCAACAATAATCCATGCGGAAACCAGGAATCATGTATCTTGGCCCAGCTTTTCTCTTTGCCGCCTTCGCCAGTCTGTTCTACGTCCCGGGCTTTCTGGACACGCCGCTCGGCATGCTGACTGCACGTCAGCTCGTTTCCGAGTTGCTGTTTTCGGTATTCGGCCTGATTGCGCTTGCCGCGCTCGCCCGCTCGATCGAACTCGATCCCGTGTGGCCGTGGCGGCCCGAATTCCGCCGGGTGATGAACGGACTGTTCGGCCGCGCACAATAAACGGTTGGCGCACTGCGGGAAAATCGCAGCGCGTCGGGCATAAAATGGCGGCTTTTCAGACCGTTCCGCCATCATGCCCGTCAACCTCGCCGCCCCCGATCCCGCGTCCCTGCATCCCGTTCCCGGCGTCCGCCTCGGTATCGCCTCGGCCGGCATCAAGAAACCGGGCCGCCGAGACATCACGCTGATCGAGCTGGCGCCGGGCAGCCGCGTTGCGGGCGTCTTCACGCAAAACCGTTTTTGCGCCGCGCCAGTGACGCTGTGCAAGCAACACCTGGCGGCAGGCGACATCCGCGCGCTGGTCATCAACACCGGCAACGCCAATGCCGGCACCGGCGAAGACGGTTTGAAACGCGCGCGCCAGACCTGCGACGCCGTTGCCGGGCTGTTCGGCTGTGCTCCGGAAAACGTGCTGCCGTTTTCCACCGGCGTAATCCTCGAGCCCCTGCCCGTCGACAAGATCCTGCCCGCGCTGCCCGCCGCACAGGCCGACCTTCAGGCCGCGCACTGGTCCGAGGCCGCGCACGCAATAATGACCACCGACATCGTCGCCAAGGGCGCGTCGCGGCAGATACAGCTCGGCGGCAAAACCGTGACGGTGACCGGCATCGCCAAGGGCTCGGGCATGATCCATCCCAACATGGCGACCATGCTGGGTTTCGTCGCCACCGACGCGGCCGTCGCACCGGCCCTGATGCAGCCGCTGGTGAAGGCGGTCGCCGATGTCTCCTTCAACTGCGTGACGGTGGACGGCGACACCTCGACCAACGACAGCTTCATCCTCATCGCCACCGGCCAGGCGGGCCACGCAGAGATCACCGACGCGGCGAGTGCCGATTACGCCGCGCTCAAGGCCGCGCTGGACGCCGTGGCCGTCGAGCTGGCGCAGGCGATGGCGCGCGACGGCGAAGGCGCCACGAAATTCATGAGCATTGCCGTCGAGGGCGGCCGCGACCGCGCCGAATGCAAACAGATCGCCTACGCCGTGGCACGCTCGCCGCTGGTCAAGACCGCCTTTTTCGCCAGCGACCCCAACCTCGGCCGCATCCTCGCCGCCATCGGCTATGCCGGCATCACCGACCTGGATGTGAACCGGATCAAGGTCTGGCTTGGCGACGTGCTGGTCGCCGAACACGGCGGCCGCGCGGCGAGCTATACCGAAGCGGCCGGCGCCGCCGTGATGAAGGAAGCCGAGATCACGGTGCGCATCGCGCTCGACCGCGGCACGGCGCAGGCCACGGTCTGGACCTGCGATTTTTCCTACGATTACGTGAAGATCAACGCCGAATACCGGACCTGACCCCCGTCCCGGAGACGCCATGAGCCACGAACCGCGCATCGCCCTCTTGATCGACGCCGACAACAGCCCGGCGGACATGATCGACGAAGTGCTCGACGAACTGGCGAAGGAAGGCGTGATCAACATCCGCCGCGCCTACGGCAACTGGAAGAGCCCGCACCTGAACGCCTGGGCGGCGCTGCTGCACGATTTCGCCATCCAGCCCATCCAGCAGTTCGACTACACCAAGGGCAAGAATGCCACCGACGCCGCGATGATCATCGATGCGATGGATCTGCTCTACACCAAGCAACTCGACGGATTCGGCATCGTCTCCAGCGATTCGGATTTCACCCCGCTGGTGATGCGGCTGCGCGCCAACGGCCTCAGGGTCTACGGCTTCGGCGAACAGAAGACGCCCAAGCCTTTCGTCAACGCCTGTTCCAAGTTTCTCTATCTGGAAAATCTCCGGCGGGCCGACGATGCAGCTACGCCAGCACCGGTTGAACCCGCCACGGCCGAAACCGCACCGAACGGTAACGGCGCAGCCAAACCCGCCCCCGCCCGCGCGGATGCCAAGACCCTGCGCAGCGATACGCGCCTCGTGAACCTGTTGCGCAAGGCCGTCGAGGCCGCTGCGGACGAAGAGGGCTGGGCAGGCCTCGGCGCAGTCGGCCAGCACATTTCAAAACAGGCTTCGTTCGATTCGCGCAATTACGGCTACGCCAAGCTCTCGGGCTTGTTTCAGGCCATCGGCCTGTTCGAAGTCCGCACCCACAACAAGCATTTGCAAGTGCGCGATCCGCGCGCCGCAACGCACTAACCCACGCACCATGCCGCTCACGCTCACCCCCGACCAGGCCGCCTTTCTGCAAGGCACGCTGTCGATGAACGTGGGCGCGGTGGGGCGCGACGGCTGGCCGTGCGTGACGCGCGCGCAGGGGATCTCGGTGGCGCGCGACCGCCGGTCGCTGACGGTGCTGCTGTCGGCGGCGCGCGGGCAGGCCGTGCTCGACGCGCTGGCGGCCGGCAGCGGCATCACGCTGGTGGCGAGCCGGCCGCTGACGCACGCGACGCTGCAGCTGAAGGCGGCGCGCACCGGGCGCGTCCCGGTCACGGCCGCGCTACGCGCGACGAGCGCGCGCTGCGTGGCGGCCTTCGGCGCGGAGCTGGCTTCGCTGGGCTACGGCGATGCGGTCACCGCGCTGGCGGCCATCCTGTCGACCGACACGCTGGCAGCGCTGCGCATCGTCCCCGACATCGTCTTCGACCAGACCCCCGGCCCACAGGCCGGTACGGTACTGGCACGGGCATGAAACTCACGCTCGAAGCCATCCGCGCCTGCCTCGACGGCGGACTGCCCTCGGTGGTGGCGACCTGCGCCCCGGACGGTACGCCGAACGTGGCCTACGCCTCGCAGGTGCATTACGTCGACGGCGAACATGTGGCCCTGTCGTTCCAGTTTTTCAGCAAGACGCGCGAGAACGTACTGGCCTATCCCTATGCGCAGGTACAGGTCATCGAGCCAGCGAGCTTCCGTCATTTCCGGCTGCGCGTACGCTATCTGCGCACCGAGACCGCGGGCCCGCTGTTCGAATACATGAAGGCGCAGCTTGCCGGCATCGCCACGCACAGCGGCATGGACAAGGTCTTTGTCCTGCGCGGTGCCGACATCTACCGGGTGCTCGACATCGAATGCGCCGATCCGCATGTTCCCGCCGCCGCACCGCCGCCGGATGCGCTCATCGCGCTGCGGCGCACGCTCGACCATCTGGGCGCCTGCGACGACCTGGCCCAGCTCGCCGACCGCGCGCTGGCCGCGCTGTCGTACGGCTTCGGCATTCGCCACGCGCTGCTGGCGCTGCTCGACACGCAGCCGGATAACGCCGGGCCCGGCAAGACCGGCCCGGCAGATGGCGCGCTCTACACGCTCGCCAGCCTGGGCTACCCCACGTCCGGCGTGGGCGCAGAAGTCGCGCTCGGCGAAGGCCTGATCGGCGTGGCCGCGCGCGAACGCATGCCGGTGCGCATCAACCACCGCACCGGCGACTACACCTACCAGGCCGCGCTGCGCGTGGCGGATGCGGCGGCGGCGCGCATTCCGCTGCCGGTGCTGGCGGATGCGCACAGCCAGATCGCGGTCCCGCTCGTGCACGGCGCGCGCCTGTTCGGTGTGCTCTACGCGGAAAGCGAGCAGGATGCCTTTTTCGGCCATGCCGACGAAGACGCGCTGGTGGTCTACGGGCGCCATGTCGGCGCACTGATGGCCCGGCTCGCCGCCCTGCCCGACGACGAAACCGCCGTACCGGCGCCAGCCGTCCGGGCGCCGCGCGGCACGCCGCTCGCGGTGCGCTACTTCGCCCACGACCACAGCGTGTTCGTCGACAACGACTACCTCATCAAGGGCGTGGCCGGCAGCATCCTGTGGACACTGCTGAACGAACACGCAGCGAACGGCCGGCGCGACTTCTGCAACCGCGAACTGCGCCGCGACCCGCGCCTGCCGTTGCCGGATTTCGGCGACAACCTCGAAACGCGTCTGATCCTGCTACAGCGGCGGCTCGCCGAACGCTGCCCGCAGATCGCGCTGGAAAAAACCGGGCGCGGACGGTTTCGGCTGGACGTGACGCGACCGCTGGCCCTGAGCACGAACTGAACGCCATTCGGGCCCATTGCCTCGGCCCGGGCACATTCAGCGAGCGACCTTCTGCGGCAGATTCCGGGGGGTGAGGTCGAAATAGGGCGTGGCGACCTTGCCGCCGGGCGGCACGTAGGCGGGCGCCGGACCACCCTTCGCCGGCAGGCTTTTCACGTAACGGTAGATCGCACGCAGGTCGGCGTCGGTCATGGCGCGCAGACTGGCGACAGGCATGGGTGGCCGCATCGGCTGGCGGGCACGGGCCAGCCATTGCGCTTCGGTGAGGCTGGCGGCCAGCAGGCGCAGGTTGGCGGCGTAGGTGGTGCCCCAGGGGCCCTGCCAGCCCATGGCGTCGCCGGTCAGCCATTCGGATTCGGCTACCTGGCCGCCCTTCGCCATGTAGGCGGGCGTGTGGCAGTCGTTGCAGCCGGAGGTGGCGACGAGGTAACGGCCGTGGCGGATGTCGGCATCGCCCTGGGCGGCCCAGGCCGGGCCGGCCACAAGCAGAACGGCCAGCGTGCCGATCGCGCGCGGGATTTGCGTCATGTGTTTCTCCTGTTCATCCCGGATGCGGGATATCCGGATGCGGCATCCTAAGCCGCCCGAGCGCTGCGCATTGATAAGTCTTTGCTAGCCAAAGCCTAATTTTTTCCTAATCCCCGCCGGAGCGAGCGGATAGAATTTCCCCATGATCGATTTCACCGCCCTCCTCCCCCGGCTCGACGCCCTGCTCGACCGGCTCGCCCCGCATGCCCCGGCCACGCCGGACTGGAAGACCGTTCGCGCGGCACGCTGGTCGGCACAGACCGGCAGTCTGAAGCCGATCCTGCATCCCCGTCGCGTCGCGCTGCAGGATCTGCTCGACATCGACGAGCAGAAGCGGCGCGTGGACGCCAACACCCGTCAGTTCGTCGAAGGCCGGCCGGCCAACAATGTGCTGCTGACCGGCGCGCGCGGCGGCGGCAAATCCTCGCTGGTGAAGGCGGTGCATGCGAAATACGCGGCGAAGGGACTGCGCCTGATCGAAGTGGACAAGGCCGGGCTGCCGGCACTGCCCGATCTCTTCGACCTGCTGGCCGACGCGCCCAGCCACCGCTTCGTCGTCTTCATCGACGATCTCAGCTTTGCCGAGCACGAGCCGGGCTACGCCAGCCTCAAGGCCGCGCTCGACGGTTCGCTGGCCGGACCGGCAGACAACGTGCTGATCTACGCCACCAGCAACCGTCGCCACCTGATGCCGGAATACATGGCCGAAAATCTGGACGCCAAACACGTGGACGGCGAAATTCACCCCGGCGAGGCGACCGAGGAAAAAGTCTCGCTGTCCGACCGTTTCGGGCTATGGGTGAGTTTTCATGCGATGGACCAGGACAGCTACCTCGCCATCGCGCGCCACTGGGCGGTACAGCTCGGCGCGTCACCGGACGGCGGTTTCGATGCGGCAGCGCTGCAATGGGCGCTCGGCCGCGGCGCGCGCAACGGGCGCGTGGCCTGGCAATTCGCGCGCGACTGGGCTGGCCGGAAGAAATAACCCGCCACCGCGCATCCGGAAAAACGGCCGGGCCGTGCACCTCCCGGCCGGATAAAACATTGCCGAACGGCGCGCCGTTTGCGATCCGAAACGCCCGGCCCGGTTACGCGGGCCGGGGCGGGGCTGGCACAATGCGGGTTTTGCTCCGCCCCGCCCCCATGTCCGCCGTCGTTGAAGTCGTTGCCGCCGTCCTCGTTCGCCCCGACGGCGAAATCCTGCTCGCCAGCCGGCCGGCCGACAAGGTATACGCCGGCTATTGGGAATTTCCGGGCGGCAAGGTGGAAGCCGGCGAAACGCTCGAAGCCGCGCTGGGACGCGAACTCGCCGAAGAACTGGGCATAGGTGTGGTGCGTGCCTGCCGCTGGATCACCCGCGTATTCGCCTATACGCATGCGACCGTGCGGCTGAATTTCTTCCGCGTATTCGAATGGACGGGCGAACCGCATCCACGCGAAGGACAAAACTTTTCCTGGCAGGCGCCCGGGGCGGTTGCGGTCGCCCCGCTGCTGCCCGCCAATTTTCCGATCGTGAAGGCGCTGACGCTGCCACCCGTGCTGGGCATCACGCATGCCGAGGCGCTCGGCGTCGAGACATTCCTTGCCCGGCTGGATGCCGCGCTGGCCGGCGGGCTCCGGCTCGTCCAGGTGCGCGACAAATCGCTGCCCGACGACATGCGTCTGCAGCTGGCGCGCGAAACCGTGCGACGGGCGCATGCGGCGGGCGCCCGCGTGCTGGTGAATGGCAGCCTCGACCTGGCGCGTGCGGCGGGCGCCGACGGCGTGCACCTGGATGCAGGCGCCGCCGCGCGCCTCGACGCCCGGCCCGACTGCACCTGGGTCGGCGTGTCCTGCCACGACACGGCCGAGCTGACGCACGCCGCCGCGATCGAGGCGGATTTCGCGCTGCTCTCGCCGGTGCTGCCGACGCTCACCCATCCCGGTGCGCCAACGCTGGGCTGGGGCGCTTTCGCCGCGCTGGCCGCCGCGAGCCCGATTCCGGTTTATGGGCTGGGCGGACTGGAGCGCAGCGACGTCGCGCTGGCGCAGTCGCATGGCGCCCACGGGGTGGCGCTGCTGCGCGGAGCCTGGACATGAAGCGCGTGCTGATGCCGCTGCTGGTGGCGGTGGCGCTGGTGGCCATTGCGGCGGCAGGCTGGTGGTTCAAGCGCCCGGCCGAGGCGGTGGCCGTGACCTGTCCGAATCCGGTTGCGGGCTGCGCATTCAGCCATGCCGGCACGACCGTACACGCCCGGTTTCTGACGGTACCCGAAGTACTGGAGCCGTTCGATCTCGTCGTCGAGGCCCCGGGCGGGCATCGTGTCAGCGCGGAATTTCAGATGGTGGGCATGGACATGGGCTTCAACCGCTACGACCTGCAGGCCGCAAACGGCGTCTACCGCGCCCGGATCACGCTGCCGGTGTGCGTGAGCAGCCGCCAGGACTGGATTCTGTACCTCGATGTCGACGGCCGCCGTTACGCGATCCCCTTCAGTTCAACGTGAAACCGGACGTTCATGCAAACGTCATACAGGCGCGCCTATAATCCGGTGGACCCTTGGAGAAAAAGTCATGATGCTTTCTGAACACACCTACAAGCAGTTCGATGCCGAACTGGAATCGGTGCGCGCGAACGTGCTGAAGATGGGTGGCCTGGTCGAAGAGCAGATCACCAACGCGGTGGAAGCGCTGGTGAAGGGCGACCTGGAACTCGCGAACCGCGTGGACGCGAACGACCACAACGTCAACGCGCTGGAAGTCGCCATCGACGAGGAATGCACCAACATCATCGCGCGCCGCCAGCCCACGGCGTCCGATCTGCGCATGGTGATGATGGTGGTGAAGACCATCACCGACCTGGAGCGCATCGGCGACGAGGCGGCGAAGATCGCCCGCATGGCCAAGCTCATCCACAAGGCCGAGCGCATCAGCCTGCCGCGTTTCTCCGAAGTGAAATACATGGCCGACCTTGTGCTCGACATGCTCAGGAAGGCGCTGGACGGCTTCGCCCGGCTGGACGCGACCAAGGCGGTGGAAATCGCGCGCCAGGATCAATCGGTGGACGAGGAATTCCGCCTCAACCTGCGCCACCTGATCACCTTCATGATGGAGGACCCGCGCACCATCACGGTCTTCATCGACATCCTGTTCGTCACCAAGGCGATCGAGCGCATGGGCGATCACGCCAAGAACATGTCCGAATACGTGGTCTACATGGTCAAGGGCAAGGACGTCCGCCACACTTCGCTGGAAGAGATCGAGAAGGAAGTGCTGTAAGCAGCCCTTGACCATATGAAATGAAAACGGGCGCCGTGAGGCGCCCGTTTTCATTTCATGGATGCCGCCGCGTATCAGTGGCTGGGCGGCACGTAGCCCGCCGCCTGATCGACGGCGCCACCGCCGAAGAAATAGCGGCTCATCTGCTCCATCAGATACTTGCGCGCCTGCGGGTCGGCAAGGTTGAGGCGGTTTTCGTTGATCAGCATGGTCTGCTGACGCTGCCAGCCACTCCAGGCCTCCTTGGACACGCTCTCGAAAATCTTCTTGCCCAGTTCGCCCGGGACCGGGGGGAAAGCCAGACCTTCGGCTTCGCGTCCGAGTTTCACGCAATTCACCATCCGCGTCATCGTGATGCTCCTTCTTCTGAAATCAATCGCCGGATTTTAACAGGCCACCGGCAAACGCCACGGAGCCGCGACACAGGTACCCCCGAATGCGCCTTGCAAACCCGTCAACCCAGACGTTTTTCGATCCGCTTCGCGAACACGGTCATCTCCTTCGCCGCCTGCACGTCGCCACGGCCCTCGGCGACTGCAATACCCTGCCGGTAGGCGGCCAGCGCAGCCGCCCAGTCCTCGACATCGGTCAGCGCGCGCCCCAGCAGTTTCCAGGCAGCCGAATACTTCGGATCGTGTTCGACCGCACGGCGCAGATGTTCGATGGCGCGTGCAGGTTCGCCATCCTTGAGATAGGCGCTGCCCAGGGAAAAGCGCAGCAGGGCATTGTCGCGCCCGGCCTCGAGCATTTTTTCGAAATCGGCTGCGGTCGGCATCATTTCCTCCAGAAAGCGGGGGTCAGCACCACCAGAAGGGTAAAGAATTCCAGCCGCCCGAGCAGCATGGCGAAGCTGCAGACCCAGGTCTGGAAATCGTTCAGCACGGCATAGGTGCTCGCCGGGCCGACCTGGCCCAGGCCCGGGCCGGTGTTGTTGACCATGGCAACGACGGCCGTGAACGCCGTGAAGATGTCGAGGCCGGAAGCCGACAGCACGAAGGACAGCACGACGATGGATGCGACGTAGACGAACAGGAAGGCCAGCACGGCGTAGATGATCTTGTTCGGCACCGCCTGCTGGCCGATCTTGGTGTGGATTTCAGCGGCCGGGTGCACGAGTTTGATGAGCTCGCGGTAAAGCTGCTTGTAAAGCAGCACTGCGCGCAACATCTTGATGCCGCCGCCGGTGGAACCGGCACTGGCGACGAAACTCGACAGGAACAGCATCCACAGCGGCGCGAAATAGGGCCAGACGTTGTAGTCGGTGGTGGAAAACCCCAATGTGGTCGCAACCGAGACGGTATTGAAGGCGGCATAGCGCAGCGCCTCGAAGTAATCGAGATAGAACCCCTTGTAATACAGATAGAACGCCAGGCCCAGCGCGCTCACGGCCAGTACGCCAAGCGACCAGGGCAGCTCGGCATCGCGCCGGTAGGCGAGCAGGTTGCGCGTGCGGAAGGCCATGAAATGGGTGGAAAAGCTGATGGCCGCGATCAGCGCGAACACCATCACGATGAATTCGAGCAGCGGCGAATCGAAATAGGCCATGTTCGCATCGTGCGAAGAGAGCCCGCCCAGGCCCATCACGCTGAAGCCGTGCACCACGGCGTCGATCCAGTCCATGCCGCCGGCCCACAGGGCAAGCATGCACAGTACGGTGAAAAATGCGTAGACCTGCCAGAGGCCCTTGGCGGTCTCCGCCATGCGCGGCGTGAGCTTGCTGTCCTTCATCGGCGTGGGCGTTTCGGCCTTGAACAGCTGCCGGCCGCCAACGCCCAGCATGGGCAGCACCGCGACGACCAGCACGATCACCCCCATGCCGCCGATCCAGTGCATCTGGGTACGCCAGATATTGATCGACGGCGGCAGGTGATCGACGCCGGACAGGACCGTGGCACCGGTGGCGGTCAGGCCGGACACGGCCTCGAAATAGGCCTCGTTGAACGCCAGATCGGGCAGGTAGGTCATCAGCGGGATGGCCGAATAGACCGGCAGCGCCGCCCAGATCATCACCACCAGCAGAAAACCGTCGCGCGTCTGCAGTTCACGTTTGCCATGGCGCGACAGCAGCCACAGCGCCACGCCCGACAGGAAAGTGATGACGATGGCCTCGTCGTAGGCGAGCTGTGCCCCGTCGTCCAGCGCGATCGATATGCCGAGCGGCAGCAGGAAGGCCAGCGAAAACAGCATCAGCACCTTCGAGAAGATGTGAACGACCGGCAGGATGGACGATACGGCGGCGGATGCGATGCGCGGCATGGAGACGTTCAGAAGAAACCGAAGCCGACCTGGAAGAGCTTCTCGACCTTGGGAATGATCCGCTTGTTGAGTACGAAGAGGACGAGGTGATCCTCGGCTTCCACCAGCGTGTCGTGATGCGCGATCAGCACGTCGTCGCCGCGAATGAGGGCGGCAATGGACGCGCCGTCGGGCAGCGCGACGTCGCCGATGCGGCGCCCGACGACCTTGGACGTTCTGAAATCGCCGTGCACGACGATTTCCAGCACCTCGGCGGCGCCGCGTCGCAGGCTGTGCACGGCAGCCATGTCGCCGCGCCGGATCTTGGAAAGCAGCGGCCCCGCCGTCGCCTGTGCCGGCGAGATCGCAATGTCGATCTGGCCGCCCTGGACGAGATTCACATAGGCCGAACGGTTGATCAGCGAGATCACCCGATGGGCGCCCATGCGCTTGGCGAGCAACGCGGACATGATGTTGTCCTCGTCGTCGTTGGTCAGCGCGCAGAACACGTCCATCGACTCGATGTTCTCCTGTTCCAGAAGCTCCTCGTCGGTGGCGTCGCCCGTGAGCACCAGGGTGCTGTGGAGGTTTTCCGCGAGCAGATTGGTGACCGACTTGTTGTGATCGACCAGCTTGACTTCGTAGTCGCGTTCCAGCTGCGCGGCCAGCCGCCGGCCGATATTGCCGCCGCCGGCGATCATGACCCGCTTGACCGGACGGTCCATGCGGCGCAGTTCGCGCATGACGGCGGGGATGTCCTGATGGCGCGCGATGAAAAAGACTTCGTCGCCGGGTTCGATGACGGTGATGCCCTGCGGCACGATGCCGTGATCGCGCCGGTAGATCGCGGCGACACGGCAGTCGACGTCGGGCATGTGGCGCCGGATATCCTGCAGCTCGTGTCCGACCAGCGGACCGCCGTGATAGGCCCGCACCGCTACCAGACGAACCTTGCCGTCGGCGAAATCCAGCACCTGCAAGGCTTCGGGATGCTCGATCAGGCGATGCAGGGTATCGGTTACCGCCTGCTCGGGACTGATGATGTGATCGACGCCGAAATGCTCGGCAAGAAAACCGTTTTCGGTTTCCAGGAAATCGGTCGAGCGGATCCGTGCGATCCGGGTTGGCACATTGAACAGCGTCGCGGCAAGCTTGCAGGCGACGAGATTGGTTTCGTCGCTTTGCGTGACGGCCACCAGCATGTCGGCGTCGTCGGCCCCGGCAAGCTTGAGCACCGACGGATGGGCCGCGTGGCCGCGTACGGTGCGCAGATCGAAGCGATCCTGCAGAATCGCGAGGCGGGACGAGTCGAGGTCAATGACCGTGATGTCATTGTTTTCCGCGACCAGGCTCTCGGCCAGATTGGCACCGACCTGGCCGGCGCCGAGAATGATGATCTTCATGGGAACGCGAAAGGCGGGGGAAGCTCGCCCGGGCGGAAATCCCGCCCGGACGTATCAAAGGTCCTCGTCGAAACGCCGTCCATGGCGAATGTTGAGCTGCTTGAGCTTGCGGTAGAGATGCGTGCGCTCCAGCCCCGACTTGTCGGCCACACGCGTCATGCTGCCGCCTTCCTTCTGGATCAGGTGCTCGAAGTACATGCGTTCGAAGGCGTCGCGCGCCTCACGCAGCGGGATGTCGAGCGGAATGCCGTGCGCGACGGCCGGTGCATTCTGTTTCATCGGTGCAAGCACACGGTTGACGTCGGCGGCATCGATTTCGCCGGCCAGCGCGGTCACTGCCAGGGTGCGCACCACGTTGTTGAGCTGCGGCAGGTTGCCGGGCCAGTCGAAATTGCGCAGTTGGTTCAGGGCCGGCGTGGTCAGCCGGCGCACCGGACAGACACCGGCCTCGATCAGCTGGGTCAGCATGAGATTGGCGATGTCCGGGACGTCCTCGCGATGTTCGCGCAGCGGCGGAACCTGGATGGCGAGACTGGACAGCCGGTAGTAGAGCCGGCTGTCGAATTCGCCCGCGCCGACCATGGTGTCGAGGCTCCTGCTGCTGGCGCAGATCAGGCGCGCACCCGTACCTTCGATGCGGTCGAGCAGCAGTGCCAGACCTTTCTGTTCCAGCTTCGCCAGTTCGCAGACTTCGGGCAGATAGAGCGTGCCGTTGCCCAGGCCTTCGACGAAGCTGAGCGGGTCGGACACCAGGCGCGCACGCTCCTTGATTTCCATCCAGATGCTGGCCGGCTGGTGGAGGAATTGCGCGCAGACTTCGAAACCGCAGCCGGATTCGCCCATCAGCAATACCGGTGCCGTATTGCCGGCAATCTGCGTGAGCCGTTTCTTGAGTTCGAGTACCTGCGCGCTGCGTCCCAGCGCCGAGAGGTCCATGCCCGGCGTACGCCGCGGGAGCGGCACACCGCGTTTGATCGCCTTGTTGACGGTGTCGATCAGTTTGGCGAGCGCGACGGGTTTTTCGAGGAAATCAGTGGCGCCCAGTCTGGTGGCCTCGACCGCTGTGTCGATCGTGCCATGGCCGGACATCATCACCACCGGCATGGTGAGCTGGCCGCTGCCGGCCCATTCCTTGAGGAGGGTCACGCCGTCGGTATCGGGCATCCAGATGTCGAGCAGGACCAGATCGGGACGGCGCTGCGCGCGGAAGCTGCGCGCGGTCTCCGCATTTTCCGCCAGATGAACGTCGTAGCCTTCGTCGGTCAGGATCTCCGACAGCAACTCGCGTATGCCCACTTCGTCGTCGACGACGAGAATATGCCCGCTCACGTGTTCTCCCCAGCAGCCGTATGCACGGGCAACATGATGCGGATCGAGGCGCCGCCCGTCTTCAGGTTTTCGATCTGTATTCTGCCCTGATGCTCTTCCACGATTTTCTTGACAATGGCAAGCCCCAGCCCGGTGCCTTTGGCCTTGGTCGTCGCGTACGGCTCGAACAACCGCGTCATCAAGTGTTCCGGAAATCCGGCTCCGTTGTCGGTTACGCTCAGGCGGACCATGCCGTTCCAGGCTGTCGTGGCCAGCTCCACATGCGGCGAGGCATGCTCTGCCAGTGCGTCTTGCGCATTTTGCAACAGATTATGTATCACCTGGCGCAATAATGTGGAATCACCCGACACGCGGGGCAGATCGTCGTCGAGATGCAGAACCAGCCCGAGCGCGCGTGCATCGTACAGCGCGAGCACTTCGCGCACCAGCGCGTTGAGATCCAGCGCGGCGAGTTTGGCACGCGGCATGCGCGCATAGCCGGCAAAAGCGTCGACCATGCCTTTCATCGCCGCCACCTGATTGACGATGGTCTGCGTCGCGCGGCCGAGGAAATCGGCATCCGGCGTTTCCAGCTTGCCGTCCAGCTTGTGCGCAATGCGCTCAGCGGAGAGCTGGATGGGTGTGAGCGGATTCTTGATCTCGTGCGCCAGCCGGCGGGCCACTTCGCTCCAGGCGGCGTTGCGCTCGGCGTCGATCAGTTTGGTGACGTCGTCGAACACCAGCACGTAGCCCTGTTCGACACCGACCGGCAGGCGCGTGCCGCGCAGCAGCAGCGACTGCTTGCCGCCCTGTTCGGCGTAGTCGACCTGCTCCTGCCATTCGCCTGCATGGTCGGCGAAGCGCACCGCCACGGTTTCGGCAAAGTCGCGCAGCGCGCCGTTCTCGGCGCCCAGCAGGTTCAGCGGGCGGCCTTCCAGCGCCATCACCGGCACGCCGAGAATCTGTGCAGCCGCGCTGTTGGCCGTGCGCACGCGCTGGGTTTCGTCGAGCACGATCACGCCGGACGACAGATTCGCCAGCACGCGTTCCAGAAAAGCCTTGGCCTGTTCCGTTTCCTGGTGGTTTTGCGCCGCCTGCTCGCGCGCATCGGAAAGCTGCCGGGTCATGCGATTGAACGACTGGATCAGCACGCCCAGCTCGTCGCGGCTGGTCACCGAGGGCATCTGCGAGAAATCGCCCTTGGCAACCGCGCGCGTGCCGCGCGCCAGCGTGCGCAGCGGCGCGCCGAGGCGCTCGGACAACAGATAGGCGATCACCAGGGTCAGCAGGAGCGCAAGCAGCAGGGTCAGCGTGAGCGCCACGCCGTAGATGCGCTTCAACCCCAGCCGGGACAGCGAGATCTGCTGGTATTCGCGATAGGCCTGCTGCACCGCCTGCGCATCGCTGGCCAGGCTCGCGGGGACCGGCTGCACCAGTTGCAGCACCCGGGTCTCGCCGGTGAGCGCGGTGGTGTAGACCGGCACCAGCACACGCATGACAAGACCGCGTTCGCCCGCTTCCTCGACGTTGCTGTAAGGCTGCTGCTGCCGGACCTGCCACAGGATGGCGCGGTCGGGCAGCACCGGCAGCAGGCCGCCGCGTTCGCTGCCGACGTGGGCGATGACCCCGCCGCGTTCGTCGAACAGGGTCAACTCCTGCACGGCGCTCTGTTCGCGCAGGGTCGACAGATTGGTGATAATCGTGCCCATGCCCTCGTCGGACAGGGTCAGCGCCATGCGCTGCGCTTTCTTGTCGAGGTCGCGCAACAGATCGTCGAGTGCGGCCTGGCCGAGGTTCACGCCCGATGCCAGCGCGGTGTCGACCCGTACGTCGAACCAGGTCTCGATCGAGCGGTTGAGAAAGAACACCGAAGCGCCATAGACGACCAGCCCGGGCAGCATGGCGACGACGCCGAACATCAGCAGCAGCTTCAGCGTGAGCTTGGCGCCGAACACGCCGCGGCGGATCCGTTTCTGCAGCCACCACATGCGCCAGCCCAGCAGGCCGAGCAGGATGGCGCCCAGCACAGTGCCGCCGATGAAGAGATCGGGCAGGTTGTCGGAGAAGCCGGTGTCGTCGCCACTGGCCTGGAACAGCAGCGTCAGCAGCGCGATGCCGACAACGAAAGCCGCGACGATGAGGGTGCGCATCAGGGCGCGACGGGCAGGGCCGGCGCGTCGAACGACCAGGCGTACCAGGGCGTGACCAGCTCCCATCTGTCGCCGCTGACGGCAGCGATCGACAGCGGCTTGGGCAGCTGCGCGGTGTCCAGCCGCAGACGCAGGCGCGCCGCGTAGGGTTTGCCCGTCTGCAACGCGCCGGGCTCGAGTACCTGCCAGTCCGTCACGCGGCCCATGAAGGCCAGCGCCTCGGCCAGGCTGTCGACGGTACGCGTGGTATAGCCGTTCTCGACCACATAGCGCCGCAGCAGCAGGTGATAGTAGACATGCATCTTGCGCACGGGCTCGGCGATGTCTTCGTCGAACCACCACCAGCCGCGTGGCCGGGTGATCTCGAGTTCGAGCAGGAAGTGCAGGTGGATGCCGCGTTCGAGCGCGTCGGCCAGCGTGCGGTTGAGCGCGAGCTTCACGTCGGCGTCGAGCACATAGCCTTGCGGCGTGGCGCGGAGGGTCGCTTCGCGCACGCCGCTCGGCTCGTCGGCCCGCGCCCCGCCGGCGCAGACCAGCCCGATCAGCAGGCTCCAGGCGACCAGCCGGCGCAGCATCTCAACGTGGCTTGGCAAGCAGCGCGTAATAAAAGCCATCATGCTCGGCATCGGGCAGTATCGATCCGTGGGTCAGGGGTTCGGGTAGCGAACGCCGCTCGACGTTGCCCGCGTGACGCGCGAGAAACGCCGCCACCTGTTCGTCGTTTTCTTCCCTGAATATCGAACAGGTGGCGTAAAGCAATGTACCACCGGGGGCGAGCAGCCGCCAGAGCGCGTCGAGCATCGTCGCCTGCCGGGCGGCAAAGCCGGCGATGTCTTCCGGCCGGCGCAGCCATTTCACGTCGGGATTGCGGCGGACGACACCGGACGCCGAACAGGGCACGTCGGCGAGAATGCGGTCGAATGGCCGCCCGTCCCACCAGCCGTCGGGACGGGCGGCATCGCCCTGCATCAGGGTGGCGTCGAGCCGCAGCCGGTCGAGATTTTCGCGTACCCGTGCCAGCCGTCCGGCGTCGACGTCGAGCGCGGTCAGCGCCACGTCCGCACGTTCCAGGAGGTGGCCGGTCTTGCCGCCGGGTGCGGCGCAGGCGTCGAGCACGCGCTCGCCCGGCCGCGGGTCGAGCAGGCGCGCCGCCCATTGCGCACCGGCATCCTGCACCGACACCCGGCCTTCGGCGAAGCCGGGCAGCTGGCCGACCGGCACGGCGCGTTCGAGCGTGACCGCGTCCGGGCCGGTGGGTCGGGCCGGGATGCCGGCCTCCGCGAATTCGGCAAGGCTGGCCTCGACGCTGCCGTGCCGCGCATTGACCCGCAGCGTGAAGGGCGGATGAGCAAGGCTGGCTTCGAGGATTGCCGTCCACTGCGCCGGGTAGGCGCGCCTGAGCGCGTCGATCCACCAGCGCGGATGCGACCAGCGCGCGACGTCGTCGGCCTGTGCGGCGGCGTCGAGTGCGGCGCGGCGGCGCTGGAAATTGCGTAGCACCGCGTTGGCGAGTCCGCGCCGCCAGCCCGGCCCGGCAGCGGCAACCGCTTCGTTGACGACCACGAATGCCTTGGCGCGGGTGAACGCGAGCTGATAGAGCGCAACGCGCAACAGCTCGCCAAGCGCCGGATCGGTGAGCGGCTTGTCGAGCAGCGCGCCGAGCCAGAAATCGAGCCGGCCGCGCCAGCGCAGCCCGCCGTAGATCCAGTCCTGCAGGGCGCCGCGGTCGCCCGGCGATGCGACGCCGGCGAGCGCCTCCGGCAACGTCTGATGCAGCGCCGTGCCGGCCAGGGTGGCGGCAATGGCATCGGCGGCGCGTTTTTGAAGCGTGCGCATCAGCGCGGACGACGGCGCTTGAAATCGACGACCAGAAGATCGTCTGCCGCGCCGCCGTAGACCGAGACACGGGCTCGCGCACGCAGCGTGGCCAGCCAGGCGTCGCCGAATTCGCGGTACCACGGCAAAAGACCGAGACGCGGATGACGCTCGACGTAGTCGACGAAATCGAGCGGATCCGGATAGGCGCGCATCGCTTCGGCAAAGCGATAGACGATGCGCCCGTCCGTCGCGCGCGAAAGCGCCAGCGTGCTCGCGATGAGCCGCCGCGCACGGCCCTCGGGCGCCCGTGCGGCGAGGTCGGTTTCGTCCTGCGGCCGTTCGAGAAAGGCATCGACCTCGGGCAGGCTCAGCCAGACCAGATTCCATGCCGCTTCGATGCCGGATGCGCGGCAGACCGCCGCCGGACCGTAATGCGTACCGTCTTCGCGCACGCCGAGGTAATCGTCCTGCGGGCGCGGCGAATAGCGCTTCATATCGATCAGCCGAGCCGTGTGCCCGGCGCGGGCGCACGTCCCGCGCAGAAGGCGGCGGCAGCCATGCGCTTGCCGCCGGCCGGCTGGAGCTCGGAAATCGCCAGCGCGCCAGCGCCCGTGGCCACCACGAGCGCATCCCCCATTGCGATCACCGCCCCCGGTACTCCCTGGCCCGCAACCGCGCGCGCCGACCAGATTTTCAGCGGCGCGCTTTCGAAAACCGTCCACGCCCCCGGCACCGGGTTGAACGCGCGTACCGCCCGTTCGAGCTCGTTCGCCGGCCGCGTCCAGTCGAGGCGGGCCTCTTCCTTGCCGAGCTTGGCCGCGTAGGTAGCCTGGGTATCGTCCTGCGATTCCGGCGTCAGCGTATCGAACCGGGCAAGCGCCTCGACGATGGCCGCGGCGCCCGCGGCCGCCAGCGTGTCGTGCAGACTCGCGGCCGTATCGGTGTCACGGATGGGCACGCCGGTTTTCAGCAGCATCGCACCGGTGTCGAGGCCGGCATCCATCCGCATGATGGTGATGCCGGTTTCCGCGTCGCCCGCGAGGATCGCGCGCTGGATCGGCGCGGCCCCGCGCCAGCGCGGCAGCAGGGAGGCGTGGATGTTGAGACAGCCTTGCTTCGGCAGATCGAGCACGGCCTGCGGCAGGATGAGGCCGTAGGCGGCGACCACCATCGCCTCGGCTCGAACAGCGGCGAGCTCGGCCTGCGCTTCCGGCGTTTTCAGGCTGAGGGGCTGACTCACCGGCAAGCCGCGCGCCAACGCGGCCGTCTTGACCGCGCTGGGCGTGAGTTTCATGCCGCGCCCGGCGGGGCGGTCGGGCTGCGTGAGCACGAGTGCGATATCGTGCCCGGCCTCCGCCAGGGCTTCGAGCGCCGCAGCCGCGAACGGCGGGGTGCCGGCGAATATCAATCTCATTGTCTGCCTGCGAAAATGACAAAGCGGCATGCGCCGGAGCGCATGCCGCTCGCGATTCTAACGGCAGATCAGAAGCGTTGCGCGCGCTTGCCGAGCAAAGTTCTTACATCCTGATTCATGGGCAGGGCGTAATCCGTCGCAGCCAGCACAACGTTGCTGGCGGGATCGACTACCTTGAGATTGATGAATACGGTCGAGCCCGCTTCCGCATAGGTGCCCACGATCACGGCACCCGCGTTGTGCGACTTGGCCAGTTGCGAAATCTCACGGGTCAGCATGAGCTCGCCTTCGTTGCGCTTGAGATAGACTCCACCTTCCCGCAGCTTCAGTTCGATCACCTGATAACCCGCTGCCGAAAACTTCGTTCCGACCTGCTCCGAAATGCTCCGTCCCAATGTGGAGGAAGTTTCGAGCGCATCGATGTTGACCAATGTGGCAATGAGCACAGCGCTGCCCTTGGGCAGCCGCGATGCCTGCACCTGCCCGATGAGCGCCTCGGCCGCCGTATGGTTGTGCGCAATGATGTCGGCCTGCGGCGCACGCTCGCGCGGCGCTTCGACGTGCGCACAACCGGAAACCGCCAGACCGGCAGCCAGCAAAAGACAAGCCGTATGTATCGCACGCATCAGCGGTCTCCCAAAAGTTGAATGTTGTTGGCTTTGGGGCTTGACGCAGTCAGATACAGCTCGGTATTGCTGTCGGCGACGTAATAGACGTTGCTGGTACGCGCCAGGTAGCGCTGCCTGTCGGAAGCCGTGACCGTGACGAAAATTTCGTGGGTTGGTACCGCGCCTGCGGCGTATTCCGAACCGAACCACGCTGCGACGTCCGACGCCACCATGAGTGTACCGGCACCGGCCAGCACCTGCCCGTTGCTCCAACCCGGCCCAACCTCATGGATCACCCACGCGGTTGCAGCGAGGGCGGTTGGCCCGCCTACGGTTCGGTACTTGGGCCGGTCCAGCCCGAATTTGACGAGCTGCGTCTCGATTTCGACCGTAGTCGCCGCGTCGTCCGGTTTTTTCACGACCGGGACGCCCTGATTGACGAGGGCGGTCAGGATTTCATTGAAGAATGCCCGATTGAAGTGGGACTGGGCAGGCTTGGCGATGAATACCGGCTGGTTGCCCGGAACCTTGGCGGCGACGGTTTTGGCGATGTCTTCCGCGATCGCCTTCCAGTGCGCCCCGGCTTGAAGTTTGTTCTGTTTTGTAGTTGGGAAGTTGACGGCTACAGGAGTTTCAGAGTAGGGCGTTGTGGGGGGGGGGGGGGGGGGGGGGGGGGGGGGGGGGGGGGGGGGGGGGGGGGGGGNCCCCGAGGAGCAATACCGACAAGCCAATGCTGATGGCGCCCGTTTTTCTAGACATGCGACCCCCTGACAAGAGTGAAACGATGATGGAAGACATCCGGCGAGACCCGGTTCCTCTGCGCATTAGCGGACCCCCGCGCCAATACTTTAACGGAATCACGGTATCGGACGAAATACGGCCATCAGAGCGACGCGCGCGTCGGGACAGGGTCTGGCCGGTGTTCGCGTGCCTGCTTGGCGAGCTTGGTCTTGATCCGGGTCCGCTTGAGGCCGGACAGATAATCGACGAAAACCCTGCCCATCAGGTGATCCATCTCGTGCTGGATACAGATGGCCAGCAAGCCTTCGGCATCGAGTTCGAAGACCTGGCCGTCACGGTCGAGCGCCCGCACGGCGACCCGCTCGGCGCGCGTCACCCGATCATAAATGCCCGGCACCGAAAGACAGCCTTCCTCGCCTTCCACGCGGCCGCTCTGGGCGACGAGTTCGGGATTGATGAATACCCGCAGTTCGTTGCGGGCTCCGGAAATATCGATGACGATGACGCGCTCGTGCACGTCGACCTGGGTGGCGGCCAGCCCGATGCCGTTGGCGGCGTACATGGTCTCGGCCATGTCGTCGATCAGTTTGCGGATGCGCGCGTCGACCGCCTGCACCGGCTTGGCGACGGTATGCAGGCGCGCATCGGGGTAATGCAAAATGTCGAGTCTGGCCATGAAAAAGCTTTACGAATGAAAAGGCTGGGGGCACACTTTGATGCGGAATCTGCACCGATGCGGCGTACCACGCTAAATATATGGCGACGAATCGCCGTAATCCAAGCGCACAGTATATTTTCAATACCGGATTAGACCAAGTCTAAATGGAGGGCTCCCCCGTGCGTCAACTCGTCGTTTCTCTCGCCCTGTTGCTGGCCGCGCCGGCCTTCGCCGACACGCTCAAACTGCAGGAAAACGCGCCGGACAAGTATGTCGTCGTCAAGGGCGACACCCTCTGGGACATTTCCGGCAAATTCCTCAAGGATCCCTGGCGCTGGCCCCGGATCTGGAATCTGAACCGCGACGAGATCAAGGATCCGCACTGGATCTACCCCGGCGACCTGATCGTGCTGGACCGCAGCGGCAAGGACCCCCGTCTGGCGCTGGTCAAGGGCGGCAAGGCCGACATGGCCACCGTCAAGCTCTCGCCGGGCATGCGCGCCACCGAAATCGCCACCGAGGCCATTCCCCCCATCCCCATCAACGCGATCCATCCCTTCCTTTCGCAGCCACGCGTGGTCGAACGGTACGCAATGGACGACGCGCCCTACATTCTCGGCACCAACGCCGAGCGGGTGATCCTGGGCGCCGGCGACGACGCCTTCGCGACCGGCGGCCCGGCCGGCGTGACGCGCTGGAACGTGCTGCGCCCGGGCAAGGCGCTGAAGGACCCGGAAACCGGCGAAACCCTGGGCTACGAAGTCGAATACCTGGGCGACGCCCGCACCGTCGCCGAGGGCGCGCCGCAGAAAATCCGCATCACCCAGTCGGCGCGGGAAATCCTGCCCAAGGACAAGCTGGTGCCGGCCGACGACAGCGCCACCTTCGAATACATGCCGCACGCGCCGGACACCAAAGTCCATGCGCGCATCATCTCGGCCTACGGCGGCCTGACCGACAGCGGCCGCTATCAGACCGTGGTGCTCAACCGCGGCAGCCGCGACGGCCTCGAACCCGGTCACGTGCTGGCCGTCTATCGCGAAGGCCAGACCGTGCAGTTGAGCCGCGACGAGCGCGACCGCATGACCTGGGTCAACGAAAAAACCGGCGTGCCCGGCGGCGCGGCCTGGCTTTACAACGACGTACGCTGCCTCAAGGGCGACGGCAAGGTCACCTACGACCAGGCCTCGGACGTGCGCGCCAGCTTCCGCGCCACCTGCCTGAGCGCCGACGACGACCGCACGGTGAAGCTGCCCGACGCGCGCAGCGGTCTGCTGATGGTCTATCGCGTGTTCGACCGCACGGCCTACGCGCTCATCATGGAGTCCGACGGCCCGGTCTACCTGCTCGACACCGCGCGCAATCCTTGAGCGACACCGCTTCCGACACGGACGTCTGGCTGCGACTCGGCCTTGTCCCGGGCGTCGGCAACACCAGTCTGCTGCATCTGCTGACGGCCTTCGGTTCACCGGAGGCCGTTTTATCGTCCGGACGCGGCGCACTGGCCCGGCACCTTTCGCCTGCCCAGCTGGACGCCCTGCTGGCAGGCCCCGATGCGGGCGAACTCCAAACCGCACGCACCTGGCTCGATCAGCCCGGCAACAGCCTGGTGACGCTGGCCGACGCGGACTACCCTCCGGCCCTGCTGGAAATCGCGGACCCACCCGCCATGCTTTACTGCAAAGGGCGGCGCGAACTGCTCGGCCGGCCCGGTTTCGGCATCGTCGGCAGCCGCAACGCGACCCCGCAGGGCGCGCGCGACGCCGAGGCCTTCGCGCAGGCGCTATCGGACGCCGGCCTCACCATCGTCAGCGGCCTGGCGCTGGGCATCGACGCGGCGGCCCATCGCGGCGGACTGGCCGGCACGGGATCGAGTATCGCGCTCGTCGGCACCGGGCTCGACCGCGTCTACCCCGCGCGCAACAAAACACTGGCCCACCAGCTCGCCGAGCGCGGATTGATCGTGTCGGAATTCCCGCTCGGCACGGCACCGCTGCCCGGGCATTTCCCGCGCCGCAACCGTCTCATCAGCGGATTGAGCCGCGGCGTGCTGGTGGTCGAAGCCGCGCCCGACAGCGGTTCGCTGATCACCGCACGCGTCGCCGTCGAACAGGGGCGCGAAGTGTTCGCCATCCCCGGCTCGATCCATTCGCCGCTGTCGCGCGGTTGCCACACGCTGATCAAGCAGGGCGCCAAGCTGGTCGAGTCGGCCGCAGATATCCTCGACGAGCTTGCCTGGCAGCAACGCCTTGCGCCGCCGCGCTTCGACGAAGCACCACACACGGCACCCGGCGATCCGGTGCTGGACGCCTTCGACGGCGCGCCGTCGACGCTCGACGCGCTGGCGCAGCGAACCGGGTTGACGCTGGATACGCTTTCAGCGAAGCTGTTGACGCTTGAACTGGAAGGGCGAATCGCTTCCTTGCCCGGCGGGCGCTACCAAAAACTCCACTGAAATCATGCTCGACATCCTGGTTTACCTGTACGAAAGCTTCCGCATGGCGGAGCTGGCGCCCGATCGCGATGCGCTGGAGAAACGCCTGTTTGCGGCCGGTTTCGAAGAGGCCGCCATCACCGCCGCGCTGGACTGGTACGGCAACCTGGCCGGCAGCGCGACGCATCCCGCGCTGGCGCTGGCACACCTGCGCCACTACGCGCCCGAAGAAACGGAACGTCTCAACACGGCCTGCCGCAACGAACTGGCCTGGCTGGAGTCTGCACAGATTCTCGATCCCGAATCGCGCGAATGGGTGATCTCCGGCCTGATGGAGCTGGCCGGCGAGGACATCGAACCCGACCATGTGCGCTGGATGACGCTGATCGTGCTGTGGCGCCGCGGCCTCATCGAGCACTTCACGCATCTGGAAGACATGCTGCTGAACCACGAGCCGGGCCGCCTGCACTGATCCGATCTCACTCGCCGCCGCCATGTCCAAGCTCGTCATCGTCGAATCGCCGTCGAAGTCCAAGTCGCTGAAGAAATACCTCGGCGCCGACTACGACATTCTCGCCAGCTACGGCCATGTGCGCGACCTGGAGCCGAAGACCGGCGCCGTCGACACCGAAAACTTCTCGATGAAATACCAGATCATCGAGCGCAACGCCAAACACGTCGACGCCATCGTCAAGGCCGCCAAGAAGGCCGACGAAGTGCTGCTCGCGACCGACCCGGACAGGGAAGGCGAAGCGATTTCCTGGCACATCAGCGAAATCCTCAAGGAAAAGAAGGTCAAGACGCCGATGAAGCGTGTCGCCTTCTACGAGATCACCGAATCAGCCATCCAGGACGCCGTGCGGCATCCGCGCGAGATCGCGTCCGATCTGGTCGACGCGCAGCAGGCACGCCGTGCGCTGGACTACCTGGTCGGCTTCAACCTGTCGCCGCTGCTGTGGAAAAAAATCAGCCCCGGGCTGTCCGCCGGCCGCGTGCAATCGCCCGCGCTGCGCATGATCGTCGAGCGCGAGGAGGAGATCGAAGCCTTCAAGCCGCGCGAATACTGGACGCTGCATCTCGACACCCACAAGGGCGAGCAGGCATTCACGGCGAAACTCACGCATTTCCGCGGCGAGAAGCTCGAACAGTTCACCGTCGAACACGAGGCGCGCAGCAAGGAATGGCTGGCGACGCTGGAGGGCAGGGACGCGCGCGTGATGCGCATCGAGAAGAAGCGCCGCGCCCGCAATCCTGCCGCGCCCTTCACCACCTCGACCCTGCAGCAGGCCGGCGTGCGCCAGCTCGGCATGACGACCGACCGCGTGATGCGCACCGCCCAGCAGCTGTACGAAGGCATCGACCTCGGCGAAGGCCCGGTCGGCCTCATCACCTACATGCGGACCGACTCGGTAAATCTGGCGCAGGAAGCCATTACGGACATTCGCAAGTATGTAGGCGCCAACTTCTCCAAGGACTATCTGCCGCCCTCGGCGATCGCCTACAAGGCCAAGACCAAGAACGCGCAGGAAGCGCACGAAGCCGTCCGCCCGACCTCGGTCATGCGCACACCCGAGTCGGTCAAAGCCTTTCTGACCGCCGACCAGGCCCGGCTTTACGAGCTGATCTGGAAACGCACCGTCGCCTGCCAGATGACGCCGGCGCAGTTCGATACCGTGGCCGCCGACATCACGGTGGGCGACGGCACTTTCCGCGCCACCGGCCAGACACTGGCCTTTGCGGGATTTCTCGCCGTCTATCAGGACGACGAGGAGGAAGAGGGCGAGTCCAAATTGCCCTCGCTCATCGAGGGGGAAACCCTGCCGGTCGACCGCCTTTACGGGGAACAGCACTTCACCCAGCCGCCGCCGCGCTACACCGAGGCAAGTCTGGTGAAAGCGCTGGAGGAATACGGCATCGGCCGTCCTTCCACCTACGCCAGCATCATCTCGACCCTGCAGGACCGAGAATACGTGGTGCTCGAAAAGAAGCGTTTCCAGCCGACCGATATCGGTCGGCTGGTCAACTGTTTCCTGACCCGTCATTTCACGCACTACGTCGACTACGACTTCACCGCCAAGCTCGAGGACAAGCTTGACGACGTCTCCAACGGCAAGCGTCAGTGGTCGCGTCTCCTGGGCGAATTCTGGAAGGAATTCGACGGCGAGCTGCGTGCCAAGCAGGAAGTCGAACGCGGCTGCCCCATTCTCGAAGCCTGTCCCAAGTGCGGCAAGCCGCTCTTCATGCAGGCGAGCAAGCGCGGTCTCTTCATCGGCTGCTCGGGTTACCCTGACTGCGACTACACACGGCCGCTGCACGCGGGCGCGGTCGAAGGCGATCTCATTCTCGGCAAGGACCCCGCCAGCGGACTGGACGTGAAACTGCTGTCCGGACGCTTCGGGCCCTACGTACAGATCGGCGACACACCCGAGGACAAGAAGGCGCCCAAGCCCCGCCGCGCTTCATGGCCCAAGGACATCCCGCTGGAAAGCGCCACGCTGGAACAGGCACTGAAATTCCTGTCGCTGCCGCGCGAGGTGGGCCACCATCCGGCGACGGGATTGCCGATCGTCGCCAACAACGGCCGCTTCGGTCCCTATCTGCTGCACGACGGCAAGTTCAAGTCGATTCCCAAGACCGACAGCGTGTACGAAATCGACCTGCCGCGCGCACTCGAAGTACTGGCGATGGAGCGCGCGCCGCGCGGCGCGTCGGCCGCGGCCGCACTCCGTACGCTCGGCAAGCACCCCGGCGACGACAAGGATGTGACCGTGCACGAGGGCCGCTACGGCCCCTATGTCAAACACGGTTCGGTCAACGCCACCCTGCCCAAGGACGTGACGCCCGAATCGGTGACGCTGGACGAGGCGCTGGAACTGATCGCGGCACGCGTTGCCAAGGGGCCGGCCAAGAAACCGGCCAGAAAGGCCGCCGTCAAGCCTGCGTCTGAAAAGAAAGCCGCGAAAAAACCCACTGAATCCGGCAAGGAAAAGCCCGCCGCCAAGAAAGCACCCGCCAAAAAAGCTGCCGGCGCCAAGACCACGACCAAAAAGTCCGCCACCAAGAAAAGCGCGGAATGAGCGCGCCCACGCTGCTCATGGTCAATGCCTTCATCGGCACGGCCAACTTCAAGAAGCTCTATCAGGCGCTCGGCTACGCCGTCGTCACCGAATGGACGGAACGCAAGGCGATTGCACTCGTCCGCAAGACACCGCCCGCCGTCATCGTCGCCGATTTCTTCCACCAGACCGATTTCCGCGACCGCCTGTCCAACCTGGAATCCCTGCTGGCGACCGCGCAGGCTTCGCCGGCCACCCGGATCATGGTCTTCTACGAACCGGCCCACCAGGCTGTGCTCGACAGGGTCGCCGCGCGGCTGCGCATCGACGCCGCGCTGGCCCTGCCAGTGGACGAAGTGAAGTTGCGCAGCGTGCTCGAAGACTGGCGCCCCGCGCCGGACTGAGCGTCTCCGACGCTACGGCCATGTCGCGACCCGGCCGCCTTGCACCGGCGGTTCAGCCGCCGAACGCGATGAACAGCGCGGATGTCCACACTTTCGCATCGTCGACCTGACGCCCGAACAGGTAGACCGGGCGATGGCCGTGCGGACCGTTCGACGGATCGACCGTGAGCGTGCCGCAGACTTCCCGCGGCGCCGGCTGGTCGCTCATGCGTTCGAAAGCGAGAAACATCTCCACCCCGGGCAGCTCCTTTCTCAGCCGCGCGGCCTGCAGCAGTTCGGTCCCGGTGATTTCCCACACGAATTCCGGGCAGTGCACAAAGGGATTGCCCTTGAGCGGATCGCCCACTTTCACGTAACCGTCTATGGTGCCCTCGACACGAATCCGCGCCGTCGCCAGGTGCGACACATCGAGCTCGATGGCGTCGACGTCGCCATAGGTATCGCTCTTGAAGCCCACGCTCGTGGTGGACTCGCGCCAGCAGGTTTCCTCGATGTGCTCGAAGCCGCGTGCGGCGAAATCGTTGATCACCGCATGGGTGATGGTGACTTTGCCTTTCCAGGCCGCCCAGCGGTAGCGATCCTTGACGCGGGCGCCGCCCCAGCGGAAACGGATCCTGCGTTCGGAAAAACCGAGCTCCTCCTGGAGGTATCTGTGCCAGATCTCGCCCGTGTGGTCGAAGGCGACGATCTCGTCCCAGCCCGCATCGCCGAGGAAGCGGTAGTCGATGGTCGCCGGCCCCTTGTGGCTGAACGCGTCACCCATGATGTGTTCGCCGCAGCGAATCAGGCCGTAGGTCCGCTCGCCGGTGGAGGCGAAGGTATGGCGCGCGCGCAGGGCTTCCGCCACGGCCTTGCGCGAAAGCGCGGGCGCAACCACGCCGGAAATACCGCCCTTGGTGCCGAACACCGCCGTGCCCGGCACGCCGCCGCCGCAGCGGCCGCGATGCTCATCGCCCGCCATCGATGCGCCGATCTTGTAGCCGCGCGTCATCGCCTCCTGATACAGCCAGCCGAAGTGGCCCCAGCTGGAACCGATTTCGATCAGCCGTTCCAGTTCGGGATGATGCCAGTCGAGTATGCAGCGCCGGCCGCCCACATGGGGAATCAGCAGGTGGCCGGCCGGGTCTTGTGCGTAGGCGGCCCAGAGCTCTTCCAGCGGCCAGGCGCCCGGCTCGACGGTGGCCGAACGCATGTCCTCGTTCCATTCCACCGAGCGCACGTGCTCGCCGGTCTTGAGATAGGGGAATTCGGGTTCGCCGTCGTGCAGGAACACCACGTTGTGGTCGCCCCCGGCGCAGCTCGATCCGCACCACTCGGTGCCGGGGTAGGCCACGAAGCTGCCGTCCCGGGTGATCGAGCGAATCAGTTCGACCGTTTTCTGCCAGCGTTCGGTGGTGATGTTGAAATCGTTGTGCGCGAACGCCAGGATGTCCAGACCGCTGACATCGCGGCCATACGTGAGGTTATAGCTCGTGGTGTTGGTCCCGATCGTGTCCTCGGAATGCACGTGGAGGTCGCTGTAAAAAATGCGCGGTACCGTCAGCGCCTTGTCCACGGTGACGTAGAAGACGGCCGGTTTCACTCCGGGATGCCCGGGCAGACGGGCGGTGACCGTCAGCTCGCCCGGCACGTCCGTCGGCAGGTCTTCCAGCAGCAGCACGGCCCAGCCCGTTTCCGACAGGGCCGTTTCCCGGTCGTATACCGGCCGGCCGTCCAGTGTTGCGTGGACGACGACCCTGTCGCCCCGATTCCAGCAGGTGTTGCCCCACGGGTCCTCGCTGCGCAGGCGCAACGGAAAACGCTCGCCCGCGCGCACGATGCGCGAGCCGGCCCACATCAGTTGCGCCGGTGCGCCGGGTTTGATGTCGATGACCAGGTCTTCGCCGATTGCGGCGAAGCGCGAGGTTCCCAGCGGATCGACGTAGCAGCGGATGCGGAAGCTCTCTTCGACGAACGTCTGCACGCGCGTGCCGGCACCGCCGAAACGCCGGTCGCCCAGCCGGATGACGATGTGATCGCCAGCTTTCAGATAGCCGTCGTAGGTGTCGACGATGACCGCTTTCTGAAACGGGCGCTCGTGGCCTTTCTGGTCGAAACGCACGCTGAGCCGCTGTACGGTCGCCGGCGACTGGCCGGGAATGGTGGGGGCCGCATGGTATTCGGCGGAGATGTAGTTGGCCCCGGCAGGATCGGAGGTCTGGAACAGCGCCCAGTCCGAATAGAACCGGAAGGTGGCCTTGAACCACGAACCGTCGGCCATGCCCGATGCGCCCAGCTCGTAGTCGATGACGATTTCCTGCCAGGACCCGGCCTCCATCTGCTCGATGTTGCAGCGTACCCGGCCCAGGAAGGGCATTTCCTTGGTGATCTCGTACAGACCCCGGGGTGCGGTGTAATCGCCGAGTTTTTTCCGCAGTTCGGCTTCGGTCATTTTTTTCATGCTGACGTCCTCGTTCTGAAAGGGCGGCCGGGATCGCGCACCTTGCGGTGCGCCCCGGCCGGGTCGTTCGGATATCGATTCACTGGAACGGCCACGGCGCGGTGGGGTCCCAGATCGGAATGCCCATGAACGCGTACCACGGCGCCATGATGCAGATGCCATAGGCAATCGCGATGAGCACGGATACCCAGCCCACTTTCGCGTAGTCCGCCATGCTGAAGGTGCCGCTGCTGTAGGCGATGACCGCGGCCGTGATCTGCGTGGGCAGGATGTAGGCAAACGTGTCCGTATCCGACACGAGCATGGTGAAGGCCACCGGATGCAGGCCCAGCTTGGGCGCCAGCGCCAGCAGGATCGGCGCCAGCATGGTGATGGCCGCAACATTGGACAGCATCCCGAGCCGGATCACGTGCGTGCCCACCATCAGGATCAGCAGGGCCATCCACCACGGATGACCCACGGCCAGCGGATGGATGATGTCCGACAGCCACTGCGCCAGCCCGGTACTGCCCATTGCGGACGACATCGAGAGCGCGCCGGCGAGCAGCAGGAAAGTGCCCCATATCGTACGGTCCTGCAGCTCTTTCCACTTGAAGCCGAAAAGGCCCGGCATGAACAGCACCGCCAGTCCCATCAGCGCCGCATTGTGCGACTTGATGCCGTGCCAGGACTCCGTCACCCACAACAATGCGATCGCGCCGAATGCCGCGAGGATGAACCATTCCGCCTGGGTGGTCTTCGGCTGTTCTTCGTGCTGTTTCCGGACGGCTTCGTATCCGCCGTGGACCTTCACGCCATGGGTCTTGAAGTAGCGCTGGATCCACCACTGCGTCAGCACGAACATGCCGAGATAGGGCCACTGCAGCTTGAACCAGTCGATGTAGGAGAGGTGCAGCCCCAGTTCGGTCTCGAACAGGCCGACGAGCACCAGGTTGGGCAGATGCGCGGTCATGATGCACATGCCGCTGATCATCGAACCGTAGACCAGTGTCTGGATGACGATGGCTTTTTTGCCGGCGCGTTCTTCAGGCGTATCGCCGAACATCTCGGTAATGCCGTTCACCACCGGCAGCAGGGTCGCGGCTCGCGCGTTGGCGGCGGGGATGATCAGGGACAGCAGCATGTTGGCGGCGAACATCGCCCAGATCACGCCGTTGACCGTCTTGACCTTGAGCTTGTGCAGCAGGCCCAGCGCGATGCGCCGGTCCAGTCCGGCCGCCTGCATCACGGCGGCGAAGATGAAGGCCGCCAGACACAGGAACACCACCGGCGTCGTGAACCCGCTGGCCGCCTTGGGAAACTTGTCGATCGCGCCCGTCATGACCAGCAGCATGGGAATCAGCATGCCGGATATGCCGACCGGTATTGCCTCGGTCACCCACATGACGCAGGCCCACACCATGACGGCCAGCGTCGCCTTGCCGGCGTCCGACAGGCCTTCCGGCGTGGGGATGACCCACAGGATCAGGAAGAAGGCGATCCACGCCACGAAAAACCCGCAGGCGCATTTGCCGGGCGAGCGCCCGGAATCGCGTATGTTGGTGCCCCAGTTGGTGAGGAAGCCGCCGCGTTGTATTTGTTCGCTCATGCCGGGCCCTCCTATTTCAGGTTGGCGGCGGTCAGCGAGACCGGCAGGACGCCGATCGCTTCGCCGCCGCTTTTCACGGGCACGGAAATCCGGGCCGATTCGATATTGGTGCTGGGGTCGGGCCTGCTTTCAGCCTGCTGCCAGACCTTGCCGTCCCCGAAAGACACATCGAAATTAGGGTGTCCTTTCCCAAGACCGGCCGCCGCCTGCTTCTTGTAGGCATCGATCCCGGGCTGCATCGCCGATGTGACCCCGGCCGCCTGGACCGGTGCCAGCAGGGCCGCCAGAACGCCCGGACTGTGGATGACACGAGAAAACGGAAACAACCGGAAACGAAAACAGTGGAACATCGCAACCTCCGTTCAGGTAGGCCTGAGTCGCAAGAGACCTTTTCCAGATCCCTTTCCCGTTTGAATCTTCCGGTTCCGGATACGGCGCATTCCCGTTTCCGGAACGGCGTCGCCAGTATTCTTTCCACCGGGGTGAAAGTATGTCGGCCAACCGACATTTCGCGTATTTGAGGTGTATCGTTTGCGCGAAGCTGTCCAATTTGAGGGATGCGCATGCCCACCGATTCGATAAGCTCCATCCTCGAGCAGCAGACCGACGTGCTCGCGCGCATGACGCCGGGCGACCGGGAAGCCTTGCTCGCCCTGGGAACCGAACAGGATTTTCGCAAGGGCGAATTCGTCTTTCGCGCCGGCGCGCCGGGCAAGCATGTCTATTTTCTGCGCGAAGGCCGCGTCAAGGTCTGCCAGCCTTCGCGCAGCGGCAAGGAGGTGCTCCTGTGGTTCTGTTTCGCCGGCGAGATGTTCGGCCTGGCCGAAGTGGCACAGGGCGGCGGACGCGTAGTCCACGCGCAGGCATGCGAGGCTTCCAAGGTCCTCAAACTGTCACAGGCACAGTTCTCCGAATTCCTCCACGCTCATCCCGGTGCATTGCCGCTCGTCATGCAGGTGCTGTCGTGCCGCATGCGCAGCCTGGGCGAAGTCATCGTCAACCTGATCAACGACGATGTCGAAACCCGCATCATGAAGCTGATCCTGCGCCTGAGCGCCCGCCACGGCGTGCGCATCGGGCAGGACATTCATCTCAGCATCACCCTCACACACCAGGAAATCGCCGACATGGTCGGCACGACACGCCAGACCGTGACCGAAGTGCTCAATGACCTGAAACGGCGTGGTGTCCTGAGCCTGGAAAATCGCAGGATCCACATCGAGAGCCCGGAAACCTCGTACGCCACGTTCGGCTAGGGCGGCGCACCCTACGGCCGCAGATCCGCCGCCCGCCGTTCGCACGCCGGTGCTTGCCCGATCCCTGGCCACACGTTCAGCGGCACGATCCGCACCTTGCCGCCCAGGTGCTTGGCCAGCAACTTGTAGGTATCGCGGTCGAACACCGGAGCGCTGCGTTTTTCCAGGATCGCTGCCAGCTGCGCCTCGTCGTGTGCCGTGCCCAGATAGCGCCAGTTCTCCACCACGTGGATGTCCTCGCGTTCGCTCACGACGTCGCGCTCGACCACGCCGATGGGGCCGGGGTAGGGCCAGGTCTTGAGTTTCAGTCGGGCCAGCGCCGCCATCAGGCGCGCGCTGTGCAGGCCAATGGCTTCCTTGCCCACGCACGCGCCCTTGCATTGATGCAGCTGGAAGCCGAAGCACGGCCGGCCCGCCCCGGTGGTTTTTTCCAGCCCCAGCGTGGCGAGGCAGAGCTGGTTGGCCTCGGCAATTTTCTTCAGCGCCTGCGTGGCTTCGCGCTTGCCGGCAAAGAGACCGAAGCAGTCGCGCGGCAGTGTCGGGTCGAGATCTTCGCCGCACGCGAGGCGGGGGCGGAAATCACCGGCCGCGTGTTCCACCAGCTGCCAGGTGCACAGCTCGTCGTTGCGGCGCAGCGCGCGATTGTGTACCGGCTGACGGGCCTTGATCAGCCACGACTCCAGCAGCAGCGCACCGAGCTCACCTACCGTCTCGCGCCATTCGATACGGCGGATCTCCCGGTTGATGCGCAGCGCGCGGAACGCGCGCGTATCGGCGTTGAAATGCGACAGCACGCGCTGCCGCAGATTCACGCTCTTGCCCACGTAGAGCAGCACATCATCCTCGCCATAGAACAGATACACGCCGGGTTGATCCGGCAGATCGTCGAGCACGCCCGCATCGAGATGCGGCGGTAGCGACGGCCGCACGAACTGCTGACGCACCGCCTCGTCCAGCTCCGGCTGCGCCTGCAGCTTTTGCCAGAACTGCCAGATCAGCTCGGCATCGGCCAGCGCGCGATGGCGGTCGTCCGCCGCCAGCCCGTGACGTTCGATCAGGCTATCCAGGCTGTGCTTGTGAAACTGGGGGAACAACCGCCGCGACAGCTTCACCGTACACACCACGTCGGCCTGGAAACGCCGCCCCATGCGCTTGAACTCGTTCTTGAGAAACCCGTAGTCGAAGCGCGCGTTGTGCGCCACGAACAGGCAACCGGCCAGCCGCGACTGGATCTCGTCCGCCAGCGCCTCGAAACGCGGCGCGTCCGCCACCATCTCGGTGGTGATCCCGGTCAGCGTCTGGATGAAAGGCGGAATGCGGCAGCCCGGATCGATCAATGTGCTCCAGCGCGAAACCTCGCCGTTTTCAACCCGCACGATGCCGATTTCGGTGATGCGGTCGTGAACCGGATTGGCGCCTGTCGTTTCGAGGTCGACGAAGGCGAGGCGTTGGGAGGTCATGTTCTATGCGCTGCTATGGGACGGGCTGTGCAGCCATCATTCATAATGCGTCCACATGCGGAGCACGCGTACCACCCGCTCCTTGGGAAAAACCTCGTAGACCAAACGATGCTGGATGTTGATACGACGGGAATACGCACCTGCCAAGTCGCCGACGAGCTTCTCATATGCCGGTGGATTCTGGAACGGATCGGTCGCGATCACGTCCAGCAATTCCATTGCCTTGTTTTTGAGGCCGGCAGCGGCTAGCTTCTTCGCGTCCTTCTGTGCGTACTTCGAATAGATGAGCTGCCAACTCACCATTTAAGCGTCTTGCCACTTTTGCTCAACGGCTCGGCCATGCCTTCCTTGACCGACTCGCGCATGCCGGGAACTGACAGCAAATAGAGCGTCTCCTGTATGGCCTGCCAGTCCTCAGTGGACAGGAGCACCGCGCTCGTCCGCTTGCCGGCTATGTGGATCGGCTGATGTGATTCGGCCGCCTGATCTATCAGGCGATAGAGATTGGCGCGTGCTTCGCTTGCGGTGAGGGTAGTCATTTGCGTGCTCCTAGCAGGACGGCTAAATAGTACGTAATAGCGTACGTCATGTCAACGTGGGTCATACACAAGCTGGCGGGTACCGGTCCCTGTTCCGAATGTCGTGAGCGTGACATCCAATGATGCCAACCTCTCGTCCTCGCACGATTAGGCGCGGGGACAAACTTTCTTGGACGATTTCCACCCCCGGACGAACAATGAAGAAAGGCCAACCGATGTGGTTGGCCTTTCTTCATTGTTACGCTGGATCTAAAGTCGCCCGTTCATTACACATCCAGATTCCGTACCCCCAGCGCATTCGTCTCGATGAAATTCCGGCGCGGTTCGACTTCGTCGCCCATCAGCGTGGTGAAGATCTGGTCGGAGGCGATGGCGTCCTCGATCTGCACTTTCATCAGGCGGCGTACTTTGGGATCCATGGTGGTTTCCCACAGCTGCTCGGGATTCATCTCGCCGAGACCCTTGTAGCGCTGGATGCTCATGCCGCGCTTCACTTCGCCGAGGAACCAGTCCATGGCTTCGCGGAAGCTCGTCACCGGCGCTTCCTTCTCGCCCCGCTTGGCGCGCGCCCCCAGACCGATCAGGTCACGCAGCAGGTCGCCGACCTTGACGAGCTGGGTGTAGTCGCCGGAATCGAGCAGATCGGCTTCGAGGAAGCTGACGTGGGCGTTGCCGTGGGCATGACGCACGATGCGCAGGCGATGGCTGTCGGTCTCGGCCAGGTATTCGGCGGTGACTTCAAATTTGCTCACATCCAGCGCGGCGCCAAGGCTGGCTTCGCTCATCATGGCGGCGCCGCTGTCGGCGAGGCTTAGGCGCGGGATTTTCATTAGCGCCTGCAAAACGTCGTCGGGCAACAGGCGGGCGAGACGTTCGCACACGGCTTCAGCGAGAAAGTATTCGCGCGCCAGCGCTTCGAGCGCTTCGCCGGCGATGGGCAGGGCGCCTTCCATGGGCGTGAGCTCGGCGTCCTTCATGGCCTCGGCCATGAGGTGTTCCTTCAGCGCGTGTTCGTCCTTGATGTAGCGTTCGCTGCGGCCGTGCTTGACCTTGTACAGCGGCGGCTGGGCGATGTAGACGTGGCCGCGCTCGACCAGTTCGGGCATCTGCCGGTAGAAGAAGGTGAGCAGCAGGGTGCGGATGTGAGCGCCGTCGACGTCGGCGTCGGTCATGATGATGATGCGGTGGTAGCGCAGCTTTTCGGGGTTGTAGTCGTCCTTGCCGATGCTGGTGCCCAGCGCAGTGATGAGCGTGGCGATTTCCTGGCTGCCGATGACCTTGTCGAAACGCGCACGTTCGACGTTGAGGATCTTGCCTTTGAGCGGGAGAATCGCCTGGAACTTGCGGTCGCGACCCTGCTTGGCAGAACCGCCGGCGGAATCGCCTTCCACCAGATACAACTCGGAGAGCGCAGGATCTTTTTCCTGGCAGTCGGCCAGCTTGCCGGGCAAACCCAGGCCATCCATCACACCCTTGCGGCGGGTGATCTCGCGCGCCTTGCGGGCGGCTTCGCGCGCGCGCGCGGCCTCGACGATCTTGCCGCACAGCAGCTTGGCGTCGTTGGGGTTTTCCAGCAGGAAATCAGCGAGTTTCTGACCGACGATTTCCTGCACCACGGGCTGCACTTCACTGGAGACCAGCTTGTCCTTGGTCTGGCTGGAGAACTTGGGCTCGGGCACTTTCACCGACAGCACGCAGGTCAGGCCTTCGCGCATATCGTCGCCGCTGGTCTCGACCTTCGCCTTTTTGGCGAACTCGTTTTCCTCGATGTACTTGTTGAGCACGCGCGTCATTGCCATGCGCAGACCGGTGAGGTGGGTTCCGCCGTCGCGCTGCGGGATGTTGTTGGTGAAGCACTGCACCGATTCGGAGTAGCTGTCGTTCCACTGCATGGCGACCTCGACGGTCATGCCGTCCTTTTCACCGGTGGCATGGAATATCTTGGGATGCAGCACGCTCTTCACGCGGTTCATGTATTCGACGAAGCCCTTCACGCCACCGGAGTGGGCAAAGTTCTCGGTCTTGCCGTCGCGCTGGTCGATGAGTTCGATCTTGACGCCGTTGTTGAGAAAGCTGAGTTCGCGGATACGCTTGGCGAGGATGTCGAAGTGGTATTCGACCGTGCCGAAGATTTCATCGTCGGCCAGGAAATGCACTTCGGTGCCGCGGTTCTGTGTGTCGCCCAGGATCGCCATGGGGGAGACTTCGACACCGTTCTGCGTTTCAAGAACACGATCGATGACCTTGCCCTGATTGAAGGTCAGACCGTATTTCTTGCCATCGCGGCGGACGACGAGCTTGAGCCATTTCGACAGGCCGTTGACGCACGAAACCCCCACGCCATGCAGGCCGCCGGAGACCTTGTAGCTGTTCTGGTTGAACTTGCCGCCGGCATGCAGCACGGTCATGACAATCTCGGCGGCACTGCGCTTGGGTTCGTGCTTGTCGTCGAATTTGACGCCGACCGGAATGCCGCGGCCGTTGTCGGCAATCGAAATCGAATTGTCCGGGTGAATGATGACCTTGATGTCGTCGCAATAGCCCGCCAGCGCCTCGTCGATGGCGTTGTCCAGCACTTCGAACACCATGTGGTGCAGGCCCGTGCCGTCGGAGGTATCGCCTATGTACATGCCCGGGCGCTTGCGCACGGCCTCCAGGCCTTCCAGCTGCTGGATGCTGTCTTCGTCGTAGCCGCCGTTGGCGGTATCGGGCTTCTTGCTCATGCTGCTCCTTCCCCGGCTCGGGGTTGTCGGTCGTTGTACGGGCGAAACGCGGGCCAATAAAAATTCAGATGCGCATCGGCATTACGACATACTTGAAACCCGGTTCGCCTTCGCTGGTAAGCAGCATGCTGCTGTTGGCGTCGCCCAGCGACAGCGTGATGTTCTCGCTGCCGACAGCGGACAACCCGTCGAGCAGATAGGTGACGTTGAACCCCACATCCAGCGGATCGCCTGCGTAATCGACCTCGATCTCGTCGGCCGCTTCTTCCTGCTCGTTGTTGTTGCAGACGATGCCGAGCATGCCTGCGCTCATCACCAGCCGCACGCCGCGGAATTTCTCGTTCGACAGGATGGCCGCACGCTGCAGCGCCTGGATCACGTTCTGACGGTTCGCATGGAGGTGGCGCGGCTGACTGGCCGGAATGACGCGCTGGTAATCGGGAAATTTGCCATCGACGACTTTGGTGACCAGTTCGGTCCCGGGCAGACCGATGGTGACCTGGTTGCTGCCGATGCGCAGTTCGACCGCGTCGTCCGTATCGCCCAGAAGCTTGGAGAGTTCGAGCACCGTCTTGCGCGGAATGATGACTTCACGCGCGGCAACTTCGGCCTCCAGTGCGGTTTCGGCATAGGCAAGCCGATGGCCATCGGTAGCGACGACACGCAGTGTCTTGCCGTCCAGCACAAGCAGCATGCCATTGAGGTAATAGCGGATATCCTGGCTGGCCATCGCAAATTGCACCAGCTGCAGCAGGCGCTTCAGCGTCTTCTGCGGCAGGGCGATGGCCTCGCCCAGGCCCGCGCCGGTTTCGACACGCGGAAAATCGGCCGCAGGCAGCGTCTGCAACGTAAACCGCGACTTGCCGGCGCTGACCACCACCTGGCTGTCCTTGCTGTCGAGCTTGACCCGGGCCGTCTCGGGCAACGCCCGCACGATATCGAAGAGCTTGCGGGCGGCGATCGTGATGGCAAAGTCTTCTCCGGCCTCGGCATCGAGGTGCGTGCTGATCTGCAATTCCAGATCCGTGGCCAGCAGATTCAACGTACCGCTCTTCTTTTCAAGCAGCAGATTGGACAGGATGGGAAGGGTATGACGGCGTTCGACCACCCCGACCACAGCCGACAGGGCAGACAGGAGTGCCGTGCGTTCGCTTTGTATCAAGAGCATTTTATATTCCTGAAATTCGTAATTTAAGACGCCAGATTTCGGGGATAACTGGTTTCATTCTTTCGAATCAAACGATTGCGATCGAAATCGCCTGTGGATAAAAGCTGGCGCAACGGGGACGGATGTGGATGATTTGTCCGTATCCGGCGAGAGGGACGCAGTTGTGCACAATTGGTCCTCAGCCTGTCAGCGTTTGCAGCAGCACAAGATAGTCGCGTCCGAAATCGGCTTCGGTTTCACGCAATTCCGCAACCTTGCGGCAGGCGTGAATGACGGTCGTATGATCGCGCCCGCCGAAAGACTCGCCGATTTCGGGCAGGCTCTGGTTGGTAAGTTCCTTGGCAAGCGCCATGGCCATCTGGCGCGGCCGGGCCAGATTGCGGGTGCGTTTCTTGGAGAACATGTCGGCAACCTTGATCTTGTAGTAGTCGGCGACGGTTTTCTGGATGTTCTCGATCGAAACGATTCGCGAGGTCGAGGCGATCAGGTCGCGCAGGGCTTCCTTCACAAGGTCGAGCGCGATCGGTTTTTCGTGGAAGCGTGAAAAGGCGATGACGCGTTTCAGCGAGCCTTCGAGTTCGCGCACGTTCGAGCGCACCTGCTTGGCGATGAAGAATGCGACGGTTTCGTCGAGTTTGATGTTCTCGGCCTGTGCCTTGGCAAGCAGGATGGCAACGCGCATTTCCAGCTCGGGCGGCTCGACCGCGACGGTAAGCCCCCAGGCGAAGCGCGATTTCAGCCGGTCGTCGAGGCCGGTGATTTCCTTGGGGAAGGTATCGCAGGTGATGACGATTTGCTTCTTGTTGTCGATCAGCGAATTGAAGACATAGAAGAACTCTTCCTGTGTCCGGTCCTTCTTGGCCAGGAACTGGATGTCGTCGATCAGCAGCAGGTCGAGCGACATGTAGCGCCGCTTGAGGTCGTCGAACTGCTTGTTCAGATAGGCCTTGACCACGTCGTCGACGTAATCGTTGGCATGGATGTAGTTGATGCGGGCGTCCGGATTGTGGAGCCGCACGGTGTTGCCGATGGCCTGCAGGAGGTGGGTCTTGCCGAGGCCGACGCCGCCGTAGATGAAAAGCGGGTTGTAGGCGGTGCCCGGGTTGTCGGCGATTTGCAGGGCGGCGGCGCGGGCGAGCTGGTTGGCGCGGCCGGACACGAAATTGTCGAAGGTGAATCCCGGGTTGAGCCGCATGCCGTTGCCCGATGCGGCCGGGGCCGGGGGCGCGGGGGCTCCGGCCGGTGCGGTTGCCGGCGGGCTGGCCGGAATGCGGGGCGCGTGCTGCTTGCGGGTCAGGGCATAGTGCACGACGACGGACCGGTTGTAGAACTCCTGTGCCCAGGTATCGATGTGTTCGGCGAACTTTTCGCGCACCCAGTCCATGACGAAATGGTTGGGCGCCAGAATACGGACCTCGTCTCCGCTGTCTTCGAACAGGAGGGGCTTGATCCATGTGCTGAATTGCTGCTGGGTCAGGCTGGCGCGAAAACGCTCTTGGCAGAGGTCCCAGAAGGAATCCATGTTCGGGTTTTGGGGGGCGGGAAGCAGCATCGGCGTAAGGGGGAATCTTACCCTGCTTCGCCGAGGTTATCCACAGGCCGGTAAAGCCCGGCACTGGGCGGGGCGGCAGATGCGGCTTGACAGTGTGCCGGGCGCGCGGGTCTAATACGCGGTTTTTCAACGGATTTTTTGCCGGCTTGTCTGTTCGGGTTCCCGGAAGCGGCGCGGCGTCTGTCTGGAGCCCAAGAGGAAAATCATGAAACGCACCTATCAGCCCTCCACCGTCCGCCGCAAGCGTACCCACGGTTTCCGTGCCCGCATGAAAACCAAGGCGGGCCGCGCCGTGATCAATGCGCGCCGTGCCAAGGGCCGCGCACGTCTCGCGGTCTGACCGACATTCGCTCCGATCCGTCGGGTGCGGTTCGTTTCCGCGATGCGCGCCTGAGGGTTCCCGCCGATTTCGGCCGCGTTTTCACCGACAATCAGCGGGCGCGTACGGACGCCTATCTGGTCATGGCATGTCCGAATGCACGGGGTCACGCCCGTCTGGGCATGGTGGTCGCTAAACGCCAGCTGCCGCGTGCCGTCGACCGCAATCGGATCAAGCGTTGCGCCCGGGCGAGTTTCAGGCTGCTGTTACCGGAACTGCCGGCCTGCGATTTTGTCGTTCGCGTACTCGCCAAACCGGCCCGCAGCGACGAGGTGCGTGAATTGACCTCGGTCCTTCGACGCGCCGCCCGACGCGCAATCGAGAAATGGCCGGACTCGGCCACAGCACAATACACGCGACCGTCCCATGGATAATCAGCGGCTCATCCTCTTCATCGTCTTCTCATTTTCCCTGCTCTTGCTCTGGGAATCCTGGCAAAGCCGGCACGCGCCGACGCCTGCGCCCACGCCCGCAGCCCAGAGTGCGGCGGTTCCGGGGGCCGCGCCGACGCCCAGCCAGGCGCTCAATGCGCCGGCAGCACCTGCACCCGCAGTGGCGGCGTTTGCCCGAGGTGTCCGCGCAGTGGCCGAAACCGACGTGCTGCGCGCGACGATCGATGCCAATGGTGGCGATCTGCGCATGTTGCAGCTTCTGCCCTACCGCGAGACGGACGACAAGAAGCAGATCTTCGAACTGTTCGAGGATGACGAATCGGGCCGGC
This sequence comes from Betaproteobacteria bacterium SCN1, assembly GCA_008923315.1. Classification (GTDB taxonomy): domain Bacteria; phylum Pseudomonadota; class Gammaproteobacteria; order Burkholderiales; family Thiobacillaceae; genus Thiobacillus. The sequence goes on along the minus strand of WBSF01000007.1, from coordinate 319,830 downwards.
CCTACATCGCGCAAAGCGGCCTGATCGGCAAGGACATGCCGACGCATCGCAGCGTCTACCAGCTCAATGCGGGCACGTACCGGCTGACCAACGGCGCGGCGCGGCTCGAAGTCCCGCTGGTCTGGGACGATGCGGCAACAGGCGTACGGGTCGAGAAAACCTATATTTTCAAGCGCGGCAGCTACGAGATCGATGTCCGCACGCGGGTGATCAACCGGGGTACGCAGCCTGTCGATCTGACGCCCTACTATCAGTTCACCCGCCATGGCCAGCCGCCGCGCGGCGAATCGATCTTCATCCACAGCTATACCGGACCGGCCTTCTACACGGACGCTAAGAAATTCCAGAAGGTGCCGTTCAAGTCCATCGAGGAAGGCAAGGCCGATTTCGAGAAGAATGCCAGCGACGGCTGGGCCAGCATGGTTCAGCATCATTTCGTCGCCGCCTGGCTGCCGCAGGGCGCGGTCAAGCGCGAGTTCTACGTGCGTGCACTTGGCGAAGGCCAGTACACAAACGGTGTGATCCTGGCCGAGGGTACGCTGGCGCCGGGTCAGGAAAAGACCTTCACCGTGCCGCTCTATGCCGGCCCGCAGATCCAGGAAACCCTCGAAGCCACGGCGCCCGGGCTTGACCTGTCGCGTGACTACGGCTGGCTGAAACCGCTGGCTTTCCCGATCTTCTGGGCGCTGGAAAAGCTCGAAGGCATCGTCGGCAACTGGGGCTGGGCGATCATCATCCTGACCATCGCCATCAAGCTGCTGATGTATCCGCTGTCGGCCGCCAGCTACAAGTCGATGGCCAAGATGAAAAAGCTGACGCCGCGTCTGCAGCAGCTCAAGGAAGCCTATGGCGACGACCGCGCCAAGCTGCACCAGGCGATGGCCGAGATGTACAAGACCGAGAAGATCAACCCGCTGGGCGGCTGCCTGCCGATCCTGATCCAGATCCCGGTCTTCATCGCGCTCTACTGGGTGCTGCTGGCGGCAGTGGAAATGCGCGGCGCGCCCTGGGTGGGCTGGATCACCGATCTGACCGCGCCCGACCCGTGGTTCATCCTGCCGATCGTGATGGGCATCACCTCCATCCTGCAGGTGAAGCTGAACCCGCAGCCCATGGATCCGATGCAGGCCAAGATCATGATGATCATGCCGGTGGCCTTCACCGTCATGTTCGTATTCTTCCCGGCCGGTCTGGTGCTCTACTGGGTGGTGAACAACATCCTGTCGATCGCGCAGCAATGGGCGATCAACCGCCAGGTCGAAGGCGGTGGCACAGCCGCAGCCAAAAAAGCCTGAGCTCATTGCCGCCGTTGCCACCGCGCCAGGGCGCGGCGGCGTGGGGGTGATCCGGGTATCCGGCGCCGAAACTGACGTGGTGCCGCTGGCCGTGGCGTTGCTGGGCCGTCTGCCCGATGCGCGCCGTGCGATCTACACGGCGTTCCGCGATGCCGACGGCAGTGCGCTCGACCAGGGCATTGCGCTCCATTTCGCCGCGCCGCATTCCTTTACCGGCGAGACGGTGCTGGAACTGCAGGGGCACGGCGGCCCGGCCGTCCTCGACCTGATCCTGCGACGCTGCCTCGCGCTGGGCGCGCGGCTCGCCGCGCCGGGCGAATTCTCGCGGCGCGCCTTTCTCAACGGCAAACTCGATCTCGCCCAGGCCGAGGCCGTGGCCGACCTGATCGATGCCGCTTCGGCCGAAGCCGCGCGTTCGGCGGTGCGTTCGCTCAGCGGCGTCTTTTCCGCCCGCGTGCATGAACTGGTCGAAGGCCTGATTCGGTTACGTACCCTGGTCGAGGCGACGCTGGATTTTCCCGACGAGGAAATCGACTTTCTGAAGCAGGCCGACGCCCAGGGCCAACTCGACACGCTCGACGCCGCACTTGCCGAAATACGGGTGCAGGCGAAGCAGGGCGCGCTGCTGCGTGAAGGGTTCACCGTGGTGCTGGTCGGCCAGCCCAACGTCGGCAAATCGAGCCTGCTGAACCGGCTGGCGGGCTACGAAGCGGCAATCGTCACCGACGTTGCCGGCACCACGCGCGACACCGTGCGCGAAGCGATCCAGATCCATGGCGTGCCGCTGCACGTCGTCGACACCGCGGGCCTGCGCGACACTGAAGACGCGGTCGAGCGGATCGGCATCGCCCGCACCTGGGCCGCGGTCGAAAAAGCCGACGTCGTCCTGCTGCTGGTCGACGCTGCGCACGGCGTCGGCGAACGCGAAGCCGCCATCCTCGCGCGCCTGCCCGGCGTGCGGCGGCTCACCGTCCACAACAAGATCGACGCCAGCGGCGAACCTCCCCGCGTCGACGGCGACGAGCTCTGGCTGTCCGCCAAAACCGGCGAAGGCCTGGATGGCCTGCGCGACGCGCTGCTCGAAGCCGCCGGCTGGCAGGCCGCCGGCGAAGGCGTGTTTACCGCGCGTGCGCGCCACCTCGATGCGCTGGGTCGCGCTGCGGCCCATCTCGACGCTGCACGGGGGGCGATGGTCCGGCTCGAGCTTTTCGCCGAGGAGCTGCGGTTGGCGCAGATGGCGCTGTCCGAAATCACCGGCGAATTCACCGCCGACGACCTGCTGGGAAAAATCTTCGGCAGTTTCTGCATCGGGAAGTGAGGTGGTGTTCATGGACATCCACTGACGTCTTCTGATGTGGCGTTAGGCCGCACAAATAAAGGGATTTTTGTCTGCTGAGTGATTCGGTGATACAGTCAAAGCCACTCACTTTTATGTCCAAGTTTGGTTCCAAGTAGCCGGATTCTTATCTTTCATCCATCTATTTGGACATACGGAGGATGAGATGGCACTGACCGACACTGCGCTCAAGGCACTCAAGCTCAAGGACAAGACCTATACGGTCACCGACGACCGGGGGCTGTATGTAGAGGTTTTCCCGACCGGAGGCGTCGTCTGGCGATACCGTTATCGGCTGAATGGAAAGTACGAGAAGCTGACGCTGGGCAAGTACCCTGCGCTTACGCTGAAGAACGCCCGGTTGAAGCGGGACGAAGCGGCCCATCAAGTGGCGATGGGAGAATCGCCAGCAAAGAAGAAGCAGCAGGAGAAGGTGGCCGGCGCAGAAGACGTCACCGTGGCCGACTTCGCCGAACGCTTCTTCAAAGACATCCAGTCACGCGACCGCAAGGACGTGACCATGCCCCGGCGCTACCTGGAAAAGGACATCCTGCCGCACATCGGCAGCAAGCCGGTTCGGGACGTCACCGCAGAGGACGTGCGCAGCGTCATCTGGCGCAAGAAGGAGCAGGGTTTCGACGCCGCTGCAGGCCAAGTACGCGGCCTGCTCAAGCGCATGTTCGACTACGCACTGACCTGCGGCCTGATCCAGGCCAACCCGGTCATGGCCCTGCCGATGCGACACGTCTACCGCGTCGCCGCCCGCGACCGGGCGCTGACGCCGGACGAGATCCGGCAGTTCCTGCGCGCCATGCAGGCCTCCAACATCCGCCGCCAGTTCAAGATCGCCTTCCAGTTGATCCTGATGACTCTGGTGCGCAAGTCTGAGTTGATGCTGGCACAGTGGAAGGATATCCATCTGGACGAAGGTGAATGGCATATCCCGATCGAGAACTCCAAGACCGGCAAACCGCACATCGTCTATCTATCCACGCAAGCGCAAACCCTGTTCAAGGAACTCAAACCGTTGGCCAGCAGCAGCGACTGGGTGTTGCCGGGGCGCGGTACCCTGGCCAAGCCCTTCGCCAGCAACGCGCTGAACCAGGCGTTGAAGGTGTCATTGCAGGGGCAGGAGATCCCCGCCTTCACCATCCATGACCTGCGGCGCACCGCATCGACACTGCTGCACGAGCAGGGCTGGCCTTCGGATGTGGTGGAAAAGGCGCTGAACCACACCATTGGCGGCGTGCGTGGTGTCTACAACCGCGCCGAGTACGCCGAGCAGCGGCGGGAGATGTTACAGGCGTGGTCGGACTACATCGACAGGCTGGCGCCGTCGGGGAATCTAGTGATCAATGCGGCTTCGGCTTGAGGGTGACCTTTTCTTTTTTCCGGATAGGGCCATTGCCCCTTAACCTCCATTCCCTTGCCTTTCCCTTTGTGCGCTGAAAAGGGCAGGCTCTCTGCGGCCTTGCTTCCGGCGGCAGTTATCAACCATTGGTTGACAACTGCCTCGGGTAGTCGCGGGATCAGACCGCCACCGCACTCGGTGCCAGCCGCTCCAACGCGATGCTTAGTGCTCGGTCGTCAAACAGCCGCTCCTTGCGGGCTGCCGCGCCCGGGCCGCCGCCCCAGTGATGCAGCCCTTCGCGCACGGCGGGCACCGTTGGGGCAATGCCTTCCTGCGACAGCAGCCAGTCCACCGTGGCTAGCAGTTCCATGCCGTAGGGCGACTCGAAGCCGTCGATCAGTGCTGCCGTGGCTTCCAGTGCTGGGACATAGTCCTTGGCTTCGCTCTTGAGATAGGTCTGAACGAAGGTCTTGCGTCCGTCGTCGAACCAGATCACGTCCAGCGGGTCAGCGTCGCCGATGCGCTTGTCGCAGTGGAGGTAACTGCCATCCAGTCCTTCCAGCAGGTGACGCAAGCGGTCGGCGTAGGGGCCGTACTTGTGCGGCACAAAGCGCAAATCCAGCGGCGTCAGACTCGCGCGCTCGATGGAGCGTTCAAGGAACCACGCCAACTTCTGGATTTCGAGCAAGCTGCACTCCATGCCCAGCACCCAATAGCGGCGCACCAGTTCGGCGATCAGGGCGCGAGTTGGAGTCAGCTTCTCCACGCCCGTGCGCTTGGCGACGTTTTGGTATTTCTGGGTCGGCTCGAACACAATGATGTCGGTGTCGAGGCCAGCCAGTGCTTCCTCGATATGAGGGCGCACCTCGGCCCAGTCCAGCCCGCCATTGCCTGCACCCAGAGGCGGGATGGCGATGGACTTGACCTTGTTGTCGATCAGGAAACGGCGTAGATCTTGCAGCCCTTCGGTGATCCATTCCATCTTGGAATCGCCGCGCCAGTGCTGCTTGGTCGGAAAGTTCACGATCCAGCGCGGGCCGTCCAGTTCGCGCACTTCAGTGACGAACATCTTGCCGGTGCACACTTCCTTGGCTTTGCAAGCAGCGGCATAGCGACGGAAGTTGTCGGCAAAGCGCTCCTTGAACATCAGCGCGATGCCCTTGCCCATCACGCCCACGGTGTTGACGGTGTTGACCAGCGCTTCGGCGCGGGCTTCAAGTAGGTTGCCTTGAGTAAATGTGATCATCAGAAGTACCACCCGGTGCGGGCATAGACCGGCAGGTTCAGATTTCGTGCCTGAACCTGCCGCTCGATGGCCTGCCTCAGATTATCTGTATAGCACACAATGCCGAGCAAGCCATTGATCGGAAGGTGCCGCTGAACCAGCGCCTCGGCCTGATACCGCTCGAACTTGGCAGGGTCTTCCGGATCGCGCCGGAAATCCCGCGCCTGAAGCAGCGGCCAGTCGATCTTGTTGAGACCGGTCAAATCGGAATAGAAGTTTGCCCACCGGTAGTAGGCGTGGCTATCGGTGAACAGGAACGGCCACCCCTGTGCTGCGACGTGATGCAGGCTGGAAACAAGGATTACGATCTCCTCGTTGGGCCTCCGCTGAATGCCGCCCCAACCAGTATGGATGTTGCGCAGCATCGGCGAAAACGGGGTGAAGTAGAACGGCACGTAGTCGTTCAGGAAACCACCGGGCGGCAGTGGCACAGGATGATTGGCGCGCTTGTCGATCAGTTCAGGGTTGCCGATGCTCACCCAGCCCGGAGCCTGCATACCGCCGTTGCCACAGTGCAGACCATTGTCCAGAATCCACGACAAGTTGTCGCGGTGAACGATGCGCCAGATCAGCGCCTTCTCTGGATTGAGATTCGGGTAATGGTTAGCCATCTCCCACCTTCTTGTCGTTCTTGGAAAAGCTTAGAGGAACGCGCTCCAAGTAATGCTTCAACACCCAGCCCGTGCGGTACTGCTCGTGCAGCCAGTGGTAATACTCGACTTCAACCCAGCGACCCTCGCGATCGATGGCGCGTACTACCTCGTTGGGCAGCAGTTTCCCCTCCACGGGTGCCCCGTGCTTGGGCTTCGACCGCACCTTTGCCGGGCGCTCGCGCACAACAAAACGCACATCTGGCTCTTGGGCCGCTTGCGCCAGTGCCTGACCAATGAGGGCTGTCAGGTTCTGAATTTGCTGGGCCTGTACCTGCAATGCGGCCGTCGTCTGTTTCTGGAATTCTTCGGTTTTGGCCTTGTCCTGCTGGCTCGAAATCTCTTGATAGATGAAGAATAAGATGGACAACAGCAAGCTCACGAGCGCCACGGCATCGGATTGCTTGCGACTGAGAATGCCTTTTTCCGGTAGTTCGGCACGGAGATGCATCGTGCCGTCAGGCCCGATACCAAGCAGTGCCAACTGCTCGTTGATACCCTCTGACCCCAAGAGCTTCGCCAGTGCGCCTGCGGAGCCCCAATCGAGAGTGGGCAGAGCAACCCTGCCGAGCTGTTCCTGAATTTCTTTGAACGAACTGACGATGCCCAGCACCTCGTTGGGCACCATCCACTGCTTGTTGATGGCTTCGAATTCCTTAAGGTAATTCTGGATGCTGCTGCCGCCAGTCACGCTATCGAGCAGTCGCCTGTGCTGTCTCCTCGATTCCTCGGCCTGCTGGGCCAGCATCTTGGCTACAGACCCGATCCCCGTCGCATGATCAACAAGTTGCTTGATGTGGTTTTGGATTGAGCTAGCTGCTGTCAACTCCTTGATCAGCTTCTGGGTTGTGTCGTCCGCCAGCAGGCTCTTGCGGATGCCGTCCAAAGGATCGAGCATCCGTCGCATTTGTTCGTTCTGGACGTGTTCGGCCTCCTGCCAAGCCTTGATGGACTGCATGGCCGAAGAGTTTGTGCTCAGCAAGTCTTGATACTGCTGTCCGAATGTCATTGCTGGGGACTGCAGCGACTTCATTGCTTTGGCGAGCTGGGCCGAAGCGGAGATGCCTAGCGAAAGCTCCCGCATCTGCCTGGCGATGGCGTCGGTTTGGGCCAATGCCTGACGCCAAGAAGCGCGATCCGCTTCCATTCGGGCCATCTCGCGAGCAAAGGTGGAATAGTGATTAGGCATCTGCTCCCACCCGATCAAACTGCCCAGTGCTCCATCCAGCAGACAGTGCTTCGGCCTGCTGCAATACCGTCTGCACCGCTGCGTCCTGCAAATCAGGCGGATAGCCATACTTGCGCAGGATACGCTTGACCAACACGCGCATCCGGGCGCGCGCCGAATCGCGATGTGCCCAGTCAACCGAGACATTGCTTTTCAGGCTGACCAGCAATTCATGGGCGATCACCTTGAGATTGTCATCGCCAATTATTTGGACTGCCGATTCGTTTTCAGCCAGCGCGTCATAAAAGGCGATTTCTTCGTCACTTAGCCCGGACTCCTCCCCACGCTGTCGCGCCGCTCGAATGTCCTTCGCCAACTGGATGAGCTGCTGCAGCACCTCGGCGGTGGTGATAGCGTTGGCGTGGTAGCGGGCCACGGCATCTTCCAGCCGTTCGGAAAACGCCCGCGTCTCGACGATGTTGACCTTGCTGCGCGAACGGATACCATCGTTGATGAGCTTGCGCAGGGCTTCAAGCGCAAGGTTCTTCTTCTGCATCTGCTGCACTTCGGCAAGAAACTCGTCGGACAAGATGGAAATGTCCGGCGACTGGATGCCTGCCGCTTTCAGGATGTCCACAATCTCGGTGCTGACCACAGCACGGCTGACGATCTGCTGGATGGCGAAGTCGCGCTCCTGCGAGGTCACGCCAGAGCCAGTGCTCGACTTGACCAGCGCGGCGCGAATAGCTTGGAAGAAGCCAACTTCCTCGCGGATGCCGCGCGCCTCATCGGAGGCCGACGCCAGCGAATACGCCTTCGATAAGGCCAGCACCGCGTCCTGATAACGCCGCTGAGCGTTCTTCTTGCCTTCCTCGGTGGTCTCCGCCGCCGCCCATTGTTGTTGCCTGTCCAGAATCCACTCGATGGCTCCAGCCATCATCGCCAGCCGTTGCTGAGGTGTGCCGTTCAGCGCCGTGACGTAATCGAAGCCGTGGTACATGTCACGCACCACTTCGTACTTCTCCAACAGCACGGCCACAGCCTGCGTTTCATCGACGCCCGTGGTTTCCTGGTCGCGCGCCGAATACTGCGCCAGCGCCGACTTCAAGCTCTGGGCAATGCCGATGTAGTCCACGATCAGACCCGCAGGCTTGTCGCGGAACACGCGATTGACGCGGGCGATGGCTTGCATGAGCCCGTGGCCCTGCATCGGCTTGTCCACGTACATCGTGTGCATGCACGGGGCGTCGAAGCCGGTCAACCACATGTCGCGCACGATGACCAACTTGAGCGGGTCTTTGGCGTCGCGGGCGCGCTTGGCGAGCAGGTCGCGTCGCGCCTTGTTGCCGATGTGCTGCTGCCATTCGGGTGGGTCGCTGGCTGCGCCCGTCATCACGATTTTGATGGCTCCCGCATTGTCATCGGTGCTGTGCCAGCCCGGGCGCAACTTGACGATCTCGTTATACAGCGCCACGCAGATGCGGCGGCTCATGCACACCACCATCGCCTTGCCATCCAGCGCGGCCAGCCTGTCCTCAAAGTGCGCCACTAAGTCCTTCGCCACCAGCGCGACGCGCTTTTCGCTGCCGACCAGTTGTTCGACTGTCGCCCATTTCGCCTTCAGCTTTTCCTGTTCGGTGACTGCCTCGTCCTCGGTCAGCGCTTCCACCTCAGCATCGAGCTTGGGCTTCTCGTCCTCATCCAGTTCGATGCGCGCCAGCCGCGATTCGTAGTAGATCGGAACCGTCGCGCCGTCCTCCACCGCGCGGCTGATGTCGTAGATGTCAATGTAATTGCCGAACACGGCCGGAGTGTTCACATCCGTCGCCTCGATAGGCGTACCCGTGAAACCGATGAAAGAGGCATTGGGCAGCGCGTCGCGCAAGTGTTTGGCGAATCCGTAGGAGACCTCGCCGGTCTTGGCATCCACCTTCGCCCGAAAGCCGTATTGCGAACGGTGCGCCTCATCAGCAATGACCACTACGTTGCGGCGTGTGGTCAGCGGCGCGTTCACCTCTCCGAATTTCTGCAAGGTGGTGAAGATCACGCCACCCGAAGCCCTGGCAAGCAGTTGCTGTAAATGCTCGCGGCTTTCGGCCTGCACCGGTGTCTGGCGGATCAGGTCGCGGCACATCGAGAAGGTGGCGAACAACTGGTCGTCCAGGTCGTTGCGGTCGGTTAGCACGACAAGCGTCGGGTTCTCCATCGCTGGGTGTTTCACCAGTCGCCCGGCGTAGAAGGCCATCAGCAGACTCTTACCGGAACCTTGCGTATGCCAGATCACCCCCGCACGCCTGTCGCCCTGGGGTTGCGTCGCCACGCTGGGCAGCCCGTAGGACGCTGGTTCCTCGGCCACGCCCTGCCGTGGGTCGGAGGCGCGAATCGTGGACTCGATGGCGCGGTTGACTGCGTGGTACTGGTGATAGCCTGCCACGATCTTCGCTAGGCCGCTGCCTGTTTCGCCGAACACGGTGAAGTGGCGCAGCAGATCGAGGAACCGCTGCTGCTCGAATACGCCTTCGATCAGCGTCGGCAGTTCCGGCAGGCCCTTTTCCAGAATAACCCTGCCATCCGTGGTGCGCCACGGCATGAAGCGTTCCAGATCGGCGGACAGCGACCCCACACGCGCCGTGATGCCGTCAGACGTTACCAGCAGCGCATTGGTGTGAAACAGTACTGGAATCTGCTGCTTGTAAGTCTGCAACTGGTTGAACGCGCCGGCCAGGTGCGCGCCCGCGCTGCCCGGCGCTTTCAGTTCGATCACCGCTAGCGGCAGGCCGTTGACGAACAGCACCACGTCCGGCCTGCGGTTGACCTGGCCGTTGATGACCACGAACTGCTGCACCGCCAGCCAGTCGTTGCGTTCAGGCGCATCGAAGTCGAGAAGCTGAACCTTGCCCGCCGTCAGCACGCCATCGTCGCCGTAGTATTCAACATCTGCGCCTTCGGTCAGCAGCGCATGGATGCGACGGTTTTCTTCCAGCGGAGCGGGAAAGACGGATTGCGTGAGCTTGCGGATGGCATCCGACCGCGCCTCCGGCGGAAGCTGCGGATTGAACTGCAGTACGGCATTCTCCAGCCGCTTTTGCAGGATGACGACATCGTGGCTGTCGCGTTCCGGCGCGCTGCCGTCCGGGCCGATGGTGTCGTCCGAGGCAATGGTGTAGCCCAGCCCGCGCAACTGATCGAGCAGGGCTTGTTCGACGGCGGCTTCGGACAGAAAGGCCATCAGGCTTCCCCTTGTTCTTCGTTTTGTTCCATGATGGCCGCGGGAACGCCACGTGCGGCATTCAGGGCTTCGATGTAGGCATCCCGGTCGAGCTGATAGAGCAGGCGACTGACGGGAACATTGAGGGAAAGATACTCGCCGCCGGGCAGCAGAACCCGAAGTTCCGGGTTGCCGTCATCATCCGTCACCAACTCCAGTCCTACGTTCGCGTCGATCAGTTGATTGAATGCCTCGAACCGTTCCCACGGTTCACGAGAACTGACTGGATCGCGCTGTGCCTCCAGATAGGCTTGGTGCAGAAACATCACCAGCGCGTCCGCCGACAAGACCGCTGAGCGCCGATGATGGACAGACAACTTAGCTAGGAATCCGTCCCGACCGTGGCTGACTGGCCCGGATTCATTCCGAAGATCACTCAGGGCCGTCGTCAGTTTGTGATGCTGCGACACCAGCTTGAGGAACTTGTTGTTCTGGTTCTCGCCAAGCTTGAGTACGCGCACTGCCGCGCTGACCCATGCGCTAAAACTCGGGGCCGCATCTGTCGACTTGACGGGCTGAGCGGGTGAATCCAGTTCGTCCACAACGATGCGGCAGAACACTTCGACAATGGACTTCGCGCAGTCGATGCACGCATCGTTGTCCTGCTCCAAGGTACGCTCCAGCGCCTCAAAGGTCTGCTGCAGCATCGGCGCATCGTGCCAATGCACGCAAGCTTCGCGAATACCAGGGCACCAGTCCAGGCTCATTGGTTCACTCGCAGTTGGCCGGAGATGAGCCGTGGCAACAACGTGTCACGCAATGCGGCGAGCGTACGGGATTCATGGACGTTCGCTATGATCTTCTCGGCTATCTGTTGTACTTGCTTATTGAACGCCGTGGCGATTGGCTCCGGTGGCAACACGACAGCGTAGCGCGACATTTCGCGCCAGCTTGTACGCGGCATTTTTGTCCCCGTCGAACCGGCATTGGTGTACTCGACGAACTGATCACTTGATGCGTGAGCAAGCACGAAGCCGAACCACGCAGGCGACTTGGGTGCGATGACTACGATATCGGTTGAACAAACGCCATCAAGTGGCGCGACGCCGACCTTGTGAAAGTATGGGCGCAGTTTCCCGAATAGGATTTCTCCTCGCTTGAACTCGTATTTGTTGCTTTCCAAGCCAGCTGCTATGCCCCAATCGCCGAGCGCGATGCAATGCCGCGGCATGTGTTCCAAGGCGATATAGGGTGTAGAAGATTCGATTTCTTCGGGTTGCACACTGCGGCGCGGATGTTCCGCTACATCGCCAAACGTTCCAATCCGCCACCCCTTCGGGATCAAGCCCAATTCCGATTCCTGCATGCCCTCAGGTGGCACGCCGTCGAAGTCCACAAAGCGGGACTTGAACAGTGCGGCGGCGATGGCTTCCAGCGTGGCGTTGATCCGGCGCAAGTTGTCAATGCGATCGTCGAGCACGCTGAGAGTCTCAGCAATGGCGCGTTGTTCCTCGAGGGGCGGGAGCGATAATTCAATCGTCTTCAAATATGAAGATGGCCGTGCAATTGATGGAACGCCGGTCTGTGACGCATTGGCGAGCAGTTTGTGCCGTCCTTCATTGCTATGGAAAAAGTAGGAGATAAAGACCGGGTCTGCCTTGCTCAAATCGCAGCGCAAATAGAACTGGCGCTGCGAAATTACGTATCGTTCGTATTGCGAATCTTGCGGAATGTAGGCGACCTGCCCAATGTTTCCAGCATGCGTGAAGATGACATCGCCTCGAAAGACATTCGAGTTTTTCATCCGTTCCGCGTGTTCGTCGGTGACGAAGTTAAAAACACCATCCTCCACGCGAATGCCGTGAAGGTGAGCGCCACTGATGACTGGAACACCGCTTTCGACGAAAGTTTCGACTTTGATGTTCGAGCCGAATGGTCCCATCGCAATCTTTTTCGCAATGTCCTCGATGCGAACTATCGGCCACTCAGACACCATAACCCAGTGCCCCGAGATTTTTGCGGATAACAGCATCCAATTCCGCGCTGCGCTTCATCTGTTCTCCCAACTGTGTGGTCAGGTACTGCATCTTGTCGGCAAAGGCTTCGTCGTCATCGTCTTTAGCTTCCGTGCCCACATAGCGACCCGGGGTTAGCACATAGCCACGCTTGCGGATTTCGTCCAGCGCAGCTGATTTGCAGAAGCCGGGGATGTCCGAATATTCTCCCGCGCCGGCTTCGCCGCGCCATGAGTGGTAGGTAGTGGCGATCTTGCTGATTTCTTTGTCGGTCAGTTCGCGGCGGGTGCGATCAACGAGCACACCCATCTCGCGCGCATCGATGAATAGCACTTCTCCACGCCGGTCACGCAGCTTGGCCTTCTTTACCAAGCCATTGCTGCGGCCTTTCGCCAGAATCCATAAGCAAGCTGGAATCTGCGTGGAATAGAATAACTGGCCGGGCATGGCGACCATACAGTCCACCACGCCTGCCCCGTCAGCGGCTTCAAGCATGGCTTTTCGGATCTCACCTTCGCCGCTCTGTTGCGAGCTCATCGAGCCGTTGGCCAGCACCACGCCCGCGACACCATACGGTGCAAGGTGATGAAAGATGTGCTGCAACCACGCATAGTTAGCGTTGCCTACGGGTGGGGCGCCAAATTGCCAGCGCACGTCTTCGCGTAAGCGCTCGCCGCCCCAGTCTGAAATATTGAACGGCGGGTTGGCGAGGATGAAGTCGGCCTTGAGGTCGCGCAGCTCGTCCTTGTGGAAGCTGCCTTCGTTGTTCCAGCGGATGTCGCTGTCTATGCCACGCACGGCCAGGTTCATCTTGGCGAGGCGCCAAGTGGTGTAGTTGCTTTCCTGGCCATAAATGGCGATGTCGCCGATGCGCCCGCCGTGTTCGGTGACGAACCGTTCGCTCTGCACGAACATGCCGCCGCTACCGCAACATGGGTCATACACGCGCCCGTTGTAGGGCTCCAGCATTTCCACCAGCGTGCGTACCACAGAACGTGGGGTGTAGAACTCGCCACCGCGCTTGCCTTCCGCACCTGCAAATTGGCCAAGGAAGTATTCATAGACGCGACCCAGTACGTCTTTTGATTTGTCGTTACCCTCGTTCAGCGTGATGCCGGAGATCAGGTCGATCAACTCGCCCAGCATCACCTTGTTGAGCGCGGGGCGGGCGTAGTCTTTGGGCAGCACGCCTTTCAGCGATTCGTTGTCTTTCTCGATGGCGCGCATGGCGTCATCGATCAGCGTGCCGATGCTGCTTTGCTTGGCGTTGGCTTGCAGATGCGACCAGCGCGCTTCCTTGGGCACCCAGAAGATGTTGTCGGCGAGGTATTCGTCCTTGTCCTCGGCGGCGGCGGCGTCCTCTGCCAGCAATTCAGCATGACGGGACTCGAAGGCATCAGAGATGTACTTGAGGAAGATCAGGCCCAGTGCAACGTGCTTGTAGTCACTGGGTTCCATGTTGCCGCGCAGCTTGTCGGCGGCCTTGAACAGCTCCGCTTCGAAGCCGAGGTTGCCGCCGTTGTTGTCGTTCTGTGCCATTGTTTCCTGTCCTATGTGCGTGCCGGGCCGCTCAGTACGACCAGAAGTTTTTTGCCACCGCTATTCATGAGCAAGCACCGCTAACAGGCTGGCGATGGCGGAGCGTGCCTGCTCCTTATCTGGGCTGGCCAACGTCGTGCGTACCCTCTGGGCCAAGTCGTCAGCCGATGGCGCCGATATCCCATTGCCGATATGCGCCTCCCGCATACAGGCATTGATCACCTTGGCGGGCGGGTCGTACTCCCCCCGCTCATACCGGCTCAACTGGGACTGCGAAACGCCCAGAACAGTGGCGAACTCCGCCTGGGTTCGCCCATTGCGGGCGGCCCGAATGAGATCAGCGACGCTGTTGACCATAGGGTATCTTGGTGGCGTAAATATGCTTGATAAGCATCATACATCAAGTTTAATGCTTTAAGAGCATTTTCTGTCGGAGGCATCCGAGCCAATAGCTCGCTCCCCAGCCGCAAGGCTGGCATCAAGAGAATCAATTCATCGACCCAGGTACACCATCGTGATTTGCAGTCGCTCATGCCCCAATTCACGGCTGATCGTCTGTCGCGCAACCTGGTCCTGGCCGTGTTGTGCGGGTGTCAGTTGCTGTGTCGAAGGACCGCCTGCCGCCGGAGCCTTCCAGCCCGTCAGCACCTGATAGCGCGCTTGGGCATAGCCATGCCGCAGTCCGTGCATGTTGCTCAACCCTGCCGCCTTGCACTGCCCGTCGTAAACGTGCCGCTGCTGGATGTAGGTCTTGTTCGCTGGGATCAGCGAGTCCAACCTCACCAGCCGGTGGGCCTCGTCCAGCACCGCCCGCTGCTCTGGCGTCGTGATCGGCACAGTCCGGTCGCGTCCGCCTTTGGCCCATGACCCCTTGATGGCGATGTGGTCGCCACGGTCGGCATAGCGGGGCTGGAACTTGATGGATTCCTCCCGCCGTAGGCCAAAAGCCGCTTGCAGGCGCAGGCTCATGCGGACGTGTTGATCGGTGATTCTGTCCAGCCCATCGCCCAGTTCCTTGGCCTTGCTTTCATTGGTCACATAGCGGCGTTCAGGGATGCCCAGCCTGGTGTTGTCCGCTGGCAGGATGCCCGCCTTGCCGACCTTCTCTGCCCACCAGCGCAGGTGCGCCATGCGATTCTTCAGTGTGCCCGCCGACAGGCCTTCGGTTTGCCAGCGCTGCAACAGGGCTTCGACGTGCTTGCCCTTGAGCGAGGTGGCCCGCATCTGGCGGAAGCCTGCTTCGCGCAGTTGGCGGGCGGCCAGTGCCAGTGACCGTTGCCGGTCGGCCTGGGTGGCGTGGCTGCCGTCGCGGTTGCGCAGGCAGAGCTGGCGCAGGGTATAGGTCAGGTCGTCCATCGCGGTGTCGTTCCATCGGTTGTTGGGGCTGAGAAGCAAACGGTCAGTGTTTTTGCCAACTCGCCAAGGCGAGATCCCCGAAGGGCAAGGGCCAGGTGCTCAGTTCACCTGTGGCCTCGAATGAGGCGTCCGCCTTGCTTCCTGTGGGAAGGCCGGGCGGAGGAATGGCAAGGGACGACAACGCGGTGTGCTGGAATGAGTACCTCCTGTGGTGCGGTGGTGGAAAAGGTGTCGGCAGGCCGCGCGAGGGCGGGCGACCAGCAATGAGTGCCTGGAACGGCGGACGTATGTTGCGACGATGGCGAGACGAACCTCGCCGAGGATGAGGAAGGCTCTGCCCATGGGTAGGACGGCACACAGAGCGAGCCTGGGTGTGCCTGGGATGGTTCCGCCCGGCGAGCCGGGTGGCGCTTGCAGGAACCTGCGCCAGGGTTCCGGTGTTCATACCCACCGGCAGGTCGTTGCTGGGCCAGTGTGCCGGGGCATCGTCATGTGCGCAGCCATCAATGCGGGACTGCGCCAACCCGCATTGCTGCTGCAGTTCGACGGGCCGTCACTGCGGCGGGCAGTGACGGCCCCATCTGCCTCACGCCGAGCCCAGTAGCCCCAGCCTTGCAGCAGCGGGCGTATTCCCAGGGGCTGTTGGCAGCATTCCGCTGTCAGCCATGCAGCCGATGATCTGCCCGATGGGCAGCGATGGCGTCTTCAACATGCGCCTGATCTGATCCAGATGCCCTTGCGCCACCTCGCGCGACGCAGGCTTTGCGGCTTGGCTGCTGGACGATGGCGAAGGAGCAGGCGGCGAGCTATGTTGGCTGTTGCTGACGGCCTGCACGGGTGTCTGCTGCGGGGTGGATTTGCGCGCCGCCCAGAGCTTGAACACGCCTTGCACGGCCTTCTTGATCAACCCGTAGAGGTAGGCGATGGCGTTGTGCACGCCACCTGATTCGCAGCGCACGTCCCACTCGGCCAGCACCGCCAGGCGTTGCTCCAGAGGCAAGCCCCTGAGACGAGCGGTGAGAATCTGCTGCTGATCCTGCGGCAGTTGCCGGAAGCGGACTGGCATATCTGGCCCCGATACCCGCACTTCAGGTTGTGAGCGGTACGTACGTACTTCTTTTAATACTTCTTTTTCTACAGTACGTACTGCTGTCGCAGATGCCGGAACGGGTTTCGGAATGCCGCCGCTGGCTTCGGGCACGAGGGCATCGCGCGCAGTTGAGCCACCAGGACTGCCCGGGTCATGGTCGTCGCCACGGTGCTGTAGGCGCCTGATCCGCTCTTGCATCGTTGCAGGCAGCTTTTCCAACCTGTCCGGATGGCGCATGGCCTCATCGAGAATGGACTGAGCCAGTTGGCGAATCGTCGCACTGGCATGGCCGAGTGCCCGTTCCAGCAGTGGCAGGTAATCCTCGTCCTCCATGCAGGCGTCGTCGAACGCGAGGGGCTGATTCCGCACCGCGTAGCGGCTGGCCATCGAGAAGCCGGTCATCGGGTTGCGGCGGTACTCGACCAGCGCAATCCACGTGGACAGCCGCAGGCACAGCACGGCCCTGGACACGGTTTCCAAGGCAGCCCTCTTGCTGCCCGGTGCGCTGGGAAGGTATCCGCGCAGCGCGTCGTAGCTGAGAACCACGGTGCCGTCGCTGCTGGCCAGCGAACGGAAAGTCAGCCAAGCGTTGCGCTCCAGCGGCGTCAGCCGCTCATCGAGCAACAGGGTTTTCGGAGTGATGATGTCTGAAGTTTGGTGTGACATGGCGAGGCTCCCATCGGTATCGGCCAACTGGCCAAAGGAGCCGCCATCTCACTTCGGCATCACCGCTGCCGCAGCCATCAATCCGAACTGCGCGCCTCCCGTTTTTTCGGGCTGAAGCAGGGCGCAACATCCTTGGTGTTCTGGATCAGGAGGTGGGAAACTGAGCCTCCGCTACAGTCATTGGACGTTGCTGAACGTCGGTGGCCATGTTCGCCGTCCTTGATCAGACCGCTTGCTGGCGTGCTGTACCGGCGACGAGAGTGCGGGGAGCGTCCAAGATGGGCCATCCGCCGCTACCAAGGGACACACTTGGTGCTTGGGTCCAAGAATAGGTCCAAGCACGTTGCGGGACCGCCTTAATTGGCTTGAAAATCAACGACATGCGGAATTAGTGCCGCTTCTGCATCGGCAAGTAGCCTTACCGCTTCACCGCAATTCCTCCGGCCACCGCCAGTCGCGCACCTCGGGCCGGTCGATGCCGTATTCGTGCGCGTAGGCGCGGCAGTCGAACTGCAGTTCGCGGAGTTTTTCCTTGACGTGGGCACCGGCGACGCGCAGGTGCGGTACGCGGTTGATGGCGTCGATGGCGAGGCTGAAGCGGTCGGTTTCGTTGTCGATGGCCAGTTCGAGCGGGGTGTTGATGCTGCCTTTTTCCTTGTAGCCGCGCACGTGCAGGTTGGGATGATTGGTGCGACGGTAGGAGAGGCGGTGGATGAGCCAGGGATAGCCGTGAAAGTTGAAGATGATCGGCCGGTCGAGGGTGAAGAGGCTGTCGAAATCGCGATCGGAGAGACCGTGCGGGTGTTCGCCCGGTGGCTGCAGGCGGAACAGGTCGACGACGTTGACGAAGCGGATCTTCAGGCCGGGAAAGTGTTCGCGCAGCAGGGCGGTGGCGGCCAGCGCTTCCTGGGTGGGGATGTCGCCGCAGGCGGCCATGACGAGGTCGGGTTCGCCGCCCTGGTCGTTGCTGGCCCAGTCCCAGATGCCGATGCCCTTGGCACAGTGGCGGATGGCGGCGTCCATGTCAAGGAGCTGCAGGTGGGCCTGCTTGTCGGCGACGATGACGTTGATGGTGTCGCGCCCGCGCAGGCAGTGGTCGGCGGTGGCGAGCAGGGTGTTGACGTCGGGTGGCAGGTAGATGCGGGTGATCGCCGGGTTCTTGTTGGCGACGACGTCGAGGAAGCCGGGGTCCTGGTGGGTGAAGCCGTTGTGGTCCTGCCGCCAGACGGTGGAGGTGATGAGCAGGTTGATCGACGGAATGGGCGCGCGCCAGGGGATTTCACGGCTCAGGGTGAGCCATTTGGCGTGCTGGTTGTACATCGAGTCGATGACATGGGCGAAGGCTTCGTAAGTGGACAGGAAGCCGTGGCGGCCGGTAAGGACATAGCCTTCGTACCAGCCTTCGAGGGTGTGTTCGGAGAGCATTTCCATCACGCGGCCGTCGGGTGCGAGCCGGCCGCCGTCGGCGTCTTCGGGCAAGGTGTCGGCGAGCCAGAGCTTGCCGCTGACGGTGTAGACGGCATCGAGCTTGTTGGAGGTGGTTTCGTCGGGGCCGAACAGGCGGAAATTGTCGGGGTTGCGCACGAGGATGTCGCGTAGGAAGGCGCCGAGCGGCCTAGTGTTGAAGGCGGTGTCGCGCGCCGCGGCCTCGACGGGCTGGGCATAGTCGCGAAAGTCCGGCAGGTCGAGCGGGCGGCACAGGCGGCCGCCGTTGGCGTGCGGGTTGGCGCTCATGCGGCGTTCGCCGCGCGGCGCGAGTGCACGCAGTTCGGGGACAAGACGGCCGTCGGCGTCGAACAGTTCGTCCGGGCGGTAGCTTTTCAGCCAGGCTTCGAGCTGGGCGAGGTGCTGCGGATTCTCGCGCACGCCGGGCAGCGGTACCTGGTGCGCGCGCCAGCTGCCTTCGACACGGTGGCCGTCGACGGTTTTCGGGCCGGTCCAGCCCTTGGGCGAGCGCAGCACGATCATCGGCCAGTGCGCGCGGCGGGCCTGGCCGCTGGCGCGCGCGTCCTGCTGGATGGCGCGGATGTCGGCGAGGCAGCGTTCGAGCGTCGCGGTCATCTGCCGGTGCATGGCCATCGGTTCGTCGCCCTCGACGAAGTGCGGCACCCAGCCGTAGCCACGCATCAGATGGTCGAGTTCGTCGCGGCCGATCCGGGCGAGCAGGGTTGGGTTGTCGATCTTGTAACCGTTGAGATGCAGGATGGGCAGCACCGCGCCGTCGCGGACGGGGTGGAGGAATTTGCCGGCGTGCCAGGCGGTGGCGAGTGGGCCGGTTTCGGCCTCGCCGTCGCCCACCGCCACCGCGACCAGCAGCTCGGGGTTGTCGAAGGCCGCGCCGAAGGCGTGCGACAGGCTGTAGCCGAGTTCGCCGCCTTCGTGGATGGAGCCGGGCGTTTCCGGCGTGCAGTGGCTGCCGATGCCGCCGGGAAAGGAAAACAGCTTGAAGAAGCGGCGCAGGCCTTCGAGGCTCTGGCTCCGGTCGGGATAGACCTCGGAATAGGTGCCTTCGAGATAGACCGGAGCGAGCACGCCGGGCGCGCCGTGTCCGGGGCCGGCGAGGAAGATCGCATCGAGGTCGTGGCGCACGATCAGCCGGTTGAGGTGGGTGTACATGAAGGCGAGGCCGGGGCTCGATCCCCAGTGGCCGAGCAGGCGGTGCTTGATGTGCTCGGGGCGCAGCGGTTCGCGCAGCAGGGGATTGGCCTGCAGGTAGATCATGCCGGCGGCCAGGTAGTTGGCGGCGCGCCACCAGGCGTCGAGCCGGTCCAGTTCGGCGTCGGTCGGCAAGGCGGGATCGGGCGGGGTCATGGCGGGGCTCCATCGAGGCAGTCGTAGGTGGCGCGGGCGATCATGCTTTCCTCGTCGGCGGGCACGACCAGAATTTTGCATCCGGTGTCCGGCGGGCTGATGACGCGGGTGCCGTCGCCTGGCGTGGCGTTGCGTACGGGATCGACGGCGAGCCCGAGTGCACCCAGGTCGGCGCAGACCGCCGCGCGCACCGCGGCGGAATGCTCGCCGATACCGCCGGTGAAAACGAGGGCATCGATGCCGCCGAGCACCGCAAAGTAAGCGCCTACATACTGACGCGCGCGATGGCAGAACAGGTCGAAGGCGCGCCGTGCATCGGAATCGCCAGCGGCCATGCGCGTCTCGATGCGCCGCATGTCGTTGTCGCCGCACAGGCCGAGGAGGCCGCTCTGCC
The DNA here is from genome assembly GCA_008923315.1 of Betaproteobacteria bacterium SCN1. Taxonomy (GTDB): domain Bacteria; phylum Pseudomonadota; class Gammaproteobacteria; order Burkholderiales; family Thiobacillaceae; genus Thiobacillus. The sequence continues at coordinate 299,666 of WBSF01000007.1, read as the reverse complement.
GGTTCAGCAGGTCGGACAGCTGTGTGCCCGACAAACGTTCCACTTCGGCGATCAGGCCGGGCAGGGCGGGATCGAGATCGCCGCAGCGGCTGCCCATCACCAGGCCTTCCAGCGCGGTGTAACCCATCGAGGTGTCGACGCTCCGGCCGTGACGGATGGCGCAGGCGCTCGCGCCGTTGCCAAGGTGCAGGCTGACGAGCTTGAGCGTTTCGGCAGCCTGGCCCAGGTGGCGGGCGGTGGCCAGCATGACGGCTTGGTGCGACAAACCGTGGAAACCGTAGCGGCGGATGCCCAGACGGCGCTGCAGATCCAGCGGCAGGGCGTACAGGCGGGCGGTTTCGGGCAGGTCGTGATGAAAGGCGGTGTCGAACACCGCGACCTGCGGCGTGCCGGGCAGGTGGATGCGCGCGGCGCGGATGCCGGCCAGATTGGCGGCGTTGTGCAGCGGCGCCAGGGTGCGCAGGGCTTCGAGTGCGGCGATGGCCGCATCGTCGAGACGGACTGGGCCGGTGAAGGCGCCGCCGCCGTGCACGATGCGGTGGCCGACGGCGCGCAGCCGCAGGGTGCCGGTGAGCGCGGGGTCACCCAGCAGCGCGAAGATCCGGTCGAGACCGGTGGCATGGTCGGGCGCGTCGACCGTGCGGACCTGCGGCACGCGGCCGTCGCACGCATGGGTCAGCTGCGCCCGCGTGCCGCCGATGCCCTCCAGTACGCCGCGTACGGGACGCGCATCGCCGGGCAGGGCGATCACCTGATACTTGATCGAGGAGCTGCCCGAATTGATGACCAGAATGGTGTCCATGAAAGGAATTCTAGGTCGATTCGGCCCGGGGCCTGTGTGTGCCGGGCAGGATGCGGCCTTCGCCGGCGCCGGGTTTGGCCCGGCCGCCGCGAGGCGATATGCTGGCGCACTATGTCTATCGAGACCGACCGCACGCTGACCTGGCGCGGCATCGCCGCCGAACTCCGGAACCATCGCCGGCAGATCCTGCTGGCCAACCTCGTGGCGCTGCTCGCGGTGGTCGCCGCCGTACCGTTGCCGCTGCTGCTGCCGCTGATGGTGGACGAGGTGCTGCTGCATCATCCGGCGCGGTTCGTCGAGACCATCGCAGCCTGGACGCCGGCGGCCTGGCACGGGCCGGTGCTCTTCATCGGCGTGGCGCTGCTGGCGACGCTGCTGCTGCGGCTCGTCGCCATCCTGCTCAACGTATGGCAGGGCCGCAGTTTCTCGCTGCTGGCGAAGGAGATCACCTACCGCATCCGCACGCGCATGCTGAACCGCCTGTCGCGAATCGCCGTATCGGCGTTCGAGACCGTGGGCGCGGGGCGGGTGACCTCGCATTTCGTCACCGATCTCAACGCCATCGACACCTTCCTCGGCGCATCGATCTCGGGTTTCATCGTGTCGGTACTGACGCTGGTCGGCGTGGCGGGCGTGTTGTTCTGGATGCACTGGCAGCTCGCGCTGCTGATCCTGGTGCTGAATCCGCCGGTGATCCTGTTTTCCACCCGGCTCGGCAAGCGGGTGAAGGATCTGAAGAAGGTCGAGAACCGCGCGGTGGAGGTGTTCCAGGACGCGCTCGCCGAAACGCTCGACGCGCTGACGCAGATTCGCGCGATGAACCGCGAGAAGCACTACCTTGCGCGTATCGTCGACCGCGCCGGCGACATCCGGCGTCACGCCGCGGCCTTCGCGTGGAAGTCGGACGCGATGAGCCGGATCGCCTTCTTCGTGTTCCTGGCGGGTTTCGACATATTCCGTGCACTGGCGATGCTGATGGTGGTGTTTTCCGATCTCACGATCGGCGAGATGCTGGCGGTATTCGGTTACCTGTGGTTCATGATGACGCCGGTGCAGGAGCTGGTGAACATGCAGTACGCCTGGTTCGCCGCGCAGGGCGCGTTGGGCCGCATCAACGCGCTTTTGGGCATGAAGGATGCGCCGGCGCATCCCGCGCTGGCCGATCCTTTCGCCGGGCGAACGACGGCAGGTATCACGCTTGAGCATGTCCGCTTCGCCTACGAGGACGACGGCGAGACGATTCTGGACGATGTGAGCCTGGACATCCGGCCCGGCGAGAAAGTGGCGCTGGTGGGCGCGTCCGGCGGCGGCAAGTCGACGCTGGTGCAGGCGCTGCTCGGCCTGTATCCGGTGAAGGCGGGCCGCATCCTCTACGGCGGCGTGCCGGTGACCGAGATCGGCTGGGAGACGGTGCGCGAGCACGTCGGCGTGGTGCTGCAGCATCCGGTACTGTTCAACGACGACGTGCGCGCCAATCTCACGCTCGGCCGCGAGGTGGACGACGCCACGCTGTGGCAGGCGCTCGAGATCGCGCAGCTGAAGGACATCATCGCCGCGCTGCCGCAGGGTCTGGATACCGTGGTCGGGCGGCAGGGCGTGCGTCTGTCCGGCGGGCAGCGTCAAAGGCTGGCCATTGCGCGGATGATCGTGGCCCGGCCGGGCGTGGTGATCTTCGACGAGGCGACCTCGGCGCTCGATACCGATACCGAACGCCGCCTGCACGAGGCCATGCGGACTTTTCTTGCCGGCCGCACCACGCTGATCATCGCGCACCGGTTGTCGGCGGTGCGGCAGGCCGACCGCATCCTGGTGTTCGAGAACGGCCGCGTGGTCGAAGAAGGCGCGCACGAAATGCTGATCGAGAAGGGCGGGCTTTATCACAAGCTCTACCATCATCCGGCCTGAATCGGGCCTGCACGGCGTTCGGGAAAATCAGCGTTTTCTGATACACTGCGCGCCGTTGTGTCCGCAGTAGCAGGCAGGCGTCCCCGCCGTGCCTCGGGACTGTTTCCACAGCCCCATCGTCCTCGACCTCTCTTTTGTGCGGCATGCGCCGCGACAAGTCCTGTGGTTGGCGCCGATGTGATCGACGCGACCCGTTGATCGATTGCGCGGCATCCATCGCGCCCGGTTCCGGTTCGTAAATGTTGGCCTGCCCGGCTTCGCTGCCGGGCCCGGCCCGGCGTGCGCGTGTGCGCATTGAATTGAATAAGGACTCCGCATGAGCTTTTCCGAGCTGGGACTCGACCCCCTCATTCTCAAATCCGTGACCGAAGCCGGTTACGAGACGGCTTCGCCCGTTCAGGTGCAGGCGATTCCCGCCGCGCTGACCGGCCGCGACCTGCTGGTGTCGTCGCACACCGGCAGCGGCAAGACGGCGGCCTTCCTGCTGCCGTCCATCCAGCGCCTGCTGGCCGAGCCTGCCGTGAAAAGCATCGGCCCGCGCGTGCTGGTGCTTGCGCCGACGCGCGAACTGGCCCTGCAGGTGGAAAAATCGGCGATGAAATACGGCAAGGCCCTGCGCCGTTTCCGCACCGCCTGCCTGGTCGGCGGCGCCCCCTACGGCCTGCAGCTGAAGCGCATCTCGCAGCCGGTCGATGTGGTGGTGGCGACGCCGGGCCGGCTGATCGATCATCTGGAACGCGGCAAGATCGATTTTTCACGGCTCGAGGTGCTGGTGCTGGACGAGGCGGACCGCATGCTGGACATGGGTTTCGTCGACGACATCCGTGCCATCGCCGCGCGCTGCCCCGCGTCGCGCCAGACGCTACTGTTCTCCGCCACGCTCGAAGGCGTGGTCGGCAGCCTCGCCGCGGAACTGACGCGCGACGCGCAGCGCATCGAGGTCGAAGCCGCGCCCAAACAGGAAGCCCAGATCGAGGAACGCCTGCTCTACGCCGACAATCTGGATCACAAACAGCGTCTGCTCGACGCACTGTTGCGCGACGTGGACCTGACGCAGGCCATCGTCTTTGCCGCCACCAAGCGCAGTGCGGAAGAGCTGTCGGATATGCTGGCCGACAGCGGCTTCGCGTCCGACTCGCTGCATGGCGACATGCAACAGGGTCAGCGCAACCGTGCATTGCAGCGTCTGCGCGACGGCCGTACCCGCGTACTGGTGGCGACCGACGTCGCCGCGCGCGGCATCGATGTCGCCGGCATCAGCCACGTCATCAATTTCGATTTGCCGCGGCAGGCCGAAGACTATGTCCACCGCATCGGGCGCACCGGCCGTGCCGGCCGCACCGGGATCGCCTGGAGCCTGGCAGGCATGCGTGAAGGCGGGCTGGTGCGCGCCATCGAGCGTTACACGGGCCGGCGCATCGACATTCATACCCTGCCGGGACTGGAGCCGACGCAAAAACCGGCTTCCGGCCGCCCTGCGGGCAAACCCGTTCGCGGCAAGCCGCAGGGGGCCCGCGGCTTCGGCGACAAGCGCAGCTGGAACGGCGAGGCGCGCAGCTACGGTGCGCCCCGACCGGCACGGGGCGAAGGCCGCGACAACCGCGATCGCGGTTACCGGCTCGATGCGCCGCGCGGCAGCCGTTTCGAGGAGACGGCGCGCGCCGATCACGCGCAGCGCACCTGGGGCAACCGCATGCCACGCGAAGAAGAGACTTCCAAGCCGGATGTCGATGGCAACAGCGTCGCCTACTGGGAAAAGCGCGAACGCGAAGCCCGGGCGCAGGCCAAGGCCAAGCCGGCAGGCCGCAGTTACGGCGACCGCGCGGCCCCGCGCGGCGCACGCGGCCCCGGTCAGGACAAACGCGGCAGTGGCGCCCGCCCGGGCGTGCGCGGGCGTTTCAAGGACTGAGCCTGCGCGTCGGCTTTTTTTACACGCCACCCGCCGCGGGCGGGCCGGTGGACGCAGGGCTGCGCCAACCGATTGTTTTTGCTGCCGATTGAGCCCCGTGTTTTGATGGGTCTGCTTTTTGCTCGTGATCGGCACGCATACAAACATGAGGGAGCGAAGATGAAACACCTGATGAAATGGTCGGCGCTCGTGAGCGGCCTCGTTCTGGCCAGTCAGGCGGGCGCGGCGGTGATCAGCTACACGGATTTCTCCAGCGTCGCGGGCCTGACCATCAATGGCAACGCAGCGCAGGCCGGCAACGTGCTGCGCGTCACGCCGGCAAACTTCAGCCAGTCGGGCAGCGCTTTTTCGACCAGCACGGTTTCGCTGGCTTCGAACGCGTCTTTCAGCACCTATTTCCAGTTCCGCTTCACCAGTGCTGGCGGATCATGCGATGGTCTGGGCTGCGGCGCGGACGGCCTGGTGTTCGTGGTGCAGACGGTCGGCAACAACGTCGGCGGCATCGGCGGCGGCATCGGCTATCAGGGTATTCCCAACAGCGTGGGTATCGAATTCGATACCTGGAACAACGGCGGCGGCGACAACAACAGCAGCAACCACATCGGCATCGACATCAACGGCAGCGTCACGTCGGTGGTACTCACCGAAGTGACCGAAGCCGACATGAACGACGGTGACATCTGGAATGCCTGGGTAGACTACAACAGCGCTACACAGATGCTGGAAGCCCGCCTGACGCGCTCGGCCGTCCGCCCGAGCACGGCGTTGCTGAGCTACGCGGTGGATCTGGCGACGGTGCTGGGCACGACCAATGCCTACGTCGGCTTTACCTCGGGCACCGGTGCGGCGTACGCCAATCATGACGTGCTGTCGTGGACCCTTGAAGACCGTTTCGCGCCGATCGGGGGCGGGGGCAATACCGTGCCGGAACCGGGGTCGCTGCTGTTGCTGGGCACCGGGCTGGTGCTGGCGGGTGCCATGCGCCGTCGTCGCGCCGAAGCCTGACGCGGCCGGTTTCCGGTCTGTCGAACCCCCGCCGCCGTGCGGGGGTTTTTTATTGTCCTGCGCCGAGGAAGCGCAGGCTTGCGGCCAGATTGTCGAATGCGGATTGGCCGCGCGCAAAATAGACGATGGCGGGCGCTTCGTACAGCAGCGAGAGGCGGCCACGTGCGTCGACCATGGCCACCATGAGCCGCTCGATGGGCAGGCCGCGTTCGTTCCGGTAGCGTACGTGCAACCGGATGGCAGGCTTGCCGCCAAGCGTGGCCGGGGTGTTGGACAGGACTTCGAGATTGGCGGTGGCGTCGTTGCCGCGCCATTCGGCGAGTGCGAGCTCGGCGAGCTCGAAAGGCAGCATGTCGGCACGGGTTTCGCGTTTGGTGTAGGGCAGCTTGCGGTCGTGTAGCTGGCGGGCGACGACGATGAAGTTCAGCGCGGGCCCGTCGCGGGTCAGGAAAAGATCGTTGACGTCGGCGGTCCGCCGCACCCAGCCGATGGGCAGGTCGAGGCGGTAGTCGTCGCGTTTTTCGAAGCCGTGGTCGTCAGGCGCGATGCGGGCCCACGGTGCGCAGGCCGGGAGGAGGAGGGCGAGACAGCATATGGCGAGGAGGCGGCGTGTCATGGGGCGGGCGTATCGTGGAGAGCGGCCTCGACATAGCCGCGGTCGGTGGCGTCGGGCGCGAGTTCGAGATAGCGGCGGAACAGGCTGGCGGCCTGGTCCTTGTCGCCACGCTTGTAGAGCAGAAAACCGAGGGCACGGTAGGCCGGCGCGAACTGCGGCGCGGTTTCGACGGTGCGGCGCAGCTCGCGTTCGGCCAGCGCGGCATCGCCGGTTTCGTTGCGCAGGCGGTAGGCTTCGCCGAGGTAGTAGCCGGCTTCTGGCGGGTACTCGCGGCGTGTTTCGGGGGTGGTCAGCATGAGGATGATCTGCCGGTAACGATAGGCGGCGAGATCGGCATCCAGCGACGTGAGCCGCAGAGGGGCGGTGGATTCGACGAAACGCCGGTAGCCGGTTTCGCCGCCGGCTGCGTCGCGGCTCAACTCGGTGAAGCTGTCGATGCGTTCCTGCAGCTTGGGGTGGCTGGAGAAGAAAAAGGGCTCCTTGATGTCGGCGGCCTTGATCTCGGCCTGCAGGTGTTCGAAGGTCTTGATGCTTTCGCGGGGAGCGTAGCCGGCCGCGACGAGCCGCTGGTAGCCGATGGCGTCGGCTTCGCGCTCGTGTTCGCGCGAGAAGCCGAACATCGAGGACAGCGCGACCAGATCGCCGACCACGGGCACACCGAGCAGACCGACGACCAGGGCGAACGCAGCGGCGTTGCGCACCCGGTCGGCCTGTTGCAGCGAATGGCGATGGGTAAAATGCGCGCCTTCGTGGGCGAGTACGGTGGCGAGTTGCGCCTCGTTCTGGAAGCGGGCGATGAGGCCGGCGTTGACGTAGATGCTGCCATTGGGCAGGGCGAACGCGTTGATCTGCTGGGCGTTCAGCAGGCGCACCGTGAGCCGGCCCTTGAATTCGGGGTAGAGCCGATCCATGATGCCCTGCAGGTAGGCGGTGAGCGCAGGGTCGGCGTTGAGCTTGCCGGCACGCAGAAGCGCGCGGTCGAATTCGTCGGCTTCCTGCCACAGGCTTTTTTCGGCGGTATCGAGTTCGGTCGGTTCGACAGTATGCGTCCAGGGCGCGACGGGCTCGGCGCGCAGGGGCGAGGCGAGGCACAGGGTCAGTGCGCAGATCCATGTGCGCGGCGAGGCGGCGGATCTCATCGGGGGCCGGGCCAGGTCTGGTAGAGCGTGCGCATCAGACCGTTCACGGCCTCGGCGTTGCGCGTGTCGAGGCTGCTGCTCGAATCGAAGCCCATCCACTGCACGTCGCCGTTCTTCAGATCGACGATGCCGGCAGCGACGAAGGACTGCCCGAGCGGCATGACGATGCCGAGCGCGAGCCCTGCGACGAAGGCGAGCTTGCGGCCGCCGGAAGAAATATAGTCGGCGCCGAGCACGATGAGCGCAGCGTCGGCACCGGTGCGTTCGCGCAGAAAGGCGAGGCCGGGACCGAGGGTGTAGTCGAATTCGTATTTCTTGTGGGCCCAGGCGGCCTGTTCGCCGCGGCCGTAGACGAATACGGCCTGCGCGACGCGATCGTAGAGGCCGATGTGGGCGTCGAGCGTGTCCTGTTCAGCAGGGTCGAGTACGGGGGCGTCGGCGAGTTCGAATAGTCGCGCCTCCTGTGCCTGCCGCAGGGCGGCGTTGCGGAGATTGTCGCGCGAGGCGGCTTCCCAGTCGGCCATGCGGGTGGGGACGCCGCCGGCCGAGAGTTCGAATACGAATATCTGCGGCGGCAGCAGGATGACCTTCTTCGGCCGGGTATCGAGATTCTGGACGAGCGCGGGATTGAGCGCGCTCATCGCGGCGTGTACCGGACTCGCCGTTAAACTAGTCGTGGCCAGCAAGACGGCCAGGCACGCTGCTTTGAACATTCGTTCTCCGAAAACCCTGAAAGGCGCCTAGACCCTATGGCAAACCCGAAACCCGGTCAACCGTATGCCGATCCGGCCTGGCGCTGGATGGGCGACCGTGCCGTGCGGGTGGTCACAGGGACCACGACCCTGGCGCGCTATGCAATGCTTGATTCTGGCAATTTTGAAGAAATAGAAGACATTATCCCCGCAGATGGAAGCATTTTGCTGATTTTCAGGCCGGGGACCGTACCCTCGGCCGGTCTGCGGGAAGCGCTGGTGCGCCCGGTTCAGGATACCGTGATGGCGGAGAGCCGGGAGCATGTGATGCGGGTGATTTTCGGTGGCGAGAGCGGCCCCGATCTGGCCGAACGTGCGGCCGGAGCGGGTCTGGACGAAACCGGTTATGTCCGTCGGTTGACGGCGACGGTCTATACGGTGGCTTTCCTGGGCTTTCAGCCGGGCTTTCCGTATCTGGCCGGCCTGCCGGACGTGCTGGCGGCACCGCGCCGGTCGACGCCGCGACATCGCGTGGCGGCGGGAAGCGTCGCCGTCGGTGGTGGTTATCTCGGCATCTATCCGGCCGCCGGTCCGGGCGGCTGGCATGTGCTGGGCCGCACCGCCGCACGCCTGTTCGACCCCGCTGCGCCGGCCCCCGCCTTGCTGCGGCCGGGCGACCGTGTGCGTTTCGTGGCGGAATCGCGATGATCGAGGTGATGCGGGCCGGTCTGTGTGATCTGGTCATGGATACGGGACGTCCGGGTTGGCGGCGTCTGGGCGTGCCGGCCGGCGGTGCGGCCGACCCTGCGGCGCTGCAGGTGGCCAACCAGCTGGTGGGCAATCCGCCCGACGCGGCGGGGCTGGAGATCGTTGGCCGCGGCCCGCATCTGCATTTTCCGCGGGGCGGGGTGATCGCGCTGACGGGTGCGCCGTTTCGCGCCGCGCGCGCGGCCGGCCTGACTGCGGGCTGGAATCAGACGCTGGTGCTGGCGGCGAGTGAGATTCTGCGGATCGAGACGCCGGATGCAGGGTACCGCTGCTGGCTCGCGGTGCGCGGCGGCTTGGCCGTGCCGCCGGTGCTGGGCAGTGCCAGCACCTTGCCTCAGGCCGGCTGGGGCGGCCACCGCGGACGGCCCTTGCGGGCGGGGGATACCCTGCATGTGGGGCGGCCTGAGGGCGGCGTGCGTCTGATGCGGGCGCAGGCACCCGTGGACCGGGGAGACGATGCGCCGGTACGGGTGGTGTCGGGACCGCAATCGGCCGCATTTGACGATGCGGGGCTGGCGGCATTCTTTGGCGGCCGTTTTCGCGTGGCGGCGGAATCCGACCGGCGTGGACTGCGGCTTGCCGGCCCGTGCGTAACCGGGTCGGCCGCCGACTGGCCGACGCAAGGCGTGTTGCCGGGTGCGATCCAGGTCCCGCCCGACGGTCAGCCCATTGTGCTGGGCTGGGATGGGCCGGCGACCGGGGGATATCCGGTGATCGCCACGGTGATTTCGGCGGACTGGCCGCGGCTGGCGCAGGCGCGGCCGGGCGATCGGCTCCGTTTTCAGACGGTGACGGTCGATCAGGCGCGCATGCTGGTGGCCGGGGATACGTGGACGGTGAGCGAATGGGCCTGATCGAACTCAATGCCGATATCGGCGAAGGCTGCGACGATGCCGGTCTGATGCCCTATCTCGACCGTGTCTCGATCGCCTGTGGGGGGCATGCGGGCGATGCGGCCAGCATGGCTGCCGCGTTGGAGCGGGCTGCGTCGCATGGCGTGGCGGCAGGCGCGCACCCGAGTTATCCGGACCGTGCGCATTTCGGCCGGCGGGTGCTGCCGGCGACGCCCGCCGACATCCGCGCGTGGGTGGTGGAACAAACCGAGGCGCTGGCCGAACAGGCGTTGCGGCGGGGGCTGCGCCTGGCGCACGTCAAGCCGCACGGTGCGCTCTACAATGTGGCGGCGTGCGACTCCGCAGTGGCGCAGGCGATTGCCGAGGCGGTCGTCGCCATCGACCGCACGCTGATACTGGTGGGATTGTCGGGTAGCCGTCTGATCGAAGCCGGTCAGGCGGCCGGGCTGACAGTGCTGAACGAAGCCTTTGCCGACCGCCGCTACCGTGCGGCCGATGCACTGGTTTCACGTGAAACGTCCGGCGCAGTGATTCGTGAACCTGCGGCCGCCGCGGCACAGGCGACTGCGCTGGCGCATGGCCTTGGCGTGCGTTCGCCGGAAGGCGTGCCGCTCGCTGTGCGGGCCGATACGATCTGCCTGCACAGCGATACGCCGGACGCAATAAACATCGCCCGCGCCGTCCATGCCGCGCTGAATCCGGGATAATCGCGCCCCTAGCCCCTAGCCCCTAGCCCCTAGCCCCTAGCCCTGATGCCTCTCCTGACTTTCGACAACCTGGAACTGGCCTATGGCCACCACCCGCTGCTGGATGGCGCCTCGCTGGTGATCGAGCCGGGGCAGCGCATTGGTCTGATCGGGCGCAACGGCACGGGCAAGTCGAGCCTGATGCGGATACTGGCGGGCGAGGCCCAGCCCGATGCGGGCGAGGTGTGGCGTGCGCCGGGACTGAAACTGGCCCAGGTGCCGCAGGAGCCCGTGTTCGAGCCGGGTCATACCGTGTTCGAGGCGGTGGCTGAAGGAGTCGGGCAGGCGCAGGCATTGCTGGCGGCCTATCATGCGGCCGCCCATGCGGTGGCCGAGGGCGACGCGGCGGCGATCGATACGCTGACCCGGCTGTCGTCCGAACTGGAGGCAGCCGACGCCTGGCGGTTGAACAGCCGGGTCGAGGAAACCCTGCAGCGCCTGGGGCTGGAGGCGGACCGCCGGATCGAGGAACTGTCGGGCGGCCTGAAGAAGCGCGTGGCGCTGGCGCGCGCCTGGGCGGGTGATCCCGATCTGCTGCTGCTCGATGAGCCGACCAACCATCTGGACTTTGCCGCTATCGAGTGGCTCGAAGGCCTGTTGAACGAGTTCCGCGGTGCGCTGGTCTTCGTTACCCACGACCGCCGCTTTCTGGACAACGTGGCCAACCGCATCGTCGAGCTGGATCGCGGCGTGCTGCGCGAATATGCCGGCAACTTCTCCGCCTACCAGATCAAGAAGGCCGAACAGCTCGAAGTGGAAGCGGTGCATGCCCGCAAGTTCGACAAATTCTGGAAGCAGGAAGAAGCCTGGATCCGCAAGGGCGTGGAAGCGCGCCGTACCCGCAACGAGGGCCGGGTGCGGCGGCTGGAGGCGTTGCGCCGGCAGCGCGAGGCCCGTGTCGCGCATCAGGGTCAGGTGCGTTTCCAGCTGGACGCGGGCGAGCGCTCGGGCAAGATGGTCGCCGAGCTGGAGCAGGTCAGCCATGGTTACGATGCGACGCGCATGCTGATCCGTGACTTTTCCGCCACCGTGCTGCGCGGCGACAAGATCGGCCTGCTCGGCCCCAACGGCGCGGGCAAGACCACGCTGATCCGGCTGATCCTGGGTGAGCTCAAGCCGCTGTCCGGACGGGTGAAGCAGGGCACGCGGCTCGAAGTGGCGTATTTCGACCAGTTTCGCAACCAGCTCGACGACGAGCGGACGCTGATCGACACGATTTCGCCGGGTTCCGATTACGTCGAGATCGGTGGTCAGCGCAAGCATGTCATCAGCTACCTGGAGGAATTCCTGTTCCCGGCGGAACGCGCGCGGGCCAAGGTTTCGGCGCTGTCGGGCGGCGAACGGAATCGCCTGCTGCTGGCGCGCCTGTTTGCCCGTCCGGCCAATCTCCTGGTGCTGGACGAGCCCACCAACGACCTGGATATCGACACGCTGGAACTGCTGGAACAGCTGCTGCAGGACTATGGCGGCACCGTGCTGCTCGTTTCGCACGACCGCGCCTTTCTGGACAACGTGGTCACCCACAGCATTGCCTTCGACGGCGCGGGCGCGCTGACCGAAATCGCCGGCGGTTATGCGGAATGGCGCGACTGGCGCGCGCGCCGCGCGGCCGAAGCCGTTGCCGGAGCGCCGAAGGCCATCGTCCGGCCGGCACCGCCAGCCGGGCGGACGGCGGCGCGCGAGGCCAAGCTCAGTTACAAGGAAAACCGGGAACTGGTGGCCCTGCCGGAACGGATTGCCGCGCTCGAGGCCGAGCAAACGGCACTGGCACGCCAGCTCGAAGACCCCGATTTCTATGTGCGCACCCCGCAGGATGCCGCGACTGCGGCCGCGCGCATGGCTGCCATCGACGACGAGTTGCTGACAGCATTGATGCGTCAGGAAGAGCTGGAGGCACGCGCCTGACGGTGCACGGTTGGCGTGTTTCACGTGAAACGCCTCGCAGCGGGTAAAATGCGCGCACCATGAAATTCCCCGAATCCTTTGATGTGATCGTCGTCGGTGGCGGCCATGCCGGCACCGAGGCGGCGCTCGCTGCCGCGCGCGCCGGCGTGAAGACGCTGCTGCTGACGCACAACATCGAGACGCTGGGAGCGATGTCGTGCAACCCTTCCATCGGCGGTATCGGCAAGGGCCATCTGGTGCGGGAGGTCGATGCGCTGGGCGGGGCGATGGCGATCGCCACTGACGAGGCCGGCATCCAGTTCCGCACGCTCAATTCGTCCAAGGGGCCCGCGGTGCGCGCCACTCGTGCGCAGGCTGACCGTGTGCTGTACAAGGCCGCCATTCGAAACAGGCTGGAAAACCAGCCCAATCTGACTCTCTTCCAGCAGGCGGTCGACGATCTGCTGCTCGACGGCGACCGCGTAGTGGGCGTCAAAACCCAGCTCGGCATCGTCTTCGAGGGCAGGGCAGTGGTGCTCACCGCCGGCACATTCTTGGCGGGCTTGATCCACGTCGGTCTCGAAAACTACCAGGCCGGCCGCATGGGCGATCCGCCTGCGGTGTCGCTGGCGGCCCGTCTGCGGGAGTTGAATCTGCCGGTCGGCCGGCTCAAGACCGGCACGCCGCCGCGCATCGACGGCCGCACCATCGATTACGGCCAGACCCAGATCCAGCCCGGTGACGATCCCGCGCCGGTGTTCTCCTTCATGGGCAGCCGGGCGCTCCATCCGGAGCAGCGGCCCTGTTGGATCACGCACACCACCGAACGCACGCACGAAATCATTCGCGGCGGGCTCGACCGGTCGCCGATGTACACCGGGGTCATCGAAGGGGTCGGGCCGCGCTATTGCCCGTCGATCGAAGACAAGATCACCCGTTTTGCCGACAAGGCCAGCCACCAGATTTTCCTGGAGCCCGAAGGCCTGACCACGCACGAGATCTATCCCAACGGGATTTCGACTTCGCTGCCTTTCGACGTGCAGCTTGCCATCGTGCGTTCGATCCCGGGCCTGGAACGCGCCCACATCCTGCGCCCCGGTTACGCCATCGAGTACGATTACTACGACCCGCGCAACCTGAAGACCTCTCTGGAAACCAAATCGATCGCCGGACTGTTCTTCGCCGGCCAGATCAATGGCACGACCGGATACGAGGAGGCCGCCGCCCAAGGCCTGCTCGCGGGCCTCAATGCCGCCTTGCAGACGCAGGGGCGCGAGGCCTGGAGCCCGGGCCGGCACGAGGCCTATCTGGGCGTGCTGGTCGACGACCTCATCACGCGCGGCGTCTCAGAGCCCTATCGCATGTTCACCAGCCGCGCCGAATATCGCCTGCAGCTGCGCGAGGACAATGCCGACATGCGCCTGACCGAAACCGGCCGGGCGCTGGGCGTGGTCGACGATGCGCGCTGGGACGCTTTCAACCGCAAGCGCGACGCCGTTTCACGTGAAACCGAGCGCCTGAAATCGATCTGGGTCAACCCGGCAATCCTGCCGGCGGACACCGCCACGCAGCTGATCGGTCAGCCCATCGAGCGCGAATACAGCCTGTTCGATCTGCTGCGCCGGCCGAATCTGGGCTACTCGCACGTGCTGGCGCTCCCAGGCGGCGGCGCAGGCGTGGGAGACGCCCAGGTGGCCGAGCAGGTTGAAATCGCCGCCAAGTACCAGGGCTACATCGACCGTCAGAACGAGGAAGTCGACAAACAGCGCGAGCAGGAGACGCTGCGCCTGCCGAATGATCTCGATTACCTGCAACTCACTGCGCTGTCGATGGAAGTGCGCCAGCGCCTGCACAAGGCGCGCCCCGAAACGCTGGGCCAGGCCGCCCGTCTGCAGGGCATCACCCCGGCTGCGGTCTCCGTCTTGCTGATCTACGCCAAGCGCGGGTTCAAACCCGAAGCGGACAAGAAACGCGCATGACGGTCGCAACGCAACTCGCGGCAGGCATCGCCGCCCTGGGACTGGATTTGCCGCCGAATGGCGAAACCCGGCTGCTGGCTTACTTGGCGCTGCTCGACAAATGGAACCGCGTCTACAACCTGACGGCGGTGCGCGAACCGGAACGCATGGTGAGTCATCACCTATTGGATTCGCTGGCGGCGGTGCCGCATTTCAGCGGGCCAACCGTGCTCGACGTCGGCAGTGGCGGCGGCCTGCCGGGCATTCCACTGGCCATCGCGCGGCCCGATCTGCAGGTGACGCTGATCGACAGCGTGGCCAAGAAAACGGCGTTTCTGCTCCAGGCCAAGGCCGAACTGGGACTCGCCAACCTGACGGTGGCGACCGGGCGGGTGGAGGATTTTCGGCCGGACACGGGCTTCGACAGCATCACCTCGCGCGCGTTTTCCGACCTCAAGGAATTCGTGACGCTGACCCGCCCACACCTGAAACCGGAGGGGCGCTGGCTGGCGATGAAGGGACTATATCCCAACGAAGAGATCGCGATGCTGCCGGCTGACGTGAAAGTAAGCGCTAACCACACGCTGCATGTTCCGGGGCTCGACGCGAGCCGCCATTTGATCGTTCTGGAGCCTGATCGATGACCAAAATACTCGCGATTGCCAACCAGAAGGGCGGTGTCGGCAAGACGACGACCGCCGTCAATCTGGCCGCCGCACTCGCCGAACGCGGGCAGCGCGTCCTGCTTGCCGATCTCGATCCGCAGGGCAACGCGACCATGGGCGCCGGGATTGAAAAGCGCACCGCGCTGCCGACGGTGTACCAGATCCTGCTCAACCAGGTATCGGTGCGCGAGGCGCGCATGCGCTCGGCGCCGGGCCGCTTCGATGTCATTCCCGCCAACCGCGAACTGGCGGGTGCGGAGATTGATCTCGTTAACCTTGAACAGCGCGACCTGCGCCTGAAAGTCGCGCTGGCGCAGGTGGCCGAGGACTACGACTTCGTCCTGATGGACTGCCCGCCGACCTTGAATCTGCTCACGGTCAACGCCTTCGCGGCAGCGCAGTCGGTGCTGATCCCCATGCAGTGCGAGTATTACGCGCTGGAAGGGCTGACCGATCTGGTCGCCACCATCAAGAAGGTGAAGCAGCGGTTGAATCCGGCGATCCAGATCGAGGGGCTGTTGCGCGTGATGTTCGACCCGCGCAGCACGCTGGCGCAGCAGGTGTCGGATCAGATCAAGCAGCACTTTGGCGACAAGGTCTACAACACCGTGATCCCGCGCAACGTGCGCCTTGCCGAGGCACCCAGTCACGGTCTGCCGGTGCTGGCGTACGACCGCCAGTGCAAGGGCGCCAAGGCATACATGGAACTGGCCGAGGAGACGCTCAGGCGCACCGGCCTTGCAGGAGGAGAAAACCCACATGGCTAAACCCAAGGGACTGGGGCGCGGACTCGACGCGCTGCTTGGCGGCGAGGACAGCGCCGCACCGCCGCAGGGCGACCTGCGCATGCTGCCGGTGTCGCAGCTTGCGCCCGGCAAATACCAGCCGCGCACGCAGATGGACAGCGAGTCGCTGCAGGAGCTGGCCGATTCGATCCGCGCGCAGGGCCTGATGCAGCCCATCCTCGTGCGCGAGGCGGGGGGGCGTTACGAGATCATCGCCGGCGAACGCCGCTGGCGTGCGGCCCAGCTCGCGGGACTGGGCGAAGTGCCGGTGCTGCTGCGCGAAGTGGCGGACGATGCAGTGGCGGCGATGGCGTTGATCGAGAACATCCAGCGCGAGGATCTCAACGCCATCGACGAGGCGCAGGGCTTGCATCGCCTGATCCAGGAATTCGGCATGACCCACGACGCGGTTGCGCAGGCCGTCGGAAAATCGCGCACCGCGGTGTCGAATCTGTTGCGTCTGCTCAATCTGTCGCGGCCCGTGCAGGACATGCTCACGGCGGGCCTCATCGAGATGGGCCATGCCCGTGCGCTGTTGCCGCTCACGGCCGTCCAGCAGCGTGAACTGGCGCACGAAATCGAGACGCGCGGCCTGTCGGTGCGCGAGGTCGAGCGCCGCGTCGCGCGGCTCAAAACGCCCGCTGCGACGGCCGCTAAATCGAAGGCGGTACCGCGCGATCTGTTGCGGCTGGAAGAGGCCCTGTCCGACGCCCTGGGGATGACGGCGCGCATCCAGGCCGGCGCCCGGGGGCAGGGTAAGCTTACGCTGCAATTTGCGCGCGCGGACGAACTCGACGGGCTGCTGCAGCGGCTCGGCATCCAGTTGTAGGCGCCGCCGGGAAAAATCACAACGTACTGAAATTCATCATCAAGCAGCCTGATGATTGCATAGATCATACTAATTCAGTATCATCCGCGGCCAATGTTCACCGACAAGCGTCGTACCGGCGACACGGGCATCCGACGGGTTGTCCTGGCACAAGCGGCGTTGATACCCGCAGGCGTGCTGGTCGGCAGTTTGGCGGTGGACTTCGAGACGGGCATCGCGGTTGGTTACGGCGTGCTGGTGGCACTGGCGGTCAGTCTGGTGCTGTGGCGGCGAGAACGGCAGGCGATGCGTCATCCCGAATGGGATCAGCACCGGTTGTTCCGGCTCTTCATCGTGACAGGGGCGGAGCGGCTGGCAGTGTTGGTTGCATTACTGGCAGTCGGCATGGCGATATTGAGGCTCTCGCCTTTGCCGCAGCTGCTCGGGCTGTTAGGAGCGCAGCTCGCGTGGTTGACCGCCGCAAGGCGGTAGGCTGTAGACGACCGTCAATCGACGGCACAACAAAAAAACAACCAAGGTTCGTTTTGCATGGGAGCGCCTGCGCGCGCCCATCCAAAACTCACTTTGCAATTCATAACCACCATGGCTTCGGAATACGCGACCTCAGGCGAATACATCAAGCATCACCTGCAAAACCTGACCTACGGCAAATTGCCGGCCGGTTATGAACGTACGGACCATCACGGCAACGTCGTCGAAGTGCTCCCGGCGCCGACCTGGACCGTGGCCCACAATTCGCAGGAAGCCAAGGACATGGGCTTCATGGCGTTTCACGTGGACAGCCTCGGTGTGTCGCTCGTCCTTGGCGCGATTTTCACATTCTTCTTCTGGCTGGCCGCGCGCCGCGCCACCGCAGGCGTGCCTGCCGGCCTGCAGAACTTCGTCGAATGGGTCATCGAATTCATCGACGATTCCGTGCGCGGCTCCTTCTCGCATGTGAATCCGCTGGTCGCGCCGCTCGCGCTGACCGTGTTCATGTGGGTGTTCCTGATGAACCTCATGGATCTGCTGCCGGTCGACTGGCTGCCCTGGGTGGCCACCCTGGCGGGCGTGCCCTATCTCAAGATCGTGCCGTCGACCGATCCCAACGTAACCTTTGCGCTGGCGCTGTCCGTCTTCTTCCTCGTGCTGTACTACAGCGT
Source organism: Betaproteobacteria bacterium SCN1 (assembly GCA_008923315.1). Classification (GTDB taxonomy): domain Bacteria; phylum Pseudomonadota; class Gammaproteobacteria; order Burkholderiales; family Thiobacillaceae; genus Thiobacillus. The sequence continues at coordinate 281,967 of WBSF01000007.1, read as the reverse complement.
GAAAATGAAAGGCCCCGGCGGCTTCTTCGCCGAACTGGCCTTCCAGCCCTTCCCCAAATTCCTGTTCCCGGTGAACCTGCTGCTCGAAGGCGTCGGTCTCATCGCCAAGCCGATCTCGCTGGCGCTGCGGTTGTTCGGCAACATGTACGCGGGCGAAATGATCTTCATCCTGATTGCGCTGATGTTCGGCGGCAGCTGGGTGCTCGGCTTGTTCGGCGGGGTTCTGCAATGGGCCTGGGCGGTGTTCCACATCCTGATCATCACGCTGCAGGCCTTCATCTTCATGACGCTGACCATCGTGTACCTCGACATGGCGCACAGCGAGCATCACTGATCGATCAAGACTTACCGGTTTCTTTTTTCAACTTTGACTTTAACTACTCAGGAGTATCAAAACATGGAAATGACTCAAGCCGTTCTGTATATCGCTGGCTCCCTGATGATGGGCCTGGGCGCCCTCGGCGCCGCCGTCGGTATCGGCATCCTGGGCGGCCGCTTCCTCGAAGGCGCTGCGCGTCAGCCGGAACTGATCCCCATGCTGCGCACCCAGTTCTTCATCGTGATGGGTCTGGTCGACGCCGTGCCGATGATCGCCGTGGGTCTGGCCATGTACGTCCTGTTCGCCGTTGCGGGCTAAGTTTCGGGTTGTATCGAAACCCTTCTAACCCCCGTCATTAAAAGGTGCGGACATGAATTTCAACGCAACTTTGATCGGCCAGTCCATCACGTTCATCTTCTTCGTGTGGTTCTGCATGAAGTTCGTGTGGCCGCCGATCGTGAATGCGCTCGAAACGCGTAAAAAGCAGATCGCCGACGGCCTTGCCGCCGCCGATCGCGGCAAGCATGAGCTGGAGTTGGCGGCCAGAAAAGCCGGCGACAACCTGCGCGACGCCAAGGCGCAAGCCGCCGAAGTAATCGCCCAGGCCGAAAAGCGCGCCGCGCAGATCGTCGAAGAAGCCAAGGATGCCGCCAAGCAGGAAGGCGAGCGCCAGCTTGCCGCTGCCCAGGCCAACATCGAACAGGAAGCCAACCGTGCGCGCGAATCGCTGCGCGAACAGGTGGCCGCCCTGGCCGTGGCCGGTGCGGAGAAGATCCTGCGCCGCGAAGTCAACGCGCAGACGCATGCCGATCTCCTCGCGCAGCTGAAAGCCGAGCTGTAATCATGAGCGAACTGTCTACCCTGGCCCGGCCCTATGCGGAAGCGGTGTTCCGCCTCGCGCAGGGCGGCAATGACCTGGCTGGCTGGTCTTCGCGGCTGAGCGCGCTGGCGACTATCGTTTCCGATGCGCAGGTTGCGCGGCTGGTCGCCGATCCGGCCGTTCCGGTCGACCGCGTGGTCGCGCTCATCGTCGAGGTCGCGGGTGATCTCGGCGAGCACGGCGCCAATTTCGTCAAAGTGCTTGCCGAAAACGACCGCTTGATGCTGCTGCCCGAGATCGATGCGCAATTCGAGACCCTGAAAGCCAATGCCGAAGGCACCCTTGAAGCCACCATCACCAGCGCCCAGGAACTGACCCAGGCCCAGATCGACGATCTCGTCGCGGGCCTCAAGGCCAGGTTCAACCGTGCGGTGGATGTTCAGGTCGCGGTGGATCCGGGCCTGATCGGCGGCGCGGTGGTCGCGATCGGTGACCAGGTGATCGACGGTTCGGTCAAGGGACGGCTTGAAAAAATGGCATTTGCCCTGCACGGCTAACCCCATTCAACCATTCGGAACCGCCAGGTGGATTGGGCACCGGGGTTCGGAGAACAGACATGCAATTGAATCCAAGCGAAATCAGTGAACTGATCAAAGCCAAGATCGAAAACCTGGGCGCCTCCAGCGAACTGCGCACCCAGGGCACGATCGTGTCCGTGACGGACGGCATCGTCCGCATCCACGGTCTGTCGGACGTGATGTCGGGCGAAATGATCGAGTTGCCGGGCAACACCTTCGGCGTGGCGCTCAACCTCGAACGCGACTCCGTCGGCGCCGTGATCCTGGGCGACTACGAGCACATCAAGGAAGGCGACGTTGCCAAGTGCACCGGCCGCATTCTCGAAGTGCCGGTCGGCCGCGCGCTGCTCGGCCGCGTCGTCAACTCGCTCGGCCAGCCCATCGACGGCAAGGGACCCATCGCCGCCGACCGGACCATGCCGATCGAACGCATCGCCCCGGGCGTGATCGATCGCAAATCGGTCGACCAGCCGGTGCAGACCGGCCTAAAGTCCATCGACTCCATGGTGCCCATCGGCCGCGGCCAGCGCGAACTGATCATCGGCGACCGCCAGACCGGCAAGACTGCCGTCGCGATCGACGCGATCATCAACCAGAAGGGCACCGGCGTGAAATGTATCTACGTCGCCGTCGGCCAGAAGGCGTCGTCGGTGGCCAACGTCGTGCGCAAGCTCGAAGAACACGGCGCGATGGACCACACCATCGTCGTCGCCGCGACCGCGTCCGACGCCGCCGCGATGCAGTACATCGCCCCCTACTCGGGTTGCACCATGGGCGAGTTCTTCCGCGACAATGGCGAAGATGCGCTGATCGTGTACGACGATCTGACCAAGCAGGCCTGGGCCTACCGTCAGGTCTCGCTGCTGCTGCGCCGTCCGCCGGGCCGCGAAGCCTACCCGGGCGACGTGTTCTACCTGCACTCGCGGCTGCTGGAGCGCGCCGCGCGCGTCAATGCCGACTTCGTTTCGAAGGAAACCGGCGGCGCCGTCACCGGCAAGACCGGTTCGTTGACCGCGCTGCCCATCATCGAAACGCAGGCCGGCGACGTGTCCGCTTTCGTGCCGACCAACGTGATCTCGATTACCGACGGCCAGATCTTCCTGGAAACCGACCTCTTCAACGCCGGTATCCGTCCCGCGATCAACGCCGGCCTGTCGGTGTCCCGCGTCGGCGGCGCCGCGCAGACCAAGGTCATCAAGAAGCTCGGCGGCGGCGTGCGTCTGGCGCTGGCGCAGTACCGCGAACTCGCGGCCTTCGCCCAGTTTGCCTCCGACCTCGACGAAGCGACCCGCAAGCAGCTCGAACGCGGCCGCCGCGTGACCGAGCTGATGAAGCAGGCCCAGTATTCGCCGATGTCCGTATCGCAGATGGCGCTGACGCTGTTCGCCGTCAACAAGGGTTACATGGACGACGTCGAAGTGGCCAAGATCCTTGCGTTCGAAGCTGCGCTGCAGGCGTTCATGAAGTCCAAGTACGGCAGCATCATGGACGGCATCGAAACCAGCGGCAACCTCGATGACGCGGCCGAAAAGGCGCTGACTGCCGCCTGCGACGAGTTCAAGAAAACCGGCGTCTACTGACAGATCGCGCAGAATATTAGGAGCCGATAAATGGCAGCCGGAAAGGAAATTCGGACCAAGATCAAGAGCGTGGAAAACACGCGCAAGATCACCAAGGCCATGGAAATGGTCGCGGCGTCCAAGATGCGCAAGGCGCAGGACCGCATGAAATCCGCGCGCCCCTACGCCGAAAAGATCGCCCGCGTGGCGACCCACCTCGCGTACGCGCATCCGGAATACAAGCATCCCTTCGTCATTGCACGCGACAACGTCAAGCGCGTCGGACTGATCGTCGTCACCTCGGACAAGGGTCTGTGTGGCGGCCTCAACACCAATGCCTTCCGTCTGGTGGTCAACCAGATGAAGCAATGGGAAGCGGCCGGCGTCGGCATCGACGTGACCCCCATCGGCAACAAGGGACTGGGTTTCATGCAGCGTCTGGGCGCCAGTGTCGTGTCGCAGTTGACTGGCCTGGGCGACACGCCGCACATGGACAAGCTGATCGGTCCCGTCAAGATCATGCTCGACGCCTATCTCGAAGGCCGGATCGACGGGCTGTATCTCGTCTACAACCGCTTCGTCAACACCATGAAGCAGGAGCCGACGCTGACCAAGCTGCTGCCGCTGTCGAAGCAGGAAGATACCGAAGAAGCCAGCCTGAAAACGCACTGGGACTACATCTACGAGCCCGATGCGAAGCCGGTTGTCGACGCCATGCTGATGCGCTACATCGAATCGCTGGTCTACCAGGCCGTGGCCGAGAACATCGCATGCGAGCAGTCGGCCCGGATGGTTGCAATGAAGTCGGCTTCCGACAATGCCAAGAACGTGATCGGTGAACTCAAGCTGGTCTACAACAAGACCCGTCAAGCCGCGATCACCAAGGAGCTGTCGGAAATTGTCGCCGGCGCCGCCGCGGTTTGATCCACAGAATTCAATTGATTAGGAAAACATCATGAGCAACGGAAAAATTGTTCAGATCATCGGCGCGGTGGTGGACGTGGAATTCCCGCGCGATGCCATGCCCAAGGTCATGGAAGCGCTGAAGATGCAGGCCCCCGAACTGACTTTCGAAGTCCAGCAGCAGCTGGGCGACGGCGTGGTTCGCACCATCGCGATGGGTTCGACCGACGGTCTGAAGCGCGGCATGGACGTGCTCGCCACCGGCAACCCCATCATGGTGCCGGTCGGCCAGAAGACGCTGGGCCGCATCATGAACGTGCTGGGCGATCCGGTCGACGAAGCCGGCCCCATCGGTGCCGAGACCAGCATGCCCATCCATCGCAAGCCGCCGGCCTACGCCGATCAGGCCACCGCGATCGAGATTCTGGAAACGGGCATCAAGGTCATCGACCTGATCATGCCGATCGCCAAGGGCGGCAAGGTCGGCCTGTTCGGCGGTGCCGGTGTCGGCAAGACTGTGACGCTGATGGAGCTGATCCGCAACATCGCCGTGCAGCACTCCGGCTTTTCCGTGTTTGCCGGTGTGGGCGAACGGACCCGCGAAGGCAACGACTTCTATCACGAGATGAAGGAAGGCGGCGTGCTGGACAAGGTCGCCCTGGTGTACGGCCAGATGAACGAGCCGCCCGGCAACCGCCTGCGCGTTGCGCTGACCGGCCTGACCATGGCTGAATTCTTCCGTGACGAAGGCCGTGACGTGCTGCTGTTCGTCGACAACATCTACCGCTACACCCTGGCCGGTACCGAAGTGTCCGCGCTGCTGGGCCGGATGCCGTCCGCCGTGGGTTACCAGCCGACGCTGGCCGAGGAAATGGGGCGCCTGCAAGAGCGCATCACCTCGACCAAGACCGGTTCGATCACCTCCTTCCAGGCCGTGTACGTGCCGGCGGATGACTTGACCGACCCGTCTCCGGCGACCACCTTCGCCCACCTGGACGCCACGCTGGTGCTGTCGCGTCAGGTGGCCGAACTGGGCATCTATCCTGCGGTGGATCCGCTGGACTCGACCTCGCGGATTCTGGATCCGCAAGTGGTCGGCGACGAGCACTACTCGGTCGCACGCAAGGTGCAGGGTACGCTGCAGAAGTACAAGGAACTGCGCGACATCATCGCGATTCTGGGTATGGACGAACTCTCGCCCGACGACAAGCTGGCCGTGGCCCGTGCGCGTAAGCTGCAACGCTTCCTGTCGCAGCCCTTCTTCGTGGCGGAAGTCTTCACCGGCGCGCCCGGCAAGTACGTTTCGCTGAAGGACACCATCGCCGGCTTCAAGGCCATCGTCGAAGGCGAATACGACCATCTGCCCGAACAGGCCTTCTACATGGTCGGCCCCATCGAGGAAGCGGTCGAGAAGGCGAAGACGATTCAGTAATGCTTGAGGGAATAGGGGCCGGGCGCCAGGGACAGGCAGTGCGTGCGTTTCGCGCGCGTCCTTCACCCCTGATCCTGGAGCCCAGCCGCTAAACACGAGGTTAAAAAATGGCCATGACCCTACACGTCGACATCGTCAGCGCAGAAAAATCGCTCTACTCCGGCACGGCCGAAGTGGTGATCGCGCCGGGCGAACGTGGCGAACTCGGTATCTACCCGCGCCACACGCCGCTGCTGACGACGCTCAAGCCCGGTTCGGTGCGCATCAAGGTACCGAATCAGGTGGAAGAAGAACTGGTGTACGTGTCCGGCGGCATTCTCGAAGTGCAGCCGCACGTCGTCACCATCCTGTCCGACACCGCCATCCGCGGCGCCGACCTCGACGAAGCCAAGGCCCTCGAAGCCATGCGCGCCGCCGAAGAGGCGATGAAAGACAAGGCGGCCAGCATCGATTACGCCCAGGCGCAGGCCGAACTGGCCCAGGCCGTGGCGCAGCTCGCTGCGATCAAGAAGCTGCGCAAGCTCAGCTAATCCGCCGAACGTCCGTTAAGAAAGGCAACCTCCGGGTTGCCTTTCTTCATGGGGGTGGCCGGAGCCCGGCGCTATACTTGGCGCGCCTCTTGCTCTACCGCTTTTCACAACAACCGGTTACCGACGTCGCGCATGGCCACACCTCTACAAATCCTGATTCTTGCCGCCGGCAAAGGTACGCGGATGCGTTCCGATCTGCCCAAGGTACTACATCCGCTCGCCGGCAAACCCCTGCTGGGGCATGTTGTTGATACCGCGCATGCGCTGGGGGCGGTAGGTATCTGCGTGGTATATGGTTTTGGCGGCGATGCCGTGCCGCGCGCGTTCGCCGACGACAATCTGACGTTCGCGTTGCAGGCCGAACAGCTGGGCACCGGCCATGCGGTGCAACAGGCGCTGCCGAATCTGGCGGACACGGGCGTTACGCTCGTGCTCTATGGCGACGTGCCGCTGACCCGCCCGGCTACCCTGCAGCCACTGGTCGCGGCGGCGCAGGCCGGTAAACTGGGCCTCCTGACCGTGACCCTGACCGCCCCCACCGGTTACGGCCGCATCGTCCGCGTCGACGGCCAGGTCGCCCGCATCGTCGAGCACAAGGACGCGGACGACGCCGAACGCGCGATTCGCGAGGTCAATACCGGCATTCTTGCGGTGCCCACCACCCACCTGAAAACCTGGATCGGCCGGCTGAAGAACGACAACGCCCAGGGCGAGTACTACCTCACCGACATCATCGCGATGGCCGTGGCCGACGGCGTGGCGGTCGAAACCCACCAACCCGCACACGAATGGGAAGTGCTGGGCGTGAACAGCAAAACCCAGCTCGCCGAACTGGAGCGTATCCATCAGGGCGAGATCGCCCGTGCGCTGCTGGAGGCCGGCGTGACGCTCGCCGATCCGGCGCGACTCGACGTGCGCGGCATGCTGGCTTGTGGGCGCGATGTCAGCATCGACGTCAATTGCGTATTTGAAGGGCAAGTAAAACTGGGGGATGGCGTGCAAGTGGGTGCCAACTGCGTACTGCGCAACGTCACTGTCGCGGCCGGCACGCGGCTCGACGCCTTCACCCTCGCTGACGATGCCGCCATCGGCGAAGTCAACAGGATCGGCCCCTTCTCGCGCATCCGCCCCGGCACCACGCTCGCGCGCAACGTGCACGTGGGCAATTTCGTCGAGATCAAGAACAGCCGGATCGACGACGGTTCCAAGATCAATCACCTGTCCTACGTGGGCGACACCACCATGGGCAAGAAGGTCAACATCGGCGCCGGCACCATCACCTGCAACTACGACGGCGCCAACAAGCACCGCACCGTCATCGAAGACGAGGTTTTCGTTGGTTCGGACACGCAGCTGGTCGCACCGGTCACGGTGGGCAGGGGCGCGACGCTCGGTGCGGGCACTACGCTCACCAAGGATGCGCCGGCGGGCGAACTGACCCTGTCGCGCGCCAGACAATTGACCATCACGGGCTGGAAACGCCCGGTCAAACAGAAGAAGGAAGGTTGATCTATGTGCGGTATCGTCGGCGCCGTCGCGCAACGCAATGTCGTGCCCATTCTGCTCGAAGGCCTGCGGCGGCTCGAATACCGCGGCTACGATTCGGCGGGTCTCGTGACCATCAACGGCGGGCTCAGGCGCGTGCGCAGCGTCGGCCGCGTCGCTGCGCTGGCCGAAGACTGCGCGCAGCAGCAGGTACACGGCCACCTCGGCATCGCCCACACCCGCTGGGCGACCCACGGCGCGCCCAGCGAAGCGAATGCTCACCCTCACATCAGCAATGGTCTGGCCGTGGTGCATAACGGCATCATCGAAAACCACGAGGTCCTGCGTGCGCAACTGAAAGCCGACGGTTTCGTCTTCACGTCAGAGACCGACACCGAAGTCATCGCCCATCTGGTCGAACGCCATTACCGGCAGAGCAAGGATCTGCTGGCGGCCACCCGCGCGGCGGCCGCCCAGCTCGAAGGCGCCTATGCCATCGGCGTGGTGAGCGAGGACTCGCCGCATCGCCTCGTCTGCGCCCGCAAGGGCAGTCCGCTGCTCGTCGGGCTGGGCATCGAGGAAAACTTCATCGCTTCGGACGTTTCCGCCCTGTTGCCGGTGACCCAGCGCGTCATCTATCTGGAAGAGGGCGACGTTGCCGATATCGGCCTGCTGTCGGTCAGCGTCTACGATGCCGCCGGCAAACCGACAGACCGCAGCGTCCATGTCTCGGAGCTCTCCGCCGACATGGCCGAACTGGGCAACTACCGGCACTTCATGCAGAAGGAGATCCACGAGCAGCCGCGTGCGCTGACCGATACCCTGCTGACCGCCGTGGCGCAGGATCGCGTCCAGCCCGAATGGTTCGGGTACGGCGCGGCGGACGTGCTGGGTCAGGTCGACGCGGTCACTTTCCTGGCATGCGGTACCAGCTACCATGCAGCGAAAGTGGCCACTTACTGGCTGGAAGAGATCGCCGGCATTCCCGCGCATGCCGAGATCGCCAGCGAGTACCGCTACCGCACCAGCGTACCCAATCCGGAAGCGCTCATCGTCACGATTTCCCAGTCGGGCGAAACCGCGGACACGCTGGCGGCGCTGAATCATGCCAAGGCGCTGGGGCAGGACAAGACCCTGACCATCTGCAACGTGCCGGAGTCGGCGCTCACCCGGGCGTCGATGCTCAAGTTCCTGACCCGCGCCGGTCCCGAGATCGGCGTCGCCTCGACCAAGGCCTTTACCACCCAGCTTGCCGGGCTGTTCCTGCTGACGCTGGTGCTGGCGAAACTGCGTGGCCGTTTGACGCCCGCGCAGGAAGCCGAACATCTCGCCGCCCTGCGCAGCCTGCCCAACAAGGTGCAGCAGGTGCTGGCGCTGGAGGCGCAGGTCGAGGCCTGGTCGCAGCGCTTTGCCAACAAGCACCACGCGCTCTTTCTCGGCCGCGGCGTGCACTACCCCATCGCCCTCGAAGGCGCGCTGAAGCTCAAGGAAATCTCCTACATCCACGCCGAGGCCTACCCGGCCGGCGAGCTCAAGCACGGCCCGCTCGCGCTGGTCGACGAGGACATGCCCGTCATCACCATCGCGCCCAACGACCCGCTGGTCGAGAAACTCAAATCCAATCTGCAGGAAGTCCGTGCGCGCGGCGGCGAGCTCTACGTCTTCGCCGACGGCGACGTACACATCGAAGAATCCGAATTCGTCCACGTGATCCGGCTGCCGGGCGGCGGCAACGGCCCGCTCTCGCCCATCCTGCACACCGTTCCGCTGCAGCTTCTGTCCTACCACGCGGCCCTGCAGAAAGGCACGGACGTCGACAAGCCGCGCAATCTGGCGAAATCGGTCACGGTCGAATAAGACGCCCTTACCCCGGCCATCTTGCCGGATGGCGTCCGCCCGATGTCATGTCGTCAGGCGGGCGGCTCCGGCGGCAAGTGCGCGGTCCAGGTCTTCCCACAGCGCGTCGGCGTCCTCGAGTCCGATGGACAGGCGGATCAGGCCTTCGGCGATCTGGTGCGCGATTCGTTCCTCCGGCGTGTAGGTGCTGTGCGTCATGCTGGCCGGATGCTGGGCGAGGCTCTCGGCATCGCCCAGGCTGACGGCGCGGGTGAACAGCCGGAGCGCGTCGATGAAACGAATGCCGGCTTCGAGGCCGTCCTTGAGCTCGAACGACAGCATGCCGCCCGGCTGACGCATCTGCCGGCGGCAGATCGCATGCTGCGGATGCGAATCGAGGCCGGGGTAATGGACCTGCGCAACCGCTGGATGCGCCGCGAGACGCTCTGCGATGCGCTGTGCGCTCTGACAGTGGCGGTCCATGCGCAGGGCCAGCGTCTTCAGGCCGCGCAGGACGAGAAACGCATCCATCGGCGACAGGCAGGCGCCGGTCAGTTCCTTCAGGCCCTGCATCCGGATCTGCTGGACCAGCACTTCGCGACCGAGCAGGGCGCCGGCGATGACGTCGCCGTGGCCATTGATGTATTTCGTCAGCGAATGCACGACCACGTCGGCGCCGAGAGCCAGCGGCTGTTGCAGATAGGGGGTGCAGTAGGTGCTGTCGACGGCGACGAGGGCCGGACTCAGCCGGTGCGCGAGCGCCGCGACCGCTTCGATGTCGATCACCCGCATGTTCGGATTGGCTGGCGTCTCGAACAGCACGAGCCGCGTCCGGTCGCCGAGTTGCTCTGCCAGTGTTTCGGGCCGGGTGAAATCCGCAGTGCGGACAGCGATGCCGAACTGCGGCAGCACGTGGTTCGCCAGCGCATGCGTGCAGCCGTACAGGGTGAGATCGACGAGCAGTTCGTCGCCCGGACGCAGCAGCGTCCACACCAGCGAGGCGATCGCGCCCATCCCCGAGCCGAATGCCAGGCCGGCCTCAGCGCCTTCCAGTTCGGCCAGCCGGGCTTCCAGGGTCTGAACGGTGGGATTGGTGACCCGCGTGTAGATCATCCCGGCCGCTTCGCCGGAGAAGCGCGCCGCGCCCTGTGCCGCAGAGTCGAACGCGAAGGTCGACGACCAGTAGATCGGCGGGTTGAGCGCACCCTGATGACCGGCCCGGTCATAGGCGCCGTGGATGGCGCGGGTGGAAAAATCCTCGAGGGCGGAAGCGTTCATGCGCGATGTTTCCCTGAATGACAATGGGATAGACTGCACCGGTCTGCGTGAAATGTGCTTGCGAAATATTCCCTGTAATGAACCCTTCTAGAAAGAATCTTTCTACCGGCCCCGCTTCGCTATCCGCGATGGACAAGCGCGACCGGACGCTGCTCGACCTGCTGCAGCAGGATGGGCGGGCCACCAACGCCTCGCTTGCACAGGCCATCCATATGGCAGAGGCACCCACCTGGCGCCGCGTGCGCCGGCTCGAATCCCTGGGGGCGATCCGGGGTTATCGTGCGGTGGTGGACCCGGCCGCGCTGGGCTACGAGGTGACCGCCTTTGTCCATGTCCGCTTCGACAGCCACGACCCGGCGCTGCAGCAGGCCTTCGAGGCCGGCGTGCAGGAGATTCCACACGTGCTCTGGTGTCACAACGTGTCGGGCGCGACCGATTTTCTGTTGTGCGTGGTGGCCCGCAATCTGCGGGAGTATGGGGAACTGATCAGTGCGCGCATCCGCGCGCTGCGCGGCGTCACATCGATCGAGTCGTCGTTTTCGCTGAAGGCCGTGAAGGAGAACGGCGCCGTACCGGCAGCATGAGCGCGGGCCTGGCTCAGTGCCGCCGCCGGTCTTCCTTCAGCGCCAGCGTGGCGACCTGCACGCGGTTGCGCAGGCCCAGCTTTTCCATGATGTTGCGCAGATGGTTGCGCACCGTGTTTTCCGACAGACTCATCTTGTACGCGATGGCCTTGTTGGAATGGCCTTCCTTCACGTGGTCGACGATTTCCATTTCGCGTGCGGTCAGGGCGGACAGCGCATTGTTGTTGAGTTCGCCGCGTGCCATGCACTGCATGATGTTCAGCGGGAAGCTGCTCTGGCCGTCGCATACGCTGCGGATGGCCGCGAGGACCTGTTCGGGATCGCTGGATTTGACGACGTAGCCGTCCACGCCCGACGAAATGGCTTCGGAGATTTCCTCGTCGGAATCGGCGATCGTCAGCATGATGACCTTGATCCCCTGGTCGCGCAGCTCGGAGACGAGGTCGAGGCCATCCGCGTCGGGCAGGGAACGGTCCAGCAGCGCAGCATCGGCACGATGGCCGGCGGCGAGCCACTCGCGCAGTTCGGTCGCATTGGCCAGCTGGGCGATCAGCGTCAGATCGGGCTCCTGCTGGATGTAGCCCGCCACGCCCATGCGCAGGAGCGGGTGGTCGTCGATCAGAATCAGATTCAAAGAAGCCGGCATGGCATAGCTCCGCTACTAGGGTCTTGAGTGTTGTTATGTCGGCAGACCGCGCGGTTTGCGCGGTGCCCTCTCGAATACCGCATCATAGACCGGAATCGGCAGCCATTTCAGCACCCGCGCCACCCAGGCCATCTGCCAGGGAATGACGGTACGGGGCGATTTCCGGTCGATGGCCCGCGCGATTCGATCGGCGGCGGTCCCGGCCGACATCCTGAAGGGCATGGCATAAGGGTTCACACGCGTCATCGGCGTGTCGATGTAGCCGGGCGCGACGTCGACCACGGCGATCCGCTGCGCTTTCAGCTCGAGTCGCAGGGCTTCCAGGTAGATGGCCGCCGCCGCCTTGGAGGCGGAGTAGGCACCGCCTCCGGGCAGGCCGCGTACGCCGGCGACGCTGGAAATGCCGCACAGCACGCCGCCGCCGTGAGCCCGCATGGGGGCGATGAAAGGCGCAAAAGTATGGACGAGCCCGAGCACGTTGGCATCCATGACCGCGCGAAAGACGGCCAGATCGCCGGTCTCTTCGGTCAGGGTGCCGACGCTGATGCCGGCGGCGCCGATGACGATGTCGGGCGTGCCCGCCGCCTGCAGAAAAGCCGTGGCCGCCGCCTGCATCGCATCCGCGTTCCGCACGTCCGCACAATAGGTCCGGGCGTCGAGCCCGGCGGCTGTCTCCGCAAGCGCGTCGGCCCGGCGACCGACGAGGCCCAACTGCGCCCCGCGGGCGCCATAGTGGCGTGCCAGTGCAGCACCCAGCCCGGAACTGGCGCCCGTGATGAAAACCCTGGGTGGGGAAGCCGGCAAAACCGCGACGCTTACTTGGCCGCTTTGCCGGTCTTGCGTTCCGTGCGCGCTTTCACGATCAGTTGATCCAGCACTTCGAAGAGACGCGGTTCGCTTTGCGTCATCGACATCGCGGTCATATATTTGCCGTCGATGATGAGCGTGGGGACGCCGCTGATGCCATAGGCAGTGGCAAGCTGGGCGCCCTGCGTAGCCCTGGACTGGATGGCGAACGAGTTGTAGATCGATTCGAACTGCTTGCGGTCGACACCCTGTTTGGCGATCCAGCCGCCGAGCACGGCCGGGTTGTCCAGATCGATGTTTTCGATGTGATAGGCGTTGAACACCTTTTCATGCAGACGATCGAGCTGTTTCATCTGCTCAAGGGTGTAGTAAAGCTTTGCGCCGGGCAGCCAGTCGGGGCGGAAGACGGCCGGCATGCGGCGGACCTGAGCGTCCTTGGGCAGGGTTTTCAGCCATTTCGCCAAACCCGGTTCGAGCTGGAAACAGTGCGGGCAGCGGTACCAGAAGAATTCGAGCACCTCGATCCTCTTGCCGGTGGCGACGGTGCCCGGCACATTCAGCCGGACGTAATCATGGCCTTCGAAAGCCGGCTCGGGCGCGGCCAGGGCGGAAGCGGACAGAAAAGCGGCGGCAACGAAGGCCAGGACACGAGCGAGCATCAGGGGGTCTCCTGTTTGTTGGGTTCATCTCTGACCAGCGTGGCAGCGATATTGTTCTGTGCCAGCAGGCTGCGTGTACGGTTGACCTCGTCCATCGCCAGGAAGGGCCCCACGCGGACCCGGTGAAAAATGCCGCGGTCGCCCTGGTTGCTGGTCTGGATGACGGCCTCCATCCCGAGCAATGCAAGCTGGGCCTTGAGGTTGTCGGCATCGGCCGCATTCTGGAACGCGCCGGCCTGCAGGTAATACTTCGGCGCGGCAGCCGCCGCGCTCGGCGGCGTCGCGGGCAGCGCGTCGGCCGATTCGTTCGGCAGCACCTTGTAGAAATCGAAGCTTGGCGCGGTCTCGGGCTTGGCCGATTCGTTGGATACCGGCGCAGTGTGCGGTGCGGGCCCGGGCGCGGCAGCCTTGAACGGGTTGTTGCCGGTGGCCCACAGGGCCACGCCCACGGCAAGTATGGCGCCGACGGCCAGCCCGATGAGGACGCCGGTAAAGATCGGGCTGCCGCCGCGTTTGGCGGGACGGGAGGATTTGGCCATTGCTACATTTTCTCCGGTGCGGATACGCCGAGCAAGGCGAGACCGTTAACAATCGTGATACGGGTGGCGTCTGCCAGCGCCAGGCGCGCGCGTTTCACCGCTTCGTCGTCGACCAGGAATTTCTCGGCGTTGTACCAGGCATGGAAATCGCCGGCCAGGGTCGCGAGGTAGTGCACCACGAGATGCGGCGCGAGATCCGTCGCCGCACCGGCGACGACCTCGGGGTATTCGGCCAGACGCTGCATCAGCGCCAGTTCGTGCACGGCCGCGAGCGGCGCGAGGTCGGCATCCGCCAGTGCGGCCGCATCGCCGCCCCATTCCTCGAACACGCGACAGATGCGCGCGTGCGCATACTGCACGTAGTAAACCGGATTGTCGTTGTTCTTCGCCAGCGCGAGATCGACGTCGAAGACGTATTCGGTGTCCGCCTTGCGCGAGAGCAGGAAGAAGCGCACGGCATCCTTGCTCGTCCATTCGATCAGGTCGCGCAGCGTCACGTAGCTGCCGGCGCGTTTGGAGATCTTCACCTCCTCGCCGCCGCGCATCACGCGCACCATCGTGTGCAGCAGATAGTCCGGGTAGCCTTCGGCGATGCCCAGCCCGGACGCCTGCAGGCCGGCGCGCACGCGCGCGATCGTGCCGTGGTGGTCGGTGCCCTGGATGTTGATCGCACGCGCGAAGCCGCGTTCCCACTTGGCGATGTGATAGGCCACGTCCGGCACGAAATAGGTGTAGGTGCCGTCGGACTTCTTCATCACCCGGTCCTTGTCGTCGCCGTACTCGGTCGTGCGTAGCCACAGCGCGCCGTCCTGCTCGTAGGTCTTGCCGGCGTCGATCAGCTTCTGCACCGTCGCCGCCACGCGGCCGTCGGTGTAGAGGCTCGATTCCAGGTAGTAGTGGTCGAAGCGTACCGCGAAGGCGGCGAGATCGAGATCCTGCTCGTGGCGCAGATAGGCCACCGCGAACTGGCGGATGGACTCGATGTCCTCGACGTCGCCCGAAGCCGTGTATTCGCGGTCGTCCGACTTCACCGTCTTCCTCGCCAGGAAATCCGCTGCGATGTCGGCGATGTAGTCGCCGTTGTACGCCGCCTCCGGCCAGCCGGCGTCGCCCGGCTTCAGGCCGCGCGCGCGCGCCTGCACGCTCGTCGCCAGCGTCGCGATCTGCACGCCGGCGTCGTTGTAGTAGAACTCGCGATATACGTCCCAGCCCTGCGCCGCGAAGAGATTGCAGATCGCGTCGCCGAGCGCGGCCTGACGGCCGTGGCCGACGTGCAACGGCCCCGTCGGGTTGGCCGATACGAACTCGACCAGCACGCGCTGGTCCCGGCCCGCGTCGCCGCGCCCATATGCCGGCCCTTCGCCGCGGATGCGCCGCACGATGCCGTGCCAGGCGGCGGGCGCGAGGTGGAAATTGATGAACCCTGCGCCCGCGATCTCGGTCTTCGCGATCAGCGGCGAAGCGGGCAGTTCGTTGAGAATCGCCTGCGCCAGTTCGCGCGGGTTTTTCTTCAGCGGACGCGCGAGCTGCATCGCCGCATTGCTGGAAAAATCGCCATGCGCGGCGTTCTTGGGACGTTCGATTTCCAGGCTCACCGGCGTATCGGGCGCGACGGTCTCGAGCGCGTCGCCGATCAGCAGGGCGAGCTGGTCTTTGATGAGGTGCGTGCTGGACATGCTGCGGTGTGCCCGCGTCGAAAAGTCGAGCGGAAGATTATAAGCGTCCGCCCGGCACGGCCCAAACCGCTTCGCCGATGCGGGTCATCGGCCTCTCGCCCGTGGGTTCCGAAACCGCGAGTCGGGGAAATGGGCCCGGCGCGTGGCCGCTTCGGTCAGAACGATTGCCAGATCGCCACGACGATCGCGGCCAGCACGCCCAGCCCGAGCGCGTACGCCAGCAGGATCACCGCCCAGCGCAGGAGGATGAACGTCACATAAAGCGCGACGCCCGCGAGCGCGCCGACGGCGGCGCCCGCCAGGGGGTAGACGATCCATGACGCGTCGGAATCCGCAGTGTAGAACACGGCGTAGAGCAGGCACAGCATCGCGCCTATAAGCGCGCCGTTTCTGGCGTATTCGCCCGACGAGGATGCTCCCGCGCCCGACGGCCCGCTCCAGGTGTCGACGCGTCCCATGGAAAACCCGGGATTGACCTCGCGCGAACGTTCCGACATCTCTCGGGCGAAAGCTTCGTCGCGTTCGCGCGCCTGGCGTTCCGCCGCTTCGCGGGCGCGGCGTTCTTCCGCTTGTCGTGCCCAGACGCCCTGCTGGAATTCGTGCGACCCCGACCCGGAGCCGTGGGAGAAATAGCCTTTGTTGTAGTCGTCGGACATGGCGGCGTGCTCGTTTTCCGGTCAGCGGGATCGGGAGAAGCGGCGCATCGCCATGCGGATCAGTCCCCCGATCAGACCCAGTATCCAGCCTGCGCCCGCGACTGCGGCAATCTCCGGGCCAGGCTTGCCGAGCACCCAGCCAAGCAGGGCGAGCAGGCCCGCGACATTGAGGGGGTAGAAAACCAGATGCTTGAGCAGGTCGTTCCGAGTGATCGGCAGTGGCGATACGGGGGGTGTGCGAAGGTTCATCGGCGATGTCCGAGCGTGAATGACGGTCACTATAAATAAACCCGGGCCATCCGCGAACCCCGTGCCGCAGCGCCTGGATTCGGCGCGTCAGAAAGCCAGCGGATCGACGTCCAGCGACCAGCGCGCGACGCGCGGCCGGATCGCGTCGAGCGCCGGCCGCCAGTCGCGCACGAAGGCGTGCAGCGCCGGCCGGGAGGCGGACTGGATCAGCAATTGCGCGCGTTCCAGGTTGGCCACGCG
The DNA here is from genome assembly GCA_008923315.1 of Betaproteobacteria bacterium SCN1. GTDB lineage: Bacteria > Pseudomonadota > Gammaproteobacteria > Burkholderiales > Thiobacillaceae > Thiobacillus. The sequence continues at coordinate 265,171 of WBSF01000007.1, read as the reverse complement.
CGCCATCGGGGCGGGCGTGGGGGCGAACACGTTCACGTCGGGCAGGGCCGGCGCAGCCTGCGCGGCGCGCTGCAGAAATCCGAGTGCGGCGTCCATCGCCGGCGCTTCGGCGCGCAGCAGCACCTGTCGGGTGTAGGGCGGCAGGTCGAGGGCTTTGCGTTCGGCCAGCAAGATCTGCGCATAACCGGAATAATCGTGACGCTGCAGATGACGGAACAGCGGATGATCGGGAAATGCAGTCTGGATCAGTACGCGGCCAGGCTTGTCGGCGCGTCCTGCGCGTCCCGCCACCTGCATCAGTTGCGCGAACAGCCGCTCGGTGGCGCGAAAGTCCGGACTGTAGAGGCCGCCATCGGTGTCGAGGATCAGCGCCAGCGTCATGTCCGGGAAATCATGCCCCTTGGCGAGCATCTGCGTGCCGACCAGTACGTCGACGTCGCGCGCGCGCACCGCCTCGCCCAGTTCGGCCCAGGCGCGCGGGTGCATGGAGTCGCGGTCGATGCGGCGGATGCGCGCGGCCGGCAGCAGCGCCGCGAGGGTTTCCTCCAGCCGTTGCGTGCCCAGGCCCAGCGGCTTCAGGTCCGGTTCGCCGCAATTCGGGCAGACATCTGGAATGCGCACTTCGTGGCCGCAATGGTGGCAGCGCAGGCGGTGCGACCGGCGGTGCAGCACCAGCCGCGCCGAACAGTGCGGGCAGGGTGCCACCCAGGCGCAGCTCGGGCAGTAGAGCGCCGGTGCGTAGCCGCGGCGATTGAGGAAGACGAGGCTTTGTTCGCCGCGTACCAGCGTTTCCGCCAGCGCCGTGCGGGCGGGTTGCGTGAAGCCGTGTTCCTGCGGCAGATGGCGCAGGTCGGCCAGTTCGATATCGGGCAGACGCGCCTCCGGGTGCGCGCGCGTTTTCAGTTCGAGCAGCCGGTAACGGCCGTTCTGCGCCTGCGCGTAGCTTTCGAGCGAAGGCGTGGCCGAGCCGAGCACGACCGCCACGCGGGCCTGCTTGCCGCGCGCAACGGCGACGTCTCGCGCCGAGTAGCGCAGACCGTCCTGTTGCTTGAACGAGCCGTCGTGTTCCTCGTCCACCACGATCAGGCCGAGCCGCGGCAGCGGTGCGAAGACGGCCAGCCGGGTGCCCAGCAATATGTCGCAGTCGGGCGCGGCCAGCCAGTTCTCCGCCCGTGCCCGTTCGGCCAGGCCGCTGTGCAGGGCGGCGATACGGCGAGCGGGAAAGCGGGCCTGGAAATGCCCTTCGAGTTGCGGCGTCAACGCGATTTCGGGGATGAGTACCAGCGCCTGCCGCCCTTGATCGAGCACGGCGGCGATGAGCCGCAGATAGAGTTCGGTTTTGCCGCTGCCGGTCACGCCATGGACCAGATGTACGCCGAAACGGTCGAGTACAGGCAGCAGGGTGTCGAGTGCGTACTGTTGTGCCTGCGTGGCTGAAGGCAGGTCGGCCGATGGCAGGGCCTCGGGCGATAGCGGCGGCTGGCGCGACCAGGTCGCGCAGCCGGCGGCGACCAATGCGGCCGCATGGCGCATCTGCTGGCGGGCGCGCAGGGCCTCGCGGGTCTGGGGTGCGGCGCACAGGACGTCGAGCAGCGCGCGCTGCGCCTTCGCGCGTGCGGGCAGAGCGGCCGTGCGGCCTGCCTCGGTGACGACAAGCCAGGGTGTCTCCGCCGTGAAGGGCCGCGCGCTGCGCAAGCGTGGCGGCAGGGCGGCAAGCAGCACGGCGCCCAGGGGATGGTGGTAATAATCGGCGCAGAAACGCGCCAGCGCCAGCACGTCCGGTGCAACCGGCGGCCGGTCGTCGAGTACCTGCAGGATTTCGCGCAATTTGCCGGATTCGACGGCAGTGCCGCCCGGCGGCGCGCCGAACGCCACCCCGACCTGACGGGTGCGGCCGAATGGAACCTCGACCAGCGTGCCCTCCGGCAGGCTGCCGCAGGCTGCCGGCAGACGGTAGTCGAAAAGCCGGGGCAGCGGGGTATCGAGTGCGACCTGGATCAGCGTCGACATGAATTAGCGGCCATTCTTGACCACGTGTCGGGGAAACGGTTCCAAGTATATGGAATAACAGCCTAATTCAGGCTTTTCCACGCCGGCTGTGGATAATTATGTGGGCGATTTGTGTCGAGATGCGTCCAGCGCCCGCACGGTCGCGGTTCACGTGTGCCGATCAAAAAGCAGGCAATCCGTTTATTTCTTTTTTTTCAATGAATTGGAATAGTGGCGCCCCTGTCAAGGGCTTGACACAAAAAAAGTCGGCGCGCGCCAAAAATGTGCATAAGTCTACGCTTCTATAGTCTTGGGTCCGGCCTGCGGTGCAGCTTATAGGCCGCACCGCAGGCCGGTGCGTTACGCGGTCTGCTGAATGCCGGCGATGAGCCAGCCTCCGGCGCCGGAGGCCGGTTTCACGAGGTGCCAGATTTCGTCGAATGCTGCAGGGGCGGCGTTGCCTTCGCGAATCTGTCCGGTGAAACGCACGCTGACGACATACTGATTCGCTTCCTCGACCGCTTCCAATACTTCGGCGTCGACGGCAAGCACATCGGTGGGTTCGGCGGTTGCACCGCGTTCGGCCAGTTGCATGGTCAGCTCGGCGAAAATTTCGGGTGTGGTGAAGGCGCGCAGATCGTCCTGATTGTTGGCATCGAATGCGGCCTGCAACCGGATGAAATTCAGCTTGGCTTCGCGCGCAAATCCGACGGCATCGAAACCGGGTGGGAAGCTGCGGCCTGCGGCGGTACCGCTGGCGGCGGACACGGCTTCGAAGCGGGCGGGCGCTTCGGGCTGGCGCGGCATGCCGGCATACTGCATGGCCGGCGCCTGCGGCGCGTTCCTGCGCATGAACCAGCGGAACAGCATGAACGCAGCCAGTGCCAGCAGGGCGAGCATCAGGAAATTGGCCATCTCTTCGCCCAGGCCCAAATGCGAGGCAAGCGCGGCGATGCCCAGGCCGGCAGCGAGGCCGGCGATGGGGCCCATCCAGCTGCGTTGCTGCGGGGCGGCCTGCTGCGGGCGCTGCGGCGCGGGGGCAGCGTCCTGTTTGGCCGGTGCGCTGCGCTGCATGCCGAAGGATTTGCCGCCACCCATGCGCTTGGCTTCGGCATCATGGGCGCCGAGACCGAACGTGAGGAAGACGGCGAACAGGCTGATCAGAAAAGTTTTCATCGGGAATGCTCCATTACGGCAGAGAGTCCCAATGGTGGCCCAGCCCAGGTACGGTTGACCAGTCGATTTTTATAGGCGGACTGTTCGATATTTTCGATTCAACCGAACCAAAAATCAGTTGGCACTTGATGTACGCAATGTGCGGCTGTGGCTGTGGACCGTTTCGACCAGTACGCCGACCTTGTCCGGGTCGGTGTATTGCGAGATGCCATGGCCGAGGTTGAAGACGTGGCCGGTGTGGTCGCCGTAGCTGTCCAGAATGCGCTTCGCTTCGGTGCGGATCGCCCCGGGCGTGCCGTGCAGCGCGCAGGGATCGAGATTGCCCTGCAGCGCGACGCGGTCGCCCACGCGCCGGCGCGCCTCGCCGATGTCGACGTGCCAGTCCAGTCCCAGCGCGTCGGCGCCGATGGCGGCCTGCGCCTCCAGCCAGTTGCCGCCGCCCTTGGTGAAGACGATGCTGGGCACGCGACGGCCGTCGCGTTCCTTGACGAGACCGGCGACGATGCGCTGCATGTAGTCGAGCGAGAATTCCCGATAGGCGTTCGGTGTCAGGCTGCCGCCCCAGGAATCGAAAATCATCACGGCCTGTGCGCCGGCCTCGATCTGCGCGTTGAGATAGTCGGTCACCGCGGTCGCGGTCACGTCGAGGATGCGGTGCAGGAGGTCGGGCCGGCTGTACAGCATGGTCTTGATGTGGCGGTAGTCGTCCGAACTGCCACCCTCGATCATGTAGCAGGCCAGCGTGTAGGGGCTGCCGGAAAAACCGATCAGCGGCACGCTGCCGTCGAGCGCGTGGCGGATGCTTTTCACCGCGTCCATCACGTAGCCGAGCTTGTCGTTGGGGTCGGGCGCGGAAAGGTCGCGGATCTCCCATTCGTCGCGCAGCGGGCGCTCGAAACGCGGTCCTTCGCCGGTGGCGAAATAGAGACCCAGGCCCATCGCGTCGGGCACGGTAAGGATATCGGAGAACAGAATCGCCGCGTCGAGCGGATAGCGCGCGAGTGGCTGCAAGGTCACCTCAGTGGCCAGATCGGGGGTTTTGCACAGGGTGAGGAAATCGCCGGCGCGCGCGCGGGTTGCGTTGTATTCCGGCAGATAGCGGCCGGCCTGGCGCATCAGCCACAGCGGTGTGTAATCGGTCGGCTCGCGCAGCAGTGCGCGCAGGAAAGTATCGTTCTTGAGGGCGGACATGAAGCGGGCCGGTGAAGCAAAGCCCGCATTCTAGCAGGCCGGGTTTGCCGGCCTGCCCGGCCTCAGGTCCGCCGGAACGTCCACTCGCCGCGTCCGGCCGGGCAGGCCAGCACCTCCTGCGGCTTCTTGCCGTTGACCGACAGTGTCGCGTAGCGGCAGCCGTCGCGCGCTTCGCCGCGCGGCGTGAAATCGTAACGCTGTCCGCCGTGGCTCCAGACGACGGGCACGCCGGGCCGGCCAAGCTCGAGTGCGTGGCCCATGCAGGCCCGGTCGCGGTCGTCCATGCTGTCGCCGATGGCGTGCCCCAGCACCGCGCCGAGGACGCCGCCGACCACCATGCCGACCACGCGGTTGTCCCGGTCGGCGACCTGCCCGCCAATGACCGCTCCCGTGACGCCGCCGATGACAGCACCGATTTCGTCACGGTTGCAACGCCCCGATTCGATGCCGTAATCGCGGATGTAGACTGCGCCGCTTTTGCCTTTGTAGTGCTTGTCGGTCTTCTTGTGCCGTTTGTGATCGTCATGCCGATCGTTCTTGTAGTAACCGTGGGCCGGCGCGTGCGGCGGCGGGTCGGCCAGCACGGGGCCGGCGACCAGCGCACCCGCGAGGGCAAGGACGAGAGGTTGTTTCATGGCAGTCTCCATGGGTTTTGCGGGTAAACGCATCGGCCGGCCTTTACCGAGACCGGCATTGCAGGCCTGGCTGTGCCACATTTGTATCACGAACGGCCATAACGCGCCTGGCGATCATGCCTTTCATGCCGGATGTTGCGGCTGGCCACATCCAATGCATGATCGAGGCGCTGGTACTCGCGTGCATCGATGCGCCCATCGGCGCGGAAACGCCGTTCCATGTCACGGATGGCCGCTTGCTCCTGCATGAGCGTGCGGTATTCGTTCCGGGTAAGGGCACCGTTGCGCAATCCGGCCTGGATGCGTTCCATCTGCTGGGCCTGGCGCTGGTTGATGTCCTGGCTGAACCCGCGCTGGGCGGACGGGCCGTTGCCCCAGGCCGCCTGTGCGCCGGCGGCGGTTAGCCCCAGCATGCCGAAGGCCAGTATCGAGAGGGTTTTCTTGAAGAGGGTGCTGTTCATGGTGTCGCTCCTGTGTGGTGGGAATGTCGATCGGTTTGGCCGGTCGATGACTGCACTGTAGGGGCGGCATGTAAGCGGCATGTGTGGCGTGGGTAACGCGGTGTAACGCTGTGTAACGTTGCGCGGAACGGGGGCAAAAAAGAGGCCGAACGGGTGTTCGGCCTCAAGCGCACACGGGGCGGAGTCCTCCGCATGCGTCCGACGACAGGGAGGAGATCAGGGTTTGATGGCTTCGCCGGCGCGCTCGAGCTTTTCGCCCGCCGCTTCGCGCGCGTCGTCGACCGCCTCACCGGCGCGTTCGGCCGGGCCGGGTTCGCCGACGACGCCGTTGTAGAGTTCGGTGGCTTTGTCCTGAGTGTCTTCGACAGCCTGATCGATTCGCTCGCCGGCCGCTTCGGCCGGTCCCTGGCGGTCGCAGCCGTTCAGGAGCAGCAGCGAGGTGAGCACGGCAAGCACGCCGTATGAGGCATGCCAGCGGCGGCTGCGCCGGGTTTCGGCGGGGAAGCCGAAATGGGCGACGTTGCCGTTCCATTCGTACAGGTTCATGTGTTCGTCTGCGAGATGCGGTGCCGGATGCTTCATTGCTGTTCTCCTGTTGCCGGCCGTGATGGGGAACACGGCCCGGTCGATGGGTAGGGATGCGGGCTTTGCGAATGCCGCCGCGAGGCAGCTGCATTCGCAATGCGCGTCAGCGCGGCGCCCTGAGCCGGAGGTCGTTGCGTATACGCCTGACGCCTTCTATCCCCGCGACGGCGCGTTCGGCCGCGGCCAGCCGGCTTGGGCTGTCGACCTGGCCTGAGAGCCGGACCAGACCGTGGAGCGTGTCCACCTCGACATCGAGGCCCGCCAGTTTCACTTCCTTCAGCAGGACGGTTCTCACCCTGGCGGTGATCCAGGCATCGTCGAGATAGCGGCTGACGCTATGACCTGTCTGCAGGGCGCTGTCCTCTGGTGCGGCCTTGGCGTCGAACAAGCCGTCATGGCCCGGATCGACTGCCGGTACTGGCTCATTTCTTCGCATGGCGGCTTTCATGGGGGGCCTCCTCGTTGAATGCACGTTTCAGTTCGGCAACTTTGCGCATTGCCTCGGCGCGGCTCAGGCCGTACTTTTCCTGCAATACGCTGGCGAAACGGTCGATCTTGACGTACAGATAATCGAGCTCGCCGTATTCCGGCCGGGCTGCAGCCAGGCCATCGCGGGCCGGTTTCCGGTTTTCGTTACACATCCTTGCGTTCATGGGGTCTCCCGGATGCCGCCGGGGCGCGGCGGCATCGTTGCTTGCCGGATCGTTCAACCCTGGCTCTTGAGCCGCAGGTCGTTACGTACGTTTTTCACACCTTCGATACCGGCGGCAATACGCTCGGCCTGGCGAATCTGCGCTTCGCTGTTGACGTTGCCTGACAGCACCACCGTGCCTTTCTCGGTTTCCACTCCCACATCCAGCCCCTTGAGATGCGTTTCCTTCAGGAGGGCGGTTTTGACCTTGGTGGTGATCCAGGCATCGTCGAGGTACTTGCCGGCATCGGCCCGGTCCTTGTTCGCCTGGGCCTTGATGAATTCGTCCGGACTCAGCAATCCATCCTTGTTGGCGTCGCTCACGCGGAACGCCTCTTCCTTGCCGCCGTGTGCGGCAAATTCCTGCATGCTCACGGCACCGTCCTTGTTGGTGTCGTATTGAGCGAAATCCGGCGGCATGTTTGCGGCGACCGCGGCATGCGTGGCAAATGTCGCGAGCAGGCCGATCTGGGCGAGCTTCAGAGTGATGTTCATTTCGGGTCTCCTTTCATCGGGTTTTTGGCGCCTGCAACGGCCTTGCCGAATTCGTCCGGGCTCAGCATGCCGTCGCCATTGGCGTCGCCGGCGCGAAAGGCGTCTTCCTTGCCTCCGCGTGCGGAAAATTCTTCAAGGCTTACCGCGCCGTCCTTGTTGACGTCGTATTGGGCGAACTCCGGCATGGTGGTCGCTGCAATCGCGGCGTGCGCGGCAAAGGCACCCAGCAGACCCGCTTGGGCAAATCTCAGAACACGGGTCGAATGGTTTTTCATGGCATTGCTCCTTAAAGATGGGATGACGGATGAGCACAGTGCACTCGACCCAAGCTAAAGCCAAAGCCATGCCATCTTTATTTTTTTCTTTCTAATCAACACATTGTCTTGTTTTGAGGCGATAAGGCGCGGCTTTTGGGGCCGGTGATTGTCGCTGTCCGGCGACGGTGTGCAGGGGGGTGGTTCAAACACTTGATTTGAAAAGGATTAAATGTCGCTGTCTGGCGACAGGCTGGGCGGATGCGGGTGACAGACGCTAAAAAGGGGCCTAAGCCCCTTTTGTCCGGTACGTACGCATTCCCTCAGGTTGTCGGGGGTCGCCGGCCTACGATCAGCATGGCCAGAAACACGACGAGGCCCACGACAAACAGGATTTTGGCGATCGAGGTCGCCGTGCCGGCGATGCCCGCGAATCCGAAAATGCCCGCAACAATGGCGACGACCAGAAAGGTGACAGCCCATCCGAACATGACGTTTCTCCTTGAGAAGTTGACGATGCCTGTGGCGAGGTCAGTCATGCAGGAGCCGTGCCATCCGGAGGGCGCCAGGCCTTATTGCTGCGAGGCGTCTCCCGTCTTGAACAGGCCGGGGTTCAGCTGATGGCGTTGCAGCAGGCGGTAGACCTCGGTGCGGTTGCGCCCGGCGAGGCGGGCGACCTCGCTGACCTGCCCGTGCGTGAGCTTGAGCAGGGTCACGAGGTAGTCGCGCTCGAATTCGGCACGGGCTTCGGCCAATGGACGGATTTCGGCGGGCCGGTCGCGCAGCGCACGCGCCACCAGCGAAGCGGGAATGGTCGGTGTGGTGGCGAGCGCGCAGCATTGTTCGAGCACGTTGCGCAACTGCCGGATGTTGCCGGGCCAGTCGGCGCTGATCAGCATTTCCAGCGCCTCGGGTGCGAAGCCTGTGAGGGTACGACGGTACTTGGCAGCCAATTCGCCGAGAAAATGGCGCGCCAGCAGCGGGATATCCTCGCGTCGCTCGCGCAGCGGCGGCAAGGTCAGGTTCACCACGTTCAGGCGGTAGTAGAGGTCTTCGCGGAAGCTGCCCGCCGCGATGGCGTCCTCCAGGTCGCGGTGGGTGGCAGACAGGATTCGGACATCAATGGTGCGCGATTCGGTCGCCCCGACCGGCCGGACTTCGTTTTCCTGCAGGACGCGCAACAGCTTCACCTGCAGGGGCGGGGGCATGTCGCCGATCTCGTCGAGGAATACCGTGCCGCCCTGGGCCGAGAGGAACAGGCCGGCGTGGTCGCGCGCCGCCCCGGTGAAGGCGCCTTTCACATGGCCGAACAGCTCGGATTCGAGCAGCTCGGCCGGGATCGCACCGCAGTTGATCGCGACGAAGGGGCGGTCGTGCCGCGGGCTGGCGCGGTGGATCGCACGTGCCAGCACTTCCTTGCCGGTGCCGGATTCGCCGAGGATGAGCAGGGCCGCCTCGCTTTGGGCGGCCAGTCGCGCTTCGGCGAGCAGGCTGTCCATCGTCGCGCTCGCGGTGACGATTTCCGTGCGCCAGTCCCTGTCGTCGCCGGCTTCGCCGCACTCGGTCGAAACGCCCAGGCGGGTCGCGCGATTGAGCAGATCGATCAGGGTTTGCGCGTCATAGGGTTTGGTCAGATAGCCGAACAGTCCCTGCTGGGTCGCGGCGACGGCGTCGGGAATGGTGCCGTGCGCGGTCAGCACGATGACCGGCAGGGCCGGATCGCGTGCATGGATGGCGCGGAACAGCGTCATGCCGTCCATGCCGGGCATCTGGATGTCGGTCAGCACGGCATCGGGCCGGCTGTGCGAAAGCTGTGCCAGCGCGGCTTCGCCGCTGTCGGCCGCCACTACGTCGAAGCCGTTGGCTTCGAGGCGCAGTGCGATCAGCGTGCGCAGCGCCTCGTCGTCGTCGACCAGCAGGATCACGGGTTTTTTCATCGCGGCTTGGGCGCGGCGTCGCGCTGTTGCAGGGATTTCTCCAGGGCCTTGATCTGGTCGATGCGGGTCTGGAGCTCCTGCGCGCGCGCAGCGTTGCGGCGCGCATCGAGCTGGGCACGCAGCGCGCTTTTCGCCAGATCGAGCACGGCCTGCGCACGCGAACCGTCGGCTTCGATCGTGCCCAGCAGCTTGAGGCCACGTTCCACCGCGGCAGGATCGTCGTCGCGGCCGAGCAGGAGGGCCAGCCGGAACTGGGCCGCGATGGCGGCGGGGGGACGCTCGCCGTCGAGCCGGGCCAGTTCGGCGCGCTGCTGCTCGGCGGAGAGGGTATTGATCCGGGCGAGCGTATCGAGGGCTTCGTCGGTGCCCAGCCCCGCGGATGCGACAACCGGCGCCGCCTGGCTCTTGGCGGGCGGCTTGGGCGCGACCGGCGTCAGGGGCGCGCAGGCGCTCAGGGCGGTGCAGAACAGGAGCAGGGGCGTAAGCAGGCGCATCAGGCGGTCGTCAGTGTGCAGGGACAGGTCAGACGGAAACAGGTGGTCCAAGGTTCACGTTGGGCAAGCATGGCGTCGCCGCCCATGCTGCGCATGGATTCGCGCACGATCGCCAGCCCCAGTCCGCTGCCCTTGACGGGCGCGGCCGGCTGGTGGGCGCCCTGGAAAAAGGGCTCGAATACGCGCGCGCACTCGTCCGGCGGGATCCCCGGGCCCTGGTCGCACACGTCCAGTATGAACGAGGCGTCCTGCCATGCGGCGTGGATCAGGATGCGGCCGCCGTCCGGACTGAATTTGATCGCATTCGAGAGCAGGTTGTCGAGTGCCGTTTCCAGGCGTGCGGCATCGGCGTGCAGTTCGATGTCGGGTGCCTGAATGTCGACCTGCAGACCGCGCGTGTCGAGCGGCAGGCGATGTCGCGCCGCCACGTCGCGGAGCAGGGGCAGCAATGCCAGCGGCGTCGCCACGGGCCTTGCGACGTCCGCCGCCAGGCCGCCGAAGCGGATCAGGTCTTCGATCTGTTTCTGCAGTTCGCGTCCGCTTGCGTCCATGATGTCGACAATGCTGCGCTGGCGCGGGTTGAGCGGGCCGGCGAGCGTGTCGCCAAGCAGCCCGACGCCTTCGCGCAGGGATGCGAGCGGGGTCTTGAGTTCGTGCGATACGTGGCGCAGGAAACGGATTTTCTGTTCTTCCAGCGTTTGCAGACGCTGCCGCAGCCATTCCATTTCACGCCCGAGCTCGACGATGTCCTGCGGGCCGCCGATGGCCGGCAGCGGCGCATGGTCGCCGCGGCCGAGCTGCTGGATGGAAGTGCGGAGCTGGCGGATCGGACGGTTGATCATCCAGGAAAACACGGCCGCCAGAAGCAGCGTCAACGGAATGAGCGCAAGGGCGAGCAGGAGCAGACGCCGTTGGGTCGAACGGACTTCGGCTTCCAGGGTGCGCGTGTCGCGCTGCACGGCTGCGTCGGCCTGTTCGAGCAGCGTCCGGGCGTCTGCATGCAGCGTGTCGAATTCGCCGTCGAGCGCGTGGAACTGGGCGTTGTCGAGGAACGTACCGGGCTTGAGGCGGGCGTAAAGCGTCTGGCTGCGGGCCTGCAGCCGCGCGAGTGTGGCGCGTGCCCGTGCATCCGTCAGCCGTGCGGCAAGCGTATCGAGCTGTCCCGCAAGCAGATCGCGCTGAGTGCGCAGCGTGGGCTCGAATTCGGTGTCGCGCAGAAGATGGTACTGCCCCGCCGCGCGCTGGAGCTGATTCACCGCGTCGACGATGCGACGGGTGTCGCGCGTGACCACGAGGCTGTCGGTGGCGAATTGCCGCTGGGTTTCCGCCACACCCTGCAGCACGTGGATCGCGTTGACCAGGCCGCTGGCAAGTGGCACGGTCAGCACGCTCATGGCGACGATGACGAGCACGGTGAAGGAGCGGGGGTAGTAACGGCCGGGAAGCATGCGGACAGAGCGGAGGCGGGTCCGTCAGCATACCGCTTCGGATTACGGAGGGCGAACCGGCGGGTCCGGCCGGCGCTTATTCGGGGTATTCCCGATCGTCCTCGGACGGGTCGGCGGCGCGCGCGTCAAGCGCGCTTTGCACGGTGGCGCTGTCCGCGATGAAATCGTCGAGCGATCGGGGGGCCGCCACGCGCCAGGCCGGCGGATAGAGCGCGGTCATGAAATGATTGCCGGCCGGGTTGCCGCTGCGGGCGTACTGTTGCAGTCCGAACGCGGCGGCCAGTGCGAGCGCGGGCACGCCTACCCACAGTAGCGGGCGCCAGCGCCGGGCCGGTGCGATGGCCCGCAGGTGCGCGTAGGCCAGCGCGGCGAATGCCGCGAAGTTGAAGTAGGCCGAGTAGCGTTCGAGCCCGGGCAGATTGAATGCGAATGCCGTTCGCGCGAGCGTCTCGTTGCCGATGATCACGAGCAGCAGGCCGATGAGTGCGATACGCAGGTGACGTGTGCCATCCAGCAATTTGGTGAAGAGCTTGCTGACGAGCGACCAGCCGCCCGTCCACACGACAAGCAGCAGGGCGAGTGCGGTGAACGGCGGCAGCAGCATTCGCCACCAGGACAGCGCCTGATTCTGGTCGAGCCAGGCATCCCGGGCGGCGTAGGCGAACAGCGCTGTCAGCAGGAGCAGATTGAGCGGACTGCCCGTGCGCCGCGCAAGCGGCTGTTCGTCGGGCAGGGTCTCGGCCGCGGTGCGCGCAAGCAGAACCGTTTCACCCAGATGAAGCGCGAGACGGGGCGGCCATATGCCGGCCGACCCGCTGCCGTACCGTTTGCCGTCGAGCCGGATACCGTTGCGGGTCTCGCCGACGGCGAATCGCAGGCGGCCGGCTTCATCCGGATATACGCTGAGATGATGGGCAGCCACGCGGGGGTCGTCGAGTACGACATCGTTGTCGAGCGCACGGCCGATGCGTACCGGCCACTGCCGGACCTCGGCCTGCCGGGCGTGGCCGTCGTGCAGCCGGATATCGATCACGCCTAGCGCGCCCATTCGAAACCTTTGAGGTAATGACGTGCGAGTGCCATGCCGTTGGCGAAGCTCACGCCGTAGGCGTCGAGGCGGCTCTGCACGCCGCGCACGGGATCGTCAAGCGCGGAGGCGATGATGGAAAAATCATACAGGCCCGAAAATTTCCGGTGCGCGCGGGCGCAGATCGCCACCCGCATCGGCAGGCCGTGCAGATCGACGAAGTCTTCGCGGCAGCGCGCCTGCGTAAGCTGCCGGCTGACCGCAGGCAGCTTCTCGTTGGCCAGACTGGCGCTGTATTGACGGTAAAAGCGTGCGCTGCCAAGACGTGTCCCGTCGTAGATTTCATAGCGCAGGGACAGCGTGCCGGTATCGCCCAGGCCGGTGAAGAGCGCCGTATCCATGGTGCAGTCGGCGCGTTCGATGCCCAGCAGATTGCGACCGCGTGCGCTGTTTGCGTTGCCCCAGCAGCGCGCGTAGGTTTCGGCAAGTTGCGGCACGCGCCAGTGCCCATGCGTTTGCTGCGGCAGCGGCGAAGCCAGCGTGGCCGCGACCAGCGCCGACTGATGCTGGAGCAGCTGGCGCGTCGCTTCGGCGTGGGCGGGCAATGGCAACGGCCGGTCGACGCGGGCGTCCGCGACCAGCGTCTGGGCGAAGCGTGCAGGTACCAGGAAGCTGACCAGTTCCCCGCCGACGTGCTTGGCGACGTTGACGCCGACCAGCCGGCCGGCCGCATCGACCACCGGCCCTCCGCTCATGCCCGGATTGATCGCACCGGTGAACAGCATCTGCGGGTAGAAACTGCGTGGCGGAACCCCGTTGTAGGTACCTTCCACCACGGCGAAGCCGATATCGAGCGGATTGCCCATGGAATAGAGCCGGTCGCCCTGGCGGGGCGACTGGACGCTCCACGCGAAACCGCCCGCGGGCAGCGTGCCGCTCGTGGCCTTCAGTACGGCGAGATCGTGACGGAGGTCGATTGCGAGCAGTGTCAGGTCGCCCTGCGAGCCGTCGGTACCCTGATAGAGCACGCGGAATTTTTCCGGCTCCAGGGCGAGTGCGCTGATGACGTGATAGTTGGTGACGATCAGGCCGTTTGCCGCGACGACGAAACCGGAACCGGCGCTGGCCTGGGTGCCGCGGTCCTTGACCACGATGCGGATCTGCAACAGGTGGGCGTGGGCATCTTCGTACAGGCGCCGGGCCACGTCCGACAGCGGTGCCGGCGGCGGCGGTACGGCCGGCGCGGCCAGGGCCGTGCCGGCCAGCAGTCCGCACAGCAGACCCGCGAGTATCCGCCGGCTTGCGCGGGCGGGCCTGTCAGGGCTGCCGTATCGGAACACTGCCGGCCCGGTTACAGGTCGAGATAGGCGAGGATGCCCTTGGCGGCCTCGCGGCCTTCCCACACGGCGGTGACGACGAGGTCGGAGCCGCGCACCATGTCGCCGCCCGCGAAAACCTTCGGATTCGCGGTCTGGAAGGCGTGGGCGTTGCCCTTGGCGACGACGCGTCCGCCCGGGTCGGTGACGATGTTGTGCTGTTCGAACCAGGGCTGCGGATCCGGACGGAAGCCGAAGGCGACGATGACATGATCGGCCGGTACGATTTCCTCGGAGCCGGGCACCACCACCGGCGTGCGTCGGCCGCGTGCGTCGGGTTCACCCAGCTCGGTCGTGACGAGCTTCACGCCCTCGACGCGGCCATTGCCGACGATCTCGACCGGCTGGCGATTCCACAGAAACTGCACGCCCTCTTCCTTGGCATTGGCGACTTCACGCTTGGAGCCGGGCATGTTCTTCTCGTCGCGGCGGTAGGCGCAGGTGACCTGCGCCGCGCCCTGGCGGATGCTGGTGCGGTTGCAGTCCATGGCGGTGTCGCCGCCGCCCAGCACGACCACGCGCTTGCCCTTCATGTCGTGGAAGGCTTCGCCGGGCTTGGCCAGATCGAGGCACTTGCGGACGTTCGAGATCAGGAAGGGCAGGGCTTCGAGCACGCCGGGCAGATCCTCGCCGGGGAAGCCGCCCTTCATGTAGGTGTAGGTGCCCATGCCCATGAACACGGCGTCGTACTCGTCGAGCAGCGACTGCATGCTGACGTCCTTGCCGATCTCGGTACTCAGGCGGAACTGCACGCCCATGCCCTCGAGCACTTCGCGGCGGCGGGTCATGACCCATTTTTCCATCTTGAACTCGGGGATGCCGAAGGTGAGCAGGCCGCCGATCTCGTCGTAGCGGTCGAACACCACCGCCTGCACGCCGTTGCGCGCCAGCACGTCGGCGCAGCCGAGGCCGGCCGGGCCGGCACCGATCACCGCCACTTTCTTGCCGGTGGCGACGACGTTGGACATGTCGGGCCGCCAGCCCGCCTTGAACGCTTCCTCGGAAATGTATTTCTCGATCTGGCCGATGGTCACCGCGCCGAAGCCGCCCGTGTTCGGGCCGCCGCCGACGGCTTCGCCGAAACCGTCGGTGTTGAGGGTGCAGGCGCCTTCGCACAGGCGATCCTGCGGACAGACGCGGCCGCACACTTCGGGCAGGCTATTGGTCTGATGCGACAGCTCGGCGGCTTCGAACAGACGGCCTTCCGTCACCAGCTTCAGCCAGTTCGGGATGTAGTTGTGCACCGGGCACTTCCATTCGCAATACGGATTGCCGCAGCCGAGGCAACGGTCGGCCTGTTCCTGTGCCTGTTCCTGCGGCATCAGCGCATAGATTTCCTTGAATTCGTGCTTGCGAACCTCGGCCGCGGTCTTGTCGCCGTCACGCCGGGCCTGCTTCAGAAACTGGAATACGTCGCCCATTTTTATGCGCTCACTGCTTCACGTGCCCGGCCGGGAATATCCTCGACCAGACTGGCTATCGAAATCCGCTTCGGCTTCACCAGCCAGACCTTCGCCAGTGTGGCGTCGAAATCGGCCAGCAGTGCGCGCGCGCGCGCACTTCCGGTCAGTGCGTGGTGGCGTTCGGTCTGTGCGCGGAAAAAGGCGCGGAAGGGTTCGGCTTCGTCGCCCGCGAGACGTACGGCCTCGACCAGCTCGGTGTTGAGCCGGGTCGCGAAGTCGCCGGTCTCGTCGACGACGAAGGCCATGCCGCCCGACATCCCGGCGCCGAAATTCAGGCCGGTGTCGCCGAGCACGAGCACGGTGCCGCCGGTCATGTATTCGCAGCCGTGATCGCCCACGCCTTCCACCACGGCCAGTGCGCCCGAGTTGCGCACGCCGAAGCGTTCGCCGCCCATGCCGGCCGCGTAGAGCTCGCCGCCGGTCGCGCCGTACAGGCAGGTGTTGCCGATCAGCGTGTTGCGATGCGCCTCGAAGGTGGCGACGCGCGGCGGGTAGATCACCAGCCGGCCGCCGCCCATGCCCTTGCCGACGTAGTCGTTGGCGTCGCCTTCCAGCGTCAGGGTCAGGCCCTTGTGGTTCCATACGCCGAAGCTCTGGCCCGCCGAGCCGGCGAGGTCGATGCGGAGGGTGTCGTCGGGCAGACCCTTGCCGCCGTGCGCGCGGGCGATCTCGCCGGACAGCCGCGCGCCGATCGAGCGGTTCACGTTCTTCACCGGGTAGGCGAGTTTGACCGGCGTGCCGGCCTTGATCGCATCGATCGCGTCGGCAACCATGCGCTCGGCCAGTTCGCCCTTGTCGAACGAGGGATTGCGTTCCTGCTGCGAGAAGCGCGGGACGTCGGCCGGAATGTCGCCCTGGGAGAGCAGCGCGTCGAGCTTGAGGCGGCCCTGGCGCGGCGTGTCGCCGGCCGAGAGATCGAGCAGGTCGGTGCGGCCGATCAGGTCGGTGAGCGCACGCACGCCCAGCGCGGCCATCAGTTCGCGCGTTTCCTGTGCGACGAAGGTGAAGTAGTTCACCACCATGTCGGGCAGGCCGATGAAATGCTGTTTGCGGAGCGTGTCGTTCTGCGTGGCCACGCCGGTGGCGCAGTTGTTCAGATGGCAGATGCGCAGGTATTTGCAGCCCAGCGCGACCATCGGGCCGGTGCCGAAGCCGAAGGATTCCGCGCCGAGGATCGCCGCCTTCACCACGTCCAGCCCGGTTTTCAGGCCGCCGTCGGTCTGCACGCGCACCCGCCCGCGCAGGCCGTTGGCGCGCAGCACCTGCTGCGCTTCGGTGAGACCCAGTTCCCACGGCGAGCCGGCGTACTTCACCGAGGCCAGCGGGGAGGCGCCGGTGCCGCCGTCGTAGCCGGAGATCGTGATGAGGTCGGCGTAGGCCTTGGCCACGCCTGCCGCGATGGTGCCCACGCCGGGCTCGGCGACGAGCTTGACCGACACCAGCGCCTGCGGGTTGACCTGCTTCAGATCGAAGATCAGCTGCGCCAGATCCTCGATCGAATAGATGTCATGGTGCGGCGGCGGCGAAATCAGCGGCGTGCCGGGCTTGCAGTGGCGCAGCGAGGCGATCATCGGCGACACCTTGTCGCCGGGCAGCTGGCCGCCTTCGCCGGGTTTAGCGCCCTGCGCGATCTTGATCTGCAGCACTTCGGCATTGACCAGATAGGTCGCGGTGACGCCGAAGCGGCCCGAGGCGACCTGTTTGATCTTGGAGGTCTTGACCGTGCCGTAGCGCTTCGGGTCCTCGCCGCCTTCGCCGGAGTTCGAGCGGCCGCCGATGCGGTTCATGCCTTCGGCCAGCGCTTCGTGCGCCTCGGGCGACAGCGCGCCGAGCGACATGCCGGCGGAGTCGAAACGCTTGAGGATGGATTCGAGCGGCTCGACTTCGTCCAGCGGAATGGCAGTCGTGCCGCCCTTCAGCGTCATCAGGTCGCGGATCATCGCCACCGGGCGGGTGTTCACCAGCTCGGCGTATTTTCTGTATTCGGCGTAGTCACCGGTCTTGACCGCCTTCTGCAGCTGCTGCACCACGTCCGGGTTGTAGGCGTGGAATTCTTCGCCGAACATGAATTTGAGCAGGCCGCCGGCCGACAGCGGTTTGAGCGGATTGAACGCGGACTTGTGCAGCAGCGTCTGGTCGGATTCGAAGTCCTCGAAATTGGCGCCCGAAATACGCGATACCGTGCCCTTCAGGCACAGGTCGACCACATCCTCGTGCATGCCGACGGCCTCGAACAGTTGCGCGCCGCGATAGCTGGAGACGAGCGAGATGCCCATCTTGGACAGCACCTTGTAGATGCCCTTGTCCATGCCCTTGCGGAAATTGGCCAGTGCCTTGTCGAGGCTGGGCTTGATTTCGCCGGTCTTCACGAATTCGCCGATGACCTGATAGGCGAGATAGGGATAGACCGCCGTCGCACCGTAGCCGATCAGGCAGGCGTAGTGATGCGGGTCGCGCACGGTGCCGGTTTCGACGATGAGGTTCGCGTTGCAGCGCAGGCCGGCGGCGATCAGCGCGTGGTGCACCGCGCCGGTGGCGAACAGGGCGTGGATCGGCAGACGGTCGCGGCCGATGTTGCGGTCGGACAGCACGAGCAGGACCTTGCCGGCTTTCACTGCGTCCACTGCGCGGGCGGTCAGCGTCTGCAGCGCGCCCTCGAGCGAGGTCGCGGCAGGATCGTAGTGAAGGTCGAGTGTGGCCGGCGCGAAGGCGGGGTCGTTCAGGCCGAGCAGCCCGTCGAAGGCGGCCTTGGACAGCAGCGGCGTGTCGACCTCGACGCGATGTGCGTGCGCGGGCGTTTCCTCGAACAGATTGCGTTCCGGGCCAAATACCGTATTGAGCGACATCACGATCGCTTCGCGGATCGGATCGATCGGCGGATTGGTCACCTGTGCAAACTGCTGGCGCAGATAGTCGTAGGGCGAGCGCACCTTCTGGGAGAGTACCGCCATCGGCGTGTCGTCGCCCATCGAGCCGATCGCTTCGGCGCCATTTTCGGCGAGTACGCGGATGATCTGGTCGCGTTCCTCGAAGCTGACGTTGAAGAGTTTTTGGTGGGTGAGCAGGCTCGCGGCGTCCATCACCGCCATGTCGGCGTCTTCGTTCGCCGGCAGGGCGAGCTTCACCGCGTTGTCGCGCAGCCAGTCGCGATAGGGCTGGCGGCCTTTCAGCTCGTTGTCGATGTCTTCCGGCATCAGCAGGCGGCCGGTCGCCAGGTCGGCGGCGACCATCTGGCCGGGCTTCACGCGGCCCTTTTTCTCGACGTTGGCCGGATCGATCTGCCACACACCCACTTCCGAGGCGATGGTAAGGATGCGGTCCCTGGTCAGCACCCAGCGCGCAGGGCGCAGACCGTTGCGGTCCAGCGTGCAGACGGCATAGCGCCCGTCGGTCAGCACGATGCCCGCCGGGCCGTCCCACGGCTCCATGTGCATCGAGTTGTACTCGTAGAAGGCGCGCATGTCCGGGTCCATCGACTCGACGTTCTGCCACGCGGCCGGAATCACCAGTCGCAGCGCGCGGAACAGGCCTGCGCCGCCCATCACCAGTCCTTCGACCATGTTGTCGAGGCTCATCGAGTCGGAACCGTTGGCGCCGACAATGGGCCGGACGTCGTCCAGGTCCGGAATCAGCGGCGTGGCGAACTTCTGCTCGCGGGCGCGGCTCCAGTTGCGGTTGCCCTGTACCGTATTGATCTCGCCGTTGTGCGCAAGATAGCGGAACGGCTGCGCCAGCCGCCACTGCGGCCAGGTGTTGGTCGAAAAACGCTGATGGAACACGATCAGGCTTGATGCGAAGCGGTCGTCGTTCAGATCCGGGTAGAACACCGGCAGGTTTTCCGGCATCACCAGCCCCTTATAGCTGATGACACGGCACGACAGCGTGGGCAGGTAGAACACCGGATCGTCTGCGAGTGCCTTTTCGGCGTGACGGCGTGCGATATAGAGCTTGCGTTCGAAATCGTCTTCCGCCATGCCGGCCGGCGCGTTCACGAATACCTGTTCGATGTGCGGCAGCGATTCCAGCGCGGAGGCACCGCACACTTTCGGGTCGGTGGGCACCAAACGGAAGCCGGCGACCACGAGGCCCTGGCCTTCGAGTTCGGCCTTGAGCGTGGCGCGGGCGTGCGCCTGCGGCCCGGTCTCGCGCGACAGGAACACCAGACCGGCAGCGTACAGGTCGCCCAGCGCGAAGCCGGCGCCGGCCGCCATGGCGCGCAGGAAGGCATCGGGCTTCTTGAACAGCAGGCCGCAGCCGTCGCCCGACAGGCCGTCCGCCGCGATCGCGCCGCGGTGCGTCATACAGGCCAGCGAACCGATCGCGTTCTGCACCAGCGTATGGCTGGGGCGGTCGTCGATCTGCGCGATCAGGCCAAAGCCGCAGCTGTCCTGTTCAAAGTCGGCCGAATAAAGCGTTCCGTCGAGCCAGCGTTGTCGTTCCATCGTTCCCGTATGCCCAGAAAAGCGCGGCCTGCCCACGGGCAAGCCGCCAAAGTGTCCCGCAGGACAAGCAAAATTCAAGCGAAAAGCGCGATATTCTAATCCCGTGCCGCTTGAGCGGCAATGCATCCTGCGGGCAAGGCCTTGTTCGGGCAAGGGTTTCGTCGGCGAGCGAACCGTGCCGCCCCCGATCAATCCGGCCCTGCGGGCGTTTCAGATGCCGCCCGGTTGCGGGCGGGCGGGCGCAGCAGCAGAAGCAGGGGAATGGGACCCGGCGTGACACATATCATCAGGCGGAAATCCTGCAGAAAGGCGAGCGGCGGCTTGCTGCAACGGCAGGCTGAAGGGCGTGAGATAGCCGGCGAAGGCGGCGTGGTTGATCTGGGTACGCTGGGCCGGATAGGTGATGACCACCGAAATGCCGATACTGCTGCCGAGATTGCGTATCAGGCCGAACAGGGCCGTGCCCTCGTTGCGGTAGCGCGGCGCCAGCGTGGAAAAGGTCAGCGTCGACAGCGGCACGAAGATGAACCCAGCCCCAGGCCCTGCGTGATGCCGGTGCGCACGAAGTTGGCGCCCGAGGTGTCGGTGGTGAAGCGCGTTATCTCCCACAGCGACAGGCTGGTGAGGATCAGGCCGAGCTGGATCAGGTGGCGCGGATCCGCCTTGCCGGACAGCCGGCCCACCGTGAGCATCGCGATCATGGTGCCGATGCCGCGCAGCGCCAGCGGTACGTTCGGTCCGCCGCCCAGCGACTCTGCAATGCGGTCGAGATCCTGCTTCAGGGCGCCCACCTGCTGCGCGTCGTCGTAGCGGGCGGCGGACACGAGCTGCTTCACCACCAGATTGGCCTGGCGCTGCTGTTCCTTGCGCGCGAAGGCGTAGCGCGTGCGCGCCAGTGCGATTTCAGCCTCTTTCTCGCGGTAGCTCGCCTGCAGCGCGCCCAGGTCGGTGCGTGCCTGCGCCAGCTTTCGCCTCCGCGCTGGCCACCGCCACTTCGAAGGACGCGGAATCGAGACGGAACAGCGGCTGACCTGCCGCCACCGCCTGGTTTTCCACCACCATCACCTGGTTGACGCTGTCGCCCACGTCCATGCCCACCGGCACTTTCTCCGCTTTCACGTAGACGTTGTCGGTTTCCACGTAGCGTCCCCCCGTCAGATAGAGGCCGCCCGCGACGAGCGCCGCCACGACCGGCTCCACGCCGAGCAGCAGCACGCGCAGCTGGCGGCACCGCGCCGGATTGGATACGGCAGGGGAATCGTTGGCAGTCGGATTCATGTGAGGGCTGGCTCGCGCGATGTCAGTGGGATGCCAGGTTGTCGCGGATGGTCCGCAGCGCTGAGAACAGCGCCGTGATTTCCTGTCTGTTCAGGCTGCGCAATGCATCGGCACGCACCGATGCGGCCACCGCCTCGACCGACTCCAGATGCGGTGCGGTCGCCGGCGTGAGGAATATCCGGTAGGCCCGGCGGTCTCCCGGGTCGGCGCGGCGCGCCACCAGTCCGGCTTTCGCTAGCTGGTCGAGCAGTCGCGCCAGGGTGATGGGTTTGACTTCAAGCAATTCCGCCAGATCGATCTGGTGCAGGCCTTCGTTGCCCGTACGTAGAACAGCGCCCGCGCCTGTGCCACCGTTAGCGCACCGTCCTCGTGTCGTGTGCTGAAGGTACGGCGCATCAGGTGGGACACATTGGCGAGAAGGGAGCCGAGGCTTTCCTGGCGGGCAGTCATCACGGTAATCCATATATAAGTGTTGCTTACTATGTGAACTGAATGGCTCTTTGCAAGGGGAAATATTCCGGAGCTTGAATGAATCAGGGCAGAAGCGTGCAGATCGGCAGGATTCCTGGCGCCGCCGACTGTGGATATGGATGGTATGCGCTACGTCGTAATTCCCGCTTTTGAAATTCAAGTCGGGATAGGTTCTGCAATTGGCCGATGACTGTGCATGTGAGAGCCGGAGGCCCGGCAGAAGTTCGTCTGCACGATCTTCATTGCATGTGCGCCAATTCCCGATACAAGTCGATATAGGCATCGACCATTCGGTCTGCCGTAAAGTATTGGAGGTAGCGTTTCTCGGCCTGTTCACCCATTGCGGCAGCTTCCACCGGATGTTCCCAAAGATAGCGCATTGCATGGCGCAGAGCGACAGGATCACCGGGCGGGACGACGAGGCCGGTTTCATCCTTGATATTGACGAAAGTGGTACCTGTCCCGATTTCACTGGAAATCATGGGCTTGCCGTACATGGCACCTTCCAGTAGCGAAACGCCAAATGCCTCGGAACGCAGGTGTGAAGGGAATACGACACCAAGACACTGACTCAACAACGCAACTTTGTCTTCATCCGGCAAATGCCCAAGAAAATGAACATTGCGCACGCCGAGCTGCGAGGCCTGCGCTTTCAATTCAGCCTCGATCGGTCCGGCGCCTACGATAGCGACCGGATAATCGGTCCCCTTGGCCGCCTCGAGCAGAATATGCAGCCCTTTGTAGTAGCGAATCACGCCCACGAAAAGAAAAAACTTGGGGCCGAGTCGATCCTCCCAGAGCCGCTGACGACAAGCTTCGGGTCGAGGATAGGCAGTCTTGTCCAGACCGATCGGAATCACCTGAACCTTGTCGATGTAGTCCTTCAGTACATCACTTGTTGCCAGATAGTTCGGTGAGGTTGCGACGATGCGATCCACGCTGCCGAGGAACCTGCGCATCAAGGGTCTGTAGAGTTTAAGTAGATGTTTCTGGCGGATGATGTCTGAGTGATAAGTTACCACCGTGGGTTTATTGATGCGGGTTGCGAAATGTACGAGGTCCATGAAGGGCCATGGAAAGTGGTAATGAATGACATCGGCTTTTTTGGCCAGCTGCGAGAAACGCGAGAAAGCCGAGATCGAGAAGGCTGTTGAGGCAACCTGGATGTCGAGCCGAGCCCGGTGTGCAAGATAACCGTCAATGTCGACGGTCTGGGAAAAGGGGTCGGTTGTCAGGGAGAGCACATCGGTTTCGACGGCAAGCCGGCTGGCTCCACGGGCGATCTGATTGATTACCTGCTCGGTGCCTCCCATCGTGTCGGGAAAAGAGGTTTTATAAAAATGTAGAACCCGCATACGTTCGTAAGCTAACCTGCGATGGATTTGTACCAAACGGCGTAAGGCTGTGCCAACCACCATTTCAGTGGAATTCGACCATAGTGCTGGCGGACGACTTTCATGGCTTCCCGATAATGCCTGCGGCGTTGGGTTTTGGTCTTGGTGTCGGCATGTTCTCGATTGATTGCCACGAAATCGTCAAGAAACCGCAGAGGCCCTAGGTGTCGGTACAGACGCCACCATAGATCGAAATCCATGGCCATGTGCAATGCAGGATCCAGGCCTCCGACAGTCTCCCAGGCTGAACGGCGGATCAGAGTCGCCGGCTGGGAGATGATGCAGCGCAAAGCCAACCTGCGTTCATTGAAGGGCTCTACCCATACCGGGTATTGTTTGCCCGATGCCTGCACAAGATTCCAGGCCCGGCCATATACCGCAGGTACTTCTGGATGAGCCTGCAGTTCGGTGAGCAGTTTCGCTAGTCCTTCGGGTAAAAAATAGTCGTCACTGTTCAGCCAGCACACGAAAGGCGCTTTGCCTTGCGCAATCCCCTCATTGATGGATGCGGCCTGGCCGGCATCGGGATGGCTACGCCATCCTGCCAGTTGATGCGCCCATGTGCGAATGACTTCAACCGAGTTGTCCGATGAGCCGCCATCGAGAACGAAAACCTCAACAGGCACGTCTTGTGAAAAGATCGAGGCCAGTGCGTCGTTCAAAAAACTCCCTTGGTTAAACGAAGGGACAGCGATGGTTACAAGTGGAGCCGTCATGCGGGCGGAGAGATCTTGGACATCAACGCGCAGAATGCCTTATCGGCCTGGCGATGGGCCGAAAGATACTGCCAGTGGAGCGTAGCCTGTCTTAGGCGGCACGTATCGGTTCCTAGATGGCGTGATCTGAGCTTGGCCATTTCAGATGCACCACGTACGACGTAATCTGTTTGAGATTTCTGTTTTCCGTGCACACGAAAAATGCCAAAAAGATTTGGGAGGTGTTGGAACACCGCACCCGCATCGAGAAAACGCAATATCAGATCCCAATCCAACGCGAAATGGAGCTCGGGATCGAACTGTCCCCCCGCTCGTTCCCATATCCGTCGACGCCAGAACATCGATTCCTGCGGAACGTAATCCACAAATCGGAGAACTCGTGGATTGTGTCCGGGTAATATCCAACGACCTATTTCTAGGCCATCCTCGTTGATAATCAGTCTGTTCCCGTAGACTACGTCAACCGATGGGTTTTCACGGAAAAAGCGTCCTACAGTGTTTAGTGCGCCGGGCATCAAGAGATCGTCCGAATTCAGATAACCCATGATCTCACCGGCCGTATGTGCAAATCCGCGGTTAAGAGCATCGGCCTGACCGTTATCAGGTTCGATCCGAATATCGATTGCCGGGTTTCTGTAAGCAAGAAGAGCCTGGGCTGTCCCGTCCGTAGAACAGGCATCCTGGACGACGTAAGTTAAATGGGGATAGTTTTGCTGGATTACGCTTTTAATCGTATCGTGGACAAAACGTTCTTGATTGAATGAAGGGGTAACCAAAGATATGCAGGGTGAGTCCTCGCAAGGCATTACTGCCGGGGCCCCGGCAATCGAACACGGGCGAGGGGCGTACTGATGGAAACGACCCAGACGGATACCCAGAGCCTGTCGTAATTTAATCCCGACACCCCAAGCGGATAGCCGGGCTTTCAATTTCGCTGAGCCTTGAGTAGCTCCGAGTAAAGCCGATCATAACGCTGGGTCATTACCGACATACTGAACTCTGCGGTGGCTTTGTCACGTGCGGCTTGCTGCAATTGTTTAGGGTTGGGGTGCTGAGCCAGCCACCGAATGCCTTTTGCCAGATCGCCAATATCAAATGGTTTGGCCAGCCAGCCGGTTTTCTTGTGTTCGATCATGTCGGGTAGGCCGTTGATATCGAATGCTGCACAGGGTGTTCCGCAGGCCAGTGCCTCAGCTACAGTGTTCGGTAGGTTGTCTTCGCGTGAGGGACAGATGAATAAATCAGCGGCGGAATACATCGCGGCAAGACTGATGTCGTCGTGCAGGGTCCCCAAGGCGCGCACCGTGATATTAGGATGTGTATCGAGCGTAAATACGCCCTCACCAAAAGTCAGTAACGTGCACGGAAAATCAAGTTGTGCGAGCGCAGCTGCAAGCAGATCACCGCCTTTGCGTCGGTCAGTAAGCCACTGTGCGCCGAACAAAAGTACAGGATGAGTCAAATCGATGCCGAGAAAGGATTTGGCGGCCCCTTTGTCCAATGGTTGGAATACATCGGTGTCCAGCCCATTGGGGATGACTTCTATGCGTCGTCCAGCAAATAAACCGCTTTGCCGTGCCACGTCAGCCAACCAGTGGCTGGGGGCAACAACGGTAAGATCCATTTGCGCATAGGCATTGCGCTTGCGGTGCCAGATCGCGTGCGATAAATCCGTATCTTGGATACTGCCTAGTTGCGGACAACTGCCGCACTGAGCCCGAAAGCCATCGCAGTTTCCTGTGTAGTGGCACCCACCGGTGAAAGCCCAAGTGTCGTGCAGTGTCCATACTATGGGTACCCGCAGACGTCCCAACTCCTCAATGCGTAGCAAACTTGATGCTAGCCAATGCAGATGAACCAGTCGTGGTTTGAAACGGGATAGTGGTACGCGTAATGCATTGGCCCAAGCGGCAGGCGTGAATGTGACGGGTTGCCGATGGGGGTAGCGTGCCATCGGAAGGCGGTCCAGTGAGGCGAGCCGCATGGCAAGCAGGCCTTTGAACGACCATTGGTAGCGCCCGACGACATCGGCACGCAAGTCGTCCTTGATTAACGTCAGATATTTTGCCTGTGGATACACGCTACGAATGCCGAGGTAAATACGCCAAGCCGCGCGTGCAGCCCCCCCGTTTCTCTGAAAACTGTTTACGACAAGAATGTCGACGTTCTCGGCCAGTGGGAACAGGGCACGTTTAATGCGCTGCAAAAGTGCGTAGCCGTAATGTCGGACGAGACGAATCAGGCTTCTTATTTTGCGGTTGAACAACTGGACTCGAGTCGGTTCCGGCGGGTCGAACACCGAGCGAAAGCTTTGCGTGATGCGCTGGTCCATATGTTCTGCAGGGCAGAAGCGCATCGGCCGCCACGTTTCGTCCAACCTCGCGTGATGAAAGCGGGGCTCGGGTTTGCTGTGTGTTCCCGAGTTATCCAAACCTATATTCCTGACCAGCGTCCTTGTCGGGTACATACACCGCATGTCGTTTGCATGATGCGCGTAGCAGAAGCGAATGGCCCAGGAGTCGATTTTCCCTTCGTGCTGTAAACGCAGCATGGCACTCATGTCATGACCGCCGCGATTGAAGGCATTCTGCGCCGCAGCGTCCTGGCAGAAAGCCATGAAGTAGTCCATTTCCCAGTCGATTTTTTGCCAGCGGTCCCGCCACGTGCCCCAGGACCAGGACGAACACCGGAAGCTCGCGTAAGTATCGAAGGGGTAATCCTTGGGGGTATGCAGGTATGGCTCCGGGAATGTATGTCCGGTGACCGAGAATGCGGCAGGGTCATCTCGATAGTGATCCAGCGCATCGTTCATGTACGCGAGGAAATTTTGCGAAGTCACCAAATCGTCTTCCAGCACGATGACGCGGTCGTTCTTTTCCAGGAGTTCGCTGACACCCGTAATCACGGAGCGCGCGAGCCCCATGTTGGATGGCCGCTCGATCAGCGTGACTGCCGCGAACCCGGTCACGGAACGTACGAGCCCACGTACGGCGGCTACGGCTGCACTGTCGTTCGCATCTTTCGGCCCGTCGCTGAAGACGAAAAGATTCGTCTGTGCTGCCGCCGTGTTGCGGGCAAGTGCTTCGAGCGTGGCCTTGGTATGATCCGGGCGCTTGTAGGTAAAGAGCGCTACGGGTGCAAGCGCTGAAGTCATGAGTGCGGCGCCTTGGCTTCGATGAAAAATGAGTCGGGTTTGTACACGGATCCATCGGATTCCGTGTCAAGATCGTACGCTGCGAAGCCCTCGATCGCGGATTGATTTGCGTCGCACGGATGAACATCAACGAAGCCGCAATCTTTGAGCAGTTCCGCGAGTGAGTAGGCGTCATACATCCATTGATGTACTTCGCCGCCGAGCCGGAATACTCCGACCTCGGTAGCGCCAAGTGCATTGTTTGGCAGTTTCCGGCCCTTGCAGTGCGGCCGGGCTCGCCAGTATTCGGTTCCGACGCGCGCAGCGACGAAATCTTCCGCCGGTACCGTTTCGCGGCACCAGTACTTGAGCATCTCGCCGCCACTCCGGTGGCGCACCAGCTGATCCAGCAGCTCGATGACGCTCCATTCGTAGCGGCTCTTTGCTCCGGGTTCGCTCCGGCGTGCGGCTTCAAGACAGGCAAGATACGATCGAACGGCACCTTCGAGATCAGGGGCGACAAGTCGAACAATGCCGCCAGGCTTCAGTACCCGGAGACACTCGCCAAGAAAATGACGAGCACCCTCTCGATCGAAGTGTTCTATGGCGTGCGATGAATACACGACATCGCATGACAAGTCCGGTAGCGGGATGCTTTGGCGTAGATCCCAGGGCAGGACGGCATCGCCATCGCCATGAAAATCTATGTTGATCCATGCGGGGTGGTGGCGTGATCCGCAGCCTAAGTTGCACTGTATACGGTTGTCGGCCTTGAGTGCCGTGGCTAATTTCGCCCTAACTGCACCCGGTGTGTTTCTTGCCATGATCTGTCTGTTTGGGCCAAGTATCAGCAACCGGTTTATCAGTCTTCGCATCATGTCTTCTAGTTATTTGTTCCGTACGAAAGTGGCATTGCTGCCTTCGATTGCGACGCAACGCATTCCGGCATTGACTAGATGGCGAATATTTTCACCGATACGCAATCCTGCATTGTCATCAAGTGGAGTGTGCGCTTCATCGAACTCAATGAGCAGGATACGGGGAAGCAGGGCAGATTCCACCATGTCATGGATGACGGTGTATTCGGCACCTTCGATATCCATCTTGAGCAGATCGATGGTCGTGTCTTTCTGCTGTGCCATCACTGTTGCTAAACGATGGCATTGTGCGGTGAAGTAATCCTCTGTTTTCTGCAAATTGACTATGGAGCAAGACACATGTGCAGTGTTCTTGGGGAGAAAAAACTTAAGTTCGATATCTTTATCGGCTAGTCCAACGGGCAGAAAAGACAGACGAACGAAATCCATTGGCGAAATGTCGTAAAAATCAGTCGTACTATGATTTACAGGGAAGTGGCATCCGTCGTGAATGGCCTCGCTGAGCTGTCGAAAGTGCTCAATAGCGCGCGGTGTTGGGTCGATGATACGCACCGTACAATGGAAACGGCTGGCGAGGATGCAATCGAAACTAATGTCTTCGCCCGCGCCCGCAAGATAACAAATACTGTCTGCGTTAAGCCCATGGTCGGCGGGAATAAGCCAGCCACCGTAATCCGTACCTAAACGCATGAGCTGAGTCTTCGCATACAAAAGCGTGGGGTCCACATGTTTTGACAAAGGCGAGATATCACTCGTCACTTTTTCATGCGGCCTCAATCGCTGCCTCAAATTTTCGAGCAGTTTTCGCATCACGTCAGTTCTACTTAAATAGTATCGGGCGCTGCAGCTAACAATCGGGTTAAAGAAGTTGTTTGATCACTGAGCTGTCCAGCGAAACATTGTTGTCAGTCATGTCCTTGATCGTATAAACCGTTCATATCGATTCTTGCCGGGGAAGTAGACCAGACGCAGACCGGTTGGCTGTTACTTTCAAGGTTTCAAGGCAGGTATTGTCGTTGCAGCAAATCTTTAGGAAGGCTTCGAGATTTTTGGCAAGTACATGGTGACTGAAGTCGGAGCAATAAGCCTCGAAACTTTCAGCAGTAAAGACTGGTTGCCGGACTATGTCCGATAGCCCAGTGAGTATGGAGGCCGTGTCGGTTTCATCGACCGCTAGGCCAATGCGGTAATGCCTGACCCGCCGACCCATCAGATATCGGTCGCTGACCAGAATCGGTTTGCGGAAGTGGGCAGCTTTGCCCAGCATGTTGCTGCTGATCGAGAAATTCCGGTATACCGCGAAGATGACGTCGCAGGTGGCAATAACTTCATTGAAGGCTGGTTCATCCGGCAGGTATTCGGCTTGCAAAAGCAGATTCTCCGGTGGCGCATTCTGGATGCGGTCGAGTGCTGCGCGGTCTTCGGTGGTGAGTGTGTCGCGGTGAATTTCACCTATCTGCACGAAAAACCATTGCTCGGAATTGGCCAAGGCGATGAGTTCAAACCAGCGCGCCAGATTTTTCTGGCCACCGATGGAGCCACCGAGGAAAACGATCTTGCGCCCTCTGGCGCGCTGGCGAATTTCTTGTGCGAGCGTACCCGGTACATCGGGTAATGTGGTTTCAGTAATATCCGGCAGATAACCGAAGCACTTGTTCGCCAAGACTGCCGCATGAGCACGGCAGGCGTTTTCGTCAAGGAAGCACATGCCGCGCCAGGCGGGCAACGTGTACCAGGCTTCCTGCGGAGCCGCGGGAGGTACGAAACGAATCCCCGCCCAGAATAACTTGTTGATTGCGGCGAAGGCGCGCCACTCGGATTCGGCCGTGCGATAGGTATCCATGTACATGTTGAAGGCGAGTGTCGGCATCCTGTTTGCCTTTTTCAGGGCGGCCTGTACTCGACGAGCCATGTCGACTGGGCAGGCTAAATCACGCTCTGGATCGTCCGTCGGCAATTCGGAGCGCTTCGTGCGGGCGCGCCGGTAGCGCGAGTACAGAAAATGGGAGGCACGGAACACGGGAGGCACAGTGATCTGGAAGAGGCGCGTCTTCCCGTATTGTGCGAAAGACATGTCTGGAGTCGTTTCGCTGCCGGGACGTCGGTAGCAGTAGTGATCACCGAACGTGTCCCACCGTTTCCAGGCGTCACGTAAAGAATTCCGGAATCTGACGATAAAACGGATTCGCGAAACGGCGGCATCCCAGTCGAGCACTTGAAGACAGGGGTGGCATGCCAGATCTGCATTTTTCCGTGCAAGACGGGTCAGCAGCGCGGAGGTATCCGGTGTCAGGGCCAATACGCGCCACCCCTGCTTCAGCAGAAGCGCGATGAACATCGCGTTCCACGAGTCGAGATGGCCATGTCCCGATATGGGGTTATAGACGAGGATGGTTGGCTGGTTCTTGATCATGCCATAACGATCTTGCGATACCACATTTCAAGCAATACCAGTTTGTAGACGAAGAACAAACCGGGCCAGCCCTGTTTGGGCAAATCGGACAATGCAGCTTCTATTTTCCCGTGATCGAGAATGCCTTCGGCAGCCAGTTCGCCGTCATACAGTATCTCGCCATACGCAGTGATAACGCCCGTGAGCCATTCGTGTACCGGAGGCTGGAAACCCGCCTTGGGGCGTATCACCACTTCGTCTGGGAGGATGCCTTTCAAGGCGGCTCTTAACCAGGCTTTCTGCCCAAGATGGTGATCTGGCGTTCTGGCCCGCAAGGCCATCACCGTTTCGATGAGCTGCACGTCGAGAAATGGCAGACGGCTCTCGACACCAACTCCCATGCTCACGCGGTCGCCCAATGAGAGTGCATTGGATGCCAGCCACGTTTCGAATAGCATGCGGATGGTTGCTGCCGGAATATGCTCATAACTGCGCAGGCCAATATTCGTCGGACGAAAAGGATTATCTAAAGGCAGGACCTGCATGGCATTTCCATAGACCTTGCTCTTTAAGCCAAAGGTGTCTGGAAAATTGCTTTCTGCCATATAAAAGCGCAGTTGATTCGACGGGCTTCGTGTATCTGCAAGGTCACGCAGTAATTCTGCCCAATGGCGGATTCGTGCGGGAATTTTGGGGTGTTTTACGAGTGTTCCAAGATGGCGTTGTATCCAAGGAGATGTAGCCCAGCCAGAGAGTGCTTGAAGGGAAGGATTAGTACTTAGTAGTTGATTGGTCGCCGCTGTTTGCGTTACCCAGGGGTATCCCCAGAAAACCTCGTCCCCACCGATCCCCGTCAGCAGCACCTTGATGCCGTGCTCGGCGGCCGCCTTGGGTACCGAGTAATGGCCGAAGGCTGCCGGATCGGCAATCGGCTCGTCCATGATGCGGACCAGCTCTGGGAAAAAATCCACGAAACGCTCGACCGGAAGTTCGACCTCGTGGACGATCATGCCCAACGACTCGGCCAGCGCGCGTGCCTGGTGGCGTTCGTCGTATGGCGGACGCCCCGGATAGCCGACACAGAAGGCGTGCATCGGCTCCGGGTAATGCTTCTGCGCAAGGGCCGCGATCGCGCCTGAATCAATGCCGCCGGATAACGCTACCGCGACGGGGACATCGGCACGCAGCGTTACTTTAACGGCGTCTTCGAGTCTGTCGCGGATGCATGCGAGAGTGCCCGGGGTGTCGGTGGGGAGCGGTCCGGTGTCGGCGATGTCCTCGACGTTCCAGTAGCGTTGGGGCTCGGCAAGCCAGTTCTCCGCCGACAGGAAGAGCGTGTGGGCCGCCGGCAGCTTGTGTACGCCGGCGAGCAGGGTGAACGGCTCCGGCACGTACTGGTAATGCAGATACATGTCGACGGCTGCCGGGTCGAGGGCCGGCCGTGTTCCGAGCAACGGAACCAGAGCCTTGAGTTCGGATGCAAAGGTCAGGCGTTCACCATCCCGATGGTAAAACAGCGGTTTTTCGCCACAGCGGTCCCGTGCCAGGAAGAGCGTTTTGTCGGCGTTATCCCAGAGCGCAAATGCGAACATGCCCCGGAAACGTTTGATGCAATCTTGCCCCCATACTTTGTAGGCAACCAGCAGCACCTCAGTGTCGGAGTGGCTCAAAAACTGCTCACCCATGGCTTCCAACTCTGCGCGAAGCTCGAGATGATTGTATATTTCGCCGTTGTAGGTGAGCACATGGCGACCGTCCAGGCTGACCATGGGCTGACACCCGGCATCCGTCAAATCGATGATGGATAGGCGGGTATGTCCGAACTGAATATGGGCGTTGGTGTAGACGCCGGAACCGTCCGGACCGCGATGGGTCAGGCGGGACAGGGTTTCCGCGCTTAGTGGCTGGAGCAGTACAGGATTTCTGTGGGTGTGTCCGACGATTCCACACATAAGCTATCTTGGTTTAACGAGGTCTGCGATCAGGGACGTATAGGACATCTGGCGTTCAACGAACTGCTGCCTGAGGTGCTCGGGTATGGACGCGTGGAATTGCGTCATTACGGCTTCATCGCTGGCATTCAGCCCAGAATTGTTCCGAGCGCAGCGTTGGACGATGCCATCTTCGTTCCTGTAGCTGGTGTCATGGAAAAACCCATGCTCGTCGAAGTATTCGAGCAGCCGAACTTCGAAACCGGTCTCGCTGCCTATCCGGGACAATATTTCGTGATCAAGGAATAGAAGGTGCTCGTAGGGCGTTTCCCAGCCGCCTGGTTTAACCAGGTTGTAGTAATAGCGGCTGGGGTGAAAAGCATCGGGGACGGCGAGCCGGAAGATGCCACCTGGCCTGAGATATTTATAGATATGTCTGAGAGCGGAACCTAATTCCCGCATTGTCAGGTGCTCAAGTACGTGTTCCGCAAGTATGCGGTCGATACTGCCGGGATTAAACAGGCGGCCCCAGGATGAGTCCTCAACTATATTCAACTGGTTGATGTCTGTTGCCAACCAGCCCTCCATCCTCTGCGCACCTGATCCGACGATGACTCGGACATCCCCATTCCCAACGTACTTGAAGCTGCCACCGCTTATCGAATTGATCGTGCTGATGACATCCAGAAAATGTGTCTCGCACATTCGCTTGAGAGCTGCCATGTGCTGACTATCCGACATCGAGTCAAGAACCTCGTCGCCGTATTCACGCACGACAATATCAATTACCCGATCCCGGCAGGCTTCGACAACAAGGTTTGGATTTGCCTTGCAAGCCAAGTCATCCGGGCGGATTTCATTCAATCGATCCAAGAACCGGTTGGTAAAGGATCGTTTCGTAACAAGGAATGAGAGCAACCGGCCTTTCAGTCGCCCGACAAGGCGCTTCGAGATATTCATGCTGTCAATTCGCGCGGAAGCTGGTGTGAGAATCGAGCGAATCGATAGCTATCGCCGTCTCTAGCTCGAAGGCAGTAAGGTCATCTGAAACTGCGTATATATGGAATATGTCGCGTCCGGCAAAGTCGGGAATGGATTTTTTAACGGTGACTTCCTTGGCCCAAGGAAAGGTGACTGTGCATTGTGTGCCTGCAATTTCCGCCGTGACAGTATTCCCGTGTGCGACGAATGAGTGCGGTGAGTGCAGGTGGAATGCCACGCGGCCAGTCGCGCAGAGCTCACCGATATCGCGGACCAGAAATACTTGGCCCGTTCCTCTCCTCTCCTCGAACACGCGTTCGTAGGCCGCCATCTGTTCTGGCCAGACGTCTTGACTTGGGACGCGCAACAATACCGGCGCCTCGATAGCGCTTGCGGGTGCGAAGGAAGGGGTGGTCAATATAGACTGATCTGCCCATGATCCGTCAGCCATGACGGGCGTCAGAACGTTGTGGGCAAAGGATCGCCTCATTTGGTGAACTAGATCGGCGTTCCAGTATTCAGCCATTCCGCGATCAACAAACACCGGATACTCGTCGATTTCGATGCCAAAACCACCGTGGTCCAAATGGCTGTGCGATGCACCATATATGCTTACAGTTGCCCAAAGTCTGATGTGGCGTCCTTGCGCCTCCTTGGTCCGACTAAATTTGCCGGTAACTGGGAGCCAAAGCGATTGCGTATGAATATTTCGACTTGGTTTAACCTCTTCCGGGCCGTAGGCCATGCCCACCATTCCGCCGCTGCCCTTGAGGGTTCCTGTGATTTCATGCACCCAGCCATTGCTCAGACATTCCATCAGGATGTCTGAATACGCAGAGTCGGGAAAAACAGATGCGAGTATCGGAATCCCATCACCACTAAACCACTCAAGTCGGCAGTCCCCGGAGGGTATGCATTGCCCAGGCTTGCCGGTAGCCATGGCTCGAACATAGGATTCGACAGAACCGAATAGTTCACGGACCTCTACGCGCCAGTCGAGGCCGCGCGCCCTGCTGTAGGCGATGATTGACCAGAGTGTCGCAGTGAGTGTCTGACAAAGATAACCAGGCCCCTCGCTTATGCCGCCATCCGATTTGATGTAGTTGCCAAGAACGGTCTTCATCGTGCGATATGCGTCGTCTGCAACGTGGCTGGCTCGTGGCCAGCCCTGCTCCAACGCTAGACCGCCCAAGATCAGTGCGCGACAGAATACGGCTCCTTGGTTCATCGTATGCATGTAGTCAAACTGGAACAAGTCTCGTTGAACATGCGCTATGCCACGCGTCCATAAAGCCTGTCTCGCGAGACTGCTCGCCTGTGACGACAATGCAAAACCCAGCCAATCAAGAAGAATCGCAACGCTGGTCGTTGTCATTTCCTCCATGAAAGATCGCCAGTTCCAGCTGCTTGAGGGTATGCGGTTCTCGGCGGAATCGACCCAATGTTGGGTGTGGATCATGCACATCAGGTAACGTAGCGCATGACCGATCATCCTTTCGTCGTCGTTGACCAGGCCCACGAAAGCCAGTATCAGCGCTTCCCAGTGCCAAGCTCGAGTTGGTGTTTCCTGGGCGCGCATATATCGCAGGTCGTGATGGGGCAGGTATTCGCCTAAGTCGTCTTCCGGCACACGTTTGAGATATTGCTGTGCCTTGCCCTCGAGGAAGGCAAAATGCTCCTTCCATCCCGGCAGGCCCTTTTTTGCACGGATTTGCAGGAGTTCGTCCCTTCCAAACAGCAACCCGTGTTGAGGAATGATCTCACCCCAATCACTCCGCTCGAGAATCCACGGCGACCAGTCGGGTGCAGAATGTGCCCGAGACAATCGCAACGCCTTATACGCTTTGCTGTCACGCAGGCCCAACCATGTCAATGCCAAGACGCCTGACTCAGAAGTGGCAGAGGAAATCCGGAATGCGACGCCGCCAAATGACCGGTGGCGCAATCGCAGCAGTCTGGCCAGTGCGCGCGGCGACCTGATACTGGCGAGTAATTGATCGACGCTTAGGAACACTTCCTGACGGACACCGGTCCCGGCAACGGCTTTGCTCCAGTTGCCAAGGATCGAGCCGTTGTCAGCAATGAGGGCAAATTCGATCATCGCCGTCTGGGGGAGGGTGAAGGCGGCGACAAGCTGATCGTGATTGACGGCATCAAATGGCGCGAGGCAACGTGCCGAGACCGCGATGTCGTTCTCGCGGCCGCCGTGCCAGACGATCTTCGTGTAGCACCAATCATTTTCCCGCGTGGCCGCTGCAGTTGTGGAACCATCAATTTCAATGGGGAGTGAAGACGAGTGTTCGTGGTCGTAGAACGGCGCAAAGATGTATTCGATCAATCCGGGGGCGAGTGGAAAAACATACTTTCGCATTTTCAGGTTCTCGTCAGGTCCATGCTGGCAGGGAAGAAGCAGACTGCCTGTTCGTTCGAGTAGAGGAATCGGTCTTGTGGATGTCGCACGACGAACGAGGCCGCGGACAGCCTGTAAAAAAGATGCACGCCGATGCCTTTGGATATCACGCTGTTATTGATGCTGTACAGACCAGGCCGCAAGGCTTGGTTTTCCACTCTGACCCGCAGCGTGTAATTGCCTGGTTCAATCATGTCCCAGGTACAACCCTGCTCGTAGCTGTCGAGCGAGACGATGAATTTATAGTGCACCGCGTCGAGACTCGATCGGAAGATGGGGTCGCGGATGCGGTTGCGGACGACGTATTGGTATTCGACGATGAACGGTTCGCCAAATTCGATCTCTTTCGTTTCTTCGCCGGTGCTTGCCGACAGCACGCGAATGCGGGTGCATAGAACGTCGCCGGTGCCGCCGCTTCCGTGTCCGTATTCTTCCGGCAACAGCTCGTCCGGAGGACAGGAGTCATGTCCCTCAGAATGGCGCGTGCATACAGTTGCCTTTTCCCTAGCCATTGCGGCCTGGCTGCTGCGGCTGTTCTGCTCGTCATAAGCCTTGCAGACGCTTTCGATGTCCCCCATGAAGGCCGGCCGACCCTTATGCAGGAACAAGCCCTTGTCGCAGACGGCCCAGATCGCTCCGATTGCATGCGAAACCAGCAAGATGGTAGTGCCTTGATTCTTCAGAGCAAGAATCCGCTCGAAGCACTTCTTCTGAAAGCTGATGTCTCCGACTGCGAGTACTTCATCCACCAGCAGAATTTCAGGTGTTCCGATCACCGCGATGGCGAATCCTAGGCGGACACTCATGCCACTGGAATAGTTTCTGACCGGCATGTCGATGAATTCTTCCAGTCCTGCGAAGCTTACGATCTCGTCGAATCGATTTTTGATTTCGCGGGGAGTCATGCCAAGCAAGGTCCCGCTGATGTAGATGTTCTCCCGGCCACTCAACATCGGGGAAAAACCGGCGCCTGCCGCGATGAGGGCACCGACGCGCCCTCTGAGCATGACGTTTCCGTTATCCGGACCGTATGTCCCGTTCAGGATTCTCAGCAGTGTCGTTTTGCCCGATCCGTTGACACCCATGATGCCCAATGCATCCCCGGGCTCCAGTGAAAAGCTGACGTCATGTAGTGCCCAGAATTCCCCCATACGAAGCTGCTGTGAATTGCTGAGCCCGATCAGCCGGCGGCCGCTGTCGATCAGGCCGTACTTGAGAGCGTTTTTCAAGGACAGGCCAAATTTCTTGCTGACGCCATCAACAATGACGCTCGGTTTTGACATTACAGTCGCTCCGCGACAAGGCTTTCAAGCAGGTAGAAAATCCGCAAGCCTATGGCGACCAGCATGAGCGTACCGATGGCAACCCAGAGGAAGATATCCGCATTGTCGGCGTGGCCAAGGCAGATCAGCGATCGGGGGAGGTCGACCAGATAGGTGAGTGGATTCCATTCGATCAAGGTTTTGACGAAAGGATTTTGGATGGTGGATTGCACGTAGATCACCGGCGTGACATACATGGCCAGTGCGAGAGCCTGGGTCGCCATGGGAACAAGATCCCGGGCTATGGGCCCCAGAACCGATAGGATCAATCCGATGGCGGTGCCGAGCAATACCATCGGCAATACCAGCAACGGGTAAGCCAGAAACCACCAGGATGGTGTCACGCCCATAACCAGAAAAACAATTGCCATCGTGACCATGCTGATCAGAATGCTGTACAGCAGGTTGGCGAGTGAACTGACGGCAAGTGCCAGTTTGGGAATGCGGGTACGCATGATCAGGTCGGCCTGAGCCTGAAGGCCGCCGCTTACTGCACCCATTGCGCCGGGCAGACATCCCCAGATCGTGCTGCCCATCAGGACGTAGAGCGTGTAGGGGATTTCCCCTTCGCCGGGCTTGAGAACACCGATGAAAAAGAGAAACAGAAAACTGACGATACCCAGGAGTGGGCTGAGCAAAGCCCAGAAATACCCCAATATCTTTTGACGGAACTGGGCGATGAAATCGCGCCAGAACAGCCGGACAATGACATGGCGGGACGCGGCAATATCCTCGCCCGCCTGTTGTAGGCTCGATATCAAGCCACTACGCTGCCTGCCCGCACGATATACGGTGACAGGGGTGCCGTCCTGGTCCAGATAACGCATCAAGCCGGTGCCCGCAATGTGGGGGGCAGGGGCCTGCCACTGGCGTGTTTCATTGCCATGCGTTTTCCCGCTGGAAGCAAGCACGACGAAATCCTGCGTTACGGTGATTCGTCGACAGTTGCACCGGGATTGAACGCTCGGTTGTCGTTGCGAGTTCTACTGAAAAAAAGTGGGAATTCGGCCTGAATAAGCACCTTCTCGATTGTGTATGCACTTGCCTACCCCATTGCCTACGCCCAAATTCACGGCACAAGCGTGCCTCAGGCGGGTTCAAAAGCCCAATTTACAAGGATTCCGCAAGAGAGGGGGATACCCACTGTTTCCCGATGGGTCGGGATTGTCGGTTTTATTTGATCACAACCGCACGGACTATTGTTGTGCCAGGTACGATTGCTGTGGCTTTGGTCTGGGAGCCCAAGCCATGATTTGTTATGTGGTGGAGCGGAGGAGGATCGAACTCCCGACCTTCGCATTGCGAACGCGACGCTCTCCCAGCTGAGCTACCGCCCCACGTGCGCCGGGATTATAGCCTCAAGCCCAGTGTGCCGGGAAGCGCTGCCGGCAGATTGGGCAGCAGACGAGCGGCAAGCCAGCCGAGCAGGACGCCGGTGGCGTTGGCGAGCGCATCGCCGGCATCGGGTAGACGGTTGGGAACGAGGCCCTGCAAGCCTTCCAGAGCCAATCCGAAAAGCACGACCCAGAGTGCAAGCCGCCACCGGCGGCGAACGATGAGCTGGGCCCACCAGAACATCAACAGGCCATATCCGGCCAGATGTACGAATTTGTCGGTGTGGCCGCTGTTTTCAGGCAGTGCGGGCGGGCCGAGCGAAAAGACCAGCGCGAGCACGACGCCCAGCCAGCCGATGAGCATCCAGATGCGCCGGATCATGGCCGGGCGGCGTACGGCCGGCGTACGGCCCAGCGCAGCATAAGGAGGCCGGCGACGATCATGGGCAGCGACAGCCACTGGCCCATCGACAGGCCCAGATCCAGCAGGCCGAGGAAAGCGTCGGGCTCGCGCGCGAATTCGGCGAGGAAACGCAGGCTGCCGTAGCCGATGAGGAAGACGCCGGAGACGGCGCCGACAGGGCGCGGTTTCCTGGAATACAGCCACAGGATGACGAACAGCAGCAGGCCTTCGCCGGCGAACTGGTAGAGCTGCGAGGGATGGCGCGCGATGCCGTCGTGCGCCTGCGGAAAGATTATGGCCCAGGGCAGGGTGGGGTCGGCAGGGCGGCCCCACAGTTCGCCGTTGATGAAGTTGCCGAGCCGTCCGGCGGCCAGTCCCAGCGGCACAAGCGGGGCGATGAAGTCGGTGATGGCGAGCCAGCGCAGTTTGCGGCTGTGCGCGAACAGCATCATGGCGACGAGCACGCCGAGAAAGCCGCCGTGGAAGCTCATGCCGCCTTCCCATACTTTCAGGATGTCGAGCGGATTCGCCAGATATTCCGCGGGTTTGTAGAACAGCACGTAGCCGAGCCGCCCGCCCAGGATGACGCCGAGCACGCCGTAGAACAGCACGTCGTCGAGCATCCTGGGCGTCCAGGCGGACCAGGGGCGGTGG
This sequence comes from Betaproteobacteria bacterium SCN1, assembly GCA_008923315.1. Classification (GTDB taxonomy): domain Bacteria; phylum Pseudomonadota; class Gammaproteobacteria; order Burkholderiales; family Thiobacillaceae; genus Thiobacillus. Next base: position 226,210 of record WBSF01000007.1, on the reverse strand, counting down.
GCGATGCACCAGCGGCCGAGCAGGATCACCTGCACGAAGGCGACGAGATACATGAGGCCGTACCAGTGGACGGCGACGGGGCCGAGCTGCAGGGCGACGGGATCGAATTGCGGATGGACGAGCATGAGGTGACCGGGCGGGAGCGGGGCGAGTAAAATGCCCGGCTGATTATAGATGTGTGAGTGACCTGCCATGCCTGCCTACCGTTCCTGGACCACCACCCGTGGCCGCAACATGGCCGGTGCCCGCGCCCTCTGGCGCGCCACCGGCATGAAAGACGGCGATTTTTCAAAGCCCATCATCGCCATCGCCAACTCGTTCACCCAGTTCGTGCCCGGGCACGTACACCTCAAGGACATGGGCCAGCTGGTTGCGCGCGAGATCGAGGCCATGGGGGGGGTCGCCAAGGAATTCAACACCATCGCGGTGGACGACGGCATCGCCATGGGTCACGACGGCATGCTGTATTCGCTGCCCAGCCGCGATCTCATCGCGGACAGCGTGGAATACATGGTCAACGCCCACTGTGCCGACGCGCTGGTGTGCATCTCCAACTGCGACAAGATCACCCCCGGCATGCTGAACGCCGCGCTGCGGCTGAACATCCCGACCGTGTTCGTCTCCGGCGGCCCGATGGAAGCCGGCAAGGTCGTGTGGGACAAGCAGACGATCAAGCTCGATCTGGTCGACGCCATGGTGTCGGCTGCCGACAGCAAGGTGTCGGACGACAAGGTCAATCAGCTCGAGCGCTCGGCCTGCCCGACCTGCGGCTCCTGCTCCGGCATGTTCACCGCCAACTCGATGAACTGTCTGACCGAGGCGCTGGGCCTGAGCCTGCCGGGCAACGGCTCGATGCTGGCGACGCACGCCGACCGCGAGAAGTTGTTCCGCGCCGCCGCGCGCCTGATCGTGAAGAACACGCGCCGTTATTACGAAGCAGACGACTACTCGGTTCTGCCGCGCGCCATCGCCAGCTTCGACGCCTTCGAAAACGCCATCGCGCTCGACATCGCCATGGGTGGCTCGACCAATACCGTGCTGCATCTGCTGGCCGCCGCGCACGAGGCCGGCGTCGACTTCACGATGAAGGACATCGACCGCATGTCGCGGCGAGTACCGCATCTGTCCAAGGTTGCGCCGTCGATCCAGACCTATCACATGGAAGACGTGCACCGCGCCGGTGGCGTGATGGCGATTCTCGGTGAGCTGGAACGTGGCGGCCTGCTGCATCGCGACGTGCCGACCGTGCTGTGCAAAAGTCTGGGCGAACAGATCGACAGCTACGACATCCGCCGTACCGACAGCCGCGACGTGAAGGATTACTATCGCGCCGCGCCCGGCGGCGTACCGACCCAGGTCGCGTTTTCGCAGAACCGCCGCTTCCCGAAACTGGACGACGACCGTGCGGGCGGCTGCATCCGCGACATCGGACATGCCTATTCGAAGGACGGCGGCCTCGCCGTGCTCTACGGCAATCTCGCCGAAGACGGCTGCATCGTGAAGACGGCCGGCGTCGACGCGCACATCCTCAAGTTTTCCGGTCCCGCGCGCGTGTTCGAGTCGCAGGACGCGGCGGTGGACGCCATTCTCGGCGACCGCATCCAGGCCGGCGACGTGGTGGTAATCCGTTACGAGGGTCCGCGCGGCGGACCGGGCATGCAGGAAATGCTCTACCCGACCTCGTATCTGAAATCGAAAGGGCTGGGCAAGGCCTGTGCGCTGGTCACCGACGGCCGCTTCTCCGGCGGCACCAGCGGCCTGTCCATCGGCCACGCTTCGCCGGAAGCGGCCGAAGGTGGCACCATCGGCCTGGTGGAAGAGGGCGACACCATCGACATCGACATTCCCGGACGCACGATCAACGTGCGGCTGTCCGAGGCCGAACTCGCCCGTCGTCGCACCGCGATGGATGCCAAGGGTGCAGCGGCCTGGAAGCCTGCCGCGCCGCGCGAGCGCAAGGTCTCCGCCGCGCTGCGCGCCTACGCTGCGATGACGACCTCGGCCGCCTTCGGGGCCGTGCGCGACGTCAGTCAGGTCGAGCATCCCACAGCTGCGCAGGAACATGCCGATCCGCTGGCGCATTTCGCGATTCCCGGTCAGTTGAGTTTCCGTACGGGGGCCGGCGGCCTGCAGTATGCCGACATCGACAACCACGGCGGCCGTGCGACCGTGTGCCTGCAGGGTGCCCACTTGGTCAGCTACCGGCCCAAGTCGCAACGCGAGCCGGTGGTGTGGGTGTCCGACGCGGCCAAGTTCGCGGCCGGCAAGTCCATCCGCGGCGGCGTGCCCGTGTGCTGGCCGTGGTTCGGCCCGCACGAGAAGGAAGCGGGGTTCCCGGCGCACGGCTTCGCGCGCACCGTGGCCTGGCAGGTCGTCGGCAGCAAGAAGCGCAGCGGTTTTCGCACCGAGCTTACGCTGCAGTTCGAGGCCAACGCGCAGACCCGCGCGCAGTGGCCGCATGCCTGCATGCTGACCCTGACGCTCATCGTCGGCGAGAAGCTGGAAGTGCAGTTGACCACCGTCAATACCGGCGACGTGCCCTTCGTCATCGGCGAGGCGCTGCATACCTATTTCCACATCAGCGACATCAGTTCTGTCAGCGTCGAGGGACTGGACGGCTGCGCCTTCCACGACAAGGTCGAGAATTTTGCCCGCAAGAAGCAGAAGGGTGCGATCGGCTTTGCGGGCGAAGTCGACCGCGTGTACGTCAACACCGCGGCCGACTGCGTGATCGTCGATCCCGCGCTCGGCCGCCGCATCCGCGTGGCCAAGACCGGTTCGCAGTCCACCGTGGTGTGGACACCGTGGACGGACAAGGCCGAGAAAATGGGCGACATGGGCCGCGGCAGCTCCGGCGAGGGCTGGCGCAACATGGTCTGCGTCGAATCCGGCAACGCGATGGACAACGTCGTGACCGTCGCGCCGGGCGCGACGCACACGCTCGGCGTGGTCTACAGCGTCGAGGCACTGTAAGGAAGGAGCGGACATGCGCGTGATCCTGGTGGCCAACCCCAAGGGCGGCAGCGGCAAGACCACGCTGTCGATCAACCTGGCGGGCTGGCTGGCGTCGCAGGGCCAGCGCGTGGCGATGCTCGATCTGGACCGCCAGAAATCGGCCACGCACTGGCTGGCTGCGCGCGACATGGCCTTGCCCGACATCGAATTGCTGCGGGAAGAACAAAAGGGCGAGACCGACTGGCTGGTGATCGATTCGCCGGCCGGTCTGCACGGCAAGAGCCTGGAGCGCGCCTTGAAGCTTGCGCACAAGGTGGCCGTGCCGATCGCGCCTTCACTGTTCGATATCCGCGCCAGCCAGGATTTTCTGGCCGCACTGCACGCCGAAAAGGCGGTGCGCAAGGGCCATGCCTTCGTCGGCGTGGTCGGCATGCGGGTCGATCCGCGCACCCGCGCCGGCGTCACGCTGGAACAGTTCATGGCCCGGCAGGACCTGCCGGTGCTGGCTTACCTGCGCAACACGCAGAACTACGTCAACGCCGCGTTCGAGGGCAAGAGCCTGTTCGACCTGCCGCACCACATCGCCGAGCGCGATATCGAACAGTGGGCGGGGCTGACCGCCTGGCTGGAAAACTGAGTCGGCGAACCGGCGTCAGTGCGACGTGGGTTTCATCAGGTTGACCACCTGCGGCTTCACCACGCTCTTGGTCGATGAGCAGGTGCCCTCTTCCGTCACGCCGAGCTGGCGTTCGGCTTCCGTCAGCAGGTTGATCACGTCCACATAGAAGCGGTCGTTCGCCATCATGCGGGCGGTGCGGCCGCCTTCGTTGGCGGCAAGTACGTCGGCGCCGTTGTTGATCAGCCATTCCACCACCGTGGCGTCGCCGCCGCCGGCCGCCAGCATCAGCGGGGTGATGCCGAAGAAGATGCGTGCGTCGAGGTTGGCGCCGGCCTTGTGCAGAGCCTCGACGACCTCGACGTAGCCGCGTTCGGTTTCGCCGTTGTAGGCGGCTTTGGCGACGGCGGTCCAGCCTTGCGGCGAGGCGGCGTTGACGTCCGCGCCGGCGGCAATCAGGGTCAGCACGGCGGCCAGATGCCCGTGATGCGCAGCCAGCATCAATGCGGTTTCGCCGGCTTCGTCGGCAGCGGCGTGGTCGGCGCCGGCATCGAGCTGCGACTTGAGCGCGGCGGCGTTGCCCGCGCGGGCGGCGTCAAACCATTCCTGGGACATGGGATTCTCCTGGTGAAGCGTATATGACGATCAGCGTACAATTGTTGACCGATTCGATCAACAATTATTGCCCCGGCCGCCATGTCCAACCGACTCGCCCGCGAAACCAGCCCCTACCTCCTGCAGCACGCCGACAATCCGGTCGACTGGTATCCGTGGGGGCCCGAGGCACTGGCGCTCGCCCAGCAGGAAGACAAGCCCATCCTGTTGTCGATCGGCTATTCAGCCTGCCACTGGTGCCACGTCATGGCGCACGAATGCTTCGAGGACGCCGAGGTCGCGGCCGTGATGAACCGGCTGTTCGTCAACATCAAGGTCGACCGCGAAGAGCGCCCCGACCTCGACCAGATCTACCAGACTGCGCACCAGTTGCTGGCGCAGCGCGGCGGCGGCTGGCCGCTGACCGTGTTCCTCGCCCCCGATCAGACGCCTTTCTTTGCCGGCACCTATTTTCCGAAGACGCCGCGTTACCGGCTGCCTGGGTTCGTCGATCTGATGGAAAACGTTGCGCAGGCCTGGCACGCCCGGCGCGACGAAGTGCTGGCGCAGAACGAAGCCGTGCGCGCGGCGCTGGACCGGCAATCGCCCGCGCCCGCGGGGCAGGGCGCCCTGAGCGACAAGCCCTTCGCCGAAGCGATGCGCGATCTCGACACCGCATTCGATCCGGTGTGGGGCGGTTTTTCGAAACCACCCAAGTTTCCGCGTCCGGGCGAGCTTTTTTTCCTGTTGCGACGCGCCCGGCTTGGCGATGACCGGGCGCGGGAGCTGGGCTTGTACACGCTGACGAAGATGGCTTCCGGCGGCGTGCGCGACCAGCTCGGTGGCGGATTCTGCCGCTATTCGGTGGACGAGCGCTGGGCGATCCCGCATTTCGAAAAGATGCTCTACGACAACGGGCCGCTGCTGCAGCTCTACGCCGACGCCTGGGCGATGTCCGGCGACACGCGCTACCGCGAGGCCGCGGAGGACATCGTCGCCTGGCTGCTGCGCGAAATGCGCGGCCCGGACGGCGGATTTTTCTCCGCGCTCGACGCGGATTCCGAAGGCGAGGAGGGCAAGTTCTATGTGTGGACGCCCGACCAGGCGCGCGCGGTGCTCACCGATGAGGAGTACGCTGTGGCCGCGCCCGTTTATGGCTTCGATGCGCCACCCAATTTCGAGAACGCGCACTGGAACCCCATCCTTGCGCGACCCCTCGCCGAAGTCGCGGCCGATCTGGGTGTGTCGCCGGAGCGTGCCGCCGCGCGCCTGGCTTCGGCCCGAGCCAAATTGTTTGCCGCGCGCGAAAACCGTGTGCGCCCAGGCTGCGACGACAAGCAGCTGACGAGCTGGAATGCCCTGATGATCGCCGGTCTCGCCCATGCGGGGCGAGTCATGAACCGGCCGGAGTGGATGGCAGAAGCACAGACTGCGCTCGATTTCCTGCGCGCCCGGTTGTGGCGCGACGACCGTCTGCGGGCGAGTTACAAAAACGGCGAGGCACGTCTCAACGCCTATCTCGACGACTATGCGTTTCTGCTCGATGCCCTGCTGGAGTCGGTGCAGGCGGCGTATCGTCCGACCGATCTGGACTGGGCGGTAACAATCGCCGACGCCCTGCTGGCGCAGTTCGAAGATGTCGAATCCGGCGGCTTCTTCTTCACCAGCCACGATCACGAACACCTCCTCATCCGCCAGAAGCCGGGCTATGACCAGGCGATGCCGTCTGGTAACGGTGTGGCGGCGTTCGCCCTGCAGCGCCTGGGACATTTACTGGGTGATACGCGCTATCTCGATGCGGCCGAACGTTGCCTGCGCTATTTCCATGCGCAGATCGGCCAGCAACCGGTTGCCTATCCCGGCCTGCTGGCCGCACTCGACGAATGGCTCGGTGCGCCTCGCGTGATTGTCCTGCGCGGCCCCGCGCCGGCGCTGGAGGCCGCCGGCAGAATGCTCGCGTCGCGGCTTGGTGTGCGCGATATGCTGTTGGCGGTGCCAAACGGCATGAATCTGCCGCCTGTGCTCGACAAACCGGAAACCCCCGTGCCGACCCTCTGGGTGTGTAGCGCCGGCGCCTGTCAGCCGCCGACGACGGTACTCGAAACGGTGTGAGCTCTATCAGCGTTTGCTTGTAGGAACTCGCTTCCTCCCCTGCTATCAAACAGACAGGCTGTTTCCGTCTGTTCAGTTTCGAGGAGGATTGAATGAGTACGCACACCGATCATGCCGTTTTTCACCCGCAGGCCGCCCGTATGAATTTGCCGGGCATCCGTGCGGTGACGCTCGATCAGCCTTTTCGCTGGTTGCGCGATGGTGCGCGGGATATGCTGAAAGCTTGGCCGCTCAGCCTGTTCTACGGTGTCGTGTTCGCCTTGCTCGGCTATGGCCTGTTGCAGGCCGCTTGGGACAAGCCCCATCTTGCGATGGCGTTGACGTCCGGTTTCCTCTTCGTGGCACCGGTACTGGCGACCGTGTTCTACAGCATCAGTCATCGCATCGAACATCATCACAAGTTGCCGCATCTATTCGCGCCCTTGCTGGCGTGGCGTACCAATCCGGCTTCGCTGGGACTTTATGCCTTGATGCTGGTTTTCGTGCTGTCGGTCTGGGAACGCATATCCGCGATTCTGGTAGGGCTGTTTCTCAACGGCTCGGGCATCGGCGGTCTGGGTGAACTGCTGACTCTGGATGCCGTGAGCCGGCATGCCGATTTCATGTTGATTTACCTGGCGTTTGGCGGGGTCCTGGCCTTGATGGTTTTCAGCCTGTCGGTCGTGTCGCTGCCCATGCTGGTCCATCGCAAGATCGATTTCGCCACTGCGCTCGTGACGAGCTTCATGGCGACCCGGCTCAATTTCCCGGCCATGCTGCTCTGGGGCGTGATCATCGCCGCGCTGATTGCAATCGGTATGGCGACCGACTTTATAGCCATGGCCGTAATCTTCCCGCTACTGGGGCATGCCAGCTGGCATGCATACCGTGAGATGGTGGAACGGGAATAACAAACTTTTACGCGCCTTGGTAACAATGTCCCAAGCTTGCAGCTTGCACGTGCGGTAAATAGGCTTAATATGCGCTGGCGCGAAGCAACCCGAGCAAGCGTGTACTTCCCAGACAGATTTCTTTCACGGAGAACAGAAAGATGAAAGCCCTGATCCTGACTGCCGCGTCTGCCGCCCTGCTGGCGATGACGGGCGTAGCCTCCGCTGACCAGGCGCTGGCGCAGAAGAATGCCTGCATGTCCTGTCACGGCATCGACAAGAAAATCGTCGGTCCGGCGTTCAAGGATGTTGCCAAGAAATACGCGGGCGACCCCAAGGCCGAGGACATGCTGGTTGGCAAGGTGAAAACCGGCGGCAAGGGCGTCTGGGGTCCTGTGCCGATGCCGCCCAATCCGCAGGTGAAGCCCGAGGATGCCAAGAAAATTATCGAATGGGTGCTGAGCCTGAAGTAATCCGGGCGTTTCCCCCACGCATTGCAGGGCCGGCGCAACGCGCCGGCCTTTTGTTTTTGGGCCGTGGTTGCGGGACGTTATGGTATAAATTCCGCGTTCGATTACTGGTTGCGGGGATACTCCAATGACGGGACATTCGCTTCGTGGGGCGCTGGCGATAGCCTGTGCGGTGCTGATGGCAGGGTGCGGCGACAAGCCGCAGACGGAAGCCTCGGGCGAGAAAACGCTGCTGATCGGCCAGGTTTCCCCGTTGACCGGACCGCAGGCGCATCTGGGCAAGGACAACGAAAACGGTGCACGGCTCGCGCTCGATGAAATCAATGCGGCAGGCCTGACGCTGAATGGCGAAAAGTTTGTACTGGCGCTCCGCAGTGAAGACGACGCAGCCGATCCGAAAACCGCGACCACGGTTGCGCAAAAACTGGTCGACGAAGGCGTGGCCGGCGTCATCGGTCATTTGAATTCCGGTGCGACGATTCCTGCCTCCAAGATTTACTTCGACAACGGTATCCCGCAGATTTCGCCGTCCGCCACGGCGATTGCCTATACCACGGCAGGTTTCAAGACGGCCTACCGTGTGATGACCAACGATGCGCAGCAGGGCAGCGTGCTCGGCATGTTCGCAGTGAGCAAGCTGGGTGCGAAGCGCGTCGCGATCGTCGATGACCGTACGGCCTATGGGCAGGGGCTGGCGGACGAGGTGGCCAAAGCGGTCACCGCTGCGGGTGGTACGGTGGTGGCGCGCGAATACACATCTGACCGTGCCACCGATTTCATGGCGATCCTGACTTCGATCAAGGGAAAATCGCCCGATCTGATTTTTTTCGGCGGCATGGATCCGCAGGCTGCGCCGATGATCAAGCAGATGAAGCAACTCGGCATGACAGCAAAATTCCTGGGGGCCGACGGCACGCAGACACCCAAATTCATCGAACTGGCCGGGGCCGACGCCGAGGGCGCGCTGGCGTCCAATCCGGGTCTGCCGCTTGATGCGATGCCGGGCGGCGCGGCGTTCAGGGCCAAGTTCGAGGCCAAATACGGCAAGATCCAGAACTATGCGCCGTATGCCTACGATGCCGTCTATGTGATGGTCGACGCGATGAAACGTGCGGGATCGAGCGATCCTGCCAAATATCTGGCCGAACTGCCGAAAACCGACTATTCGGGTGTGACCGGCCACATCCGGTTCGATGCCAAGGGCGATATCACCGGTGGCGCCGTTACGCTTTACCAGGTCAAGGACGGCAAATGGCAGACGGTCGAAACGGTACAAAGCGGTAACTGACCCAGTTCTCGCGCAGGCCGGCTACGCGGGCGACGATGGATATCTTCCTGCAGCAGTTGATCAACGGTCTGGTGCTGGGCAGCGTGTATGCGCTGGTGGCGCTGGGCTACACGATGGTGTACGGCATCATCGAACTCATCAACTTCGCGCACGGCGAGGTCACCATGATGGGCGCGCTGGTGGCCCTGTCGGTCATCGGCGCGCTGGCGCTGGGGATGCCCGGCCTGCCGGGGGTGTTGATCCTGGCGGCGGGTCTGGCCCTGGCGATTCCGGTCTGCGTGGCGCTCGGGCTGCTGATCGAGCGCGTCGCCTATCGGCCTCTGCGCAACGCGCCGCGGCTGGCGCCGCTCATCACTGCGATCGGCGTGTCGATCGTCCTGCAAAATCTGGCCATGCTGATCTGGGGCAAGCAGTACATTTCCTTTCCCCCCGTCCTGCCGCAAGGCCGCTACGAGATCCTGGGCGCCCACATCACCGACGTGCAGATTGCCATTCTGGTGCTCACGGTTTTGATCATGCTGGGCCTGATCCTGATGGTGCAGCGTACCCGGCTGGGGCGTGCCATGCGCGCCACTGCGCAATCGCGGCAGGTGGCCAGCCTGATGGGCGTGGATGTGAACCGCGTCATTGCCTCGACGTTTGCAATCGGTTCGGCACTGGCTGCCGTCGCCGGGGTGATGGTGAGTGCATACTATGGATTGGCCCATTACTACATGGGGTTCATGTTGGGCCTGAAAGCTTTTTCCGCAGCCGTGCTTGGCGGAATCGGCAATCTCGGTGGCGCGATGCTGGGTGGCCTGTTGCTGGGCCTGATCGAATCCTTTGGCGCCGGCTATATCGGCGATCTGACGGGAGGCTTTCTGGGGAGCCACTACCAGGACGTATTTGCCTTTTTTGTCCTGATCGCCGTGCTCGTCTTCCGCCCTTCCGGCCTGCTGGGTGCCCGGGGGATCGAGCGTGCCTGAGGGGAAAAGGCCTCGCTGGCTCGTTTTCGGCCTGCTTGCGCTGGGGTTGGCGCTGCTGCCTTTTCTGGTGGATGCGGGGCTGGGCCGATCCTGGGTGCGGTTGATCGATCTGGCCCTGCTCTACGTGATGCTCGCACTCGGTCTCAACATCGTGGTCGGCTATGCTGGCCTGCTCGATCTGGGCTACGTGGCGTTCTATGCGCTTGGCGCCTACGTCTATGCCTGGCTGGCCAGCCCGCACTTCGGCCTGCATTTGCCGTTCTGGGCTGCGCTGCCGCTGGGCGCCGCGCTGGCCGCGCTGTTCGGCGTGCTGCTCGGCACGCCCACCCTGCGCCTGCGCGGCGATTATCTGGCCATCGTCACGCTCGGCTTCGGCGAAATCATCCGTATCTTCATGAACAATCTCAATGCGCCGGTGAACATCACCAATGGTCCGCAGGGCATCAATCTGATCGATCCGGTACGCGTGGGCGACATGAGCCTGAGCCAGACCCAGACCCTGTTCGGGATCACTTTCACCGGGGCGCACCTCACCTACTATCTCTTCCTGCTGTTCACGTTGGCACTGATCTTCATTTCGATGCGTCTGGAGGATTCGCGCATCGGCCGCGCCTGGGTCGCCATCCGCGAGGACGAGACCGCCGCAGCGGCAACCGGCATCAACACCCGCAACCTCAAGCTGCTGGCCTTTGCGATGGGCGCGACCTTTGGCGGCCTGGCCGGTGGATTGTTTGCCAGCTTCCAGGGTTTTATCAGTCCGGAATCCTTCAACCTCATGGAATCGATCATGATCCTGTGCATGATCGTGCTGGGCGGCATGGGCCATATTCCCGGCGTGATCTTCGGCGCCGTGCTGCTGACGCTGCTGCCCGAGGCGCTGCGCTACACCGGTGACTGGCAGCGCAATCTGTTCGGCCAGATTTACATCGATCCGGCGGATTTGCGCATGCTGCTGTTCGGGCTGGCGCTGGTGGCCGTGATGCTGTATCGCCCGGCCGGGCTGATGCCTTCGGCACGTCGCCGGCGTGAATTCGCCGACGCGGCGGAATGAGTGCGTTGCTGGCCGTTTCAGGTGTAAGCAAGGCTTTCGGCGGTTTGCAGGCCTTGTCCGATATTTCCCTGCAAGTGAACGCGGGTGAAATCTTCGGCCTTATCGGCCCCAACGGCGCGGGCAAGACCACGCTCTTCAATGCGCTGACCGGGTTGTACACCATCGATCGCGGCGAGGTGCGTCTCAACGGGACCCGGCTCGACGGTTGCAAACCGCATCAAGTATTGAAGGCCGGGTTGGCGCGCACTTTCCAGAACATCCGGCTGTTCGCCGAGATGACCGCGCTCGAGAACGTGCTGGTCGGACGCCATGCGCGCACGCATAGCGGGGTGCTGGGCGCCGTGCTTCGCCTGCCGGCGACGCGCCGGGAGGAGGCCGATTCGCGCGCGCGCGCCATGGCGCTGCTCGAACGCGTCGGCATTGCCGGCCACGCACGGCGTCTGGCAAGGAATCTGCCCTACGGCGACCAGCGGCGGCTCGAGATCGCACGCGCGCTGGCCAGCGAACCGGCGCTGCTGGCCCTCGACGAGCCCGCGGCCGGCATGAATCCGGCCGAGCGCGCCGCATTGCGTGACCTGCTGCTCCAGCTGCAGCACGAAGGCTTGACGCTCCTGCTCATCGAACACGACGTCAAGCTCGTGATGGGTTTGTGCGACCGCTTGGCGGTACTCGATTACGGCATCAAGATCGCAGAGGGCACGCCCGAAGTCGTCAGCCGCGATCCCAGCGTGATAGCGGCCTATCTCGGGGACGAAGCACTGTGAGCGCGCTGCTTGCGGTCAAGAACCTGTCTGTCGCCTATGGCGGCATCCGTGCCGTGCGCGAACTCGATCTGGAGGTGGCGCAGGGTGAAATGGTGTGTCTTATCGGTGCCAACGGCGCGGGCAAGACCAGCACGCTCAAGGCGATCAGTGGTCTGATCGCCTCGCATGGCGGCAGCGTGCACTTCGACGGCAAATCGATCACACGGCTTCAGGCACACGAAATCGCCCGCAAGGGCCTGGCGCTGGTGCCCGAAGGACGGGGCGTCTTCCCGCGTATGTCGGTGGCCGAGAATCTGATGATGGGCGCATATGTGCGCACGGATCGTATGGCCGTTTCGCGGGACCTGGACCACGTGCACGCCTTGTTGCCGCGTCTGGCCGAACGCCAGGGGCAGATGGCGGGGCTCCTGTCGGGTGGCGAGCAGCAGATGCTGGCGCTGGGGCGGGCGATGATGGCCCGGCCGCGTCTGCTGCTGCTCGACGAACCGAGCATGGGTCTGGCACCGCTCATGGTGAAGGCCGTATTCGACATCATCCGGCACATCGCGGCCGAGGGCGTCGCGGTCTTGCTGATCGAGCAGAACGCCCATCTCGCGCTCAAGACCTGCGTGCGCGGCTACGTCCTGGAACACGGCGCACTCACCCTCGCCGGGCCGGCCGGCACGCTGGCTGCCGATCCGGCCGTTCGCCAAGCCTACCTGGGCGAAGGCGCTTAACCCCCTTACTTTTTGCGGTCCCGCCAAGGGGTGTTGCGAGCGGGCAACGACCCGCTTGGTATTTTTCGACTGCCCGGCTTTTACACTTTATTTCAAATAAACAGAATATGCTAATATTCTACTTGCTCATATGAGTTGTTTATCTTTACTTCAGTCCCGCTCTCATTTCAACGTCATTTAGGAGTCATCATGACCATCGCCAAACTGACCGCCGCGCTGATCGCCGGCGCCGTTTCCTCTGTTGCATTCGCCAATGGCACGGCCCCGGCCGCAGCCCCGGCCGCCGTGCCCACTACCCCCGAAGCCTGGGTGGCCAAGATGACCGACCCGACCCAGAACGCTTCCGCGTTCAAGGATCCCAAGGCTTTCGTACCCTGGATGGTTGCCGTGACCGACCCGGCTACCGCGATGGCGATGAGCAACGCCATGATGAATCCGCAGACGTCGCTGAACATGATGACCGGCATGATGAATCCGGCCACCATGGCAAACTACATGCAATTCATGGATCCCGCCGTGTCGATGAAGTGGATGGGGGCCGCGATGGATCCCAACTTCTACACCGCCGCCATGTCGCCCTTCATGAACCCCAATGTCTACATGAAGTGGATGATGGCGCCGATGGATCCCCGCGCCATGCAGATGGGCATGCAGATGATGAACCCCGGCCTGTACACCAACTGGATGATGGCCCCGATGAGCCCGCAGGCCATGAACGCCATGATGGCGCCGATGAATCCCGCCATGTACGGCAACTGGATGAACACCGCAGCGAATCCGGCCACCTACGGCACGATGGGCGCGTTCGTGAACCCCGCCACCTACGGCAATGCTGCGCAGGGTTTCAACCCCTTCGTCTTCATGGCGCCGATGACTGGCATGGCTCCGGCCGCCGCTCCGCAAAAGTAAGCGCAAACAAACTTGAAAACCCTTGGTCGTGAGGCCAGGGGTTTTTGCGTTTGGGCGACGCCGTCTCGGGATTCTGGAGGGTTATGATCATGCTACGCATTCTGATCGTCTGGTTCTTGTCACTATCCGCTGTCGGCGCGTGGGCGGATGGCCCGGCCGGCAAGCCGCTTGCGCACATCGAGCGTCTCATGGACATGCGCGCCAATAGCCAAATCGTGCGCGATCCCCGGCGTGCGCTGGAAATGGCCGATGCCATGACCGAGCCCGAATTCCTGGCCGCAGTCATGGCCCTGAGTACCCAGCCGGACATCTGGCTCAAGGCCATGGAACGCGCCGGTGCGCCGGATGTACCCGGCAATCTGGCCGGCGTTGCAGATCCTGCAATGTTTGCCGAATGGTTTTATTCTTCGATCGATCCCCAATACCAGCATGCAATCGTCAGCCGGTTGCTGGACCCAGCCAAGGCTCAACGCTGGGTGCAGGCCATGGCCAATCCGCGTTTTTATACGCATGCGCTGGCAGTCATGAGCCCTGCGGCATCGGCGCAATGGATGAAAGTGGCACAAGATGGGCGGATGGCCGCGTCCATGCGCGTCTGGTTCGACCCAAATACCTACCTCGGCTGGATGCGCCTGCCGGCGGCCGAACCGGACAAAGCCGGCCCCGGGGGCCAGCCTTTTCCCTACTGGCCGCCTCCCCGGCGCTATTGACCGGCCCGGAAGCGGTAAAGGCGCTTTTCCGTGAGTACGGCATCGAGTGGCATGTCCCAGGGATCATGCGGCAGGGCTGTCACACGCTGGCATTCGAATGCCACGCCGATCAGGCGCGGCTTGCGCCAATGCCGGCGTTGCCGCATGTAGGCCAGCGTGGCATCGTAGAATCCCCCGCCCATGCCGAGCCGGTGGCCGGCCGTGTCGAACCCGACCAGGGGCATCAAGAGCAGATCGAGCTGGCGGGCCCTGAATACGGTCGTACCGGCAGGCTCGGGAATGCCGAACCGGTTGGGCCGCAGGTGCGGCCGGTCGGCCGCCAACTGGCCGAAACGCATGATGCGTCCGCGTCGCGGCAGGATGGGCAGGCAACAGACCCGCCCCATTGTCTGGGCGCGCCGTATCAGCGGTCGCAGATCGAATTCCCCCCGATGCGGAAGATAGAAACCGATGCGACGCGCGCGCAGCAACGTACCATCGCGCAGTATCAGTCGCATGGCCGCGTGGGCAGCCAGTTTCCGCGCGCGCGGATCCACCGCGTTCCGGGCGGCCCTGAGCTGGCGACGTAGGGTGGATTTGTTCATCGGATCGGGTTGTGTCGGCAGGCGAGGCGGCCGAAACGAAGGTATCGATGGGCAGGCCCCGGCCTGCGCGAAGGAATGGGCTCCCCGCCTGTGCCGTGGCCGGCCGCGGACTCTTGAACCTGGGTTCAAGATGGCCGCGCTCAAAGGCACTTTGGGCGCATGAGACGTGTCACGCGCACACCCGCGCCGGAATAGACCGCAGCCTTGCACGTATGCATTGGTTCAGAGAAATTGCAGCCGGTCTCGAACACCGCAGGGAGCGGGTCAGAGTTTAGAAGAGTTTGTCCTGATCTTCCAGCGCGGCGTCCAGCAGCGTGCAACATTGCATGACCCGGGCACGGGTTTCGTCGAGCAGGCCGCCTCCGCCCTGGGTCAGCAAATCGTGCGCAAGATTCAGCCCGGCCATGATGGCGATGCGCTCGGCGCCGATCACCTTGCCGCTATCGCGGATGCCGCGCATTTTTTCGTCGAGGTAATCGGCCGCCGCGATCAGGGTCGATTCTTCTTCGCGTGAACAGGCCACCTTGTAGGCGCGCCCCAGAATGTGGATTTCGATCGAGCGGGACGCGCCCATCAGGCATCCTCCGGCAGGGTGTCGAGCAGTGCCTGCAGGCGGGCTTTCGCCGCGTCCAGGCGGGTGGCCAGCTGTTTGTTGTCGTGCTGCGTGCCGAGCAGCTGCTGGCGCAACGCGATATTTTCGCGCCGCAAAGCGTGGCACAGCTCGGCCACCTGGCGGATCTTGGCTTCGAGCGTCTCGAGTTCAGCATGCATGGCCGCAGACTATAGGGGCCGACGGGCGCAGGGTCAATGCGCCGGTGCCCCGCGGTCGTCAGAACCGCCAGAGCAGGCTCAACGCATAATTGCGCCCCGGCATGGGATAGTAGGTCGAGCTGTAGCCCGTGGTGGAATACACCTTGTCCAGCAGGTTGTTCACGGCGGCCGTGAATTCGACGTCGCCGATCGCGTAGCGGGCGGCCAGATCGTAGACGGTATAGGCCGGCAAAACGGGGAAATCCCGGTTGGTGAGGTCGTTGCCGTCGTAGCGTTTGCCCACGTAGCGCGCGTTGGCAAACCAGCGAAGCGCGCTGCCCGCCCGCCATTCGAGGCGGGCGTTTGCCGTCAGCCGCGGTACGAGCGGCACGTCGGCGTCAGCCCCCTCGAAGCGGGGCCGGACGTAGGCGAGGTTCGCGTTCAGCCCGACGGCGGGCGTCAACCGCCAGCGACTCTGGAATTCTCCACCCAGCCGGCGCGTGGGCGAATCGTAATTCCGGTTGACGCTGTTGCCCAGGCCATCCTGGCCGTAATAGATTTCGTCCTCGATGCGCATGCCGAACAGGGTCAATGCGTATTCGGTGTCCGGACGGGGCTGGGCACGCCAGCCGATTTCCACCGTGACGCCCTGTTGCGGCCGCAGGTCGGCCGCCGCCTGGGCCAACTCGTCGACGTTGGGTGCACGAAAATGCCGGCTTGCGCTGGTGAAGAGCACCTGATCCGGCGTGGCCTGCCAGGTCAGCCCCAGTTCGTAGGCCTGGTTGTTCCAGGTGTTCTCGCTGGCATTCTGGGGAAGGTAGCCGGTCACGCACCCGCTGGGCGGAAAGTAGCTGACGCAGACGCGGTCGTATTTTTCGTCGAGGTAATGCGATTCGAGGCGGTTTGCGCGTATGCCGGCGTTTAGCGACAGGCCATTGGCGCCCCGCAGCGTGATCTCGGCGTAGCCGCCTTTGCCATCGAGGTCGCCGATCCGGTGGGTGGAACTGCTCAGGCGGTTTTCGCCGTTTTCCCTGCGGATATAGTCCGCCGACAGCCAGTGGCCGCCCAGCCCCAGACTGTGCGTGTGGCCGAGCGCCTCGAAGTCGAGGCTGTAGCGGAGCTGGCTTTCCTGCCGGTTCGATTCGATCCGGCTGGCCTGGTCCGTACGCGACAGCAAAGGGCTGTAGCCGATGACGTAGGGATTGTCCCGATCCCGCCAGGTGTGCATCAGTTCAAGCAGTCCCGTGGCCCCGAAATCGAAACTGGTGCCGACCGTCAGTCTGCGGTCGTCCACGCTGCCACCGTCGAAAGGCATGTTGCTGTGGCGGCGGTCCGATTCGCTGCCCGCGAAGGCCGCGGCACCGACGGGACCGGGCAGGCCGTAAGTGTCTTCGTGGATGGACAGGCGGGCATAAGCCTCGGCCGGGATGGGGAGGCCCGAAGGCGCATAGCGCACTTCCATGCTGCCGTCGCTGCGGTTGAACGCACTGTTCTGGCGATAACCGTCGCTCAGTGTGCGAGCGGCCGTCGCCCGAATGCGCCAGTCGCCAGCGCCACCGTTGAGATTGGCGCGTAGCGCACGCGTGGCGTACGAAGCCGCTTCCAGTTGCACGCTCCCCCGGATGGCACCCGTTGCGGGCGGACGGGTGAGGATATTGATGACGCCGCCGACCGCGCCGTCGCCGTAGCGGACCGCGCCTCCGCCCCGCAGGATTTCGATGCGGTCTATTTCGGACAGCGCGATGGACGACAGATCGGCGCCCGACAGGTCGGATTCGTTGAGGCGTACGCCATCGACCAGAACCAGCACATTGCTGACCGCGGTGTCGCCCATGCCACGGATATCGACCGAGGCGTTCTTGTCGCCGCCGGAAAAGCTCTTCAGGTTGAGGCCGGCCTCCCGGCTGAGCAGATCCCCCAGATTGGAAGACGTTGCCCGGGCAATGTCGGCGGCCGTGATCACGGTCATGCCGTGAGGCACGGTGAACGTGCTCCCATCCACGCTGGCGGCCGTGACGACGACAGTTGTCAATTCGTCGCCGATGGAATCGGCGGCGTATGCAGGGCTTGCGCCGAGCAGCCAGACGGCGCCCAGCGTCTTCAGAAAACGTGGATGCATGATAGCAAGGCCGCGCCGGCGGCATGCCGCCGGCGCGTGCGCGCTCAGGCAGCGGTTTTTTGCCGGCGGCGCGCGGCCATGCCCAGCACACCCAGACCGGCGAGGAACATTGCCACCTGGCTGGGCTCGGGTACGGCTGCCACGGCCAGATTGTCCATCGCGAAATAGGCTGGCGTGTTCATGCCGAATTGTCCGACGTCGGATGAATTGAGCGAGAAACTCAGGCTGCTGACAGCGCCCAGACTCGACAGGTCGACCCACGTCCACTCGTCGACGATGTAGTCGAGCGAATTGTCGGCGAAGCGGTAGTCGGCCAGGTAGAAGTCCACGCTGCCGGTCAGCGCGTTACCGGCGTCCCAGCCCTCGATCGTCAACTTGAACCAGTCGGGACGGTCGCCGTCGCTGCCGCCGAACGGATATATGGCGAACTGATCGCCTTCCAGCATCGAGAGCGCCGCATAGGTCGTGTTCGTGAAATATGCACCCGAAACCGTGACCGGCCCGGCAAAACTGACGGTCGGGTTGGCGCCGCTGTAGCTATCGACAAAAGCGAGCCCGTAGTTGCTGGAGCCTTGGGCGCCGCTTCCCGCATAGCTGCTGAACTGATTGTCAGCGCCGGCTGTCGTGGTGTCGGTGCGATTCGAGTAGACCCAATTGGCACTGCAACAGCCGTTGCCCCAATCGGTAAAGGTGTGGTTGTAAGTCGCGCCGCCGCTGGTGAATGTGGTCGTCGCCATGGGGAAAAAATTGCTTTCCGGCGCCAGCGACAGATCGTCGAAGGTCGAGACCGCCGCGGCCGCGCCGCCGCTCAGGGCGAAACCGGCCAGCAGGGCGGTAATAGACAAGGTTTTCATGTAGATATGTCCTTATTGTGTGGGGCGGGGCCGTCTGTTCAGGCGCGTGCCCGCGTGTGTCGGCGCATGCGGAAGGCGATCAGTCCCAGGCTCGCCAGCAGCATGGCGTAGGTCGAAGGCTCGGGCACGGCTGCCGCGGTGTAGTAGCGCAGGCCTACCGCGTCCAGGTCGAAACCGCCGCTGCCGACCGTCTGGAAGGGGTCGTAGATGGGATTGGGACCGCCGTATTCGGCCGGATAGTTGTCGAATTCGGTGCCGTTGCCCTTGATGTCGACAAGCCGGACGTGCGTGACGTGGTCGATGTCGAGGCCGGCAATGCCGGACAGGGCGTCCAGATCGAAGGGCGTACCGTAGCCCTGGCGGTACTTGCCGGCCAGGCCGTCGATGTTGGTCGGATCGATGTTGCCGAAGGCGGTGACCGGGCCGGGCGTCAGCGAGATCGACGGAAAACGGAAGAAATCCGTGCCGTTGGACGAGACTTCGACGAAGGCCAGTTCGAGGAAGGTATCGCTGAAGCTGTTCTCGAACACAGCGAAATCCCAGCCGCTGCCGTTGTACAGATAGCCGTCGAAGGTCAGGGTGATCGTGCCCTGATCGCCCAGCACGACGATGTCGAACGAATCGCCCGCGGCCTTGCCCAGGGCCTTTTCCGGGGTTTTCCATTGGGCGTCCACGTTGGGGCCGGGCAGGTAGTTCTCGTAGCCGGTGGCCCACTGGACGAAGTCCGCGCTGTCCTTGTGGACGGCCAGGGAATTTTCCTGGCCCGGGATGGCAGCCGGATTGACCTTGCCGGGGGCCGGCGCGAAAGGTCCGGCCAGTGCGGACGAAGCGGAAAAGGCCAGCCCGAGGGCGGCAAGAAGGGTTGTGTATCTGAAATGCATGACTGCGACTCCCTGCAGAGGTCGGCACACCCGCCGACGGTTATGGAAATGCCGGATGCAGAGACGTGAAGGCGCTGTAAATGAAATGCGGAACGCATGTCGATTCGCCGCCCACCTCGGCATTGGCATGGCATTCAGGCCGGTCTCCGGGCTTGCGCCTGAAGTGCATCGCCTTCCCGGGTAAAAACCCAGTGGCGTGTTGGATGCACCGTTTAGCGCTTACCGTTGCGGGGGCAGCCCAGGCATTGCGGCGGTTTGCCGCGCACCTGATTCCCGTTTATCCATTTCGACAGGAAGTCGTTATGGCACCTGACGTTTCCATTTTTAAATCCTATGAGTGGATAAGTCAAGGCCGTTTTCATATAACTCAAACCTATGGCCCTAATAGTTAAAACAATTTGTGTAATAACCCCTGCCTATCGACTCTATTGTTTTTTTCTATCGTAAGCGCGTAAAATAAATTATCAATAATAAACAACTAGTTATGTGAATATTTGTCTGTAAAATCGTTTTCTGATTAAAAAAACAGATTTAGTTCTGGAAAAAACAATTCTCATTGTTTAGGATGAGATCGGAGCCCGGATTCGACCGGGCGCGGACAGGAAACCCTGCCTTTTTGACAGGTGTGCATAACAAGCTTGCGGAGCAGACGGCGGCGGGTGATGCCATGACGAAATCGAAAGAACAACGCGAGCCCACCATCGAGCGTGGGCCAAACGGCCGGGCGCAGGCGCATCGCTGGCCGATGAGCACCGATCCCGGGGCGCTGCGTGATTTTCTGGCCGATGTCTTCACCAATTACTGGGATCAGATCATTTTCGGCCCGATCATCGACGGCGCTGCGTACGAATGGACCTGTCCCGGGCCGCCGGACAAAATCGAGCAGGATGGGGAATTCCTGACTGTCGGATTCAATGGACCGCACTTCCATATCTGCCTGGGCACGCGCGAGTCCGGACGGGGCGATCCCGTCCTCGAAGCGAAAATGCACGCGCTGCGGCCGGCCACGGCCAATCTGTTCCGGATGCTGGACGGCAAGGGCGCACCCAACAGCTGGGGCTTCGAAATGCGGAATGCGGCCGGCGTGTCCATGCTGACGATTTTCTTCGCCAATCCTTTCGTCCTGCCCGGCGACAGGCTGGCCGATGAACCGGACTGGTCGAAACTGCTGATGTGGCGGGAGATCTCACTGCGTTACCTCGGGCGCAAGGCGGAGGCCTTCGACCAGACCAGCCGGGGTTTCGACTATCAGGCGGCATGAGATGGACGGCTCGCAGTGGATTGTTCCCCTGAATGGAGATGCGCGCGCGCTGCTGGCACGCACGGCGCCGCTTGCAGGGCTGAAGGTCGTGCTGGCGCCCGACGGCGCCGAAGGGTGGGTGGATGGAGAAGCCCTGTGCGCGCCGGAAGCTTCGCCGATGGCCGACCGGGTCGTCGGCGATCTGGTTTCGGCCGGTTTCGGCGCCAATCGCAAGGCGGCGGCGGCTTCCCTGATGCTGCGTCATGGCTGGGCGGCCGGACCGATCATTGCGGCCTATCTGGCGGAAGGCCGGGTTGTGCGTGTCCAGGATTACGCGCTCAGGTTCACCCGTTCGACCTTTCTCGAACGCATCTGGATCAGGCAGGCCGAGGTTGCGCACCACGCAGCCTCCGCGGACCGGCGCGCCGACCTGCTCGCCAGCCTGACCGCCTTCAGCGAACCGGTCCTGGAGAGTCTGCAGCACTGGTCGGGCTATTCCCGCCATGCCTTGCTGTCGATGCTGGCATCCTCCTGGATGGTCCAGTTCGCCCATGCCGGCGAAATGATGGATTGCCGCGAGGAAGCGGTTCGCGAAGGGCGCATCGTGCTGGGGCGCCACCGCGAGCTCGCGCGCGCCCTGCCGGAGACCTACGTGATCGCAAATGGCGAGCGATCCGAGGTCTGCCAGATTCTCAAGGCCTGCTGTCTGCAGCATAAGGGCCATCGCCGCCGTTTTTGTCCGACCTGCCCGGTGATCCGGGATCGGGATCGGATCGTATTGAATCGGGAGTGGGTATGTCGGGAAAGATGATGAGTGCGGTACCGGGCTCGCAGGCGTATGTCGACTGGATCGACAGTCTGCTGGATGATCCGCGTCACGGCTGGAGTATCGGCAGCTTCGGCGCGGTCGGGGAATTCATCCGGGATCCCGGCGAGCCGCTCGTGCGCGAGGCCACCGAGCATGCGCGCAGCCTGTGCACGCCGCGTGCGGCGATCCGCGTCCGCACCGACGTCGCTTCACGCATTCTCGCCTACGACACGCTGGCCGGCGACGGCATGAGCTGGGGCCATGCGCTCGCTTTCTGCATGCCGCGCAACGCCAATCTGGCTTACCCCGACACCATCGTGTCGCTGGGGGTGGATCTGGGGGCCGTGCGTGCGGAGGACCGTGATGCCTGGCTGTTCGATCTGGGCGTGAGCGTCGGGCATGTGCGTTTTTGTCTGCGCACGCACGATGCGCGCCTGCGGGACCATCTGCTGGGTGCGCAGAACAGAAAGCTGTTCGGGCCCGACGGCAGGACGCTGATGGAGGAAACCCTGCGTGCCCAGCCGCACCGTGTGCTGCTGTCGCCGCTCGGACGGATCGAGGTTTTTGCAGCGATCCCGCCGGCGGACGGCGAAAGCCCGGATGGTCCGCACACGCACCTGCTGCCGGCCCTGATCAAGTCGGGGCGTACGCACGATGCGAACGCCCCGATACCGGCCGGCTTTCAGCCTGTGCTGATGTTCAATCCGCGTTCGCCCTGGCGCGACGGCATGGGACGGCGCGTGCCCTTCGATGCCGATCTCGACCGGGATTTCCTGCGTTTGCTGGATTGCTACGGCCTGCCCGAAGAGGCGCGCATCCGCTCGAGCATCGAGTCGGCCATCGAATCCGGCGTCCAGCCGCTGGCCTTTACCTGGCCCCGCACCCGCCGCGGGCGCGCCGTCGCCCGGCTGACCCTGCGACGCATCGTGCAGCGGCGGCCGAGCGAGCTTGCGCTCGAGTGGCGCGCGCAACTCGATCGTGCCGAAATGGAATGATCCCGGCGCGCGCATGCGCCTGGCCCGGTTTCTCGTCTGGCCGGCCGGCCTGACGCTGGCCGGCGTCCTGTTTCTGACGCCGGCCGGCGGCACCCTTCGGCCGAGCGATGCGCCGGCCGCAGGCGCCACGTCCGCAACCGCGCACGGCAAGCCGATGCGCATCATGTCGCTGATGCTGTGCAACGACCTGCTGCTGCTGATGCTGGTGCCGCCCGAACGCATCGCCTCGATCACCTATCTGGCGCACGATGCCGTGGCGGCGCTGATGCCCGGCGCCGACCGGGGCGTGGCCGTCAACTACGGCACCGCCGAGGACGTGCTGCTGCAGCGTCCCGACCTGATTCTTGCCGGCACGTATTCCGCGGCCATGGCGCGCAAGCTGGCGCAGCGCGCGGGCGCACGCGTGGTCGAGGTTCCGGCGACGAACAGTTTCGAGGATATCCGCCGCGTCGTACGGCAGGTGGGCGCGGCCGTCGGCGAACCGGAACGGGCCGACATCCTGCTGGCCGGCATGGACGCGAAACTGGCGCGGCTGTCGGCGGAGCGCGCGCCGCATCCCCTGCGCGTGGTTGCCTGGAGCGGCGGCGGGAGCGTGCCGGGCCGGGGCACGCTTACCGACGCCATCATCAGCGCGGCCGGCGGCGAGAACATCGCCGCGAAACTGCCCGACACCCGCTACGGCAGCTTCGGCCTCGAAGAACTGCTGGCCGCGCGCCCCGACGCGATCCTGCAGGGCGAAACGCGCTGGACCGGGCCGTCGCTGCGCGACAGCCAGACCGCGCATCCCCTGATCGAACGTTACTGGCGCGGCCGGGTGGTCGGCTATCCGGATGCGGCCTACACCTGCGGGCTGCCGCAGTCGGCCGACGCCGCCCTCGCCCTGCGCGCGGTCTTTCGCGCCTTGCCCGCGGAGCAGGCGGCATGGTGAGGACGCGCGGATATACATACCAGACGCTGTGCGTGCTGCTGTTGCTGCTGCCGGCGGCGTTCGCCCTGTCGCTGGCGATCGGGCGGGTCGCGCTGCCGTTCTCCGAACTGCTCCACGGCCTGGCCGCGCCGAAGCCCAATCTCGCCTGGCTCATCCTGGCCGAGCTGCGCATCCCGCGCACCGTGCTGGCGCTCGTCGTGGGAGCGACGCTGGGCCTGGGCGGCGCGGCCCTGCAGGGCCTGCTGCGCAATCCGCTCGCCGAACCCGGCCTGCTCGGCGTATCCGGCGGCGCCGCGCTGGGCGCCGTGATCGCCATCTATTTCGGGCTGGCCACCGCCTTCGTGCTCGCCATTCCGCTGCTCGGCATCGCCGGCGCACTGGCGGCCGGCGCGCTGACGTTCCTGTTCGGGCGCAGCGGCACGCTAACCCTGATCCTGGCGGGCGCCGCCGTGTCGGGCCTGGCCGGGGCGGGGCTGTCGCTCGCGCTCAATTTCGCGCCCAGCCCCTACGCCGCCTACGAGATCACGACCTGGCTGCTGGGCTCCGTCGCCGAACGCGACTGGGCGCAGATCGCGCTGTGCATGCCCTTCATCCTCGCCGGCTGGCTCTGTCTCGCCTTCACGCCGCGCGGGCTGGATCTGCTGACGCTGGGCGAGGCGCAGGCCGAAAGCCTAGGCGTCAATCTGAGCCTGCTGCGCGCGCAGGTGCTGGCCGGCGTGGCGCTCTCGGTCGGCGCGGCCACCGCGATGGCCGGCGCCATCGGCTTCGTCGGCCTCGTCGCGCCGCATCTGGTGCGGCCGTTCGTCGGCCATCAGCCGAGCCGCATCCTGCTGCCCTCGGCCCTGTTCGGTGCGCTCCTGCTGCTGGTCACCGACATCGCCATCCGCGTCCTGCCCACCAGCAACGAGCTCAAGCTGGGCGTACTCACCAGCCTGATCGGCACGCCGTTCTTCTTCTGGCTGGTGCTGCACCTGAGGCGTTTGTCGCCATGAGTGGCCTGCAGGCCAAACGCCTTGTCTTCCGCGTCGCCGGGCGCACGCTCGTCGAGCGGGTCGGGTTCGTTTGCGAACGCGGCCAGTTCGTCGCGCTGCTGGGTGCCAACGGCGCGGGCAAATCGACGCTCATCCGCATGCTCGCCGGGCTCGCGCGCCCTGCCGAGGGGCAGGTGCTGCTGGACGGCCGGCCGCTGCAGGCCATCGACCGGCGCGAGCTGGCGCGGCGCCGCGCCTATATTCCGCAGAATGCGCGGGTGGAATGGCCGATCGCCGTCGAGCGGCTGGTCGCGCTCGGCCTGATGCCGCACCTGCCGGTATTCCACGATCTGAACGCGGCGATGTGGCGCAAGGTCGAGGCTGCGCTCGCCCAGTGCGATCTGGCCCACAAGCGCGGACAGCCGGCCGATACCCTGTCCGGCGGCGAACTCGCGCGAGCCATGCTGGCGCGCGCGCTGGTCGGCGATCCCGACATTCTCATCGCCGACGAGCCGCTCGCCGGCCTCGACCCGCGTCACGCGATCGAGGGCATGGCGCGGCTCGCCGCGCTGGCGCACGCGGGCCGGCTCGTGGTCGCGTCCGTCCACGATCTCACGCTGGCCGCGCGCTACGCGACCCATGTCGCGATCCTGCGCGAAGGGCGGCTCACGGCTTTCGGCCCCACGGCGGAGACGCTGACGCCGGCAAATATCCGCATGGCCTTCGATGTGAGGGCCAGCATTCACGGCACGGGCGCCGACGCCTGTGTCGATTTTCGGGCGCTGGCCTGACAGGAGGAACCCGAATTGCCTTGACCCGAACCCGTAAAGCGAGAAAAATTTTTACCATCAGGTGCCGTTGCCGCTTTCTGCCGCAACGGATAAACGGGAATCAGGTAAACGGCTTTGCCGCCAAGCCTGTGCTGCCCCCGCAACGGTAAACGCTAAACGGCTCATCACCCACGCCACTGGACCCGCGTCCGGGAAGGCGATGAGCTTCAAGCGCGAGCCCGGATACCGGCCTGAGCCCCGTGTGGCGGTTGCCATGCGGCGGATCGTAATAACGCGCCTGCGGGGAATCGGGCGCCCAGACTGGACACATCATGCGTCATACCGCTCTTGCGCTTGCCCTCGGCAGCATTTTCATTCCGGCCGCTCATGCCGATCCATTGCCGCAGTTCGTCGGCGATACCATCGTGGTGACACCTACCCGTTTCGAATCGGCAAGCCAGCCGACACCCGCCAACCTCGTCGTGATCACCCGGGAGGACATCGAGCGCACGCCGGCGACGAATATTCCGGACCTGATGGCCGGCGTGCCGGGCGCAGCCGTGATTCCGCTCTACGGTGCGCTCGGGATCGATGCCACGGTCAGTCTGCGCGGCGCGGGCAGCGGCGGGACGGCAACCAGCAATACGCTCGTGTTGCTGAACGGGCAGCGGCTGAATCCTGTCGACTCGGGCTCGATCGACTGGTCGCTGATTCCGCTGGCGAGCATCGAACGCATCGAAGTCATGCCCGGGAGCGGTACCGTGCTCTACGGCGACCGCGCCAGTGGTGGTGTCATCAACATCATCACCCGCAAATCGGCGGACACCGGCTACGTCAGCCTGGGGGGCGGCAGCCATGGCCTGCGCGAAGCCGGCATACAGGCCGGAGGCATGCTGGGGCCGATCGATGCCAGTGTGTATTTCCAGTACGGGGAGAGCGACGGCTGGCGCGACAACAGCGACCAGCGGCGCTACGCGCTGGGCGGGCGGATCAATTTCATCGATCTGGACACTGTCCGGGCCTACGTCGATCTGGCTGCATTCGACGAGAAGCTTGGACAACCGGGTGGACTGTTCCGTGCCGAATATCACGCCGACCCGACCTATTCGCGTCACCCGGGCGACCGGTCCGATCGCGACGGCTTCAGAATCCGGCCGGGCGTGACCGTCAATCTGGGACCGGACGTCACGTTCGATGCCGATCTGGTCCTGTCGAGGGACAATCGCAAGGGATACAGCGATCCCACCAATCCGGTCGAGCAGATACGCGACCTGACGCGCGATCTGGTCTCGTTCAGCCCGCGTTTCAATATCCGTCACCGGCTGGGCGGGCTCAGCAACCATGCCACCCTGGGCTACGATTATTTCAGGGGAACCGCCGATACGCTGACGTCGCCGACCGGCAACCAGGCCTACACCCAGGCCGCCACGCAGACGAGCCATGCGCTCTACGCGCAGAACATCACCGAACTCAACGAACGCCTGGCACTGACGCTGGGCATGCGTGTCCAGCGTCTGGAACAATCCGCCAGCCAGTCCGCGTATACGACCTACTATGGCATGCCCCAGCCGGCCTTGTCGGGCCGCTCGGCGGACACGCGCGAAGCGTATGAAGGCGGGATGTCGTATAGCACCGGCGCGTGGAAATTCACCGGCAAGGTCGGCACGGTGTATCGCTTTCCCAATACCGACGAACTCTACGGATTCGACCCGCTGACGTTCGACCCCGTCTTCGCTTTCGGGCTGAAACCGCAGCATGGAGTCATGTACGAGATCGGCGGCGTGCGCACATTCGATCGCGCCAGCCTCGGTCTCAATCTGTATCAGCAGGACATGCGAAACGAGATTTCGTCCGACCCCAACGGCGGCAACATGAACATCGGCAAGACGCGGCGGCTGGGTACCGAGCTGAATGCGAAACTGCGACTGACCGAGACGGTGAGCGGGGATCTGGGACTCTCGTTCGAGGATGCCGAGATCCGGGCAGGTGCCTATGCCGGTCACGCCTTGCCCATGGTGCCCGAAATGCAGGCCAATGCCGGACTGAGCTGGCGCGCGACGGAACACGCCAGTTACACCGCCCGGCTGAATCATGTCGGCAAACGGCGATATGGCGACGATTATTCGAACGTGGCCGGCGACCTGCCGGCCTATACGCGACTCGACTTGATGGCGAGCTGGCAGATACACGACTGGCAGATCGATGCCCGGGTGCTCAACGCGACCAATCGGAAATACGCCGCCTACGGCGGCTACGGCTTCAATTCGAGCACGTTTGCCTTCGATACGTTTTATTATCCGGCCGACAGCAGGACGTTCAGCGTGGCCGCACGCTATACCTTCCGGTAACGCGGCGCGCACGCGCAGCATTCGATAGGGATTCGAGAGGACGGACATGGCGGATGCATCGGCAGACGACAGCGTGGAGAAGGGCCGGGCCGAGCGCCATGCCGCCCGCATGGCGCGCAAGAAGGCGCATATCGACGCCGCCATCGCGGCGGCCGATGCGGAGCGGGGACTGCTGCTCGTCATCACCGGCAACGGCAAGGGCAAGAGCACGGCGGCCTTCGGCATGGCCGCGCGCGCGCTCGGTCACGGCATGAAGGTCGGCGTGGTGCAGTTCATCAAGAACCGCACCGACACCGGCGAGGAGGCCTTTCTCGGCCAGCACGCCGAATGGCACGTCACCGGCGACGGTTTCACCTGGGATACGCAGAACCGCGCGCAGGACATCGCCACCGCAGAACGCGGCTGGGCCATCGCCGCGCGCATGCTGGCCGATCCGTCCTATCGGCTCGTAGTGCTGGACGAACTGACCTATCTGCTCAGCTACGGCTATCTCGACAGCGACCTCGTGCTCGACGCGCTGGCGCACCGGCCCGCGATGCAGCACGTCGCCGTTACCGGCCGGGCCGCGCCGGCGGCGCTGGTCGAGCTGGCCGATACCGTATCCGAGATCGCCGACGTGAAGCATGCCTTCCGCGGCGGCGTGAAGGCGCAGGCCGGCATCGATCTGTAATCGGGATGTAACCGCGCTGCCATACAACGCAGGCTTCGACCTTGCCGGAGCCTGCCGTGCGTATCCTGATGGTGTCCGACGTGTATTTCCCGCGCGTCAATGGCGTATCCACTTCGATCCAGACCTTGCGCCATGCATTGGCCGCGGCGGGGCATGCGAGCGTGCTGGTGGCGCCCGACTACCCCGGGGCGGAGGCGGCGCCCGATATCGTGCGCGTGCCCGGCTGGCAGGTGCCGCGCGATCCGGAAGACCGGCTGATGCATCTGCGCGCGCTGGCCGCCGCACTGGATGGCCTGAATCCGGCGGACTTCGACCTCGTGCACATCCACACGCCGTTTCTCGCCCACCGCGCCGGCGTGCGCTGGGCCCGAAAGCACGGCCTGCCGAGCGTCGAGACCTACCACACCCTGTTCGAGGAATATTTCCACCACTATCTGCCTTTCCTGCCCAAGCCCTGGCTCGCGGCGGCGGCGCGGATGATCTCGCGCAAGGAATGCGACGGCGTCACGGCCGTGATCGCGCCTTCGTCGGCGATGAAGCGGGCGCTGGAAGCCTACGGCGTGACAAGCCCCGTACACGTCATTCCCACCGGCATCCGCATGGCCGATTTCGCCGATTGCGATGGCGCGGCCTTCCGCGTGCGTCACGGCATCGCACCCGAACGTCCGGTCATGGCCTATGTCGGCCGCGTGGCCTTCGAGAAGAACCTCGACTTCCTGCTGCAGGTGACCGAGACCGTGCGCCGCACCTTGCCCGACGTGCTCTTCGTGATCGCCGGCGAAGGCCCGGCACGCGTGCAGCTCGAGCGTGCCGCGGCGAAACGCGGGCTGACGGACAGTGTGCGCTTCGTCGGCTACCTCGAACGCAAGACCGCGCTGCCAGCCTGTTACTGCGCGGCCGACGCCTTCGTCTTCGCATCGAAAACCGAAACGCAGGGCCTGGTGCTGCTTGAGGCGATGGCGCTCGGCGTGCCCGTCGTCGCGCTCGCCGAGATGGGTACCCGGGATGTGCTGAAAGAAGGCGCGGGCTGCCGCATCGCGCCCGACGACGTCGCGGGCTTTGCAGACACCGTGCGGCCCCTGCTTGCCGATCGCGAGGCGGCGCGCGCGCTCGGCGCTGCCGGCCGGTCTTACGCTGCGGGCTGGAGCGAAACGAAAATGCAATGTGAAATCGTGCGGCTCTACGGAGCCCTGGTCTCGCCAGGCGGCGGTGCGCCGGATTATGCTGTGGCGCTTGTTTAACACGCGTGCGTCGAAAGGGGCCCGAGATGGAAAAAGACTTACAAAAATATGCCGACATCGTGGCGGCCTACGCCACCGAGGCCGGTTTCAAGATTCTCGCCGCCATCGTCTTCTGGCTTGTCGGCCGCTGGCTGATCAGCCTGGCCGGCCGCATGCTGCAACGCGTGCTGGAGAAGCAGAAGGTCGACCCGACGCTGATGCGCTACATCGGCAGCTTTGTCGCGGTTACGCTCAACATCGTGCTGGTGGTCGCCATCCTCGGCTACTTCGGCGTGCAGACCACCACCTTCGCCGCCCTGGTCGCCGGCATCGGCATTGCCATCGGCGCGGCCTGGGGCGGGCTCCTGTCCAACTTCGCGGCGGGCGCTTTCCTCATCGTGCTGAAGCCCTTCAAGGTCGGCGACTACATCACTGCAGGCGGCGTTACCGGCACGGTCAGGGAGATCGGGCTCTTCGCCACCGCGATCAATACGCCGGATAACGTGCTGTCCATCGTCGGCAACAGCAAGATCTTCGGCGACACCATCCAGAACTACAGCGCCAATCCGTATCGCCGCGTCGAACTCAAGTGCCAGCTTGCGGGGGGCGCAGACCACGTTGCCGCCATGCAGCTCCTGCGCGAGAAACTGCAGGCCATTCCCAGCGTCGTCGCCGATCCGGTCGTGGAAGTCGAAATCCTCGAATTCAATCTCGTCGGCCCCGTGCTCGCCGTGCGGCCCTTCTGCCATACCGACCACTACTGGCAAGTGTATTTCGACGGCAACCGCCTGATCCGCGAAGCCCTCGCGGACGCCGGCTTCCCCGCGCCCATGCCCGCGCAGCTCATGCTGACCCGCGCCGCTTGAGCGGCGCGGCGTATTGCGGCCGCTTTGCGCCGTCGCCCACCGGCCCGCTGCACGCCGGCTCGCTGGTTGCCGCCGTCGCCAGCTGGCTGGATGCGCGGGCCGCCGGCGGGCGCTGGCTGGTGCGCATGGAAGACCTCGACCGGCCCCGCTGCGTCCCCGGCGCGGCCGACACCATCCTGCGCCAGCTCGATGCCTACGGCCTGGTCTGGGACGGCACGGTGCTGGTCCAGTCGCAGCGCGACGGGGCCTATGCCGCCGCGCTCGACCACTTGAAAGCGGCAGGGCAGGCCTACCCCTGCGCCTGCACCCGCAGCCAGCTCGCCGCCGCCCCCCGCAATGCCGAAGGTGAAACCGTCTACCCGGGCACCTGCCGGGCCGGTCTGGCGCCGGGCACGACGGCTCGCGCGTGGCGGGTGCGGGTCGATGAGGTGAGTGCCTGCTTTCAGGATCGTGTGCACGGCCGCTTGTGTCAGACCCTGGCAAGCGAAGTCGGCGACTTCATCGTCAAGCGTGCCGACGGCCTGTTCGCCTACCAGCTCGCGGTCGTGGTCGACGATGCGCATCAGGGCATCACCGACGTCGTGCGCGGCGCCGACCTGCTGTGGAACACGCCGCGCCAGATCCACCTGCAA
The DNA here is from genome assembly GCA_008923315.1 of Betaproteobacteria bacterium SCN1. Taxonomy (GTDB): domain Bacteria; phylum Pseudomonadota; class Gammaproteobacteria; order Burkholderiales; family Thiobacillaceae; genus Thiobacillus. The sequence goes on along the minus strand of WBSF01000007.1, from coordinate 195,555 downwards.
ACCCTGTTTGGCCTGCCGACGCCGCGCTATGCGCACGTCCCGCTCGTCGTCAATGCCGCCGGGCAGAAACTTTCCAAACAGACCCTCGCGCCCGCCCTGCCCGAATCCGGACGGGGCGCCGTGCTGGCCGAAGCGCTTGCCGTGCTGGGTCATGCGCCGCCCGCCGAACTGCAAGGTGCGGGCCCCGTAGCGCTTCTCCAGTGGGCAAGCGCGCACTGGCAAATCGATAACGTGCCGAAACATCCTATCGTTGCCAAGCGCGCCACCTGACCCGACAATCTACTCACCGCTCACCGCTCACCGCTCACCGCTCACCGCTCACCGCTCACCGCTCACCGCTCACCGCTCACCGCTCACCGCTCACCGCTCACCGCTCACCGCTCACCGCTCACCGCTCACCGAACATGGCCCAACTCCCCCCCGCCGTCGAACAGGTCCTGCGCGTCCACGCCGGGTTCATCCACGCCGTCGTCAACGCGCTGCGCGACCGCAGCCAGTTGCCCGACCTGATGAAGCAGCTCGACGCTGCCGAGCAGGCCGGCTGGGCGCGCCTGGTCGGGGCGCTGCGCCACGTCGTCGAGGGCCGCCGCGATCCGTCGATCAAGCTGGGCCTGGACGAGGAGGACGGCATCCTGCTCGACGCCATCCTGCGCGGGCTGGACAATCCCGCGACCCTGCCGCCGCTGAATGCGCAGCCGGACGGCAGCGCGGCGGCGCCAGGGCTGGCGGCGCTCATCGATGCCTCGGCCCGCGGCGACGCGCAGGCGATGTCAGTACTTGCAAACATGGCCGAGCAGATGATGAAGGCGGGTGGCGACATGGCTCTGCTCGGCGGCCGGATGCGACGGCTGGTCAACGGTGAACGCGACGCCGACCCGCTGGTTGCCGGCATGGGGCCGCTGGGGCGCGGACTCATGATCAGCCTGCTGGACGAGCTGGCAAAATTGCGGCCGCAATGAGAAGGGGCGGCACCGGATTTTGACAGCGTACGGGGCGCTCGGCTAGAATGCGCGGCTTCCCGCGACCCGTCGCGCAGAAAATGGTGATGTAGCTCAGTCGGTTAGAGCATCGGATTCATAATCCGGGGGTCGGCAGTTCAAGTCTGCCCATCACCACCAGAATTCCCGCCTGCCGGATCGCGCCGGCAGTCTTCGCCCCCAGTCTATCCACTGCCCCGGCGCCATGAAAAAGATCTACATCAAAACTTTCGGCTGTCAGATGAACGAGTACGACTCGGACAAGATGGCCGATGTGCTCGGCGCGGCCGAAGGCTATGTCAAGACCGCCACGCCCGCAGACGCCGACGTGATCCTGTTCAACACTTGCTCGGTGCGCGAAAAGGCGCAGGAAAAGGTATTCCATGACCTGGGCCGGGTACGCCAGTACAAGCAGGCCAACCCCAACGTGGTCATCGGCGTGGGCGGCTGCGTCGCCAGCCAGGAAGGCGCGGCCATCGTCGCGCGCGCGCCGTATGTCGACGTGGTCTTCGGCCCGCAGACCCTGCACCGCCTGCCCGAACTCATCGCGAAGAAACGCGAGACCGGCCGCCCGCAGGTCGACATCAGCTTTCCCGAGATCGAGAAATTCGACCACCTGCCGCCCGCGCGGGTCGAGGGCGGCGCGGCCTTCGTGTCGATCATGGAGGGCTGCTCCAAGTACTGTACCTTCTGCGTGGTGCCCTACACGCGCGGTGAGGAAGTCTCGCGGCCGTTCGATGACGTCATCGCCGAAGTTGCGCGGCTGGCGGAACAGGGCGTGAAGGAAGTGACCCTGCTCGGCCAGAACGTCAATGCCTATCGCGGTGCGATGCACGACGGCGAGATCGCCGATTTCGCGCTGCTCCTCGAAGTCGTGCACGAAATTCCCGGCATTGAACGCATTCGCTACACGACGAGTCACCCGCGCGAAATGACCGAGCGGCTCATCGCCTGCTACGGCACGCTGCCCAAACTGGTCTCGCACCTGCATCTGCCGGTGCAGTCCGGTTCGGACCGCATCCTGGCGGCGATGAAGCGCGGCCACACCGTGCTCGAATTCAAATCGATTGTTCGCAAATTGAGGGAGCAGCGCCCCGACCTGTGCCTGTCGTCGGATTTCATCGTCGGCTTTCCCGGCGAGACCGAGGCCGATTTCGCTGCGACCATGAAACTCATCGAGGAGCTGGATTTCGACGCCAGCTTCTCCTTCATCTACAGCAAGCGGCCCGGCACGCCCGCATCGGACTATCCCGACGATGTCAGCGCGGAAACCAAAACCCAGCGGCTGATGCAACTGCAGGCGCAGATCGAGGCGCAGGCGCAGGTCGTCAACCGCGCCATGGTCGGCACCGTGCAGCGCGTGCTGGTCGAAGGCCATGCGCGCAAGAACGCGGACGAGCTCGCCGGCCGCACCGACAACAACCGCATCGTCAACTTCCCCGGCGCGGCGCGACTCGTCGGCCAGTTCGTCGACGTGCGCGTGACCGAGGCGCTGCCGCACAGCCTGCGCGGCGAGATCGTGGCGCGGGAAAGCGTGGCTGCTTGAAGACCGGCATCGTCGAACTCAAGCTCGCGCCGGAAGACAACCGCCGGCTTGCCAATCTGTGCGGCCCGCTGGACGAAAACCTGCGGCAGATCGAAGCGGCCTTCGACGTGACCATCGCCCGGCGCGGCATGAGCTTCCGCGTCAGCGGCGAATCCGCGCAGGCCGAGAAGGGCGCGCAGGCGGTCGAGCATTTCTACAACCGCGCGCACGATGCGCTGTCGCTCGACGACATCCAGCTCGGCCTGGTCGAACTCACGCGCGGCCGGCCCGACGACGGCGAGGGCCCGCGCCTGCGCACGCGCCGCGCCGATCTGCGTGCGCGCACGCCGGGCCAGGCCGGCTACATCGAGAACATCCTGTCGCACGACATCACCTTCGGCATCGGTCCCGCCGGCACCGGCAAGACCTATCTTGCCGTCGCCTGCGCGGTCGATGCGCTGGAGCGCGAACAGGTGAAGCGTCTGGTGCTCACGCGCCCGGCGGTCGAAGCGGGTGAGCGGCTGGGTTTCCTGCCCGGCGATCTCACGCAGAAGGTCGACCCCTACCTGCGGCCGCTCTACGACGCGCTCTACGACCTGCTCGGCTTCGACAAGGTCACGCGCCTGATCGAACGGCACGCCATCGAGGTCGCGCCGCTCGCCTTCATGCGCGGGCGCACGCTCAACCACGCCTTCATCATCCTCGACGAGGCGCAGAACACCACGCCCGAGCAGATGCAGATGTTCCTCACGCGCATCGGTTTCGGCGCCAGGGCCGTCGTCACCGGCGACCCCACGCAGATCGACCTGCCCAAGCATGTGAAGTCCGGCCTCATGGACGCGGTCGACACGCTTTCCAACGTGCGCGGCATCGCCTTCACGCATTTCGGTTCGGAAGACGTGGTACGCCATCCGCTGGTGGGCCGCATCGTCGATGCCTACGCGGCGAAGCGCGCGCAAGCCGGCAATCCGTGAATCCCGGGCTCAGCCTGTCGGTGCAATACGCCAGCGAGGCGGACGTCCTGCCCGGCCGCGCGCAGATTCGCCGCTGGGTGGCCGCCGCCCTGGAGCGCGCGGCGGTGATCACGGTGCGCCTCGTCGATGCCGACGAGGCGCGCGCGCTGAACCGGAATTTCCGCGGCAAGACCTATGTGCCCAACGTGCTTACGTTCGAGTACGGTGAGATTTCGCCGGGCATGCTCGGCGGCGACGTGGTGATCTGCGCGCCGGTGGTCGAACGCGAGGCGCGCGAACAGGGTAAAACGCTTCAACATCATTACGCGCACATGACCGTCCACGGTGTGCTGCATCTGCAAGGTTACGATCATGTCGACCCCGTGGACGCCGGCATCATGGAAACGCGCGAAGCCGTTATACTGAAAAGGTTCCGTATTCCCAGTCCCTATACATCCTGACCATGGAGTCCGACAGTAGTCCCAGTCACAGGCCCAGCCTGCTAGAGCGCCTCTCCCACTGGCTGATGCGCGAACCCGAAGACCGCGAGCAGTTGATCGAACTGCTGCACGGCGCCTACGAGAACAATCTGATGGATGCCGACGCCCTGGCGATGATCGAGGGCGTGCTGCAGGTATCCGAAATGCGCGTCGGCGAGATCATGATTCCGCGCGCGCAGATGGACGTGATCGACATCAACGATCCTCCGACACAGTTCATTCCCTTCGTCGTCGAGACCGCACACTCGCGTTTTCCCGTCATCGACAAGGACCGCGACGACGTCATCGGCATCCTGCTTGCCAAGGATCTGCTCCGCCACTATGCCGAATCCGACGACGACATCCGCGGGATGCTGCGCCCGGCCGTGTTCATCCCGGAGTCCAAGCGGCTCAACGTGCTGCTGAAGGAATTCCGCTCCAACCGCAACCACATCGCCATCGTCGTGAATGAATACGGCGGCGTCGCGGGTCTGGTCACCATCGAGGACGTACTCGAACAGATCGTCGGCGACATCGAAGACGAATACGACTTCGACGAGACCGAAGACAACATCATCCGCGAAAAGGACCATGTCTTCCGCGTGAAGGCCGGCACCGAAATCGCCGATTTCAACCAGATCATGGGCGCGCAGTTCTCCGACGAGGAATTCGATACCGTCGGCGGGCTGGTCGTGTCGCGTTTCGGGCATCTGCCCAAGCGCGGCGAGGCGGTGCAGTTCGACGGTTTCCAGTTCACCGTGCTGCGCGCCGACAGCCGTCGCCTGCACGCCGTGCGTGTCGTACGCCTGCAGCCCGAGGAAGCCGACGCGCAGCTGCCGCTGGTTTAGAGCCTGTGCTGCCGGTCGCCGCGCGCGAAGCCGGCAAGCGGCGGTATTGCACCCTTGGTCAGCGCGATCACCTTGAACAGCTCGCCCATTTCCGCCGGCGACACCAGCCGCTGCACGGCGTTGGTCTGCGGCAGCCAGGCGGCCGTATCCTCCGGCGAAATATCCGTCAACAATTCCGTGAGTCCGCTGCCGATCAGGAAGTGCGCCTGGCTGGCATAGCCCGCGAGCCGCAGTCCGGCGGCCGTCCCCGCACGGGCGATTGCGCTGAAATCGACGTGCGCGGTGAGATCGCACAGGCCGGGCAGGTAGAACGGATCGTCGAGCGCATGGTGACGGTAGTGCGCGCGCAGCGTACCCATATAGCGTTGCGGATGGTAGTAGACGCCCGCTTCGAAGCCGTAGTCCAGCATGAGGATCAGGCCGTTTTCGAGACTGGCGGCGAGGGCATGCATCAGCCCTTCGGCGGCCAGCCCGATCTCGGAGACGTAGCCGGGGGCGAGCGCGAGCGTTGCGGCGCGCGCGCGCACCGCATCGTTGCCGAGCGGACGGTCCTGCCAGACGAAGCGGCCGTTGTCGTACGTCGCGCCGCGTGCCAGCGCGCCGGTGTCGGTCCAGCGCACCACGTCGACCGGCAGGGCATCGAGCACTTCGTTGCCCAGAATCACGCCGTTGAACGTATCGGGCAGCGTATCCAGCCAGCATAGCCGCGACAGCAGGTGCGGATGGGCCTCGGCGAGCAGCATGCGTTGTCGCGCCGCCAGATCGGGGCTGGGTTCCAGGATGGCGTAGCGTGCGGGCAGCGCGTCCAGATGTGCCAGTTCGCCGAGCAGATCGGCGGCCAGCCGCCCGCTGCCGGCGCCGAGCTCCAGGATATCGCCTCCGGTGGCCGCGAGTGCGGGGACGATCGCGCGCGCCAGGGTGCGACCGAACAGGGGGGTGATCTCGGGCGCAGTGGTGAAATCGCCTGACCAGCCGAACTTGGTGGCGCCGGCGGCGTAATAGCCGAGACCGGGCGCGTAAAGCGCCGCTTCCATGTAGCGCGAGAACGGAATCCAGCCGTCCGCGGCCTCGATCAGCGCGGCGATGTGGGCGCTGACGTGCCGGCTGTGGGCCAGCGCGTCGGGGCTGGGGGTGGGCAGCATGGCGGGTTCATGGATAATGCGGAATCCTTCGACTATATAGGCGAACTCCGATGCATGGCAAAGTCGTGCTGATCACCGGCGGGGCCCGGCGGGTGGGCGCCGCGTCGGCGCGTCTGCTGCATGCGGCGGGCGCCCGGCTGATGATCCATTACCGCAGCTCGGCCGGCGATGCGCGCGCGCTGCAGGCCGAACTCAATGCGCTGCGGCCCGATTCCGTCGCGCTGATCCAGGCCGACCTGCTCGACATCGGCGGCCTGCCCGCGCTGATCAACCAGACCGTGGCCACCTTCGGCGGGCTGGATGTGCTGCTCAACAACGCGTCGAGTTTCTACCCCACGCCAGTCGGCGACATCACCGAAAAGGACTGGCTCGATCTCATGGGCAGCAACCTCAAGGCGCCGCTGTTCCTGTCGCAGGCCGCCGCGCCCGAATTGCGGAAGCGCCGCGGCTGCATCATCAACATCACCGACATCCACGCCGAACGGCCGATGAAGAGCTATGTCGTCTATTCCGTCGCCAAGGCCGGACTGGTCGGCCTGACCAAGTCGCTGGCACGCGAACTTGCACCCGAAGTCCGCGTCAACGGCATCGCGCCCGGTCCGATTGCGTGGCCCGAAGACGATCCCAACTTCGACGAGGTGTCGCGCCAGCGCATCGTTTCGCACACCATGCTGAAACACGCGGGCGAACCCAACGATATTGCGCTCGCCGTGCGCTTTTTCGCCAAGGACGCGCCTTTCGTCACCGGCCAGATTCTCGCGGTGGACGGCGGACGCAGCGCCAAGCTCTAGGTTTTTTCGAGGCCGCGACCCCGGCGCGGCGCGAGGGCCGGCCTTTCCGGACGCATGCCGGGGGGCTGGCGCGCCGTCGCCCCTGCACCGTCGAGCATGCCCAGCCGCATTCGCACCCTGCGCGCGCCGAACCGCAAAAAATTGCGGCTGGGCGTGCCCGCGCCCGCCGCGTCTTGCGCCGCCTGGCGAAAGACGCTTCGCTGCGGATACGGGCTCACGAGGCGCGGGCTGCGCTGCGTGCGTTCGACAACTGTTCCAGATTGGACGCCGCATCGGCCTGTTCCGGCTTGCCGGAGGCAGCCTTGGCCGCGGTGCCGTCGTGGCGGGCGACGTTGCCGCTGATGACGCCGCCTTCCTCGATCATCATGGCGCCGTAGCGGATCGTGCCGCTGACGCGGCCGGTGGCATATACGACGAGTCGCTTGCGCGCGGTCAGCTCGCCTTCGAAGGTGCCGCGGACTTCGGCGACGTCGATCTCCGCCGTGCCGGCGAACACGCCGCCTTCCGCGATGCGGATGTCGCGGCTGTTCATCGAGGCCTCCACGCGACCTTCCACCACCAGGATTTCGCAATCGGTGATTTCCGAGCCTTTCAGCTTGATGTTGGGGCCGACGATCAGTTTGCTGCCTTCATCGTTGGGTGCGGATTTTGCATTGTCGATGGACGGTTCATTGCGGAGCGTTTCCGTCGGGCGCGGCTCGACGGTGCGCCCGACGGCCGATGCGGGTGTATTGTGGCGGGAGGATTCGGTTCGGCCATGGGCGGATGATCCAGGCTGCATGAAGGTCTTCAGCATGTCGGTCTCTCTTAAAAAATGCGGGGTGAAACACTCTGGTGGGGTGCGTCCGGATGAACGCAGACCATGGCTTTGCAAACCGCGGGCCAGTACGCAAAAGACTGTGTAAACAGGCAGTTAATGTTTGTCCCATAGGATCTGGCACGGTAAAACGTCGCCGATGAACGACACCGCTTATGGCGAGCCGTTTAAAAATGTTTTTAAAACAATTTGTTATGTGAGATTGAGGCTGTCGCTAAAATGTGACGGCAAGTTGGCCGATAAGTGTTGAAGACTGTGCGGAGCAGCGATCCGCTGTCCTGTGCAAACGACTCGAACCGATACAAGGCAACGATTTTTTCCGACTCAACCTGGCCCGGCAAACGAAACGTGTCCACCCGTCTCGATGACTCCTCGTTCAAATCAGACAAGGCCGAGCCCGCCCTGGCGCGCGATGCGAACGGCTGTTCGCTGAGCCAGATCGGGCTGGCGATCGGCGACTCGATCCAGCTCCAGGTCCAGTCCGATCTGGAACAGCCCCGCTGCATCGTGACCCTGATCGGCTATCTCGAAGGGCAGAGCCTCATCGTGACCACGCCGGTGGTCAACGGCAGCATGCTGCTGATACGCGAAGGCCAGGATTTCGTGGTCCGGCTCTTCAGCGGCAAAAGCGCCTATGCGTTTGCCGCCAGCGCGAAGCGGGTAACCAATACGCCCTACCCGCACATTCACCTGAGCTATCCCAAGGCGGTACGCGGCATGATCGTGCGCGCCAGTCCGCGCGGCCGTACCAACATCATCTGCCACGCCACGACCGAAAACGGTCGTGGCGTGGCCTGCGTTGCGCGCGACATCAGTCTCGGCGGCGTGCTGATCTCGGCAAACAGCAGGATCGGTGAAGTGGGCGATCCCCTTACGCTCAATTTCCGCGTCAAGATCGCCGACACCGAACACATGCTGACCATGGGCAGCACGATACGCTCGGTGAATACGTCGCGCGCCGACAATGCAAAACCCGAGGTGCTGCACGGACTTTCCTTCGATTCGATCGGCAGTCAGGAGACGCTCGTCATCTCGACGCTGCTTTACCAGAACATGGTGTGGGCGCAGAGCGAGGCGGCCTAGCGTCCAACCCCTAGACCGGTATCTGCGCAGTGCCGCGGCTGACGCTTTCACCGTCGCGCGGGCGCAGCGACCAGAACGACAGCGAAGACAGCATCGTCAATCCGCCCACCGTCAGGAAGGCATGGTGCAGTGCCGTCGTCACGGCGGCCTGATCGGTCTGCGGCAGTCCTCCGAGATACGCGCCTGCAATCAGCGAGCCGCAGGCCAGCCCGAAGCTCATCGACATCTGCTGCATCGAACTGGCGATCGTGCTCGCCATGCTCGAATCGGCCGCATCGGTGTCGGCATAGGCCATCGAGTTCATGCTCGTGTACTGCAGGGAATTGAAGAACCCCATTGCCAGCGCCAGCACGACGATCAGCGCGACCGGCGTGTGCGGCCCCGCTGTCGCGAACAGGCAGACCACGATCCCGATCATCACGGTATTCACGATCAGCACCCGCCGGTAGCCGTATCGTGCCAGCATGCCCGGCGCGATGAATTTCATCGCGATCGCGGCAGCCGCCACCGGCATCATCAGCAGGCCCGACTGCCAGGCCGGCATGCCAAGACCGACCTGATAAAGCAGCGGCAGCAGGAATGGCATGCCCCCCACACCCAGGCGCGTGATAAAACCGCCCACCACCGACACGCGGAAAGTCCGCACGCGAAACAGCGTCAGCCGCAGCAGCGGATGAGCGATTTCCCTGGCATGCCAGGCATACGCCGCGAACAAACCGAGGCTCAGCGACAGCAGCAATACGCCCGAGGTCGCGTCGAGCGTGTGCTCGCCGAAAACTTCCAGCAGCCATGACAGCAGCGCCGCACCGCTGCCGAACAGCGCCAGACCGACGACATCCAGCGGGCGCGGCGCGTCGCCCCGGTAATCGGGCATGTGCCGGTATGCCAGCCATAGCGCCACCAGTCCGACCGGTACGTTCACGAAGAAGATGTAGCGCCACGACAGCCAGTGCACGATCAGCCCGCCGGCCGTCGGCCCGAGCAGAGGCCCGATCAGCGCGGGCACGATGACGAAATTCATCGCCCGCAGCAGTTCGCCCTTGGGGAAGGTGCGGATGATCGCCAGCCGGCCCACCGGCATCATCATCGCCGCGCCCATGCCCTGCAGGATGCGCCCCGCCACCAGCATCGGCAGGTTCTGAGCCAGCCCGCACAGGACGGAGGAAAAAGTGAACACCGCCACCGCGGTTGCGAATACCCGCCGCGTGCCGAAATGGTCCGCCATCCAGCCGCTCACCGGGATGCCGACGGCCAGGCTGAGAATATAGCTGGCCACCACCGCTTTGAGGCTCAGCGGCGCCACCCCCAGGTTTTCCGCCATCGCCGGCACCGCCGTGTTCACGATGGTGGTGTCCAGCTGCTCCATGAACAGCGCCACGGCCACGATCCAGGGCAGGGTGGTTTTGGCCGGGGTGGGGGGCATGGAGGCGGGCGGCGGTCCGACGGTTCGACCCGGGGCAGTTTACGTCAGGTCGGGATTAGTCGCCCGACAGGCCGGCGTTCACGCTTGGGCGGTGTTGGAGGGGGCTGGAAAATCAAATCATCCGCTTGAGAGAGGGGTTAGGCGTCGGTGCCATGCTGACACCTACAGTTCCTTGAGCTTCTCGGGAGGTGTGTTCGCTTTCAGCCAGTTGACGAGATCGTCCCAGGCGAGCATGCAGGCTTCGGCGATTTCCAAGGCATCGTATTGCACGCCCTCCGACAGGATTGTGAACTGCGACGATAGGATGGACTCTTGCCCCGGCACGATTCCTTCGGAGTGACCAATACTCTTGCGTTCGATTAGGTGCGGTTGATCCTTTGTGCGGAGCTTCTTTGTTAACGTGCAGTGCTTGGTTCCGTTGCAAAGATCGGCGCAGATTCGTAGGGCATGGTGCTTGCCGACGAACTCGTCTAGTTCCTTCTCGGTCAAGTTGATCTTGTTCAGGTGAAAGAACCAATCACGGACATGGTAGCAGTGCACGAAGAACGAATACACATCGACTTCGAATTCGCGTCTTCGATCCCATTCCGCCGGAACGCCGTGATACAGACGCCGCATACGGTCCAAGTAGCGCCGAGTACGTTCGAGCTGTTCCATAGTGTGATTGCGACGCCTAACGCTTGAGTTAAGCCGTGCCGCGAAGCGGCATAGGCTTGAATGAATTGTCAGGGCTCACAACGGGAAGCCCCGGCCATGACACTTCTTGTATTTTGCGCCGCTACCACACAGGCACGGACTGTGATCGCGGAGGCCGATAGATATGGATTGCCCAAGGAACGCTTTCGCCCTCATCAACGGCTCAATTTCATGGGCAGGAACACTGACGTAACCGTATTGTCCAGCCCGCTCTCCGCGATTCATTACTTTGACGATCTCTTCCGATACCCGGATGAAGTGCTGAACCAGCAGATCGTCCCGCACTGCAAGACGCACGTTGTCTTTGGCAAACCCGGTGTAGGTAAGAGAAGGATCCGGAACAAAAAGAATAGTCTCCTCGCCATGTTGCTTGGGAGTAATTTCGGCCAAGTCCCCTTCCGGAGAAACCCACACAGCATGAAACTCAGCCTCAACTAAGATGTGAGGCCACTCCCAAATTTGCCAGCCGCACAACATCCTGCCACCAGCCTGAAAGATCTTTGCCTCCACGTTTGGAAAGCACTCACTAACCTTTGCGCCATCGTTTGGTCTCACAGGTAGATACATGGCCTCACGCCCAGGAGCGACCTTGGCGATCAGTTGCCTGATGTGCTTCGTAATCTCTTTCGGGGTGCTCGTTTGCATTGACTATGAGCCCTAACGTAATTTAGACAGCATGTTTTCCAGATTCCCATGCCGCCTAAATCAGGCGTCGCCCCGGGCGGTGTGCTGTAGCTGTTCGATTAATTCGAGCTCTACGCTTTACTTGCTGATATAGGCAAGCCTAAAAATTCGCGGATGAAAGTTCGCACGGTGTCTCGCCTTGTAAGCAACTATCGGTTGTTAATTGTTTCAGCCAAGATTCTTGTACCCCCGATACCACGCCACCCACTTCCCGATCCCGTACTCCAGCGTCGTCGCCGGCTTGAAGCCGGTGTCGCGGATGAGGTCGTCGACGTCGGCGTAGGTCGCTTTCACGTCGCCGTCCTGCATGGGCAGGAAATGCTTCTTCGCTTCCTGGCCGAGCGCCTTCTCGATGGTGCCGATGAAATCCATCAGCTGCACGGGCGTGTGGTTGCCGATGTTGTAGACGCGGTAGGGTGCGTGGCTGCTGGCCGGATCGGGGTTGGTGTGGTCGAAGTCGGGGTTGCCCTGCGGGATGCGGTCGAGCACTTTCACGGTGCCGTCGGCGATGTCGTCTATGTAGGTGAAGTCGCGCATCATGTCGCCGTGGTTGAAGACGTCGATAGTGCGGCCTTCCAGAATTGCACTCGTGAACAGCCAGGGCGACATGTCGGGCCGGCCCCAGGGGCCGTACACGGTGAAGTAGCGCAGGCCGGTGGTGGGCAGGCCGTAGAGGTGCGAGTAGGTGTGCGCCATCAGCTCGTTGGCTTTCTTGCTCGCGGCGTAGAGGCTCACGGGATGGTTGACGGGGTCGTGCACCGAGAACGGAATCTTGGTGTTGGCGCCGTAGACGGAGGACGAGCTGGCGTAGACGAAATGCTTGATGCCGTGGTGGCGGCAGCCTTCGAGCAGGTTGGCGAAGCCGACCAGGTTGGACTGCACGTAGGCATGCGGATTCTTCAGCGAGTAGCGCACGCCGGCCTGCGCGGCGAGATTGATCACGGCGTCGAAGTGGCCCTTTTCGAACAGGTCTTCCATGACCATGCGGTCGGAGATGTCCCCGTGGACGAAGCGGAAGTTGGCGAAGGGCTTGAGCTGTTCCAGCCGCGCGAGTTTCAGTGCGGGGTCGTAGTAGTCGTTCAGGCTGTCGATGCCGACGACGTCGTCGCCGCGCGTGAGCAGGATTTGCGCGACGTGCATGCCGATGAATCCGGCTGCGCCGGTGAGCAGGATTTTCATGGTTTCGTCTCCAGAACTGGCGGCGAGTTTAGCATCGCACCACTTACAATCCGGCGATGCCTGCCCCGCGCCTGATTCTGGACTGGACGCTTTACCGACTGGTTCTGCTGCTCGCTGCGCCGTTGATTCCCTTGCGGCTGCTGTGGCGTGGGCGGCGCGAACGCGGCTATCTCGGACGCTGGGGCGAGCGCCTTGGCGCGGCGGATGTGCCGGCCGGCGCAATCTGGATTCACGCCGTTTCCGTCGGTGAGATGCGCGCGGCGCAGCCGCTGGTCGAAGCCCTGCGCACGTCGCATCCCGGCCGGCCTGTTCTGCTCACCTGCATGACGCCGACCGGGCGGGAGACGGCCGAATCGCTTTACGGCAGCTTCGCGCGCATCGTCTACCTGCCCTATGACTACGCCTGTCTGGTACGGCGTTTTCTGCGCCGTGCCCGACCGGCGGTCGGCATCCTCATGGAAACCGAGCTGTGGCCGAACCTGATCCGCACGGCAGACAAGTTGGGCGTGCCGCTGATGCTGGCGAACGCGCGGCTGTCCGAACGTTCGGCGCGCGGTTACGCGCGGCTGCCGGCACTGACGCGTGCGAGCCTCGCGCGCATTGGCGTCGTCGCGGCGCAGAGCGAAGCCGATGCGGCACGCCTGAAGCAACTGGGCGCGCGCGAAATCGCGGTCGCGGGCAATCTCAAGTTCGACATCGCGCCGCCGGCCGCCCAGCTCGAACGCGGAGCGGCGTGGCGGACGACCTGGGGCGCGCGTCCGGTGCTGCTTGCGGCGAGTACGCGTGAAGGCGAGGAAGCGCCGTTGCTGCGCGCCTTCGCCGAACGCGCGCCGCACGACGTTCTGCTGGTGCTGGTGCCGCGCCATCCGCAACGCTTCGATGAAGCGGCGCGCCTGATCGAGGCGGCGGGACTGTCCTATGGGCGCCGCAGCGCGACGACGGCCGTGGACGCCGCGACGCGTGTGCTGCTGGGCGACAGCCTGGGCGAGCTCTTCGCGTATTACGCGGCCTGCGACGTCGCCTTCGTCGGCGGCAGCCTGCAGCCACTGGGCGGACAGAACCTGATCGAGGCGGCGAGCGTGGGCCGGCCGGTGCTGGTGGGGCCGTACACCTTCAACTTCGAGGAAGCGACACGACAGGCGATCGAGGCGGGTGCCGCGCGGCGCGTGAACGACGCGGAGGCGTGCGTGGCGCAAGCGCTGGGCTTGTTGGCGGATGCGCCGGCGCGTAGCCGCATGGGCGAGGCCGGGCTGGCCTTCGCCGCACGCCACCGCGGCGCGGCGGCGCGGGTTGCAGGATTGGTACCTGCTATGTCTACGACGTAGAAGAACTGCCGCCGTAATGGCATGTGGCTCGGCTAAAAGTGATGGGTTAAGCCAATTGCGCTACCTATAAAGGCACCGATCGCAACCCCAATTGCCATAGCTTGTGTGGTCATATTTTTGTTGGAAAGCAGAAGACGTCCGCTCAACAGCAAAAATGCAGATATCGCCAAAGCATAAAAGAACCACTCGTGCCACAGCCATGCAAAACAATAGCTGGCTACGATGGCTACACTGGACATGAGTATGAGCGACTTAAGCAATGATGCTGGCGTTTATTGCGCCGCGACTGCAGTCGCCGGCTTGAGGTGCTGGTCGATCTCGGCCAGATCGGCCGGATTGAGCGTCCCCACGGCAGCCTTGAGCGACAGGCCCGCCAGCAGCCAGGCGTAGCGTGCGCCGGCGAGGTCGCGGCGGGCGGACAGCACCTGCTGCTCGGCGTTCAGCACGTCGAGGTTGGTGCGCACGCCGACCGAGAGGCCGAGCTTGGTGGAATCGAGCTGGGCCCGGCTGGAGACGAGCGCCTGCTCCAGTGCGCGCACGCGGGCCACGCCGCTTTCCACGTTGAGATATGCCTGGCGTGCCGAGAGGCCCGCATCGCGGGCGGCCGCCTCGAGGTCCTGGCGCGCTTTCTCCTGATTGGCCACGGCTTCGCGCACGCGCGAACTGACCAGCCCGCCCTGGTAGATCGGCAGATTGAGCTGCAGGCCGATGCTGGCGGTGCGCATGTCGGCCTGGAGGGTGCCGAGGTTCTGGTTGTTGTTGACGTTGTAGCCAGCGACGGCATCGAGCGTGGGGTAGTGGCCGGCGCGGTTGCGCTCCACTTCCTGGTCGGCGATGGTTTTGGCGATGCGCTGGATCTCGGTCTGCAGGTTGCCTCGGGCCGCACGATCCGCCCATTCGTCGATGCCGCCGGTTTCGGCTTTCAACTGCGCCGGTTCGACCAATGCGTCGAGCGCACCGGCCGGTTTGCCGATGAGTTTCTCCAGTGCGCGCAGACGGATGTTGAGCGTGTTCTGTTCGGCGATTTCCTGCGCCACGGCGAGGTCGTAGCGGGCCTGCGCCTCGTGGGTGTCCGTGATGGTGGCGGTGCCGACCTCGAAATTGCGCTTGGCCGAGGCGAGCTGCTCGGAAATGGCGGCTTTCTGCGCGCCGATGAAGGCGATGTTGTCCTGCGACTGCAGCACGTCGAAATAGGCCTGGGCGACACGCAGGATCAGCTCCTGCTCCGCCAGCTTGAATTGCATTTCGGCGATCCGGGTCTGGTTTTTCGCCTGTTCGAACGCGACCCAGTTCTGCTTGCGGAACAGCGGCTGAACCGCATTGATCGATGCGCCGTTGCCTGTGTAGTCGACGTCGCCGCCGGGCAGCGAGGAGTCGACATGGCTGCGCGTGACGTTGCCGCTCAGATCGACCTGGGGCAGCAGGCCCGCACGTCCCTGCTCGGCTTTTTCGCGGCCGGCCTCAAGGGCGGCGCGTGCGGCGGCGTACTGCGCGTCGTAAGCCTGCGCGTCGCGGTAGGCGTCGGATAGATTGGCCGCGTGCGCCGGAAGGGCGAATGCCAGCGCCAGGGCAAGCGGCAGGGATTTCTGAAGCATGTCGGGTCCAGTCTTGAAAACGTTTCAGTAGCGGGGCGTGGCCGGGTCCACTTCGTCGGCCCAGGCCGCCATGCCGCCCGAGAGATTGATGATGGTCGAGAATCCGACCGTTTCAAGGTAGCGGGCCGCGTGGTAGCTGCGCACGCCATGATGGCAGATGACGACGATCTCGGCATTTCTGTCCAGCTCGCCCAGCCGGGCGGGCAGGTCACGCATGGGGATCAGCTGCGCGCCGGGCAGCTTGCAGATGCCGTATTCCCAGGGCTCGCGCACGTCCAGCAGCACGGGGGCATGGCCGCCCTTGAGGTAGGCGTCGAGTTCGGCTGGCCGGAAATGGCGCATTCAGTCCGGCAAACCCGAGAAAGGGCGTGCTCCGTCCAGGCTGGAAACGGTGCGGTATCCCGGCCGGAACGTGCCGGACGCGCCATGGATCGGACTCGACGGGGCAAACATCAGAATACGAAGGCGGCAGGGTGCGGCGCGTTGACGAGCGGGGCGACGCAGGTCTCGAACAGCGTGACGCTCCGGAAGGCGCCGGGCGCGGTACAGGTAACGAGCTGCGCCTGCATCACGGGGACCGAACCGGTGATGGCGAACAGGCGGCCGCCGACCCGGAGGCGCCGGCGGAAGGCATCGGACAGGATCGGTGTCGAACCGGTGAGCACGATGGCATCGAAGCCGGCATCGTCGGGCCAGTCGCGCGAGGCGTCGGCCGTGTGCAGATGCACGTTTGCGATCCCGTGCGCGCGCAGTTTCCCGGCAGCAGAGGCGGTGAAATCGCCACAGATGTCGACCGACACGACCTCGGCTGCCTGCGCCGCGAGCAGCGCGGCGAAATAGCCGCTGCCCGTACCGATTTCGAGGACACGGTCGGTCGATTGCAGCGCCAGTTCCTGCAGGACGCGGGCTTCGAGCTTGGGCGTCCACATCGATTCACCGTGGCCGAGCGGGATTTCCATGTCGACGAAAGCGAGTGCGCGGCGGGCTTCGGGCACGAAGTCTTCGCGGCGCAGCTTGAACAACAGGTCGAGCACGTGCGGGTTCAGCACGTCCCAGGGGCGAATCTGCTGTTCCACCATGTTGAAGCGTGCCTGTTCAATATCCATGCCGGGTGTCTGGAAAATCAATGGGTTAGAGGAATGACTGCCTTGCAATTATTCCACAATTCGGCTAACTTGGCCGCTCGCCAGGGGTCTCCCGCAGGGGAGTGAGACATACCCTTCGAACCTGATGCGGTTGATACCGCCGTAGGGAGGGCAGGATGCCGCGTGTTCCGCGCGCGTCCGGGCTGCTCCCCATTGGAGAATGCCCATGAACGCCCCCCACAAGCCCGCCCAGTTTACCGCCGCCGACGCGCACGTCGATGCAGCCGCGATTCAGCCGCTGCCGAATTCGCGCAAGATCCACGTCGAAGGCAGCACGCCGGACATCCGCGTGCCCATGCGCGAGATCGCGCAGGCCGACACGCCGACCGGTTTCGGCGGCGAGAAGAACCCGCCGATCTACGTTTACGACTGCTCCGGCCCCTACACCGATCCGACCGCCAAGATCGACATCCGCCAGGGCCTGCCCGCGCTGCGCACCGGCTGGATCGACGCCCGCGGCGATACCGAAGTGCTCGACGGCCTGTCGTCCGAATACGGTCGCCAGCAGGCCGCCAACCCCGCGCTCGCCGCGATGCGCTTCCCCGGCCTGCACCGCAATCCGCGCCGCGCGAAGGCCGGCGCCAACGTCACGCAGATGCACTACGCCCGCCGCGGCATCGTCACGCCGGAGATGGAGTTCATCGCCATCCGCGAGAACAACAACCGCGCGGCGTATCTGGAAGCATTGAAGGCATCCGGCCCGCAAGGCGAGAAACTTGCCGCGCTGATGGCCCGCCAGCATCCGGGACAGAACTTCGGTGCCAGCTTGCAGAACGAGATCACGCCCGAATTCGTGCGCAGCGAAATCGCACGCGGTCGCGCCATCATCCCGAACAACATCAACCACCCGGAAACCGAACCGATGATCATCGGCCGCAACTTCCTGGTGAAGATCAACGCCAACATCGGCAACTCGGCGCTCGGCTCCAGCATCCAGGAAGAAGTCGAGAAGATGACCTGGGCGATCCGCTGGGGCGGCGACACGGTGATGGATCTGTCGACCGGCAAGAACATCCACGAAACCCGCGAGTGGATCATCCGCAACTCGCCGGTGCCGATCGGTACCGTGCCGATCTATCAGGCGCTGGAAAAAGTCGACGGGAAGGCCGAGGAACTGACCTGGGAGATGTTCCGCGACACGCTGATCGAACAGGCCGAACAGGGCGTCGACTACTTCACGATCCACGCCGGCGTGCTGCTGCGTTACGTGCCGATGACCGCGAACCGTATGACCGGCATCGTCTCGCGCGGCGGGTCGATCATGGCCAAGTGGTGCCTCGCGCATCACAGGGAATCGTTCCTCTATACGCACTTCGAGGACATCTGCGAAATCATGAAGGCGTACGACGTGGCCTTCTCGCTCGGCGACGGCCTGCGTCCCGGCTCGATCTACGACGCCAACGACGAAGCGCAGCTGAGTGAATTGCGCACGCTGGGCGAGCTCACCCAGGTCGCGTGGAAGCACGACGTGCAGGTGATGATCGAGGGTCCCGGCCACGTGCCCATGCACCTCATCAAGGAGAACATGGACATCCAGCTGGAGTCCTGCGCCGAAGCGCCGTTCTACACCCTGGGCCCGCTGACCACCGACATCGCGCCCGGCTACGACCACATCACCTCGGGCATCGGCGCCGCGATGATCGGCTGGTACGGCACCGCGATGCTGTGCTACGTCACGCCGAAAGAGCACCTCGGTCTGCCGGACAAGGACGACGTGAAGGAAGGCATCATCACCTACAAGCTTGCCGCCCACGCGGCCGATCTGGCCAAGGGCCACCCCGGTGCGCAGATCCGCGACAACGCCTTGAGCAAGGCGCGCTTCGAATTCCGCTGGGACGACCAGTTCAATTTGGGTCTCGACCCCGACAAGGCCAAGTCCTTCCACGACGAGACGCTGCCCAAGGAATCGGCCAAGGTCGCGCACTTCTGCTCGATGTGCGGTCCGCATTTCTGCTCGATGAAGATCACGCAGGACGTGCGCGAATTCGCAGCGAAAGAGGGTCTGAACGAAGCCGACGCGCTGGCCAAGGGTATGGAAGTGAAAGCCGTCGAGTTCGTGAAGCAGGGGGCGGAGGTCTACCGCAAGGTCTGAATGCCGGCCGGTCTCGCGCCTTCACGGCCTGTTGACCTGCACTGCGTATAATTCGGCGGGCGCGCCCGGTGGGCGCGCCTTTTTCATGTCTGCCCGCACCTCATGACCGATCCCGTTCTCATTCTGCATGCCCTGATCCTTGGTCTGGTCGAGGGTGTTACCGAGTTTCTGCCGATTTCCAGTACCGGTCACCTGATCATTGCCGGCCAGCTGCTGGGATTCACCGGCGAGAAGGCCAAGGTGTTCATGATCGCGATCCAGCTCGCGGCGATTCTGGCGGTGGTCTACGAATATCGCGCGAAGCTCGGCCACGTGGCCGCGACGCTGCACAGCGAACCGGCCTCGCGGCGGCTGGCGGTGAACCTGATGGCGGGCTTCCTGCCCGCGGCAGTGTTGGGTTTCCTGTTTTACAAGCAGATCAAGGGCTATCTGTTCAATCCCATCGTCGTGGCGTCGGCGCTGGTGATCGGCGGTCTGCTGATTCTGTGGGCCGAGCGGCGCAAGCATACGGTCGCCACGCCGACAGTGGACGATCTCGGCTGGCGGCGCGCGCTCGTGATCGGTTTTGCGCAGGCGCTGGCGATGATTCCGGGAACGTCGCGTTCGGGCGCGACCATCATCGGCGGACTGTTCCTCGGGCTGTCACGCAAGGCGGCGACGGAGTTTTCGTTCTTCCTCGCCATTCCCACCATGTTCGCCGCCACGGCCTACGACCTGTACAAGAACTGGCGCTTGTTCGATGCGGGCGATCTGCCGCTTTTCGCCGTGGGCGGTGCGGCGGCGTTCGTCAGTGCGTTGCTGGCGGTGCGCACGCTGATCAAATTCGTGAGCCGACACGATTACACGCTGTTCGCGTGGTACCGCATCGTGTTCGGTTGCGTGGTGCTGGCGACGGCGTATTTCGGGGTGATCGACTGGGGCGTCGGCCACTGAGTTTCAGGCGGCCGCCGCCGCTTGTCGCGCCTCGGTTTCGAGTTGCGCCCTGAGGTCGGGCGGCAGTTTCAGTTGTGCCGCCAGCGCGTCCAGATAGGCGCGTTCCATGAAGCTTTCGCTGTCCACCGCGAGCACGCTCACCAGATACATTTCGGTTGCGATCTCCATCGACCCGCCGGCGGCCGAAGCGACCTCGGCGGGGTCGAGCGGACGTGAAACCTCGGCGTCGATCCAGGCGCGCAGACCGGCATCGCCGGCCATGCGGCCGAGTTGTTCCTCGATGAGGCCGCGTTCGCGCGTGTCGATGTGGCCATCCGACTTGGCGGCGGCGATCAGCGCCTTCAGTACGGCGCGGCTGTGGTCGGCGGCCTGCGGGGCAGGGAGGAACTGCGCCGGCTGGGCCGAAGGGGCCGGTGCGGTGCCTGCCGCGGCTTTCTGCTGCTGCCAGTTGCTGTAGGCGCGGAATGCCAGTGCCCCGAGTGCCGCGGCTCCGCCATAGGTCAGCGCCTTGCCGCCCAATTTGCGCACCCGCTTGTCGCCGAGCAGGAGGCCCAGTGCGCCGCCGGCGAGCATGCCGGTACCGAAATTGGCGTAACCGGACTGGTTGACCTTTTGCGCGGCGGACTGGCCGGCGCCGAGGAGTTGATCGAGCAGGGACTGGACGTTCATGGTTGAGGGCAACGAAGGGACTGGCTGCAGTGACCTGCCGCGGCCGGCCAGGTTCCCGGTCCGGCCTCAGGCCGGCTTGGGCGGATGCTTGTCGAGCTTGCGCTGCAGGGTCCGGCGATGCATTTTCAGGGCGCGCGCGGTGGCGGAGATGTTGCCGTCGTTCTCGGCCAGCACCTTCTGGATATGTTCCCATTCCAGCCGCGCCACCGAGAGCGGTTCCGGGCTCACTTCGAGCATGACGTCGGGCTGATCCTTGAGCAGGGCGGCCAGGATTTCATCGGCGTTGGCCGGTTTGGCGAGGTAATGGCGCGCACCCAGGCGGACCGCTTCGACGGCGGTCGCGATACTGGCGTAGCCGGTCAGCACGACGATGGCAGGCGGGGGCTCGCGTGCAGCCAGATCGGCAACGACCCGCAGTCCGGATTCGCCCGGCAGCTTCAGGTCGACGACGGCGTGGGTCGGGTGAAAATGCTCGATGAGCGCGCGAGCGGTCGCTGCATCCGGGGCGTGTGCCGACTCGATGCCCCGCTTGTGCATGGCGCGGCCGAGCGCGGCGGCGAAATCGGCATCGTCCTCGACGATCAGCAGTTTCATGTTCATGCGGCGTGCTCCCAGGGAATGACGATGCGGACGCGCGTGCCGCCCCCCTTGCGCTCGGTCAGGGTCAGGCTGCCGCCGGCGCGTTCCAGGGTCGAATGCGTCAGCGCCAGGCCTACGCCCCAGCCGTGCCCCGGCTTGCCGCTGAACAGGACGCGCCCCGCCTGCGCCCGTTGTTCGGGGGTGAAGCCGGGGCCGCGGTCCGCGATGTCGAGAGTCAGGCCCCGGTTGTCCGAGGCGGCGTGGAATTCGACCGGCCCGGGCGCGGCGTCGGCGGCGTTGTTGAGCACGTTCAACACGGCCTGTTCGAGCCCGTCGGGCGGCAGGAAGACCCGGCCGTCGCGCGGCAGGGCCGCCTCGATGCGCGCATCCGGCCGCAGCACCTGCCAGCGATCGACCAGGGCGTCGAGCCAGGCGTCGAGCGGTTGCGGTTCGGCAGGCGCATCCTGCGCACGTGCGGCGAGCCGGGTCAGAATGGCTTTGCAGGCCTGGGCCTGCTGTTCGATCAACCGGCAGTCGGCGCCGATATCCGGGTCGTTGGCAAATTCGGCGGCCAGCTCGTGCGCCGTCGTTTGCAGCGTGGCCAGCGGTGTGGCGAGCTCGTGGGCGGCAAGTGCTGCCTGGGTGCCGAGCGCCAGGATGCGTTCGTCGCGAAGCTGTTTTTCGCGCAGTTCGGCGAGTGCGCGTTCGCGTTCGCGCAGACCCGCGTGCATGCGGGTGACGAAAAAGGCGATCAGGGCGGCGCTGACCAGGAAATTGAACCACATGCCGGCCAGGTGCATGCCATAGGCGGCCAGAGGGTCGGCGATGGCAAGCGGCTGATAGATGAACAGCAATATCGCATAGTAGGCGCTCGCTACTCCTGCAAGCAGCCAGGCCCAGCGCGGGCGCAGGCTGATCGCAGCGATGACCACCGGCACCAGCATGAGCGAGACGAAGGGGTTGGTCGCGCCGCCGCCGAAGAACAGCAGCACGGCGTAAGCGGTGAGATCGGCCAGCAAATGGGCGAGAAATTCCATCTGCGTCGCCGGGACGTCCTGGCGCAGCCGCCAGACCGTGGATACGGCGAACACGCCCATCAGGGCGAGCACGGCCGCCATCGGCAGCAGGGGCATGCGGATGCCGAGCCCCCAGTGCAGCCAGACGATCCCGGCCGCCCAGCCGGCAATCAGCGAGACACGCAGCGTCAGCAGCCTGCCCAGCAGGGCGCGTGCAGGCAGGATGGACAGCAGCGTATCGGCGGCGGCGGTCGGCATGGGCCGATTGTAATGCGCGCGCCGGGCGACCCGGCGGCCTGCGACAATTTGTCCATGCCGCGCGTGTGCCGGGTCCTGCGGCCGTATGGGAGAATGGTGCAGCTTGATCCAATCCATAAGGAGACCGCCATGAAACCGATGATCGCTGCGATGCTGCTCGCCGCCGTTGCCCTGCCTGCCGCGGCTGCCAATGTGCAGGTGACCGACGTGTGGGCACGTGCCACGATGCCGGGGCAAAAGGTCAGTGCCGCCTACATGACCATTCAGTCCGACGTGGACGCGAAACTGGTCGGCGTGGCCAGTGCGGCCGTGCCGCGCGTCGAGCTGCACGAAATGAAGATGGACGGCGAAGTGATGCGCATGCGCGAGGTCAGGACGCTCGATCTGCCCAAGGGCAAGCCGGTCAAGCTGGAACCGGGCGGCTACCACATCATGCTGATGAATCTGGGCAAGCCCATCGCCGCAGGCGACGCGGTGCCGCTGACGCTCACGATCGAGACCGGCGGCAAGCAGGAAACCGTCGAAGTGAAAGCGGACGCGCGCGGCCCCGGCGGCGAGCCGGCGCAGCACATGCACCACCATCATTGAGCGGCGGGCGTTCAGGCGCCCAGAATCGCACCCTGCGTACGCAGATCTTCCAGCAGCGCTGCGCCTGCTTTCAGGATCAGACCGGGGTCGGGATGGCCGCTTTCGGCGGCGAGCGTTTCCAGCGCGGCGCATCCCGTCCGCGTGCCGCTTTCCAGTAGATTCAGCAGGCGGGCGGTGAAGGCGTTGACTTCGCTGAAGCGGACCCGGTCTTCCGCATCGCGGAAGACCAGCAGATGGGTGTCCGACGGGCGTATCCGGCGGCGTGGCGCGATGCGGTGCACCGGCCAGTCGTAGCGGAGACTGGCGAGTACCGGGTTCAATACCGGTGCCCGCATCATCAGGTCGCCGGCGGGGTCGTAGGCCCGGCCCGGCGCCCGGTTCGATACCGACAGGGCCAGTTCGATCCATTCGTAGTGCGCCAGCGCGAGCAGCCAGGGCGGATCGTCCGTCTGCGGCGTCCGCCCGGACTGCAGGAACTGCAGGAATTCGTCGGGGATCTGCCGGAAGTAGGGCGTATGGCAGCGATGCGTGGCAAAGAATGTGCGCACCAGGCGCGTCCACCTGCGCGTGCCCAGTGTCCGGCGCAATACCGGAAAGCAGGCCAGCAGAAAGCTTTCGACATTGTTATAGAGCAGCGCGGCATAGACCTTCATCCGGCGCGCATCCACGCCCGCCGGGCGCGGTTGACGACGCGGGTCGCGGAGATGCGCGGCAAACGCGAGCTGGTAGCGCTGGAATTCAGGACGCGCGTCTGACGGGTTCATCCGAAGTCCGGTGTCGCGCCTGCAACGCGGCGATGCGCTCGACTTCGCCGGCCAGGTCCGCGAGCGGCGGAATATTGAAGTCGCGCTCCAGCAACGTCGGCCCGACGCCATGCAGGCGATAGGTGGCGTCGAGCAGCGCCCAGACCGGTTCGATCACGTCGGCGCCATGCGTGTCGACGAGCAGGTCTTCCGCCTCGCGGTAGTGGCCGGCCATGTGCAGGTAGGCGATACGCTCGGTCGGCAGGGCTGCGATGAAGGCCTGTGGGTCGTAGCGGTGATTGACGCTGTTGACGTAGACGTTGTTGACGTCGAGATGCAGGTCGCAGCCGGCTTCGTCCAGGACCGCGCGGATGAAAGTCAGTTCGTCCATTTCGGCGATGGGCGAAGGCGTGTAGTAGGAGGCATTTTCGATGGCGATGCGCCGTTCCAGAATGTCCTGCGCGCGGCGGATGCGCGAGGCGACGTATCTGACGGCATCCTCCGTGAAGGGAATCGGCAGCAGATCGTACAGGTGCCCCTCGTCCGAACAGTAGGACAGGTGCTCCGTATACAGTGCGATGCCGTGCGCGTCCATGAACTGGCGTATTTTCACGAGCAGCAGCTCGTCCAGCGGCGTCGGGCCGCCGAGCGACAGCGACAGGCCGTGGCAGACGAAGGGAAAGCGTTCGGTGAAACCGCGCAGGTCGCGCCCGAATGCGCCGCCCAGATCGATCCAGTTTTCCGGTGCGAGCTCGAAGAACGCAATGGCGTCGGGCACCCGGGTTTTCAGCGCGGGAACGAGTTCGCGCCGAAACCCGAGCCCCGCGCCGGTCGGGCGCAGGGCGGTCATGATGCGCTTATTTCTTGGGGCTGCCGCACTTGCCTTCGCCGCATTTGCCTTCCTTGGCCTTGGTTTCGTCTTTGGCCTTGGCGCCGCCGCATTTGCCCTCGGCGGATTTGGCGCCGCCGCACTTGCCTTCCTTGGCCTTGGTTTCGTCTTTGGCCTTGGCGCCGCCGCATTTACCCTCGGCGGATTTGGCGCCGCCGCACTTGCCTTCCATCGGCTTGCCGGCGTCGGCGACCTGGTAACCGGACGACAGGCCCGCCAGTACGAACGGATTCTCCGCGGCGGATGTGGCCGGGGCGACCGACAAACCGGCGACGAACGCGGTGCCGAGGGCGGCGGTGAGCAGGGTTTTCTGTGACATGCTTTCTCTCCTTTGGGTGGGTGGGGGTGCCAGACGGCGTACTGCCAACATACCGGGTAAATCCGGTTTCAAATACTCAAATATCCGGGCCGCGGCGCAGTGCGGCCTCGATTCGCCGGCGCGCATCGTCCGGCAGGCCGGGGGAGACGATATCGTCCGCCCCCGCCTGGAACAGTTGCCGCATTTCGCGTACCTGCCGGGCGAAACGCGCGCAATTCCGGCAGATGGCCAGATGCAGGCGCATCGCAATGCGGTCGCCGAACGGCAGGCGCGAATCCAGCGCGCGCGAGACAAGCGCGGAAGTCTCTTTGCACGAGATTTGCCATTTCATGCGCCTGCTCCCGAAAAGCCGTTCAGTTCCAGGCACTGGCGCATGAACAGACGTGCCCGATGCAGCAGAACCCAGCAGTTGGTCGGGGTGATATCGAGTTCCTTACAGATTTCTTCCGTTTCCATGCCGGCGATTTCACGCAGGCTGAAAACCTGGGCCATGGCCGGCTTCAGCCGGTCGGCACATGTGGCCAGCGCATGCCGCAACTGATTGAGCTCGGCCGCCGTCTGGGGGTTGCCCCAGGCTCCAAGCGGCGTCGCCCAGTGCCCGTCCGCCCGGAACAAGGCGTCAACCGCCTCCTCGTCGTCGGCGTCCCGGGGCAGCTCGACTTCACGCATCTGGCGCCGGATCGCATCCACGATCTTGTGCTTGAGGATGGCGGTGAGCCAGGTACGCGGGCTGGCCTCGCCCGCATAGCGGTCGCGGGCGGTGAGCGCAGCCAGCAGGGTCTCCTGCACGGCGTCCTCGGCCTGTTCGTCCGACCGCAACTGGCGGCGGGCGACACGAAACAGGTAGTCGCCGTGCTCGGTCAGCCAGGCTTGCGCGTCCAGTGCGTCCATGTATTTTCGGGTCCCGTCAGACTGGTGGGCGCATTCTGGAGGGTATGGCACAAAGCGGCAACCTTGCCCCTTGAAACGGCATGGCGCTGCACCATATGGGTAGCAACCGAAACTTTTCCTCAAGGAGGACACCATGGCCAACGTTACCCGTTACGACCCGTTCGAAGTGCATGATCCGTTCGATACCCTGTTCCGCGGTTTCTTCCGTCCGGTGCAGGCCGACAGGGAGCTGCCTCAAATCCGCATGGATGTGAAGGAAGACGAAAGCGCCTACGCCGTGCATGCCGACATGCCGGGCGTCGCCAAGGACGATATTCACGTCACCATCGACGGCAACACCGTTTCCATCAGTGCCGAGATGAAGAAGAGCGCCGGGCAGAAGGAGGGCGAAAAGATGCTGCGCCGCGAGCGTTACGTCGGCCGTGTCAGCCGCAGCTTCGCGCTGGAGCACGAAGTCGACGAGACTGCCGCGTCGGCGAAGTACCAGGACGGCGTGCTGGAACTGACGCTGCCCAAGAAACTGGCCGTCGCGGCCAGGCGGCTCAACATCCAGTAAACCGCTCCGGCGGGACGAAGGCGGCCGCGCGCCGCCTTTTTCTTGGCGTAAAATCCGCGCAATCCTCGTTCCGGAGCCGCCATGACCCTGCCCCACACCGCCGCCGACAAGGCACATGTCCTGTCGGAAGCGCTGCCGTACATCCAGCGTTTCTACGACAAGACCATCGTCATCAAGTACGGCGGCAACGCCATGACCGAACGCCATCTGATGGAGGCCTTCGCCAAGGATGTGGTGCTGCTGAAACTGGTCGGCATGAACCCGGTGGTGGTGCATGGCGGCGGCCCGCAGATCGCCGACCTGCTGAAGAAGATCGGCAAGCAGTCCGATTTCATCCAGGGCATGCGGGTGACGGACGAGGAAACGCTCGACGTCGTCGAGATGGTGCTCGGCGGGCTGGTCAACCAGGACATCGTCACGCTGATCAACAAGCACGGCGGCAAGGCCGTCGGCTTGACCGGCAAGGACGGCAATTTCATCCACGCCAAGAAGATGTTGGTGAAGAGCAGGGAAAAAGCCGAGGAGCTGCTCGACATCGGACAGGTCGGCGAGATCACGAGCATTGATCCCGAGATCATCCAGGTGCTCGATGCGCGCGATTTCATCCCTGTGGTGGCACCGCTCGGCACCGACCGCGAAGGCAATGCCTACAACATCAACGCTGACGTTGCCGCCGGCAAGATCGCCGGCGTGCTGCAGGCGGAAAAGGTCATCTTCATGACCAACACCCCCGGCGTGCTGGACAAGCAGATGAAGCTGCTGACCGGCCTGACGCCGCGTGAGGTCGACGAGCTGACCGCCGACGGCACGATTTCCGGCGGCATGATCCCCAAGGTCGGCTATGCGGTCGATGCGGTGAACAGTGGCGTGAAGAGCGCGCACATCATCGACGGCCGTGTCGAACATGCGCTGCTGCTGGAGGTGCTGACGCCCGAAGGGGTCGGCACCCTGATCCGGCGCGCCTGACGCTGATCCACATTCGAGGTTCCTCATGCGCTTCTGGCTGATGAAATCCGAACCGAGCGACGTCAGCATCGACGACCTCGCCACCCTGCCCGATCAAAGCGTCGCCTGGTACGGCGTGCGCAACTACCAGGCGCGCAATTTCATGCGCGACCAGATGAAGGTCGGCGACAAGGTCCTGTTCTATCACTCGTCGTGCGCCGAGCCGGGCATTGCCGGTCTGGCCGTGGTGAGTACGCTGGCCTATCCCGACGCGACCCAGTTCGATCCCAAGGACAAGTATTTCGACCCCAAGGCCACGGCGGAGACGCCGCGCTGGTTCAATGTGGACGTGAAGCTGGTGAAGAAAACGCGGCTGATGCCGCTGGCCGAGATCCGGGGCTATCCCGAGCTCGCCAACATGCGCATCCTGCAGCGCGGCAACCGCCTGTCGATCACGCCCGTCGATCCTGCGGAATACGCCTTTATCGTCAAGAAACTCTGATGCCGGAACTCGCGCCGGCATTGCTGGCCGGCTATTTCGCGCTGGGCCTGGCGACCGGTTTCGTCGCCGGTCTGCTCGGTGTCGGCGGCGGGCTCATCATCGTTCCGGTACTCATCGTGCTGTTGCATGCGCAGGGGCTGGCGGCCGGCATGGAGCCGCAACTCGCGCTCGGGACTTCGCTGGCCGTCATCGTCTTCACCTCGCTGTCCAGCGTGCGGGCGCATCATCGCCACGGCGCGGTCGAATGGACGGTGGTGCGGCGCATCACGCTCGGCGTGCTGGCGGGCACCTTTGTCGGCGCGCTCCTGGCGTCCCGCGTGCCGGCCACAGTGCTCAAGGTGTTCTTCGTGGCCTTCCTGTTCTACGCCGCCATCCAGATGTGGCTCGATTTCAGGCCTGCGCCGCATCGCGCGATGCCGGGGCGCGCCGGCACCACGCTGGCCGGCTCGGTGATCGGTCTGGTGTCGAGCTGGGTGGGCATCGGCGGTGGCACGCTGTCGGTGCCGTTCATGCTGTTCCACAACATTCCGCTGCACCGGGCGATCGGCACGTCGGCGGCAATCGGCTTTCCCATTGCGCTTGCGGGCGCGGCCGGTTATGTCGTCGGAGGGCGACATGCGGCGGGTTTGCCGGCCGGCAGTCTGGGATTCGTCTACCTGCCCGCGCTCGCCGGTATCGTCGCCGGCAGCGTGCTCACCGCCCCGCTGGGCGCCTGGACCAGCCACCGCCTGCCGGTTCGCCGGCTGAAACGGATCTTCGCGCTGCTGCTGCTGGTGCTTGCCATCCGCATGCTGTGGACCTTCTGAAGCCGCGTTCGCGATCTGCGAAAAATTACCGGCGTCGGTCGCTTTGTTGCAAGCGCGCAAAATTTCACGATCCTGAGCTTGAGCTGCCGCACGCCGCGCGCTAGTCTTCGCCTATACACCGTCCGACGGTGCCCGGCAATTCACGTGGAGAAGTCTCATGGCGCATTTGCAGGCTGTTCGTAACACGCTGCAACCCCAGCAAAACGATTATTCGCAGCTCACCACGTATTTTGACCCGCACAGTCAGACATCCTGGGGCTACATGCATTCCGAGCCGCGTCCGTGTTTCACGCCGACCCTGCTGCAGGAGCTCCTGAGCTGGTGCCACAGCGTCGCCAGCCAGATCGACGATCCGAAACAGCCCGATGTGCGCTACATGGTGACGGCATCCTCGCATCCGGACGTGTTCAATTACGGCGGCGACCTCAACCGGTTCGCGGACCTGATCGCGGCGGGCGACCGCGACCGCCTGTCGCAGTACGCCAAGGCCTGCATCGAGCCGCTGTATCTCAATGCGGTTCACCTGAATCGTCCCGTGCTGAAGACGATCTCCCTGGTGCAGGGCGACGCGCTGGGCGGCGGCTTCGAATGCGCGCTGTCCGGCAATGTGCTGATCGCCGAACGCGGCACCAAGCTGGGCTTTCCCGAAATCCTGTTCAACCTGTTTCCGGGCATGGGCGCACTGAGCCTCCTGGGGCGTCGTGTGGGTTTCCAGAAGGCCGAAAACATCATCCTGAGCGGCCGCCTCTATCTGGCGGAAGAACTGCATGCGCTGGGCGTGGTGGACGTGCTGGCCGAACCGGGCGAGGGCGAGCAGGCCGTACACGATTACATTCGCCGCGAGGCGCGGGCGCGCAACGGCGCTTTTGCCCTGCGTTGCGCGCGCGAGGAAATCCAGCCGATCGCCTACGCGGAGCTCATGCGCATTGCGGATATCTGGGTCGATGCGGCCTTGCGTCTCGAGCCGAAAGATCTGCGGATGATGGAGCGCCTGATCACGCGCCAGAGCGGGAAGGCGGATTCGACCGAGGCCTCACACGCGCTCCGCGCGTAAGCGGCCGGCCTGGTAGGCGTCCAGCGCGGTCCGTGCGGCTTCCAGACCTTCGCGCACGGCATCGAGCCGTGTATGCGCCAGCGGCACGGCCAGTTCGAAAGGCTTGAGCCGTTCCGCTTCCGCACACAATTCCGCCAGCCGGTAGGCGCCGATATCGCTGGCGCCGCCTTTCAGCATGTGCAACTGATCGTGCCATTGGCTGTAATCCCGGGCATCCAGCGCGCGTTCGACATCGCGCAGGGCGCGGGCGCTGTCGGTGACGAAGCTGCCGAGCAGATCGTCGACGAAGCCGGGACCGCCAAGCTGCGCCAGTTCGTCGAGTACGCTTTCTTCCAGCAAGGAGGTTTCCGCCGCACGTTTGGCGGCCTGCTCGGCCGGTGCGGGTGCCGTGTCGGGTTTCTTGACCAGACGGCCGACGACATCCAGCAATTCGCGGCTGTTGACGGGCTTGGTGAGGAAGGTATCCGCCCCGGCCTCTTCGCAGGCAGCCTGCGCTTCGGCGCGGGCGTCGGCGGTCAGCATGATGATGGGGAGATGCGATCTTTCCAGGAAACGCCAGCGCTGCACGACTTCCGGCCCGGAAAGCTGTGGCATGTGCATGTCGATGATGGCGAGGTCGTAAGCCCGTTCGTCCGCATCGAGCATGGCGAGGGCCTCTTCGCCATCGTGGGCGAGCCAGGTCTTGTGCCCGGCATGTTCGAGCAGGCCGCGGATCACGCGCTGGTTCACCGGATTGTCTTCCGCCACCAGGATGTTCAGGCCGGCTGCCGGGGCGCCGGACGACTGCAGGCGACTGCCCAGCGAGACCACGTTTTCCGGCATGTCCTGGCTGACCACGGCGTGAATCGCGTTGAACAGCAGTGTCGCGTTCACCGGCGTGCGCAGCACGGATGCAAAACCGTCCCGTACCCATTGCGTATCGCGCGTGGGCGGCGTGGCGGTGTCGGATTCGATCAGGATGATGGGCAGGCTGGCAAGGCCGGGGTCGTCGCGCAGCAGACGCAGGAATGCGCTGGGATCGCCGGGCAGGACCGCGCGTTCGACCACGACCGCTCCCAATCGCGGGCTGCCGGCGGGCGCGGCGGCGAGTTCGGCGGCCAGCCGCGTGGTATTGGCGACCAGCACCGGTTCTGCGTGCCAGCTGCGGATCATCGTCTGCAGGCGGCCTGACAGGTCGCCGCCCGTCAGGACGGCGACGCGCATCGGTGCGTCGAACTGCGCTTGGGGCGCGTCGGACGCGTCCGTCAGCCCGAACGGCAGTTCGAACCAGAACGTCGACCCTTCGCCCTCGCGGCTGTGCAATCCGATCTGGCCGCCCAGCGCCTCGACCAGCTGCTTGGCGATGGTGGTGCCGAGTCCGCTGCCGCCGAAGCGGCGCGTGATCGACGGATCGGCCTGGGTGAAGCTTTCGAAGATGCGGGCCTGGGCGGCGTGCGGGATGCCGATGCCCGTATCGACGACTTCGAAGCGCAACCGCTGCGGCTGGTGACTCTGGCCGACCGGCCGGATGTAGACGTCGACCCGCCCGTGTTCGGTGAATTTGATCGCGTTGCCGACCAGATTGATGAGGATCTGGCGCAGGTGGCGTCCGTCGCCGTTCAGATGGAAGGGGGTCTGCGGCGCGATGTGCGAGGCAAGGGCGAGTCCCTTGCCCTGGGCCTGCGGTTCCATCATGGCCACGGTGCCGTTGACCAGCCGGTGCAGGTCGAAGTCTTCCTGGCTGGTCGACAGGCGTCCGGCCTCGATGCGCGAGATGTCGAGCACGTTCTCGATCAGTTCGAGCAGGGTATGGGCGGAGGCGCGGATGATCTGGGCGAATTCCTGCTGTTCCTTGTCGAGCCGGGTCGCGGTGAGGAGGTCGGCCACGCCGATGACGCCGTTCAGCGGCGTGCGCAGTTCATGGCTCATGTTGGCCAGGAACGAAGATTTGGCCTGATTGGCCTCGTTCGCGCGCTTGACCGCGGAGTGCAGCTGGCGCGTGAGCGATGCTGCGTACAGCGGCACGATGATCATCGTGAACAGGATGCCGATGCCGAGTGCCAGATGCTGGTGCCAGAACGGGTTGAACGCGAGCACCGAGCCGAACCCCACCGCACTCAGGAGGGTGGAGAAATACATATAGGGCACGCCGTAGCGGAAGCCGTTGCCCAGCGTCACCCAGAGGTAGATGCCCACCAGCGGCGCCGAGGTCTCGCCCCCCATCAGGAGCAGGAAAGACGCGGTCAGGAAGTCCACGATCGCGCCGAACAGCCGGCGCACTGGCGAAACGCTCGGGTCGGCCAGCGTGCCGGCGAGGATCAGTGCCGAGGTGGTGATGAAGAACAGCGCGACGAAATGGATGCTCGAGTAGATGAAGTTCGGGTGGTTGAACCAGCTCGAACTGAAGTAGGCGTAGGAGATGACGCCGATGATGAAACGGATCAGGGCCTGCTGGAATTCGGTGTCGGGACGCGCATTGACCCGGCGTTTCAGACGCCGCAGCCAGTCGAGCGTCGCATGACTCGACATGACGCTCAGCCGGGCTCCGTTTCGTCGCCCAGGTCGCGCATGATCGCGGCGACTGCGTCGATGCGGCGCTCGAAGGCGCGCGCGCAATCCGGATCGAAATGCGTGCCGCTGTGAGTGCGGATGTAGGACAGCGCGTCCTGGAACGACCAGGCGCCCTTGTAGGGACGTTTGGACGTCAGCGCGTCGAACACGTCGCCCACTGCGACGATGCGCGCCGCGAGCGGAATGGCTTCCCCGGCGAGCCCCTGGGGATAGCCGGTGCCGTCGAATTTTTCATGGTGACCCAGGGCGATGATTGCGCCCATCTGCAGATAACGCGACGGACTGTCGGCCAGGATTTCATGGCCGATCAGGGGGTGGCGCCGCATGATTGCCGTTTCTTCCGGCGTATGGCGGCCGGGTTTCAGCAGAATCTGGTCGGGGATGCCGATCTTGCCGATGTCGTGCATGGGCGCGGCGGCCTCGATTTCGTCGCATTCCATCGCCGTGAGCTTCAGTTCCTCGGCGATGAGGCGCGCATACTTGGACATGCGCAGAATGTGGTTGCCGGTCTCCTGATCGCGGTATTCGCCGGCTTTCGCCAGTTTCATCAGGGTTTCGCGTTCGCGCGTGCGGACCTCGCGGGTCGCCTGCATGACCTGTTCTTCCAACCACTGCGCCCGGTCGGTGACCATTTTCTGGCTGCGGCGCAGCGCCAGCAGGTTGATGCAGCGCGCCCGGCATTCCTGCGGGTCGATCGGACGGGTCAGAAAGTCGGTCGCGCCGTTTTCGAGCGCCTGGTAGCGAATCCGGCGGTCTTCCACGACCGTGACGATGATGATCGGCACATCGGCGAGCCGGCGTTCGGCCCGGACGCGGCGGGTGAATTCGATGCCGTCCATGCTCGGCATGCGGTAGTCGGTGATGATGAGATCGGGGATTTCGACCTCCATCCGGGCCAGCGCATCGAGCGGATCGGCATAGCTTTCGACGATGACGCCCGGCTCAAGGGTGCGTGCCAGACCTTCCAGCAGGCTGCGCGCGGTGCCGCGATCATCGACGATGACGACCCGTGCATTGCCCCGTTGGCGCGTGTCGCGTGTCGGAACGGTCGGCGGCGAGGGGGGTACGACACGCAACGGCTTCACGGTCACTTTCGACTAATGTGGATGAATGCGATTGATAAAACCACGATTTCGTTGAATTATCGGGCAGACGAAGTCCAAACTTTAACGCGCAGGAGGCAGGAGATGAAGCAGATGAAGCAAAATCCTTTCGGGAAATGGCTGGTTGGCCTGTGGGCATTGTGTCTTTCCATGACCGCGGCGGCGGATACGGCGGACTACGCCCGCGAGAAAAAATGGGCCGACGAGGTCGTGCCGGGCCTGGTCGTCGGCGACGCGGTCTATCTGCAGACCCGTGCGCATCACAAGTTTCTGGGCCTGTTCACGCCGGTTTCGGGCAGCGACAAGGCTGTCGTCGTCGTGCACGGTCTGGGTATTCACCCTGACTGGGGCATGGTCGGCACGCTCCGCATCGAACTGGCCGATCGCGGTTTCACGACCTTGTCGATCCAGATGCCCATTCTGGCGGCCGATGCCAAGGGCGAGGCGTATCCGCCGACCTTTCCGGAGGCGGCCGAGCGTATTGGTCTGGCCGTGGCCTTTCTGAAGGAAAAGGGTTACAAGGACATTGCCGTCGTGTCGCACAGCATGGGCGCGCGCATGAGCCTGACGTATTTCGCCGACAAGCCGGATCCCGCGGTGAAGGCCTGGGCCAGTCTTGGCGCCTCGTTCGGCGATTACGCCAAGGTTGGCGTGCCGATTCTCGATCTGTATGGCGACGGCGACCTGAAACCGGTGCTCGATCAGGCCGCCCAGCGCAAGAAAAGCTTTGCGAACAAGGCCTCCGTGCAGCAGGTGGTGGCCAACACCGACCATTTCTATGCCGGCCACGAGGCCCAGATGGTCGCGGCCGTGGCGGATTTTCTCAACGCCACCCTCAAGTGACGAGGTAGTTCAGTCTGCGGCGAGCAGCCGCGTCATCGCCTCGCCGTATTTCTCGGCCGTCCGGGCGACAATCTCGGGCGGCAGCGCCGGCCCCGGCGGCTGCTTGTTCCAGCCGCTGGCTTCCAGCCAGTCGCGGACGAACTGCTTGTCGAAACTGGGCGGGTTGCTGCCCGGCCGGTACTGGTCCGCCGGCCAGAATCGCGAGGAATCGGGCGTCAGTGCTTCGTCGATCCATACCAGCCGGCCAGCCGCGTCGAGCCCGAATTCGAACTTGGTGTCGGCGATGATGATGCCGCGTGTAAGTGCATACTCCGCGGCCGCCTTGTACAGGGCAAGGCTTACGTCGCGGACCTGGGCGGCCAGCTCGACGCCGATCAGCGCCGCGGTCGCCTCGAAACTGATGTTCTCGTCGTGCGCCCCCACGGCCGCCTTGGTCGAGGGGGTGAAGATCGGTTCGGGCAGGCGATCGGCCTGTCTGAGGCCGGGCGGCAGGGCAATGCCGCAGACCGACTGGCTGGCCAGGTATTCCTTCCAGCCGGACCCGACCAGATAACCGCGCACGATGGCTTCCACCGGCAGCGCCTTGAGTTTCCTCACCACGATGGCGCGACCTGCAACCTGATCGCGTTCGTTGTCCGCCACCACCGATTCGGGTTCGATATCGAGCGCCTGGTTCGGTACGATGGTTTTCAGGCGGTCGAACCAGAAGGCTGAAACCTTTGTCAGGACCGCCCCCTTGCCCGGAATCGGCGTCGGCATCACCACGTCGAAGGCGGACAGCCGGTCGGTCGTCACGATCAGCAGCCTGTCGTCGCCTACGGCGTAGATGTCGCGCACCTTGCCGCGATGGACGAGCGGCAGTGACGTGATGTGCGATTCGAGCAGAGGCGGAGCCATGGCGGGATCGGGGGCGTGAAAAGAGGCGGCATTATAGCCGCCGCTGTAGAACGCGCTGGCCGTGTAGACGCCGCGCAGTTCGCGCAGCGCCACCAGCAGGATCGCGGCCAGCGGCACCGCCAGCAGCACGCCGACGAAGCCGAACACCTGGCCGAAGGCGGCCAGTGCGAAAATGACCGCCACCGGGTGCAGGCCCACCCGTTCGCCGACCAGGCGCGGGGTGAATACGTAGCTTTCGAGCAGCTGGCCGCCCAGGTAGATGCCCGCCACCCAGGCCACCCCGGTCCAGTCGGCGAACTGCAGCAGCGCCACCAGCAGCGCCAGCAGCATGCCGAGGCCGAAGCCGAGGAAGGGCACGAAGGACAGTACCCCGGTCAGGAGGCCGATCGGCAGCGCGTAATCGAGGCCGGCCAGCCACAGCGCCAGCACGTAGTAGACCGACAGCGCCAGCATCACCGACAGTTGCCCGCGCAGGAATTCGCCGACCACGGCGTCCATCGCGCGCGCGATGCGGGTGACCGCAGCCAGCCAGGGCCGGGGCGTGAGCGCGGCCACGCGGTCGACCATCACATCCCAGTCGCGCAGCAGATAGAACATCACCACAGGAATCAGCAGCAGATTGGCGAGGATGCCAACGGCCGCCAGCGCACCGGTCTGCAGGGTGGGCAGCCAGTCGGCGCCGTTCTGCGCAGCCTTGTCGGTGAGCCAGGTTTTCAGGGCATCCAGATTGGGATCGACCGCGATGCCGAATGTCTGCGCCAGCCAGGGCAGGAAACGGGTCTGGATCAGTTCGATCGCAGCCGGGATGCGTTGCGAGAGTTCGACGAACTGGCCCTGAAATAGCGGCAGCGCCACCAGCAGCAGCCCGAATACGGCGAGGCCGGCGAGCACGATGACGACGACCGTCCCGGTGGTGCGCGACAGGCCGCGGGCTTCCAGCCGGTCCACCAGTGGGTCGAAGATGTAGGCCAGCAACGCGCCGGCCAGGAAAGGCGTGAGAATCGGCGCGAGCAGCCAGACCCCGACGCCGGCGACGAGCAGCGTGGCGAGTGCGAACCAGGGGACGGCGAAGGGGCGGGTGGCGGACATAGACGCTAAAATAGCGCACTTTATGATTCTGGAGCCGGGTGTGTCTTCCATTTCCTACAAAGATGCCGGGGTCGACATCGAGGCGGGCGACGCGCTGGTCGAACGCATCAAGCCGCATGCCCGACGCACGATGCGGCCCGAAGTGCTGGCCGGCATCGGCGGTTTCGGCGCCCTGATCGAGATTTCCAGGAAATACCGGGAACCGGTGCTGGTTTCCGGCACCGACGGCGTCGGCACCAAGCTCAAGCTCGCCTTCGAGCTCAACCGCCACGACACCGTCGGCATCGATCTCGTCGCGATGAGCGTCAACGACATTCTGGTACAGGGCGCCGAGCCGCTGTTTTTCCTGGATTATTTCGCCACCGGCAAGCTCACGCTGGATACCGCCGAAGCGGTCATCGCCGGCATCGCCACCGGCTGCGAACAGGCCGGCTGCGCGCTGATCGGCGGCGAAACCGCCGAAATGCCGGGCATGTACCCGGACGGCGAATACGATCTGGCCGGCTTCGCCGTCGGCGTGGTGGAGAAAAGCAAGGTCATCGGCGGCCAGACCATCGCGCCCGGCGATGTCGTGCTGGGGCTGGCCTCGTCCGGTGCCCATTCCAACGGCTATTCGCTGATCCGCAAGCTCATCGACGTTTCGCACATCGGCCTCAAATCCGACTTCCACGGCAAACCGTTTGCCGATGCGGTGATGGCGCCGACGCGCATCTATGTCAAGCCGCTGCTCGCCCTGATGGAAAAGCTGACGGTCAAGGGCATGGCACACATCACTGGCGGCGGCATCACCGGCAATCTGCCCCGCTGCCTGCCGGACGGCGTCGCCGCCCGCGTCGATCTCGCGTCATGGACGCGCCCGCCGCTGTTCGACTGGCTGCAGCAGGCCGGTAACGTCGAGCCGATGGAGATGCTGCGCACCTTCAACTGCGGCATCGGCATGTGCGTGGTGGTGGCGGCCGCCGATGCCGATGCCGCGATGGCCCATCTCCGGACCAGCGGCGAGACGGTCTGGCGCATCGGCGAGATCGTCGCGCGGCCGGCAGAAGCGGAACAGGTGCTGTATTCGTGATCCGGACGTGCTGACACGTCCGCTTCGCGTCGTCGTCCTGCTGTCCGGGCGCGGCAGCAACCTGCGCGCGATCGTCGAGGCGGCGCTGCCCATCGAGATCGTCGCGGTGATCGGCAACCGGCCGCAGGCCCCGGGGCTCGCCTACGCGCGCGAAAGCGGCCTGCCGACCTTCGCGCTCGATCACACCGCATACGCTGACCGTGTCGCCTTCGACGCGCGACTAGCCGACGAGATCGAGCGCCACCGGCCCGGGCTGGTCGTGCTCGCCGGCTACATGCGCATCCTCTCGCCGGCCTTCATCGAACGTTTCGAGGGGCGCCTGCTCAACATCCATCCTTCGCTGCTGCCGGCCTTTCCGGGGCTGAAAACGCATGAGCGCGCACTGGCTGAAGGCGTGAAGATCCACGGCTGCACCGTGCATTTCGTCACCGCCACGCTCGACCATGGGCCCATCGTCGCCCAGGCCGCCGTGCCGGTGCGGGCGGACGACACGCCGGCCGTCCTGGCCGATCGCGTGCTCGCGCAGGAACACCGCATCTACCCCCAGGCGATCCGCTGGTTTGCCGAAGACCGGCTCGTCCACGACGGCGGCAAAGTAAACTTGGCCGGCGGTTCGGGGTCACAGTCCGTGTTGACCGTGTGAACGCGAGCCTGTCCATGCCCAGATTGCTGCTGCTGTTTGCCGCCCTGACGATGAGCCTGCCTGTGTGGGCGGTGCCGTCGCAGATGACGCTGGTCTATGCGTTGTATCGCAACGGCCAGAAGCTAGGCGAGGTGACCGATACCTACACCCGGCAGGACCGGCGCTATACGTTGACGAGCGAAATGCACGCCAGCGGTCCGCTGAAACTGCTGTGGCCGGGCAGCATCCGGCTCGAGAGTACGGGGACCGTGACCGCGCAGGGCCTGAAGCCCGCGCAGTTCACACACGCCCGCAGCGATGCGCCCGAAAAGCGTGCCGTCGCCCGGCTCGACTGGGCGCGGCACAGCATCGCCTACAGCTACAAGGGCCAGTCCTGGCAGGTGCCGGAGCTGAAGGCCGGTGCGCAGGACCAGCTGTCGCAGGTCTATCAGTTCATGTTTGCGCCCCGTCTGCCGGCGGATTACGCCCTGCAGGTGGTCAGTGGGCGCGATCTCAACGACTACCGGTACGCCCGGCAGCCCGGCGGTACGCTCGATACCCCGCTGGGGGCGATCGAGACGTTGCGTTACCAGCGCATCGTGTCCGATTCCGGAGACAAGCGCGTCACCGTCTGGATCGCGCCGGGACGTGGCAATCTGCCGGTACGCATCCAGGTGGTCGAAGACGGCGTGACGCTGGAGCAGCGTCTGACGCGCGCGCGCGTCGAGGGGTGAAGATGCAACGCGGCCCGGGGTCGATTCGACCCGGCGTGGGCGGCGTGGCGCTGGCAGTGTCGTTGCTTCTGCATGGCCTCCTGATCGGCGGGCTGGACAGTTTCCGGCCGGGCGTGCAGGCACCGTTGCCGCCGCCGGTTTTCGAGGCGCGCCTGATCGTGCCATCACCCGACCCGGCGCCCGCGCCAAAGCGCCGCCCGCCTGTGCCGCCACCGGCCCCAGTGCCGGTCGTGCCACCACCCGCATCGCCAGTGCCGGTCGTCGAGACGGTGCCCGTGCTCGCCCGGGCCGAGGTGGTCGGCATCCCGCCCGAAGCGGTCCCGGCGCCATTGGCAGTCCCTGTCGAGCCCCAGCCCGCAGCCAGGTCTGCGCCACCCGCCGAACCCGTGCCGCCGCCCCTGAATTCGATCCCGGCGCGCATCGACATGCGCTTCGAGCTGCTCTACGGTCCGGCGTCGGGCGAGCAGACCCTGGTCTGGGTGAATGAAGGCACGCATTACACGCTGACCAGCGTGGCGGCCGCCACCGGCCTGACCGGGCTGTTCTACCGCGGGCGTTTCGTGCAGACCAGCCGGGGGCGCATTACGGCGCAGGGTCTGCAGCCGGAGGCGTTCTGGGATCAGCGCGGCGCGAAACGCGCCAGTGCGCGCTTCGATCCCGACGCGGGGCAGGGGCTGCTGGAGCCGGCGCGGGGCGCGCCCCGGCATTTCGTCTATCCGGCAGGCATGCAGGATGCGCTGAGCCTGTTCTTCCAGCTGGCGCTTACCGCGCCGCCCGACGGCACCGTGCATTACGACGTGTTCAACGGCAAGAAGCTGCGTCGCTACAGCTATGCCGTGCAGGGCGAGGAAACGCTGGAAACCGCGCTGGGCGCACTGCGTACCCTGCATCTGGCGCGGACGGACACTGCCGACGAGCGTTTCGAGGCCTGGCTTGCCATCGACCGGCACTACCTGCCGGTTCGGGTGGTGCGCAGCGACGACGATGGCCGGATCATGGAAATGCGGATTCGCGCGATATCGCCCTGAAGGCGGGCCGGCGCGGGATCAGCGCGGCAGGCCCTGTACCTGGGCGCCAGGCGCCAGGCGCTGGCGGAGAAAACTGCCCTGCGACACTTCGAGCGCATAGCGCACCTCGGCTGGCGCGCAATGCAGGGTTTCGGTGCGCGGCTGCATGTCGGCCAGACCGGCGACCCGGCCGTCGTCGCCGATGAAGGCGATGGATAGCGGCAGGAGCGTGTTGCGCATCCAGAAGCAGTGGCGGCCCCGCGTTTCGAACACGAACAGCATGCCGGAATCGGCAGCCAGATGCGTGCGGCCCATCAGGCCGCGTTCGCGCGCCTGCGGAGTGGCGGCAACTTCGACGCGGACGGTCTGGCCGTCGACGACGAGCGGTAACCGGCCGGCCGCGACGGCGGTCGTGCCGAAGGCGAGCAGTGCGAATACAGACAGGCTAGAGCGCATCGCGCAGGGTTTCCGCGAGCGCCAGCGCCGCCCCGGCGTCGGCGTCGAGCACATTGAAATGCCCCATCTTGCGGCCCGGACGGGCCGTTTCCTTGCCGTAGAGATGCAGCTTCGCATTGGGGTGGGCGAGCAGTGTGCCCCAGTGGGGACCATCGTCATGCCAGCGGTCGCCCAGAATGTTGATCATGACTACGGGCGACAGCAGGCGCGGGTCGCCCAGCGGCAGTCCGGCGAGCGCACGGACCTGTTGTTCGAACTGGTCCGTGACGCAGGCGTCGAGCGTGTAGTGGCCGGAATTGTGCGGGCGCGGGGCGATTTCGTTGACCATCAGGCGGCCGTTGGCGACGAAGAATTCCACCGCCATCACGCCGACGTAGCCGAGTGCGTCGGCCACCGCGCGCGCCGTGTCGCATGCCTGGCGGGCGAGCGCATCATCCACGCGCGCCGGCACGATGGAAACGTCGAGAATGCCACCCGCATGGCGGTTTTCGGCGACCGGAAACAGCGCACATTCGCCCGTATCGCTGCGCGCCAGCACCACGGACACTTCGCAGTCCAGCGTCACGAAGCTTTCGAGCACGCAGGGCTGCCCGCCGAACTCGCGAAAGGCGGCGTGTGCATCGGCTGGTGTCCGGATGCGCGCCTGTCCCTTGCCGTCGTAGCCCAGGCGGGCCACTTTTAGCAGCGCGGGCGTGCCGATATCGGTCAGCGCCGCGTCGAGTTCATCTTCGCTGCCAACGCGCGCGAAAGGTGCAGTGACGAAGCCGTGCCGGGCAAGCCAGGATTTTTCACGGCCACGGTCCTGCACGATGGCGACGGCGTCGGCGCCGGGGCGGACGCGGCAGGTCTTGCCCAACGCGATCAGGCTCTCGGCGGGTACGTTCTCGAATTCGGTGGTGACGGCGGCGCAGTCTGCTGCCATCCGGCTCAGGGCTGCGGCGTCGGCGTAGCCGGCCTGGAGATGCACATCGGCCATCTGGCCGGCCGGGCTTCCGGGATCGGGGTCGAGCACCATGACCCGGTAGCCCATGGTGCGCGCCGCGATAGTGAACATGCGGCCGAGTTGCCCTCCGCCAAGCATTCCCAGCATGGCGCCGGGCAGTAGCGGCAGCGGCTTACTCGACATCGGGCAGATCCATCGCCAGCACCGAATCCGACTGGCCGCGCCGGAAGTCGTGGAGCTGTTCGGCCAGCCCGGCGTCGTGACGGGCAATCAGCGCGGCGGCGAAGAGCGCGGCGTTGGCCGCGCCCGCCTCGCCGATGGCGAAGGTGGCCACCGGGATGCCCTTCGGCATCTGCACGATGGAGAGCAGCGAATCCATGCCCTTGAGGTATTTCGAAGGCACCGGCACGCCCAGCACCGGCACGACAGTCTTGGCGGCGAGCATGCCCGGCAAGTGCGCGGCACCGCCTGCCCCTGCCACGATGGCCCTGAGGCCGCGGGCCTCGGCTTCTTCGGCATAACGGTAGAGCAGATCGGGGGTGCGGTGCGCCGAGACCACACGGGCTTCGAACGGGATGCCGAGCTGCTTCAGCAGCATGGCGGCGTGCTTCATCACCTCCCAGTCGCTGGACGATCCCATCACCACGCCTACCAGCGGTGTGCTCATCGTGTTTTCCTTGCTGACGCGAAGGCGGCATTCTACCAGCCGGACCGGGCCGGAAGCCCTACAATGGCGCGCATTCCCCGAAGGTGCCGATCATGCCCGCCACCCTGCAAACCCTGATTCTGCTTACCCTGTCCAACGTCTTCATGACCTTTGCCTGGTATGCGCATCTCCGGGACATGAACAATCAGCCGTGGGTGATCGCGGCGTTCGCCAGCTGGGGCATCGCACTCTTCGAATACCTGCTGCAGGTGCCGGCGAATCGCATCGGATACTCCGTGCTGAGCCTGCCGCAACTGAAGATCATGCAGGAAGTGATCGCCTTGTCGGTGTTCGTGCCCTTCGCCGTGTTCTACATGAAGGTCGGGCTGAAATGGGATTTCCTGTGGGCAGCGCTGTGTCTGGTGGGCGCGGTGTATTTCATGTTCCGCGGAAACTGAGCCGCGGCGGTCTGCGCGGGCGAAAAAAAGCCCCGCGGGGTGCGGGGCGGCGTCGGGGACGGCAGGCCTTACACGCAGCCGGTCGGCTTGGGCGTGCCGGCGTAGCGGCCGGCCTGTTTGGCGGGACCGAAGGGGAAGAGGTCGAACAGGAATTTCTTGTCGCCCCATTCGTTGCCGAATTCTTCCTTCAGGCCCTTCTGCAGGAAGCGCAGATTGGGCGCGGTACCGTTCTGCGCAAACTGCTCGCGCATGTAATGGATCACTTTCCAGTGATTCTCCTGCAATTCCAGCTTGTCTTCCTTGGCCAGTTCGATGGCCAGTTCCTCGGACCAGTCGTCCAGATTGACCAGATAGCCTTCGGGGTCGGTTTCGACCATCTTGCCGTTGATTTCGCGTTCCATGTGAGTGTGTCCTTGCCTGATCGGAAAATCGGATGACGCACCATAGAATAGCTGAGTAAACTAGTCAACTACTCCTTATGGGGTATTTCCGGGCAGGGCGGCCGCCGGCGGCCTTCCAGGCTTCCAGCCCCCCTTCGATATAACGGGCTTTGGCACCGATGGCGCGCAGGCGGTCGACCGTCTGCAGGGATACCGCACCGCCGTGCACGCAGTAGACGATCAGCTCCATCGTCAGCGGCACGGCGCCGATCCAGGCGTCGATCCTGTCAGGGTTTTTCCACAATGCTCCGGGAATGGCTTCGTCGGAGGCATTGAAATCGGCCTCGCGGCGCACGTCGAAGACCAGCATGGTGTCGGGGTTCACGTCGGCGGCGGCGATGATGCGTGGCGTCTCGTCGCCGGGACGGCGCAGATGCAGGGGGTGTGCGGTCGGGTCCATGGGATGCGCGGGCAAAAGCGCAAGCATACGCCTGTCAGGCCAGCGCGAATTCCTTGAACGCCTGGGCCACGGGGGAAAGCCGTTTGCCGGTGCGATGAACCACGAACCAGTGGCGCATGATGGGGAAGTCTTCCACGTCGAGCGCCACGAGCCGCTTCAGGGTCAGCTCCGGCTCCAGGGTCTGCAGGGACAGGAGACCCAGTCCAAGGCCGGCCTGTACCGCGTGCTTGATGGCCTCGTTGCTGTTCATTTCCAGACCGGTGCGGATTTCCAGCCCCCGCTCGGCGAAAAAGCGTTCCATTGCGTTGCGGCTGCCTGAGCCGGCCTCGCGCACGAGAAAGGGTTCGGTTGCCAGCGCGGCCACCGGGATTTTTTTCCGGCGTGCCAGTGGATGGCGGGGGGACGCGACGACCCCCAGCGGGTTGTCCATGAAACGGGTGGCCTCCAGTTCCAGATCCGGCGGGATGCGGCCCATGATCGCCAGGTCGATGCGGTTGGCCGCGAGTTGATGCAACACGTCCGCCCGATTGCCGACATCGAGATGGATGGCCACCTGCGGATACTTGTCGCGAAACCGGGCGAGCTGGGCCGCGGCGATGGAATTGGCGGTGGTCGTCACGGCCAGACTGAGGCGGCCGCCCTCCACGCCGCGCAGCTGCGCGAGATTGGACTGCAGGTCGTCGAGACGCGCGGTGATGCTCTGGCTGGCGTGCAGCACTTCGCGACCGGCGTCGGTGAGCTGGATCTTGCGGCCGACCTGTTCGGTGAGCGGCAGGCCGAGGATGATCTCGATGCCCTTGACCTGCATGGAAACCGCAGGCTGGGACAGATGCAGCTCTTCGGCGGCGCGTGAAAACGAGAGATGGCGGGCCACCGCTTCGAAGATGCGGAACTGGCGCAGGGTGAGTCGACGCATCTTCCAATTATAAGTCTGAACTTATAGGTTTTATCATAATAATTTAATTTTCATTATATAAATGAATAACTATAGTGTTCTCCCACTCGATAACGAGAACCTTAAGTCAAACCGAAGGAGTCACTTATGGACCAATCTGCACGCTATGCCGATCTGTCCCTCAGGGAAGAAGACCTGATCAAGGGCGGCAAACATATTCTCGTCGCCTACAAGATGAAACCGAAGGCCGGCCATGGCTATCTCGAAGCCGCCGCCCACTTCGCCGCCGAATCGTCGACCGGTACCAACGTCGAGGTCTGCACCACCGACGAATTCACCAAGGGCGTCGACGCGCTGGTGTACTTCATCGACGAAGCGACCGAGGACATGCGGATCGCTTATCCGATCGAGCTGTTCGACCGCAACGTCACCGA
This sequence comes from Betaproteobacteria bacterium SCN1, assembly GCA_008923315.1. Taxonomy (GTDB): domain Bacteria; phylum Pseudomonadota; class Gammaproteobacteria; order Burkholderiales; family Thiobacillaceae; genus Thiobacillus. The sequence continues at coordinate 151,467 of WBSF01000007.1, read as the reverse complement.
CGGCCGCATGATGATCGTGTCGTTCCTGACGCTGGTGATCGGCAACAACCAGGGCATGGGCGACATCGAGCACGCCAAGATCCACGACTTCTACGTGCCCGAACGCGCCATCCAGCTGTTCGACGGCCCGGCCAAGGACATCAGCGACATGTGGCGCGTGCTCGGCCGCCCGATGAAGGACGGCGGCTACATCGCCGGCACCATCATCAAGCCGAAACTCGGCCTGCGTCCCGAGCCGTTCGCCCACGCCGCCTACCAGTTCTGGCTCGGCGGCGACTTCATCAAGAACGACGAACCCCAGGGCAACCAGGTGTTCGCGCCGATGAAGAAAGTGATACCCCTGGTCGCCGACGCGATGAAGCGCGCCCAGGACGAAACCGGCCAGCCCAAACTGTTCTCGGCCAACATCACCGCGGACGACCACTATGAAATGTGCGCCCGCGCCGACTACATCCTGGAAACCTTCGGCCCCGACGCCGACAAGGTGGCCTTCCTGGTCGACGGTTTCGTCGGCGGCCCGGGCATGATCACCACCGCCCGTCGTCAGTACCCGAACCAGTACCTGCACTACCACCGCGCCGGCCACGGCATGATCACCTCGCCGTCCGCCAAGCGGGGTTACACCGCTTTCGTGCTGGCCAAGATCTCGCGCCTGCAGGGAGCGTCCGGCATCCACGTCGGCACCATGGGCTACGGCAAGATGGAAGGCGACGCCACCGACAAGGACATCGCCTACATGATCGAGCGCGACGAGTGCCAGGGCCCGGTCTACTTCCAGAAGTGGTACGGCATGAAGCCCACCACCCCGATCATCTCGGGCGGCATGAACGCGCTGCGTCTGCCGGGCTTCTTCGAGAACCTCGGTCACGGCAACGTCATCAACACCTCGGGCGGCGGCTCCTACGGCCACATCGACTCCCCGGCTGCCGGCGCCATCTCGCTGCGTCAGGCCTACGAGTGCTGGAAAGCCGGTGCCGACCCGATCGAGTTCGCCAAGGAACACAAGGAATTCGCGCGTGCGTTCGAATCCTTCCCGGGCGACGCCGACAAGCTGTACCCCGGCTGGCGCGAGAAGCTGGGCGTGCACAAGTAAGCAAGCTCAGGCCGTAAAGCCGAACGCCCCCGCCCCCGGGGGCGTTTTGCTTGGGGAGTCCCCCTTCACACGCCGTGGCCCGCACGGGGTGTGAAAGCGGATTCAACCCTACTGATTCGATCAGCGGAACAACATCAGGAGAGCGTCATGACGACGGACAAGGAACAGTACAAGGTCCAGCAGGAACCCTACTACGAGTCGCAGGGCAGGGAAGTCGCCCTGTTCGAGGCCGCCTACCGCAACCGCCTGCCGGTGATGGTCAAGGGCCCGACCGGCTGCGGCAAGTCGCGCTTCGTCGAACACATGGCGTGGAAACTCGGCAAGCCGCTGATCACCGTCGCGTGCAACGAGGACATGACCGCCTCCGACCTGGTCGGCCGTTACCTGCTCGAAGCCAACGGCACCCGCTGGCTCGATGGCCCGCTGACCACCGCCGCGCGCATCGGTGCGATCTGTTACCTCGATGAAATCGTCGAGGCGCGGCAGGACACCACCGTCGTCATCCACCCGCTGACCGACCACCGTCGCACCCTGCCGCTGGACAAGAAGGGCGAGCTGATCAACGCCCACCCCGACTTCCAGTTGGTGATCTCGTACAACCCCGGCTACCAGAGCCTGATGAAGGATCTGAAGCAGTCGACCAAGCAGCGCTTCACCGCCTTCGACTTCGACTACCCGACCGCCGAGCTCGAGGCCGCGATCCTTGCCAGGGAAACCGGTCTCGACGCCGACACCGCCGCGAAACTGGTGAAGATCGGCCAGGTCGCGCGCGGCCTCAAGGGCCACGGTCTGGACGAAGGCATCTCGACCCGCCTGCTGGTCTACGCCGCCACGCTGATGAAGGACGGCGTGGACACCGGCGACGCCTGCCGCATGGCGCTGGTGCGCCCGATCACCGACGACGCCGACATCCGCGAAACGCTGGATCACGCCATCGACGCGACATTCGCCTGAAGTTCATGAATCAATCTGCTGCGCGGCCCGATTCCGGCCCTGCGATGCTCGCCGTACGATTTGTACGGTTGCGCTTCTCGAACCGGACTCGAACCGCTCGCGACGATTTCTTCAAGAACTTCTGAAGCAGGGTAAGCGACCATGACCGACACCGAATACCAGCACCCGCTGATGGCCCAGTACTGGGCCCGGCTCGGCACGCGCTTCCCGGAAGTGGAAGCGGTGTTCGAGGATGTCATGGCCGAGGCGCTGGCGGTGCTCTCACGCGAGGGCCTCACGGCCTACCTCGACACGGCGAGCCTGATCGGCAAGCTCGGTCGTGGCGTCGACCCCATGCTGGCCTTCCTCGAGGAATGGCCGGGCGTGGCGCACGCCGTCGGCGAAAACGCCCTGCCGGACCTGATGCGGGTCGTCATGCGCTTGCAGAAATCGCCCAACGGCCGTGCCATCGCGCCGCTGTTGCAGACGATCGCCGCGGTCGCACGCAAGCTCGGCAGCCGGGAACAGTTCGGGCACTACCTCGACATCGTGCTCGACCTGAAGGTGCGCACCACCGGGTCGATTCATGGCCACCACACCACCTTCCCCAGCCCCGGCATGCCCGAGTTCTTCGCCCAGGCGCCGGCGCTACTGTCGCTGCTGTCCATCGCGGGGCTGCGCAACTGGGTCGACTACGGCATCCGCAACTACGCCAACCACCCCGAGCGGCAGAAGGACTACTTCAGCCTGCAGTCGGCCGACGCCCGCGCCGTGCTGCAACGCGAACGCCACGGCACGCTGTACATGGACGTCGAACGCAAGCTCGACCTCACCCTGCGCGGGCTGTGGGGCGTGTCCGAACGGCTGGTGCCGTACTCGACCGCCTTCGACGAACTCAGGAAGCCGGTGCCGTATTTCGACACGCTCGGCATGCGCGTGCCGGATGTCTTCGACGATGCGGGCGCCATCGCCGGCATCGACCGTTACCGTGCGGTGCTCGCGCACATGGTCGGCCACCGGCGCTGGAGCGCGCCGCTGATCGCCGACAACTGGAGCCCCTTCCAGCGCATGGCGGTCGAGCTGTTCGAGGACTGCCGCATCGATACGCTGCTGTGCCGCGAATACCCCGGCCTGCGCCGCATTCTGCTCGGCCTTCACCCCCAGCCACTCGAGAACGCCTGCGACCCCGAGACCACCTCCTGCCTGCGCCACCGTATGGCGATGCTGTCGCGCGCGCTGCTCGACCCGGAGCACGGCTACACCGACGCCACGCTGCTGGAATTCGTGGCGCGTTTCCACACCCTGCTGCGTGACGGCAACGCCTCGACGCGCGCGATCGCCGACCTCGCGCTGGCCTACGTCACCCGCAGCCGCCGGCCGAGCGACCAGTTCGCGCGCGTGCATTTCGACGACACCGTCGTCGACTACCGCGACGACAACCGCCATCTGTGGCAGTTCATCGAAGAGGGCGACGAGGAAGACAACGCCGACGAGGAACGCAAGCTCGACCCCGAGGAAGAACAGTACGCCCTGCCGCCGCGGCACTATCCGGAGTGGGACTACAAGAGCCAGAGCTATCGCCCGGACTGGGTGAGCCTGTACGAGCGCCTGCACCCGTCCGGCGACGCCGGCGACATCGACCGCCTGCTGGAAAAACACGCCGCGCTCGCCAAGCGGCTCAAGCGGATGCTGGATCTGCTGAAGCCGCAGGACAAGGTGCGCGTGCGCTATCAGGAAGAAGGCTCCGAACTCGACCTCGACATCGCCATCCGCTCGCTGATCGACTTCAAGGGCGGCGCCACGCCCGACCCGCGGATCAACATGAGCCACCGTACCGATGGCCGCAACTTCGCCGTCATGCTGCTGCTCGATCTCTCCGAATCGCTCAACGAAAAGGCCGCCGGCTCCGGGCAGACCATCCTCGAGCTGTCGCAGGAAGCCGTCTCGCTGCTGGCCTGGTCGGTCGAGCAACTGGGCGATCCTTTTGCGATTGCAGGCTTCCACTCCAACACCCGCCACGACGTGCGCTACCTGCACATGAAGGGCTACGGCGAGCACTGGGACGACACCGTCAAGGCGCGTCTCGCCGCCATGCAGGCCGGCTGGTCCACCCGCATGGGCGGCGCCATGCGCCACGCCGCGCACTATCTGAAAGCACGCCCGGCCGACAAGAAGCTCATGCTCATCCTCACCGACGGCCGCCCGTCCGATGTCGACGCCCACGACGAACGCCTGCTGATCGAAGATGCGCGGCAGGCGGTGAAGGAGCTCGATCGCGACGGTATCTTCGCTTACTGCATCAGCCTCGATCCGAAGGCGGATGAATACGTCGGCGACATCTTTGGCCGGCAGTTCTCCGTCGTCGACCACGTGGCGCGGCTGCCGGAAAAATTGCCGGCGCTGTTCATGGCCCTGACGAAATAGGCCGGCTCAGGCCTGCCACACGCCGTACCCCGCTTCGCGGAAATCGATCGCCAGCTCCACTTCCAGCGCACACGCCCCGTCGTGGTCCAGCTTGCCGTAAAGCGCGTAGAGCTCGGGCAGCAGACGCAGTCCGTATGCCTGCACGAAACGGTTCGACTGGATGCCCGCCTTGTGCTTGTCGAAACGCACGTCGGGATCCAGCCCGGTCATGCCCACGTAAAGGCAGGGTTTGCCGGTGCGGTAGCCGGGATTGGCTTTCCTGAAGCGGCTTTCGCGCAGGACGTCCTTCGACAGTTCGATCACGTAGACGCAATAGCGCTCCCGGCGGGGCATGCCTCATACATCCTGTTCGAACTGGGCGATGCGTTCGCTTTCCGCGATGGCGTCCGCTACCCAGGCCTGGAGCGCGGGCAAGGCGAGGATCGTCTCGGCGTAGGATTTGGCCGCCCCGTTCAGTGCCACGCCGTAGGTCTGGAAACGCAGCACCACCGGCGCATACATGGCGTCAGCTATCGAAAAATCTCCGAAGAGGAATGCACCGTCCGCGCCGTACCGGGTGCGGCATGTCGTCCAGATCGCCACGATGCGCCCGATGTCCGCCAGGCATTCCGGCGTCCGGCCCTGTCCGGGCCGGCGGGCACGGATGTTCATCGACATGTGCGTACGCAGGGCCGCGAATCCAGCGTGCATTTCGGCGCTCACGGCGCGCGCCGTTGCACGCGCTGCGGCGTCGGCAGGCCAGAGCCGCTTTTCGGGAAAGCGTTCGGCGAGGGTTTCGCAGATCGCCAGAGAATCCCACATGGTGGCGGTGCCGTCGTGCAGCGCGGGAACCTTGCCCGAAGGCGACCATTTCGCAAGTGCGGCGTCCGATTCCGGGCAGTAGAGCGGAATGCGCACCTCCTCGAAGGGGATGCCCGCCTGGCGCAGCACCAGCCAGGGGCGCAGCGACCAGGAAGAGTAGTTCTTGTTGCCGATGGCAAGGGTGAGCATGCAAGCTTCCGGAGCGTGGGCGGGCGCAGGCCGCGAAATGAAAAAGGCCACCTCCAGCGGGGTGGCCTTGGGGGGGCGTGCAGGCCCGACCGCGTGCTTACTTCTTCTTGGCGGCTTTCTTGCCGGCAACCGCGGTCTTGAAGCTGGCGCCTGCGGTGAAGCGCGGCACGGTCGAGGCGGCGATCTTGATCTCCGCGCCGGTCTGCGGGTTGCGGCCAGTGCGGGCGGCGCGCTTCGACGACTTGAAAGTGCCGAAACCGACGAGGGTCACGGTGTCGCCTTTGGCCACGGCTTTGACGACCGCGGCGAGGATGGCGTCCAGTGCCTTGCCGGCGGCGGCTTTGCTGATGTCGGCTTCGGCGGCTGCGACGTCGATCAATTCGGATTTGTTCATTGAATATCCCTAAGGTTGGTTGGCGGAGCTTCATATTACTCGCGTCGCGCGTGCATGGGGGCCTGTCGGACATGCGGCGCAGCGGAAATTTCTCGCGAGTTGCGCGGATGGCACTGAAAATCCGGCCCGACCCCCGTCGCAGAGGGGGCGAGCCCGGTCGGCGGTCGTTGCGAATTGAGGCGGAAAACGGGAGGCGATACCGATTCCGTGCAGGCCTGTCGATACGGTCTTTCGCGGGGCCGATCTACGGATTCCAGCGATGCGGACAGGCAAAATGATAACGATCAGTTATGTGTTGAATAAGAAATCATTTTTTTGGCTTATCGATTGTGAGGATTATGATCCATCGGACCACGCGTGCGACACCCGTTTAGCCAACTCGACACGAGAGCGCCATGAATGCACTGATTGCGTTGTTGCCATTGTTGCCTGCCCTGTCCGCCGTGACGGTGCAGTTGTCCGCATCGCCACGCGGGCGGTGCGCGGCGCGCATATCCATCGGGTTCGGCCTGCTGGCCTTCCTGCTGGCGTCGGGTTTGCTGGTCGCCAGTATCTTCGGCACCACGCTTGCGGCCTGGGGCTTGCGCCTGGATCCGCTGGCGGCGCTGATGGCGGTGCTGATCAGCGGGATCGGGCTGATCGTGCGGTTGTATTCGCAGCGCTACATGGCCGAAGAGCCGGGCTACCGCCGCTTCTACGTATTGCTGGACGCCATGATCGCGACCCTGCTGGTGCTGGTGGTGGCAGATCACCTGCTGGTGCTGGTGGTGGCCTGGCATCTAGTCGGGGTGCTGCTCTACTGGTTGCTGGGGCAGGATCTCGAAAATCATGCGGCGCACCGCTATGCGCTCTGGACGTTTTTCACCTACCGCATCGGCGATCTGCCGCTGGTGCTGGCGGTCGTGCTGCTCTACCGGACGTTCGGTTCCTGGTCGCTGAGCGAAATACTCACCACGTTACAGGCCGGGCCGCAGACCGACACGGTGTTCGGTCTGCCGCTCATCGATACGGTGGCGGTGCTGGTAGCCCTGTCGGCGTTCGCGCGTTCCGCCCAGTTCCTGCTGCATACCTGGCTGCCCTACACGATGAGCGGCCCCACGCCCGTTTCCGCATTGATGCATGCGGGCATCGTCAATGCCGGGGGATTCCTGTTCAATCGTTTCGCGCCCCTGCTGGCGAATACCGGGGACGTGCTGCACTGGATTTTCATCGTCGGGCTGGTGACGGCGGTGATCGGCTCGATGCTGATGCTGACACAGAACGACATCAAGAAATCGCTCGGCTATTCGACCATGGGACAGATGGGGTTCATGGTGATGGAAATCGGCGTCGGCGCGTTCGCGCTGGCGGTGTATCACCTCATCGCGCACGGCCTGTTCAAGGGTACGCTGTTCCTGGGGTCGGGGGGCGTGATCAAGGAGGCGCGGCAGCACGACGGGGTGCCGGCCAATCCGCTGTACGCCTTTGCCGTCGAACGGCGGCCCGCCAGACGGGTGAGACCCTGGCTGCCGATGGCCGCGGTCAGTCTGGTGCTCCCGCTCGCGGTGCTGGCGATTGCGCACTGGCTGGTGTCGCCGGGATTTCTCGAGGAACAGGGCGTGATCATCCTGCTCATCTTCGGCTGGCTGGCGGGCGCGCAGCTGGTCTTCGTCACGCATCACCACCTGCAGAGCGAAACGCCGTGGCGCATGATGATGCTGGTGCTGGTCTCCTTCGTGCTCGTGGTGTTCGGCTATACCCTGGTGAGCCATCTGCTCGGGCTCTATCTGTATCCCGACCCGCAGTTCCGCGAACACATCTATGCCGTGGCCGGGATTGACCTGTTCTGGTTCGATGTCCTGGTTGTCCTGGTCGCTGCCGCGATCGTTGCGGGCTGGCTGCGCGTCTACCGGGCCGAACGCGATGCCATCGAAGGCAAAGTCCGGAAACCGGGCGCTGTATGGCTGGGTTTCTACGCATTGGTGTCGCGCGAGTTCTACATAGCTGACCTCTACACCTGGATGGCCCGCAGCCTGCATGCGCTGGCCACACGTCTCAACATCTGGTTGCGCTGGATATGACCATGAGCATGCCGACCGCCTATGCCGCTGGCTTTTTCCTGACCCTGTTTCCGCTGAGCCTGGTCTTCAATGCCCTGTTCGGCTGGGCGCGTCATCCCCTGGCGCGCAGCGCGCTGCTGCTTGTCTGGCCGCAGATCGGGCTTCTTCTGTTTACGGAGGTGCCGGGCGGCGCGGCGCCCTGGGCGATCGCAACGGCCGGGTTCTACGCCTTGCGCATGCTGGCGGTTCGGGAAATGGGAATATGGACGGCGCAGCTGGCCACCGGACTCTGGGCGATTCTGTGGCTGGTGCCGCCTGCCGGCGACCCTGCCGCCGTACATCTTTATGCGCTGGCCATGAGTCTGCCGCTGGTCTTGCTGGTGCTGGTCGCGCATCACGTCACGCGCCGTTTCGGCGCCGCCTACGCAGGCGCGCCGGGCGGCCTGGCCACACGCACGCCCAGGCTGGCCGGCGTGCTCGTCGTGGCCGTGCTGGTCGCAGTGTGTACGCCGCCGGCCGCGCCGTTCTTCGTGCTGCTCGAAGGGATGTTTCGCGCAACGCTGTCACAGGCGCTGGCGCTATCCCTCGTCTGGCTGCTCTGGAGCTGGGCGGGTATCCGGCTGATTCAGGGCATGGTGGTCGGCCCGGGCGACGGCGACGCAATGCGCGATCTGGCCAAATGGATTGCCTGGGCGTACGGGGCGGGAATCGTGGGGTGCATCCTGCTCGGCATTCATATTGCAGGGGGACTGTCATGACATTGCCGCTCGGTGAAAAACTGAAGGTGCGTTCGCTGGTCTATGTGGCCGGGGAGCAAATCCCCTTTTTCTGGCCGATGCGGGGGTTCATCCACCACAATCCGCTGCACGGTTTCGAACATCTTCCGTTCGAACAGGGCGTGGCCGAAGGGGGAAAACTCTTTCATGCACGGGGTTTCCTCCCGCGGGCCGACTACAGGCGCGCGCTGCTCGAAGGGCGCGTGGACGCCGGGGCGCTGCGTGCACGGATCGCCGCTTTTGCGGCGGGCCGTCCCGCGTTGCCGGGGATCGACTGGACGCGCTGGCTCTATGCACTGGCGACGGAAGTGGAAGTTCCCCTGACGCAGGATGGCGCGCCGGATGCGGCCGATCTGGACGCGGTGCGCGCCCAGCGGGCCATACCCGAACAGACGCACTGCGCGAACAAGACGCTGGAAGAGGCGCTGCTGGCCGGCCGGCCGATCTACGAAGCGGTCGACGCGCTCTATGGCACCGGAATCGGCGACGAGCTGGACGAGCTGGTAATCAAGAGTTGCCTCGATTTCTTCGACGAAGGCCAGTCCGCCTGGGGCATGCCCGAACGCGAACTGGGATTCTTCCGGGCCTGGCGCGAGATCGCGCGGCGTAACGTCCGCTTCATGCTGCGCGGCCTGCACATCCGGCAGGTGCTCGCGGTCGCCGAAACGCCGGAAGCCCTGATCGTGCACATCATGCGCGGAATGGGGGTGGCCGAGGCCGACTGGCAGGCCTATTTCACCCGCGAACTGGCGCGTCTCCACGGCTGGGCGGGTTTCATCCGCTGGCGCCAGAACGCGCGTCAGTACTACTGGACGAAACACTACCCCGGCGATCTGGTCGACTACCTCGCAGTGCGGCTTGCGCTGGGTTCGGCCCTGTTGCAGGAGCGTGGCCGCGACGGGCGCATCCCGGTCAGCGCGCCGGCGCTTGCGGAGGCCATTGCCGCAAGGCCGGACGAAATGTCCCTGCGGCTGGCCCGCCATGGGGGCGCCCTTTCGCCAGCCCTGATGCAGGCAACCGACGATGTGCTGGCGCGCCGCGACCAGACCCGCATCGCCACGTTGTATGCACGCCATCAGCGCATCGAGCGGACTGCGCGTTGCCAGAAGCTGGCCACGGCCCTGACGGCCCTGGCCGAACACGTCGATGCACCGCACGCGCTGGCGGCGCTGGATGCGGATGCCTATGCGGCCCTGGTCGACGGGATTGCGGCTTTCGAACGCGGCGAAAGCATGGTCTGGCTGCATGCGGCGGAGTCGAGCGCGATCGGCAGATTGCTGGCGGAAGTGCAGCCGGGCATCGAGATCGAACGCGCCAAGCGGCCGTTCGCACAGGCCCTGTTCTGTATCGATACGCGTTCGGAGCGCATCCGCCGCCATCTGGAGCGGGTCGGCGACTACCAGACCTTCGGCATCGCGGGGTTCTTCGGCGTTCCGGTGAGCCATATGCCGCTGGGCAAGGGCAGCGAAACGCATCTGTGTCCGGTGTTGCTGACACCGAAAAATCTGGTCCCCGAGTTGTCGCTTGCCGGCGCGCTCGACGAAGCGGCCCTGACCACGCTGGGCAATGCCCTGCACGAACTCAAGGAGTCGGTGTTCTCGCCCTTCGTCACGGTCGAAGCCGTGGGCATGCTGTTCGGTCTGGACATGGTCGGCAAGACCGTGGCGCCATCGAGCTACCTGGCCTGGCGCCGCCGGCTGAACGCGCGCGAAGTGTCCACCCGTCTGCTGATCGACAAGCTGAGCCGCGAGCAGGCGGATTCCATCGTGCGCGCCCTGCAGCGGGCGGTGATCGTGAAGGCGGTACGGCAGGAGTTCGGGCTGGACGCGGAACGTCTGACGGACGACGCGATCCGCGAGCTGCGCGAGGCTGCGCTCGGGCATGCCGGTGAACCTGTCCGCTTCGCGGCACTGGCGAAAGCCTCGCCGGCCCGCGTGACGCAATTCGTCGTCGCCTTGCGCGAACAGCACGGCATCGCCCCGGACGTCGCCGACGCGCATCTCGAACACCTGGCGCGCATCGGATTCTCGCTCGACCAGCAGGTCGGTTACGTTACGCAGGCCTTGCGCTCGATCGGCCTCACCTCGAATTTCTCGCGTTTCGTGCTGCTGGCCGGTCATGGCAGCAACTCCGAAAACAATCCCTACGAATCGGCGCTCGATTGCGGTGCCTGCGGCGGCAATCACGGTCTCACCAGCGCCCGTGTGCTGGCACAGATGGCCAACCGTCCCGGCGTGCGCCGTCGCCTGCGCGAAAAGGGCATCGACATTCCCGGCGACACCTGTTTCGTGCCGGCGCTGCACGACACGACGACGGACGAAATCCACCTCGCCGATATCGACCTGCTGCCCAGTTCGCACCTGCTCTATATCGATCGTCTGCGGGAAGGGCTGGTCGCAGCCGCCCGGTTGTGCGCCGCGGAACGCGTGGCCACGCTGGTCGAGACCCCGGTTCCGCTGATGCCGCAGACGGCGGCGCGGCTGGCGCGCCGCAACGCGCTCGACTGGTCCCAGGTCCGGCCGGAATGGGGGCTGTCGGGCAATGTCTGGTTCCTCATCGGACGGCGGGACGCGACCAGCGCCATGTCGTTCGACGGCCGTGCCTTTCTGCATTCCTACGACTACCGGATCGATCCGAAGCGGCGCCTGCTCGAAAACATCCTCACCGGCCCGCTGGTCGTCGGCCAGTGGATCAACATGGAGCATTATTTTTCCACGGTCGACAACGAACGCTTCGGCAGCGGCAGCAAGGTCTACCATAACGTCGCGGGCCGCTTCGGCGTGATGAGCGGCAACCTGTCGGATCTGCGCACGGGGCTGCCGGCCCAGACCGTGCTGAAGGACGGCGCGCCCTATCACGATCCGGTGCGTCTGATCACCATGATCGAGGCGCCGTTCGAACACGCACGCCTTGCGGTCGAGGCGGTCGTTGCGGTGAAGCGGCTGGTGCACAACGGCTGGATTCGCCTGCTCGTGCTCGATCCGCTGACCGAACAGGTTCACCTATACGAGGACGGCACGTGGCAGCTCAGGCCCTGGCCGGCAACCCGCACAGCAGAAAAGGAGATCGCCGCATGACCACGCTCAAGTTCAGTCCGCTGAAAAAGCTCGAAATCATTCTCGATGGCGCGCATGTCGCATTCGCCACCGACCAGCTCGACCGCGCCGGGGTGACGGGCTACACGCTCATCCACAATCTTTCGGGGAAAGGCAGCCAGGGGTTCCACGAGGGACACCTGATGTTCAACGAGGACGACGTGCTGGTGATGGTCATCGCGGCAGTGCCTGCGGAACTCGTGACGCCGCTCCTGGAAGGATTCGCTCCGTTCTTCGCGGAGCATTCCGGCGTGGTGTTCGTGACCGATATTCAGGTGGTGCGGCCCGAGAAATTCACGGCTTGATGCCCTGCGGCTCCAGCAATTGACCCGCTTCGTCCATCACGAAATTCAGAAAGGCCTGGGCGACGGACGAAAAACGCTTGCCGGCGCGGTGCACCGCGTACCAGTGGCGCAGGATGGGGAAGCCCTGGACGTCGAGCACGGTGAGCCGCTTCAGCGCGAGCTCCATTTCCAGCGTGTGGATGGATACGACGCCCAGCCCCAGCCCGGCCTGGACGGCCTGCTTGATGGCTTCGTTGCTGCTCATTTCCATGGCCACGGCGAGCGGGATGCCGGCATCGTCGAAAAACCGTTCCGCGGCGATCCGCGTGCCGGAGCCGGTTTCCCGGCTGATGAAGGTTTCGTCCACCAGCCGCGCCAGCGGGATGGCGCGCTGGCGCGCCAGCGGATGGTTCGGCGCGGCGATCACGACCAGCGGATTTTCCATGAAAGGGTGCGCAACCAGGTCGGAGGCCTCGGGGGGGCGGCCCATGATGGCCAGATCCTTGTCGCTTTCGTTCAGGAGCTGCAGGATGTGCTCCCGGTTCGAGACGTCCAGGCTCACCTTGACCTCGGGATGACGTTGGCAAAAAGCGGCGAGCAGTTTGGGCGCGAAGTAGTTGGCGGTGCTGGCGATGGTGATATTGAGCTGGCCGCGCCGCACGCCCCGCATTTCCTCGAGCTCGACCTGGGCTTCGCGTACCCGGGAGAGGATGTTCTGGGCGTGACGGTAGAGGGCGTGGCCGGCGTCGGTGAGATGGATCTTCTTGCCGATCTGATCGAACAGCGGCATGCCGGCCTGTTCCTCCAGCTGGCGGATCTGCATGGAGACCGCGGGTTGCGTCATGTGCAGGGATTCCGCCGCGCGGGTGTAGCCGCCCAGACGGGCGGACGCTTCGAAGACCTGGAGTTGTCGCAAGGTGATGTGCATGACCAAATGATAACTCTTGATTATGGATTGCATCATCATTATGAATTGTCAATTATGAAATTACGCGGGTAGGGTTATGGTCGCGTCATGGCCTGTGGCCACGACAGGGTTGTCGGGAAGCTTTGAGCAAGCGCCCTGCCTGCATGCGGAGCGGTTGTTCAGGGTTTCCTGGGGTCGGCGACGAGCCGACGGTCAAATCAAAGGTTTGGAGTTCTTGTCTGAATCAGCACGCTAAGGAGTAAACATATGGCAGTGAAAACCTACCAGGCCGGGGTAAAGGAATACCGGCAGACCTACTGGATGCCGGAGTACACCCCTCTGGATACCGACATCCTCGCCTGCTTCAAGATCACCCCGCAGCCGGGTATCGATCGTGAAGAAGCTGCCGCCGCCGTGGCCGCCGAATCGTCGACCGGCACCTGGACCACCGTCTGGACCGACCTCCTGACGGACATGGACTACTACAAGGGTCGCGCCTATCGCATCGAAGACGTGCCGGGCGACGACACCTGTTTCTATGCCTTCATCGCCTACCCGATCGATCTCTTCGAAGAGGGCTCGGTCGTCAACGTGTTCACCTCGCTGGTCGGCAACGTGTTCGGCTTCAAGGCCATCCGCGCCCTGCGTCTGGAAGACATCCGCTTCCCGATCGCCTACGTCAAGACCTGTAACGGCCCACCCAACGGCATCCAGGTCGAGCGCGACGTGATGAACAAGTATGGCCGTCCGCTGCTGGGCTGCACCATCAAGCCGAAGCTGGGTCTGTCGGGCAAGAACTACGGCCGCGCCGTGTACGAATGTCTGCGCGGCGGTCTGGATTTCACCAAGGACGACGAAAACATCAACTCCCAGCCGTTCATGCGCTGGAAGCAGCGTTTCGACTTCGTCCAGGAAGCCACCCTGAAAGCCGAAGCCGAAACCGGCGAACGCAAGGGTCACTACTTGAACGTCACGGCCCCGACGCCTGACGAAATGATGAAACGCGCCGAGTATGCCAAGGAAATCGGCGCGCCGATCATCATGCACGACTACATCACCGGCGGCTTCTGCGCCAACACCGGTCTGGCTCAATGGTGCCGCGACAACGGCATGCTGCTGCACATCCACCGCGCCATGCACGCCGTGCTCGACCGCAACCCGCACCACGGCATCCACTTCCGCGTGCTGACCAAGATCCTGCGTCTGTCGGGCGGCGACCACCTGCACACCGGTACCGTTGTGGGCAAACTCGAAGGCGACCGCGCCTCGACGCTCGGCTGGATCGACCTGCTGCGTGAATCCTTCGTGCCGGAAGACCGCAGCCGCGGCATCTTCTTCGATCAGGACTGGGGTTCCATGCCCGGCGGCTTCGCCGTGGCTTCGGGCGGTATCCACGTGTGGCACATGCCCGCGCTGGTCACCATCTTCGGCGACGACTCCGTGCTGCAGTTCGGCGGCGGTACGCTGGGCCACCCCTGGGGCAACGCCGCCGGCGCACACGCCAACCGCGTCGCGCTGGAAGCCTGCGTCCAGGCGCGCAACGAAGGTCGTGCCATCGAGAAGGAAGGCAAGGAAGTGCTGACGGCCGCCGCTGCGCACTCGCCCGAACTGAAGATCGCCATGGAAACGTGGAAAGAGATCAAGTTCGAGTTCGACACCGTCGACAAGCTGGACATCGCGAACAAGTAATTGAATCAGGAGGCAGGGGGCGGGATACGGGATTCAGGAAAAAACGCGGCGCCGCCGCCCAACCCTGACCCCGATTCCTGATCCCCGGCTCCTAGACAGAAAGGAAACCGAAATGGCCGTACAAGCCTACAAAGCCGCGACCAAGTACGAAACCTTCTCGTACCTGCCCGCGATGACCGCCGACCAGATCCGTCGCCAGATCGCCTACGCAATCTCGCAGGGTTGGAACCCCGCCGTGGAACACAGCGAAAAGGGCGTGTCCGCCCGCGTGAACTACTGGTACATGTGGAAGCTGCCGATGTTCGGCGAACAGTCGGTCGACACCGTGCTGGCCGAAATCGAAGCCTGCCACCGCGAGTTCCCCAACCATCTGGTTCGCTTCATTGCGTATGACAACTACGCACAGAGCCAGGGCATGGCTTTCGTCGTCTACCGTTAATCCGGCAGGCGACCCGTCCGGAGCGCAAGCCCCGGACGGCCAGCACGCAACGAACGTTTAACCGGGTTCGTTGCGGCGACGGCCGGCGAGGACCGTCGCCCCAACGAACCGAACCTTTCGAGGACTGTGATGACATACGCCGCAGAAAGCGCCGCCAGCGCGACCCTCTCAGGGCGCGAACTGGCGCTGAAGCGCCGGCAGGCCATGGCCCTGCACGGCAAGAGCGGAATCGCCAAGAGCGGCGCGGCCCAGCCGCGTCCGACGGCGGCCAGCAGCCCGGACGCGCCTGCAACCCGCAGCGAACCGGCCGGCTACGTGGCGCCCGCCCGTGCCGACGACCAGATGGTGATTGCCCAGTTACGCAGCGCGTCGAACGTCAGCGCCGCGCGTGCCCGTCGCGAAGCGCTGTCGCGCGCCGGCAAGGCCGCACTGCAACAGACCGCGGCGGTCCGTCCGTCCGGACGCGCCCGCCCGCAACGCGAAACGGCGGCTGCGACCGAAACGGCGGCAGCTCAGCCCGCCGGCTGCGGGTGCGGCTGCGGCGGCACCAATCCGGCCTGTGGTGCCACGGTTGCGCCTGCCGCAGCCGTGGCCGAAGCGGCGCCGCTGCGCGTTGCCAGGACCGTCGAACAGCCCACCGGCCGCGCGCTCGCCCGTGCTCGCCGTGCGGCGCTGGCGCAGGACGGCAAATCGGGTCTCAAGCGCGTCGCCCAGGCTACCAAGATTGCCGCCGCCCTGCCGGGGCAGGATTGGCAGGCTGCGATCGCCAAGGGCGCGACCGGTCGTCAGGTTGCCATGCAGCGGCGTCTGGTGCAGTCGCTGGCCGGCCGGGCCGGCGCGAGCAAAGCCGACACCCGCCCGACGGGCCGCATGCGTGCACGCGACCTGAAGGCCGTGCCGTCCAAAGTCGAGGAAGGCCACACGCTGTCAGGTCAGTCCGTTACCGGCACGTCCACCGATCGCAGCCGCAAGGTTACCGGCAACGAGCCGGGCGCCTGCCGCCCCGTCACGGGGACTGAATACGTGGGTGCCGAGCAGTTCGATGCCCTGTGCGAAGCCCGTCGTCCGTCGCCGAACCCGGCCAAGGTCGGTGTGGGCAGCACGCTGCGCGAGCATCGCGTGTCGGGCACCGAAGTCGGCCGTTCGCAGAAAGTGACCGGCGACGAACCCGGCGCCTGTCGCGGCATCACCGGTACCGAATACCTGTCGGCCGAACGCTACGCCGAGTTCTGCGCGAGCAAGCCTGCGCCCGCCCCGGCCAAGGTGGGCGAAACGCAAACCCACAAAGGCGAAACGCTGACCGGCACCATGGTGGGCCGGTCCGACAAGGTCACCGGCGATGAGCCGGGCGCCGACCGCACGCTGACCGGGACCCGCTACATGGCGAACGGCGCGGATGGCGCACCCGACAAAGTGGCCGTCACGCATACTGCCGGCGGCAAGCCGGTCACCGGTACGGCCGTGGGCCATGCCGCCCGAATCACCGGCGACGAGCCGGGTGCCTGTCGTGGCATCACCGGTACGCAATATCTCGCGGCTGAACAGTTCGGCGGCGCCTGCGGCACCGAAGTGCCTGCGCATCCGCGCAAGGTCAGCGTGATGTCTTCGCACGACAGCGAGACCGTTACCGGCGTCGATGTCGGTCGTGCCGACAACGTCACCGGCAACGAGCCGGGATCGTGCCGCGGCATTACCGGCAGCCAGTACTACACGCAATCGGATTTCGCGCCCCTGTGCAAGACCGGCAACGCCGGTCCGCGCAAGGTCAGCGTCATGCCGACGCTCGGCGGCCGTGCGGTCACCGGCACCGAGGTGGCGCCCAGCCCAAAATTGTCCGGTGACGAGTCCTACGGGTGCAAACCCGTCACCGGTATCGACTATGTCGGCACGGCGCAGCTTGCGGCCGTGTGCGACGTGGGCACCCAGGAAGCCGTTGCGCCCGTTGCCAAGGTGGCTGTCGACAGCACCTTGCGCGGGCAATCGGTGACCGGCAGTTATCCCGGCCGCGCCAATCGCGTGACCGGCAATGAAATGGGCGCCTGCGCGCCGGTTTCCGGCACGCCCTATGTGGGGCGCGGCCAGTTCGAGGCGTTTTGCCAGGCACCGGAATTCGACGCCCAGGCAGCGCGTGTGCGTGAGTCGGCCGTGATTCCCGCTACCGCCGTCACCGGCGACCGTCCGGGTTCCGGCGGCTCGGTGATGACCGGCGACGAACGCGGCGCGTGTGAAGTGATTTCCGGCACGCCCTACGTCGGCGCGGACAACAGTGCCTCGCAGTGCGCCGCCAGCGGCCGCTTCGTGTCGCGCACACGCAGTTTCGAAACGCCTTCACGCGTACCGGCACCGGCTGATTTCAGCATCGAGACGCCCGCCCGCTATGCCCAGCGCCAGCGTTTCGAGGATGTCACCGGCAATTCGTTTGCCGTGGAGCGGATTACCGGTCCCGTCAACAAGGCCGGCGGTCTGATCACCGGCACGCCCGAATTCCGCCACCGCGACAATGCAATGGCGCAGGTCGAACAGGCTGATGCCATCGCCGCCGCGCGCCGCCTGACCGGCGAAGGTCGCGAAAGCACACGCATCACCGGCGACGCCTGGCATGCCGAAACGCGCGTGACCGGCACAGAAGGCACATCGAGCCTCGGACGCAATTCGTCGCTGCGCGGCCAGCCGCGCGGTGCCGGTGTCAATGCGCGCGCGTTCCGCGAAATCGAGCGTGCCGACGTGCCCGATTCGCCCATCACCGGCTCGTCCGGCAACACCAAGCGCGGCGCGACCGTCACCCTGTCGGGCGGCGCGCGGGGATAAGCGGAAACGGCGACCAGCATGAATACGCGTAAACGTCTCGTTGCGATGCGCCAAGCCCAGGCCAGCCAGGCCGCGGGCGCGGCGTCGTACGCCTGGCGCGAGGCCGCCCAGACCGGCGATGCCGCCAATCCGGCGTGCAATCTCGGCGGAGGCCAGCGGTGCGAGCATGCGCTGGTCGACGCCGAGCTGAACCGGCGCCTCTATGCGTACGAGCAGACGGTGCGCGGCCGTTTCGCCGGAATCGTCGATGTGTTGAAGGATATTTCCGCGCACCAGCACGAACGCGATTTCGCTGCGCGCGCGCAGCGTCTCGCACAAGACCGTCTCGGCTATACCTTGCCTCATGCCATGCTCGACGATGCCTGGGTCGCTGGCCTCGACATGAAGGCCCTGCATTCGCACTGCATTTTCGAAAGCTTTCAGACCAGCGTCGCCGCCACGCCGGCCGATCAGTCGCCCTGGCTCGACCGCATGCCGTTGACCGCCGGCTTCTTCGCGGCCTGCGGCTATCACACCGTCGACATCAGCCCGTGCGCCGACGGTCGCCTGCAAGGTCTGCTGCCTTTCGTGTTCCGCATGGCGCCGAACCGTAACGTCTACGTCAAGGCTTATGCGGGTGCCGTGTTCGACGTCGAGGCCGATGTGATCGACTGGACGCATCGCGAGCTCGAACGCCTGTCGGGCGGGATTCCCGGCGGCGAATCGCAGAATTACCTGAAGATCGCGGTCTATCACTACAGCAGTTCGCACAGCAGCGATCATGGCTGCGCTGCGCATGGCAGCAACGACAAGCTCGCCACCGAATCGGCGCTGGGACGGCTGAACGAATTGCGTGCGGCCATCGAAAACACCTACGGCGTGGGCGCCGCTCCCGACGTGCTGCTGGTCGGCATGGACACCGACGTGGACGCGCTGCGCATCCATCTGCCGGATGCGCGTGGCGACGTTAATCCATACCGCTACGTCGAAACGTCGGCGCTTTATCGCGAAACGCTGGGCCTGCCGCGCGATGCTGCGCGTGCGCGTATTGCCGAACTTGTCGATACGGCGGGCCGTGCCGACGGCTGGGCGCAGGGCGATGGCCGGATGCGGGAAGGCATGCAGGCATTGGTGCTGGCGCTGGCCGAGGCCAACCTGTCGCAGATCGAATACGTCATCCAGCATCATGCTGGCCGCTACGCCGTGATCGGCCACGACGAGGAACTCATCTGCGCCGGCGAGGCGATGAGCGAGCTGCAGCTGCGCAACCTGTTCTATTTCGCGCATCTCGACACGGTCGAGGAAGGCGCCGCCGACATGGATGTCGGCATCAAGATCTTCACCGGCCTGAACGTGCGTCACGGATTGCCGGTGCCGGTGCTGGTGCATTTCCATTATTCGTCGCGCGTGCCTGGCGCGCGCGACCGCGCCGTCCTGCGCGCCAAACGGGTCAAGGCCGCCATCGTGGCGCGCTATCCCGCGCTGGCCGCGCAGGGCTTGTTGAACTGCCGCATGGCGGTTTCCGATCGCGATGGCGATGAACGCTGCGCCGTGATCGAAGAAGCCGTCGCGGACGCCGGACATTGAGGAGCTTTCGATGAGGATCATGCGCGTCGAGAAAACCCTGGTGTCGACCAACCGCCTCGACCAGTTCGGCCACAAGCCGTTGCTGGTCGTGCAGGAAAAGGTCGGCGGAACGCGTGCCGTGGCGGTGGACGCCGTCGGCTGCATTCCCGGCGACTGGGTGATCTGCGTGAGCTCGTCGGCCGCCCGCGAAGCGGCCGGTGCACGGGACTTTCCGTCCGATCTGACCATCGTCGGAATCATCGATCACTGGGATGCGGAGGCGAACGGCTGATGGAAATCATGCGTGTCCGGGGCGATCTGGTCTGCACGCGCCGCGTGCCCGGTCTCATGGCCGCTTCGCTGCGGGTATTGGAGACCAACAAGGGCGTACTGCTGGTGGCGACCGATCCGGTCGGCGTGCCGCCGGGCAAATGGGTGTTTACGAACGTGGGCACCGCCGCCCGGCTGGCGATGACCGACGCGACGACAATGACCGATCTCACCATCTGCGGAATCATCGATGACTGGGATGCATGAGACGGCGTAAAGAGCATAGCAGCGGCCGCACAGCGGGCGCTGGCGCGGCAAGGCAAGTTTTCGTTATTAACTCGAACTGAAAAGGAGTACTGAAATGGCAGAACGTATGGGCATCGCCCTGGGCATGATCGAAACCCGTGGTCTGGTTCCCGCGATTGAAGCGGCGGACGCGATGACCAAGGCCGCTGAAGTTCGTCTGATTGGCCGTCAATTCGTTGGCGGCGGCTACGTGACCGTTCTGGTTCGCGGCGAAACCGGTGCGGTGAACGCTGCGGTTCGTGCGGGCGCGGATGCGTGCGAGCGCGTGGGCGACGGTCTGGTTGCGGCGCACATCATCGCCCGTGTCCACAGCGAAGTCGAAGGCATCCTGCCGACCGCCCCCCAGGCCTGAGCGGATTGATAACTTTTTCCTAGGAGCATAAACATGGCAAGCGTGACTGGTATTGCACTCGGCATGATCGAAACCCGTGGTCTGGTTCCCGCGATTGAAGCGGCGGACGCGATGACCAAGGCCGCTGAAGTTCGTCTGATTGGCCGTCAATTCGTTGGCGGCGGCTACGTGACCGTTCTGGTTCGCGGCGAAACCGGTGCGGTGAACGCTGCGGTTCGTGCGGGCGCGGATGCGTGCGAGCGCGTGGGCGACGGTCTGGTTGCGGCACACATCATCGCCCGTGTCCACAGCGAAGTCGAAGGCATCCTGCCGACCGCCCCGACCGCTTGAGGATTTTTGAGTGGATGGCTTGACGCCTCCCGCTTTGTTGATTGGAGAAATGCAAATGGCTAGCGTGACTGGGATTGCCCTGGGCATGATCGAAACCCGTGGTCTGGTTCCCGCGATTGAAGCGGCGGACGCGATGACCAAGGCCGCTGAAGTTCGTCTGATTGGCCGTCAATTCGTTGGCGGCGGCTACGTGACCGTTCTGGTTCGCGGCGAAACCGGTGCGGTGAACGCTGCGGTTCGTGCGGGCGCGGATGCGTGCGAGCGCGTGGGCGACGGTCTGGTTGCGGCGCACATCATCGCCCGTGTCCACAGCGAAGTCGAAGGCATCCTGCCGACCAAGCCCAGCGCAGCGGGCGGTGGCCGTGACGCCGAAATCACGATGACGCAAAGCTGAACCGGCACGCGCTGAAACGGCATGAGCGTCGACCCGCGCACTCTGGGCTGGCTGTCGCGCGCGCTCACCCATGAGATGAGCGCCGTGCAGCAGTATCTCGCGCAAAGCGTGCTCGCCCGCCTGTGGGGCGACGAGCGGCTGGCAACAGAGCTGCGTCACGAAGCCGTGGAGGAGCTTGGCCATGCCGAGCGGCTCATGGAAGCGCTCATCAAGCTGGGCGTGGCGCCCTCGGCCGGCAATCTGCCGCCGTCGCGACTGGGCCGCGCCCCGGAAGCCCTTCTGGCCGCCGATCATCAGCTTGAAATCGATGCCGTGCGCCTGTACCAGCAGGCGCTTGCGCATGCCGAACGCATGCGCGACCGGGAGACTGCAGAGCTTTTCGCCGAGATCCTCGATGAAGAGCGGGCGCATGTCGATGCACTGGCCAGTCTGAACAGCGGAGGCCCGCATGGCTGACATGCCCGCAGGCTGGGAAGCGCGCGGCAAGCCGCCAACGCTGTTCCGGCGTTTCGCATTCGGCGGATACGGCGAGACGCGCGCGTTTCTCGACGCGCTGGCGGCATTGTCCGAGGAAACGGGCATTCATCCGCAAAACATCAACTTCGGTACGACGTATGCGAACGTCACGCTGGAGGCCGCGGACGGCGTGAGCCTGAACGAGGCCGATACCGAGTTCGCGCGCCGGATCGATGCCCTTGCGGAAGGAAGATGACATGCCCACCCGGATCATTGCGGTCATCAACCAGAAAGGCGGCGCGGGCAAGACCACGCTGACCATGAATCTCGCGGCCGGGCTGGCCCAGCGCGGCGAGACAGCCGTCGTCGATCTGGATCCGCAGGGCTCGGCGCTGCAATGGGCCAGCTCGGGGGCAGCGCCGTTTCCGGCCACGGTGAAGACACTGACTGGCCGCTGGGACGGTGCAGCATTGAAGAAGACCTTCAAAGCCTACCGGTACGTGGTGCTGGACTGCCCGCCTTCGATCGATGCACACGGCCCGCAGGCGGCCTTGCGCGCGTGCGACCTGGCGCTGATTCCGGTATTGCCGTCGCCTGTGGATCTGTGGGCCAGCCTGAAGCTGCCCGAGGAAATCGCCGAAGCGAAAAAGCGCAACGCGAGCCTGCGCGCCTTCCTCGTGCTGAACCAGCTCGAACCGAAAAGCGCGCTGTCGGTCGCCATGCACGATGCGCTCGCCGAATTCGGTTTGCCCGTGCTCGACGCAGGGATACGGCGCCGGGCCATCTATCGCGCCGCAGCGCTCGAAGGCGCCTCGGTCTACCAGTTGGGCAGTCGCGGCGCGCCCGCCGTCGCTGAAATCGAAGCCATTATCAAAGAGGTGATCGCATGAGCACGATGAAAGACAAACTTACCGCCAGCGTCCGCCAGGCCAAATCCGCGCAGCAGGCCGGATCGAAAAAACCGGTCCGGGCAGCCGCCAAGCGTGCGACGCCGAGCAAGACGCCCGTCCCGCCTGCGGCAAAACCCGCCGCGCCCCGGCCTGCGCCTGCCGCACAGCCCGTCGCGTCGAAACGGGCGTCCGCGCCGGCCGTCCATGCCGGTGGCATTGCGGATTCCAACGGCACGCTGCATCCGCAGCGCATTTGGCCGGACTGACAACCAAAGGAAGCTCCCATGCGTAACGATCCCTTCATGCGCACCTATTCGCCGCGCCAGGAAGCGCTGGCACGTGCGCAGGCGCAGCAGCGCCCCACGGCCGATGTGCGCCCGGCGTCCGAGGGCGGCAATCCGCTCGATGCCTATCGCGTCAAGAACGAGCCCTACTATCGCGCGGTGGCCGACGAGGTCGAGCTCTACGAAGCCGCTTACGCCGTGCGCATGCCGGTGATGCTGAAGGGGCCGACCGGTTGCGGCAAGACCCGTTTCGTCGAGTACATGGCGTGGAAGCTCGGCAAGCCGCTGATCACCGTCGCGTGCAACGAGGACATGACCGCGTCGGATCTCGTCGGACGCTTCCTGCTCGACGCCAACGGCACCCGCTGGCAGGACGGCCCGCTTGCCGTCGCCGCACGTCACGGCGCGATCTGCTATCTCGACGAAGTGGTCGAGGCGCGCCAGGACACCACTGTCGTCATCCACCCGCTGACCGATGCGCGCCGCCAGCTGCCGCTCGAAAAAAAGGGCGAGATGATCGAGGCGCACCCCGACTTCCAGATTGTCATTTCGTACAACCCGGGCTACCAGAGCCTGATGAAGGATCTGAAACAGTCGACCAAGCAGCGTTTCGGTGCGCTCGATTTCAACTATCCCGAGCACGAGGTCGAAGCCGAGATCGTGGCGCACGAATCGGGTGTGTCGATCGACGTCGCCAAGAACCTCGTCCACATCGGTGAGCGCGCGCGCAACCTCAAGGGTCACGGCCTCGACGAAGGCCTGTCCACCCGGATGCTGATCTACGCTGGCTCGCTGATCGCCAAGGGCGTCCCTGCGCTGGGTGCCTGCCGCATGGCGCTGGTGCGCCCGATCACGGACGATCCCGACATGCGCGACGCGCTGGATTCGGCGGTGACGACGTATTTCTAGGGATTAGCGCAGGGTGTGGGCTGGAGACGATAGTCCAGCGCCGATCCCTGCTCCGAATCCCTGCGTCAGGAAGCCGGGTGATGTGTGTCGCCCGGCATGCAATTCCCTCGATCCTAGCTTCTAAGCCCTAGCCCATGGCCATCCACATCGAAGAGTACAGCGAGCTGCTCGACGAGCTTCCCACCGACGCGCAGGACGTGCTGCGCGGTTCGTGGAACGAAGCCGCGCGTGCCTTCTCTTCGCGCGGGCTGGACAATTTCATGAAGGGCGCGGTGGCATTGCACCATCTGGGGCGCGGCGAGGAGGTCGTCGTGTCCTACCTGCAGGCCATGCCGGAGGTTGCGCGCGCGATCGGCGAGGATGTGCTGCCCGACCTGGTCAACTTCCTGCTGGGCATGGCATCCAAGACCTCGGGCCAGGTGCTGGCGCTGATTGCCGGCACCGCACCGCTTGCGGCGGAACGTCTGGGCGACGAAAACGTTTTCCGCAACTATCTCAATGTGCTCTCCATCATGCTGGCGCAGGCGCCCCGTGGCCTCCGGCCCATGCTGGAGAATCTCGACCGCCTGCTTACCCAGCTCACGCTGGGCGGTCTGCGACGCTGGGTGCAGTGGGGCGCGCAGGCCTACAAGGCCGATTTCGAGGGGCAGCAGAAGTATTTCTCGCTGCAGAGCCCGGATGCGCTCTCGGTGTTGCAGCAGGAACGCAAGGGTACGCTCTTCGTCGATGTGCAGCGTCGCCTCAACATCTACCTGCGGGCGATGTGGGGCCGCGATTTCTTCCTGCGCCCGACCGCGGGCGACTACGAGCTGCGGGAGGGCCTCAAGCCCTACATCGAGCGCTTCGTCATCCACATCGCGGATGCCTACGACGATTTCCGTCCGCTTGGCGATGCGACGCCGGAAGACCGGATCGTCTCGGGCGTCGAGCTTTACCGCGCCGCCGCCAACCATTGCGCAGCGCATCTCGTCTTCAGCAAGGAACCGCTGTCGATGCAGATGCTCTCCACTTTGCAGATGGCGGTGATCGAGGCCTACGAAGATGCACGGGTCGAAACGCTGTCGATCCGCCAGTTTCCCAACATGCGGGAATCCTGGCTGGCGCTGCACCCGGTCTACGAGTATGCCGAGCCCAGGACCATAGGCGACCTCATCAACCGTCTTGCACGCGCGCTGCTGGAGACCGGAACGCAGGACCCGCATCCCTGGGTGCAAAAAGGCGTCGAACTGTTCCGAGCTGCCGAAAGCGAACTGGATACCGCGCAGACGAGCTGGAATCTCGGCATCGAACTCGTGCATCACCTGCCCGAGGGGCTGCCCGAATTCAACGTGCGGACCGACAAGTTGCGTGCGATCTATCGCGACGACAACCGCACGGTCTGGGAATCCGAAGAATATGACGAGGCCGAGGCGCTGGAAGCGACCTGGGGGCCGAAGCAGATTCGAAAGAAAGTCTCCGTGATGGAGATGGTCAACGAGGTCAACAACGAATTCGCCGGCGACGATGCCGAGGAAATCTGGGTCCTCGAAACCGAATTCTTCCTCGATCAGGAAGGCGTGTCGATCAATTCGCTCGAAGGCCGGCCGCCGATTGCCGACCCGGTGCACTATCACGAATGGGATTACACCATCCAGCTGGAGCGCCCGAGCTGGGTGACGGTGCTGGAACGCCATCCGCAGGTCGGCGATCTGGCCGTCATCGAAAAGATCATCGACGACAACAAACCGACGATCTCGCGGCTCAAGTTTCTGATCGAGTCGATGATTCCACAGGGCATGCAGCGCATCCGCCGTGTGGAAGATGGCGACGAACTCGACATCAACGCCGCCGTGCGGGCGATGATCGACATCCGCATGGGCCAGCAGCCCGACACCCGCATCATGATGCGCTACAAGCGCAACCTGCGCGATCTGGCGGTGATGGTGCTGCTCGACATGTCCGAATCGTCGAACGACAAGGTCAAGGGCCAGGATTACAGCGTGATCGACCTGACCCGCGCGGCGACCGTGCTGCTGGCCGACGCGCTGGACCGTATCGGCGATTCGTTCGCGCTGCACGGTTTCTGCTCTGACGGCCGTCACGACGTGCACTACTACCGCTTCAAGGATTTCGACCAGCCGTACAACGATCTGGTGAAGGCGCGACTCGCCGGCATGAAGGGGTCGTACTCGACGCGCATGGGCGCGGCCCTGCGGCACGCCGGCGCGGTGCTCAAGCAGCAGCCGAAAACCCGCAAGGTATGTTTCGTCATCACCGACGGCGAACCCGCCGACAACGACACGCGCGATCCGCAATACCTGCGCCACGACACCAAGCGTGCGGTGGAAGAGCTGGCACGCGAAGGTGTCACCGTCTACGCACTGTCGCTCGATCCGCACGCCGACCAGTATGTCTCGCGCATCTTCGGCGCCAAGAACTTCACGGTCATCGATCACCTCGAGCGCCTGCCCGAGAAGCTGCCGATGCTTTACATGGGACTGACGAAATGAGCGCCCGGATGCTGGTGACGTGCGGTATGATCGCGCGCCCTGTCCGCGTCGCCCGGGTCTGATCGCCGGCCATGAAAGTCAATCTGCGCGCCTTCGTCTTCATCGATTCGCTGCAACCGCAGCTGGCGTCGTATCTCGCCACCTCTTCGCAGGGTTTCCTGCCGGTGCCGGGGGATGCCTGCATGTGGATTGAGGTTGCGCCCGGCATGGCCGTGCACCGGCTGTCGGACATCGCGCTGAAGGAAACCAATGTTCACCTGGGCGAACAGGTGGTGGAACGTTCCTTCGGTTCGATGGAAATCCATTACCGCAACCAGAGCGAAGTGCAGGAGGCTGGCGACATCATTCTCCGGCAGCTCAATACCACGGTCGAGGCGCGCCTGCCCTGCCAGGTCGCGTGGAACGAGATCATCCGCGGGATCACGCCCGACCACACGACGTTGATCAACCGGCAGATGCGCAAGGGCTCCATGATCCTGCCCGGCAAGAGCATGTTCATTCTCGAAGTCGAACCGGCGGGCTACATCGTCTACGCCGCGAACGAGGCGGAGAAGGGGGCCCACATCACGCTGGTCGACGTGAAAGCCTTCGGCAACTTCGGCCGGCTCACGATGATGGGATCGGAAGCCGAGGCGGAAGCCGCGCAGGCGGCGGCGATCAGGGCGATCGAGCAACTCAACCTGCGCGCGCGCAGTCCGCACGGCTGACGGCGTCGCGGGTGTCAGGCGGCCGGTGCCATGCCGACCGCCTCGACCAGATCCTTCGCGTATCGCGTGCCACCGGGCTGTCCCAGCACGCCGGCCTTTTCAAGCTTGTGCCGCACGCGCGTGTTGGTTTCGCAAATGACCACCTCGATGCCCCGCCGGGTGAGTTTGGCGATCACGTTCTCCAGCGTCTGGATGCCGGTGATGTCCATGAAGGGTACGAGCCGCATCCGGATGATCAGAATTCTGGGATCGGTGCGGGTCGAGAGCAAGGCGCGTTCGAGATTCTCCACGGCGCCGAAAAACAGCGGTCCTTCGATGTCGTAGACCAGTGTATCCGCGGGCAGCTTGTCGATGCCGTGGCGGGCCAGCAGCTTGTCGTCGGCCGGACGCGCGTCGAAGGTCTCGGTCATGCGGCGGATGACGTGGAGTACGGCCAGCAGCACGCCAACGTTGACGGCGACGACAAGATCGGCGAATACGGTCAGCACGAAGGTGATGACGAGAATCACCCGGTCGGCGCGCGGCGCCTTGTTGAGAATGTGCGCGAAGTGGCCGACCTCGCTCATGTTCCATGCCACCACGAACAGAATGGCGGCCAGCGTGGCCAGCGGGATGTATTCGGCGAGCGGCGCGAGAAACAGGATCACCGCGACCAGTACGCCGGCATGGACCACCCCCGCGAGCGGGCCGGTCGCGCCGTTGCGGATGTTGGTGGCGGTACGGGCAATGGCGCCGGTCGCAGCGAAACCGCCGAACAGGGGGGCCACGACGTTGGCGATACCCTGGCCGACGAGTTCCTGGTTCGAGTCGTGGCGCGTGCCGGCCATGCCGTCGGCAACCACCGCCGACAGCAGCGACTCGATGGCGCCGAGCATGGCGATGGTGAACGCCGGTCCGATCAGGGTGACGATCTGCGTGAAATCGACGCTGGGCAAGGCTGGCGCAGGCAGAGTCGAAGGAATGCCGCCGAATGCGCTGCCGATGGTGGCGACGTTGTCGAGCTGGAGCGCGACGACGCCGGCGGTCACCGCAACCATCGCCGTCAGCGGACCGGGTATGCGTCGGAGGCCCGGCAGGCGCGGTGCGTACAGAACCAGTGCCAGCGTGACAAGGCCGACCAGGGTCGTCGCCGGGTCGAACTGCGGCATGACGCGCAGCAGGGACCAGACTTTTTCGTGGAAATGCTCGCCCGCCACTGCAGGCAGGCCCAGGAAATCGCGCCATTGGCCTACGAAAATGATCACTGCAATGCCGGAGGTGAAGCCGACGATGACGGGGGCAGGAATGTAGCGGATGACCGCTCCCATGCGCGCCATGCCCATCACCAGCAGGATGAGCCCGGCCATCAGGGTGGCGACTTGCAGGCCGACGATGCCGTGTTGTGCGGTGATGACCGATAGCAGTGCGATGAAGGCGCCGGTGGGTCCGGCAATCTGGACACGACTGCCGCCGAAAATGGAGACCAGCGCGCCAGCGATGATTGCCGTGTAGAGTCCCTGTTCGGGGCGTGCACCGCTGGCGATGGCGAAGGCCATTGCCAGCGGCAATGCCACGACGCCGACGACCAGGCCTGCGGCCAGGTTGGGGAGCCAGTATGTCCGTGCCATCAGACCGGCGCGGTAGGCTTCGACAAAGGCGATCATGGCATGCGCTCAAGCAAGGTTATTATGTGCCTCACATTATAATCACGTGATAATTATATGGGTATTAAGTTAAATATATGGGTGTTAAGTCAAATGGATAGGGAGCGGACGATGGAAACCAAGACGGCGCGTCTGACCGTGTTGCTTGATCCGGCCAAGAAAAAGGCGTTCGAGGCGCTTTGTGCGCGGCAGGACCTGACGCCGTCGCAGGTGGTGCGTCAGATGATCCGCCAGTATCTGGATCAGCACGGCGTGCAGTGGCAGCCGTCGGGTCAGGGAAGCTGAGGCGTTCGGGACGCGCGGGGGCGGAATCAGAACTGCACGGCGGTGTCGCGCTTCTGGCTCATGTGCGCGAGCGCCTTTTCCAGGTCCATCTGTGCGGGGTTGTCGCGCGAAGCGCGTGAGAGCGTCTCGAACAGCTGGTCCTGCTCCAGAATTTCCCGGTGGCCGTTGGCGTGCTGCACGAAGGCCGCCCAGGGCACGAACTTGGTTTGCGGGAATTCGTCGCCCGGCAGCGGCGAGATGTCGATGTTGAGCCCGGAGAGGAAAATCAGATTGCGGCCCGCCATCGCCGGGGTCTGGACCAGGCTGCGGTAAGTCCGTTCGAACTCCGCCAGCGTATTGGCGCAGGCCGCGGTGAGCAGGGGATGCCTGGACGACAGGATCCAGGGCATCGGCGTGATGAGATTGGATTCGAGCTGATCCTGGAAGGGATCGGGGTTGTCGCTCTTGTGGCGGAAGTAGAAATCCTCGGCTGCGAGACGTTTGCCGATGGCGATACTGCCGTCGACAGGCCAGGCGTCCTCGCCCAGCCGGGCGATCAGGTCGGGCGAGGCGAGAAATATATGGCCCGTGCTGCGGGTCGCGGCGGGACGGGGTTGGCCGCGTTCGGCGCCGGCAACCAGGCGCGTGGCATGAAGAAAGAGACCTTCCTGGCGCTGGCGCGCGATCAGCATGTAGTCGATCAGCACGGCGAGCTGGCCTTCGTGTCGCAGCAGGCGGACGTTCTCGCTTGCGTACGCGTATTCCCGAGCGTACCACTCGATGATGCGGCCGATCTTGCCGCAGCTGCAGCTGTGGTGCGCGTCCGTGGTGTGCAGGCGACGATAGGTGCCGAAATCGCCCGTTTCGGGTTCGTAGCCTACATGGCTGGCCTGCACGAGCACGAGATCCTTGGCGTGGTCGGCGTGGGGCGCGTGCCGGTCCGTTGAGACGATTCCGCCGACGCGGCCGTGATTGAACGGAAAGGCGCCGAAGTGCTTGGTGATCAGGATGATCGGAAAACCCTGCGACTCATCCGAACAAAAGGCGCGCGAGGGCACGATCTTGCCCGGGGTGAATCCCAGCGACAGACACCAGTTGTAAAGCTTGGGAATGAATGTGTTGTAGCAGAGCATCCGGTCTTCGAGGCGGAAGCTGGCGAGCGCACTGGGAACGGCTGCAGGATCGGAAAACATGTCAAGGAAACATCAGTAATGGCTGATATAATAACAAGATTTTATCAATACAATTCAAATTGAAAGGCCTGCGTCGGGCGTCCGGCACGGGCGTATGCCTATGCTGAAATTCGCCAAGCTGAGCCGTTATTTCCCTTTTCTGCGCTGGTTCCCGATC
Source organism: Betaproteobacteria bacterium SCN1 (assembly GCA_008923315.1). GTDB lineage: Bacteria > Pseudomonadota > Gammaproteobacteria > Burkholderiales > Thiobacillaceae > Thiobacillus. Next base: position 121,407 of record WBSF01000007.1, on the reverse strand, counting down.
AGTGGGAGCGACGTCAAGATCAACCTGCTCGCCGGCCTGACGGTCGCGCTGGTGCTGATTCCGCAGTCGATGGCGTATGCACAGCTTGCCGGCCTGCCGGCCTACTACGGGCTGTATGCGGCCTTCCTGCCGGTGGCGGTGGCCTCCATGTGGGGATCTTCGAACCAGTTGGCGACCGGCCCGGTCGCCGTGGTGTCGCTGCTGACCGCGTCTTCGATCGCCACACTGGCGGCGCCGGGCAGCGACGATTTCATCGCGCTGGCCATCATGCTCACCCTGCTGGTGGGCGTGATCCAGCTTTCCCTTGGCGTCTTCAAGCTGGGCGTGGTCGTCAATTTCCTGTCGCATCCGGTCATCGTCGGCTTTACCAATGCTGCAGCCATCATCATTGCGCTGTCGCAGCTGTCGAAGATACTCGGCGTGTCGATGCCCCGCAGCGAATCGTTCATCAGCGATATTTCCGCAGTGTTCCGGCAGGCGGGCGACACTCATTTGCCCACGCTGGCGATGGGGGTGGGCGCCATTGCGCTGATGTGGCTGATGAAGCGCTTCGCCCCCAAGCTGCCGGGCGTGCTGATCGTCGTCGTGCTGGCCACGCTCATTTCGTGGGCCGTGGGATTCGAGCGCAACGCTTCGGGCCGGATTGCCCACATTGCCGATCCGGAACTGCGCGCGCAGGTCGAGGATGTCGCCCGTCTGAATGGCGAAGTGGCGCGGCTCACGCGTGAAATTTCCGACAAGAACGACGCGCTGACCCAGACCTTGAAGTCGGAAGGGGAAAGCAGTGCGGCGGTGCGGCTCGACGCCGACATTGCGTTGCTGCGCATCGATCTGACGCGTTTCGAAGCCGAGGCGGCTGGCAAGCGCAAGGCGCTGCGGCAGATTCCGGTGGTGCGCCAGATCGATGGCGACGGCAATACCGTGGGCGTCTATCCGGCCGACACGGTCGCGGCCGGGTCCATGGGGGACACCGCCCGGTACAGCATCCGCAAGATCGAGAAGGACGGCTTCAAGCTGGTCGGCGGCGGCGAGGTGGTCGGCGCGATTCCCGAAGGCCTGCCCGAGGTCAGCCTGCCCACTTTCGACCTCGACAAGCTGGGGGCCATGTTCTCGGCCGCGCTCGTCATTGCGCTGGTCGGCTTCATGGAAGCGATCTCCATCGCCAAAGCGGTGGCGGCCAAGACCAAGCAGCGCCTCGATCCCAACCAGGAACTGATCGGCCAGGGGGTGGGCAACATCGTCGGCAGCTTCACGCAGTCCTATCCCACCTCCGGTTCGTTCTCGCGAACGGCGGTGAATATGAACATGGGGGCGACGTCCGGTCTGTCGGCCGTGTTCACGGTGCTTATCGTGCTCATCACGCTGCTGTTCCTGACGCCCCTGCTCTACCATCTGCCGCAGGCCGTGCTGGCGGCGATCATCATCATGGCGGTCGGCGGCCTGGTCAACATCGAAGCGATCCGGCACGCCTGGAAGGCCCACAAGCACGACGGCATCGCCTCGATTGTCACTTTCTTCGCCACCATACTGTTTGCGCCGCATCTGGACACCGGCATCCTGGTCGGTGCGGGGCTTGCCATCACGCTTTTCCTGCTGCGCACGATGAAGCCCCGCGTCGCGCTGCTCGGCCGCTACGGCGACGGCACCCTGCGTGACATCAGTGTGAATCCGGGCCTGCCGACATCGCCGCACGTAATGGCCATGCGTTTCGACGGTTCGCTGTATTTCGCCAACGTGTCCTATTTCGAGGATGCCGTGCTCGAAGCGCTGGCCGAGCGCCCCAGCACACGCGCCGTTCTCATTGTGGGCGACGCGATCAACCAGCTCGATGCCTCGGGCGAGGAAATCATCCATCACCTCGTCGAACGTTTGCGCGCGGCCGGCGTGATGCTGGTATTCTCCGGCCTCAAGCGCCAGGTGATGGGCGTGATGCGGCAGACCGGCCTGATCGAAGCCGTGGGCGAGGAGAACATTTTCGCCACCGAGGCGCAGGCGATCACTGCCATTTACGAACGCCTGGGTGAGTCAGCCCAGAACGATCTGTTCTGTCCGGTCAAACCGAATACGCTGTAAACATGGAAGTCAATTCGATCGCCAAGAAGCTGCTGTTCAACACGGTGCGCGTCGACACTGTGCTGGAAGACGGCAGCGAAGGCTCCGGTACCGCCTTCGTCGTGAGCCACACGCACGCACGCGGTACGACGACCTTCATCGTCACCAATCGCCATCTTGTCGACGGCGTACGGCGCGGCGGTCTTGTGTTCACGCAGAAGCGCAACGGCCAGCCGGCTCTGGGTGAACGGTTCCAGCTGAATATCGAGGATTTCCCCGCGGCCTGGTTCATGCACCCGGACCCCGAGGTGGATCTGGCCATCATCCCCATGCGTCCGCTGGAAGCGGCGGCCAACGAGCGGGGCGTGGAGCTCTACTACCATCCCATCGACAGCCGGCTCGCGCCGGATGCCGCCGCACTGCGTGCACTGGACGCGCTGGAGGACGTGCTCTTCGTCGGGTACCCCAGCGGCGTGTGGGATCAGGTCAATCTCATGCCGATCCTGCGGCGCGGGACCACGGCGACGCCCATCGCGCTCGATTTCGAGGGGCGCAAGGAATTCCTCATCGACGCCGCGGTATATCCCGGCTCCTCGGGCAGCCCGGTGTTCGTCTACCAGCCGGAAACCGCACGCGCGTCGCAGGGCGTGGGCAGCCATATCATCTTTGCCGGCGTCGTCGCCGCCGTTTTCTTCCGCGAGGAAGCGAATCACCTCGTTCCCGCGCCGGTGCCGGCCAACAATCACGGCATGGTGATGGGGTCGGAAATGATCGACCTGGGGCTGATCATCAAGGCCGAAGCGGTGCTGGACGCGATGGATGCCTATCTGGGCAAATGGGTGGAATGAGTCGATGGAGCGTCCTGTTTATCCCGGTTTCTACAACGATACGCACGGCATCACCCAGCTCGGCCGGGTGGTGCTCGATGCCTGGGTGTTCGGCCTGTTGCCGGAGGAGGAGGACTGCACGGGCTGGGACCTCGGCCGCATGCAGAATCTGATGAACCAGGTCGAGACGCGCTGGGACGAATACGGCAACCTGCCGAGCCGGTTGCCGCCCGATCTGCTGCAACGCCATACGCAACTCTATCGGGACGCAATGGAACGCGCTGCCGGACGGGGCTGGAATCCGGAACTGGACGACGAGGATTAAGCTCCTGTACAGCCGACAAAAAGCCAGACCGCGGTCTGGCTTTTTTGCGCCTGCCGTATCTTCAGGCCGGTGCGGCGGCCGCGTGGCGGGCATCCAGCGCGGTCAAAGCGATTTCCTTGTTGGGGAACAGGTTCTCGCGGCCGATCACGCCGTCCAGGCCGGCGCGGTCGAGTGCTTCGCGCACCGGTTTCTTCAGTCCGGACAGCGCGAGCGTGATGCCGGCCTTCTTCAGATCGCCGGTCAGCGCACGCAGTTTTTCCTCGCCGGTGGCATCGATGCTGTTGATGCCGTTGCCGATGACGAGCAGCGTCTTCGCGTCGGGAAACTGGCTGATCGCCTTCATCACCGCCTGTTCGAAGAAGGCCGAGTTGATGAATACGAGCGAGGCGTCGAAACGCAGTACGACGTAATCGTCGGATATCGGCGGCAGATCGTGGCTGATCGCACCGGCCAGGCTGCCGTCGGCGGCGCGTCCCAGAATTTCGCTGCGCGGCTGCATCACGCCGTAGAGGAAGATCAGTACCGTCAGTACCACGCCGACCAGCACGCCGTTCGCGATTTGCGGCGCCATCCAGAGCGTCGCGAGCAGCGTCGCCAGCCCGACGATTCCGTCGCCCTTGTTGACGCGCCAGGTGTGTCGAAGGCTCTTGAAATCGATCAGGCCGAACACCGCGCTCATCACGATGGCCGCCAGCACCGACTGCGGAAGATGATAGAAATACTCGGTGAGATAGAGCATGGTGACGATCACGCCGATCGCGCTGATGATGGCGTAGAAACCCGTTCGCGCGCCCGACTTGGCCGCTACGGCGGAACGCGAGAACGAGCCCGAGACCGTGTAGGACTGGAAAAAACTGCCCACGATGTTGGCAAGCCCCTGGCCGATCAGCTCCTGGTTCGGGTCGAGCTTCTCGCGGCTCTGCGCGGCGAGCGCACGCGAAATCGAGGTTGCTTCCATGAAGCCGATCAGCGCCATGACGAAGGCGGTGCCCAGCAACCCCGAAATCACGCCGAAATCGATGCCGGGCAGCATGAAGCCGGGCAGGCCGGCCGGGATGGCCCCCACGACCTGGCCGCCGCCCGAGAGCTTGATGCGCCCGTCCTTGGCGCTGGCGAAACGCCATTTGTCGGCAAGCCAGCCCGTATCGGGCCCCGGGGCACGGTATACCGTGGTGCCGTTCACTTCCACGGGGACCAGCGCGAAGCGATGGATCGCCACGCGCAGTCCGTAGAGCTGCTGCTTCAGGCTCTGCTCCTCCCCGGTCAGGCGCAATGCCTCGGCTTCGAGCGTGAAATCGTGCGCATCGCGCTTGGCCAGCGTGCGCAATTGCTGATTGAGCGTGTGCTGCGCCTGCTTGGTGCGGGCAAGTTCGGCTTCGAGGCGTGCGTAGTCTGCGAATGCGGTGCGCGCCGGGCCGTCCTCGATCTGCGCGGGTGCGACAGTGGCGGTTTTCTCGAAACCCAGCGTGGCCGAGAGCACGGTGCCGATGATCACGACAATGAGCACGCCCGGCAGACGGGGCAGATGGCGTTTCAGCAGCGACAGCAGCACCAGGGTGCCGATGCCGAAGGCGATGGTCTGCCAGTGCGCCATCGGCAGCTGAAGCGCCACCTGCGAGAGATCGCGCAGGAACATGTCCGAACGCGGCATGGGAACGTTGATGAAGGTGTTGAGCAGCGACAGTCCGATAATGAGGGCCGCGGCATTGGTGAAGCCGTTGATCACCGGGTGCGAAGCCAGATTGATCAGCACACCCATCCGGAACGCGCCCAGTCCCAGACGCATGATGCCCACCACCAGCGCCAGCGTCATCGACAGCGCGACGAATTCCTCGCTGCCGCGGACGGCGAGCGGTTCGACGGCAGCGGCCGACATCAGGGAGAGGAGCGCCACGGGACCGGTGTGCAGGAAACGCGATGCGCCCCACATCGAGGCGATCATCACGGGCAGGAAGGATGCGTACAGCCCGTAGACCACAGGCAGGCCGGCCAGTGCGGCGTAGGCCATGGCCTGCGGGACAAGGACCATCGAGACGGTAATGCCGGCGATCAGGTCGCTGCGCACCGCATCGGCGCGCAGCGGGAACCAGCGCAAAAAGGGAAAGAGTCGAGTCAGCATGACAAAGCGGGCCGCCATCCGCGGCGTATCGTAATCGGCAGGGCCGGCGGGGCCGGCCCGGAATCAGGCGGCGTGCACGCTGCCCGGCAACGGGGTGGCACCGTGTTCGATCGCTTCGCCGCGCGCCGCCACCAGCACCACGGGGACCGGCAGACTGTCGGGGCTTATTGCACCGCGTGTCAGTCTATGGCCCAGGAAACCGGATTCGTTGCACACCAGGAAGGCGACGTCGGAACGACGCTTCAGCGTGCTGGCGAGCGTCTTGGTCGGGTCGCCGCTCAAGGCCACGCTGCGCACGCCGATGCCGGCTTCGGCGAGTGCGTCCCGGTGCGGGGCGAGCAGCGCGTCGATGTCGTGTTCGCTCTGGAAAGAAAAAACCGTCAATCCATGGTGCAGGCGGATGCAGGTTTGCAGCACGTACTGCATCACGCTTTCCGGCAATTCGCTGCCGAGGTACAGCCCGACCTGGCTGCGCGGTTGAGGGCGGGCGTCGCCTTTGCCTGCGGCCTGTGGGCGGGCCGCCGCCGGGGCGGTGGCCGCAGTGCCCAGTGCGCGGTCTTTCTGGGTGAGCGTGAGCGATTCGCCGAGATGGGCAAAGGAGAGGGCATTAAGCATGCGTTTGAACACGGTTTGAGACATGACGGCCTCCGTTCGGTTGAAAGTTAAATTGCTGCCGTCCTAAATGCACCATGCATGCCAGAATTAAAAATTCATACTCATCAATCGGTTAAGTAAAAATATCGTGCGTCATGCGCACGTGTATGTTGCGTGATGAAACAAAAAACCGTTGCGATACGTTACACTGCAACGACTCGTGCAACGTTTACGTCATGGTCAGCCTACGCAGCAAAATTCTCGGTGTCTATGCCATCTCCAAGCTCACGCTGCTGGCTTTCGCCATCATCGTGTTTGCCGATCTGCACTATCTCTACCGGCAGATCGAAGCGGGCCAGGCTGTTGCCGATCTGCGGCGCAGCGCCTTGGAAATGCGCCGCGATGAAAAAAATCTCTTTCTGTACGGCGATCTGGACGGCCTGACGCATTTCACGCGTGAAGCCGACGAAGCGCGGCGTCTGCTGGCAACCTTTCGGGCCACTTTCGTCGGAATCGCTGGCGAGACGGATGTGCGCAGGCTCGAAACGTTGATCGACGATTACGCGGCAGCTGTCCGCACCTATCCATCGGTATCGCCTGCCCATCGCGATGCAGCCAGCGACGCGATACGCACACAGGGCAGCGCGCTGTACCAGACCACGCGCGACATGCTGACGCGCGAGCGCGTCATCCTGGCCAAGGCGACGCAGGGCGCGCGCAACATGTTGTTCATCGCGCTCGTGACCGTCGTGTTCATCGGGCTGGCCGGCGGTGTCTACCTGCTGCATAGCGTAGTGCGGCCCCTGAAACGCCTGGAGCAGGATCTGAGCGCCATCGACGAAGGGCGCGCCAACGAACTGACACGGCCTTCCAACGACCGCGAGATCCGGTCCTTCGTTGAGGCTTTCAATGCCATGCTCGCGCACATGCGCGCACAGCAGGCGCAGGTGAGGCAAAACGAAAAGGTCGCTGCACTGGGCGTGCTGGCCTCGGGGGTGGCGCACGAGCTGAACAACCCGCTGTCCAACATTTCGACTTCGGCGCAATTGCTGCTCGAAGATGCCGACGCCGATCCCGAGATGAAAACGCTCTGGCTGACGCAGATCGACGGTGAAACCGAACGGGCGAGACGGATCGTGCGGCGGCTGCTCGACAGTGTGCGCAAACCGCAGCCGAACCTGCGCACGCACGGCGTCGCGGACCTGATCCAGTCGTCGCTGCGGCTGGTCGACAGCCAACTGCCCGCGGGCATCCATGTGTGCGTGGATGCCGCGCCCGAACTCGAATGCACTGCCGACCGGGAGCGCATGCATCAGGTCTTCATCAATCTGGTGAAAAATGCCGCCGACGCGGGCGCCAGACATATTTCGGTGAGCGCGGCCGAAAAACGGTGGCGGGCGTCGAGCGAGCCGAACGCACTCATCGCCGGCGACCCCGCTGCCGTCGCGGCGGCCCCCATGGCGCTGCGGCTGTGCGTCCGGGATGACGGGCCGGGCATTCCCGACGCCGTGCGCGACAAGATATTCCATCCCTTTTTCACGACCCGCGATGCGGGCGACGGTACCGGCCTCGGCCTGTATCTCGTCGAGGAAATCGTCGCTGAACATGCAGGCTGCATCGTACTGACCACGCCTCCGGAAGGGGGGTCGTGTTTCTCGATCTGGCTGCCGACGAGGACGCCCGCATCTACAGGACTTTCAACATGACTGCTGCTGCCCGCATTCTGCTTGTCGATGACGAGGCCATCGCACTCGTCAATCTGACGCATGTCCTGAAGCGCGAGGGCTACGAGGTCGTCGCCTGCAAGAACGGCGAGGATGCCCTGGCCGAGCTGGCGAAATCCCGTTTCGATCTGGTGCTTACCGATCTGAAGATGCCGGGGCTCGACGGCATGGACATCCTGCGGCGCGTGCGTGCCGACATTCCCGACACGCCGGTCATCATGATCACGGGGCATGCCACGCTCGATTCCGCGGTCGAGGCGATGAAGGCCGGCGCCTATCACTATCTGGCCAAGCCTTTCCGGCTGGCCGAGGCACGCGAGATCGTGCGGACGGCGCTCGAGGTCGGGCGCCTGAAGAGCGAAAACCGGACGCTCAGGCAGCAGGTCGACGCGGTGCAGGCGCGACATGCCATCGTGACCCAGAATCTCGACATGCAGCGTCTGCTGGAAACCGCGCGCCAGATCGCCGACGCCGAATGCAGCATCGTCATCCACGGCGAATCGGGTACCGGCAAGGAGTTGCTTGCGCGCTACCTGCACCAGCACAGCCGGCGCGCCGAGGGCGCCTTCGTTGCGTTCAACTGCGGGGCGCTGTCCGAGGATCTGGCGGCCAGCGAATTGTTCGGCCACGAAAAGGGCGCGTTCACCGGCGCACAGGCGCGCAAAATCGGTCTGTTCGAAGCCGCCCAGGGCGGCACGCTCTTCCTGGATGAAGTCGCCGAGCTGCCGCACTCGATCCAGATCAAGCTTCTGCGCGTACTGCAGGAGCGCGAGGTGTTGCGGGTCGGAGCGGTCGAGCCGGTATCGCTTGACGTGCGCGTCATTGCCGCCAGCAATCGTGATCTCAAAGAGGCGGTCGAGGCGGGACACCTGAGGAACGATCTGTATTTTCGCCTCAATGTCGTCACGCTGACCCTGCCTCCGCTGCGCGAGCGGCGCGACGACGTGCCTCTGCTGGCGTATTTCTTCCTGCATAAATTCGCCGCGCTCATCGGCAAGCAGGTTCGCGAAATCGACGCCGAGGCGATGAAGAATCTGGCCGAATACGATTACCCCGGCAACGTGCGCGAACTCGCCAATTTCATCGAACGCGGCGTGGCTCTGGCGCAGGGGGACATGTTGCTGCCGGAGCATCTCCCGCAACACCTGGGCGCGCTCACGGTCCGGGTTTTCACGCCCGCCCAGGCAGCCGCGCCCGTCACGTTGCGCGAACAGGAGCAGAGCCAGATTCGGCAGGCACTGGCGCTGGCCAACGGCAATAAGAGCGAAGCCGCACGCATGCTCGGAATAGACCGCGTATCCCTGTGGCGCAAGCTGAAGAAATTCGGCATAGAGGCCTGAGTGGCGCCGCTGTTCAGGCCGGCTGGCAAGGGCGTGTGCTTGACGTAAATTTGATGTTGGTTAGGCTAGACTGGTCCGCTCCTGAAACGGCCGGTTGACAGCTATGCCTTCGCGCTCGCCTCTGCATATTCTCGTCGTCGAGGACAATCCGGACCTCGCCGCCAACGTCTGCGATTTCCTGCAGGCAAAAGGGCACGCGGTCGACGCGGCGGGCGACGGTATCACCGGCCTGCATCTGGCGGTTAGCCATGATTACGACGCCATCGTGCTCGATGTCGTTCTGCCCGGTTTGGACGGTTTTGCGGTCTGCCGCAAGCTGCGCGAAGAAGCGCACCGCAATACGCCGATCCTCATGCTCACCGCGCGCGACGCGCTGGACGACCGGGTTGCGGGACTCGAATGCGGGGCCGACGACTACGTGCTCAAGCCGTTTGCCCTGCGCGAACTGGAAGCGCGCCTCAAGGCGCTGGTACGCCGTTCCAAGAGCGAGCTGACCCCGGCCGTGCTGCATGTGGCCGAACTCGAATTCGATCCCGAGATGGTTCGGGTGCGGCGTGGCGAACGCACCCTCACATTGCCGCCGATCCCGCTCAGGTTGCTGGAAACCCTGATGCGCGCGTCGCCGCGCGTGGTGCGGCGCGAGGACCTGGAGCGTGCCGTATGGGGCGACACACCACCGGATTCCGATGCGTTGCGTGCGCACATGCATACGTTGCGGTCCGCTGTGGACGGCACGGGTGAGACGGCGCTGATCCATACGCTGCGCGGCATCGGCTACCGGATCGCGCCTGCGGATGCGATTTAGCCGCGGTCTGCGGTTTCGCGTCGCCAGTGCGTTCGCCATTATCGGCGGCGCCGTTGCCCTGGTCACGGCCATCGGTCTCTATATCGGCGTGCGCGATGCCGGTGAGCGCCTGATCAACGAAACGCTGGACGCCGAGATTCAGGATTATCTGGGTCGCCGTACCCGCAATCCGACCTCGTCGCCGCCGGCTACCGCCACGCTTCTGGGGTACGCGCTGCCCACGCACCCGGGCGAACCCCCTCCGCCCGAGGCCATCGCGTCGTGGGCACCGGGCCTGCACGAAGCGCGACTGAATGGCATCTACTACCGGGTCGTGGTCGCGGACCGTGCGGGCAGCCGCTATTTCCTGCTGTACAACGAAAGTCTGCTGCGCGAAAAGCAGGCCAGCCTGAAGCTCTATCTCGCCGTGTTCGTGGCGCTGATGGCCTTGCTGTCGGGCGGGCTCGCCCTGTGGCTGGCAGAACGCGTCATCGAGCCTGTGAAGGAGTTGGCGCGCCGGGTGCGCGATGTCCGTCTGGAATCGCATCCGGAACATCTGGCCGAGGATTTCGCACAGGACGAAGTGGGCGAGCTGGCCCGTACCTTCGAGCGGACACTCGACCGGCTGGCCGACTTCATCGACCGCGAGCGTGCGTTCGCAACCGACGTTTCGCACGAACTGCGGACGCCGATCGCGGTGATCCGTGGGGCGGCGGAGGTCCTGCTGGCCGACGAGACGCGTCCGGTCGCGGATCGCGAACGGCTGGCCCGCATCGAACGGGGCGCTGCCGACATGGCCGATCTGTCCACCGCCCTGCTGGCCATGGCGCGGGAATGCGACGACGCGCGGCGCGATCCGGTCGACCTGGCCGGACTGGTCGAGGCTTCGATCGACAAGCATCGCCATCTGCTGGGCGAGCGGCCGGTCGAGGTGGTGCTGGACTGCATCGCGCATCCGCGGATCGTTGCCGATGCCAATCTTGTCGCCATCGTGGTCGCCAATGTGCTGCGCAACAGTTTTACCTATACCGAGCACGGCAGCGTTCGCATCCGGCTCGACGCGACGAGTCTCAGCGTCAGCGACACCGGTCTCGGCATTCCGCGCGAGGCGCTCGACAGGGTTTTCCAGCGTTATTACAAGGGCGCGCACAGCAAGGGCGCGGGCATTGGCCTTTCGCTGGTGAAAAAGATTTGCGATCGTTATGGCTGGACGATCTCGCTGTCGAGCGAGGAGGGGCACGGTACGCGCGCCGTCCTGCATTTTGGCGGGGCTTCATGATCCGTTGACACGGGTTTGACCTGCCGGTGACGCGGTTGCGGGTAGTTTCTCGGGCTCCGACCGGAATGCTGGCCCGTGATGTCCACCCCCTTCTCTACGCATACCCTGCCGACCTGGCTCAAACCCTTCACCGCCTTTTTGCAGTGGTGGCCGCTCGTCAATCGCAATTCCACGCGTATCGACACTATGGCCGGGCTGACCGGTGCGCTCGTGGCGCTGCCGCAATGCGTGGCTTTCGCCACCATTGCCGGCATGCCGCCCGAATACGGGCTCTACGCCGGCATGATTCCCGCCATCGTCGCCGCATTGTTCGGTTCGAGCTGGCATCTGGTGTCGGGGCCGACGACCGCGGCATCCATCGTGCTGTTTTCGGTGCTGGCGCCGCACGCCGAGCCGGGCAGCGCCGAGTACGTGAAGCTCGCGCTGACGCTCACTTTCATGGTGGGCATCGTTCAGGTGGTGATGGGGCTGGCCAAGCTGGGCACGCTGGTCAATTTCATTTCGCATTCGGTCGTGACCGGATTCACCGCCGGTGCGGCCATTCTGATCGCGACCAATCAGGTCAAGCATTTCACCGGGCTCGATATCCCGCGGGGCTCCGATTTCGCCACCGTGTGGGGGCACGCCTTCACGCATCTCTCCGACATCCATACCGACATCGCGCTGACCGGGCTCGTCACGCTTCTGCTGGGGGTGGCCGTCAAGCGCTGGATGCCCCGGTTGCCCTACATGATCGTCGCCATGCTGGGGGGCTCGCTCTTCGGCTATTTTGTTGCCCGCGCAAGCGGTGCGGTACTGCCTGCGGTGGGAGCGCTGCCGGCCACCCTGCCGCCCCTGTCCATGCCCAGCTTCGCTATCGAGGACGTGAGAACGGTGGCGTCGGGCGTCATCGCGGTCACGCTGCTGGCCTTGACCGAGGCTGTCTCCATCGCCCGTGCGCTTGCCGCGCGTTCCGGACAGCACGTGGATGGCAACCAGGAATTCGTGGGGCAGGGGCTGTCCAACATCGCAGGCGCATTTTTCTCGGGCTACGTCGCCACCGGCTCGTTCAACCGCAGTGGCGTGAACTTCGCGGCAGGCGCCAAGACGCCGATGGCGGCGATCCTGGCCGGCGCATTCCTGATCCTGCTCGTACTGCTGGTCGCGCCCTGGGCGCAGTATCTGCCGAACGCCGCGATGGCGGGCATTCTTTTCATGGTGGCCTGGGGGTTGATCGATTTCGACGAAATCTTCCATACGCTGAAATCGAGCCGGCAGGAGTCGGCGATCCTGCTCACCACGTTCGCGTGCACGCTGTTCCTCACGCTGGAAGAGGCGATCATCGTCGGCGTGCTGATGTCGCTCGCGATCTATCTCGCGCGCACGTCCAAGCCTCAGGTGCGGGTACGGGTGCCCGATCCGCACAACAAGAAGCGCCGTTTCATGGATGCGGACAATGCCGTGCAATGCCCGCAGTTGCGTTTCGTCCGGATCGACGGGTCACTGTTTTTCGGCGCTACCTCTCACATCCGCGAGAATCTCGCCGCCCAGGACGTGGCCGCACCCGGACAGAAGCATGTCGCGGTCGTGGCGCACGGGATCAATTTCATCGATCTGGCGGGGGCGCACTACCTTGCCGAGGAAGCCCAGCGGCGGCGCGCGCTGGGCGGCGGCCTGTACTTCATCCGGGTCAAGGATACGGTGCAGGAACAGCTCGCGGAAAGCGGCGCATTGAAGACGATAGGCGGAATCAATCTGTTCGATACCAAGACCGAGGCGATCGAGACCATCTACAGCCGACTTGACCCCGAGGTCTGCAAGACCTGCCGTGCGCGGATATTCCGCGAATGCCGGCGCAGCGATCCGGCACAGGCGCCTGCGCCGCAGGGCGGCATGCACGTGGCGCACGCCTGAGCCGGTGCCGGTCGCGCCGCGCGTCGGGTTGCGTGGCGACGCGAGCGTATGGATGACCGCTGCCCGGCGGGGCGGCCCTGTTGGGGCGCTTGAGGCACAATAGCGGCCGACACAACCCATTCAAGCCGCCATGACTGCTTCATCCGCCACCGAGAGCGGCCTCATTTTCGATACCGGCCTCGGGCAGTTCGACCGCGAAGTGATCGAGAACTCGCATGCGCATCCCGTCGTGGTCGATTTCTGGGCCGACTGGTGCCCGCCCTGTCGCGCGCTGACGCCTGTGCTCGAGCGCGTCGTCGCGCAGTACGGCGGCCGCATCCGGCTGGCCAAGGTCGAGGTCGATGCCGACGACAACATGAAGCTGGCCGGTCGCTACGGCCTGCGCGGTTTTCCGACTGTCCTGCTTTTCGTCAAAGGCGAGATCGCGGGCCGCTTCGTCAGCGCCCACCCCGATCAGTGGGTGCGCGATTTCATCGATACGCACGCCGGCCTTGATTGAGCGCAGGCTCGTCCTCGACACCAACGTGGTGCTCGATGTTCTGCATTTTTCCGATTCGTCCGCCTGCGCACTGGCTGAAGCAATACGGGCCGGGCGTCTGCGCTGCGGTGCGACCGGCCCGATCTTCGGAGAATGGGAACGGGTACTTGCCTACCCGGACCTGGCGATCGATGCAGCGCGACAGGCGGACCTGATCGCTGCCTACCGCGCAGTGTGCGATTTCTTTCCGGAGCAGGCGGTGACGGATCTGCCGCGCTGCGCGGATGCCGACGACCAGAAATTTCTCGATCTGGCCGCCATGTTGCGTGTGCCGCTCGTCAGCCGCGACCGTGCGGTGCTGAAACTGCGGCGGCGCTGTGCCACGCGATTTCCGATCCTGACCCCGCAGGCCGCGGCCGGCTGGCTTGCCGCCTGATCAGACCGGGGTTTCGGCCAGATTCCTGCGTGCGGCCTCGCTCACCGCGACCACTGCCGGATGCGACAGCCGGCGTTCCACCGAGATCGCAAAATAGCGTTCGCGAATGTCGCTCGTGCGCCCCAGCTCGACCACGTCGTATTGCCGCATGACCATGGGGGCCACTGTGAGCGGTGCGGGGAAAACCCCCACACCGGCCTGGCCGAATGCGCTCATCAGCGCGCTGTCGTCGAATTCGCCGACGATCGTCGGCGTCAGGCTTTTCTTTTCCAGCCAGCGCAGCAGCGGTGCGCGCAGCGCATTCTCCTCGCCCGGAATCAGCAGAGGGGTGCCGTCCAGGCAGGCGGGGAATTCGCTCGGGAGTGTCTGCGCCAGCGGCTTTGCGGCAAGAAAGGCGATGCCGCATTCGCCCAGAGGGTGGCTGTAGCCGCGAATGTCCATGTTGGAGGGCAGCGGCCGGTCGGCGAGCACGATGTCGAGCCGGTGGATCGACAGCTCGGCAGCCAGCGTCTCCAGCCGGTCTTCCCGGCATACGAGTTTGACCGGTTCGGGCAGGGCGAGCGCGGGGGCGAGTAGCTGCCAGGCGATCGCCTTGGGCACCGCGTCGGCGATACCGACGCGAAAGGGGTGGACCGGAGTGGCCATGCGGTTGCTCAGCGCCTCCTCCAGCTCGGCACCCACATGAAAAATCTCGTCGGCGTAGGCCAGCGCGGTACGGCCGGCATCGGTCAGCTCCAGACGGCGGCCGCTGCGGCGGAACAACGCGACGCCCAGGCGGGTCTCGAAAGCGCCGATCTGTCCCGACAGGGTCTGCGGCGTGAGATGGAGCTTTTCGGCCGCACGGTTGATCGCCCCGGTCTTGGCGACGGTTTGAAAGTAATGCAGATGTTTGTAGTTCAACATGGCCTATGTTCGATAAAAACGAATGAATTAAGTATAAAAATCGAATTTTATTGTTCAAGTCCGGTCTGTATGCTGTGTCCGTTTTCCGTAAGGGACTTTTTCCTTCATTCAAGGAGATCCATATGAAACGCATCGTTCTGTTCCTGGCCACCAACCTGGCCATCGTGATGGTGCTCTCGATCACCATGCGCGTTCTGGGCGTGGAACCCTATCTCACCGCCAACGGGCTCAACCTGACGTCGCTGCTGATTTTTGCCGCAGTCATGGGCTTCGGCGGCTCGCTCATTTCACTGGCGATCTCGAAATGGATGGCCAAGAAATCCATGGGCGTGCGGGTGATCGAAACGCCGTCTTCGTCGACCGAGCTGTGGCTGGTCGATACGGTGAAGAAATACGCGGCCGACGCCGGCATCGGCATGCCCGAGGTCGGCATCTTCGATTCGCCCGAGGTGAATGCCTTTGCTACCGGCGCGAACAAGAACAATGCGCTGGTTGCCGTGTCGTCCGGCCTTTTGCAGGCGATGACGCGTGAAGAGGCGGAAGCGGTCATCGGCCATGAGATCGCCCACGTCGCCAATGGCGACATGGTGACGCTGGCGCTGATCCAGGGCGTGGTCAACACCTTCGTCATGTTCCTGTCGCGCGTGATCGGGCACACCGTCGACCGCGTGGTATTCAAGAACGAGAACGGCCACGGTCCGGCATTTTTTGTCACCATGATCGTCGCCGAACTGATCCTCGGCGTGCTCGCGTCGATCATCGTGATGTGGTTCTCGCGCCAGCGCGAATTCCGTGCCGACCGGGGCGGTGCTTCGCTCGCCGGCAAGGGGGCAATGATCGCCGCGCTGCAGCGCCTGCAGATGGCGCACAGCGGCCCGCTACCCGAGAAAATGGCGGCCTTCGGCATCGCCGGCGGCAGCCCGCAGGGCTGGAAGCGCCTGTTCATGACGCATCCGCCGCTGGAAGAACGCATCGCCGCCCTGCGCGCAATCAACGGCTGAACCGGAAACCCGCCGCATGGAAACAGCCTTGCATATCGGCGAACCCTGGATGTGGGCGGCCTTCATCGCCTTTGTCCTGGTCATGCTGGCCGTCGACCTGTTCCTGGTCGGCGGCAACAAGGCGCACAAAGTCAGTTTTCGCGAGGCGGCGGCATGGTCCTTCGTCTGGTTTTCCCTCGCGATGCTGTTCAACCTGGGGCTGTGGTGGCATCTCAGGGGCGAATACGGCGCCGTCGTCGCCGAGGCCAAATCGCTGGAATTCCTGACCGGCTATCTCATCGAGAAGGCGCTGGCGGTCGACAATATCTTCGTTTTCCTGATGATCTTCAGCTACTTCGCCGTGCCGGCGGAGTACCAGCGCCGCGTGCTGATCTACGGTGTGGTGGGCGCCATCGTCATGCGCGCGATCATGATCCTGGCAGGCGCCTGGCTGGTGAAAGAGTTCCACTGGATTCTCTATCTGTTTGGCGCCTTCCTCGTATTCACCGGCGTGAAGATGCTGATGGCGGCCGAAGTCGAGCCCGATCTCAACGACAACCGGCTCATCAAATGGGTCAAGGGCCATTTGCGGATGACGCCGGATTACCGTGGCGAGAAGTTCTGGGTGGTGGAAAACGGCGTCCGGATTTTTACGCCGCTGTTTCTGGTGCTGATCATGATCGAGGCGTCAGACCTGATTTTCGCGGTCGATTCGATTCCGGCCATCTTCGCCATCACCACCGATCCGTTCATCGTCTTCACGTCGAATATCTTTGCCATCCTGGGCCTGCGCGCAATGTATTTCATGCTCGCCGGCCTGGCCGACCGTTTCCATCTGCTGAAATACGGCCTGGCGATGGTGCTGGTGTTCGTCGGCGCGAAAATGCTGGCAGTCGACTTCTACAAGATTCCCGTAGGCTTGTCGCTCGGTATCGTAGGCCTCATCATCGCGACATTCATGTTCGCCAGCCTGTGGGTGACGCGCAAGCCGTCCTGACGGCGCGCATCCGGCGGCCGGTCTGACGAGGCCATCTCATGCCGATCGATATCGATTCGCCGCTGGCGCGCCGCACCGCCGCCTTCGCTTTCCTGGTTTTCATTTTCGGCGCGACCATCCTGGTGCTGTCGCCGTTTTTTGCCGCGCTAGCCTGGGCCGGCATTCTGGCCTACGCCACCTGGCCGGTGCATCAGCGGCTGCAGCGCCGCCTGCCGGGCCGCGAGAATATCGTCGCGTTGCTCATGACGCTGGCTGTCGCAGCCACCTTGCTGCTGCCGCTTCTGTGGGTGATGTTCACCGTTGCCGGAGATGTGGCGACGGCATCGGGTGTGCTGAAACGCCTGGCGGCGGAAGGCCTGCCACCGTTGCCGGCCGGCGTGCATGCCTGGCCGATGGGCGACTGGCTGGCGGCGCAATACGCGCGCTTTCAGGGCGACCCCGAATGGGTACGCGCCCAGCTGATGGCGCTGGGCTTGAGCGATGCCTCGACCGTGAAGACCGTGGCGGGCGGAGTGGGCCGCAACGCAGCCAAGTTCGGCATCGCCGTGTTTGCGCTGTTCTTCGTCTATCGCCACGGTGCTGAAGTGCTTTCGCAGTTCGGGGGGGTGGCGACGCGCTGGCTGGGCGAGTCGGCGCGCGGATACATTCAGGCGGTCGGCGTCACGGTGCGTGCCGTGGTGTTCGGCATCGTGCTGACGGCCGTCGCCCAGGGCGTGCTGGCCGGCCTCGGCTACTGGGTCGCGGGGATTTCGGCGCCGGCCCTGTGGGGAACGATCACCGCGCTGGTGTCGCTGATCCCCTTCGTCGGGCCGGTGGTCTGGATCGGCCTATCGCTCAACCTGTTGGCGCACGGAGAGACCCAGGCCGCGCTGGGACTGTTTCTGTGGGGGGCGCTGGTGGTGAGCTGGGTCGACAACCTGATCCGGCCGATCGTCATCAGCGGGCCGACGCGCATTCCTTTCCTTCTGGTATTCCTTGGCGTGCTGGGCGGCCTGAATGCCTTCGGACTGATCGGACTCTTTCTCGGGCCGGCCCTGCTCGCCGTCTCGGTCGCGATCTGGCGTGAATGGCTGGTGCACAAGCGTACAGGCTAGAATGCCGGCCCGACCGATCCGAAAGCCCTACATGTCCGATATTCAAATCCGCGCGCAGGCGCTGCCGTTCTGACTGGAGGCGCACGATGGAACTGTCCGCGCCCCTGCTGCAACTGGCCGTCCGCGCACTCGATCTGACGCTCGAGTTCAAGCGCCCGGCGGATGCCGTGCTGTCGGCTTTTTTCCGAGAGAACCGTGCGCTGGGCGCACGCGACCGCGCGTTCGTCGCCGAGGCAGTGTTCGGGGTGCTGCGCCGCTATCGCTATCTGTGCCGGGTCACGCCGTCGGTCGAACCGCGCGTGCTGATCGTCGCCTGGCTGCTCAAGCTGCGCGGCGTGAGCGGCGCAGTGCTCGGCAAGTTCGTCAAGCCCGAACTGATTGCGCATATTCGCGATGCGGATACACGGAATCTGCCCCTGCCCGTAGCGGCGGAATTGCCGGACTGGGTCGTGGACCGGTTGCGCACGAGCCAGTCCGGGGCGGAGGTTCTCGCGCTCGGACGGGCGCTTCAGCAGCCTGCGCCGCTCGATCTGCGGGTGAATGCCATGAAGATGGATCGCGATGCGGCACTCGCCCGGTTGCGGGCGGACGGGTTGACGGCCGAAGCGACGCCGTATTCGCCTTGGGGCGTGCGGCTTCAGGAGCACCCCGCCATCAACCGGCATCCGCTTTTTCTCGATGGCAGTCTGGAAGTTCAGGACGAGGGCAGCCAGGTGCTGGCGTTGCTGGTCGGTGCGCGACGTGGCGAGATGGTGGGGGATTTCTGTGCCGGTGCGGGTGGCAAGACCCTCGCGCTCGGCGCGGCGATGGCCTCGACCGGCCGCCTGTACGCTTTCGACGTCGCCGAGAAGCGGCTGGCGAATCTGAAACCGCGGCTGGCACGTTCCGGCCTGTCGAACGTGATGCCGCAGCGGATCGCCTCCGAAAACGACGTGCGGGTGAAGCGGCTGGCGGGCAAACTCGACCGCGTGCTGGTCGATGCGCCCTGTTCCGGGCTCGGTACGCTGCGGCGCAACCCCGATCTCAAGTTTCGCCAGTCGCCGGCCAGCGTCGAGGCGCTGACCCGGCAGCAGGCGAGCATCCTGCGCGCGGCCGCGCGCCTGGTGAAACCCGGCGGGCGTCTGGTCTACGCGACCTGCAGCATTCTGGCCGAGGAAAACGAAGCGATCGTCGAGAGCCTGCTGGCCGAGGGCGGTTTCGAGCTGTCGCCCGCCGGTGCGATTCTGGCGCAGCACCGGATTCCGCTCGATATGGGCGACTACCTCAAACTGTCGCCGGCCGCTCACGCCACCGACGGTTTCTTCGCCGCCGCACTGACCCGGAAGACGGCTTGACCCCCGTGCGCTTTGCGGTTATCAATGCGGCGTTTCCTCAGGTTTGCCAAGCAGATACATGACGGCTGACGCTTTTCATCCCGATGCGCTGAAAACCTTGTGCGGATTGTTCCGTGCGCGCGTCGGGGCGTCTCCGGATGCTGTGGCCTACCGGCAGTTCGACGAAGTCCGCACAGCCTGGACGAGCCATACCTGGGCGCAGGTGGCGGCCGAGGTCGAGCGCTGGCAGCGCGCGCTGGTCAGGGAAGGGCTCGTGCCCGGCGACCGGGTCGCGGTGATGCTGAAGAACTGCGTGGAATGGGTGATCTTCGACCAGGCCGCGCTGTCGCTGGGGCTGGTGACGGTCCCGCTCTACCTCGACGACCGTCCGGACAACGCCGCCTACATCCTCGACCATGCCGACGCCAAACTGCTGCTGGTCGAGGGCAGGTTCCAGCACAGGAAGCTGGCCGAGATCGCGGGCAGCGCGCACCAGCTGCAGCGTATCGTCAGCCTGACCGCGCCGGAAAACGGCCTGACCGACTGGAATCCGCGTTTTGTCCTGGCCGCGGACTGGCTTGCGCAGGGCGAGGGGGTGGCCGTGCCCGAGCGCCATCTGACCGCCGATCTGCTGGCCAGTCTGGTCTATACCTCCGGCACGACAGGGCGCCCCAAGGGCGTGATGCTGACCCACGGCAACATGCTGTGGAATGCCTACTATGCCGCACAGTGCGCGGCATTCGGGGCGAACGAAATCTTTCTCTCCTTTCTGCCGCTGTCGCATACGCTCGAACGTACCGGCGGTTACTACCTGCCCGTCCTGCTCGGCGCCGAAGTCGCCTATGCGCGCTCGATCGCGCAGTTGGCGCAGGATCTGCAGACCATACGGCCGACCGTGCTGATCTCGGTGCCGCGCATCTACGAACGGGTGTACGGCCGCATCCAGGATGGCCTGGAAAAGAAAGGCGCACTTGCGCGCAGGCTGTTCGATGCCGCGGTCAGGACGGGCTGGCGGCGTTTCGAACGCGGGCAGGGCGTTGCCGGCTGGCATCCGGCGCTGCTCGCCTGGCCGTTGTTGCACAGGCTGGTCGCGCGCAACGTCTCCGAGAAACTCGGCGGCCGGTTGAAATTCGCGATCTCCGGCGGTGCGGCGCTGTCGCCCGAGATCGCGCGCGTGTTCATCGGGCTCGGCGTGACCATCATTCAGGGTTACGGCCTGACCGAAACCAGCCCGGTCGTTTGCGTGAACCGTCCGGATTCCAACGTGCCGTCGAGCATCGGGCAGCCGCTGCCGGGCATCGAAGTGAAGATCGGCGATAACGACGAACTGCTCACCCGCAGCCGCTGCGTCATGCGCGGCTACTGGAAGAACGAGGCGGCCACGCACGCGATGATCGACGCCGACGGCTGGCTGCACACCGGAGACAAGTGCAGCGTCGATGCACGCGGGCATTACGCGATCGTCGGTCGCATCAAGGACATCATCGTGCTGAACAACGGCGAGAAAGTGCCGCCGTCGGACATGGAGTCGGCGATCCTGCTCGATCCGCTGTTCGAGCAGGTGATGGTCGTCGGGGAAGGCAAGCCGTATCTTGCCGCGCTCACTGTGCTGAACGAGGAGCACTGGCAGGCGTTTGCGGCCAGTCTCAACGTCGATCCCGCCCATCCGTCCGCGCTCAGCGACCCCAAAGTCGTCAAGGCGCTGATCCGGCGCGTGGCCGACCATCTCCGGCACTTCCCGGGTTATGCGCAGATTCGCCGGCTGCATCCCGAACTCAAGCCCTGGACCGTGGACAATGGCCTGCTCACGCCCACGCTCAAGGTCAAACGCAACCAGGTCCTCGATCGTTACCGCGCTGCGGTCGAGGCGATGTATGCCGATTTCGCGCGTACCTGATTTCATCGCATAACACGGGAGACTTCCATGCCGTTACGTACAGGCCGACTGGCCGCCTGCCTCGCCCTCGCGGCTTACGGTTCCGCCGCGCATGCCGCTGGCTACGCCTTGATCGAACAGAACGCCAGCGGACTGGGCAACGCCTACGCCGGCCAGGCCGCCAGCGCACAGGATGCCAGCACGATCTTCTTCAACCCGGCCGGCATGACGATGCTGCCGGATCGCCAGGTCGTCATGGCAGGCCATCTCATCAGGCCGAAGGCCGAGTTCAATGGCACCGTCACGCCCAACATCGGGGGCGGGAACGGCGGCGATGCCGGCGGCGTCGCTTTCGTGCCCAACGCCTATTACGCATTCCGGCTGACGCCCGACGTGCATCTGGGAATCGGCGCGTTCGCGCCGTTCGGTCTGAAGACCGATTACGACAGCACATGGGTCGGGCGCATCCATGCCGTCAAATCGGAACTGAAGACGATCAACGTCAACCCGTCCATCGCCTGGAAACTCAACGACGCGCTGTCGCTGGGCGCGGGACTCAGTATCCAGTACATCGAAGCGACCCTCAGCAATGCGACCGGCGCGGGCCTGCCGCCCGCGGTCGGCGTGATCAAGGGCGACGATTACGGCTGGGGCTTCAATCTCGGCCTGTTGTGGCAGGCGAGCGACAGCACGCGGCTGGGCCTGGCCTATCGGTCGAAAGTCGATCACACCCTGGAAGGGGACCTGAAAGTAAACGGCGCCGTTGTCGTCACTCCGGCGTATGCCGACGTGACCCTGCCCGACTCGATCTCGCTCTCCCTTTTCCACCGCCTGAACGACCGCTGGGATGTGATGGCGGACGTGTCCTGGATGGGCTGGAGCAGTTTCGATCTGCTCAATATCGTCAACGGCGCGGGTGCCAGCATCGTGCCGCCGACGACGGAAAACTGGGATGACAGCTACCGCGTCGCGCTCGGCGCGAACTATCGCCTGAACGACCGGCTCACGTTGCGGGGCGGTATCGCGTACGATGAGACGCCGGTGTCGGATCAATTCCGTACCGCGCGGATTCCGGATGAAGACAGGACCTGGCTGGCGTTCGGTGCGCAGTACCGCCTGTCGCCCAGCAGCCTGATCGACGTAGGGTACGCACATCTCTTCGTCAGCGATGCGCGCATCGACGAAACACGCGGCGGCCTGCTGCTGAGCGGCGAATACGACTCCGCGGTCGACATCCTTTCAGTCCAGCTGACGCATACCTTCTGAGTTTCGCCGCGTGGCTCCGTCTGTCCCGTTCGACAATCTCGTCACCCGTCTGATCGAGGACAGTCGCGATGTCGACCTGCTCTGGCAGGTTGCCATCCTGGCGCTCTGCGCGCTTGCGGCATGGGGCGCGATGCGCCTGCTCAAATCCCGCATCGCCGGCGTGGCCGACTTGTGGTCGATTGGACGCGAGGGCGTGCACAGTGCCGGCTTTCCGCTCCTGATGCTGCTGGCTCTGCTGGTCGGACGCGAGGTCGCGCAGCTCGGTCTGGCCAACACGCATCTGCTGAATCTGGCAGTGCCTCTGCTGCTCGCGCTGGTCGGCGTACGGCTGGCGGTCTATGCCCTGCGCTACGTATTCGAACCGCGGGAATCGCTGAAGGTCTGGGAACGAACGGCGGCCTGGCTGATCTGGGGGGCCTTCGCCCTGCACATCACGGGACTGTTACCGCGCATCCAGGCCGGGATGGAGGCGTTGTCATTCCAGTCGGGCGGCAGCCGGTTTTCCCTGTGGCTGCTGTTCCAGGCGGCGGCGGTTATCCTGGTCGCGTTGATCGCGGCGCTGACGGTCGCCAGGCTGGTGGAAAACCGGTTGATGGGGTTCAGCCAGATCAATCTGTCACTGCGCATGGCCCTGTCGAAGGCGGTGCGCACGATTCTGCTGATTCTCGCGGTGCTGGTGGCCCTGCCGGCGGTCGGTATCGATCTCACCGTCCTGTCGGTCTTTGGCGGCGCGCTGGGGGTGGGCATCGGTATCGGTCTGCAGAAAGTGGCGAGCAACTATATTTCCGGCTTCATCATCCTGCTCGACCGCTCGGTGCGCATCGGCGATCTGGTCACCATCGACGGCAAATACGGCGAGGTCAGCCGGATCAATACCCGATACACGCTGCTACGCTCGGCCGACGGGGCCGAGAGCATCGTGCCGAACGAAATGCTGATCACCCAGACGGTGGTCAATCATTCGTTGAGCAAATCCATCGTCCGCGTCGGCATTCCGGTCCAGGTCGCCTACGATACCGATCTCGATCAGGCGCGTGCATTGCTGCTCGAAGCGGCGTGCGAGCAGCCGCGGGTGATGCAGGAATCGACCAATGCCCCCAGAGTGTTTCTCAAGGAATTTGCCGACAACGGCATCAATCTCGAACTGGGGATATGGATACGGGATCCCAATGAAGGTCAGGGCGCGTTGCGCTCGGATATCAACTGGGCGATCTGGCGGCGATTCAAGGCCGCGGGCATCGATATTCCCTTCCCGCAACGGGTGGTACGCATGGTCTCCGAGCCCGGGCCTGCGCAAGAAAAACCTTGATTTTTTTGGGGTTTGGCCTTATTTTAGCGGACTGCATTGTCTTCTTTTGGAGTGCGCATGACGCAACTCGGTCTGATTGATCTGCCCTGGTGGGGCTATGTCCTGGTGGCGCTGGGGCTGACCCATATCACCATTGCGGCCGTCACCATCTACCTGCACCGTTCGCAGGCCCATCGTGCAGTCGATCTGCACCCTGTCGTCAGCCATTTCTTCCGTTTCTGGCTGTGGCTCACCACCGGTATGGTCACCCGCGAATGGGTGGCGATCCACCGCAAGCATCACGCCAAGTGCGAAACCGAAGACGATCCGCACAGCCCGCAGACCCGTGGCATCAAGAAGGTGTTCTGGGAAGGGGCGGAGCTCTATCGCGCCGAAGCCAAGAACCGCGAAACCATCGAAAAATACAGCCACGGCACGCCCGACGACTGGATCGAACGCAAGCTCTATACCCCGTACTCCGCCAAAGGCATCGTGTTGATGCTGGCGATCAATCTGGTGTTGTTCGGCCCGATCGGCCTCACCATCTGGGCGGTGCAGATGATCTGGATTCCGCTGACCGCGGCCGGCATCATCAACGGTATCGGCCACTACTGGGGCTATCGCAATTTCGCCTGCGAAGACGCTTCGACCAACATCTTCCCCTGGGGCATCCTCATCGGGGGCGAGGAACTGCACAACAATCACCACGCCTACGGCACGTCGGCGCGGCTGTCGAACAAATGGTACGAATTCGACATCGGTTGGCTCTACATCAAGCTGATGTCCTATGTGCGTCTGGCCACCGTGCGCAAGGTTGCGCCAACCGTGAAATGGCGCCCCGCCAAGCCGCTGTGCGATCTCGACACGCTGCAGGCCATCATTACGCACCGCTATGACGTGATGACCCGCTTTGTGCGCAGCGTGCGCGCCGATGCCGCCAGCGAGATCGCCAAGCTCAAAACGAATACCCATCTGCCGGAACACTGGAACCTGGACAGTTTCCGTCGCTGGCTGCACAAGGAACCGGCCGATCTGGCCGCAACGGACAAGGCCGATCTCGACGGTCTGCTGGATCGCAGTGAGCGTCTGCAGACGGTCTACCGCATGCGCCAGGAGCTGGCGGCCCTGTGGGGGCGTTCGACCGCCAGCCACGAGCAGTTGCTGGAGCAGTTGCAGGCCTGGTGCAAACGGGCCGAGGACAGCGGCATTCCTTCCCTGAAGGATTTCTCGGTCCGTCTGCGCAGCTACGCGTAATTCCTTGTTCCCGCCGGCGCGTGCCGGCGGGCCGGACAAAACAAAACCCGCCAGATGGCGGGTTTTGTTTTGGGTGTGGGATTTGCCCGAAGGGCCTACTTCAGTTTCGTTTCCTTGTACATCACATGCTTGCGTGCCTTGGGATCGAACTTGCTGATCTCCATCTTCTCGGGCATGGTCTTCTTGTTCTTGGTGGTGGTGTAGAAATGGCCGGTGCCCGCCGTGGACTCCAGCTTGATCTTTTCGCGTCCGCCTTTAGCCATGATCGTTCTCCCGGATTAGACCGCTTCGCCGCGTGCGCGGAGGTCGGCCAGCACGGCATCGATGCCGTTCTTGTCGATGGTGCGAAGCGCCGCATTGGACAGGCGCAGGCGCACCCAGCGGTTTTCGCTCTCGACCCAGAACCGGCGGTATTGCAGGTTGGGCAGGAAGCGGCGCTTGGTTTTGTTGTTGGCGTGGGAAACGTTGTTCCCGACCATGGGCTTCTTGCCCGTCACGACACATACGCGAGCCATGATGCTGCTCCAGAAAAAAATGGTTTGCCGGGGCGAGCCCCGATGGAGTTTTCGGTACGGGGCGGCCGCGGGCCGGCCCGAAAACCGCGATTTATACCATAACGGATGTGCCCGGAGCAAGTCAGAGGTGGCCGGCCTCGCGAAAAGACAGGGCAGACGGGCCCGCGACGATGAAATGATCGAGCACGCGCACATCCACCAGCGCCAGCGCCTCGGCCAGATGGCGGGTCAGCCGGTGGTCGGCCGGGCTGGGTTCGGTCGAGCCGCTCGGGTGGTTGTGGGCCAGCACCAGCGCGGCGGCATTGTGGTGGAGCGCGCGCCTGACGATTTCGCGCGGGTAGACGCTGGTCTGGGTGAGGGTGCCGCGAAACAGCTCCTCGACCGCGATCACGCGATGCTGCGCATCCAGAAAGACGCAGCAGAAAACTTCGTATTCCTTGCCGCGCAGCAGCAGGCGCAGATAGTCGCGCACGGCATCCGGCGAAGTCAGCGCGTCGCCCGACCGCATGTCTTCCGCCAGCGTGCGGCGGGCCATTTCCATCACCGCCTGCAGCAGCGCGTATTTCGCTTCGCCTACGCCAGGTGCGGCGCAGGCGGCGCGTCGGTCGGCGCGGCACAGGCCGCCCAGCCCACCGAAGCGTTCGAGGAGTTCGCGTCCCAGATCGACCGCGCTCTTGCCGACCATGCCCGTGCGCAGAAACACGGCGACCAGTTCGGCATCGGTCAGTGCGGCCGCGCCCCGGCGCAACAGTTTCTCGCGCGGCCGCGCGTCTTCCGGCCAGTCCCGAATCGCCATGACGATTTTCCCTCCCGTAGAATGTCGACATTCTATGGAAAGCGCGGGCAATCAAGACGTGTCCCTGAACGGTAAAGGCATACTCCTCGGCATCACGGGCGGCATCGCCGCGTACAAGGCGGCCGAATTCTGCCGCCTGCTGGTGCTGGCGGGGGCGGACGTGCGCGTCGTCATGACCGAGGCGGCGTGCCGTTTCGTCGCGCCGCTGACGTTTCAGGCGCTGTCGGGCAAGCCCGTGCTGACCTCGATCTGGTCCGATGCCGTGGGCGACGGCATGCCGCACATCCAGGCGGCGCGCGAAGCCGATCTCATCGTGGTGGCGCCGGCCACGGCCGATTTTCTCGCCCGGCTCGCGCAGGGGCAGGCCGACGATCTGCTGTCGACGCTGTGCCTGGCGCGCAGCGGCCCGCTGGCGGTGGCGCCGGCAATGAACCGCGCGATGTGGCTGGCGGCGGCGACCGCGCGCAATCTGGCGCAGGTGGCAGCCGACGGTGTGCACGTGCTGGGCCCGGCGTCCGGCGTGCAGGCCTGCGGCGACGTCGGACTGGGCCGGATGCTGGAGCCGTCGGAACTACTGGCCGGCGTGACGGCGCTGTTCGGCCCGCAACCGCTGGCAGGCCGGCGCGTGCTCGTGACCGCCGGGCCCACGTTCGAGCCGATCGACCCGGTGCGCGGGCTCACCAACCGCAGCTCGGGCAGGATGGGCTACGCCGTGGCCGCCGCGGCCCGCGAGGCGGGCGCCGAAGTCTGTCTGGTGTCGGGGCCGACCTGCCTGCCGACCCCGGCCGGCGTGCGGCGCATCGACGTGGAGACTGCCGGCGAGATGCACGCGGCCGTGCTGGCGGAATTGCCGGCCGACGTGTTCGTCGCGGTTGCGGCGGTCGCCGACTATCGGCCGGAAAACGCGGCGGCGCAGAAGCTCAAGAAAGACGGCAGCGGGCGTATGCTGACGCTGGTGCCCAATCCGGACATTCTGGCCGAGGTCGCCGCGCGGCCGGATGCGCCCTTCTGCGTGGGCTTCGCCGCCGAGACCGAACGGCTGGCCGAGCACGCGGAAGCCAAGCGGCGCAACAAGAAACTGCCGCTGCTTGTCGGCAATCTGGCGCAGGAGACCTTCGGCCGCGAGACGGCCGAACTCGTCCTGTTCGACGATGCGGGCGCCCATCCCCTGCCGCGTGCCGACAAGGCGGCCCAGGCCCGTGCCCTGGTCGCCCACATCGTGGCGCACCTCAACGACTGACGATATCTCGACGAACATGAAGATGGATGTGAGGATTCTCGACGCCCGGCTGCGCGACAGCCTGCCGGCCTATGCCACGGCCGGTTCGGCCGGGCTCGATCTGCGCGCCTGCATCGACGCACCGCTGACGCTCCAGCCGGGGGAAACGCAGCTCGTGCCGACCGGCATGGCGATTCATCTCGCCGACCCCGGCTATTGCGCGCTGATCCTGCCGCGCTCGGGGCTGGGCCACAAGCACGGCATCGTGCTGGGCAATCTGGTCGGGCTGATCGACTCGGACTACCAGGGCCAGCTCATGGTGTCGGCGTGGAATCGCGGGCAGCAGCCGTTCGAACTGGTGCCGATGGAGCGGCTGGCGCAGCTGGTCATCGTGCCCGTCGTTCAGGCTACATTCAACCTCGTGGACGCATTCGAGACGAGTCAGCGGGGCGAAGGCGGCTTCGGCAGCACCGGCCGGCAGTAATGTCGGTTTTTTTTACACGTATGTGAAAAAGTCCGGTTTCCGGCCCGCTATGCGGACCGGGGCACGGATTTTGCTGTTCACTGGGTGCATAGACTGCGAACACCCGATCCGACGCGGGGTTCGCCCCTGCGGAGAACAGACATACTAAGAGGTTGGTGCCTGCTGGCGCATTCGATATGCCCCACACATCCATATCGCGATTCGGCCTGATCCTGGCCGCAGCACTCGTGCTGCTGGCAGGGCTCGTCACGCTCGCGGTTTATCAGACGCGACCGCAGCCGCTGCCGGCCGGGGACGAGCTCGACAAGCCGGTCATGGCCGCGCAGATCGAATTTCTCGCCCAGGCCATGCGGAAGAGCGCCGCACGGATTGCCGCGCACCCGCAGACACTGGCCTGTTTCTCGACGGGATCGCCGGAAACCTGCCAGGCGCAGGCGGCCAATCTGCATGCGCTGAACCAGGATGCGACCGTGCTGTTCGTCACCGACGGGCAGCGCCAGCTGCTGCCAGGCTTTCTGCCCGGCGATACGCGTCGCCTCATCACCAGTGCGGGTCAGGGCGGGGCGGGGGCCGCCGCCACCTTCAGTCTGGCCATCTCGAATCCCGTGACCAACGCCGACGGACAGCGACTCGGTTTCGTCATTGTCGAGCAAAGTCTGCCGCAGTTGCAGACGCTGTTCGACACGCTGCCGCTGCCCGATGCGGCCGCCTATGCCGAACTGCAGCAGAGCCAGGGCGACGGAACCGTGAGCGTACTGATGCGGCGCGGCAATCAGGCGATCAAACAGCGCAATCCCCCCAACTGGATCGCGCTTGCCGGCACGCCGTGGACCATTGCCGTGTGGCGCAACGATCCGCGTGCCATCGAAAACATCGCACCCTACGCATTGGGCTGGCTGGTCGTCAGTCTGGTGATCGCCGTTCTGGTCATGGCAATCACCATGACGGTGAGAAACCGCGTGTCGGACAACCTTCGCACCCTCGTCAAGCTGACCAACGATCTGCGCCAGCAACGCCTGCGCAGCGACTATGCGGTCAACCTCGCTGAATTCGCGACGCCGCTCGAAACCATGATGAAGCTTGGCAAAGTGATGCTGGGCCGGCAGAAGGAAGCGACCTCGCAGGCGCGGCTCGACCATCTGTCGCAGGTCAACAACCGCCGCAGCTTCGACGAAAAGCAGAAGGAGCTGTTCGCCAGCCTCAAGGACGGCTGGTCGCACAGCCTGCTGATCCTGGACATCGACAATTTCAAGCAGGTGAACGATACCTTCGGTCACGAGGCCGGCGACCAGCTCATCATCAAGTTCGGCAACGCGCTCAAGGGCGCCTTGCGCAACAGCGACTTCATCGCCCGGCTGGGTGGCGACGAATTCTGCGTGCTGTTCCCTTTCACGCCGCTGGAGCGCGCCCAGGAACTGGCCGAGCGCCTGCGTGCGAACATGCCCGAAAGCGTGGAACTGATTCCCGGCGTGACACAGAAGCTGTCCTGGAGCGGCGGGCTGTCGGAATACAGCCGCGACGACAAGCAGGAAAACGAGGCGCTCGCCCGCGCCGACGCTGCGTTGCTCGAAGCCAAGCGCAGCGGGCGCAACGCCACCCGCATCAGGGCCGCTGCCTGAGCGTGGCGGTGGCCGTTTCGGCGACTGTGCGGCTACGGTCTTTCCCTCGCCGATAAAGCGCGAACCAGACGACGGCGAGGACGCCCCAGAGCGCGAGCACCGGTCCGTTACCGAAACGGACATAAGGCGTCGCGCCGGCATAGCCTTGCAGACTGCCCGACAGCGTGCCGGGCTGGAAGAGCGGCAGCGCCGCGGCGATCCGGCCCCGTGCGTCGATGATCGTGGTCAGTCCCGTATTGGTCGCGCGCAGCATCATGCGGCCCGTCTCCAGCGCCCGCATCTGCGACATCTGCGCATGCTGCCAGGGCGCCAGCGAATCGCCGAACCAGGCCAGGTTGCTCACGTTCGCTAGCACCGTCGCCTCGGGCAACTGGCGGATGATCTCCTCGCCGAACGCATCCTCGTAGCAGATGTTGGCCGCCACGCGTTGCCCGCCGATGGCGAGCGGGCGCTGGTCGATCGCGCCGCGTGCGAAATCCGACAAGGGAATGTGCAACACGTCGAGCACCCAGCCCCACACCGCGCGCCACGGCAGGTATTCGCCGAACGGCACCAGATGGATCTTGCTGTAGCGCTGCGTCGGCGCCGTGCCCAGGCTGATCACGCTGTTGTAGTAGGCGCCCGCGAGATCGCCGGTCGGCATGCCGATCAGCAGGTCGCCCCCGTGGGCGCGTCCGAGGTCGGTCAGCGCCGTGCGATAGCGTTCGGGCAGGTCGGATTCGAAAACCGGCAATGCCGTTTCCGGCAACACGATCAATTGCGCGGGCACGGCGGCGGCCTGACGTGCGTAGAGCCGGAGTGTCTCCAGCGTGACTTCGGGGCGCCATTTCATATCCTGCGACACGTTGCCCTGCAGCAGTGAGACCGAGGTGGGCGGGCCTGCCGGGGTCGTCCAGCTTGCGTCGCGCAAGGCGAGTCCGGCCACGCAGCAGGCGGCGGCCGCCGCGATGCCCCACAGGCGCGGCGCGAGCGGGCCGCGCCGCGAAGCGGCCCAGGCGAGCAGGGCGGCGACGAGCGCGAGCAGATAGCCCACGCCGTAAGCGCCGACGAGCGGCGCGAAACCGGCCAGCGGGCCGTCGGGCACCTGCGAGTAGCCGACGGCGAGCCAGGGGAAACCGGTGAAAATCCAGCCGCGTACCCACTCGCTCGCGCCCCACGCGAGCGGCAGGGCCAGCAGCAGTCGCACAGCCGGATTCGCTGTCGCCGCAGCCAGTCCTCCGGCCGCGGCGGGAAACAGGGCGAGAAAGGCGCAGAAAAGCAGGGTGGCGAGCGCGGCGAGTCCGGCCGGCATGCCGCCGTAGTCGTGCAGGCTGACGAATATCCAGCTCACGCCCGCGAGAAAGAAGCCGAGCCCCCAGGCGAAGCCGAGCGCGATCCCCCACCGCGCCGATGGCGCGCGTCCGCATGCGGCGAACAGCAGCACGAGGCTCAGCAGGGTCAGCGGCCAGTGCCCGTAGGGCGCGAATCCCGCCACCGCGAGCGCGCCGGCGAGGGCGCTGAGCGCAAGCGACGCGATGACGCGGCCGCGTCGTCCCCGGGGCGCCAAGTTCAGCGCGCCTCGAAGTCGAGGTGGCCGTCGATCAGCGTGTAGCGTACCCGGCCCTGCATGGGCTGGTTGAGGAAGGGCGTATTGTCGCCCTGGCTTGCCAGGGTGCGCGGCGTGACGATCCATTCCGCGGATTCGTCGAATATGCAGATATCGGCGTTACCGCCGACCGACAGGTGGCCGCCCGGTACGCCCAGTATCTGGGCCGGCTTCCACGAAATCAGGTCGATCGCCTGCGACAGCGGCACGCCCATCTCGCGTGCCCATTTCAGCGTGAGTGGCAGCAGCAGTTCGAGGCCGGACGCACCCGGTTCCGATTCGCCGAAAGGGACCTGCTTGGCATCTTCGTCGACCGGCGTGTGGTCGGAACACAGCGCGTCGATGGAGCCGTCGCGCAGGGCCTCGCGGATGGCGTCGCGGTCGCGCAGGCTCCTGAGCGGCGGAATCAGGTGGAAATGCGCATCGAAGCCCATCAGGTCGTTTTCGGACAGATGGACGTGCGTGCTGGCCACGTCGCAGGTCACGGCCAGCCCCTGCGCCTTGGCGGCCCGCACCATGGCGATGCCTTCGCGGGTGGACAGCCGCGCCAGATGCACGCGTGCGCCGGTCGCGCGCGCGAGCTGCAAAATGGTTGCCAGCGCGACCGTTTCGGCCAGTGCCGGAATGCCCGGCAGACCCAGCCGCGAGGCCACCGCGCCGTCGTGCGCGATCCCGTTGCGGGCAAGCGAGACGTCCTGCGGCCGCAGCCACAGCGAGAAGTCGAAGGTGGCCGCGTATTCCATCGCGCGCAGCATGACCTGCGTATCGGCGAACGGCGCGTCGGCCTGCGTGAAGGCGCGGCAGCCGGCTTCGGTCAACTCCGCCATTTCGGTCAGCAGCTTGCCTTCGAGCTTCTGCGTCAGCGCGCCGATCGGGTAGACGCGCGGGCCGGGCAGGTTCTTGGCGCGGA
This sequence comes from Betaproteobacteria bacterium SCN1, assembly GCA_008923315.1. Lineage (GTDB taxonomy): Bacteria > Pseudomonadota > Gammaproteobacteria > Burkholderiales > Thiobacillaceae > Thiobacillus. Next base: position 89,457 of record WBSF01000007.1, on the reverse strand, counting down.
ATTTCAGCATTTCGACCAGGCCGGGTTCGTCGAGCGGCGGGTCGGTATCGGGCGGGCAGGCGAGGGAGGTGATGCCGCCTGCCGCCGCAGCCAGCATCTCGGATTCCAGCGTGGCCCTGTATTCGTAGCCCGGCTCGCGCAGCCGTACCGAGAGGTCGACCAGGCCCGGACAAACCACGAGCCCGCTCGCGTCGAGGACGCGGTTGGCGTGGAAATCGGCCGGTGCCTGGCCGATCGCGACGATCCGGCCGGCGGCGACGTACACATCGGCCTGCCGGTCCAGCGCGTTCATCGGGTCGACGATGCGGCCGTTCTTGATATGGATTTTCATTGGTTTGCCGCTCCCGCCAGCAGGGCCATCACGGCCATGCGTACCGCGATGCCGTAGGTGACCTGCGGCAGGATGACCGATTGCGGGCCGTCCGCCACTTCGGAATCGATTTCAACGCCGCGGTTCATCGGGCCGGGATGCATCACGATCGCATCGGGTTTGGCGCGCGCGAGCTTTTCCGGCGTCAGGCCAAAAAACTTGAAGTACTCCTGGGCCGACGGCAGCAGCGCGCCACGCATGCGTTCGTTCTGCAGCCGCAGCATGATGACCACGTCGCAATCCCTGAGGCCGGTTTCCATGTCGTGAAAGACTTTCACGCCCATCTGCTCGACGCCGGCCGGCAACAGGGTCTTGGGGCCGATCACGCGCACTTCGGGCACGCCCAGCGTGGTCAGCGCGTGGATCTGGGAACGCGCCACGCGCGAATGCAGCACGTCGCCGACGATGGCGACGGTGAGATTGTGGAAGGCGCCCTTGTAGCGGCGGATGGTGAACATGTCGAGCAGGCCCTGCGTCGGGTGCGCATGGCGGCCGTCGCCCGCGTTCACCACCGAGATGTGCGGTGCCACGTGACGCGAGATGAAATGCGCGGCGCCCGACTGCGAGTGGCGCACGATGAACATGTCGGCGTGCATGGCCGAGAGGTTGTCCACGGTGTCGAGGATGGCTTCGCCCTTGGTCTGGCTGGACGTGGCGATGTTGAGATTCACCACGTCGGCGGACAGCCGTTTGGCGGCAATCTCGAAGGTGGTCCGTGTACGTGTCGAAGGCTCGAAGAACAGATTGAAGATGGATTTGCCGCGCAGCAGTGGGACTTTCTTGACCTCGCGCTCGCCTACATCCATGAAGGATTCGGCAGTGTCGAGAATCTGCGTCAGCGTGGCGCGCGGCAGGCCGTCGAGCGTTAGCAGGTGATGCAGCCTGCCGTCGGACGTGAGTTGGGAGTTCATGCGATGGAAAGCGTGAGATGGCCGTCGTCGAGACGGGACAGGTTGATGTTCCGGTGTGCGGGCACGGCAAGCGCGGCGCCGGTGTAATCCGGCCGGACGGGCAGCTCGTGGCCGCCGCGATCAATCAGAACCGCGAGCCGGATCGAGGCCGGCCGGCCGTAATCGAACAGTTCGTTCATCGCCGCGCGGATGGTGCGGCCGGTGTAGAGCACGTCGTCGACCAGCAGGATGGCGCGGCCTTCGAGATCGACCGGCAGACTCGACGGCTTGACCTGCGGGTGCAGGCCGATACGCGAGAAATCGTCGCGGTAGAACGAAATGTCGAGCTGTCCGACCGGGTGGCGCGCGCGCAGCAGCGCATGGAGCCGCTCGGCCACCCAGACGCCGCCGGTGTGGATGCCGACGATGAGGGTGTCGGGGTCGAAAGCCGGGGCGATCGTCGCCGCGAGCGAATCGATCAGCGCATTGGCGTCAGGCAGTGAGGCGGTCATCGAAAAACCCCTGGAGGATGAGCTGCGCGGCCACGGCGTCCACGCGCGTCTTGTTTTGCCTGCCGTGAATGCCCTGGGCGTGGAGTGCGGACTCCGCCGCCGTGCTGGTATGGCGTTCGTCCACCAGAAACACCGGCAGCTTGAAGCGCGATTCTAATTTGCGCGCGAAGTTTTTGGCCACCCGTGTCATTTCGTGTTCGCTGCCGTCGGCGTGCAAAGGAAGGCCCAGCACCAGCAGTGCAGGGCGCCACTCGTCGATCAGCGCGGCGATGGCGGCGAGACGGGTATCGGTGGATTCGGCCTGGATGACCGTGAGCGGATGCGCGATGCCGAGCGAGAGTTCGCCCGAAGCGACCCCGGTGCGTTTCAGCCCGAGGTCGAAGGCCAGCACGGCGCCATGGGTGTCCGCCAGCGTCACGCGTGCCCGGCTTCGTCCGACAGGCTGGCGAAATCGATGCCCAGGAGCTTCATTGCCGCCGGCAGGCGGTCTTCGGGCGGCAGGTCGAAGATGACCTGCGGATCGGCCGCCACCGACAGCCAGGCATTCTGCTTCAGTTCGTCCTCGAGCTGGCCGGGCGACCAGCCGGCGTAGCCCAGCGATACCATGAACTTGTCCGGGCCTGCGCCCTGGCTGACCGCCTCGAGCACGTCCTTGGACGTGGTGAGGCTCACCGCGTTGTTGACGGTGAGGGTGGAACTGAAGGTCTGCGGTGGCGTGTGCAGTACAAAGCCGCGTTCGGTCTGGACCGGCCCGCCGAAATACACGGTCTTGCGTTGCAGGCGTTCGGGCAGCGCCAGGCCGATCTGCTCGAACAGGGTCGAGAGATCGAGATCGATGGGCCGGTTGACCACCACGCCCAGCGCGCCCTGTTCGCTGTGGTCGCAGATATAGGTCAGCGTCCCGTTGAAATTGGGGTCGGCCATGCCCGGCATGGCGATGAGAAAGTGGTGGGTAAGGTTGACGGTATCCATGTTTGCGCCCCCATTGTAATCTGCGCCGACTTGCATGCCTTGCATTCACTATAGCGACCAGCACCCCCCATGCCTGAATACGACCGTGCGCTCGTCTGGTTTCGCCGCGACCTGCGCGATTTCGACCATGCCGCGCTTTACCATGCGCTGAAATCCGCGCGGGAGGTCGTTTGCGCCTTCGTCTTCGACCGCGCCATTCTCGATACGTTGCCGGATCCGGCCGACCGGCGCGTGGCCTTCATCCATGCCTGCGTCGCCGAACTGCAGCAGGCGCTCGCGGCGCGCGGGGGCGGGCTTGTGGTCCGGCATGCCGATGCGCGTCTTGCGATTCCCGCACTCGTGCGCGAATTCGGCATAGGCGCCGTGTTCTGCAACCACGACGACGACCCGGCGGCGGTCGCGCGCGATGCGGCGGTCGGGGCGGATCTGCATGCGGCAGGGGTGGCATTCCATCACTACAAGGATTGCGTGGTGTTCGAACGAGAGGAAGTGCTTACTGCGGCGGGCACGCCCTTTTCCGTTTTCACGCCCTACAAGAACGCCTGGCTGAAGCGGCTCACGCCGTTCTATCTGACGGCCTACCCGGTCGAGCGCCATGCCGGTCGCCTGTCCGCGGCGGCGTCGCCTTTGCCGCCGCTGCGCGATCTGGGATTCGAACCGGTCGATCTCGCCGCATTGAAGCTGCCCGCGGGCATGTCCGGCGGGGCCCGCCTGTTCGACGATTTTCTGGGCCGTATCGGGCAGTACCACGCGGCACGGGATTTCCCTGCCATCAAAGGGCCCTCCTACCTGTCGGTGCATCTGCGGTTCGGCACTGTCTCGATCCGCCAGCTCGCCGCGACCGCCCAGGGGATCGGCGGGCGCGGCGCGGAGACCTGGCTGTCCGAACTGATCTGGCGCGATTTCTACCATCAGGTTCTCTGGCACCGGCCGGACGTGGCGGCGGGCCACGCCTTCAAGCCGCAGTTCGATGCGCTGCCCTGGCCCGATCCGCCCGGCCATTTCGAGGCCTGGTGCGCGGCGTCGACCGGCTACCCGCTGGTCGATGCCGCAATGCGCCAGCTGAACCGGACCGGCTATATGCACAATCGCCTGCGCATGGTGACGGCAAGCTTTCTGACCAAGGATCTGCTCGTCGACTGGCGGCGCGGCGAGCGCTATTTCGCCGACCGGCTGATCGATTTCGATCTGGCCGCCAACAGCGGCGGCTGGCAATGGGCGGCCTCGGTGGGCTGCGACGCCCAGCCCTGGTTCCGGATTTTCAATCCGGTCACGCAGTCCGAAAAATTCGACCCGGCCGGCAAGTTCATCCGCCGCTATCTGCCCGAGCTGCAAAACGTGCCGGACGCCTACCTGCACGCGCCCTGGACGATGCCGCCCACCGAGCAGACGCGCTGCGGCGTGCGCATCGGCCGCGACTACCCGGCCCCCGTCGTCGACCACGCGACGCAGCGCGCCCGGGCGCTTGCGCTGTTCAAGTCGGTTTCGGGCAGGTCGGCGGACGCTGGCTGAGCCCGGCCAGATAGCAGTCGAGCAGGGGTTCCGCACAGGCAGCGAGATCGTAGCTCGCCGGCGCAAGCACCCATTCGTGCATGAGCCCGACCATATAGGCATGCAGTCCCTGGGTGGCCAGGAAGGTATCGGTCTGCGGCGGCAGCTGACCGACCGCCACGGCCTGGTCGAGCAGCGCCTGCACCTGGGTCAGGCAGGCGGCGCGGTCGGCGTCGTTCTTGGCGACCACGGGCGCCAGCTCGTCGGTGAACTCGCACTTGTGGAAGATCACGTCGAACATGGCCTGCGTTTCCGCATGCGCGGCCAATTGCGTCAGCGCCATCATGGCGAGCCGTTTGACGGTGGCGAGCGGGTCGCGCTGCCGGATGCCGCCAGCTTCCAGCAGCAGGGCCTCGACCGGCAACGTGCCGCGATCGCATACGGCCTGGAACAGCTCGGCTTTGTCCTTGAAATGCCAGTAGATCGCGCCCCGCGTCACGCCGGCGCGGGCCGCTACGTCGGCCAGCCGGGTGTGCGCGACACCGCGTTCGCGGAACACGGCCAACGCGGCGGACAACAGGGCTTCGCGCGTTGCCCGGGCTTCTTCTCGGGTTTTCTTGACCATGGCCGGATTGTCCATAAAACCTGTAGGCCAATCAATTTACATGCATGAATGTATGCGATTATCATCCGACGACTCAGATAACAATCCAGGGGAGCGTCATGCCACGCCGAGCCACGCCTATTGTCCTCAGCCTGATTGCGTTGCTCGCGGCCTGCGGCAAGCAGGATGCGCCGCAGCCGGGCAGCGGCATGCCGCCGCCCGCCGCGGTGACCGTCGAAACCGTCGCCTCGCATGCGGTGCCGGTCGACTTCGAATACGTGGGACGGCTGGAAGCCTCGCGCGAGGTGGAAATCCGGCCGCGTGTCTCCGCCATCATCGAGCGCCGGCATTTCGAGGAGGGCGCGCCGGTCAAGGCCGGCGCGCTGCTCTATACGCTCGATTCCGCCAGTCTCGCCGCGCAGGTGCGCGCGGCACAGGCCAGCCTGGCCAATACCGAGGCGCAGTACAAGGAAGCGCAGCTTGAATACGCGCGCCACGAGAAGCTTGCGGCGCAAGGTTTTGTCAGCCAGCGTGCGCTGGATGCGGCCAAGGCGGCGCTCGACGTGACGCAGGCCGGCGTGAAATCCGCCGAAGCCGGTCTTGCCGACGCGCGCATCAGCCGCGGCTACGCGGAAATCCGTGCGCCGATCGCCGGCGTGATGGGACGCGCGCTGCAGGTCGAAGGCGCGCTGGTCGGCCCGACCGGGCCGGCGTTGACGACGCTGGCGCAGACCAAGCCGATCTATGCGCGTTTTTCCATCGGCGAGGACGAGCGTCTCGCGCTGGAACGCCAGATCGCCGAAGGCGCGCTGAATCCGGGCAAACGGAAGATCGGCCTCGTGCTGGCCGACGGTACGCGCGCAGACACCGAGGGCAAACTCAATTTCAGCGATTACAAGGCCAATCCCGAAACCGGCGCGTTCGACATGCGCGCCGAATTCGCCAATGCCGACAGCCGTCTGAAGCCGGGCCAGTTCGTGCGCGTGATCGTCGGCGGCGGCAGTCTCCCCGACGCCGTGACCGTGCCGCAGGCCGCGGTGATGGAAGGCCCGACCGGCAAGTTCGTCTATGTGGCCACACCCGGCGAAAAAGGCATGACGGTCGCATTGCCCCGGCCGGTCGAAGTGGGACAGTGGACCGGCGGCGAGCCGGACAGGACCGCCGGCCGCTGGGTCATCCGGAAGGGGCTGGCGGCCGGCGACCGCGTGATCGTCGACGGCATGGCGCGCATCTTCTTCCCCGGCATGCCGGTCGCCGCCACCGAGGCCGGGGCGGCCCCCGCCCAGCCGGCCGCCCCGCCCGCCGCCGCAAAATAAGCCGGAGCCGCCGCCATGCTGTCGCGCTACTTCATCGACCGCCCGATCTTCTCGACGGTGCTGTCCATCCTCGTCGTGCTGGCGGGCCTGCTCGCCATGCGTGTGCTGCCCATCGCGCAGTATCCGGAGATTGCCCCGCCGGTGGTCACCGTGCGCGCGATCTATCCCGGCGCGTCCGCAGGCGTGCTGGAGCAGACCGTGGCCGCGCCGCTGGAAAACGCGATCAACGGCATCGAGGATATGATGTACATGTCCTCGACCTCGGCCTCCAACGGCGTGCTCGAAATCCAGGTCACCTTCGAGATCGGCGCCGACGTCGACAAGGCCGCGCTGAACGTCAACAACCGGGTGAAGCAGGCCGAGGCACGCCTGCCGGAAGAAGTGCGCAGGCAGGGCGTGACGGTCGAGAAAGGCTCGTCGGCATTTCTGCAGGTGCTGGCTTTTCTCTCGCCGGACGGCCGCTTCGACGATCTGTACACGAGCAATTACGTGACGCTCAACGTGCTGGACCGGCTCAAGCGCATTCCGGGCACGACCAACGTGCAGATCTTCGGGGCCAAGGATTACGCGATGCGGATCTGGCTCAAGCCGGACCGCATGGCGCAGCTCGGGGTGGCAGTCACCGATCTGTCGCGCGCGATCAACGAACAGAACGCCCAGTTCGCGCCGGGCAAGATCGGCCAGCCGCCCATCGACGATGGCCAGTCGCTGGTCTATTCGCTGACTGCGAAAGGCCGTCTCGCCGACCCGAAGGAATTCGAGAACATCGTCGTGCGCGCCAACGCCGACGGCTCGCTGCTGCGCCTGAAGGACGTGGCACGCGTCGAACTCGGCTCCAAGGATTACGATTTCAACGGCCTCTACAACGGCAAGCCCGCAACCCTGGTCGGCATCTTCCTCCAGCCCGGCGCCAATGCACTCGACGTCGGCGACGACGTGAAACGCACGGTCGAGGAACTCAAAAAAGGCTTCCCCGAGGGGCTGGATTACGCGATTCCCTACGACACCACGCGCTTCGTCGAAGTCTCCATCCGCGAGGTGCTGAAAACGCTGGGCGAGGCCATCCTGCTGGTCGTCTTCGTCGTTTTTCTTTTCCTGCAGAACTGGCGTGCGACGGTGATTCCCATCCTCGCGGTGCCGGTTTCGCTGCTCGGCACCTTCGTCGGCCTGCTGCTGCTCGGCTACTCGATCAATACGCTGACGCTGTTCGGCATGGTGCTCGCCATCGGCATCGTGGTCGACGATGCCATCGTGGTGCTGGAAAACATCGAACGCATCATCCACGAGGAGAAGAAAACACCGCGCGAGGCCGCGCTCCTGGCGATGCGGGAGGTCACCGGGCCGGTGATCGCCATCGTGCTCGTGCTGTGTGCGGTGTTCATTCCGATCGCCTTCCTCGGCGGGCTTACCGGCGAGCTCTACCGGCAGTTCGCGGTGACGATCTCCATCGCCGTGGTCATTTCCGGCATCGTTGCGCTGACGCTCACGCCGGCGCTGTGCGTGGCGCTGCTGAAAGGCGAGAAGCCGCACGAACCTGGGCGCTTCTTCCGCGCATTCAATGCCGGCTTCGCGCGCTTCACGCATGGCTATCTGGGCAGCGTGCGCTTTCTCATGCGGCGTTCGCTGATCGCACTGGCGATCTACGGCCTCATGATCGCGGCGGCCTTCACGCTGTGGAAGATGACGCCGGGCAGCCTGGTGCCGGACGAGGATCAGGGTTACTACATCAGCGCGGCCTATCTGCCCGACGGCGCGACGCTCGCGCGCACCACCGAGGTGGTCAAACAGATCGACGCGATCGCGCGCAAGGATCCTGCGGTCGAGCACGTCGTCGCCTTTGCCGGCCTCGATTTTCTCGGCGGCGGTTTCCGCAACAGCGCGGCGACCATCTTCGTCGCGGCGCGCCACTGGGACGAGCGTCACAAGACGATCAACGACATGGTCGGCGAACTGATGGGGGCGACCGCGCACATCAAGGAAGCGCTGGTGCTGGCGTTTGCGCCGCCGCCGATCTTCGGCCTGGGCAATGCGGGCGGGTTCGAGTTCTATATCCAGAACCGCGGCGAAGGCGGAGCGGAAAAACTCTCGCAGGTCGCCGATGCCTTCCTCGGTGCGGCCCGGCAGGACAAGCGGCTGGCGCAGGTGCTCACGCTGTGGCGGCCGCACGTGCCGCAGCTGTATGTCGACGTCGATCGCGAAAAGGCCAAGATGCTCGGCGTGAAGATCGACGATGTGTTCAACACCCTGTCGGCCACGCTCGGCAGCTACTACGTCAACGACTTCAACAAGTACGGCCGGACCTGGCAGGTGCTGATGAGCGCCGAACCCGGCGCGCGCAAGTCGCCGCAGGACGTGTCAGCGCTCTACGTACCGAACGCGCAGGGCGAAATGGTGCCTATGTCGGCGCTGGCCCGCATCCGTTTCGCCTCGGGCCCGGAAACGCTCGACCGCTACAACAACTACCAGGCGGTCAAGATCATGGGCAGCGCCGTGCCGGGCATCAGTTCGGGGCAGGCGCTGGAGATCGTCGACGAGATCGCGAAGAAGACCCTGCCGCCCGATTTCAGCTACGAATGGACCTCGGCCTCGTTCCAGGAAAAGCGCTCGTCCGGCACATCGGGCCTGGCGCTCGGTCTGGCGGTGCTGATGGTGTTCCTGATCCTGGCTGCGCAGTACGAGAAGTGGTCGTTGCCGTTTGCCGTGCTGATGGCGCTGCCTTTCGGTACCTTCGGCGCGCTGTCCGCGGTGTGGCTGCGCGGGCTGACCAACGACGTGTATTTCCAGATCGGCCTCGTGACGCTGCTCGGCCTGGCGGCGAAGAACGCGATCCTGATCGTCGAATTCGCCGTGCTGAAAAAGCAGGAAGGCTATTCCAGCGTGTCCGCCGCGCTGGAAGCGGCGCGCCTGCGTTTCCGGCCCATCCTGATGACCTCGCTGGCCTTCATTCTCGGCGTCGTGCCGCTGGCGATCTCGACCGGCGCGGGCGCGGGCGCACGCCATGCAGTGGGGACCGGCGTGGTCGGCGGGATGCTCGCGGCGACCTTTCTCGCCGTGTTCTTCATCCCGCTCTTCTACCACTGGGTGAGCGACCGGCGACTCAAGGCCAGTCAGGCCGAAATCGATGCGCATCCGCCGCATCCGCACGGCAGCGCCAATCCGCACCTGCCGTCGCATCACCCCTCGCCGCCCAGTTCCCAGAGCTGAATCGCCGTCTTGCGCGTCGCGCCCCAGCGATAGGGGCTCGGCGTGCCGGTGGCGTGAATGACGCGATGACAGGGGATCAGCACCGCCAGCGGATTGGCCGCCACGGCGCTGCCGACTGTCCGTGCGGCGCGCGGTTTGCCGACGGCCTCCGCCAGTGCGGCATAGCTGGCGAGCTGCCCGGGTGGAATCGCCAGCAGCGCGCGCCAGACCTGAAGCTGGAAATTGCTGCCCTTCAACCACAGTGCGAGCGGGGCGTCAGGCACGCCGCGCCCGAAGAGACGGGCGACAACGGGCGCGGTGGCGGCCGGGTCGTGTGCCAGCCGCGCGTTTGGCCAGTCGGTGCGCAGCGGTGCGAGCAGGTCGGTGCCATCGAGAAAGTGCAGCGCGCACACGCCGCGTGCGCTCGTCGCGACCAGCGCGTCGCCGAAGGGCGTGGCGTGCACGCCCCAGCGCAACGTCACGCCGGCGCCGCCTGTACGCGCTTCGCCCGGCGAAACCGCTTCGAAGGTCACAAAAAGATCGTGTAGCCGGCCGGGTCCGGACAGACCCACCGACAGGCTCAGATCCAGCAGGTCGCGGGCGTCGAGCAGCCGCGCGCGGGCGTCGGCAAGCGTCAGGCTTTGCAGGAAGCGTTTGGGGCTGATTCCGGCCCAGCGCGTGAAAAGGCGCTGGAGATGCGCTTCGCTCAGATGCATGTGCCGGGCCAGTGCGGCGAGATCGGGTTGCGCATGGCGATGCGTGCGCAACCAGTCGATGGCTTCGGCGATGCGGGCGTAGTCGGTAGCAGGCGAAGAGGCAGGCATGATGGCCGCACTCTACTGCGCACATCGCAGGCCGGCCACCCGATTCTTGCGTGATGCGGACGAAAAAAAGCCGGGCGGGCCGCCCGGCTGTCGTCCCGTCGTGCGGATCAGGCAGCTTTTTCGTGGTGATAGCCCGTCACCGTATCGACTTCGGTTTTGGAACCGAGAATGACCGGCACGCGCTGGTGCAAGCCTTCCGGCGCCAGATCGAGGATGCGCTGATAGCCGGTGGTCGCGGCGCCGCCGGCCTGTTCGACGATGAAGGCCATCGGATTGGCTTCATACATCAGGCGCAGCTTGCCGGCCTTGGCGGGGTCTTTCGTGTCCTTGGGATACATGAAGATGCCGCCGCGGGTCAGGATGCGGTGCACTTCGGCGACCATCGAGGCGACCCAGCGCATGTTGAAATCCTTGCCGCGCGGGCCGGTCTTGCCGGCAAGGCATTCGTCGACGTAGCGCTGGACCGGTTTTTCCCAGAAACGCATGTTCGATGCGTTGATCGCGAATTCCTTGGTTTCGGCCGGGATCGTCATGTTGGGGTGGGTCAGCACGAATTCGCCGACGTCACGGTCCAGCGTGAAGCCGTTGGTGCCATGACCGAAGGTCAGCACCAGCATGGTCGACGAACCGTAGATCGCGTAGCCGGCACAGACCTGCTGCGTGCCGGATTGCAGGAAGTCCTCGGCCTTGGCGGCGCGGCCGGCCACCGGGGCCTTGAGGATCGAGAAGATGGTGCCGACCGAGATGTTCACATCGACGTTCGACGAGCCGTCGAGCGGGTCGAACACCAGCAGATATTTGCCCAGTGGGTACTGCTGCGGGATCGGGTAGACATCGTCCATCTCTTCCGACGCCATGCCGGCCAGGTGGCCCGCCCATTCATTGGAGCGGATCATGATGTCGTTGGTGATGACGTCGAGCTTCTTCTGCGTCTCGCCCTGGATGTTTTCGCTATCCAGCGCACCCATCACGCCCAGCAGCGCGCCCTTGTTCACGGCGTTGGAAATGGCCTTGCAGGCGGTGACGACGTCGTTCAGCAGCGAGGTGAAATCGCCGGTCGCACCGGCGGTGCGGCGCTGCTCTTCGATGATGAACTGGGTGAGGGTGGTGCCGGTGTGCATGTCGGTCTCCGGTGAGGATGCAGATAGGGAAGGATTGGAATATTAGTGGAATCAAACATTTTATCACGGGATAAATACAACCAATCGACCCGGCCGGGATGGGCGGGCCGTGCTTGGGGCGGCAGGGGGAAAGCGCGAGCCGGGGCGGCTCAGTCGGTACCGACCAGCTGGTCGGAGCGGGTGAAGGTCCAGGTCCGGGTGATCGACAGGATATCGGCCTTCCTGCGCATGTCCTCGGGAAAGGCGGCGAAAGGCCCGGCGAGCCGGACGATGTTTTCTGCCGCGGTGTCGAGCACCTTGGAGCCGGAGGAACGGTCGACCTCGATCGCCTCGATGCGGCCGTCGGCATAGATCGACACGGTGAGCTTCAGGCTGCCGTAGATGCCCTGGCGACGGGCGGCCTCGGGGTAGTTCACGTTGCCGACCCGTTCGACCTTGGCAACCCAGTCCTCGACGTAGCGGGCAAAGGCGTATTCCTTGACGTTGGCGCCGACGAAAGCCCGTTTCGGCCGTTTCTGGTATTGATCCCACTGCTGCGAGATGCGCGCCTGCAACTGCGCCATTTCGCGTGCTTCCTGATTGAGCTGGCTGACATCCAGGCCGGGCGGGGCCGGCGTGGGGGCCGGTTGCGGCGTGGGCTGGCGGGCCGCATCCGGGGTCAATTGGCTCAATAGCGCCCGGGCCTGCTGTTCCAGATCGGCCACCCGGGCCTGGAGGGCCGCTTCCTGACTGGCGCCGGTCTGGTCGGCAGGGCTGGCGGGCAGCGGGCTTTTCAGCCGGCGGTCTTCATCGGTGTTGCCGCCACCCGCCAGATTGACCTGGGCCAGCGCATCCGGCTTGAGCGGCGTTTCCGTGCTGCGCGCGTTGACCAGCACCACCTCCATCGGCAGGTTGGTGTCCTCGAACAGGCGGGGATTGATCTTGACGAACTGCGTCGAGAGCACCATGCCGTGGATCGCGGCGGAGGCCAGGAGGGCAAGCGCCATGCGCGTACCCTGTCTGGACGGTTCGGCGAGAAGGGGCGGGGCGGCAGCGGCCATGCGTACGGTGGGTCGGGTCTCCCGATTCTACGGAACGGCGGCGGCGCTGTCAGGCGGCGCCGTCACAGTCTCAAGATATTCGGCATGGAAGGCGATGTCGAGCAGATCGATGTCCGAGATCGCCAGCCGGACGCGCGAACCCGGCGCAACCCCCATCACCGACGGCGCGCGCGTCACCATCGGCAGCGTGTCGAAACGCACCAGATCTTCGCGGATCACGCTCGCGGTGACCTCGTTCACGTTTTCCTGGATCAGCCAGCGCAGCATCCAGTAGCGTTCCATCCGTCGCTGGTACTCGGCGTAGGCGTCGTAGGCCAGCTCGAAATCGCGCACCACGGCAAACAGCGCCTCGCTGCGCGGGGGATAAACCGGTTCGGTCCCGCTGGCGAGGCTGATGATCTGACGCTGGTTGACCAGATCGGCGTAACGCCGCAGCGGCGAGGTCGACCAGGCATACTGGTCGACGCCCAGGCCCTGGTGCGGATCGGGCGCCGTGGTCATGCGCGTCTTGCCGTTGGCCTGCGCGCGGTAGATGCCGGGCACGCGCTGTTCGGCCAGCCAGCCGCCCCAGTGCGCATTGGCGAAGATCATCAGTTCGGACACCACCTTGTCGATCGGGCTGCCGCGCCGGCGCGGTTCGATGCGGATATGCTCGCCCTCGACCTTGAAGCTGTAGTCCACGCGGTCGACCGTATCGGTCTTGCCGCGCCCGGCTTCCAGCACGGCGGCGAAATCGCGCAGCCATTCCAGCTCGCGGCGATAAGGGTAGTCGGGGACGTCGGGGTTTTTCAGCGTCGCGTCGTTGAACTGCGTTTCCAGCGTTTCGTGGCGCAGATTGTCCGCGATGTGGACCTGCTCGACCCGGGTTTCGGTGCCCAGTACGCGCAAGTCGGGCGCCACGTCCACATACAGCGACAGTGCCGGGCAGTCGTGCGCCTCGCCCAGCGTGTAGTGATGGATCAGCGTCTCCGGCAACATGGTGATCTTGTCGCCGGGGAAATACACCGTGGACAGGCGCTCGCGTGCCACGCGGTCGAGGGCCGAGCCCGGCGCGATACCGAGCGCCGGCGCCGCAATATGGATGCCTACGCGCGCGCCGCCGTCGTCGCGCCACTGGATCGAGAGCGCGTCGTCGATCTCGGTCGTCGCCTCGTCGTCCATCGAAAAGGCACGCACCCCGGCAAGCGGCAATTCGGGCGGATCGATCGGCTCCGTCACCGGCGAAAAATCGGTCCCGCGCGGAAACCATTCGAGCGTGAAACTCATGCGGTGGAATTCCAGCGTCGACGGAATCGCCCCGCAACGCTCGATCAGCCTAAGCTGAGACAGGCCGGCCGCCGCCGCCGCCTCTTCCAGCGCCTTGTACTCCAGCGTGTTCTTGTCCGGCGCGATCAGGATGCGCGGAATCAGCGAGGCATAGTCCGGCGGCAGGCGGAAAGCGGCAAGCTCGGCGGCCAGATGCGCCTGCTTTTCTGCGGCGATGCGTTTCTTCTCCAGCCCGGCCTTGGCGGCGGCCAGAGTCTCCGCCGGCGCAGGGCGGTAGCGGCCCTTGCCCTTTTTATGGAAATAGATCGGCGAGGCATGCAGCTTTTGCAGCAGGGCCACCGATTCGGCCGGGCGTGGCGCGTGGCCGTAGTATTCCTGCGCCAGTTGTTCGAAACCGAATTCGTCGCTGCCGGCCGCTTCCCACAGAAAATCCGCGTCGAGCTCGGCTGCCAGCGTTTCGGCTTCCGTCATCACCTCGCCGGGCGCGGGGGCGGCAAAGCGCAACAGCAGGTTCGTTGCCTTGATCTTGCTGCGTTTGCCCGAGGCGGTTTCCACCTGGGCCGTGGCTTCGGTCTCGGACAGGATGGAACCGGCCTTGAACTGGCCGTCCTCTTCGAAGATGACGTGCATGAAACTCAGAAATCCAGAAGGGTTTGGAAGTGGCGCTCGAAGCTGGCGAAGCCGTGATCGCCGCCGTCTTCGACGATCTGCCGCGCACCGGCGTAATAGGCGACCGCGTCGCGGTAGTCGAGCACCTCGTCGCCGGTCTGCGCCAGCAGCAGATAACGCTCGGGTCGCGTAATTTGGGGTACGTCCAGCGCCGCGAGTTCCGCAATGTGGGCCTCGGTCAGTATCCACTTCTCGCCGGTGTGCCAGTTAGTCTGGGCCCCGAGCGCGCTGCGCAGCAATTTATGGGCATGCACCGCCGGGTTCACCAGCACCGCCTTCCAGCCGTGTTGCTCGGCCAGATGGGTGGCGTAGAAACCGCCGAGCGAACTGCCCACCAGCGTGACGGCAGGGGTGCCGGCGCGCGCCAGATGCGCCTCGACCTTGGCAATGGCCTCGCGCGGGCTGTTGGGCAAGGCCGGGCAGTAATAGTCGGCCAGCCGGCCGAGGCTGGCCAGCCAGTCGCCGAGCTGGCGCGCCTTGCCGGAAGCGGGGGACGAATTGAAGCCGTGGAGATAGACGATCATGGCGGGATTGTAACGGGGGGCGGGGGAATTGCCGAAGCGCTACGCGGGTGGAGTCGCTCATTGCCCCACAGGGTTGGCATACCCATGGACATATCACGCGATCAAGCTTGACCGATGTCGGCGCGGACGTATAAGTTCTGCCAAAGAATAAGTGGCGAAGTGGGGTGTGTATTTTGGGTGGATCACGTACCTGCAAAGTACATGGAGGGAAGGGATTGAGCCGAACTCAATTGATATACGCTGTTGTTTTGGTGTGCGGGCTGCACACTGGCGCTGCCAAGGCGGATTACAGATGGGACTATATCAACGTGAGTTGCGACCCTAGCAGACAGCAGGTTATTTTTTACTGCAATCGATCGACTCAGTATCCCGATCTGTTTCCGCTGTCGTAAAACCAAAGAAAGGTGCAGGGATCGATGAGGTATGCATATTCAGAACCGTTGAGGGCAACTATTAGTAGCCCGAGTAGGGCGCAATGACCGAAGGGCATTGCGCCGATGGACGACACAAGCAATCAACCGTCCAGTCATCACCGTTCTGGTTTTGACCTTCCTCCCCTTGCAGCCCCGCCGAAGATCGAATGCGGCGGGCGGATCAGCGGCAAAGGTGTTTGAGCCCCGCACACAAAATTAATCAACCCGGCAAAAGCGGGGCGAGTTCTTTGCTGCCCGTCCGGCGCGCTTGATCTTCGGGGTTTCGGGGCTGTTGGGATCGCCTTTTTTTTGGTTACTTTCTTTTGGCGAAGCAAAAGAAAGTAACTTGCCGCCGGACAACCCCCAGCCAACGCCCCTCAGCAATGGCTGCCCAGAGTCGCGCTTACGCCGCAGCCTCCAGCGGCTGAATCGCCGCCAGATTCTCGGCCAGCGCATCGCGCGTGATCGCCAGGTCGTAGTGCGACTGAAGGTTGAGCCAGAACTCCGCTTCCATGCCGAAGAAAACGCCCAGGCGCGCGGCGGTGTCGGCGGTGATGCTGCGCTTGCCGGCGACGATTTCGCCGATCCGGCGTTGCGGCACGCCGATTTCCTTGGCCAAGCGGTACTGGGTGACACCCAGCGGCTTGAGAAACTCTTCCAACAAAATTTCACCGGGGGGGGCGAGCGGGATTTGACGTTTGGCCATGATGCCTCCTAGTGATAATCGACGATTTCGACGTCCCATGCAGCGTTGTCTTTCCAGACAAAACAGATGCGCCACTGATCGTTGATCCGGATGCTCCATTGGCCTTTTCGATTGCCCTTGAGCGCTTCCAGACGGTTTTGCGGCGGGATGCGCAGGGACTCCAGGCGCTCGACGGCATGCAGCATCTGCAACTTGCGGACAGCCACGCTGGCGATGTTGACGAAGCGGGGAATGCGTTTTCCCTCAAACAGCGCCTGTGTGTCGCGACAGCTGAATCGCTTGATCATGGCCGATACTAACGATAGACGATAGTATCGTCAACCGTCACGCTTTTCAGTCAATCATCAAAACAATAAAAATCCGCCTTCGTCACGCCGCAGTCGGGGCAGCTCCAGTCGTCGGGGATATCTTCGTAGCGGGTGCCGGGCACGAGGCCGTGGTCGGGATCGCCCGTTTCCTCGTCGTAGACGTAGTCGCAGACGGCGCAGGTCCATTTGCGGTAGGCAAGCGCGAATTCGGGAGCGAGGGCGGCGGCGGAAGCGGTCATGATGGGAGTCTCCAGGTATCGAGCGATGCGAGCAATTGGGCGAAGATGGCGTCGAGCTCGGCGGCTATCGCGTCGAGTTCGGCGTTGGCGTAGGGTTTGAAGACGTTGGCGGCGGGGCGGTAGGCGACCCAGCTTGTGCCGGCAGCTTGGTAGAGATGGATGCGCAGCGGGATGTCGATGCCGGCGGTCTTGTCCGCGGCCCAGACCTTGACGGCGTAGTCGGGGCGGAAAATTTCCAGCACCTGGTCGGCCGGAACGGCGATGCCTTTCTTCGCGCAGTTGGCCTGGCCATTGGCGTGGGCGACCAGGCCCATGGGGTAGGCGGCGACGGCGGCGAGCAGCTTTTCGGCGGCTTCGTCGACGGAAAGATTGACGGCAAAACGGATCACGCTTCCTCCAGTTCGGGTTGCGGCTGCGACAGGGCGCAGCCGGCGCTGTCGAGTTCGTGCAACTCCTTGCGCAGGTGCTTGATGGCCGGCGTGACGATGGCGATGAAGTAGGCCTCGCGCAGCCGGCGCTGAGCCGCATTGTTCGACAGATAGCCCTTGGCGCCCAGGTGCAGCATGGCGGCGTTGGCGGCTTTCAGCGAAAGCTCGCTGCCGGCCAGCCGCAGCTGCAGCGTCTCCTTCACGTGCGGCAGGCTGCCGTCGCGGTCGATGCGGTTGGCCAGATCATAGGTCGCGGCCCGGGCGGCGTCGAGCTCGGCCGCGAGTGCGTCGGCCTGCACGTCGAGAAAGCGGTTGACGTGGCCGAACTGCTTGTCGGCGCGCTGCATCATGGCCACGCAGGCGTCGACGAGGCCGAGCCCCATGCCCATCTGCAGCAGGATGAAAGCCGATTTGGTGCGGTCGCGGAAGGCGTCGAACTCGTGCGGGTGGCAGACCACCTGCGCGTCGGGCAGGAAAAGGTCGCGGAACTGGCAGGCAAAGGTGTTGGTGCCTTCCATGCCGATGAAGTGCGCGTTCTGCGTCAGCGTGAGGCCGGGCGTGCTGCCGTGCAGTAGGCCGATCACCAGGCCGGGCCTGTCGGGCAGCGAGGCGCCCATGTGGAAATGGTGCCCGGGACCGATGTTGGACACCCAGGGCAGCACGCCGTTGACGCGGTAGCCGCCTTCGACGCGCTGTGCCTTGAGCCGGGTGTCTTCGATGCCCGCGCAGGATTTCATGGTGTTCGACTGGGCCGTGCCGCCGAGCACCTCGCCGCGCGCCATCTTCGGCAGCATGTCGGCGGCGAGCGCGGGGTTGGTGCCGTTCAGCACGTACCATTGCAGCGCATACTGCGCCCACAGCAGAAAGCCGGTGGAGACGCATTGCTTGGAGGCTTCCTCGACTACCTGGATCGCGTGCTTCAGGCCAAGGCCGCTGCCGCCCTGTGCCGGGGGGGTGAGGCTGCCCAGCCCGCCGAGCGTGCCGAGCCTGCGCAGGAAGGTCTCCGGATATTCGCCTTTCAGATCGATGTCGACCACCTTGGGCGCGAGTTCCCCGGCGATGAGTGCGGACAGGCCGGGCAGGATTTCGCCGGGGGTGTCCGGCAGCGTGGGGGCGAGGGCAACGGCAGGCATGATGCGCTCCTGTGTGAACAGCGGGGAAGGTTCAGGCCAGCTCGACGCTGACGCCGACCGGGTTGCGCAGGGTGTTGGCCACCGGCGACCAGGCGTTGGAATGCGCGACCAGATCCTTCAGTTCGGCTTCGCTGGCGTCGCCTTCCAGATGCACTTTCACGCGCACGTCGGTGAAGCCGAGTTTTTTCATCGGATCGAGGTCGCCCACGCCCCACACGGCGGTCACGTTGATGTCGCCTTCGAGTTCGAGTTCGAGCCTGGTCAGCGTGATGCCGCGCGCCACGGCATTGGCATGCAGGCCGACGGACAGGCAGGAGCCCAGCGTGGCGAGCACGGCTTCCGAGGGGTTCGGCGCGGTGTCGTCGCCGAGCAGGTGCGGCGGCTCGTCGATCACGTGGGCTTCCAGATTGCGCACGTAGGTGAGGTTGCGGAACTTGCTCTCGCACACGGTCTTCGCTTTCAGCGTGACGACCGACTGCGGGTTGGCTTTGCCTTTGGTGGCGAGCGCGGCAAGGCCTTCGCTGGAAATGGGTTCGAGGACGGCTTGAGGTTTGAGGGCAACGACTTCGGACATGACAGGCTCCTGAAAAGGGGGACGGGAAAATCGGGCTTGCCCGACATATCCGGTATTGCGATTCCCGTGCCAGTCCGGATGAACATTGTCATCGCATTGATAAGTAATGATTTTTTCGGTATTTCGCGTCTGCGGGGCCCGCAGTGCGCTTACAGATTGTCAACCTTTGTCAGGCGCTGTTGACGCCACCGCCACAACCTTTGCTGCGCCGCGGTGTCCGCGTCAGGCCATGCCCAGCCGTTTCAGGCGGTAGTTGAGCTGCCGCAGCGTAAGACCCAGTGCCTGTGCCGCGCGCGATTTGTTGCCATGGGTCTGCGCCAGGGCCTGTTCGAGCTGGGCGCGGTCGTGCGATTGCGCCGGCAGATAGGGGCGCACCGCCGAGGCGGGTACCGGTGACGTCCCGGCGGCGGCCAGGGCCGGTACCGGGGCGCCGCCTTCGCTGCGGATCACCCGCTCCACCTCGGCAGCGCCGATGGCCGCGCCTTCGGCCAGCAGCACCAGCCGTTCGAGCACGTTGCGCAGCTGGCGGATATTGCCGGGCCAGGGGTAATCGGCCAGCCGGTCCATGGCTTCCGCGGTGAAACCCACGTTGCGCTGGTAGCTTTGGGAAATGAGGCTGAGCTGGTGGCGCACCAGCGGACGGATGTCTTCGCGCCGCTCGCGCAGGGCCGGCAGGCGAATGGGGATGATGTTGAGCCGGTAGTAGAGATCGAGGCGGAAGCGGCCGGCGCCCACCTGCTGTTGCAGGTCCTGATTGGTGGCAGCGACGATGCGTACGTCGATGGGCGTTTCGCGTCGCCCCCCCACGCGTTGCAGGCTTTTTTCCTGCAGCACGCGCAGCAGCTTCACCTGCATCGCCAGCGGCAGTTCGCCGATCTCGTCGAGAAAGAGCGTGCCGCCGTGGGCCTGTTCGAAATAGCCGGGCCGGGCCGTCGAAGCGCCGGTAAAGGCGCCTTTTTCGTAGCCGAAAAGTTCCGACTCGAACAGGTTGTCCGGAATCGCGCCGCAGTTCACCTTGACGAAAGGCTGGTCGCGGCGCGGGCTCGACAGATGCAGTGCGCGTGCGAACAGCTCCTTGCCGGTACCCGATTCGCCGAGCAACAGCACCGTCGCATCGGTGCCGGCCACCTGCTCGACCTGGCGCAGGGCGTGCCGCAGCGCGGGCGATTCGCCGACGATGCCGAGCGTGGCCTGCTGCGGCGTGCCGTGTTCGAGCGCCCATTTCAGTTCGCGGTTTTCCAGTTCCAGCCGTGCGGTCTGTGCCGCCACACGGTCGTTGAGCTTGAGAATCTGCGCGACCAGCGTGGCGACGATTTCGAGGATGCGCAGATCGTCGGCGAAGGCGCGCGACCGGCCGCGAATGCGGTGTACGCCGAGCAGCCCCCGTACCTTGCCGTCGTCCACCAGCGGCAACGCGATGAAACTTACCGTTTCGTCCGGAAGATGGGCACGGTCGACCGCCTGGGCCAGATAGTCGGGATCGTCGTCGATGTCCTGAACGATCGATGCTTCGCCGGTTTGCAGCACGCGGCCGCTGATGCCGTGCCCCGGGCGGTACACGCCCCGGTCGATCTCCGCGCGCGTGAGGCCGTAGGCATAGCGGATCGCGTAATGGCCATCCTCCGGCCGGCGCAGCACCACCCGGCCGCGGTTGAGGCCGAGAAACTCGGACAGCAGATGCAGCATTTCGCGGATGACCAGATCGGGGTCGAGGCTCTTGCCCATCAGGCGGGCGGATTCGCGGATCACCAGCAGTTCCTCGTCGTGCAGGCGTTCGGCGGGCAGGGCGGTCGTCATGGTCGGCTCGGGTCGGACAAACAAATTGTTCACACTGTGTAATCAAGAACCGGACCAGCTGAAATGCCCATCGGGGGCGATATGCGAAAAACCCTGCCTCGACAATCGTTTAGGCGAATTTAACGGTATTGGCACGCTTTCTGAATGGATCGAAGTGGAAACAACGGCGGCGCATCGCGCAATGCGCCGGGAGGCGGGATAAACCGGCCTTCCCGGCACGTTCCGCCCGATGCGCGCGATGCACCATCCGGGCGCATCGCGCGACCGGATGGTGCGGCTGCCGCTGTCCCTTCACAACCACCAGGAGCGCTCCCTATGTCCGGCTTTGACAATCCCTTCGATCCCGATATCAAGCTGCACCGCGCCGGTTGCAGTTGCGGCCGCCACCACAGCCAGGCCGATCACGACGCCGACATGCAGAATGCCGACGCACGCGTGTCGCGCGTAGTCGAATCGGCGGTGATGCGCGGGCTGTTTCCCGACGATCAGACGCGCCGCAATTTCCTGCGCGCGGTCGGCGGCGGCACCGCGATGGCGGCGATCTCGACGCTGTTTCCGATGGGGGCGGCGAAGGCACTGGCCGCCGAAGCCGGCAAGCCCGAAAAGCCCAATCTCAAGATCGGCTTCATTCCCATCACCTGTTCCACTCCCATCATCATGGCGGGCCCGATGGGTTTCTACGAGCGCGAAGGGCTGAGCGTGAGCCTGCAAAAAACCGCCGGCTGGGCAGTCGTCCGGGACAAGGTGCTGAACAAGGAATTCGACGCCTCGCACATGCTCTCGCCGATGCCGATCGCGATGTCGATGGGCCTGGGGTCGGCCAGGCAGGCGGTGGATGTCGCTTCGATCCAGAACATCAACGGCCAGGCCATCACCCTGCACCTGAAGCACAAGGACAAGATGGACCCGAAAGACTGGAAAGGCATGAAGTTTGGCCTGCCTTTCGACTACTCCATCCACAATCTGCTGCTGCGCTACTACCTGGCCGAAGCCGGCATCGATCCGGACAAGGATGTTGAACTGCGGATGATGCCGCCGCCGGATATGGTGGCGAACCTGCGCGCCGGCAACATCGACGGCTTCCTCGGCCCCGAGCCTTTCAACCAGCGTGCGGTGTACGAGGGCTTCGCCTTCATCCACACCCTGTCGCGCGATCTGTGGGATGGCCACCCCTGCTGTACCTTCGGCGTGCAGGAAGGCTTCTACAAGCAGTATCCCAATACCTACGCCGCGCTGTTCCGGGCGATCGCCAGCGCCACCGACTACGCGCACAAGCCCGAGAACCGCAAGGCCATCATCGAGGCGATCGCCCCGGCCAATTACCTCAACCAGCCCATCCCGGTGCTGGAACAGGTGATGACAGGGCGCTTCGCCGACGGCCTCGGCAAGGTGAAGAACGTGCCCGACCGCGTCGACTTCGATCCCTTCCCCTGGCAGTCGATGGCAGTGTGGATCCTGACGCAGCTGAAACGCTGGGGCTACATCAAGGGCGACGTCAACTACAAGGCCGTTGCCGAACAGGTGTTTCTGGCCACCGATGCGCGCAAGCGCATGGCTGAAATCGGCCTCAAGGCGCCGGCCTCGAACTACACCACGCACACCATCATGGGCAAGGTCTTCGATCCCGCGAAGCCGGCCGAATACGTCAACTCTTTCGCCATCAAACGCACATGAAAAGAATGACACTTACCCTCGGCCAGAAATCGGCCCTGCTGTCGCTGGCGCTGTTCGTCGTCTTCCTGCTGGTGTGGCAGCTGGCCACCCAGCCGGAAACGCAGGGGCTGGCCGCGGACGTCGACCCCGAATACGCGGCGCTCATGGGCGGTGGCACGGCCAGTTCGGCGTCGAGCTTTCCGACGCCGGTGCAGATGGCGCAAACCGTCTGGGAACGTCTGTCCGACCCCTTCTACGACAACGGTCCCAACGACAAGGGCATCGGCATCCAGCTTGCGTATTCGATCGCGCGCGTGCTCGCCGGCTTCTTCCTCGCGGCGGCGGTGGCGATACCGCTCGGTTTCGTCATCGGCAACTCGCGCGTGTTTTACCAGGCGCTCGATCCCTACGTGCAATTGCTGAAACCGATCTCGCCGCTGGCCTGGATGCCGCTCGCGCTCTACACCATCAAGGATGCCTCGGCCTCGTCGATCTTCGTGATCTTCATCTGCTCGCTGTGGCCCATGCTCATCAACACCGCGCATGGCGTCGCCAACGTGAAGAAAGAATGGCTCGACGTGTCGCGCACGCTGGAAGTGAATCCCTTCCGCAAGGCCTTCCGCGTGATCCTGCCGGCCGCCGCGCCGACGATCCTGGCCGGCATGCGCATTTCCATGGGCATTGCCTGGCTGGTCATCGTCGCCGCCGAAATGCTCGTCGGCGGCACCGGCATCGGCTACTTCGTGTGGAACGAGTGGAACAACCTCTCCATCACCAATGTGCTGTTCGCCATCTTCATGATCGGCGTCGTCGGCATGGTGCTCGACAGCCTTTTCGGGCTGCTGGGGCGCCGCGTCGCCTACCAGGAGTAAACGCATGTCCACATCGCATCCCTTCCTGCAGGTCGAAAATCTCGCCCGGGTCTACCCCAGTCCCACCGGCGGCGATCCTGTCACCGTGTTCGACCACGTCAACTTCCGCATCCACAAGGGCGAGTTCGTCTGCGTCACCGGCCACTCCGGCTGCGGCAAATCGACCATTCTCAACATCCTCGCCGGCCTCGATGCGGCCACTATCGGCAATGTCTTCATGGATGGCCGCGAAGTGGCCGGCCCCAGCCTCGACCGCGGCGTCATTTTCCAGAGCCACGCGCTCATGCCCTGGCTCACCGTGCTGGAAAACGTCTCCTTCGCCGTGAAATCGCGCTGGCCGTCACGGACCAAGACGCAGATCCGCGACCACGCCATGCGTTACATCGAACTGGTCGGCCTCAAGGGCGCCGAGCACAAGAAGCCCTCGCAGCTCTCCGGCGGCATGAAGCAGCGCGTCGGCATTGCCCGCGCCTTCTCCATCGAGCCCAAGATGCTGCTGATGGACGAACCCTTCGGCGCACTCGACGCGCTCACGCGCGGCGTCATTCAGGACGAACTGCTGAAAATCTGCGCCGAAACGCAGCAGACCGTTTTCATGATCACGCACGACGTCGACGAGGCCATCCTGCTGTCCGACAAGATCATGCTCATGTCCAACGGCCCGCACGCGCGCATCGCGGAGATCGTCAACAACACCCTGCCGCGCCCGCGCGAGCGCAGCGCCATCCACAAGCATGCGCACTATTACCCCATCCGCACCCATCTGGTTGACTTCCTCGTGAGCCGCTCCAAACTGTTCGGCGGCCAGCGCGATGCGCCGGACGCGCCCAGTTCGCCCAGCGTCTTCGACCCCGAAGACATGGTCGAAGCCGCGCCGGCCGAGGCCACCGTCGTGCCCCTGCCGCAGGCCGGCAAGCCGCACATTCATCTCGTCAACGCCTAAGGATTCCTTACCATGACCCGCACCGAAGTCACCGACCTCATTCTCGCCGCCAAGCACAAGAAAGGCCTCAAGTGGGCCGACATCGCCAAGAAGGTCGGCCAGAGCAAGGAGTGGACGACCGCCGCGCTCCTGGGCCAGATGACCCTCGACAAGAAACAGGCCGCCACCGTCGGCAAACTGCTCGGCCTGCCGCCCGAAGCTGTCGCCGAACTGCAGGTCGTGCCTTACAAAGGCAGCCTGCCGAGCGCGATTCCCACCGATCCGCTGATCTACCGGTTTTACGAATTGATCATGGTGTACGGCACCAGCATCAAGTCGCTCATCCACGAGGAGTTCGGCGACGGCATCATGAGCGCGATCGATTTCTCGATGGATATTTCGCGGGTGGCGGACCCGAAGGGAGATCGGGTGCAGATCGTGTTGAACGGGAAGTTTTTGCCGTACAAGATGTACTGAGCCCGGCGGCGTGCGCTCCGGCGTGCGCCGTGCGGCTCATCCGTTCATCGCAGATAGCGAGCGACCAATATGGCCAACATTTTCATGAAATCGTCCTGGGGCAGCGACGATCCTACCCGCGCCGCCATGGTGTCCGGACATGGCAATGCCCTGGCCGCCCTGTTTCCGGTGGCTGGTCGCCGCTGGCCGACCAGTGGCGCGAAAGCGCGGCGCTCGGCATCGACATCATGGTCTGCGATGCCTGCCGGCAGGCGCGCGGAGTGACGCCCGAGGCCATCGAGGCGTCGGGGGCGCGTATCGGGACGCCGGTGGATTTTGTGGAGGGGGTGGAGTGGGCGGAGAAGATTGTGGCGGAGTGAAGTTACGGGTTTGAGTTTTGTAGCCGGACGTTCCGCCGGGCTGAGGATCGCTGGCCGGGGGTAGCCCGGCGGCTAGTCACTTTCTTTTGCTTCGCCAAAAGAAAGTAACCAAAGAAAAGGCGACCCCGCTCATCCCCGAAACCCCGGAAATCGATTCCGCCGGGCGGGCGGCAAAGAACTCGCCCCGCTTTTGTTATGCCTTTTAATTTTGTGAGCGGGGCTCAAACACCTTTGCCGCTGATCCGCCCGGCGGAATCGATTACCGGCGGGGCTGAGAGGGGCTGAAAGTCAAAACCAGGGTGGTGGGAGTGGGCGATTTGAGTGCTTGGCGACTCGATTTGGTGCAATTCCCCCATGCGTTACACCCAATCGACCTATTCAAAACTGTTGTGTTGAAATTTTGATTCTGTCTTGGCTTCGAGCCACGCGATGAGGGTTTTTCTAATAAATTGTTTGGCCTCGGAAAGCGACATTGGGTTGTCTGGCTTCTTGGCTTTCTTCCTAGACATAGAATGTCGGTACAGATAATTCGCCGAGTCGCGGAATCGTGACCATTCCGGACCGATTAAATCTTTGTAATCAGTCGATGTCGAGTTGTCCGGCTTATCGTCTCGCACGGTTTCATATATTTTGTAGAGAGTGCCCCAGTCAAGCTCAGGGTTGTTGAAGAGTGCGAAAGCTTCGCTGACTTTCTCATCTTTTATGAGTAAATCGAATGTCTTTTTTCGAGGTGTTTCTTCAAGTATCTCGTTAGAAATGACGATTAGCCTAGTTGGTGCGATAGCCTGTCCGATTGCGTGAAACTTGTAGTCACGTTCCTCGCTGCTGGTCAAAAAATAATATCCATCGGAGTGGATTGGGTTCAGCCTGAATGCGTAGAGCCAGAGCGTTTGATTCAGGAAGCCAATCAGCCGCTCGCCTTCTGCGTAAATTTCCGCGTAGTCTTTTGAATCAAGGCGGAGTGATTCAAGTAGCCAAAAATCGCAATCCTGAAAGAGCCGTAAATCTGGGTTGCAGAACTCGCCGCTGAGCTGTTCAAGAAGCTTTGGTTCGGCCTGTAGCTTGATTTGCCAAATTTCGGTGCGCTTCACGCTATCGATTCCCCATGAAGAGTGGAATGCTTTAACTTTGGTCGAGTGTGCGACAAAAGTAGTCAATCGCTCAGTCTCCGCCGCCCTGGTTTTGACCTTCCTCCCCTTACAGCCCCGCCGAAGATCAAGCGCGTTGGGCGGATCAACGGCAAAGGTGTTTGAGCCCCGCTCACAAAAATCAAATCAGTCCAGCACAAGCGGGGCGAGTTCTTTGCCGCCCGTCCGGCGCGCTTGATCTTCGGGGTTTCGGGGATGTCGGGGTCGCCTTCTTTTGGTTACTTTTCTTGGCGAGACAAGAAAAGTGACTAGCTGCCGGGCTATCCCCGGCCAACGCTCCTCAGCTTCACGAAGCACTCACTACGCAGTCGCGTTTCGCGCCTATCCGCGAACTGGGTTGCTTCGCTGCGCTCGCAATGACAGCGTCCTACGCATACCCCCCATACCGATGCATAGGCGTCACACGATCTCCTCGTGATAGTGATGGCGTAAAGCCTCCAGCAGCTTCGCGTGTATCCCGCCGAATCCGCCGTTGCTCATCATCAGCACATGGTCGCCGGTGCGTGCATCGGCAACGAGCTGGCTGACGAGTTTGTCGAGGCTGTCGAATACGCGGGCTTTCTCGCCTAAAGGTGCCAGTGCTTCGGCGGCGTCCCAGCCGAGGTTGGCGCCGAAGCAGTAGACCTGGTCGGCATCCTTGAGGCTGTCGGGCAGCTGGGATTTCATGATGCCGAGTTTCATGGTGTTGGAGCGCGGTTCGAGTACGGCGAGGATGTGCGCATCGCCGACCTTCGCCCGCAGGCCTTCGACGGTGGTGGCGATGGCGGTGGGATGGTGGGCGAAGTCGTCGTAGACGGTGATGCCATGCACGGCGCCGCGCACTTCCATGCGGCGCTTCACGTTTTCGAAGCGGGCGAGGGCATCGATGGCGGCGGCGGCGGGCACGCCGGCGTGGCGCGCGGCGGCGATGGCTGCGAGGGCGTTCAGGCGGTTGTGTTCGCCGATGAGGGGCCAGTTCACGCGGCCCTGCGGCGCGCCGTCGAGAAAGACATCGAAACCGCCGCCGGCGTCGGGTGCGCCGGCGGTCCAGCCGTCCGCACTTTCGGTGCGGCCATCGGGCGTGGCGCCGCCGAAGCGTTCCACCGGGGTCCAGCAGCCGCGCGCGAACACGCGGTCGAGGCTGGCTTCGCGGCCGTTGGCGACGACGAGGCCGTTGCCGGGCACGGTACGCACGAGATGGTGGAACTGGGTTTCGATGGCGGCGAGGTCGGGGAAGATGTCGGCGTGGTCGAATTCGAGATTGTTGAGCAACGCGGTGCGCGGCCGGTAGTGGACGAACTTGGAACGCTTGTCGAAGAAGGCGGTGTCGTATTCGTCGGCCTCGATGACGAAGAAGGGACTGTCGGTGAGGCGCGCGGAGATGCCGAAATTCTGCGGCACGCCGCCGATGAGGAAGCCGGGGTTCAGGTGCGCATCTTCGAGGATCCAGGCGAGCATGGACGACGTGGTGGTCTTGCCGTGGGTGCCGGCGACGGCGAGCACCCATTTGTCGCGCAGCACGTGGTCGGCGAGCCATTGCGGGCCGGAGGTGTAGGGCAGGCCGCGGTCGAGGATGGCTTCGATGAGCGGCTGCTTGCCGCGGGCGACGACGTTGCCGACGACGAAGATGTCGGCGCCGATGCCGGCCTGGGCGGCGTCGAAGCCTTCGATCAGCTCGATGCCGAGCGCGCGCAGCTGGTCGGACATGGGCGGGTAGACGTTGGTGTCGCAGCCGGTGACGGTATGGCCCGCGCTGCGCGCGATGGCGGCGATGCCGCCCATGAAGGTGCCGCAGATGCCGAGGATGTGGATGTGCATGGTGGTGGCGGTGGGGTGAGCGTAGGCGGCGGGATTATCCCACGCCGCCGCTGCGCGATTGCTGGATGAGATGGGTGAGGAGCGCGCGCAGTTTGGCCGGACGGAGGGGTTTGTGCAGCAGCGGGAATCCGGCCTGGCCGATACGCTGGATCGTTTCCGGCGCGGTGTCGCCGGTGATCAGGATGGCGGGCAGGTCGTGGCCGTATCGGTGACGCAGGCGCATGACCACGTCGATGCCGTCGCCGTCGGGCAAGCGGTAGTCGGACACGATGACGTCGGGTGGCCGGCCGACGCTGTCGAGCCAGTGTTCGGCCTCGTCGGCGCTGTGCGCGGTGACGAGATCGATATTCCAGTTGTCGAACAGTTCGGCCATGCCCCGCAGGATGGCGGGTTCGTCGTCCACCAGTAGCACGAGGGCGTCGTCCGGCATCTGGCCGGGTGTTGCCGGCGGCGCGGCGCGCTGGATCAGGCTGGGGTCACCCAGCGGCACGTCGATGCTGAACACCGAACCGTGGCCCATGCGGGAACGCAGGGCCACGCGGTGGCCGAGCAGGCGGCCGAGGCGCGAGACGATGGCGAGCCCGAGTCCGAGCCCCTTGCTGCGGTCGCGCGCCGCGTTGTGGAGCTGCACGAATTCATGAAATACGCTTTCCTGCTGGTCTTCGGGGATGCCGCGTCCGGTGTCGAAGACGCTGATGCGCACCATGCGCCCGTGTTGCCGGCAGGCGACCAGCACGCCGCCGTCGTCGGTATAGCGGATGGCGTTGGCGATGAGATTGACCAGAATGCGCTCGATGAGCAGCGGGTCGCTGTGGAGCGTGAACGGGCAGGGACGGAATCGCAGGCGCAGCTGTTTTTCGCTGGCAAGCGCGCTGAATTGCTTGTCGAGCTCGTCGAACATGCGCTGCAGCGGGAAGTGCACGGGATGCGCCTCGATCGCACCGGCGTCGAGACGCGAGATATCGAGCAGCGCATTGAACAGCAATTCCATCGCTGCGGTGGAGGCTTCGATGTTGTCGATCAGCGGCTGCGTCTCGGGTTGCCGGTTGCGCGCTTTCAGCGTGGCGACGAACAGCGACAGCGCATGCAGCGGTTGCCGCAGGTCGTGGCTGGCGGCGGCGAAGAAACGCGATTTGGCGCTGTTGGCACGCTCGGCCATGTCTGTCCGGGCGGCGAGATCGGCGGTGGCGGCGTGGATGCGTGCTTCCATTTCCCTGCGTTGCGCTTGCAGCGCATCGGCCATGTCGTTGACGCCGTCGGCAAGGGTGCCGATTTCGCCGCGCGACGGCAGATGCGTGCGGACTGCCAGATCGTCGCGTGCCAGCCGGGCGACCACGCGACCGATGTGGCGCAACTGGCCGGTCAGGCGATCCGACAGCCGCCAGGCGACGATCCCGGTAAGCGTCAAGGCGCCCAGCATCAGCAGGGCGGCGCGCAGCAGCGCATCGCGCCGGAACGTCTCGATCGGGTCGCGCGAGGCCCGGACCTCGACTTCGCCGAGCATGGGGCGCGGGGGACGGGCGCTGGAGGCGAACAGGGCTTCGTCGCGCAGGTCGGCGTCGGGCACACGGATGGTCGCGTGCCGCACCACCAGGTTGCCGGGCGCGGCCTCGCCCTGGCTGGCGACTATCTCGCCCTGCGGGCCGACAATGCGCGCATGCACGAGCTGGCTGTTCGAGATTTCCGCCCCGAGCAGCGAGCGGGCGAGCGCGGTGTCGCCGGTGATCAGCGCATAGGGGAGCGCATCGGCGAGGTGGCGGGCAGCGTTGCTGGTGCGGTTGTACAGCGCGTCTTCGGCAGTATTCAGGGTCTGCGAGGTGAAGTAGACCACCATGCCGAATTCGGTGACCAGCGCCGGCAGCAGCGCGATGACGAGCATGCGGCTGCGGATGCTGGAGAACGGCAGCCGGTCGATGAATGCGCGAACGAGGCTCACGAGTGTCGTCTAGGATTGCGACAGGCGCTGCATCGTGATCACCGCTTCGGTGCGGTTGGAGACGCCGAGTGCGCGGAAGATCGCGGCGACGTGGACTTTCACCGTGTTTTCGGTCAGGCCGAGCATGCTGCCGATGGCTTTGTTGGTGAAGCCGTGGCCCAGCAGGCGCGCTACTTCGCGCTGGCGGCCGGTGAGGCCGTCGAGTATGGCGGCGGTGAGTTCTGCGGGCGGCGGGCTGGAGGCGGCGTCCGCGGCATTCAGACAGTCCGGAACGTAGATGTCTCCCGCGAGAACCTGGCGCAGGGCGTCGAGCATGGTGTCCGTACTCGACGCCTTGGGAATGTAGCCGAGTGCGCCGGCTTCGAGGGCGCTCCGGATGTCGTGCGGCGATTCGGACGCGGAAAGCACCACCAGCGGGATGTCGGGGAAGCGGTGGCGGAACTGCGAGATGCCCTGCAGACCGACCAGTCCCGGCATGTTGAGATCGACCAGCGCGAGGTCCAGGTCGGTGTGTGCGGCGGTCTGTGCGAACAGGCTGGGGTAGTCGTGGGCATCGATGATTTCGACAGCCGGTTCCAGTTGCGCGAGCACCTGCCGCACGCCCTCGCGCATCAGCGGGTGATCGTCGGCCAGCAGGGTTTTCATGCAGGGGCTCCCATGGCGCCCGATTTTAACGCCATGGCAATTGCGCGCACGGCGCTTATTTCGACGGCCGGGTCCGGCTCAGGCCGGCGTCGATGGCGGCTTCGAGGTAGCCGTAGTAGTAGTCGGCGGAGAGCAGGCCGACGATAGGGTCGGTGGCGGGTGCGCCCTGGAGGTCGAGTACCTGCACGGTCGGCACCATGAAGACCTTGTGGGCCGCCGCGAAGGCGCCTTCGGTGGTGCGCGTGCCGTCGAAGTCGACCAGTGGCGTGGTGGCGCCGAAAGTAACCTCGCGGATCAGAACCTTGTCGCGATAGGCCTTGTCCTGATGCATGGGGATCAGATACTCGCGTTTGACGCGTTCGCAGTAGGGACAGCCGTGCGTGGTGAAGATGACCAGGATGGGAATCTTGCGCCGCGCTGCCTCGCGCGCGTCGGCCCTGAAATCCCGCGCATGCACGAGCGTGTCCGCCGCACGGGCCGGCCCGGCCGGTGCGAGGCCCCATGCTAGAATCAGTGCCCAGACTGCGATCAGGCGCATCAACACGTGTCGTTTCTCCCTCCGAATGCGGCATCGTATCGCACGCAGTGTCGCGTTGCCGTGGCCGCTTCGCACCCGTCCATTCGTACTGTTCGCTTCATGACCTCATGCAGACCCTGACCATCGCTTCCCGTGAAAGTGCCCTCGCCATGTGGCAGGCGGAGCATATCCGCGATCGGTTGCGCGGACTTTATCCCGACTGCGCGGTCGGCATTCTGGGCATGACCACGCGCGGTGACCAGATTCTCGACGTTACGCTGTCCAAAATCGGCGGCAAGGGCCTGTTTGTCAAGGAGCTGGAGATCGCGCTGGAGTCCGGCCAGGCCGATCTGGCCGTGCATTCGATGAAGGATGTGCCGATGGAGCTGCCCGCCGGTTTCGATCTGGTGGCCATCGGCGAGCGCGAGGACCCGCGCGATGCCTTCGTGTCCATCCAGTATGGAAAACTGTCCGAGCTGCCGCCCGGTGCGGTGATCGGGACGTCCAGCCTGCGCCGCGAAGCGCAGGTGCGTGCGCGTTATCCGCATCTCCTGGTCAAGCCGTTGCGCGGCAACGTCGGCACGCGTCTGAAAAAGCTTGACGAAGGCCAGTTCGACGCGATCCTGCTGGCCGCTGCCGGTTTGAAGCGGCTGGGACTGGGTGCCCGTATCAAGAGCGTGCTGTCGATCGAGGACAGCATCCCCGCCGCCGGCCAGGGCGCGCTCGGCATCGAGATCCGCAGCGGCCGTCCCGAAGTCGCCGCATGCGTTGCGGTGCTCAATCATCCCCGTACCGCCGCGTGCGTGCGTGCGGAACGGCAGGTCAGCCGTGTGCTCGGAGGCAGCTGCCAGGTGCCGCTCGGCGCGCATGCCGTACTGGAGAACGGCAATCTGAGTGTCGTCGGTTTCGTGGCCAATCCCGACGGCAGCGCCTTCATTCAGGATCGCGCCGAGGGCAGTGCCGACGACCCCGAAGCAGTCGGCCAGGCTCTGGCCGACAAGTTGCTGGCCCAGGGCGCGCGCGCGATCCTCGACGCGTTGTAGTCCGGTGAGTTCGAGCAACGGCGCGGTCTGCCGCACGCACTTGCCGGCCCGCCGCATGCCAGGCGCCTGTTTCGCGGGGCGGTCGCGCGCATGACGCCACCGCTGGCCGGTCGCGCGATCCTGGTGACGCGTCCCGTGCACCAGGCCGACACGCTGGCGCGTGCGATCCGCGCAGCCGGCGGTGAACCCGTACTGTTTCCCGCGCTGGCGATCGAAGCGGTGCCCGTCGCGCAGCTTGAGCACATGATTGCTGCGGCGCGTTCGGCCGATGCGATGGTTGTCGCCAGCCCCAACGCGGCCCGCTGTGGCATTGCCGCGATGGGCCGGTTGCCGCCTGCAGCCCGCGTTTTCGCAGTGGGCCCGGGCACGGCGCGCGCGCTGGCCGAAGCCGGTGTGGCGAATGTCATCGTGCCGGACGGGCAGGACAGCGAAGCGCTGCTGGCGTTGCCTGCACTGGCCGAGGTGGCGGGCTGGAACGTCGTCATCGTGCGCGGCGTCGGCGGCCGGCCTCTGATCGCGGACACGCTGGTGGCGCGCGGCGCGCAGGTGGGGTATCTGGAGTGTTACCGCCGCGTGCGGCCGCAGGCGGATGCGGCGGCGCTGCTGGCCCGCTGGCGCGCGGGCGGCATCGACGCGGTCACGGTGGCGAGTGCGGAGACGCTGGTCAACCTGGCGGCGCTGCTGGGCGAAGGCGGCGCGTCGTTGCTGGCAAAGACCCCGCTTTTTGCCCCACATGAGAAAATCGCCGAAGCCGCCCGACGCATGGGCATCGCCCAGGCGGTCGCGACCGCCGGCGGCGATGCCGGTCTGGTGGATGGCATGATTCACGTATTCAACCCGCAGATATCCCGATGAACGAAACGCCCGAAACGCCCGTTCCGCCCCCCGCCGCACCGCCGGCTGCGCCGCGCGCGCCGATGTCGGCGCTGGCGTTGGTCGCTGTCGTGATCGCCATTCTGGCCATCGTCATGGCGGGCTGGTCGTGGTCCGACAGCCGCGAGCGGGTACGCGATCTCAAATCCGAACTGAGCCGCAAGCTGGCCGAAACCGGGCAGAGCGCGAGCGAAACGCGCCTGCTGGCGAAGAACGCGGACGACACGATGCGCCAGATCGGCGAGCGGGTGGCGCGCATCGAGAACCAGATGGTCAATTCGCAGCAGCAGCAGCTTGCGATCGAGACGCTCTACAAGGAACTGGCGCAGGGCCGCGACGAATGGACGCTGGCCGAGATCGAGCAGGTTCTGCTGACGGCGGCCCAGCAGCTGCAATTGACCGGCAACGTCAAGGCGGCGATCGTCGCGCTGGAAGGCGCGGATGTCCGGCTGCAGCGCCTGAACAAGCCGCAATTCACCGAGTTGCGACGTGCCATCGCGGCGGATCTGGCCAAACTGCGGGCGGTGCCTTCGCTCGACGAAGTCGGCGCCAGTGCGCGCATCGAAGCGCTGGTGGCGCAGCATGCCAGCTGGCCGCTGGCCAGTGCGCAGGGGTCCGAAGCCGTACCGGCACCGCGGACCGTCAATGCGCTCAGCCTGGGCCAGGAACTGTGGGGCGAATTGAAACGCCTGGTGCAGATTCGCCGTGTGGAGGGCAACGAGGCCGTGCTGCTGCCGCCCGATCAGGCTTACTTCCTGCGCGAAAATCTGCGTCTGCGCCTGCTGTCGGCCCGGCTGGCCCTGATGGGGCAGGACGAAGCCGCGTTCCGGGCCGACCTGCAGGCCGCGCGCGACATGCTGACGCGCTATTTCAATACGCGCGACGCAGGCGTGGCCGCCGCACTGAAGGAAATCCACTGGCTCAGCCGCCTCAACATCGAAGTGAAGCTGCCGGGCATCGACGCCAGCCTTGCCGCCCTCGAAGCCTACAAGGGAGCGCATTGATGCGCTGGCTTGTTTCGCTGCTGATCGTCTTCGTACTCGCGGTCGGGCTGGCCATGGCCGGCCGCTACGATCCGGGCTATGTCGTGCTGGTCTATCCGCCGTGGCGGCTGGAAATCACGTTCATCAGCTTCGTGCTGCTGGTGACTGCGCTGATCGTCGGCGGGGTGATTCTGCTGCGGCTGGCCGTGCTGACGCTCAATCTGCCGAGCATCGTGCGCGAGCAGCGGGCGCGTCGCGCGGCACGGCGTCGCGACGAGAATTTCGTCGGCGGCCTGCGCGCCTATACCGAGTTGCGCTTCCAGGATGCCGAGCAGGCGCTCGGGCAGTGGCAGGGCGACGAAACGCGAACCGGCATTGCACGCGTGCTGGCGGCCCGCGCTGCGCAGGAGATGCGTGCGCCGGCGCAGCGCATGCAGCATGTACGCGAAGCGGGCGAGCAGGGTGCCGCATTGGCGGCGCAACTGTTC
The DNA here is from genome assembly GCA_008923315.1 of Betaproteobacteria bacterium SCN1. GTDB lineage: Bacteria > Pseudomonadota > Gammaproteobacteria > Burkholderiales > Thiobacillaceae > Thiobacillus. Next base: position 55,364 of record WBSF01000007.1, on the reverse strand, counting down.
GAGGCCGAAGCCTGTCTGGAGGTCAAGGACGCAAGCGGCGCGCTGGCCGCGCTGCAGGCGGCCAAGGCGGTCGCGCCGCAGCATACGGGCCTCCTGCGCCTGGAATTGCGGGCGCGTCAGTTGACCGGGCAGTGGGACGAAGTCGAGCGCCTGCTCGATCAGCTCGCACGCAGCAATGCGTTGGAGCCTGCCGTGGCAGCCCAGCTGCGCCGTGCGACCTATGCCGAAAACCTCGGGCGCCGCAGCGAAGACGACCGGGCGTTGCTGGAATACTGGAAAAAAGTGCCGGCGGAATACAAGGCCGATGCCCTCGTTGCGCGTGCGGCGGCGCGCGCATTCATGGTGCGCGGCGGGCACGATACCGCGCTCGACGTGATCGAGGCTGCGCTCGACAGGGAGTGGGACGAGGCTCTGGCCGAACTCTACGGCGAAGTGCGCGGCAGTCGGCCGGGGCGGCAGATCGAGCAGGCCGAGAAATGGCTGCATGCCCGTCCGCGGGATGCGCACCTGCTGCTGACGCTGGCGCAGCTTTGCAGCGTCGAACAGCTGTGGGGCAAGGCGCAAAGCTACCTCGAAGCCAGTCTGGGCATCGCGCCCAGCATGGAGGCCCACGTGCGCATGGCGGAACTGAAGACGCACAATGGCCAGCCGTCGGAGGCCTGCCAGCATTACCAGAAGGCGCTGGCGCTGTGCCGCGAGGCATAGAAGTAGTTAATAGATACCTGGCCGCCTGCGCGTTTTGGTTAATACACGCGCCCTGACAAGCCCTATACCATCAGAAATTGCTAATGTATTGCCAAAGGATGCCCCATGCGTACCTCCCTGATCGCCTTCCTGTTTGCGCTGACCGGCGCACTGGCTGCCCCGGCCGTCTCGGCCGCGCCCCAGCCCAAGCAGGCCAGCGCGACCGATGTCTACAAGATTGCGGTTGACCATTCGGTGACGCTGAACGATGCCGCCGAATCGATGCGCCTGCGTGCCAATGCGCTGAATCTGAAACTGGTTGCCGAGCTGCCGCTTTCCAAGCAGGTGGAGGTGATGACCAATCAGGAACAGCGCACCATCACCATCTTCCAGTTCTGCGACGCGCTGACCGCCAAGCAGCTGATCGATCTGAACCTCGATTTTTCCGTCTACATGCCGTGCCGCATCGCATTGATCGAAGATGCCAACGGTCAGGGCTGGCTGGTGATGATGGATGTCAACGTCGATGCCGTGGCAAAGGAAAAGCGCCTGCCCGAAGCCCTGAAGACGCGCATCAAGGAAGTGCGCGAATCGCTGGTCAGCATCATGCAGGCCGGCGCCAAGGGCGAGCTGTAAGCAAGCCTGCCGCCGGCCTGGCGGGCGGCTTCATTATTCGCGCCAGGTGCTGAACACGTAGGCGGTGTCGGCGCGCGGCGCATGACACGCGAAGCAGGCCGCCTTCGCGTTCGCGCCCACCATGCGGCGGCTTGGATCGCCCGCCGCAAATCCTTCGAAACCCCAGCCGCCCGTCGCCGCGTAGCGTTTCGCATCCCGGCGCATCACGGCGACGGCCTTGCGCGTGCCTTCGTTCAGGGCCGCATCTTGCGTATCGGCTTCGAGCAGATCGAACACGATCACGCTGCCGTCCTTGAACTGCCCCGTGCGGTACCCCTGTACCGCTTTCGCATTGGCGTAGAGATGGTGGATGCCGCCGAAGCTCTCGTACAGCGGATGGCCGGGCAGGATCGCCATGCTCTTCACGTGCGTCCAGGTCCGATAGCCTTCGGGGTAGGGCACGTCGGCCGCCTGTACGGGCAGGCTGACGGCGAGCGCGGCGAACAGCGGGATGCAGGCGCGGCGGAACATGGCGATCTCCTTGTGTCGTGTGTCGGGAGCTGCAAAGATAGGCGGCGTGCGTGCCCCGCACCAGCGGGCACCAAACGGTTCCCTACCTACCGAACGGTGCATCTTGATGACGGACAAGGACAAAAAAAACACCGAGCCCGCGCGTCCCGGCGTGGCCGAAATGATGGAAAACATCGTCGGCTGCAAGTGGTCGCTGCGCGTGCTTGCGCTGGTCCGCGAAGGCGTCAACCGGCCGGGCGCGATGGAACATGCCGTGGAAGGCCTGACGGCGAAGGTGCTGAACGAGCGGCTGAGGAAGCTCACGCGCTACGGCATCCTGGACAAGACCGTCTATCCCGAATCGCCGCCGCGCGTGGAATACCGGCTCACCGGTTTCGGTCGCCGGTTCTCGGCATTGCTGGACGAGATCGAGGCGCTGGAACGTTCGCTCGATTCTTAGGTGCAAGAGGGTCTTGGGCGGTCGCCCGCACCAACGGCCCCGCCGCCTACGCGCTGGGGGTGGTTTCCGCGTCCGCCGCGTAGACGAAGGTATCCGCGAAGAATTCATCCTCGGGCAGACCTCGCGTGCGGGTGAACGCCTCGCGCGCGCTGTCGACCATGACGGGCGCGCCGCAGGCGTAGACCTGGTAGCCGGACAGGTCGTCGAAATCGGCCAGTACGGCCTCGTGGACGAAGCCGGTGCGGCCCTGCCAGGCATCCGCCGGCGCAGGATCGGACAGCACGGGAATGAACGTGAAATTGGGCCGCTCGGCCTGCCAGCGCTGCGGCAGGTCGGCCATGTAGAGGTCCTTCAAGGCACGCACGCCCCAGTAGAGCACGAGTTCGCGGTCGGTATGCTCGGCGAAGGCATGTTCCAGCATGGCCTTGACCGGCGCGAAACCCGTGCCGCCGGCGACGAAGATCATGGGCTTGTCGGAATCCTCGCGAATGAAGAAGCTGCCGAGCGGACCCTTCAGGCGCAGGATGTCGCGTTCCTTGAGGGTGGAAAATACCTGATCGGTGAACAGCCCGCCGGGCACGTGGCGAATGTGCAGTTCGAGCAGCGCGTCATCGTGCGGCGGGTTGGCGAGCGAATAGCTACGCGCCTTGCCGTCCTTGAGCTGGAAATCGATGTACTGGCCCGCGAGGAATTGCAGGCGTTCGTTCGACGGCAGCTTGATCCTGACCCGCATCACGTCGTCGGCGCATTTTTCCAGTTTTTCCACCCGGCAGGGCAGGGTCTTTACCACGATGTCCTTGGCGGCGCCGATTTCCTTGGCTTCGATCACGAGATCGGACAAGGGCCTCGCGCGGCAGAACAGCGCGCGGCCCTGGGTTTTTTCCTCGTCCTTGAGTGCGGTGGGCGAATGGGTGCCGTAATCCAGCGTGCCCGACAGGACGGTGCCCTTGCACGCGCCGCAGGCGCCGTTGCGGCATCCGTAGGGCAGGGCGAATCCCTCGCGCAGCGCGGCTTCGAGAACGGTTTCGTCGTCGCCCACGGTGAACTGGTGTCCACTGGGCTGGAGGGTGACCTGATACGGCATGGTGAGGGCTTACAATACGAATACGAACGGGGCGGAATTATCGCCCGAGCGGCGCGGGTTTTCACCCTTGCGGATGGAAGGTTTTGCGGGGGCGTGCCGATGGCGCGGAACCTTGCGGGCCGGATGCTACGAACCATCGGGGACGGCATGAAAAAAATCCTGATCGTGGGTTTTGGCGACGTGGCGGAACGGCTGGTCCGCTTTTACGCCGGCCAGGCCGAATTCGTCGGTCTGGTGCGGCGGCCGGAGCGTGTCGCGGCATTGCGTGCGCTGGGCGTGACACCGTATCTGGGCGACCTCGACGATCCGGCCTCGCTGGCGCGGCTGCCGCGCGTGGATGGCGTATTCCATTTTGCGCCGCCGCCGGGCGAAGGCCAGACCGACCCGCGCACCGCACGTCTGTTGCAGGCGCTGAGCCGTCGCCGGCCGGGGGCGCTGGTCTACGTCAGCACCAGTGGCGTGTACGGCGACTGCGGCGGCGAATGGGTGGCGGAAACGCGGCCGGTGGCGCCGGTGAACGGCCGCGCGGTGCGACGTGTCGATGCCGAACGCCAACTGCGCGTCTGGGGGCGCCGGCAGGGTGTGCAGGTCACGATCCTGCGCGCACCGGGGATCTACGCCGCCGACCGGCTGCCGCTGGAGCGCATCCGGCGTGGCACGCCCGCTCTGCGTGCAAAGGACGACAGCTACACCAATCATATCCACGCCGACGATCTGGCGCGGCTCGCCTGGGCGGCGCTGTTCCGCGGGCGCGGCCAGCGCGTCTACCACGCGGTCGATGCGCATCCGCTGAAAATGGCCGACTGGTTCGACAGCTGCGCCGACGCTTTCGAACTGCCGCGTCCCCCGCGCGTGAAGCGCGCCGAAGCGGAGAAAGTGCTGTCGGAGGCCCTGCTGTCCTTCTTGCGGGAGTCGCGGCAATTGTCGAATGTGCGCACGACCCGTGAATTGCGCCTGAAATACCGGTATCCCACCTCGGACCATCTGCTACGCGAGCTTGCCCGTGCGCGGGGGCAACTGGATTTGTTCTAGGATCGGCCGGTTTCGTCCGTCCTGGTGTTCGTGTCCCTAACGCAGCCTGTCTTCCGGCTCGCGGCGGAATTCGCCCTCGAGCACGTCGTCGTTCGCGGCGCGGGCCGGGTCGGGCTGGCGCCGCGCCCAGGTGCCGGGGATCAGCAGCAGAACGAGCGCCAGGGCGTCGCTGATGAAACCGGGGAAGACAAGCAGCCCGCCGGCGAGCAGAATACGGCCGCTGGCGAACAGGGCGGCGACGGGATGCGTGCCGGACTGCACCGAAAACAGCAGGCGTGCGCCCCAGGCCACGCGCTCGAAGCGGATCAGCGCGATGCCGATCGCCACGTCCGCGAGCAGCCACAGCAGCACCCAGCCGCCGATTTCGTCGGCCATCCAGAAAATGCCGATGGCCTCCAGCACCGGAAACGACAGCAGCAGTAGCACAATCCAACCAAAGCGCATGACATGGAACCTTTGTTAGTCTTGACCAATGTACCCGATCAGGCCACTGCCGAGAAACTCGCGCGGATGCTGATCGAGTCGCACGCGGCGGCCTGCGTGAACGTTTTGCCTGCGGGCCGCTCCATCTACCGGTGGCAGGGGCGGGTGGAGCAGGCGGACGAAATCCCGTTGATGATCAAGTCAACGGCGGCGAGTTACGCCGCCGTTGAAAAAATCGTCCGCGCGCAGCACCCTTACGACGTACCCGAACTGATTGCCATACCGATAACGCACGGACTGCCCGCCTATCTCGACTGGCTGGCTCAGGAGACTGAACGACATGATTAAAAAATGGTTCCGGATGCTGGTGGCTCTGCCCGTACTTTGGGGCGCACTGGCCCTTTCGCAAGGGGCGCTGGCCGAGGAGGATTTTCTCGATCCCGAGGTCGCATTCAAGTTCTCCGCACGGGCGCTCGATGCGAACACGCTGGAAGCCCGCTGGGACATCGCGGACGGCTATTACATGTACCGCGACAAGTTCAAGTTCGAACTCACCGGCGGCACGCTTGGCAAGCCGGGTCTGCCGCCGGGCAAGATGAAGGACGACGAGAATTTCGGCCGCGTCGAGACTTATCACAAGAGCGTGCGCATCGCGCTGCCCTTCAGCCGCGCGTCCGGTGCCACCTCCGTCAAGCTCACGGCCACCGCGCAGGGCTGTGCAGAAGCCGGCTTGTGTTACATGCCGCAGACCACGTCCGTGTCCGTCGCGCTTCCGCCGCCGGTGGCCGCGGCGCCAGCGGTCACGCCCCCGCCCGCGGCGTCTTCCGGCAGTGCGATGGACGGCCTGCGCAGCCTGGGCGGGCTGAGCATGCCCAAGGTGCTGCCGCCCGACGAGGCCTTCGTCGTGACCGCCGTGATGGCGGATGCGCAGACCGTGCGGATGGACTATCAGCCGACGGAATCGACCTATCTGTACCGCAGCAAGCTCGAATGGAAGGTAAAGTCCCCGGCCGGCGTCTCAGTGTCCAAGTCGAACACGCCGCCGGGCGAGGTCAAGGAAGATCCGAATTTCGATACGCCGATGGAGGTGTATCACCATCCGTTCGAGGCCAATATCGCCTTGTCCCGGCCGCTCGCGGCGAATGAGTCGCTCGTGCTCGAAGCCGTCTGGCAGGGGTGCAACGAAGCGGTCGGCGTCTGCTATCCGCCGATCAAGCGCGACTTCACTCTGGCCGCCACGGGCGGTATGGCCACTGCGACGGCCGGAGCCGAACCGGCCGCGGCGCAGGCAGGCGGCGCGGGCGCCGAGTCCGACACCAGCCGCATCGAACGCGTGCTCAAGGGCGGCAGTTTCTGGGCGGTGGTCGCCACCTTCTTCGGCTTCGGTCTGCTGCTGGCGCTCACACCCTGCGTGTTCCCGATGATTCCCATCCTGTCCGGCATCATCGCGGGGCAGAACCACGACACGCCGATGACCAAATCGCGCGGGTTCATGCTGTCGTTCGCCTATGTGCTCGGTATGGCGATCACCTACGCGCTGGCCGGCGTCGCAGCCGCGCTTTCCGGCACGCTGCTGTCGAACGCATTGCAGAACCCCTGGGCGCTCGGCATCGGCGCAGGCATTTTCGTGCTGCTCGCGCTGTCGATGTTCGGCTTCTTCGAGATCCAGCTGCCGAGTTTCATCCAGAGCAAATTCTCCGACGCGTCCAACAAGATGAAGGGCGGCAGTTTCATCGGCGTCTTCGTCATGGGGGCGCTGTCGGCTGTCATCGTCGGACCCTGCGTCGCGCCGCCGCTCGCTGCCGCACTTGCTTTCATCGCGCAGACGGGCAATACGGTGCTCGGCGGCGTCGCGCTGTTCGTGCTGGCGCTGGGCATGGGCGTGCCGCTGCTGTTGGTCGGCCTGTCGGCCGGTGCCCTGCTGCCACGTGCCGGTGGCTGGATGAACGCGGTGAAATACTTCTTCGGCGTGCTCATGCTGGCCATCGCCATCTACCTGATCTCGCCCATCATCCCGGCCTGGGTGAACATGCTGCTGTGGGCCGCGCTGCTGATCGCGTCGGCCATCTATCTGCATGCGCTCGACCCGTTGCCGGAAAAGGCCTCGGGCTGGAAGCGCCTGTGGAAAGGCCTGGGCGTGCTGCTGCTGATCGGGGGTCTGGCGCTCGTCGTCGGCATGCTCGCCGGCAGCCGCGACATCCTGCAACCGCTCGACGTATTCAAGGGCGGCGCGGGCGGCCAGGCCATGGCGGCCGAAGCCAGGGGGCTGGGCTTCGAAAAAGTGAAGGACGTCGCTGCGCTCGACGCCCGGCTCGCCGCGGCGAAAGCCGACGGTAAACCCGTGATGCTGGATTTCTATGCGGACTGGTGCGTGTCCTGCAAGGAAATGGAACGTTTCACCTTCAGTGATTCCAAAGTGCAGGCGCGTCTGGCAGATGCAGTCTTGCTGAAAGCCGACGTCACGCACAACACCGACGCCGACAAGGCGCTGCTCAAGCGCTTCGGCCTGTTCGGGCCGCCGGGCCTCATCTTCTGGAAGACCGACGGCGCCCAGTCCGACTACAAGGTGATCGGTTTCGAAAAACCGGAGAAATTCCTTTCCAGTGTCGATGCCGCGCTGGGAAGCTGATCGCCCGTAAACGAAAAAGCCCCGCAGGCCGGTGCCTGCGGGGCTTTTTCACTTCCAGATCCGGTTTTGCGGGCCGGTCAGGGCGCGCGTCTGAGCACGACAATGGCGTCCAGCAGCGGCGTGACTACGGGCTGGATCTTGCGCCGCATCAGCGAACCGATAGCAGTGGTCTTGAGGAAGATCGGCCGCACGGTGTCGGCATCGGTCGCCGCCAGCGCGTCGAGTGCAGCGCAATCCGCTTCGAACTGCGGCGCGTCGGCCAGAAGCGCCGTCCGTGCGGCTTCGCGGCTGGCGACATCCGCATTGCGCAGCGGCGCGCACCAGTTGGCCAGCGCGTTCAGCGTATGGTTCACCACTTCCTGGATTTCCGGTCGATCGAGGATGGTCGCCGTTGTGGCGAGGAAGGTCTGGCCCTGTGCCGACAGCGCACGGGCCAGCATCGCGGCATAGGGATTGCCTTCGCGCTGCGGCACGCTCGCGCTGTCGGCGCGCGCAGGCCGCGGGTTCGGCAATGAATCGGGCTGTAATTCGAGAAAGGGCACGTAATAGGAATTGCGGCTGGTGCCGCGTTTCCACATCGCGCCCCGCTCGGCGTCAGTGAGTACGCCCGAGTAGAGCATGACGGCAACGGTGTCGAGAATGCCGACGTCGTCCTCGTGCAGGAAGGCGAGATGCTCGACCAGGAATTCGGCCAGCGTGCGTCCCATGCTGCCCTGGCAGACCACGTCGCGCATCAGCATCAGGCGCGCGTTCTCGATCGTCGGCATGCACCACCAGGCGTAGCGCGCCAGCTCGTCGGTGAGCGCGGGCGAATGCACCACCGCGACCACCGCTTCCTCTTCCGCGATCAGCAGCAGCTGCGCCAGATGCTGGGGCGACAGGCCCGCCTGCGACTGGCGCGTCCAGCGCGTGAGGTGGACCGGGTAGCCGCCCGGCGAACCGAGCGCATGACCGGACAGCAGTTCGCGCACGCGCTTGAGATAGCGGTCGGCGCGCTCTGTCGGTTTCAGCGGCACGCTGGCCTCGCCCTGGGGCGTGAGTGCCCACAGCGTCATGCTCGATTCGTCGATGCGCACCGCCTTGAGGTCGGTGTTGAACAGCACGTTGAGCCGCAGTTCGTCTTCGGGGGAGAGTTCGTCGTTCATGGGCGGGAATCACGGGCATCCATGCGTGGATGCGGCAGGCTCACAGCGTCGGAAACACCGCGCGGGCGGCGTCCACGGTGGCGGCGATGTCGGCATCGCTGTGCGCCGCCGAGACGAAACCGGCCTCGAAGGCCGAAGGCGCGAGATAGACGCCGCGGTCGAGCATCGAGTGGAAGAAGCGGTTGAAGGTCTCGCGGTCGCTAGCCATCACGTCGGCGAAGCCAGCGGGCGGCCTGGGCGCGAAATAGAGGCCGAACATGCCGCCGACCGAGTCGGCGCAGAAAGTCTTGCCGGCTGCTTTCGCGGCGGCGTTGAGTCCGTCGCACAGCGCGCGCGTCTTCGCCGCAAGCGCATCGTAAAAACCCGGCTGTGCGACGGCGTCGAGCGTGGCCAGCCCCGCCGCCACCGACACCGGGTTGCCCGACAGCGTCCCGGCCTGATAGACCGGGCCGACCGGGGCCAGGGCATCCATCACATCCGCGCGGCCGCCGAAGGCGCCGACCGGCATGCCGCCGCCGATCACCTTGCCGAGCGTGGTGAGATCGGGTTTGATGCCGAGCACGTTCTGCGCGCCGCCGAGGGCGACGCGAAAGCCGGTCATCACTTCGTCGAAGATGAGGAGTGTGCCGTGCTGCGCGGTGAGACGGCGCAAGGCATCCATGAAGGCGGCGGTCGGCTTGACCAGGTTCATGTTGCCGGCGAAGGGCTCCACGATGACGCAGGCGATTTCGTTGCCGATCTCGCCGAAGGTGCGCTCAAGTCCGGCGACGTCGTTGTAGTCGAGCACCAGCGTCTCGGCGGCGACGGCAGCGGGCACGCCGGCCGAAGTCGGGTTGCCGAAGGTGAGTGCGCCGGAGCCGGCCTTGACCAGAAGGAAGTCGGCATGGCCGTGGTAGCAGCCCTCGAACTTGATGAACTTGCTGCGGCCGGTGAAACCGCGCGCGAGCCGGATCGCGCTCATTGTTGCCTCGGTGCCGGACGAGACGAGACGGACCTTCTCGATGCTGGGGACGAGTTCGGCGATGCGCGTGGCGATCGTCAGCTCGGCTTCGGTCGGCGCGCCGAACGACAGGCCGTTGGCGGCGGCGTCCTGCACGGCCTTCACAGTGCCGGGATGGGCATGGCCGAGGATGGCCGGGCCCCACGAGCCGACGTAGTCGATGTACTCGCGACCGTCGGCATCCCATACGCGCGCGCCCTGCGCGCGGCTGAAGAATACCGGCGTGCCGCCGACGCTCCTGAAGGCACGCACGGGCGAGTTCACGCCGCCGGGAATGCGTTGCTGCGACTGTTCGAAAAGCTGTTCGTTGCGGTTCATGGCGATCTAGTCTTCGGGTTCGGTTTCGAATAGCAGATTGAAAGCGCGCGCGGCGGCGCGGATGTCCGGCGCGCCGAACACCGCCGACAGCACGGCGAGGCTGTCCGCACCGGCGTCGAGCAGGGCGGCGGCGTTGTCCGGTGCGATGCCGCCGATCGCGACCAGCGGTACGCGCAATGCGTCACGCGCGGCGTGCAGCAGCCCGATCGGCGCGTGTGCCGCACCGGGTTTGGTTTGCGACGGAAAGAAGCTGCCGAACGCGACATAATCGGCACCGGCCGCTTCGGCCGCGCGCGCAAGGTCGAGGCTCTGGTAGCACGAGGCGCCGATGAACTTGCCGGGTCCGAGGACGATGCGTGCCTCGCGCACACTGCCATCGGTGCGTCCAAGATGCACGCCATCGGCGTCGGCCAGATCGGCCAGGCGCAGGTCGTCGTTGACGATCAGCGGCGCGCCGTGGCGGCGGCACAACGCGGCAAGCTCGCTTGCCTGCTCGTGGCGGCGCGCGACATCGGCGGATTTGTCGCGGTACTGCACGGCCGCCGCGCCGCCGGCGAGCGCGGCGGCGACCTGCTCCAGCAGCCGCGCGGTGTCGGCTGTCTCGACGGTGATCGCGTACAGGCCGCCGGGAAACAGGGTGGCCGCGCTCACGCGCTGCCTTCGGTCTGGACGTCCTGCGCCCAGAAGAAACGTTCCGGGATGTACTGTCCCATGCCCGGCCGGAAAGCCGCCTTCAGCGATTCGTAAGTGAAATTCTGCGCATCGCGGACCGCGTCCCGCACGTCATGTCCGTAGGCGAGCGCGGCAGCGATGGCCGAGGCGAGCGTGCAGCCTGAGCCGTGGTAGCTGCCGGGCAGACGGTCCCATGCATCGGTCTGCACGTGGCCCTTGGCGTCGTAGAGGCTGTTCAGCACGCGCGGCGTGTTTTCGTGGGTGCCGGTCACGAGCACGTACTCGCAGCCCAGTTCGGTCAGGCGCGCGGCGCAGCCGGCGAGGTCGAGATCGTCCTCGTCCGAATCGAACAGTGCGAGCCGGCGGGCTTCGTGGCTGTTCGGCGTCAGCACGCTGGTCTGCGGAATGAGCATCTCGCGCATGGCGGCGATCATGTCGTCGCTGGCGAATTCGTCGCCGCGGCCGGACGCCAGGACGGGGTCGAGCACGACCGGAATGTCGGGATAGTCCGCCAGGATTTCGGCGATGACCGCGATGGATTCCGGACTGCCCAGCATGCCCAGCTTGAAGGCGGCGACCGGTACGTCTTCCAGTAGCATGCGCGCCTGGTCGGCGACCCATTCCGCGTCGATCGCCAGAATGCCGTCCACGCCGGCGGTATCCTGCACGGTCAGCGCGGTAATGACGGTCAGCGGGTGACACCCCATGCTGGCGAGCGTAAGCACGTCGGCCTGCGTACCGGCGCCCCCGGTGGGGTCGGAGGCGGCGAAACTCAGCACCATGGGCGGGGCCGACTTGGGGGAAAACATGGTCTGCATGACGTCGCTGCTTTAGAATCAGCCGTCGATTTTAGCCGATTAGACTGTCTGCCATGACCGAAACGCCTGAATACCGCAGCTGGATGTGTCTGATCTGCGGCTGGATTTATAACGAAGAGGCGGGGGCGCCCGACGACGGCATCCCGCCCGGCACGCGCTGGGAAGACGTGCCGATCAACTGGACCTGCCCGGATTGCGGTGCCCGCAAGGACGATTTCGAGATGGTCGTTCTGTAACCCGGTCTTGCGATTTCAGGCCCGTTTGTTCAAGAATGTCGTCGCGCCGGCGGATTTTCAGTCGCCGATGCAGAGGAATCCGTCTTCGGGCGTGCCCGAAACAATGCGGATCGCAATGAAATAAAACCAACACCATACCCTGGCAGGAGAGCATAAGGAGGCGGAAATGATCGTGCGGTGGATTGCGGCGTGGATTGTGTGCGTCTATTCGATGGGCGCGTGGGCGATAGCGCCCTATGTGCAAGGCGACCCGGTCGCCGGCGGCAATATGCAGACTGCGGCTGCCGCCGTCGAGGGCAAGCTGAAGAACGGCGGCTTCAAGATTGTCGGCAAGTATTTCCCCAAGGCCCTGCCGGGCTATGGTGTGGTAGTGGCCAGCGACGAGTCCATGCTCGACGAGGTCGGAGCCGCAGGCAGCCATGCCATCCTCGGCGCGGCCATCCGTGTGGGCGTGCGGGCCGATGGCAGCGTGGCCTACGCCAATCCCGACTACTGGTACCGCGCGTATTTCCGCCGGGGCTTCGAGAAGCATGAGGCGGCGGTCAAGGCCCTGCAGGCGCGGCTGGGTGCCGCACTCGGCGCCGGAAAAGGTGTGGGGGGCGAGGAGACGGCAGCCAGCCTGCTGAATTACCGTTACATGATCGGCATGGAGCGCCTGGATTCGTCCAGGAGCAAGCTGAACACCTTCGGCAGCTTTGCCGATGCGCTCAGGACCGTGCGGGACAATCTCGCCCGGGGCGTGGGCAAGACCGCCAAGGTATACGAGATCGTGTTGCCCGAACGCAAGCTGGCGGTGTTCGGGGTGGCGATGAACGACCCCGAGTCGGGCGACGGCGAATGGATCAAGAAAATCGGCATGCAGGATTTCGTCGCCGGGCTGCCCTACGAAATCTACATCGTCAACGGCGACGTGGAGTCGCCGCACGGACGCTTCCGCATCGCGCTGGCCTTTCCGGATGTGGGGATGGGCCAGTTCATGCGCATCTCCAACCAGCCCAACATCATTTTCGACACCATGAGTGCGGTGGCAGGCGCGGAAAAGAAAGACGTGCCCCAACAGGGCTGGCAATAAGCCCCGCGGCATCCCGAGGCGCCGGCGTGTCCGGCGCTTTTTTTTGCGTCTGCGGGCCGGCTGTCCCCCCGCTAAAGAAGCCCTGATCGTAGCCGTAATGTTCCACGTAAGGACGGCGCTCGCCGTCCGTTCCGGGTTTACCGTGGAGAAGACGTGTGGATAACGCAGCCTTGAAAGGCGTGAAGGTGATGGTCATCGACGACAGCAACACCATACGCCGCAGTGCCGAAATTTTTCTGAACCAGGCCGGGTGCGAGGTCATCCTCGCGCAGGACGGTTTCGATGCCCTGTCCAAGATCACCGATCACGAACCGGACGTGGTGTTCGTCGACATCATGATGCCGCGTCTCGATGGCTATCAGACCTGTTCGCTCATCAAGCGCAACGCCAGATACCGCACCACCCCGGTCATCATGCTGTCGTCCAAGGACGGACTGTTCGACCGTGCGCGCGGGCGCATGGTGGGGTCGGACGAGTATCTGACCAAGCCCTTCACCAAGGACACCCTGCTGACGGCGGTGCGCGAACACGCGCATCCCGGCGCCTGAACCATAACCCTATAACGTCTTAGGAGCAGACCGCATGGCCATCAGTCGAATTCTGGTTGTCGACGATTCCCCGACCGAGCGATTCTTCCTGTCCGAGCTGCTGGTCAAGAACGGTTACCTCGTCAGTATGGCGGAAAGCGGCGAGGAAGCCGTTGCGCAAGCCCGGCAGACCCTGCCCGATCTGATCGTGATGGATGTGGTGATGCCCGGCATGAATGGCTATCAGGCCACCCGCATGATCACCAAGGAAGACGCGACCAAGCATATTCCCGTGATCATGTGCACGACCAAGGGGCAGGAGACCGACAAGGTCTGGGGCATGCGGCAGGGCGCCAAGGCCTACCTGGTCAAACCGGTCAAGCCGGAAGACCTGCTGACGCAGATCAAGGCGCTTGGGTGAAAGCCGCGACATGTCGAAGAAGTTCAATCTGCGCGAATTCCAGACGCGGCTGTCGCAGCAGTTGCAGGCCGCAGCCAGTCGCGATACCTCGGGTTCCCGGTTGGGATTCCGGGTCGGCGATGCAAACTGGCTGGTGAGTCTCACCGATACCGAAGAGGTGATTCCGGTTCCGCCCATCGTCAGGATCCCCGGTGCGCGCCGCTGGTTTCGCGGCCTGGCCAACATCCGGGGCAATCTTTATGCGGTGAGCGATTTCGCCGATTTCATGGGCCTGGGGACGACGCCCGACCAGGCCGATTGCCGGTTGCTGATTCCGCATCGGGATTTCGGCGTCAATGCGGCGTTGCTGATACGCGGCACGCTGGGCTTGCGCAATATCGGGCGCTACCGGGCGAACGAAGCGGCTGCGGACTGCCCCTGGATTGCGCGGCGCTATGCCGACGAAAACGGTGTGGACTGGAACGATATGGATTTCGGGCGATTGCTGGGTACACCGGCCTTCCTCATGGTCGAGTCCCAGACCGGCACCTGATTCCGCAACTGTGAACACGATGCGCGTACGCGCAAACCGAACGGAGACACCGGAGAGATGAACATGGCGATTGCAATGAACGGCCTGAAAGGCCTGGCGGGACGCATGACAGGCAAGCATGGCGACGGACAGACCACGCTGATCATGCAGACCGTGCGCAAGCTGACCGATCAGGAATCGCGCAAGGCACCGCTGATCGGGCATCTGCCGGTCGAAAAACAGTATGCCTATACGGGCGGCCTGCTGATCGTTTCGCTGCTGCTTGCCGCGGGCTTCACCATCTATGGATCGATCCAGCTCGACAATCGCGCCGGCTACGAGGCCCGCGCGGGCGAGCTGAAGGTGCTCTCGCAACGCCTGCCGCTGACCGCGCAGCAATCCGTGCTCGGCAACGCGGATGCCTTCCGGAAGCTGGCGGAAGGCAGGGCTGCCTTCGAGAAGACGCTGACCGGCCTGATGGACGGCGACGACGATGTGCCTGCGACCCGGGGCGGCGCAAAGGACACTCTCGACAAGATTCGCGGGCAGTGGGACAAATCGAATCCGCAGGTCGGCCAGATTCTCGCCCAGCAGAAAAGCCTGGTCTCCCTGAACGAAAACGTGAAGCGCATCAATGCGCTCAGTCTCGATCTCCAGGGCGTGGCCGAGCATCTGTCCAATCAGTTGATCGAAGGCGGCGCCAGCGCACGCGAAGTCGCGCGCGCGAACCGTCTGGCCATCCTGTCGCAGCGTCTGCCCAAAAACGCAAACCTGATGCTGACTTCGGACGTGATCGATCCGCAGGTCGTGCTGCAACTGGAGAAGGACACCACCCTGTTCCGCGATACCGTGCAGAGCCTGATGGAAGGCACCGCCGGCAAGAGCGAACGCGGCATGCAGACGCTGGAGGCGCTGGGTGGAAACATGGGCGACATGGTGGAAACCGTGGGCTCGGTGCTCTCCAACACCCAGGCGCTGCTGCAGTCCAAGCAGGCAGCCGCCGGCCTGTTCGCGGCGAGCGACGTGCTGATGCAGGACACCAACCAGCTGTCCCAGGACTATCAGTCGACCGGCAGTCTCGGCTACCTGCTGGCTGCGATTTTCGGCCTGCTGGCGGTCGGTTCGCTGGTCATGCTCGGCCTGGTCAACATCAACGAAACCAAATCGCGTGCGCGCAAGAGCGAAGAGGAAAACAGCCGCAACCAGGAAGCAATCCTGCGTCTGATGGACGAACTGGGCGAACTGGCCGAAGGCAATCTGACGATCAACGCCAGCGTGACCGAAGACATCACCGGTGCGGTGGCCGACTCGATCAACTACACGGTCGAGGAACTGCGCAGTCTGGTGCGCGGCATCAACAACGCCGCCCTGCACATGGATCAGGCTGCGAGCGACGCGGGCCGGGTGTCGGAGTCGCTCCAGCAGGCGACGAAGCGCCAGGTGAACGAAATCGAGACCACGTCGGCTGCCGTCGTGCAACTTGCGCAATCCGTGCAGCAGGTATCGGGCAACGCCGCCGAGTCCGCCCGCGTGGCCGAACAGTCTTTGGCCGCCGCCGAAAAAGGCCAGCAGGCAGTGTCCAACGCGATATCGAGCATGAACACCCTGCGCGAACAGATCCAGGAAACCTCGAAACGGATCAAGCGTCTTGGCGAATCCTCGCAGGAGATCGGTGAAATCGTCGAACTGATCTCCGACATTACCGAACAGACCAACGTGCTGGCGCTCAATGCCGCCATCCAGGCCGCGTCCGCGGGTGAGGCCGGCCGCGGGTTCTCGGTGGTGGCGGAAGAAGTGCAGCGGCTGGCGGAACGCTCCGCCGATGCGACCAAGCAGATTGCCGCGATCGTGAAAACCATTCAGTCCGACACCCAGGACACCGTGGCCGCCATGGAAATCTCGACCCAGGGCGTGGTCGAGGGAGCCCGGCTGTCCGACGCCGCCGGCCAGACGCTGGCCGAGATCGGCGACGTGTCGAAGCAGCTGGCGGGCCTGATCGCCGACATTTCCTCTGCCACGCAAAGCCAGGCCGAATCGACCGCGCTGGTCGCGGAAACGATGCAGGACATCAAGTCGATTTCGGCCCAGACATCGACCGGCACGCAGCAGACGGCCGAGTCCATCGGCGGCATGAAGCAGCTGGCCCAGGACCTGAAGAATTCGGTCTCGGGCTTCAAGCTCGCCTGATCCCGGACACGACAGAACCGGCCCCCATTTCATCAGGAAGCGATCATGAGTGCCTTACCCGACTACGACACCGGCCCGCTCAACTGGGTGCGTGGCGATATCGACGCCGCCCTTCAGGCCGCGCTGGGCCGCATCCAGGCCTATAGCGTCGACGCCGATCTGACCAACGCCCTGCGGCTTGCACGCGACGATGCGCATCAGGCCACCGGCGCGCTGCGCATGATCGGACTCGAAGGGGCCGCCACGCTCGCGGGTACGCTCGAGGCCTGCCTCGGCGATATCGACGAAAACCGGCTGGCGCCTGACGAACATGCCCTGCGTGCCCTGCGCAACGCCATCGAAGGCCTGCAGCGCTGGATCAAGGATCTGGCGGACGGACGCGGCAGCGGCGAACTCGCCCTGTTTCCCCTCTACAAGAGCCTGCGCGAACTGCAGGGAGTCGAACGCGTATTCGAAGGCGAACTGTTCTTTCCCGACCTGCGAACCCGCGCAGGCGGCCGTGGCGCGAACGCGGACCTCAGCCAGGACGCGATCGCAGCCGAGGCGAAGGCGGCTCGCGCACTGTTTCAGCGCGGCCTGCTTGCATTTCTCCGCAACGTCGAGACCGAACAGGGGCTGGCCCGCATGCGCGAAGCCCTGGTCGCAATCGAGCGCATCGCACCCTCGCAGGCCGCCCAGACCTTCTGGTGGGCCTGCGTCGGTTTCGTCGATAGCCTGATTGCGCACGGTGTCGAGGCCGATTTCAATGTGAAGCAACTGCTCGCCCGCATCGATCTGCAGATGCGCCGCCTGATGGAAGGCTCGCCCCAGGTTGCCGAGCGCCTGCTGCGCGACGCCCTGTTCTTCGTCGCCAAAAGCCAGGCGCTGGACGGCCGCGCGGCCGAGGTGCGCGCCGCGCTGGGGCTCGATCGCTATCTGCCCGGCCGCGGCCTGCTGGATCCTGAAGCACTGGCGCGCATGCGTCCGATCCTGGAGGCTTTGCAGCATGGCCTTCAGGCGGCCCGCGACAGCTGGCATGCGTATGTCGAAGGCTCGGCCGCCCAGTTCGAGCCTTTCCGCGCTTCGCTGGCGCGCATGAAACCCCAGGCGGGGATGTTCGAGGGCAGCGGCCTGGAAGGGCTGCTCGATGATCTGGCTGTGGCCGCCGAAACATCGGGCCAGCGCGAAGGCGAGGCCCGCGAACAGGCCCAGCTCGAAGTCGCCGCAACACTTCTGTTCCTGCAAAACGCGATCGGGCACGAGGACATCCTGCACGCCGATTTCGCACCGCGTGCCGAGGGCCAGCGCACACGTCTCCAGGCGCTGGTCGAAGGACGCGCCCTGCCGGCGGTCGAGCCCGAAGCAGCCAGTCAGCGCGAGGCCGAGCGCGACATGCTCGTGCACATGGCGCAGGAGGTCGGTCAGAATCTCAAGCAGATGGAAGAGGCGCTGGATGCTTTCTTCCGCGATCCCGCTGCGCGGGAGGGGCTGCGTACGCTGGATGCGCTTGCCCAGCAGGCGCAGGGTGCGCTGACGATGCTGGAGCAACCCGAAGCGGCAGGTCTGCTCGGCGCCGCCAACGCGCTCGCCGGCACTTTTCTGGACGAAGGCCATCCCGATGCCGCTACGCAGCAACGCCTGGCCGACGCCTTTTCCAGCCTGGGGCTGTACATCGAATCCTATTGCGCGGGGCGCGCGGATGCGAACCGTATCCTGCGGCCCGTACTGGCCGATTTCGGCGTGGACATTCCGGACGAGAGCGACGAATCCGGTTTCGACGATACGGTCGAATCGGGGCTGCCGGCACGCAAGGAAAGCGTGCACGCCGCCTACCTGAACTGGCGTGATTCGAGCGGCGACGACGCCGCAAAAAAAAAATTCCTTGAGGCATTGACCGAGCTCAACCGCGACGCCGAACTGATCGACGACGCGGCCCTGAAACAGGATACACGCGACCTGCTCGATACCTGCCGCGCGCTCGGGACGGCTTCCTTCGAACTGGATGCGGCCATCGCGCGCATCGCCGGCCAGCCGGTGCCGGCGCGTTCTCCGGCTGCAGAGGTGAATATCCCGCTGTCGGTCATCGATGTCCCCGGCGACGTGCCCGAAGCGATCGCGCTGCACGAGCCTGTTGCCGAAGCCGAAGCCGAAGCCGAAGCCGAAGCGTCGGCGGAAGAAGAAGGCATGCAGGTTGCGTTGCCGGACGAAACCGATCCCGAACTGCTGGAGATTTTCCTCGAAGAAGCCAACGAAGTGCTGGCTGCAATGGGCGAGGCCGTGCAGGCCTGCCAGGCCCGGCCCGAGGATGGCGCGGCCCTGACCACGATCCGGCGGGGCTACCACACGCTCAAGGGCAGTGGCCGCATGGTCAACCTGAACGATCTGGGCGAGGTGGCCTGGCGGCACGAGCAGTGGCTGAATGGCTGGCTGTCGGAGCAGAAACCTGCGACAGCCGACCTGCTGACACTGGTCGAGCGTTCGCGTGCGCTGTTCCAGCGCTGGGTGGATGCATTGAAAACCGGCGAGCGCGAGGCATTGCCGGTTGCGCCGCTGCTGGCTGCGCTCGATCGGGTGGCACAGGGACAATCCGCCGATGTGCCGGATTCCGCCCCCGTGCTTCCGGGTGTCGAGGGGATTTCGGCTTCCGGCGGATCGCCGATCGCGAGTGAAGAGATGGATGCGGCACCCGGGGCCGACGCCGCGCTGGAAAGCGTGCCCGCCGTTTCGGCACCCGTGACGGCGCCGCCTGCCCCGACGTTCGAAACGCCGCTGCAGGAATCGGTCCAAGCGGTTCCCGCGTTTGCGGCGATTGTCGAATATGCCGTACCTGCGCCGCATGTGCCCGTAGCCTTGGCTGATGCGGCCGAACCGGAGCCGGCCGGCATGCCGGCCATCGAGGCCGTCGTGTTGCAGCCCGAGCCGCTGGTGCCAGCGTACCGGGCGGTCGTCGAGTATGCCGTGCCGTCTGTGCGGGCGCAGGACGAGGCGGCCCCCGTGCCGGAAATCGAACCGGCACTCCCCCCGGCCGCCGACGAGATATGTATCGGCCCCGTGTGCCTTTCTGCAGGCCTTTACGATATTTTCCTTGTCGAGGCGCAGCAGCGGCTGGCCGTTCTGCACGAAGAGTGCGCGCGCCTCGATGCCTCCGGCACATCTGCCGTGAGCGAGCACGCGCGCCGCGCGATGCATACGCTGAGCGGGATCGCCGGCACGGCCGGCATCGGTGCGCTGTCCGATCTCGCGCATGCGTGCGAGCTGTACTGGAACCGTTTTGCCCACACGCCTCTGCCGGCCGCGCATGTTTCCCTCGTGCGCGAAGTCGTCGAGCGCATCGGGACGATGCTGTCTTCGGTCGAGCAGCAACGCCTGCCCGAGCCGGCCAGCGATCTGATTGCCGCGCTGGCCGAGCTGGAGGAAGGGCAGGCTCCGGTGACCGAGCCCGAACCCGTTCTGCCCGAATCGTCGTCTATCGCGATGCACGCCGACGCGTCACCTGCCGAGGTCGAGTCCCTGCCTGCGCTGCCCGATATCCGCAGCCTGATCCCCGAGGTCAAGCCGGCGGCGCCCGCACCGGTGTTCGAACGCCGTGAGGTGACCGATGAAATCGACACGCAATTGCTGCCGATTTTCCTGGAGGAAGCGGAAACCCTGGTGCCGGATACCAGTGCGCAGTTGCGGGCCTGGAGAATGGCGCCCGAGGATACGGGACTGCGCGACGCTTTGCGCCGCAGCCTGCATACCGTCAAGGGCAGTGCGCGCATGGTGGGCGCAATGCGCCTGGGCGAACTGACGCACGTGATGGAATCGCGCGTCATCGCAGTCGTCGAGGGGCATCTCGCGGCAGGGGGCGACGTGTTCGATACGCTCGAAGCGCAGCTCGACCGCCTGGCCGAGGCGGTCGAACGTTTGCGGCGCGGGGGGGATGACCCGGAGGAATCGCCCGAATCGACACCGCTGGCGGCACCGGTCGAACCGGTCGCCGGCATCCCGCCAACGATGCCCGCCGGCATGCCGGCGGCGCGCGATGCCGGTGCATTGACCCTGCGCGTGCGTGCGGACTGGGTCGATCGCATGGTCAACCAGGCGGGCGAGGTCGCCATTGCGCGTTCGCGGATCGAAAGCGAAGTATTCGCGTTCAAGCGGCATGTGACCGAACTGTCCGATGCACTGGCCCGCCTGCGCAGTCATATCCGCGAGGTCGAGATTCAGGCCGAATCGCAGATGCAGGCGAATTTCCAGTCGCAGACGGGACGGGAGGAATTCGACCCCCTCGAATTCGACCGCTTTACCCGTTTCCAGGAAGTCACGCGTTTTCTCGCGGAGAGCGTGAACGACATTTCCACCGTTCAGCACATTCTGCTTGCCCGCCTCGGCGAGGCCGACGCGGCGTTGATCCAGCAGACGCGCCTGAACCGCGAGCTGCAGCAGGACTTGCTGCGCGTGCGCATGGTGCCGCTGTATTCGGTCGCCGAGCGTCTGTACCGCACGGTGCGCCAGACTGCGCGCGATGTCGGCAAGCGCGCCCAGCTCGACATTCAGGGCGGCGAGCTGGAAATCGACCGCTCGGTGCTGGAAAAGGTCACTGCCCCGATCGAGCATCTGCTGCGCAACGCACTGGCGCACGGGATCGAGACCGCAGACGCACGCCATAGAGCGGGCAAGGCCGAATTCGGCGAGATCGTTCTGTCCGCGAAGCAGACCGGAAACGAAATGCTGATTACGGTGAAGGACGACGGCGCCGGCCTCGACTATGCGCGGATCCGGGAAAAGGCGCAGGCTGCCGGCCTGTTGCTGCCGGGCACCGAACCAACCGATATCCTGCTGGCGCAGATGATCTTTGCGGCTGGCTTCAGCACTGCCGAGGCGGTGACGGAAGTATCGGGCCGCGGTGTCGGCATGGATGTGGTGAAGAGCGAGATTTCCGCGCTGGGTGGCCGTATCGAGATCAACTCGACGCCGGGTGCGGGTACCCGCTTCGACATTTATCTGCCGCTGACGCTGGCCGTCACGCAGGCGGTGATGGTGCAGGCCGCCCGCCACGACTATGCGCTGCCCGCACCGCTGGTCCAGCAGGTGCTGGAACTCAAGCCGGACGCACTGGCGCAGGCGCAGGCAGACGGGGTGGTCGAATGGCGCGGCATGCGCTATCCCTTCGCCTATCTGCCGCATCTGCTGGGCGATGCAGAGGCTGTGCACGAAGTCCAGCGCTACAACCCCGTGGTACTGCTGCACAGCGGGGCGAATCTGGCGGCGGTGCTGATCGACGCGATCGAAGGCACGCGCGAGATCGTGGTCAAGAACATCGGTCCGCAGATGGCGCGCATCACCGGTGTGGCCGGCGCCACGGTACGCGGCGACGGCCGCGTGATCCTCATTCTCAATCCGGTACCGCTGGCCCTGCGCTGGGCCAGCCAGCCCCGGGTGGCGGTCGAACAGCAGGCGCCGGCCGGAGCGGTCGAGCTCAGCGCCGCGCTGCAGCCGCCGCTGGTACTGGTGGTGGACGACTCGCTTACCGTGCGCAAAATCACCACGCGCCTGCTGACGCGCGAGGGATTCCGGGTGGACAGCGCGAAAGACGGTGTCGATGCCCTGGAGAAGATGCACGACCTGGTGCCCGACGTGGTGCTGCTGGACGTGGAAATGCCGCGTATGGACGGTTTCGAACTCGCGCGCGTGATGCGGGCCGATCCGCGTCTGAAGACGGTGCCGATCATCATGATCACCTCGCGCACGGCGGACAAGCACCGCAATCACGCGCGGGATATCGGCGTCGATGTCTATCTCGGCAAGCCTTACCAGGAGCAGCAACTGCTCAGTCACATCGCCGAGCAACTGGGCGACAGGGCGATGCAGCCGGCCTGACCGGTCGGACACACACTGACGAACGGGTGCCGCGCGGCGCCCGTTCGTTTTCGAGTGACTGCTGCGCGTTACAGCCTGAGCGTCGCGAGATCGCCGGTTGCCAGTGCGTGCAGGCGCGCATCTGCCTGCGCGGGATCGCCATGGGCGGTATCCATCAGGTGACGTGCCGCGTCCAGCCAGTGCGTTTCGCCGCGGCGGGCCAGCTCGCACAGCGGCGCGCCGTCGCGATGCGCAAGCCAGGCCTCGTATGCCTGCTGCAGCGATGGGAAGAGGGCGCGCCGCAAGCCGGACAGATTCGCCATGTAGAAATGCAGCGAGCCTGCAGCATCGCGTTCCAGCAATGTCGGCAGTGTCACCAGACAATCGGCGAGATGGTCGCGTACGGCGCGCGCCAGCAGTTCGGCGTGGCGGGCCGTGAGCCCGCCGAGCATCGCCGGCCACTCGGGGCCCAGCAGTTTTTCGGCCCGCGCTTCGCCGACCTCGTGCAGGATCATGGCTTCGGCCTCGGCATCCGCCATGCGGTCGAGGCCACGCTCGACGTCGCGCTCGAAGTCGTAATGCGCGAAGGCGCGGCCCAGTGCGCTGTCGCGTTCCTTGTATGACCATTCCTCGTACTTGTTCCAGAGAAAGCGCCGCACCGCATCCATGCGCAGGAAGATCGCGCCGTCGCGCATCGCCGCCGGCGGCGCGATCAGGTCGCGCGCATATTCGCAACCCGCGACCAGCACTTTCACGCCTTCGCGTTCCTCGGCGCGCTTCAACTCGGCCAGCACGAAATGCGGTTTCCGGAAATGGCCGATGCCGCTGCTGTAGACCAGCCCCTGCGGGATCAGCGCGCGGTTGATGTCGTCGGACTCGAAGGGGTCGATCCCGGATTCGGTGAGCGGCAGTGGCGCGAAATCCTGGTCCTCGACTGCATCCCACTCGCTTTCCCGGGCGTTCAGCCAGTCGCCGAGCTCGTCCCGGGGCAGGCGCGCGCCGTAGGGCAGTTCCATCTCCCAGCGGAAGTACTCGCGCATTTCGAGCAGGAAGGTGCACATCGTCATGTCGCGCGCATGGCGGGCGTCGGCAATCATGCAGTTCTTCTGCACGGTGTCGATCAGGTCCGAGAGATTGCCGGGCATGGGTACACTCCAGAAGGCGGTCGTGTTCCCAGTTTACGAATAAAAACGGCCCGTTCAACCGGGCCGTTTCTGGGGCTATTGCCGGGATCAGTGGCGGCGTGTCGCACCAAAATAGTTCAGGTCCGCACGCGACCGGCGGCTCAGGTCGAAGCGGGCGTCGTTGGCGAA
This sequence comes from Betaproteobacteria bacterium SCN1, assembly GCA_008923315.1. Taxonomy (GTDB): domain Bacteria; phylum Pseudomonadota; class Gammaproteobacteria; order Burkholderiales; family Thiobacillaceae; genus Thiobacillus. The sequence continues at coordinate 31,887 of WBSF01000007.1, read as the reverse complement.
CTGGCCCGCCAGCTGGGTGTAGGCTTCGCTTGCCCAGGTCTTGTCGTTGAGCGCGTCGGCGATGCCTTCCGCCCAGCGCAGCTTGTCGGCGGGCTTGCTGAGGTGGTTGCCGCATTCGGCGTACCACTTCTTCAAGGTTTCGGCCGGCAGGGCGAAGCCTTTCAGGCGGTCGATGAACTGGATGCATTCGTCGCCGCTGCTGCAGGATGCGGCGGCGGCGGCATAGAGTTCGTCGGCCTTGGCGGCATTGCCCATGCCGGCGTACAGGCGGCCGATGTGCGACAGGGCGAAGTGGTCCCGGGCCTGCGCGCGCGCGGCTTCCAGCAGGCGGCCGGCTTCGGTGGTGTCCTGGGTGGCGGCGTAGCTGGCCTCGGCCAGCTTGGCGAGGTCGTAGACGCTGGCGTTGCTGGCGAGCGCGGACTCGCGTGCGGCCAGATAGGCGCGCGCCTTGGACACGCCGAGTTCGCGATGCTTCATTTGTGCCGCGGTCACGACCAGATCCTTGAAGGCGATGAAGTCGGTGGCATTTTCCGCCGCGCGGTCGAGCAGGCGGCCCAGCCAGTCGGCGTCGTCGAGATTGCGGTCGACGGCGACGAGGATGGGCTTGTAGCGCGAGAACTGGTAGCTGCCGCCGGTGTCGTCCAGCAGTTTTTCGGCGGATTCGATCAGCTTGGCGGCGTAGAAAGGATCTTCCAGTTCGGTCTGCACGCGGTCCGCCAGCGCGAGAAGCTGTTTGACCGTGGTGGCGTCCTTTTCCAGCTGCTGGAATTCGAGGTAACGCGTGTGGTTGGCCTGGCGCTTCTCCAGCTTGGCCTTCACACGGGCCAGCCGTTCGGCATCGTCGGCCAGATGGGCTTCCACCGCGGCGACCAGCTTCTGCATCTCGTCGAGGCCGGCCACGGCATCTTCGGCCTTGTCGAGCAGCGTGGCGGCGCCGGGCTTGTCGCCCGCGCCGGCCAGGCCTTCGGCGAGCTCGATGTATTCGCCGGTAGCGCCCGCCAGATCGCCGGCCTTCTTCAGGGCGGCTTGCAGGAAAGCGGCGTCGCCGGCCTGCTTGGCCGACTCGACCAGCGTCTTGGCGGCGGTGAAGTCGGTGGCGCCGGCCAGTGCACGTTCGTACAGGGCCTTGGCTTTCTGCGGGTCTCCGAGCGTTTTGGTCACTTCGCCGGCCAGCGACAGCAGGTCGGACACGCTGGAGAGCTTTTCGCCCGCCTTGGCGAAGATCGCGGCGGCGTAGTCCTTGTCGAGCGCATGCTCGGCGGCGGCGGCGGCGAGTTTGCCGTATTCGACCGCGCGGGAAATCTTGGCTTCGGCCTTTTCGAGCACCTTTTTCGCAAAAGCGCCGTCGGCGATGACGGCCATCACGTTTTTCGCCAGATCGATCAGCGGATCCAGGTTGGCGGTTTCCTTGAGTGCCTTTTCATAGGCGCCCACGGCTGCGGCCTTGTCGCCCAGGACCTTGAACTTGGCTTCGGCCAGTGCGACCTGCTCTTCGCCGCTCATGCAGTAGTCTTCGGCGGTCTGCAGCAATTCCTCGGCACGCGCCTGTTCGCCCAGCGCCTTGTAGACGATGGCGCAGGCGGCAAGATCCTTGGTGAACTGGCAGTCGTCCGCCACGCGGTCCATCAGTTCCTTGGCATAAGCGGCATCGGCGGGGTCTTCCAGCGCGCGCAGCGCGAGTGCGGCGTAATCGGCGCCGGAGGAACATTGGGCTTCTTCGGGGGCGAGCGTGTCGCGGGTGGCCATGGTCAGAGTCTCCGTAATGCGTAATTGACAACCGCACCATTTTCCGCCCCGCGGGGGTAGGCAGCCAATAAGTTCTGTCGATGGCGGCATTAGCAGGGACGCAGGCCGCGGGAGACGGCCTGCCGCACTTCGGCCGTTCAGGCCGCCGCCGCGAGCGTGACCCGGTTGCGGCCGTTCTGCTTGGAGAGATAGAGCGCACGGTCGGCGCGCTCGATGAAGGTGGCGGGGGCTTCGCCGGGCTGGTAACGGGCGACGCCCAGGGAAAGCGTGACGCGCGCGACGGCCTCCTCGCTGCTGCCGCGGCGGATGCGGCCCTTTTCGATCGCGTGGCGGATCTGTTCGGCCAGTGCCTGCGCGCCCTGGAGCGAAGTCTCGGGCAGCAGGACGACGAATTCCTCGCCGCCGTAGCGGGCGGCAATATCGCGTCCCTTGACGTTTTCCTTGATCACGGCCGCGACGGCACGGATGACCTTGTCGCCGAAGAGGTGGCCATAGGTGTCGTTGATCTGCTTGAAGTGATCGATGTCGCACATCAGCAGGCAGGGGCCCTGGTGGAGGGTCTGGGCGGGTGCGGCGGTGTCGGCGAGGCAATCGGCCAGCTTCTGGTCGAACCCGCGACGGTTGACGAGTCCGGTCAGGCCGTCGACCAGCGAGGCGTCGCGTGCGCGCGCGACTTCCTTGTGCAGCCGGTCGATTTCCAGCTGGCTCGTTTCCAGTCGGGTCTTCAGGGTGGCGATGGAGGTCTGCATGACCTGTGTGCCGGCGAGCAGCATCTTGAGGTCGATGACGCCGTTGCGGCTTTCGCAGTCGTGCGACAGTTTCTGGAGCAGGTCGCCGAAGGTATCGGCGTCCTGGACCGCAACACCGGTGGAGTGGGCGATTTCGCCGAGGATTTTCTGGAAGCCTGCCGCGATGCCGCTGGCGGCGTCGCTGTCCAGGTCGGCGATGTGGCGCTCGAAGAGCGCGCTGATGTCGCGTTCGTCGAGGGGCGCGCGGCGGTCCAGCAGCTTGTCGATGGCATGCTGGAGCGTGGCGTTCATTCCTGCCACGTATTCGTACCAGACCGCGTAGCTGATCGGGTGCAGCGCCGCGTTCTGGTTCGACATGAGCGGCAGGGCCCGCCTGAGGTACTCCGCGCTCTCTTCCTTTCCGTGTGGGTATTTCATGAGGCGCTCCGCAAAGTGTCGATGTTGTTGGTGTGCGCGGCTCAGTGTTTCGACGGGTGCGGCATGAGTTTGTCGATGTAGGCGATCGCCACGGCCGACACGATGAAGGCCATGTGTATCACGGTCTGCCAGAGCAGTACCTTGTCGCTGAGGTTGTGCGCGTTGATGAAGGTTTTCAGAAGGTGGATCGACGAGATGCCGATGATGGCGGTGGCGAGTTTCACCTTGAGCACGTTGGCGTTCACGTGCGACAACCACTCCGGTTCGTCGGGATGGCCCTTGAGGTTGAGCCGGGAGACGAAAGTCTCGTAGCCGCCGACGATCACCATGATGAGCAGGTTGGAGATCATGACCACGTCGATCAGTCCGAGCACGATGAGCATGATGGCTTCTTCGGACAGCGTGAAGGTGCCGACGATCAGATGCTCCAGTTCGACCATGAAATGAACCACGTAGACGAGTTGCGCGGCGATCAGGCCGAGGTACAGGGGAACCTGCAGCCAGCGGCTGCCGAACAGCAGAGTGGAGAGAAATTTGCCGCGGGCTTCGAGAGGACGGTTGGGTTCGGGATGCATGAAGGGGGAAATAAGGTGGGTAGAAGGAAATTTAGAGCACGTAGCGGGCAAGGTCTTCGCGTGCGGCAAGTGTGGCGAGCCGGCCGGTTACTGTGCCTGCATCGACGGTGTAATCGCCGCTGACGTTCCCGGCGTCGAAGGAAATGTCTTCCAGCAGTTTTTCCATCACGGTATGCAGGCGGCGCGCGCCGATGTTTTCGGTGCGCTCGTTGACCTCGAAGGCGATTTCGGCGATGCGGCGTATGCCGTCCGGCGTGAATTTCAGTGTCACGCCTTCGGTTGCCAGCAGGGCTTCGTACTGGCGAACCAGGCAGGCGTCGGTGGCGGTGAGAATGCGCTCGAAATCGTCCACCGACAGCGCCTGCAGCTCGACGCGGATCGGCAGCCGGCCCTGCAGTTCGGGGATCAGGTCGGACGGTTTCGAGAGATGGAAGGCGCCGCTGGCGATGAAGAGGATGTGGTCGGTCTTCACCATGCCGTACTTGGTGCTGACGGTCGTGCCCTCGATCAGCGGCAGCAGGTCGCGCTGTACGCCCTGGCGCGATACGTCGCTGCCGTGCGCATCGCTGCGGGTGGCGATCTTGTCGATTTCGTCGAGGAAGACGATGCCGTTCTGTTCGACGGCTTCGAGTGCCTGCTGCTTGATGTCTTCGTCGCCGACCAGGCGCGCGGCTTCTTCCTCGGTGAGCAGCTTGAAGGCGTCCTTCACTTTCAGCTTGCGGGTCTGACGGCGGTTCTGTCCCAGATTGGCGAACATGCCCTGCAACTGCTGCGACAGGTCTTCCATGCCCGGCGGCGTGAAGATTTCCATGTTGGGGCTGACTGCAGCCATGTCGATCTCGATTTCCTTGTCGTCGAGCTCGCCTTCGCGCAGCATTTTCCGGAACCGCTGCCGTGCGGCCCCTTCCTCGCGCGGCGGTTCGGCTTCGCCGAAGCCCACGCTGCGGGCTGGCGGCAGCAGGGCGTCGAGAATGCGGTCCTCGGCGGCTTCTTCCGCGCGGAATTTCACTTTCTGCGTCGCCTGTGCACGCAGATCCTTGATCGCGGTTTCCATCAGGTCGCGGATGATGGTGTCGACGTCGCGGCCGACGTAGCCGACCTCGGTGAACTTGGTCGCCTCGATCTTGATGAAAGGCGCGTTCGCCAGACGTGCGAGACGCCGGGCGATCTCGGTCTTGCCGACGCCGGTGGGTCCGATCATCAGGATGTTCTTGGGCGTGATCTCGTGGCGCAGCGGTTCGGCAACCTGCTGGCGCCGCCAGCGGTTGCGCAGCGCGACGGCGACTGCGCGCTTGGCGGCTGACTGCCCGACGATGTGCTTGTCGAGCTCGTGAACGATTTCCTTGGGGGTCATTGTTGGGGCTGGGGATTGGGCGTTATGGGCTGATGGTGTGGCTTTGCAGGTTTTTCAGAGCGGTGCGGCCCGGGCCGCACTGTGTGCCTAGCTGCCGGCCCCTAACTCCTCGATCACATGGTTCTGGTTCGAATAAATGCAGATGTCTCCCGCGATGGCGAGGCTTTTTTTCACGATCTCTGATGGGGCCAGGTCGGTGTTCTGCAACAGCGCGACCGCCGCCGACTGTGCGAACGCCCCGCCGGAACCGATGGCTGCGATGCCGAGTTCGGGTTCGAGCACATCGCCGTTGCCGGTGATGATGAGCGTGTGTTCGGTATCGGCGACCGCGAGCATGGCTTCGAGCCGGCGCAGCATGCGGTCGGTACGCCAGTCCTTGGCGAGCTCGACCGCGCTGCGCAGGAGATGGCCCTGATGCTTTTCCAGTTTCGCCTCGAAACGTTCGAATAGCGTAAAGGCATCGGCAGTGCCGCCGGCGAAACCGGCGAGCACGCGTTCCTGATACAGCCGGCGCACTTTGCGTGCGGTGGCCTTGATCACGATGTTGCCGAGAGTGACCTGGCCGTCACCGCCGAGCGCGACGGTGGACCCCCGGCGAACGGAGAGGATGGTGGTGCCGCGATACTGTTCCATGCCGCGATTATAAAGGCCGCGCGGCCGGCCGGGTGAGCCAGCGCCACAGCCAGCGCAGCGTTAAAAATGTTATGAGAATGAAAATTGAAAGTGCGCCGAGAAAGAGGGCCGGGTGTACGAAAGCGAGCCAGAGTCCTGCGCCCAGCAGGGTTTCTTCGCCGAACGAAGCGGCAAGGTTGCTGACCGGTTCGGGGGAGGCGTTGATGAAGGCGCGCGTCCCGGCTTTGGCGGTGTGGCTGGTGGCGGCCAGACTGCCGCCGGTCAACGCGGCCAGAAGCTGTACCCCGCCGCTGCTGTCGCCAAATGCCGCGGCGGCCAGGGCCGCGCCGGCGGGGATGCGGATGAAGGTGTGAAACGTGTCCGACAGACTGTCGAGCAGGGGAATCTTGTCACCGACGAATTCGGCCAGGGCGAGCAGGCCGCTGGCGGCAATCATCAGGGGGTGTTCGAGCATCTGCAGCGCGGAAGGGAGTTCGAATCCGCCGAACCGTCCCAGGAGCCCGAGGACGAAGACGACGGCATACAGGCGCAGTCCCGCGCCCCACGCCACGGCAGCGGCGAACGCGGCCTGGGCGATCAGTGCGTCGGACATGGACGTCGCCTGCCAGACGCCTAGACGGGATGGCAGGGGGCCAGCTGCGCGAGCTGGTCGATGCCCATGACGCGGAACAGTTCGTGGATGAGCGCGTTATGGCCACGCAGCGTGATGCTCTTGCCGCTGCCCAAGCATTGCATGAGCACGCTGATGAACTGGCTCACGCTGCCGTAGTCGACCCGCGAAACCTGCGACAGGTCGACCAGCACTTCGGCATGGCCGGCCGCGTAGGCGCATATCTGTTGCAGGGCCGCGTCGTTGGCGGGCGTGATGTCGCCGCTCAGACGGAAAGCGTCGTCGTTGGCGGGAGACTCGACGGGCGCCGTCTGGATCACTTCGGCTGCCCGCACGTCGCACCACGAAGGCGGCGAGACTTCGAACCGCACTGCGTAGTCCACTGCCAGGTCCTCGAATTTTTCCTGCTGGCCCAGCGTCTGGTACAGCTCGAGCAGCATCAGCCAGTGCACGGCGCGGCTGTGGGTGGCGCGATTGAGGTCCTGCAGCAGCGCGATCAGGCGGTCGACGCCGCTGACCTGCAGGAGCCGTCTGGCGGTACGGGCCTGGGCCAGGATTTTCGCGCAGGTTTCGGCGCCGGCCTCGTCGATCATTTCGATACGGGAGAAATCGATCCGTACCGGCGCCTGCCGGTCCAGCCCGGCCATGCCCTCTTCCAGCGCGTCCGCGGATTTTCTGTCGAGCAGGCCGGGTAGTTCCAGGCTGGCGGCGGACGTGTTCTGCGGCTGTGCCGGTGTGGCCTGGCCGTTCAGCGGACGCCATACGGGCGGCGAGGTTTCGAAGCGTACCGCGTAGTCCAGCGCCAGTTGCTCGAATTCCTTCTCGCGGTTCTGGATGCAGTAGAGATCGGCCAGCATGAGCCAGGCGCGCCGGTCCGCCTGCGCGAGGATGTCCTTCAGCTGGCGTTCGGCCATCTCGGGCTGGCCGCTGGCGTAGAGGATCGCGGCCTCATCGAGGGGCGACTGCGGCGCGCCGCTGGATTCCTCGACCACGATCCCGCTGTCGGGGCCGATCCCCACGCCCATTACCGTTTGCGTCAGCGGCGCATCGACCGGCTCGGGCGCAGCGCGGCGCGCCGGCACGGATGCGGGTGCCGGCGGCTTGTCCTTGCTTTTTTTGAAAAACGGGAGGGCCACGCAGAAGATATCGGCAAGCCGACGGAAAAATCGAGCCTTCGATACTAGCGCCGACGGAAATCAGCGGCAACCCGCAAAAATCCGGCGGCCAGCGCCCAGGCCGCCAGCGCCACGACGATCAGCGGCCCGGTCGGCAGGTCGGTGAGCGCCGAAAGGACCAGGCCGCTGGCGTAACCGGCGGCCCCGACCGCGAAAGCGGGTGCGGCCCAGCCGCGCGTGCGATCCAGCGTCGCGAGCGCGGGCAGGATGAGACTGGCGAATACCAGATAGACGCCGACCAGTTGCACCGAGGTCGTGATTGCCAGCGCGAACAGTGCATAAAAGCCGATGCCGTGCCGCGCAAGCGGGCGCCACAACAGGGCGATCGCTGCATAGACCGCGGCGGCGGCGGCGAGCTGCGCGTCGTTGACCCAGAGAATCTGGCCGACCAGCAGGGTCTGCAGTTCTTCGCCGCCGTGCGGGTCGCCGGCCAGCAGCAGGGCTGCGACGCAGGCCACCACCACGAAGCTGGAGCCGATCAGCGCTTCCTGCCGCTGCGGCCAGCGGCGGTCGCTCCAGGCCAGGAGCGCGGCACCGGCAAGTGCCGCGGCGAAGGCGACCAGTTGCGTGTCCCAGCCGGCATCCCAGCCCGCGACGTGCGCGGCGATCACACCGAGCCCGGCGAACTGGGCGATGGCCAGATCGAGAAAGACGATGCCGCGCGCGAGCACCCGCCGCCCGAGCGGGATGTGGGTGGTCAGCACGAGCAGACCGGCCACGAGCGGGGGGCCGAGCAGGGCGGGGTCGAGCGCGGCGAGGTTCATTTCAGTTCAGCCCCGCCAGCAGTTTCGAAACCGTCGAATCGAACAGCCCGAACAGGTCGCCGCTTTGCGCATCGCCGCCCACCGTGAACGGTACAACGACCGCTTTCACGCCTGCCTGCGCGGCGATCCATTCGCTCGGCCGGGCCGGCTGATAGGCGGCCCGGATGACCATTTTCGCCGGGTCGGCGGCCAGCCGCTGTTTCACGGCGGCCAGACTGGCGAGACTGGGTTCGACGCCGGGCTTGGGTTCGAGCACGGCGACTTCCCGTAGCCCCAGCCAGTTCTGCAGGTAGGGGAAGGCCTTGTGCTGGACCACGACGGGCACGCCTCTGAGCGGCGCGGCGGATTTTTCCCAGCGGGCGATGGCGGCGGTCCAGCGTGCCGAAAAATTTTCCCAGCGATGGCGGAAAACGTCGGCGTCGGCGGCGTCGAGTGCGGCCATGCGCACCGCCAGTGCCGCGCCGACCCGGGCGATGTTGCGCGGGTCGGTCTGGATGTGCGGATTGCCGGCCGCGTGTACGTCGCCCGCCGCGCGATCGAGTACGGCCGGTTTTTCGCGCAGCGCGACGAAATCGGCGGCGAAGAACTGTCCCGGCTGGCCGGCCTGTATGGCGCCGTTGCCGGATTCGCCGAGAATCACCGGCAGCCAGCCGATCTCCAGTTCGGCGCCGGTACAGACCAGCAGGTCGGCGTTGCGCGCGCGGGCGATCAGCGACGGCCGCGCCTCGATGCGGTGCGGGTCCTGCATCGCCGTGGTCGCGGTGTAGACGTCGACCCGGTCGCCGCCGATCTCGCGTACCAGCGCTCCCCACTCGGGTTCGCAGGCGAACACCTTGAGCGCGGCCTGCGCCGCGCCCGGCAACAGCAGGGCGGCGGCCAGCAGGCCGGCGCGCCATGTCGGATGAATGCGTGTCATGGCCTGTCTCCTCAGAACTTGTGGGCGCCGTGGCTGCCCAGGCTGTAGATGTACTGCACGTAGAACTGGTTCTCGTCGACGCCTTCCATGGCCTGGTCGAGCGTGTACTGGAAGCGCAGCCGCGAGAATTCGGACGGACTGTAGTCGAGCATCAGGCTGTGGCGTTTCGGATCGTAGTCGGCCAGCGACTCGAACACGTTGCCCGCATCCGCGCCGTTGAACAGCACGTCGCCGCGGAACAGCCGGTCGTAGCGGTAGCCGGTGCGCCAGCGCGGCATGAACTGGTAGACCGCCTGCGCATAGAAGCCGGACTGGTCGGCCAGATAGGGCGCGGCCAGCCCACCCGTACAGAGACTGGGGGCGGCCGGGTCGGCGTCGTCGCAGGCCAGCGTGCCGGATTCCTTGCGCTGGAAATACTCCGCCGCGAACTTGAAATTCTGCTGCGTGGGATTGCCGTTCGGCGCCCATTTCCAGACGAAATCGGCCAGCCAGGTGCGGCTGCGGCCCGAAAAGTCGCCGACGGTCTCGATTTCGTTGATGTCGTGCCCTTCGAATTCGCGGCCCCCCGGCTTGGCGCGCAGCCACGACAGACCGGCGCGCCAGCTGTTCGACACGCCGACGTCGCCGCCGACATGACCGAACAGCGCCACGCTGCCGGTGCCGTTGCTGTCGTTGTGGGTGCTCGGGAAGGCGCCGCCCGCGCCAAGCTCGGCGCCGAATTCGAGGAAAGTGTCGGTCGGCGCCAGCCATTTGAGCTGAACCCCGTCCTGTGCGTAGCCCTCGCCGAACAGGGCCTCGTAGGCCAGATTGTTGGTGGCGAAATCCCACGCGTGGGCGTGCTGCTCGTTCTGGTAGCCGATACCGGACTTGAAACGGCCGCCCTTGATCGAGAGTCCCTGGCCAAGTCCGGTGGTCTGCGCCCAGGCTTCCTCGACCTCGACTTCGCCGTCGGCCAGTACCGCGTTCAGGTAGCCGCGAAAATAGGGATCGATGCTGGCAGACAGCACCAGCTCGCTGCCGTCGACCGAGAAGCCGCGTCCGCCGCCGCCGTGGTCGTGGCCGTCGGCTGCCATGAAGCCGCTGATGCCGCGTTCGCTGCGGTCTTCGAGATGCGCGTAGCGGCCCTGCAGAATGAGCGAAACGTCTGGATTGAAACTGCCGCGCGTCTGGGTGGGCGCTTCCGGGACGGGCTGCGCGGCGGCCTGGGCGGCCACCGTCTCGGTGCGGGTTTCGGCCTGCTGAAGGCGCGCTTCCAGTGCCTGGATGCGGGTCTCGTAGGCGGCTTTCATGTCGCGGATTTCGGCGCGCAGGGCGTCGAGTTCGGTATCGGCGTGCGCCGGGAATGCGGCCGCGAGCGCGGCCGCCAGCAATGCGGGGCGTAACATGGATGTTCTCCGTTGAAAGACGTGCAAATGCCCGTGTCGCGCCGGGCGGCACGGGAAGCGGGTTTCAGGCGGAGTAAACGGGCGGCGCGCGGGCGCGCGCGATGATGGATGCCGGATCGGGCCGTGGATGGGCGGCGGCAGTGGCCAGGGCCGCCGCCGGGCGGGTAACCGGCAGCGCCAGTGTGGCCGGCGGTACGGCCGAGCCGAGTTGGGCCTGTGCGACGCAAAGCTCGCAGACCTTGTCGGGCAGGCCGGGTTCGTGGGCGTGCAGATGGGTGAGCGCGTGTGCAAAGGCCGCGGCCTGCCCCAGCAGCAGAGCCAGAGTGAACAGCCAGGCGGCGAACGGACGGCGCGTCGACATGTTCAGTCCCGGGGCGGTACCGGGTCGTAGCCGTGATCGCAGCCGGGTCGGCAGCGGCCGATGCGCCGGGCTGCGAGCCAGGCGCCCTTCAGTGCGCCATGCGTCTCGATCGCCTCCTTGCCGTAGTCCGAGCAGGTGGGCAGAAAGCGGCATTGCCGCCCGAGCCAGGGCGAGAGCGCGAGCTGGTAGGCGCGGATCGCGCCGATGAGGAGATGCTGGGCGGGATTCACGAAGCGTGCGCGGCGAGTGCACCCGCCGCCTGGGTGAAATCGACGAGCAGCTTTTCAACGAAGGCCGGCTCGACGTCGCGCACGATGAAGACGAAGCGGCTCGTCCGGTCGCCGTCCGGCCAGGCGTCGAGCCTGACCTCTGGATAGAGCACGTGCTGCACGCCGTGCAGCACCACGGGCTGCGTTTCGCCCTGCAGATTGACCAGTGCCTTGAAACGCAACAGATGCCCGGGGCGGAAGGTGGCGAGCATCGACAGCGCGGCACCGAGCGCGTGGCGGTCGAGCGGCGCGTCCAGTGTTACCGAGAACGCGCGGATGCGCGCATCGTGCGATGCGGGCACGGCGCGCGGCGTCAGCGGGCCGGACTGCGCCGGGCGGTAGCGCGCGGCCTTCAACCAGCGCGCCACTTCGGGCTGCCGGGTGTCGGCGTTCCACAGGCCCAGGTTGCAGATGACGGCGGGGTCGAGATCGCCGTGGGTCACGGGCACGATGTCGGCCGCCGGATTCAGCGTTGTGAGCCGGGTCCGCAGCGCCTCGACGGCGTCGGCGTCGGCGAGATCGGTCTTGGTCAGCAGCAGGCGGTCGGCCACCGCCACCTGTTTGACGGCCTCGGGATGCGCGTCGAACTGATCGCCGGCGAACACGGCGTCGACCGTGGTGACCACGCCGTCGAGCCGGAAACGGGCGCGTAGCCAGACGTCGTTGAGCAGCGTGTCGAGCACCGGCACCGGATCGGCGACGCCGGTCGTTTCGATGATCGCGCGTTCGAAAGGCGGGATGTCACCGGCCTGCCGCGCCATCCAGAGATTTTTCAGGGTGGGCGCGAGGCTGCCGGAAATCGTGCAGCAGACGCAGCCGCCCGACAGCAGCGCCATCGGGCCCTCCATCCGTTCCAGCAGCTGGTGGTCGAGCGCGACCTCGCCGAATTCGTTCATCAGCACGGCCGTGCGCGGCAGGGCGCGCACGAGCCGGTTCAGCACGGTGGTCTTGCCGCTGCCGAGAAAACCGGTCAGCAGGGTGACGGGGATGGGCATGTCTGACATGTTCAGGCCGGGTGCCGTGCGCAATCGGCGCAGCGGCCGTGCACGGTCACGTCGATGCGCCGCGATTCGAAGCCGGGTGGCGTGCGCGGCGAGGCGGCAGGGTCGGGCAGACAGAAAAGGCGGCCGCAGGCGTCGCATTCGAAATGCGCGTGTTCACCGTGCGCATGGCCTTCCTGCATCCGGAGTGCGCGGAAACGGCGCGCCCGGTCGCTGCCGGTAACGTCGTGTGCCAGATCCTGCGCGACCAGCCAGTCGAGCACGCGGTACAGCGTGACCTTGTCGAGCGGTTGTCCCGCATCCGCAGCGGCCCGCATCAGGGCGGCATGCGTCAGGGCGGTGGGTGCCGCCAGCAGCATGTCCAGAACCTGCACGCGTGCGGCGGTTGCGGCAACGCCGCGGGCTTCGAGCAAATGGCGGGCGGATGGAGGCGGGGACGCGCGCATGCGGGCATTGTAGTCGTCGGCGCGCCAGTCGTACAACCCGGTTGCGTTTGCCCTCGAGCGCCCTTCGCGGGGAAGGGCCGGGGGTCAGGCGTGCAGCTTCTCCATTTTTTCGTGGCGTTCCTGCGCCTCGATGGAGTATTCGGCAGTGGGGCGTGCCAGCAGGCGCGGCAGGCCGATGGGCTCGCCGGTTTCGAGGCAGTAGCCGAATTCGCCGGATTCGATGCGTGCCAGCGCCTTGTTTATTTTTTTCAACAGCTTGCGTTCGCGGTCGCGCACGCGCTGCTCCAGCATGTTTTCCTCTTCAACCGTGGCGCGGTCGTTGGGGTCGGCGAAATTCTCGTTTTCCTTCAGGTGTTCGCCGGTGTCGGCGGCGTTGGCCAGCATCTCGTCACGCAGGGTTTCGAGACGCGCGCGAAAGAAGGCGAGCTGCGCATTGTTCATGTAGTCCGACTCCGGCATTTTGAGCAGGGCGGCTTCGGTCAGGGGTTTGGTCGATGCAGGCATTGAAAACTCCAACTATCGTCAATGGTGCGATGGGAAAACCGGGCGCGCCGGTTTTGGCCAAGGCGGGAGTCTGAACGTCCTCGGCTCCGGACGCAAGCCGTATATTCAGGGGGGGACCGGCGCTGCGGCGGCGCGGCCAGTTTGCGCCATAATCGCAACCATGCGCAAAACCCTGCCCCCGCTCCTGTTTTTGGCCCTGCTGGCGGCCTGCGACAAGACGCCCGCGCCGCCCGCACCGGATGTCCGTCCGGTGCGGGCGGAACAGGTGGGCATCGGTGCGGATGTCCAGCCGGTGCGTTATGCCGGAGAGATTCGCGCCCGGCACGAAGCCGATCTGGCATTTCGCGTTGGCGGCCGGGTGCGCGAGCGATCGGTGGAAACGGGCAGCGCGGTCAGGGCCGGTCAGGTCATCGCCACGCTCGACCCCAGCGATTACGCGCTGGCGGCGCGGGCCGCCCGCTCGCAGCTTGTCGCCGCCGAAGCCGAGGCGCGGCTGGCGCATGAGGATCTCAAGCGCTATACCGAGCTGCGCGAGAAGAATTTCATCGCCCAGGCCGAACTGGATCGCCGCAGCACGGCGGCGGCGGCGGCCGATGCCCAGGTCCGGGCGCTGCGTGCCGACGCGGCGCGCCAGGCCAACCAGAACAGCTATACCCGGCTGACCGCGCCGCATGCGGGCGTGGTGACGGCGGTAATGTTCGAAGCCGGCCAGGTGGTGGCGGCCGGTCAGCCGGTGGTGCGACTGGCCCAGACAGGCGAGCGGGAAGTGCGCATCGACGTACCGGAAAACGCACTCGACGCGCTGCGCGGTGCGAAACGGCTGCGCGTGCGGCTGTGGGCGGCGCCGGACAAGGGGTATGACGGCCGTCTGCGCGAACTGGCGCCGATGGCCGATCCGGCAACCCGCACCTACGCTGCGCGCGTTGCCATCGCCGGGGCCGACGAGGCGGTGCGGCTGGGCATGACCGCCAGTGTGGAGATCGAGGGCGGCGACGCGCCGGCCCTGTCGATACCGCAGAGTGCGCTGTTCAAGGTCAACGGCCAGCCCCAGGTCTGGGTGGTGGATGCGAAGGCCGGCACGGTCGTGGCGCGCGCGGTCGCGCTCGGCGTGCTGGCGGGCGAACGCGCCGCCGTGTCGTCGGGCCTGGTGGCCGGCGAATGGGTGGTGACGGCGGGCGTGCACAAACTGGCGCCCGGCCAGCGCGTCCGCCTCGTTCAATGAGCGATACGCCGCGTTTCGTTCCGGGGCGCGGCAACCTGTCGCGCTGGGCGATCGAACATCCGGCGCTGCTGCGTTTTTTCGTCGTGCTGATTTTGCTGCTGGGGGTACGGTCCTACTTCCATCTGGGGCAGGCGGAGGACCCGCCGTTCACCTTCAAGACCATGCTGATCCAGGCCTACTGGCCGGGCGCCACTGCGCAGGAGGTGTCGGAACAGCTCACCGAACGCATCGAGAAAAAACTGCAGGAAATGCCGGAGCTCGATTTCGTGCAGAGCTATGCGAAGCCGGGCGAGACCGCGCTGTTCGTCAATCTGAAGGAGACCGTGCGCGGGCGCGACGTCGCGCAGGCCTGGTATCAGGTGCGCAAGAAGATCGGCGACCTCGGCCCGCAGCTGCCGGCCGGCGTGCGCGGGCCGTATTTCAACGACGAATTCGGCGACACTTTCGGATCGATCTACGCCTTTACCGGCGACGGCTTTTCGCGCGCCGAGCTGCGCCGCGTCGCCGAGGACGCGCAGCGCGAGGTGCGGCGCCTGCCCAACGTCGGCAAGGTCGAGTTGTTCGGCATCGTGCCGGAAAAGATCTACATCGAGGTACCGGTGCAGAAGCTGGCGACGCTCCAGCTCACGCCGCAGCAGATCATGCAGGCGGTGCAGGACCAGAACGGCGTGGTCGAGAACGGCCGGGTGGAAAACGACACGCTGTCAATTCCCCTGCGTGTTTCGGGGCCGTATTCCGACGTGGCGCGCCTGCGCGAAACCATCATCCGGGTCGGTACGCGCAGCCTGCGGCTGGGCGACATCGCCGAGGTGACGCGGCGTTACGAGGACCCGCCGGCAGCGGAAATCCGTTCGCAGGGCGCACCGGCGGTTCTGCTGGGGGTTTCGCTCGCCGAAGGCGGCGACGTGCTGGCGCTGGGGCGCGACGTCGCCGCGTCGATGGCGGCCATGCAGCAGCGCCTGCCGGTGGGCCTGGAGATCCACCGGATACACGATCAGCCGGGCATCGTCTCGCATGCGGTGCGGCTGTTCATGCAGAGCTTCCTCGAGGCGGTCGCCATCGTGCTGGCGGTGACCTTCGTCGCACTCAAATGGCGGGCCGGTCTGGTCGTGACGCTGTCGATTCCGGTGGTGCTGGCCATCACGTTCACGGCCATGTGGCTTTTCGGCATCGATCTGCACCGCATCTCCACCGGCGCACTCATCATCGCGCTCGGTCTTCTGGTCGACGACGCGATCATTGCGGTCGAGATGATGGCGCACAAGCTCGAAGCAGGCTGGAGTCGCTACGAGGCGGCCACCTACGCCTTCCGGTCGACTGCCTTTCCGATGCTGACCGGCACGCTTTTGACCGCCACGGCTTTTCTGCCGATCGCACTGGCCAAATCCATGGTCGGCGAATACACCTTCGCGATCTTCGCCGTCACGAGCATCGCCCTGCTGTCGTCGTGGCTGGTCGCGGTGACCGTCACACCCTATTTCGGCCACTGGCTGCTCAAGCCCGCGCACCACGTGGACGACGAGGACGCCGTCTACCGCACGCTTTTTTATACGCGTTTCCGTGCGGCCGTGACCTGGTGTCTGGAACGGCGCAGGACAGTGATTGCGCTGACGGCCGTTGCGCTGGGCGTCGGCGTTGCCGCGATGCAGAAAGTGGAAAAGCAGTTCTTCCCGCAGTCCGACCGGCTGGAGATTCTGGTCGAGATGTGGCTGCCCGAAGGCGCTTCCATCGATGCCACGCGCGCCGAGGCGATCCGCCTCGAAAACCGCCTGCGCAGCGACCCCGACGTCGCACATGTCCTGAACTACATCGGCCAGGGCGCACCGCGTTTCGTGCTGGCGCTCGACCAGCGTCTGGCGAACCGCAATTTCGCGCAGCTCGTGGTGATCGCGCAGGACGTGCCGGCACGCGAACGCGCCATCGCGCACATCCGCACGTTGTTCGATACCGAGTTCCCCAACGTACGCGGCCGTGCCGTCCGCTTCGAGTACGGCCCGCCCGCCGGCTATCCGGTGCAGTACCGCCTGTCCGGCACCGACGTGCCGCGGCTCAAGGCCGAGGCCGAGAAGCTGCGCCGCATCGTCGCCGCGCATCCGCGCGTGACCGCGGTGAATCTCGACTGGAACGAGGAATCGCTTGCCGTGCGCGCGCAACTCGATCAGGACAAGATCAAGGCGCTGGGTCTGAGTTCCGATGGCGTCGGGCGGCTGGTGGCGCTTGAACTTTCGGGTGCGACCGTCACGCAGTTCCGCGAGGACGATCTGCTGATCGACGTGGTGCTGCGCACGCCGCGTGCGGAACACCGCGATGTCGACGCGCTCGCGGCCTTGCCGATCGGCACGTTCAACGGGCAGAGCGTGACGCTGGGCCAGATCGCCCGTTTCGTGCCCGCGTTCGAGGACGGCGTGATCTGGCGCCGCGACCGGCTGCCCACCATCGCCGTGCGCGGCGATCCTGTCGGCGACACCCAGCCTGCGACCGTCGTCGCCGATCTGGCACGGCAGGTCGCGGCTTTTCGTGCCGGGCTGCCGCAGGGTTTCCGGCTGGAGGTCGGCGGACCGGTGGAAAGCAGCGCCAAGGCCAATGCCGCGATCGCGGCCTCGTGGCCGCTCATCGTCATCGTGACCTTCACCCTGCTGATGCTGCAGCTCGGCAGCTTTTCCCGGTCCATGCTGGTGGTGCTGACCGCGCCGCTGGGCGTGATCGGGGTTGCGATCGCCCTGCTGGTGAGCGGCCGGCCGATGGGCTTCGTCGCGTTGCTTGGGATCATCTCGCTGGCGGGCATGATCATGCGCAACTCGGTGATCCTGGTCGATCAGATCCGGCAGGATGTTGCGCGCGGCCTGTCGCAATGGGAGGCCATCGTCGAATCGACCGTGCGGCGGATGCGTCCGATCAGCCTCACGGCGGCGGCGGCGGTGCTCGCGATGATCCCGCTGTCGCGTTCGATCTTCTGGGGACCGATGGCAGTATCGGTGATGGGCGGCCTGATCGCGGCGACTGTCCTGACGCTGTTTTTCCTGCCGGCCTTGTATGCGGCGTGGTTTCGGGTTAGAAAACCTTAACCACCTCGCCGAGGAATTCCCATGAAAATCACATGGCTGGCAGGCGTACTGGTGCTGGCCGGTTGTGCGGGCCTGCAGTCGGACGACCCGGGGTCGCCGTACTATGCCTATCCGACCGGCTGGTCGATCGCGCTGCATCGCCCGCTGACGATTCCGGCAAACGAAGCGACCGTACGTCTCCAGTATGGCCGCACCGTGCCGCGCAACAGCGTGCAGGAATACGACCCGTTCTGTGTGGTGGAGCTCGACACCGTCCGGGAAACGCCGCAGACCCTGGCGCCGGGCCGCTTCGAGGTCTGGCGGGTGACGCGCAGCGTGACGCCGATCATGGCGGCGCGCGCTTCGCCCTTTCGGCGGGTGGACGGATCCGACGAAGGCGATCTGACCTTCCTGTATTACGCCACCGAATTCCGTCTGCACGGTCCGGCGCATGCCGGATTGCGCAGCATGGTCTGCACATGGAACCAGATGGCGCCGGTGAACCGCACCCTGATGCGGCATCTCACGCTGGCCGAGATCCGGTCGGCACTGGGTGACTGGATGAGCCTGACGCCCGGGCGACGCAACGGAGACGGCGTATGAAACTTCCGGACACCCGGGTACGGCCCGGCCGACGTGCCGGGCTGGCGGCGCGGGACCCGGATGACCGTACGGCCGTCGGCAGGAAGAAAGCCGCAGCCTATGAGCGGCTCGATGCCTATCGCGCACGGCTCGAGGCACTGCAGGAGCTGCTCTACGCCGAAGGCCGGCACAGGCTTCTGATCGTGTTGCAGGCGATGGATACGGCGGGCAAGGATTCGACCATCCGCCACGTCTTCCAGGGCGTCGACCCGCTGGGAGTGAACGTCAGCGGATTCAAGGCGCCCACCCCCGAAGAGGCGGCGCATGATTTTCTGTGGCGGGTGCACCGCCGGGTGCCGGGTGCGGGCGAGATCGCGATTTTCAACCGCTCGCATTACGAGGACGTGCTCGTCACCCGGGTCAATGGCTGGATCGATGCCGCCGAGTGCAGGCGCCGCTATCGCCAGATCAACGATTTCGAGCGCATGCTGGCCGAGTCCGGCACGACGATCCTGAAGTTCTATCTGCACATTTCGAAGGACGAGCAGAAAAAGCGGCTGGAAGCGCGCCGCGACACGCCGGAAAAGCAGTGGAAATTCAATCCTGGCGATCTGCCCGTTCGGGCGCAGTGGACGGCCTACATGAAAGCCTACGAAGCCGCGCTGTCGGCCACCAGCACCGCGCATGCGCCCTGGCACGTGATTCCGGCCAACAGCAAGCTGGCACGCAATCTGGTGATCTCGCACCTGCTGGTGGAGGCCCTGGAGAATCTCGGCATGCGCTATCCGGCCGTGCCGGACGGGCTGGCCGGCATCGAGATCGACTAGGATCTACTTGACGACGCTCAGGTGCGGCGACCGGATGCGGTTGCCCGGTTGCGCGCTGACCAGCGCCTGCCAGCCCGGCAGGGCCTCCGGCCGGTGAACGTGATAGCCCTGCAGGTAGTCCACGCCGATCTCGGTCAGCAGCGTCACCATGTCGGCGTTTTCCACCTGTTCGGCGATCGATTGCATGCCGAAATCGCGTGCGAGCTGCGCAATCGAACGCACGATCGCCTGATCGCGGCTGTCGGACAGCATGCCGCGCACGAACGCGCCGTCGATCTTGAGGTAGTCGGCGGGCAGGTGCTTGAGATAGAAGAAGGATGACGCGTCGCGCCCGAAGTCGTCGAGCGCGAACTGGCAGCCGCGCGGCCGCAGGCCCTGGATCAGGCGCTGTGCGTCGTCGAGGTTGACCACGGCGGCGGTTTCGGTGACCTCGAACCCCAGGCGTTCGCCCGCCACGCCGTGCCGGTCGAGCAGCTGGCAGACTACGTCGAGAAACGATTCGTCGGCGACGGTCTTGCCCGACAGATTGATGAAATAGACGGCATTGTCGTCGGGGTGCGCTGCCAGCCAGGTGATCACCACCTCCACCATCCAGCGGTCGAGGATGGGTGCCTGGCCGTAGCGTTCCAGCGCACTCAGCAGCTTGGCCGGCCCTTCGATCACGCCGTTGCGTTGCCAGCGGACCAGCACTTCGTAATGCGGCTGTCCGCTGCTCGAAATGGGATGGATGAGCTGCCGGTAGGGCAGGAACTGGTTGGCTTCGAGTGCCTGGGCGAAATCGGCGGCCCAGCCCATTTCGGTTTCCAGGCGGCGGAACCCGACTTCGTCCGCCTCGTAGAGCATGATGCGGCCGCTGCCTTCGGATTTTGCGCGGTAGCAGGCCATGTCGGCCTGCACCATGATGTCGCCGGCCGAGGTGGCGTCGCGGGCGATGCGGGCGATGCCGGCGCAGGCGCCGAGCGTGAAGCGGCGGCCCTTGTGTTCGAAGCGGAAATCGCGGATGCGCTGCACCAGGATGCGGCAAACGCGGGTCGCTTCGTCGGTGGCGGTGTCGAACAGGATCAGGCCGAATTCGTCGCCGCCGAGACGGCCCAGATAGGCCTGCTGGGGCAGGGCGCCGCGCATGGTCTGCGCGATGTCCTGCAGCAGGCCGTCGCCGACCGCGTGTCCGCAGGTGTCGTTGACCAGCTTGAACTGGTCGAGATCGATGTAGCAGAAGGCATGCTGCTGGTTCTGCTCGCGCGCGGTACGTAGCGCGCGCGCGAGCCGGCTCTCGACCGCGCGGCGGTTCGGCAGTGTCGTGAGCGTGTCGTGATAGGCCATGTCGCGCAGGCTGTCGAGCAGCCGCTTGCGCTCGGTTTCGTCGCGCAGCACGTAGATCGCGCCGAAACCGCCGTTGCCGGTGAGCGGTGCGCAGCTGAAGCTGATCGCGACGCTTTCGCCGAAACGGGTGAGCAGGCGCGCCGAGCCGTTCTTGCTCGTCTTGGGGGATTCCGATGCCAGGAAGCAGGCCGGCACGTCGTCCTCGCCGCCCGTGCGGTCGAGCGTCATCAGCTCGCGCAGCGGGTTGCCATGGGCGTCTTCCAGCGGCAGGCCCAGCAGGCTTTCCGCGCTTGGATTGATGTAGACGACCCGGTTGCGCGCATCGGTCACGACAACGGCGTCGTTGATCGACTGCAGCGTGACCTGCCAGCGCTCCTTCTCGGCTTCGAGCGCCGCTTCGTCGAGTTTGCGCTGCGTGATATCGAAGCGGATCGATACATATTTCTGCGGATGGCCGTCGTGGCCCTTGACCGGAATGATGGTCGTGGCGGTCCAGAAGAGATGTCCGTCCCGTGCGCGGTTACAGATTTCGCCGCGCCAGACGCGGCCGCCGCCGATGGTCTGCCACAGATTCTCGAAGAAGGCGCGGTCGTGCCAGCCGGAGTTGAGCATGCGGAAATCCTGGCCGACCAGTTCTGCCTGGGTATAGCCCGACAGTACGCAGAACAGTTCGTTCACATGGGTGAGCGTGCCGTCGGGTCCGGTTTCCGCGACGGCCGCGGCGCTGTCGAACGCCCGCTGCTGTTCGCGCAGACAGGTGAACCGGCGCTCCAGCGCCACGCCCATTTCGTTGAAACTGCGCAGGGTGTCGCGCAGCTCCGGCGGGCTGCCGCGCTCGATCGGCACGCGGACGCCGGGATCGCCTGCCTCGATGTTGCGTACGGCGGTGCGCAGACTGCGCAGGCTGCGCTGATTGCGTTTGAGGAGCAGATGGATCAGTACGCCCAGCAGGCTGGCCGCCAGGGCGAACACGGCCAGCAGGCGCGTGCTCAGGCGCCAGAGAAAATCTTCGTAGGCATGCGACGAAGGTTGCAGGGCGAGCTGGCCGGATGTGCCGCCTCCGAGGTCGACCCGTGCCTGCAGGGCCGGAAGTTCGAGCCCCGACAGCCGGGCGAACCATTCCGGCCGGTCCGGCTGCATGGCGGGTGCCGCTTCGCGCACCGCCATGCCGTCATCGCCCCGGTATTCCGCATAGAGCGTATTGCCCTGGGCGATCGGCGTCCGGAGCTGGGCGCGCAGTCCGTCCAGGTCGCCCGCGGTCACGGCGTCGGCGACCCCCTGGGTCAGCGCGGCGAGCTGGGCCGTTGCCTGAAGGCGCAAGGCGTTGTCGGCATCATGACGTGCCAGTGAAAGCAACTGCTGCGCGGCCAGCAGCGACAGCAACAGTGCGGCGGCGCATATCGCCCCCAGGGCACGGCCTTGGGTACTGAGCTTTTCGAGCAGGGCGTGGCGGCCGAGACGCGCCTGGGCGGAGAAGGGGATCATACCCGGGAAATCGGCAGCCAGGCCGAATCCTGAAGGGTATGTAAATCAAGGAGTGAGCGCGATGGTGTGTGCTTACTTTCGGGCGGGGTTCAGTTTTTCCGGCGCGCGCGCGGGTGAGTCTGGTCGTAGACCTTGGCAAGATGCTGCCAGTCGAGATGCGTGTAGACCTGGGTGGTGCCGATGCTGGCATGACCGAGCAATTCCTGCACGGCGCGCAGATCGCCCGAGGATTGCAGCATATGGGTGGCGAAGGCGTGCCGCAGCATGTGCGGATGGACGTGCTGCGGCACGCCCGCCCGCGCGGCCCAGCGTGCGAGCCGCAACTGGATGCTGCGGGGGCTCAGGCGGTCGCCGCGCCGGTTCACGAACAGTGCGGCGACGCCATTGCGCGCGAGCGTTTGCCGCAGCGGCAGCCAGGCGGCGAGTGCGGCCAGCGCCTGCGCGCCGACCGGTACGATGCGGGTCTTGCCGCCCTTGCCCGTGACCTGGGCTTCGCCCGCGCGCATGTCGACGGTGGCCAGATCGAGGCCGGCCAGCTCGGCCAGACGCAAGCCGGACGAATACAGCAGCTCGAACATCGCATGGTCGCGCCGGTCCAGAATGTGTTCGGCGGGGAGGTCGAGCAGGTGCGCGCAGGCGTCGGGCGAAAGTACGTCGGGCAGGCGTTTGGCCGATTTGGGGGGGCGAAGGCCGATGCAGGGATTGACCGGGAACCCGAGGCGGCGGCGTGCAAAGACATAGAATCCCCGCCAGGCCGAGAGCTGGCGGGCGACACTGGCGGGCGACAGGTTTTCGCCGCGCAGCCGGACGATCAGTCCCCGGATATCGACCGGCGTCAGGTCCTGCAGCGGCGTGTCGCCGGCATGCCGGCACAGTATCCCCAGATCGCGCTGGTAGGCGGCCAGGGTGTGCGGCGACAGACGCCGTTCGGCGGCGAGATATTGCAGGTAGGCCCGGACCGGCTCGGGCCGGGTGTCCGTATCCTGCCGGGGGGAAGGCGGGGCGTCGGACGGAGATGGGAGGGCGGTCAAGCCTGCATCCGCGTCAGTGCGGCGGCGAGCGTCTGGCCCAGCCGCGTGAGGTACAGCGTGCCCATGCCGGCGTAGAAACGTTTTTCTTCTTCCGATGCCAGAACCAGCAGGCCGAGCGACGGGCTGCCGGCGGCCATGCGCAGCGGGATGCAGGCAAAGCTCTTCAGGTGGGGCGAGACTTCGCCGAACCAGTCGCTTGCCTGCGGGACCACGAGCGGGCCGCACACCGGTTGCAGCAGTGTGGCGATGGCGGTGACTGCGTCCGGTGCGAGTCCGCCGTCGGCGAGCAGGTGCATCGCGTGGTGCGGCACCGCGAAACCCTCGCGCAGATGCAGTGCCAGGGTGCCGGCCAGATCCTGCAGCGTGCCGGCCGCGACCAGATCCAGGGTCAGCGCGTGCAGCTTCTCGGAGATGCCGTCGTTTTCCTCGCCGAACTGGATCAGTTCGGCGAGCTTGCTTTCGAGTGTGCGCACCTTGTCGCGCAATGCGATCAGCTGGCGTTCGCTCATCGACACGGCGTGCGTGCCGTGCGGATGCGGGATGTGCAGATCGGCCAGCAGGGTGGGGTACTCGTTGAAGAAATTGGGGTTGCGGCCGAGAAAATCGGCGATGGCTTGTTTGTTCGGGGCGTCGAGCGTGTCCATTAGATTTCGATTTCTCCTTCAAATACGGTTTCCGCCGGGCCGGTCATGTAGACCGGCTGGCCGGGGCCGGCCCAGGTCACGGTCAGATCGCCGCCGCGTGTATGAACTTCGACCGGCGTTTCCAGCCAGCCGCGGCGGATGCCGGCCACTGCGGCGGCGCAGGCGCCTGTCCCGCAGGCCAGCGTCTCGCCCGCGCCCCGTTCGTAGACACGCAGACGGATGGCGTGCGGCGTGACCACCTGCATGAAGCCGGCGTTGACGCGCTGCGGAAAGCGCGGGTGGGACTCGATGCCGGTGCCGAGGCTGAGGACCGGCGCGGCCTCCGCGTCGTCCACGCGCAGGACCGCGTGCGGGTTGCCTATCGACAGCGCGGCGACCTCGACCGTCTGATCGCCGACCTGCAGCGCGTAGGCCGGGGCCTCCGCGTCGGCAGCAAACGGAATGTCGGCCGGCGCGAACCGCGGCACGCCCATGTTCACCGCCACCAGTCCGTCGTCGAGCAGGCGCGGTTCGATGATGCCGGCGGCGGTCTCCACGCGGATCGCACGCTTGTCGGTGAGCCCTTTGTCGTGCACGAAGCGCACGAAGCAGCGTGCCCCGTTGCCGCATTG
This sequence comes from Betaproteobacteria bacterium SCN1, assembly GCA_008923315.1. Classification (GTDB taxonomy): domain Bacteria; phylum Pseudomonadota; class Gammaproteobacteria; order Burkholderiales; family Thiobacillaceae; genus Thiobacillus. The sequence goes on along the minus strand of WBSF01000007.1, from coordinate 8,213 downwards.
TTCCACTTCGCCGCCGTCGGCATTGAAGATGCGATAACCGAAATCGACATCCGCATGCGCGGGCGGTTCGACCAGCAGAATCTGGTCGCAGCCCACGCCGAAATGACGGTCGGCGATGCGGCGGCACTGGTTGCGCGTGAGCGTGACGGTTTGCGAGACGCCGTCGAACACGACGAAATCGTTGCCCAGGCCCTGCATTTTGGTGAAACGGATCTTCATGCGGTATCGGAGTCGGCGGCGAATCCGGCGGGACAGAGTGCGTATTGCAGGCAAGTGTAGCGCCAGGGCTGCCCGGACGATAGTTGCCGGCTGTGCTTCAAAGCGGTAATTCCATCACGTGATCGTCCATCACGAAGCCGTTGCCGATGTCGAAAATGCGCGATTCGACGACGGCAAAGCCGTATTTGCGGTATGCGCGGATTGCCTGCGCATTGCCACGGTTGACCTGCAGGCGCATGCGGGCCATGCCCTGCATGCGCGCCCAGTCGACGGCGGCGGCCAGCAGTGCGGCACCGAGGCCGTGGCGCTGGCGGTCGGGGCGCACATAGAGTTTGTCCAGCTTGCAGACCGGGCCGTCGAGATGGGCATGGGCGAATCCTGCCGCAGGCGCGCCCGCGATCCACCAGGCGTGCAGCGGGTCGGCGAGCTGGTCATGCATGCGTTCGGCCGCATAACGCTCGGCCAGCATGTGATCGATCTGCGCCTGGGAAATCAGCGGCGGATAGGTGGCCTGCCAGACCCGGCGCGCGAGCGCGGCGATGGCGTCGATGTCGTCCGGTGCGATCCGCCGCGGCGTGTCATTCATATAGACTGGCCTCGCCGGCCGGCCGGGTTTTGAAACGGCGGTGCAGCCACAGATACTGCGGCGGCATTTCGCGGATGCGATCCTCGATGAAGCGGTTCATCCGCGCCACGTCGGCGTCCAGGTCGCCGCTCGGGTAATCGTCCCAGGGCGGATAGAAGCGCACTGCGTAGCCGCGGCCCCGGGGCAACTGGCGGGTGACGACGGGGACGACCTGCGCGCCGGTGAGCCGGGCGAGCCGCGGCAGCGCCGACACGGTCGCGGCCGGAGTGCCGAAGAAGGGCACGAACACCGCGTTGTGCCGGCCGTGGTCCTGGTCGGGCAGGTAGTAGAACGGCAGGCCGGACTTGATGACCGACAGCGTGCGCTTGATGCCTTCGTGACGCGCGATCAGCAGGGCGTCGCGGAAGCGGGTGCGGCCGCGCAGCATGAAATGGTCGCTGACCGGATCCTTGGCCGGCGCGTACATCGACGCGGCCGACCAGTCCATCGCCAGCCGCGCGCCACCCATGTCGAGGCCGACGAAATGCGGTGCGAGCCAGATTACCGGCCGCTTGCCGTCGCCCAGCGCGGCTTCGGGGTTGTCGATGTGCAACAGCCGGCGCAGGCGGCGTTCGGAGGCCCACCACAGCACGCCGTGTTCGAACACCGCGCGCATCGACGCCTGGTAGGTCTGGCGCAGCCAGCGGCGGCGGACGGCGGGCGGCGCATCCGGAAAGCACAGCCGCAGGTTGGTGGCGACGACCTTGCGGCGCCGGCCCGGCTTCAGGGCGAGCAGCCAGCCGACGGCGTTGCCGAATGCGGCCTGCAGCGGCAGCGGCAGCCAGTGCAGCAGCCACAGCAGGCCCACGCTCAGCCACATGCCCCACAGCGCGGGGCGGTACGGATTCGCGTCGGGCTTCATGCGTCGTCGTCCGGGTCGGGTGCGCCGCCGGGCCGCTTGTAGCGGTTGTAGCTCCACATGTACTGCGCGGGGAAGCGGCGGATGATGGCTTCGACGTTGCGGTTGATGCACGCAGCGGCGGCGCGCTTGTCGTCCGTCAGTTCGCCGTCGAGGGGCAACACGTGCAGCCGGTAGCCGCGTCCCCGGCGCAGCCGTTCGGCGACGACGAAGAAGACCGCCGCGCCGGTCTTGCGCTGCAGGCTGGCGGCCAGCGTGGGCGTGTACGAAGGCCGGCCGAAGAAGGGCGCCCACACGCCGTCGCCGCTGCTCGCGACCTGGTCGGGCAGGATGCCGATGGCTTCGCGGCGTTTCAGTGCGGCGAGCAGCGCGCGCACGCCCGAGAGATCGGTCGGCACCAGATGCGCCTGGCCGCGCGCGCGGCCGAGGTGCATCAGCTCCGCCAGCGTCGGATTGCGCGGCGGCTTGTACATCGCGGTGAACGGATGGTGCGCGGCGTAATACAGGCTGATGATCTCGAAGCAGCCGACGTGCGGCGACATCAGGATGACGCCGCGACCGGCTGCGCGCGCGGCGTCCAGCTGCGCCCAGCCCTCGACGCCGCGCACGAGCCGTGGAATCGAAGCGTAGGGGCGCAGCCATACGGCGGGCAGCTCGGCGACGGCCTTGCCGGATTCGCCGACGGCGCGGCGCAGCAGCCTGCCGCAATCGGTATCGGGATCGCAAACCCCGCTGGCGAACAGGTTGTTGCGCATGCGGCGGGCATGACGGCCGGGCATCCAGTAGATCAGCCAGCCGAGCGCGATGCCTAGCCCGTGGAGAACGGGAAGCGGCAGCCGGGCCAGCACGCGGAGCAGCGCGATCACGCGAACGCAGCGCTGCCGGCCGGATGCCGGTCCGCGGGATTGACGATGCCGGCGCGGGCGGGGCAGAATGTGCGTGCCGCCGGGTTAATCACGACAACTTGCGGGCGGGATACAAATACAGCTAAAGCGTCGCCGCGCCTTCTGTCCCACGCGCCGGTTACGCAGTCGGTAACAGGGACGTCAGGAGCGGACATGCAGAAGGATTTCATTTTCACGTCTGAGTCGGTGTCGGAAGGCCATCCCGACAAGATGGCCGACCAAGTGTCGGATGCGATACTCGACGCGATTCTAACCCAGGACAAACGAGCCCGCGTCGCGTGCGAGACGCTGCTCACCACCGGCCTGTGCGTCATCGCCGGCGAGATCACCACGTCCGCGGTCATCGACTACAACCAGGTCGCGCGGCAGACCATCCGCCGCATCGGCTACGACTCTTCCGAGATCGGTTTCGACTACAACACCTGCGGGGTGCTGGTCACCGTGGGCAAGCAGTCGCCCGACATCGCGCAGGGCGTGGATCGTGCGCACGACGACAATCTCGATCAGGGCGCCGGCGACCAGGGGCTGATGTTCGGCTATGCCTGCAACGAAACGCCGACACTGATGCCGATGCCGATCTATCTCGCGCACCGCCTCACCGAGCGGCAGTCCGAGCTGCGCAAGGACGGCCGTCTGCCGTGGCTGCGGCCGGACGCCAAATCGCAGGTGTCGATCCGCTACGTCGAGGGCCGCCCGCAGGCGATCGACACGGTCGTACTCTCCACCCAGCACGATCCCGACATTTCCCATGCCATGCTGAGCGAGGCGGTGATCGAGGAGATCGTCAAGCCGGTGCTGCCGAAGGAGATGCTGACGACCGGGGCCCGCTATCTCGTCAATCCGACCGGCCGTTTCGTCATCGGCGGTCCGATGGGCGACGCCGGGCTCACCGGCCGCAAGATCATCGTCGACACCTACGGCGGCGCCGCGCCGCACGGCGGCGGGGCCTTCTCCGGCAAGGATCCGTCCAAGGTCGACCGCAGCGCTGCCTACGCTGGCCGCTACGTGGCCAAGAACATCGTCGCCGCCGGCCTGGCCGACCGCTGCATGGTGCAGGTCAGCTACGCCATCGGTGTGGCCCGGCCGACCTCGCTGATGGTCGACACCTTCGGCACCGGCAAGATTCCCGAGGCGAAGATCGTCGAACTGATCCACCGGCATTTCGACCTGCGGCCCAAGGGCATCGTCAGCATGCTCGACCTGCTGCGACCGATCTACACGCGCACGGCGAGCTATGGCCACTTCGGCCGCGACGAGCCCGACTTTACCTGGGAGACGACCGACAAGGCGGCCGCGCTGAAGGCGGACGCCGGGGTATAATCCCGCGCACTTTCGGGCGCGCCGCGGGCCGCCCCCCGGTTTCGAGGAGCGCTGCGACGGTTCACCCGCCAGGCTCGATTCCGGCGATGTTTCAACGGCGCTCGTTGACGTGCGGCTGGGCCGCACGCTTGCGAGCGTGCCCCCTGCTGCCATTCAAGGAGTTCACCATGAATGCAGTTTCTCCCGCTGGCCATGCCGCCGATTGCGTCGTCGCCGATCTTGCGCTCGCCGACTGGGGCCGCAAGGAAATCAAGATCGCCGAAACCGAGATGCCGGGCCTGATGGCGATCCGCGAGGAATTCGCCGCCAGCCAGCCGCTGAAGGGCGCGCGCATCTCCGGTTCGCTGCACATGACGATCCAGACCGCGGTACTGATCGAGACGCTGCAGGCACTGGGCGCCGAAGTGCGCTGGGCCTCGTGCAACATCTTCTCCACCCAGGACCACGCCGCCGCCGCGATCGCCGCGGCCGGCACGCCGGTGTTCGCGGTGAAAGGCGAATCGCTGGAGGAATACTGGGACTATACCCATCGCATCTTCGAGTGGGCCGACGGCGGGCATTCGAACATGATCCTCGACGATGGCGGCGATGCGACGCTGCTGTTGCATCTCGGTGCGCGCGCCGAACAGGATATTGCGGTGGTCGGCAACCCGACCAGCGAGGAGGAGCGTGTGCTCTACGCCGCGATCCGGAAGAAAATCGCCGAAGCGCCCGGCTGGTATTCGAGCCGGCTGCTCGCCGTGCGCGGCGTGACCGAGGAAACGACGACCGGCGTGCACCGTCTCTACCAGATGCATGCGCGCGGCGAACTGAAATTCCCGGCGATCAACGTCAACGATTCGGTCACCAAATCCAAGTTCGACAACCTCTACGGCTGCCGCGAATCGCTGGTGGACGGCATCAAGCGCGCCACCGACGTGATGGTCGCGGGCAAGATCGCCGTCGTCGCCGGCTACGGCGATGTCGGCAAGGGCTCGGCGCAGGCGTTGCGCGCACTGTCCGCCCAGGTGTGGGTGACCGAGATCGATCCGATCTGCGCGCTGCAGGCGGCGATGGAAGGCTACCGCGTCGTGACCATGGACTATGCCGCCGACAAGGCCGACATCTTCGTCACCGCCACCGGCAACTTCCACGTCATCACGCACGAACACATGGCGAAGATGAAGGATCAGGCCATCGTCTGCAACATCGGCCACTTCGACAACGAGATCGACGTGGCGAGCATCGAGCAGTACGCGTGGGAAGAGATCAAGCCGCAGGTCGACCACGTGATTTTCCCCGATGGAAAACGCATCATCCTGCTCGCCAAGGGCCGGCTGGTGAACCTGGGGTGCGCCACGGGGCACCCGAGCTACGTCATGTCGTCGTCGTTCGCCAACCAGACCATCGCGCAGATCGAACTGTGGCAGGAGCGTGACTCGGGCAAGTACCCGATCGGGGTCTACACTTTGCCCAAGCACCTCGACGAAAAGGTCGCGCGTCTGCAGCTGAAGAAGCTCAACGCGCAGTTGACCGAACTGACCGACTATCAGGCCAAGTACATCGGCGTGGAGAAGAGCGGCCCGTACAAGGCCGAGCATTATCGTTACTGAACTTCGGATGAGCCGGAAAGGAGCGCGTCATGCGTCTGCTGCTGGTCTGGATACTGAATGCCGTCGCACTGCTGGCGGTGACCTGGCTGTTGCCGTCGATTCAGGTGGCGGGCTTTGGCGCGGCGCTGCTGGCCGCGCTGGCGCTGGGCTTCATCAATACTCTGGTGCGGCCGGTGCTGGCGCTCCTGACCCTGCCGATCACGGTGGTCACGCTGGGCATCTTCTATCTGGTGCTGAACGGCCTGCTGTTCTGGCTGGCCAGTGCCGTGATTCCCGGTTTCCACGTCGAAGGCTTCGGCCCGGCGCTGATGGGCGCGCTGCTCTACGGCCTGATCGCCTGGGCGCTGTCGGCGCTTGTTCCCGGTAAGGACTGACCATGAGCGGACGCACGTTCAGCTTTGAATTCTTCCCGCCCAAGACGGCGGAGGGGGCCGAGAAACTGCGCGCCACGCGCGCGCAGCTCGCACAGTTGAAACCCAAGTTCTTTTCCGTGACCTTCGGCGCGGGCGGTTCGACCCGCGACCGTACGCTGGAAGCAGTGCGCGACATCCAGGCGAGCGGCTCGGAAGCCGCCCCGCACCTGTCGTGCATCGGTTCGACGCGCGAGAGCATCCGCGAGATTCTCGGCGAATACAAAAGCCAGGGCATCCGGCATCTGGTCGCGCTGCGCGGCGACCTGCCTTCGGGCACGATGGACGCGGGCGAGTTCAACTACGCCAACGAACTGGTGAGCTTCATTCGCGCGGAAACCGGCGACTGGTTCGAGATCGAGGTCGCGGCCTATCCGGAAATCCATCCGCAGGCCCGCGCGTGGAAGGACGACCTTGCCAATTTCAAACGCAAGGTCGATGCCGGTGCCGATTCGGCGATCACCCAGTATTTTTTCAACGCCGATGCCTATTTCCGTTTCGTCGAGGAGGTGCGCGCCCTGGGCGTGGCCATTCCGGTCGTGCCGGGCATCATGCCGATCAACAACTATCTGCAGCTTGCCCGTTTTTCGGATGCCTGCGGGGCGGAGATCCCGCGCTGGCTGAGAAAGAAACTGGAAAGCTACGGCGACGATCTGGTCTCGATCCGGGCGTTCGGTCTCGATGTCGTCACCGACCTGTGCGACCGTCTGTTGGCCGGCGGCGCGCCGGGGCTGCATTTCTACACGATGAATCAGGCGGGGCCGAGCACCACCATCTGGCAGCGGCTCGGGCTGTCCTGAGGGACGGCCCGGCCTAGAGCCAGGCGACGCGCCGCTGAAGCGCGTCAGGTTCGACGGCGGCATCCTGCAGATGCGCCGCATCGCCGGTCGAACCGACGACCACGCCCTTGTCCGCCACCGGCGCCAGATTGTCGAGCTTGAAGCGGCCCTTGCCCGTCTGGTCGCGCAGGAAGCAGCTTTCGTCGAAGAACAGGCGGTCGCCGCTGGCGTCGACTTCGTCGGAATCGATCGAGTCGTAGCCGATCAGGGTTTTCACGTCGTCCAGCCCGGCGACGGTCACGGCCGTGACCGTCTTCGCGTTGGCATCGATCAGATAGGCTTTCATGTCACCCCCGGAGGCACTGGCCGAGCGCATCCAGGCAGTAGTCGACATTGGCCTGCTTGGCCGAGTAGCCCATCAGGCCAATGCGCCAGATCTTGCCGGCCATGTCGCCCAGGCCTGCGCCGATTTCGAGATTGAATGCGCTGAGCAGCCGGCTGCGCACGGCAGCTTCGTCGACGCCCTGGGGCACGTAGACGCTGTTCAGCTGGGGCAGGCTGGCGTCTTCGGCAACCACGTATTGCAGGCCCAGTGCTTCCAGCCCGGCCTTGAGTTTCTCGTGCATGCTGCGGTGGCGGGCCCAGGCATTTTCCAGGCCTTCCTCCTCCAGCATCACCAGCGCTTCGTGCAGGCCGTACATCGGGTTGATCGGCGCAGTGTGGTGGTAGGTCCGCTTACCGGCGGACTGCCAGTAGCCGAGCACCAGACTCAGATCGAGGAACCAGCTTTGTACCGGTGTGCGGCGCGCCTGGATACGGTCGATGGCCCGGGGCGAGAACGACACGGGCGACAGACCGGGGGTGCACGACAGGCATTTCTGGCTGCCGGAATACGCCGCATCGATACCCCAGGTGTCGAGATGGATGGGCGTGCCGCCGAGGCTGGTGACGCAGTCCATGATGGTCAGCGCGCCATGCTCGCGGGCGATGTTCGCCAGCGCGGCGGCGTCGCTCTGCGCGCCGGTCGAGGTTTCGGCGTGAACGAAGGCGAGGAGCTTCGCGTCCGGGTTGGCCTTGAAGGCGTCGCGGACCTTGTCCGGCGACACCGGCGCCCCCCAGGTGTCGTCGACGACCACCGGTACGCCGCCGGTGCGCTTCACGTTTTCCAGCATGCGTCCGCCGAACACGCCGTTCCGGCAGACGATGACCTTGTCGCCCGGCTCGATCAGGTTGACGAAGCACATCTCCATGCCGGCCGATCCCGGTGCGGATACCGGAAAGGTCAGTGCGTTTTCGGTCTTGAACGCCATGCGCAGCATGGCCTTGATCTGCTCCATCAGATCGACGAAGGCCGGGTCGAGGTGGCCGATGGTCGGGCGGGCCATCGCGTCGAGGATGCGCTGCGGCACGTCGGATGGGCCCGGGCCCATGAGGATGCGTCTAGCAGGCCGTTGAAAAATCCCCCGCCGACGCCCGCGTTGGCCGCTACGATCTGAAGCCATCG
>WBSF01000005.1 GCA_008923315.1 Betaproteobacteria bacterium SCN1 | reverse complement strand
GGGCAGCTCGTGTCTTCGCACTCAGCGTCCCTGATGCGTTCGAAAAGCACTTTTTCAACGGCCTGATAGAGCTTGCCGTCCGGCCCGAAGGCGATGAATTTCCAGCCGTGATGCGTGTCGCGCGGGTAGGCCTCCGTCACGACTTCCGGGCGCGGCGGCCTGGCGATCGCTTGCTCTATGCCGCGCAGACGCAGGATGCGGTTCACCGCCGACACGTAAAGGTCGCCGTCGCGGTAGGCCACCCCCACCGGCAGATCGAGCCCTTCGACAAGCACGACCGGCATGCGCGGCCCCGTCAGCGGAACCGCGTAGACTTTGCCTGCGCGCATGCTGCCGACGAAGAGATGCGTCTTGCCCAGCGCCATCTGTCGGGCATTGGGCACCTGGGCATACAGCTCGATCTGGAATCCGGGTGGCAGCTTCAGCGTGTCCAGCGACAGATCGGCCGCCCGGGCCAGACCGGCGATGCAGAACATCAGCCAGACACAGCCCCCGCGCAGGATATTCATGGCATCACTCCTTGGTTGCCCCGGTTGACGTCCAGCCGGATTTCAAAACGCACGCGCGACCACGGATCGCGTCCCTCGGCCAGCCGGCTGATGCGCGCTTCGAGTGGCTGACCGTTGTCCAGCAATCGAGCCACGTCGGCGTTTTCACGCCGCGGCACGTAGCCGAGCGTGCGGCCCTGCCAGTCGATGCGCACCGCGCGCGGGTCGTGGGGATTGTCGGGTTCACGCACCAGCGCGAGCGCGTCGCCGACACGCAACTGCGGCCACACGGCCCTGCCCGCGTGGTACTGGAAACCGGCAAGCGGCGAGTCCTGCAACAGGATGTGCGCAGTCACCTGGGCCGATGCGCTGCCGATTCCCAGACAGGCCGCCCATGCCCAGACGAACCGGACAAGACCTTTCATCCGATAAGGAAATGCATGCGGGAAAGCGTTTCATTCTACTGACAAACCGCAACCGATTTCCGCGATCGACCAGGCTGCCGGACGCAATTTTTTACTGGACATGCGCACGCACCCATGCGGTAGGATGCAAGCATCGTCCACGCCCCGGTGCTCCGCTGTCATGCCGAGAAAAGCTGCCGTCCCGACCAAGCTCTTCGTCCTCGACACCAACGTGCTGATGCACGACCCCACCAGCCTGTTCCGCTTCGAAGAGCACGACGTCTACGTCCCCATCGCCACGCTGGAAGAACTCGACCAGCACAAGAAAGGCATGACCGAAGTCTCGCGCAACGCGCGCCAGGCCAGCCGCTTCCTCGACGAGATCGTCAGCAAGCTCGACAGCATCGAGGACGGCGTGCCGCTCGCGCCGCACAGCCACAACGCCGCCACGGGGAAACTGTTCCTGCAGACCCAGGCGATCACCGGCGACATTCCGATCAACCTGCCCACCAGCAAGGTCGACAACCAGATTCTCGGCGTGGTGTTCTTCCTCTCGCGCCACCATCCCAAGCGGCAGGTCATCCTGGTGTCCAAGGACATCAACATGCGCATCAAGGCCCGCGCGCTGGGCCTGCCGGCCGAGGACTACTTCAACGACAAGGTGCTGGAAGACACCGATCTGCTCTACGCCGGCCTGCGCGAACTGCCGCCCGATTTCTGGGACAGCCACGGCCGCGGCATGGAATCCTGGCTGACCAACGGCGTCACCCACTACCGCATCAAGGGCCCGCTGGTACCGAGCCTGCTGCCCAACGAATTCGTCTTCCAGGAAGGCCCCAATCCGCTCCACGCCAAGGTGCTCGCGGTCGGGGGCAAGACCGCGGAAATGGTCACGGTCAAGGATTACAGCCACCAGAAGAACGCGGTCTGGGGCATCGTCGCGCGCAACCGCGAGCAGAACTTCGCGCTCAACGTGCTGATGGACCCCGAGATCGACTTCGTCACCCTGCTCGGCCAGGCCGGCACCGGCAAGACCCTGCTCACGCTCGCCGCCGGGCTCGCCCAGGTGCTCGACAAGAAGACCTATTCCGAGATCATCATGACCCGCGTGACCGTACCGGTCGGCGAGGACATCGGTTTCCTGCCCGGCACCGAGGAGGAGAAGATGACGCCGTGGATGGGCGCGCTGGAAGACAACCTCGACGTGCTGAACAAGAGCGACGACGAGGCCGGCGACTGGGGCCGTGCCGCCACGCAGGATCTGATCCGTTCGCGCATCAAGGTGAAATCGTTAAATTTCATGCGCGGCCGCACCTTCCTCAACAAGTTTCTTATCATCGATGAGGCGCAGAACCTCACGCCCAAGCAGATGAAGACACTGATCACCCGCGCCGGCCCTGGCACCAAGGTGGTCTGCCTCGGCAACATTTCGCAGATCGACACGCCCTACCTCACCGAGGGCAGTTCCGGTCTCACCTATGTCGTCGACCACTTCAAGGGCTGGGCGCACAACGGCCACGTCACCCTGCAGCGCGGCGAGCGTTCGCGTCTGGCCGACTATGCGGCCGAAGTGCTGTAACCGAACAACCGGAGCCCCCATGAAACGTGTCCTCGTACTCGCCGCCATTCTCGCCCTCGCCGCGCCGGCCCATGCCTTCGACTGGGGCGAAATGCTCAAGGGGGTGGTGAGCAAACCGGGCGGCCAGGCCCCGGCCGGCGCCACCGGCGTGGATGCCCTTTCCACGACCGACATCAACGCCGCCCTGAAGGAGGCGCTGACGCGCGGCGCCGATGCCGCCGTGGCCCAGCTCGGCGTCAAGGATGGCTTCTTCGGCAACGCCCAGCTCAAGATCCCGCTTCCCAAGAATCTGCAAAAAGCCGAAAAGGCCATGCGGATGTTCGGAATGGGCCAACAGGCCGACGATCTCGTACTCGCGATGAACCGTGCTGCCGAAGCCGCCGTACCCGAAGCCCAGACCCTGTTCGTCGACGCCGTGAAACAGATGACCCTGGAAGACGCCAAGGGCATCCTCACCGGCGGCCAGACCTCCGCCACCGACTTCTTCCGCAGGAAGACCGAAACCCAGCTCACCGAACGCTTCCTGCCCATCGTCAAGACCACCACCGACAAGGTCGGGCTCGCCCAGCAGTACAACCGCTACGCCGGTATGGCCACACAGTTCAACCTCATCGACAAGAGTCAGTCCAACGTCGAGCAGTACGTCACCCAGGAAGCGATGGATCGCCTCTACACGCTCATTGGCGAAAAAGAAGCCGCCATCCGCGCCAATCCCGTCCAGGCCGGCAGCGCGCTTTTGAAAAAGGTTTTCGGCGCCGTTACCGGCAAGTGAACCGGCCCGGCGGCCAAGCGGGCCCATGCGGTATGCTTGCGGCAACGCATAGCGACCCCCACGGCATTCCATGACAATCAGAAACGCGATGCTGGCCTGTCTGGCCGGCCTGACGCTCGCCGCCCCCGCCGCCGCCTGGGAAGTCGGCGAATTCAGGAACGGCATGAGCCGCGATCAGGTCGAGCAGGCACTCAAGACCTGGAATTTCGACAAGACCCTGCCCGTCGGCGGCGACGGGCTTTTCGCCTATGACCTGCCCAACAATCCCGCCGGCCGCCGTTTTCTCTTCACCTTCTGCAATGACAAACTGGTCGGCTTCGATCAGGAAGTCGAACCCGAATTCCGCCACTTCGTCATCATCGCGTCCAACTATTCCAACCTCTACGGCAATCCGATCAAGGTCATCCCCTACACCAGCGTCGTCGCCAACGGCGAAAAAAACCTGCTCGCCATGTTCTGGCGGCGCGGCTCGGATTACATCGGCCTGAAATACGTTCTGCACCCCACCGGCGAACAGCTTTCGATGAGCTGGCAGATCGGGAACAACTGCTGGCAGGCACCGAGGTAATCATCCCGAAGGCCTCGATCGGCCCCGCGTATTCGCCCCTGTAGTTTTGTACAATACGTTCTCCACCCTTGGAGACCGAAAAAAATGAGGTTCAGCATCCGTCGTCCGCTCGTGGCTCTGTTCGCCGGCTGTTTCAGCGTTGCCGCATTCGCGGCAGAGCTTGACATCGCCGGCCTCAAGCTCGGCATGTCGCCTGCGCAGGCCAAAGCCGCGCTCGTGGCTTTCGGGATCGCCCCCGCCCGCATACAGGAAAGCCGGTCGAGCTATCGCTATACCGATGGCGTCAACAGCCACAGCACGGCCGAATTCCTTGATCGCATGGTCGCCGACAAGATGGAAATCAGGAACGGACTGCGGGTGGGAGACACCTTCAACCTGCATTTCGCACCACCGCCAAAGGGTGGGCAGCTCGTGATGATCTGGAGAAAGACCGACAACCCCGTGGATCCGCCCACCGTGGGCGAGTATCGGACGGCGCTTTTCGACAAATACGGCAAGCCCGATCTGGACAGACCCGGCTCACCGATCTGGCTCGATCCGCATGGCGCGGTGAATTGCACCGTCAACGCGCCGCAGAATGTCAGTAGCGTCATGTCGAGCATCTACATGGGATCCGACAAGACAGGCTGGCGGCTGAATCATCTTCGCAACGTCAACAAAGTGCGCGATCCCTCGCAGTGCGCGCGCATGCTGGAATACACGATACCCACCTCGCCGAATCAGCCGGCAAAACGCGTGACGGCGGTATTGACGGATGTCCCCGGCTGGGGAACGGCCTATCTGTCCACGCTGGAGTGGATCGAGGCCCAGCGTCAGGCGGCGGTGAAGGCACGGGAAAGCAAGGCCAGCAAACCTCGCCTGTGAAACCAGCCGCCTGATCTGCTGTCGGGCTATGCGGGTGCGGGCGCCGCCGCCTTGTTTTTCATGGGCTTGTGCACCGCCTGGCCCAACGCATCCTCGGCCGCCTCCTGTATCGCCTCCGAAAGCGTCGGGTGGGCGTGAACCGTCTGCGTGATGGCATGCACGGTTGCGTTCTGCCGCAACAGAACGGCGGCCTCGTGAACCATATCCGACGCATGGGCGCCGATGATGTGAACGCCGAGGAGACGCCCGCTGATACGGTCCGCCACGACTTTTGCCATGCCGGTCAGTTCGCTCATGGCCTGCGCCTTGCCCAGCCCGCGCAGATCGAATTTGCCGACACTGACGGCATGGCCGCTTTCGATGGCACGCTGCTCGGTCATGCCGACGCATCCGATCTCGGGCATGGTGAACACGGCCCACGGAACGATCGATTCGTCCAGCGGCGCACACTCCACGCCGAGCGCGTGATCGACGGCCGAATGGGCCTGCGCCGACGCGGCGTGCGCAAGCGCCAGCCTGCCGTTGACGTCGCCAACCGCGTACAGCCCTTCGAGGTTCGTTTGCATGTAGGCATCGGTGGCTATGGCGCCGCGCGGTCCCAGCGCCACGCCGGCCGCGTCCAGCCCGAGTCCATGTGTATTGGGGCGCCGGCCGATGGCTACCAGCGCACGCTCTGCTGATGCCACTTCTTTGTCCCGGGTCCGTGCAGCGATGCCGTCGGCAACGGCGACCAGCCCCTCGACCGCGCAATTGCCGATGAATTGAATGCCGCGCCGACGCATTTCGCGCTGTACGACGGCAGAAATGTCGCTGTCGATGAACGGCAGAGGACGTGCGCCCATGGCTACCATCGTGACCGCAACGCCGAGGGTGTTCATGATGAAGGCGAATTCACAGGCCACCACGCCGTCGCCCACGATCAACAGTGTCTTCGGCAGGCTGTCCCATTGCAGCAGATCGTCGCTGGTCGCTACGCGCACAGGGTCCACGGCAAAGCTGTCCGGCAGGATCGGCGTCGAGCCGGTGCTGACGAGCACCGCATCCGCCTCGACCACGCCGTGCCCAGACACTTCCACGCGCCGTCCATCCAGGATGCGTCCGCGTCCCTGCATGTGTACGACACGGCGATCCGCCATGAGACTGTTGATGCCCGTATTCAGCAAACCGATGACCTTGCCCGCCTTGTTGCGCATTCCAGGCCAGTCGGCCTCTACCGGCCCCGAAACGCGGATACCGTACGATTCCGCCCGCCGCATCTTGTCGAGCAGATTGCAGACCTCCACCAGTGTCTTGGTCGGGATGCAGCCCCGATGCAGGCAGGTGCCTCCCAGGGGTGCAGGATCGATCAGCGTCACGCGCGCGCCTTCCGCTGCCGCATGCGACGCGGCGACGTATCCGGCGGGCCCACCGCCCACTATCGCAATATGTTTTGTCATGTTTTCGGCTCCTTTTTTCATCCGGACAGTCCGTGCCCCGGTTCATCCGCGACGATTCCGCCGACAGGTAGAGGCTCTCCAGTCGGTGACCGAAATAGCACCCATACGCCGGCCGCCTGCCAAACAATGCATTGACCAGTTCCACCACCGCGAACCTGCGAAACGTACGACAGTATGGCCGCCTCAATGACAAGGCCCGGCAGGACGGGGAAAATGATGCGCACCAATTCGTCGCGACGAATGTACAGGGTCTTCCGAAACAAGCTGATCAAAGACCGCTATCGAGCGTCAGCGCCAACCTGACAGTCAATCGGGAATGCACGACCTCTTTTCATCAACGTCGGAACTCATCTTCATCTATCGAGAACCAGGTTCTCGACATAGTTGAGCCCCGCTGGTCCTTTGCATCATTTCGATTTCGACAGGGGAATAAGCATGCAATGTGCCAACCATCAGACCGTTGCCCGGTACGCAATCCGTAATTCCACCTGATGCCTGAAACGCTTGAATTCAAGTTTTTATGCAAGCCCATTACACCCAGCTAAATATTCAAGGCGAAATTCGTGTAATGAATCTGGAGCAATCGGAGTTCGAATTGTCACGGTGGCCGTACAAATATGTTACGTCATTTCACAACGCGCTCTGTTCGTGGCCGGCTGGAATCAATATCCTGCAAAACACGGACAACAGGAGACCGTCGCACGCAATCGCCGGCGTCGATTCACCCGTTGAGCCTGCAAAGCGTACTGCACACGGCGTGCCACATCCCGATCGTGCTATCCGCCTGTCCGCGACATGCGTGCATACCCCTGCTGTCGGCGCGGTAAAGAAGACTTCCGAGCGGCCGCGCGGGCCGCTGCCTGGAATGGCTATATTGGCTTGCGCAAGCGTTCGGCAGCCGAATGTGCGCATCGACCCAGCGCGATCGCCACCGCCGGCACTTCAGCGCGTGACAGCGCCAGGGCACTGCTCATCCGCACCGCATCGAATCCACCGATCGGGCAACTCCCCCATCCCGTATGCGCTGCCTGCAGCAGCATATGGGCCACCGCGAAATTGCACTGGCCGCATGCCCACGAAGCCATCGTCTCCGCGCGATAAAACGCGCGATAGGCCTCGTAGACCGGTGCAGTGTCGCCGCCGCGCGCCTCCGCCTCGAACCGGTTGCGCACATAGTCGCTATCCGGATCGAGCGCATCGACCAGCGCGATCACAACGATGAAGGCCCCAGCAGTTTCGGCGGCGGGCTGATCGAAACACGCGCGTGCAACGGCTGCGCGTTGCACGGGTTCGACAACGGGAACGAAACGCCAGGGTTCGAGCCCGAACGCGGACGGCGCGAGTCGGCCGGCTTCGATCAGTTCGGCGAGCAGCCCGGCATCCGGCGTCTCGCCGGAAACGAAACGGCGACAGGCAAAGCGGGCTTCGATCGCGGGGAGCAGCATGGCTGCCTCCTGTGTATAAGGCGTGTACGCAGTCTAGACCAGGAGTCCCTGTCGCACGTAAAGCCAGAGTTGCTGCAGGGTCAGCTCAGCCACCTGATCGAGGGGCAACGCGAGCCCGTTCTCGGCGAGCCGGGCCTGCATCCAGGCCGCCAGCGCATCGATGTCGCGACTGCCGTCGAGCGCACCGAGCAGGAGGCGACCGGCAAAATCGAGGTCGACAGCCACGTGACGGGCACCGCTGACGACCCATCCGGCGCAATGCGCCTGGGCACGTGCAAGGCCGTGCGCCTGCGGCAGGTCGCCCGGCTCGTCGCCGAAACTGCCGGGCCACACGGTGGGCGCGACGCCGTGCAGCATGACGAGATCGAACAGGGTTTCGCGGAATACGGGTTCATCGAAGCGCGCCGCGCCATGCTCGGCAAGCAGCGCGCGCGCGGCATCCCGCAGGCCGGGATAATCGATGGCGGCGGGATAGCGCATCGACAGCAGCATCAGCGCTGCCTTCAGGGCAGGCGATGTCACAGGAAAACGGTTGCCTGCGGGATTGACGAAAACCTGTTCCACCTCGTCATCCAGATCGACTGCCTCGTCGCAGCGCAAATCCGCATGCAAGGCCAGACCGTCGAGCGCACCGGCTCGCGGCGGCTGCGCACAAGGTGCATCCGCGCGTGCGACCACGGCGCGGCGGAAACGCGTGGCAAAGGCGTCGTCGAGCGCGATCTCGGCATCCGTCCAGCGCCCCGCCATGCTTTCCGGAATCAATCCCCAGGCGTTTTCCAGTTCCACCCGCGCACGGCGCGGGCCGGCCTCCCCCACATACCGCAGACCATGCGCATCGAGCGCGGCGACGAAATCCGCAAACGGCATCGGCGCATTGATGTCGGCCAGATATTCATGAAAGAGATACGAGGGCGCAGCCGTCCTGAGATAGGCGATTTCCTTCAGCAACAACGGATCGCGCCATTCGGTTTCCAGGTCGGCCAGCACCCGCAACGCCTGGCGGTGTCGTTCGGGCGCAGGCAGTCCGGCGGCCGTGCGTTCGAGCAGCGCCGTACGCAGCGGCTGCAGGCGTTGCCAGCCCGCCGCGACGTTGAAGCTCACATAAGCGACCCCGCTGGGCGAAAGATGTCGGCGGCATACGTCGAGCAATGCCCGCTGCACGGCCGGCGGCACCCAGGAGAATACGCCGTGCGCAATGATGTAATCGAACGCCCCGAGATCGGCCGGGAGCGTGGCGAGGTCGGCATGCAGGATGCGCACGTTGGGCAGCCCCAGCCGTTGCACGAAGGCCGCACCCGCTTCTGCCTGCACGCGCGACAGTTCCACCCCCACGCACCCGGATTCGGGCCAGCGCCAGGCCAGCGGAATCAGGTTGCCGCCCTGCGCGCAACCCAGTTCGAGGATGCGCGCGCGGCGCGGATCGGGTGCCTCGAAGCCGTGCAGCCTGGCCAGAGCGGCGAGAAAATCCGGTTGCGTTTCCGGCAGCGGCAGGCTGTCGTAGGGCAGTTCGTCGTAGCTGGCAAGGGTGTCCATTGCGCGGATTGTAAAGCCAGCCGAGGTCGCACTCTGCGATTATTTTTTGCCACGCGGCCGCCGGTCTGCGCCGGGTTTTCCCGGCCGTTTCCCGATCTGCGTCGAACTCATCGCCTCGCGCTTCCCGATCAGAAAATCCAGCAACGCCCTGACCTTGGACGGCATCTGCTCGCGGGACGGCAGGTAAAGATAAAAGCCCGGAAACGGCTTGCACCAGGGTCGCAGTACCCGGACCAGCGCGCCTTCGTTCAAATGCTGCTGCACGGCAAGATCGAGATGCTGGATGAGGCCCACGCCCTGCAAGGCGGCGCGGATCATGCCGTCGTCGTCGTTGGTGATGAAACGGCCCTGGGGTGCGACCGTGAAATCGTGCCCCTCGACGTCCGGCGCGGAGAATTCCCATTGATGGATCGCGCCGCCCGTGGTGAACCGGTAATTCAGGCAGTCGTGCCTCGCGAGATCGGCGGGCGTATCGGGTCGGCCATGCCGCGCGAAGTAGTCGGGGCTGCCGACCACGGCCATTTCCAGCATGGGCGTGATCGGCACGGCGATCATGTGCGGCGCAAGGCTCTCGCCAATGCGGATGCCGGCATCGCAGCCGTCGGCGATAATGTTCGAGAGCCCGTCGTCCATCACCAGTTCCAGTCGCAGCCTAGGGTAACGCCCGAGGAATTCGCCGAGATACGGCTCGATCAGTGTCTTGGCGGCGATGCGAGCGGTGTTGATCCGTAGCAAACCCGAGGGCTCCGCGCCGGCCTCGTTGACTCCGCGCATGGCCTGCTCAATGAGCCCGAGTGCGGGTTGCAGCGAATCGAACAGCCGCTGCCCGGCTTCGGTCAGCGACATGTCGCGCGTGGTGCGGTAGAGCAGCCTGACGTTCAACCGCCGCTCAAGCGACTTGAGATTCTGCGACAGGGCCGCCCGCGTCACGCCCATTTCGGCCGCAGCCTTGGTAAAGCTGTGGTGATGGGCCACACGCACAAACCAGGCAAGCGACGGGAGCAAGGAAGGTTCCATCGGGCTATTGTAAATCCACACTAAGCACTGTGATTAATTTAACGGGCTTACAGGTTTGCAATGGGCTACCTAGTATTCGGCCTACGCGTGTTCACCAAACCGTCCACCCGCCAACCCACAGGAGACGCAAGCATGAGCAGAATGCCCAGGGAAAGAATGGACAAGGCGCTTGAGCAACTCAAGGCCATTTCCGACGAAGACCACGCCAAGGTCAAATTTCTGGCCAACATCGTCCGGCCGCTGCGCAGCGTGCTGTTCAAGACCCCGGACGACTACGGCATGACCGGCTGGCACGATCTGGTCATCCCGTCCGACGACGGTACGCCGCTGGAGGCCTGGTACATCCCGGCCAAGGGCGGCGAAAGCGACAAGCTCATCATTTTCAACCACGCGCTGCCGATGTGCCGTGCAGGGTTTCCCGGGCATCTGGGCGAACCCTGGAGCGCATACGACGCTGTCGAGATCGATTTCGTACTCCAGTACAAACACCTGACCGACGCGGGCTACAACGTGCTGACCTACGACATCCGCAATCACGGCAACAGCGCCGCAGCCAACGGCGGCCTGTCCGGCATCGGCCAGTGGGAATGGCGCGACTGCGTCGGCGTCAAGCAATTCGTCGACAGCCACCCCCGGTTTTCAAAGATGAAGGTCGCGCTCTACAGCCAGTGCATGGGCGGCAACTCGCAATATCACGCCATCCACCGCCGGCCCGAGTTGTTCGAGAACGTGCGCTGCATGGTCAGCCCGATGGTCGTGTCGATGGCGGCGATCTACGATGCGTTCACCGAACTGTATGGTGTGTCGCAATATCAGGAATTGATCGACTTCGAACTGCTCAAGATGGGCGCGTTCGTCGCGGCGGAAATGACGCCACATCTGTGGGCCCCGAGCGTGAAGATGCCCACGCTCATGATCCAGGTTCTGGAAGACGAATGGACGCGCAATCCGGAGGATGCGCAGCAGACCTTCGACCTGCTCGGCAGCGAGGACAAGGAACTGTTCTGGATCGAGCACACCAAAAAGCGCTTCCGGGACGGGTACAACCACTTCGGTCGTCACCCGGAAAAAGTCATCGCCTACTTCGACAAATACATGAAGTAAGCGACCGCGTGGGCCGCTGCTTCAGTGCCCGCGCGACCCCGGCTTGGAAGAAAACAGCGCCGCCTGCGGACGCGGTTTTTTCGGATGTGCGGCGGCTTGCGGGCCGGGCTTGGGCGCGGGCTTGCCCTGCACAGAACGGCCCGCGGGCGTCTGGGCCGACGCATTGCGGTTGCCGCCGGGCTGGCCGGAGCGACCGGCTGCGCGCGACTCACCCGGCCTGCCCTGTCCCTGGCGCTGGGTTTGGCCCTGACGTTGCCCCTGTCCCTGACGCGGTGCGCCGCGCCCTTGCGGCGGGCGCGGCGGACGGTCGTCCCCGGTCGGCTCGGGCCGTGCGGGCGGCACGAAGTCGCGGTCGACCTCCACGCGCACGACGCTGCGCTTGATGAGCTTCTCGATGTCGCGCAGGTAGCCCATTTCCTCGTCGTCCACCAGCGACAGCGCGGACCCCGTTGCGCCTGCGCGGCCGGTACGGCCGATACGATGGACGTAATCCTCGGGCACGTTGGGCAGCTCGAAGTTGACCACCTGCGGCAGCTGGTCGATGTCGATGCCGCGCGCGGCGATATCGGTGGCGACGAGTACGCGCACGCTGCCGTCCTTGAAGTTCGCCAGCGCCTTGGTGCGCGCCGACTGGCTCTTGTTGCCGTGGATGGCGGCGGCGGTGATGCCTTCCTTGACGAGCTTTTCGGCCAGGCGGTTGGCGCCGTGCTTGGTGCGGGTGAAGACGAGCACCTGCTGCCAGTCGTTCTTGCGCACCAGATGCACCAGCAGGTCGCGCTTGTGGCCCTGCGGCACGCGGTGCATCGACTGCTCGACGACTTCCACCGTAGTGTTGCGGCGCGCGACTTCGACGCTCTTGGGGTTGTGCAGCAGGCCGTTGGCGAGCGTGCGGATTTCGTCGGAGAAGGTCGCCGAGAACAGCAGGTTCTGGCGCTGCTTCGGCAGCACCGCGAGCACCTTCTTGATGTCGCGGATGAAGCCCATATCCAGCATGCGGTCGGCCTCGTCGAGCACCAGGATCTCGACGCCGGAGAGGTCCACCGTCTTCTGGCCCAGATGGTCGAGCAGACGGCCGGGCGTAGCGACGAGGATATCGACGTGCGATTTCAGCGCCTTGAACTGCGGATTGATGTTGACGCCGCCGAACATCACCATCGATGTGAGCGAGAGGTACTTGCCGTAGGTTTTCACCGATTCCTCGACCTGCGCGGCGAGTTCGCGCGTGGGCACCAGGATGAGGCAGCGGGGGTGGCCGGGTTTGGCGGGCACGGCTCGGGTGGAAAGATGATGCAGGATCGGCAGGGTGAAGCCGGCGGTCTTGCCGGTGCCGGTTTGCGCGGCGGCGAGCAGGTCGCCACCGGCGAGCACCTGCGGAATTGCCTGCGCCTGGATGGGAGTGGGCGTGGTGTAGCCGGTGTCGGCGACGGCACGCAGAATGGGTTCGGCCAAGCCGAGCTCGGTGAAAGCCGGGGCGGCCGGGGTCGTTTCAATAGTCATATGGGTTCCTGCGACGGCCCGTTGCGTTTGTGGCAACACCAATCGAGGCAGACGAAGTGAGGATCGCGAGATCGTCAGGGAAGCCCGCATCGATTGGTGGAGGCGGGCGGTCTGGCCGGAATGGCCAGACGGAAGTGTTCGGGTGGTGGGCAGTACAGGGTTTGAACCTGTGACCCCCGCCGTGTGAAGGCGATGCTCTACCGCTGAGCTAACTGCCCCGAAGCGGCGCGAATTAAACCACAACCCGGCGGCCAAGGTCAATTTGGCGACGCGTCGGGATGCAGGCAGGTAAAATGGCCGCTTTTTTTCGCACCGCCGCCATGATCCGCACCCGCTTCGCTCCCTCGCCCACCGGTTACCTGCACATTGGCGGCGCGCGCACCGCACTCTTCTCGTGGGCCTTTGCACGGCATCACGGCGGGCAGTTCATCCTGCGCATCGAGGACACCGACGTGGCACGCTCCACGCCCGAGGCAGTGCAGGCCATCCTCGACGGCATGGCCTGGCTCGATCTGGCCCACGACGAAGGCCCGTTCTACCAGATGCAGCGCATGGACCGCTACAAACAGGTGATCGCGGAGATGCTGGACAAGGGGCTGGCCTATCGCTGCTACATGGCCCCGGAAGAACTCGACGCCCTGCGCGAAGCCCAGCGTGCCGCCGGCGAAAAGCCGCGCTACGACGGCCGCTGGCGCCCGGAGGCAGGCAAGACCCTGCCCGAGCCGCCAGCCGGCGTGTCACCCGTCATCCGCTTCAAGAATCCCACCGAAGGCAGCGTGGCGTGGAAGGACCTGGTCAAGGGCACCATCGAATTCGCCAACGCGGAACTGGACGACCTCGTCATCGCCCGCACCGACGGCACGCCCACCTACAACTTCTGCGTGGTGGTGGACGACTGGGACATGCGGATCACCCACGTCATCCGCGGCGACGACCACGTCAACAACACGCCGCGCCAGATCAACATCCTCAAGGCGCTGGGCGCCGAGGTGCCGCAGTACGCGCACCTGTCGATGATCCTCGGCGACGACGGCACCAAGCTGTCCAAGCGCCACGGCGCGGTGTCGGTGATGCAGTATTCCGACGACGGCTACCTGCCCGAGGCGGTGATCAACTACCTCGCGCGGCTCGGCTGGTCGCACGGCGACGCCGAAATCTTCAGCCGCGAACAGTTCGTGCAGTGGTTCGACCTCGACCGCATCACGCCGTCGGCCGCGCAGTTCAACACCGAGAAACTGCGCTGGCTCAACCAGCAGTACATCAAGACCGCCGACGACGCGCGCCTGGCCGCATTGATGCGCCCCTTCCTGCTGCGCAACGGTGCCAACCCGGACGCCGGCCCGACACTCACCGCTGTCGTCGCGCTGGTGAAGGAACGCGCCGCGACCATCGAGGAACTGGCCGACGCCGCCACCCTCTTCTACCGCACCCTGCACCCCACGGCCGAACTGCTGGCGCAGCACGTCACCCCCGAGGTGCTGCCAGCGCTGGGCGAACTCGTCGCCAAGCTCGAATCCATCGCCTGGGAACGCACCGCCATTTCCGCCGCCTTCAAGGAAACCCTCGCCGCCCACGGCCTGAAGATGCCGAAACTCGCCATGCCCGTGCGCGTGCTCGTCACCGGCGAAACGCAGACGCCCGCCATCGACGCCACGCTGGAACTGATCGGTCGTGAACGAACCGTGGAGCGCCTGCGCGCCGCCGGATGAATTCGCTATAATGCGCGGGCCTTTTCGCCGGCATAGCTCAGTTGGTAGAGCAGCGCATTCGTAATGCGAAGGTAAAGGTTTCGCCGTTGTAGCTCAGTTGGTAGAGCAACTGATTCGTAATCAGTAGGTCGAGTGTTCGATTCACTTCAACGGCACCAATAAAATCAAGGGGTTACGGTTGATCCGTAGCCCCTTGTTCTTTCCGGGGGTGCAGTCCTTTCACCCCCGGTTTCCAGCCCCCACCAAGGCCAGCCAAAGGCCGGGGGTGCGGTCGGGGGTGAAACACCTTTTCCCGGCCCCCGAGGGGTTACACCCCAGCCACCCCCAGCCCAGCGCGGGCCAGCCGGACGCCTTCGCTTGCAAGGTCGCTGGCAAGCCGGAACAACTCGGCGGTGATGACCGGGCGCAGAGGGTCCAGCCCTACCGCGACGATGGCCGCCACTTGCAACGACTGCCGCGCCCATTCGCCCTCCAGCCCGACCGGCCCATGCTCGCTGTAGGTGTCCATGTCCAAGCGCAGGAACAGGCGATACCAAGCGGCGGCGTCCTCGGTGACTTCGACCAGAACCTTTCGCCCCGCTTGGGCCAGGTCCGCCAGCTCGGCCAGACGGCCCAGCAGGGCGGCGGACGGCTGCCCATGTGGTTGTCGGTTCTTGTCGCCCTTCGGTCCATGGTGCCGGATCATCAGGCACTGGCCGTAGAACGGACTGCTCTCGTACCAATGCGGCAGCAGGTAATCGAAGTCATCCGGGGTCGATTCGGCCAGCAGGAACAGGGAGCCGTCTAGCAGCCGGTCGAAGGTCGCAGGCTTGACGATGCCGCGCACCCTATCCACATCCTCGGGTTCCGGCTCCATCCCGGCGAGCGCCAGATGGTTGAAGTGCTGGATGGTCAGCAGCCGCTGGGCAATGGCCGAGGTGTCTGGGCGCTGCCGTAGCAGCCCGCCCAGCAGTTGCTCAACCCCTTCGATGATTCCGCCCTTGCCGTGCGCCGGGTCGGCTACCAGCATGACGCTTTGCCCGATGGGCTGGGTCGTCGGGAAGTCCTCCGGCTCAAGGTGCGGCAGGACGCGGCGCACGGCTGATTCTGGGTAAAGGCCGATATGCGGCAACTCCCAGCCTGCTCCGACGATGGCCCCCAGCAGGGCAATGGCCCCGCCCATTGCCATCCGGGGAGTGGCGACGGGGGCCTGTTCGTTGAGGTGCTGGACAATCTCTCCGGCCAGCCCGGGAAAGTGAATCGCGTTCATGGTTGCTTCTCCTTATTCAATCGTGACGCCATCGAAGGCGGGCAGCAGACGGATGGGGCTTTCGCCGCCGTTCCACTCGATCAGCTTCATTTCGCGCAGGTTGTTCAATACGCGGCGGTCTGTCTTGCGGACAGAATCCGGCTTGTCGTCCGGGCGCTCCAGATACCATTGGTTGTGATACGCCTGAAGCGGGATCGGGTCGGCGTAGGAGGCTATTCCGTTGGCCTCAACTACCGACTGCCGGAGGTAGCGGAGAATCTTGACCCCGGTTGCAGCGAAGCCCGACAACGGGCGGGCCTTGCCTTCATGGTCATGGACGACCACGCAGGAGGTAATCGGCTCGCCGTCGTCGTCTTCACCAAGCTCCACTTGATCGAGGGCGAAGGGCAGCAGGATGTTGTCCTGTCCATCCTTCTGCTTCTCGATAACGGCGCGGTGCGTGTCTCCGTCCTTGTGGCACTGGATGACCGTATCGGCTGCGCCTTGCAGCGCCGACGATCCGCGCATCCCCTTGTCCGCCGTCTTGCCGGAGTGATGGACGATCATGACGTGCAGCGTCGGGCACTTCGCCATGAGGGCGCTGATGGCACCGACAAACCGCTTCATGTCCTTGGCTGAGTTTTCGTCGTCGCCTTCGCCGAAGAAACGGCTCAGGGTGTCGATGATGAGCAAGGCGGGCGGGACGCGGCAGCGGGCCGTTACCTGATCCAGCACCATTGCCATCTTCTCGCCTTCGTCCGGCGTACTCAGGGAGTGCGGCAGAAAGAAGATGTTGGGCGCGTCGCAGCCCTTCACCTTGGCGATGGCCTTGCCGCGCATCCGCAGCCCCGGTACGCCCTCGCCAGCGGCGTAAATAACCGGCCCCTGCCGGGTGTCCCTCCCCATCCATGGTTGCCCCGTGGCGACGGCGTAACAAAGGTCCAGCGCGAGGAACGACTTACCCGCACCGGGGGCACCGTAGAGGACCGACAGACCGCCTTCGCCGAGGATGCCGCGAACCAGCTTGAGCACTGAAACCTTCTTCTGGATGAACTCGGCGAACGGCTCCAGCAGGCTTGCCGCGAGTGCCGCTTTCATCGCCTTCCAGCGGGTGATGAGGGCTTCCGCAACGCGCCGCCCGAAGCTGATGTGGTAGTTCTCTTCGTCAGCGATGCGCCGCGCCTTGTCGTAGGTCGTGCTCAGGTATTGCTGGATGTGCCGCTTGGTCTTCTTCCGCTCCAAGGTCTCCGCCATTCCGCTTTGCAGGAACAACCGCAGCCATTGGTCCGGGTCCGAAGTGAAGCGGGCCAGCATTATGGCGAACTCGTGATCGGCTTCCGACTGCGAGGGATGCAGGCTTTCCCATTGCCCGGTCCAGAACGCTTGGAAGCGGTCGCCGAAGCGTTCCGCCGCCTGCTTGCGTAGGGCGTCGTCTGTGATGGCCGGTAGCTCGACGGACGCGGCAGCCACCACAGGTGCGACCGGGGCCGCGAAGCAAGGGGCCAGCCGGGCGGCCAGCGAATCGGGCATCGGCATAACGCGCCCTTGTCCGCTCGCGCCGGTAACAGTCATGAAGCGTTCGGCGGTGTAGCACTCGACGCCGGGAACGGCGCGGGGGGCGGTCACTGCCTCGTCATGCTGCACCCAGATATGCCAGCCCTTGCCGCTGGGCGAGGCTTCGATGTATGCGCCAGCCGCTGCCGCTTCGTCGAGGATGCCGCGATGGATGCCCTGCACGGCGGGGTCATTGGTCGCGTCCAGGTCAATGCAGCAAAGGCCCGACTCCGCCGACAGGACAAGGCCGACGCCGACGCCATGCTGGCGGGCGTATGCCTCAGCGGTCTGGAAGTCCGCCCATGTGGCCGGATCAGTCGGGCTGGCATTGCGCCCCGTCTTCGGATCGGTCGGCACCTTCGCCGGCTTGGGCTGGCCGTCGCGCTCCATGTAGCGCCATGCCACCCAACGGGCGTGCGCCTTCAGTTCCTCGGGGATGCCCGAGGACTCGAATCTTGTTGTCATAGCCGCCTCCGCTGTTCTTACTGTGCCGGGGCGGGCTGGGCGGATTCCTTGGCGGCAAGCCAGCCGTCAACCACATGGCGGGGCCAGCCGGTCGTGTTCGGGCCGTACTTGACCCCAGCGGGGAAGCGGCCTTCCTTGATCCAGCGGTAGAAGGTGGGCTTGGCGATGTTGAGGATGGCGACGATATCGTCGGCGCGCAGGATGGACTTGTCTTGCATGGTAGGGACTCCCAGAACCGTTGATGAACGCGCTACGGTTTCCGGGCACCGCCCTAGTGATGTACATGCGCTAGGTGAAATATCCCATGAGTCCGGGAAAGACCCCAAATGATTTTTAGATCCTTTTTGAGAGCAAATGAGAACGACTCTCAAGTTCAGGATGGCCCGCATGTCCCAGCCTACCCCCAAGACTGAGGACGTAAGGACGGGCGGGATATGGGGACATCCCTAAAGGGATATGTCCCGGACATCCCGGCCCCCGTCCCGCTGGGATATCCCATCCGGGATATGGGATATGGGCAAATATCCCGGCTAGTTCCAGACGAAGACGCGACCAGTCAGAAGCGGGGCTTTACCGGGAGCATGTCAGAAGAGGAAGACAGGACGGCCCCTGCGAAGGCCTGCGCGGTCGGGCGCTATTTACCCCGAGCCCCAGCCCGCCCTTGAGGTGATTATTTCGGTATGACAACGACGGGGCGGAAGAATGAAGCAATGCAAGCGATGCGGCGAACAGAAGCCGCTGGAGGCGTTCAGTAAGAGGAAGGCCTCGAAGGACGGGCTTCATTACTACTGCCGCGAGTGCAATTCCCCCCTGTTGAAGGCCTATAGCGAGGCGAACAGGGAGCGAAAGGCCGCCTACGACAAGGCGTACTACGAAGCAAACCGTGAGCTGGCCCTCATCCGTGCGAGGGCCAGCTACGAAGCGAACTACGCGGCCAACCGCCCACGGGACCGCGCCCGAGTCCGCGCCCGGCAGGCTGGGCTAGCGACGGCCACCCCCATGTGGCTATCGAAAGGACATCGGGAGGCCATCGCCGCTATCTACGCGGAGGCCGAGCGCCTGACCCGCGAGACCGGCATCCCCCATCATGTCGATCACATCATCCCGCTCAAGGGCAAGGGTGTATGCGGCCTGCATGTTCCTTGGAACCTTCGCGCCATCCCAGCGGCGGAAAACCTGTCCAAAAGCAACCGGATTCCAGACCACCTAATTGTTTAGCCGAAGGTCTGGTCGAAAACGCCTAGAGAAATCAACGGGCTGGCGGTCTTGCTTGGTCTGAGGGGTGCCCAAGGGGGTTAGCCAGCCCATCGCCACACGCGATTTACGGGGCGATGGGCCGGGGCAATGGAGTGGCCCCACCCCGTCCCCGTTCGCCCCGTATGGCCCCGGATACCGCGCGAGGGGCGGGTGTTTAACCGGGGGCTGGGCCAGCCAATGGCTGAAGGCAAAAAGAAACCCCGGACAGGCGAACCCATCCGGGGTTAGGAGCAGCGCGCCGGGCTTTGATCGACGCGCCAACCAGTTTTCCTTCAGGGCGGCTCCGGGGATAGCTGGTAAATGGATGGTAGGGGCTGGCGCGGGGCCTTGGCACCGAAGGGGATCAACTTTCCCGGTGCCCCACTAATTTTTGCTGGGGAACATAGCGGCAGCCAATGATTTTTACGGTTGCCAAGATGAAGACACCACCATGGAAGCTAACGCCGGAGGCCCTGGCCCAGCAACAGGCCGAAGCCGCTGCCGCAGCAGACCCTATCCGACACCCCAGCGGGGTACTACAGGACCCCAGAAGCGGCAAGTTCCTTCCGGGGCACCGGACTAAGGGCCGCCCGAAGGGTAGCCGCAACAAGGTCACGCTCGCCTGCGAGGAGCTACTGGAAGGCGAGGCCGAGAGGATCACGCGCCGCTGCGTCGATCTGGCAATGAAGGGCGATCCGACAGCGATGAAGATTGCCATGGATCGCCTGTACCCCGTCCGCAAAGGCCGCCCCATCCCGAAGCTGGAGAAGCGCGACGGCGAAACCAGCATTGAAGCCCTGCTTCGGGCCGTCCTCGAAGGGGAGATTGCCCCCGAGGAGGGCAAGGAGGTTGTCGGCCTCATTGAAAGCGCCGCCCGTGTGGCTGCCACCCAGATTCTGGCCGACATGCGCCAGCGCCAGATGGAAGCCTTCCAGAAGGCAGCCGACTCCGGCGGGGTTCCGGGCGGCGTCATGCTCGTCCCCATGCTGGGCGGGCTGGACGACTGGGAAAGCGCCGTCCTCAAGCAGCAGCACCATCTCAAGCTCACCGTTAAGGAGTAACCCATGAACATTGAATCGCAGTACCTCGTCAAAGACCCCGCCGCTACTGGCTTCCTCGATACCGCCCAGCTCGACACCGGGCTCGCTGCCATGCTGGGCGATCCCAAGGGCATCGACGCCCATGTCGCGCCGGACGTGCAGAGCGCCCATATCACCCTCAAAGATGCGGCCAAGAAGATTGCGGCGCT
Source organism: Betaproteobacteria bacterium SCN1 (assembly GCA_008923315.1). Classification (GTDB taxonomy): domain Bacteria; phylum Pseudomonadota; class Gammaproteobacteria; order Burkholderiales; family Thiobacillaceae; genus Thiobacillus. The sequence continues at coordinate 87,480 of WBSF01000005.1, read as the reverse complement.
GGTCGGCGACCCGACCCGGACGGAGGTTCAGAAACACGCCGCCGCCAAGCAGCTTGCGGAGAAGGTGACCAACCATCTGGAGAAATCCAAGGCCGCGCTGGAGGCGCACGCCGAGAAGCTGAAAGCGTCCGCGCTGGCGCAGGCTGATTTGCATCTCGGCCCCAGCTCGGACCGCAGCGCCCTGCATAGCGAGATTCGTAGCTGGGTGCGCGAGCAGGCCAAAACGCCGGAAGGGCTGCTGCAAGTGAAGCAGGCGATGGCGGACAACGACGACGTTGCAGCCATCCTCTGGCACTCGCCCTCGTTCCTCGTCGGGCTGGCTCCCAGCGTCCATGAAGGGCTGCGCCTTGAAGCCCTGCAATCGCGCAAGCCGGACCTGTACGCGAACCTGAGCAACAGCGTCGGCCTGTCGAAGCTGGCGGGCAAGTATGAAACCGCCATCCGCAAGGTTGCGCCCAGCTTCTACACGCCCAGCCTCGCGGAACAGGCCAGCAAGCGCGTCGAGATTTGACGGGCTGGACACCCCCTCCGGCACCACCTCGCCGGAGGGGCGAACGCCAAGCCTTTGAGTAACCAAGGCGACCCGTTGCGGAACCGCCTGATTAAAGATTAGGAGACCCAAAATGACCGCAGCCCAACAGGCCCTTTCCGCGCTGGCCGACTGGATTAAAGCCAGCAGCCAGAACTACCAGACCCGCCTTGCCACCGTTGAGCGCGGCCCGTTCGCCGTCCTCGTCCCGCTGGCCCTCGACCAAGCGCCCGCGCCGACCTTCGACCCCGAAGCCCTGCCCCTGTGGATACCCGAGGCACAGGCCCCCGCCGATCTCCCGGCTATCGACACTAGCGCCCCGGCCAGCCAAGACCACAAGGCGCAGCGCCTCGCGCATATCGTCTGGATGGTGCAGGAGGGCCGCTTTCCGGGCGTCCAGCTTATCGACCTGACCGACCCCGGCGAAACGCTACAGACGGCGCTTGACCGAGAAGCCCCCGGCCTCGACCTCGACCAGACCGCCGCCGTCTTCCTGCCTCGCTGGTGATTGCATGGCCCGCATCATCGCCAAGGAAGGGCCAGACTTGCCGCCGCTGACGCCAGACCTACAGCACACGCCCGCCGATGCCATCCATAACCTGTTCGGCGCGGTCTTCATGCAGGCGCTACAAGAACAGGATCGGGAATGGGTAGAGTCGCCCGACTACCTGCTGATTGCCGACTTTGCAGGGATCGACCTGGACCTAGCGGAGCGGGTGCGCCGCATGTTCCTTGCTGGGGAGATCAGGCCCGGAGCCTTCGCGGGTCTTGCCCCCGCCATGCCGCCCGACCGCATCCGTGCCGCCGCGCAGCCTTCGAGCACTATCCGCCCCGTCGAGATGGTCCGGGCCATCGCCGCGACCATGCCCGATGCCAAACCCAGCGAGGTCGTCCGCGCCTGCATTGCCGCTGGGGTCAATCCGGCGACGGCAGCAACCCAAGTCCGCAGGTATCGAAAGGCGCTTGCTGAGTCGAACAATTGATCGTCGTTCGGAGTGCCACCGCTGCGGCTCAGCTTGATTATTCACCTCATGGGCAGGGGAACAGGCCCCCGCCGCCTAACAGGAGAATCATCATGGCAACTCGCAACCGCCGCGCCCCCAAGAACGACCAGCCCGAAGAAGTCCAAGAAGCAGCCCCGGAAGTGCAGGCCGAGGAAGTCCAGCAGGAAGAAGCCCCCGCCCCTGTGGTCAAGGCCCGCAATGCCTCCACCGTCGAAAGTCCCGTCAAGCGCGTCTGGGCCATCGCCGACTCGATGCCCGAGGCCAAGCGGAAGGATGTCATCGCCGCCTGCGTTGCAGAAGGGATCGCCTTCTTTACGGCGCGGACGCAATACCAGAAGTGGAAGCAAAATCAGGCGACCTGATTTTTAATTCTCCGGTCCTCGACGAAAACGCCCAGCCCTGACAAGGGGTTGGGCGTTTTGCTTTTCGTTCGGGGTCCGGCTGGGGGTGGCCCCGGCCTTAGTAACCGCGATTTAATGGGCGTTTGGGGGCGGGGTAACGGGGTAGGAGGGGGAAGGCCCCGTTCGCGGGGTATAGCGCGGTTACGAGGGCCAGGGGCTGGGTGTTGGCCCCCACCTTCCAGCCGTTTTCCCGTGCTACCATGAAACGCGCATTATTTATTGGATGAGGTGTGACATGGGCGAATGGTCGGACTACTTCGAGGACTTCCCGGACGAGAACCCCGCCAACTACGTTAATGGGCGTTTCGATCCGCAAGGCGCGGCGGCCCAGCGAGCGGCGGAATCCAAGCTCCGGCAGGATCAGGCGAACCTGAACGCCGAAATACGCGCAATCATTCAGAAGCACCGCCCACCTGCCGCCGACAAGAAATAGCCGACTAGGCTTCGGCTGTTTCCGGGGCCATCAGGCGGGCGAGGTGATTGGCCCATCCCTGCACGGCGGCCATGGCTTCGGCGTCGTAGGAGTGCCAGTTGTAATGAACCGCCGTCACATCGTTGGAGTTGGCGGCATGGCCCAGCACGCGCTTGATGATCTCCGACCGGACGCCCAGCCCTGCTAGACCGCTGGCGAGGCTGCGCCGGAGGTCGTGCAACCGCCAGTCGGCGACCGGCTCCCCGAGTTCCTCGCTCATGTACTTGTCCAGCTTCTCCTTCGTCTTGCTCCAGCCGGAAATCGGGCTGCGGCCATTGGTCGTGAAGACGTAGGGGCACTTCTCGAAGCGCGGCATCCCCTCAACGATGGAGAGGGCCGTCGAGGACAAGGGGGCGCGGAAGTCCCGGCCACCCTTCATGCGCGAGGCGGGCATTGCAGCCCAAGGCCCGTCCAGCTCGTCCCAGCGGAGGCAGGAGGCTTCGTCCCTACGGACCCCTGTGGTTATCAGGTAACGGACGCAAGCGCCGAAGGTGCCGCCCAGCCGCTCGGTAGCCTTCCACAAGGCGACCAGTTCAGCATCGGAGAGGATGCGGCTACGGGCATAGGGCTTGATGCGAGGGGCTACACCCATGACCGGGCTGACCTCCAGCACCTCGCGCTCAATCAGCCACTTGAAGAAGCGCGACAGGTAGGCCCGGAGGCGGTTCGCTTGGTGCGGGGTCTTCACCGCTACCTTGTCCAGCAGTTCGACCACATCCCGCCGCCGTATCTCCTTCACCGGCTTGTCGCCCCATACGGGGATCGCCAGCTTTTCCATGACGCGCTCAGTCTCGGCCCATGTGCGCTGGCGGCGCTTGGCGTACTTCTCTACGTAGTCGCGGGCGCAGGCGGCAAAGCCGTTTAGCTGCTTCTCCCGTTCCTCTGTCTTCTTGTCTTCTACCGGGTCTTCGCCCCGTTGCACTGCGGCGCGGGCTTCTCGGGCGCGGTCTCGGGCCAGCTTCAATGACACGCCGGGGAAGGCCCCCAATGTCAGGCGGCGCGGTTTGCCCTCGACCCGGTAGGTGAAGCTCCAGCTCTTGACACCGGAGGACGACATGCGAAGGACCAGGCCGGGCACTTCGGCATCATAGACATCCTTGCGGCCGGTAGCGGGTGGGGTTAGCTTCTCGACCGCCGTTGCGGTCAGGCGTATGCTTGCCATCTGTAAAACCTCCTCGGGGTTAAGTGGGGGGTGAAACCTCCGGGGGTATTGCATTAACCCCCATGAGACCCGAGGATAGGGACGGTTGGCCGAAATGGCACCGTAAAACAATGAGTTAGCCGCGAAATAGATAGTTGGCGAAATTCCAAGAGACCGGGCCGGCTGGCATTCGTAATGCGAAGGTCGTAGGTTCGACTCCTATTGCCGGCACCACCCATAAAAAACGCCGCTCATCGAGCGGCGTTTTTTCATGTGCAGCGGATGCGTTCAGGCGGTGGCCGCCGCCGGACCGATCATCCCCTTGCCCAGCGTACGCAGCGTATGCAGCCCCCAGTCGAACACGGGATGCTCGATGCGGCGCACATCCGCGATGTCCGGACACAGCGCCAGCAACGCACGCACCGGACCGTGACCGGGCACGATGCTGTCAGGTGCGATTTCCAGCAGCGGAACGAGCACAAAAGGCCGGACGTGCATGCGCGGATGCGGCAGGGTCACGAAGTGATCGTCGAGCATGCGGTCCTGATACAGCAACAGATCGAGATCGAGCGTGCGCGGGCCGTTGCGCTGCTCGCGCACGCGGCCGTGGCGCGTCTCGCTGGCGAGCAGCTCGGCCATCAGCGCCTCGGGCGTCAGCATCGTATCGACCAGCGCCACCGCATTGATGAAGTCCGGCTGATCGTCGTAGCCGACCGGCGCGGTTCGATAGAGCGAGGATGCACGCAGCAGCCGCGTGCGCGGCAGATCGTCCAGCTCGCCGATGACACGCATCAGCCGGGCGGCGGGGCGGTCGAGATTGCCCCCCAGGGCGACGAAGGCGTGGCTCACGCCGCGCGGCCCAGCAGACGTTCACGATGCTCCGCCAGTGCTTCGCTGACCAGCGGCGCAAGAGCGGATGCCTCGCCGCTGTCGAGTCCGGCATAGAGGCTCTGCCGCATGCGCTTTTCCCAGAAGCGCGCAATGTGATCGGCGATACCTGCGCGCGCGTCGGCGGGATCGGGTTCGGCGGCGAAATAGCTGCCGATCTGGTTGGCCATGTGAATGAGATGCTCGATGTTCATGGTGTTGCGTTGTCGTCTGTCTGGCCGATAAGGCGCTCGGGATGCGCGTACAGGGTATAGCGTGTGCCGCGTACGAATGCCGCGAGCGTGAGTCCGCAGGTCTGTGCGAGGCGGATGGCGTAGCCGGTCGGTGCGGAAACGGCGGCCAGCATGGGGATGCCGACACTGGCCGCCTTTTGCACCATTTCGAAACTGGCGCGGCTGGTGACGACGGCAAAGCCCGCCGTCGGGTCGCGCCGTTCGCAGGCGAGCGCGCCGATCAGCTTGTCGAGCGCGTTGTGGCGGCCCACGTCCTCGCGGACGAGATGCAAGGCGCCGCTCGCGTCGGCCCAGGCGGCGGCGTGTACACCGCCGGTACGCGCGTGCAGCGGCTGGCGGACGTGCAGCTGGTCCAGCGCCCAGCGCAGTGCAGCGGCAGGGATGTGCGGTTCCGGCGGCAGCATCGGCACCGGCCGCGCGACCTGATCCAGACTATCGACCCCGCACAGGCCGCAGCCGGTGCGCCCGGCCAGGGTCCTGCGCCGAGCCTTCAGGCCGGCGAACCTGTCGCCGGCGATGCGCATCTGCACGACCACGCCCTGTTCGCCGGATTCCACCTCCAGATCGAACAATTCGTCGGCACGCTGGAGGATGCCTTCGCTCAGGCTGAAACCGAGACCGAAATCCGCCAGATCCGCAGGGCTCGCCAGCATGACGGCATGCGTGATGCCGTTGTAGGCCAGCGCAACCGGCACTTCCTCCGGCACGATATCCATGCGCACGCCCTGTGTGCCGCTGGCGGCGGTTTCGATAAGCGGTGCGGGCAGCGTCAAGGCCTGCCGGGGCAGATCACACGGACGCATGCGCCGGTTTCGCTTCGGTACTCGCCTTCAGCAGGCTCATCTGTTCCTCGCTGAAACGCTCAAACTGCTTCTGCCACACGGAAGGCTGTTCGACGCGCGTGATCTGTACCGCCGTCACCTTGTATTCGGGACAGTTGGTCGCCCAGTCGGAATTTTCCGTGGTCACCACGTTGGCGCCCGAACCCGGCCAGTGGAAGGTCGTATAGACCACACCCGGCTGCATGCGCTCGCTGATTTTCGCGCGCAGCACGGTCTCGCCGGCACGGCTTTGCACGCCGACCCAGTCGCCTTCGCGGATACCGCGATCTTCCGCATCCACCGGATGCAGCTCGAGGATATCCTCGGGATGCCAGACGGTATTGGCGGTCCGCCGCGTCTGCGCGCCGACGTTGTACTGCGACAGGATGCGGCCGGTGGTCAGCAGCAGCGGGAAGCGGCGATTGACGCGTTCCTCGGTGGCCACGTATTCGGTCAGCATGAAGCGTCCCTTGCCACGCACGAATTCATCGATGTGCATGGTGGGCGTGCCTTCGGGATGCGTCTCGTTGCACGGCCACTGGACACTGCCCAGACGGTCGAGCTTCTCGTAGCTGACGCCGTGGAAGGTGGGCATGAGGCGCGCGATCTCGTCCATGATTTCGGACGGATGGCGGTAGTTCATCGGATAACCGAGCGCATTGGACAGCATCTGCGTCACTTCCCAGTCGGCATACTCGGCGAGCGGCCGCATCACCTTGCGCACGCGCGAAATGCGGCGTTCCGCGTTGGTGAAGGTCCCGTCCTTCTCCAGGAAGGACGCGCCGGGCAGAAAGACGTGCGCGAACTTGGCGGTTTCGTTCAGGAACAGATCCTGCACCACCAGGCACTCGAGCGACTCCAGCGCGGCGGTCACGTGATGCGTGTTCGGATCCGACTGCGCGATATCCTCGCCCTGGACGTACAGGCCCTTGAAACTGCCCGAGATCGCCGCATCGAACATGTTGGGAATGCGCAGGCCCGGCTCGTCGGACAGCGGCACACCCCAGACCGATTCGAACAGCGTGCGCGTCTCCACGTCGGACACGTGGCGGTAGCCCGGCAGTTCGTGCGGGAAGGAACCCATGTCGCACGAGCCCTGCACGTTGTTCTGGCCGCGCAGCGGATTGACGCCGACGCCCGGCCGGCCGATGTTGCCGGTGGCCATCGCCAGGTTGGCGATGCCGATGACCATGGTGGAGCCCTGGCTGTGCTCGGTGACGCCGAGGCCGTAGTAGATCGCGCCGTTGCCGGTGGTGGCGTAGAGCCGCGCCGCCGCGCGCATCTCGGCCGCCGGCACGCCGGTGACCTCTTCGGTCGCCTCGGGCGAATGGCGCGGGTCGGCGATGAAGGTACGCCATTTGGCGAAGGCTTCCGGCTCGCAGCGCAGGGCGACGAAGGCTTCGTCGACCAGCCCCTCGCTCACCACCACATGCGCCAGCGCATTGATCAGCGCCACGTTCGTGCCGGGGCGCAGTTTCAGATGGTGTGCGGCGCGCACGTGCGGGGTATCGACAAGATCGATGGCGCGCGGATCGGCGACGATCAGTTTGGCGCCCTGACGCAGACGCTGTTTCATGCGCGAGCCGAATACCGGATGGCCGTCGGTCGGATTCGCGCCGATCAGCAGGATCACATCGGCCTGCATCACCGAATCGAAATCCTGCGTGCCCGCGGATTCGCCCAGCGTCTGCTTGAGGCCGTAGCCGGTCGGCGAATGGCAGACGCGCGCGCAGGTGTCGACGTTGTTCACGCCGAAGGCCGCGCGGGTCAGTTTCTGCACGAGGAAGGTTTCTTCGTTGGTGCAGCGCGACGAGGTGATCGAGCCAATGGATTCGGCGCCGTGCTTCTCCTGCAGACGGCGGAATTCGGCGGCCGTGTGCGCGATCGCCTCCTCCCAGCTGACGGCCTGCCAGGGGTCGCGGATCGACTTGCGGATCATCGGTGTGGTGATGCGGTCGGCGTGGGTGGCGTACCCCCAGGCAAAGCGGCCCTTGACGCAGGCGTGGCCATGGTTGGCGCCGCCGCTCGGGTCGGGCACCATGCGGACGAGTTTCTCACCCTGCAGTTCGGCGTTCAGCGAACAGCCCACGCCGCAGTAGGCGCAGGTGGTGGTCACGCTGCGCTGCGGCTGGCCCAGCTCGATCACCGATTTTTCCATCAGCGCCGCAGTCGGACAGGCCGCCACGCAGGCGCCGCAGGACACGCACTCGGACGACAGGAAATCCGTACCGCCGGCCGCCGCGATGCGGCTGTCGAAGCCGCGTTCGGTGGTCGTCAGCGCAAAGGTGCCCTGGACTTCGCCGCAGGCGCGCACGCAGCGCGAGCAGACGATGCACTTTGCCGGGTCGTAGTTGAAATAGGGGTTGGAAGCGTCGGCCGCCTCTGCGAGGTGGTTGTGGCCGTCGGCGTAGCGCACTTCGCGCAGCCCGACGCGGCCGGCCATGTCCTGCAGTTCGCAGTTGCCGTTGGCCGAACAGGTCAGGCAGTCGAGCGGGTGGTCGGAAATGTAGAGTTCCATGACGCCGCGGCGCAGACGGAACAACGCATCGTTCTCGGTGGTGACTTCCATGCCCTCTTCCACCAGCGTCGTGCACGAGGCCGGATAGCCGCGGCGGTTCTTCACCTGGACCACGCAGAGGCGGCAGGAACCGAAGGCCTCCAGGGATTCGGTGGCGCACAGCTTGGGAATGTCGACGCCCGCCTCGGCGGCGGCGTGCAGGATCGACGTGCCGGCCGGTACGGTGACCGACATGCCGTCGATGCTGAGGGTGACGCGCTCGGTGGACACGCGGGCCGGCGTGCCGCGGTCGTGATGGCAATGCAGGCTCATGCGACTTTCTCCTCTCGCTTCGGCGCCAGGCCGAAATCTTCCGGATAGTGATTGAGCGCGGACAGGACCGGATACGGCGTCATGCCGCCCATCGCGCACAGCGAACCCTCCAGCATGGTCTGACAGAGATCGCGCAATAAAGTGTCGTCGTTGGCGCCGCCGGAACGGGCGTCCAGCATGGCGTCGAGCAGCTCGACGCCGCGCACCGAGCCGACCCGGCAGGGCGTGCACTTGCCGCAGGACTCGACCGCGCAGAAGTGCATCGCGTAGCGCGCCATCCTCGCCATGTCGACCGTGTCGTCGAAGGCGACGATGCCGCCGTGGCCCACGGTCGCGCCGGCCGCTGTGAAGGCTTCGTAATCGAGCGGCAGATCGAAGTCGGCCGCCGGCACGAAGGCGCCCAGCGGGCCGCCGACCTGCACCGCGCGGATGGGCCGGCCGCTGGCCGAGCCGCCGCCGTAGTCGTACAGCAGCTCGCGCAGCGTCACGCCGAACGGCGCCTCGACCAGCCCCGTGCATTTGAGATTGCCCGCGAGCTGGAACGGCAGCGTGCCGCGCGAACGGTTCATGCCGTGCGCCTGATAGGCCGCGCCGCCGTTCGCCAGAATCCAGGGCACGCTGCCCAGCGTGATGACGTTGTTCACCACCGTGGGCAGGCCGAACAATCCCTGCAGCGCCGGCAGCGGCGGCTTGGCGCGCACCAGGCCGCGCTTGCCCTCGATGCTTTCGAGCAACGAGGTCTCCTCGCCGCACACATAGGCCCCCGCGCCCTTGAAGAGATTCAGTTCGAAACGTTTGCCCGACCCCAGCAGATCGTCGCCCAGCAGACCCTCGCGGTTGGCGATGACGATCGCGTTCTCCAGTATCTCCCAGGCGTCCGGGTACTCGGAACGCAGGTAGATGTAGCCCGTGTCCGCCCCCACGGCGAGGCCGGCGATGACCATGCCCTCGATCAGGCAGTAGGGGTCGCCCTCCATCAGCATGCGGTCGGAGAAGGTGCCGGAGTCGCCCTCGTCGGCATTGCAGACGATGTATTTCTGCCCGCCGCCCGCGTTCAGCACGGTGCGCCACTTGATCGCGGTCGGGAAGCCCGCGCCGCCGCGTCCGCGCAGGCCCGAGGCGTCGATCTCGGCCACGATGTCGGCGGGCGCCAGGTCCAGCGCGCGCCGCAGGCCGGCCAGCCCGCCGCCGGCACGGTAGTCGTCGAAGGACAACGGATCGCCAAGGCCCATGCGCGCGAAGGTCAGGCGCGTCTGCTTCTCCAGATAGGGGATCGCCTCGCTCGGCCCCTGGAAGAGCGCGTGTGCGCCGCCCTCCAGCCAGCCTGCGTCGAACAGGCCCGGCACGTCGTCCGGCGTCACCGGGCCATAGGCGATGCGCTGCCCGGAAACCTCGACTTCGACGAACGGCTCCAGCCAGTAGAGCCCGCGCGAACCGTTGCGCACGAGGTCCACGGCTAAGCCGCGGCGCGCCGCCTCGTCCTCGATGGCCCGGCAGACGGCCGCGGCGCCGACCGAGGCGGCGCTGGAATCGCGCGGCACGAAAATGCGCACGCTCATGCTGCGTGTCCTTCCGCCAGCAGCGCATCCAGCCGCGTGGCATCGACGCGGCCATGCACGCGGCCGTCCAGCATCACCGCCGGCGAGCACGCGCAGTTGCCGAGGCAATACACCGCTTCCAGCGTCACGCCGCCATCCGCGGTGGTTTCGCCGAGGCCGACACCGAGGCGGGCCTGCGCGTGCGCGGCCAGCGCGTCCGCACCCATGGCCTGGCAGGATTCGGCGCAGCACACCTGCAGGCGGCGACGCCCCGGCGGTTCGCGCCGGAAATCGTGGTAGAAGCCGATGACGCCCTCGACCTCGGCACGCGATACGTTGCAGGTGCGCGCCAGTTCGGCCACGGCCTGATCGGGGATATAGCCCAGCCGCGCCTGCATGCGATGCAGGGCGGGCAGCAGATCGGCCTGGGCGGGAACGGCGGAGGATTCCGGATGCATGGACGACACCTAGACTGGGTTGGGGTTCAAGGGTTTGTTTAGCAACGGGCATGCCAAGCCGCCCGTTCCGCAAAAAGTCTCCGACATCTTCGATACGAAACAGGCGCTTAGAAACGAAAGCCCAGCCCGGAACCCAGCCTGCCGGCGCTCTGCAACGTGACACTCTGTCACGCGCGCGCGCGGCGGCCGGCGGCCCGTATCCGCGACAATATGTCACGCCCCGGGAATTCAGTCTGTCACGCGCGGCACTCGGGGAAAACCCGTAGTAATACGGGTACCCCATTGATTTATATCATCTATATTCAGTGGCATGGAGCTTGCTGATCGTATGTGCCAGTGGCTACGCTCGACGCCGTCCATGCCTCGGCTCCGCGAAGCGCGCCCCTGCTTGAATTCATTCATGGATGTTGTTTACATAAGGAGACCGAAGATGACCAAAGGCAATAACCGCTTCTCGATGAAGATGAAAACCCTGGCGGCGGCCGTTTCCGCCACTGCGGTGATGGGGCTGGGCATGGTGCCCGCGGCCACGCACGCCGACGAAACCTGCAACTCGCCCTTCACCCCGCTGATCAAGGGCCAGGAAGACCTCGTCTACGTGTGGACCCTGGGTGTGGAAGGCATCGGCGACGGTTCCGACAAGCTCGTCACCGTCGACGTGAACCCCAAGTCCAAGCACTTCGGCAAAGTCATCGCCACGCTCTCCGTGGGTGACCGCGGCGAGGCCCACCACATGGGCTTCACCGACGACCGCCGCTACATGTGGGCGGGTGCGCTCGACTCCAACAAGATCTTCATCTTCGATATCCACAGCAACCCGGCCAAGCCCAAGCTGGTCAAGACGATCACCGATTTCGCCGAGAAGACCGGCTTCGTCGGCCCGCACACCTTCTACGCCCTGCCCGGCCGCATGCTGATCCAGGCGCTGTCCAACACCAAGGACCATGGTGGCCGCACCGGTCTGGTCGTCTACAACAACGACGGCAAGCTGATCAACACGATCGACATGCCGACCGGCCAGATGAGCAACGGCGTCATGGCCGACGGCTATGGCTACGATCTGGGCATCAACCCGCAACAGAGCCTGCTGCTGAGCTCCAGCTTCACCGGCTGGAACAACTACATGATGGACTTCGGCAAGATGGCGAAAGACCCCGAAGCGATGAAGCATTTCGGCAAGACCATGGTTCTCTGGGACGCCAAGACCCTGCAGCCGAAGAAGGTCTTCGAAGTGCCGGGCGCGCCGCTGGAAATCCGCTGGTCGCTGAAGCAGGGCGACAACTGGGCCGTTACTGCGGCGGCGCTGACCGGCAAGCTGTGGGTCGTCAAGCAGGACGCCAACAAGGAATGGCAGGCCTACGACGTGGGTACCATCAAGACCGAAAGCCCCGTTCCATTGCCCGTCGACATCTCGCTCAGCGCCGACGGCAAGGGCCTGTGGGCCAACACCTTCCTGGATGGCGTGGCGCAGTACTGGGATTTCTCCGATCCCCTGAAGCCGAAGATGACCTACAAGAAGAAGATTGCCTCGCAGGTCAACATGGTGTCGCAATCCTTCGACGGCAAGCGCGTCTACTTCACCACCTCCCTGATGGCCAACTGGGACAAGAAGGGCAAGGGTGACGATCAGGTCCTGAAGATGTATCACTGGGACGGCAAGGAACTTACCGAAGCGTTCTCGATCGATTTCTACAAGGAAAAGCTCGGTCGTGCCCACCACATGAAGTTCCAGGCGATCAACCTGAAAGAGCTGCAGCCCCTGCAGGCCAGGCTTGACGGCGCGAACACGCAGGACAAGCTCGCCTTGACCGATCTGTTGGGCAAGTAAACGCCCGGGGGTTGCCATGTCATACCAGTGTGCCACTATCGTGATACGGGCACTCCCCCCCCCCTCGCGGGGGGGGGGAGTTTTCAAGTCTCTTTTGTCTCTGCTGTTTCCGCTCTCCCTGGCTTGCGTCCCGCTGTCGGGTCATGCAGCCGACGTCCCGGTCAAGGACCCCGATGCAAGCGGCGAGCTGATTTTCGATTACGAAGTCCATCCGCCGGGAACCTATACCCTGCAAAAAATCCAGCAAGCCGCCAGCGGCCAGGTTCTGGATACCGAAGGCCATGCCCGCGCGCTCACCGATTTCTTCGGCGGCGGCAAGGTCACCCTGTTGTCTTTCATTTATTCCAGTTGCGCCGATCCCAACGGCTGCCCCTACGCCTATACGGTGTTTCACCAGCTCAAGAGCCGGATGGAACGCGAACAACCGCAGCTCACCGGCGAAGCCCGGCTCGTCAGCCTCTCGTTCGACCCCGAGCGGGACACGCCCGCCATGCTCAAGCTCTACGCGGGCGAGAACGCGGCCGCAACGCGTGGCGTCCAGTGGAATTTCCTCACGACGGCCTCGCTGCGCGAGCTGATCCCGATTCTCGATGCCTACCGGCAGGATGTGTACTTCGATCTCGACCCCAAGACCGGGCAACCGCTTGGGACCATGAGTCACGTATTGAAGGTGTTCCTGATAGATCGCGACAAAGAAGTGCGCGAAATCTATACAGCTTCATACTTGAACCCGGACGTCGTTTACAACGACATTTTGACTCTCCTCCTCGAAGGCGGCGCAAAACTGCAATGAAGACCAAGACCTATATTCCGATCGGACTCGCAACCGCGGGTCTGCTGCTCCCGCTCGCCATCTCGGCCAGCACCCCCGTCAAGCTGACGCCGCCGCTGGGCCTGCCGCCCATGTACATTCCGGCGGCCAACCCGCTGACCCAGGAAAAGATCGATCTGGGCCGGCAACTCTTCATGGATCGCCGCCTGTCGCACAACAACGTCATATCGTGCGCCATGTGCCACGTCCCCGAACAGGGCTTCACCTCGCACGAACTGGGCGCGGCCATCGGTCTGCAGGGCCGCAGCCTGCGGCGGAACTCGCCCGCCATGTACAACGTCGGCTACCAGCGCAGCCTGTTCCACGAAGGCCGCGAACTCCATCTCGAGGATCAGGTCTGGGCACCGCTGCTCGCCAAGAACGAAATGAACATGCCGTCCATCGGCTACGTCGTCGAGAAGATCAAGATGCTGCCCGAATACAAGGGGCAGTTCGAGGCCGCCTTCGGCGGCGAAGCGACGGCCGAACGCATCGGATTCGCGCTGGCGAGCTACCAGCGCGTCATGGTGTCGGGAAATTCCCGCTTCGACCGCTGGTACTACGGCGGCGAAAAGAACGCCATCAACGCACAGGAGCAGCGGGGATTCGACGTGTTCCGCGGCAAGGGAAGCTGCATCACCTGCCACACCGTCGGGGAGAAGAGCGCCCTCTTCACCGACCACAAGTTCTACAACACGGGACACGGCTGGCAACGCAGCATGGCGCCGGAAAAGATCATTCACCAAGTACAGCTTGCGCCTGGGGTGTTCGTGGACGTGAGCGACGAACAACTGGACGACTTCGAGAAGCCGCTGCCCGACGTCGGGCGCTACGAGGTCACGCTCGATCCCAAGGACCGCTGGGCGTACAAGACCCCTTCCCTGCGCAACGTCGCCATCACCGCGCCCTACATGCACGATGGCGCCTTCTCCACCCTGGAGGCGGTCGTCGACTTCTACAACAAGGGCGGCGTGGACAACGAAGACAAGTCCCCTCTGATCTTCCCGCTCAATCTGACGGAACAAGAAAAGGCGGATCTCGTCGCGTTCATGAAGACCCTGACCGGCGACAACATCGAGCAACTCACCGCCGATGCACGCAAGGCCCGGGAAAACTATCCGGTCGTCCGACAGAACGCCAGCGACTACTACCTGGAAAGCATCGGTAACAGCCGTCCATGACCTGAATCCGGCGTGCCGCGAACCGCGGCGCCAGCGAGCCGGGCCGTTCCGGCGACGGTCACTCCTTCGGCTTCCGGCCTGTTTGCCGGAAGCCGTCTTCGTTTGAGCCTCCGCAAGCGCACCGTCCGTCTGGCCGACGGCTTCCCGTACCATTTTTTCGTCCATCCGAAAGGAAACCCCGCATGAACAAGATCGTTTTCAAATCCGGCGAAGCCACCGTTCTCGCCCGCGAAGGCCAGTACACCGACGCCATGCCCGAAATCCTCATCGGCAGCGTCGACGGTCCGGTCGGCCACGCCTTCGCCAACATGATGGGCCAGACCGCCGGGCACACCCGCATGTTCGCCATCCGTGCCTGCAACCAGCAGGTCCGCCCCGCCACCCTGATGGTGCCCAAGGTGACGATGAAATCCATGGCCTACGTGGATCTGTTCGGCGGCACGGTACAGTCCGCCACGGCGGACGCCGTGCTCGATTGCGTGATCGAGGGCATCCTGCCGCGCAACCAGGTCAACGATCTGTGCATCGTCAGCCTGGTCTGGATCGATCCGCGCTGCGCGACCGATCCCAATCTCGATCACAAGGATCTCTATCGCACCAATTACGAAGCGACCAAACAGGCCATCCGCCGGGCGCTCAACGACGAGCCGTCGATTGACGAACTGATCGCCAACCGTCACGCGATCAAGCACGACATGTACGATCCGGAAGCCTGAACGTTCCCGGGCGGGCCTTCACCGGCCGTGCGCACCGCGGTTCCCCCTGCCTTCCCGCGTACTTTCCCCAATGGCCTTCTCCTCTGCCACGCCCAAGAATATGGAGGGCGCCGCCCTGTGCGGCTTCCGCCACACTCTCGACATATAAGGAGGAAAGACCATGAAAGTTGTATGGAACGACAAAGCCTGCTGCCACAGCGGGAACTGCGTGAAAACGCTCCCCGAAGTCTTCAAGGTTGAAAACGGACAGTTCGTCATCCAGCCTGAAAACGCCAGTGCAGAGCGGGTTCAGCAGGTTGTCGACGCCTGCCCCGCCCAGGCGCTGAAAATCGAAGCCAGTTAATCACCGGGCATGCCGGCCAACGCCGGTATGCCTTGCTCGATGCATGACCCTGATCGGCTTATCCAGGCCGGACAGGCGCCCATAATCTGGATTTTTTACGCATTCGATAAGTATTAATCCGGATAGATCATTTCAAATAAAGAAACGACAATGATTCCTGTCGGGTTGCCGTATGCAAGGCCGGCAATTCGGCGACTTGCCGGGTTCGATTTCGGTTGGCCGGGTACGTCGAGTTCAAGTTTGACGGGCATGTCCTCCTATTCTCCTCAAGCCCGTTGAATTCTAGCGGGCCGTTATGGCCCGCATTTTTTTATGCCGCGCGCTGAGTAACGGCGAACCGGTTACCGATCGTGCCCCGCCTGGCCGGGCATGGCGGAATGCCGCGATTCTCCGGCCCATCATCAGAACGATCTTTACGCATGGAGCCCCACATGAGTATTGCCTATCACGACCCCTCCGATCTCGCACGACTCAAGGACATGTCGGCCGCAGCGCCGGCGGAGTTCAACGCCTGGCTGGCGCTGGACCAGATCGTCGCCCGCGAGGACGGCGCCATCCCGCGCAAGTATCGTGAACTGATCGCCCTGGCCGTCGCCCATACCACGCAATGCGTCTACTGCATGGACGTCCACGTCGCCGCCGCCAAGCGCACCGGCGCGAGCAGGGCCGAAGTGGCCGAAGCCATTTTCATTGCCGCCGCCATCCGGGCGGGCGGCGCCGCCGCCCACGGCGGACTGGCCATGAAACTGTACGACCGGGACTGATCGCCTCCCGCCCCTGCCGGATGCGGGCGCTCAGGCAGGCGTCTGCACCGTCGTCGCCTGGCCGTCGTTTTTCCACGCGTCGATGCCGCCGGCAAGCGAGGCGACCTTGTCGTATCCGAGCAGCCGCAGCGTGTGCGCGGCAAGCGCGCTGCGCCCGCCCGTCTTGCAGTAAACGAGTATTTCGAGATTCCGGTCGAGCAGGGTTTTCTCGCATGCCGGGTAGGTCGGATCGACCTTGAATTCGAGCACGCCACGCGGGATATTGCAGGCATTTCCGATGCGGCTCTCGCCGAATTCCGCGGGCTCGCGCACGTCGAGCAGCACGATGCCCGGACGGGCCTGCAATGCCTGTACGGCAGCGGGAACATCCCATTCCGCAATGACCGCTCTGGCCTGGCCGACCAGTTCCTGAGTGCTGTAAGCCATTCGTTCCTCCTGTGTTGTTTGTTATCGCGGCCGGCGTAAGGTCACGCTGCCTCGAGGCCGATGTGGCCGATATAGCCCGCAGCGTCGAACAGATCCGGAATTTCGGCGGGCGACGACAGACGGATGCGCAGCAGCCAGCCAGTACCGTAGGGGTCGCGATTGACGAGCACGGGCTCGTCGCACGCCTGCCGGTTGATCTCGAGCACGCTGCCGCTCGCCGGCGCGATGAGATCCGACACGACTTTGGTGGATTCGATCGTGCCGAACGATGCGCCGATACTCAGCGCATCGCCGGTACGCGGCAGATCGATGAACATCACCTCGCCCAGGCTCGACTGCGCAAAATGGTTGATACCGACCAGCGCTTCGCCGTTCGCCTGGATCTGAAGCCAGAGCGCATCGGGATGGTAGAGCCGGTCGTCGGGGTATAGGACGGACATATTCGGGATGGATTGTGAGATGTTGCGGAAATGGCGCCCACGGCGTCCGGCAGTCTGGGTTTGCGTGCCGGCGTCGGGCAGGCCGGGCCTGGGCGGCCACCCCGCTCGTGCGAGGCGGCCAGTCGCAAGCCACGTCGATGACGGGTTCAGGCAGCCACCGCCTCGATGGACATCGGTTTTCCGTTGACGGAAACCTGGCCGCTGACTTCAATGGACCGAACCAGCGTGTCGAGCACCGGACAATGGCTCTCGACGGTCTGCACCAGCTTCTTGAGCGTTTCGGCATCGGCGGGGCTGTCCAGCGCGGTTTCGAAGATGATCTTCTGGTATCCGGCCGGGACGGCGGGATCCAGACCGAACAAGCCGCGCAGATCGAGATAGCCGCGCAGATTCACCTTCACGCCGTTGAGCGGCACCCCCATCACCGATGCATAGGCGCTGTACATGATTTCCTGACACGCGCCCAGGGCCACCAGCAGCAGTTCGACGGGATTGGCGCCTGCATCGGCACCGCCCAGCTCGGGCGGTTCATCCACGATGATGGTGGGAAAATTGCGGACTTTTGCGCTGCAGCGGACATCCTCTTCCAGCTGCGTTTCAGCGCGAAACACCACTTTGGCGGCGCCGTCGCTGGCCTGGATGCCTGCGATGGATTTCATCAGGGCTGCCTTGACTGATTCTTGCGACATGTTCTCTCTCCTTGGGGTTGGGCACGACGCCCGATGGCGTCCGCACCCGTATTAGAGTCCTGCGCTGCCGACAAGATAAGCCGGATGATCGGGTAAGTTTTCGAGGGCTTTCCCTAATATCTCACCGTATATTTGCGCTTTCCCCGGCCGTCAGGCCGCGATGCCCGGACCGGACGAACCCGGGAGGCCACCGGTTGGCGCCATCTCCAGCCGGATCCACATCTGGACCAGCTGCGACAGGGAATGCGTCTGCATCTTGAACATGACGTTGGCGCGATGCACTTCGATGGTTTTCGGACTGAGGCCCAGCTCGGCCGCAATCACCTTGTTCGATTTGCCGGCAACCACCAGCGTCGCGACTTCACGCTCGCGCGGGGTCAACTGGCGATAGTTCGCCTGGATGCGGATCAGCTCGTCGTGATTCAGCCGGCGCTGCTGACACAGATCGAGCGCCTGCTGGATGCGGTCCAGCAGTGTCTGATCGTTGTACGGCTTCTGCAGAAAATCGACCGCGCCCGCCTTCATCGCACGTACCGCCATGGGCACATCGCCGTGTCCGGTGACGATGATCACCGGCAGGCACCAGTCGCGTTCGAGCAGGTGGCTCTGCAGTTCGAGTCCGCTCATGCCGGGCATGCGTACGTCGAGCACGAGACACCCCGGCCGGCTGCCGTCATAGGATGCCAGGAACTCCTGTGCCGACGCATGACACTGCACCGCATGCCCGACCGATTCAAGCAGCCAGCGCAATGATTCGCGCGCCGCCTGATCGTCGTCGACCACAAAGACCGTCTGGCCAGGCTGTGTCATCTACCAGACCTCCCCCCGGTCAGGCCGAGCGTGAAACGAAACACGAGACCGGGTCTGCCTTCCTGCATGGCGAACGTCAACGTGCCTCCGTGGGCTTCCAGGATCGAACGGCAGATCGGCAGCCCCATGCCCATGCCTGCCGCCTTGGTCGTGAAGAAAGGCTCGAATATCTGATTCCGCATTTCGCCCGGCAAACCCGGCCCCGTATCGCTGACTTCGACAGTCGCGATGCCGTCCGCATGCCAGGTGCGGATGGCCAGATTTCGCTGGCCGGGCTCGACTTCATCCATCGCCTCGACCGCATTGCGGACCAGATTCAGCACCACCTGCTCGATCTGGATCGCATTGCAATACACCCTGGGCATCGTTTCCGCCAGATCGAGCTTCACGTCCACGCCGTGCATATTGATTTCGGGCGCGGCAATGACCAGCGTCTCGCGGATGATCGCGTGCAGATCCTGCGGCAGACGCGGACTGTCTTCCTTGTTCACGAAACGCCGCAGGCTCTTGATGATGTCGCCCGCGCGCTCGGCCTGGGTGCAGACCTGTTCGATCGCCTGCGTCAGATCGCCCACCGTGCCGCCCCCCGACCGGATGCGATGCAGGCAGCCGCGCGAATAGTTGGCGATTGCCGCAAGCGGCTGGTTGAGCTCGTGCGCGAGGCCCGAGGCCATCTCGCCCATCGTGTTGATTCTCGCGGCGTGCGCCAGTTCGCGGTAATGCAGGCGCACCTCGTCCTCTGCATGTTTGCGCGCCGTGATGTCGCGCGTGATGCCGAGCAGGGAAACCACCCTGCCCCGCGCATCGCGCAGCGGCACCGCATGTGTCTCCATCCAGCGGCGACGCCCTTTCAGACTGACGATCTGGAATTCCATCACGCCCGATTCGCCGGCGAACACACGGTGGGTGAGGTCGCGATACGCGTCGCGGAATTCGGGGGCGATCATGTCGTAAACCGAGGTACCGATGATGTCCCCGGCCCGGCTTGCTTCAAGCAGAGCCAGACCGGCGGGATTCATTTCCAGCAGCACGCCATCCAGCGTCTGCAGCTTCACGCATTCCGGTTCCGACGCGATGATCTGCCGCAGGCGATTTTCCTTGTCCGCCAGCTGCTCCTCCGCCCGCCTGCGCTCGGATATCTCGTTTTCCAGTACGCGCTTGGAATGTTCGAGCCGCCAGTTGAGGCGCGTCACGTAGACCACCAGCCCGGTCAGACCCGCCAGGGCGGCCACTACCACCCAGACAGACGGATAGCCAAATAGACTCATGGTGCTCGCGTACGGAGAGGAAGAGACTTCGAAAGGCACACGAAACCGAAACAATTCGAGGGAAAAGCACAATCCGTTCCAGCCCAAGAGGCAGGATGGCAACCACGCCGAAATATGGCCGATACACAGGCAGCGAGACCGCCAGAGCGGCGGCTGCACGGAGAAATCCGCCGGAACGGGCCCGGCGGACAGGGAAAAGTGTCACACACCCGACACAGGCATGTGACACTTCGTGGAAATTCCGGAACAGCAGGGCTTGCCGCCCCGAGTTCCGTCGAATCAATGGCTTACGTGCGCGTATGCACCTCCGGCCGTATCAGTTGCGTCCCGACGGCGTATGCGACGCGTCCAGGAACTTGTCGTAGAAGATATGCGCTTCACATACCCCCGCCTTGGTCAGGCAGGCTATGGCGGCATCGACCATGCCCGGCGGTCCGCACAGATACGCATGGCTGTTGGGCAGATCGAATGCTTCGGGCGACAGGATGTCGGTGCAGTTGCCGCGCAGGCCTGGCCAGTCGCTGCCATCGGGTTCGCGCGACAGCACCGGGATGAAATTGAAATGGCCGTTGCCGCGTGCCTTGATCGCATGCATCTCGTCGAGGCAGTACAGATCCTCCTGCGTCCGCGCACCGAACACATAGGTGACCTTGCGCTGGAATCCCTGTTGCGAAACCTGTTCCAGCAGCGCCTTGATGGGCGCCATGCCGCTGCCGCCCGCAACGCAGATCATGGGCGCCGGCGACTCCCGCAGCCAGAACGAGCCGTAGGGCCCCGTCACGCTCACGCGCTGGCCGCGCCGGTCGGCGGCATGCAGCCAGGTGGTCATTTCGCCCTCCGGCACGTGCCGGATGAAGAAGCGCACCTGGCCGGGCTGCTCGGCGTCCGGCGCAGCCGCAAAGGAATACGACCGCGGCTTCTCGATCACGCCCGGCACCGTCAGCTCGGCATACTGGCCGGCCAGGTAGGGCGGCAGCGGTTCATCGAGCTGGATGCGGACTTCCAGGATGTCGTGGGTGAGCGCGTGCATGTCGGCAATCGTGCCGGCAACCGTTTTCGGCTGGGACAGCTGCGTGGGCGGCTGGTCCATGACGACTTCGATCTCGACATCGCTGCGCAGGCTGGTCTGGCAGGCCAGGATGACACCGTCGTCCATCTCCTCGCCCGACAGGACGTAGCTGAAATCGTTGAGCGCCTTGATCTTGCCGCTTTTCAGGCGGCAGCGGCACTGTCCGCAACTGCCGACGCGGCAGTTGTGCGGCCAGGGCAAACCATTGTCGAGCGCCGCCTTGAGCAGGTTGTCGCCGGCGCGGACTTCGAAACTGGCGCCGCAGGGTGCGACGCTCGCCTTGAACGGGCCCTTGCGGGCAAAGAAACCGAACACGACGGCACTCCTCTCTTCTCTTGTTCGTCGCATCCGGGATGCCGGCCGGCATCCCGGATGCAGGGGCTTACAGGTGGACGATCTGGCTCTTAAGCGAATAGAGGATGCAGAGGATCTCGTCCTTCTCCTTCTGTCCGACGCTGTTCTTGTCCAGCGCCGCCAGCACGTCGTCGCAGACTGCGACGAACTCGATTTCGTTGATGTTCATGCCGGTGTGTGCCGTGATCATGTCGCGGCCGGTGTAGGTTTCCGGACCGCCGAAGCCGGCACAGCACATTTCCGTCACCAGGCGGATCACGGTGTCCGGATCGCTGTTGACGTAGCGGTTCTTGACGATCGGATTGTTCGAATGGTTATGGAAGATGTCCTTCGCGATGGCCTCGATGCCGGGGCGCTTGCCGAGGCGTTCGTACAGGGTGGGGGTTGCTGCTTCGCTCATTTTCGTCTCCTTGCGGCAGTGGCTGCCGCGATCGTGCCGGCCCGCGCACGGGCCGGCGTTATCGCATCAGAATGCGTAGTTCACTTCCAGCTTGCGGCCGCGAACGGTTTCCGGATCGACCGTGTAGCCGACCTTGCGGTTGATTTCACGCGCAATCTTCTGCTCTTCGGGCGAAGCGAAATCGCGGTCCCAGATGGCGAGCTTCTTCTTGTACACGGCGTGCCACATGGGCGGAATCAGCGCGAGGACGAACTCGGTGTAGTAACCCATCATCGCGTTGGGGCTGCCTGCGGGCGAAGACGGCTGACCGACGCTCGACAGTTCCCAGAAGTGGGTTTCGCCGCGGTCGTGGTGATCCGCCTGACGGCCGATCTCGATGAAGGCCCAGCTGGTGAAGGCGTTGTCGTTGTCCCACGAGTGGCGATACTCGATCGGCTGGCCTTTCACGCGGATGAGGCCGTAGTGCTCCATATAGTTGAGCGCTTCGAGTTCGAAGGTGGAAATCGCCCAGATCAGCAGCATGCAGCCCAGCGAAAGCAGCGCGCCGTCGACGCCACCGGCCAGATAGCCGATGCCGCCGAACAGGGCCACGGTGGGCAGACTCATCAGGTAGCCGCGGATCCAGCGGTTGGACAGCGAGAAGAAGGACTTGCCCATGCGCTTCAGGCGGCGCTGCTCGGTACGGTAGCCGAAGTAGGACTGGCCGATCGTGGAGATGATCCAGTGCGCATACAGGCTGCGGCCACGCGGCGCGGTGGCCGGGTCGGTGTCGTCCATCATCTTGTTGCCCTCGGGGCCGAGCCAGGCGCGGCCGAGTTCAAGGTGATGGTTGTAGACGTGCGCATAGCAGAATGCGGCGCATCCCGACAGGCTCATCATCATGCGCGAGATCAGGAAGCCGATGCCCTTGGTGTGCGACAGCTCGTGACCGAACATGATGCCCAGACCCTGATGCATGCCGGCGCCGACGACGACCGCGACCAGCTCAAGCCCGGTGATGCCGTTCTGATAGGCATAGCCGTTCCAGGACATCATCTCGATGGGCACGCCGGCGACGTACTGGTAGATACGCCAGACCACGGCGATCTGCAGCGCGACGAAGCTGACGAGCTGGAAATACATCATCAGATTCAGGATGCCTGCCGAACCGACCGGCTGGCCCTGCTTGTTGACCGCGGCGCCCCGGGTATGGATGCCTTTGGTCAGGGTATCCATCAGGATGTTGAATCCGAAAATGCCGATACCGATCCAGACCCAGGGCCCCCCCATCAGAATGCCTGCGATGGTGGCCAGAATGCCGATCGGCGTATAGAGATAGACGAGATGTCCGAATATGAGACTACGCATGGTGTCGCTCCTTTAGTTCCCTCAAGATTTTGTGGCGTGGTGTAACGTCGCCTCTGCATGCCAGCCGGCCTCAGGCAACCGGCCGGCATGCAAATTCGACGTTCGAGGGATTTATACAAACAGGGGCGACTGCCAGTAATCCGAGAAAATACGGGCGGGCGCGTGGTTTTACGGTATTTCCGGCCGAAACCGGGTAACACTACGCGGCGCTGTCGGGGTCGGATTTGAGAACGAGTTCGATCAATTGCCCGAGCGACTTCACGCCCATCTTTTCGGTGATGTTCGCACGGTGCCCTTCCACCGTCCGGACCGACAGGCCCAGTTCGGCCGCGATCACCTTGTTGGGCTTGCCCCGCCGCAGCAGGTCGAGCACTTCGCGTTCGCGCCGCGTCAGGGTCGCCAGGCTGCGGCTGGCGCGTTCGCGCCGGTCTTCCTGGTCCCATATCTCGCCGTATTTTTCGAGCGCGGCCTGAATCGCGTCGATCAGGGTCTGATCGTTGAAGGGCTTCTGCAGGAATTCGAATGCCCCGCTCTTCATCGCACGGACCGTAATCGGCACGTCCCCGTGCCCGGTCACGATGATCACCGGCATGTGTGCACCCTCCTGGGCCAGTTTTTCCTGCAGGTCGAGCCCGCTCATGCCCGGCATGCGGATGTCGAGCACGAGGCAGCCGCGCATGCCCGGCCGGAAGGCGTCGAGAAATTCCCGCGCGGACGCGAAGGTCCGCGCATTCAGACCCACCTGCTCGACCAGCCAGCGGATCGCATCGCGCACGGCCGCGTTGTCGTCGATGATGAAGACGTTGGCGCTACTCGTCTGCGTTTTCTTCATGTGGCAGTTCTCCTCCGGCGCCCGGCAGGGTAAAGCAGAACGTGGCGCCTCTTATCGAATTGTTCTCCAGCCAGAGGCGTCCGCCGTGCGCATCGATGATGCTCTGGCTGATGCCGAGGCCGATGCCCATGCCTGTGGGCTTGGTGGTGAAAAAGGGCTCGAACAGCCGGTCGGCCACATCGCCGGGGCAGCCCTGCCCGCTGTCCCGGATGCAGACCCGGACGCCGCCATGTCCCTGATGCGACGCACGGATCGAAATCTCGCGCCGTGTCTCATCGAGATTCGACAAGGCATCCATGCTGTTGCGGATCAGATTGAGCAGCACCTGTTCGATCTGGATCGGATCGGCCATCACCTCGGGCAGCCCCTGCGCCACGTCCAGGCGCAGCCGGATCTGCTGGTGCTGCACCTCGGCACGCACGAAACTCGCCGCCTCCTGGACCACCTCGCGGAGATCGATGCGTTGCTGGCGCCGCTCGCCCTTGCGCGCGAAATTGCGCAGCCGGCGAAATATCGCGCCGCCCAGCTCGGCCTGGCGCACCACCTGTTCCAGGCCGTAGCGCACCTGATCCGCCTTGCACTCGCCGCTTTCGATGATCCGCAGGCAGGTCTGCGCATACGTGGTGATCGCGCACAGCGGCTGGTTGAACTCGTGCGCCAGCCCGGATGTCATCTCGCCGAGGATGCTCAGCCGCGCGACGTGCGCCAGCTCGGCCTTGTGCTGCCGGTCGAGTTCCTCGGCACGCACCAGATCGGTGATGTCGTGCCCGGTGGAAATGAAGTGCGTGATCCGCCCCAGGCCGTCCTTCAGCGGCGTGATGGTCTTCTGCTCGTGGAAAATGCTGCCGTCCTTCTTGCGGTTGACCATCACGCCCCGGTAGACCTCGCCGTTTCCGATCACGTCCCAGAGATCGCCGTAGAACGTGTCGTCGTGCAGCCCCGAACGGAGGAAGTAGGTTTTCTGGCCGATCACGTCTTCCTTGGCGTAGCCGGTGAGACGCTCGAACGCCGGATTGACGTATTCGATGCGGCGTTCGCGGTCGGTGATGATGACCGTGTCGGCGGTCTGCTCCAGCGCGCTCGACAGCTTGCGCATGTGGGCCTCCGCGCGTTCGCGCTGCAGTTCGTTGCCCACCCATTGCGACATGAGCTTGAGCGTTTCCAGATCGGTCGAACTGAAAGGAGCGCGCCGCGGCGCCTGGCTGGCAAAGCAGAGCGTGCCGTACAGACTGCCGTCGACCAGCACGCGCACGCCGATGTAGGCTTCGAGACCGTGATCGCGATAGCTCGGATGATCGCGCCACAGGCAGGTGCCGGCCTGCTCGAAGGCCACCGGTTCGTTGGTGAAGACCGTCGCACTGCAGTAGGTCTGATCGAGCTCCTTGACGACACCCGCGGCAAACGCCGGGCTGTCGCTGATCGCATCCTGGATGCGAAAACTGCGTCCGTCGATACGCGACAGAATGGCGATGGGCAGGCCGAACTGCTCGCATCCCAGCCGCAGCAGGCGGTGCAGCTTCTCATCCAGACCGATTTCGAGATCGGAACTGATTTCGTGAAACGAGCGCAGCACCGTCGCGTGAAAGCGCAGATCCTCCTCCGCACGCTGGCGCTCCGCCTCGGCGGCCACCCGGTCCGTCACATCCTGCAGGATGAGCATCGCTCCGCGCTGCCCCGTCCGGTAGGACAGGGGCGTCAGCGTGACTTCGAGAAAACGCGCCACCCGGTCTTCGGCATCGATCTCGATGATCTCCGGTCCGACCCGCTCCATGTTCTCCAGACAGCGCTGTATCCATTCGTCCAGACGGGTGCGTTCGCGTGCCGGGAAATGCTCCAGCAGCGGCCGTCCCAGGGCGGCGCGCTCGCCGACGGCCAGCGTGGTCGAGGCCTGCCGGTTCAGGGTCAGGATGGCGCCGCCCAGATCGATCGTCAGCACGCCGATCGGCGCATGGTCGAGGAGCTGATCCAGATAATGCGTCGCCTCCGGCTGAAGCAGCGGCAGTTTCTCCAGCCGGATCTGCGCCTTGGAGATCGTGTTCAGGTAGCGGGCGCGCTGCTGCCGGCGCCGGATGGAATCGCGGATCGCGGACGGCAGTTCGTCGACTTCGTCGGTCGACCAGGGCGTCACCTCGTTGCCGAGGAAGGGGCTGAACATCAGCGTGCGGCGCAATTGCGCGCAATGCGTGGGCGCCCCCAGAATCAGGATCGGCACGCGGTTGTCGTAGGCATGGATGCGCTGGGCCACGCGTACCGGCTCGTCGACTTCCATGCCGAGCAGCACGGTATCGGGATGCTGACGGCCTTCCAGCATCGAATAGTAGAGCGCCTCCAGATCGGCCACCGCCTCGATCGCGATGCCGGGCTGCAGGTCGTGCCGGAGAAACGCGTCCACGGCCGGGTCCACGCCCACCAGGTGCAGAAGCCCGGGTTTCGCCGAACCGCCGCCGAGCATGGCCGTCAGTCCGGCGAACCCGGGAGCCGCCCTCCGCCAAGCGCGGAAAGGGCGGAACGGAAGGGGCGGCTTTCCGGATTCACGGGGCTAGTCCGAAAGCAGCGGCTGGCCGAGCAGCGCACGGCCGATCCAGACGCGCAGGATGTCGGTGGTCGGCGACATCAGATGCGCGGCACGCGCATCGCGCAGCAGCCGGTGCAGACGCGATCCCTTGCGGTAGCCGATCCCGCCGCACAGGGTCATCGCCTCATTGACGACGGTGACCACACAGTCCGCCACCTCGACCTTGGCCGCCATGACCGCCGTGAGCGAATCGGGATCGCCCGCATCGAAACTCGCGGCCGCATGATAGGTCAGCCGGCGCGTGCGCTCGACCATGCCCCACAGCGTGCCGAGACGGTGTTGCAGGACCGACGCCTGCGCGAGACTGGAACCGGTATGCGTGTGGTAGCGGCGGCTCAGGTGCCGCCGCGCCTCCTCCAGCGCGGTGGTGGCGGCGCCGAGAAAGGTGCCCGCCATGGCAATCAGGAAATAGGGCAGCACGACATTGAAGATGTACCAGATCTGGTCGCCTTCCTTGCCGAGCAGGTTGCGGCGCGGCACGCGGACACCCTGCAGCTCCATCGTGCGCGAGGAATTGCCGCGCATGCCGAGCCCCTCCCAGTTCGCGCCCCAGCGGATGCCCTCGGCGTCCGCCGGCACGACGATGCAGGAAAACTGCCCGATCGGCGCTTCCGGCGAGGCGGCGACGACGGACACCACGTAGGAATCGGCCTTGCCGCCGTTGGTCACGAAGGTCTTGTTTCCGGTCAGACTGAACGCGTCGTCGGAAACGGCCTCCATGGTGGTCTGCGGCAGGTAGAAGTGGACGCCGGTTCCGGCTTCGCTCAGCGAGAGCGTCGTGATATGGCGGCCTTCGCAGATCGGCGCAAGAAAGCGGGCCTGCTGATCGGGGGTCGCGTTGGCGGAGATGACGGACGAGCCCACGCAATGCATGCCGAAGCAGATGGCGGTCGACGCGCATTCCTGGCCCAGGATTTCGCACGCCCTGGCCAGCGCGTAGAGGCCGTGCCCCTTGCCGCCGTAAGCCGCCGGCACCACCAGACCGCCCAGCCCTTCGCGCTGCAAGGCGCGGATGCCCGCTTCCGGCCAGCCGGCCTCGGCATCGACCGCGGTCGCGTTCGGCGCGACCACCGCTTCGGCGATGTCCTGCACCTTGAGCATGAGCGACGCAAAATCCTGCCTGTCCATACTGCGCTCCCGATTCGCACGACCGGTGCCCATGATACGACCTGCGCCGGGGTTCATTGAAGCCCCGCGGCCCGGCCGGGCCGCCCGCGAGGCCGGCATCAATGATGGTCGATCAGGGAGAAGGACAGCACCTTGTCGACGGACTCGATGCGGTTGGCATTCGTGCCCACGACGCACTGCCCGTGCCTGTCGCATCCCCACAGATGATAGGCGCGGAAGTCGACGAGGTCCGGGTGCAATTGCTCGCGATGCGGCATCGCCCGCGAATCCAGCGTATCGGTTGCGCGTTCCGACGCCAGCATGCCCTTGATGCGCTTCAGCTCGGCCATGAGATCCTGCGCCCGCTCGCCGTTCCAACTGCCCACTGCGCGCCCGCTCGTTGTCTTGATTTCGTCCATGTTTCGATACCTTCGGTCAAAAACGCTCGCGTACCATGCTCAGGACCGCCTTGGGCAGAATCCAGTTGCTGCCCTGCTTCTGTTCCTGAACCGCTACCTTCATGTTGTCGGTCGTGAAATGAATGCCCCGCTCGGCCGCCAGCTTGCAGTAAGCCACGATGAAACTGTCGGCGTCGCGCGTCTCGTCGAGTCTGGCCAGAAGCGCGGGGTCGCTCATCACGATTTCCCCGAACTGTTTGATCGATTTCTCGAACGGCCTGTTCTCGTTATCCCTGTCCTGCGCAGCTTTCAACATAACAATCTCCTGATCCGATTCGTCTGATGGGTTTCGCCCCGATTTGTCCTTGGGATACCGCGCGGCCCTCCCGCCCGCCGTATCGCACCGGGTACGACGACGATTTATACGCAATGCTGCTGTCAGGGTTAATTCGTAATGTCACGGCCACAACAGGTAGAAACACGCAGGCCGCACCGGCCGACGAAAACGGCGCCGGGAGTCCGGCGCCGTCGGCTGCGGCTTGCGCGATCAGAAACGCTTGCCGAAGGCGATGCCGACCAGCAGCGGATCGAGTTCGATCGTCTCGATCTTGGCCCCGCCCTTGGGCGTGACGTCGGTTTCGAGGAAGAATTTCTTCACGTCGAGATTGACGAAATAGTCCTTGCTGACCGAATAGCTGAAACCGGCCTGCAGCACGGCGCCGGTGTCGGACGGGAAATCCTTCAGGCCGTCGAAGGCGGGGCCGCCCTGATCGAAGAAGATCGTGTGGTGGATACCCACGCCGACGTAGGGACGGAAGTCCGCCTTCGGCAGGAAGTGGTATTGCGCCATCAGGTGGAAGGGCGCCATCGACGCCTTGCCCAGCTTGCCGCCCGCGTTGTCGAACTCGTGGCGGGTGATGCCCGCCGCAGTGTTCAGCGCGAAATGATCGCTCAGGTAGTAGGTGAAATTGATGATGGGCACGTAGCGGTCGTCCGCATCCGCCCCCACGACCGGCGACTTGATGTCCGGCAACACGCCGACCAGACCGACGCTCACGTCCAGCCCGAGCGGCTCCGCGTGCACGCCGGCCGCCAGCAGCGCGCCCGTCAGCATGGCGGCCAGTCGGCACACATTCGGTTTTCTCATGCTTTACTCCCCCAGTAGTCTCGTTGGATTACGCGCCCGCAGGCGCCCTCAGCGATTACACGGGCTGGGCCCGGTCCTGTAAATCGGTAGCAATACCGTGTCGGGCTAGGTAGAAACACGCGATCCCCCCGGATAAACCCGCAAGCCGATTCGTTTTTTCATTGGCTGCATGGATGGACAATCCGGCTTGAACCGGCGCCGGGTTGAAGCGGGCAGGGGCAAACCGGCCGCGGGGCGTCAGCGGCCCCGCAGCCGGTGGGCGACGGCAAGCGCCTCGACGGTCTCGGCGACGTCGTGCGCCCGCACGATGGCGGCGCCGCGCGCCACCGCCAGCGCGGCGGCGGCCACGCTCGCCGCCGCGCCGGCAACCGGCCGCCCGCCCGAGCCGCCGAACAGCGATTTGCGCGAAAGACCGACGAGCACCGGCGCCAGTTCGGCAAGCTGCGGCAGCGCCTGGAACAGCGCCCGGTTGTGCGCGGACGTCTTGCCGAACCCGAACCCCGGATCGCAGACCAGCCGCGCAGGGGCGATTCCCGCCGCCCGCGCGGCGTCGATGCGCGCGCGCAGGAAATCGCGCACCTCGGCCACGACGTCGTCGTAGCGCGGCGCCTGCTGCATGGTCGCGGGCGTGCCCTGCATGTGCATCAGGCAGACCGCGCAGCGGGCGTTCGCAACCGCGTCCAGCGCGCCGGGCGCGCGCAGGGCGTTGACGTCGTTGACCATGTCCGCGCCCGCGACGAGCGCGGCGGCCATCACGCCGGGCTTCATGCTGTCGATCGACAGCGCCGCGCCGCAATCGCGCAGACCTTCGATCACCGGCAGCACGCGCCGCAGTTCCTCGGCCGCGTCGACCGGTGCGGCGCCGGGGCGGGTCGATTCGCCGCCGATGTCGAGGATGTCCGCGCCGGCTTCGCGCAGACGCAGGCCGTGCGCGATCGCCCGCGCCGGGTCGGCGTGCCGTCCGCCGTCCGAGAAGGAATCGGGCGTCGCGTTGACGATGCCCATGACCAGCGGCCGCTCCAGCGCAAAGTCGAAACGGCCGCAGATCAGCATGCGTCGGCCGTGTCGAATTCCAGCGTCGCGCCGTTGTCCACCCAGACACGCCACATGTCCGCCGGCGTCAGTTCGCGGAAATAGCCGGCCGCGGCCTGCATTACCTGATGATGCGTCACCACCAGCACGGCCGCTTCATCGAGCGTGCACACCTCGGCCAGAAAACCATGAACGCGCGCCACCAGTTCGCGGTAGGACTCACCTCCCGGCGCCTTCCAGGCGAACGGATCCGGCGCGCGCTGCTGCGTGTCGAGATAATCTGCGACCGGCTGGTCCTCGAAACCGGTGCTGCGATCGTCGAGGCGGGCATCGACCCGAAGATGCGCGCCATGGCGGGCATTGACGATGGCGGCCGTTTCCTGCGCCCGCCGCAGACGGGATACGAACACCCGCCGGATCGGTACGTCCGCGAGCCGCCGGGCCGCATCGCGCGCCTGCAGCAGGCCGGTCGCCGTCAGGGGGACCGGCAGACCGGGATCGGCGTTGCACAGGCCGCGCCGGTTGTATTCGGATTCGCCGTGGCGAAGGAAGATCAGGCGCATACCGGAAAAACGTTCCGCAGGCCCGAAAAGGCACGCCCGTCGCGGCCGAAAGCCGCACCGCCTCGCGGGTAGAGGCGATTGCCCGGGCTCACGGGACCAGGATCTCCCCCTTGCCGCCGAAAGCCAGGTCGCCCATGTAGCGGTGCATGCGCGACGTGTCGGGCATGGCGCCAGGCAGGATGGCCTCGGCATGGCGGCGCAGCAGACCGAGCCAGGCCAGCGTCACGATGCCGGCGTCGCCATGGCAGGCCGGCATGGCCTCCGGCGCCTGGCCGAGGATGAGACTGCCGCGGCGCAGGCCGAAGCCCGCCAGCGTGCCGCAGCCGCCCGCCACCACCAGCGTGCCTGCGCGCATCCGCGCGCCGCAGGCCGTGCCGGCGCGGCCGCGCACGAGCACGAGGCCGCGCCGCATGCGGTCGCCGAGACGGTCGCCGGCGTTGCCGCCCACCGCGACCACGCCGCCGCCCATGCCGGCACGGTCGCCGATCAGTGCAGCGGCCAGCCAGTCGCCGGCGTTGCCGGCGATGCGCAGGCATCCCCCGCGCATGCCGTTCGCGGCGCAGTCGCCGGCGTCGCCGTCGACGATCAGCTCGCCGCCGCGCATGCCCTGCGCGAGATAGTGGCCCGCCGCGCCTTCCACGCGCAGCATGCCCGTGCGCATGTCGCGGCCGAGTCCGTCGAGGCGCGCGCCTTCGGGACGGATTGTCAGCGCCTCGCCCTCGCCCGCCGTCACCGCGAAGCATTCGCCCAGCGCGACCGGCACGCCGTCGACGCGCAGCGGCATTTTCTCGATCTCGGCCGCCGTGCGGCCGGCCAGGATTTCGGGCAGTACGCCCGTCATGTCGATGCGTCCCGCCGGGGCCGTGCGCAGGCTCAGGGTGGTGCCGCTCATGCCAGAATCTCCCGCAGCCGGTAATGGAACTGTCCCAGCTTGCCGCCGTAGTTGCCGGCGGACAGCCGCACGATGCCGCCGTCGGCACCGATGGCGCAGACCGCATCCAGACCGGCCCGCATGGCCGTTTTCATCGCATCGTCGTCGACCGCATCGATGACGATTTCCAGTACCGTCTCGACTTCGGGCGACAGTTCGCTTTTCGTCGCGCCGCGCAGCGTCGGACAGAAGGCATCGTTGGTCGAAGCCGGCAGGGCCTTGTACTTCGATCCGACTTTCGAACCGGAGCGCACCACGCCGCCGGGAAACGGTGCGATGGCCCCGGGCGTCTTCGCGATGGCGGCCACGGCCGCTTCGCACGCCGTCAGCGCCTGTGCGGTGGAGCGCGCCAGCACGAGGAAATTGCCGCCTCCCACCGAACGCAGCAGGCCGGTCGTTTCTTCGGCGAGGAATTCGCCGTCCATCACCGGAATGCGCCAGTAGCGCCTGCCCGCGACGACCTTGGACATCTGCCAGCCGTCCCCGAAGTAGCGCAGGTTCTTGCCCAGCGGCAGCGCTTCGTCGCCCGTACAGCCGGCGAACACGGCGGTGGTGGGACAGGTCAGCACGCATTGCCCCACGCGGCGTTCGAGCTGCTTGGCCAGCTCCTTGGTGGAAACGGCGAACAGCAGGCCGGCGACGCCGGGGCGGCCGTCGGGCGTTTCCTCGGGCGAGAGCTCGCGTTCGATGCCGGCCTCGCAGCCGCAGGCGATCACAGACGTAGCGAAGCCGAAGGCCGCGTTCGCCGCGTGCTTCGCCCAGGTCATGCTGGCCGCAGTGATGACGATGCGGGTGGCCTTCATGCCGAAGGCTTCCGCGTAGGTGTCGTCTATGGATACGCCGTTGACGATCACGCGCGTCTCCCGCAGGCATGGGGAATGAGGGTGCTCGCGCCACAGGCGCATATCTCGTCGTCCTTCACCTTGACGTGTTCCATGCTCATCGTCATGTAGCGTTCGAAATAGTCCCGCAAAGATTGCTCGATGCCCTTGTCGTACTCGGGCTTCACGGCGTGCAGGGCGCCGTTGACCACGTTCACCACCCTGCCGTCGCGCACGATCAGTTCGCCGTCCTTGAACACGTATTCCGGCCGGGCGAACATCGCCTCGCGATCCGCTTCGTCGCGGTACACGACGATGTCGGCCGCCGCCCCCTCGCCCAGATGGCCGCGGTCGGCCAGCCCCAGCGAGCGGGCCGGCGCGGCGCGCGTCATCACCGCGATCTCGTAGAGCGAGTATTCCCGCTCCAGGCTGCGCAGCTGGCTGTGCGCCGCGGCATCCGGGTGGATTTCATCCAGCTTCGAATTGCGGAAATCGCGGTCCATCAGCAACCGGATCAGATGCGGGTAGCTTGTGAACGGGGCACCGTTCGGATGGTCGGTGGTCAGGAAAATGCGCCACGGGTCGCCGACGCGCAGAAACAGCTCCAGACCGATCGCCCATTGCAGCGCGTTGACGAAGTTCTTGTCCTTGTACTTGAACGGCACCACGCCGCAGCCCGCGTCGCACTCCATGTCCGCAACCACCCATTTGTCGGGATGGGCGTGACGGTGATTGGCGTACTGCTTCATGGTGTCGCCCGACGCGGTCACCGTCTGGCCGAACAGGATCTGGCCGACATCCGCCGAGACGTTCTGCATGCGGTTGATCGCATCGGCGATCCGTTCCGCCTCGGACGAAAACCTGCGCTCGCCCTCGGTACCGTAGCTGTGGAACTGGATATGCGTCAGATGGATGGGCAGGCCTTCCGCGGCCGCCATCGTGGCGAGCGTGGTGTCGGCATTGCCCGGTACGCCGAGGTTGCTGGCATGGACGTGCAGCGGATGTGCGACGCCCAGTTCGTGGACCGCGCGCGACAGGGTCTGGATCACCTTGCGCGGGGTGATCCCGTAATATGGATGCGGCTCGTCGAGATCGAGACCGCGGGCGTTGAACTTGAACGCAGAGATGCCGCCCGGATTCACCACCTTGATCGCCATCGCTTGGCTGGCATGCAGCGTCCAGCCGACATAATCGTTGATCAGCTGCTGATCGCTGCCCGCGGCCAGCAGCCGCAGAAAGAAATCGTCGCTGCCGAGCATGGCGTAGGCGCCCTTGTCCACCATCGGGATATCGCCCATCTCCAGATGCGTGTGGCGCGCGTTCGTCGGCAGCATCGCGGGTTCGAAGCAGGCCGTGTAGCCCATCTCCGCATAGCGGTAGCCAGTGGTCCAGGTGGACGGTGCGGCATGCCCGCAGCCGGCATGCATGCCGTCCGCGGCCGGCACCGGATCGCGGCGGTGGTCTTCCGGCAGCAGTGCGCGGGCGATGTTCATCTTGCCGCCGCCGATGTGCGTGTGCAGATCGATCGCGCCGGCCATGACGATCCGGCCGGCCAGATCGATCTCGCCGTCCAGCGGCAATCCGGGGCCGGGCTCGGCGACGAGCCGCCCGCGATCGACGTAAAGATCGCGCACGACGCCGTCGACGCCGTGCGCGGGATCGTAGAGCCGTCCGTTCTTAAGCCGCAGCATGCGTCATCTCCCGTTGGATGGCGGCCAGCGCCTGCGCCGCGCTGAACAGCGCGGATGGCGACGGCCCCTGCAGCGGCAGGGACACGACGCCGTCCATGCGGTGCAGAATGCCGGCGTGGTGCACGCCGGGCACCGCCACCGGGATGAACACATCCTGCGGCCCCATGGCATCCAGCCGCATGTCCGGACGCCCGAGCACGATGCGCGGACAGGCGGTTTCGGGCGGCGTGCGCGCGGGATCGAATACGGATACCCAGAGCAGCGTGTCCGCCTCGCCCGCCGCCAGGAGACGCGACGCCTCGAACAGCAGCGGCTCGTAACGCGGGCCGGCGGGATCGAAACCGACACGCAGCGGGTAGCCCGTGCGCCAGGTGCAGACCTGCGACGCGGAGGTATCGCCGTCGCTGCCGCCCAGCGGCAGGCCGGCCCAGCGGGTCTCGCGGTTCAGATCCCGAACCAGTTCGACCATCGCCTGAACGGTCAGGTCCGCATGCGGGAAATCGAGTTCCGCCGCGTTCCATACCAGCACGCCGTAACGCGCCGCCTTCATGCTCGCCAGCAAGGCGTCCAGCGTAGCGGCCGGCACGCCGCCGATGCCGTTCGGCGCGCCGGTGCCGCCCGCCAGGCGAATGCGCAGATCGGCGAAAAGCGCCGCCAGATCGACAGGCTCGATCGCGTGTGCCGTGCCGCGCCCGCCCGCAGGCGTCGCGCCGAGCGTGATCACGGTGCGTTCGAGCGGACCGAACTGCGAACCGGCATCGATGCAGCGCTCGAAGAAACGCGGGAAGCGCGATGCGTCGGTGCCGGCGAAAACGATCAGATCGGCGCGGTTGCGCACTTCGGACAGCGTCGTCGTCATCCAGCCGCTGTCCTGGAAAGCCAGCCAGTTGCGGAACTGCGCGGCGCCGTTCATGTGCTCCACCACGCCGCCGACGCGTTCCGCCAGATCGAGCGCGGCACGCTGGCCGGCAACGTCGCAGGCCAGGCCGCCGATCAGCGGACGACGGGCCTGCGCCAGGAGGGCGGCGGCGGCGCGCAGCGCGGCGATGGCCTCGACCGGCTGGCCGCCGATCCGCGACTGTCCCGTCGCCGGAACAGCAAACAGGCTGCGCGCACGCGCGCAGTCCGGCCGCTCGACGCGCACGCCGGACGCCTCGACCTCTACACGCACGTCGTCGCACACCAGGCCGCAAAAAGGACAACAACTCTCGAACACTCTGTCATGCCTGTGAATAAGGAATGGCCCGCATAAAGCAGGTTCTGTGCCCATGTCCGCGCATTCCGTTTTTTTACCCGACGAATCAAGCCGTTCATGTCGGGACTGTCGCCGCGGCCGGCGTGCCGGCTGTCACGCATCCGACCCGCACAGGTGACAGAGTGTCACACGAACCTGCCGCGCCATGGCATTAGCCATATGATTGTTTTGCATTTTTTGCATGGCACGGACGTTGCTTCCGGTGGGATTCCGAGAACAGGAACCACACAATAATGATCCTCACCGCCTGCCACAGTGCCACCGTCAGTGCCGCCGCCAGGCTGCACATGGGATTTCTCGACCTCAACGGCGGGCTCGGCCGGCGTTACGGCAGTCTGGGACTCGCGCTGGAAGAACTCGCGACCACCGTCACCGTCCGCGCCGGCGAAGCCGTCACCGCCGAGGGGCCGCAGTCCGAACGGGCCGAAGCCTACGCCCGGGCGGCTCTGCGCGCGCTCGAAATCCAGGGCGGCGTGCACGTATCGGTACGGCAGGCCGTGCCGGAACACGCCGGGCTGGGGTCGGGCACCCAGCTTGCCCTGGCCGTGGGTGCGGCAATCGCCCGCCTTTTCAATCTCGCCTGGACGCCGCGCGAGATCGCCGGCACGCTTGGGCGCGGCAGTCGCTCCGGCATCGGCCTCGGCGTATTCGAACATGGCGGCTTCGTCGTCGACGGCGGACGTGGCCGGCAGGATGCGCCGCCCATGCTGGTCTCCCGGCTGGCATTTCCGGCGCACTGGCGGCTCGTCCTGATTTTCGACCCCCGCTATATCGGGCTGCACGGCGAAGCCGAGAAACAGGCATTCGCCGCCTTGCCGGCCTTTCCCGAAGCCCATGCCGGGCATCTGTGCCGTCTGGCGCTGATGCAGGCCCTGCCCGCCCTGGCGGAGGCGGACATCGCCGGTTTCGGTGCCGCCATCAGCGAAATCCAGCGCGTGGTCGGCGACCATTTCGCCCCCGCGCAGGGTGGACGCTTCGCCAGCCCGCGCGTTGCCCGCGCACTCGACTGGCTGGACGCGAACGGCGCCGCCGGCACCGGCCAGAGCTCATGGGGGCCGACCGGCTTCGCCCTGGTCGACTCGGACGAGCGCGCGCACGCGCTGGCCCGGCGCGCGCGCATCGACCTCGCGGATGCAGGACTCGAATTCAGCGTGTGCAGGGGGCGCAACCAGGCCGCCGACATCCGGACCGAAACGGCCACGGCACGGCTGGTGGCGGTCTGACAGGAAACGGCCCGAACAAGACAACAGGAACACACGACCGGACATGGAAAAACCCAATCTTCTGCACTTTGCCACCCCCGGCGCGCGCGTCAGCCCCTTCGACGTGAACATGGCCTACGACGCCGGCTGGAATGCAGTCATTCCCTATGCGGGTGTCGGTCCGGACGACATCGCCGGCTTCACCCAGGACGCCATTTTTTCGCGGGGCCCCAAGGGGGTGAAACGCACGGGGATTTTCATCGGCGGACGCGACGCGGTGCTCGCCACCGACATGCTCGACGCCGCGCGCAAGGCCATGGTGCCGCCCTTCGAGGTTTCCGTGTTCGCCGACCCCAGCGGGGCCTACACCACTGCTGCCGCAATGGTCGCCAAGGTGGAGCAATCGCTCAGGCGCACGCACGGGTCCGGCCTCGAAGGCCGTAGCATCGTGGTGTTCGGCGGCACCGGCCCGGTCGGCATGGTGGCGGCGGTGCTGGCCGCCCAGGCGGGCGGGCGCGTCACGCTGCCCGGACACGACGGCCTCGCCCGCGCGGCCAGCGCCGTATCGGCATTGCAGACACGTTTCGGCGTCGACATTCAGCCGGCCGACGCCAGTTCGGACGACGCCAAGCACGCCCTGCTCGCGCAGACCGAGGTCGTGCTGGCCACCGCCAAGGCCGGCGTACAGGTGCTCGGCACGGCGCATCTTCAGCATGCGCATGCCCTGTGCGTGGCTGCCGATATCAATGCCGTGCCGCCGGCGGGCGTCGAGGGCATCGGGTTCATGGACGATGGCAGCGCCCTGGCCGCCGCCTCCGGCAAGGCCGTCGGCGTGGGCCCGCTCGCCATCGGCAACCTCAAATATCAGGTACAGCAGGGCCTGCTGCGCAGGATGCTGAATACCGACAAGCCGCTCTATCTGGGTTTCCCGGACTGTCTCGACGAGGCGCGCCAGCATGCCGCGTGACGCCGGACGCGAGGCTTTTCTGCTGATATCGCAGAGCGGCCGCGCACTGGCGGCTGCGGCGGCACGCGCCGGGCGCGCGGCTGTCGGCATCGACGGTTTCGCCGATCGCGACACGCGCGATCTGGCCCGCGACTGGTTGCGCCTGCCGCTCGACGCGGACGGCACATTCGAGGCCGGGGACCTGGTCCGCGCCGCCGATCGTCTGAGCCCGCCCGGCCAGTGCCTGGGCCTGGTCTATGGATCCGGCTTCGAAGTACAGCCGGAACGGCTTGCGCACCTCACCGGCAATCGTCCCCTGCTCGGCAACGCCCCGGACGTGCTCGCGACCTGTGCCGATCCCCTCCGTTTCGCCGGCCTGTGCCGCGCGCTGCACCTCCCGCATCCCGAAACGCGGCTCGACGCGCCATCTGCCCCGGAGGGCTGGCTCGCCAAGCATGCCGGCGCCTGCGGCGGCATCCACGTCCGCGATGCGGCCAGCCTGGCCCCGGCGCCCGGCCGCTATTTCCAGCGCCGCGCGGCGGGCGTGCCGCATTCCCTGCTGTTCCTGGCGGACGGCCATGCCAGCCGCCCGGTCGGGTTCAACCGTCTGCTTGCCGCCCCGGCGCAGGCGCCCGGTCACTGGGCCTATGCCGGCGCGACCGCCCTGCGCGACGCGCCGCCCGGCGTGGAGCCGACCGTGCTGGCCGCTGCGCAGGCGCTGACCACCGCACTCGGCCTGCGCGGGCTGAACGGTATCGATTTCATCGTCGACGGGCGCGACTGGACGCTGCTCGAACTGAACGCACGGCCGACCGCCACGCTGGATCTGTGGGACACGCCGCCGTTGCCGCCCCTGTTCGACTGCCATGTCCAGGCCTGCCATGGGCGGCTGCCCACCGCACTGCCTCGCCCGGCAAGCGGCCGCGCCGCCGCGGTCGTCTACGCCGATGCACCGATGCGCGTGCCGGCCGGCTTCGCCTGGCCGCGCTGGTGCGCCGACCTGCCTGCAGCCGGCGCTTTCTTCGCACCGGGCGAACCGGTCTGTACGGTCCACGCCACCGGCGAGGATGCCGACGACGCCGAACGGCAGGCCGTGCACCAGCGCCAGCAGATACTGGAACGTCTGATGCAGACCGGCCACGCCGACACGGCCCGCTCCAATTTCGCCGCAGAGCGTGCTGCCTGCACTCCATTTTCATCCTGTCCCGCCTGAAGCATCCATGACGCACACCCCCGCCATCCCGCCCGGTCTCAATCGGCTCGCCGCCCCCCTGGTCGAACATCTGGTTTCGCAGGCGGACGCACTGCGGCTGACCGTTTCGCGGCAGGACAACGGCACGCGCATCGTCGATGCGGGCATCGCCGTGCCCGGCGGCATCGAAGCCGGTCTGCGCATCGCCGAGATCTGCCTGGGCGGTCTGGGGCGCGTCGCCCTGCAGCCCGCCAGCGGCGTCTGGTCGCTCGCAGTATCGACTGCGCAGCCGGTGCTCGCCTGCCTCGGCAGCCAGTACGCCGGCTGGAGCCTGTCGCACGGCGAAGGCAAGGGCAGCTTCTTTGCGCTGGGGTCCGGCCCCGGCCGTGCGTTGGCCGCCAAAGAAGAGCTGTTCAAGGAACTCGGCTACCGCGATACCGCCGACAGCGCCTGTCTGGTGCTGGAAACCGGCAAGGTGCCGCCGCTGCCCCTGCTCGACAAGATCGCCGGCGACTGCGGCGTCGCAGCCGACCGGCTGACCCTGATCCTGACCCCCACATCCAGTCTGGCCGGTGCGACACAGGTGGTGGCGCGGGTACTCGAAGTCGCGCTGCACAAGGCGCATTTCCTCGGCTTCCCGCTCGAACACATCGTCGACGGCATGGGCACCGCGCCGCTGTGTCCGCCGTCGCCCGACTTCCTCACTGCAATGGGCCGCACCAACGATGCCATCCTGTTCGGCGGCGACGTGCAGCTCTATGTCACCGGCGACGACGCGGCCGCCGAGGACCTGGCGCGCAAGCTGCCCAGCGAAGCTTCGTCGGATTACGGCCGCCCCTTCGCCGAAGTCTTCAAGGCGGCCGGACACGATTTCTACAAGATCGACCCGCTGCTGTTCGCCCCCGCGCGCGTCGCCGTCACCTGTCTCGCCAGCGGCCGCACCTTCCGCGCCGGCCGGCTGAACCCCGAGCTGCTGGAGCGCTCGTTCGCATGAACGGACGCATCGTCATCTTCACCGACGAGCCGGGCTGGCACGGCAAGCGGCTGAAGCGCGCCTTCGCGGCGCGCGGCTACCGCGCCGTCTACCTGCCGCTGGCCGCCTGCCGGATCGACCTCGAACGCGGCGTCGGCGGCCTGGTACTGCCTGGCTTCGAGGACCGGCTGCCCGATGGCGCCTTCGTCCGCGGCATCGCGGGCGGCACGCTGGAACAGGTGACGCTGCGGCTCGATTTTCTGCATGCGCTGCCAGCCGTGGGTGTGCCGGTCTACAACGCAGCACGCGCCATCGAAAAAAGCGTGGACAAGGCCATGACCAGCCTGCTGCTGCATCAGGCCGGGGTGCCCACGCCGCCGGCCTGGGTCATGGAATCCGAAGCCCAGGCCCGCGCGCTGCTGATGCGCGAGGTGGCCTGCGGCCACGAACTGGTGCTGAAGCCGCTGTTCGGCTCGCAGGGCGCCGGCCTGCGCCGGCTGGCCGATCCGGCCGATCTGCCACCCGCTGCCGACTACCGCGACGTCTACTATCTGCAACGCTTCATCGGCCCGGCCGCCGGCCCGTCGGAAGACTATCGCGTGCTCGTGGCCGGCGGCAGCGCACGCGCCGCCATGACGCGCCGGGGTGCAAGCTGGATCAACAACGTGGCCCAGGGCGCGCGCTGCCTGCCCGCGCCGGACGATGCGGAACTGATACGGATGGCCGAAGCCGCCACGGCCGCACTCGGCATGGATTACGCCGGCGTCGACCTGATGCGTGACCGTGACGGCCGGCTCGCAGTGCTGGAAGTCAACAGCATTCCCGCCTGGCGCGGCCTGCAGAACGTGGCGCCGCAGGATATCGCACGCATCCTGGTCGACGACTTCCTCGACCGCCACGTCGAAGCCGGGTTGCGGAGACAGTGCGCATGACTGCCCGCCTGCACAGCCGGCCCTGCGGCGCCGCACTGGCGGACGCGTTCCGTGCGGCCTGCGAACTCGACGTGCTCGCCTTCAAACCCGGCAACGTCAGCATCCATTCGCCCGGCCACGACATGCATGCCGAAGACTTCATCGCCAGCGCCGGGGCCGCCGTGCCGCATCTGGTCGATCCCGCCCTAGCGCTCGGCGAGCGTATCTACCGCGCGATCGCGGCGACGCGCCAGGCAGTCGGCTGCAACACCAATCTCGGTATCGTACTGCTCGCCGCGCCGCTGCTGCATGCCGCGCAGCACCGCACGGACGGCCAGACGCTGGCGGACGCGCTGCAAT
This sequence comes from Betaproteobacteria bacterium SCN1, assembly GCA_008923315.1. Classification (GTDB taxonomy): domain Bacteria; phylum Pseudomonadota; class Gammaproteobacteria; order Burkholderiales; family Thiobacillaceae; genus Thiobacillus. The sequence goes on along the minus strand of WBSF01000005.1, from coordinate 46,783 downwards.
GCAGCCTCGGCGGCTTCGATCTGGAACAGACCGACCGGGTCTACCGTGCCATCCGGCTGGCCGCACCCGGCGGCCTCGGCAAAAGTCCGCGCCACGACGTGCAGAACGCGCCGAACGCGCCGCTCATGACCGCGATGCGCGAAGCCTCGCGGCGCGACTGCATCGCCCGGCAGTACGCCACGGGTTTCGCCGATCTGCTGGACGCGGGCGCAGCCGCTCTTGCCCGCGCGCGCGAACGCTGGGGCGACGACGCGCGCGCGATGACCGAACTCTTTCTCGATTTTCTCGCCAACCGCGCGGACAGCCACATCGTGCGCAGGCACGGCGCCGCGGCGGCGGAAGGCGTGCGCCAGCATGCCCGCCAGTGTCTCGACGAGCTGACCGGCGGCGGCACCTGGGAGGCGGCGCAGGACGCCCTCGACGCGATGGACCGCACGCTCAAATCCGCAGGCATCAATCCCGGCACCAGCGCCGACCTCTGCGTCGGCACCTGGCTGGCCGACCGTCTCGACACGCCCGCGTTCGAGACGATTCCGTTTTCTGCAACACACGGCTTGCCGGCGAAGCACTCGGCGCCCACGGCCGTTCCAATCCGACCGAGTCAACGCTAATCAAAGGAGATCAAGATGGCAAAAATCAATCGCGTCATGGTAGGCGAGGCCCTGGTGGGAGATGGCAACGAAGTGGCGCACATCGACCTCATCATGGGTCCCCGCGGCAGCGCGGCTGAAACGGCGTTCTGCAACGGCCTGGTGAACAACAAGGATGGCTTCACCTCCCTGCTGGCCGTGGTGGCGCCCAACCTGCCCTGCAAGCCGAACACCATGATGTTCAACAAGGTGACGATCAAGGGTGCCAAGCAGGCCGTGCAGATGTTCGGCCCGGCCCAGCGCGGCGTCGCCATGGCAGTGGCCGACTGCGTCGAAGACGGCACCATCCCCGCGGACGAAGCCGACGACCTGTTCATCAGCGTCGGCGTGTTCATCCACTGGGAAGCCGCTGACGATGCCAAGATCCAGGACTACAACTACGAAGCCACCAAGCAGTCCATCAAGCGCGCCGTCGCCGGTCTGCCCACCGCGGCCGAAGTAGTGTCCAAGAAAGGCAGCGCGGGTCACCCGTTCGCCGCACACAACTGATCGGAGACGTACTGTGCACTGCCTGGAATGCGGAGCGACCCCCACGGTGCTCGACAACGAGCATCTGCTGGCCTGCAGCGGTCTGACCCTGCAGGAATACGCCCTGCGCCACGCGTTGCCACTCGACCTGCTGATTTCGCCCGATCGCATCGGGCCGTCGGACGGGTCGGACCTGCCGCTCATGCCAGCCGGCATACCGGATGAAACCGCACGCGCGGTGCTCGCCGGTCTGCGTCTGGCGGGCAAGGTCGACGACAGCGGTGCGACGTGCAGAATCGAAGGTGGCATCGTCTGGCTGGATCTGCTGTTCTGCGATCTGGCCCAGCTCGCCCCCTACGGTTTCCGCTTCCGCCAGGAATATCACTACGCACCCGGTACCCACCGGGTCGTGGCGAAGAACTTCCTGATCACCCTGAAGCGCAATCTGGTCGGCCCCTGGCTTCCCGCCAGGGTGCCTCCGCCAGAGCAGCGCACGCAGTACGCGACCTATCTCGCACACGCCGGCGAACTGCACGCCGGCTACCTATTCATGCCCTTCGCGTCGCCCGGCGAGGCGGAGGATGCGGCAGCCTTCATGGCCCGCGAACTCGGCGCGGCCACGCGTCCGCTCGACTGCGGCTTCGGCGCCGGCGGCGCCCTGCTGCGCACGCTGACGCAGGCGGACACCACCCGCCTTCTGGACGGTCTGCGCGACGAACTCGACGCCATGCCCGGCGTCTGGACGCGCTTCCATCCGGATACGCCCGCCATCACCGTGAGCAAGGAAGTGGTGTTCGATTCCGCGCACTTCCTCACCGACCATCCCGCCAAGTGCAGCAATCTGCACGGCGGCCGCTACGTCCTGCACGTCAAGGTGCGCGGGCAGATCGACCCGCTCACCGGCTGCGTGCTCGACTACGGCTACCTCAAGCGCGTGGTCAACGCACGCGTGGTCGAACGCTTCGACCACCATACCCTCAACTACGCCGGCCCCGAACTGGCCTGGCGCTCGACCACCGAGCTGCTCAGCGCCTACATCTGGGAACAGCTCATCGACTACCTGCCCGAGCTGGTCGAACTGACGCTCTACGAAACGCCGCAGTCGTGGTGCCAGTACAGCGGCCCCGATCTGGAAACCTCGCAGCGCGAGGGCAGCCAGCCCCTGCTCCGCCGATTCACCGACCCGGCGCTGGGCCATTCGCCCTGGCGCCAGTGGCTGCGTGCCTGGGATGCGCGCCATGAAAATCGTCAAGCGCTTTGCGATTGAGCACGCCCTCGTGCAGGGCGGAGGCCAGCAGCACGCCGGCCACGCCCGCGTCCGCCAGCGCGGCGAGATCGGCCGCGTCGCGTACGCCGCCGGCCGCATGCAGCCGGCAGCCGGGAGCGAGACGCCGCGCCCCGGCCAGCCGCGCCCAGTCCGGTCCCCCGCCCATGCCGACGCGCGGCAGACTCATCACGATAACGTCGTCCGGCCAGTCGCCGGCGGCTTCGGCCAGCCCGGCGGGACCGACGAATCCCGTGTCGCGGAAGTCCAGCGACAGAATCGCCCCGGGCGGATAATCGCCACGCACGGGCCCGCGGGCAAGGCTTTCGCTGCCCAGGACCGGGCGCCCCACGCCCCGGGCCTGCCACGCCGCCGCCGCCGCCGGATCGGCAAACCCTGCGTCGACCCACAGCTCCAGCGCGGGATGCGCACGGCACAGACATGCCAGCACGTCGCCGTGATCGCCACGGCCCTGAATCGCATCCAGATCGGCAACGTACAATCGCTCGAACGGGTAAAGTTCCAGCAGGCCTCCGACCACGGTTTCGGGCACGCTGCCCTCGCACAGCGCGGAGTGCAGCGGCCGGTAATCGGCACGGCGCCCCGCGCGCGCGCGCACGACCTGTCCGTTCATCAGGTCGAGCACCGGGATCAGGTTTAGGCGTGAAGTCATGAAAATATTCGTCTTCGAATTCGTCACCGGCGGCGGCTACGCCGGACAGTCTCTGCCAGCATTCACGGCCGACGGCGAATGCATGTGGCGGGCGCTCGTCGATGATCTCACCGCGATCCCGGGAACGGAAGTCCTGACCTTGCGCGACGCCCGCCTCGCCCTGGTACGGGGCCCGGGTCTCACCGTGGTCCCGACCAATGCCGGCGGCTTCCACGCGGATTTCGCACGCTGTCTGAAAGCGGCGGATGCCGCCTGGATCGTCGCGCCCGAGAGCGGCGGACTGCTCGAATCCCTCAACCGGCAGGTTCTGGCAGCCGGCACGCATCTGCTCGGATGTCGTCCCGAAACCGTCCATCTGGCCGGCAGCAAGATCGCCACGGCCGTCTGTCTCGCCAAGGCCGGGATCCCGCCCGTACCGACGTTCGCCTCGGCGGATCTCGTGGCCGGCCCCGTCGTGGTCAAACCCGACGACGGTGCGGGCTGCGAAGACACGCTCTGGTTCGCCGACGCGAGCGGCGCACGTGCCTGGCAGCGGATGCATCCGCACGCCACCTGCGTGTTCCAGCCGCATGTCGCCGGCCCTGCGCTGTCGCTCTCGCTGCTCTGCTGCGATGGCCGGGCGCAGCTCCTGAGCGTGAATCGCCAGCAGGTCGCGCGCGAGGACGACCGTTTCGTCTTCCGGGGCGTGGACGTCAACGCCATCGGCGACACCGATGGCCGCTACGCCGCGCTGGCGACGCGCATCGCCGAGGCCATGCCCGGGCTGTGGGGCTACGTCGGGGTCGATCTGATCGACGGCGTACTCGGCCCTCTCGTGCTCGAAATCAATCCGCGTGTCACCGTCTCGTACGCCGGGCTGCGCGAGGCGCTCGGCGACAATCCGGCCGCCCGGGTGCTCGCCTTGCCCGAGATGCATCCCCTGCCCCGCACCTCACGCAACACCCCCGTGGAGACGGCCCATGCCTGCGTCGGCTGAAATCACGCTCGGCTGGGATGTCGGCGGCGCCCACCTCAAGGCTGCGCGCATCGAGGCCAATGGCGGCGTCTCCGGTGTCTGGCAGGAGCTCTGTCCGCTCTGGCGCGGCATCGGCTACCTCAAAACGGCGCTCGAACACGTCCTGGCGGCAAACAACGGCATCGTGGCCACGCGTCATGCCGTGACCATGAGCGGCGAGATGACCGATCTTTTTCCTACGCGCCGTGATGGAGTGCGCGCGCTCGTCGATCTGCTCGGCCAGCATCTCGACGGCAGCCTGCATTTCTATGCCGGCAGCGCGGGCTTCCGCGACGCCGTGGCCGCGAAAGCCGAGCCCGCGCGCATTGCCTCGGCCAACTGGCGCGCCACCGCCGAGCTGGCCGCGCGGCGCCTGGGCGAGGGCCTGCTGATCGATATCGGCAGCACCACCACCGACATCGTGCCGCTGCGGGACCACGCCGCCGCGACCGACTGCGCGGACGACGCCGCGCGGCTGGCGGCCGGCGAACTGGTCTATACCGGCATCGCCCGCACACCGGTGATGGCAATCAGCGCCGACGCGCCGGTGGCCGGCCGCTGGCTTCCACTGATGGCCGAGCATTTCGCGACCAGTGCCGACATCCATCGCGTGCTCGGCTGGCTGCCCGAGGGCGCGGACCTTCACGACAGTGCCGATGGCGGCCCCAAGACCGTGGCCGGCAGTCGCACGCGCCTGGCGCGCATGGTCGGCCTGGACGCCGAGGCCCAGCCGGACGCGGCCTGGGCCGAGCTGGCGGCCTGGTTCGCCGACCGCCAGCTCGACCGCATCAACCGCGCCGTCCGGCTGGTGCTCTCCCGCATACGGCTCGATGCCCGTGCGCCGCTGGTGGTGGCGGGCGCGGGCGCCTGCCTCGGTGCCCGCCTCGCGGCGCGGCTGGAACGGCCGGTCGTCCGCTTCTCCGCGCTCGCGCCCAGCGGCGGGGCAAGCGCGGAGTCCATCGACTGGTGCGCACCGGCCGTCGCCACGGGCCTGCTGCTGGGAGAAGCGGCATGATGTTGACCGCCCTGCCCTATCACGTCGACAGCGCCGACCTGTTCGAGGCCATCGCCGACGAACCCTGGTCGGTGTTTCTCGACAGCGGCCGTCCCCGCAGCACGGCGGGCCGCATCGACATTCTGGCCGCGCGGCCGAGCGTTACGCTGGTCACGCGCGGCGACATGACCGACATCCGGCGCTACGACGGCATGCACCCCCATGCGCGGCTCTCACCCGACGACCCCTTCGATCTGCTGCGCGAGACGCTCGCCGCCGACGGCGAACCCACCGAGCTGCCTTTTGCCGGCGGCGCGATCGGCTATTTCGGCTACGACCTGGGGCGCCGCATCGAACGCCTGCCGCAACTCGCCCGCGCCACCGGCACGACCCCCGACATGGCGGTCGGCATCTACGACTGGGCTCTCGTAGTCGACCACGACCGGCGCGCGAGCTGGCTGGTCGGCGCCGGCCGCGATCCGCGCACCGCGGCCGGCTGGGATGCGCTGGTCGCGCTGTTCGGGCGCGCGGCCGCCGGCATGGACACACCGACCCGCCGGCCCTTCCGCGTCGGCACGGCCACCTGCAACTTCACCCGTGCCGGCTACCGCCAGGCCTTCGCGCGCGTGCAGCGCTACATCGCCGCCGGCGACTGCTACCAGGTCAATCTCGCGCAGGGTTTCTCCGCGCCCGCCTCGGGCGACGCCTGGCTCGGCTACCAGACCCTGCGCCGCCTCAACCCGGCGCCGTATTCGGCCTATCTCAACGTGCCCGACGCGCATGTGCTGTCTTCCTCGCCGGAGCGCTTCCTCGAAGTGCGGCGCGGCCGGGTCGAGACCAAGCCGATCAAGGGTACGCGTCCACGCGCCGCCGCGCCGGAGGCGGATTCCGCACTGGCGCGCGAACTGCGCGACAGCCTGAAGGACCGGGCGGAAAACCTGATGATCGTCGACCTCCTGCGCAACGACCTCGGCAAGGTCTGCGAGGCCGGCTCGGTCGCGGTGCCGCGTCTGTTCGAAGTCGAGAGCTTCGCCACGGTGCATCATCTGGTCAGCACCATCACCGGCCGGCTGCCCGCCGCCACCGATGCCATCGCGCTGCTGCGCGCGTCCTTTCCCGGCGGCTCGATCACCGGCGCGCCCAAACTGCGTGCAATGCAGATCATCGAAGAGCTCGAACCGGAACGGCGGGGCGCGTACTGCGGTGCGATCGGCTGGCTCGGTTTCAACGGCGACATGGACAGCAACATCGCGATCCGCACGCTGACGCTGGCGCGCGACACGCTGCGCTTCTCGGCGGGTGGCGGTCTCGTCGCCGATTCCCAGGTCGATGCGGAGTACCAGGAATGTCTCGACAAGGCCGCCGCCCTGCTGCGGCTGGTGCGGGAATGTGGCGGCGACCTCGACACCTCGCTGACGGAGGAACAATGCTCCGGGTCGTGAAACTGGGCGGCAGCCTCTACGACTCGCCCTGGCTGTCGGGCTGGCTCGATGCGCTCGTGCACGCCGGCGGCCGCGTCGTGCTGGTACCCGGCGGCGGCCCGTTCGCCGACGTGGTCCGCGCCATGCAGTCGCGCTGCCGTTTCAGCGACGCGGTGGCGCACCGGCTCAGCCTGCTCGCCATGGAGCAGTACGGCCTGATGCTGTGCGGCATGGAGCCGGAACTCGTTCCCGCGTCCAATCCGCAGACGATCACCCATGCCATCGCCTGCGGCCGCACGCCGGTATGGCTGCCGTCGGCCATGTGCATCGGCGCGCCCGACATCCCCGAAGACTGGACCGTCACCTCGGACAGCCTGTCTGCCTGGCTTGCACACCATATCGGCGCCGAAGGCCTGGCGCTGGTCAAGCATGGCGAGGCGGAGACGCGCGAAGCCTGGGCACTGGCCGCGGCCGGCCGGGTCGACACGGCCTTTCCGAGTTTCGCCGCACGCTATGCCAAGCCGATCCGCATCCTGAGCCACAGTGAACCCGCGTCGCTGGATACCTGGCTTGCCCACGCCATGCGGTCGCCGCCCCTGACGCTCGCGCCGTGCATGCTGGAACCCGACGCGCACGACGATTTACCGCCCAATTGCCAGCTGCCGTGAACCTGCGCGCCGGGGTATTGTCGGTTTTCCATTCCCTTCCCTGAGGACACGCCCCCCATGCAAACGGCCCCGACATTCCGTACTCTGCCGTCCCGGCGCATCGCCCCCCGCCGGCACGTACACGCCCTGCTTGCCGCTGCCCTGCTCTTGACTGCGGGCGCGGGCGCGACCGCAGCCGATCTGCCGCCCCTGTCGCACAGTCTCACCCCCGCCGCCGCAGACACGCCCGCCCCGCCGCTCCGCCTGAAGGATATCGAAGGCCGCTTCCACGACATCGCCACGCTCAAGGGCAAGGTCGTGCTCGTCAATTTCTGGGCCACCTGGTGCCCGCCCTGCCGTCGCGAAATGCCGTCGATGGACCGGCTGGCCCGCAAACTGACCGGCGAAGACTTCGTGGTGCTGGCGGTGGACGTGGGCGAGGATGCCGACACGGTGGAGGCTTTCCTCAGCCAGCTCGATGGCGGCCATGCTTTCCCCATTCTGCTCGACACACGGGGCCGCACCATGCAGGCCTGGGGCACCAGCGGACTGCCGACCACCTATCTGGTCGACCGCCAGGGCCGGATCGCCTACACCGCCGTCGGCGGCCGCGAATTCGATCATCCGGAAATCGAACGCATGGTGCGCGACCTGCTCGCCCGCAAGTGAAACGCGCGCCCACCGCACGCCAGCTGGAGCGTGCGCTGTTCGACGAGGCGCTGGCCGTGCTGACGGCCGGCTTTACCGGCCTGCCGGCCTGCGAAGCCGCACCGCCATCCGACCGGCTGCGCGAGACGCTGCTGGCCGCCGCCGAACGCCTGCGCGACAGCGCCCCTTACCACCATCCTTTCTACCTGGGGCAGATGCAGAAGCCGCCCCATCCGGTCGCCCGGCTGGCCTACACCCTGAGTCTCGAACTCAACCCCAACAATCACGGCAGCGCCGGCGGCCTTGCCAGTGTTCGGATGGAAGCGGAGGCCGTCGCACAACTCGCCGCCCTGTTCGGCTGGCACACGCACCGCGGCCATCTGTGCGGCGGCGGCACCGTCGCCAATCTCGAAGCCCTGTGGATCGCGCGCGAATGCGGCTACCGCACCGGCATCGCCACCTCCGCGCAGGCACATTACTGCCATGCGCGTGCAGCCGGCCTGCTGGGCCTGCCCTGCCATCCGGTCACCGTCGACGCGCGCGGCCGCCTCGACATCGACGCCCTGGACCGTGCGCTCGGCACCGGCAAGATCGACACCGTGGTCGCCACGCTCGGCACCCCCGCTACGGGCGCGGTCGATCCGCTTGCCGAGATCGTCGCGCTGCGTCGCCATCACCGTTTCCGCCTGCACGTCGACGCCAGCTACGGCGGTTATTTCGGGCTCGCGAACAATCTCGACGCGGATACCCGTCGCGCATTCGAAGCTGCGGACGCGGCCGACTCGATCGTCATCGATCCGCACAAGCACGGACTACAGCCCTACGGCTGCGGCTGCGTGCTGTTCCGCGATGCCGCCCCCCCGGAAGCCTACCGGCACACCTCCCCCTATTTCCGCCTCGACCTGGACGAGGGCGCGCCTGCGCCGGGTGCACACGCGCTGGAATGTTCCCGTCCCGGCGCGGCGGCGGTCGCCCTGTGGGCGACGCAACGCCTGTTGCCGCCCGTTCCGGACGGGGCCTTTGCCGAAAGCCTGACGGCATGCCGCGATGCTGCGCTGGCGCTGTACGCCACGCTGGCGGCCGACACGCGCTACATCCCGCTCCCCCCCCAGCTCGATATCGTCGTCTGGGCGATGCGCGCCGACAGCGCACGCGAAGCCTCGGCGCGCGCGCGCGCCGTATTGCAGGCGGCGCAGGCACGCGATCTTCATCTGTCACTGACTGAGCTGCCGCGCGCGCTGCTCGAAGCCCATGCGCCGGTGCGCGTGTGGGACGCCGATACGCTCGTCTGCCTGCGAGCCTGCCTGATGAAGCCCGAGCACGGGCCATGGATGGAAACGATCTTCGAGCGGCTAGGCGCCGCATTCTCCGAAACCGGTGGCCAGGCGGCCGCCTAAACGCCCCCCGCTATATTCCTGCCTGCATCAGGCCGCCAGCGCGGCGCCCCGGCGCATGGCCCGGCCCACGGCAGCCAACGCCGACGCATCCAGCGCGGCGGTGCGCGCATGGCCATCGCAAAGCGCGCCGCGAAAACCCAGATAATCCGGCGCCAGCGCCGCCAGCGCGGGAATGTCGGCCAGGCGCAGCGAGCCGGCCAGCCCGCTGAGCAGACCGTGCCGGCGTGCCAGCGCCACGAATGCCGCCAGCTGCGCCGGCGACTGCCAGTGCGTGAGGCCGCCGCCCGTCTTGCCCGCCGTATCCAGCATGACACCGCGGAAACCGCTGCGGGCCAGATGCGGAATCAGCGCGGTATCCGGCACCTGGTCGGCAAACAGTACGGCGACCAGGGCATGCCGGGCCGCCAGCGGCGCCAGCGCATCGATGCAGGCATGCAGTGTGGCGGCGGGGAAGCAGCCGATCTTGACGAAGTCAACGCCGGTATCCGCCATCGCAGCGACGGCCGCGCGCACTGCGTCCGGCGGCATGCCGGGGAAATCGCCGACGGTGGCGCTGACGGGCGCGCGTCCGGCCACGGCCTCGACGATGGCGCGCACGGTGGCGTGCGGCAGATCGCCCAGCGCGCCGCGATGCGGGTTCTTGGCGTCGACGATGCCGGCGCCGGCGGCCAGCGCCATCCGCGCTTCGACGGCATCGACGACGCTGGCCAGCCAGGCGCTCATGCTGCGTGCGAGGCCGCGCGGTGCGCGGCGATCTTGTCGAGCAGCCAGCCCCAGGCCTCGCGTTCGCGCGGTCCGGCAGTCTTCTCGATGGCAATGTCCAGATAGGCCAGCTCTCGATCCACCTTGTCGGCCGGCAGTATGCCCAGCCGGCTCACCAGGATGCAGGCTTCGATGACCGCGGCCTGCGCGCGGTTGTGGCCCGGAAACGGCGCATGGTTGAACACGCCCGCTTCGCGGCACAGGAAACGCGGGCGCGTCGTGTCCTCTTCGACGCGCACAACTTCGAGTTCCACGTGCGAGAGCGCGGTCTCCAGCCGGCCGCAGGCGATGCGCTCGCACGGCACCAGCGGCCAGTCGCGGCGGCCGGTGAGACAGCCGGCGAATACGCGCACGTCGTCGGTGTGGCTCAGCGCCGCGCGGCCGGTCGCGCGCAGATTGTCCAGCGTGCGCGAAGGGTGGAAAGGCGCGAGCACGATCCATTCGCCCTCGCGGCGAAATCCCAGCGGCGCGATGTGGGTCGCGCCTTCCGCCGTGGCAGTGGTCAGGATGGCTTCATGGATCAGGCTCACGGTGCCGGTTCCTCCTTCGGTTTGCGTTCGAGTGTGGCGCCGGGAGCGCATTGCGCGTTCATTTCCGCCGCGGGGCGCGGACGCATGCAGCCCCAGCCGAGCTCTTCGTCCTGGCTGTAGCGCTTGCCCAGTTGCCAGGCAATCTGCGCGCGCGCCAGTTCGACGCCCAGGTAGAAAGCGTGCGCGCCGTCGGCCTGCATGTCGAGCGCCGGCCAGAAGGCGAACGGGTCGGTCTCGACGCGCATGCCGTCGCGATTGTAGAGATGGATGCCGGCTTCGCTGACCTGGACGCGATAGCTCGGATCCTTGACTGCGCCGGCCATCGCGGCGATCTCGTCCGGGCCGTAGGGAAAGGGCTTGCGATGACGCAGTCCGAGCAGCGCGTCGGAAAAATCGCGCGGCAGGCTCTGCGCCTCGCGGGCGGCGAACATGATGCGGCGCGCGGCGTCGATCTCGCGTACCGCGCTGCGGCAATGCGGGCTCACCTGCGTGGTCAGCAGCGCACCGATGCGCAGCTCGGCCATGATGCCGATCATCAGCGCGTGCATGCCGGGTGTGTCGGCATCGGTCAGTTCGGACACGTTGCCGGTGCCCATCAGCATGGGCGCATCCGGCAGGCGGCGGCGCAGTTCGTGATAGCGCGCGATGGACGCGGTGAAGCCGAACGGCAGCGGGTCGAGAATCGGGTCGGCGTAGTAGGCCCGGCCGCGCGCTTCCATGTGCGCCACCGATGCGGCCAGATCGTCGAGATCGCCGGGACGCGCGGGAATCAGGATGGGCGTCGACTCGACTTCGTCCGCCAGGTGCAGGGTTTCGCTGGTAAGCGAGAGCAGATAATCCGCGCCGGCCCGGCCGCCCCGCCGCAGCTCGTCCACGTCGAGCGAATCGACACTGACGCGATGCCCGGCCGCCTTGAGCGCGCGCACGGTGTCTTCGAGATGTGGAAACGGCGTCTGTGGCAGTCCGCCCACGTCGATGACATCGGCGCCGTCGGCGGCATAGCGGGCCGCCTGCGCGAGAATGGCCTCGACGCTCATGCGCGGCGCATCCACCAGCTCGGCGAAAATCAGGATGTCATGGCGCGACAGATCGGGGGCGCGACGCTGCCGGCCAAAAAAGGCGGGAATGTCCATCAGCTCGTCCGGCCCGCGCTCGACCGGCACCCCGAAATGCGCGCTCAGCGCGTCGAGGTCGCCGCGGCAGCGGCCGGGAATGAGGATGCGGTCGGCACCGCCGATGTCGCCGAGCCGGCGGCGGATCATGTCGGCCGTGAGCAGGGCCGCCACCTGGACGCCCAGTACGCGGACTTCCCACGTGAAATCCGTCTCGCCCAACTCGCCGAGCACGCGCCTGAGCTGCGTCTCGGCCATCCGGCCGGTCAGGAAGAGGAGGTGTTCAGACATGCAAGTCGCCGCTCGATGGCGGCCTTGAGATCGTCGACGGTTTCCGCCACGGTCGTGTCGGGAAACCCCGCCAGACGGCGCGTGTTTTCGAGATCGACCGGACGCGGATACAGGGTCACCATCCGGTCGGGCGCCTCGGTGACCGTGGTCGGCTCGGTGTCGCAGGCGAACACGATGCTCGGGATGCGGCACTTGCCGGCCTGCGCGTAGAGGTTGGTGACGAGCGTATCGGAAATGCCGGCGACGCACTTGGCCACCGTGTTCGAAGTGGCCGGGCCGATCACCAGCGTGTGGTAATGCCCCGAATACAGAAAGCCGACCGGCACGCTGCTCGCGGTGTGATCCTGGAACACGCGATGACGCTCGCGCAGCGACTTCAGCGGAATGCCGTACATGCTGAGGACTTCGGCGCCGGCCCGGGTAAGGAAGATATCCACGTCCGGCAGCGTTTCGATGAGCGCCAGGCTTTCGCGCAGATAGTGGCCCGAACCGGTCAGCCCCCAGGCCAGGCGCGGCGCGTCCGGCTCAGCCATGCTGCGGCCGGTGGCGCGAGATGCCCCACTGGCGGTCGGCTTCCTCTACGGCCACTTCCAGCAACTGCACGCCGTTCGACAGATTCTCGCGGCGCAGCGACTCGGTCAGACGCTCGCCGATGTACCAGGCCAGCAACTCGGCGGTGGCGTTGGCGATCGGCAGCACGATCGCGCTTTCCTTTTCGATCCAGAAACGCTTGCCGAAGCTCTCCACCTTGACCAGGCCGTCCACTTCGTCGATCTTCACCACCGGGCTGGTGCCCGGCAGGATGACGCGGTCGGACAGGGTGCCGCAGATCTCGCCCGCCAGCCGCGTGAGCGCGACGAAATCGAGCACGTAGCCTTCGCCGGTGTCCTCACCGTGCGCGGTCACGCGCGTATGGAAATTATGGCCGTGCAGGTTCTCGCAGACCGTGCCGTAGGTGATGAAATGGGCGGAATTGAACCCCAGGTCGGCAGGCTCGACCCAGGTGACGAACGGGGTGGACGGCAATTCACTCTTCCTTGTTGAGACTGATGTCGAGACTTTTCATTTTTCGGTACAGCGTATTGCGGCTGATGTTCAGCTGCCGCGCCGCCAGCGTCACGTTCCAGCGGCATTTCTCCAGATTCTGCAGGATGGCGTCGCGTTCGGCCATCTCGAGCGAAGACAGGGACTGGCCCATCTTGTCGCTTTCGACCGGCGTCGCGCCCAGCGCCACCCGGCTGATCTCCTCGGGAAGATCGTAGATGGTGATCTCCTGCCCTTCGCGCATGGCCAGCGCCGTGCGCAGCGCATTGCGCAGCTGGCGGATATTGCCCGGCCAGGCGTAGTTTTCGAGCAGCCGCAGCGCCCCTTCGCTCAGCACGGCATCTTCTTTCTGGCCGCATTCGAGCGCCAGGATGTTATGGATCAGGGCCCGTTTGTCCTGACGCTCGCGCAATGGCGGCAGTGTCAGCGTGATGCCCTGCAAACGGTAATAGAGGTCTTCGCGGAACCGGCCTTCCGCGACCATCTCCTTGAGGTCGCAGTGGGTTGCGCTGATCAGTTTGATATCCACCTTGAACGGGGTCTCGCCGCCCAGCGGCACGACCTCGCGCTCTTCGAGCACGCGCAGCAGCCGGGCCTGCAGCATGACCGGCATGTCGCCGATCTCGTCGAGGAACAGGGTACCGCCGCTGGCCTGGAGAATCTTGCCGCGCCGGCCCTCGCGACTCGCACCGGTAAACGCGCCCGACTTGTAGCCGAACAGCTCGCTTTCGATCAGTGTTTCCGGGATCGAAGCACAGTTCACCGCGACGAAGGGGCGTTCCGCGCCGGACTGCGCGAAATGAATGGCCTGTGCAAACACTTCCTTGCCGGTGCCGGTCTCGCCGGACAGCAGGATGGGGATATCGCGGTCCATGACGCGCCGCGCGCAATGGACGTTGTACTCCATGGTGCGGTCGCCGAACTGCAATTCGTCGAGCCCCACCATCTTGGGGCTGTTCGTCAGCGTCGCCGGCGACGACGCGCGCCGGGCGATCGGCGCGGCGGGGGCCGACTTTCGCTCCGGCAGGCGCATCAAGCCGAAGAAGCGGTTGCCCTGTCGCGCCTCGTACAGCGGTACGGGATTCAGCCAGCCCTGGGCTTTCTGCCCGATCAGGGCGGCCATGCCGGTATTGAACAGTTCGTTCAATTGCCGCCCGACGATCTCAACCGGCCGCTTGTAACCCAGCTGGAACAGCGCGCTGCGGTTGGCCGCGACGATGGTGCCATCCTCGTCGAGCGCCAGCGCGCCTTCCCATAGGGTGCCGATGAACTCGGGCCGGCTGTGGAAGCGCAGGGCGTAATGGTCGCTGAAACGGCACAGAAAGGCCCGGTTCTCGATCATCTGGGCGGACATGTTGACCAGCACCAGCGTGTGCTGCTGCGCCATGTGCGAGAAGCTGGAGGCATCCAGCACCGCCAGCAGGCCGCCTTCGTGATCGAATATGGGCGCCGCGGAACAGGTCAGTCCGACGTTGCGCGAAAGGAAATGTTCGTTGTGGTGGACCAGGATGGGCCGCTGCTCGATCGCGCAGGTGCCCATGCCGTTCGTGCCCTGGTGCCGCTCGCTCCAGACCGCGCCGGCCCGCATGCCACATTCGGCCGCGGTCTCGGTAAACGAGGGGTCGCCCAGAAAATCGAGCACCACACCCTCGTGATCGGTCAGGAGAACCGAGAAGCCCGAGCCGGCAAGCTGCTGATAGAGCGTGGCCATTTCGCCCTGCGCGATCGCGCACAGGCGTTCGAGCGGTTCGCGACGGTCCTTCAGCGCCCGGTTGTCCAGCACGACTACCGGTTCATCGCGCGCCGGATCGAGACCGAAATCGTGAACGCAGCGGTTCCAGGAACGCGCGATCGCCGGCACGACTTCCGCTGTTTCCATCGCGCCGCCCAGGCCGACCACGGCATTGATCTGACGGACATGCTCCAAGATTTCTTGCCTTTGCATTGCTACATGCCCCCTCTCGAAAGCAACATCCAAGCCAGGCAAACAGGCTGGCTCTCCGCACAGGTTTCATGGGGAAACGCATGGCCTTTCCCCTATCGTTATTTTGATCACTATAGCCTTTCGGGCTCGATACGTGGAACAAACTGTCCCGAAAATGAAACACCGGCCGCGCCGGCCAAACAAACAGGCCCGGCATCTGTCACAGCCCTGTCGGCCCAAGTCCCGCAGACAGGGCAACCCGGGCCTTTTACCCACAGGCATGTTTAATGCTTGACCAGGCGTCCAAGCCTAAATCCGGAGGAAAGACGATGATGGGCGCTCTGCGCATACTGCTGGCCGGGCTCATCCTGAGCCTGAGCGCCATGGCCGGCGCCGCCAAGACGCCGGGTGGGGATTTCACCCTGCATTCCATCAAGGGCGAGCCGGTCTCGCTGTCGTCCATGCAGGGCAAGGTGGTGCTGCTCTACTTCGGGTTTACATTCTGTCCCGAGATGTGCCCGACCGAGCTGCTGCAATTCAAGCAGGTGCTCGACGCCCTGCCAGCCGACAAACGCCAGCGGGTCCAGCCCATATTCATCAGCGTCGATCCCAGGCGCGACACGCCCGACGTGCTCGGCCCCTACATCAGCAACTTCAGCGAACAGATCCTTGCCCTGACCGGCAGCGAGAACGAATTGCGCACGGTGGCCGACCAGTACGGCGTGCAGTTCCGCTACGTCCCAAACGGCTCGACCTATACCGTCGACCACACCGCGAGCGTCTACGTAATCGATTCGCACGGCAAGCTCGTGCGAATCCTGCCCTACGGCACGCCCGTCAGCGAATTGATGCGCCAGGTTTCCAGTCTGCTGAACTGACGCCGCACGCCTGCGACAAGCGAATTCGCTATAATGCGCGGGCCTTTTCGCCGGCATAGCTCAGTTGGTAGAGCAGCGCATTCGTAATGCGAAGGTCGTAGGTTCGACTCCTATTGCCGGCACCACCCATAAAAAACGCCGCCCGATGCGCGGCGTTTTTGTTTGCCCGGACAGACTGCTCACTGAGACTCGTATTCGGTGAACGCACGGCTCATGTTGGCGCGATGCAGGTCTTCGTAGTTGTACAGATGCCTGAAGCGGGACAGGTCCTGGTAACGATCGAGCGTGGCCGTCAACGGCTCCATGTCCCGCGCGGCGGTTCCCACCTGTTCGGCGAGGAAATCGTAGTAATCGCCGGTGTCGCGCTGGGCTCGTTTCAGATCGCACACCCGGCCGTGGCCGGGAACGATGTGCGCGGGTGCGAGCCGGACGAGCGCATGAAAAGCCTGCTGCCCGTTTTTCACGCTCGACCACGGCAATACGCCGAGGATGCGGTCGACATAGACCAGATCGCCGCTGAAAAGCACATTGCGCTTCGGCAGCCACAGCCAGGCGTCGCCCGGAAAATGCGCATGGGTATACGCCAGAATCAGCGTTTCCCCGCCCAGTTCCAGCGTGGCCGTATCGCCCGGCAGGGCTTTCGGCGCAGGCAATGGCCGCGTGCCCCGCATGCGTTCGCCGAGAAAGCGCTGCATGCCTTCCATTTGCTGCGCCGCATACTCGGCCTGCGTCGCCGCGGTACGGGCGAGTGCGATCACCTCGGCGCCCTTGCCGGCGAAATAGTCGTTACCCAGCCAGCGATGATCCTGGCTGCCGGTGTTGACGACCCAGCGCACCGGTTTGTCGGTGACGCCCGCGATGGCGGCGGCGATCTTCTCTGCACCGAGCCGGCTGGCCCCGGAGTCGACCAGAATCACGCCGGCCGGCGTGACGATAAAACCGAAATTGGCATTCAGGCCGTCGTTTTCGGCGCTGCGCTGGCCAAGCGGCCCGACCAGCGCGTAGACGTTATCGATCACCCGCTCTGCCCCGGGCCGATATTCTGCGTGGGCGGTCAACGCAAAGAAGCCGAGCGCCACCGTTGCCAGAATCACAGCCTGTCGTTTCAGCATGGTCTTTCTCCTATTGGTTCGCCAGACCGGTCTCGTACCAATCCTTGCTTCGATTCACCAGTTTCACCACCAGCAGCATCACCGGCACCTCGATCAGCACACCGACGACAGTGGCGAGTGCTGCACCCGACTCGAAACCGAACAGCGCAATCGCCGCCGCGACTGCCAGCTCGAAAAAATTGGACGCTCCGATCAGCGCCGACGGACAGGCGACGCTGTGTTTCTCGCCGATCTTTCTATTCAGCCAGTAGGCCAGTGCCGAATTGAAGAAAACCTGGATCAGGATAGGCACGGCGAGCAGAGCGATGATCAGCGGCTGTGCGATGATCGCCTCGCCCTGGAAGGCGAACAGCAACACCAGCGTCGCGAGCAGCGCCAGGATCGAGGTCTGCCCGAGCCGGGCCATGACCGCGTCGAATACGGCCCCGCCGCGTTTCAACAGTTGCTTGCGCCAGAGCTGCGCGAGGATCACCGGCACGACAATGTAGAGCATCACCGAGGTGAAGAGCGTGTCCCACGGCACGACGATGGCCGACAAGCCGAGCAGCAGGCCGACGATGGGTGCGAAAGCAAAGATCATGATGGCGTCGTTCAGCGCCACCTGGGACAGCGTGAAATACGGGTCGCCCCCGGTGAGCCGGCTCCACACGAAGACCATCGCGGTACAGGGTGCGGCGGCCAGCAAAATCAGGCCGGCCACGTAGCTGTCGAGCTGTTCGGCCGGCAGATACGGCGCAAACAGATGGCGAATGAACAGCCAGGCCAGCAACGCCATGGAAAACGGCTTCACCGCCCAGTTGACGAAGAGCGTGACGCCGATGCCGCGCCAGTGCGACTTCACCTGATGCAACGCGGCAAAGTCGATTTTCATCAGCATGGGAATGATCATGATCCAGATCAGCAGGCCGACCGGCAGATTCACCTGCGCAACCTCCATTCGGCCCAGCGCCTGGAAGGGTGCCGGCAGCAATTGCCCGAGCAGCACGCCCGCGACGATGCACAGCGTCACCCACAACGTGAGCCAGCGTTCGAACAGACTCATGGGCGCGCCTGCGGCGCGCTTGCCCGTCACTTCGCATTGCGCACTCATCGCGGTTCCCGTCTGGATACCGGGATTTTCATGCCGGCTTGCCGATTTCACGCACGGCCTGCTCGAGCTTCATGCCGTCCAGCGTGGCGAACGGCAGGCTGACGAACATGGAGATGCGGCGCTGCAACTGTTCCATCGCCCGCACGAAGGCGTGGCGCTTCTCGTCGTCGTGCCCCGGCACCGCGGCCGGATCGGGAATGCCCCAGTGCGCAGTCATCGGTTGACCGGGCCACACCGGACAGACTTCGCCAGCCGCGTCGTCGCACACGGTGATGACGAAATCCAGGCGCGGCGCATCAGCCTGGGCGAATTCGTCCCAGGATTTGCTGCGTAGCGCATCGATGGGGAAATGGTTTTTCGACAGCAATTCCAGCGCGAACGGATTGACCCGGCCCGACGGACGGCTGCCGGCGCTATGCGCCCGAAAGCGTTCCCTGCCCAGTTGGTTGAGCAGCGACTCGGCCAGGATCGAGCGCGCCGAGTTGCCGGTGCACAGGAACAGTACGTTGAACACGGATGTGGACATGGCGGTTCGCGCGCGGCTATCGGGTGGCTGTCTGGAGACCGAATCTCTCGCGCACCGCGCCGACCAGGCGGTTGCGGATGTCATCGCGCACCGCGAGGAAGCTTTCCAGTGGTTCGCCGTGCGGATCGTGGAAAGGCAGATGAATCACCGGAATCGGCCTGGGGAAGACGGGGCACGCCTCCTTCGCGTTGTCACACACAGTCACGACGAGGTCGATGTCCTCGTTCATCACGGCATCGATGTCTTTCGGGTACAGGCCGTCGGTATCCAGACCAGCGAGCCTGAGCGCCTCGATCGCGCCGGCGGCGACTCCGGGCTGCGGTTGGGTGCCGGCGGACAGCGCGCGCACCTGGCCGGCAAGGTCGTGGTTCAGCAGCACTTCGGCCATCTGCGAACGGCAGGAATTGCCGGTGCACAGCACCAGCACGGTATGGGGTCGGTTCACGCCCGTTCCTTTCTACGGAGTCAGCAGCAGCCGGCTGGCTTGCCCTTGACCGGCATGCAGCCCGAGACCTCGGCCACGGCGGGCTCGGGCACGCAGCAGCCACCGGTGCGCGCGGCCTCTTCTTCCGCCGCGCCGAACACCGGGATGCTGTCGAGCGTGTGATAGGTCTCCCAGGCAATGCCGGCGGGATCGGTCGCCCAATACTTGTTGGACCGGGCATAGCAGCAGGCGGTACCCATTTCCTCGACCACATCGGCTTCGAGCGTCTGCAGGCGCGCGTTCATCTCGGCCAGTTCCCCGGCGTTTTCCACCTGCACGCCCAGGTGATTGAGGCCCGGCGGGGCGCCGCGCGCCGAGATGGCGAAGTTCACGCGCGGATCGTCGAGCATCCATTTTGCGTAATCGGCTTTCTGAACGGTGGGTTCGCTGGCGAACATCGTGGAATAGAACCGGATGCTGGCGGCGAGATCGTCGACCGCAACGTGGACGTGCAGGCGTTTCATGCGGGTTCCTTTCGGGCGGCGTTTTTTGTGCGGGTGGGCTTGGGGGTGCATTTCGATACGGGGGTACAGGGATTGCCTCCGCAGCAGTTGCTGGTCAGGAAATCGAGCAGGCCGTTCATCGCTTCGTAGCGCGCGGTGTAGATGACGAAACGGCCTGCCTGACGCGACCCGGCGAGGCCGGCGTGGCTGAGCTCCTTGAGATGGAAAGACAGCGAAGACGGCGCAATGCCGGCCAGTTCGGCAATCCGGCCCGCGGGCAGGCCGGCAGGGCCCGCCTGGACAAGGATGCGGAAGATGGCCAGCCGCGAGGACTGGGCCAGCGCGGCAAGTGCGGTGACGGCTTCATTCATTTCCATATTTCGAATTTTATTGAAATTTAAAAACAACACAAGCCCATCGTGCGAACTCGGGGCACGCCTGCACGAGGCGCCGGAATGGCAGCGTCCCGAGGTCGAGTCCGCTCAGTTCGAATGCAGGGCTTGCAAGGGAAACGCTGGCGCTGGCATCGCGCATGCGCGTCATGACGGCTCGTGCATCCGCGCCGGCCGTGGAGAAATCGTATCTTGTGCCGGGCGGACGAGCCGCCAACGGGACCTCGGCCCAAGATGCCGGAGGTCAGCGCAGCGGCGATTCGTACACGGGATGCGCATGCCGCCGCGGCGGCATATGGCGCCACGCATCGGCCAGCTCCCGTTCGCTGAGCAGGCCGTCGTGGTCGGTATCGATACGGTCGAAATGCCGGGCGAGAAAGGGCCGCAGTTGCGCAACCTCTTCCCTGCTGAGCTTGCCGTCGCCATCGCGGTCGGCAGCCGCGAAATGCGCGCGTGCGCGCTCGCGGATGTGCCGTCGGCGCGCCTCGAAGGCCGCATCGTCGGGCCCGTGAGCGCCCGCGTCGATATCCCGGCGCATCTGCCCCCAGTCGGGCGTGTCGCTGGCATGCGCGTACCCCGCCGGCCCATAGCCGAATACGCAGCCCAGGCAGCAGACCAAGATCAGGCGTTTCATGTAGTCATCGATATCGTCGTGGCTCAAGCCTTGCAACCCATGCGCGTGGAAAACCGGAACGTTCGCAGCGAATCATGCTCGCCCCCGAAAACCAGCGAATGCGCAGACGGCGCATGCTTGCCCATATTCTGCGGAGCTCCGGCGAACCGCGCTTGTCCGGCATGCGGAATAGTGTAAGGATTTGTTTCCGGAACGGCATCGGAAACATTCAGAAACACGTTCGCCGCGATCCCGGCTTATGCTGCCGCCATGACGACCGCCCCGCCCAAAATCCTGCTGCTCGACGACGATCTGCGCTTGCGCGACCTGATGGAGCGTTATCTCGCCGAGCAGGGCATGACGGTACGCGCGGTAGCCGACGCCCGGGCGCTGGATACTGCACTCGCGCGTGCCCGCTACGATGTGCTGGTGCTGGACTGGATGCTCCCGGGCGAGGACGGGCTGTCGGTCTGCCGTCGCCTGCAGAGTTCGCACCCCGAACTGCCCATCGTAATGCTGACGGCACGGGCCGATGAGATAGATCGCATCGTCGGCCTCGAAATGGGTGCCGACGACTACCTGCCCAAACCGTTCAATCCGCGCGAACTGGTCGCCCGCATCAAGGCCGTTCTGCGCCGGCGCGCCGGCCCGCCGCCGGGTGCGCCCGACCCCGACGACCGTACACTCGCTTTCGGCAACTGCACACTGCGGCTCGGCTCGCGCGAACTGTTCCGTAACGACGAGAAACAGGCGCTGACCGGCGGCGAGTTCGCGGTACTCAAGGCCCTGGTCGAACACCCGCGCCAGCCGCTGTCGCGCGAACGCCTGCTGGCGCTGGCGCGTGGCCGCGACCACGACGCCTACGACCGCAGTGTCGACGTACAGATCTCGCGCCTGCGCAAGCTCATCGAAGCCGATCCCGCCCAGCCGCGCCATATCCAGACCGTGCGCGGTCACGGCTACGTTTTCGTGCCGGATTGATGCCCCACCTTCCGCACTCGCTGCTGGCGCGCACGGTCGTGCTGATCGGCGGCCTGCTGGTCCTCAGCCTCGCCGCCTGGCTCAGCCTGTTCACCCTGGCCGAACAGGAACCGCGCGCGCGCCAGATTGCGACACGCGTCACCGCTGTCGTCAATCTGACCCGGGCCGCCCTGCTCGCCGCGCAGCCCGAACGCCGCCAGGCGCTGCTGCAGGAACTGTCGCAACGGGAAGGCATTCGCGTCGTGCCGATGGCCCCCGAAGAAACGCTGCTACCACCACCGGAATCCGCCATGCAACGCCACATCTGGCAGGCACTGCAGGCCAGCCTGGGCGAAGACACCCTCCTGCTCGCCGACCCGACGGACGACGAAGCGCTGTGGGTCAGTTTCACACTCGGCCCCGACGCCTACTGGCTCGTGCTGCCGCGCAGCCCCCATGCGACCGGTCTGCCCTGGCAATGGATCGGCTGGGGGGCGCTCACCCTGCTGCTCGCTTTCGCTGGCGGCTGGGCCGTTGTAAAGCGCATCAACCGGCCGCTGCGTGCAGCGGCCGAAGTCGCCGGCCGCGTCGGGCGCGGCGATTTTTCCGCACGCCTCGACGAACAGGGCCCCGACGAACTCGCCTCGCTGGCGCAGGCGTTCAACCGCATGAGCGCCGGCCTCGGCAAACAGGATGCAGACCGCGCCCTGCTGCTCGCCGGGCTTTCTCACGATCTGCGTACGCCGCTCGCCCGCCTGCGCCTCGCGGTCGAGATGCAGGTAAGCGACGACACTGAACGCAACGCCATGATCTGCGACCTGGACGATATCGACGCACTGTCGCGCCAGTTTGCCGAATTCGCACGCGACGGCGCGCAAACCGCCGGCCCGGTCGATCTCGATGCCTTGTGCGGCGAATGCGCTGCCAGCTTCACGTCGCGCGGCCTGCCGGTTGCGGTGCATGGCAGCCTGGGGTCGGCGACCGTGGCCGCCGACGGGCTGCGCCGCAGCCTGTCGAATCTGCTGGAGAACGCCCACCGCTACGGCCAGCCGCCGGTGATGATCGAGCTCGAACGCACGGCCGCGTCACTCGATTTCACCGTCGCCGACCAGGGCACGGGTCTGCCGGAAACCGAACTCGAAGCCGCCAAGCGCCCGTTCTGGCGCGGTAACGCAGCGCGTACCGGTGCGCAGGGGACCGGGCTGGGGCTGGCCATCGTCGAACGTTTCGCCCGCCATGCCGGCGGCAGCCTGACGCTCAGTAACCGCAATCCGGGTTTGCGCGCGCGCCTGCGTCTGCCGCTGGCAGACCCAGCACATCCCGCGCCACCGCCTCCGCGACCTTGATGCCGTCGACGCCGGCCGAGAGGATGCCGCCGGCGTAGCCAGCGCCCTCCCCCGCCGGGTACAGGCCTTTCACGTTCAGACTCTGGAAGTCGTCGCCGCGCGTGATGCGCACGGGCGACGAGGTGCGCGTCTCGACGCCGGTGAGCACGGCGTCGTCCATGGCAAATCCCTTGATCTGTTTGTCGAAGGCGGGCAGCGCTTCGCGGATCGCCGCGATGGCGTAGTCCGGCAGTGCGTCCGCCAGATCCGTGAGTCGCACGCCAGGCTGGTACGAGGGCTCGACACTGCCGAGTTGCGTGGAGGGCGTACCCGCCAGGAAATCGCCGACCCGCTGCGCCGGGGCGTCGTAATTGCCGCCGCCGAGCTCGAAAGCGCGTGATTCGAGCTGCCGTTGCAACGCAATGCCACCGAGCACGCCGTCGGGATAGTCGGCCGGCGTGATGCCGACGACGATGCCGGCGTTGGCGTTGCGCTCGTTGCGCGAATACTGGCTCATGCCGTTGGTGGCGACGCGTCCGGGCTCGGACGTGGCCGCGACGACCGTGCCACCGGGACACATGCAGAAACTGTAGACCGAACGCCCATTGCTCGCGTGATGCACCAGCTTGTAATCGGCCGCGCCCAGCAGCGGATTACCCGCATTCGGCCCCAGCCGCGCGCGGTCGATGAGCGACTGCGGATGCTCGATGCGGAACCCGATGGAAAACGGTTTGGCCTCGAGGTAAACACCCCGCGTGTGCAACATTTCCACGGTATCCCTGGCGCTGTGGCCGAGCGCGAGCACGACGTGCCGGCTCGCCAGGGTTTCGCCGTCGGCGAGCTGCACGCCCGCGATGCGTTTGCCGCCTGCCGAATCCGTTTCGATCAGCAGGTCGGTCACGCGCTGCCGGAACCGGATCTCGCCCCCCAGCGACTCGATCTCATGGCGCATGGTCTCGACCATGCCGACCAGGCGAAACGTGCCGATATGCGGCTTGGATACGTACAGAATTTCGGCGGGTGCGCCGGCCTTCACGAATTCGGTCAGCACCTTGCGGCCGAGGTGACGCGCATCCTTGATCTGGCTGTGCAGCTTGCCGTCGGAGAAGGTCCCTGCCCCGCCCTCGCCGAACTGCACGTTGGATTCGGGGTCGAGCACGTGTTTGCGCCACAGCCCCCAGGTGTCCTGCGTGCGCTCGCGCACCGCCTTGCCGCGTTCGAGCACGATGGGCTTGAAGCCCATTTGCGCCAGCACCAGCGCCGCGAAAATGCCGCACGGCCCGAAGCCGACGACGATCGGCCGCTCGTCCAGGTCTGCCGGCGCATGACCGACGAAGCGATAGTCCATGTCCGGCGTCGGCGACAGATGCGGATCCTTGCGACATTGCTTCAGCAACGCGGCTTCGTCGGCAACGGCCACATCGACTGTGTAAACCAGCAGCAGCGCATGCTTCTTGCGCGCGTCGTAGGCCCGCTTGTGGATGCGTATCTCGCGTAGCGCCGCATCCGCCAGCTTCAGGCGCGCGAGGATGGCCGCGCGCAAGGCTTCCGGCGGATGATCGATCGGCAGTTTGAGTTCGGTCAGACGGAGCATGGAAAACGGGCGATGACGTGCGGCTGCCGCGCACCCTGAACGTACCGGCCGCCCGGAAAAACGGGGCGGACTCAGCCTCATTCACGAATGCGAATCCGGAAACCGGCAAGCATACCGGCTGAAACGCCTGTTTGTCTGCCCGTATCCCGCACGGGCCGCGGTCGCAAGCCGTTTATGCGGTCTGGCGTTTCCGGATGCGCACGGGTCGCCGGACCGGATCATCGCCAGGCAGGATATCCGCCAGGGTGAACCGTTCCAGATGCGCGATGAAGGCCTCCAACGCACCGCCCAGCACGCCGGACAGCCGGCAGTCGCCGGTCAGCGTGCACGGGCTGTTCGGTCCGAAGCATTCGACCAGGGCGAAATCCGGTTCCATGTCGCGCACCACCGCGCCCAGGCGAATGTCGCGCGGCATGCGGGCCAGCCGCATGCCGCCCCCCTTGCCGCGCACGGTTTCGATCCAGCCTTGCTGGCCCAGCTGATGGGTCACCTTCATCAGATGCGCCTCGGAAATGCCGTAGACCTGTGCAATCTCTGCAATCGTGCACAGGCGATCGGGGTGTTGCGCGACATACATCAGCAATCGCAGGGCATAGTCGGCCGTCAGGGTCAAACGCATCGGATAGTTTCCTTCATGAACGCCCAGCCGGCCGGCCGGCCGGGGTCACGCCGGGCGAATCGGCCCGCGGCCTGATCAGCCACGGGAAAAACCGTCCCACATAGAGCGTAAAGGCGATTATCCATGCACCGGCCGAAGCCTGCAGTGCAAAAGAAGACCAGCCCGAGGGAAACAGGGCGGCAAGCCGCAACAGCGCCGCTGCGATCACCAGCCCGTAGGCGATCACCATGCTGCGGTCGGTTCGCATCGGGCGCCCCAAGTGGCCCAGGGCCGTACGTGTAACCATGCCGATGATCAGGACGGCAAACCCCGCCACTCCGATCGCGTGCACGGGCCAGGCCGCACGCATGCCCCATCCCGCCGCATGCGCCGCGGCCAGCAGCAAGCCGATGCCCAGCCCCGCATAACCCGCATACAGAATCCACAACAGCGGCACATGCCGCACCGAGAGGGGCTTCCAGTCCCACACCTGCCACAAGGCGATGGCGCCCGCGACAGCCAGTGCCCATGCCAGCGCCGGCATCCAGCCCAGCAGCAGACAGACGATGGCCAGCACGCCCGCTGCGAGCTGCCAACGGCCGCTGACCGCATGCATGGGAATCGCCAGCCCTGCCACCCCGCGCATTGCGAAAAACGGAATGACACGGCGCGCCACCAGCATCGCGATCACGGCCATGCACAGCAGACCCGCCTCGAAACGGGGGACCAACAGGGAAAAATCGCCCGCCCGGGCTGCTTGCAGATACAAGCCATCCGCCATGGCCAGCCCCAGAATCAGCACGGGGATACCGTAGTTGTTCCGGTTGCGCGTACCGTAGATCACACGCGCCAAGGCCACGGCGGCGAACATGAAGAATGCCAGCTCGCATGCCGCGGCCAGAAGAAAGGCGAATGGCCCCGGCCACAGAAATCCGATTCGAGCAGCACCCCACAGCAGCACCAGGCCCGCCAACGCCATCCCGCGTACCGGATTGACGCCGGTCCAGTTTGCTCCCGCCGTGAACAGGAAGCCCACCGCAACGGTCGCGATGAACCCCCACAGCATCTCGTGCGCATGCCAATACACGCCTGGCAATGTCCCCGTCAGCCCGCTCGGCGCGAAAACCCAGACAGCAATCGATATCGCAGCCCAGAAACCACCTGCCAGATAGAGCGGCCTGAAGCCGAGCTCCAGAAAAGCCGACCATTGCGGACGCTGCCCGCGCGACGGATGTACGGCTCCCGCAGACAGGCGTTCAGCCATGATGCTCCTCCGCGTACGCTGCGCCCGAACTGCGGCTGCTCTGGTACCCCATCCACAGGTTCTGCGCGATGCGCTCTGCCATGAGGCAGGCCTGATCTGCCATCGCCCGATTGGGCTGCGCCCGGGCCGTTTCCCGAAAGAGTTGCAGCCAATGATGAAACAGGTCCGCACTCAAGCCCGGCAACGCAGCATGCCGCGACATTGGCGAACCGCTGTAATGCCCGGTCCGTAACAGCAGCGCCGTCCAGAAATCCACCATTTTCCCGAGATGCGTATTCCAGTCGGCCACATGCGCATCGAATATCGGCCCCAGGCGATCATCTCGTCGTACGCGTGCGTAAAAGTCATCGACCAGCCGGGCGATTTCCGCTTCAGTACATACATTCAAAATCGTCATGTCATACGCGCTCAAGACTCACACCCCATATAAGATATATAAAATATGAATCTTTGCAAGCGGCCATTGCAGTGCCGTCCTCACATTCAACAACAGCAAACGGGGAAAACTAGCAGGGATGGCATCGCGGGCCCATGCGTTCATGCATGAACCCGGTTGTCTCTAGCTCACCGGCACAACCGAACCGGCATCCGCCACCTCACTCCCATTCGATGGTGGCCGGCGGTTTGCCCGAAACGTCATAGACGACGCGGTTGAGGCCGCGCACTTCATTGATGATCCGGTTGGAGACTTTGCCGAGCAGGGTGTAGGGCAGTTCGGCCCAGTGCGCGGTCATGAAGTCGCTGGTGACGACGGCACGCAGGGCAACGACGTAATCGTAGGTGCGGCCGTCGCCCATGACGCCGACGCTCTTGACCGGCAGGAACACGGCAAAGGCCTGGGAGGTCTTCTCGTACCAGCCGGCGGTGCGCAGTTCGTCGATGAAGATGGCGTCGGCCTGGCGCAGCAGATCGGCGTATTCGCGCTTCACTTCGCCGAGGATGCGCACGCCCAGGCCCGGGCCCGGGAAAGGATGGCGGTAGACCATGTCGTGCGGCAAACCGAGCGCGATGCCCAGCTCGCGCACTTCGTCCTTGAAGAGTTCGCGCAGCGGCTCCAGCAATTGGAGGTGCAGCGTGTCAGGCAGACCGCCGACGTTGTGATGGCTCTTGATGGTGTGCGCCTTCTTGGTCTTGGCGCTGGCCGACTCGATCACGTCGGGGTAGATGGTGCCCTGTGCCAGCCATTTGGCTTTGGGCAGCTTGGCGGCTTCTTCCTGGAAGACGTGGACGAATTCGCGGCCGATGATCTTGCGTTTCTGCTCGGGGTCGGTGACGCCGGCGAGCTCGCGCATGAAGCGTTCCGAGGCATCGACGTGGATGACCTTGACGCCGAGATTCTTCGCGAAGGTCGCCATCACCTGTTCGCCTTCGTTCAGGCGCAGCAGGCCGTTGTCGACGAAGACGCAGGTGAGCTGGTCGCCGATCGCACGGTGCAGGAGCGCCGCAACGACCGAGGAATCGACACCGCCCGACAAGCCCAGGATGACGTCATCGCTGCCGACTTCGGAACGCACCTTGCCGATGGCTTCGTCGACGTAGTCGGGCATGTTCCAGTCGTTGCCGCAGCCGCAGATGTCGTGCACGAAGCGCGCGAGCAGCGCCTTGCCCTGCACGGTATGGGTCACCTCGGGATGAAACTGCACGCCGTAGTATTTGCGCGCCTCGTCGGCCATGCCGGCGATCGGCGTGGCCGCGTTCGACGCCATGACCTTGAAGCCGTCGGGCAGCGCGGTAACTTTATCACCGTGGCTCATCCATACGTCGAGCAGACCGTGGCCCTCGTCGTTGGCGCGGTCCTGGATGTCGCGCAGCAGGGCGGTATGGCCGCGCGCCCGGATCTCGGCATAGCCGAATTCGCGCTTGCTAGCGGATTCCACCTGCCCGCCGAGTTGCGCCGCCATGGTCTGCATGCCGTAGCAGATGCCCAGTACCGGCACGCCGAGTTCGAACACAGCCTGCGGCGCGCGCGGCGTCTCGTCCTCATATACCGAGTTCGGACCGCCCGAGAGAATGATGCCGGCCGGCGCGAAATCGCGCACGAACTGTTCAGTCACGTCGTTGGGATGCAGTTCGCAATAGACGCCGGCCTCGCGCACACGGCGTGCGATGAGCTGGGTGGTCTGGGAGCCGAAATCGAGGATGAGGATTTTCTGGTGCATGGTGTCAGAAGTCTGGATTCAGGGATCAGGATTCAGGGGGGCAGGCCATGGGGTTCATAAAGAAAAAGCCGCGCATTGCGCGACTTCCCCTGATCCCCGAACCTGCTCCCTGACCACTATTCAACGCGATAATTTGGCGCTTCCTTGGTGATCTGCACATCGTGCACGTGCGATTCGCGGATGCCGGCACCGGTGATTTCGACGAATTCGGCCCTGGCATGCATGTCCTCGATGGTAGCCACGCCAAGATAGCCCATCGAAGACCGCAGGCCGCCCATCATCTGATGGATCACGTTCAGCACACTGCCCTTGTAGGGCACACGCCCCTCGATGCCTTCGGGTACCAGTTTCTCCGCGCTTTTCTCGTTGTCCTGAAAATAGCGGTCCGAGGAACCCTGCTGCATTGCACCCAGAGAGCCCATGCCGCGATAGGATTTGTACGAACGCCCCTGGAACAGTTCGACCTCGCCCGGCGCCTCCTCGGTCCCTGCGAGCAGGCCACCGAGCATCACGCAGTCTGCGCCCGCCGCCAGTGCCTTGGCGATGTCGCCGGAATACCGGATACCGCCATCGGCAATGACCCCTGCGCCACTGCCATTGAGCGCGTCGGCCACATTCGCCACGGCCGTGATCTGCGGCACGCCGACGCCGGCAACCATGCGGGTCGTACATATCGACCCCGGCCCGATCCCGACCTTGACCGCATCGGCGCCATGCTCGACCAGCGCAGCCGCAGCCGCAGCCGTCGCGATGTTGCCACCGATGACCTGGAGTTCGGGATAGGTTTGCTTCACCCAGCGAACGCGTTCCAGCACGCCCTTGGAGTGGCCATGCGCGGTGTCGACGACGATCACGTCCACCCCGGCTTCCACCAGGGCGGCCACTCGGAGTTCCGTGCCTTCGCCCGTACCGACCGCCGCGCCCACGCGCAGGCGACCCATCGCATCCTTGCAGGCATTCGGATGGTCACTGGATTTCTGGATGTCCTTGACGGTGATGAGGCCACGCAATTCGAAGGCATCGTTCACGACCAGCACGCGTTCCAGGCGATGCTTGTGCAACAGGGTCAGCGCTTCCTCGCGGCTGGCCCCCTCCTTCACCGTGACCAGCCGCTCCTTGGGCGTCATGATGTTGGCGACAGGCTGATCGAGCCGGGTTTCGAAACGCAGGTCACGGTTGGTCACAATGCCGACAACCTTGCCTTCCTCGATCACCGGCAGGCCGGAAATGCGCTTGGCCCGCGTGATCTCCAGCACCTGACGCACCGTCATCTGCGGAGAAATGGTGATGGGATCCTTGACCACGCCGGACTCAAAGCGCTTGACGGCCGCGACTTGGGCGGCCTGCATTTCGGCGTTCATGTTCTTGTGGACAATCCCCATCCCCCCCTCCTGCGCGAGGGCAATAGCCAGCCGCGCCTCGGTCACGGTGTCCATGGCGGCCGACAGCAGGGGCAGATTCAGGGTGATGGTGCGCGTCAACTGGGTGGACAGACTGACTTCGCGTGGCAGGATGGCGGAATGGGCAGGGACCAGCAGAACGTCGTCGAACGTCAGCGCTTTTTGCAGAACACGCATGGGCTTTCCTTAACGCAAAGCCGGATTATACGCGCCGCCCCTCGACCGGCACAAACCGGGCGCCGAACCGCGCCAGTGCGTGGTCTGAATCTACCAAACCGTTTTTCGGGACGGGCGGTTGACTCGCACGAACGATGCGGCTAACTTTGCGGGGCATGCACGTGCAGGGCTCGCCCAGACGGCCCGATCCAAACTAAATCCGAACGTCACCAGAGGAGATGACCCTATGTCCAAAGTTCTGCTTGTACTGACCTCCGCCGCGCTGCTGGGTCTGTCCGCCTGTGCCGATCTCAACGCCAACAAGGCAAGCAGCGAACCTGCCGCAGCCACGGCCACGATCAGCGCCGAAGCCCAGGCTGCGCTCGCCGCCGCCCAGAGCGCCGTCAAGGACGCCAAATCCAAGAATGCACTGTGGACAACCGCCGACAGCGCCCTGAAAGCGGCAGAGGCAGCCGCCGCCAAGGGTGACAGCGACACGGTGCTCAAGCAGGCCAAGCGCGCCAGCAGCGATGTACAGAAAGGGCTTGCCCAGCTTAACTACCCCGTGCTGAAAGTTGGCGATTAATACCTCCCGAACCCGCACGAAAGCCTTCCGGATAGCCGCCGGAAGGCTTTTTTTATGCTGCACGCTCGCGGTCGCCGTTTCTGCTCAGGCCAGCGGCCTGTACAAGTGGACCGACAGCAGCGGCAAAGTGCACTATTCCGACCAGCCGCCCACCGTCGAAGCCCAGCCCCTCAGAACCGGCTCGCCCGGACAGGCCGACTCCGCGCGCGAAGCTGCACAGGCCCTCGATGCACGTGACCAGGCATACCAAAAACGGCTGAAGGATGCCGAAGAGGCCCGTGCCAAAGCAGACAAGGAAGCTGCCGAAATTCGCCGCAAACGCGACAATTGCGACAAGGCGCGCAAGAATCTCGACGTTTTGCAAAACAGGCCGCGTGTTTACACGACCGACGCCGCAGGGCAGCGCACCTACATGAATGACGCCGCACG
This sequence comes from Betaproteobacteria bacterium SCN1, assembly GCA_008923315.1. Lineage (GTDB taxonomy): Bacteria > Pseudomonadota > Gammaproteobacteria > Burkholderiales > Thiobacillaceae > Thiobacillus. Next base: position 15,955 of record WBSF01000005.1, on the reverse strand, counting down.
CGCGCAAGCTTTGGCCAATAGCCAGAAAGCTGTCGCCGAAAACTGCAACTGATTTGATTCCGCCGTCAGCCGGGCTCCGCGTCTCCGCCCTCCGGTCTGCCATCCATATCCCCTCCGCCCTTGCGGGTCGCCTTGCCGGCTTCCGCGCGCTTCCGGCGCACCTCCTTGGGATCCGCAATCAGCGGCCGGTAGATCTCGATCCGATCCCTGTCTCGGACCGGCTCATCGAGCTTCACCAATTTGCTGAAAATGCCCACCTTGTTCCGAGCAAGATCGATCTCGGGGAAGGCTTCCAGAACGCCGGAAGCCTGTATGGCAGCGTCGACGGTCGACCCTTCGGGCACATTCACTTTCAGCAACGATTGTCTGTCGGGCAGGGCATACACCACCTCGACGTGAATACGGTTTGCGCTCATGGCGTGGCATAGACGGCGTCGGCACGTCGCACGAAGGCATCGACGAAAGTATTGGTGATGTGACTGAATACCGGCGCCAGCACCGCTTCGAGCACGCGGCTCGAAAATACGTACTCGAGCCGGAATCCGATCTTGCACGCATCCGTTCCCAGAGGACTGAAAGTCCAGTCGCCTTCGAGCGCCGAAAATGGTCCGTCCCTGAGCTGGATGCGCATCTCGTTCGGGTGCGTCTTGGTGTTTTCGGTCGTGAAACTCTGATGTACGCCAAGATAGGCAATGTGAATGGTGGCGATCGTGCGCGACGCGTCGCGCAGCTTCAGTTCCGTACCCCCGCACCAGGGCAGGAAGGCAGGATAGTCCTCGACCCGATCCACCAGCTCGAACATGCGCTCCGGTGTGTGCGCCACCAGCACGCTCTTCTCCACACGCGCCATCTCGACCCAAAGGCTTGTAAAATCAAGAATTGTACGCAAGCCCGTTCGCCATGAGCATCGTCGACAACAAAAAAGCCTTCCACGATTACTTCATCGAGGAAAAATACGAGGCCGGTCTGGTGCTCGAGGGCTGGGAGGTCAAGTCGATCCGCGCCGGCCGCGTGCAGCTGAAAGAAGCCTACGTCGTCGTGAGGAATGGCGCGATCTGGCTCATCGGCTGCCATATCAGTCCGTTGCCCACCGCGTCTTCGCATGTGCATCCCGATCCCACGCGTTCGCGCAAGCTTCTGATGCACGCGGCCGAGATCAACAAGCTGATCGGCAAAACCGAACGCGCCGGTTACACGCTGGTCCCGCTGGACATGCACTACACCCGCGGACGCATCAAGCTCAGCGTGGGTCTCGCCAAAGGCAAGAAACAGCATGACAAGCGCGCCGCCGAGAAAGAGCGCGAATGGCAGCGCGAGAAACAGCGTCTGGTGCGTACCGCGCAACGTTGACACCCACGTCCGGCTCATCTATCCGACAAACGGCAGGATTTTTTCGACCGACCGGCAGTCTCTCGACTGTAAAATGTTGAAAAACCGACTAGAATCGTCAACATCTCAACGCGTTGGGATACACACTATGGCTGCCTTGCCCGTTTACCACGTTGAATTCATTCCCCTTGAACGCCGCCTGGGCGACCGGCGGGTTGCTCCGCGCGATGCGGCATTGCCCCCCGGCATCACGGCCGATCGCCGCAAAGCCACGGGGCGGCGCACAGAGGACCGCAAGGTGACGCCGCTCAAGGCCGTTTAAGCCAGCTTCACGCGCGGCGCACCTGTCTCGAGTGCGCCCACTTCAGCCGCTTCGGCAAAACCGAGGCGATGAAACGCTTCCAGCACCGGCCCCGCCATTGCGGCTTTGCACGCCACCAGCAGGCCTCCGCTGGTCTGGGGATCGCACAGGAATTTCCGCTGCCATTCCGCCATGCCTTCGCCAACGTCGATCTCGTGACCATAGCTTGCCCAGTTGCGGTCGGCCGCGCCGGTACTGACGCCAGCTTCGGCGAGCGACACCGCTTCGCTGATCTTGGGCACGCGCGCCCATTCGATCCGAGCCGCCAGTTGCGAACCCCGCGCAATCTCTAACAGGTGCCCCAGCAACGCAAAACCGGTCACGTCGGTCATTGCATGCACGCCTTCGAGCTGCCCCAGTTCGGTACCCACTGCATTCAGCTGTGTCGTCGTCTCGATCATGCGCCGGTAGCCGTCAGCACTGAGCGTTCCCTTCTTCAGCGCAGCGGACAGCACCCCCACGCCAAGCGGCTTGCCCAGGATCAGCACATCCCCTGACCGGGCAGCATTGTTGCGTTTGACCCGCTCGGGATGCACGACCCCGATGCCGACCAGGCCATAGATCGGCTCAGGCGCATCGATGGAATGGCCGCCAGCGACCGGAATGCCGGCCGAACGGCATACCGCTTCCCCGCCAGCGAGAATCTGGCGTATGGTCTCGACCGGCAGTTTGCCCACCGGCATGCCCACGATGGCCAGCGCAAACAGCGGCTTGCCGCCCATGGCGTAGATGTCGGATAGCGCATTGGTCGCGGCGATACGGCCGAAATCGAACGCATCGTCGACGATAGGCATGAAAAAATCGGTGGTGGCCACAATGGCCTGCTGATCGTTCAGGCGATACACTGCCGCGTCGTCCGAGGACTCGGTCCCGACCAGCAGATCGGCAAACCCGGCCATCGGCGCAGCCTGCGCGAGAATATCCTTCAGAACGGCAGGCGCGATTTTGCAGCCGCATCCGCCGCCATGGGAAAATTGCGTGAGTTTGATTGTGTTCATGAGATGCGGGAAACCGAATTTTGCGCGCCGCCACCGTAACAGACTTGGCCCGCTTTGACGAGGTAATCGATGTGCGTTCGCCTGGCGAGTTCGCCGAGGATCGCGTGCCCGGTGCCGTCAATCTGCCCGTGCTCGACGACGCCGAACGGGCACGCATCGGCACTCTGTACAAACAGACATCCGCATTCGAAGCCAAGAAGACCGGGGCGGCGCTGGTGGCACGCAATATCGCCCATCACCTCGACACCTGGTTTGCCGACAAGCCCAAATCCTATCGGCCGCTGGTCTACTGCTGGCGCGGCGGCGGGCGCAGCGGCGCGATGACGCACATATTGCAGCGCATCGGCTTTGGCGCAATGCAGCTCGAAGGTGGCTACAAGGCCTATCGCCGACACGTCGTCGCCGAGTTGGCGCACCTGCCCGCGACCTTCGAGTACCGCGTGGTATGTGGCCCCACGGGCAGCGGCAAGAGTCGCCTGCTCGCCGCGCTGGCGGACGAGGGCACCCAGGTGCTCGACCTGGAATCACTCGCGGCACATCGCGGCTCACTGCTCGGTGCCCTGCCCGATGCGCCCCAGCCTTCGCAAAAGGCATTCGAAAGTGCGATCCGGGCAATGCTGACGCGTTTCGACCCGGCACGCCCGGTGTTCGTCGAATCGGAAAGCAAACGCATCGGCGCCCTGACCGTGCCCGAAGCATTGATCGCCGCCATGCGCGCCAGCCCCTGCGTGCGTATCGAAGCGCCTCTGGCGGCACGTGTTGCGCTGCTGACCGAGGATTACGCACACTATCTGGTCGACCCCGATGCGTTGAACGCCCGCCTCGCCCATCTCAGTGAATTGCGCGGCGGCCAGACCGTCTCCGCATGGCAGGCGATGGCGCGCGCCGGCGCCTGGCCGGAACTGGTCGCCGCACTGCTGAACCAGCATTACGACCCAGCCTACCGGAAATCGCTGTCGCACAACTATGCCCCGCGGGAAACCGACCTCGTGCTTGACCCCACGGACTTGGGCCTCGCGAGTCTTCGCGCCCTTGCGCGCGAACTGGCCGGCCGGTACTAGACAATCCGCCCGACCACGAACCCGATCACGATACCGATGATAAGCGCGACCGTGAGACCGCGATAGGTCAGCACGTCTTTCGAGTAGCCGCGCCGAATGGCGATGTAGGACACCAGATAGCCCAGTGCGTTGAGCAGCCAGATGAAGCCGATCGTCAGCACTTTCACGACGATCGGCCCGATCACCGGCACCAGCGCGATCAGGCCGAGCAGCCAGGCGAAGGCATTGGAAACGAGTCCGATGGCGACAACACTGCCGGCGATGACACTCCTGTCGACGTGATAATGCAGTCCGAGCCAGACCAGGCCGCCCATTGCGCCCCACAGTAGCAGCATGATTTTCCAGTTGCGCCACCACGGGCTATGCGCCGGCAGATCGTCACCGGCCTCCGGTGGCGCGGCACCTTCGGCCATGGTCAGCCCAGCGCCGACAGATCGACCCTGCCATGGGCGACCGGCGGGCACCAGTAATAGCCGCCGGTGAGCGGACGCGTGAATCGGAACAACGCGTCGCTGACGCCGTCGTCGTGTCCCGTCATGCGACGCAGTTGCGCCTCGTAGGCATCGAAGGACTTGCCGAAGGCCAGGAAGACCAGGCCGGCATCTTCGCCTGCGACCCAGGGCATGGAACGGCGCACCACGAAAGCCTCGGGCTCGAAATCTTCCTGTGCGGTACGCTTGACGTGCGCCGACACGGGCGCATCTTCGAGTTCCTCATTGCTGACCCGGTCACGGCCAAAGCAGTCATTCTGCGTCCGGGGCGGCATCCGGTCGAACGTGTCGAAATCGTGCAGCCACTGCTGGATGGCCGCATAACTCGATCCATCGATGCCGATACCCTGCCCCATGGCACTCACTGCATCGACCGCAGCCTCACCCTCGGGGTTTTCCGTACCGTCCTCGTAACCGGTGAGATCGCGGTAATCCTGGTGACGAAAACTGACGATCGATTGCCTGAGCAGAAAGGCCGGGGCGGCGAGTCTTTCCAGTGCATGCCCCTGCAGCAGTACGTTGCCCGGTTCGTCGCCGCGCAACCACAGCCACAAGGCATGCTGCGTGGCCGGGATGGGCGGCTGGGCGTGCGGCAGATGCGGAAAGGCACGCAGACCCGGCACCGCCACATTCAGGGCCTTCGCCGTCGGTGCGCCGATACCTAGCACAACCGACTGCCCGTCGCTCGCGGCGGCCAGGGCTGCCAGCACGGCCCGGACGTCGCCGCCCGGGACAAGATCGAAGAACAGGTGACGGGCATGCGGCGGGATGGGTTCGAAAATGGCGGTTTGAGTGGTCATGGCAACACAGATGGGTTGGAAATCCGGACATCAGGCGCGATGCGCCTCGATCACGTTCTGTACATGTTGCAGGCGCGCGAGCAGACGCGAAAGCTGCTGGAGCTCACGCACCCGGACGGTCATTTGCATGTCGGCATATTCGCCGTGGCTTTCGGTGTTGACGCGCAGCACATCGAGCTTTTCCTTGGCGATGACGTCGGAAATGTCGCGCAGCAAACCCTGTCGATCAAACGCCTTGACGCGCAGATCGACCTCGAATGCGGCACCCGAATCGAGCGCCCATTGGGCAGACAGCCGGCGCGCGGGATTGGCCCGCTTGAGCGCGGCGCAGTCTGCGCGATGCACGGTCAACCCCCGGCCGACCGTGGTATAGGCGACGATGTCATCCGGCGGGGTAGGCCGGCAACAGCGTGCGAGCGTGAGCGGCACATCGCCCAGGCCCTCGATCCGTACCGGTGGCTCGCCGGCCCGCGAGCGGGTGCGGCGGGGCTTCGCCGTGGGTGCGAGCGCCGGCGGCACGGGCCTGCCCGGCTCCTGCAGGGCATTGACGAGATCGCGCTGGCCGACGTCACCGCGCCCCAGTGCCGCGAGGAATTCGTCCAGCTTGCCGAATTTCAGCCGCTGCGCGAGTTTTTCCAGATTGGGCTCCACGATGCCCAGGCGCTTCAGTTCCTTTTCCAGCAGGGTGCGGCCAAGCGCAACCTGCTCGCCGACGTCGCGCTGGCGAAACCAGGCACGCACTTTGGCGCGTGCACGATGCGTCGCCAGATAGCCGAGCGCGCTGTTGAGCCAGTCGCGGCTCGGTTCACCCTCCTTGGCCGTGATGATCTCCACGCGCTGGCCGTTTTCCAGCACGGTGTTGAGCGGCACCATCGCACCGTCTACCCGGGCGCCACGGCAGCGATGGCCCAGGTCGGTATGCACGGCGTAGGCGAAATCGACCGGCGTCGCCCCGCGATCGAGGGCGATCACGCGCCCCTGCGGCGTCAGTACGTAGACCTGGTCCTGGAACAGCTCGGTCTTGAACTGCTCGGTGAATTCGCTGCTGTCGGCGACGTCGTCCTTCCACTCCAGGATACGCCGCAGCCAGGCGATTTTTTCCTCGTATTGCGCATCGGCCCTGCCGCCTTCCTTGTACCGCCAGTGCGCGGCCACGCCCAGCTCGGCGTGACGATGCATGTCAAAGGTACGGATCTGCACTTCGAGCGCCCGGTCTTCGGGGCCGATGACCGCGGTATGCAGCGAACGGTAGTCGTTGCTCTTGGGCTTGGAGATGTAATCGTCGAACTCCCCGGGGATCGGCTGCCACAGGTTGTGCACGATGCCGAGCACGGTATAGCAGTCGATCTCGTTGCGCACCAGTACACGCACGGCCCGAACGTCGTAGATCTGCTCGAACGACAGGCGCTTCCTGCGCATTTTGTTGACGATGCTGGCGATGTGTTTGGGACGGCCGCTGACTTCGCCCTCGATGCCGTGCAGTGCGAGCTCCGCCTGCAGCCGTTCGATGATGCCGAGAATATAGGCCTGGCGGTCGGCACGTTTCTCGTCGAGCTGTTTCGCGATGCGCTTGTAGGTGTCCGGCTCGAGGTAACGGAATGCCCAGTCTTCCATTTCCCATTTGATCTGCCACACGCCAAGCCTGTTCGCCAGTGGCGCAAACAACTCGCGCGCCTGTTGGCCGAGTGCCGCGCGCGCAGCCTCGTCCTGTGTGGCCGCACACCGCAGCGCATGGGTACGCTCGGCCAGTTTCACCAGCACCACACGGATGTCTTCGACCATCGCCAACACCATCTGGCGCAGGGCTTCGAGCTGCGCATGCGGGTCGACGCGCCGATCGGTGGCACTCGCCGCCAGCGCCTCGATGCGGGCCATTGCCGCCACACCGCGCGCCAGCCTTGCCGCCAGGCCGAATCGTGTCCCGAACTCGGGGGTATCGTCCAGGCAGCCCTGCAACAGCGCCGCCGCCACGGCATCGGCTCCCACACGCAGCTCCGCGACGACAAGCGCGGTACCGAGCGCATGGCTGAATCCGGGTGTACTGCCCATACGTTCATAGGCCCAGGCCAGCGCCTGCCAGGGCAGATCGTTCTCTGCCACGGGCAAGGCGCGCGCCAGTGTCTGGCGCGCCGACTCGTAGTCGGTCACTTCGGTACAGCGGGGTCGGACAGCGTCATTCACGGGTAAAGGGCGTTTGCCAGTAGCGACGTTGGGTTGCACGGTATTGTGAGGCTTCGACCCCGGCTTCGCCAAACCGCAGACGAATCAGGCCGTCCCGGTCGCTGCGCAGCAGCACGCTGCCCTGCGAACGGAAGCGTGCCACCACCTCCGGGTGCGGATGGCCAAAGCGGTTGCGATAACCGACGGCGAATGCCGCATACGCGGGCCGTACCCGCTCGACGAATTCGGGCAATGACGAGGTGCGGCTGCCGTGATGCCCCGCGACCAGTACCGTGGCAGCCAGCGGCAGGCCCGATTCCAGCAGCTCAAGCTCGCCGCGCCGTTCCGCGTCGCCGGTGATCAGCAGACTGCGCCCACCCCGGCTGACCCGAAGCACGCAACTGAAATCGTTGTCGCGCCGGCCCGTTTCACGCCAGGCGCGCGGCCGGGGATTGAGTATTTCGAATCGCACGCCATCCCAGTGCCAATGCTGCCCACGCATGCAACGGCGCGGTGCGGGGGCGTCGATCAGCAGCGGGCTGCCCGCAGGCAGGCCGTGCAGCAGCCATCCGGTCGGTACATCGCGCAGAACCGAACGCAGGCCGCCGCTGTGATCGTTGTCGTCGTGAGATACGATCACGCCGTCCAGCTTCGCCACTCCCGAGGCGCGCAGATAGGGGGCGACGATACGCGCGCCCGCGTCGCTTTCGGCAAAGGCCGCGCCGGTATCGTAAAGCAGCGTCCGCGAGGCAGTGCGGATCAGCACCGAGGTCCCCTGCCCCACATCGATCACTTCGGCCGTGAATTCGCCGGGGAGCAGTTTCACCGACGCCGGAAACGCCAGCGGCAGCCACAGCAGCCAGGCCAGCGGACGCAGCGGAAAGCCGCGCGGCATCAGGCCCCACACGATGCCACACAACGCCAGCGCGACGGCCCAGCCATCCGGCGCCGGCCTAGTCAGCGTCGCCCAGGACAAGCTGCCGGCCCATTCAAGCCCCTGGCCCAGGCCTGCCATCAGCCAGGCCGCGAGCTGCCACAGCCCGGGCACCAGCGTGCCCAGCAGCGCAAGCGGCGTGATCAGCCAGCTCACCACTGGAATGGCGACGGCGTTGGCCAGCGGCGACACCAGCGAAACCTGCTGGAACAACAGCAGGAGCGCGGGTGCCAGCGCGAGCGTCACCGCTCCCTGTACCGTGACCCAGCCGGATAGCGCGGAAGGCCGTTCGACGCGCCCGAATGTCACCCACAGGATCGCCGTCATGGCTCCGAACGACAGCCAGAAGCCCGCCGAAACGACCGCCCAGGGATCGATCAGCAGGACGACAAATGCTGCCCAGACGAGCGCACCGAACGGTCGCGGCTCGCGGCGGCCCCAGAAGGCGGCAGCCAGCGCGATCAGCATGTACAGCGTGCGCTGCGCAGGTACCTGATACCCCGCAAGCAGCGCATAGGCAAATGCGGCCATCACGGCCGCAACCAGTCCGGCCTGGCGGGCCGGCCAGCGTGCGGCCGCGCGCGGCACGCGCCGCCATGCGAAGGCCACGGCCCATCCGGCCAGTGCGGCAATCATCGTGACGTGCAGGCCAGAAATGCTGAGCAGATGGTTCACACCTGTGCGGGTGAATGCGCGCCATTGCGCGTCCGGAATGCTGCGCTGGTCGCCGATAACCAGCGCAGCGATCACGCCGGCATAGGGCGCATCGCCCAGCGTGGCGAAGATACGGTCGCGGATGGTCTGGCGTGCCGCGTCGACCCAGGCATCCGGCGTATGCGCCCGTGCCGCGAGACGCTGCGGCGCGGGCGTCTCGCGCACGTAGCCAACGGCACCGACACCGCGTTCCAGCATCCAGGCTTCGAGATCGAAACCATGGGGATTGTGGGTACCGTAGACGCGCTTCAGGCGCACGGTCAAGCGCCAGCGTTCACCCGCACGCACCGTTGGGATCCTTGTCCCTTCGCGCGGCCAGTAGCGTGTGAGCTGGATGCGCGCGAGGAGCGGCCCCCCGGGTGTCAGGATGCGCTCGACGTCGAATGCGAAACGTTCGCCGAGCGCATCGACGCGCGGCAATTCCGACACCACGCCGACCAGTTCGAGATCGGCACCTTCCCAACTGGCCGGCAGGCGCTCGGCCAGACGCAGTTCCGCGCGCCATGCGGCCCAGGCAAAACCGAGCGCCGCGCACAGCAGCAGAATGCCGGCCCGGCGGACGATGACGTATCCGCCGGCTTGCGCACGCGGCAGCAGCAGCACGGCGGACAGCAGGGGCAGCAGTCCGAGCAGCCGCACGGACGGCAAATCCGATTGCAGTTGCAGCAGCCCGATTCCGCAGCAGAACGCGACGAGGCAGGCGCGCACGCGGTCAGGCGGCTTGCAGGGCTCCGTCCACCAGCCGCATCTGGCGATCCATGCGCGCGGCCAATTCGGAGTCGTGCGTCACGACGACGAGACTGGTGCCTTGCCGGCGGTTGAGTTCGCGCATCAGATCGAACACACTGTCGGCCGTGTGGCGGTCGAGATTGCCGGTCGGCTCGTCGGCCAGTATGCACGCCGGCTGCGTCACCAGGGCACGGGCGATCGCCACGCGCTGCCGCTCGCCGCCCGACAGCTCGCCGGGCCGGTGATCAAGCCGGCCCGCCAGCCCCACACGGGCCAGCGTTTCGGCCGCCTGCGCAAGCGCCGTCTCGCGCGCCGTCCGGCGCACGAACAACGGCATCGCCACATTCTCGACGGCGGTGAATTCCTGCAACAGGTGGTGAAACTGGTAGACGAAGCCGAGTGCGGTGTTGCGCAATTCGCAGCGTGCCGGTTCGGACAAAGCGAAAGGGTCTCGACCGAGCAGTTCGACGCTGCCCGCGGTCGGCGCATCGAGTCCCCCCAGCAGATGCAGCAGCGTGCTCTTGCCCGAGCCGGATGCACCGACGATGGCAAGCGACTCTCCCGCCCGCACAGCCAGATCGACGCCGCTCAGCACCGGGACGGCATTCCGTCCCTGCTGGAACATCTTGCCCAGACCGGTACAGCGCAGCACGGTTTCACCGGCCGCGAAGGCATCCGGCTCACTCATAGCGCAGGGCCTCCGCCGGCTGGATGCGCGACGCGCGCCAGCTCGGATAGAGCGTCGCCACGAAACTGATGAGCAGCGACACGCCGGTAATCACGGCTACGTCACCCCAGACCAGCTTGGAAGGCAGCTTGCTGATGTAGTACACGTCGGCCGGGAAAAGATCGACACCCGCGATACGCTCGATCACGGGCACGACGGTTTCGAGATTGAGTGCGAGCGCCACGCCGCTTGCCAGCCCGAGTAGGGTTCCGAATACGCCGATGAATGCCCCCTGCACGACGAAAATCTTCATGATCGAGCCCGGCCGTGCACCCAGCGTGCGCAGGATCGCGATATCGGCCTGTTTGTCGGTCACCGCCATGACCAGCGTGGAGACGATATTGAAAGCGGCAACCGCAACGATCAGCAACAGGATCAGGAACATCATGCGCTTTTCGATGGCGACGGCACGGAAGAAATTGGCATGGCTCTGCGTCCAGTCGGTGAGGTAGAAATCGCCGACGAGTGAACGCGCGAGTTCGCGCGTGACGAAGGGCGCACGCAGCATGTCGTCGAGTTTCAGACGCACACCGGACACGTCGTCGCCCAATCGCAGCAGCTTCTGCGCGTCGCGCAGGTCGATCAGCGCCAGCCCTGAATCGTATTCGAACATGCCCGCCTCGAAGATGCCCGCGACCGTGAACTGTTTGACACGCGGCATCACGCCGGCCGGCGTGATGTTTCCCTGGGGCGTGAGCAGCACGACCTTGTCGCCGGGATACACGCCGAGCGCACGTGCCAGCTCCGCACCGAGCAGGATGCCGAACCCGCCGGGTTTCAGGTCGTCGAGCCGGCCGGCCTTCATGTGCTGGGAAAAATCCGCCACCCGGTTTTCCAGTGCCGGCTCGATACCGCGAATGATCACGCCGCGCACCTTGTCGCCGTTGGCCAGCATGCCTTGCGTGTTGACGTAGGGCGCACCGGCCTGCACCGATTTGTTCTGCCGGGTCTGCGCCAGCAGGGCTCGCCAGTCGGCGAGCCGGTCGCCGGGACCGGTGACTTCGAGATGCGCTGCCACGCCGAGAATACGTGCGCGCAGTTCTTCCTGGAACCCGTTCATCACCGACAGTACGACGATGAGCGCCATCACGCCGAGCGCAATGCCCGCCATGGAGACGATGGAGATGAAGGAAATGAAATGATTGCGGCGTTTGGCGTGGGTATACCGCAGGCCAATCAGCAGTTCGTAGGAAAGCAAATCAGGGCTCGCTGAACGGTTTTGCCGAGTATGCCACAGCCCCTCATTCCCCCAGCAGATGCAGCGCGACACGACGCGTCTGCGCGGCGCGGCGGTGTTCGAAGACGTAAATGCCCTGCCAGGTGCCGAGTCGGGGCAACCCCTCGGCAACCGGAACGGCGAGATTCGTTTGCGTGAGTGCCGCACGCACATGGGCAGGCATGTCGTCGGGGCCTTCGAGCGTGTGCCCGTAGAGCGGATCGCCCTCCGGCACCAGCCGTGCGAAGAAGCGTTCGAGATCGGACTGCACGGTTGGGTCGGCGTTTTCCTGGATCAAAAGGCTGGCCGAAGTATGCCGAATGTACAGGGTCAGCAGCCCCTGCCGGATGCCACGGGTCCGGACCCAGTCGATCACCTGCGACGTACAGGCATACAGGCCCTTGCCGCGCGTGGCAACACTGATTTCGGTCGTGGACTGGCGCATGAGCCGCATTGTACGGCCTGTTAAACTCGCCGCATGCTATGGCTCGTTCCTCACCTGTTCGTCGATGCGCGCCTGCTGGATGTCGCCACGCCGGGTTTGCGCCTGCCCGGCCTGCAAACCCTGCTGGCGCGCGGTATCGTGATGCCCCGGGAGCCGGCGATCGGTACGGAAGCCGCCGTCTGTCGGGCGCTGGGCATCGCACAACAGCGCGACTGGCCTCTCGCGCCAATGACATTGGAAATGGACGGCGGTACTGCAGGAGACGATTACTGGCTGCGCGCCGACCCTGTCCATCTGCATGTGATGCGCGACCGCATCGCACTCGTCGAACCCCGGCTCGACGATCTGGCGCATGAAGAGGCACTGGCACTGGCACATGCCGTCCGCACACATTTTGGCGAGGCATGCGACCCGATTGTCGCCGACGCCCGGCGCTGGTATCTGCGGCTGGCCCGGCCGCTGCGGCTGGACACCACGCCACCTTCACTCGCGGCCGGCCGGGCAATCGAGGCTACGCTGCCGCGCGGCGAGGACGCCGCCCACCTGAAAGCCCTGCTCAACGAACTCCAGATGCTGCTGCATACGCATCCCGTCAATCAGGCACGGGAAGCGCGCGGCGCTTTGCCGGTGAATTCCCTCTGGCCATGGGGGGGAGGCAGCCTGCCCATCCGCCCCGAAGATGCACCGCCTATCTACGCGCACCAGACCGACTGCCGTGCCGCAGCAGCCTGGTGCGGCGCTCTGTGCGAGATACCGCCGAACCGGTTCGACACCGGTATGCCGGCATCGGGCGTCGTGCTGCTGGATGCGCTCGAAACGCCGGCGCGCACGGGCGACGCGCTAGGCTGGCGGGAAGCCCTGCGCCAGCTCGAATGCGATTGGTTCGCGCCGCTGGCGCGCGGACTGAATCGACTCGGCCCGGCGGACCTTCACCTGCTTGATCCCGTGCACGGGCGGTCGGTACTGTTACGGTCCGCCGATGCCTGGAAAGTGTGGCGGCGGCCACGTCCGCTTTCCTTATTGTCTGGCTGAACGCGCAGCGATTCAGCCCGGGATGGGAGCGGCCCAGAGATCGTGCTCGTCGGCGCTCTCCACCACCACCTTCAGGCGCGTACCTGGCGTCAGGCCGAACACCCCTTCCAGATACACAACCCCGTCAATCTCGGGCGCGTCGGCATGGCTGCGCGCGATCGCGCCGATTTCGTCTTCTTCGTCAACGATCACCTCGATTTCCCGGCCGATCTTGGCATCGAGGCGGGCCGCGGAAATGGCCGCCTGCGTTTCCATGAAACGTTCGAGGCGTTCTTCCTTGAGGTCTTCCGGTACCGGATTCGGCAACGCATTGGCCGCCGCACCTTCGACCGGGGAATACTTGAAGCACCCGACACGGTCGAGTTGCGCCGCCTCCAGGAACGCCAGCAATTCTTCGAACTCGGCCTCGGTCTCCCCCGGAAAACCGACAATGAAGGTGGACCGCAGCGTCAGATCCGGCGCGGCGGCTCGCCAGGCCGCGATGCGTTCCAGCGTCCGCTCCACGGCGCCGGGCCTTTTCATGGCTTTGAGAATGCGCGGACTCGCGTGCTGGAGCGGAATATCCAGGTACGGCAGGATGACTCCGTCCGCCATCAACGGAATCACGTCGTCGACGCTGGGATATGGATAGACATAGTGCAGGCGCACCCAGGCCCCGAGACTGCCCAGCGCCCCGGCCAGCTCGGTCATGCGCGTCTTCACGGGGCGTCCATTCCAGAATCCCGGACGATATTTCACGTCGACGCCGTACGCTGACGTATCCTGCGATACGACCAGCAATTCCCGAACGCCCGCGCCGACAAGCGCCTCCGCTTCGCGCATCACGTCGCCGATCGGGCGCGAAACCAGATCGCCGCGCATCGAGGGAATAATGCAGAAAGTACAGCGATGATTGCAGCCTTCTGAAATTTTCAGATACGCGTAATGACGCGGCGTGAGCTTGATGCCGCCCGGAGGGATCAGGTCTTCGAAAGGATCGTGCGGTTTGGGCAGCGCGGCATGAACGGCAGTCATCACTTCGTCCAGTGCGTGCGGTCCGGATACCGCCAGCACCTTGGGATGCGCCTCGCGCACGACATCCGCCTTGGCGCCGAGACAGCCGGTCACGATCACCTTGCCATTTTCTTCCAGAGCCTCGCCTATGGCCTCCAGCGACTCCTGTACAGCGGCATCGATGAAACCGCAGGTGTTGACGACGACGACATCGGCATTGTCGTAGTTGCCGACGATGCCGTAGCCTTCGGCGCGAAGCTGCGTGAGGATGCGTTCCGAATCGACAGTGGCCTTCGGGCAGCCGAGTGAAACGAATCCGACTGTCGGCGTGCGGCGGGCTTGAGCTTTGGTTACCATTGAAATCGCTTCAAACGGAGAAAGACATGTACATCGTTGCGATCGGCTGGGCTTACGTGATCCTGTTGATGGCAATCACGGCCGGCAGCATTGGCAAAGGGCTCGCCATTCTGATATTCCTCGGCATCCTGCCCATCGGCGTGTTCGTCTATGCGTTTGGCAGACGCAAGCCGGCAAAGCGCTCAGTGCCCGTGTCCGACCAGATGTCCCACCCAGGCGACGCTTCCGATTCCGAGCGCGATTAAGCCGACCTGTTGCAGCGTGGCGCCGATTTCCGCCCGTTTATGCAACCCCGGAATCAGGTCGGACATCGCCACGTACAACATGCTGGCGCCAGCCAGTCCCAACAGAACGGGCGTCCAGCCCACCATTGCCTTCAGCGCGAAATACCCGACCAGCCCACCTATGACCATGGATACGCCCGTCAGAAAATTCAACAACAGGGCTTGCGTCCGCGTGTAGCCCGAATGCAGCAATATCATGAAATCGCCGATCTCCTGGGGAATCTCGTGCGCCACGATCGCGAGCGACGTCACGATCCCGAGACGGAAATCCGCCAGAAAAGCCCCCGCAATGATCACGCCATCCACAAAGTTATGGAAAGTATCGCCGACCGTGATCATCAAACCGGAGCGACCATGATCGTGCGCGTGATCGTGAGCCTGCACAGCCCCATGCGCTTCGCAAACTTCCTCGTGGCAGTGTCGCCACAACACCAGTTTTTCCAGTAGGAAGAAAAGCAGAATACCGACGAGTACGGACTGCGCAACCGTCACGACATCGCCGCCCATCTCAACTGCCTCGGGCAGCACCTCGAGCAATGAAGCGCCGAGCAACGCGCCGATGGCATAGCTGACCAAAACAGGCACCCAGCTGGGGCGTGCCGAGAAGGCGAGCAGAGCTGCCAGAACCAGACTGGCGATACTGCCAGCGGCCGTCGCGAACACGATGACTGCCAAGGTCGACATGGTATTGGGGAACACGCGAAATTTTTCGATTATACCGGTGCATACCGCTCACGTACGCGCTTTCGTGATCGGAAATCGGCATGGCACCTCCGCACAATGCCACGCCTGGAGCCAAACGGCCCCGTTTTGCTCTTTATTGTTTTATCTGGATTTGGACTTGGTTTCTTCCGGGCCCACGGTCAGGTCACCTTTCAATTTCTCGATCGAAGCCTTGCCGAGACCTTTCACGTTGTCCAGATCGTCCAGACTTTTGAAACTGCCATGGGCTTCTCGGTAAGTAATGATCGCTTTCGCCTTGGCCGGGCCCAGCCCTTTGACCGCCTCAAGTTCGGACTGTGTGGCCGTATTCACGTTGACAGCCGCCCAAACCGGGAAGACCATCAGGCCCCCTACTAACATACCAAGCCATTTATTCATGCTTTATTTCTCCTCATAGGTTCCTAGGTTGCGGATATGTGGCCGGATCGGCCACAAGGAACCATACTCAGAGACGAACCGAAGCACCATACAACTTTAGTTGTAGGAACCCCCTAACCTATTGATTTAATTTTGTTTAATTTTCAGCACCCCGACGGAAAGATCTTTATGAAGCCTGGTATTCACAGCGGCATTTTACATGCGGAGGATGGCTGCCCCTTTT
>WBSF01000004.1 GCA_008923315.1 Betaproteobacteria bacterium SCN1 | reverse complement strand
TTATTACGCCGCCGATTCGGCTGAAAAGGGGTTTTTCTACAGCGTCAACGTTTGAATTAAGGGGCGCGCTTTAGCGCGTCCCGCTTGAATGATTTGTTGGGCTTCATTGAATACATGTCATCACGCCCTTTCTTTCAGTGAGTCGAAGTGAAACAGATTCAGGTTGAATAGCGACACCATTAACTTCAAGCCGGGGAAGAGTCATTACCAACTCCGTCAATTCCGGGGCCTTAACGACAGCTCTGGATATGAAGAGATCGGCCTTTAGGTAAGTAGTTTTGGTGTCAGCGAGGCCTGTGTTCCGTCCTCGCCCTTCCAGCAATGCGCTCGAAGCAAAATATTCTAGGCGTCCGGGTTGTCCGCGACGGCCATATATACCGACCTGCCAATACTCCATTGGCGCGACGTATTCCCTTGCTCCAGACGAATCAATAAAGCGTATTTCAGGTTTGATGAAGCGAACCAATGTGCCAGTTGGGATAGCGAGCTGGATGGTTGCTGAAAGTAGACCTTCTCTTGGAGCAAGGTCAGCTACTGCGTAGAGCCCTTCAGCTAAGGGAATACGCGCCCTTCCCCAGGGTACAGACCCACACACTGTTCCTTCTTCGGCAAGCCGGGAATCGACGGGAAGGTAGTACCGTATATTCACAGCCGAACATGCCGTAAGCAACAGCATGAGAATGACTGTGGTAACGCTTTTCATGATGCCCAACGTTTGAATTCACCGGCCGCCGCAGGCGGTCCGGTGGAATGATGGGTTCGGCCTCATGGCGATGCCTCACCAATCACCGTGTTGGAATAGGCCATAATTCTGGCGGCCAGCGTAAACAATTCTTTCGCGCTGACTTGGTAGCCTTCCGAGAGTGTGAATATCTCCTCCGCGTGGCTAAGTTTTCCATACCCCGGATCAGGATAGCGACCTGCCCAGCGTACGAAATGAGACAGCGCTTGTAACGTTGCCTGATCCTTCTCGGTCAAGCTCGGGACAAAGCTCGCCAACTTGCCAAGGTTATGGTGGTGGTGCTTCTTCTCTTCCGCTTGGTAGGCATCAATTCCCTTCTTGATGATGAGCATAGCTTTGAGACATATTTCGAGGCTGTAGCCAACCAACATCAGAGCGACAGCGTGGTATTGGCAGTGACAAGTCCCTCGGATGCTCTCAGGCATCGCGTCAAGATTGGGCACCACTTGTAGCAAGGAGCGAGCAGCCTCAGACATTGCGTGCGCGTGAGACAGCCAAAGAATGGGAGATTTCAAATCCTCCTCGACTGGTCCAGCTTCTAGGTCGACAAAGTGGCCGGCGAGGTTTTGTGCCATAGCCCACTTGTGCCACGCGAGCGCACTGTATCCAAATGGGTCACGCTCGAAGCCATCTTTGCTCGGGCCGACAAAGTCTTCAGGTGTCTTGTGTAACGTCATGGTGAGGCCGAACGTTTGAATTCACCGGTCTGCGCGGCTTTTCGCGCAGGTCCGGTGGAATGATGGGTTGGGCCGCACATGCGCGGGTAGACTTGAAATTTCACTTCAACGGCAAATAAACATCGGTAATCATTTCCTCTTCTCGCACATTTGGACCGACATTGACGTAATGGAAGAAGATTGGGAAATCACCGGGGGATTCGCCGCTTCGAGGCAACCATGTTTCATAGAGATAGGCGGCTGCCTTGTTGTTTGAGCGGGAACCAATATCTCTTGCAAGAGCACAACGAAGCTCAGGAATTGCCATGTTCCGAATACCGAAAGGATTGGGGCCAACGTCTTTGTCAAAGGACAGGCAGAAGTCGACGCGGTGTTCGGAAGGCGGCGTGATACGTGGATTTGTGTAGTGGATGCCGTAGCTTCGGTACTTCAACTGATCTAGCAGACTGTTTTCCAGCTTCCAGGCGACTAGCTTTTTCACCGTATCGTATTCAAGCGCTGGCGACCCGAGGTGCTCAACGGCAACAACCTTTGTTTCGGGGAATATGACAATTTTGACTTCCATGAATGTTCCTATTGTGATGCCCAACGCATAGGTAACGCGCCGCGCTTCAGCGCGGTCGCTGTTGACCGCCGTGTTAGCGGTTTTTTGAGGAAGCGTGATGGCTGAAAAGGTAGTGATAGGAAACGCTGAACTGTGGCACGGCGACTGCCTGGAGGTGATGCGCGAAATGAACGCGAACAGCGTGGACGCGATTATCACCGACCCACCTTACTACAAGGTGAAGGGCGAGGCATGGGATAACCAATGGGAAACGCCAGCCGGGTTTTTGGCTTGGGTTGGCCTACTGTGCGAACAGTTCGAGCGCATCCTGAAGCCAAACGGGAGCCTGTATTTTTTTGCTTCACCGCAAATGGCGGCGCGGGTTGAATGCGAGATAGGCAAGCGGTTTGCGGTTTTGAGTTCGATCACCTGGCGCAAGGGCGCAGCCGGGAAAAGATCGGTTGGCTGGAGCCAGAAAACCGAGAAAGAAGCCTTGCGCATGTGGCTACCGGAAACGGAGCGGATCATTTTCGCGGAGCACTACGGCGCTGACAACATGGCGAAGGGGGAGGCGGGCTATGAAGCCAAGTGCGACGAGTTGCGCGGGTTTGTGTTTGAGCCGTTGCGCACTTACTTAGCCGACGAGGTGAAGCGCGCAGGTTGGACGCCGGGGCGGCTTAATGAGGCAATAGGGTTTGCCCCGCGAGGCATGGCGGAAACGCGGTATTTCGGGCGCAGCCAGTGGCAACTACCGACAGAGCCGCACTACACCAAGATGCGCGAATTGCTTGGGACTGAGTACCTGCGGCGCGAGTACGAAGAACTGCGGCGCGAGTACGAAGAACTGCGGCGCGAGTACGAAGAACTGCAGCGCGAGTACGAAGAACTGCGGCGCGAGTACGAAGAACTGCGGCGCCCGTTCAGCGTGACTGCGCGTGACCAGTACTCGGATGTTTGGGAATTTGATCCGGTGCAAGGCTACCCAGGAAAGCACCCATGCGAAAAGCCTTTGCCGTTGTTGTGCCACATCATCAACGCGAGCACCAAGCCGGGGGCTGTTGTTTTCGACCCGTTCGCTGGCAGCGGGAGCATGGGCGAAGCCTGCCACATGCTAGGGCGGGAGTTTATCGGGGTTGAACTATGCCCGGACAATTACGCCAAGGCTGCGCGAAGGATTGCGGCAGTCAAGGCCCAGGAGCGGCTGTTCGCATGATGACCGCTAACGCCCCAGGTAACAAGCCGCCCACCTACGGGCGATTGATTAACGACGGCGCTTGCGGGCGGTCTTGTTGACCGCCGTGTTATGCGCTGGAGGTAGCTATGGATGGACTGACTAAATGGGAGCGCGAAGCCGAATGGTTTGGCAAAAACATAAAACAGGCGAAGGCTGAAGATATTGGGCCTAGCGATGTGCCGTGCCCTAACTGTAACGGTGTATTTATGGAGCAGTACAACGGAAAGGAATTCGTTGACTGGACGCACCGCTGCCCGAAGTGCGGCGTCATGTATGGATGCGCATAACGCTGAGTTAACGGGCCGAGCAAGCGCAGCTTGCGATGGTCCGCGTTGAACGCCGAGTTGGGCACTGTGCGCCGGCCCGTGGAAACACTGGATTGCGGGAACGCGGTCGGGTCGGAGGACGACGGTAGGGATACCGCACGACCGGCCTTAACGGCGCACACCGAATATGTCATTGGCGACGAGGTGGAGGTTGAAATGCCTGATGGGTTCAAGGTTGGTCGAGTCGTGACTGTGCTACCGAATTACGCATGGAGCGGCGAGACTAAATACTCGATACATGGGCGCGAATTCGTGACCATTGCGAGCGCGAGAGTGATGCGCAAGGTCGCTGTGCCCAACGTAAAAGTCACTGGCGCTGCGCGGTTTTATCGCGCAGCGTCCGAGTGGACTGCCGGGTTAGATTTTTCATGCGCCGCCCCGCATTTTCTGCTCGATTGAGCGCAGGGTGTTTTGTATTTCTCGCTCTTTGAGTTCGGGATCAATGTCTTGGATGTACTCGATGGCAGAGAAGTCGTCTCCGCGTTTTCTGTTCTGCGGCGGCTCAAGCGCTTCAATTAGAAGCGCTTCCAGCGTTGCGACCAACGCAGCAAGCGAAGAATTAAATGGTGTTTCGCGGAGGTTGCCTTCTTGAGTTACGTCGAGAAGACCAAACCAAGAAAAGCGATTCCATCTGCTGCCAAGTCTGTCCACCGTGTGTTCATACAACCGCTTGCCCAACGGACGATCAATTGCGCGTCCAACGTAAACCACCGTGTGATGATCGTAGAGGATGTAAATGCCCTTTTGTTTTCCGAAATCCACCGGCTTGGAAAGAGCTTGCTGCTTGCCATACATTTTCAGGTCGTTGCGCCAAACTACAAGATCTCGCTGCCAGTACATACCGAAGGAATGAATGATTGAGTCTGACGATTCATCTTCAGCTTCGACTGCGAGCTGTTGCGCTTTTGGCTTGCTGGTTGACACAGCTACCGGGACGGATGTGCCACGCAGTGAAAATATTCCTTTCCCTACGCGGATAAACGGAGATTTCTCACCGTCGTGTTTAACTGATGATGATAGCTGGGCGTTTACGGTTGCAGCTGGAGTTGCACCATCAGTCGAGTAATAGCCCCGCGCTAGAATTTGCTCGGAAATTTCTGTGTAGTGCATAGGTGCATCAGATTCCCGTAGCACTCGCTTGATTGCTTCTTTCCAAGATTTCTCCACAGATACCTCCAAAAAATCTAACGTTAGAGGTAAGGGGCTGGCCGAAAGCGGACAAAGGCCGCTGTAGGCCAGTCCCGCTTGACCGAAAGGTTAGGCAGTTTGTACATGAATGACACTCTGCCAATTGAGAAGCAATTGAGCGACTTTTAGGTCATGCTCTTTACGCACGGGTAACCCCATCCTTTCGCTTGCAATCATGCCCAAGTAACTTGCAATTTTTTCTTCGCTTTGGTTTTCCCGGACTAACTCGAAAACTTGGGGCAAGTAACTTTGATACTCGTCACGAGCTTCTGGTACTCCTGAGACACCAATTGGGTCCCATATGTAATGAAGTACTTCATCAACAGCCCGATAAAGAGCAAGGCCTGGTGGCGAAAGCTTCTGTCCCATGTTGATGCCTAACGTTAATTAGCCGACAAATGCCGGCGTATTGGTTTATCGGACATGGCGGATAAACCGGGTTGTCGTGCTAACCTGCTGATTCCATTAGTTGTCATGTCCAATATTCCTCCTTGAATACCGAGTTGCGGATGCCGGAACAAGCTGCTGAAAACCCGAGGCTCCTGGATCAGTTGCGGGATCGAATCCGGGTGATGCACTACAGTCTGCGCACCGAGCAGGCTTATTTGCAGTGGGTCAAACGATACATCCTTTTTCACGGGAAACGCCACCCTGTGGAGATGGGCAAGGAGGAGGTTGAGGCGTTTCTGACTTCTCTGGCGGTGGAGCGGCATGTGTCGGCTTCGACCCAGGGCCAGGCGCTGGCAGCCATTCTGTTTCTATATAAAGAAGTGCTCGGGCAGGAGTTGCCGTGGCTGACGGACGTGACGCGCGCCAAGAAACCGGTGCGCCTGCCAGTCGTGCTGTCGCGCGGCGAGTTGCAGGACCTGCTGCAGTGCATCGACGACCCCTTGATGGATTTGATCATTCGGCTGCTTTATGGCTCGGGCATGCGTTTGCTGGAAGCGCTGCGTCTGCGCGTGAAGGATGTCGAGTTTTCCCGCAACGAAATTATCGTGCGCGAGGGCAAGGGCAACAAGGATCGGGTGACGATGTTGCCGGCAAGCCTGAACGAACGTCTGCGGCTGCATTTGCGTGGGGTGAAGGCGCAGCACGAGGCGGACCTCGCTGCCGGCCAGGGCGAGGTCTGGTTGCCTGATGCGCTTGCGGTCAAATATCCGAATGCGGGCAAGTCCTGGGGCTGGCAATATGTTTTCCCGGCATCGGGGTTTTCGGTAGATCCGCGCTCCGGGGCGATCAGGCGGCACCATGTCGATGACAAGCGGGTTCAGCGGGCTGTGCGCAAGGCTGCCGTAAAGGCGGGTATTGCGAAGCCGGTTACGCCGCATACCCTGCGGCATTCGTTCGCCACTCACCTGCTTGAATCTGGCTACGACATCCGCACGGTGCAGGAATTGCTTGGCCATGCGGATGTGTCCACGACGATGATCTATACCCATGTGCTGAATCGGGGCGGGCGTGGCGTGCGCAGTCCGCTCGATCAATGAATCGCTTTGCTTGAGATGAAATCAAGCTGGATGCTGGTAGCGGCGGCCCTGTTCGCGCTGATGAGCGTGCTGGTCAAGCATTTGTCGGCGCAGTTTTCCAGCGCGGAGCTGGTGTTCTACCGTTCCGTGTTCGGGCTGGTGGCGATCTTGAGCGTGATCGCGGTTTCGCATCGCCGGCTGCTGGCACCGCTGGCTACGCCGCACGGGTGGGCGCATGTCTGGCGCGGGCTGTCGGGCTTCACGGCGCTGGTGCTGTTCTTTTACGCGATTGCACGGCTGCCGCTGGCGACGGCGGTGACGCTCAACTACACGGCGCCGCTGTTCCTCGCCGGGCTGTCGGCGTGGTGGCTGAAGGAACGCCACGGCCGCGGACTGGTGGCAGCGGTACTGCTCGGGTTCGTCGGCATCGTGCTGTTGCTGCGGCCGCAGATGGACGGGCAAGCCTGGGGGCCGGCGCTGGCGGGGCTGGTGTCGGGCATGCTGGCGGCGGTGGCGTACGTGAACGTGAAGGCGCTGGGCCGGCTGGGCGAACCGGAGTGGCGGGTGGTGTTCTATTTCACGCTGCTGTCGACGCTGGGCGGAGCGGCATGGATGGCGGTGGCGGGGTTTCACCGGCCGCAGGCGGCGGACTGGCCGTGGCTCGCCGGCATCGGCGTGACGGCGACGCTGGCGCAACTGGCACTGACGCGCGCGTATCATCGCGGCCGCACCCTGACGGTCGGGGCACTGGCGTATACCACAGTGGGCTTTTCGGCGATCTACGGCGTGCTGCTGTTCGGCGAGCGCCTGCCCGGCCCGGCATGGGCGGGCATGGCAGTGGTGGCCGCGGCGGGGATACTCGCGGTGCGCGCATCCGCGCCGGCGCGCGCCGATTCGCTATAGTTGGAACATGATTCGTACCGGAGGTAAGCATGATCAGTCTTGATATCCAGGGCGACCGCATCGCCGTATCCGTGATGGGGCAGTTCACGCTCGACGATTACCGCGAGTTCGAGCAGGCGGTGGCCTACGGCGTGGAATTCCAGGGCGAGGTCAATGTGCTGTTCGATCTGCGCGACATGCTGTCCTACAGCGTTGACGTGGCCTGGGAGGAACTGAAGTTTGCGCGCGCGCACAAGAGCGATTTCGGCCGCATCGCCATCCTCACGGGCGATCAGTGGGTGGCATGGAGCATGTGGATCAACCGGCTCTTCATGTCGGCCGACATTCGCCTGTTCGACGATCTCGAACTGGCGCAGGCCTGGGTGGCGGGTGCCGATCTGCCGGCCGAAGCCGGGTGAAATCCGGCGTATGGGCCGCGCTGATGCTGGCGTCGGGCGCGGTGCAGGCGGCGGGCCCTGACTGGCAGACGGTATCCGATACGCCGGAAGCCCTGACCGCCATCGACGCCGGCAGCGTGGAGCACATGGCCGGCCGGGTGCGGTTTCGCGAGCGGCAGTCGATACGGGGGGCCGAGCTCGATGCGGCGACGCTGCGGCCGGTTCGCGAAGTCCTGGAGAAACGCCTCATCGACTGCCGTGCTGCGCGTATCGCCACGCTGTCGCGCGCTGTGTTTTCCGACGACGACGCGATGATCGACCATCGCGCGGTCCGGCCGGACCGTGCCGTCTGGCAGCCGGTGTTGCGCAGTGATCCGCGTTTCAGGCTGTTGTGCGGGCGGGGGTGAACGGCGTGCGTGGCGGGCGGAACACGGCCGTATTCGCGTAGTAGCCGGCGCGGGTGTTGGCCGGGTCCCAGCCTGGCACGCCCTGTATCGGCAGCGGCGGCAGCTGGCGCGGGTGTGTCACGCCGGCCAGCGCGAGGATGGCGGCTGCATCGGGGTCGCCAGGCGTGCCGGGCAGCGGCAGGCATTTCCCGGTCATCGACGGAAACGGCGCAAGAGCTTTTTCGAGCAGGGCGTGGCCGACCACGATGAATCGCATCGCGGTTTCGACTTCGCGCCGCCGTGTCCAGAACAGCGCTGTCCAGGCGTGCGCGGCCAGCAGATCGAATCGGCCCGCT
Source organism: Betaproteobacteria bacterium SCN1 (assembly GCA_008923315.1). Classification (GTDB taxonomy): domain Bacteria; phylum Pseudomonadota; class Gammaproteobacteria; order Burkholderiales; family Thiobacillaceae; genus Thiobacillus. Next base: position 116,237 of record WBSF01000004.1, on the reverse strand, counting down.
TCGCCGCCGAGTACCCATACGCCGGATTCGTCCAGCACCGTGAGCGCGTCGCGCCGGGGGCCGCGCATCGTGCCGGTTTCGCCGGCCAGTGCGGCGCAGTGACCGGCGTTGAGCGCTGACTTGAAACGCGGAAAGCGCAGCCAGACCAATGCGTTCAGGATGTCATGCCAGGTTTCCGCACGTGTGGGAATCGCACCTGTGATACGGATGCCGGTTTCGTAGTCGCGTGCCGAGAGACGGGTTTCCGGCTCGGCGAAGCGCAGCGGCCGGCCGTTGTCGAGCCGGCTGTCGAGGGCCCGGGCGGCGGTGTTCAGCGCGGCCAGCGTCGGCAGGCCCTGCGCCAGCCCGAGCGTATCGATCAACGCGCGATACGGCTCGAAGGCAGGATGGGCGAACGGCATGACGGCGGCCGGGCGTGTGTTTTCAATGCAGGGATTCGGACAGGGCACGGCGGAAGCGCTGGGTGAGCGCATGGTTGCCGCCGAGCAGCTCGAACAGCGCGAGCAGGCCCATGCGGCCGATGTCGTGCCGGTGGTCGCGGTGGTCGCGCGCCAGTCCGAGCAGGTCTGTCATGGCGCCCTCGTAGTCGTCCCGCGAGAGCCGGGCGGCGGCGCGCTGAAAGAGTAGAGCCGCGTCGTCTGACCGGGCCGCGAGCGCTGTGTCGAGCACGTCTTCCGGCGGGGCTGTACGCGCGGCTTCGGCCAGTGCCAGATGGGCGTGAAGCGGGGCGATCTCCGGCATGGCGCGCGCTTCGGACGGCAGGCTTTCGAGCAGGGCGAGTGCCTGCGCGCCCTGGCCCTGCGACCACAGAAGCTTGGCCAGATCGCGCGGGATCGCCAGATTGTCCGGCTCGGCCATGGCTGCATTGGCGAGCAGCATGCGCGCCTGTTCGATATGGCCGGCCTGCCAGGCTGCCACGCCCTGGGCGTGCGCACGGTGGGCATCGCCGGCGATGAAGCGGTCGAGTATTTCCCTGAAACTGCTGTCCGGATCGGCGCCGTGGATGGTATGCGCGACGTCGCCGCGCCAGAAGAATTTCACCGTAGGCACCGAATTCACCGAGAAGCGGCGCGCCAGCGCCGGCAGTTCGTCGGCGTTCAGCATCACCAGCAGGAACTTGCCACCGTATTCGGTGGCGAGCTTCACCAGGCGGGGCATCAGCATGAAGCAGGGGCCGGCCTTGGGGGTCCAGAAATGCACGAGCACCGGACCCTTGTGCGAGTTTTCCAGCACGAGCCGGTTGAAATTCTCGGCGCTGGCATCGAATACCCAGGGCGACAGGCTCACGAGGCAAAGCCTCCGGTGGTGGCGAAGCGGTCGCAGGCCGCGACGAGTTCGCGCGCGAGGCCGGGCTCGAAGGCCGAGTGCCCGGCATCCGGCACGATCGCGTAGCGCGCCTCGGGCCAGGCGCGGGCGAGCGTATCGGCGGTCACGATGGGGCAGACCGCGTCGTAGCGGCCCTGCACGATGATGGCGGGCAGGTGGCGCAGGCGGTCGACGCCGTCGAGCAGGCTGTTCTCGGGCAGGAAGATGTCATGCACGAAGTAATGCGCTTCGATGCGTGCCAGTGACAGCGCGGTGCGCTCGCTGCCAAAAGCGGCGACCAGATCGGGGTTCGGCAGCAAAGTGGAGCAGGCGGCCTCGAAGGTGGACCACGCATGGGCGGCGGGCTGATGCACGGCCGGGTCGGGGTCGGTCAGGCGACGGTGGTAGGCGGTGAGCAGATCGCCGCGTTCGTCTTCGGGAATGAACTCGGCCAGTTGCCGCTGGGCCTCGGGAAAGAAGGCGCGAATGCCGTACAGAAACCAGTCGATCTCGCTGCGGCGGCACAGAAAGATGCCGCGCAGAACGAGCCCGAGACAGCGTTCCGGGTGCGCCTGTGCGTAGGCGAGCGCGAGCGTCGAACCCCACGAGCCGCCGAATACCAGCCAGCGCTGGATGTCGAGGTGACGCCGCAAAACTTCCATGTCCGCGATCAGATGGGGAGTGGTGTTGTCGGCCAGCTCGCCGTGCGGCGTCGAGCGCCCGCTGCCGCGCTGGTCGAAGAGCACGATGCGGTAGCGGGCCGGATCGAAGAAGCGGCGCTGCGCGGGCGAAGTCCCCGAGCCCGGCCCGCCGTGGACGAAGAGCACCGGGATGCCGTCGGGATTGCCCGAGGTTTCCCAGTAGACGCGATGACGCGCGTCGACTGCCAGCATGCCGCTGGCGTAGGGCTCGATGGAAGGATAAAGCGGGTCTTGGCGGGTCATGGACCGGGATGGAACGAAGTTACGGTGCGTCAAATGATATCCCCTGGCCCGTGCCGGGTGTATGCTTGACAGGCGCGCAACGCGCGCAACAACCAATAACAGGATTTGAGGAGTCAGTCATGAATCATGCCATCAAGGTGGCCTTGCTCGGACTGGGCGAGGTCGGGGAGAAATTTGCCGAGCATTTCCTTGCCAGGATTCAGGAGGAGGGCGTCGGCGTGGAAATCGTCGCGGTCGCGCACCGCAATCTCGAGTCGCCCGTGGCGATGGGCTTTGTTCACAGTCAGGTGCCGGTATTCCAGGATGCGATGGAAATCGTTTCCCTGGGCGCCAAGGTCGACATCATCTTCGATCTGACCGGCGATCCCGAACTGCGCCGGAAACTGCGCGCCGCGCTGCAGGCCAGCCACAACCAGCATACGGTGATCGCGCCCGAAGTCATGGCGCATCTGCTGTGGAACTTCTTCGGCGAAGGCGTGCTGCCGCAGAGTGGCCGAACGGGATATTGAGCGCAAGCCCATGACCCGGCCGTTCCGGTTTGCCCATGCCGCAGACCCCGACTGGGCGGTCGCGGCCCAGGATTGTCTGCGCCAGCTGGGGACGATACCGGCAACGGCCACGCTGGGCTTTCTGTATGTGTCGGATGCCTATTCGGCCGAGGCGCTTTCGGCGATCGTGGATTTTTTCAGGGCATCGACCGGGGTGCCGCACTGGGCCGGCAGCGTTGGCGTCGGTGTGTGCGCGACGGGGGTCGAGTATCTCGAGGTGCCCGCGCTGGCGGTGATGCTCGCCGAATTTCCGGACGGCGATTTCGAGATGCTGCCGCTGGCGAAATCGCCCGAGGCACTGGCGGTCGGGCCGGACGCCTATTTCGCGGTGGCGCACGGCGATCCGGCGAATCCGCGCATCCAGGAGCTGATCGAGACGTTGAGCCGCAAGGTGTCGAGCGGTTTCGTCGTCGGCGGGCTGGCGAGTGCGCGGGGCGAGGCTGCGCAGATCTGCGGCGAAGTGGTGAACGGCGGCCTGTCCGGCGTCCTGCTGTCCGACCGTATCAGGCTGGCGACGCGGCTTACGCAGGGCATTTCGCCGCTGGGCCCGCGCCACCGCATCACCACGGCCAACAAGAACATCATCGGCAATCTCGATCACCGGCCTGCGCTCGACGTGATGAAGGAAGAGATCGGCGAGGTGCTGGCGCGGGATCTGCGACGGGCCGCCGGATACATCTTCGTCGGCCTGCCCGTGCGTGGATCGGATACCGGCGACTACCTCGTGCGCAACATCCTCGGCGTGGACCCGGAAAACCACCTGGTCGCGATCGGCGACTATGTGCAGGCAGGCGACGAACTGCTGTTCTGCAAGCGCGACCAGCAGAGCGCCGAGGCGGATCTGCTGCGCATGCTCGATGCGCTGCGGGCCCAGATGGACGGACCGATCCGCGGCGGTGTCTACTATTCCTGCCTGGGGCGGGGCCAGCACATGTTCGGCGCGCCCCATCGCGAATTGCAGCTGATACGCGACACCCTGGGCGATTTTCCGCTGGTGGGGTTCTTCGCGAACGGTGAAATATCCCACGATCGGCTGTATGGTTATACGGGCGTGCTGACCCTGTTCGGCTGAGCCCACCGATGGAGACAAGATGAGCCTGCAAGCCATGAAAGAAGACGAGATCCGGTTGTTGCGCGAAGAAATCGAAATGCTGATGGCCGAGCGTCGCCTGTTGTTGCAGGTGACCGGAGCGGCCGCGGTGTTCGTGGCCAACCTCGACACCGACAGCCTGCCCGACGAAGTCGACACGATCGACGCCGCTGAGATGCTGGCCGAACAGCTGAACGGCCTGCCCGAGGAAACCCTCAAGGACGCTCTGGAATCCGTGCGCGCCCAGCTCGATCCGGCGCAGTAGACCCGGGGTAACGCCTTGCCCGCGGCGTTGCCTGTCCTGACTCCCACGCAGCGCGCTGCGCTGATCGTGGTGCTGACGGCGCTGGCCTATGCGCTCGCGCTGGCACTCAGCCTCTGGTTCATCCCCTATATCGCCGGTCTCATCGTCGCGGTCGGCCTTGCGTCGGGCGTGGCGGCGATGTCGAGCATGCGGTTCGGCCTGCCCGGCGTACTGGGCGTGCTGCTGGGGGCATTCGTCGGCTATGCGCGCGTCGTATCGCCCGATCTCGCATTCATGCTGGCCTGTGCCGCGGCGGCCGGTGCCGGACTCATGGGCTATCTGGCACACCGTCTGGCGCCGTTCAGTCTGGCGCTGGACTACGTGGCGAGCGTCGCAAAATTCACGCTCGTGATCGCGCCGCTGGGCAGTGCGGCCACCGCCGCGCTTGGCGTACTGGGTCTGCACGCGCTCGGCCTGCTCGATACCTCGCAGGTGCTGCAGGCCCTGTGGGTGGGCTGGATGGCCGATCTATTGGGGATCTATCTGGTGGCGCCGATCCTGATGACGGCGTCGCGCTGGGATCTGCTGCCGCGCAGCCGCAGCGCGCGCATCGAAGGCCTGGTGCTGGTGCTGGGCATGCTGCTGCTGGCGCGGGTGATGATGGAATACGCCAACCCGATCCGCTCCGCCGAGATCGTGCTGTTCGTGCTGCTGCCCGGGGTGTTGTGGGCGGCCCTGCGCTTCTCGGTGACGGGCGCCAGCCTCGCGATCTTCCTCGCGGCGCCGATCGTGCAGGGCATGGCGCTGGTGTCGGCCGGCGGGCTCAGTCCGTCCACGCCGCCGCAGGACGTGTTCGCGCTGCAGATGAGCCTGGCGATGATGGCGCTGGGCGGGCTCTTCGTCGCCTCGGCGCTGGCGGAACGGCGGTATTCGGAAATGCGGCTCGACATGCTGGCCAACCACGATCCGCTTACCGGCCTGCCGAACCGCGCCTACTTCCAGGATTTCCTGAGTCATGCGCTGGCGCGCGCGCAGCGCGAGAAAACGCAGGTTTCGCTGCTGTTCATCGATCTCGACCGCTTCAAGCACATCAACGATTCGCAGGGGCACGAGGTCGGCGACCAGGTGCTGCGCATCGTCGCCAACCGGCTCGACGAGCAGTTGCGCGCAGACGATTTCGTCGCGCGCCTGGGGGGCGACGAATTCGCCGTCGTACTGACGCACCCGCCCGCCGCACATGCCGCCGGGCGCGTCGCGCAGAAGCTTATCCAGGCGCTGGCCGAATCGTTCAGGATCGGGCAGCGCCGCTACGCCATCGGCGCCAGCGTCGGCATCAGCATGTACCCCAACGACGGCATCGACGCGAATACGCTCCTGCGCCAGGCCGATCTTGCGATGTATCAGGCCAAGCAGCGGCACACGGGGTACGAGTATTACAGCGAAGAGCTCAATACCGCGGCGCAGCAGCATCTGATGCTGGAAAACGGCCTGCGGCAGGCACTCGAGCGCGAGGAACTGGCGCTGGTCTACCAGCCGAAGGTGGATCTCGCGAGCGGCCGTGTGGTCGGGCTGGAGGCGCTGGTGCGCTGGCTGACCCGCAGCGGCAGCATCGTCGGCCCCGAGCAGTTCATTCCGGTAGCGGAGGAAACCGGGCTGATCCTGCCGATCGGCCGCTGGGTCGTTCGCGCCGCCTGCGTGCAGTGGGTGGCGTGGCAGGCGGAAGGTCTCGCGCCGCCGCCGGTGGCGATCAACCTGTCGCCGCGCCAGTTCGTCGACGCGCGGCTCATCGAGGATATCGATGCCGTCCTGCAGGAAACGGGCATGGCGCCGGCGGCGCTGCAGATCGAGGTGACCGAGAGCGCCGCGATGGAGAATCCGGCGCGGACCTTCGACATGCTGAACGCCCTGCGCGAGCGCGGGCTGCACGTCTATATCGACGATTTCGGCACGGGCCATTCCAACCTGGGGCAGCTCAAGCGCATGCCGATCGACGCGCTGAAGATCGACAAGAGCCTGATCGACGACGTGCTGTTCGACAACGATGACGCGGAGATCGCCAATGCGATCATCCGCCTCGCCCATGCCCTCAACATGCGTGTGGTCGCGGAAGGCGTGGAGACGCCGGAGCAGGTCGCCTTCCTGAAGCTGAACGGCTGCGACGAAATCCAGGGCTATCTGGTCGCGCGGCCGCTGCCGCCGGACAAGATCGTCGCCCTGTTCACGCAGGCCTTCCAGTTCGACTGAAGGACGCTTCGGTTCGTCTGTCCGGTGCGAGCGGTCGGACGCCGCGATGGGCGGGACGGATGGGATCAGCGGGGGACGCCGGTGGGCGCCGTATCGGATTCGGGCCGGTTGCGCATGTGGTCGGCCAGTTGCGCAAATGCCGTATAAAGCGTTTCGCGCAGCGTCGCGTCTTCGACCGTTTCGTCCAGTGCCAGGCGCATGCAGTGCAGCCACTGGTCGCGTTCGGTGCGGCCGATACTGAAGGGAAAATGCCGGCGCCGCAGCATGGGGTGGCCGTATTTTTCGATGAAAAGCTGCGGTCCGCCCAGCCAGCCGGACAGGAATTCGAACAGTTTCTCGGCCGAGCCGCCCAGATCGGCGGCATGCAGCTTGCGGATGCCGTAGGTCTCGGGCAGTTCGTCCATCAGGGCGTAGAAGCGCGTCACCAGTGTGCGCACGGCCGGTTCGCCGCCGATGCGCTGGTAAGGTGTCAGGTCGGGTGCAGTGTCGGGCGTCATGCGGCTAGCGGAAGAAATGGCGCAGGAAGAGCGCGGTTCCCAGGGCCATCAACCCCCAGGCAGTCCAGGCGTTGAACAGGAAGCGGGGGACGGGGTTCCGGGGCACGAAGCCGACGCCATGCACGAAACCGGCCGACAGCCCCCACATCACCAGCATGAGCAGGCCGTGGCCGAGCGGGCTGCCGTCCGCCGTGGTGAGCGCGCGGGGCGCGAGCGTAATCAGCAGCATCAGCGCGAGGGCCGCGACGAGCGAGACGGCACGTGCCCAGGGCCGGTCGAGCGCGCTCATGCCGCGGCCTTGCGGTAGGGCCGCAGATACTGCCATTCGAAGTAACGCTTGGCCCAGTGGAACAGACGGCAGGGCGGCAGCACCAGCGCCCGCTTTTCGTCGCGGTAGACGAGGATGCCGCGGTCGAGTGTATCGACGATGCAGATCAGTTCGGTCTTGAAGCGTGCGGCCGGGGCTTCGCCGCGCAGCGCGCGCGACAGGTTTTCGGCCGCGGCGCGTGCCTGCAGATCGGCGATGTGCGCCTGTTTGGGCAGCCAGTCGGGACCGGGGTAGCTGCCGGCGTCTCCCGCGACGTAGACCCGCTCGGCACCGGCGACCCGGCAGTATGCATCGGCCTGGAAGAAGCCGCCTTCCGAGAGCGGTAGCCCCGCATCGGCCGCCCAGGCCGGACCGCTCATGCCGGGCATGAAGAGGATGAGGTCGGCAGGCAGGTCGCCGCCTTCGGTCCGGACCTTGTCGGCGTCGAAGGCGACGGGCTTGTGGCCGAGGTGGGTGTCGATGCCCCGCTTTTGCATTTCGCGCAGCAGGCCGCTCACGGCCTTGTCGCCGAGGCGTTTGCCGGGTGACTGCGCAGCGTTGAAGAACACCAGCCGGAAGCGGTCGCGGCGGCCCTGCTGGCGCAGCAGGGTATCGATGCCGAACAGCAGTTCGAACATGGGGCCGCCGCGCATGGCGCCCTGTTCCTTGGGGTTGGTGCCGAAGCCGAAGGCGACCGTACCGCCCTCCAGGGCGTCCAGCCGCGTACGGATCGCGTCGGCGGCGGCCGGGCCTTCGCATACGGTCAGTGCGTGTTCGATGCCGGGCAGGCCCTTGAGAAAGCGGCCGCCGCTGGCGATCAGCAGGGCGTCGTTGGTCAGTGTTTCGCCGTCTTCCAGCACCACGGTACGGCCGCCGTCGCGCAGACCGGCGACGCGGCCGGTCCGGAATTCGATGCGCTGGCCGGCGAGGAAGCCGGCGACGTCGATCTCGAGATCGTCGGCCCGGCGCAGGCCGGCCGGCACCCAGATCAGGCTGGGGAAGTAGGTCAGGCGGGCCCGGGGTGCGACCAGGGTGATGCGCGCGTCGGGCTCGCGGCGGCGCAGTTCGCGCACGGCGGTGAGTGCGGCGAAACCGCATCCGAGTACGGCGATGTGCGGTACGGTCATGACGACTCCGTCGGAAAGGGGAGGAGGCCGGATGCCAAAGGCATCCGGCGGGGCTCAGCGGGACGTGCCGTCTTCGCGCGACGCATCCGGCGCGCATTCGCGCGCGTCGCACATCATGGCGCTGATCGAGGCGAGCAGCACGGCCATCGTGACGCCGAGTATCCAGGCGAAATACCACATGGCGGTTCCTTTCAGTAGACAGATTTGTCGTTGGCGGCGATGTACTCGGTAGTCACCTTGCCCCACATGACCTTGTAGGCCCATGAGGTGTACAGGACGATCAGCGGCATGAAGATCGCCGTGGCGCCGAGCATCAGGCCGAGCGTGAGATGCGAGGACACTGCATCGTACACGGTGAGGCTGGAACGCGGATCGGACGACGAGGGCATGATGAAGGGGAACAGCGACACGCCGGCGGTGCCGATGATACCCGCGCACGCCAGCGACGACGACCAGAACGCCGCGCCGGCCTTGTGCAGGCGCGAGAACAGGATGCTCGCGGCGAGCGCGGCGAAGGCGGCGATCGGCACCCATTTGGCCCAGGCGTAGACCGCGTAGTTGTGCATCCAGGCACCAGGCGCCACCTCGACCGTCTTGGCGAGCGGGTCGGGCAACGCGTTCGGATCGATCGCGCTGACGATCATGTAGCCGTCGATGCCGGTGGCGACCCAGTAGCCGGCCAGTGCGAAGCTTGCGACCGTGAGGGCGGCGAAGATCAGGCTGGCGGTGCGCACGCGGCGGTAGATGTCGCCTTCGGTGCGCATCATCAGATAGTTCGCGCCCTGGGTCGTGATCATGCCCAGACTCACCACGCCCGCGAGCAGCGCGAAGGGATTGAGCAGGCCCCAGAAGCTGCCGGTGTAGGTGGACATCAGGTAATCGTTGAAATGGAAGGGCACGCCGAGCAGCAGGTTGCCGAAGGCCACGCCGAAGATGACCGGCGGCACGGCGCCGCCGATGAAGAGACCCCAGTCCCAGGTCGAGCGCCACGCCGGGTGCTTGATTTTCGAGCGGTAGTCGAAACCGACCGGCCGAAAGAACAGCGCCCACAGCGTGGCCATCATGGCCCAGTAGAAACCGGAGAAGGCGGTGGCATAGACCAGCGGCCAGGCGGCGAAGATCGCGCCGCCGGCCGTGATGAACCAGACCTGGTTGCCGTCCCAGTGCGGGGCGACCGTGTTGATGATGGCGCGGCGTTCGAGATCGTTGCGGCCGACGAAGGGCAGCAGGATGCCCATGCCCATGTCGTGTCCGTCCATGATGGCGAAGCCGACCAGCAGGATGCCGACCAGCAGCCACCAGATCAGTTTGAGGGTTTCGTAGTCCATGTCAGCTCCCTGTCAGATTTTCTGTGCCGGTGCGCCTGCAGGCAGCGCGCCGCCGGCCGTTTCGCCGTGGTATTTGCCGGTGCCCAGGCTGGACGGGCCCTGACGCGCATACTTCGTCATCAGGTACAGCTCGACGACGAGCAGCACGGTATAGAAACCGATGAAGCCGGCGAGCGAACCGTAGATGTTGGCGGGGGTGAGATTGGATACCGAAAGGTGGGTCGGCAGCACGCCGTAGATCGTCCACGGCTGGCGGCCGTATTCGGCGACGATCCAGCCGAGTTCGGCAGCGATCCAGGGCATGGGAATGAACCACAGCGCCCAGTGCAGCAGCCATCGTTTCTCGATGAAGGTGCCCTTGACCGAATAGAACAGGGCGAGGCTGAACAGCAGCAGGAACAGGAAGCCCAGCGCCACCATGATGCGGAAACTCCAGAACAGCGGGGCGACCCGCGGAATGGTGTCGTCGACGGCCTGCTGGATCATTTCCGGCGTGGCCTGCGACACGTCGACGATGTATTTTTTCAGCAGCAGGCCAAAACCGAGGTCGGCCTTGTGCTGCTCGAAGCGGGCGAGGGCCGCCTGATCGCCGTGATCCTTGCGCAATGCCTCCAGCGCGGTCACGGCCTGGATGCCGGACTCGATGCGTTCGCGGTTCCTGGTCTTGATCTCCTTGATGCCGGGCATTTCCTTGGTCAGCGTGCGGGTGCCGATCAGGCCCAGCACGTAGGGAATGTGCAGCGCGTAGTCGTTGCGCATTTCCGCCTCGTTGGGCAGGGCAAACACGGTGAACCCGGCCGGTGCCGGCTCGGTCTCCCACATCGCCTCGATGGCGGCCATCTTGGTCTGCTGCGATTCGCCGACGGTGTAGCCGGATTCGTCGCCCAGTACGATCACCGACAGGGCCGAGGCGAAGCCGAAGCCCGCGGCGATCCGGAACGAGCGGCGCGCGAATTCGAGATCGCGCCCCTTCAGCAGGTACCAGCTCGAAATGCCCAGCACGAACAGCGAGGCAGTGACGTAGCCGGCCGACACGGTGTGGACGAACTTGGCCTGCGCGACCGGGTTGAACACGATCTGCCAGAAATCGGTCATCTCCATGCGCATGGTCACGTAGGAGAATTCGGCGCCGACCGGGTTCTGCATCCAGCCGTTGGCGATCAGGATCCACAGCGCCGAGAGGTTCGAGCCCACCGCCATCAGCACGGTGACCATGAAATGCTGCCATTTGTTGAGGCGGTCCCAGCCGAAGAAGAACAGGCCGATGAAGGTCGATTCGAGGAAGAAGGCCATCAGCCCCTCGATCGCCAGCGGCGCGCCGAAGATGTCGCCGACGTAATGCGAGTAGTACGCCCAGTTCGTGCCGAACTGGAATTCCATCGTGATGCCGGTGGTGACCCCGAGCGCGAAGTTGATGCCGAACAGCTTGCCCCAGAAACGCACCATGTCCTTGTAGACCGGACGGTTGGTGATCACGTAGGTCAGCTCCATGATCACCAGGATGAACGCCAGGCCGAGCGTCAGCGGCACGAACAGGAAGTGGTACAGCGCGGTGACCGCGAATTGCAATCGCGAAAGGTCGACGAGTTCTTCTGTCAGCATGGGCGTTCCTTCGATTTGTTATTGCGGGGCGGGGGGATGCGGGTTGATCAGGCGCTCGGCGACGGCGTCGGGGTCGGTCTGTACCGACTGTCCATCGAAAAAGGCGTAGAAGAGGGCCGCGATCACGGCAAGCTTGATTACGAGGGCGATCGTGATTTCCCGGCCGAGGCGGTCGCGCAAGAAATCGGGCAGGCTTGGTTTCATCAGCATGTCCTTACATTCGCAAGCTGCGTGCCAGGCCGAAGCATCCGGTAAAAAACGAAATTTCCATATGGATCAGTTATATACCAATACGGCGCCAAGAGCAGGCTGCGCGACACATGTCAAATATGACAAAATCAGCCAGTGTGAATGACGAAAATGGCAATTTACGGTGTCGCCTACGAATGAACTGATCTGTTATCTCGAGACCCATCCGGATGCCCAGATTGTAATGGGCGCCGATTACCGGATATTGGCCGCGAACGCGGCATATCGCCGCATATATGCCGGGGAACGCAACGTGGTCGGACAATACTGCTATGCCGTTTCGCATGGCTACGAGCGCCCCTGCGACGAATGCGGCGAATCCTGTCCGCTGGCTGTCAGCCGGGCCACAGGCGAGCCGCACCGGGTGCTCCACCTGCACCATACGCCGCGCGGCGAAGAGCATGTCGATGTGGAGTTGACGCCGATCGTCGGCGCATCCGGTGGCATCGAATATTTCGTCGAGCGCATGACGACCGTGCGTGAAGCCAGCAGCCTGCCGGCCGCGGCGGGGCTGGTCGGCAAGTCGCCCGCCTTCAATCGCATGCTCGAACTGGTCCGGCGCGTCGCACCGTCCAACACGGCGGCGCTGCTACTAGGCGAATCCGGCACCGGCAAGGAACTGGTCGCCCAGACGATTCACCAGCAGAGCGCGCGCGAGCACGGTCCCTTCGTCGTGGTCGAGTGCACCGGACTGACCGAAACGCTGTTCGAAAGCGAACTGTTCGGCTACGAGAAAGGGGCGTTCACCGGAGCGGGCCAGCGCAAGATCGGCCTTGTGGAAGCGGCATCCGGCGGCACCCTGTTTCTCGACGAACTGGGCGACATCCCGCTCAATCTGCAGGTCAAGCTGCTGCGCCTGCTCGAAACCGGCACCTTTCGCCGGGTGGGCGGCGTGGAAACCTTGCGGGCGGATTTCAGGCTGGTCGCCGCGACGCACCGGGATCTCAAGGGCATGATGGCGCGCGGCGAATTTCGCCGCGACCTTTATTACCGGCTGAGCGTGTTCCCGATCGAGTTGCCGGCCCTGCGCGAACGCCGCGAGGACATCGGCCTGCTCGCCGACACGCTGCTGGCGCGGCTGGCGCCGGGGCGCGCCTACACGCTGGCCGAAACGACGCGGGCGTGCCTGGCGGCCTACGATTTTCCCGGCAACATCCGCGAACTGCGCAACATCCTCGAACGGGCCATGCTGATGGCGGACGGCGACATGCTGCTGCCGGTGCATCTGCCGCCGGAACTGGCGGGCGGCGAACGGGCAGCCCCCGGCGATAGCCCCCCGGGGGTGGACGCCGTCGTGCCGCTCGACGTCGCCGAGCGGCGTTACCTGCAATGGGCGCTGACGCGTCATGCCGGCGACCGCAAGGCGCTGGCGCGCCGTCTGGGCATCAGTGAACGGACACTCTATCGCAAGCTGGCCTGAGACTCAGACGTCGCGGGTGTCGGCGCGGCCCAGCACGGGCAGTGCGCCGCCGCACTCCTGGATTTCGTCCGGCAGCCTGTAGAACCACATCTGCCACATCGACACGATCCACTGGATGGCGAACGACAGGCCCATCAGCGCGCCGCTGCCGATGATGAACCAGGCGAAGCCCGGATACATCTTGGTCAGGTACCACGAGAAGATGTCGGTCAGGATGGTCAGGAAAGGCAGCATGATGATCGCGCACTTGAGCCACAGCGGCCTCATGTAGGCATGCGCGAAGATGCTGCTGACGATGAAGAAGATGAACGTGATGCCGAACAGGTGGATGTGGGAGACGCGCACCAGGGTCGGAATCGTCGCGCCCTCGTCCCGCGCGGTCATCTTGGTGACCCCTTCATAGCTCGTGAGTACCGGGAGGTGCGGATTGCTGCCGTCGTGACAGGCGACGCAGCGGCTTTCCACGATCGGCTTGATCTTCTGCCCGTAGCTTTCCTGCGAAGTGCCGTCTTTCACCCAGGCAAAGATCACCGCACGCTCCTCGGGCGGCAGCATGCCCGCCATCGGTCCCTTCAGCGCGGTTTCGAGACGGGTGTCGCTGTCGCTGCCGTGGTAGGCGATGCGGATATCCTCGGCGGACAGGCTGTCGGGCTTGCCGTCGAGGCCCGCATGGCTGAAGAACACCTGCAGCATGGCAAACAGGTAGCCGGTGCCCAGGACCAGCAGCGTCATGGTGTAGACCATGCGCATGGACATGGGCAGGGCGCTGAAATGATAGAAATGACGATTGCTCATGGCAGGCGATTCCTCCGGTCAGGCAGTTCGGTATCAGTATTTGGCGCCCTGATCGATCCAGGCCGCGACCATCTTGATGTCTGCATCCGGCAGGGCAGCCTGGCCGTGCGGCATGCGGATCGACGGGTCGGCCTGGCCGGAGACCAGCCGGTAGAGTGTGCTGCTGACGCTGGAGCCCGGTACGACCACGGCGCCGAACTTGGTGCCTTTCATCATGGCGTCGTAACTGTCGAGACGCAGGCCGGATTTCTCGTAGCCGGCGCCGCCGGGAACGTGGCAGCTCACGCATTTGGCATCGAGCAACGGCTTGATGTTGGCCTGGTAGGTCAGGCCCTGCTCGCCGCTGCAGGCTGCGAGGGCGCCGAGTGCAAGCAGGGAAAGGGCGATGCGGACGGTCTGTTTTTTCATTCTGGGCTCCTGGTTGGGGACTGCGGCAAAAAGTATTTAAGCAAATACTAATAAACCGGTGCGGTTAATTCAAGATTTAAAGGTATTTTTATTTGTAGGCCGTACGTATGGGAACGGCCCGTGTGTGGCGCACACCACACACGGTATTTAGCAGATGACGATGGTTTTGTCGCGTTGGCGCGTCGCGATCCGCCTCGACGCATGGCCCGGGGGGCTCAGCCGAGCAACTGCTCCAGCACGAAAGGCAGGATGCCGCCCTTGTTGTAGTACTCGACCTCGATGGGGGTGTCGATGCGCAGCTTGAGCGGCACGCGCTCCGATTTGCCCGTGGCGCGATGGACGATCAGGGTCACGTCCTGCTGCGGCACGATGCCGTGCTCGAAGCCTTCGAGATCGAAGGTCTCGGAGCCGTCGAGCTTGAGCGTGGCGGCGTCGGTGCCGTCCTTGAACTGGCAGGGCAGCACGCCCATGCCGGCGAGGTTGGCGCGGTGGATACGCTCGAAGCTCTTGGCCACGACCGCCTTCACGCCCAGCAGGTTGGTGCCCTTCGCCGCCCAGTCGCGCGACGACCCGGTGCCGTATTCCTCACCCGCAAAGACCATCAGCGGCCTGGTTTCGGCCTGCCAGGCCATCGAGGCGTCGTAGATCGGCATCTGGGTTTCGCCCTTCAGCGTGATGCCGCCTTCCGAACCCGGAATCATCAGGTTCTTGATGCGCACGTTGGCGAAGGTGCCGCGCATCATGACTTCGTGGTTGCCGCGGCGCGCGCCGTAGCTGTTGAAGTCCGCTTTCTGCACGCCGTGCTCGGTGAGATAGAGGCCGGCCGGCGAGGTCGGCTTGATGCCGCCGGCCGGGCTGATGTGGTCGGTGGTGACCGAGTCGCCAAAGATCGCGAGCGGCCGTGCGCCGCGGATGGCGCCATTGCTCGTCTTGGCGCCGCCGAAGAAGGGCGGCTCCTGGATGTAGGTCGATTTCGCGTCCCACTGGTAGACCGCGCCGGTCGGGGCCGGCACCGCGTCCCACAGCGGATTGTCGGCACCCACGTTGGCGTAGCTCCTGTAGGCGGCGGCATCGCTGGCGTAGGGCAGCACGGCGGCGACTTCGTCGGCGCCCGGCCACAGGTCCTTGAGGTAGACCGGCCCGTTCGTACCCTGGCCGATGGGCTCGTTCGCCAGGTCGATGCCGACCTTGCCGGCGAGCGCGAACGCCACCACCAGCGGCGGCGACATCAGGAAGTTGGCCTTGACGTTCTGGTGCACGCGCGCCTCGAAATTGCGGTTGCCCGAGAGCACCGAGCAGGCGACCAGATCCTTGTCGAGGATGGTCTTTTCGATCGCTTCGGGCAGCGGGCCGGAGTTGCCGATGCAGGTGGTGCAGCCATAGCCGACGACGCCGAAGCCGAGCTGTTCGAGGTAGCCGAGCAGGCCGGCCGCCTTGAGGTACTCGGTCACCGCGCGCGAACCGGGGCCGAGGCTGGTCTTCACGTGGGCGGGCGTCTTCAGGCCCAGCTCGACCGCCTTCCTGGCCAGCAGGCCGGCCGCCAGCATCACGCCGGGGTTGGAGGTGTTGGTGCACGAGGTGATCGCGGCGATCACCACGTCGCCGTGCTTGAGGCCTTCGCCGTCCGCCGCGTCGGGCTTGCCGTAGCCGCCGTCTTCCTTGGGCTTGGCGAGCAGCGAGGCGAACGTGGGCTTGAGCGCAGACAGCGCGATCCGGTCCTGCGGGCGCTTGGGTCCGGCCACGCTCGGTTCCACCGTCGACAGATCCAGTTCCAGCGTCTGCGAGTAGTCGATGTCGCCGGCCCTGGGGATGCCGAAAAGGTTTTGCGCCTGATAGTAGGCGCGGATGAGATCGACCTGCGCCGCATTGCGGCCGGTGGACGCGTAGTACTGGCAGGTGGCTTCGTCGACCGGGAAGAAGCCCATGGTTGCACCATATTCGGGCGCCATGTTGGCGATGGTGGCGCGGTCGGTCACCGGCAGGGCGGTGGCGCCTTCGCCGAAGAATTCGACGAACTTGCCGACCACCTTGGCCTTGCGCAGCATTTCGGTGATGGTCAGCACCACGTCGGTGGCGGTGATGCCGGGCTTGATGCTGCCCTTGAGATTCACGCCGACGACGTCGGGCGTGAGGAAATACACCGGCTGGCCGAGCATCGCGGCTTCGGCCTCGATGCCGCCCACGCCCCAGGCGACCACGCCCAGGCCGTTGATCATCGTGGTGTGGCTGTCGGTGCCCACCAGCGTGTCGGGGTAGGCCACGCCGTCCTTTTCCATCACGCCGCGCGCCAGGTATTCCATGTTCACCTGGTGCACGATGCCGACGCCCGGCGGCACCACCTTGAACGTATCGAAGGCCTGCATGCCCCATTTCAGGAACTGGTAGCGCTCACGGTTGCGCTCGAACTCGATCTTCATGTTGAGGTCGAGCGCATCGGCGCTGCCGAACTTGTCGACCTGGATCGAGTGGTCGACCACCATGTCCACCGGCACCAGCGGTTCGATCTTCTTCGGGTCCTTGCCCAGGGTCTGCGCGGCCGAGCGCATCGCGGCCAGATCGGCCAGCAACGGTACGCCGGTGAAATCCTGCAGGATCACGCGCGCCACCGTGAAGGGGATTTCCTCGACGCGCGCCGCATTGGGTTTCCACGCCGCCAGCTGCTTCACGTGCTCCGGTGTGACTTTCACGCCGTCGCAGTTGCGCAGTACCGACTCCAGCACGATCCGGATCGAGACCGGCAGGCGCGACAGCGGCTGGCCGAGCGCGGCTTCGAGCTTGCTCAGCGAGGCGAACTGCTTGCTGCCGCTGGCGGTGGAGAAGGAATCAAGTGTGGAGAAAGCGTCGGCCATGATTGAGTCGCAATAGTGGGGATTGAAAGAGGGGCGTGTCGGGCGATTCTACTGGATGCGAAAAAGCAATAAACGAGCCTGCATTGTCCGGTCTCAGCGCAGCACGAGCAGAACGGCGCCTGCGGCAGCCAGCCCCAGCCCGGCGGCCAGCCACGCGGGATGCGTTTCGCGCACGTTCGCGCGTACCTGCACGCGGGCCGATTCGAGCGTCAGGCGCGGTGCGGCGGGCAGGGTGAGTTGCAGCGCGTATGCGCCGCCGCCCAGCGCCGCTTCGAGCGGTATGGCTTTCTTGAACACCAGCGCCGGCGTGGCCTCGACCGTGTGGCTCTGCAGGTGCAGAACCTGTTCGCGCAGGGTGCGTCCGTCCTTTGCGAGGCGTGCTTCCCAGCGGTCGCCGGGGGTGTCGGCCGGCTGTACCGACGGGCCGTGGCTGGCAAACGCCTGCACCACGATGGACGCGGGCAACGCGTCGGCGGTGAGCGTAAACCGGACTTCGGCGGCAGCGCGCCCATCCGGGCCGGTCGCAAAATTCAGGGGGAGGTCGGCGATTGCATGGCCGCTGAAATAGCGGCCGGCAATCCACAGGCCGGGGCCGAGCGCGAGGCCCAGAACGAGTAGCGCGAGCCCCGCCGGCTTGCCCACGTCAGCTTTCGCGCCGCATCTGCGGAAACAGGATCACGTCGCGGATCGCGGGCGAGTCGGTCAGCAGCATCACCAGCCGGTCGATGCCGATGCCGCAGCCGCCGGTGGGCGGCAGGCCGTGTTCCAGCGCGCGGATGTAGTCGGCGTCGTAGTGCATGGCTTCCTCGTCGCCGGCCTCCTTGGCGCGCACCTGCTCCATGAAGCGTTCGGCCTGATCCTCCGGATCGTTCAGTTCGGAGAAGCCGTTGGCCATTTCGCGGCCGGTGATGAACAGCTCGAAACGCTCGGTGATGTCGGGCTGCGCGTCCGAGCGGCGGGCCAGCGGCGACACCTCGGCCGGGTAGTCGATGATGAAGGTCGGCTGGATCAGCAAGGCCTCGGTCGTCTCCTCGAAGAAAGACAACTGCAGACCGCCCAGGCCGTCGGTGGGCCGGTATTTCGCCTTCATGGCCTGGAACTGCGCCACCAGCCAGTCGCGGTCGTTGAGCTGCTCCACGGTGTATTCCGGGTGGTATTTGCGGACCGCGTCGACGATGGTGAGGCGGTCGAAGGGCTGGCCCAGATCGATGGCCTGGCCCTGATAGGTCACCGTCGTCGAGCCGGTGGCGACGGTGGCCGCATGGCGGATCAGTGCTTCGGTGTAGTCCATGAGGTAGCGGTAGTCGCGATAGGCCTCGTAGAACTCCATCATCGTGAACTCGGGGTTGTGCCGGGTGGAGAGCCCCTCGTTGCGGAAATTGCGGTTGATCTCGAACACCTTTTCGAACCCGCCGACGACCAGCCGTTTCAGATACAGCTCGGGCGCGATCCGCAGGAACAGTTCCATGTCGAGCGCATTGTGGTGCGTGACGAAGGGCTTGGCCGCCGCGCCGCCGGGGATGGGGTGCATCATCGGCGTTTCGACTTCGAGGAAACCGTGGTCGGTCATGAAGCTGCGGATCGCCTGGATGATCCTGGACCGGCGCGCGAAAGTCTCGCGGGTCGTCTCGGTCGTGATCAGGTCGAGGTAACGCTGGCGATATTTCTGTTCCTGGTCGGCCAGGCCGTGGAATTTCTCGGGCAGCGGGCGCAGCGCCTTCGACAGCAGACGGATCGACGTCGCCTGGACGGTGAGCTCGCCCTTGTTCGTCTTGAACAGCGTGCCCGACACGCCGAGGATGTCGCCCAGGTCCCAGTGCTTGAAGGCCTCGTGCGCGTCGGTGCCGGTGAGGTCGTTCGACACGTAGACCTGGATGCGGCCGCTCATGTCCTGCAGGGTGGCGAAGCTCGCCTTGCCCATCACCCGCTTCAGCATCATGCGGCCCGCGAGCTGCACCGCGATGGCCTCGGCTTCGAGCGCCGGCTTGTCCTTGTCGCCGTGTGCCGCGGTCAGCGCGCCGGCGTAGTCGCGGCGCTCGAAATCGTTGGGGAAGGCGACGCCGGCTTCGCGGATCGCGGCCAGCTTGGCACGGCGCTCGGCGATGATCTGATTTTCGTCGAGAGCGGGAGCGGTGGTTTCGGTATTCATTATCGGATCGAAGGGGGCGGGGGCTTGCCGCCCGTTGGTAAAAGCGGTCGCGGGCCGTGCTGGCGCCGCAGGTTCGGCCCGTACTGTCGAAACGGCAGGCCGGAAGCCGGAAAGGCGCGCAAAACGTGACAAAATTATAGCCGAACTGCCCCACCGATTTTTCGGCCGATCCGACCGAAATGCCCCAGACAGCCGCCCTCATGTCCGATACGCCCCTCAGCCTGCTCAACCGTATTTTTGGCTACGCCGCGTTTCGCGGCGACCAGGCCGCCATCATCGAACAGGTGGCCGGCGGCGGCGACGCGCTGGTGCTCATGCCCACCGGCGGCGGCAAGTCGATCTGCTACCAGATCCCCGCGCTGTTGCGCGACGGCTGCGCCGTGGTGGTGTCGCCGCTGATCGCGCTGATGCAGGATCAGGTCTCGGCCCTGAAAGAGCTGGGCATCGCCGCCGCCTTTCTGAATTCCAGCCTCGACGGCGCAACCGCCGCGCAGGTCGAACGCGACTTTGCGCGCGGCGCGCTCAAGCTGCTGTATGTCGCGCCGGAACGGCTGCTGACCCCGCGCTTTCTCGAATCGCTCGACGCCGCCCACGTCAGCCTGTTCGCCATCGACGAAGCGCACTGCGTGTCGCAGTGGGGCCACGACTTCCGCCCGGAATACCTCGGCCTGTCCGTCCTGCACGAACGCTATCCGCAGGTGCCGCGCATCGCGCTCACCGCCACCGCCGACGCCGCCACGCGCGCCGAAATCCTGCACCGTTTGGCGCTCGACGACGCGCGCGTCTTCGTCGCCAGTTTCGACCGGCCCAACATCCGCTACCGCGTCAGCGAAAAAACCGAACCGCGCCGCCAACTGATCGATTTTCTTGCCGGGCATCCGGGCGAGGCCGGCATCGTCTACTGCAGCACGCGCAAGAAAGTCGAGGAAACCGCCGCCGCGCTGAGTCAGGCGGGATTCAGTGCGCTGCCGTATCACGGCGGCATGGACAACGAGACCCGCCGCCGGCATCAGGAACGATTCCTGCGCGAGGACGGCATGATCATGGTCGCCACCCTGGCGTTCGGCATGGGCATCGACAAGCCCGACGTGCGCTTTGTCGCCCACCTGGACCTGCCGCGCTCGGTCGAAGGCTACTACCAGGAAACCGGCCGCGCCGGGCGCGACGGCGAACCCGCCGAAGCCTGGATGGCCTGGGGCCTGCAGGACGTCGTCACGCAAAGACGTTTCATCGACGAAGGCGAAGCCGAAGACACCCACAAACGCATCGGCCACGCCAAGCTCGACGCCCTGGTCGGCCTGGCCGAAGCCGCCTCCTGCCGCCGCGTCGCGCTGCTGAGCTATTTCGGCGAAGCCAGCCAGCCCTGCGGCAACTGTGACGTCTGCCTGAACCCGCCCACCCTGTGGGACGCCACCGAAGCCGCGCAAAAAGCCCTCTCCGCCGTCTACCGCACCGGCCAGCGCTTCGGCGCCGGCCACGTCATCGACGTGCTGCTCGGCAAGACCACCGAGAAAATCGAGCGCTTCGGCCACGCCGAACTGAGCGTCTTCGGCATCGGCGCCAGCCTCGACGACAAGCGCTGGCGCGCCGTGTTGCGTCAGCTTGTCGTGCGCGGGCTGCTGGAGGTGGACCACACCGCCTACGGCGCGCTGAAACTCACCGCCGCCGCCCGGCCCGTGTTGAAGGGCGAAACCACCGTGATGCTGCGTCCGCTGGAAACGCGCACGTCCAAAAAGAAATCGCGCCTCGCTCCCAGTTCAGGGGCAGGCGTCCACGACGACGAAGATCCCCTGTTCCTGTCCCTGCGCGCGTGGCGCCGCGAAACCGCCAACGAAAAAGGCGTACCCGCCTACGTCATCCTGCACGACGCCACGCTACGCGAGATCGCGGCGCGCCGGCCGGCTACGCTGGCGGAGCTGGGCGAGATATCGGGGCTGGGCACGAAGAAACTGGAGGCTTATGGCGAGGATGTGCTGGCGGTGGTGGCGGAGGGGTGAGCCGCAATTTTGATGGCCGGGTTGATTCTGAAACGCTCGACTTGACTTCATTCTGATTGTTGGCAAAAATGCCAACATGAAGGCCGCATTGCTGAAGCAACACCGCCAGCGTCTGCCCAACGGTGGGCTGATCGAGATGAAAATCTGGAAGCTGCCCTGCCCGGTGCCGCCTTGCGAGCATGCCTTCAAATATCGCCTCGTCTATATCCTGGACGGCAAACGGCTCGTCGGCTTTGACAACGAGCGTGGCAAGGGTGACCACAGGCATCTGGATGGAATTGAGTCTGTCTACCAATTTGTTTCCATCGACCGGCTGCTGGAGGACTTCCTGGCCGAAGTTGAAAGGAGATTTGAATGAAAACCGCCGTCATCGAAATCAATCCGGACTGGAAAGCCGCACTCAGAGCAGGCGCAAAAGGCGTGCGTCAGGCTGCCAAATCCGGGCGTATCCAGCAGTTCACCTTCAGCTACGCTAGTCCCGAACTGCTGTTCTCCGAAATCAGCCCCAAGCGCTGGAGCGTGCTGGAAGCGATGAGCGGTGCCGGCGAAATGAGCCTGCGAGAACTGGCCCGCAGGCTGGCACGCGACGTCAAGTCCGTGCACCGCGATGTGCATGCCCTGCTGGAAACCGGCCTGCTGGAGAAAACCGAAAGTGGCAAGATCGTGTGCCCGTTCGACAAGGTGCGCGTGGATTTCACGCTGGCGCAGGCGGCTTAACAGGTGGTGCAAGGGAGTATGGCGTCTGCCCGCATTTGTTTTCGCGCGCCGTGTTGCATCAGCTTGTCGTGCGCGGCCTTATGGAGGTGGACCACACTGCCTACGGCGCGCTGAAACGCACCGCCGCCGTCCCGCCACGCTGGCGGAGCTGGGCGCGAAGAAGCTGGAAGCCTACGGCGAGGCGGTGCTGGCGGTGGTGGCTTTCTGACACCATCCGATTCAATTGCCTGAATGATTGCATTGATTGCACGTCTGCACTACAGTAATTCGACCGGCAGCAGCATCAGGAGGCAAACATGGCTACCAACCTCGTCGTTCGCAATGTCGAAGAAGACATCGCCCTGGCATTGAAGAAACGGGCCGCTTCGCACGGCCGCAGCGCGGAGGCCGAACATCGCGAAATCCTGAAATCCGCCTTGCAGCGACCCAAACGGCGCTCGGTTGCGGAAGTCCTTTCCCATATGCCGAATGTGGGCGAAGACGCAGATTTCGATTTCCGCAATCGCTGACGCGCTGTGTATCTCGTCGATACCAACGTCATCAGTGAAGCCCGCAAGGGTAGCCAGGCCAACCCCGGCGTCCAGCGGTTCTGGAAATCGGCCGACCCCATCGGACTCTATCTTTCGGTGCAAACCGTGGGCGAAATCCGTCGCGGACTGGAAAACATCCGCCAGCGAGGCGACCTGCCTCAGGCCCGTAAACTGGAACAGTGGCTGAATCGTGTCGTGCAGGACTATGCCGACAGGATTCTGGATTTTGATCTGGACTGCACCCAGATCTGGGGCAAGCTGATGTCACCCCACCCTCAGCACGCCATCGATAAACAGATCGCCGCGATTGCGCTGATACATGGCCTCACGGTCGTGACGCGCAACGTGGATGACTTTCGCGGAACAGGGGTTGGGCTTTTCAACCCGTTTGAGTAGCGGTGGTTATGGTGTCTGACCCCATTTGTGCGGAGAGGATGTGCTGGCGGTGGTGGGGGAGGGGTGAGCAGCAGGCATTACAATCACGAGCCATGACGATCCTTACCGACCAAGCACTGGAGTTCGCTCGAGAGCACATCGAGAAGTTCTATGACTCTGACTTCTTTCCCAAGCCACCGGAGTTTGAGGCTCTTTGGCATCAGTGGGAGGATGTTAAGAAAGAGTTGGTATCAAAGAACGTAGCAAAGCTTTGGGTTACGTCACCGCGGGCTATGACGATAGCCAAGCCAAAGTCCGGATTTCGGGTCGTGCATCAGCTAGAGCCGTTGGATGCACTGGTCTATTCAGCACTTGCCTGTCACGTGGCGCCCGCGGTTGAGGCGGCGAGAATGCCTGCCGATCTGCATATTGCTTGCTCGTATCGTTTTCAGATCGCTGACGGCAGCTACTTCGCAGGCGGCTCTGGCTGGACGAACTTCACGAGTAAGACCGAGGAGTTGGCCACCCAGTTCTCTCACGTGCTGGTTACGGACATCACAGATTTCTACAACCAAATCTATCTTCACCGCCTCAATAACGGCATCGAGGCGGCAGATGCCGCTCTTAAACCTACGGCGGACGACATTGAGACCTTTCTTTCCACGCTGAATGAGAAGGCCTCTCAAGGCGTTCCTGTTGGACCAGCTGCCAGTATCGTCATGGCAGAGGCAGTGCTTATTGACGTAGACGTGTTCTTGCGGGATCAGGGTGTCTCGCATACGCGGTATGTTGATGATTTCCGCATTTTCTCAAACTCGCCACGCGTGTTACAGCAGGTATTGGAACGACTCACCTTGTACCTTTACGAGAACCACAGGCTGACCCTCTCGTCAGACAAGACGTTCGTGATGGAAGCCAAGACGTACGTGAAGGAGCATCTGCACAACACATACGCGGAAGAGAAGATCAAGCTTCTCGAAACACTGGAGGTGTTAAACCCTTATACCAACGAGATCGAGGAAGTGGAGGTCGAGATCGATGATGATGAGGAAATACAGAAGGCGCAGCTCCAAGCCGCTATTGAAAAGATCCTTGCTTATGAGCATCTAGATCTGGGTTTAGCACGTAGCGTCATTCGCACGGCCCGGCGAAACAACATATCCGCAATTGCCAGCCACCTATTGAATGAGTTTGATTTCTTTGTTCCGGCTGTCAACGATGTTGCCCTGTATCTTCACGAGGTTACGGACGAGGAACTCGCGAAGGAACTCCTCCCGCAACTCGAAGCCATTGTGGATTCCCCCGCTCTGGATAGTCAGTTGGTACGGTTCTGGATTGAGTGGTACGTTGCGCAGAACCCGATCTACATGGCAACGCCAAAGCTGCGTGGGCTAGTTTTTGCTGGTCCGAATGTGGAGAACCAGGCACTTGCAGCTATAGCCATGAAAAATATTGCTTGGGTCAGAGACCACAAGGCAGGTGTCTACAATTTGGGGGGCTGGGCACGCCGTTCCATACTGAATGCGTCTAGAGTGCTACCTAGTGACGAACGCGACCACTGGCTAAAGCTGTTTATAAACAACTCGCCTGTAATCCTTGATAGATGGGTGGCAAAGTGGGTGCTCGATACCGCGTGACGACTAACGTTTGCTTGAGAGAAGCCTGTACATCCGCTTGAGCCGAAAACCCGCCGCCCACCTCATCCTGAAAAGGCAAGGCAGCATCCACTGCGCTCACCCCTTCAACGCATTCCCCACGACTTCCGCCACATCCTTCGCCAGGCCCTCGATTGCCGCGACGCGCTCCAGCGCGGCGCGCGCGTGGGCCTGCCGCCCGGCGTCGAACTGGCGCCAGCGATCAAAGCTGCGCGCGACACGTGATGCGACCTGCGGGTTGATCGCCTGCAGTTCGCTGATGACGTCGGCCGCCAGCGCGTAGCCGCTGCCGTCCGCGGCATGGAAGGCGCGCGGGTTGGCGCCGCAGAAACCGCGGACGAGGGCGTAGACGCGGTTGGGGTTCTTGAGGTCGAACGCGGGGTGGCGCATGAGCTCGCGCACGGTGTCGGCGGTGGTGACGCGCGCGGTGGCCTGGATGGACAGCCATTTGTCGACGACGAGGGCTTCGTCTTTCCAGCGGTCGTAAAAGGCGGCGAGGGCGGGGGTGCGTTCGGGGACGTCGAGCTGGGCCAGGGTGGCCAGTGCGGCGGCGACGTCGGTCATGTTGCTGTGCGCGTTGCATTGCGCGGCGAGCTGCGGCACGAGGGTGGCCGGTGCGGCGTCGGCGAGGATGGCAAGGCAGGCGTTGCGCAGGGCGCGGCGGCCGGCCTGCGCGCCGTCGGGCGCGTAGTCGCCGGTGGGGGCGAGGGCCTGCCAGGCGGCCTCGAACTGCGTGCGCAGGGTGGTGCCGAGGGTACGGCGCAGGGTGAGGCGCGCGGCAAAGATCGCGTCGGGGTCGATGACGTTGCCGGCGGCAGCGACGGTATCGGCGAGCACGGTTTCGGACGGCAGCATGAGGGCTTCGGCGGCCAGGGCGGCATCGCCGGTCAGGCCGTCGTCCAGCACGCGGGCACAGGCATCAATAAAGGTCTGCGGAATCCAGTCGCTGCCTTGTCCGCCGGTGGCAATGCCGGCGAGCAGCACGCGGGTGGCGAGGCGCTGGCCGGCTTCCCAGCGGTTGAAGGCATCGGCATCGTGCGCCATCAGGTGGGCGAGCTCGGCGTCGCTCTGCGCGAAATCGAGGCGCACCGGCGCGGAGAAATTGCGCAGCAGCGAGACGACGGGCGCTTGCGGCACGCGCTCGAATACAAAGGTCTGCGTGGCGGCGGTGAGCGACAGCACGCGGGTGGTGCCGGCCGAGGCGGTTTCGCCGGCCAGACACAGCTCGGCGTCGCGGCCGTTGGGCAGCACGAGACCGACGGCGACGGGGATGTGCAGCGGGCCGTCGTCCACGGCCTGCCCCGCGTCGGCGAGGCGTTTTTCGTAGGCGGTGGGGACGAGGGTTTGCGTGAGCGTGAGTGTATAGGTCTGCGCGGCGGCATCGTAGGCGCCGTGGGCATGCAGCACGGGCGTTCCGGCGCGCGCATACCAGCGGCGGAACTGCGTCAGGTCCACGCCCGAGGCGTCCTGCATGGCAGCGACGAAATCCTCGCAGGTCACGGCCTGGCCGTCGTGGCGTTCGAAATACCGTTGCATGCCTTGCTGGAAGCCGGCTTCGCCGAGCAGGGTGTGGATCATGCGGATGACTTCGGCGCCTTTTTCGTAGACGGTGGCGGTGTAGAAATTGTTGATCTCGGCATACGAGACAGGCCGGATCGGGTGCGCCATGGGGCCGGCGTCCTCGGGAAACTGCGCGGCGCGCAGGGTGCGCACTTCCTGGATGCGGGTGACGGCGCGCGAGTGCACGTCGGCACCGAATTCCTGGTCGCGGAAGACGGTGAGGCCTTCTTTCAGGGACAGCTGGAACCAGTCGCGGCAGGTGACGCGGTTGCCGGTCCAGTTGTGGAAATACTCGTGGGCGACGACGCGGTCGATGTTCTGGTAGTCGGTGTCGGTGGCGGTGTCCGGGCGGGCGAGCACGTATTTCGTGTTGAAAATGTTGAGGCCCTTGTTTTCCATCGCGCCCATGTTGAAATCGCCCACGGCCACGATCATGTAGCGGTCGAGGTCGTATTCCAGGCCGAAGCGGGTTTCGTCCCAGCGCATGGATTGTTTCAGTGCGGCCATCGCGTGGTCGCACTGGTCGAGCTTGCCCGGCTCGACCAGGATTTCTAGCTGGACAGCGCGGCCTGAAGTCGTCACGAAGGTATCTGCCAGCACGTCGAGCTTGGCCGCCACCAGCGCAAACAGATACGCCGGTTTGGGGAAGGGGTCTTCCCAGCGAACCCAGTGGCGCGCCGGGTCGTCGCAACTGCCGGCCGTGACCGGGTTGCCGTTGGACAGCAGCACCGGAAACTGTGCGCGGTCTGCCTCGACGGTGCAGGCGAAGATGGCCATCACGTCCGGGCGGTCGGGGTAATACGTGATGCGACGAAAGCCTTCGGCCTCGCACTGCGTGAAATAGCCGTCTTTCGATTTGTACAGGCCTGAGAGCTGGGTGTTCTGATCCGGCTGAATCCGCACCTGCGTGTCCAGCACGAAGGATTCGGGCAGTGGGCCGGCGAGCGTCAGCCGGTCGTCGGTGCAGACATAGGCCTCGGGCGCGAGTGGTGCGCCATCGAGCGCAAGGCTTTCGAGGACGAGGTCTTCGCCGAGCAGCACCAGCGGGCCGGCCGCCGCGGCGGGATTGCGGCGGCAGGTCAGCCGGGCGCGTACCGTGGCGTGACCCGCCAGGATCGACACGTGCAGGTCGACTGCGTCGATCAGCCAGGCGGGCGGGGTGTAGTCCTTGAGGTACAGCGTAACGGGGGTTTCGGTGCGCATGGCGCCTCCCGGTGAATGGCGTTACACGCCCTGTTTCAGGCTCGCCTCGATGAAAATGTCGAGATCGCCGTCCAGCACTTTTTGCGTGGCGGAGACTTCGACGTTGGTCCGCAGGTCCTTGATGCGCGAGTTGTCGAGCACGTAGGAACGGATCTGGTGGCCCCAGCCCACGTCGGACTTGCTGGCTTCCAGCTTGTCCTGCTCGGCCTGGCGCTTGCGCAGCTCGGCTTCGTAGAGCTTCGATTTCAGCATGGACATGGCCTCGGCCTTGTTCTTGTGCTGCGAGCGGTCGTTCTGGCACTGCACGACGATGTTGGTCGGCAGGTGGGTGATGCGGATCGCCGAGTCGGTCTTGTTGATGTGCTGGCCGCCAGCACCTGAGGCTCGGAAGGTGTCGATGCGCAGGTCGGCCGGGTTGATGTCGACTTCGATGGAGTCGTCCACTTCGGGGTAGACGAACACGCTGGCAAACGAGGTATGGCGCCCGCCGGAGGAATCGAACGGCGATTTGCGCACCAGGCGGTGCACGCCGGTTTCGGTGCGCAGGTAGCCGTAGGCGTAGTCGCCTTCGATCTTGATCGAAGCGGAGCGGATGCCGGCCACGTCGCCTTCGGTCTCTTCCAGCAACTCGGCCTTGAAGCCCTTGCGCTCGGCGTATTTCAGGTACTGGCGCAGCAGCATCGAGGCCCAGTCGCAGGCTTCGGTGCCGCCGGCGCCGGCCTGGATGTCGAGGAAGCAGTTGTTGGGGTCGGCCGGGTTGCCGAACATGCGGCGGAATTCGAGCTGGGCGACATCGGCTTCGATGCCCTCGAGGTCGTCGCGCACGGCCACCAGGGTGTCGTCGTCGTTCTCGCCCCGGGCCATGTCGAACAGATCTTTTGCGTCGGTCAGGCCAGCGGCGACGCGGTCGAGCACCACCACCACGTCTTCCAGCGATTTGCGCTCACGGCCCAGCGTCTGCGCCTTGTCGGGATCGTTCCAGAAATCGGGCGCTTCCGACAGGCGGGTTACTTCTTCGAGGCGGTCTTTCTTGTGATCGTAGTCAAAGAAACCCCCTGAGCTGGCCGGAACGTTCGCCCAGGTCGGCGATTTTCGATTCGATCTGATTCAGGTGTTCTGCGTCCATGGCGAGCGGGATTCGGTCAGGCGGAAAAGCCGCGCATTATAGCCCACGCCGCGATCAGGCCCAGACCGGCCGCACCCATGCCGGCCGCGGCGTGGCGCGCCATCTGGAAGCCGCCCACGGCAAACGCGAGCGCGGATTTGAAACACAGGTTGGCCAGCGTCGCGATGACGATCACGTCGACCACGGCGATTGCCGGCAGCGTATCGAGATTGAACAGGCGCAGGCTGGACAGCGTGATCGCATCCACGTCGGTGAGTCCGGAAACGAGCGCCACGGCGTAGAGGCCGTGCGTTCCGAGCCAGTCCGACAGCCAGGCTGCCGCCAGCAGCACGATGGCGTACATGAGGCCGAACCCGATGGCCGTGCGCAGTTCGGTCGGATTGTCCATCGCCAGATCGGGCAGCGCGCCGGCGGGTTTGAGGGTGCGCACGCCGTAGGCAGCGCCCAGCCCGCCCGCGATCAGGCCGCCGAGCAGGACCGGCACGAGGGGGGCGAGCACGGCCGGCGCCAGTACCGCGACGAGCACGCCCAGCCGGACGAGCACGACCAGATTGGCCAGCACGATGACGATCACCGCCACCGGCAGCATGGCCGGCGAGGCGCGCGTGTGGCGGCTGAAGGCCAGTGTGGTGGCGGTGGACGACACCAGTCCGCCGAGCAGGCCCAGGATCACCGCGCCGCGCTGCTGGCCCACCAGCCGCAACGCCGCGTAGCCGGCCAGTCCCACGCCGGCGATCAGCACGACCATCCACCAGATCTGGTAGGGGTTGAGCGCGCCGTAGGGGCCGTAGTCGCGGTTCGGCACCAGCGGCAGGATGATGAGCGACAGCACCGCGAACTGCAGGACCGACAGCAGGTCGCGGCGCGTCAGGCGTTCGCTCATGCCGCGCAGCTCCGGCTTGAAATAGAGCAGCATCGTCGCCACGATGCCGAGCATCATCGCGAGTTGCGTGTCGCCCTGCCAGACCAGTGCGCCGAGTCCGTAACACAGCACCAGCGCGGCCACCGTGGTCGTGCCCGGATCGTCGCCGTTCGCCAGGTCGCGCAGGTGCGCGAGGATCATCATGGCGCCCGTCAACAGCAGCCCGGCCGGGACCAGCCAGACAGAACCGAGTGTTGCGCCCAGATGGGCCATCAGTACGCCGAACAGGGCGGTCAGCGCGAAGGTGCGCAAGCCGGCCTTGGCGGTCGGATTGCGTTCGCGCTCCAGTCCCATCAAGAGGCCGATTGCCAGCGCGGCCACGTAGCGCGGCAGGGCAGCGAGTTCCGGGGAGAGCCAGGCGGCGAGATCGGGCATGACGGCGGGCGCGGATGAAAACGCCCGCCAGTTTGTCATGCGATCCGGGAAAGGCCAACGGTGTCCGGCGCGGCGCGGTGTCCGGCCGGTTTATTTGGTGGTATAGCCGCCGTTGAGCAGGATGGTCTGGCCGGTCATCCACCAGCCCTCGCTGACCAGATGGCGGATGAAGGGCACCACGTCCTCGATATCGGTGAGCCCGGTCTTGCTGTAGGGCGACAGGGCGGCGGCCGACCGGTGGTAAGCCACCGCATCGGCAGCTTCCTGGCCGTAGAAGAAGGGCGTATCCATCGGCCCCGGACCGAGGGCGTTCACCGAGATGCCGCGCGCGCCGAATTCCTTGGCGGCTGCGCGGGTGAAATGCTCCACCGGCGCCTTGGTCCCGGCATAGGACGAATAGAACGGCGTGAAGGCGCCCAGCAGCGAGGTCACCAGCGTGACGATCTTGCCGTGGTCCTTGACGTGCCGGCCGGCTTCCTTCAGGAAAAAGAAGGCCGATTTGGCATTGACTGCGCTCATCTCGTCGTACTCGGCCTCGCTGATCTCGGCGAACGGTTTCTTGAGTACCTTGCCGACGGTGTTGATTGCGATATCCGGCCGGCCGACGGCGGCCACGGTGTCGGCGAACAGCTTTTCCATGGCGGCGGCGGCGGTCAGATCGGCCTGAAAGGCGACGGCTTTGGCCCCTGCCGCCTCGACCGCTGCGACGGTTTCGTCCGCCGCGGTGCGGCTCGATGCGCTGTTGTAGTGGATCGCCACGGCTTGGGCGCCATGCCGTGCCAGATCGCGCGCGAGCAGGCCGCCGAGGTTCTTGGCGCCGCCCGCGATCAAAACGGTCTTGCCCTGAAGGCTGTGCAGATCGGACATGAGGGTCTCCTGGTCAGATGGAGCTCACAGTCTATTGATCGCATCTGGAAGATAAACAAGCATAATTTGCACAAACTATTCGTGAATTATGAACAATGGATCGGCTCGACCTGCTCCGTATCTTTCTGCGCATCGCCGACAGCGGCAGCTTCACGCGTGCCGCCGAACAGCTCGGCCTGCCGCGCGCGACCGTCTCCGTCGCCGTGCGCCAGCTCGAATCGAATCTCGGCGTGCGTCTGCTGCACCGCACCACGCGGCGCGTCGGCCTGACTCCGGACGGTGAGGCCCTGCGCGTGCGTGCGGCCGTACTCGTCGACGACATGGAGGCACTGGAACGGCAGTTTCGTCCGGCTGGCGCCAACCTGACCGGGCGGCTGCGCGTGGATGCGCCCAGCCGTATCGCCCGGCGGTTCATCGTGCCGGCCTGGCCGGATTTCCTCGCGCGCCATCCCGGCATCGAGCTGGAGCTCGGCGCGGGCGATCGTCTCGTCGACCTCGCGCGCGAAGGCGTGGATTGCGCGCTGCGCGTGGGCGCCCTGGCGTCGAGCAGCCTGGTCGCCCGTCCGCTGGGCGCCTTCGAGATGATCAATTGCGCCAGTCCCGGCTATCTGGCGCAGCATGGCATGCCAAAGACAACGGACGGGCTGGACGGGCACTGGGCAATCGACTACGGACAGCCCTCCGGCGTGCGCCCGGCCAACTGGGAATGGCTTGAGGACGGGCAGCCGCGCAGCCGGCGAATGGCGAGCCGGTTGAGCGTGAATCACGTCGAAACCTACATTGCAGGCGCGCTGGCCGGGCTGGGATTGATCCAGGTGCCGCGGTTCGACGTGCGCGAACACCTGGCGGCAGGCGAGCTGATTGAAGTCATGCCGGCGGCCCGTCCGGCGCCGATGCCGGTCCATCTGGTCTATCCGCATCGCCAGCATCTGCCCGGGCGGGTCCATGCCTTTCTGGACTGGATTGCCGAACTGCTCGCGCCGCATCTGCGGGCCACCGGCCCGGCGGGCGCGCCGCCCTCGCGTCGTGCCCGCCGGAAAGCCGATTGAATCGGGCGCGTGCCTGCCCCACACCCGGAAACGATCAGGGCGTATGGTTGTTCCCGGCTACAGGGCGTCGTCCGTCGCCGTATCGTGGACGTGCGTAATCAATCCCGGAAGGCGGATTCACGGGGGTTGGGATGATGCCGGTCGTGGCCCCGTGTTCCCGAGATGACGTGCGTCGAATTCCAGATGGGGCCGGTGTGACGCCGTATGCCGGACCGGATTTCTCCCCCGTTTGGGGGACGACGGCTTTTCCGTGCGAATTTAAGATAGACCCAGGAAAGTTAAACCCAGGCGCAAAGCGTTCATTCACTCCGGAGACATCCCATGCGTACAGGTCTGATTCATCGCCGCCCGGTTTCCATCGCCGCATTGGCGTTGCTGGCCGGCGCAGCGCCCGCGTTCGCCGCGCCGGACTGGGAGATCGTGGGCATCCGCCTCGGCATGAGTCCGGCAGAGGCGCGCGCTGCGCTTTCGGCGCATGCGCCGAAAGCGCAGATCACGGATTACACGCGGCAGTTCGTGTACAGCGACGGCGTCCAGCAGAAGCCGTTGCCGGGCTTCCTCTCGGTCATCAATGCCAGCCAGGGGCCCACCAACAAATCCGAAACGCTGGAGGTCATGTTCTCCGCGCCGCCGATGGAACAGCGCGTCATCCGCGTCATCCGCACACTGGCGATGTACGACGATCCGCTGCCGATGGCGCGTGCGATGGCGTCGGTGACCCAGAAATACGGCAAGCCCGCCACCGTGCTGGAGGCGAATATGGGCAGCGGCAACTTCTCACGATGGCTCGAACCCGGCAAGACGGCGTGTGGCGACACGGCCCCGACGTCGATGGACGCCCGCCAGCCTCCGCCGGTGGACAATGCGCCCAATGGATTCAGCCAGTATGGTCTCTGGCAGCGGCGCAAGCTGGCACCGGCCGATGCGTCGAATTGCAGCGCGGCCCTGGTGGTCAATCTCGTCACGCGTCCCGGCGATCCCTTCGTCAGGGAGATGAAGTTCACGATGACCGATCCCGGCTATGCCGTTCCCGCCATGCGGGCCGTTGCGAAGCAGATTGCCGACCTGGAAGCCCAGGCACGCAAGGCGCGCCTGAATTCGGGGCCTGTGCCGAAGCTCTAGGCACCGGTTTTGTCCGGATCGGGCGCGAACAAGCCCGGCAGGGCAAAAAGAAAAGGCCAACCGTTTCCGGTTGGCCTTGGTTTGGGTGGTGGAGCCGGGGGGGATCGAACCCCCGTCCGCAAGCCCTCTACAGGCAGTTCTACATACTTAGTCCGGTGTTTTCAAGCTTTAGGTTCGATCACGCCCGCCGAACAGGCTGGATGTCGCCGAGTCGCCTTGGATTTGGCACCTGCCCAAGCGACCCGGACAGGCACGATTTCATGTGAATTAACTCACTGCCGGTTTGACCCGGCCCAGCCCATGAACAGACTGGTGTGAGTCCTGGACCTTAAGCGGCCAGGGCGTAGTTTTCGTCGTTGGCGACTATAACGTTTTCAGTTGGATTTACGAGGTGCTCTGACCCTCGGTATGCCCTGCATCTGCTTTGCGACCCACGTCGAAGCCATGTCGGCCCCATGAAAAGCGCAATCAGTGTACCGCATGGAGGTGGTGGCCGGCGAGGAAGTTCCCGCGCGGGCCGTTTTTTAGCCGAGTCCGGGCAGCGGGTTGTGGGTATGGGCGACGGCGAGCATGTAGCCGAACACCAGCAGGGCGGCGATGCCGGCGGTAATGCGCTGGCCGCGCGTCTTGCCGCGCTTGAGCGCGATCGTGCCGAGCACGATGTAGGCGACCAGTGCGACGAGCTTGGCGGCGAGCCAGCCATGCTCCAGCGGCGAGAGGCCGAGCGTCCAGGCGAGCGCGATGCCGCTGGCGAGCAGCACGGTGTCGTTCAGGTGGGGCAGGATGCGCGTCCAGCGCGCGCCGAGGTGGGGCGAACCCATGGCCATCCAGGCGCCGCGCAGGATGAAAAGCGTGAGCGTGATCGCGACCGTGGCCATGTGCAGGGTCTTGAGTGCGGCGTAGTCCATGGTTTCAGTCCAGGTAGGCGAGTGTGTCGGTCGGGTGGCGGATTTCAGCGTGCGCCCCCCAGGCGTGCGGCTGGTCGTCCGCGTCGAGATAGCCCCAGGCGGCGACGAGTGCGGGCATGCCGGCGGCCTGGGCGGCCTGGATGTCGCGTTCGGCGTCGCCAAGGTACAGGCAGGTGGCGGGTTCGGCATCGCACAGTTCGGCGGCGGCAAGCATGGGCGCGGGGTGCGGCTTGGGTTGCGGGCAGGTGTCGCCGGAGACGATGCAGGCGGCGCGCTCGGCCAGATCGAGCAGGGACAGCAGCGGTTCGGTGAAGCGGGCGGGCTTGTTGGTGACGACGCCCCATTTCAGATCGCGTGCTTCGATGGCGTCGAGCAGCTCAAGGATGCCGGGGAAGGGACGGGAAAGCCGGCACAGGTTGGCGGCGTAGAGTTCGAGCAATTCCTCGCGCATGG
Source organism: Betaproteobacteria bacterium SCN1 (assembly GCA_008923315.1). Taxonomy (GTDB): domain Bacteria; phylum Pseudomonadota; class Gammaproteobacteria; order Burkholderiales; family Thiobacillaceae; genus Thiobacillus. The sequence continues at coordinate 82,272 of WBSF01000004.1, read as the reverse complement.
CGGGAAACTTCGCGTCGTCCGGTTCGATACCGAAGCCGAGGCCGAGCAGGCCGCGCGCGCCGTGCGAGGCCTGCGGGCGGATCACGGCGTCGGCCAGCGGCGCGAGGCCGTGACGGCCGCGCTGCAGGTTGAGCGCGTGGCCGAGATCGGGCGCGGTGTCGATCAGGGTGCCGTCGAGGTCGAACAGGACGGCGCGGATGCCGGCAAGCGTTGCCATGTCAGTTTTCGTCGCGGCGCGTGGCCAGCAGGTAGTTCACGTCGGTATCGGCTTCCAGCCTGTAGATTTTCGTCAGCGGGTTGTAGGTCATGCCGATGAGCTGCCGGGTGTCGAGCCCGGCCTCGCGCGTCATGCGGGCAAGTTCGGCGGGCTGGATGAACCTGGCGTAGTCGTGCGTGCCGCGTGGCAGCAGCTTGAGGATGTACTCGGCGCCGACGATGGCGAAGAGATAGCTCTTGGCGTTGCGGTTCAGCGTGGAGAAGAACACCCAGCCGCCGGGCTTGACCAGCTTTGCGCAAGCCGTGACGACCGAGGCCGGGTCCGGCACGTGCTCGAGCATTTCCATGCAGGTGACGACGTCGAATTCGCCGGTGTGCCGCGCCGCAAAGTCTTCCGCCGATACGAGCCGGTAGTCCACGCTGTGGCCGGATTCGTACAAATGCAGCTGGGCGACCTTGAGGGCTTTTTCGGAGAGGTCGATGCCGGTGACCTGGGCACCGGCGCCGGCCATGGCCTCGGCCAGGATGCCGCCGCCGCAGCCGACGTCGAGCACTTTCTTGCCGGCGAGCGGCGCCTGCCGGTCGATCCATTTCAGGCGCAGCGGATTGATCTCGTGCAGCGGCCGGAACTCGGAATTCGGGTCCCACCAGCGGTGGGCGAGTTCGGAGAATTTGGCGATTTCGGCAGCGTCTACATTGCTCATGGCGTCATCCTTTCAGCTTGTCGCGCCAGTAACGGGCGCGGGCGGCGAGGTCGTCGGGGTCGAGGCCGACCGGGCGGCGGTTGTCGAGTTTCGCTACGCCGTCCACCCAGACATGGGTGACGTGTTCGCGGCCGGCGGCGTAGACCAGCTGCGACACGGGATCGAACACGGGCTGGCAGGCAGGGCCGGAAAGATCCACGGCGACGAGGTCGGCGCGCTTGCCCGGTGCGATGCTGCCGATGCGGTCGTCCAGATTGAGTGCGCGGGCGGCATCCAGCGTGGCGGCTTTCAATGCGGCTGCGGCGGGCAGGGCGGCGGCATTGCCGCTGGCGCCCTTGGCCAGCAGCGCGGCCAGCCGCATTTCGGCGAAGACGTCGAGCCGGTTGTTGCTGGCGGCGCCGTCGCTTCCGAAGCCGAGATTGACCCCCGCTTCGAGCAGCGCGGCAACGGGCGCGATGCCGGAGGCGAGCTTGAGGTTGGACGAGGGGCAGTGTGCGACGTGGCAGCCGTGGGTGGCCAGCGTGCCGATTTCGGCTTCGTTCAGGTGCACGGCATGTACGCCGATGAAATGGGGGCCGAGCAGGCCCAGCCGCGCCAGCCGCTCCAGCGGACGGACGCCGTGCTGTTTGAGGCTGTCCCGGATTTCGTCTTCGGTTTCGTGCAGATGGGTGTGGATGGGCACGCCGAGCTGTTCGGCCAGGGTGCCGATGCGGGCGAAAGTGGCGTCGGACAGGGTGTAGGGGGCATGCGGGGCAAAAGCGAAAGACAGCAGCGTCTCGTCCTTCAGCCGGTCGCGCAGGGTCAGCCCTTTTGCCAGATAGTCGTCGGCATCGACGGCGTAGGCCGATGGAAAGTCCAGCACGATCATGCCGAGCGCGGCACGCAGGCCGGCCTGCAGGAAGGCCTCGGCTGCCGCGCCGGGGAAAAAGTACATGTCGTTCACGGTGGTGACGCCCCCCGCGAGCATCTCGGCGGCGGCGATCAGGCTGCCGTCGCGCACGAAGGCTTCCGAGACATGGCGTTTCTCGGCCGGCCAGATATGCGCGTTGAGCCAAGGCATCAAGGGCAGATCATCGGCAAAACCGCGCATCAGGCTCATGGCGGCGTGGCAGTGCAGGTTGACCAGGCCCGGCATCAGCGCATGGCCGGGCAGATCCAGTACGCGCGCCGGGCGGTAGCGCGCGCGGGCGATATCGGCCGGCAGCACGTCGAGGATCGTCCCGTCCTGCACCGCCACGGCGTGGTCGGCGAGCCAGCCGCCGGGTTCGACGGGCACGAGCCATTGCGGCAGCAGCAGAAGATCGGCGGAGGCGGGCATGGTGGCGGGATTCTCGCCGTTTGGCAGGCGTTTGGCAAAGGCTGGCGGGGCGGTCGGCCATGTTAGAATCGCGGGCTTTCAAGCCAACAAAAATCGCCGGTCATGGAACAGTTTGCCAAGGAAACCCTTCCGGTCAGCCTCGAGGAGGAGATGAGGCGCTCTTATCTCGATTACGCCATGAGCGTGATCGTGGGGCGGGCGCTGCCGGATGTGCGCGATGGCTTGAAGCCCGTGCATCGCCGCGTGCTGTACGCAATGAACGAGCTGGGCAACGACTGGAACAAGGCCTACAAGAAATCGGCCCGTGTGGTCGGCGACGTCATCGGTAAATACCACCCGCACGGCGATACGGCGGTCTACGACACGATGGTGCGCATGGCGCAGGACTTCTCGCTGCGCTATCCGCTGATCGACGGCCAGGGCAACTTCGGTTCGGTGGACGGCGACAACGCGGCGGCCATGCGCTACACCGAAGTGCGGATGTCGAAGATCGCGCACGAACTGCTGGCCGATCTGGACAAGGAAACGGTCGATTTCGGGCCCAACTACGACGGCTCCGAGCAGGAACCGCTGGTGCTGCCGACCAAGATTCCCAACCTGCTGATCAACGGCTCGTCCGGTATCGCGGTGGGCATGGCGACCAATATTCCGCCGCACAACCTTACCGACATCTGCACGGCGCTGACCGCGCTGCTGGACGCTCCCGAAACCGACATCGAATCGCTCATCGCCATCGTCAAGGCGCCCGATTTTCCGACTGCCGGCATCATCTACGGCCTCTCCGGCGTGCGCGACGGCTACCGTACCGGCCGCGGCCGCGTGGTGATGCGCGCCACCTGCCACGTCGAAGACCTCGACAAGGGCGGCGGCAAGCAGGCCATCATCATCGACGAACTGCCGTACCAGGTGAACAAGGCCAACCTGCTGATCAAGATCGGCGAGCTGGTGCGCGAGAAGCAGATCGACGGTATTTCGGACCTGCGCGACGAGTCCGACAAATCGGGCATGCGCGTCTATATCGAGCTGAAACGCGGCGAAAACGCCGACGTCATCCTGAACAATCTGTACAAGCAGACGCAGATGCAGGACACCTTCGGCATGAACATGGTGGCGCTGATCGACGGGCAGCCGCGTCTGCTCAACCTGAAGGAAATGCTCGACGCCTTCCTGCGTCACCGGCGCGAGGTCGTCACGCGGCGCACCGTGTTCGACCTCAGGAAAGCGCGCGAACGCGGCCACATCCTCGAAGGCCTGGCGGTGGCGCTGGCCAACGTCGACGAGATCGTCGAACTGATCAAGTCGTCCGAAACGCCTGCGATCGCCAAGGAGCGCCTGCTCGCGAAGGCCTGGAAGTCGGCCATGGTCGAGGAAATGCTGGCGCGCATCGACCCGGAGTATTCGCGGCCGGTCAATGTCGGCCCCGAGTTCGGGCTGCATGCCGACGGCTATCGGCTGTCCGAGATCCAGGCGCAGCGCATCCTCGAAATGCAGCTGCAGCGCCTGACCAACCTCGAATCCGACAAGATTCTCGCCGAATACCGCGAGATCATGGACAAGATCGCCGATCTGCTCGACATCCTGGCCAATCCGGCACGCATCACCCAGATCATTCGCGAGGAACTGACCCAGATCAGCGACCAGTTCGGCGACAAACGCCGTTCGGCCATCGTCGAGAACGCGCAGGACATGTCGATGGAAGACCTGATCAAGCCGGAGGAGATGGTCGTCACGCTGTCACACGGCGGCTACATGAAGTCGCAGCCGATGGACGACTATCGCGCACAGAAACGCGGCGGGCGCGGCAAGCAGGCAGCGGGCACCAAGGATGAAGACTTCATCGAGAAGATGTTCATCGCCAACACGCACGACTACATCCTCTGCTTCTCCAACCGCGGGCGGCTGTACTGGCTCAAGGTCTACAACGTGCCGGCGGGCGGCCGCGCCGCCCGCGGCAAGCCCATCGTCAACCTGCTGCCGCTGGAAGAGGGCGAGAAGATCAACGCGCTGCTGCCGGTGAAGACCTTCGACGACGAGCACTACGTATTCATGGCGACCAGCAACGGCATCGTCAAGAAAACCCCGCTCTCCGAATTCTCGCGTCCGCGCACCGCCGGCATCATCGCCGTGGGGCTGGATGATGGCGATTTTCTCATCGGCGCCTCGATCACCGACGGCCGCCACGACGTGATGCTGTTCTCCGACGCCGGCAAGGCGGTGCGTTTCGATGAGAACGACGTCCGCCCGATGGGCCGCACCGCGCGCGGCGTCATCGGCATGAAGCTCGCCAAGGGCGGCAAGCTGATCTCGCTCCTGGTGGCCGAAGACGAAAACGATTTCGTGCTGACCGCGACCGAGAACGGCTTCGGCAAACGCACGCCGATCGCCGAGTACACGCGCCACGCGCGTGCCACGCAGGGGATGATCGCGATCCAGACCAGCGAGCGCAACGGCAAGGTCGTCGCCGCGACCCTGGTGAAGGCAGACGACGAAATCATGCTGATCACGACCGGCGGCGTGCTGATCCGCACCCGGGTGAAGGAAATCCGCGCCATGAGCCGCGCGACCCAGGGCGTGACGCTGATCAACCTGGACAAGGGCGAGAAACTCATCAGCCTGGAAAACGTGGCCGAAACCGATAACGACGCCGAGTAAAAGGGAGAACTGCAGTGACGATCTACAACTTCAGCGCCGGCCCCGCCGTACTTCCGAAAGCCGTGCTGCAGCAGGTGCAGGCCGAGATGGTCGACTGGCACGGCTCCGGCATGTCGGTGATGGAAATGAGCCATCGGGGCAAGGAATTCATGGGCATCGCCGCCGAGGCCGAAGCCGATCTGCGCGAGGTGATGGGCATCCCCGCCAACTACAAAGTGCTGTTCCTGCAGGGCGGGGCATCCGCCCAGTTCGCCATGGTTCCGATGAACCTGCTGCGCGGCAAGGCGAGCGCGGATTATCTGAACACCGGCGAGTGGTCGAAGAAGGCGATCAAGGAAGCGAAGAAATTCGGCGCAGTGAACGTGGTGGCGTCGAGCGAAGACAAAAACTTCAGCTACGCGCCGGCACAGAATGCGTGGAAACTCGACCCCAACGCCGCCTACGTGCACTACACGCCCAACGAGACCATCGGCGGGGTGGAAATCTTCTGGACGCCGGACACCGGCAGCGTGCCGCTGGTCGCCGACATGTCCTCGACCATCCTGTCGCGTCCGATGGATGTAAGCAAGTTCGGCCTGATCTATGCCGGCGCGCAGAAGAACATCGGCCCAGCCGGCCTGACGATCGTGATCGTGCGCGAGGACCTGATCGGCGAAACGCTGAAGGGCACGCCGACCATGTTCGACTACAAGACGCACGCCGACAACGAATCCATGTACAACACGCCGCCCACTTTCGCCATGTATACCGCGGGCCTGGTGTTCAAGTGGCTCAAGAGCAACGGCGGCCTCGTGGCGATGGAGAAGACCAACCGCGAGAAGGCCGGACTGCTCTATGCCAAGCTGGACGGCACCGGTTTCTACGATTCGCCGGTGGCCGTGGATAACCGCTCGCTGATGAACGTGCCCTTCACGCTCAAGGACGCCGCGCTCGACGAGGCCTTCCTGAAAGGCGCCAAGGAACGCGGTCTGCTGCAACTGAAAGGCCACCGCTCGGTCGGCGGCATGCGCGCCTCGATCTACAACGCGATGCCGGTCGAAGGCGTGCGTGCGCTGGTCGATTACATGAGCGACTTCGAGAAGAGCCATGGCTGACGCGCGCAAGATTCGCACGCTCAACGCCATTTCCGCGCGCGGGCTGGCGCGCCTGCCGCAACAGTATGTGGTCGGCGGCGACGTCGCCGATCCGGACGCGATCCTGGTGCGCTCGGCCGACATGCACGGCATGGACATCCCGGTTTCGGTCAGGGCCATCGGCCGTGCCGGTGCCGGCACCAACAACATCCCGGTGAAGAAACTGTCCGATCGAGGCGTGCCGGTCTTCAATGCGCCCGGCGCCAACGCGAATGCGGTCAAGGAACTGGTGATCGCCGGCATGCTGATGGGCGCGCGCAATCTGGTTGGCGCGCTGAAATTCGTCGAGGGCCTGGCCGGCACCGACGAGGAAATGCACAAGGCGACCGAAGCCGGCAAGAAGCAGTTTGCCGGCATGGAACTGCCGGGCCGCACGCTGGGCGTGATCGGCCTGGGCGCGATCGGTTCGCATGTCGCCGAAGCGGCGATCCGGCTCGGCATGCAGGTGGTGGGCTACGATCCGGCCATCACGGTCGATGCCGCCTGGCGCCTGCCTTCGCAGGTCAAGCGGGCGGAGAACGTGGAAGACGTGCTGCGCCAGGCCGATTTCGTCAGCCTGCACGTGCCGCTGGCCGAGGCCACGCGCAACCTCATCAACGCGCAGCGTATCAGTGCGATGCGATCCAATGCGGTGCTGCTCAATTTCGCACGCGAAGGCGTGGTCGACAACGCGGCCGTGATCGAAGCGCTCGATGCCAACAAGCTGCACGCCTACATCTGCGACTTCCCGGCGAATGCCCTGAAGGGCCACGCCAGGGTCGTTGCCTTGCCGCACCTGGGCGCGAGCACCGAGGAGGCCGAGGAGAACTGCGCCGTCATGGTCGCCGAGCAGCTCGCCGACTATCTGGAGAACGGCAATATCCTCAATTCGGTGAATTTCCCCAACGTCGCCATGGGGCGCGAGTCCGGTTTCCGCATCGGCATCGCCAATGCGAACGTGCCCAACATGGTGGGGCAGATCTCGGCGGCGCTCGCGGCGGCCGGGCTCAACATCCACAACATGGTGAACAAGTCCAAGGGCGACATGGCGTACACGCTGGTCGACGTGGACAGCGCGGTGGCCGATCCGGTGATCGCGCAGCTTGCCGCCATCGACGGCGTGCTCGCCGTACGTTATCTGCCTGCATGATGGACGACGCGCTCCAGGCGCTGCGTGCGCGCATCGACGCCATTGACGACACGCTGCTGAAGCTGCTGTCGGAACGCGCCGCCATCGCGCAGGAAGTCGGCCGCACCAAGAAGGGCGAAAAGATCTACCGGCCCGAGCGCGAGGCGCAGATCGTGCGCCGGCTGCGCGAGACCAATCCGGGGCCGTTGTCCGGCGACACCGTCGAACGCCTGATCCGCGAAATCATGTCGGCCTGCCGCGCGCTGGAGGAAACCACGCGCGTGGCCTATCTCGGCCCCGCCGGGACCTTCAGCCAGCAGGCGGTCACCAAGCAGTTCGGCCAGGACGTCGAGCCCCTGGCCGAAGCCGACATCGACGCCTGCTTCCAGGCCGTGGAGGCGGGGCGCGCGGACTTCGCGGTGGTGCCGGTCGAGAATTCCATCGAAGGCGCCGTCGGCCGCACGCTCGATCTCGTCGTCGGCAGTTCGCTGCGTATCTGCGGCGAAGTCATGCTGCCCATTCATCAGACGCTGATGCGCAAGACGCCGGGGCGCGAGGGCATCGTGCGCGTCTACGGGCATGCGCAATCGCTGGCGCAGTGCCAGCAGTGGCTGGCCAAGCACCTGCCGCGTGCCGAGCGCGTGGCCGTCGTGAGCAACGCCGATGGCGCGCGCCGCGCCGCGCAGGAACCCGATGCCGCCACGCTGGGATCGGACGCCGCCGCCGCGCTCTATGGCCTGACCGTCGTGGAGGCGCACGTCGAGGACGAGGCGCACAACACCACCCGTTTTCTCGTGCTGGGCAAGGCCGATGCGCAGCCGTCCGGCCGCGACAAGACCTCGCTCGTCGTGGGCGCGAAGAACCAGCCGGGCGCCGTGGTCAAGCTGCTGCAGCCGCTGGCCGACGCCGGCATTTCCATGAGCCGGCTCGAATCGCGTCCGGCGCGCTCGGGCAGTTGGGAATACATTTTCTTCGTCGTCTGTGAGGGTCATCGCCGGGACGCCGCCCTGTCGGCTGCGCTGACCGAGATCGAGTCGCGCGCGGCCTTCCTCAAGATCCTCGGCTCCTACCCCGCCGCGTCGTAATGGCCTGCTGCGACCTGTCCCCGCCCTGGGTGCGCGCCATTGCGCCCTATCTGCCCGGCAAGCCGATTTCCGAGCTGGCGCGCGAACTCGGTCTCGCCGAAGCGGACATCGTCAAGCTTGCCTCGAACGAAAACCCGCTCGGACCCAGCCCGCGCGCGCTGGCCGCGGCGCAGGACGCGCTGCACGACATGGCGCTGTACCCGGACGGTGCCGGCTTTGCACTGAAGGCGAAGCTCGCGGCGAAATTCGGCGTGGATGCGAAACAGATCGTGCTCGGCAACGGCTCCAACGACGTACTGGACATGGTCGCGCGCGCGTTCCTCGCGCCGGGCACCTCGTCGGTGTTTTCGCAGCATGCTTTCGCCGTCTATCCCATTGCCACCCAGACCGTGGGTGCGAGCGGTATTACCGTGCCGGCGCGGGACTACGGCCACGACCTCGCCGCGATGCGCGCGGCGATCCGCGACGACACCCGCGTGCTGTGGATCGCCAATCCCAACAACCCCACCGGCACCTTCCTGCCCTGGGCGGAGATCGAGGCCTTTCTCGAAACACTGCCGCCGCAGGTGCTGGTCGTGCTCGACGAGGCCTATGGCGAATACCTGCCGACCGACGACCGCGGCGACACGCTGGCCTGGATCGAGCGTTTCCCGAACCTGCTGGTCGTGCGCACCTTCTCCAAGGCCTATGGGCTGGCCGGCCTGCGCGTCGGCTACGGTTTCGGTCATTCCGACGTGATCGACCTGCTGAACCGGGTGCGTCATCCCTTCAACGTCAACGCGCCGGCGCTCGTCGCTGCCGAGGCGGCGCTCGACGATATCGAATTCCTGCTGCGCAGCTACGCGCTCAACAGCGCCGGCATGGCGCAGCTGGTCGCCGGCCTGAAGGCGCTGAAAGTCGAAGTCGTGCCGTCGAAAGGCAACTTCCTGCTGGCGAAAGTGGGCGATGCCGCGCGCATCAACCAGGTGTTGCTGGAACAGGGCGTCATCGTGCGCCCGGTCGCCAACTACGGCCTGCCCGAGTTCCTGCGCGTGTCGGTCGGCCTGGCCGGCCAGAACGCCCGTTTCCTGGAGGCATTGAAAGCGTGCCTGTGATCGTCGATACCCTGGCGCTCGTCGGCACCGGCCTCATCGGCGGTTCCTTCGCGCTGGCGCTGAAAGAAGCCGGCGCGGTGCGCACGGTGTTCGGCGTCGGCCGCAATCCGGCCCGCCTCACGGTGGCGCGCGAGCTGGGTTTGATCGACCGGACTGCCGACTGGGCGGAGGCCGGGCAGGCGGACTGCATCCTGCTGGCGCTGCCGGTCGGCGAGACCGAAACCGTGCTGCGCCAGTTGGCGCCGCATCTCAAGCCCGGCGCCATCGTCACCGATGCCGGCAGCACCAAGGCCAACGTCGTCGCGGCCGCGCATGCTGCGCTGGGCGCGCGCTTCGCCGATTTCGTGCCGGGCCATCCCATCGCCGGTTCGGAGCAGAGCGGCCCCGGTGCCGCCCGCGCCGATCTCTATCGCGGGAAGCGCGTGGTGCTGACGCCGCAGGCCGGGACGCGGGGCGAGGCGACGGCGACCGTGCGTGCGCTGTGGGAAGCGGCCGGCGCGCAGGTCGAGACGCTCGACGCGGCGCTGCACGACCGTGTCTTCGCGGCCGTCAGCCATCTGCCGCATCTGGCGGCGTTCGCGCTGGTCGACGAGCTGGCGCAGCGGGCCGACAGCGAGATCTTCTTCCGCTTCGCTGCTAGCGGCTTTCGCGATTTCACCCGCATCGCGGGCTCCTCGCCCGAGATGTGGCGCGACATCGCGCTGGCCAACCGCACGGCTGTGCTGGCCGAACTCGACGCCTATGTGGAAGCCTTGCAGGCCATACGCGCGGCGGTGTCCGCGGAGGACGCCGAGACCTTGTTGAAGCTGTTCGCGCGCGCCCGTGCGGCACGCGAACACTGGATGAAGACGCAGGACGTTTGATGGAATTTCTTGATCTCTCCGCCGTCCGGAAGGCGCATGGCACCGTGCGTCTGCCTGGTTCCAAGAGCATTTCCAACCGCGTGCTGCTGCTCGCCGCCCTGTCCGGCGGCACGACGCAGGTGCGCGCGCTGCTCGATTCGGACGACACGCGGGTCATGCTCGATGCCCTGCTCACGCTGGGCGCGGGCGTGCAGCGCGTCGGCGAAAGCGACGACTACGCGATCACGGGCGTCGGCGGTGCGTTTCCGGTCAAGCGGGCCGAACTATTTCTCGGCAATGCCGGCACGGCCTTCCGCTCGCTGACGGCCGCGTGTGCGCTGTCGGGCGGCGACTATGTGTTGAAGGGCGTGGCGCGCATGCACGAGCGGCCCATCGGCGACCTGGTCGATGCGCTGCGTCTGCTGGGCGCGAAAATCGATTACCTCGGTCAGGCCGGCTATCCGCCGTTGCATATTCGCCCTGCCGAGATGGCGGGCGACACCACGCGCGTGCGCGGCAACGTGTCGAGCCAGTTCCTCACCGGCCTGATGATGGCGCTGCCCCTGTTGCAGCAGACCACGCACATCGAGATCGAGGGCGAGCTGATTTCCAGGCCTTATATCGGGATCACGCTTGCCATGCTGCGTCGCTTCGGCGTGACGATCGGACAGGACGGCTGGACGCGTTTCACCGTGCCGGCCGACGCGCGTTACATCAGCCCCGGCGAGATCTGGGTCGAAGGCGACGCCTCGTCCGCTTCGTATTTTCTGGCAGCGGGTGCCATCGGTGGCGGGCCGGTGCGGGTCGAGGGCGTCGGGGCCGAGAGCGTGCAGGGGGACGTACGGTTTGCCGACGCGCTGGCCCTGATGGGGGCGCAGATCACGATGGGGCCGAACTGGATCGAAGCGCGCGCGCCGGCGTCCGGACGGTTGAAGGCCATCGCGCTCGACTGCAACCATATTCCCGATGCCGCGATGACGCTGGCGGTGGCCGCGCTCTTCGCCGACGGCACCACGACGTTGTCCAACATCGCCAGCTGGCGGGTGAAGGAAACCGACCGCATCGCCGCGATGGCGACCGAGCTGCGCAAGGTCGGTGCGATGGTGGAGGAGGGGGCTGATTTCATTCGCATCACCCCGCCGGCCGCGCTCACGCCCAACGCCGTCATCGACACTTACGACGACCATCGCATGGCGATGTGCCTGTCGCTGGCCACGCTGGGCGGCGTACCGCTACGGATCAACGATCCGGCCTGCGTGAACAAGACCTTTCCGGAATATTTCCGGGTCTTTGCCGGGATCGTCCGATGAATGCGCCTTCCGTTCCGGTTCTCACCATTGACGGTCCCTCGGCTTCGGGCAAGGGTACGGTCGCCGAACGCGTCGCCCGTGCGCTGGGCTTCCATTTCCTCGACAGCGGCGCGCTATACCGGCTAACCGCCCTGTCGGCGATGCAAGCTGGCGTGGCGCTCGATGACGAGGCCGGTGTGGCGAAGCTGGCGTCCGCGCTGCCGGCGCGCTTCGGCGACGGCCGGGTGTGGCTGGCCGACGCGGACGTCACCGAGGCCATCCGGGCCGAAGCAGTGGGCGAAGGTGCCTCCAAAGTGGCGGCCCTGCCGGCGGTACGCGCGGCCCTGCTTGACCGCCAGCGCGCCTACCGCCAGGCGCCGGGGCTGGTGGCCGACGGACGCGACATGGGCACCGTGATCTTTCCGGATGCGCCGGCCAAGGTATTCCTCACCGCGAGCGCCGAAGCGCGCGCGGAGCGCCGTTATAAGCAGTTGATCGAAAAGGGGAACTCTGCTAGTCTACCGGCCCTTGTTGCGGATATGCGGGCCCGCGATGCGCGCGATACCGCGCGTGCCGTTGCTCCGCTGAAGCCCGCGCCGGACGCGCTGCTGCTCGACACGACCCATATGGACATCGCGTTGGCGGTGGAGGCGGTTCTGGCGCATTACCGCGAACAATCGAAAATCTGAGTGCCGGCCCCGCGCCCGCGGGACGGCGATGTGCAACCAACCCCGTCCTCACCGACGGATTGCAAGGTCCTTTTAATGTCAACCGCAACCGCTACTTCCACTCCCGCTTCCATGGAAAGCTTTGCCGCCCTGTTCGAGGAGTCGCTCTCCCATCAGGAAATGCGCCAGGGCGAGGTCATCACCGCCGAGATCGTCGCCATCGACAACAATTTCGTGACGGTGAACGCCGGCCTCAAGTCCGAGAGCCTGATCCCGATCGAGGAATTCAAGAACGATGCCGGCGAAATCGAAGCCAAGGTCGGCGATTTCGTCTCGGTCGCCATCGAATCCATCGAGGACGGCTTCGGCGCGACCAAGCTGTCGCGTGACCGCGCCAAGCGTCTGGCCGCATGGCTGGATCTCGAAGCGGCGATGAACGAAGGCCGCATCGTCAGCGGTATGGTGCAGGGCAAGGTCAAGGGCGGTCTGACGGTGCTGGTTTCCGGCCTGCGCGCCTTCCTGCCCGGTTCGCTGGTCGACATGCGGCCGGTCAAGGACACCACGCCCTACGAATACAAGGAAATGGAGTTCAAGGTCATCAAGCTCGACCGCAAGCGCAACAACGTCGTCGTGTCGCGTCGCGCCGTGCTGGAAGAGACCATGGGCGCCGACCGCGAGGCTCTGCTCGAAAGCCTGAAGGAAGGTTCCATCGTCAAGGGCGTGGTCAAGAACATCACCGACTACGGCGCGTTCGTGGATCTGGGCGGCATCGACGGTCTGCTGCACATCACCGACATGGCCTGGCGTCGTGTCAAGCATCCGTCCGAAGTGGTGCACGTCGGCCAGGAACTGGAAGCCAAGATTCTGCGTTACGACACCGAGAAGAACCGCGTTTCGCTCGGGCTCAAGCAGCTCGGCGACGATCCGTGGGTCGGCATTGCCCGCCGTTATCCGCAGGGCACCCGCATGTTCGGCAAGGTGGCCAACCTCACCGACTATGGCGCGTTCGTCGAGATCGAGGAAGGCATCGAAGGTCTGGTGCACGTTTCCGAAATGGACTGGACCAACAAGAACGTCAGCCCTTCCAAGGTCGTGGCGCTGGGCGACGAAGTCGAAGTCATGGTGCTCGACATCGACGAGGACAAGCGTCGCATCTCGCTGGGCATGAAGCAGTGCAAGTCCAACCCGTGGGAAGACTTCTCGATGAACCACAAGAAGGGCGACAAGGTCAGCGGCGCGATCAAGTCGATCACCGACTTTGGCGTGTTCATCGGTCTGCCCGGCGGCATCGACGGCCTGGTGCACCTGTCCGATCTGTCCTGGAGCGTGCCCGGCGAAGAGGCCGTGCGCAGCTTCCGCAAGGGGCAGGAAGTCGAGGCCGTGGTGCTGGGTATCGACCTCGAGCGCGAGCGCATTTCGCTCGGCATCAAGCAGCTCGAAGGCGATCCGCTGTCGAGCTATGCGTCGGGCCACGAGAAGGGCAGCATCGTCAAGGGCACGATCAAGTCGATCGAGGCCAAGGGCGCGACGGTCACGCTCGACGGCGACATGGAAGGCTATCTGCGCGCATCCGAAGTCTCGCGCGATCGCGTGGAAGACATGCGCAGCCACTTCAAGGAAGGCGACGGGATCGAAGCCATGATCATCAACGTGGATCGCAAGAACCGCGTGATCAACCTGTCGATCAAGGCCAAGGACATGAACGAGCAGGATGCGGCCATGAAGAAACTGGCGGCCGAAGCTGCGGCGTCCAGCGGCTCGACCAACCTCGGCGCGCTGCTCAAGGCCAAGCTCGACAACAAGAACGCCGGCGAATAAGCCATGACCAAGTCCGAACTGATCGCGCAGCTGGCGGCGCGGCATTCGCAGTTCTCGGTTGCGGATATCGAGATGGCGGTGAAGACGATTCTCGATGCGCTGGCGCGCAACCTGTCGCGCGGCGAGCGCATCGAGATCCGCGGTTTCGGCAGCTTCAGTCTCAGCTACCGTCCCGCCCGCATCGGCCGCAACCCGAAATCGGGCGAGAAGGTGCAGGTCCCGGCGAAGTATGTGCCGCACTTCAAGGCGGGCAAGGAACTGCGCGACCGGGTCGATTTTCCGGGCTGACAGGGTCGATTCGGACGAGAAAACGGCGCTTCGGCGCCGTTTTCTTTGTGTGCCGGCTTCTGGAAGCAAGCCCGCGAAGGTAAAATGGCCGGGACTCACGGCGCGACGATTACATGAAAAACATCACTCGCTATCTGGGGCTGGCGGCCAAAATCCTGATCTTCATGCTGGTATTGGGGTTTGCGCTGAAAAACAGCCATTCGGTGGTCTTCTATTCGTATCTCGGCTACATCTGGCAGGCGCCCCTGATCGTCATGCTGGGACTCGCATTTGCGTTGGGTGCCTTGACCGGCGTGCTGGCCCTGCTACCGGCGCTGGTTCGCCTGCGCCGCGAAGTGTCGCGCAAATCCAGGGCCGTGACGGAAAACGACGCGCCGGACGTCACGGCGCCCCCTCCCGATCTGCCCGTCGTCTGAGCGCCGCATGGAATTCGAACTCTGGTGGCTGCTTGCCTTCCCGCTTTTTTTCGCGCTGGGCTGGCTGGCTGCGCGGGTGGACATCCGCCAGGTCGTCACCGAATCGCGCGCTTTGCCGAATTCGTATTTTCGTGGCCTGAATTTCCTGCTCAACGAGCAGCCCGACAAGGCCATCGAAGCCTTCCTCGAAGTCGTCAAACTCGAACCGGAAACCATCGATCTGCACTTCGCGCTGGGCGGGCTGTTCCGTCGGCGCGGTGAGCTCGACCGGGCGATTCGCATGCACGAGAACCTGCTGGAACGCGAGGGACTCGTAGAAGAACAGCGTCTGCGCGCCATGAGCGAACTGGGCCAGGACTACCTCAAGGCGGGCCTTCTTGACCGGGCCGAACAGGTCTTCGCGCGTCTGCTCGATACGCCGCAGCATGGCCAGGCGCGTACCTTCCTGCTGGAAATCTACGTTCAGGAAAAAGACTGGAAAAAAGCCATCGAAGCCGCGCGCGTGCTGGAAAAGGACACCAGCAAGCCGCTCAACGCCGAGATTGCGCATTTCCACTGCGAGCTCGCGCTGCTCGAATCGGCAAAGGGCGATCCGGAAGCGGCGGCCACGCATCTGGACGAGGCGCTCAAGGCCAATCGCCAGTCGGTACGCGCCAACCTGATGGCGGGCGATCTCGATGCGGCCGCGGGGCGGCACGATGCGGCCATCGCGGACTGGCGGATGGTGGAAACGCAGAGCGCCGCGCACATGGCGCTGGTCGTCGAACGGGTGCTTGGCAGCTATCGGCAGCTCGACCGTCTGGCAGAGGGGGTGCAGTGGTTGCGGGCACTGTATGCCAGGCAGCCGTCGCAGGACCTGTTCGGTGCCCTGTATCTTGCGGTGTCGGAAACCGAAGGCGCGGCCGCGGCAACCCGGCTTGCGCGCGAGGAATTGCGCCGCAATCCGAGTTTGCGCACGCTGGATCGCCTGCTCGAAGCCCAGCTGCTCGAAGCGGCGCCGGCCGAGCGTGAGCTGCTGCAGGTGGAGAAAGGCCTGGTCGCAGCGCATAGCCAGCGCATGATGCGCTATCAGTGCGACAGCTGCGGTTTCAAGGCCAAACAGTTTTTCTGGCGTTGCCCGGCGTGTGGGCGATGGGACAGCTTCGATCCAGAGCGTCGCGAGGGAGAAGGCTGAGGTGCCGGATTCGAGTCGTATGGGGGATGTGATGCAGGCAGGCAAGATCATCGTGGCGCTGGATTTCCCCGATGCGGATACGGCACTGGCGCTGGTGTCACGCCTCGACCCGGCATTGTGCCGCCTGAAAGTGGGCAAGGAACTGTTTGCCGCGGCAGGACCCGATCTGGTGAGAACGCTGGCTGGCCGTGGCTTCGAGATATTTCTCGATCTCAAATTTCACGATATACCCAATACGGTTGCGGCGGCGTGTCGTACAGCCGCCGGACTGGGCGTCTGGATGCTGAACGTTCATGCCTGCGGCGGCCGGCGCATGATGGAAGCCGCGCGCGACGCGCTTGCCGATCTACCCCATCCGCCCCTGCTCATCGCGGTGACCGTGCTGACCAGCATGAGCGATGCGGATCTGGCCGAAACCGGCGTAACCGGCACGCCAGCCGATCAGGTGCTGCGGCTGGCGCAACTGGCCCGGGCCTGCGGGCTGGATGGGGTAGTCTGTTCGGCGCGGGAAGCCGAGATGCTGCGCGCCCGTCTGGGCGCGGATTTTCGTCTGGTGACGCCGGGCATCCGGCCGGCCGGCGCCGACGTTGCCGATCAGCGCCGCGTGATGACGCCGGTGGAAGCGCTGAAGGCAGGTGCGACCGATCTGGTGATCGGCCGGCCGATCACGGGGGCTGCCGATCCGCTTGCCGCGCTGCAGCAGATTCGATTCGACATTCAAAACGCTTAGGGCATACGATGCCGTTCGGGCACGGGCCCATGGCGGACGGAAGTCTTTTTCAAGGGAGACGGTGAAGTGAAGATCACGGTGATTGGTACAGGCTACGTGGGTCTGGTGACGGGCACCTGCCTGGCCGAAGTCGGTAACGAGGTGCTGTGCCTCGATGTCGATCCGAAGAAGATCGAGACGCTGAAGGCGGGCGGTATTCCCATCTACGAACCCGGGCTGGAAGACATGGTCAGGCGCAATGTCGAGGCTGGCCGTCTGTTTTTCACCACCGACGTTGCCGAGTCCGTCGCCTTCGGCCAGATCCAGTTCATCGCCGTGGGCACACCGCCCGACGAGGACGGCTCGGCTGACCTGCAGTACGTGGTCGCCGCCGCCCGCAACATTGGCCGTCACATGCAGGACTACAAGCTGGTGGTCGACAAGTCCACCGTCCCCGTGGGTACGGCCGACAAGGTGAAGGCGGCGCTTGCCGAGGAACTTGCCAAGCGCGGTGCAGCCATTGAATTCGACGTCGCGTCCAATCCGGAATTCCTCAAGGAAGGCGCAGCCGTGGACGACTTCATGAAGCCCGACCGCATCGTCGTCGGCACCGCCTCCGACAGGGCCACCGCACTGCTGCGGCAGCTCTACGCGCCGTTCCAGCGCAATCACGACCGTCTCATCGTGATGGACATCCGCTCGGCCGAACTCACCAAGTATGCCGCCAACGCCATGCTGGCCACGCGCATCTCGTTCATGAACGAACTTGCCATCCTGGCCGAGAAACTCGGCGCGGACATCGAGCAGGTGCGTCACGGCATCGGTTCCGACCCGCGCATCGGCTATCACTTCCTCTACGCCGGTTGTGGCTACGGCGGATCGTGCTTTCCCAAGGACGTGCAGGCCCTGCGCCGTACCGCCCAGGAAAATGGCATCCCGGTACGCGTGCTCGACGCGGTGGAAGACGCCAACGACGCGCAGAAGCAGGTGCTGGTCGACAAGCTCGTCGCACGCTACGGCAAGGATCTCAAGGGCAAGCGCTTCGCGATGTGGGGGCTTGCGTTCAAGCCCAACACCGACGACATGCGTGAAGCGCCGAGCCGCACCATGCTCGAGGCACTGTGGCGCATGGGTGCGAGCGTGTCGGCCTACGACCCGGCCTCGATGGAGGAAACCCGCCGGATCTACGGCGAACGCGCCGACCTGCAGCTGGTCGACAGTCCGATGGATGCGCTCAAAGGCGCCGATGCCCTGCTCATCGTGACCGAATGGAAGGTGTTCCGCAGCCCGAATTTCGATACCATGAAATCCCTGCTGCAGGCTCCCGTGGTTTTTGATGGCCGCAATCTCTATGAGCCCCGTGCAATGCGCGAAATAGGATTTGAGTATTTTCCGATTGGACGCGCCTGAATGCTCCGGGCTGCAGGCCCGCAATTTAATGCTTGAACGAATGGTCGGATGAGCGATTTCAAATCCATTGAAGATACCGTAGGCAACACGCCGCTGGTGCGCCTGAAGCGCATGCCGGGACTGACCAGCAACATCGTGCTGGTCAAGCTGGAGGGCAACAATCCGGCCGGTTCGGTGAAGGATCGCCCGGCCTTGTCGATGATCGATGCCGCCCAGGCGCGCGGCGAGATCAAGCCGGGCGATACGCTGATCGAGGCGACCAGCGGAAATACCGGCATCGCACTGGCGATGGCGGCGGCGATGCGCGGCTACCGCTTGATCCTGATCATGCCTGAGAATGCCTCCATCGAACGCCAGCAAACCATGCGGGCCTTCGGTGCCGAGCTGCAGCTCGTCAGCAGGGAGGCTGGCATGGAAGGCGCGCGCGATCTGGCCATCGCCATGGAAAAACAGGGCATTGGCAAAATTCTCGATCAGTTCGCCAACCCGGACAATCCGGAAGCCCACTATCGCACCACCGGTCCGGAAATCTGGCGCGACACCCAGGGCAGGATCACCCACTTCGTCTCCAGCATGGGGACCACGGGCACCATCATGGGGTGTTCGCGTTTCCTCAAGGAGCGCAATCCCGCCATCCAGATCGTCGGCGTACAGCCGATGGAAGGCGCGCAGATTCCCGGCATCCGAAAGTGGCCGGAAGAATACGTGCCGGACATCTGCGACTACGATCGTGTCGACCGCATGATCTACGTTACCCAGTACGATGCCGAGGAGACCACCCGGCGGCTTGCGCGCGAGGAAGGCATTTTCGCGGGCATTTCGTCAGGGGGGGCGCTGTGGTCCGCGCTGCTGCTGTCGAAGGAGATCGAGAACGCCGTCATCGTGTCCATCGTCTGCGATCGCGGCGACCGCTACCTGTCCACCGGCGTCTTCCCGGCCTGAATCGCCTTGGCCAAGGCGAAGACCGTATACACCTGCACCGAATGCGGCGGCCAACTGCCCAAGTGGCAGGGCCAGTGCCCGCACTGCAATGCCTGGAACACGCTCGTCGAAACCGTTGCCGAGAGCGCGAAGCCGCGCTTCGCCTCGCTCGCGGCGACGAGTCAGGTGCAGTTGCTGCACGACGTCGAAGCTTCGGAAGAAAGCCGCATCGCCACGGGCATTGGCGAGCTCGACCGGGTGCTCGGGGGCGGCCTGGTACCGGGCGGTGTCGTGCTGATCGGCGGCGATCCGGGCATCGGCAAATCCACGCTGCTGTTGCAGGCGCTGGCGGGACTGTCCGGGGCGCTTAAAACCCTGTATGTCAGCGGCGAGGAATCCGCACGCCAGGTCGCGTTGCGTGCGCGACGATTGGCATTGCCCGAAACGAGCCTGCCCGTGCTACCGGAAATCCGGCTGGAGGCCATCCTGGTGCAGCTGGATGCGATGAAGCCCGCGCTTGCGGTCGTCGATTCGATCCAGACCGTGTATGCCGAGGCACTGACCTCTGCGCCCGGTTCGGTGGCGCAGGTACGCGAGTGTGCCGCGCAGCTCACGCGTTACGCCAAGCTGCACGGTTGCGCGATCATTCTCGTCGGTCACGTTACCAAGGAAGGCGCCATCGCCGGTCCGCGCGTGCTCGAACACATCGTCGATACCGTTCTGTATTTCGAGGGCGACACCGGTTCGTCATTCAGACTCGTTCGTGCGTTCAAGAACCGCTTTGGCGCAGTCAACGAAATCGGCGTGTTCGCGATGACCGAGAAGGGGCTGAAAGGCGTGTCGAACCCCTCGGCCATTTTCCTTTCGCGTCACGGCGAACCCGTCCCCGGCTCCTGCGTGCTGGTGACGCAGGAGGGCACGCGGCCGCTGCTGGTTGAAATCCAGGCACTGGTCGATTCCAGTCATGCCCCGAGTCCGCGGCGATTGAGCGTGGGGCTGGAGCAGAATCGTCTTGCCATGCTCCTCGCGGTGCTGCACCGCCACGCCGGTATCGCCTGTTTCGACCAGGACGTGTTCGTCAATGCCGTGGGCGGGGTGAAAATCAGCGAGCCTGCTGCCGACCTCGCCGTGCTCGCCGCCATTGTGTCGTCGTTGCGCAGCCAGCCCTTGCCCGACAAGCTGGTGATATTCGGCGAAGTGGGGCTGGCCGGCGAAATCCGCCCGGTGCAGCGTGGCCAGGAACGGCTCAAGGAGGCGGCCAAGCTCGGCTTTACCCGGGCCATCGTGCCTGCCGCCAACCAGCCCAAGCAAAAGATCGCGGGCATGACGGTGCATGCGGTGCAGCGGCTGGACGAAGCGATCGGTTTCTTCCGGGACGGCTGATCGGCCGTCCCGATGGGGGAGAGCCTCAGCCCGGTTGGCTGCCGAGATCGAGCTGGCCGTCTCGGAGCGGGATGCGTGCCCCCGGATCCCTGTCCATATGGACCACGCCCTGGGTATCGCCGATGCGGTAGGTCACCTTGTAGCCGGAGATCGCTTCGTGCGAGTCGTAGACCGTCCGGCAGCGCGTTTCCCGTGTGGTGTGCGTGTTGTTGTCCTGCATGTTCCGCTGGATCTGGTTGCCGGCGTAGCCGCCGGCCACGGCGCCGCCGACGGTCGCCAGTTTCTTGCCGTCGCCGCCGCCGATCTGGTTGCCCAATACCCCGCCGACGACCGCGCCAATCGCCGTTCCTGCAATTCGGTTCTGATCGCGTACCGGCGCAGGTTCGGTCACGGCCACGTCATTGCATACTTCACGCGGGGTCTTGACCGTTTTCATGACAGGTTCGGAATGGACCACTTCCGCGTAATCGCTGGCCCCATTGAGTGCACGATAACCAGCGACCCCTGCGATGGCGGTCGCGGCAACGGCGCCGACTGCGATGCCGACAATCATCGATTTGTCCATGTTTGATTCCTCTCTTGCGGTTTTCGTAGGTGTGCCCGTGGCGCCCGGTTTTCGGCCGGCCCATGAACGCATGTCGCCAAGATAGGGGGCGGCGCGGGGCGCCGCAATCAGACGAATCCTACGTCCGGCGCAGTATTCAGGAAGGCCGTTGTCGGCCGGAGCCTACATGCCCCGGGCTTGCAAGCCCGGGGCGATCAGTCGTGAGAACGGGTCGGACTCATGCTGCCTGGCCGAGCAGCTGCCCATGCTCCCGCGTGTCGTGGAACGCGACCTTGGGCCAGCGCTCCTGCGCCAGCTGCAGGTTCACCCGCGTGTCTGCCAGATAGACCAGATTGCCGTCGACGTCCTTCGCCAGCCGCAACGAATTCGCCCTGGTGAATTCGGCGAGGTGTTGCGCGTCGGGGCAGGTGACCCAGCGCGCGGTGTGGATGCCGGCGTTCTCGAACGTGGCGTCGACGCCGTATTCGGTCTTCAGGCGATGCGCGACGATTTCGAACTGCAGCGGGCCGACGGCGCCGATCAGGAGCGTGTTGTCGGCAAAAGGCTCGAACACCTGCACCGCGCCTTCCTCGCCGAGTTCCAGCAAACCCTTGTTGAGCTGCTTGGCGCGCAGGGGGTCGCGCAGACGCGGTTTGGAAAACAATTCCGGCGCGAAGTAGGGGATGCCCTTGAACTGCAAGGCCTCGCCTTCGGTGAGGGTGTCGCCGATCTGCAGCTGGCCGTGATTGTGGATACCGATGATGTCGCCCGCGACGGCATCCTCCGAGCGCTGGCGTTCGTTGGCCATGAAGACGACCGCGTTGGCGATCTTCATGTCCTTGCCGGTGCGACGGTGGCGTGCCTTCATCCCGGGCGAGTAGCGACCCGAGCAGACGCGGAAGAAGGCGATGCGGTCACGGTGGTTCGGGTCCATGTTGGCCTGGATCTTGAATACGAAACCGGTGAACTTGGGTTCGGTGGGCTCGACCGTGCGCTCGACCGCTTCGCGCGGCAGCGGCGAGGGCGCCCAGTCCGACAGGGCGCGCAGCACTTCGCGCACGCCGAAGTTGTTGATCCCGGAGCCGAAGAACACCGGGGTCTGCTTGCCACTGAGAAAGTCGTCGAGGCTGAAGGCGGCGCCGGCGCCGCGCACCAGCTCGATCTCGCCGAGCAGGGTGTCGGCTTCGAGCGGGAACAGTTCGCGTAACCGGGCTTCGCCCAGGCCCTGCAGCGATTCGAACTGCTGGCCGGCATTTTCCTCGCCGGCCTTGAAGCGCAGGAACTCGTCGTGGATGAGGTGATAGACGCCCTGGAAGCGCTTGCCCATGCCGATGGGCCAGGTGACCGGCGCGCAGTGGATTTTCAGGATGGATTCGATCTCGTCCAGCAGTTCGAGCGGTTCGCGCACTTCTCGGTCGAGCTTGTTGATGAAGGTGATGATGGGCGTATTGCGCATCCGGCACACTTCCAGCAGTTTGATCGTCTGTTCCTCGACGCCCTTGGCGGCGTCGACGACCATGATCGCGGCATCCACGGCCGTGAGCACGCGATAGGTGTCTTCGGAGAAGTCCTTGTGGCCGGGGGTGTCGAGCAGGTTGAAGACGCAGTCGCCGTAGGAAAACTGCATCACCGACGAGGCCACCGAAATGCCGCGCTCCTGTTCGACAGCCATCCAGTCGGAGGTGGCGAATTTGCCGCTCTTCTTGGCCTTGACCGTGCCGGCCATCTGGATGGCGCCGCCGAACAGCAGGAGCTTTTCGGTGAGCGTGGTTTTACCGGCGTCGGGGTGCGAGATGATGGCGAAGGTGCGGCGTTTCTTCACGTCGCGCGCCAGGGCGGCAGCGCCGGACGAAGCCGGCGCGGTCTGCGGGGTATCCATGGGGAAATGCGGGTCGAATTGCGGCAGGCCGCCATTCTAAGCGATTTCCCCGGGGCCGAAGAGGCTCCGCCTGTCGGTCACGCGGTTGCGCCGACCCTGTCCCAGGCGATGAGTATGGGCTGTGGGGCAACGACCGCAGTTTCGACAGCCGGCGCCGCAGGTGGCGTCGGCGCTTTCGCGGCATGTGCGGGCACGGCGAATTGCAACAGAAGCAGCATCGTCGCCATATTCAACGGAAGAAGCAGTGTGCGTTTCATGGCGCGCCTCCTCAGTTGCGCGTCGCACTGCTTTCGAGCACCTGACGGGCGGCCTCGAAGCGGGCTTCGTTGCGGATGCGGTGACTCACATGGGCCACGCCTTGAACGTCGACCAGCACCTGTACCAGCCGGAACACGTCGCGCGACTCGAGCGGCGCGCGGCAGGCGACCTCCAGCGCGTTCCATAGATACGCAGGCTGTGCGTCGCGCTGAAACAGGCGTTCGCAGGCGCGCATCAGACTGGCGCCCTGGCGCGTGCGGGATTCCCCTGCGGGCAATTGCAGCAGATCCTCGAACTGGCTACCGAGAATTTCGTTTTCGATGGCTGCCGAGAGTTGCGTATCGGCGCCGGTCAGCGCGTCCAGCGCGGCTTCGGATAGGCTGCGTGCCCGCGCCGAGCCGGGTTCGCCGATACTGTGGGTGAGGCTGGCCCAGTGCAGCAGGCGCGCCCGCCCGGCATCGTCCGCGGGCAGGGAGGCGACCAGATAGTCGGCCAGCGCGCGTGCGCTATCGTCCTTGCTGGCGCTCATCAGATCGTAAAGCGCCTGAATGTAGGGAGGGCAGGGGTCGAGCAGCGTGACATGGGCCTTGATCCACAGGTCGCGCTCGATGTCGCGCAACCGTGCCTGGTTGTGTTCCGCGATGGCTTTGGCGCTGCGCGGGTTCTCCCAGTTCTGCACCGTGGTGACCGAGACGTTGGCCATCACCGCGAGCGCCTCCTGGGAAACGCGATAGCGGCGGCGCAGGCTGTAGATCCAGTCGGCCTCGAATTCGCGTTGCGAAGCATAGCGTCGGGCGGGACTGGCCTGCCGGGCATGCTCGCTCCATTTGTTCTGCAAGTAAGCCATATGAACTCCCTGAATGCGGATTGCGCGATCGCAGCCTAGCAAACGCCGCACTGGCCGGACCACCAACCGGGTTGTTGGTGCATCGGGACGGTGCGCGCTGATGGGCGGCGTACAGGGGAATTTACGGCCAACGGGCCGCAGGATTGAGGCCAACCGGGTTGGGGAAGCCAGAATGACGGCACGCCGTCCGACGACGCAGCCGCCGGGCGTGATGAACAAACGAAAAGAGGCTTCCGTCTGGAAGCCTCTGGAATATGGCGCGCCCGAAGAGATTCGAACTCCTGACCCCTTGGTTCGTAGCCAAGTACTCTATCCAGCTGAGCTACGGGCGCGTTGAAGGATGCGCATTATACGCGGTTTTCCCGCGTCTGACACCCATATTCTGGTTTGGCGGAGACGGAGGGATTCGAACCCTCGATGCAGGTTTAAGCCCGCATGCTCCCTTAGCAGGGGAGTACCTTCAACCACTCGGCCACGTCTCCGAACCGCGCGCATTGTAGCGGAAGCCGGACCTCGGCGCCACTACGGATCAGCTTTTCGGCACGGAGGGATGGCGCAGAACGAACCACGCGCCGTACAGCATGAGGCTGGCGACGAGCAGCAATAGCCAGGTCGGCATGTGCGTGTAGCGGACCATGTAGGCCATGCTGAGGGCCATGCTCGTGATGGAGACGATCTTGGCTTTGAGCGGGATCACACGGTGCAGATGCCAGGCTCGCAAAGGCGGGCCGAACACGCGATGCGATTCGAGCCAGGCGTGGAAACGCTTCGAGGATTTCGAGAACGCCCACAGGGCAAGCAGCATGAACGGGACGGTGGGCAGGCCGGGCAGCACGGCGCCTATCGCGCCAAGACCGAAAAAAACCCATGCGAGCACGAAGTAGAAATGTCGCATGCCGTGCCTTGCCTGGACGCCGCCCGTGCGGCCCGGCTCAGTTTGCCTTGTCGAGTTCGAAGGCCTGATGGAGTGCGCGTACGGCGAGCTCCGTGTACTTGTCTTCGACAACGACCGAAATCTTGATTTCGGATGTCGAGATCATCTGCAGGTTGATGTTTTCCTTGGACAGGGTCTCGAACATGGTGCGTGCGACACCGACGTGCGAACGCATGCCGACGCCGACGATGGAGACCTTGGCGATCTTGTCGTCGCCGGTGACTTCGCGGGCGCCGATGGCGGAGGCGGTCACCCTGACGATGCCGATCGCCTTGTTGAAATCGTTGCGGTGCACGGTGAAGGTGAAATCGGTCGTGTTCGCATGGCCCACGTTCTGCACGATCATGTCGACGTCTATGTTGGCGTCGGCGACCGGGCCGAGGATCTTGTAGGCGATGCCGGGATGATCGGGCACGCCGACGACGGTGATCTTCGCTTCGTCGCGGTTGAAGGCGATGCCGGAGATGACGGGTTGTTCCATGCTGTCGTTTTCCTCGAATGTGATGAGCGTGCCGTCGCCTTCGTCCTGAAAGCTCGACAGCACACGCAGTTTGACCTTGTACTTGCCGGCAAACTCGACCGAGCGGATCTGCAGCACCTTGGAGCCGAGGCTCGCCATTTCGAGCATTTCCTCGAAGGTGACGGTCTTCAGGCGACGCGCATCGGGGACGATGCGCGGGTCGGTGGTGTAGACGCCGTCGACATCAGTGTATATCTGGCATTCGTCGGCCTTGAGGGCCGCTGCCAGCGCCACGCCGGTGGTATCGGAGCCGCCGCGGCCCAGGGTGGTGATGTTGCCGCCGTCGTCCACGCCCTGAAAGCCTGCGACCACGACCACGTGGCCGGCATCGAGGTCGCGCCGCATGTTGGCCTCGTCGATGCTGAGGATGCGGGCCTTGGTGTGGGCGTTGTCGGTAAGGATCTTCACCTGGCCGCCGGTATAGCTTTTCGCCTTGAGGCCCAGGTCCTTCAGGGCCATCGCCAGCAACGCGATGGTGACCTGCTCGCCGGTGGACACCAGCATGTCGAGCTCGCGTGGATCGGGCACGGCCTGGATCTCCCGGGCCAGCGCGATCAGGCGATTGGTCTCGCCGGACATGGCGGAGAG
This sequence comes from Betaproteobacteria bacterium SCN1, assembly GCA_008923315.1. Classification (GTDB taxonomy): domain Bacteria; phylum Pseudomonadota; class Gammaproteobacteria; order Burkholderiales; family Thiobacillaceae; genus Thiobacillus. The sequence continues at coordinate 56,474 of WBSF01000004.1, read as the reverse complement.
CACGACGACAACCTGGTGGCCGAGCATTTTGAACTTGGCGACGCGTTCCGCGACGGCGCGGATACGCTCGACGTTGGCGACCGAGGTGCCGCCGTATTTCTGTACGATGAGGGCCATTTTGAGAGCTGCGGGCTGGAAATGTCGGTTGTGGAAGTAAAGCAGCGATTTTAAGGGATCAGCGCTCGAAAAGCGCGATCGATTCGACGTGTGCCGTGTGCGGGAACATGTTGGCAACGCCTGCGGCCTTGAGACGGTAGCCCTTCACATGCACCAGCACCTCGGCGTCGCGGGCCAGGGTGGCAGGGTCGCAGGAGACGTAGACGAGGCGGTGCGGCCCACCCGTGTCCGGCAGGGCCTTCACGACCTCGATGGCGCCGGAACGGGGCGGGTCGATCAGCAGCTTGTCGATCGGGCCCAGCGCGGCGAATTTCTCGGGCGTCATTTCGAACAGGTTGTCCACTGCGAACGTTGCGTTCGGCAGGCGGTTGCGCAGGGCGTTTTCGCGCGCCCGGGCGACGAGTTCCCCGCTGCCTTCGATGCCGTGCACTGCGGCGCCGCTGCGCGCGATCGGCAGGGTGAAATTGCCCAGCCCGCAGAACAGGTCGACGATGCGCTCGCCCGGCCGCGGGGCGAGCAGGCGCAGGGCGCGGCTGACCAGGGCGCGGTTGATCGCGGTATTGACCTGGGTGAACTCGGTCGGCCGGAACGGCATGACCAGGTCGAATTCGGGCAGGCTGTAGCCGAGTTCGGGCGCATCGAGCGGCCAGAACGGCCGCGCGGTCTCGGGGCCCTTGCGCTGCTCCCATATCTGGATGCCGTGCCGTTCCGCAAAGGTCCGTATCCGGACGGCGTCTTCGTCGGTCCAGGGTTCGAGCAGGCGGAACACCAGAACGGTGATGCGCTCGCCGGCCGCGATCTCGATCTGCGGAATGCGGTCCGAGTTCGACAAGCCCAGAATCAGGTCGCGCAACGGCCGGATCAGCGCCGAGACGTCGGGCGTGAGCACCTCGCAGCCGTCCATGTCGGCGATGAAGCTGGAGCGCTTTTCGTGGAAGCCGACCAGGATGCCGCCTTTCTTGTCCACGCGCCGTACCGACAGGCGCGCACGGTGGCGGTAGTGCCAGGCGGGGCCGTGCAGCGCGCGCAGGATCAGTTCGGGCGTCACCTTGCCGATGCGCGCGAGGTTTTCCTCCAGCACGCGCTGCTTGGCGGCGACCTGGGCACCGGCTTCCAGATGCTGCATCGAGCAGCCGCCGCAGCGGCCGAAATACCGGCACTGCGGGTCGGCCCGTTGCGCGCTGGCCTTGAGGATGCCGACCGCATTGGCGGAGTTGTACTTGGCGTGCTTGCGGTAGACGGCGATTTCGGCGCGTTCGCCTGCCAGCGCGCCGTCGACGAAGGTAACCTTGCCGTCGATGCGCGCAACGCCGTGGCCCTCGTGGTCGAGGGAAAGGATGTCGACGACGGGGCTCATCCTAGAAACCGTAGCTGGACGCACCCGGGGGTGCGTCTGATCGGGTGGCTGCCGCACCAGCGGCTTTACGAATCCGGCCTGCCCCTTGCGGGTACAAAGACAGGCGCACGAGCAGGCGTGTCATCGGATGCGTAGCGTTCCCACATTTCGGGTGAATACGGTCGAAGGCGGGAAATTCAGTATTCATACGGCTTTTGTATATAGCGATAAGCGGTCAACTGCGGTTTCTAGGATGTTGTCCAGGCGGTCAGGAATTCCTGCCAGTGCGGTGCGGGGGTCGATTCCACCGTATGGCGTGCCAGTGCGATTTCACCGGCGTAGGCCGCTTCGTTGAGCGTGCCGCGCATCTTCTGGAAGCGCAGATAGACCAGCCAGGTGTTCATCACGTCGGTCTCGCAGTAGTTGCGGATGGCGTCGATTTCGCCGGCCTGATATGCCTCCAGCACTTTCGAACCGTCCATGCCCAGCTTGCCGGGGAAGCCGCACAGCTTGGCCATGTCGTCGAGCGGCGCGTTGGCGCGCGGCTGGTACATGGCCAGCACGTCCATCAGGTCGAGATGGCGGGTGTGGTAGCGCCCGAGGTAGCTGTTCCATTTGAATTCCTTGTCGTCGTCGCCCCAGTCCCAGTAGCGGGGCGCGGCGACGCCGTGGATCAGGCCGCGGTAGTGCAGCACCGGCAGGTCGAAGCCGCCGCCGTTCCAGGACACCAGTTGCGGCGTATAGCGCTCGATGCCGTCGTAGAAGCGCTGGATCAGTTCGGCTTCGCTGCTGTCGCGTTCGCCGAGCGACCAGATCTTGAGCTGGTCGCCGCCGGTTTTGTCGGTGTGGCGCAGCACGCAGGAAATCGCGACGACGCGGTGCAGGTGCAGCGGCATGAAGTCGCTGCCGGTCTTCTGGCGGCGGGCGAGCAGTGCCATTTCGGTGAGTTCCGCGGCGGGCAGGCCCTGCGTGTCGATGCCGTTGACGGCGGCAAAGCCGGGGATATCGGGAATCGTTTCGATATCGAAAACCAGGGTGGGAGACATGGCGTAAGCGCGGGCAAAACCCGCATTCTACCGCTCCGGCCCAGCCCGGTCAGATCAGAGCGGCGTCCAGCGCCGAGGCGGCGATCAGGGCGTCGAGGTAGGCGACGGAAATCTGGTGCAGAGGGATGTCGGTTGCGTTTGCGTAGACCGTAAGCGCATCGGCGTTATTGGTTTCGCAGGCGTGCGCCAGACGCAGCATCGCGCCTTCGGGTGAGGGTTCGGCCGAGAGCGCCCGCGCCATTGCCGGGGGCAGGCCCAGCCGGCGCGTTAGTGCGTCCACCGGCAGATTCAGGGCATGCGGCGCAACCGAGAGCAGGCCGATCTCGAATGCGGCGGCGGCGTTCTCGGCAGGTGCGCCCAGCCGGGTGATCTTGCCCATGAACAATGCGCGGGTGAGTGCGCTTACCGCGTGCTGGCGGGTGGTTTCGGTCGGGTGGGTGCCGGCCAGCGCAAGCAGGGCGGCGACGCGGCCGGCCCGCTGCGGCCCCAGCATGACCAGGGCGTGCGCGGCTGATTCGGCCGGTCGGCTGAGACCGCCTGCCTGCGAGTTGGCGATGGCCAGCAGGCGCGGCCCCAGCTTGGGATTCAGCCTGACGAAGGAAATCAGCGTTTCGACCGAATGGCCGAGCGCGATGGCGAGCAGATCGACCTGCATGGTCGCATCCTGCGCATCCCTGCCTGGCAGGGTGTCGTCCGGCAATGCGCCGCTCTTGAACCAGGTGCCGGCCGGCCATTGCTGCCGGGCCGTGCCGGCGACGCCCTCGACGATCAGGCGGGCACCCGTGGGCGGCGCGGCGCAGTCGGCCCGGCAGGCGAGAAACTGCCAGGCCTGCAGACTGTCGAGGACGACAGCATTGCCGGGGTTCAGGGCTGGGCAGAAACGCATGCCCTCGTCCTGTAGCGCGAGCACGCGGGCAAGCTGCTGCGTGTCGTCGACGTTTACGCGCCAGACCAGGGCGGGATGGCGGATTTCGTGCAGGACGTCGCTGAACAGGATTTCGGCGCTGATCTGAACCATGAGGGGCAGGGAACCTGTCAGTCCGTCCTGCACCAGCGAAAACAGGCCGGTCAGCAACATGTCCTCGTCCATGCGCTGCAATTCGGGGGCCGCATCCGGCGGCGCGATCTGCCCGCGCAGGACCAGTTGGTGCGCGACGAGTTCGGACGCACTGTCGAAGATCGGTTCGAAGGACAGAAAGCGTGCGCGCAGGTCCGCTTCGCGGGTGGGCGCGTCGCTTCCCGCCCCGAGCATCTGGGTAACGGCGACGGACTGTTCGGATTCGCCGGTGTTGATGCCGCCGCCGACGATGCGCGAGGGTTGGGAATCGTCCGAGATCATGGCAAGGCTGAAAATTTTTGTAAGCGCATTCTAGCGCCGCGAACCCAATCTGGTGCGAATCGGTCAAGATGCGGGTGCGCAACTGCGCCTGTCCATCCAAACGAGGAGACCACAGTCATGCATTCCACCCCCGTCCTGTCCACCCTGATCGCGGGCGCGTTCGCCGCCACGTCCCTGCATGCCGCCCCGCGCGACGAGATCGTGTCCGCAGCGGCCGATCAGAAAAGCGTCGCCGTCACGATCTACAACGACAACCTGGCGCTGGTGAAGGATGCGCGCCAGGTCCGGCTCGACCGCGACCTGAATCGTCTGGCCTGGCGCGAAGTCTCGGCGCAGATGCGGCCGGAGACTGCACAACTCCGCAATGCCGCACGGCCGGACGGCTTTCGCCTGCTGGAGCAGAACTTCGACTTCGATCTGCTCACGCCCGCCAAACTGCTCGATAAATATGTGGGCCGTGAAATCACGGTCGTCCGCACCAATCCGGCCACTGGCGCGGAAACGCGCGAAACCGCCACGGTGCTGTCGACCAACAACGGGGTCGTACTGAAGTTCGCCGACCGCATCGAGACCGGTGCGCCCGGCCGCATCGCGTTCCCGGGCGTGCCGGATACGCTGCGCGACAAACCCACGCTGGTGATTTCGCTGCTGAATCCGGCCGCGGGCATGCAGCATCTCGAGCTGTCCTATCTCACCGGCGGCCTGTCATGGCGTGCGGACTACGTCGCCGAGCTCAATGCCGACGACAGCGCGCTCGATCTGAACGGCTGGGTGACGCTTACCAACCAGAGCGGCGCGGCTTACCCCAACGCGAAACTGCAGCTGGTCGCGGGCGACCTCAACCGTGTGCGCGAGGCGCAGCCGTCGCCGCGCGCGATGATGGCGATGGCCGCCAAGGTGGCCGATGCGGCCGAGATGCAGCAGGAATCGCTGTTCGAATACCACCTCTATACCATGCAGCGGCCTACTACGCTGGCGGAGAACCAGACCAAGCAGGTGGCGCTGATGTCGGCCACGCGGGTGCCGGTGAAGAAGGAATTCCTGCTCGAAGGCGCGAACTATTACTACTCCGGCCAGTACGGCGAGCTGGGGCAGAAGATGAAGGTCGGCGTTTTCGTCGACTTCGCGAACAAGGGCGAGGGCCTGGGCATTCCGCTACCCAAGGGCGTGATCCGCGTCTACAAGCAGGACAGCCAGGGCAATGCGCAGTTCGTCGGCGAGGACCGTATCGACCACACGCCGAAGAACGAGACCGTGCGCCTGAAGCTTGGCGACGCCTTCGACGTGACCGCCGACAAGAAGCAGACCGCCTTCCAGAAGCTGGCCGGCAGCGGGCGCTACAACTACGTGTTCGAATCGGCCTACGAGATCGTGCTGAAGAACGCCAAACCGGAACCCGTGACCGTGACCGTGCGCGAGCCGATGCCGGGCGACTGGACCATGGTGAGCGAATCGCTGCCGCACACGCAGGCTGCCTCGGGCACGGCGGAGTGGAAGGTGAAGGTGCCTGCCGAAGGGCAGGCGACGCTGACCTACCGCGTGCGCGTCAGGTACTGAGCCCGCGCCGCCGGCGGATGTCGGCAATGAGGCCCAGGGTCGAGCCGTCGTGCTCGCCGATCACGCGCACCGAACTCAGCGCGGCGCGGATCGGCGGCGCAAGCTGCTTGCCCAGTTCCACGCCCCACTGGTCGAAGCTGTTGATCTGCCAGATCGCCCCCTGCACGAAAACCTTGTGCTCGTAGAGCGCGATCAGCATGCCCAGCGTGTGCGGATCGAGCTTCTGGTAGAGCAGCGTATTGCTCGGCCGGTTGCCGGGGAAGACTTTGTGGGGCGCCAGCGCGCGCGCTTCTTCTCGGCTCATGCCCTGGGCGATCAGTTCGGCCTCGATGACCGCGCGCGATTTGCCCTTGAGCAGCGCTTCGGTCTGCGCCAGGCAGTTGGCGAGCAGCCATTCGTGCTGATCGGCGAGCGGCGTGTGGTTGACCGCTGCGACCAGAAAGTCGGTGGGAATCAGCCGCGTGCCCTGATGCACCAGCTCGAAGAAGGCGTGCTGGCCGTTGGTCCCGGGCGCGCCCCATACGATGGGGCCGGTGTTGTAGTTCACCCGCTTGTTGGCGCGATTGACGTTCTTGCCGTTCGATTCCATGTCGAGCTGCTGCAGGAAGGGCACGAGCAGGCGCAAACGCTGATCGTAGGGAAAGATGCCGTAGGTGTCGGTGCCCCAGAAATTGGCGTACCAGATGCCGAGCAGGCCGAGAATCGCGGGCATGTTGGCGTCCAGCGGCGCTTCGCGGAAATGGAGGTCCATGGCGTGCGCGCCGGCCAGCAGGGCCTGGAAATTGCCCCAGCCGATCTGCAGCGCGATCGAGAGCCCGATGGCCGACCACAGCGAATAGCGGCCGCCGACCCAGTCCCAGAAGATGAACATGTTCTCGGGATCGATGCCGAAGCCTTCGACCGCCTGGGCGTTGGTCGACAGCGCGACGAAATGGCGCGCCACCGCCGCCGGCGCGCGCAGTGCGGCGAGCAGCCAGGCCTTGGCCGAGTTGGCGTTGGCCAGCGTTTCCAGCGTGGTGAAGGTCTTGGAGGCCACGATGAAGAGCGTGGTCTCGGGATCAAGCGTTTTGAGCGTGGTCGCCAGATGGGCCGGGTCGAGGTTGGAGACGAAGTGTACGCGCACGCTTTCCACCGCGTAGTGGTCGAGCGCGTGGCACACCATCGCCGGGCCGAGGTCGGACCCGCCGATGCCGATATTCACCACGTCGCGGATCGGCTTGCCGGTGTGGCCGCGCCAGCTGCCGTTGTGCACCGATTCGACGAAATGCTGCATGCGCCCGAGCACGCGGGCAACCTCGGCTTCGATTTCGATACCTTCGACGAGGAGGGGCGGCCGTGCCGGCGCGCGCAGGGCCGTGTGCAGCACGGCGCGATCCTCGGTGAAGTTGATGCGCTTGCCGCTGAACATGTCGTCGCGCAGGCCTTCGAGGCCGGATTCCCGCGCCAGCCTGGCCAGCAGCGCCAGCGTCTCGTCCGTGACGCGGTTTTTGGAGTAGTCGAGCAGTAGATTGCCGCAACGCAGGGAGAGGCGGTCGAAGCGCTGGGCGTCCTCGCGGAATGCGGTGCGCATGTCGAAGTCGCGCATGGCCTTGAAATGCGCCTCCAGCGCTTTCCATGCCGGCAGATGTTTGAGCGGTTTCATGGTCGGACGATGTGCGGGTCAGCCCCGGAAGGTATCATACGGGCTTCATAGCGGCATTCGCTCCCGACAGTTTAGAGTCCCCATCATGGCTACCGTGACACGCAACAAGCTGGTTTTCATCACCTATTCCATCCTCGACGCGCGCGGCATGGTCGTCGAGCAGCACGATATTCCCGTCGGCTACGTGCACGGCGCCAACAGCGGCATCCTGCCCGCGATCGAGCAGGCCGTGAATGGCCGCGCGGTCGGTGAGCGTGTCGAGATCGCGCTTTCGCCTGAAGAAGGATATGGCGAACGCGACGAGAGCCTGGTCTACGTCGAAGCCGTCGACAATGTGCCGCCCGAGTTTCGCCGGGTCGGCGCCGAGGTCCTTTTCCAGAACGAGGCGGGCGATACCAAGGCGTTCTACGTGACCGCGATCGAGGACGGCAAGCTTACCCTGGACGGCAATCCCTCGCTGGCCGGGCAGAGCGTCACCTGCCTCGTCAACGTGGTGGACATTCGCGACGCGACGCCGGAGGAAATCCGCAACGGCCGGCCGCTCGACGTGCCGACCGGTACGCAGGTGCACTGAGATTCCCTTGGTAAAACAAAAAAGCCGGGTCACCCCGGCTTTTTTGTTGCATGACGCAGACCTTATTTGGCGGGGCAGGCCTTGTCGCCCGGAATCTTGCCCGGCAGCTTGAGGAAGGCTTCGAACGGGCCCATCACACCCATGGCCTCCATCATGGGGCCGGTAAATTTCAGGCGGCGGAAGGTCATCGCCTTCATGGGACCGTATTCGCCCGCGCCCATCTCCTCCCAGCGTTTGGTTTCGGCATGCATGACGTAGTCGACCGAGTCGTCCAGCTGGGCGTTCTGCACGGCGCCGCCGTACACGCACATCGCCTTGCCGTCCTTGGCCACGATCTTCAGTTCGGTCGCCGTCGCCTCGCCGCAGTCGGTGCGGTACAGATGGATGATCTTGTAGCCGCGGCCCTTGTCGTTCTTGATCCACTTGTCGGCCAGGCCGGTGGTCAGGTCGGCGTCCTTGTTCCAGGCATCGCAGGCCTGGGCGGTCCATTCCGGGGACATCATCGGCGCCGCGGCATATGCGGTGCCGGCGAACGCGGTCAGCAAGGCCGCAACGAGTGCTGCGTGTTTCATGGTTTTCTCCTCCTGCAATAGGGTTACAACTTGTGGTGGTATACGAAGAATGCTCTCCGTAGCGGCACGGTAGCGATGCGCTGCCACGCTGTCAATGCGGCAGCCGGTTCTTGAGGTAGCCGTAGAGCCAGGTGCCGTGGAGGGCCCCCGCCAGCGCGGCGAGCGCGCCGATCGAACCCATGCCGACCAGGGCGAATATCGGACCCGGACAAAGGCCGATGACACCCCATCCGAGCCCGAAAATGATGCCGCCGAGGACATAGTTGAGGTGGCCGGGCGGTTTTTCCGGAATCGCGATGACCTCGCCTTCGAGGGTGTGCAGGCGGTCGCGGCGTTTGAGGAGGCGGATTCCTGCGAGGCCGGTCGCGATGGCCGTGGCCATGATGCCGAACATATGGAAGGACTGGAAATGGAACATTTCCATGATCCGGTACCAGGAAGCCGCTTCGGATTTGACGAGTACGAAGCCGAAGGCCAGGCCGGCGAGCAGATAGGGCAGGAAGCGCATGTGGTTCACCAGAAAAGCGAAAACAGGTGGGGCGTGATGAAATGCGCCGAAAACAGGCCGCCGGCGAAGATGCCGAGCACGGCCAGCAGGGATTGCCGTTGCAGGGTCGACAGGCCGGTGATCGCGTGCCCCGAAGTGCAGCCGCTGGCATAGCGCGTGCCGAAGCCGACCAGTACGCCGCCGGTGAACATGACGAACACCGAGAGCCAGGTCAGATCGAACAGCACGGGCGGCAGAAAACCGCCCGCGATGGGTACGTTCCAGTTCGAAAACATGGTCAGTGCGGCGACCGAGAGATCGACCGGATCGGGGTTGGCGAATACGACGCCGGCCAATAGGCCGCCAAGCACGGTGCCCAGTGCGAAAACCAGGCTCCAGTTGTGCTCACGCCAGTTGTACTGGAAAAAATCGACGCCGATGCCTTTGGGCTGGGCCATGGCGCACATGTGGCGCAAGTTCGATGAAATGCCGAACGAGCGGTTGCCGATCCAGAGCATGAGCGGGACCATGAGACCGATCAACGGGCCGGTCACGTACCAGGGCCAGGGTGCATAGAGCCAATCCAGCATGGGGCGCGTGTCCTTGTGACGAAAAGGACGCATGCTAGGGGCGCAGGGAATATATATGCAAGATTATTAATATTATTAAGTTATAAATTTCTTATATATGTACGCCGCAATGTGGCATCAGGGGGGGCCGAGACTGGTTTCGACGAGGCGTATCCGGCGCGTCAACCGGTCGGCCAGCTCCTGCTGGCCGGCAGTTTCGGCCTGTTGGCGCCGCAGCGTCAGATAAGTCAGCAAAGGTTGACGCCAACCCTGCGCCGAAGCCGTTTCGGTGGCCAGTTCCAGTATGGATGCATCGTGCTCGCGGCGCATCACGAGCAGGCTCGCTTCGAGCAGACGGGCAAGCGGATCGGTGACGCGCGCGGGCACGTCGCGGCGCCTGTCGGGGAGCGCTGCCGCCAGGTCGCGGTGCTGGGCGGGCAGCAGCGCGGGGTCGATCCCGTTCCAGTCCAGGGTGATGAAACGGAAATAGGCACGATCCGCAGGGGTGGTCTCGACAGTGGCAAGATCGGCGTATTCGGCGCAGGCGTCGTCGATCAGCATGGCACGGCGCACCGCGCAACGGGCCAGCCACAGGCGAGCGGTTTCGGCTACGCGTCCCGCGCCGCCGGTGGCGGCAACCGCCTGCTGGAAATAACGTTCGGCGAGCGTGTTCTCGCCGCGCAATGCATGTTTCGCATAGCGTTCGATCAGGTCGGCCGCATCGGTTTTCCAGTCAGGTGGCGGCGGGCCACTGCTGCCGCAGGCGGCGAGCAGCGTCAGCGCGGCGAGTGCAAGCAGGCGTCTCATGGCAATTTCACCTCGGGGTCACGCGCGAACGGCCATTTTTTGTTGATCTCGTTGACCAGGGCGTTGGCCTTGCGCACGGCGTCGTCGATCTCGGCGCGCAGCTTTGCGATGTCCTGCGTGCCGTCCTTGACGTTGGCCGAAATGTCGACCGCGTTGGCCATCAGCGCATCGGCCTTCTTCAGGCTGGACTGCGCGTCGTCCAGCATGTGGCGCACCTGGACCAGCGATTCGCGCGTGTGTTCGGCCACACCGTTCGGATCGAACAGCCAGCTGTCGGTTTTGGCAGCCATGCCGTCCATTCTCAGGGCGAGGCTGTCGAGTTTGGCGACGAGCGCGCGGGTCTTTTCCAGCGAATCGGTCACGGCGCGCGCTTTTTCCGGGCTACCGAGGATGCCTTCGAGCACGCCGTAGTCACCGGTCATGCGGTCGGTGACGGTCTTCACGTTGGCCAGCGTGGCGTTGATTTCGCCGTCCTGGCGGGTGAGATGCTCGACGTTGGCCAGAATGGCTTTCACGCGTTCGACCAGGGCCGGGATTTCCTTGCTGACGTCGGACGTGACCAGCAGCATCGTCGAACCGTCCGGCAGCGGCTCGGCTTTCAGATCGGGCGAATCGACACGAATCTTGGCACCGCCGACCAGCGGCTTGTCGAGTGTGAAGCTGCTGGTCTGACGCAGCCATTTCGCGTTGCGCTGCAGGAGTTCGATGCGGATTACGATCCCGCCGTCGTCGTTCAGGCCGAGCGAGGCGACGCTGCCGATCTCGATCCCCGAAAACACCAGCGGTACGCCGGGTGCCACGCCATCGGCGCTGGTCGCGGCGAGGTTCAGCCGGTAGGTGGGCTCGAACACGCCGCGCGCGTGCAACAGGTAGACGAGGAACACGCCGACCAGCAGCAGGGTGCCGGCCGCGAACAGGCCGACCTTGAAATGGAACGGATTGGAGGTTGCGTTCATCGTGGATAGAGCACCTGGTTCCAGCTGAAATCGTAGATGTCCCACGTGCCGCTCATCGCAGGCTGCGCGGCGAGCCGGCGGATGAAATCGGGGTAGGGCACATCGTAAAGCATGGCGCCGGGCCGGTCGATGACCAGCCGTGGACGCCGCAGCATCAGCGCGCGCGCGAGCTGCGTGACGAAACGCTGCGCGGGCGTCATGTCCGGATCGCGCAGTGGCGCGATCGTCGCGTGGCCGAGTGCATCCAGCATGGCCAGCGCCTGACGGGCCGAGTCGGCCGCATCGTAATGCCGCTGATAGAGCGGGATCAGCGCGATGTTGTCGAGCGCGGACAGATTGGCGCGCAGCGGCAGGTCGGGCGCCACGCGGGCCACGTCGTCGCCCAGCGCGGTCACGGCCGCCTCCAGCGCGGCGCGGTCGGCGAACGCGGTCAGATGTACTTGAGCGCCAATGACAGCACCTCGATTGCGACGATGGCGAAGAACACCCGCATCATGCCGCGCAGCACGGAGACGGGCACCATGAACAGTTTTTTCGGCGTTTCGAGGCCCGCCGTCACCGGGATCAGCGTCACGGCCAGGCCGAACAGCGCGCATTTGACGGCCAGACCGGCGACGATGCGGAAATCAAAGATCCTGGCGACGGTACGTGTAAAGGCCTCGAAGCCGGCCATGCTCAGGCCGTAGATCGACAGATAAGCGAGCAGCAGCGCGAGCAGTCCGGCGAGGCTTGCCAGCGCAACGACCGATACCACGCCGCCGATCAGGCGCGGCAGAAACTCGAACTGCATCGGCGGAACCTTGCAATGCGCAAGCGCATCCAATTCGTTGTTCACGCGCATCAGCGCAATCTCGGTATTGATCGCGCTGCCCGAACGCAGTGCGACGAACAGCGCGGTGAGGAAAGGCAGCAGTTCGAGCACGAGTACGCGGATGGTCATCTCCATGGCGAATTCGGTCAGGCCGAATTCGCGCGCGGTGGAGAGAATGATGGTGACGATCAGCCACGAAATGATGAGCGCATAGCCGAGAAAAACATGGAGGATCTGCACGGCGGTGAAGTACACCTGCTTGACCACCACATCGAAAGTCGCACGGTTCCATGTGGTGCGGTCCAGCAGCAGCAGCAGGGCGCGGCCGAGAAAGGCGAAAGTGCCGTAGCCGACGGCGAACCAGCCGGTGATCTTGGCGCCGAGCGATTCGATGGAAGCCTCGAGAAAACGCATCGCGGCATCTTATCAGGCCCCGGAGCATTGCGGTCCGGGCCGTCGCGTGCACGGCGTCGTCAAGGCTTGCGCCATTGCAGGCCAGCCCCTACAGTCTTGCAAGCAGAGGAGAACCCGAACGATGAAACGATTTCGCATTCCGTTCGCCGCGCTGGCGGCATGTCTGGCGGTATCGACAGCCTGGGCCGCGCCCGGCACCGTCCTGCGCAACGACAAGCTGTACGCCCAGCCGAGCGCTGCCGCGACCGTCGCGGGCAGCGTCGCCAAAGGTGCAAATGTCGAAGTTCTGTCCAAACAGGGCGGCTGGCTGCGCGTCACGGCAGGCAGGACCACCGGCTGGATACGCCTGCTTTCGGTGCGGGTCGGGGCGGGCGGGCTGGGCGGTGCGGGCATCGGCGACGTGGTCGGTGCCGCCACCACCAAATCCGACCCCAGCCGCGTCGTTGCAGTGGCCGGCCTGCGCGGCCTCAACGACGAGGAACTGAAAACGGCGAAATTCAATCCGGAGGAAATGGCGCGGCTGGAAGCGCAGGGCGTATCCGGTGCGCAGGCCCGCAGTTTTGCGTCGCAGGGCGGTCTGGCGGCCGCCAGCGTGCCGGCGCTGCCAGGCCCCGAACCCAAGCAGTCGTCTTCGTCGTGGGGGAACAACTGATGAAAGCGCGCTGGCTGGTCATCGCGCTTGCGCTCACCGCGGCGAGCACGCAGGCGAACGCGTTCGATCTGGGCAAGATTCTGGAAGAACGGATCAACAAGGAACTGGACAAGAAGGACAAGTCGAAGCAGCCCCAGCAGCCTGCGCAGACCGCGCCGGCGCAGCAGCCGGCCACCACGCAGAATGCCGCGGCGAACCCGCCGCCTGCCAAGCAGAAGATCGATGCCCGGCAGCTGGGGTTCGCGCTGTTCGGCGACTATTCGCTGGAAGACGAAAACCGCATCGGTCACCAGATCGCCGGCAACCTGCTCGGCGCGGTGTCGCTGGTGCGTGACGACGCGCTGCAGCGCTACGTCAATCTGGTCGGCAACTGGGTTGCCCTGCAGAGCGGGCGCAGCGATGTGACCTGGCGCTTCGGTGTGCTCGATACGGAAGACATCAACGCCTTTGCGGCGCCCGGCGGCTACGTCTTTGTCACCAAGGGGCTGTACCGTCTGCTCGATAACGAAGCCGAACTGGCCGGCGTATTGGGGCACGAAATTGCGCACGTGACCCAGAAGCATCACCTCAAGGTGCTCAAGCAATCGACGTTGATCGGCGCACTGGGGCAGGCAGCCAGCAACAAGGCGCAGGGCAGCGACCAGATCGTGCAGAACCTGATCGGCAATGGTGCCGAGATCATGGCGCGCGGCCTCGACAAGGAGGCCGAGTTCGAGGCCGACCGCATCGGCATGGTGTTTGCTGCGCGGGCGGGCTACGATCCCTGGGGGCTGCCGACCGTGTTGCAGGACATGGCGGGACTGCCTGCCAAGGATGAGCGTACCAGCCTGCTCTACAAGACCCATCCGCATCCGGCGGACCGGCTGGCGGCGCTGGGCGAGGCGGTTGGCGGACGCATGGACAACGTGCGCGGCAAGGATCTGCCCGACCGCTTCTACCGCATCAAGTGAAGCGCGCCGCATCCCGGCTGGCCCAGGCTGCGCTGTCCGCGCTGGTCGTCCTGCTGATGGCGGCGCATGTCGCAGGCATGCTGACCATTCCGCCCGTCGAGCGGGCCGAAGCCTGGCTGTACGACGCGTGGCTCAAACGCACTGCGCCCGCCGGCCCGGACGACCGCATCGCCATTCTCGACATTGACGAAGCCAGCCTGAAAGCGGTGGGCCGCTGGCCGTGGAACCGCGACGTCATGACCCGCCTGGTCGGGCAGCTGTTCGACCGCTACGGCGTGGCGGCGGTCGGTTTCGACGTGGTCTTCGCCGAACCCGACACCAGTTCCGGCCTGGCGAACCTGGAACGGCTGGCGCAAAGCGATCTCGCGAACAACCGCGCCTTTCGGGCCGAGGTCGCACGTCTCGCGCCGGCGCTCGATTACGATGCGCGCTTTGCGCAGGCGCTGGCCGAGAAGCCGGTTTCGCTCGGTTATTACTTCATTCCCGCCGGGTTTGGCGATGCGAAGACCGGCCGCCTGCCGCCGCCTGCCCTGGCGGCGCATGCATTCGCTCCGCTCGCACCGGGCGAGCCTGCCGCCGGCTACGGCGCCAACCTCGAACGGTTCCAGGCTGCCGCGCCGGCTGCCGGCTTCTTCAATATGCGGGCCGATACGGATGGTACCGCGCGCCGCATGCAGCTCGTCGCGCCCTACGGCGACGGCTACTACCTGTCTTTGTCCGCCTCCACGCTCGGCATTGCCTTCGGCGGCGATGCGCCGCTTGCGGGTGCGGACGGGCTGCACGGGGGGGGCCGCGACTACCGTGCCCCCTGGATCGAGGTGGGCGGCCTGCGCGTACCGTTGTCCACAGACGGCAGCGTATACGTGCCCTACCGCGCCGGCGCGCCGTTCCCCTACGTGTCAGCGGCCGAAGTGCTGGCCGGCCGGGCACCGGTGGCGCAGCTGGAGAACCGCATCGTGCTGGTCGGATCGACCGCGCCGGGGCTGGCGGACCTGCGCGTCACGCCGTTCTCGGGCGCTTTTCCCGGTGTCGAAATCCACGCCCACCTGATCGCAGGCATGCTGGACGGCGTCACCCGCAGCACACCGCCCTGGTCGCAAGATGCGCGGCTGCTCGCGGTGCTGGTGCTGGGGGCCGTGCTGACGGCCGTGCTGCTGCGTTTCGGGCCGGTGGCTGGCCTCGCGGCGACGCTGACGCTGCTGGGCGCCTTGCTGGCGGCTTACGCCGCCGCCTGGAACCGCTATTGGGTCGTGCCGCTGGCCGCGCCGATGCTGACGGTTTTCGGGCTGTATGCCCTCAACACGGCCTATGGGTTCTTTGCCGAATCGCGCAGCAAACGGCAGATCACGCGCCTGTTCGGCCAGTACGTGCCGCCCGAGCTGGCCACGGAAATGAGCCGTGACCCGGCGCATTACACGATGGAGGGCCAGTCCCGCGACATGACGGTGCTGTTCTCGGACATCCGCGGTTTCACCGATTTTTCGGAGAAACTGCCGCCGGCCGAACTGGCCGAGGTGCTGAATGCCTATCTGTCGACCATGACACGCATCGTGCAGGAACAGCGTGGCACCATCGACAAATACATCGGCGACGCGATCATGGCTTTCTGGAACGCGCCGGTCGATCTGCCCGATCACGCGACGCGCGCCGTGCGCACTGCGCTGGCCATGCAGGCGGCCCTGCCCGACCTGAACCGGGATTTCGCCGCGCGCGGCTGGCCGGAAGTGAAGATCGGCGTGGGCGTGAACACGGGCCGCATGAGCGTGGGTAACATGGGCTCGGAATTCCGCATGAGCTATACCGTGATGGGCGACGCGGTGAATCTGGGCTCGCGGCTGGAGGGCATCACCAAGCAGTACGGCGTGGGCATCCTGGCGACGCAGGCCACGGTCGAGGCGGATTCGGGGCATGCGTACATGAAGATCGACGATGTGCGCGTCAAGGGCAAGGAAAAGCCCGTCGCCATTTACACGCCGCTGGGCGACAAAGCCGGGTTGCCGGACGGGATGCGCCGCGCCGCCGCCGAATTCGAAGCGGCCTACGCGTGCTATCAAAAGCAGGACTGGGCCGGTGCCGAGGCTGCGCTGACCGGGCTCAAAGCCCGTTCGCCGCAGGCGCTGTACGATATCTACCTGGAACGCATTGCGCATTTTCGCGAGGCGCCGCCGCCCGCAGACTGGGACGGCGTATTCGTCTACACGACCAAGTAGGCGAGGCATGCGGGGACAGGGCCGGCCTTCCGGCCCGCAAACCACTATCATCCGGGCGATGGCCCGGCCGGACAAATGGAACGGACCACGCGACTGACGGTTCTGGGGTGCAGCGGCGGCATCGGCAGCGGCCGCCATACCACCTGCCTCATGATCGACGACGACGTGCTGATCGACGTCGGCACGGGTGTCACCACGCTCGATTTCGGGCAGCTGCTGAAGATCGATCATGTTTTCCTCACGCATGCGCATCTCGACCATGTACTCGGTCTGCCGCTCCTGCTCGACAGCGTGGGCGACCAGCGTACTGCGCCGGTGACCGTGCATGCGTTGCCCGAGGTACTCGACGTGCTGTCTGCGCATCTATTCAACTGGAAGCTGTGGCCGGATTTTCGCGAGATCCCGGACAAGGGGGCGCCATGGCTGCGTTTCGAGGCGCTCGCCCGCGGCGAGACACGGACCATCGGCGCGCGGCGTTTCCAGCCGCTGCCGGCGCATCACGTCGTGCCCGCCTGCGGCTACCGGATCGCCGCGTCGGGCGGCAGCCTGGTTTTCAGCGGCGATACCACACACTGTCCGGCCTTCGTCGAGACCGTGAATGCCATGGCGGATTTGCGGCATCTTGTCATCGAAACCTCGTTCGAAAACGCGCTATCCGATATCGCACGGGCTTCCAGACACCACTGGCCCGAGTCGCTGGCGGCGGAACTCGACGCGCTGAAGATTGCGCCCCAGGTCTGGATCACGCATCTGAAACCCGGCAACGAGGCGGCGATCATGCACGAGTTGCGCGCTGCCGTGCCCGGCCGGGAGCTGGAAGCCCTGATCCAGGGACAGACGATCGTCTGGTGATTCAGGGCGCGAAGCGCGCAAGGGTCGCGGCGAAATCCGTGCCGGTCCAGGCCGCGTAGTCGGCGCGGTTGAACACGGTCACCGCACCAGCCATTTCGCTCCAGCCGTAGCCGCGGCTGCGCGCGTCGAGCCGCGGGTCGTCCTGCGGCACGCGTGCGATGCAGTGCAGGGCTCCCCGGCTGTAGATCAGGTTATAGGGCCGTTCGCCCCGGTGCATATCCTCGATTTGCCGCCATGCCGCCGCGGCGTCTTCGAAGCGCAGGCAGGGCAGGGGATACGCCAGCTTGCCGCCATTGTGTTCGAATCGCGGGTCGTGCACCGGTATCTCATTGTCCCCGACGAAGCTCTGGAAATGCAGGTGATTCACCGACGCACCCGCGCCGGCGCTGTTGTAGCCGAGGCAGAGACCGGGCACGCCGGTCCGGGCGCACAGTGCCCAGGCCCAGCAGTGCAGTTCGGGTGTCAGGTACTGTGGAAGCCGGCGTTCGGGCTCGGGTACCAGCAAGCCGTGCAGGCGCGCGAAGGGAAATTTGTTGTAGAGCAGGCGTGCGGGCTGTCCTTCGAGTTCGCCGGCCCACAGAATCTCTTTCGCCAGAAACGGCTTGTTGAAATGAAAACCGTCCGGATCGAAGGGGCGGCACAGACGCTCGAAGCGCTGGGTGCTGGCGCGTGGCGGCCGGAGTGCGCGCAGCGGATTGAAAGCGGCTCGCCAGGGGCCGTCCCGTCGGCTTTCCGTCCGGCCAAGTCGCTCGAAGCCGATGGCCATCAGTTTGAGAAAGACCATCGCGTCGTCGTCCGGGGCATCGAGGGCATCGCCGCAGCGGAGCGCATCTGCGGTCCGTTCGGCGAGTTCGGCATGGCGGGCTTCGAGCGCGGATGCGAGCCGGACCCACAGCGCAGGGTCGTAGGCGGCGTTGGCGAGTACGAGGATATGGACGCCCAGGCTGCGCTGCGATGCGAGCATCGCAGCGAGGCCGTCGGCAAAGGTCTGTTGGAGCGTGGCGGAGGAGGCGAGCGGCGTGGACATGCGGACGGGCGGGGTCAGGGATCGCCCGCGACTATAGCAAGCAGGCGTCCATTTGCACCGGACGGGGCCGGTCGCGTTGCATGCCGCCGGGCAGATTCAGAGTTCGCCGTTCGCGCCGGCACGCATGACATCGTCGAGCTTGTCGCGGATCGCCTGTGCGCCTTTGCGCAATTCGGGCGTGATACCCATCTGCTTGCCTGCGAGGTCGAGCCAGGTGATGTCCCAGTCCAGCGTCATCACCCAGATGTTCCTGTCTCCGTCTTCCATCACGGCGATACGGCAGGGCAGGAAAACGACCATTTCGGGAATGATGCGCAGCAGATCGCGGGCGACCGCGATGTCGCAGAAGCTGAAGACCTCGACGCGCGGCGCGGTGCTGTCCCCCAGTACCGCCTGGAAATCCTTCCACATCAGGTTGCTGCCGACGAATTTGAGATTGACCTTGTTGGCGCGCAGCATCATGGATTCGACAACTTCGTCGAAGCTGATGCCGGGCTTGGCCTTGTATTTGATGGCGAAGTAATTCGCCGCTTCGCGTGCGTCCATCTGCATCAGGTTGCCCATTGCGGGCATGGCCATCCGCAGCCAGCGTTGTCGTTCCTCGGGCGTAAGCACGCGGTTCATCTGGTAGTCCCGGTAGGGAGGCGGTGCGCCCTGCTGGATGAGAAGGGGGCCGTAGGGCGTCGGCGTGGCGCCGATCCAGCCGCCGGCCGGCGCGGCTTCGTGTGCGGTCGCGGCGGGCGTGTCGGCCGCCGCGACCGGCTGGCACGCCAGCCAGGCCAGAGCAAGCAGGGCGATGCGCATCGTGGGTCTCCTCGTTTGTTCGGGCATCGCTTTTCATCCTACGCGCGATCGGGCGCGCGTCAATGAGCGGTCATGCTCCATTGCGGAAGTGCGTCTCGAGCGCGGCCAGCGCCTGCCTGGCCGCCATGAAATCCCCTGTTTCGGCACAGGATTCGACGCGCGCCGCATCGGCCTGGATGGTTTCCGCGCGAACGCTGGCCGCTGCCCCGCGCAAGGCATGGGCTTCCCTGCCGAGCATTGTGGCGTCGCCGGCGTCGATTGCCTGCCTGAGCGCAGCGAGGCTGGTTTCCGTGGTGCGAACGAAAACGGCCGAGAGCTCGTCGACCAGCGCCGGGTTGCCGGGATAGCGGGCCAGCAGGGCATTGCGGTCGAACAGGGTGGGCAGCCGGGCGGGCAGCCATTGCGCGAGCAGGGCGGCGAGCGCCGATTCGCTGTAGGGTTTGGACAGATAGTCGGTTGCGCCGGCTGCCAGACAGGTGGCCCGGAAGTCGGCATTGGCATTGGCGGTCAGTGCGATGATCGGCAGGCGGCCGGTTTCGCCCGGCAGTCGCCGGATATGGCGAGTGGCCTCGAGACCGTCCATTTCCGGCATCTGCCAGTCCATCAGGATGAGATCGAAACGCTGGTTTGCCAGACAGGCGAGGGCTTCCGTGCCGCTGGCCGCGACCGTGTAGTCGAGGCCCATTTCGCCGAGTTGATGCGCAAGCAGTTTCTGGTTCACCGGATGGTCTTCCACCATCAGGACGTGCCCTCCCAGGCGAACCGACTCGGTGGCGGGAATATCCGACAGCGGCAGCGTGGTGGGCGGCAGCAGCAGCATGAGCGTGAAGCAGCTTCCGTTTCCGGGCATGCTGTCCACCGCGATCCGCCCACCCATCAATTCGGCAAGCTGGCTGCTGACCGCCAGGCCGAGACCGGTTCCGCCGTAGCGGCGCGTAGTCGAGGAATCGGCTTGCGAAAAAGCCTGGAACAGGCGGTTCTGCGCTTCGGGCCGGATGCCGATGCCGGTGTCGCGCACGCTGAATCGGCAGCCGATCTCCTGGTGTACGGGCTCGAAGGTTGCGCACAGTTCGACCTCGCCGCTGTGGGTGAACTTGATCGCATTGTCGACCAGATTGAGCAGGATCTGGCGAATGCGGGTCGGGTCGCCGAGCAGTGCGGGCGGCGGGTCGTCGGGCAGGATCAGGTCCAGGCGGAGGTTTTTCTCCAGTGCGCGTGCCTGGAACAATGCCACCACGCCGCGCACCAGTTCGACGGGCGAGAAAGCAATGCGTTCGATCGCGAGCTTGCCGGCCTCGATCTTGGAGAAGTCGAGGATGTCGTTGATGATCACGAGCAGGCTTTCAGCCGAGCTTTTCAGTGTGGCGACGTATTCGCGCTGTTGCCCGTTCAGCGGGGTCTTGAGCAGCAGGCTGCTCATGCCGAGGATGCCGTGCATCGGGGTACGGATCTCGTGGCTGACGTTGGCGACGAATTCGGACTTGGCGCGGGCCATCTGGACGGCCGCCTCCCGCGCCGCTTCCTTGGCGGCCTCGGCGGCACGCCGTTCGGACACGTCGCGCATGATCGCCTGGATGACGGGCTTGTCCTCGAGCCGCATCGCGTGCAGGGCGATCTCGGATTCGAAGGTCGATCCGTCCAGTCGCCGCGCCCGCCAGTCCATGTGGGCGTGACCGGTTTCGCGCGCCTGGCGGATCGATGCGCGGGCGTGGTCGATGGCAAGCTGTCCGTTCGGTTGAATGGACGTGCCGAGCTGGGTGATCGGGGTCTGCAGGAATTCGCCGACCGTTTTCATGCCGAACAGGGTCAGCGTGGCGGGGTTGCAATCGGTGAAGCCGCTCTCGTCGAGGATCACGACGGCATCGGAATTGGTCTCGAAAAGGGTCTGGTATTTCTTTTTCTCGGTTTCGAGCTGACGTGTCTGCGTCAGCAGGTGGCGGCCGACCAGAACGGCGACGACCGTGGCCAGCAGCGCGGCGGCAATGGCGAGCAGCAGCATCAGCTTGCGGGTTGCGAGATAGGCGTTGTAGGTGTGGCTCAAGGCAGCCTCGTTCGCCTCGCGCTGCAGATGCGTCATGTTGTCGAGCGCCTCGACCAGCAGGTTCTGCAGCGGGATGGCCTCGTCCTGGAGCAGTTGCAGGGCTTCGAGGTTGTGGCCGCTGAGCGCGAGATCGACCACCTGGAACATTACCGGCTGGTTCCTGAAGGTGACTTCGTTGATTTTGCCCATCAGCAGGCGTTCCTCGCCGGATTCGAGCATGGGCGTGAGCTGGCTGCGGTCCTTGGCATAGCGTTCGCCAAATTCGAGGAAGGCCTGGAACTGGGCATCCTTTTCCCATGGGTCGTCCGTGACCACGATGTTGTGCATGAGTACGGCGCGATCACGCAGGGTGTCCCGCATGCGCGACGCGATGCGGGTCTTCACGTTGTTGATATCCACCACATGCGCCAGCTGGCCGTTGATGTCGGCCATCTGGGCGACGCCGAGCCCGATCACCGCCAGCATCATCGCCAGCGCGATGGAAAAGCCGAGAGCGACTTTGAAAATCAGGCCGCGCAGGGGGGAGAGCAGCATGATGGGCGATCAGGGCCGGCGGAAGGCGACGACGTGATCGACCGCGAGCTTGATGCCGATCTTCTCGCCGATGGCGTGGTTGTGGTGCGAAGGCACCAGCGACAGCGCACGCTGACCGCTTGGCAGTCTCAAGGTGTAGAGGAATTCGGCGCCGCGGAAAGCCTTGTTTTCGACCTCGGCCTGCAAGGGGCTGTCGTCGTCGTGGACGATGTCGTCGGGGCGCAACAGCACGTCCACCTGCCGGCCGCATGCGTAGGCGTCGTCACCGTCGTGTGCGGCCGGCAGACGGCCGTTCAGTACGCCCAGCTCGATCCTGATCTGCCGTTCGTCGAGAACTTCGCCCACCAGCAGGGCACCCTGTCCGACGAAGTCGGCGACGAAGCGGTTGGCCGGTTCGTGGTAGAGGTCGTAGGGGCTGGCCCATTGCTGAATACGGCCTTCGTGCATGACGCCGATCCAGTCGGCAAGCGCAAAGGCTTCGTTCTGATCGTGGGTCACGATGAGGGCGGTCATGGCCTCGCGCTTGAGAATGTCGCGCACTTCCAGCGAAAGCCGCTCGCGCAGTTCCACATCGAGATTGGAAAACGGTTCGTCCATCAGGATGAGACGCGGCCGTGGCGCCAGTGCGCGCGCCAGTGCGACGCGCTGCTGCTGTCCGCCCGACAGCTGATGGGGATGCTGATCCGCATGGCCGGACAGTCCAACCAGATCGAGCAGGGCTTCGACCCGGGCATGGACATCTGCCGGGGACTGGCCGCGCAGGCCGAAGCCGACGTTGCCGGCCACGGTCAGATGCGGGAACAGGGCATAGTCCTGAAACACCATGCCGACCCGCCGCTTCTCGGCGGCCAGCATCCAGCCGGGACGGCTGACGGTTTCGCCGTCGATGCGTATTGTGCCCTCGCGGATGGGCTCGAAGCCGGAAATGCAGCGCAGCGCGGTGGTTTTGCCGCAGCCGGAAGGGCCGAGCAGGCAGCCGATTGCGCCTTGCGGCAGGGTAAAGGACAGACGGTCGATGATCGCCCGCCCGCCGTAGGACTGGGACACCGAATCGAGGACAAGCTCGGCCATGAAGTCAGTCGTGCGTGTGTGCGCCGCGCCAGGAGAGAAGAACGATGGGAATGATACCGGCAACGACGATGGCGAGCGACGGCAGCGCCGCGCGTTCCCATTCGCCTTCCGAAGTCATCTCGAACACGCGCACCGCCAGCGTGTCCCAGCCGAACGGGCGGGTCATCAGCGTGATCGGCATTTCCTTCATGATGTCGACGAAGGCCAGCGACGCGGCGGTGAACAGGCTGGCGCGCAGCATGGGCAGATGCACGCGCGTCAGCAGGCCGGCCGCGCCGAGTCCCAGATTGCGTGCCGCTTCGTCGATGTTGCGCGTGATCCGGTGCAGGCCGCTGTCGATGGGGCCGAATCCGACGGCGAGGAAGCGCACCAGATAGGCGAGCATCACCACCAGCAGCGTGCCCTTGAGCCATGCGGTGCGCTCCAGTCCGAACCAGGCGCGACCGGCGTCGATCAGTGCGTTGTCCAGCGCGGCAACCGGAATGAACAGGCCCACCGCCAGCACTGCGCCCGGGAAGGCGTAGCCGAGGGTGGCGAGACGCTGGGTCCACATCATCATCGGGCCGGGCCGCTGCCGGCCCGCGTAGGCAAGCAGCAGGGCCACGGCGACGACCAGCAGCGCGCCCATGCCGGACAGCAGCAGCGAGCGCCAGACGAAGCCCCAGTAGCGCGCGTCCAGGTCGGTGGCGAAGGTATCGCGCGCCCATAGCGCCAGTTGCACGATCGGCACGGCGAAGGCGACCGTGAATACCGCGCCGCAGTAGAGCGTGGCAGCCAGTGCCCGGCCGGGTGGCAGGCGCAGCCGGCGCGAAGCGGCGCCGCGGCCGATGCCGCCGTAGCGCATCCGCATGCGCGAACGCTGTTCGAAGACCACGGCAACGAGAACGAAGAGGATCAGAATGGAGGCGAGCTGCGCCGCGGCCGGCAGGGAGAAGAGGCTGTACCAGGCCTTGTAGATGGCGGTGGTGAAGGTGTCGTAATTGAAGATCGCCACGGTGCCGAAATCGGCCAGCGTTTCCATCAGCGCCAGCATCAGGCCGGCCGCGATCCAGGGGCGCGCCATTGGCAGCGCTACGCGGAAAAACCCCTGCCTGCGCGACAGCCCGAGCGACTGCGCGGCTTCGAGGGCGATGGCGCCCTGGGTGGCGAAGGCGTTTCGGGCGATCAGGTAGACGTAAGGATAGAGCGCCAGAGACATCACCAGGATGACGCCGCCGCGCGAGCGGATCTCGGGCAGGCCGGTAATGCCCCAGCCCTCGCGCAGCCAGGTCTGGAGCGGGCCGGTGAAATCCAGCAGACCGATCGCGACGAAGGCGGTGACGTAGGCCGGTAGCGCGAGCGGCAGCAACAGTGCCCAGTCGAACAGGCGGCGGCCCGGGAAGTCATAGATGGCCACCAGCCAGGCAAGCGATACGCCGAGCACCGATACGCCGATGCCGACGCCCAGTACCAGCCATAGCGTGTTGGCCATCAGCTCGGGCAGGACGAATTCGGTCAGGTGCGCGAGGATGTCGCCCTCGATGTGGGCGAAGGCGGAAAAGGTGACGCCCACCGGCACCATGACCAGGGTGGCGACGGCGAGCGCGAACAGCGTCCAGCCCGAGAGCGGGATGCGGATTCGAGGCCAAACAAAAACGCCCGGAGCGGGCGTTTTTGCGGGAACGACCGGGGGGTGGGCCAAGGGCGGCGGCTTACTTGTAGCCGGCGCGATCCATCAGTTTGACCGCGCGCGCCTGCAGACTGCCCGCGTCCTTCACGTTGATCAGGTTCTGCCTGAAGCTGCCCCAGGCCGCGACTTTCGCGTCGGGTTTCACCTGGGGGTTGACCGGGTATTCCATATTGACGTCGGCGAAGAGGTTCTGCGCCTTGTCAGACGACAGCCACTCGATCAGTTTCTGTGCGCCGGCGGGGTTTTTCGCGTATTTCGTCACGCCCGCGCCGGACACGTTGACGTGCACCCCGGCGGCCTTGCTGGTCAGGGTCTGGTTGGGCCAGAAGATCGCCAGCGGCAGATTCGGGCTCTTGTCCATGAGGCGGCCGAAATAGTAGGTGTTGACGATGGTGACGTCGCATTGCCCGGCGGCCACGGCTTCCATGGCCTTGGTGTCGTCGGGGAAGGGCGCGGTGGCCAGATTCTTCACCCAGCCGGTGACCATGTCTTCGGTCTTGCCCTCGCCGTACTCGGTGATCATCATTGCCACCAGGCTCTGGTTGTAGACCTTTTTCGAGGTGCGCAGGCAGAGGCGCTGCTTCCATTTGGGCGCGGCCAGATCCTCGTAGGTAGACAGATCGGCCGGCTTGACCCTGTTCGTGTTGTAGACCAGCGTGCGGGCGCGTACCGAGAGGCCATACCACTCGCCGCCCGGGTCGCGCAGATGGGCGGGCACATTGGCGTCGAGCACTTTGGACGTGATCGGGCGCAGCAGGCCCTCGTCGCCGGCCTGCCAGAGGTTGCCGGCATCCACGGTCAGCAGCATGTCGGCCGGCGTGTTCCTGCCTTCGGCCTTGAGGCGCGCCATCAGCGGGCCTTCCTTGTCGGTGATGAATTTGACCTGCACCCCGGTTTCCCTGGTGTAGGCGTCGAACAGCGGTTTGATGAGCTGTTCGTTGCGGGCCGAGTAGACGGTGACCTCTTCAGCGAGGGTGGGCAGCGCCGACAGGCTCAGCGCGAGGGCGGCGAATGTATGGAGGCAAGCGGTTCTCATCACGAATTCCGGCGAACTGGGATGGCAGAATCGTACTCAAAATGAGAAACGTTATCAATATAATTTATTAATGTATGTCAATAAAACGTCAAGAAGCGGGGTGCGCGGGAGTGGGCCCGGGACGTCAGGGGCGGACGAACTGCACGAGTGTGAACAGCTCGCCCTCGAACAGCGCCTCGATATGGATGTGGCCGGGGGTTTCCTGCAAGGCGAGTCCCGGCGCCGGCTGAGGGCTGACGTCGACCACGCGGAGCATTGTCTGGGGATAGTCGATATCGAGCGTGACCTGCATCGGGTAATAGCCGTCGAGAAATTTGCGCATGTAGGGGCCGCCCACGAGGTTGTAAAAGCCGCTGCCGGCGTCGCGCAGCGCGCGCATGCGGGCCGACAGGCACAGACGCGAGCCCGGCGCGATCTGCTGCAACTGCACGCTCGCGTCCTCGACCCAGGCCTGCTCGATGCCCCGGGACTGTTCCACTTTGAGATCGCGGATATAGCCCTCGCGGAACGTGATCTGCGCGCGCGGCACGGCGTCGAGGTTGTCATGACACTGCTCGAGTGCGACCCAGCCGTCCGCGAGGCTGTCCGCATCGATCCGGATGCGGTTCTGATGGTGGTGGACGGGTTTGGCGGGACGGGTCTCCAGCAGATGCAGCGGCCCTTCGTTGACGGTGTCGGCGCTCTGGAAGAGCAGGTCGCTGGCCTGCGATGTGCCTGCGTACAGTGCGCAGGCCAGCAGGCCGGCCAGGATGCGCACCGCGGATTCAGGGGGTTGCTGCGGCTGTCGCATCGGAGCGTACGACCCGGCGCGCGCCTTCGTAGCGTTCGCGCCAGTAGCGGTCGTCCAGATTGGAAACCATGACGCCTCCCGTACGGCTGCTGGACGCATGGACGAACCGGTTTTCGCCGAGGTAGATGCCGACATGGGAATAGGCGCGATTGAGCGTATTGAAGAAGACCAGGTCGCCCGCCTGCAGTGCGTCGCCCGGCAGGGGCGCGGTCGCCTCGAAGATGGCCCGGCTGTCGCGCGGCAGCTGAACGCCCGCCATGGTGTGGAAGACATGCCCGACGAAGCCGCTGCAGTCAAGGCCGGTTTCGGGCGTGCTGCCGCCGAGGCGATAGGGGCTGCCGACCAGACTGACCGCGTAGATGGAAACATCATCCGGGGGCTCGGCCCGGGCGGGCAGGGCGAAGCCGGCAAGCAGTGCGAGAACGGCGACGGTTTTCATCGGAACGGTTCGGCAGGCCCTGGTCTATATTGATACAGTACAACGGCCGCAGCCGGCCGGGCTTGAACGGAAAGGATACACACATGAGCGACGCCCCCTCCCACGCCGAATCGAGTATTCCTCAAAACCCCCAGCTTGCGCAATTGCGCGAGGAAGCGGCCCGGGCCGCCGTCGAGCCGGACCTGCGGGAACGCGTGCGCGAACTGGCAAGCCGCGCGCTGCACGAACGGCGCATGGCACTGGCAGACGTGCGCGCGATCGCGGGCGCGATCGCCGAAGGCGTGGGCAGCGGTCTTGCGGCGCGTGGCGGAGAAATGAAGCAGGGCCTGAAAGAGGCTGTCGCCGGATTGGACGATGCCGTCAGCAGCGCGGCGCAGGCAACCTCCTATGCCATCGGCGAAGCGGTCGATCAGGGCCGGGCGTTCAAGGACAATGAACTGAAAGCCAGCCTGGAGCAGTTGCGCGATCTGGAATCCCAACTGGTCGATGCGCTGAAGACAACGGCGAAACAGTCGGGCGGCAAACTGAAGGAAGAACTCGAACATCTTGGCGATCATCTGAAGATCGCGGGCACACGCACCGGCGAGCAGGCGCGCGAATCGCTCGGCCAGTTCGCCGCAGGCCTCAAGCGCAGCGGCAGCGCGGGCCGCGCCGGCCTGAGCGAGTCGGCCAATGCGGCGGGCGAACGGCTGGCGCAGGTAGCCAGCGGGGTGCTGGAGGCCCTGTCCGATTCGCTCAAGCGGCAAAGCGAGCGCATGCGTTCCTGAGACACCGGCCGGCCCGGCTTTTACGGCGGCGTGCCCGCGCTGCCGCCGCTTGGCGCTAAACTCTCCGGCGTCCGGCTTCCACACAATCCGATCCAGCCATAATACGAACCATGCTCTGGGAAACGCTCTCGGTCGTGCGCGATCTGCCTCGACTGCACGAAATCGCTTCGGTCATGATCCGCTACGGCTGGGGCGATCTGGTGCGCATGCTGGGCATAAGCGGTGCGCTGGAACGCGCCGGGCGGGTGCTGCACTGGCAGAGCGCCAACGAAATCGCGCAGCTCGACCCGCCGGTGCGTATCCGCCGCGCGCTGGAGGAACTGGGGCCGACCTTCGTGAAACTCGGCCAGTTGCTGGCGACGCGGGTGGATGTGTTTCCGCCGAACTGGATCGGCGAATTCGAGAAGCTGCACAGTCATGTACCGGCAGTAAGCTACGAAGCATTGCATGCCGACCTGGTTGCGGCCGTCGGCGGCGAGCCGGAAGCGGTGTTTGCGCGCTTCGATCGTGTCCCCATCGCGGCAGCCTCCATCGCGCAGGTGTACCGGGCCCGGCTGCAGGACGGTACGCCGGTCGTGGTGAAAGTCCGCCGCCCCGGCATCGAGGCCGTGATCCGTGCGGATCTGCGCATACTCGACCATGCGGCCAGACTGCTGGACAGCGAGATGCCGGATGCGCGCCGTTACGACCCGGTGCAGATCGTGTCCCAGTTTCGCCGCTCGCTGCAGCGTGAGCTCGATTTCGCCAAGGAAGCGCGCAACATCGACCAATTCGCGCGTCACTTCGCCGACGATCCGCTGGTCAAGATTCCGCGGGTGTTCTGGGCGCTGAGCAACGATCATGTGATCGTTCAGGAGGAAATCGTCGGCGTGGCCGGCGTTTCGCCGGCCCGGCTCGTCGAGGCCGGCCTCGATCCGCGCCTGCTGGCGGCACGCGGCGCGGATGCGGTATTGCGCATGGTGCTCGTGCATGGCTTCTTTCATGCCGATCCGCATCCGGGCAATATGCTTTTCCTGCCGGACAACCGTATCGGCATGATCGATTTCGGCATGGTGGGCATGCTCACCGACACGCGCCGCAACCAGATCGTCGACTTGCTCCATGCGCTGACGCGAAAGGACGAACAGGGGCTGTTGCAGGTTCTGCTCGACTGGAGCGGCGACAGCGTGCAGGACGAGGACCGCCTCGCCTTCGATGTCGCCGAACTGCTGCAAAGCTACGACGATCTACAGCTCAAGGATGTGAAGATCGGTGCGCTGCTCAACGATGTGACGGCGGTCATGCGCGACAATCATCTGGTACTGCCGGCCGATTTGACGTTGCTGTTCAAAACGCTGATCACGCTGGAAGGACTGGGGCAGCAACTCGATCCCAGCTTCCACATGGTCGATCACGTGACGCCTTTCGTTGAGGACGTCATCCAGCAGCGCTATACGCCGGGTGCGCTCCTGGCACGCGGCCGCAAGAGCGTGCGGGAAGCCTTCGAGGTGCTGGCCGACCTGCCGCGCGATCTGCGTCATCTGCTGCGCGATGCCCGGCGCGGGCGGGTTCGGGTGGATCTCGACCTGAAGCGGCTCGACCATTTCGGCCATCAGCTCGACCGCGCCAGCAACCGCCTCACCATGGGCATACTCACCGCCTCGCTGGTCGTCGGTTCCAGCATCATCATGACCGTGCAGGGCGGTCCCCAGCTCTTCGGTCTGCCGCTGTTCGGCCTGCTCGGTTTTCTGATCGCGTTTTTCAACAGCCTGTGGATCATTTTCTCGATCTGGCGATCGGGAAAGCACTGATCATGCCGTATGCGCGACGGTCTCGTCGTTTTCCACGGCGTGCGACCGCGCCACCTGATCCAGCGTGACAGGGCGGCCCAGCAGATAGCCCTGCACGTGTTCGATGCCCAGGCCTTCGACGCGCTCCAGCACGGTTTCCGTTTCCACGCCTTCGGCCACCAGCGAGTAGCCGGCGTCGCTCATCATGCGGGCAAAGTCGGCCACGATGCGGGCCGCGCGGTTGTCCTGCGTCAACTTGCTGATCAATGAAATATCGAACTTGACCACATCGACCGGCAGATCGACCAGATAGCGCAACGGCGAGTACCCGGTCCCGAAATCGTCCATGGCGATGCGGAAATGCACGGTGCGCAGCAGCTCGAGATAGGTGCTGACTTCGGCCATCTGGGTGATCAGCGAGGTCTCGGTGATCTCCAGCATCAGCGGATGGCGTGCGTTGTGGCGCGACAGTTCGAGCAGGTGGGAGACCACTTCCGGGCGCGAGATCGTCTGCGCCGAAAGATTGATCGAAACGCCCACGCCTTCGGGCAGCTTGCCGGAACAGAGGTCGACGTCGACCTGATGGATGACGGCGAGGTCGAATTCGGTTTCCAGCCGGCGGGTACCGACTACCGGCAGGAAAGCGCCGGGCATGATGAGTTCGCCGTGGTAGCGGATGCGGGCAAGCGCTTCGTAATAGTCGACCTTGCGGCTGGGCAGGGCATGGATCGGCTGATAGTGCATCTCGACCATGCCCGGCGTGGCCAGCGCCTGGAACAGCGCGCTGGTTTCGCGGCTGGCCACCAGGGTTTGTGCGGCACGTTCGGTATCCTCGCCGAACAGGGCGATGCGGTTTCGGCCCGGCTGCTTGGCGGTGTACATCGCGATGTCGGCCTGCTTCGGCAGATCGTCGATGTGATCGATCTGCCCGGGTGCGCAGAAGGCGATGCCGATGCTGATGCCGACCGGTTCGTTGATCCCGAGATCGCCGAAGGCAGCGGCTTCGATCAGGCTCTGGCAGCGGTGCGCGATCTGCTTGGCCTGGGCGGGCGTGGCGCGCACGAGGAAGGTGGCGAACTCGTCGCCGCCCAGACGGTACAGCCGGTCGTTGGCGCGCAACGCCATCACCAGCGCATCGGCGATGATGGTCAGCACACGGTCGCCCTTGGCATGGCCGTAGGTGTCGTTGATCGTCTTGAAGCGGTCGCAGTCGAACAGGAGGAAAGCGACGCCTTGCGGCGTCTGCTTCATTTCCTCGAGGAAGCGTGCCCAGTCCTCTTCGTACCCCCGCCGGTTGTAGCAGCCGGTCAACGCGTCCTGGCGAGCCTGCGAGCGGAATTCCCGGTTCTGGTTTTCGAGCGAGCCGTGCAGCTCGCGCAATTGCAGCTGGTAGTCGTGCAGTGAACGGCGGATGGTGTCGAGCTCGGTGACGGGAATCGGCTGCGCACGGCCCGAGATGGCATTGAACCGCCCCTGCTGCATGGCCTCGATGTCTTCCGAAAGCTGGTGTAACGGGCGGACCAGCAGGCGGTTGTAGATCACGAATCCCAGCAGGGCCGTCGCGCCCAGCAGCACGAACAGGGCCATCAGCGTTTGCGACATGATGGCGTGGAAGCGTTTCTGGTTGGGATCCTCGTGAACGGCATAGCGCACATGTGCGAAGAGTTTGCCCGGATCGAGCGTTTCGCCAGGTTTCAGATCCAGCGTCAGCGTGGATACGTCGACGAAATGGAACGTCTCGCGTTCGGTCAGCTCGGCCATGAAATCGATGCGGACCAGGCCGTTGCCGAGCAGCATGCGTCCCTGTTCGTCATTGAAGACGACGAACGGCTGGTAGTAAACCAGCCGTCCCTCCTCGTTGGCGATCCAGGGCGCCAGATTGTAAGGCGTGATCGCGACCGGCAACCGTTCGGGAAACCGCGGCCGGGCCGGACTGTTCGCGAGCAGATGCCCGAGCGCATCGTACAGGGCCACGCGCGTGCTGCTGCCGCGCAGCATGCCGCTCTCGTAGACGCGCTGGTCGCGCCAGTAGGTGTAATACTCCGACATCGCCAGCTGTTGACGCGTCTCGTCCCAGTGCGCCAGCCCTTCGGCCTGGGACGCAGCGCGCCGGTACAGGCGTTCGAGACTGGCCGCGAATTCGGCGCGCGCGGCCTCGCGGTTGCTGGTGGCCAGATTCTGCGTCACGCTGCGCGTCTGCCAGGCGGCGAAACCGCCGATCAGGCTGACCATGACCAGCAGGCCGGTGACGAACGCCAGCGCGATCTGCTTGATCGAAAGAGAAGGGATACGCATCATCGCCTGGTCTGGGTCGTATCGGCGGCAAGGAATTCCAGGGTTCGATCCAGCAGATCGAACTCGTGTTCACCGTCCATGAAATGGTTGGCACCGCCGATCACGACGATGCGTGCCTGGATGTGCTGCAGGGCCTTCAGCCAATTGTGCCCGAGGACATTGTCCGAATTGCCCATGATGAGCAGCGTCCTGACCGGCGCCTGCTTCAGCGCCGCCAGCGTGCGCGCCTGATCCCAGCGTACATACGACAGCAGGCCCTCCGGCGTGCTTGTGTACTTGCGGCAAAAGGACAGGGGCTGATTGACGAGATCGCGCTGGTGGCGACGCAGCCGTTCTTCCAACTGGACGATCAGCGCGCGCCGGTCGGTCGATCCGATCTGGGCCTCGACCAGCGAAGCGCCGATATAGGCCTTCACGGCGGGATCGGGCTGGGTGGACAGATAGGCCAGCGATTGCAGGCTGCCGAAACTGTGTCCGAACAGAACGATGCGGGAATGACCCTGTGCCTTGAGCCAGTTTACCCAGAGCGCGATTTCGGCGACATCGTCCTCCAGAGCGTGGCGATGGATGGCTTCGCAGGGCAGGCTCTGCTTGCGCAAGGGGATATTGAGGCTCAGTGTCGGCGCGAGCACGGTATAGCCCGCATCGTGCAGATTGTCCGCCAGCGTCGCAACGGTCGAGAACTCGCGTGTCTGCAGAAAACCGTGGATCAGCAGGACCGCGGGCTTGTCGTACGCGCCAAGCAGATAATTCGCGCTGACCGCGATACCGGGCCGGGCCGTTTGCGTGACGACGGCGGCTTGCGTGGCGGGCAGCACGAGGCATAGCAGGCTGAGCAAGAGTAGGCGCATGGCGTCTCGCGTAGACGAAGTCTATGGCTTAACGGCCAGGAACCCCGACGACTTGAAAACCACCTGTTAAACTTCGGCCGGAGCATATCGCAAGTCATGTTCGATCTGAAAATCCTGTTTTCCGGGGCCGGGCCCTGCAGCGCCGTGCTGCAGGGCTGGCGGGCGCGCCCGCAACAACTGGCCATGGCCGAGGCCGTCGACAGGGCGATTGCGGCGCGCGGAGTGTTGCTGGCCGAAGCCGGCACCGGTACGGGCAAGACGCTGGCCTACCTGCTGCCCGCGCTGCTGTCGGGCGGCAAGGTGGTGATCTCCACCGGCACCAAGGCGCTGCAGGACCAGCTCTTCCACCGAGACCTGCCGGCCGCGCGGCGTGCCCTGAAATCCCCCGTCAAGCTTGCCCTGCTGAAAGGCCGCGCCAACTACGTCTGCCATCACCACCTGCAGCGCAATCTTGCCGACGGCCGCTTCAGTCAGCGCGAGGACGCGGCCTGGCTGCAGAAGATCGCGCGCTTCGCCGAAACCACCGCCAGCGGCGACCGCGCCGAGGCCGAAGGCATCCCCGAGGACGCCAACGCCTGGCACTACGCCGTTTCCAGCCGGGATACCTGCCTGGGCAGCGACTGCGCCCATTTCAAGGCATGCTTCGTCATGCAGGCGCGCAAGGCCGCGCTCGACGCCGAAGTGGTCGTGGTCAATCACCATCTCTTCTTCGCCGATCTGTGGCTCAAGGACGAAGGCGTCGCCGAGCTCCTGCCCGCCTGCAACACTGTCATCCTCGACGAGGCGCATCAGCTCGCCGAGACTGCCGCGCAGTTTTTCGGCCAGACCGTCTCCACTGCGCAGTTGCTCGATCTGGCCGGCGACGTCAAGCGACTCGCGGCGGTCAAAGCCGGCGATTTTCCCGCCCTGCGCGCCGCCGCCGAGGACTTCGGCAAGGCCGCGCGCGACCTGCGGCTCGTTTTCCCGCAGCAGCCCCTCAAGGCGACCCTGTCCGACCTGGGGCGCTACGAAAAATGGCCCGATGCGCTGGCGACCCTGTCCGACAGCCTCGGCGAACTCGCCCGCCTGCTCGAAACCCAGGCGGAGCGCGATGCCGACCTGAAAAACGGCTTCGAGCGGGCGCAGGCCGCACAGGCCGGCCTCGCGGACTGGCAGCGCGACGACGATCCCGAACAGCCGCGCGTGCGCTGGGTCGAGACCACGATGGGCGCACTACTGCTGCATGCCACGCCGCTTTCCGTCGGTGCGCAGTTCGGCGCCAAGCTTGCCGAACGGGCGCAGGCCTGGATTCTCACCTCGGCCACGCTCTCCGTCGGCGGCGACTTCAGCCACCTCAAGACGCGGCTCGGCATCGACGAGGCCGACACCCTGTGCGTCGATAGTCCCTTCGACTATCCGCGCCAGGGCGTGCTCTACGTCCCGCAAGGCCTGCCCGCGCCCAACACGCCCGCATTCACCGAAGCTGTCGTCGAAGCCGCCCTGCCGGTGCTCGAACGCAGCCGCGGCCGCGCCTTCATCCTTTTCACCAGCCTGCGCGCGCTGGAACGGGCGCGCAGCTTGCTGTTCGACGCTTTCAGGTTCCGCGGCTGGGACTATCCCCTGCTCGTTCAGGGCGATGCCCCCAAGAACGAACTCCTCGCCCGTTTCCAGCAAGCCGGCAACGCCGTGCTGCTGGGGAGTCAGAGCTTCTGGGAAGGCGTCGACGTTCCCGGCGACGCGCTCTCCGTCGTCGTCATCGACAAACTGCCGTTCCAGCCGCCCGACGACCCCGTCGTCGCCGCGCGCATCGCCCACCTCGAAAAAAACGGCGGCAAACCCTTCATGGACTACCAGTTGCCGCACGCGGCCATCACCCTCAAGCAGGGCGCCGGGCGCCTGATCCGCACCGAAACCGACCGCGGCGTGCTGATGATCTGCGACACCCGGCTGGCAGACAAACCCTATGGGCGCTTGTTGTTGAATGCGCTACCGCCGATGACGCGGACGCGGAAACTGGCCGTGGTGGAGCGGTTTTTTGCGGCGGAGGGGGTCGCAAGGGAGGCAGCCGTAGAGGAATAAGCTCGACAACATTCAAGCGAGACCGCGCTCGGATCATTGTTGGCCCTACGCCGCACTCAGGGTGAGCTGCCCATCTCAAGCTTTATTGGTAAAGACTCCGCTGCCTGCGAATTACGGAGAAACTGACTGTAAAGACTAAGAGCAGGAGATAAGCATCATTCATGGCAAGGGTGAGCTAACGTGCTAGCTCAGGGGCGTCCCCTGGAGCGGCGGGTTCGGCACCATTGCGTGCCCTTTGGTCGACTTGCCGCAACACCCACGCCCACGTTGCAGGATTGATCTTTCCCTGCCCCCAATGGGTACTTGCTCTTGGAAAGATATTTTCGAGAATACGCCGCACCTCTTGCAAAAGCGCATCACTGTGCGTGAGCCCAGAAAATGGCTTCTCACCAAAGATGAACTCATATTCTCTAAAGCCACGTTCCTGCCAGTAAGTTCCATAGAAAGGAACCGCATGCGCACGCAGCCAGATACACATGAAATTGGAGTCAGCTACATTTGGCGCCTCAGCATGACACTGCGCGCACAAGAGCACGAGATTGCTAGGGCTCTCATCTTCACCAAGAGTTTGTGGAACTATGTGGCAGCGTTGAAGCTGGCGTTTCTGCGCGCAACGCCAACACAGTGTTTCTGCTTCTGCCCAATCCACGGACAAGCCACACTCGCTTTGGTGTCTAGCCCAGTAGTCCACGATTTCACGATACGTCGTGTCCATGGTGCCTAACGCCTAGGTTCAGCCGTGCAAATGCCGCGAGGCATTTGCGTCGGATGGAACCGTTGGTTGGACCTCATTCACTTCTGCTTGCTACACACAAAGTTGACGAGGTCAGACTTGCTGGAGCCTGGGACTAAGGATGTCCACTTTGAACGCGCCGACCAATCTGTTAGCGGGGCCGACGGCTTCTCCTTCTTCCCATCCTCATTGCCGCCAGCCAACTCAAAGTATTGTTTGCTGTTGCAGTTCACCTTGAGCTCAGTGAAGTCAGTGTAGGCGGCTCCTTTTCCGACCCTGCTGGTAAGGACTTTGAGCTGCCCATTTTTTAGCTTTTCGGTACTCAGCACGTAATAGGTTCCGCTGTCACCAGCTGACGGCGGGCGATAGAGGTCTTTTGAGTGCACTGCGCTTGGCATGACGATAGCGAGGGCTGCAACAAGATTTCTGATCATGAATAGCTTCCTTGTTTGCCTTGAGGTCCAACTGTTAATTAGCCGACAAATGCCGGCGTAATGGTTGATCGGCATGCCCAATAAACTGGACGGTTTTGTGTCACGCTATGGTTGGGTAAGCAGTCATGTCCATAACATCACAGTAGCCCGTCTCCAGTCAGTCGCCAGCAGTGCTCACCCGAGCGTCTGCACAAACCCCAACACCTCCGCCGCATGTCCCGGCGCTTTCAGTCCGCGCCATTCCTTGACCAATTTGCCGTGCTTGTCGAACACGAAGGTGCTGCGTTCGATGCCGCGCACGAGCTTGCCGTACATGTTCTTCTGCTTCATCACGCCGAAGCGTTCGCAGAGGGTGCCTTCGGTGTCGGAGAGCAGTTCGAACGGAAATCCCTGTTTGGATTTGAAGCCTTCGTGGGATTTGAGGCTGTCGCGCGAGACGCCGACGACGACGGTGTCCGCTTTTTCGAAATCGGGGTGGAGGTCGCGGAATTCCTGGCCTTCGACGGTACAGCCGGGGGTGTTGTCCTTGGGGTAGAAGTAGACGACGACGTTTTTGCCGTGCTGTTCGGACAGCTTGAAAGTGGTGTTGCCGGTGGCGGGCAGGGCGAAGTCGGCGATGTTCAGTTCGCTCATGGGAGATCCTCAGGTCGATGATTTCAACAAAACGATGACGGCACCGGCGCCGCCGTCGACGGTGCGGGCCTGGCAGAAGGCGAGCACGTCTTCGCGCTGGGTGAGCCAGTGACGCACCTTGTTCTTGAGCACGGGCAGACGATTTTTCGAGCCCAGACCCTTGCCGTGGATGATGCGGACGCAGCGCCGGTCTTCGCGCATGCAGCGGTTCAGGAATGCGGCCAGGGCGACGCGGGCTTCGTCGCCCGTAAGACCGTGCAGGTCGAGTTCGCCGCGGATGACCCAGCCGCCGCGCCGCAGCTTGCGCATGGCGGCGGCGGGCACGCCAGGGCGGGCGAAATGGAGTTCCTCGCCGGAGGCGGCAGCAGCTTCCCAGTCCCATGGATCGGCGAGCGCGTCGACGAGCACCTGCTGCTCGTCGGCCCGACGCTGGCGGGCCAGCGGTTTGGGGCGCGGGCGTTTCAGTTCGGCCCGACCGGAGGGCGGCAGCGGAATGGCATCGGCGACGGCACGGCGAAACAGCAGGGCGCCGTCGGGCTGGGGTTTGGGCTTGTGGGGCGCCTGATGTAGCACGGCAGGCTGGACAGCCTGTTCGCGCAACGCGCGGCGCACGCGCGCCAGCGCCTCGAAGGAGGCGGGGGCGAGCGCACTGCCGCGGGCGCGTTTCATGGGCTTACCGCATCGGGATCAGGCCTTGCCCAGCGCGTCGAGGTAGCGCTCGGCGTCGAGCGCGGCCATGCAGCCGGAGCCCGCGCTGGTGACGGCCTGCTTGTAGATGTGGTCCTGCACGTCGCCGGCGGCGAACACGCCTTCGATGCTGGTGGCGGTGGCGTTGCCGACACGGCCCGAGCGGGTGACGATGTAGCCGCCTTCGAGTTCGAGCTGGCCTTCGAAGATGCCGGTGTTGGGCTTGTGGCCGATGGCGATGAAGATGCCGGTGAGGGCGATGTCCTTGGTGCTGCCGTCCTGGGTGCTCTTGATGCGCATGCCGGTCACACCGGTCTTGTCGCCCAGCACTTCGTCCAGCGTGCGATTGGTTTCGAGGGTGATCTTGCCTTCCTTCACCTTGGCCATCAGGTGGTCGACCATGATCTTTTCGGCCTTGAAGCTGTCGCGGCGGTGCACCAGGGTCACGTGTTTGGCGATGTTGGCGAGGTAGAGCGCCTCTTCGACGGCAGTGTTGCCGCCACCGACGACGGCAACGTCCTGGCCCTTGTAGAAGAAGCCGTCGCAGGTGGCGCAGCCGGACACGCCCTTGCCCATGAACGCCTGTTCGCTTTCCAGACCGAGATACATGGCCGAGGCGCCGGTGGCGATGATGAGGGCGTCGCAGGTATAGGTGCCGGCGTCGCCGGTCAGGGTGAAGGGCTTCTCGGTCAGCTTCGCAGTGTGGATCTGGTCGAAGATGATCTGGGTGTTGAAGCGCTCGGCGTGGCGCTGCAGGCGGTCCATCAGCTCGGGGCCCTGCACGCCGTCGACGTCGCCGGGCCAGTTGTCGACTTCGGTCGTGGTCATGAGCTGGCCGCCCTGCTGCAGGCCGGTGATGACGACGGGCGACAGGTTGGCGCGCGCGGCGTACACGGCGGCGGCGTAGCCGGCGGGGCCGGAACCGAGGATGACGAGTTTGTGGTGTTGGGTGCTCATGGCGGTCTAGTCCGGTGAGGTGAGAAACGAAACAGCGATTCTAACCAAACTTGGCGGCAGCAATTCCACGCAGCCAGTCGGGTATGCCTCCCTTATAATCGGGACACTTTCGCTCGCTTCAAGGCTTACCGTTCCGGTCTCATGGCCCGTCCCGCATCCCGCACGTCCACCCCGATGTCGCCCCGCATGCTGCGCCTGCTGCGCGAGGCACGCGCCATCCTGGTGGGGTTTGCCGCCCTGTTGCTGGCGGCGACGCTGCTCACCTACAGCCCTGCCGACCCCAGTTTCACCACGACGGGGAACGGCGGCGAAGCCCACAATCTGGGCGGGCCGCTGGGGGCAAAGGTTTCGGATGTCCTGCTGCTGGTGTTCGGTCTTTCGGCCTGGTGGTGGGTGCTGCTCGCCGCTGCCTACGTGATTCGCGTTTTTCGCCATCTCGACGACCTGCCGCTGGCCGGAGGGCGGCAGCGCGCGCTGTGGCTGGGCGGATTCGGGCTGCTGTTGCTGGCGAGCACGGGGGTCGAATGGCTGCGCGGCTGGCACTGGGCCGTGGCGCTGCCGGATGCGCCGGGTGGAGTGCTGGGCGCGGCCGTGGGCGCCGGCGCCGGCGCCCTGTTGGGATTTACCGGCGGGTCCCTGCTGCTGCTGCTGCTCATGGCGGTGGGCTTCAGCCTGTTCACCGGCGTGTCCTGGCTCGAGATGGCGGAACGCACCGGAGAATGGATCGAGCGTGCCTACTGGAAGCTGATCCAGGCCTGGCAGGCTTCGCGCGACCGCAAGCTTGGCGAGGCTGCGGTGCAGAAACGCGAAGCCAGGGTTTCGATCGAGAAGAAGAAACTGGTCGAGGCCCCGCCTATCCGCATCGAGCCGGTGGTCAAGGAAATCCCGCAGTCGGAACGTGCCGTCGTCGAGAAGCAGGCCCCGCTGTTTTCCGATCTGCCGGACTCGCCCCTGCCGCCGCTGCATCTGCTCGACCCTGCCGACGAGGCAGTGGAAACCGCGAGCCCCGAGGCGCTGGAATTCACTTCGCTGATGATCGAGCGCAAGCTCGCCGAATTCGGCGTCGAGGTGAAAGTGGTGTCGGCTTCGCCCGGCCCGGTCATCACGCGCTACGAGATCGAGCCGGCAACGGGGGTGAAGGGCAGCCAGATCGTCAATCTGGCCAAGGACCTGGCGCGTACGCTGTCGGTCATCAGCATCCGCGTGGTCGAGGCGATTCCCGGCAAGCACACCATGGGGCTGGAAATTCCCAATCCCAAGCGGCAGATCGTGCGCCTGTCCGAAATCCTCGGTTCGCAGGCCTATGCCGACAGCGCGAGCCCGCTCACCGTCACGCTCGGCAAGGACATCGCCGGCAATCCGGTGGTGGCGGACCTCGGCAAGATGCCGCACCTGCTGGTGGCCGGCACCACCGGCTCGGGCAAGTCGGTCGGCGTCAACGCCATGATCCTGTCGCTGGTCTACAAGGCCGACCCGTCGACCGTGCGCATGATCATGGTCGACCCCAAGATGCTGGAACTGTCGATCTACGAGGGCATTCCGCACCTGCTCGCGCCGGTGGTCACCGACATGAAGCAGGCAGCGTCGGCGCTGAACTGGTGCGTGGCCGAAATGGAGCGGCGCTACAAATTGATGAGTGCGGTGGGGGTGCGCAACCTCGCCGGCTACAACCAGAAGGTACGGGACGCGAAAAAGGCCGGCACGCCGCTCACGCATCCCTTCAGCCTCACGCCGGACACCCCCGAGCCGCTGGAAACCATGCCGATGATCGTCGTCGTCATCGACGAACTGGCCGATCTGATGATGGTCGTCGGCAAGAAAGTGGAAGAACTCATCGCGCGGCTGGCGCAGAAGGCACGCGCAGCCGGCATCCATCTCATCCTCGCCACGCAGCGGCCGTCGGTGGACGTGATCACCGGCCTCATCAAGGCCAACATCCCCACGCGGATTGCCTTCCAGGTCTCCAGCAAGATCGATTCGCGCACCATCCTCGACCAGCAGGGCGCGGAGGCGTTGCTGGGGCAGGGCGACATGCTCTACCTGCCGCCCGGCACCGGTCTGCCCAACCGCGTCCACGGCGCCTTCGTCTCGGACAACGAAGTGCATCGCGTGGTCGATTACCTGAAGTCGCTGGGCGAGCCGGACTACATCGAAGGCGTACTCGAATCGCCGGAAGAGGGCGGCGAAGGCGGCGGCGAATACGGCGAGGCCGCCGAAGCCGATCCGCTCTACGACCAGGCCGTGGCCTACGTGCTGAAATCGCGCCGCGCCTCGATCTCGTCTGTGCAGCGCCAGCTGCGCATCGGCTACAACCGCGCCGCGCGCATGATCGAGGACATGGAGCGCGCCGGACTGGTCTCGGCGATGCAGTCCAACGGCAACCGCGACGTGCTCGCGCCCGGCGGCGACGCATGAACTTCCATGCCCTGATTCCCGCCGCAGGGACCGGCACGCGCATGGGCGGCATGATCGAGAAGCAGTATCTGGATCTGAATGCGGTGCCCATGATCGCGCACGCCATGATGGTGCTGGCGCGCGCGCCGCGCATCGCAAGGATTCATGTCGTGCTGTCGCCCACCGACAAGCGCTGGAACAACTACGCATGGCAGGGCTGGGAAGAGCGCATCGAAGTCCTGCGCTGCGGCGGCAGGACCCGCGCCGAAACCGTGCTCAACGGCCTCGACGCGATCGCGCCGCAATGCGATCCCGACGACTGGGTGCTGGTGCACGACGCCGCGCGCCCCTGTCTGCCCGACGATATGCTGGCGAAACTGCTCGACGAGGTCGCGGAGGATCCGGTCGGCGGTCTGCTCGCCGTGCCGGTGGCCGACACTCTCAAGCGCGCCACGGCCGGGGCGGCAGACGGCGCACGGGCCGAGGCCACCGTGCCGCGTGCCGGCCTGTGGCAGGCGCAGACGCCGCAGATGTTCCGCCATGGCCTGCTCACCCGGGCGCTGCGCGCCGCTGGCAGCGACATGACCGACGAGGCCTCGGCCATCGAACAACTGGGCCTGCAGCCCAGACTGGTCGAGTCGGACAGCCGCAACCTCAAGGTCACCTACCCGCAGGACCTGGAGCTGGCGGGCATGATTCTGAGGAAGCTCCATGAGTGATATCCGCATCGGCCACGGCTTCGACGTGCACGCACTGGTCGAGGGGCGCAGGCTCATCGTCGGCGGCGTCGACATTCCCCATGAGCGCGGCCTGGCCGGCCATTCCGACGCCGACGTGCTGCTGCACGCCATCTGCGACGCCCTGCTCGGCGCCGCGGGCCTGGGCGACATCGGCCGCCACTTCCCCGACACCAGCGCGGAATTCAAGGACATCGACAGCCGCATCCTGCTGCGCCGCGTCGCGGAACAGCTGAAGCAGCGCGGCTGGGTCGCCGGCAACGTCGACGCCACCGTCATCGCGCAGGCGCCCAGGATGGCGCCGCACATCGCACGCATGACCGCGCACATCGCCGACGACCTCGGCATCGGTCTCGACCGCGTCAACGTCAAGGCCACTACGACCGAGAAACTCGGCTTCACCGGGCGCGGCGAAGGCATCGCCGCCGAGGCGGTGTGCCTGATCGTGCGTGGCTGACGCCGCCGGCCCGGACCATCCGGCGACGCAACGCCTCTTCTTCGCGCTGTGGCCGGACGACGCCACGCACGACGCGCTCAACCGTACCGGCAAGTGGCTGCACCAGCACTGGGGCGGCCGCCGCATGCACGCGGAGACGCTGCATCTGACCCTGGCGTTTCTGGGTGAAACGTCGGTGCGGATGCGCTCAGCGCTGTTGCCGCATATCGATGCCCTGCAGGCGGCGCCTTTCGATCTGCTGCTGGATCGACCGGGGCTCTGGCCCCACAACCGCATCGGCTGGCTGGGCGCCGCAGAGACGCCTGTGGCGCTCGTCAAACTGGCCGCGGATCTGCGCGGTGCGCTGGAGACGGCTTCGGTGGCATTCGACGCGCGGCCGTTCGCGCCTCACGTGACTCTGTTGCGTCAGGCTTCGGGCGACACGGCTCCGGCCTGCATCCCTGTAGCGTGGCCGGTTCGCGACTTCAGCCTGGTGGCTTCGCATCCCGGCGCGCGCTACGAAATCCTGCATCGCTGGCCGTTGTGCGGGATGTAAAGCGCACCGTCGCGGAAAGGCAATATCCGTTTCAGGCGACCAGCGCCCGGCATTCGAACGCGCACTCGGCACAGGCTTGGGCGCAGGCGCGGAATTTGGCATATCGCCCGGCGTAGGGTTCGCATGCCTTGCGGCACGATTCGCAGGCTTCCAGGCAGACCGCGGCGGCCTGGTCAATCAGCGGCGCCTGCTGGCCGGCCATGTCCTGGATGGCGCGGGTGAGGGCGAGCATCTGGTTCACGGACTGGGCACAGCTGGCCAGTTCCGTGTTGCCTTTGCCCATCAGGCTGAGGCAGAAGGCGAGGCAGATTTCGCCTTTGCCGATGCAGTGACCGGCTGCCGTGACCAGCAGGCCATACGGATTGGCGTCCGTGCGCAGGGACTCGATGAAGTCCGGATTGAATCCATGCGCATGTGTCTTCGCGGCGTTTGCGGTCAAAGCCGCCGCACCGATGGCGGCGAGCAATTCACGACGATTCATGGTGTTGTTCTCCCTGAGTGGGCCGGAAAGATCAGCCAGCGGGCATTCTAGGAGAGACGCGGCGGGTTTTTGCGGGTTCGGACAGGAACTGGGTAATCACCCTAGGTCGGGCGATTGGAGAGCACCGGGCGTCGAATGAATGGAAACGGCGGCCGTGGCCGCCGTCCCCGAAGACGGCCCCGCTTTTATCTGCCCATCCACAGTATGTAGTCGGCCTGGTAACTCACGAGTTCTTTCCTGCCTGCGCTGGCGGCATTGCATACCCTGTCCGCAGGGGCGATGCCGCCCACCGTGGCGAGACGCTGGATGAACGTGACCTTGTTCATGGCGCCGCTACCTTCGTAGCCGTTCTGCTGCACGAGTTGAAGCGGGATGCTGCCTGGCGTGCCGGCATTGGGCGTGACCGCGAGCTGTTTGCCGATCACTCTGGAGCCATCGTTGCTTTCCCAGGTAGCGCCTTTGGGCGAGCCGTAATAGCGCCCGACCGGGTTGTTGTCGGTGTCGTAGAGGTAAGCGTGGGGAATTTTGAACGTCCAGGCAAACTGGCCGGGTGCGTCCTTCTTCTCCAGGCATTCGTAGGTGATCTGGCCCATGGCGAAAGTTTTCATCATGACGGCATTGCCGTCGGGGACTTTCACCGCATCGGGGGCTGTGCCCGGACTGGCATGTGCCGCGCTGGCTGTGGCCAGAAACAGCGAGGAAAGCAGGGAAGCGGTCTTGAAACGGGTTTTCATGGCATCGAGTCCTCATTCGGAGTGAGTGATCAGGATCAGCGAAGGCTGTCCTGTCATGCACTACCCGCGAGACAGGGCTGCGGATGCAGGCCTGTGAAATTTTTTTCAGTCGGCCAGGGCGACCATGCGTCCGACGGCGAGAATCGTGCCGGTCGGCTTGCCGGTGGGCGAACCGTATTCAGGTTCGAGCGTGACTTCGAAGAGCTGCTGGTTTTCCAGGGCTGGCAGGTTTGCGCGCGGAACCTCGATGGTCCCGCTGGCGGGCACCAGGCCCAGCGAAGT
Organism: Betaproteobacteria bacterium SCN1; assembly: GCA_008923315.1. GTDB lineage: Bacteria > Pseudomonadota > Gammaproteobacteria > Burkholderiales > Thiobacillaceae > Thiobacillus. The sequence goes on along the minus strand of WBSF01000004.1, from coordinate 13,368 downwards.
TGGCCGGTCCGCCCCCTGTGGTTTGGTCCAGAATTGCCATGCGCGACCTGCGGGCAGGGCAGGCAGGGTCCCCACTGGCCGCAGACGGACGGTATCGGCGTCTGCGAGCTCGACTACCCAGCCAATCGCCTGCTGCGGGGTTTGCAGCAGGGCGACATAGCGCACCGGGACGATTTCGGGCCCGCGCGCGAGTTGAATGCCGAGGCCTGTCGCCAGCACGAGGGCCGCCGTGGCGAGTCCCTGCCAGAAACGGAGCGCTTGCCACCAGCGCGGCGCATGCCGCGCGTGCGCCGGCAGTCGGGCCCGGATGCGTGCCCAGGTCTCGGCTCGGGGCGCGGCGGGCGGCACGCGGGTCGCCAGCGGCAGCAGCCTGTCCTGCCAGCGATAGATTTCGTGTGCCAGCGCACGATCCTGACGGGCAGCCTGCCGGACGGCTTCGGCGGATTCGGGATCGAGTGTGCCGAGTACATATTCGGCAGCGTCGGCCTGACGTTCTTCGTCGATCATGACAGGCAATCCTTCAGACTGAGCAGTCCCCGGCGAATCCAGGACTTGACCGTGCCGATGGGCGTGGCGAGCGCCCGCGCGATCTGTTCGTGCGAGTAGCCATCAAGAAATGCGAGCAGGATGGATTCGCGGCGCTTCTCTTCGAGGTCTTCCAGGCAACGGTCGATATCGCGCGCACTGTCCCGGCGCTGGCGGTCCGAATACCCGGGCTCGTCGAGCAGGGCATGCGGATCCTCCTGCGGGATTTCACGGCCCAGCGAACGCGCGAGATTGAGCGCGCGATGGCGTACTACGGTGTAGATCCAGCCTCGTGCCGATCCCAGGTTGCGGTCATAGGTGTGGGCCTGTTGCCAGACCTGCATGAAGGCGTCCTGGAGTGCATCCTCGGCAAGTGCGGCATCGCGCAGAATGCGCCGACACACGCCGAGCAGCCAGCGGGATTCCTGTGCGTAGAGGTTTTCCAGCGCGTAAGCCTCGCCGCGGGCACAGGCGGCGAGGGCCGATTCGTAGTCGAAGTCCACGGCAGGCCATTGGAACGAATGTGCCTGCCAGTCTAGCAGCGGGATGCGCCGCCGTCGTGTTTTGGGGAGCGGCCCGTTGGCGGCGGCGACCGCGTACATTCAAACTTCAACGGATACGCGGATACGTGCCTGTGCGGCGTAGGATGCACTGCACTTGACACCCCATCCCCCGCCTGTAGAATGCGCGCTCCTTAGGCGCGTAGCTCAGCTGGTTAGAGCACCACCTTGACATGGTGGGGGTCGTTGGTTCGAGTCCAATCGCGCCTACCAATATTTAGGGGTCGGGATGACCCGGTATCACCCAAGGGGCCGCATGGCCCGCGGAGGTTGCGAAATGTCACCGCGAACTACCCTGGCTGTCACTGGATAATTACCGGCGCACAGTTGTTCGCATTCGTTTTGCAATGCTTCATCGAGCAGTAACCAAAAAGCGCGGCCGGTCCGCGCTTTTTGCATTTCCGGGGTTCGAGAAAAATGATCAACGTCACGCTACCCGATGGTTCGGTCCGCCAGTTCGATGCTGCGGTCACGGTTTTTGATGTCGCCGCCAGCATCGGCGCAGGGCTGGCCAAGGCCGCGCTGGCCGGAAAGGTGGACGGCAGGCTGGTCGACACCAGCTACCGCATCGAGGGCGATGTCGCGCTTGCCATCGTCACCGCCCGGGATGCCGAGGCGCTCGACCTCATCCGCCACGACGCCGCGCACGTGATGGCGCAAGCCGTACAGGAGCTCTACCCCGGCACCCAGGTCACCATCGGCCCGGCAGTCGAGGACGGCTTCTACTACGACTTCGCGCGCGATACGCCCTTCACCCCCGAAGACCTGGAAAAGATCGAGCAGCGCATGGGCGAGATCGTCAAGCGCGACCTGCCGATCCAGCGCGAAGTCTGGGAACGCGAGGACGCCAAGAAGGTCTTCGCCGACCTCGGCGAAAGCTACAAGGTCCAGATCATCGACGACATCATCCAGCCCGGCGAGGAACTCAGCATCTACCGCCAGGGCGAGTGGTTCGACGTCTGCCGCGGCCCGCACCTGCCGTCCACCGGCAAGCTGCCCAAGGCGTTCAAGCTCATGAAGCTGGCCGGCGCCTACTGGCGCGGCGATTCGAAGAACCCCATGCTGCAGCGCATCTACGGCACGGCATGGGCGAAGAAGGAAGATCTCGACGCCTATCTGCATCGCCTGGAAGAGGCCGAGAAGCGCGACCACCGCAAGCTCGCCAAACAGCTCGACCTGCTTCACATGCAGGACGAGGCGCCGGGCATGGTGTTCTGGCATCCCAGGGGCTGGGTGATCTGGCAGCAGATCGAGCAATACATGCGCGCCAGGTTCGTCGAATACGGCTACCAGGAAGTGCGCACGCCGGCAGTGATGGACCGTAGCCTGTGGGAGAAATCCGGACACTGGGAGAACTACCGCGACAACATGTTCACCACCGCCTCGGAAAACCGCGACTACGCGGTCAAGCCGATGAACTGCCCGGGCCACGTGCAGATTTTCAATTCCGGCCTGCATTCCTATCGCGACCTGCCGCTGCGGCTGGCCGAATTCGGCTCCTGCCACCGCAACGAACCCTCGGGCGCGCTGCACGGCATCATGCGCGTGCGCGGCTTCACCCAGGACGACGCCCACATTTTCTGTACGGAAGAGCAGGTCGAGCAGGAAGTGGCCGATTTCATCGTCATGCTGCAGAAGGTCTACGCCGACTTCGGGTTCGACGACGTGCTGGTCAAACTTTCGACCCGGCCCGAGAAACGCGTCGGGTCCGACGAGAGCTGGGACCGTGCCGAAGCCGCGCTGGCCGCCGCGCTGGAGAAGAATGGCCTGGCCTTCGATCTGCAGCCCGGGGAAGGGGCCTTCTACGGGCCCAAGATCGAGTTCACGCTCAAGGACACGCTCGGCCGCCTGTGGCAGTGCGGCACGATCCAGCTCGACTTCAACCTGCCGGTACGCCTGGGCGCCGAATACGTCGCCGAGGACAACAGCCGCAAGATTCCGGTCATGCTGCACCGCGCCATCCTGGGCTCGATGGAGCGCTTCATCGGCATCCTGATCGAACACCACGCCGGCAACTTCCCGCTGTGGCTGGCGCCGGTGCAGGCGATCGTGCTCAATATCAGCGACAAACAGGCCGAATTTGCGGAAAAAGTCACAGCCCGGCTGCGCCAGGCGGGCATCCGGGCGGTGTCCGACTTGAGCAACAACAAAATTACCTATAAAATCCGGGAACATAGCTTGCAGAAGCTGCCTTATCTGCTGGTGGTCGGTGACAAGGAAATGGAAGCCAACGCGGTTTCCGTCCGGGCGCGCGGCAACCAGGACCTGGGGCAGCTGGGTTTGGATGACTTCATCGCGCGCCTGGACAACGATATCCGGACGCGCCAATAAGGGCGGTCAAACAAGGCGTTGGGCAATGTCCCGCGCCTTATTTATTTTGACCGGATTAGCCCGGGCGTCTGACGCCGGGCGTGTGATTTGGAGAACGGCTCATCGCGACGGAAAAGAAGCAGACACGCATCAACGGCGAAATTACGGCGTCGGAAGTGCGTTTGGTCGGTGCGGAAGGAGAACAGCTTGGCATCGTGAAACTCTACGATGCCCTGCGGCAGGCGGAAGATGCGGATCTGGACCTGGTGGAAATCGCGCCCATGGCGCAACCGCCCGTGGTCAAGATCATGGACTACGGCAAGTTCAAGTATCAGGAAAGCAAAAAGCAGCACGAAGCCAAGCTCAAGCAGAAGCAGGTCCAGATCAAGGAAATCAAGTTCCGTCCGGGTACGGACGAAGGCGATTACCAGATCAAGCTGCGCAACCTGATCAAGTTTCTGAACGAAGGCGACAAGACCAAGATCACCCTGCGGTTCCGGGGGCGCGAAATGGCCCACCAGGAAATCGGCATGGCCCAGTTGAAACGTGTGGAGGCCGATCTTGCCGAATACGGTGTGGTCGAGCAGTTCCCCAAGATGGAAGGCCGCCAGCTCGTGATGATGCTGGCGCCGAAGAAGAAGATACCGGCCAAGGTATGACGGTTTTACGGGACGGCGCGTCCCGGTTTGGCGACAGACGAAACGCGCCTTACAAGTGGGGTCGGGTAGGTGAAGCATTCCGCGCCGCGGGATCACCTGACCACATGACATAAAAGGAAGCATCATGCCCAAGATGAAAAGCAAGAGCGGCGCCGCCAAGCGGTTCCGTGCGCTGGGCGGCGGCGGATTCAAACGCTCGCACGCCTTCATGCGTCACATCCTCACCAAGAAGAGCACCAAGCGCAAGCGTCAGCTGCGCGGCATGGAAACCGTGGACGCGAGCAATCACAAAGCGATTGCCCGCATGCTGCCCTACGCATAAAGGAGACCGACCATGCCACGCGTGAAACGGGGCGTAACTGCCCGCGCCAGCCACAAGAAAATCCTCGATGCCGCCAAAGGCTATCGCGGTCGTCGCAAGAACGTCTTCCGCATCGCCAACGAAGCGGTGATGAAGGCGGGCCAGTATGCGTACCGCGACCGTCGCCAGCGCAAGCGTCAGTTCCGTGCCCTGTGGATTGCCCGCATCAACGCGGCCGCCCGTACCCACGGCCTGACCTACAGCGTCTTCATGAACGGCCTGTCCCGGGCCGAGATCGGCGTCGACCGCAAGGTGCTGTCCGACATCGCGATCTTCGACAAGGACGGCTTTGCCAAGATCGTCGATCAGGTCAAGGCCAAACTCGCCGCGTAAGCGGTGCCGTAACAGCAAGAAAAGGCCGCAAGGCCTTTTTTTGTTTGCATGAGATTCGGGAAAACTCGCCATGCGCACACCCAACGAAATCGTCGCCGAAGCCCTGGCAGCCATCCACGGCTGCGCCGACCTGCAGGCGCTGGAACAGGTCAAGGCAAGCTATCTGGGCAAGAGCGGCCAGCTCACCGAACTGCTGAAATCCCTGGGCGGCATGCCCGCCGAGGCACGCAAGACCGCAGGCGCGCGCATCAACGAAGCCAAGCAGGCGGTCGAATCCGCGCTGAAGGACAAGCGCGAAGCCCTGCAGCAGGCTGAGCTCGACCGCCAGCTTGCGGCCGAAACGCTGGACGTGACCCTGCCGGGTCGCGGTCTCGCGCGCGGCGGCTTGCATCCGGTGTCGAAAACGCTGTCGCGCATCCAGGCGCTGTTCCATTCCATCGGTTTCGAGGTCGCCACCGGCCCCGAGATCGAGACCGATTTCTACAACTTCACCGCGCTCAACATCCCCGAGGATCATCCGGCGCGGGCCATGCACGACACTTTTTATCTGCAAAGCGGCGAACTGTTGCGTACCCATACTTCACCGGTTCAGGTGCGCTTCATGCAGAAAAACCCGCCGCCGCTGCGTATCATCGCGCCCGGCCGCGTCTACCGCTGCGACTCCGACGTGACTCACACGCCCATGTTCCATCAGGTCGAAGGCCTGTGGGTGGACGAGTCGGTCTCCTTTGCCGACCTCAAGGGCGTGCTGGCCGATTTCATGCGCAACTTCTTCGAGCGCGACGACCTGCCGGTGCGCTTCCGCCCCTCGTTTTTCCCCTTCACCGAGCCCTCGGCCGAAATGGACATCGGCTGCGTAATCTGCGGCGGGGAGGGGTGTCGTGTCTGCTCGCACACCGGCTGGCTCGAAGTACTGGGCTGCGGCATGGTGCATCCCAACGTGTTCAGACACGTGAACATCGACACCGAGCGTTTTATCGGCTTCGCTTTCGGCCTCGGCGTCGAGCGTCTGGCGATGCTGCGCTACGGGGTCGACGACCTGCGGCTCTTCTTCGAGAACGACTTGCGCTTTCTCAAACAATTCAATTAACTAGGAGCGCTTCTTCATGCAATTTTCCGAAGCCTGGCTGCGTACCCTGGTCAATCCCGCGCTCGACACGCACGCACTCGGCCACGCGCTCACGATGGCGGGACTCGAAGTCGAGGCGTTGGCGCCGGCCGCGCCCGCGTTCAGCAACGTCGTCGTCGCCGAAATCCTCACCTGCGAAAAACACCCCGACGCCGATCGCCTGCGCGTCTGCCAGGTCGACGTGGGCGAAGCCGCGCCGGTCACCATCGTGTGCGGCGCGCCGAACGCGGCGCCCGGCCTGAAAGTGCCGTGCGCGCGCCCCGGCGCCAAACTGCCCGGCATCGAGATCAAGGTGGCCAAGGTGCGCGGCGTCGAATCCTTCGGCATGCTGTGTTCCACCAGGGAACTGGGCCTGGAAGGCAGCGCCGACGGCCTGATGGTACTGGCCGACGATGCCCCGGTTGGAGAGGATTTCCGCGCCTGGCTCAACCTCGACGACACGCTGGTGACGCTCAAGCTCACGCCGAACCGCGCCGACTGCCTGTCGGTCGCCGGCATCGCGCGCGAGGTCGGCGCGATCACCGGCACCGAAGTGCGCATGCCGCAGATCGAGCCGGTCGCGTCTACCATCCAGGACACGCTGCCGGTGACCGTTTCGGCCGTCGAGGCCTGCCCGCGCTATCTGGCGCGTACCGTGCGCGGCATCGACGCGCAGGCGCCCACGCCGCGCTGGATGGTCGAGCGCCTCGAACGCAGCGGTATCCGCCCGTTGCTGGCGCCGGTGGACATCACCAACTATGTACTGCTCGAACTCGGCCAGCCCATGCATGCCTTCGCGCTGTCGCGCCTGACAGGCGGCCTCGAAGTGCGCATGGCGAAGCCCGGCGAGAAACTCGAATTACTGAACGGCCAGATCGCCGAACTCACCCCCGACATGCTCGTCGTCGCCGATCTCAACGGTCCGGCCGCGCTGGCCGGCATCATGGGCGGGCAGCTTTCCAGCGTGGAAAAATTCACTGTCGACGTACTGCTCGAAGCCGCCTTCTTCGCCCCTGCCGCCATCGCCGGGCGGGCGCGCCGGCTGGGGCTGTCTACCGATTCGTCGCACCGCTTCGAGCGGGGCGTGGATTTCGACGCCACCCGGCAGGCGATGGAGCGTGCCACCCGGCTGCTCATCGACATTTGCGGTGGCCAGCCCGGGCCGGTCGCCGAAACGGCAACCGGATTGCCGCATCGCGATCCCATCGTGCTGCGCTTGCCGCGTCTGGCACGCGTGGCCGGCATCGCGCTCGATCCAGAGCGGGTGGCGCAGGGTTTCCGGGCGCTGGGCGCCGGCGTCGAACGCCGTGAGGATAGCCTCGTCGTTACCCCCCCCAGCTTCCGTTTCGACCTCGCCATCGAGGAAGACCTCATCGAGGAAGCCGTGCGCCTGCATGGCTACGATGCCATTCCCGCGCAGCCGCCGGCCGCACCCTCGCGCATGCTGCCGCAGGACGAAACCCGGCTGGCCGATGACAGCCTGCGCGCCGCGCTGGTGGGGCTGGACTACCAGGAAGTCATTACCTACAGCTTTGTCGACCCTGCGTGGGAAACCGCACTCGACCCCGCTGCGCGCCCGCTGCCGCTGGCCAATCCCATCGCCAGCCAACTGGCCGCCATGCGGACCACGCTGTGGGGCGGCCTCATCGAGACCCTGCGTCACAACCTCAACCGTCAGCAGGATCGCGTGCGCATTTTTGAGCTCGGCCGCGTCTATGCCGCGCTGGACGACCAGCCCATGAAGCTCGGCGGTCTGGTCCATGGCCCGGCGGTACCCGAGCAGTGGGGCGCGCCCGCGCGCCGCGTCGATTTCTACGATCTGAAAGGCGACCTCGAACGCCTGTTCGGTCAGGCGCTCGACGTGCGTCCGGCCACCCATCCCGCGCTGCACCCCGGCCAGTGCGCCGGGATCCAGGTGGAAGGCCGGACGGTCGGCTGTTTCGGCGCGCTGCATCCGCGCCTGGTGCAAAGCTTCGATCTGCCGGCCGCGCCCCTGCTGTTCGAACTCGATGCGCGCGCGCTGGTGTGGCGCAGCCTGCCGCGCCATGCCGGGCTGTCGCGTTTTCCGCTCGTGCGGCGCGATCTGGCCTTTGTGCTCGATGCGCACACGCCGGCGGGCGAACTCCTTGCCGCGCTGCGCGCTGCGGCCGCCGCGACCGTGCGTGCGATCGACGTATTCGACGAATATCGCGGCAAAGGTGTACCTGAAAACCAAAAAAGCCTTGCAATCCGGGTAGTTATGCAAGATACTGAACGCACATTGATGGATCAGGAAGTGGAAGACGCCGTGCACAGACTGGTCGATGCCGCACTCCGTCAATGCAACGCCCGGCTGCGCGAATGACGTTCGGCCCCGCGGTGCACGATAACGATCAATTACCTGCGAAACTTCCGCCCAAGACCATGCCGACCCTGACCAAAGCTGATCTGGCCGAACTCCTGTTCGAAAAAGTGGGTTTGAACAAACGCGAAGCGAAAGATGTCGTCGAATCCTTCTTCGACGAAATCCGCCTCGCGCTGGAAAAGGGCGATATCGTCAAGCTGTCCGGCTTCGGCAACTTCCAGTGCCGCGAAAAGCCCCAGCGCCCCGGCCGCAACCCCAAGACCGGCGAAGAAATGCCCATCTCCGCTCGCCGCGTGGTCACCTTCCACGCCAGCCAGAAACTGAAGTCGCAAGTCGAAGGCGCCCAGGTTGGAACGCCCAGCGCGGAGTGAACTTCCGCCGATTCCGGCCAAACGCTATTTCACCATCGGTGAAGTGTCCGAGCTGTGCGCCGTCAAGCCGCACGTGCTGCGCTACTGGGAGCAGGAATTCACCCAGCTGCGCCCGGTGAAGCGGCGCGGCAACCGCCGCTACTACCAGCACCACGAAGTCCTGCTCATCCGCCGCATCCGCGAACTGCTGTACGAGGAAGGCTTCACCATCAGCGGCGCGCGCCAGCGCCTGGAACTCGACGCCGAGCACCCGGCGCAACCCGCCGCCAAAGTCGAAGCCAAGACTGCCGCTGCCGCCTTCGACGCCGCCAAAGTGCGTGCCGAAATTGCCGCCATCCTGAAAATATTGGGTTGACGGACTTCCGTCGAACGCCGCTCCTCTGCTAGAATCTCGGGCTTCGTCGGGGCGTAGCGCAGCCTGGTAGCGCACCTGCATGGGGTGCAGGGGGTCGGAAGTTCGAATCTTCTCGCCCCGACCAACAAAAACAGGGAAACAGGGTCGGTCACGCCGGCCCTTTTTCTTTCGTGCCGCCGAAACCCTGATGCCAGTGCGGCATCTGTCACGCGGATGCAGGGGTCGAGGCGCTATCATTGGACCGTCCGCAACAACGAACGATGGAGAGATAAGCATGGAACACACCCTTCCCGCATTGCCCTACGCCATGGACGCGCTCGCGCCGCACATGTCCAAGGAAACCTTCGAATACCACTACGCCAAGCACCACCAGGCCTACGTCACCAACCTGAACAACCTCATCAAGGGCACCGACTTCGAGAGCAAGTCGCTTGAAGACATCGTGAAAACCGCCCCCGCCGGCGGCATCTACAACAACGCCGCCCAGGTCTCCAACCACACCTTCTTCTGGAACTGCATGACCCCCAACGGCGGCGGCGCCCCCAGCGGCGCCCTGGCCGACGCCATCAACAAGAAGTGGGGCAGCCTCGACGAATTCAAGAAAGCCTTCCAGGCCAGCGCCGTGGGCAACTTCGGCAGCGGCTGGACCTGGCTGGTGAAAAAGGCCGACGGCTCCGTCGACATCGTCAACATGGGCGCCGCCGGCACCCCGCTGACCACCGCCGACAAGGCCCTGCTGTGCGTGGACGTGTGGGAACACGCCTACTACATCGACTACCGCAACCTGCGTCCCAAGTTCGTCGAGACCTTCCTCAACAACCTGGTGAACTGGAAATTCGCGGAAGCGAATTTCGCCTGAGCCACTGCAAGGGTGAGGTAAAGAGAAGGGCCGCGTGAGCGGCCCTTTTTTATTGCCGCACTCGCCGTTGGCTTGCCAGATCGCACTTCAATGGCTAGAGTAAGGAATCCTTACTCTTACGGCGAGGACGCCATGCTTGCCAAAATCACTTCCAAGAACCAGCTCACCCTGCCCAAAAGCGTAACCAGCGCCCTGGGCGAGACCGAGTATTTCGACGTGCAGACGCGCAACGGGCAGATCATCCTTACCCCCGTGCGCATCCAGCGCGCCGATGCCGTGCGCGCCAAACTGGCCGAGCTGGAATTGAGCGAGCAGGACATTGCCGATGCCGTCGCGTGGGCACGCCAACCTGTGGCCAAACGCAAAAAATGAGCCGCCCGCCCCGGGTGGTCATCGATACCAATCTCGTCCTGTCGGCCCTGGTGTTTTCCGGCGGGCGGCTTGCCGCCCTGCGCCATGCCTGGCAAAGCCAGCGTTGCGTGCCGCTGGTGTCCAAAGCCACCACGGCCGAATTGATCCGCGTGCTGACGTATCCCAAATTCAAGCTCGACGAAGCCAGCCAGCAGGAACTGCTTGCCGACTACCTGCCCTGGTGCGTCACCGTACGCATTCCCAACCCGCCACCCGCCACGCCGGACTGTCGCGATCCTTTCGATCTGCCTTTTCTGCAACTTGCCGTTGCGGGCAAGGCTGATGTCCTCATCAGTGGCGATCAGGATGTACTAAGCCTGGCTGGACAGATGAAATGCCGGATACAGACCGCGGATGCCTTCCTTGGTGAGTTGGGTTCATGAAGTGCATGCCAGGCAGCCGATCGGCACAAGCGCAGTTGTAGCAGGGCCGCGGGAGTGGCCCTGTTCCTTTGTGGCTGGCGCTTGCAGCCCTGGGTTAGACTCGACTGGTATCGTCAAATCAACGGGTCGAACCAGATGAATAGTTTCGCCTCCCACTACGCGCTCTTTCTCGCCCAAACCGTCACCCTCGTGCTGGTCGTCATCGCCCTCGTCGCTGTGGTCGTCGTGCTGTCGCGGCGCAAGGCCCGGCACCCCGGCGACATCGCCGTCACCGACGTCAACCGCCAGTTCGAAGCGGCCGGCGACCGCATCGAGGCGCTGCGGCTGGGCAAGCCGGCGTACAAGCAACTGATGAAGCAGCGCAAGGCCGAGCGCAAGGCGCGGCAGCAGGCCGAGACCCGGCCCTGCACCTATCTGCTCGACTTCAAGGGCGACATCCGCGCCTCGGCCGTGGCCGCGCTGCGCGAGGAAATCACCGCCATCCTGCAGGTGGCCCAGCCCGGCGACGCCGTGCTGCTGCGGCTGGAAAGCCCCGGCGGCATGGTCAACCGCTACGGCCTCGCTGCCGCACAACTGCTGCGCCTGCGCGACGCCAGGCTGCCGCTCACCGCAATGGTCGACAGCGTGGCCGCCAGCGGCGGCTACCTTATGGCCGCCGCCGCCGACAAAATCGTCGCCTCGCCGTTTGCCCTCATCGGCTCCATCGGCGTCATCGCGCAGATCCCCAACTTTCACCGCTGGCTGCAGGCGCGCAACATCGACTGGGAACAGTTCACCGCCGGACAGTACAAGCGCACCGTCACCGTCTTCGGCGAAAACACCGACGACGGCCGCGCCAAGCTGCGCGAAGAACTGGAGGAAATCCACACGCGCTTTCGCGACTTCGTCCAGCAACGCCGCGCCCGGCTCGACATGGACCAGGTCGGCACTGGCGAAGCCTGGCTCGGCAGCCAGGCGCTGGAGCTGGGCCTGGTGGACGCGCTCGCCACCAGCGACGACATCATCCGCGCCGCCTGTAAGCAGGGCCGGGTGCTACAGGTGAGCTACCAGCGCAGGCTCACCCTGCCCGAGCGGGTGCGGGTGCAAGCGCAGGCGGCGTGGGATGGGATCTGGCAGCCGCCGGGGCCGTTGGGGTGAGCCAAGAATAGTGTCACTATTTTGAGCGAGGCCGACTTGGTGCGGCGCAGTCGCGGCGTCTATCGCCATAGACCGTGATAAGGCTTTCTGGCAAGATCAATCAGCCTTTGGTGATATTGGACTTACGTGTCGGGACTTCCGATTTTCAAATGATGAGCCCTACTTTCGCGGCCCACGTGGCGGCGCCATGTTCTGTCATTGATGATTGCGCCGTAGCTCGCTCTATAGCGGATCGCTGGCAAGATATTGTCCGGGGAATTCGTGATGAGTATCTAGATCACACGCATCGTTTTCCGTGGGTCATCGGATTTTCAGGTGGCAAGGACAGCACAGTTGTTGCTCATGGTGTTTTCGAAGCGTTGCTCTCGGTTCCTCCTTCCCAAAGAACGCGCGAGGTCCACGTTGTTTCAAATGATACGATGGTTGAAAGCCCCGTCGTGATCGCGCATTTGGACGTCGTTACAAAGCGTATTAAGGAGGCAGCAGAAAACCTGGACCTGCCAATTACCGTTGCTCGAACACAGCCAGACCCTGATAAGACGTTCTGGGTATTGCTAATCGGTAAAGGTTATCCAAGCCCAAATCTAACGATGCGCTGGTGTACCGACCGCCTAAAGATTCAGCCAACCAGCGGCTACATCAAACGTAACATTTCCCAGTATGGCGCTGCGATCGTTGTTCTAGGCGTGCGTCGAGATGAAAGCCAAAGCCGTCAGCGCTCGATTGACAAGCGAATGAATGACCGCGGTACTAACCTAACGCCGCATGGCGACCTCACCGGGGCATTCATATATCGGCCGATAGTTGATCTAACTACTGATGACGTGTGGGAGATCCTCGGTTCGTACCATGCGCCTTGGGGCGGAAATCACCAAGATCTATTCCAACTTTATCGCGATGCAGAGGGCGGGGAATGCCCTGTGGTTCTGAGTCAAACGGAGGCCCCAGGATGTGGAACCAAGAGCAGCCGGTTTGGCTGCTGGACCTGTACCGTAGTCGAGAAGGATAAGAGCCTGCAAGGGTTCATCGACTCAGGCAGCCACCACTTCAAGCCCTTGGTTGAGTTTCGAGATTGGCTCAAATCAATTCGTAACAACCCTGAGATGCGGCAAGCCTATCGCCGTAACGGCCGTCTGGCATTTGATGCGACAGGCAAACACATACCTGGGCCTTTTACGGTGCAGGCACGCAAGCTTATTCTGGATAACTTGTTGCGCGTCCAAGAAGAATTTGGGGGGCAACTGATTACCGAGGCAGAGCTAGACCTTATTTACCAGTACTGGACGACAGACTTGCAAAATGAAAAGGGATTGAGCGATGAGTGACGAACTGTTTGATGGTGCTTATTTGAGCGATCTTCCGTTGTGGGCGGATAGTGAAGCGCAGGCGGCAATGGAGCGGGTATGTGAGAAACATGGTGTGCCGGTGGATGTGTTATCAGAGCTTGTTATGGTCCAACGAGAACGACAGCATCAGGAGCGTGCGCACGGTATCTATCAGCGATTCGAAGAAATTCTAGGCCGTATCGAATAATAAAAGTCTGGGGAGGGGTATGTGGATTTCGCACTTGGAACTGACCTGCTTTAACAGGCCGTTGAAAAATCCCCCGCCGACGCCCGCGTTGGCCGCTACGATCTGAAGCCATCGGTGAA
>WBSF01000003.1 GCA_008923315.1 Betaproteobacteria bacterium SCN1 | reverse complement strand
CCAGACTCCAGCACCCACCAACCTCATCAATGCCCACACCTATCGGCTGTTAATTGTTAAAGATCGACTCGACCGGACACCGGCTTGCAGGCACCCTTCCGAAGGGTCGGCATTCTACGGCGACACCGCAAAACGTCAACACCTTTTTGAAATGGTTGCGGGGGCAGGATTTGAACCTACGACCTTCGGGTTATGAGCCCGACGAGCTGCCAGACTGCTCCACCCCGCGCCTGTCGCAAAACTGCGTCAATCGAGAAGCGGGACTATAGCAAAGCTGCCCGACCTGCGTCAACCATTTGTGCCGTGTCGACAAGACCGTCCTCGATCGATCGGGCCGTCAAACTGGGTACCATTGTGCATCGCAAACCATCCTAGGGATTTTTGTGCAGATCGAGCCATTCTCGCTTTCCCGTTTGCCGCGCATCGAATTCGGCAGCGGGGCCGTTGCCCGTCTGCCGACGCTTGCGGCTGCCTTCGGTTCGCGCATGCTGTTGGTTACCGGCGCGGGCTCCGTGAAACACAGCACCTGCTGGCCGCAACTGATCAAGGGCTTCCGCCAGGCCGGTCTGAACTGGGCGCAACTCATCGTGCCCGGCGAACCCTCCCCCGACCTGATTGATGACGCCGTCCGCACCTACCGGGCGGAAAATCCGGACGTGGTCGTCGGCATCGGTGGCGGCAGCGCACTGGACGCCGCCAAAGCCATCGCCGGCCTGCTCAAACCCGGCAATTCGGTGAGAGATCATCTCGAAGGCGTCGGACCCGAACTGCCCTATCGGGGCCCTGCCACCCCTTTCATTGCCGTACCGACTACAGCGGGCACCGGATCGGAATGCACCAAGAATGCAGTGCTCAGCGTGCACGGGCACGACGGTTTCAAGAAATCCTTCCGGGACGAACAACTGGTTGCCGCACATGCCCTGGTCGACCCGGATCTGCTGGCCACCTGCCCACCGGCAATCGTGGCGGCCAACGGCATGGATGCCTTCACGCAACTGCTCGAATCCTACGTATCCAGCCGCGCGGCCGCCTTCACCGATTCACTCGCCTGGGGCGGCATGAAGGCGGCGCGCGACGGTCTGCTTGAACTGCATGCGAATGCCGGCAATGCGGACGCACGCGGAAAAATGGCCTATGCCGCGATGGTTTCGGGCATCACGCTCGCCCAGGTCGGCCTGGGATCGGTGCATGGGCTCGCCGCGCCACTGGGCGCATTCTTTCCCATTCCCCATGGCGTCGCCTGCGGTACGCTGGTCGCCACCGCCACACGGGTCAACATCGAAGCACTGCGTGCCCGGGCACCGACACACCCTGCGCTCGAGAAATACGCCCTGGCCGGTCGTCTGCTGAGCCGGAACAGCTCACTGGATCGGAACGCCGCGCATACCGCGCTCGTCGATACACTGATTGCCTGGACGCAGACACTCGGTCTCCCGACCCTTGCGCACTACGGTGTATCGCCAGACGACATTCCCCGCATCGTCGCCCACAGCCGGGGCAGCAGCATAAAGACAAACCCGGTCATGCTAGACGATGCCGAAATCGCCGCCATCGTGGCCGACCGGCTGTAGATCGCTCAAGTTCGCACGCCACCAATCCGCTAACCCGTCGATATCCCAATCTGGAGCACGCCATGGCCAGTGGCCTGATTCTGCTGATCGCCCTCGCCCTGTTTGCCGTCTATGGCATCTTTCTGTACAACCAGCTGGTGCAGTTGAAGCACAACGTCGGCAAATCCTGGTCGAACATCGACATCCTGCTGAAACAGCGCCACGACGAACTGCCCAAGCTGGTGGAAACCTGCAAGCAATACATGCAGTTCGAGCAGGAAACACTGGAGAAAGTGATGCTCGCGCGCAATCAGGTGGCCAATGCGCGCGAGTCGCGCAACATCTCCGCTCTAGGCCAAGCCGAGAGCGCCCTGCGCGCAGGCCTGGGCAATCTCTTCGCGGTCGCCGAAGCCTATCCGGAACTGAAGACCAACGAGACCTTCCAGCATCTGCAGGCGCGCATTTCCGGTCTGGAGAATGCCATCGCGGACCGCCGGGAGTTCTACAACGAATCCGTCAACGTCAACAACGTGCGCGTGGAGCAGTTCCCCGACACGCTTGTCGCCCGCCTGTTCGGCTTCCGCCAGTTTCCGCTGCTGCGATTCGCCAGCGAGGAGAAAAAGGACGTGGACATCAGGCAACTCTTCAATACCTGATGTTCGGCTCCGGTTCGTTCGCCGGGCAGCGGCACGACTACGCCAATTTCATTCTCTCGGGCGGGAATTTCGCCCTGCTGCTGCTGGGATTCCAGATCGGGACGTCGGCCGGCTGGAAATTCGCCTTCGCCTGCGTCGGGCTGACGAGCGCCTGGGCCTGGTACACCAATCTCAAACGCTATCGCACGGTTGCCGACACGCCCACTTCGCGGGTCGCATCGGCCCCGCAGGGTTATGTCGAAATCATCGGCCGCGGCCGGCAGCCGCCCGGAGAGCGGCTGCTCAGCCCGCTCTCCGGCCTGCCCTGCCTGTGGTACCGCTACCGGATCGAACACCGGCAGGATAACCGCTGGACGCTCGTCGAATCCGGTGTCTCGGACGACACTTTCGGCGTAGACGACGGTTCGGGCCTGGTACTGGTCGATCCGGATGGCGCGGAAATCCTCACCTCGCGCAAACAGGTCAGCCAGCAAGGCAATTACCGCCGCACCGAATGGACGCTGATCGAAAACGAGACGCTCTACGTCATCGGCGAACACATCACGCTGGGCGGTCCCAACGCGATACTCGACAAGCGTGCGGACATGGCCGATCTGCTGGCCGAATGGAAGCGCGACAAGCGCACGCTGCTGGCGCGTTTCGACACCGACCGCGACGGCGAGATCAGCCTCGACGAATGGGAACGTGCACGCAAGACGGCATCCGACGAGGTGGACCGCGCCCACCTGGACACACGCCTCAAGGACGGCGTACACCTGATCCGCAAGCCCGCGCACCGGCGCCCCTTTCTGATCGCCAACCGGAACATGCATGCGCTCGTTCGGCATTACCGGTTCTGGAGCTGGGCCCATCTGGGCGCGGTTGCGGCCGCACTCGCGACACTGGCACGCTTCCAGGCGACCTGATACTGACGCGCGGCCGGTTCCCGGCTTGCCCTTGCCGTCCCGGCTTTCTATAGTGACTGGACGGAGGACGCGCGACATGAAACAGCCCATACCTGAAACGCCTGCGGAGTACGACCATACCCGTATTGTCGAGCGGCCAGACGGCTGCTACTGGATCGATGCCGAGACCGGCGCGGAATATGGCCCCTTCGCCAGCCTCCTGGAAGCCATCCAGGACATGGAGTACAACGCCGAGAGCGACTATGAACCCGGCGAGACGATCGAAGAGGCCGAGGACGAGCTGGGCATCAGCGACTGGATCGATCCCGATACCGGCGACCCCAGCGCCATTTCCCACCGCCCCATCGACTGATCACATACACGGCCAGCCGCGCCGTTCGGCCGCCCGGGCTTCCCGTTCGAAAGGGTTGTCCCGATAAGGATCACCACCCCGCAAGCCGGCAAACAGGCCTGCCAGCGGATACAGAACCAGCATCAAGCCTCCCCAGCGTTCGAATTGCCGCACATGCGCCCGCTCGTGCGCCCGTGTCGCATCCAGATCGTACGCACTTGCACCCAGCACCACATGGCCGAAAGTGATCGCCGCGACCGGGCCGCTGAACGGGAAACCGGTCCGCAACAGCCGGGCCGTCCAGCCGCCCGAGGCCTCCAGCACACCGTCCACCCGTTGCCACTCGCCGCCGCTCGCCCGCGCCAGCACGGCCAGCAGCACACCCGGCACGGTAGCCGGCAAGGCCCACAGGTAACGCAGCAGAACGGGCATCAGGCGTCGATCGCGCCCGCGAACCAGCGCGGGCGATGCAGCCCAGCCCCCGTGAAAGCCGCCTCCGCGCGTTCGAGCTGCGCCGCCGTGCCAGCCGCGTAGACGTCGAAGCGGTGCAGGTCGGGGTAGTCCGTGACGATGGCCCGCAGCGCGGCATCGAGATCATCGACCGGCGGATGCGGCACATAGGCGAAATTGTCGAGCGCATCGGCCCAGGCACGACAGAGATTGTCCTGATAATGCCCGGCCACGTCGGCCAGCCAGTGCAGATCCATCGATTCGGCGAGATCGAGCGACATCGCATGCTGCACCAGGCTCTTGATCGGTGCGAAGCCGGCGCCGAAGGCAAGAAAGATCACCGGCCGCGGCGAGTCCTCGTCCAGCACGAATTCGCCGTAGGGACCCTCCACCGCGACCGAGTCGTTGGCTTTCAGGCGGGTGAACAGCGCTTCGGCGAAGACATCCGCCTCGCGACGGGGAATCTGGACCTCGATGTGCCGATCCTCGCACGGACAGCTCGCGATGGCGTAGCGCCCGCTCGCGCCGTCGACCGTCAGACGGACGCCCTGTCCGCCGAGAAAACGCAGACGCTGGCTGCGCGGTGCCAGGATGTGCAGGGCAGCCATGTGCGGGTTGAACACCTCCACCGATTTCACCTTGGCGGTAATTTCCTGTACGGGGATATCGCGCGCGCCGGCCACGTTGGCTTCGACCACCACATCGTTCACCGGCGCATACGAACACAGGAGGATCACGCCCCGGTCCTTCTCGGCCTGCTTCAGCACGTAGTCGTGCGCGTGCACCTTCTTCACCTCGCCCGACACCAGGCGCGCCTTGCAGTCGCCGCAGTTGCCGTTGCTGCAGCCGTAATTGAGCGACACGCCATTGCGCAGCGCCGCTTCGAGCAGGGTATCGTTGCCCTCGACGAAGAACTCGTGCCCGCTGGGCTGGATGGTGACATGTGCCGACATGATCCTCAGTATCCTTTCATGTGCGATCGCCGCCTGCGCCTGCGCCGCATCGGCCGGGGCCTCGGCCAGATTACGCAGCAGGAAAGCGCGTACCGTATGCAGCGCGTGGCGGGTTTCCGCGCTGCCCTCTTCTTCGATTTCGTCGATTTTCTCGTCGAGCCAGGCCATCACGCTGGCATAGTGCGCAAGCAGCGCCTTCGCCGCCGCATAGTCGTTGCCCAGCTCGGTCAGCCGCGCCGCCAGGACCTCCTTGTCCGGCAGCGCACGCTCCAGTACGCGCTTGGCAAACGCCTTCTCCTTGATCTCGTTGACCCGGCGCAATTCTGCGTCGTCGTCCCACTTCACGTCGGGAAAGGCACGCAACAGTTCGTCGAACTCGACCATGCCGTCGAAGGTGGCGAGCGCCCCGCTGCGGATCATCTCCTGCAGGGCGTGGCGGGATTGCCCAACCAGCCGGGCAACGCGCGAAAGGGGCAGCAGATGACTCATGCGGCCAGTCTACCCCGCCGCCTGATGGAGCCCAAACGGCAATTCACCAGATTCTGAATCGATGATCGAAACGCGCCTTTACAATGCCGCCATGCCTGCCATCACCGTACGCCCCTGCCCCGACGATGCACGCGATGCGCTCGAACAAGCGGGCCTGCCGCCCGCCTGGGCTCGGCTCTACGCGGCACGCGGCATCACCCGTGCCGACGAGATCGCGCACCGCCTGCCCGGCCTCTTGCCGCCTACGGGTCTGCTGCATGCCGAACGTGCCGCGACGCTGCTCGCCGACGCCATCGCCGCCGGCAAAAAAATGCTCATCGTCGCCGACTACGATGCCGACGGTGCGACTGCCTGCGCCGTCGGCGTGCGCGGCCTGCGCCTGCTCGGCGCACAGGTCGATTTTCTGGTCCCCAACCGCATCGAACACGGCTACGGCCTGTCGCCCGCCATCGTCGAACTGGCCGCCGCGCGCGCGCCCGACCTGCTGATCACCGTGGACAACGGCATCGCCGCCGTCGAGGGCGTGGCCGCCGCCAACGCGCGCAGCCTGCCGGTGCTGGTCACCGATCACCACCTGCCCGGCGACCGGCTGCCGGACGCGGCCTGCATCGTCAACCCGAACCAGCCGGGCTGCGGCTTCGCCTCCAAGCATCTGGCCGGCGTAGGCGTGATGTTCTACGTACTGCTCGCACTGCGCGCCGAACTGCGCCGCCGCGGCGCCTATGCGAACCGGCCCGAGCCCGACCTGCGCACGCTGCTTGATCTGGTCGCGCTGGGTACCGTGGCCGATGTGGTAAAACTCGATGCCAACAACCGCACCTTTGTCGCGCAGGGGCTCGCACGCATGCGCACCGGCCAGGCCGCACCCGGCATCCAGGCGCTGTTCCGCGTCGCCGGCCGCGACCCCGCGCGCGCCACCGTGTTCGATCTCGGCTTCATGCTCGGGCCGCGCCTCAATGCCGCCGGCCGCATCGACGACATGGCACTCGGCATCGAATGCCTGCTGGCCGACGAGCCCGCCGCCGCGCAGGCCCTGGCCCGGCGCCTGGACGAGCTCAACCGCCAGCGGCGCGACGTCGAAACGGACATGCTCGACGAGGCCCTCGCCCTGCTCGCCGATTTCGACCCCGCCGACCGCGTCAGCCTCGTCGCCTACCGGCCAGACTGGCACGCCGGCGTGATCGGCATTCTCGCCTCACGGCTCAAGGATAAATTTCACCGGCCCGCCATCGTGTTCGCATGCGCGGACAGCGGCGAGCTCAAAGGCTCGGGCCGTTCCATCGCGGGCCTGCACCTGCGCGACGCGCTCGACCTCGTCGACCGGCGCCACCCCGGCCTCATCCGCAAATTCGGCGGCCACGCCATGGCCGCCGGCCTCACGCTCGCGCCCGAAGGTCACGCCGAATTTGCCGCTGCCTTCGAGACCGTGGTCCGGCAACAGGTCGATGCAGCCTGCCTGGAAGGCACAATTGAAACCGACGGCGAACTTGCGGATGCCGAACACAGCTACCTCCTGGCCTGTGCGCTCGACGAAGCCGTATGGGGGCAAGGCTTCCCCGCACCGCTGTTCACTGGCGAATTCGCCGTCGCCCAGCAGCGCGTCGTCGGCGAAAAGCACCTCAAGCTGCAACTCGCGCGCGGCGGCCAAGTCTACGAAGCCATGCGCTTTTTTCACGCTGATCCCCTGCCCGGCCGCATCCGCGCGGTCTACGGCCTCATGCCCAACGAGTTCAATGGCCAACAGTCGCTGCAACTGAAGCTGCATCACTGGGAAGCGATTTGATTGAGGGACTAAGGGTTAGGATTTAGGGGCCGGGGAGGTTGTTCGGCTTCGCCGCGCCTCACGAATTCCTATAACGCGGCGAAGCTACACGGCCCCCTAATCCCTAGCCCCTAAATCCCAGCCCCCATGCCACCGATCACACTCACCCTCATCCTGCTGAACGTGATGGTCTACGGACTGGCCATCTTCACCGGCCCCGACCTCGCGCGCACCTTCGCCCTGTGGCCGCCCGGCTCCGGCGGCGCCTTCCACTACTGGCAGCTCGTCACCTACAGTTTCCTGCACGGCTCGCCACTGCATCTGGGCTTCAACATGCTCGCGCTGTGGATGTTCGGTGCCGAACTCGAACGGCGCTGGAACGACCTGCGCTACCTGCTCACCTATCTGCTCAGCGTCGTCGTCGCAGCCATGACACAGATCGCCGTAGGCGGCTATTTCGGCGCATCCGGCGGCGCGGTCGTCGGCGCATCCGGCGGGGTCTTTGGCCTCTTGCTGGCCTATGCGATGTATTTCCCCAACCGGGTCATCACCTTGGTGTTCCTGCCCTTCGTGCGGATTCCCGCGCGCACCTTCGTGTTTCTCTACGGCCTCGTCGAACTGGTACTCGGCGTGACCGGCACCGCTGCCGGCGTGGCGCATTTCGCGCACCTGGGCGGATTGTTCGGCGGCTGGCTGGGCGTGCAGTACTTCAGGGGACGGGGGATTTTCGGCACGCGGAAGTAAGCCGAAGGCCGGCGATTCAGGTATAGCCGTCCGGATTCTGCGACTGCCAGCGCCACGCATCGGCACACATGCGTGGCAGGTCGTATACCGCGCGCCAGCCAAGATCGTGCGCGGCGCGCGCCGGGTCGGCCCAGCACTGCGCCACATCGCCGGGACGCCGCGCGACGATTTCGTAAGGCACCGGCCTGCCGCTGGCAGCTTCGAACGCGCGCACCATCTCCAGCACCGACACGCCGCGCCCGGTCCCCAGGTTCCAGACATGCACGCCGCCCGTGTTGTGATGCAGCCGGTTCAACGCAGCCAGATGGCCGCGCGCGAGATCGACCACGTGGATGTAGTCGCGTACGCCCGTGCCGTCAGGCGTGGGGTAATCGCCGCCGAACACGTTCAGGTGCGGCCGCCGCCCCACCGCCACCTGTGCGATGTAGGGCATGAGGTTGTTGGGAATGCCGCGCGGGTCTTCGCCGATGAGACCCGATTCATGTGCCCCCACCGGGTTGAAATACCGCAGCAGCGCGATCGTCCAGCCGCCGTCGGATCGTGCGACATCGCGCAGCATCTCTTCGATGAAAAGCTTGGAGCGGCCGTAGGGATTGGTCGCCGACAGCGGGAAATCCTCGGTGATCGGCACGCGCGCCGGATCGCCGTACACGGTGGCCGAGGAGGAAAACACCACCGACTTCACGCCTGCCTCCGCCATGACCTCGAACAGCGCGATGCTGCCGGCGATGTTGTTGTCGTAATAGAGCAGCGGCTTCTCGACCGACTCGCCCACGGCCTTGAGACCCGCGAAATGCACCACCGCATCGATGGCATGCCGGGCGAATACCGCCCGCAGCGCAGCCCGTTCGCGGATGTCGCCCTCCACGAACGCCGCCGGCCGGCCGGCGATCCGCGCCACGCGGTCAAGCGATTTAACGCTGCTGTTCGACAGGTTGTCGAACACCACGACCTCGTGGCCGGCCGCGAGGCATTCCACCGCGGTGTGCGAGCCGATGTAACCGGCGCCGCCGGTCAGCAGCACGTTCATTCCGTTTCCTCCTGGATGTTCAAACCGGATTCATGCACAGAGCCAGCGCCTCGCGCCAGTCGCGCAGGTGCAACCCGAAAGTATGCCGCAGCCGGGTATTGTCCAGCCGCGAATTGAGCGGGCGCCGCGCCGGCACGGGGTAGTCCCGGCTGTCGACCGGCACCAGCCTGGCGGGAACACAGGTCTCGTCGAAATCGTCGAGCGCGCGAATGGCCTCCGCAAACCCATGGCGGGACGTCTCGCCGGCATTCGTCATGTGGTAGACCCCCCACGGGGCTGCGCGATCGAATCCACCGGCTGGCGACGCGACCTGCGCCAGCACCTGTGCGGTGGCCTCGGCCACGTCGCGGCACCAGGTCGGCGCGCCGATCTGGTCGGCCACGACCCGCAGTTCGGGCCGTTCCCGCATCTGGCGGCGCAGCGTCAGCAGGAAATTGCCGCCGCGCAGGCCGTAGACCCAGGCGGTACGAAAGACGAGATGCGCGCAGCCGCTCGCCGCGACGGCGCGTTCGCCTTCCAGCTTGCTTGCCCCGTAGACGTTGAGCGGACCGGGGGCGTCGTCCTCGCGCCAGGCCGTTTCGCCGCAGCCGTCGAAGACATGGTCGGTAGAGTAATGCACCAGCAGGGCGTCGAGCCGCGCCGCCTCTTCCGCCAGCACGCCAGGGCCGGCGGCGTTCACGGCGCGGGCGCACTCGGGCTCGCTTTCCGCCCGGTCCACCGCGGTATAGGCGGCGGCGTTGACGATGATCGCCGGCGCGATCGCACGCACCGTCGAGCGCACCGTATCTGGATTCGCGAGATCGAGCATGCGGGCGTCGGCCGCCACGACTTCGCCCAGTGCGCCCAGCGTACGGCGCAGTTCCCAGCCGATCTGGCCGTTCGCGCCGGTGAGCAGGATGCGCGTCCGGGCGCCGCTCATGCGTAGACCTCGGCGTCCCGCAGGACAGGCCACGCCCGGTCCTTGTCGGACAGGACAGGCGGGCCGGCCAGGGGCCAGCGCACGCCGATGGCCGGGTCGTCCCAGCGAATGCCGCGATCCCACTGCGGCGCGTAATGGGCGGCGGCCTTGTAGAACACATCCGCAGTTTCGGACAGTACCAGGAAACCGTGCGCGCACCCGGGCGGAATCCAGATCATGCGGTGGTTTTCGGCCGACAGTTCCGTACCCGTCCATTGTCCGAACGTGGGCGACGACTGCCGCAGATCGACCACCACGTCGAACACCGCGCCGTTCACCACCCGCACCAGCTTGCCCTGCGGCGCATGCAGCTGATAATGCAACCCGCGCAGCACGCCCCGGCGGGAACGTGAATGGTTGTCCTGCACGAAATCGGCCACAAGACCCAGCGCGGCAAACGTCCGCCGGTTCCAGCTTTCCAGCAGGAAGCCGCGCGCATCCTCGAAGACGCGCGGTTCGAGGAGCTTCACGCCGGGGAGAACGGTTTCGGTAACGTTCATCGAGACAAAAGAAGGGAGCCAGGCGCGAAAGCAAAAGCCGCTTGCGTCGCGCCTTTCAAAACACCCGCTCGTTCAGCATGTTGAGCAGATAGCGCCCGTAGGCGTTCTGCTTCAGGGGTTCGGCCAGTCGGCGAATCTGCCCGGCGTCGATGTAGCCGAGCCGGTAGGCGATCTCCTCGGGACAGGCGATCTTGAGCCCCTGGCGTTTCTCGATCGTTTCGATGAACAGCGAGGCCTGCAGCATGGACTCGTGCGTACCCGTGTCCAGCCAGGCGTGACCGCGCCGCATGATCGAGACGTGCAGGGCGTCCTGTTCGAAATAACGCCGGATCACGTCGGTGATTTCCAGTTCGCCGCGCGCCGAAGGCTTCAGCGCGCGTGCGATCTCCACCACCCGGCTGTCGCAGAAATACAGCCCGGTGATCGCGTAATTCGAGCGCGGCTGCGCGGGTTTTTCCTCGATGCCGAGCACGCTGCCGTCGGCATCCAGTTCCACGACGCCGTAACGTTCCGGATCGGTGACCCGGTAGGCGAATACCGTTGCACCGGATTCCCGCGCACTGGCCAGACGCAGGTCGGGGGTCAGGTCGTTACCGTAGAACACGTTGTCGCCCAACACCAGCGCGCAGGGACTGCCGGCCAGGAAATCGGCGGCGATCAGAAATGCCTCCGGCAGGCCGCCGGGGTTCGGCTGCACCGCGTATCGCAGGCGCACGCCCCACTGGCTGCCGTCGCCGAGAAGCTGCTCGAAGCGCGGCGTGTCCTGCGGTGTGGAAATGATCAGGATCTCGCGCATGCCCGCCAGCATCAGCGTGGTGAGCGGATAGTAGATCATCGGTTTGTCATAGACCGGCAGGAGCTGCTTGGATACCGCGAGTGTGGCCGGATAAAGGCGCGTACCCGAGCCGCCGGCGAGAAGGATGCCTTTACGCTGCATCACGCCTGCCTCTCCGCATAGTTCAGACTCATCCATTCCCGGTAGCCGCCGCTGGTCACCTGATCGGTCCACGCCGCATGCTCCAGATACCATTTCACCGTCTTGCGGATACCGGACCCGAAGGTTTCGGCCGGCTTCCAGCCGAGTTCGCGATGGATCCTGCCGGCATCGATGGCGTAGCGGCGGTCGTGCCCCGGACGGTCCGGCACATGCGCAATCAGGCGTGCACGCGGACCTCGGGGGTCGGGGCGCATGTCGTCGAGCAGGGCACAAACGGTGTGCACGATTTCGATGTTGGGCATTTCGTTCCAGCCGCCCACATTGTAGGTTTCACCCGTCCGGCCGCACGCCAGCACTGCGCGGATCGCCGCGCAATGGTCGGTCACATACAGCCAGTCGCGCACGTTAAGGCCATCCCCATAGACCGGCAGCGGCTTGCCCTGCAGGGCATTCAGGATCATCAGCGGAATCAGCTTTTCCGGAAACTGGAAAGGGCCGTAGTTGTTGGAACAGTTGGTTGTGAGTGTGGGCAGCCCGTAGGTATGATGGCTGGCACGCACCAGATGGCCGGATGCCGCCTTGCTTGCGGAATAGGGACTGTTGGGCGCGTAGGGCGTGGTCTCGGTAAAGGGCGCGTCGTGCGGACCGAGCGAACCGTAGACCTCGTCGGTGGATACGTGCAGAAACCGGAACGCGTCCCGCTCGCCCCCGGACAGCCCTGCCCAGTAGGCGCGCGCCGTCTCCAGCAGATGGAAAGTCCCCACCACGTTGGTCTGGATGAAATCCTCCGGGCCGTGGATCGAACGGTCCACATGCGATTCGGCGGCGAAATTAAGGATCGCGCGCGGCCGGTATTCCGCCAGCAGACGCGCCACCAAGCCGCGATCCCCGATGTCGCCCCGAACGAATACATGGCGCCCATCGCCCTGCAAACCTGCCAGGCTGGCCAGATTGCCCGCGTAGGTCAGCTTGTCGAGATTGAGCACCGGCTCGTCGTGCAGCCGCAGCCAGTCCAGGATGAAATTGGCGCCGATGAAACCGGCGCCTCCGGTAACCAGGATCACATTCGCTTCCTCCCCGCAGCCAAAGCCAGTCCTATCCCCGCCAGTGTACCGACTGCATCCGCCATCCAGTCGCCGAGATCGGGCGAACGTCCAGGCAAGGCAAGCTGATGCCACTCGTCCCAGCCGGCGAACAACAGCCCCCCCGCCAGAACCCAAGGCCACGCGCGACGGCCCATCCCCCATACAAACAGCCCCGCCAGTGCCGCAAACCCGATACTGTGCGCCAGCTTGTCCCAGGGCGGCGGCACAACACCGGCAGCCTCGGGCTGATAATTGGCCCATACATAGACAGCAAGCAGCCCCAGCGCAATCAGCAATGCGATACGCGGCATACGCATTTCAGCTTCGCCCGAACCATAATTGCCGCAACGCCCCCACGATAAACAGCGTATTCGTCACCAGATAGCGTTTCCACAACCGGCGCGGCTCGGACAACAAGCGGTGCAGCCATTCCAACCCGTTGTCGCGCATCCAGGCCGGCGCACGCCGCACCGTGCCGGCGTGGAAATCGAAGGCCGCACCCACACCGATCATCACCGCATTCACCTGGCCGCGATGCGCCGCCATCCAGTGTTCCTGCTTGGGGCAGCCCAGGCCGACGAACACGATGCCTGCTCCACTCTCGTTGATGCGCGCCACCGCCGCCGCGTCCTCTTCTGCCGTCAATGCGCGAAAGGGCGGTGACTCCGTCGTCATCTTCAACGTCGGAAACGCCGCCGCCAAC
Organism: Betaproteobacteria bacterium SCN1; assembly: GCA_008923315.1. Classification (GTDB taxonomy): domain Bacteria; phylum Pseudomonadota; class Gammaproteobacteria; order Burkholderiales; family Thiobacillaceae; genus Thiobacillus. The sequence continues at coordinate 210,737 of WBSF01000003.1, read as the reverse complement.
CGGGTCTGCAGCAAACCCAGCGTGGTTTCCGTGCTGCCGTAGCAATAGACCGGTACGCCTTCGGATGCGCACCGCCCGCACAATGCCCACATCACGTCCGGCCCACTGATGCGCGGCTGGTTGGCAAAGCCCTGCCGGCGCAGCATCCACGCCACCGGCGCGCCGTCGGGCGTGGCCATGTCCGCAGCATTGATGACATCGCGATAGGCTGCGCCCCTCGATGCGCTCACCACCACATGTACGTTGCAAATCGTGACGTAGCGGCTTTCGCGCGCGTGCGCCCAGCGCATCAGGCGATCCAGCGCAGTGTCCCATGAAAACGCATCGATACGCGCACCCAGCACGAAACCTGTGGTACGGAAATCGATCTCCTGAAATGCTTTTCTCATAGCGGCCGCTCGGCCCGCGCTTCCTCGTAGATGTCGATCAAGCGCCGATAATTCACCTCCGGCGAGAATGCCATCTCGTACTGTGCACGGGCATTGCGTCCCATCTCTGCCATTTCTTGAGGGTGTGCCGAAGCCCAGGCCATTTTTTCTGCGAAATCGGCCGGATCGGCCGGGTTGAAAAGAAGGCCGGTTTTTCGGTCCGTCACGATATCGGCTAGCGCGCCAATGCGACTGGCGATCACAGGCAAGCCGGCAGCGAAAGCTTCCACGATCGTACGCGGGAAATTCTCGTACCAGATGCTCGGCACGACCAGTGCCAGCGCATGGGCCATTTCCTGGCGCACCATGTTACCGGGTTGGCTACCCAGCCGTATCACACCCCGTACGTCATCGAGCAGATTGGCTTCCGGTCCATCTCCCACCACCCGCAGCACTTCATCCGGTAACCGTCGCATGGCTTCGGCCAGTGTCGCCACGCCTTTCTCCATCGACAACCGTCCCACAAACAACAAACCCGAGCGCAGCCCGAGTCCGGGTGTATCGAAATCCACGAAATTCGGCTTGACAACCACCCGTTCAGCCGGCAGGCCGCCCTCGATGAATTTGTTCCGGCAAAAATCATTCAGCGCAATATAACGCGCCACCTTGTTGCGATACGTGCCCAGCCCACGATGCAACGCCAGCATTCCCGCCAACGCTGCCGAAGCCTGGCGCGAACCGCGATAGCACGCTCGCGTCACCCCGCGCCAGGGGGCATGTCCGATGCAGTCTTCGCACACCCTGCCTTCGCGCAGAAAAAGCGCATTCAGGCACATCAGGCGAAAGTTGTGCAATGTCTGCACCACCGGCACCCCGGCACGCGCCGCCGCCCAGTAGAGCGCAGGGGAGATCAGTGGAAACGTATTGTGCGCATGAATCACGTCGGGCCGGAAACGGACGATCAGTGCAGCCAATTCCCGTGCCGTACGACCCGACCACAGGGTGTGTCGCGCCAGGGTCATCGGCGACATCCCCACCACCTCGTCGTTGCTGCGGGCATAGGTTTCCACTGCATGCCCATGTGCACGCAGCAACTCGATCTCGGACGCCACCACCCTGTCTTCGCCGCCTAACTGCTGGTAGGCATTATGGACGACAAGCACACGGCAATTCATGTATGTTTACCCCGCTTCGTCCCCAGACAACGCACAATGCCGTCTGCAAAACGCTGCGCCATGTTTTCCATCGTGTATATACGCGCACTTTCCGCACAGCCGGCGCGCAACTGCTGCAGTCTGGCAGGGGTATGCAGCAACCCCACGCAAGCATCGACATAGCTTTTCAAGCCATCGGCTGTTATCAGGCCATTTACTTCGTTCTCGATATATGCAATTTCCGGCCCATGCTTACCTCCGGAAATCGTTATCAAAGGCACCTCGCACACAAATGAATCCAGGATACCCAACCCCAGCCCTCCGGGGTTGATCATGATGTCAGCCACTGACATACAGGCTGCCTTGTCGCGTCCGAATCGGGCACCCACCCAGCGGCACCATGCATGCGTGTCGCACCATGCACGGACTTTATCCCGTTCCGCCCCCTCCCCTACGATCAACAAATGAAAATCCGGGACTGCTTCCCGGATCGACTTGGCCGCGTCGAACAAAAAATCCAACCGTTTGTCCGCGTACAGGGAGCCTACGTAAATACCCACGGGACCAGCATCAAACCCAAGCACCTTACGCAAGGCTGATGTTTCATCAAGCGTCACTTCCCGCCGGAACTTCATGAGCTGTTCTGTATCTACTGCATTGTTCAGAACAGTAATGTTCGATTCTGAATAGCCCGCTGTCTTTATCAAGGCAGCACTCATCTGAGTGTAAGCGAACCACCAATCCACACGATTCGTCGACCAGCGTTTGAACCTCTCCTTCAAACCATTCGGACTATCGCTTTGCAAATTGGCGCCATGCCCCCAGAACGCCAATTTATACTGGCGCGGCATGAGCACGAGAAGGTGATTAAACAGTAGTTTGTTTTCTTGTGTGACGATCAACAGATCCACATCGTGCAAATATGGTCGCAAGGGCTGCCAGCACAAACGGCCTCCCGCCCAATAGCGAGTACTCAAGGGTTCCGCCCAGGGCAAATAGCCCGCATCCTGTTTCAGATTTTCTGCCTGAGTGCCTTGTCCTGCAATCAAACGCAGATCTATGTTCCTTGCATGCAACAACACTCGCAACCGCTCGAATAGCGGCACACGATAATGAGTGAGCCTGCGTTGGATGATGACGACCTTTTGCATGTCTTTATGAATACCGGATCAAGCTGACCTGTACCCTGGAAAGATATGTCCGATGTACCCGCGGCCAAAATATCAGGCTGGCAGCCGCAGCTCACCTCATCTGATCAGAACAGGCTGCCAACCCAGCCGGATACTTCTGCTTACCGTGCCGTTTTCGCCATCGAGCGATTCAATAACGGTTGCCTTCCATGCAGCGGGAACACTCCAGAAATCCACGGTATCCTGTTCTCGCCACACGATATGCGCCGGCCGGCTTTCGGAATCGGTCAAATCGCATACCCACACACCTCTCGACCCGGCACACCCAAGTATTCGGCGGCCAATCAGCCAGGAGGCCGTGCGTGCGTATGCGCGCGCTGCGGGCTTATTCTCGCCAGCGTATAGATCGTACAAACCCATGTCCGCATTGTCCCAGGCATACCAATAGAAACGGGATACGCCTGATGCCCACCCCAGAATCAAGGCACGCGAAACATAAGATACAGCAGCCTGTTGATCGAGACGTTTCCAGCTTTCATGGGCAGCTCCGAGTCTGGCCGCAGGGTTCAGATTCTCTATCCACCAGCCTGATTCCGTATTCCACAGCGGCTTACCCCCCACACCATGCTTTCGCATGATGGCCCGCACACGCTCGACCAGTGGCAGCATCGCCTCGGGCGCTTTTGCCGGCACATAAAAGTGATAGCCGATCACATCGGCATATTGCCCGCCTCCCATCGAGAGATAACGATCGAGCCATTCCGGATTACGGCCATCGCCTGTTATTGAGGGCGACACCAGAATGGCCTCAGGATCCACTTGCTTGATTTCCTGGTAAGCAATACGCGCCATATCGAGCAAGGTTTCGAGACTCCCGGAGTAAAACCCCTTGAGATTGATTTCATTCCAGATTTCGTATTGCCTGATACGGCCCTTGTATCGTTCGGCAACAGTGCGCACATACAATTGCCAGTCGTTCGGATTGACAGGTTCGGCGGCATTGCCGGGTCTGTAACTCGAGGGCTCCTGGGGGCGTGCGGACGCCCATGTAGGCGACAACCCGAGAGGCAGCAGAATTTCAACGCCCGCAGCATCTGCCATATCCACATACTTGTCGAGCGTATTGAAATTCCAGCGCCCTCGCTGCGGCTGCAAATTGGGCCATGCTACGTAAGCATCCCATAGTCGCCACGACCCGAAAGGCAGGTCAGGCCACGGAGACAACTGATTGCCATTGGCAGGCCCGGGATGCCTTTCCACCAAACGATGCGCATGGAATCCAAAATACGCCCGGTCAACCCGGCTCTTGACTGGCAAGGGTTTTCCGCCATACACGACCAGGGACGACCCCGCCATGGAACAGCCGAAAAGAAAAATCAGCAGACACCTGGGCCAGACAAGACACATAAGAGATCGAAATGTTGACTGTAAAACTTGAGTGATCTTCACGCGATCACCCCGTGTAGTGCCTGCACGCATAGGAACCGTGTACCTGCGTTGACGCCTTCCATGCAGTCATTTTTCCCACGTCCCCCGCCATGCGGACGGCAAGCCGGCTTGCGTGTGCCCTGGAAACCAACAGGACGGGCACAAATACAATCGCTGCAGCGATCAGGGCCCCGAGACCTCTGAGTGCCATGGGCAGCCAGATATAGCGGTTTGACTCGGCGCGAATCCTGACCCAATTCTGGCCACCTTTATAGGCACGGCGCGCGAACCACTTCAGACTCACTCGAGAATCAGGTATATATTCATATACGCAGGCTTGGTCAGCCCAATAGATCGAAGCGCCGCGGCGCTCTGCGCGGTAAAAGAAAAGGGCATCTTCTGCGCCGCTTGCGGAGAATCGTTCGTCAAATCCGCCACCTGCCAGATCAACTACCTCACGACTGAATAAAACATTTCCCGTGCGGCTATCAAGCCAGGTAATCCTGGTGTTGTCAGGATGTCTTTTGCGTTCGAAGAACTGGGCTTCGAGCACCCAGTCGGGCGGCGGCGAGTCGAATTTCGGAAGCACCGGGCCACATACAACATCCGCCTGCGTGGCAATCTGGCTTTTAATCAGCTCTGCCAGCCAGGCCTCGGTGGGAATCTCGTCATCGTCGATGAATGCCATGTAATCCCCGCACGATTCGGCGAGGCACCTATTTCTTGCATGCGCAACACCGGGATGCATCTCCACGAAATAATCGACCGGATAAGGATAGCCACGAGACAAAACCTCTTCGACGACCGGCCTGGCTGTTGCCTCGGGATCATTGTCGACCACTACCATTCGAACACTGTAGGACGAAAGGTCTTTTTGCTGCCCGAACTCGAGCAGCAGACGCTTTAATCCGTCCGGCCGCCGAAAAGTACAAATCGCGACAGTGATTGATTTCAAGACGGTCGTTTCGGTGCAGTCCATGCGCATCGGAACCTTTCAACGCCAGACGCTTACCATGATTGCCGGCTCATCGATCACGGGATGATCAGCCGATTTTCCCGGCCGAAGCAGACTCATCCCCTGTCACCCGAGGGAATATTCGAGCGGATTGAACGTATGGACACATGAGCCGCCACGATGGAAGTGGAAAAAACAATCCACCACAAATGCGTCGTACGCATGAAATTTGTTTCCGACACATTGAGCAAGAGGACAACCAGCAGGATAGCCAAGTGAAAAATGGCCGTCAGTCCATCACCCATGCGGTTGATGTAATAAATATTCTTCAGATGAGCCAAAAACACCAACAGGAGCAGTGCCAAGCCTACATATCCGAGTTCATTGACGATATCGATATAGCCATTATGTGCCTGCCCCGGACGCCAGCTGAACATGCGAACGATACTGTACGAAGGCCCTTCCAGCCCCATCCAGAATCCGCCAAATCCCGTCCCCAGCCAGGGGTGTCTGGCAATCTCGTACCCCATCCAGCGCCACAACTCGGTCCGGCCTGTAAGCGTGGTTGTTTTGCCAACCGACCCCAGGCCAGCTTCCAGGGCAGCGCCAACAGGCAAATCGCCTTTGATCAAGAAATAGGCAAACAGAAGCACCATGCCTGCCAAAAGCGCCACGAGTGTAGCGGGAAGAAGTTTGTTGCCGTGGCGCCGCATGGCGACCCAATAGAGAATCAGGAGAACAGCGACTGCATAAATCACGATACTGGTTGCGCTTCGCGTGGCCAGAAGCGATATGGAAGCCAAGGCAAAAAACCACCACGCAAGCCGGCCTTTTCTTTTGTCGAGCGCATGAAAAAGAAACACCATCGACATGAGCAGCGCAAACTGTCCCCACGTGTTTTTGGTGAAAGTAAAGCCTTTGTAGTTGCCATCGGGATCAATCGACAGTCCGGGCACTGCAAGTGCGGCGATCCCCAATAACAGATAGAGCACCCCCGGCCATACGAATGTCTCGAATGGATTGCTGGACCTCGACTGCCGTACCAGTGCCAGTGCAATGAACAAAACACCGACAAGCTGGATCGCGCGCCTTGCGGAAACCAGCGGCGATACAGACCATGCCACCGACACCAGTGCGTAAGCCAGCAATAGCCAGTAAGACGCGGGGATCCAACTCCATGGAATCGTGAAGCGCTTATCCCCCTGTAAGGCATAAAAAAGTGCCAGCACGAATACCGACCCCCAGCCGATTTGGCGGAACAGGCTGCCTTCTGAGGTTCCGGCAAGCTCGCCCCCCCCAAAAGGCACCAGACACAGAAAAAGAACGGCAAAGGCGATCAGCCAGCGGGCTGGTCTGGCAACAAGCAGCAGAAAGGGAATCCCGAGCCCCAGCGCCAGCGCAAAAGCCACATATGGTCCCAGACCGGCCACATAGGCATAAATCAGCTGGAACATGACGCGTCAGCGGCCGTAGCCGCTTTCCTCCAGTATTCTTTGGCCTTGATCCGGATCAGGAGAAGCTGGATCAGCTCCACCGCGCAAAGTACTCCGACCACCCAGACGGCCCCATTTGCAGACAACAGGACAAACCCCGGAATCGACAGCGCGAGGGCCAGCCAGGTGATGTGGTGGAGGATGCGATAGCCGTGCGCATCCGTCATGAGCGTAGCCATATAGACATTGCGCGCCAGACCAAGCGCGAAAAAAAGCAGCCACATCAGAACCAGTGGCCGGAGCCCTGTGTATTGCGCCCCAAGCAATGGTTCGATTTGGGCGTACGCCAACCCGATGAAGATGGCCACCAGCGTCAGCCCTCCCCATCCAATCAGCAAGCTGACATAGGTGAGCCGCTTGATCGCATTAACATCGCCCGCGGCCCGCCACGCGCTGATTCGGGGACGATACCAGTTGGACCAGGCGGTCATTGCCAGCCCGACCGGCATGAGAAACAGCCGTGAAGCGCCGATGTCCGCTACTGCGGCCAGCCCCAGCGCGCGTTCTGCGAAATAGGGATAGGCGCTGAGATTGACCCAGGTAACCACGACCGAGGGCAAGGCCCAGCGCCCACACGACCAGAACTGGCGCATGGATTCGGCATGAATTCGCAGTCCCTGAAACGCAGGCCATTTCGTCAGAAGCGGCAACATGCCGGCCAGACCTGTCATCAACAGGACGATGCCCGCTGTCAGCCGATCGCCAAGAATCGCCCAGGCAATCCCGGCCAGTAACGCAATCCCGTATACAAGATCGCCTGCCAGTGCGCGCATGCCCTGGCCCTGAACGTAGGCGAAAGATCGCTGTGCCTCACGCGCAATTGTTCCGACAACGGCCAGAGAGAATCCGGTCAGCAACACGGCTTCGATTTTCAGATCCGTCCAATAGGCATATGCAAACAGTCCAAGCCCGCCCAAGGCGGCCCCCGCAAACGCGAGATAGACATGCAGAGAAACCGCGGTCCGCTTCAATGCGGGCCTGGCCAGACGGTCGGCTGCCGGCAGAAATGTCGCCAACGGAGAATTGACGATGGCGTTCTGGATGCTCTGCGCCAGCATCAACGGCGCTACCAGCAACAAGTAGTAGCCGTATTCGGATTTGCTCGCACCCCAGATGAAAGCCAGCGAAATGGCGAAATTCAGCAGGCTCAGCCAGGCCTGGTCGGCAACAGCGGCTAGCGGATTCAGGCGCTTCGGGGTCAGCATGCCGCCCGCGCCTCTGCCGGCACGGTTTTCAACACGGGCAGCCGCGCGGCTCGCCAGCGACATGCTGTGCAGCACCATTCCCATGAGTCACGGTTTTTCCTGGAAAGCCATGAAATCCCGATACGCCCGTGCCAGCCCCTCGCGCATGCCGGTTCTGGCCGTCCATCCCATGGCGTTCAAACGATCCACGTTCATCAGCTTGCGCGGCGTGCCGTCGGGCTTGCTGGCATCGAATTCCAGTCTGCCGGTGTAGCCCACGGTGGCCGCCACGGTTTCGGCCAGTTCGCGAATGCTGAGGTCATGCCCCACGCCGATGTTCACCAGTGGCGCCAGGCCATCGTGGCGGTCCTGGCCCAGCAGTGGTACGAACTGCGCATCGGGCAGATTCATGAGATACACGCAGGCATCGGCCATGTCCTCGCTGTAGAGGAATTCGCGTTTGGGGGTGCCGGTCCCCCACACGGTTACGCTCGGCGCATTCGCGAGTTTGGCTTCGTGAAAGCGACGAATGAGCGCGGGGATGACGTGGGAGTTTTCCGGGTGGTAGTTGTCGCCGGGGCCGTACAGGTTGGTGGGCATCACGGCCAGATACTGCGTCTTGTACTGCCGGTTGTAGGCCCAGCACATTTCGATGCCGGCGATCTTGGCCAGGGCATAGGGCCGGTTGGTGGGCTCCAGCTCGCTGGTGAGCAAATGTTCTTCGCGCATCGGCTGCGGCGCCAGCCTGGGGTAGATACAGCTCGACCCCAGAAAGAGCAGGCGCTTCACGCCGTTCTTGTAGGCCGCGTGAATGACGTTGGTCTGGATGGCGAGGTTGTCGCGGATGAATTCGGCGGGGTAGGTGTCGTTGGCATGGATGCCACCGACTCTGGCTGCGGCGAGAAACACGTAGTCGGGTTTCTCCTGCCCGAAAAAAGCCTCGACTTGCGTCTGGTTCGTCAGATCGAGCTGCGCATGGGTGCGGACGAGGAAATTGGAATACTCCCCGGCCTCCAGGGTGCGCATGAGGGCGGAGCCCACCAGGCCGCGATGGCCCGCAACATAAATCCTGGCGTTCCTGTCCATCGGTTTACTCGTGGTAGTCCATGGCCTTGTAGCCGTGTTTCTTCACGAGCTCGTCTCGCTCGGCGGCTTTCAGGTCTTCGCGCACCATTTCGGCGACGAGTTCGTCGAAGCTGATCTTCGGTGTCCAGCCAAGTCTGGCCTTGGCTTTGCCCGGGTCGCCAAGCAGGGTTTCGACTTCGGTGGGGCGGAAGTAGCGCGGATCGACGGCGACGATGCACTTGCCGTTGGCGTCGAAGCCTTTTTCGTCCACGCCCTTCCCTTCCCAGCGGATGTTCATGCCCAGTTCCCTGGCGGCGGCGTTGACGAAGTCGCGCACGCTGTACTGCACGCCTGTGGCAATGACAAAGTCTTCCGGTTTTTCCTGCTGCAGCATCAGCCACTGCATTTCGACGTAATCCCTGGCGTGGCCCCAGTCGCGCTTGGCGTCCATGTTGCCCAGGAACAGGCAGTCCTGCAGACCGAGCTTGATGCGCGCGAGCGCACGGGTGATTTTTCGGGTGACGAAGGTTTCGCCGCGGATGGGCGATTCGTGATTGAACAGGATGCCGTTGCAGGCATACATGCCATAGGCCTCGCGGTAGTTCACGGTGATCCAGTAGGCGTAGAGCTTGGCCACGGCATAGGGACTGCGCGGGTAGAACGGGGTGGTTTCCTTCTGCGGGATTTCCTGCACCAGACCGTAGAGTTCGCTGGTGGAGGCCTGATAGAAACGGGTTTTCTTTTCCAGGCCCAGGATGCGGATGGCTTCGAGGATGCGCAGTGCACCCAGGGCGTCGGAGTTGGCGGTGTACTCGGGTTCCTCGAACGAGACGGCCACGTGGCTCTGCGCGGCCAGGTTGTAGATTTCGTCGGGCTGCACCTGCTGGATGATGCGGATGAGGCTGGACGAATCGGTGAGGTCGCCGTGGTGCAGGATGAAGCGGCGGCCCTGTTCGTGCGGGTCCTGGTAGAGGTGGTCGATGCGGTCGGTGTTGAACAGCGAGGTGCGGCGCTTGATACCGTGGACTTCGTAGCCTTTGCTCAGCAGGAATTCGGCGAGATAGGCGCCGTCCTGGCCGGTGACGCCGGTGATGAGGGCTTTTTTGGTCATGTCGATAACGATCGGATTGGGTTATGGATAATCAATTGCCGGCGACGGGCCGTCCGACGATGCGTTCGCGCCCCTGGGGATTCATCGCCCGCAGCATCTCGCGCGTGAAATCGTCCTGGATGCGGTAAGCCGCCGTTTCGTCGGCCTGGATACTGGACACGCGAAACAGCAACCCGTCGGGAATCTTGCCCGTAAGGCCGTATTTCAGCTGCTGCAGCTTCCATTTCAGGCCGCTGACCTCGACCGTGTCGCCCACCGTGGTCCAGTAGGTGATCGGCTCGATGCGCCGCCCCTGCCCGGCCACCAGGCGCTTGACCGGAATGCTGCCCTCGTCCGTGGAAAAACTGCCGATGGCCGGATTCTTGAGGATCTGGAACCCCTGCGCCGGGTAGCAGACCTCGGGTTTGTGTACGGCCATGTTATCGCTCTGGTCGCCGCCATAGGCGATGGACAGCATCACGCGCTCGCCGCGCGCGTTGACGTAGGTGCGCGTGAGCGTCTGGCTGTAGATCCTGTTGATCATCGCTTCCTGTTCGGGATTGGCGATGAGCGGAGTGATGGTGGCGTCGATCTTCCAGTCGCCGAAGGTTTCCGGGATAAGCGTTTCCAGGTCGATCCTGGGGCCGGCATCCGCGATTTTTTGCGTCGGCTTGAGCGCCAGTGCCAGCCCTGCGGCTGCGAACATGCAAAAACCGACGATCAGGTGTTTGAAGCTGAGCAGTTTCATGTCTTACTCCCGGCGGTGGCGGCTTTCGTCAGCGGACGGTCGGGCAGGAAGAAGCCGAGTATTCCGTCCAGCAGGAACAGGAACAGCAGGCCGATGATGAACAGCATGATGCCGGCGAAGCCGTGCAGGAAGCCCTGCCCCGCCTCGTCGCCCAGGTGGTAGGTGACGAGGATCAGCACCATCACGCGTACCACATTGGCGGCGAAGGCAATGGGGATGATGGCGGCCACGATGATGAGGTTGCGCGCAATACTGGTGTGCTGCATCAGATACAGGTAGAGCAGGCCCATGGCCGAGAGGCTGAACATGGAGTGCAGGCCCGAGCAGGCATCCGCCACCAGCAATTGATACGCCCCCACAGTGAGCACAACGCCGCTGCGTCCGATGGGATAGCCCGCAGCATAAAGCACGTGCTCGGCGATGACGGAGATGTACTGCTTGAGCGGGCCGGTGGCGGCGTCGACTACGAAACCGGGCAGCGGAACCATGAACAGCAGGAAGAACAGTGCGAACCACAGCGCACGCGCGGCGCGCATGCCCAGCGTGACGAGCAGTGCGCCCAGAATGACGGGAATCTGCGAGCCAACCTCGAACAGCAGGATGTCCTGCGAGCGGCCGAGTGCGTAGGCAAGCAGTCCCGCGACCAGCAACACCCAGCCGGTGACCGTCTGGCCGCGCGTCGGCGCAAAGGTCTCTGCTTCCAGAAAGACCCGGCGCTGCTGCCAGATCAGGAAAAGCGTGACCGCGAGCACGATCGGGCCGTGCGCGTAGTCCTCCGAGTTCCAGAGGCCGTGTGCCAGCATCCAGTAGGTCGGCACGTAGAGCACCAGCAGGCCGGCCGCGATCGGCCACCAGACGCTCAGGTTTTTCATTGCGGGCAGCGTTCCGGTGTTCATGCGTTCAGTCCAGCACCACGGCGCCGACGATTTGCGCACCGGTCATGACGATCTTGTCCTTCAGCTCGACCAGCGGGCTCAGGCGGCCGACGTTGCGGCGGGTGGCAATCAGCATGCCGCCGACACGCGCGGCGACAAGCTGGAAGTCGGCGGCGATCTGCGATGGCGTGGTATCGACGAGGATGACGTCGTAGCTGCTTTCCAGGCCGGCCAGCAAGGCGCCGAACGCGGGGCGCGCCAGCAGTTCGGCCGGATTGGGCGGCGGCGAGCCGGCCGGCAGGATACTGAGCGTCTGGAACGGCTTGACCGTGCGCACCTGCACCGAAGGCACGCGACCGGCCAGGATGTCGGACAGCCCCATCCCATTGTCCAGGGTGAAAATATCCTGCTGCCGGGCGGTGCGCATGTCGGCATCGATCAGCAGGACCCGCTGGCCCATCTGCGCAAACAGCACGGCAAGGTTGGCGGCCAGCAGGCTGGCGCCCTCGTCGGCGCGCGCGCTGCCGACGGCGAGCGTCTTGCGTCCGTCCTTGAACCAGCGCAGCAGCAGTTCGGCGCGCACCGAGCGCAGCGCTTCGGCCTCCTTGCCATAGGGCGCAGAGGCGGCGGCAAGCCGAAGGCCGAAGCCGGGCTCGCCCACCGGAACGTAGGGGTATTCGAACTGCTGCGACAGGGCTTCCCGGATGTCGGCTTCGGTCACCAGCCCGAGCCGCTGGGCGGCTTCGCCGAAGCGCAGGTTCTCGTCCTGCTGCAACTTGAGCACGCGTTCCAGATCGTGCGGCTGGAGCTTGCCTGCCTCCTGCAGAAGCTTGCCGATGTTCGCCTCGGCACGGATGGCGGCGGCGGTTTCGGCGATGCCGGCCTGGGAAGCGGAGGGAATGGGAGCATTCATGGCTGACCTCTGTGCAATGGACTTCGTCAGGCGAGCGCGGCGCGGTCGCGGCGGAACAGGCGGCGCAGCCTGTCGAGACAACTTCCGCGCGTGGATACTTCGGCCAGCACCGGGACGCCCAGCGCTTCGGCGACGTCCTGGCCGGAACGCACACGGCGATCGAGCAACTCGACGAGAAAGCCGACGCCCACGCCCAGCAGCGTGCCCAGGAAGAGCGAGAGCAGAAGATTGAGAATGACGCGCGGCTTCGACGGCTCGGGCGGCGGCACCGCCGGGTTCAGCACAGTCAGGTCGGTCTGTGTCGACTGCGCTTCCATGCGGCTCTGGCCGTAGCGCTGCAGGGCGGAATCGTAAATGCGTTGCGCGTTCTCCAGATCGCGGGCGAGCAGCGTGGCCTCTTCACGCTGTTTCTTCAGTTCGAGAACCTTGGTCTTCTGGCGCTCGAATGCGCCCGACAGATCGTTCACGCGCTGCCGCGCGGCACCGGCCGTCGCGCCCACGCCGCGGGTAGCGGTACCGAGCTCGGTGGCCAACTGCGATTTGTAGGTATCCAGTTCCGCCTGCAGGCGGCGGTAGTCGGGGTGATTCACGCCAACCCGCTTGCCGAGCTCGGCCTGCTTGCCTTCCGTCTGCGCGATCTGCACCTTGAGGCTCTGCACCACCGGGCTGTTGTTCACCTCGGGCAGATTCCCGCTTTCCCGGTTGCGCGACGCGGCATCGAAAGCGACCGACTGCGCCGCCACGACCTGCGCCGCCAGATCCGCCATGCGGCGGGTCTCGACATCGAGCCGCTCTTCCGATTCGACGATGCCTTTTTCACGCTGGTAGGCCGTGAGCTTCTGCTGCGCCTGATCGAGATTGGCGCGCAACTGCGCGATCTGCTGGTCGAACCATTCGGCGGTTTGCCGCGCAGGGGCAAGGCGCAGTTCGAGACTGGTATCGATGTAAGCCTTGGCAAAGGCATTGGCCATCGCGGCGGCAAAGCGCGGATCGGCGCCGGTGAATGCAATATTGATGACACTGGATTCGCGCGAAGGCTCGACATCGAGCTTTTTCAGCAGCACATCGGCCAGCCACTGTTCGACGGTGCCCTTGCCATCCGTCGCATCCTGGAACTGCTCGCGCGTCCCCGGCGCGTCGGCGAGCTTGAGCATGCGCACCACTTTCTGCGCCACGTTCGTACTCTGGATCACGTCGACCTGGGTGGCCATGTAGCCCGGAAACATCTGCGACGGCAGAAGCTGGCCAGTGAAGGGGTCCTTGCTCTTGGAATCGACGATGATGGTTGCACTGGCCGTGTATTCCTTGGGCAGCAGCAGGCTCACGGCAACAGTGACAAGCACCGTCAGCGCGAGCACGCCCAGGATGATCCACTTGCGCGCATTCAGAATCAGCAGGAACTGGGTGAAATTCATGATCGGCGATCCTCAGAACAGGCTTTCCTTGACGTAGACCACGTCGTCTTTCAGAACCGGGTCGGACAGCCTGACCTCGATCTCCTGCATGCCCCCCCGGGCGTCACGGCGCAGGATGCGAATGCCCTTTTGCGTACCGCGCGGCGTCAGCCCCCCTCCCAGGGACAGGGCCTGCGCCACGCTCATGTCCCGCTCCAGGCGGAAGGCACCGGGGCGCTGCACCTCGCCGTAGATGTAGAACACGGGCTGGCGCGCGACGCTGAGCACGTCGCCGTCGCGCACTTCGACGTTGTCCGTTTCGCCGCCCGGCTTGAACAGCCCGGGAATGTCGATGTCACGGTATTCGGTCTTGCCGCCCTGCGTGCGCACCAGCGTAACGGTATCCGCACCATCCACGATGATGCCGCCCGCCAGTGCCAGAGCGTCGGTGACGCGGCTGGCGCGCTCGAGATTGTACTTGCCGGGCCGGTTGACGCGGCCGAGCACCGAAATCTGCTGGCCCCGATACTGCACCACGTTCAGCGAGACAAAGGGTTCGATGATGAACCCGCCCTTGGTCAGGCGTTTGGCGATGTCGGCTTCGCCCTGCGCAGGCGTGTTGCCGGCGAGTTTCACCTCGCCGATCAGCGGAAAGGTGATGGCGCCGTTCTCGCCCACGCGCGCCTCGGTGGTGAGATCGGGCTGTCCGTATACGGTGACCCGCACGACATCGCCGGTTCCCATGCGGTATTCATTGTTGCCCGCACTCCAGGCCGGCACGGCCAGCAGCATCGCACACAGCATCCCAATCAGCGACCACAGTTTATTCATTCCACTCTCCAGAAAATCAGGCGCACGGTACAGGATTCGCATGACAGGGACACTGCGCCCCCTCATGCGTCCCGCATCGGCCTTCTGCGCCCCGGGAAGACTGCCGATACGGGGCCGGCGGACGCATGGCGGCGCGCATTCTCAAAAATCCCCCCGCACATTCACATACAGGGTGCGAAAGGTGTAGTCGTCGCTGGCAATGTTCGATTCCCGCTGGCCCGCCTGCAGGCCGAGATCGACCGACACTGCTTCGATGGGGCGGTAGCTCAAACCGAGATTGCCGCTCACCGTATCGTCGTTGCGCCGGGCCAGCCCGGGCACCGTGCCGGGATCTCCGCGAAAATCCCGGTTCTCGTAACTCGCGCTGGCGCTCATCCGCCACTTCTCGCGGATCAGCCAGACACCCGAGAGACTGGCGCCGCGTTTGAGCACCGAACTGGCATTGATGTCGGTAGCGCCGCCCAGTTCCTGATAGACGGCGGTGCTGACCAGCGTCTTGCCGGTGGGATACCAGTCGGCGGACAGCCGGCCTGCCACGCCGCTGAAATCGGGGCGCTCGACCAGCGTGGGGAACATGACCTGCGCCGACTTGAGCCCATTGTCATACTGCCGCGCCACCCAGCCCGCCTGGCCGCGCAGCTTGAGTTTGCCGTCGAATTGCCATTCGCCCAGCAGGTTGTATTCGTTCTGGCGGAAACTGTTGTCCGCCAGCGTGGCGAAAAAGGGCGGAAACCCGGACAGCACCTGCATCGTGGGATAGTCGGCCTCGACGTGCCGGACCTGTACGCTCAGGCGACTGCCCTTGGGCGTCAGATACGTCAGGATCATGTCGCTCGCATGCAGCTCGACATCCTGCGACACCTGGCTTGGCGCGCTGTTGGTATTGTCCGTCCGGTCGAATCCGCCGCCGAGACGCCAGCGCGGATGCAGTTCCCATTCCATCCGCACGAAGCGCCGTTCGCGGTCGACCTGGTTGTTCACCAGTCCGATGTCGTTGAAACTGCTTTGACTGGTGGATTTGGCCGCGCCCAGCCGGCCTGACAGGCGATTGCCGAGACGCCAGTTCCAGCTGGCCTGCAGGTCCTCGCCGTCGAAATCGAGAAAGGTATTGCGGTCGTAACGGACCAGGGTCTTGGTGGCGCTGACGAGCACCTGCTGCCTGCCCGGCTTCCAGTCCACATTGACGCCCGCCTGGTAGAGTGCATAACGCTCGTCCCGCTGCGTGCCCGGACTCTCGCCTTCCGCCAGCCGGAACAGGTTGCTGTCCTGAAAATACCCGGCCGACACGAACGGCCTGAACGTATCGCCCTCGTGCGCGCCGGCACCCGCTGCCCACATGGCCAGCCCGCACCCCAGGCAGGCCACCGGCCCGAGCCTCACCAGAAACTCCATTGCCCCGTTGCGACGACATAGGCGCCGAGTCCGCCGTTGGTGACGGCATGCGCGATGATCGGTGCCCACAGGGTGCGTGTGCGGATGTAAAGCCAGCCATAGGCCAGGCCGGCGATCAGGCCGGCAAACCATTGCAGGTGCTCCACTGCAAAGAGGGCGCTGGCGATGAGCAGGGCCTTGACGCCGACGCGGGCCGGATCGAGCGCAAGAAAATCAGCCTGCTGCACCCAGCGCTGCAGGAAGGACCGCCAGAAAAGCTCTTCCATCAACGGCACCACCAAGGCGGCGCCCGCGATGCGGAAAGCGACCAGCATCCAGTCGATCCGGCCTGCCGAATCACGCGGGTCGTAACCGGCACCCGGATCGCCGATCAGCATCCAGCCCGCATCGAGCTTGACCCACAGCACGAGTACGATCAGCCCGACGGCAACGGACAGCGCGAGATTGGCGAACGACAGTCCCCAGGTTCTGAGTTCGGCGTAATGGCGCCAGAACACGACCAGCGCCAAGGCCACCAGTCCCGCCTTCAGCGGGTAGAGCCAGCGTGCATCGACGCCGGGTGCCCAGTCCGCTAGCGCGCCTTCCAGCGCGAGCAAGACGATGTAAAGCGCAAACGGCAGAACGCGGACAAAAACAGGAGACATGTCTGGAACGCAGGTTCAGGCGGCAAGATCAAGCCCCGGGAAGGCAGGCACCCGCCTGGCCGGCGGGTACAGTGCCGATGGGTCAGTGGCCTGTTTACTTCAGGCCGGAAAGGCCCTTGTTGATGGCATCGGCATCCGGGTCGGTCGCGGCGGGTTCGGCAGGCTTGGCGGCTTCAGCAGGCGCCGCGGCTTCCTTGCCGGCATCGGCGAACTCACCCAGGTACTCGATCTTGGCCTCGGTGCGCAACGCTTCCAGTTCGGTCTTGGCGGCTTTCTGGCGCACCTGCTGCTGCAAGGCACGTGCGATCGCAGGCTTGGCCTGTTCCAGCGTGGCGGGCTGCAGTTGCGAATCGGCCAGCACGATCACCAGCAGGCCGTCGGGGCTGTTCACCACCATCGCCTGCCCGTCCGGCATCTGGGCCAGCTTGGGCAGGATTTCCATCGGCAGTTGTTCGGCCGGCTTCACGCCCTGCGCCGCCTTGGCCGGCAGATTCTGCGACTTCAGCCATTCGGCGAATTCATTCAGATTGCGGGAAGCGGTCAACCGGCTGCGGATCGCTTCAGCCTTGTCCTTGGGCGCCTTGATCGAGATTTCCTGCAGGCGATAGATCTTGCGCTGCGAGAACAGCTCCGGATGCTGGTCGTAATACTCCGAAATCTCGGTATCGGTAGGTTCGGCGGGCGTGCCCAGCTTGCGGCTCATCCAGGCCTCGGCAAGGATCTGGCGTCGCGCGGCATCCAGCGCCTGTACCACGTTCGGATCGCGGTCGAGCTTGTCGGCTTCCGCCTTCTGCACCAGCAGCTCCTGATCGACCAGATTCTTCAGCACCTGCACGGAAGCGGTTTTGGACTGCGCCGGGTCGAGGTTGGGTATGCGCTGCAACGCATAATTCACCTGATGCACCGTCAGCTCGGTGCCATTGACCTTTGCCGCGACCTGCGTTGCCGCTTTCTCGCCCTCCGCCGCGCCCTCCTTCTTGTCGCCGCAGCCGGCCGTCAGCGCAACCGCGATCATCAGGGGCAGGTAAAGCTTCTTGAAAACGTGCATGTCGACTCCTCGATCCAGACCATAGGGGAATTATGTGGAGCAAATGTTACAGCAAACGTACAGCCGGCAGACGCCGGAGCCATGTGGCGAGGTGACGCAGGCTGCTGAATATATTTATGACCGGCGCAAGAGATATTTATCCTCGAATCCGCGGACCCGGCTATCCGCAAAACGGATGATCTGGATAGGTTCCGGCAATGCCCCGGGCAAAATCGATCCGGCGACCGCGATTCCGCTGCGCTCAGTACGCGTTCTGATCGCGCCATACCACCGCCAGGGTCTTGGCGATGATCATCAGGTCGAACATGAGCGACCAGTTGCGCATGTAGTCGATGTCGTACTGGATGCGTGCGCGCATCTTGTCGAGCGTCTCGGTTTCGCCGCGCAGGCCGTTGACCTGCGCCCAGCCGGTGATGCCGGGCTTGACCTTGTGGCGCAGCATGTAGCCCTTGATGAGCTTCCGGTATTGTTCGTTGTGCGCAACCGCGTGGGGACGCGGCCCGACGACGCTCATGCGGCCTTGCAGAACGTTGATGAACTGCGGCAATTCGTCGATCGAGGTCTTGCGGATGAACGCGCCGAACCGGGTGATCCGGTTGTCGCTGCGGCCGGCCTGCCTGACGCTGTCACCATCCTCGCAGACCGTCATGGAACGGAATTTGTAGACGATGATCTCCTGCCCGTCGAGGCCGTAGCGCCTCTGCCTGAAAATCACCGGACCGGGCGAGGAGAGCTTCACGCCGGCCGCTGTCGCGAGCAGGAGCGGCCAGATCAACAGCAGGATGACGCCCGCGATGATGACGTCGCTGATGCGCTTGCCGATGCCCGAAACCCCCAGCGTAGGCGATTCGGTCAACGCGACGACGGGCATGCCGTGAATGTGATCGACGCGCGCCTGGATCAGGTCGGACACGAAAATGTCGGGAACGAAATAGACCGAGGCCGTGGTATCGCGCAGGGCGTCGAGCAGGGTCATCGTGCGCGGCTGCGAGGCCATGGGCAACGTGATGTAGACCAGATCGATGGCATGCTGATTGACGTATCCGGGGATATCCGCGAGCTTGCCCAGCAGTTTTCCGGGATCGACCAGTTCGGTACGCGCCATGGCGCGGTCATCGAAAAAACCGACGACGTCTACGCCCAGCGACCGGTCGCCGGCAAAACGGCCGCGCAATTCGGTCCCGAGATGTCCGGCCCCCACGATGACGGCGCGGCGGCGCCCCCCTTCGAGCAGCAGCAGACGGGGCAATATCTTCCTGACAACCCGGTGGGCCGCCCACATGGCAACAGGCGTAATGAGCATCCAGGCCATGACCAGACGCGGCGGAAACCAGTCCAGATATCCGGTGGAAAAGCCGAACAGCAGGATCAGGCCGGACAGGAAAAACCAGGGCATGACGATCTCGTACCAGAATGCCCTCAGATTGACCTCGGGCCACTTGCCCGGAAACGTGAGCGTGAAGACGATGAGCGCCAGAATCGGGTACGGCCCCCGGAAAGGCTCGTCGAAATAGATCGCGCAGCCGATCAGGACCAGCACGGCCACCATCGGGTCCAGCAGGATCTTGGTCAGCGAGACAACGGAAAGCTGCTGTCTGAACAGCCACTGCGTGTGATTCGTCATTCTTCGAGTATTTCAGGCCCGTGTTGCGTTCACATTGCCGCGCGCGGGCGATGGCGCCTGATGCGGAACATGCCCGCAATTTACCAGACCCTGCCTGCGGGAGATGCCGTGCAAACCCGACGGCGAGCCCAAAAGCAAAACGGCTTCCCGCAGGAAGCCGTTTGTCGTGGCGTGCTGCGGCCTTATGCCACAGCCCTGCGCCGGGCGAAATAGCCGAGCAGGCCGAGCCCCGCGAGAAACATGGCGTAATTCGCAGGTTCGGGAACCGGGGTCGTAACGATTTCGATACCCGCGAATTTTTTCTCGATGAATGCACTGCTCGCCGCATTCAGGCTGCTGGCGATCAGAATATCCTGCAGCGTGACATTGACGCCCCCTACGATGCCGTCCTGCCCGCCCCACCCGAGCGGAACGTTGACGCTGGCCCCCGCAGCCCAGGTGGTCGTGCCGAAAGTCGCCAGCGATGTGGTTGCGGTCAGCGGCGTCGATGCAACGATACCCGCCGTCGCCGGGGCCGCGAAGGGCGATTCCAGATCGCGCAGGATGAACTGTCCGCTGACGGCCACCCCCTCGTTGCCCGCGAAATTGGTGTTGATGTTGAAATAGTCGCCGCTTTCGGTCAGCGTGGCGCCGGCGATCTGGTATCCGGCGTTGGCCGTCACCGCGACGTTGAAGGTCTGGCTCGTTACCACGAACCCTGCGCCGCTGCTCGACTGCGCCTTGAACGAAGTCGGCGTGAAATACAGCGCGTCGCCGTTCACGGCGGGTGCCCCGAAGAGCCCGGCAAGCGCGCTGTCAAAGGTAAAGCTCACGGTTGAACCCACGACCGTGACAGGCACCGCCAGCGCCTGCGCCGACACGGCGAAAGCAGCAACGCCCAGAATGGACTTGATCCGGATCATCATCTATGCAAAATCTCCAACCCGCCGTGCGCACATGCACGCAGCAAAACACTCCCCTGATACCGACAGCCTGTTGTATGTTCCGGAAAGAATAACAAAGTCCTCGCGAGAAGGGAAAACCCGCCCTGTGCTCCGGCCGGGATGCCCCGAACCGTGACGCTATGCGCGGCGCATCCAGCCTGGTACGCGGGGGGCCGGCGCCCACGCGCCAGCCCAGGCCAGACGGGTTTCGATGCCTCGTGCTATCCTGCACCGGTTTTTCAGGGGAATCACGTGCTCAAGATCCTGCTGCTGATTGCAATCGGTTTCATCGTGTTTGCAATTTTCAAGGCGTATCAGCGGTCGCTCCAGAATGCCAGACCGCCAGTACGCGAAAGCGACGCGGTCGAAAACATGGTCAAGTGCGCGCATTGCGGCGTAAACCTGCCGCGCAGCGAAGCAATCTATTCCGGCGGCGATTTCTACTGCACCCCTGAGCACAAGCAACTCGGCAAAAAATGAGCGCAGCGGCGGACGCGAGACCCCGCCAAGCCGCTACGGCCTACTACGCGTCGCACTGGCGCAGTCTCGACTATTTCAATCTCTACCGGCTGACGCTGGCCGTCGCACTGGTATTCACCGGCCTGCTGTTCGGCGACAACCCCGACCTTTTCAATACGGGCATGGGCATCCGTTTCCAGGGCTATGCCTATGCCTATCTCGTGCTTGCCGCGCTGTTCGTCCTCGGCATCCGGGCGCGCTGGCCCAGATTCCAGATACAGCTCACCGCCCACATCGTCGTCGACATCGTTTTCGCGATCCTGATGATGGGCACGAGCGAGCGCCTCGCCAATGGCCTGGGCCTGTTGCTGGTAATCACCATTGCTTCGGGGGGGCTGGTCGGCAGTGGCCGGCTCACCCTGCTTTATGCCGCGATCGCTTCTATCGCATTGCTGCTGCAGCACACTTTCAGCACACTCGGAAGCGACCGGAGTCTGGACAGCTTTTTCCAGATCGGATTGCTGTGCGCCGGCTACTTTGCCGTGGGCTGGCTCGCCCACACGCTGACGCAGCGCGCCCTGCGCTCCGAACGGCTGGCCCAGCGCCAGGCCGAGGAGCTTGCCCTGCTCAACCGCATCAACGCCCTGGCCATCGAGAATTCTCCGGAAGGCCTGCTTGCCCTCCGCGGCGACGGCATCATTCGCCACATGAGCCGGCGCGCACGTGCATTGCTGGGCGTCACGTCGGAGATCACGCCGGGGCGTACGCGCCTGGACACCTGTGCGCCGGAACTCGCGGCCGCCTTGCCGGCATCCTGCTCGCCAGGCGCCCGCACCGTCGAAATACACGACGTCCGGTTGCGTATCCGCTGTATCCCGCTGGCCGCTTCCGACGACAGCCAGATTCTGATGCTCGAAGATCAGAATCTGGCCGATCAGGCCGCACAACGTCTGAAGCTGGCGGCATTGGGACGCCTGACTGCCAATATCGCGCATGAAATCCGCAATCCGCTGTCCGCCATCACCCAGGCGGCGCAGCTGCTGCACGAACAAGGCGGAGACCCGGGGGCGGCCAAGCTGACGACGATCATCGAAAACAACGCGCGCCGCCTCGACCGCCTGGTCGAGGAAGTGCTGACCCTGAACCGCCGCGACCGCATGCGTCCGGTCGAGATCGACAACGACAGGCTGCTCGCCCTGATCGAGGAACTGCGGCAGACTGAAGAAATTCCGGATGAGTCCGTCATTGTGGACATGCCCTTCCCCCTGCATTTTCACTTCGACACCGATCATCTGCGCCAGATCGTCTGGAATCTGCTGCGCAATGCCTGGCGTTTTTCACGCAAACAGCCCGGCAGCCTGCGGGTGGAAGCCCACATGCACGATGAGCGCGTCATGCTCGACGTCATCGACGACGGACCGGGCGTCGAGCCCGAACACCGGAGCAAACTGTTCGAACCATTCTTCACGACCGACGCGCAGGGCACGGGGCTCGGCCTGTTCCTCGCCCGCGAACTTGCCGAAGCCAATCACGCGAGTCTGCGCTATATGCCGTCGACATCCGGCGCACGTTTCCGGCTGAGCTTGGGAGAACCCGCATAATGGCCGTATCGCCGCGCATCCTGCTGGTGGACGACGAGCCCGACCTGCTCGATCTCATGGAGCTGGCGCTGGTCAAACTGGGTCTCGAAACCGACCGGGCCGCCAGCGTTTCGGAAGCCCGCAGCAGACTCGCCCGCAACCGCTACAGCCTTTGTCTCACCGACATGCGTCTGGGAGATGGCGACGGCCTCGATGTGATCGCCAGCGCAAACGCCCTGCCCAACCCCGTGCCCGTGGCTGTAATTACGGCTTACGGCAATGCCGGCAATGCCGTGGCCGCTCTCAAGGCCGGGGCGTTCGACTATCTGGCCAAGCCGGTCGCCCTCGACCAGCTGCGCGCACTCGTCAAATCGGCGCTGCACGTCCCCTCGCCAGCCACACCCCCTCCAGCCGACCCGTCGCGCACGCTCATCGGCGATTCGCCGGCCATGTGCGACGTCCGGGCGCGCATCGCCAAGCTGGCGCGTACGCAGGCACCCGTCCATGTCTCCGGCGAATCAGGCAGCGGCAAGGAACTCGCCGCGCGGTTGATCCATCAGCTCGGCAACCGCGCCGACAGGCCTTTTGTCGCCGTGAATTGCGGAGCCATCCCCGAGACGCTGATGGAAAGCGAATTCTTCGGCTACCGCAAAGGCGCGTTCACCGGGGCCGACCACGACCGCGACGGTTTCTTTCAGGCAGCGGCAGGCGGCACACTGTTCCTCGACGAAGTAGCCGATCTGCCGCTGGCCATGCAGGTAAAGCTGCTGCGCGTGCTGCAGGAAAAGAAAGTACGAAAGGTCGGCGCCACCGCCGAGGAAGCGCTCGACGTGCGCATCATGAGCGCAACGCACCAGAACCTCGGCACGCTCGTCGAGAGCGGCCGCTTCCGCCAGGATCTGTATTACCGCCTGAACGTGATCGATCTCGCCATGCCGAGCCTGCGCGAACGGGCGCACGACATCCCCATGCTCGCGCGCGCCCTGCTCGACAAGCTGGGCGGCGGCGCCACACTTGCGCCAGATGCCGAAGCCGCACTATGTGCCTACGCCTTCCCGGGCAATGTGCGCGAGCTGGAAAACATACTCGAACGCGCCCTTGCGCTGTGCGACGGCCAGCGCATCGCCGCTTCGGATCTCAACATCGCCCCGCAACCATCGGCCGACAGCCCGCCGAACAGCAAATACCCGTTGCAGGATTATCTCGATCAGATGGAACGTGCCGCGATCCTTGAGGCGCTGGAGCAGACGCGCCACAACAAGACCGCGGCTGCGCGCGTGCTGGGCGTCACCTTTCGCAGCCTGCGTTACCGGCTGGAACGGCTTGGTATCGAATGATGCCCCCGCGTATCGACTGATTCGGGTATGCCGCGCCCCGCTCGCGGGCGGATTTCGCCCGAGGCATTTACGGCGGCGCACGGCGGGAACTGGTGCCGCTTGTCCGATTTGAACGGACGACCTACCGCTTACAAGGCGGTTGCTCTACCCCTGAGCTAAAGCGGCGCGGGCGTGATTATAGCCGCCAGACGGCACACGTTTCCTATTTGACGACTTTCAGTGCAGGCCGACCCTTTGTAGGCGCCGGAGTGCTGGACGAGGATGGCGACGCCGGTTCGGGGTCGGTTGGCGACAGCCCGGTTTCTTCGGGCTCGAAATGCAACCCCTGGCCATTTTCGCGTGCAAAGATCGCGGCCACACGTTCCACAGGAATCGCGATCTCGTGAGACACCCCTCCGAAACGCGCCGAAAACTGGATCCAGTCGTTGTCGAGTTTCAGGTCGCGCGTGGCGCCGGCACTGATATTGAGGACAATCTGGCCGTCCTTGATATAGGCGACCGGCACCCGCGTATGCGCATCGACTGCGACAAGGATTTGCGGCGTATAGCCCGAATCCGCGCACCACTCGTAGAGCGCGCGGATGAGATAAGGCTTGGTCGAGATATCCGCCACGTACGTGCGCCTACTTGCGCAGGGCCTTCTCGGTGGGCGTGAGCGCATTGATGAATGCCGGCCGGCTGAACAGCCGCTCCCGGTATTTCAGCACAGGCGCCGCCATCTTCGGCAGATCGATGCTGTAATGCTCCAGGCGCCAGAGCAGCGGTGCGATGGCCACGTCGAGCATGGAAAACTCGTCGTTCATGAGGAATTTCTGCTTGGAGAGGATCGGCGTGAGCTGCGACAGGCTGTCGCGGATTTCCGCGCGGGCCTTGTCGGATGCCTTGCTGAGAGAGTGTTCCAGCGTATTCACATGGGAGAACAGATCCTGTTCGAAATTGAACAGCACCAGACGCGCGCGCGCGCGCATCACAGGATCGGGCGGCATCAGCTGCGGATGCGGAAACCGTTCGTCGATGTATTCGTTGATGATGTTGGACTCGGTAAGGATGAGGTCACGCTCCACGAGGACGGGCATCTTGCCGGTCGGGCTGATGCTGGCGATTTCCTCAGGCTTGTTGTGCATGTCCACATCGATGACTTCGAAATCCATGTCCTTTTCGTAGAGGACGATGCGGCAGCGATGGCTGTACGGATCGGTGCTGCCGGAATACAGGGTCATCATGTCGGGGACTCCCTTTCGTGTTGCGTCTGCTTGTAATGTCGGGCTCAAAACGTCAACAGCCGGACCTCCGGTCCGGCTGTTGACGAGCGTTATAACCGGATCAGTGGATGTCTTTCCAGAACTCTTTCTTCAGGTAGTACGCCACCACGAAGAAGACCGCGAGAAAGCCCAGGACGATCAGGCCGATCTGCTTGCGCTGTACCTGCGCCGGTTCGCCCATCCAGACCAGATAGTTGACGAGGTCGCCGACCATGGCATCGTATTCAGCCAGGGTCACGCTGCCGGGCTTGACCAGTTCAAGCCGTTCGATGACCTGATGCTCGCCTTCCTGCTTGTAGACGGGCGCCATTTCTCCTTGCAGGCTCCACAGCACATGCGGCATGCCGACCTTGTCGAATACCGTATTGTTCCACCCTGTCGGCCGCGACGGGTCCAGATAGAAACCGCGCAGATAGGTATAGAGCCAGTCTGCGCTGCGCGAACGGGCAATCACGCTCAGGTCGGGCGGCGCAGCGCCGAGCCAGAGTTTGCCTTCCGCCTTGGTCATGGCGACCTTCATCAGTTCGCCGGGTTTTTCCGCTGCGAACAGCAGGTTGTCCTTGATCTGGTCTTCGGTCAATCCGATGTCCTGCAGGCGCGAATAGCGCATGGACGTTGCGCCATGGCAATTCAGACAGAAGTTTACGAACACGCGTGCGCCGCGTTGCAGCGATTCGTGATCGGAAAGGTTGACCGGCGCCTTGTCCAGGTGCACGTCCGCTTCGCTCGCAACAGCGGCGAACGGCAGTGCCAACAACAGCAAGAGAAGTGTCTTCACGCGTTTCATTTAGCCAGTCACCCTTTCCGGTTCCGGTTTGGTTTTGTCAATCGAGGTATACCAGGGCATCAGCAGGAAAAACAGGAAGTAAATCACCGAGAACACCTGGGCGAAGATGGTCGCGATCGGGGTCGCCGGCAACAGGCCGAGGTAGCCCAGGCCAACGAAGGACACGATGAAGAGCGCCAGCGCAATCTTGTAGATGGGCCCCCGGTAACGGATCGATTTCACCTTGCTCCGGTCGAGCCAGGGCAGGAAGAACAGCAGCACGATCGACAGACCCATCGCCACGACGCCCGGGAACTGCGAACCGAACATCGGCGGCACCGCACGCAGAATGGCGTAGAAAGGCGTGAAATACCACAGCGGTGCGATATGCGGCGGGGTCTTCAACGGGTCGGCCGGAATGAAGTTGTTGGCTTCGAGGAAATAGCCGCCCATGGTCGGCGCAAAGAACACGATCGCCGTAAACACCATCAGGAAGACGATGACACCCACGATATCCTTCACCGTGTAATAGGGGTGGAAGGGAATGCCATCAAGCGGAATGCCGGTGTTGGGATCTTTCTTCTTCTTGATCTCGATGCCGTCCGGGTTGTTGGAACCGACTTCGTGCAATGCGATCAGGTGGACCACGACCAGTGCGATCAATACCAGCGGAAGCGCAATCACATGGAAGGCAAAGAAGCGGTTGAGCGTCGCGTCGGAAATGACATAGTCGCCACGAATCCAGATCGAGAGATCCTCGCCGATCACGGGCACGGCGGCGAACAGGTTGACGATCACCTGGGCGCCCCAGAAGGACATCTGGCCCCAGGGCAGCAGATAGCCCAGGAAAGCCTCGGCCATCAGCATCAGGTAAATCAGGACGCCGAAGATCCAGATCAGTTCGCGCGGCTTGCGGTACGAACCGTACATCAGGCCGCGGAACATGTGCAGGTAGACGACGACGAAGAACATCGAGGCGCCGGTGGAGTGCATGTAGCGGATCAGCCAGCCCCACTCGACGTCGCGCATGATGTACTCGACGGATGCGAAGGCAAGCTCCGAATCCGGCTTGTAGTTCATGGTGAGGAAGATGCCGGTGACGATCTGGATCACCAGCACCAGCAGGGCCAGCGAGCCGAAGAAATACCAGAAGTTGAAGTTCTTGGGCGCGTAGTACTCGGAGAGATGCGCCTTGTAGGTGGCGGTGAGCGGGAGACGGTCGTCGATCCAGCCCATCAGCTTTTGCATGGCAGACATTGGCTCAGGCTCCTTTCGCGTCTACGCCGATCAGCAGCTTGGCGTCGCTGACGTATTGATGGGGCGGCACCAGCAGATTGGTCGGTGCCGGGACACCCTTGAACACGCGGGCGGCGAGATCGAAACGCGAACCGTGGCAGGGACAGAAGAAGCCACCAGGCCAGTCGGCGCCGAGATCGGCCGCGCCGACGTCCTTGCGGTAGGTGGGCGAGCAGCCCAGATGCGTGCAGATGCCCACGGCCACGAGAAACTCGGGTTTGATGGAGCGGGTGGGATTCTTGCAGTAGGCAGGCTGTTGCGGCTGCTCACTGTTGGGGTCGACCAGATGATCGTTGTGCTTGCCCAGCATATCGAGCATTTCTTTGGTGCGGTTGACGATCCAGACCGGCTTGCCACGCCATTCGGCGGTCAGCAGCATACCCGGTTCGACCTTGCTGATATCCACCTCGACCGGCGCGCCGGCCGCCTTGGCGCGTGCACTTGGCAGCATGCTCATCACCAGCGGCACTGCCACCCCCGCCGCCGCGACCCCGCCGAACGCGCTGGTCGCCGCAATCAGGAACTTGCGCTTGCCCGCGTTCACTTTTTGCCCTTCGACATCCTGGCTCATGTGTTTGCCTAACCTGAACGTGTTGCGATAAATGAGCAATTCTACCTAATTTGTCCCGCTCTCCGGAAGCCTGTCGAGCCGAATTGGCCCGGACGCTGGGCTATAATTGCCCCGCGGCGAATACCGCCCCATACCGCAAAGAACATTCCGACATGCGCAAACTCTGGTTGCTGTTTGCCCAGACCACCACGGTGGCGCTGGGGGTTTTGTTCGTCATCGCACTGTTCAAGCCGGACTTTCTGCAATGGCGCACGCAACCGGGCAGCCTGACCATCCGGCAGGCCGTAACGCCGACGCCCCCGGCAGGCACCCCGGCGACCGGCGAATCGTTTGCGCCGGCGGCGCAAAGAGTGATTCCGGCCGTGGTGAACGTGTTCACGCAGCAAAAAATCCGCAGCACGATCAATCCCGCGCTGCAGGACCCCATCTTCCGCTACTTCTTTGGCGACCGGCTTGATCCGCGGCCCCGTCAGGCCTCGAACCTCGGTTCGGGCGTCATCGTGAGTCCGAACGGCTATATCCTGACCAATCAGCACGTGGTCGAAGCCGCGGAAGAAATCCAGGTCGCACTGTCCGACGGCAAGATTCTGCCGGCGCGCGTGGTCGGCGCCGATCCTGAAACGGACCTGGCCGTGCTGAAGATCGATGCAAACAATCTGCCCGCGATCACCTTCGCGGAACCCAACAGCCTCAAGGTCGGCGACTGGGTCCTGGCCGTGGGCAATCCTTTCGGCGTCGGCCAGACCGTCACCGCAGGCATCGTCAGCGCGCTTGGCCGCACGCATCTGGGCATCAACACGTTCGAGAACTTCATCCAGACCGACGCCGCGATCAATCCGGGCAACTCCGGTGGCGCCCTGGTCGATGCGGCCGGCAATCTGGTCGGCGTGAACAGCGCGATCTATTCCCGGACAGGCGGATCGCAAGGCATCGGTTTCGCCATCCCTGTCTCCATTGCACGCCAGGTGATGGAGCAGATCATCAAATCGGGCAGCGTCACGCGCGGCTGGGTCGGCATCGAAGTCCAGGACCTCACGCCCGAACTGGCCGAATCGTTCAATCTCGCCGCTGCGGATGGCGCATTGATCGCAGGCGTACTGAAAGGCGGCCCGGCCGATGCGGGCGGCGTACATCCCGGCGACATTCTGCTGGCGGTGAACGGCAGCAAGGTCATGGACTCGTCTTCGCTGCTGAACCTGATTGCAGAGCTCAAGCCGGGCGAGACGGCGCAGTTGACCGTCGCCCGCAAACAGCAGGTCATGAAACTGTCGATCCGCGTCGGCCGCCGCCCGATGCAGCGCGCCGACTCGGCGTCCGAGACCCCGGAAATCAACTGAGCTGCGGAGCCCCGCAGCGCCCTTGCCTCACCCCTTCACTGCGGGGTCGCGACTGCCTCGACGGCCCGATCGAGCACGCGCAGGCGCGAAGGCCACGCATAGGGATCGCGCGCCATATCCGGCACGCGCCAGGTCAGCGCCTGGCGCGCATACGCCGTCAGCGCCGCGTCGCCCGTATGCAGACTCGCCCGGATCAGCACATCGGACGGTGAATACAGAGCGCCGTCCTGCAATGCCGGCTCCGGCGCAATCGTCGCCAGCAGGGGCTGCGCTTCGTGCCGCCAGCCGCGTTCGCTCCAGAACAGCCGCCAGGCGGTGCGGGCAAGCCTCACGGCGGCTTCGCGCGAGGCGGCATCCTTTGTCGCCTCCGCATGGTCGAGCAGCCCTTGCACCACATAGGCGTAGTCCTCCAACTCGGCACCCGGCAGAGACTTGCCGCGCGCAACGGCCTTGACGAGGCGGTCGTCCCGCATCATGCGTTTGAGCAGGAAGACCTGGATCCGGTCGGCAGCGCGCCGATAGCCCGGATCAAGTGCGGCTGCCCGGCTGAACGCGGACAGGGCCAATCCGTTCAGCCCGGCATTCTGTTTGTCGTCGACGGGCACGCTGCGCGTCGCCCGCAAAGGGCGCAGCACACGCGCGGCAGCATCGAGCAGACGCCGCTCGTCCGGACTGGGGGTGCGGTATTCGGCCGGCAGGTAACCGGCCTCGAAATGGCGCGGTGCATCCAGCCGCCAAACGCGGTTGACCGCAGCCCAGGCATCCGGCGACAAGCTACGCTGCAAGACCGCCGGCTCCCACAGATACGCCGCACCCTCACGGCCGTCGGCATCGACGGCCGACGTGCTGGCATACAGTCCCCCCTGCGGCCCGCCCAGAACATCGCGCATGAAATCGAACGTATCGCGCACAACCGCCTGGTAGCGCGGCTGTTTCAGCACCGCCGCCGCACGCAGGTAGAGCATGGCGAGATGCGCGTTATCGTAGAGCATCTTCTCGAAATGCGGTGTTTCCCATCCCGGATCCACCGTGTAGCGAAAAAAGCCGCCCCCGATATGGTCCCGCAGTCCGAGTGCCGCCATCTGGTCGAAGGTGAGTGTCAGGAAATCCGCCAGCTTGGGATCGGGCCGGATCCGCTGCCGTTCGAGCAGGGCATCGAGTTGCGGCGCCATGGGAAACTTGCTTACCTGCCCAAAACCCCCATGCAGCATATCGGCCTCTTGCCATACGCCACGCATGAACGCTTCCCATCGCTGCGCCTGGCGGGCAGCCGTCAAGCGCAGCGTTTCGGGCGCCGAGGGCGGCGGCACGGCCTGACGCGCCAGCCGCTGAATGTCGGCAGAATCTTGCCGCCAACGGATGGCAAGCCGTTTCAGCGCTTCCCGGAAGGTGTCCGGCGGCGCATACAGCATGACGAACACAGGGTAACCGTCCGGCGTGACAAACGCATTCAACGGCCACCCTGCCACGCCGTTCAGGCGCACGGAGAACTGCTGCAACGCCTCATCGAGTCCGCTGTTCAGCTCGCGATCGACCTTGACCGGGATGAAATCGCGATTGAGTATCGCGGCGATGTCGGGATTCCGGTAACTCTCGCGCTGCATCACATGGCACCAGTGACAGGCGAAATACCCGACGGATACGTAGAGCAGCTTGTTCTCGCGACGCGCCCGCGCAACGGCTTCCGCATCCCAGGTCTGCCAGGCGACCGGGTCGCTGCCGTGCAGCGCCAGATAGGGCGAAGGATGGCCCGCCAGCCGATTGGTCGGCGCACCCTGGGCAGAGACCGCCAACAGAATGGCGATGGTCGCGGCAAGCCTTCCTGCGAACCGCCTGCCGATTCGGATCAGACGGTTCATCCAGCTCCGGCCGCACCGGCTTTCGGCACGGCCAGCCATCCGGGACCGCGCCTGGGCGGCGATACCCCGGCATGCCCTGCCACAAGCGCTTCCCGGACTGCGCCAGGAAAAGGGCTAGACACGTATATACGTCCATCCTTGCTGCAGACGGGTGACGATCTCGCCAATGGCGGTCGGCGCGGTCCGTGCTGCCGGCAGCAGCGTGACCGTCTGTCCCTGACTGTTCAGACGCGCGATGGTCTGGCTGCATGCCACCCACTGCACGTTGGCGTGGCGACGCCCGATGCGCTCGATGCGTTCGGCGTAGGGATTGCCGGCTCGCAACAGATCCAGCCCATAGCTGTTGGCGACGATCTCCAGCTGCATCGGCCTGCCCTTGCGATCCGCCTCGGTAAGCAGACGATCCGCCTGATCGAGCGCGCCCTGCATGCGCTCGGGTTTGCTGCTGTCCAGATGCAGCAGAATCCGATTGGGATCCGGCTCGCGCGCCAGACTCACGGGCTGCAAGGCCGTGTCGTGCAGGACCGGCGCCAGGGTCGCCATGACCGGGCTCTCCATGCCACGCAGCATCCAGCCGACGATCAGCCCCGCGAACAGGACAAAACAACCCAGCGCGCAACGCCGCACAATGCGTTCGCGCAGACGCACCGTATGCTGTGGCGCCGCGGCCGGCGGCTCGGCATAGGCCAGTTTGACCATGTCGCGCAACGTACGGACGGCGCACACACGCCGTGCGAGTTCGGTATCGGTCTGCATCCGCGCAGTCAGAACCTCGCGGTCCGCAACGTCGAGCTCGCCGTCGACAAAGGCATGCAGGGTCTCGTCGGATACGCTGGGATTCATTTCACCCTCCTCAAAGCGGGGCGATCGGCCGTCTGCTGCCGCATCGCGCGGTCGAGTATGGCCCTGAGTCCGGCGCGCGCGCGCGACAGCCGGCTCATCACGGTACCCACCGGGATATCCAGGATTCTCGCGACCTCGGCATAACCGAACTCTTCGAGATCGACCAAAGTCAGCACCTGACGCTGACCGAGGGGCAGACGCGCGACCGCGGCCCGGACACAGGCGACGATCTGCTCGCGATCGCAACAGGTTTCGGGGGAGTCCGAAGCGGATTCGATCGTCTCCTGCCAGTCGTCAAGGCTGTCGAAGTCGCGCCGCGTGCGCAGATGGTCCATCCAGCAGCGGTGCATGATCGCCACCGCCCAGGCCTTCATGGCCGACGCTTCGCGCAGTTGCGCGCACTGCGTCCAGGCTTTCGAAAGCGTGTCCTGCGCCAGATCGTCGGCCAGGGTGGGGTCGTGGCACCACGAATAGGCGATCCGGTACAACACCGGTCGCAGGGATTCGATGCCGGGACGGAAGGGACCAAAAAGTACGCGTCTGATCATGGTGAAGTGTAAGACGGAATGGATAGTTCTTTTTATTCCAGAAAAATGGTCCGTTCGGAATGGAATAAGCATGCCACGCCACACGTCTTCGTTTCAGGTCCGGGCAACCGGCCTTCTTCACCCCAAAACGACACGGAGACCATTATGAAATCCAAATTTTTCGCTCCCCTTGCCCTCACCCTGCTGCTGGGCGGGGTTTCTGCCGCACATGCGGCCGCCCCTATCGAGGCCGCCGCACCGGCCGCTCCCGAAAAAGTCGTCTATCACGTCAACGACAGCGACAATGCCATGGCCGCACTGCGCAACATTCGAAATCATCTGAATGCCAGCGCGAATACGCACATCGTCGTGGTCACCCATGGCAAGGGCATCGATTTCCTGCTCAATGGCGCACAGGACAAGAACGGCAACCCCTACGAGCCCATTGTGCAGAGTCTGAAAGACCAGGGCGTCGATTTTCGTGTCTGCAACAACACGCTCAAGAGCCGCAAACTGGATAGCAGTGCCGTCCTCCAGGAAGCCACGGTCGTTCCTTCCGGCGTGGCCGAGATCGGCCGCCTCCAGGCCCGGGAAGGCTACGTCTACCTCAAGCCCTGACCCTGCCTTCCAGTCCCTGCAATCGGACACACCTCGCGCTCAACATCCACCGCACCGTCGGAAAGACGAAGGCGGCTTGCGTCCTTACCCGCCCAGGCCGCAAAACGGCCGGATAGCGACGGCGGCCTGCAAACTCCTCCAGTGGCGTCGCAGGGGCGCCACCGTTCAGGCGGTCCGCATCGCGGACCGCTTTTTTTATCAGGCGGGGCGGATGAAATGCTCCCGGTAGTACTTCATCTCGTCGATCGACTCGTAGATATCCGCCAGTGCTTCGTGCCGGCTCGATTTCTTGAACCCTTCGGCCAGCCCGGGGCGCCAGCGCTTGGCCAGCTCCTTCAACGTGCTGACGTCGAGATTGCGGTAGTGGAAAAAGGCCTCCAGCTGCGGCATGTAGCGCGCCATGAAGCGGCGATCCTGACAGATCGAGTTGCCGCACATGGGCGAGGTCCGCGCCGGTGCATGCTGCTTCACGAAGGCAAGCATCTGCGCCTCGGCATCCGCCTCGCTCAGCCGTGAAGCCTTCACGCGGTCGATGAGACCGGACTTGCCGTGCGTACCCTTGTTCCAGTTGTCCATCGCATCCATCACCGCCTCCGGCTGGTGTACGACCAGCACCGGCCCCTCGGCGACCGTATTGAGATCGGCGTCTGTGACGACGATGGCCAGCTCGATGATGCGGTCCGTGTCGGGCGACAGGCCGGTCATTTCCATATCGATCCAGAGCAGGTGCGAGGGATTGGGCGCCATGCGGAAACATCCTGTAGTGAAACAGCCGGCATTTTCGCACACCCCGCACCGGGCGCCGCCGGGCACGGTAGCAAGACCCTCTTTATCGCGTGGTGGCACAAGCCTGCCCGGGCGGCGATAATAATCGCATCGCATGAAGGAGATCGGCTATGAATCGTCCGGCCATTCTGTTTGCTGCGCTTTTCGTCTCTGCGGCGGTTCACGCCGCACCCTTCGAAAAGGGCGACCCCAAGATCGGCAAGACCCTGCACGACAAGGCCTGCGTGAGCTGCCATGTCGGCATGTTCGGCGGTGACGGGAGCAAGATCTACACGCGCGGCGACCGCAAGACCAAGACCGCGCAACAGCTCGCAGCCCGGATTTCGGGTTGCAACGCCAATACCGGCGCCGGCTGGTTTCCCGAGGAGGAAGCGCACGTCGGCGCCTATCTCAACCAGCAGTATTACAAATTCAAGTAAGGAAGCGTCCATGAGCACCATCGTCGAGGAACTCGTCCGCAAGAAATGCGCGCCCTGCGAGGGCGGCGTCGCCCCGCTGACCGATGCGCAGGTTGCGCCGCTGCT
Organism: Betaproteobacteria bacterium SCN1; assembly: GCA_008923315.1. Lineage (GTDB taxonomy): Bacteria > Pseudomonadota > Gammaproteobacteria > Burkholderiales > Thiobacillaceae > Thiobacillus. The sequence goes on along the minus strand of WBSF01000003.1, from coordinate 176,713 downwards.
GAAAGGTCTGTCCGGCTGGCAGCGCGACGGCGTCAAGATCGCCAAGGAATACGCCTTCAAGAACCACTATCATGCGCAGGCCTTCACCAATGCCGTGATGTGGGTATCGCACCGCGAAGACCACCATCCCTACCTGACCGTCGGCTACAACACGGTCAAGGTCGAATACTGGACACATGCCATCGGCGGCCTGTCCGAAAACGATTTCATCTGCGCAGCCAAGGTCGACAGCCTGCTGGACATCTGACCGGCGGCCCCGGCCGAACCCTCAACCCACGGAACGCCACGATCCTGAGCCGCACCGAAACCGGCGACGTCATCGCTGCCTACAGCCGCCGTTATCTGGTCGAAACCGCCTCGGGCACCCTGGCCTGCCAGGTAAAAGGCCGTCACCTGCAGGTCGTATGCGGCGATCGGGTCGAATTGCGGCGCGACGCGGCGGGCGGTGTGATCGAATCGGTAAGTCCGCGCCGCACCCTGTTCTACCGCTCCGACGCCTTTCGGACCAAGGCCATCGCCGCCAATGTCAGCCAGATTGCCATAGTGGTGGCGGCCCGTCCCAGTTTTTCGCCGGAACTGGTTCAACGCTGCATCCTGGCCGCCGAGGACCAGGGCATCGGCAGCCTGATCCTGCTCAACAAGACCGATCTGCCCGAGACGACCCAGGCGCGCGCGCGCCTGGACGGGCTGGTACGGATCGGTTATCCGTGCGTCGAGCTGTCCGCGCAATGCGATCCCTCGCCGATACGACCCTGGCTGGCCGGGCACCGGACACTGCTGGTCGGGCAGTCCGGCATGGGCAAGTCGACCCTCGTCAACGCACTGTTCCCCGAAGCGCAAGCCGACACGGCCGCCTATTCCGAAGCGCTCGACAGCGGGCGCCATACCACCACGCACACACGGCTGTTCCGGCTTGGCGACAACGCCGGCCTGATCGACTCGCCAGGGTTGCAGGAGTTTGCCCTGCAGCATCTGGATGCCGATGCGCTTGCGCACGCGTTCGTCGAATTTCGCCCCTATCTCGGGCTGTGCCGCTTCCGCGACTGCCGGCACGAAGCCGAACCGGGATGCCGGCTGACGGAGGCCGCTGAAGCAGGCGACATCGCCCCCGCCCGGCTGACGCTTTTCCGCCAGCTGCGCCGTGCGCAACACCAGGCCGCGCAGCGGCTATAACGCAATCATCGCAAACCGGACCGGGAGTGGACCATGAACCCCCTGAATCTCGCCTGGACACTGTTGGGCCTGTGCATCGCCACTTCGGCCCAGGCCGCCGGGAAATGGGTCCAGACGCCCTACGCACCGCCCAAGGTGCTGTTCGAGTTTTATCTCGACAATCCGCAGAAAGTCGGCAGCGCGCTCTACTGGGTACGCTCGCTCATGAATCCGCTCACCGAAGCCCCCTACAGCTATCCGCCGGAGGATTTTTCGATCGTGGTGGTGCTCCATGGCACCGAGATCGTGACGGTCGCGACAAAAAACGAAGCGAAATACCAGGAAGCGGTTGACCGCATGCGCTATTACGCCGATCTCGGCGTCAAATTCAAGGTCTGCGGCCAGGCGGCCGAGGATTACGGCTACGCACTCAAGGACTTCCAGCCTTTCGTCGAGGTAGTACCCAACGCGATTACCGAACTGGCCCACTGGCAGCAGCAGGGTTACGCGCTTATCGTGCCCCAGATCGTGGACAAGAAGATCGATATCGAATCGATCCGCTGAATGATCCGGTGGCGCCGGCCGCTCCGGCCTGCTTATTCCGGCCAGTGCTTGATGTAGCGTTTGAGCAGGCTGTTCTCGAAATTCGCTTCCTTGAGGCAGGCACGTGCCACGTCATGGAAGGAAATGATGCCCAGCAGGCGGTTGCCGTCAAAGATCGGCAGATGGCCGATATGCGACTTGGTCATCACGTCACGGGCGTAATCCACTGAATCCTCGGCATTCGCGACCACCGGCTCGGTCACCATGATGGTGCTGACCTGCGCATCCTTGAGATCGCAGCCCTGCCTGACCAGGCCATGCACGACGTCGCGTTCGGTCAGCAGGCCGACCATTTCCTCGTTCCGCATCACCACCAGCGAGCCGACACCCAGTTCGACCATTTTCCCCAATGCGATCGAAACGGCGTCGGTCGGCGCAATGCTATGGATGGTAGCGGGCTTGAGCGTGAGAATTTCGCGAATCTGCATGGAAGTCTCCGGAACGTCGTATATGGGCGGAAGCAATGATACGGCCGGGCTCAGGCTCTGACCAGACCGGTTTCGACCTGCACGCGCGCCGCAGTTCCCAGCAGCGTTTCGATCAGAGTGAGCGCGAAATCCATCGCGGTGCCCGGCCCGCGCGAGGTGACGACGGTGCCGTCGCTCACCACCGGTAAAGTGCTCACGGTCACACCCGGCGGCTGCAGCGCATCGAGAAACCCGGGGTAACTGGTCGCCTGCCTGCCCGCCAGTACGCCGGCTTCCAGCAGCACCGTCGGTGCGGCGCAGATGGCTGCCGTATATTTGCCGGCCGCAGCCATGCGCTGAATCAGGCCCAGTATGCGCGAATCGTCCTTGAGGTGCGTCGCGCCCGGCATGCCGCCCGGCAAGGCGATCATGTCGTAGTCGTCCTGCAGGGCCGTATCGAGCGTCGTATCCGGCACCAGCTGCACGCCGCGACTGGCGCGGACGATACCCGGTCTGAGACCGGCCACCGTCACCTCTATGCCGGCGCGGCGCAGCAGGTCGATGATCGTGACGGCTTCGAGTTCCTCGCAGCCGTCGGCCAGGGGAACCAGCACCTTGGGCATGGCGTTCTCCTCAGTCGCGGAAATTCTGGAACTGCAGCGGGAAGTCGGTAATGCTCTTCCGCACCAGCGCGATGGTCTCCTGCAGGATGTCGCGCTTGGCGCCGGACACGCGCACGCTGTCGCCCTGGATGCTGGCCTGCACCTTCAACTTGCTGTCCTTGACGCACTTGACGATCTTCTTCGCCAGTTCGGTTTCCACGCCGGTTTTCACAGTGACGCTGCGCTTGACCTTGTTGCCCGATACCTTTTCCACGCTGCCGATGTCGAGGCATTTCACGTCGACGCCGCGCTTGGCCAGTTTCTGCGAGAGGATATCCTGCACCTGATCGAGCTGGAAATCGGTGTCGGCAAAGACCGTCAGCACATAATCGGCCTGCTCGACGCGCGCGTCCGATCCCTTGAAGTCGAACCGCGTGGACACTTCCTTGTTGACCTGGTCGACCGCGTTGCGCACTTCCTGCTTGTCGACTTCGGACACGATGTCGAAACTCGGCATGTCAGTCCCCCTCTTCCAGTACGTGAAGCTCGACCGGCGGCCCCGATTCGTCGTGGAATTCGCATGCCGCCAGCACGCCCAGCCGCGCAATCTCGCCTGCATCGCGCACGGGATCGGCATATGCCGCGAACATCGCCCCCAGCGCATAGGGACTGCCGCTGCCGTAAGCATAGAACTTCGAGAATTGCTGCACCGTGCGGTGGGCCGATACGCCAAATATTCCGTGCCGGTTGGCGATCAGCACATCCATGCGGCTAGATTCGAGTTCGTCTTCCTTGTCCTCCTCGGCCTGCAGGAAATAGCTGTCCTTCATCGCGCCGTGCAGCGCGTTCCAGATACGGAAGATTTCTGCAGGTGTGGCGAAACCGGGTGGTGCTTCCAGGCCGGAAAAATAGTCCGTCAGGATGAGATGCGCCGTCGCCGTCCCGGTGATGCCGAGCAGGCTGTCGCCTACCCGGATGATCTTGCGATGATTGACGATGTACTCGGCCGATTCCTTGCCGCCGCCCCATTTGGTCAGCGTGTCGGCAGCGATGGCTATGCGGCCGTTCTTGCGGACAACGGTAACGGTGGACATCGCGGCCCCGGGTCAGCCGAAATGGCAGACGTAGTGATACGGCTCGCCCGCCACTTCGATATCGAACGAGGAATTGGCGGGGATGCTGAACGACTCGCCCTCGGGACAGGTTTTCCAGTCTTCGCCCTTGAGCCGGTACCGGCAGGCACCTGCGACGGTCTCCATGATCTCGGCCGCGCCCGTGTTGAAGGTGAGCGCGGACGGCAGGATCACGCCGACCGATTTTTTCGTGCCGTCGGCGAGCTGGATCGTATGCGATACGCATTTGCCGTCGAAATAGACGTTGGCCTTGGCCACGACGGACACATTGTTGAATTGCGACATGCTCATTTTCTCCGTGCGTCGAGTTTGGCGGCGATGCGCATGCGCAGCGCGTTGAGCTTGATGAAGCCGCCCGCGTCCTTCTGGTCGTAGGCGCCGGCGTCGTCCTCGAAGGTGGCGATGGTCGAGTCGAACAGCGAGTCGGTCCCGGAATCGCGGCCGACGACGATGACGTTGCCCTTGTAGAGCTTGAGCCGCACGGTGCCGTTGACGTGCTGCTGGGTGTGGTCGATCAACACCTGCAGGGCGCGGCGCTCGGGCGACCACCAGTAGCCGTTGTAGATCAGGCTGGCGTAGCGCGGCATCAGATCGTCTTTCAGATGTGCGACCTCGCGATCCAGCGTGATCGATTCGATGGCGCGGTGGCCTTTCAGCAGGATGGTGCCGCCGGGGGTTTCGTAGCAGCCGCGCGACTTCATGCCGACGTAGCGGTTCTCGACGAGATCGAGGCGGCCGATGCCGTGCTTGCCGCCGATCTGATTGAGCTTCGCCAGTACTTCATGCGCTTTCATCGCGACGCCGTCGATGGCGACCACGTCCCCTTTCTCGTAGGCGAGCGTGAGGTATTCGGCCGCATCCGGCGCCTTTTCCGGCGACACGGTCCAGCGCCACATGTCCTCCTCGGCTTCGGCGTTGGGGTCTTCCAGATGACGGCCTTCGTAGCTGATGTGCAGCAGGTTGGCGTCCATCGAATACGGCGAGCCACCCTGGCGATGCTTCATGTCGATGGGGATGCCGTGGGTCTCCGCGTAGTTCAGCAGCTTCTCGCGCGACAGCAGATCCCACTCGCGCCAGGGCGCGATCACCTTCACGTCGGGCTTCAGCGCGTAGGCGCCGAGCTCGAAGCGCACCTGGTCGTTGCCCTTGCCGGTGGCGCCGTGGCAGATGGCATCCGCCCCGGTTTCATTGACGATCTCGATCAGGCGCTTGGCGATCAGCGGACGCGCGATCGAGGTGCCGAGCAGGTATTCGCCCTCGTACACGGTGTTGGCGCGGAACATCGGGAACACGAAGTCGCGCACGAATTCCTCGCGCAGGTCGTCGATATAGATCTGCTCCGGTTTGATACCGAACTTGAGCGCCTTCTGACGCGCGGGATCGAGTTCCTCGCCCTGACCGAGGTCGGCAGTGAAGGTCACCACTTCGCAGTTGTACGTATCCTGCAGCCATTTCAGGATGACCGAGGTGTCGAGGCCGCCCGAATAGGCCAGTACTACTTTCTTGATGTCGCTCATGGTGATGCTCGATTAATGGGTGGAGCCGGATTGATTCTTGTCGATGACTTCGACCATGCCTGGAAAACCGCCGACCTTGAGGATGTCGAGATTGGATTTCTGGCTGGCCTTTTCGATTTCGATGCCGACGACGCGGCCGTCCGCCGAGAGATTCAGCACGATGCCTTCGTGCGCCTCCCAGGCGTGGTCGGGATTTTCCGGACTGATTTCGATGTAGAGCGAATCCATGTCCTTGAAGTAAGCGATATTCATCTTTGGGTTGGGGGTTGGGGACCGGGGAAACAGATCAGCTTTCGACCCTGCCGAGCAGCAGATACTCCATCAGGGCCTTCTGGACGTGCAGACGATTTTCGGCCTCGTCCCACACCACGGACTGCGGGCCGTCGATCACCTCGGCCGTGACTTCCTCGCCGCGATGCGCAGGCAGGCAGTGCATGAAGACCGCGTCGGGTCGGGCGGCCTTCATCATGTCGGCATCGACGCACCAGTCGGCGAAGGCTTTTGCGCGCTCGGCGTTTTCGGCTTCGAACCCCATGCTCGTCCACACATCGGTGGTCACCAGATCGGCGCCGCGGCAGGCATCCATTGGATCGGCGAAGCTTTCGAAATGATCGGTACCGTACAGATTGGCGCGCTCGGGCTCCACTTCATAGCCGGGCGGCGTCGAAACGTGGACGTTGAAACCCAGCACCTCGGCCGCCTGCAGCCAGGTGTTGCACATGTTGTTCGAATCGCCGACCCAGGCCACGGTCTTGCCCTGGATCGAGCCGCGATGCTCGATGTAGGTGAAGATGTCCGCCAGGATCTGGCAGGGGTGGTATTCGTTGGTCAGTCCGTTGATCACCGGCACGCGCGAGTGCGACGCGAAACGTTCGATGATGTCCTGTTCGAAGGTACGGATCATCACGATGTCGACCATGCGCGAGATGACTTCGCCAGCGTCTTCCACCGGTTCGCCGCGTCCGAGCTGGGTGTCGCGCGTGTTGAGGTAGATCGCCGAGCCGCCGAGCTGGTGCATGCCGGCTTCGAACGACAGCCGGGTACGCGTCGAGCTTTTCTCGAAGATCATCGCCAGCGTGCGGTCGACCAGCGGGTGGTAGGGCTGGTAACGCTTGAAACGCGACTTGATCAGCCGCGCACGCTCGAACAGATAGTTCAGCTCGTCGCGCGTCAGATCCTTGAATTGCAGAAAATGCTTGGGCATCAGGCCGCCTGCTGCAGGTAATTCTTGACAATGGCGGACACCGCGTCGACCAGAGCCGCCACCTCGGCATCGCCATAGATCAGCGGCGGCACCAACCGGATCACCTTGTCGGCGGTGACGTTGATCAGCACACCGGCGTCGCGCGCCACGCCGACGAGTTCGCCGCACGGGCGATCGAGCTCGATACCGATCATCATGCCTTCGCCCCGAATCTCGACGATTCCGTGCACGCCGGTCAGCGCCGACCGCAATCCGGCACGGATCGCTTCGCCGCGCGCGCGCGCGTTGTCCAGCAGGCCTTCGGATTCGATGGCTTCCAGCGTGGCGAGCGCTGCGGCACAGGCAAGCGGGTTGCCGCCGAAAGTCGAGCCGTGGTTGCCCGGCTTGAACACCTCCGCCGCCGCGCCCCGCGCAAGGCAGGCACCGATCGGCACGCCCGAGCCCAGCCCCTTGGCCAGCGCCATCACGTCCGGCATCACGCCCGAATGCTGGAAACCGAACCAGGTGCCGGTGCGACCGATACCTGTCTGCACTTCGTCGAGCATGAGCAGCCAGCCGTGCGCATCGCAGATGGCACGCAGGTCGGCCAGATAGTCCGGCGCCAGCACGTTCACGCCGCCTTCGCCCTGCACGACTTCGAGCAGTACGGCGACGACGTTCTTGTTGTGTTCCGCGACCTGGCGCACCGCCTCGATGTCGTTGTACGGCACACGGGCAAAACCGGTAAGCAGCGGCTCGAAGCCTGCCTGGATCTTGCGGCTGCCGGTGGCGGTAAGAGTTGCCATGGTCCGGCCGTGGAAGGCCTTTTCCATCACGATGATGGTCGGCACTTCGATGCCCTTGCCGTGGCCGTACAGTCGCGCCAGCTTGATCGCCGCCTCGTTCGCTTCGCAGCCGGAATTGCAGAAAAAGGCCTTGTCCATGCCCGACAATGCGCACAGCCTGTCGGCCAGCGCTTCCTGGCGCGGCACGCGGTACAGGTTGGAGGTATGGATGACGCTGGCTGCCTGCTCGGCGATGGCCCGTACCAGTTTCGGATGCGCGTGTCCCAGACCGTTCACCGCCACGCCGGCCACGGCGTCGAGATAGCGTTTGCCTGCCTCATCCCAGAGCCAGGCGCCTTCGCCGCGCACGAAAGCGATCGGCTGGCGCGCATAGGTGTTCATCAGATGTGTCGTCATGGCAGTCCTCGCAGGCTGTCCCCGCATTGCAGCTGTTGTTGTGTCGAACGGCGCCGGGGCGCGAGGCCATGGCAAGCCGGAATAGAAAACGGCGGCCGGGGCCGCCGTTCTCGTCATGCAGCGCCTTGATTATAGGCCGAAAAGCGCCCGGTGAGACCACCCGCCGGCCATGAAGAACAGCATCGGAACGGACAGCATGACGTTGGTGCGCGACGCCAGAAAAGCCACCCGGCGCGCACGGTTTTTTTCCGCATCGGAAGCCGGCTTCAATCCCAGGATCTTCTTCTGGTTCGGCCAGATCAGCACCCACACATTGAACAGCATGATGGTCCCCAACCACGCGCCAATCCCGATCGGCCCCATGCCATTGCGCAGCAGGAAGGCATCGGTGAACAGCGGCCCCAGCAGGGCGGCGCCTGCCAGCCAGGTCACCACGGCCGCCCAGCGGAAAAACAGCAGCGCACGGGGCGCCACATGCTTGCTGATGCCGGCCGCCGTACCGTCGGCCGCCGCATTCTTGAGTGCCGCGACCTGGACGAAATTGAAGTAATACAGGAGGCCGATCCACATGACGCCAGCCATGAAGTGAATCCAGCGGGACAACGCAGGGACGAGATCGATGTGCTCCATGCCGGACGCCTCAGCTCAGGAAATTTCTTGCAAAAACGTACAGCACGGCGGTCAGGACCAAGCCTGAAATCACCGTTCCCCAAAGCGAATCGAGCGGGTTTTTCATATCGCGGCGGCTCTCCCTATCGGTTGTCGATTGATTGTATGGACGGTCACGCACCAGTATCGTCAAATCGCCTCCCCCGTGCAACTACGCAGCGAAAGGCCCGTTCGCGCATGCTAGAATCCGCCAACTTTTCGAGCCCACTTCCATGGACGACGCCCCATTCATCATTCGCGGCCTGACCACGAAAGGCGGCCGTTTCCGCCCCAGCGACTGGGCAGATCGTCTTGCCGGCGCTTTCGCGGCAATCGACCCGAACAACCGGACGCGCTACTCGCCCTACGTGCAACCCACCACGCTGGAGGGCATTCGTTGCGTGGTGGTGGATCGCGCACTCAAGAACCAGGATCCGAATGCGTGGCGTTTTCTGCAGGACTTCGCCCGCAGCAACGAGCTTCAGACCACGAACGCCGACTGAGGCCCGCCGGGGCAATAAACAATAAATAAGGACAATAAAAAACGCCGCATACGCGGCGTTTTTTATTGTCCTGGTCCCCAGAGATCAGGCCATGGCCTTGATCGCCTGCGACAGGCGGCTCTTGTGGCGGGCAGCCTTGTTCTTGTGAATGATTTTCTTGTCGGCAATGCAGTCGATGACGCCCATGGACGTCTGGAAAACAGCCTGCGCAGCCGCCTTGTCACCCCCCTCGATCGCCTTGCGCACCTTCTTGATCGCGGTGCGCATCTCCGAACGCTGGCTCATGTTGCGATCGCGCTGCGCGGTCGCCTGACGGGCACGTTTGCGGGCCTGGGCGGTATTCGCCATAGTTTCTTGCTCCTGTCGCCCCGCGCGCCATGGCGCAAAGCCGTTTGTCTATAAGGGTTTGGAACCCGTACCGTATTTCGGACCCGGCCGCCAATACAGGCCAAATCCACTAAAGCCGGGCATTCTACGAGAAAACCCATCCCAAAGGCAAGGGGTTGCGTGCATTACTTGCGGGGCGAACACGCGGCCCGCACAATGCGGACAAACCAATCCCCGTCCAATGAATCTCCTCAAAGCCCTCGCTGCGGTCAGCAGCATGACCCTGCTCTCACGCATCCTGGGATTCGTCCGCGATGCGCTGATCGCGCGCGTATTCGGCGCAGGCGCCATGACGGATGCCTTCTTCGTCGCGTTCAAGATCCCCAACCTGCTGCGCCGGCTATTTGCGGAAGGTGCATTTTCCCAGGCGTTCGTGCCCATTCTGGCCGAATACAAGAATCGCCAGGGGCACGACGCCACCCGCGTGCTGGTCAGCCAGGTCGGCAGCGCACTGACACTTGTCCTCGTGGCCGTCGCCCTGCTCGGTATCGCGGCCGCACCGTGGGTCGCCTACGTCAGCGCGCCCGGTTTCACGACCGACCCGGACAAATTCGCGCTCACTGTCGCCCTGCTGCGGATCACCTTTCCCTACATCGTGCTGATTTCGCTGGTCGCGCTCGCCGCCGGCATCCTCAACACCTGGAGCAAATTTTCGGTGCCCGCTTTCGCGCCGGTCCTGCTCAACGTGGCCATGATCGCGGCAACGCTCTGGCTGGCGCCTTATTTCGATCCGCCCGTGCTGGCGCTGGGCTGGGGCGTGGCGCTCGGCGGCATACTGCAGTTGGCCTGGATGCTGCCGCATCTGGCAAAGATCGACATGCTGCCGCGCCCGGTACGGCGTTTCGACGACCCCGGCGTGCGCCGCATCCTCAAGCTGATGGCCCCGGCAACGCTGGGCGTATCGGTGGCGCAGATCAGTCTGCTGATCAACACCGTCTTTGCCTCTTTCCTCGCCACCGGCAGCGTGTCCTGGTTGTATTACGCGGATCGCCTGATGGAATTCCCGACCGGCATGCTGGGCGTGGCGCTGGGCACGATCCTTCTGCCGAGCCTCGCCAAGCACTACGCCGACGACTCGCCGGCCGAATATTCCCGGCTGCTTGACTGGGGGCTGCGCCTGACCCTGCTGCTCGCCCTGCCGGCGGCCGCCGCGCTGGCCGTGCTGGCCGTGCCGCTGATCGCCACACTGTTCCACTACGGCGCCTTCACTGCGCACGATGTGGCGATGACGCAGCGCGCCCTGGTTGCCTACAGCCTCGGACTGCTGGGGCTGATTCTGGTCAAGGTGCTCGCGCCCGGCTTTTATGCGCGCCAGAATATCCGGACACCGGTCAAGGTCGCCATTCTGACCCTGGCCGCCACGCAGTTGATGAATCTTGCGTTCATCTTTCCGCTCGGCCATGCCGGCCTCGCGCTCGCGATCGGGCTGGGTGCCTGCCTCAACGCCAGCCTGCTGCTGCATCTGTTGAAAAAACACGGCATCTACCACCCGCAACCGGGCTGGATCGGCTATTTCGTTCGCGTGCTGATTGCAGTGAGCCTGATGGCCGCCCTGCTCTACTGGGGCATGGGCGATGCGGAATGGTGGCTTGCCGCCCGCTTCACCGAGCGCCTGCTGCGCCTCACGCTGCTGGTCGGCGGCGGCGCACTGGCCTACTTCATCGCACTGGGCCTGATGGGATTCCGCCCCCGGCAATTCTCGCGCCGGGCGGCCGAATGACCTGCAGACCACCAACTTTCGACCGGGCCGGAATTGGCCGGCATGGGCGGCCATGCCTGCTAAAATCACCCCTTTTTCTTTCGCGCCCCTCGGCCAGACACATCACGCCCCATGCGTCTCACCCACGGATTCGCCCCGCTCGGTCAACCCCATGCCGTCACCATCGGCAATTTCGATGGCCTGCACCTGGGACACAAGGCCATGCTCGCTCGCCTGCAGGATGTGGCGCGCGCACGCGCGTTGCCGACCTGCGTGCTGAGTTTCGAGCCGCATCCACGCGAATTCTTTGCACCCGAACAAGCCCCGGCACGTCTGTCCAGCCTGCGCGAAAAGGCCGAATGCCTGCGCCGGCTGGGTATCGACCGGCTCCACGTGTTCCGTTTCGACCGGACATTTTCCGCATTGGCGCCAGCCGCCTTCGTCGAGCAGGTGCTGCATCGCACGCTCGACGCGCGCTATGTGCTGGTCGGCGACGACTTCCGCTACGGCGCGAAGCGCGCGGGCGATTTCATGCTGCTGAAAACACTGGGAGAAACGCTCGGTTTCGATGCCGAGTTTCTACCCACGGTGACGGTTGAGGGCGAACGCGCGTCCTCGACCGCCGTCCGCGCCGCACTGTCCGATGGCGCCCTCGACCATGCCGCCCGCCTGCTGGGGCGGCCGTACAGCATCTCCGGGCGCGTGGTCCACGGCGACAAGCTCGGACGCGACATCGGCTTTCCCACGGCCAACATCCAGTTGAAGCACAACCGTCCGCCGCTGATGGGCATTTTTGCCGTCGAACTGGCAGGGCTGAACGGGGCGCCCCTGCCGGGCGTGGCCAGCCTCGGCAAACGCCCGACGGTGAAAAACCCCGATGCCGCGCCTGTGCTCGAAGTGCACCTGTTCGATTTCGACGCCGACATCTACGGCCGTCGCGTGCACGTGAATTTCCTGAAGAAGCTGCGCGACGAAGCCAGGTTTCCCGATCTCGACACCCTCGTGGCGCAAATCCGGCGCGACGTGGACGAAGCTCAACTCTATCTGCAACAGCGACGCGCCTGATTGCCTGCCATGCCCGACTACAAGAACACGCTCAACCTGCCTGACTCCCCCTTCCCCATGCGTGGCGACCTCGCCAAACGCGAGCCGGGCTGGGTGAAAAGCTGGCAGGAAAAAAACCGCTACGAAGCTATCCGCAAGGCCGCCGCCGGCCGGCCGAAGTTCATCCTCCACGATGGACCGCCTTACGCCAACGGCGACATCCATATCGGCCACGCGGTGAACAAGATCCTCAAGGACATCATCGTCAAATCGAAAACCTTGAGCGGTTTCGACGCCCCGTATGTGCCGGGCTGGGACTGCCACGGTCTGCCGATCGAACTGCAGGTTGAAAAGACGCACGGCAAAAACATCCCGGCTGCCGAATTCCGTGAGTTGTGCCGCGAATACGCCGCCACGCAGATCGAGCGGCAGAAAGCCGACTTCATCCGTTTGGGCGTACTGGGCGACTGGTCGCACCCCTACCGCACGATGGATTTCCGCTTCGAGGCGGATGCGCTGCGCGTGCTGGGCCAGATTCAGCAAGCCGGCTATCTCTACCAGGGCGCGAAGCCCGTGCACTGGTGCGTGGACTGCGGCTCGGCGCTGGCCGAGGCGGAAGTCGAATACGAGGACAAGACCTCGCCTGCGATCGACGTCGGCTTCCGCGTGGCCGACCGGATCGATTTCGCCCGCCGCTTCGACGTGGCGCTCGACGATGCGCCTGCCTACGTCGCAATCTGGACGACCACGCCGTGGACGCTGCCGGCCAATCAGGCTGTCGCCCTGCATCCCGAATTCACCTATGTGCTGTTGCAAACCGCGCGCGGTTATGTCGTGCTGGCCGAAACGCTGGTCGAGGCCGCCTTGAAACGCTACGGGCTGGAAGGCCGGATCGTCGCCAAGACCAGTGGCGCCGCACTCGAAGGCGCCCTGCTCTGGCATCCTTTCCAGGAACGCCAGGTGCCCGTGATCGTCGGCGATCACGTCACGGCGGATGCTGGTACCGGTGCCGTACACACCGCCCCTGGCCACGGCCTGGAAGACTATGTCGCCGGGCAGCGCTATGGCCTGAAGGTGGACAATCCCGTCGGCGACGACGGCAAGTTCTACGCCAGCGTCCCGCTCGTGGGTGGGCTCAGCATCTGGCAAGCCAATCCGGTCGTAATCGAGGCGTTGGAATCCGGCAGCACGCTGTTCGCCCACGAAAAGCTCCAGCACAGCTACCCGCATTGCTGGCGGCACAAGACCCCGATCATCTTCCGCGCCACCCGGCAGTGGTTCATCGGCATGGACGTCAAAGGCGACCGCGAGACCCTGCGTGAACATGCCATGCAGGCCGTGGACGCGACGCAGTTCTATCCGCACTGGGGCCGTGCGCGGCTGGAAGCGATGATCCGCAACCGCCCCGACTGGTGCGTCTCGCGGCAGCGCAACTGGGGCATCCCCATGCCCTTCTTCACCCACAAGGAAACCGGCGAACTGCATCCGCGCACGCCCGAGCTGCTGGAAGCCGTGGCCCGGCAAGTCGAGCAGGCAGGGATCGAAGCCTGGTTCTCGCTCGCCCCCCAAACGCTCCTGGGTGCGGACGCCGCCGACTACAACAAGACCGGACATACGCTCGACGTGTGGTTCGATTCCGGCGTGACCCATGCCTGCGTGCTGAAGACCCGCCCCGAGCTCGCACACCCGGCCGATCTCTACCTCGAGGGCTCGGACCAGCACCGCGGCTGGTTCCAGTCGTCCCTGCTCACCGGCTGTGCGACCGATGGCCGCGCGCCCTACCAGGCCCTGCTGACCCATGGATTCGTGGTCGACGGCAAGGGCTACAAGATGAGCAAGTCCAAGGGCAATGTCATCGCACCGCAAAAGGTGATGGACCAGTACGGTGCCGACATCCTGCGGCTGTGGGTGGCCGCGACCGACTACTCCGGCGAGCTGTCGATCTCGGACGACATTCTCAAGCGCGTCGTTGAAGGCTATCGCCGCATTCGCAACACGTTGAAGTTCCTGCTCGCGAACCTGTCCGATTTCGATCCGGCCAAGCACGGCCTGCCGGTCGACGACTGGTTCGAGATCGACCGCTACGCGCTCGCCCTGACGGCGCAATTGCAGGCCGAAATTTGCGCGCACTACGATGCCTACGAATTCCATTTCATCGTGCAAAAACTGCAGAGTTTCTGTTCGGAAGACCTGGGCGGCTTCTACCTCGATATTCTCAAGGACCGGCTCTATACCAGCGCCCCCGATTCCCGCGCCCGCCGTTCGGCGCAGAATGCGCTGCATCACGTGACGCATGCGCTGGCGCGCTGGATGGCGCCCATTCTCTCGTTCACCGGCGAGGAAGTGTGGGGCGAACTGGTCACCAATGCAGACGACTCGGTCTTCCTGCACACCTGGCACGCCCTGCCCGACCAGGCCGGTGCCGACGATCTGCTGGCACGCTGGAGCCGCATCCGCGCCGTGCGTGCCGACGTACAGAAGGAGCTGGAAACCGTACGCATCGCGGGCGGCATCGGTTCTTCGCTCCAGGCCGAGGTCGCGCTGCATGCGAGCCCGGCTACCCTCGCCCTGCTCGAACCGCTGGGCGACGATCTGCGTTTCGTGCTGATCACGTCGAAAGCCACCCTGGTTGCTGCCGAAACCGACCACGTTGTCGTCACGCCCAGCCAGGCGAAGAAATGCGACCGTTGCTGGCACTGGCGTGACGACGTCGACAGCCACCCCGACCATCCCGGCCTGTGCGGACGCTGCGTCGAGAACCTCTACGGCCCGGGCGAGGTACGCAGCCATGCATGAACCCAACCGCCTGACGCTACGTACCTGGCTTGGGCTTGCGCTGGCGGTGATCGTTGTCGATCACCTCACCAAATTCTGGGCATCCTCAGCGCTGGACTATCAGGAATTCGTACCCGTGCTGCCCTTCTTTTCGCTGGTCCTGGTGCACAACACCGGTGCGGCGTTCAGTTTCCTGGCCGACGCTGGCGGCTGGCAGCGCTGGTTCTTCATCGCGGTCGGCGTCATCGCCACCGTCATCATCGTGCGGCTGCTGAAACGCCATGCCCGCGAGCCGCGTCTGGCCGTGCCGCTGGCGCTGGTGCTGGGCGGTGCACTGGGCAACGTGATCGACCGCATCGTGCTCGGCTACGTCGTCGATTTCCTGTATTTCCACTACGAGAGTTTCGCCTGGCCCGCATTCAACATCGCCGATGCGGCCATTTCCATCGGCGCAGTCCTGCTGGTTTGGGACAGTCTGCGCGGGAAGCCGACACAAAAGGAGCCGGCATGACAGTCCGCCGCACCGTCGTGGCGGGCGACCGCATCGAATTGCGCTACGCACTGCGCCCGCGCGGCGGCAATGACCTCGTTTCCAACTTCGAGGACGCTGCGCCCGAAGCCGTGACGCTGGGCGACGGCACACTGGCCCCTGCACTGGAGCAATGGCTGATCGATCTGCCACCAGGCGAACGGCATGTTTTTCTGCTCGATCCCTGGCAAGCATTCGGCGAATCGCAGCCCGAACGGATCCAGACCCTGCCGCGTAGCGACCTCGGCGACCTGGCGGTCGAAATCAATCAGCTCGTCGAATTCGCCCTGCCCAACGGCCAGACCATGGCCGGGCGCATCCTTGAGACCTGCGACGATGCGATCAAGGTCGATTTCAATCATCCTCTCGCCGATCTCGCCATAGAATTCGAAGTCGAGATCGTCCGCATCCTGTGAGGCCCCCCATGCCCGCCACCATCCTGCTCGCCAATCCCCGTGGTTTCTGCGCTGGCGTCGATCGCGCGATCGCCATCGTCGAACGTGCACTGGAGAAATTCGGCGCCCCCATCTACGTGCGTCACGAAGTCGTGCACAACACCTACGTCGTCAACGATCTCAAGGCCAAGGGCGCGATCTTCGTCGAAGAGCTGGCCGAGGTTCCCGCCGGCGCAACCGTGATTTTCAGCGCGCACGGTGTCTCGCAGGCCGTGCGCACGGAAGCTGCCGAACGCGGCCTCAACGTCTTCGACGCGACGTGCCCGCTTGTCACCAAAGTGCACGTCGAAGTCAGCAAGATGCGCGACAAGGGCTACGAAATCGTGATGATCGGACACAAGGGCCACCCTGAAGTCGAAGGCACGCTGGGCCAGTCCGGCGGCGGTATGTATCTGGTCGAAACTCCGGAGGACGTCGCCACGCTGCAGGTCAACGACCCTGCCAAGCTCGCCTACGTAACGCAGACCACCCTGTCCGTCGACGACGCCGCGCGCGTCGTCGACGCCTTGCGTATGCGCTTCCCCGGCATTGTCGGCCCGAAGAAGGACGACATCTGCTACGCCACGCAAAACCGGCAGGACGCCGTCAAGGCGCTGGCGCAGCAATGCGACGTGGTGATCGTGGTAGGTTCGCCGACGAGTTCGAATTCGAACCGGTTGCGAGAGGTGGCGGAGAATCTGGGGGTGGCGGCTTATATGGTGGACAGCGCCGAAGAGATTGAAGCTCTATGGCTGGAAGGAAAAACGCGCGTCGGGATCACTGCGGGCGCCTCAGCACCAGAGGTGCTAGTGCAACGCCTCATCGACCGGCTTCGGCAACTGGGCGCAGTCGAAACCCGGTTGCTGCCCGGCACACAGGAAAACGTGAGCTTTCCGATTCCGAAGGGGCTAGACGCTGTTTAGTCTTCAGCGCCCCCAACAATCATTGACAATGGCGCCTACCGTTACCCCAGCAGCTCCTCGCGTACCTGTACTGTCCAATGTCAAAGTCCCGCAGGCATCCCCCACCATTACGCCAGCGGGAAGCGCTTGTAACGTATAGGTCTGCGAGGTTTGTACCGCGAAACCAACGTTGTATTTTGCCACCCCTTGTTTAGGAGACTGACTCAAACTTGGTGGCAAAACCAGAGGCCCACCTACGTTCGGGTCCGGATTGATCATGTAATCGTTAGTCACCGTGTACGCACGTTCAAGGAACTGTGCCGCCTCAAGCAATACCGAACGAGCCTCTGCCCGATTCGAACGTTGTACGTACTGCGTGTAATTGGGATACGCAATCGCCGCCAGGATACCGATGATGGCTACCGTAACCATCAACTCGACCAAGGTGAAGCCTCGATGATTTCTCATCCCCCTGATCAAGCGATGGCCATTGGCCTCCTTGTCTTTTCCTGACAGGCAACGGGTTACTGAATCTGCCGCCATGACGTTCTCCCAGACGATGACCCACTTTTCTCAGTAACCACTCCGATCCCTTTGCCTACATTCGAACTGTACTTGTATTCCGTGCCACCCGCAGTGATAACGGTCGGCTGATTCAGCGTCATCGAGTCTGATTTCACACCAGCTGGCGCACTACTAAGCGTTCCCCCGCCTTGTACATACGCAATCATATCGTCAGCATCAAACTGACCATCGCCGTTGATATCCAGCGCGACATAATTTAAGTTACCACCCGATTCCGCGTCGAGTTCCATGAGCCAGCTTGAGCCCTGTTGGCAAGGATCACTGATGTTGGGTTCCATCGTATTGAAAATTACTCGCCCAAACCGCAGCAGCGGCGGCGCAATAACACGCTCACCCTTCAGCGCTCCACCAGGCGGCACGAGGTCGATCACCCAGCCTTTCTTGCTCGCCCAGTTCGGGGGGTTGTTACTGACCACCCGGGCCGCGGTAGAACCCACAACACCCTCGTAGACAATACTCTGCGTCCACAGGTCGCTTCTGCCATAGGTTGTGCTGTAGGTAGGACTGCCGTCATCCAGAACGCCATAGAACGATTGCTTGTCGGTCGCTGAAGCATCTCCGTCCACGAAATAACGTCCCGTGCCAAAAAAGATCATGGCATCGCCGAAGACACCGGCAGGTGCAGCAGTCACGCCAACCTGTGCCTGAATCGGCTGCCGTGCCGCGCCACCACCCGTCCCGTCGGTCGCCACGAACATGGGCTGAGGCACAGCAGCCGTTCCGTGCGCAATCTTCCAATTCGTGGCGCTTGATGAAGTCACATCGAACTTCCAAAGATTACCCTGCATGTCGCCCGCATAGATGGCATCGATGATGCGATCGTTGTTCAGATCGACCAGCTTGGGCGTAGACAAGCCATTTTTCGCAACTGCAGAACCGTACTTGGTATCGATGTAATAGTAGATAGAGGGGTTGTCCACACGAACCAGGAAAAGCCCGGCTTGATGATCGGCGCTATCGTAGCCATTAGAGAAAACTGCATAGAAATGGCCATCGGCAAACGGCGCTATGGTCGGCGGCCCGAAAATGTAACCCATCTTGCTGGCGTGGGCTCCCCCGTTGAACTCCCACAGCACCTTGCTGCCGTCCATGGCATTGGGGTCGGTAATGTCAAGCGCGAAGACCGCCTTGCCGCCCGCACCCAGCGGCCCCACCAGAACCGTGTGCCACGCACCACTCCAATACGCATCACCAAACCCGGCCGAGCCGTCGACAAAATACTTGTGGTTAGCCGGGTAATTCGCATCCGTTAGATCCGCCAGAGCGCCATGCAACGCACTCGGGACGTAGGCAAATTTCTCGACCCCCGTAGCGGCATCGAATCCGTGCAGCATCCCGTCGTTGGCCCCCACATAAATCATGCTGGTGCCATTCTTCGTAGCGGCGAATGTAGAATAGCTGCTTGAGTAGGGATAAGTTGCAGCAGGCAAGGCATCGAGCCTGAAATTGTCTCCGCCGACGAATACCGGGTCGGAGTTCACGATATCGCCCAGGATCTTGCTGCGACTGCGAAACGAACCCGAAGGCAGCTCATTCGTCTGAACACCACGCAGATAATCGACCACGTCGGCAGTCAGCGTTCCACCGAACGCGCCCGTAAAGCTGGTTGCCGCCCCCACGCTAGTGGTCCAGATGTTGCGCGCGGCCGGCGCCGGAAGATTGGCATTCGCCGACCATGTCGCAGAACCGGGCATGCCGTTTGAGCCAAGCGGCAATGCCTCGAGCTCGCCAGACCAGTCGGTGGAGTCGAAGCTCGCCAGATAGATATGCGTCGTGGTTCCCAGTCGCTTGGAGTTGGCCGCGATCGAAGAACCGGAACCGACCTTGGCCGCCACATCGTTGACGATCGATTTCAGCGATTTGTTCAGGCCTTCCGGATCATCCGCGCTGAAAAACTTGCCGCGGCTGTTGAGAGCAGCGTGCCACAGATCGGCAACGTTGCCTGGAAGCCCTTGGCTACCGGACATGCCTGTGGCCGGCCAGTTCAGAGTCCCGTTCTTGAGCGCCAGATAGCTACTCGTAGCTGAATTATTGCTCAGGGAATCCCCATCCCATTTAAGGGGAGGGGTTGTGGTATCCAATGCACGGGTCAATCCCAGCCCCACGGTATACGTCACCATGTGCTGCCACTTGGCCGGATTGTTCTTGGGGTCCCAGTAAGCGGCCGACAAGGTGGCCGCATCTGCATTGTCCAGCGTCGACGGATACCGTGGCACGTCATTTTTCAGACTGGGGGCCAAGTCAGTGGCCCAGTAATGAAAGGCCACATCGGCGAGCGTATTGTTGTTGGTATCCTTGAACGGCGACGTTGGCGAATACGAGGGTGATGTCACACACTCTGGGGTGGCGGTGGGACATGCCGTACTGAAAATATTGGGAAGAGATGTCGCTGAGCCATCGCTTTTGAGCGTACCCGCTGCATTGTTGCCGTTCCAGTAACCATCCGTCATGGCCATGCTGAAATTGGCGCGGCAGGAATAACGTTTGTCCGGGTCATCGTCGAATTGTGGATCGAAGGCATACGGGCTGTTCACACCTGTCTCAATCGAGAAATACTGACCCGCCTTACCCAGTGCCTGACGAAGATGTGTCGAGCTATTGGTATCCAGTTTGAACAGCCATTGATACAGACGCTCTTTGTGCGTTTTACCATTGTTAATTGCACCGTAACGCCGAATACGATTGTCAATATTAACGCCATCCCATCCTTGACAAGACGTATTGAACGCATTACATGTGCCCAGTGCCTGCCACGCCACGCGCATTTCCGACGGAATGTCCTGGAAAGCACGCGAAGCCGCTGTGATGGTGGCCAGATTACGGGTTCGGTAAAACGAATACCAATTGGCGAAGTTCTGCCTCTCGTCCTTATCTGCCGCATTCACGATGCCATCCCCATTGATGTCCTTCGTGCCCGGGCCCGATGTGGCGCTGACGAAGACCGGCTGATAACAATCATCATCGCCTATCGTGCCATCGCATCCAGAAAGCGAGGGCACAAAATTGTAGTAATAAGCATTGGTATTGGCTGTGGCCGTGATATTGCCAAAGAACTTTCCATTACCTCGATCACTAGATGGGATTTGCGCTTTATATTCTCCGTAACCGGATGAACTCGTCCCAGATGAGTAGAATGAAGTCGTCGGCCTATATTGCGACTCCAAGTCTATTTTGTCGTGCCCCTGATAAAAGCCATTACGCCAAGCCGCCTTAAAAGACGTAGCCAATTCCACACCATTCGCATCCAATGGCGGTAAATAACGGATTTCAGGATTGTAATACTGTGCATTGAATTTTGCAGATGTGAACCGGCGTGTCGTAGGCGTACAGACACTGCTGCGAGAGCTTGCTGAACAGATTGAGTCAGGCAAGAACCCCCAGGCCATACTCCCCGAATCGTCCAAGGTAATAACGAAATTAGGCGATACCCCAGTGGACAGGAACAGCGGTACATTGTGTGGATCGAGATCCGGGGAAAGCGCTGGTGCTGACAGAGGAAGCACGACAACTGCCGCCGCTAACAAGCTGTTTGTTATCGACAAGAACCGATGGCTCGATGATTTATTTAGGTTGGTCATGATCCACCTCGTTAAGGCTGTTCGATATTCACGATCGATTGCAGGATGATGGGCGCGTTGCCTGCGGCAACGGCACGTGCGGTGACCCGATAGAGGCCGTCCCGTGAACTGCCGCCCTGGGCGCTGTACCCAAGGTCGTCGTTACCGGCGGTGCCGGTTCGAAGCGACAATTTCTCGATGACATAGCGCACGCTATCCACACCTGTGTAAACCAGGCCTGGATCAGCCGCGTTGTTCGCCCAGTCGTAGGTTTTCCAGTCATCCGTGCTGGCCACACCGGTCGGCACGACGCCGATGTCGAAATAGCCAGGGCCGGTTGCGGGATCGACGGGGGAATTCAGTGCATCCTGCCCTGCGCGCAAGCCTGCCTCGGCGGCCTGGAACGCAATATTCTGACTGCGCAGGTTGCCCGCCATTTTTTCTTCGAGGATCGTGCCGCGCATGGCTGCCAACACGATCAGCGTCAGCACAACCATGAAAATCAGTCCGGTGACCAAGGCCACGCCACGTTGCCTGACGTCGGGCTTCAACGCGTTGATTGGGGGAGCTGGAACGAAGCCTGTCATTTTCATCACCCTTACTGCAGGCGGTTGCGAATGCCTATCGTGGTAGAGAACGTCTGATAAAGCCGCCTGTCAGCCGCCACCACCACATCCTGGATGCCGTCGTCGTCCGTGTCGATGCGATACGTCTGTGCCCCAATGGCCAAATTGTCGTCCGGACTTGTCATCAGCAGATTGATGCGCACGCTGACGACCCGTGTCCAATCAGCAACCGCACTTGCCGTCTGATAGACGTCGGCGACGCGGTCGGGTGTCGGGTTGGTATCGACGCCATACATGATCTGCATGTCTTCCACCCCCTCGACCAGTTCGGCGAGTCCATCATTGATGCTGTTGCGGTACAAGGCTCGCCGGTTTCCCGGATTGATGCCGATGTAGTAAGCAAACCGGTCGAACTTCATGACTTCGTTGGTGGGCGAGCCCGGCAAAGCGGTGAGAGGGGCCGGTGCCTCGCGCAGAATGGCCGTGGGCGGCGCATCCGCCGGCGGGCGACAGGTCACGACCGCCAGGATGTCGTTTGCCTTGTAGGCATACGGATTGTTGCCGGCAGCAATGGAGGCGAGCGTTACGCTACTGCCTTGCGCCCCCCAGATCGACAGCGCGTCGCCGGCGACACGCGGCACGGTTGCCGCCGGTACACCCGGCGGGTTCGTCCCGACATCTCCTCCAACCACGGCAATCGCATTCGTCGGTGCCGGCACGAGTGCGGCGGGTACAGGCGAACCGAGCGTGGGCGCCGCTTCAATCAGGTTGGTGCAGCCAAGCGATCCTGCCATGCGTATATCGCGCGCCATGGTATCCAGTGCATAACGCGCGTTTTCCTGCATACGCGCCAGATTGTCCGTCGTCCTGAATGACTGGCGGCTCCCAAGATAGAGGTAACCCACCGCCGCCACCACGATGAAGCCCAGCGTGATGGCAATCATGAGCTCGATCAGACTCAGGCCTCGCTGAGTCGTATGTGATGAATTCGAATACCAGGTCATGGCCGGCTCACCACCCGGAGCTGTTGTGTGGTCTCTCCCTCTGTCCCTCGCGCATCGTTCCACTGGATGACGACGGCGACATCGCCGTCTCCTCCGATGAATTCCACGGAGCCATCGCCTTCCGGTAATGCGTTGGCAATCATGCCTTTCCAGTCGGCGACATCGGCGCCAGCCAGCCCCCCCCCAGCCGGGGCGCCTCCCAAGGCCACGGCATAACTCGCCGCATTCGGGAGATTGGTCCGCATGCGATCGATCACGTCGTACGCAAGCCAAGTGGCCTGGGAACGGTAATAAGCGCTGTGGTTGTTGCGCAGACTGGAGGCCATCAGTCCGGCCAGCCCGAGCAAGCCTATCGACAGCACCAGTATGGCGACCAGCACTTCAAGTAGCGTGAAACCTTTTTGACGCATGTTCTTTCCTCAGGGGCAGGCGGTGTTGACGATGCTTGCACGGCCTGATGCAACGACTTGGATATTCCGGCCATTCACACCCGGAACACCAGGGCACAGCGTAAACGTCGCAGTCGTTCCGATCGCCAGATTGGTCATGCCCGCAGGCAGATAGGAAATGAAATTGCTGGCGTTGGCAGTCGCACCCAGCGCCGTGGCCCCTGTCAATGCGGGGTACACCTGGATGGGTTGATCCGTGCCATCCCGCGTACCGACCACGCCATCATCATCTACGAACACCATCCAACCCTGCGCCCAAGTACCACCCGCCACGCAAACGCCGCCCGTTCCCTTGCAGATGCTGACCCTGATACTGCGCTTGATTGCTTCGCTTCGAGCCAGTTGGAAAGCGCTCAAAAGATCATTGCTCTGCGAAGACATGCGGTTGTTCAGCACGAAAGTCTGATAGCTGGGTATGGCCACCGCCAATAAAATGGCGGCCACAGTCATGGTGACCAGCAATTCGATCAGGGTAAATCCACGCGTTGTAATCAGGTTGTCGAGCATGCCTCGTCTCGCTTCACGTTCCCACTGTCACGTTAAGACAGGGAAAAATGCGATGTCCAACTTTCATGGATGAATGGCAAGAATGATTCTATGAACGGCGGCATCTCGCACATCACTCACCATATCTCTCGCATTCGGCAAGCTATTAACGTCTGATCAGGATAGGACTTGAATTCATAGCAATTTCATCAGCAAGCCTTGGGGTCTTCTACCCTGGGACGGCCCGTCGGACTGACGACGATATCGCGGCGTTTCCCCGATACGCATATTTCAAAAGTGTCATTACGCAGGCCGCTTGACCCTTGGCTTGTACCCATCGGCATATAGCTGACGTACCTCCGGTAGTTGGCACCAGTCGTAATACTGACCCCATTCGACAAATCGCCCTGTATCTGCAAAATGGTGTCCCCACCATCGATCTGTCCCCGGACACCCCCGTCCACAAAAACCAGCCAACCCTGATGCCAGTCAGCCGCAGGATCGCATGCCGGGAAGGCAGCGGACGGGTTCCCCGACTTGCATACGGTAACCCGCATACCGCGCTTAATGGCTTCAGAGCGCGCCAGATGCAATGCCAGCAGCATGTCGTTTGTCGTGGCGGTCAATCGACCGGACGAGACGAGAAATGCGTAGCCCGGTATGGCGATCGCCACTAAAATGGCGGCTATCGCCAGTACAACCAACAATTCCATCAGCGTGACCCCACGTTGTTTCATGTCTCCTCCTCGCTTTTTATGGGCATCCGCTAGCTTGCCAGCATGGCCGCCGGCTTTCTATACAACTTTAGTTGTAGGTCCCGGTCGTGACTGAACCGACTAACGGGGAAGACTCAGGTCGCGTCATCATCCTGGGAGCAGGAATTTCGGGACTCAGCACCGCGCTGGTCCTGCTTGGGCAGGGCATGGACGTCACACTCCTGGAACGCGGCGAGGTGGGGGGCGAATCCTCCTGGGCCGGTGGCGGGATACTGTCGCCTCTTCTGCCATGGGATTACGCCGAGCCGGTCAATGCGCTCGCGCTACGCGCGATGCGACAGTACGCAGACTGGATCGGCAACATCGAGCGGCTTTCGGGAAAGGCTGCCGAATACTGGACGTGCGGCATGCGCGCGTGGCTGTCGCGTGAAGAAGCAGACCGCGCTAAAGTCTGGTGTCGCTGCCATGATCTGGAGGCACATTGGCATACGGATGACAGCCTTTTCCTACCCAAGATCGCACAAACCCGTAACCCTCGCCTCGTCATTGCACTGCGTGCTGCGGTGACAACGCTCGGGGGCAAACTGCATACGCAGTGCGGGGCCGTCAAAGCAATCCGTGCAGGATCTCGCCGCCTGCAGGCCATCGAAACCCGCCTGGGCGTATTCCATGCAGCACGTTTCGTAATCGCGACAGGCGCATGGGCCGGACAACCGCTCGGTGAACTTGCGCCCGCGCCCCATATTCGCCCCATCCGCGGCCAAATGCTACTGTTCAAGCTTGCACCGGGCGTGCTCGATACCATTCTTTATGCCGATGGTTTGTACATCATCCCTCGCCGGGACGGCCACATTCTGGTGGGCAGTACGGTGGAAGATGTCGGTTTCGACAAATCGACAGACGCTGGAACGGCGCAACATCTGCATGCTCGCGCCTGCACACGGCTGCCTGCCCTGACAGGCGTTGCGCCGGTTCGTCACTGGGCCGGCCTGCGTCCCGGTTCGCCGGACAATATCCCGGTCATCGATCGCCATCCGGATTTTGACAATGTGTTCCTGAATGTCGGGCACTTCCGCTACGGCGTGACCATGGCACCGGCGGCAGCCGAACTTCTTGCCGATCTGATGACCGATACCCCGCCCAGTCTCGATCCCGGACCCTACAGCTGGACTGCGGCAGCCGGACGCCAATGGCACACATCGCCGCACTGAGGCTCCTCTCCCAGGGCCAGGGATGCTTTACACTTGCGCCACACATGCTTCCCTGCCCGCCCGCTTTCTCCGCATCAGCCCTTGCCCCGACACATGACCCAGCCCTCTGAGCGTGCCCTTGCGCATCCATTGGTGATCTGGATCGTCAGCGATGGCAAGCCCGGACATCTCAACCAGACACGCGGCCTGGCAGACGCCCTGGTGCGCGCCACCGCCGTCGAAACGCATATCGTCCCGGCGCTACCCATCTGGCGCGCAACGCTGACAGGACTGCTCGGGCGCTTCCCTGCCCTGGATCTGCCTGCGCCCGACTTGATCCTGGGCGCCGGCCATGCCACACATCTAACGATGCTGGCCGCCCGCCGGACACATGGCGGGCGCACAGTAGTATTGATGAAACCCAGTCTGCCGCGACGGTTCTTCGATCTGGTCATCGCACCCGCGCACGACGGTTTAAAGACCGATGCCCGGACCTGGGCGACAGAAGGCGCGATCAACCGCATCGTGCCCTCCACCACTTCCGCACAACCAGCACAGGGGCTGATTCTGATCGGCGGCCCCTCGCCGCATTTCGAATGGAACAACGACGCAATCCAGGTACAGATCCGGAGCCTGCTTGCCCGCTTGCCTGAACTGCACTGGACGCTGGCTACCTCCCGTCGAACGCCGCCCGATTTTCTCGCGCAATTGCCCAGGCATGAAGCGCTGAAAACCGTACGGCCCGAAACGACCACACCCGGCTGGCTACCCGCACAGCTGGCAGCCAGCCGAATCGTCTGGGTCACGCCAGACAGCGCATCGATGGTCTACGAGGCCCTTACTGCCGGGGCGGACGTCGGCGTGTTCGATTTGCCCGTGAATCCGAAAAGCCGGGTCGGCTGGGCCATCGCGGGCCTTGCGGACAATCGGCGAATCACCCGTTTCATCCAATGGTGTGCACACGGCACCCTGCACCCCAATCAGACGCCTTTGGCCGAAGCCGACCGTATCGCGTCGCACCTGCTCGCATGGCTGACCCCAAGAAACTGACCGTCCTGCAACTGCTGCCCGCACTCGAGTCCGGCGGCGTCGAACGCGGCACGCTCGAAATCGCTCAGGCCTTAGTCAAGCAGGGGCACCGGGCCCTGGTGATGTCGGCGGGCGGGCGACTGGTCGAATCCCTGGTGCAAAGCGGCGCCGAACACTACACCTGGCCAGTCGGCGTGAAATCCGTGCGGACGCTGCTCATGGCGCGCAGGTTGCGGCGCTTTCTGATCGAGCATCGGGTCGATATCCTCCACGCCCGCTCCCGCGTACCGGCCTGGCTGGCCTGGCTGGCCTGGCGCGGCATGGATCCCGCCACCCGGCCGCGCTTCGTCACCACAGTACACGGTCTCTACGGCGTCAATCGCTACAGCGGCATCATGACGCGCGGCGAAGCGGTCATCGCGGTATCCAACACCGTGCGTGCCTACATTCTCGAACACTACCCCGACACCCTGCCCTGGCGGATTCACGTCATTCACCGCGGCGTGGACGGCGAGGCCTATCCTTACGGCTGGAAACCCGACGCCACCTGGCGAGCGCAATTCTTCGCACAATTCCCCGCTGCGAACGATCGCACACTCATTACGCTGCCCGGGCGCATCACGCGCCTCAAAGGCCATGAGGACTTCATCGAACTGATCGGCCGGCTCAAGCGGCGCGGCCTGCCCGTGCACGGTCTCATCGTCGGCGGTGCGACACAGTCCAAGCAGCGCTATCTGCAAAAACTCTATTACCGCGTACGCAGCGCCGGCCTGGCGTCCGACATCACTTTCACCGGCCAGCGCGACGACCTCAAGCATATTCTCGCGATTTCTCGGCTCGTGC
Source organism: Betaproteobacteria bacterium SCN1 (assembly GCA_008923315.1). Taxonomy (GTDB): domain Bacteria; phylum Pseudomonadota; class Gammaproteobacteria; order Burkholderiales; family Thiobacillaceae; genus Thiobacillus. The sequence continues at coordinate 149,568 of WBSF01000003.1, read as the reverse complement.
TGTCACTGTCCAGCCAACCGGAATCTTTCGGGCGTACCACACTCGAGGCCCTGCGGCTCGGCGTGCCTGTCGCCGGCTATGCACATGGCGGTGTGGGTGAAATCCTGCGCACGGTGTATCCCGACGGCTTACTGCCGAACGACAACTTCGATGCAAGCTGCCAACGGATCGGTCAGCTGCTGGCCAATCCGCAACCGGTCCCAGAAGGCGATTTCTTCCCGCTGCAGGCCATGCTCGACCAGACGCTGGCCCTGTACGAGCAACTTACGCGCGCCCCCCGTATCGGATAGCCCGTACCGCTCAGGCCCGGCCACGGATCGCGCCGGGCAAATGCCTGAGACGACCGCGTACCTTGCCCGCCACATCGCGCAACGCAACCCAGGGGCTGGATTGGCGCATCGCCCGGCGTGACAGCAGCACCTCACCGCTGCCACCTTTTCCGTTCCGTTGATGCAATCGTATGATTTCGCGTGTTGCAACGGCAAACAGGTTGTACTCGAACATCACACGCCGTTTGGCTTCAACGATGGCCGGCAGACGCCTATCGAATTCATGGTCCGCAACAGACTTGCGAATAATCTCTGTTGCCGCCTCCGAATCCCCAATATCGACCCGGATGAAACTCTCCTCAGGAAAGTAAGCGGCCAAGTTCGGGCAACCGCAGTAAAACGGCAATGTCAGCCCCAGGAAAGCGTCGGCAAGCTTTTCGGTCCAATGATGGGGCCCAATGAAATTCTCAACTGCAATGTGATACCGATAGCCACGCAGACAATCGGCCTTATCGTCGAGTGGCTGCCCCAGTTCGCGCCCAAAAACATCGAGCTCGGGCATGCGTTCCAGCAATTCCCGCATGAATTTCGCACGGTGATGATGCAATGTGTGCCGCATCGCCTTCGACGAATAGACCATCGAAACATCGCGTGTCTTCGCCGACGGCTGCTCGGCCAGAATAGAATCGAACGTGGCGATGTCATGGCTGCCAATACCGTAGTACCAGTGCAGGGCCGGCTGCGAATAGATACGCCGCCGATGAGGCAGCGCCCACTCGGGCTGGCTGGTCAATACCGTACCGAACTGTCGCGTGTAATCATCGCCATAGATCTTCACCGACGAGGGTTCGAATGTGACGAGCAGCGTATTTTCGCGGGGACATGCGAGCTTCTCCTGCCCAACCGCCCTGCCTTCTCCCGGTCCTGCCGAAACATCGTCGTACACCAGCACCCAATCGTAGTCGCGTGCGGTACGGTCAAAGATAAACTCGCACTCTCCCCATACCGGCTCGCCATGCGGGAACTGATGCAGCCATTTTTCGGTGGCATGATTGCTGATGACCTTGATGCGGAGGCGAGAGCGATTCATTGGGTTACCCTGTAGACGGCTCTGAACGTCATTTGACGCACAGTCCTGTTACGATTATCGCCACTTTCCTGCCAGTCCGATATGGCAAAAGACAGCCGCGTCCTGCCGGGTGACTTATAATCCGGGCGCCAGGTGGCCCTTGCCTGGCGCCCGGATTGAAGGAGCGCACGCTTGCAGCTGAAACGCCTGTTTCTCGCCCCCATCATATTGGCCAGATACGGCTCGCTTCATCCTCGGCACATTACTCTTCCGGGGTCGCCTCATCGGGTTCATCTCAACCCGGACGATAATCGTGCCTACAAAAAACTGGTTCTGGACTCGGCCAGAGGCCGGGTTTCCACACCCATGTCATTCTGGCGCGACCACGTGCGTGCATTGTCTCCCGCAATCTGCCTCGACATCGGCGCCAACTATGGGGAATGTTTCGCCTTCGGCGATTATCCTGATTCGCAATGCATCGCTGTCGAAGCCAATCCCGTGCTTTTGCCTTACCTCCAGCGCACGCGCAGCAATCACCCCGACGCCGAGCACATCCGGATAGAATCCTGCCTCGTCGGGGATCAGGACGATATTGAATCGACACTTTATTATTCCCCAACCTGGACAGGTGGGGGCAGCGCCGTCAAGAATGGCGAGCATGCAGAATCGGTCAGCGTGACGAGCCGAACACTGGATACCATCATGGCGGCCTACCCCGAATGGCAGCACGCTCCGCTTATTCTGAAGATGGATGTCGAGGGATACGAAGGCCATGCGATCACCGGCTTTGGAAGCCTGTTTCAGCGCGACAAGGTTGTGGGTATCCTGGAGTTCGACACAGGCATGCTGACCCGGGCCGGCACCGATCCAGAAGCATTATTCGGTCAGCTCTCGGAATGTTTCGCGATTTATCTGAGCTATCCGCGTAAGCGGGTTCTTCGGCGCATTCAAGACTGGAACACATTGCAGGCGCATGCGCCTGATGGCTCGTTCCACCGGGATCTGGTCTTCTGTTCGTCCCCCAACCTCATTGTCTCTTCCTGGCAGCTCATCTAACGGGCTTTCTCCACAATGAAACAAATCGTCTGCATGAAATGGGGGGACAAGTATCCCGCCGAATACGTCGACAAGCTCTACGGCATGGTTGCGCGCCATATCACGCCGCCATTCCGGTTCGTCTGCCTGACCGATCGTCCCGAAGGGATTCGTTCCGAAGTCGAATGCCTGCCTTGCCCTACGGTCCCGGTCCCGCCTCCCCACAACAATCGGGGCTGGCGCAAAGTCTCGCTATGGAACGACACCTTGCCGGGCATGACGGGAGACTGGCTGTATCTGGATCTTGATGTGGTGGTAACCGGCCCCATCGATGATTTCTTCGAATACTCACCCGAGCTGAGCTACATCGTGATGCAGAACTGGACCCAACCAGGCAAGGGTATCGGCAACACATCCGTATTCCGCTTCCGCATCGGGAGTCATCCTTACCTGCTTCACGAATTGACTGCCCATCACGCCGAACATATTCCGCGTCATCGCAATTCGCAAACCTACATTTCCCGCACCATCAAGCAAATCGCCTTCTGGCCTGACGCATGGTGCATTCTGTTCAAGACCCACTGCATCCCACCCATGCCTCAACGCTGGTGGCGTCCGCCACACCTGCCCTCCAACACCCGCGTAGTTGCCTTTCCCGGCGTGCCGAATCCGGATGAGGCCGTGATCGGTCAATGGCCTGCACCATGGTACAAACGAATCTACAAGCACATTCTGCCTGCACGCTGGATCGCCGATCACTGGAGGGAATAATCAGGCCATGCGATCAGAGTTGTACTCCGGGACCCAGGCATGCAGCCGCGACTTGACCGTGTTCTCATCCTGGCCTTCGCCGCTTGCCAACCAGCTCATGCACACCTCAAGCCAGGCGGCTTCGCCTGCATCGGCTGCTTTGGCAACACGAAGTTTGGGATGCGGGGTTGGCAAAGTTGATTCGTTGTCGGCCAGCAATTCCTCATAAAGTTTCTCGCCAGGCCGAAGTCCCGTGTATTCGATACGTATGCGTTCTTCTTTCTCTCCGGACAACTGGATCATGAGCCTGGCAAGCTCCGCGATTTTCACCGGCTCCCCCATATCGAGAACAAATATTTCGCCCCCCTCGCCCATAAGACCCGCCTGCAAAACGAGTTGTGCCGCCTCGGGAATCGACATGAAATAGCGCGTGATCTCGGGGTGCGTTACTGTTACCGGCCCGCCCGCTTCGATCTGACTCTGGAATTTTGGAATCACACTGCCCGAGGACCCCAGTACATTGCCGAATCGAACCGACACGAAACGCGTGCCATCCGCCTGCTGCATCAACTGGCAGACTCGCTCCGCGAGACGCTTCGTCGCTCCCATTACATTGGTCGGGTTGACCGCCTTGTCGGTCGAAATCATGACGAACTTGCCGACCCCATATTCGCGCGCCGCAGCGGCGACAACCTGCGTACCGAGCACGTTGTTCCGCATGGCTTCCCACGCGTTGCCTCCCTCCATTAAGGGTACATGCTTGTAGGCTGCGGCATGAAACACCACTGACGGCTGCTGCTCGGCAATTATCCGCCTGACCAGCGCAGCATGCTTGACATCGCCAATCAACGATACGATCGGCACATCAGGAAAACGCAGGGGCAACTCCTGCTCCATGGCATACAAGGCATACTCGGATTGCTCGAACAGCACCAGCTTTGCAGGCGCAAAACGTGCAATCTGCCGGCACAACTCCGAGCCAATCGACCCTCCGGCCCCCGTCACCATCACCACCTGTCCAGTCAGCAAGCGATGCAGGCCGCTGTCATCGAGCCTGACAGGATCACGGCCGAGAAGATCCTCCAGCTCGATGCGCCGCAGATTCGATACCGATACACGTCCCGCCACCAGATCTTCGAGAGACGGAATCGTCATCACATTGAGCCCCGCATCGCGGCACCGTTGGGCAATGCGTTTGCGTACCGTATGTGCGGCTGATGGCAGTGCCAGGACGACATCGTCGACATCCATCTTTTTTGCCCAACCCGCGACTTCGTCAAGAGCACCGAGAACGGGCAATCCCTGCACCAGGCGCCCCTGCTTCTCAATGCTGTCATCCAGCAAGCCAACCACATGAAAACCTGATGGGTTGCGCGCCAGTTCGCGCAGGAGAAAATCAGCAGCCGATCCGGCACCTGCAACCAGAATCGGTTTGCTGGCCGGTCGCAGCACACTGGCAAGCCGATGTTCCTTCCACACCCGATAGGCCAGTCGGCTGCCCCCCATCAAAACAAGAAGCAGCAACGGGTCCATGATCAGAACTGAACGGGGCACCACCGCATTGATCCGGAACAGTACCAGTACCACCGGAATCAGCAGCGTCGCAACGCCAATCGCCACAACGATACGCTTGAGATCGGGCAGACTGGCGAAACGCCATATCCCCCGATACAGCCCGAAGTACCAGAATACTGCGGCCTGCAACGGTATCACCCACAACAGGGTCGAGAATGCGGCAGCCTGGAAATCAAGCGGTACCGAAAGATTGAAACGCAGCCAGTAGCTGGCGAGCCAGGCGAATATTGCTGCTGCAATGTCGTGCATCACGATAGCCACGCTGCGCCGATTGATCATGCGACGCATTGTCACTTCACCGCAGCGCGCATGACCTTGTCGACCGCCTTGCAGGTATCGTGCATCGCTCGCACGTCCAAGGTCGGATGTACAAGAAATGCCAGGCTGGTTTCGCTCAACCGCCCGGCAACCGGCAACCGTGCGGGAGGCTGGAAACCAGCCTGACTGAAAGCTTTTTCGCGGTAAATTTCGCCACAGCTTCCAATGAAACAGGGTATACCTTCGGCTTGTATTTCGGAAACGATACGCGCCTGATTCCAGTCGTCGTGCAATGCAGCAGGCTCGATAAACACATAGTAACGATAATAGGCATGCCGGATACCCTCCAGCTCGGGCGTCAGACGCAAGCCAGGGATACCCGCCAGCCCTTCCGTCAGCACAGCGGCATGATCGCGCCGCGCATTGACCCAGGCATCCAGCTTGTCGAGCTGCTTTCGGCCAATTGCCGCCTGCATCTCGGTCATACGCCAGTTGCTGCCGAATGATTCATGCAGCCAGCGGAATCCCGGCTCATGCTGACGTCTGTGGACCGCGTCATAGCTCTTGCCGTGATCCTTGTAGGCCCAGGCCTTTTCCCAGCACTCTGTATTGTTGGTCAGCAACATGCCGCCTTCGCCCCCCGTACTGACGATCTTGTCCTGACAAAACGAGAAGGCTGACACGTCACCGAAACCGCCCACCGGTTTGCCGCGATAACGTGCACCATGTGCCTGCGCGCAGTCCTCAACGACGAACAGGCCACGCTCGCGTGCGAGCCCCATGATCGCTTCCATATCGCACGGCCATCCCCCTAGATGCACCGCCATGATGGCTCGGGTGCGCGGCGTCAGCACGGCACGGATCGTTTCGGGCGTAAGGTTCTGGCTAACCGGATCGATATCCGCCACTACAGGTATGGCTCCACGCGCAACCACGCAACTGGCCGAAGCAATGAAAGTACGACTCGGAACGACCACTTCATCGCCCGGCCCGATACCCAACGCATACAAAGCCAGTTCGAGAGCCAGCGTTCCATTAGCCAATGCAATGGCATGCCGCACGCCACAATATCCAGCATATGCCGCCTCGAACTGGATGCATTCCTCGCCAGTCCAGTAATTCACACGCCCCGAAGCCAGCACACGCATTGCAGCCTCGATCTCGTCCTCCGCATAATAGGGCCAGGGGGCAAAAGGCTGACTACGGATGGGCGCTCCTCCCGTCAAGGAGAATGTCTGGGGCGTATCCATCAATCGGCAGCAAGCAAACGCGCAGGCACGCCGCCGACGCGCATCTCATCAGGAATATCATCAAGTACCGCGGCGCCTGCACCAATCACGCAATCCCTTCCTATCCGCACACAGGGTGTGACGACCGCCCCGACGCCCAGCAAACTCCTGGCCTCGACGCGCACCTCGCCACACAGATGTACACCCGGCGCCAGATGTACCCCATCGCCGATGACGCAATCATGATCAACCGTCGCCGATGTGTTGACAATGACATTGGCTCCAATAACCGAGCCACTGTTGACGACAGCAGCCGCAACCAGCAGGGTGCCTCGGCCCACGAGGACGTCATGGCCCAGCTGAACCGATGGATGCACAACCGTCGCCAGAGGGAAGCCCTGACTTTCGAGCCAAGTCGCGACGGCACAGCGGATACGATTATTTCCGATCGCCACAATGGCTTGTGGTCGCTCTGGTAGCCGCAGCAACGCGTCGCGCCCGCCCAGGACAGGATAACCGAGCAGAGACATGCCCCAACGTGACTCATCGTCGTCCACCAGATGAATCTGCCGAACACCCAGCCTCATAGCTGCATCGATTACTACCTTGGCGTGCCCGCCCGCTCCGAAGACGACCAGTGTATCGTGTCCCGTCATTCAGTCCGTATGCCCCGAGCCGGTAAAATGGGGCATGGTCGCATGCCCTCCATGATTTATGTTTCTGCGCTGAAACAGCTGTCTGACCGTCATGAACAGAATGGTCATATCCAACCTGAATGATCGGTGATCGACATACCAGACATCCAGCTCGAATTTCTCGTCCCAGGAAATCGCATTGCGTCCGTTGACCTGCGCCCAGCCGGTAATGCCGGGCCGCACCTCATGCCGTCGCCGCTGACGCGCATTGTAAAGCGGCAGATACTCCATGAGTAAGGGGCGCGGACCTACCAAACTCATATCCCCGCACAACACATTCCATAGCTCCGGCAATTCGTCCAGACTACTCGCCCTCAACCATTTTCCGAACCGGGTCAACCTGGCTTCATCCGGCAGAGGCCGCCCCTCGGTATCGCAGGCGCTGCGCATGCTGCGAAACTTGACCATGCGGAATGGGTGCCCACCGAGCCCCGGTCTCAACTGAGAAAAAAAGACCGGCATACCGAGAAAAACCCTGATCAGTATCGCGACAGCAAACAGCAACGGCATCGACAACATCAGCGCAATGGCTGCGACACTGATATCGAAAATACGCTTAAACATTTATGGCGACTCTTAATAAAGCATGAAACACCGAGGCAAGTCCCGCAATCAAAATGGTTTCTCATTCAGTCCAGCCATTTCAGGTGAACCGGGCAGCACCTCGCATATGGTTTGCCAGCAACTCAAATCCCGCTCAATAAGGCTGGACAGCAACGCAATATCTTCTTTAAAAGCAGCAAGCATTTCCTTGCAGAAGTCCCATCGGATCGAATACTTTTCAACCCGTATCTGATTGATCGATTCGAGCCTGCGCAACCAAGGAAAAGGGTTCCAGCCAGTCATGTCGCGCGCCTGAAGAGCCACTCGAACCACCCATGGTTTTCCCCGGGCAATCACCTTTGACAGCATTTCGTAACGTGGTCGCTTAGCCTCATTGATCAGGGGAAAGTTTTCTCGCGCATCGTCAGGCAATCCCAGAAAATCGAGAACTTCCCGATAGACACCACGCGTATCACGAACAAAATCGTCAAACAGAATCACTTTGATTTGCTCACTCGGGAAAACCGCATGGAGACGCTGCAGTTGCGTACCCAAGCTGCAGACCTCGGCATATTGAAGAAATGCTTCTTCCCGGCAGTTTGGGGGAATGTGCAATCCATTTCGCCGGGACTCCTGCAACCGCCAAGCCTCCTCGAAATCATGCACGTCCTCATAGCCTGCATAGACCAGTTGGCGATGAAGTGATATCGCCATGTTCACTGGGTTTCGCACCATGACTATGATCTGCGCATCAGGAACAAACTGCTTAACGGCTGGCAAAGCCTCACGTGAATATAAATAACTGACTGATGCCTCACCGATGCGCGTTTGGCTGCTGGTTGCGTGCCCAAAAAGCGCAACGTAGGCTTTTTCGTCTCGAACATACTGAAGCCCCCTAAAATCAAAGGAAAAATAATTAGGCTCTTTCGGTTCGCATATGAATACGCTTGGATGCCCTTTCAGATATTCACTCAGTGCAGTGGTCCCACACTTAGGGGCGCCAACGATAAAGAAATTCGGTCGCGTCATGTCAGCCTGTATCGAGGGCTCAGGATAGAAGGGCGCAGACCAAGCTTCAGCCTGACCGCCCTGAGCATCAAAAGATTCCAGGTAGCAAGACTTGCAGCCGTTGCGACGGCTGCTCCAATAGCACCGAATACCGGAATCAGAAGTGCATTAAGCGCGACATTCAAAACAGCAGATCCAGCGACAATTCGCATGGCAGTTCGTTGATGCCCTGTCATCCCTAAAAGATAGCCGACCGGCCCGCACAGGGAATTGATTAACTGCCCTCCGACCAGAATGATAAGAATCGTATAGCCTGCTCCAAACCCCGGACCAAAAAACGACAGAAATTTCTCGCCAAATAGCAAGACCAGTAACGCTACCGGGACTGTCACAAGCAATATAAGCCATGCGACCGTACGTATAAGTTTTTCCAGGGCAACCCGATCCTCTCTGGCATACAACCGTGCAATCATAGGTGCCACAATCGCATTGGTTGCGGCTAACGCGAAAACGACGATTTCCGAGATCCGACTGGCTGCCGCATATACGCCGACATCAGATCTCGATGCAAAACCACCAAGCATAAGAATATCGACTCGATTGCTAATTAGATTGAAACTGATGATCAACAGCATGGGCATCGCCATAGCCAACCAATCGTCACTTGGAGGAGCTATCGGAACGCCTTTTAGCTCATGTGGCAAAAGGCCCTTGAGCCACCATGAGCCGATCATGAATGCGATAAAAACCGCAAGAAAATTGAGCGCCAGCACACCCGCCGCATCCAAAGCGAACTGGAGCTTATGTAATAGCAAGAGTCCCAACAACAGTAACAATGGGCGCAGGACATAATCAGGCAAGAATGCACGTCCCACAGCACCCAGCCCACGTAAACTCGCCTGCCTCAGACTTGACCATGCCATAAACGGCAATGCACCCAGCGCCCATGCAAAAGCCGGCAATACACCGGAGCTGATACAACATGGTTCAAGTGCCCATAACAGCATCATGCCTGCCATGAAAATCGCCACCGCAGCCAACCCTGAATACACGTGAGCAAAGCGCAAGACACCCTTCAATTCGGGCCAAGCATTTTGGCTCTCATATATGGGAACAAATTTCAATAAAGCCTGATTAAACCCCAGTGCAGCAACTATGGCGAGTATCGTCAGCCAAGCATTGGCCAGCGCAAATAAACCGTACTCGACCACTCCGAGCCAGCGGCCGAGCAACATATCGATCCCCAACACGAGCAGCGCGCCACTGCCTTGAACAATGAGGGCGATTGCCCCACCCCTCACAAGTTGCCTCAGCATCCCTGTTCAAACGAGGCTTCGGTATTGATTGAGAATTCGTGCAGCGGCTCAACCCTATTAAGGAATAGGCCGCCAATTGTTGTTAGATACCGAATCATCAGTCCGGAAACCCAGATCAAACGCGTTTCTTCTTTAAAGAGAGTCGATACCCGGACGGTCACTTCAGCTGCGCTCAGCTGGCATATCAGGTGTTCGTGGCTGGCTCACTACCACAGCCACCATCCACCCGAGCAACAAAGACCAGAACGCAGAATACAGAGCCGTATGCGTATTGATCGGGAAAAACCAGGCGAATACACCGAGCCATGCCGCCCAGACCAGCGGCGAACGAGCGGAGGCACCTATACCGACGCGCACCAGTATCGCCAGAAAAAAAAGCAGGCCGATCAAACCGATCAAGCCCGTCTCAGCCCCAACTTCAAGTATGAGCTGATGGGCATAGATCATACCGGTCCCGTCGGCGCGCACATAAGGATCATCGGCCTCGGCATACTTAGCATATGCGTAGCGATATGAGCGCACGCCGGCACCGTTGACGGGGTGATTTTCAATCACGCTGACGGCATTGCTCCATAAATGCATACGCCGCGAACTGGCTTCATCCAGGCTTTCGTAAGTAAAATCGAGTACAGCCAGCGACTTGTCGATTCGCACAGCGAATCGGGGGTTGGTCTGGTAAGCCAGTACGCCCGCCACCAGGACGACGACGACTAGCGGCGCCAGCAGCTTGACAGGGTGAAAGCCCAGGCGCCGCGCGTAAACCCAGCTCCACATCGTGGTCGCAATGGCAAACACAATCCAGCTTTCCCGATTGCTGGCCAGCAAGACTACAGTGGCCGTCCCCAGCCAGACCAGTGCCAACTGCCAGCGGTTGCCATGCCTCGAAACGTATTCCCACAATATGGGTGCAAGCATGGAAAGGCTGAGTCCGAGTTTCCAGCTGTCCGGCCCGAACAATCCATTGAGCCGTTCGGGATAAGCATAACCAAACAGGTCATAACCGATTACGGCCTGGATGAAAGCATCGACCACCCAGAACAGCAGCAGCCATGCGACGAGTTTCAGGACACGCTGGTGCACCAACGGCTCCCGGAGCATCCAGATGATGTAGAGACCCGCCAGGTAAATTCGCGGAAACGTCAGGGCTGTACTCAGTGATTTCTTGAACCACAAGGAATCAGGCACAGACAGCACGATCGGCACCCAGATGCACAAAAACATAATGCTGTAGATCCGCGCTCCACCCTGCCAGCAGGCTTCCTTGCCATGTCGCCACAACAGGATGCTGCCCAGAATGGCCATGACGAGCGTCGGTAATTCAGCCGAACGGCTGAACGGCATCAACAGAAGAAACGACCAGATCAGGAGAGCGGGCGCCCAGGACGCAGTATTGAACAGGGCACCCATGGTCACGTTGCCATGCGCGCGCCAACCGCCGCCGCAAACGCGTCGATCACCGGCTGGATCAGCCCGCGCTTGAGCTTGAGCGCCGCCTGATTGACCACCAGTCGCGAACTGATGTCGCCAATATGTTCCACCGCGACCAGACCATTCGCTTTCAGCGTACCACCGGTCGAGACGAGATCGACGATGACGTCGGACAAACCGACCAGCGGAGCCAGTTCCATGGATCCGTAAAGCTTGATGAGATCGATATGTACGCCCTTGCCTGCAAAATGGTCCCTGGCCGCGTCGACATATTTGGTGGCGACGCGAATCCGCGCGCCTTCTTTCACCGTGCCGGCGTAGTCGTATCCCTCGCGCACGGCAACCATCATGCGGCATTTGGCGATCTGCAGGTCAAGCGGCTGATACAGTCCGGCGCCCCCGTGTTCGTTCAGAACATCCTTGCCGGCGATGCCGATATCCGCGCCGCCGTATTGCACATAGGTCGGCACATCGCTCGCGCGCACGATGATGAGGCGCACGTCAGGACGGTTGGTGCCGATGATGAGCTTGCGCGAGGATTCGGGGCTTTCGTTCGGCGTGATGCCGGCCGCTGCGAGAAGCGGCAGGGTTTCCTCGAAGATGCGGCCTTTGGACAGCGCAAGCGTGATACCGGTATTCATGTCAATGGATGCGCTGGATGCGAGCGCCGAGCTGGGTGAGTTTTTCCTCGATACGCTCATAGCCGCGATCGAGATGGTAGATGCGTTCGATGGTGGTTTCGCCTGCCGCGACGAGACCGGCCAGCACCAGACAGGCCGACGCACGCAGATCGGTCGCCATCACGGTCGCACCATCGAGCCGCGGCACGCCGCGCACCAGCGCAGTATGCCCGGACACCTCGATGTTGGCGCCGAGCCTGCGCAGTTCCTGCACATGCATGAAGCGGTTTTCGAAGATGGTTTCGGTGATGCTGGCAGCGCCGCTGGCAATGCAGTTCAGCGCCATGAACTGCGCCTGCATGTCAGTCGGGAAGGCTGGATGCGGCGCCGTGCGCACGTCAACGGCGTTCAGCACGCCGTCGGACTCGACCTCGATCCAGTCGTCGCCCTGCGTCACCTTCGCGCCGGCGTCGGCAAGCTTGCCCAGCACCGACACCAGGGTTTCGGGGGCGGCATCCAGCGCGCGAATCCGGCCACCGGTCATCGCGGCGGCAACCAGGAAAGTCCCGGTTTCGATGCGGTCGGGCATCACCCGATGTGTGGCGCCATGCAGTTCGGGCACACCGTGGATGGTGATGACGCCGCTGCCCGCCCCCTCGATCCTGGCACCCATCGCGATCAGACACTCGGCCAGGTCGACGACCTCGGGCTCGCGCGCCGCGTTGGCCAGCACCGTGGTGCCTTCGGCCAGGGCGGCGGCCATCATCAGGTTTTCGGTGCCGGTCACGGTCACTACGTCCATGGCGATATGCGCCCCCTGAAGCCGTTTGGCCCGGGCATGGATATATCCGTGCTCGATGCTGATCTCGGCGCCCATGGCCTGCAGGCCCTTGATATGCAGATCGACCGGACGCGAGCCGATGGCACAGCCGCCCGGCAGGCTTACCCGAGCTTCGCCGAAACGCGCAAGCGTGGGCCCCAGCACCAGAATCGACGCCCGCATGGTCTTCACCATTTCATAGGGGGCTTCCCGGTGCGGAATCGACTCGCCGCACAGCGTAACGTGGTTCCGCTCATCGGGCGTGACCGTCACGCCCATGTGCCCCAGCAGGGCCAGCATGGTGCCGACATCCTTCAGGTGGGGCACATTGGAAAGAACCAATGGTTCGGCGGTCAGCAGACTCGCCGTCAGAATGGGCAGCGCAGCGTTCTTCGCGCCGGAAATGCGCACCTCGCCGGCGAGCGCATTGCCGCCGCGAATGAGGAGCGAATCCATGTCAGCGGCTGGCCCAGTCTTCGGGGGTGTAGGTCTTCATCGACAGGGCGTGGATCTGCGCATGCATCCGCGTGCCCAGCGCATCGTAGACCAGGCGATGTTGCTGCACCATGTTCTTGCCGGTGAATGCGGGGCTGACAATCACAGCCTGGAAATGCTGGCCGTCGCCGTCCAGTTCGATGTGGTCGCAAGGCAGTTTCTCGGTGATCCAGCCTTTGATGTCCTCGGGAGTAACCATGTCAGTGCCTCAATTTATAGCCGCTTCTGAGCAGTATCAGCGTGAGCGCGGATATTGCCACAAAGCAGCCCGTCGAGACCAGCAGACCGAACCAGGGGTCGGCGTCGGAATGGCCGACGAAGGCGTAGCGGAAACCGTCGATCAGATAGAACACGGGATTAAAATGCGAGACCGCTTCCCAGAACGGCGGCAGGGAGTGAATCGAGTAGAACACGCCGGACAGGAAGGTGAGCGGCAGAATGAGGAAATTCTGGAAAGCCGCGAGCTGGTCGTATTTCTCGGCCCAGATGCCGGCCACGATACCCAGTGCACCCAGCATGCCGCAGGCAAGCAGCGCATTGGCCAGCAGCCAGCCCGGATGCGGCAGGTGCTGCGGCGAAGCGAACCCCAGCGTCACCGCCCAGACCCCCAGCCCCACGACGAGGCCGCGAATCACCGCCGCCCACAGATAGGCAAGGAAGAATTCCATGTAGGACAGCGGCGGCAACAGCACGAACACGATGTTGCCCTGCATCTTCGACTGGATAAGGCTGGAAGAACTGTTGGAGAACGCATTCTGCAGCATGCTCATCATCACCAGCCCGGGCACGAGGAATGCGGTGTACGACACCCCCGGATAGACTTCGACGTGGGCCTCCAGCACATGCGAGAAAATCAGCAGATACAACAGCGCGGTCACCACCGGTGCGACCACGGTCTGTACCGCCACCTTCCAGAAACGGAGCATCTCTTTGTGGAACAGCGCCGTGAAACCGCTCATGCGCGCTTCATGATGTCGGTAAAGACATCCTCCAGATCGGGTTCCTGCAGGTGCATTTCCTTCACCTGCACGCCGGCTGCACGCAAACCCGCCAACAGCGTTTCCAGCTCCGCATAGTCGCCGAAGCTGAAACGCCAGTCGCCATCCGCGCCGGTCTGCAGCCGGGCCTGCCAGTCGGCGGGGGGCGCGGTGTCGAGCCGCAGCTGGGCGCAGTGCTCGTTGGTCAGCTTCAATAGATTGCGGGTAGCGTCGAGCGCGACCACCCTGCCCGCCTTCAGCATGGCCACCCGGCCGCACAGGGCCTCAGCCTCCTCGAGGTAATGCGTAGTGAGCAAAACCGTGTGCCCTTCCCTGTTCAGCCGGCTGACAAAGGCCCACAGGGAGCGGCGCAGGTCGACGTCGACCCCGGCGGTGGGTTCGTCCAGCACAATCACCGGCGGCCGGTGCACCAGCGCCTGCGCCACCAGCAGGCGGCGTTTCATGCCCCCCGACAGCGCCTGCGTATTCTTGCCGGCATGCGGGGTCAGATCGAGGTGATGCATGATCTCGTCGATCCAGTCGTCGTTGTTCCTGAGCCCGAAATAGCCGGATTGGATGCGCAGTGTCTCCCGCACGTTGAAAAAGGGGTCGTGGACCAACTCCTGAGGCACCACCCCCAGCGCGCGGCGGGCTTGCCGGTAATCGCGCACCACGTCATGCCCCATGACGCGGGCTTCGCCGGCATCGGCGCGGGCAAGCCCCGCGAGAATGGAAATCAGCGTGGTCTTGCCCGCGCCGTTCGGGCCCAGCAGGCCGAAAAACTCACCGGGCTGGATGTCGAGTGAGACGCCGTCGAGCGCCTGGGTGGAATGGAAACGCTTGCGCAGGTCGGCGACGTGAATCGCCGCGGTCATGCCGGCAACAGCGCCGAAACGCCATACAATTCGGCCAGCGTCCTGAAACCTTCCGGCAGACCGATGCACGTCAAGGCGCCCCCAGCCTGGCGTTGTGCGCCAAAGATCAACGCCAGCGCCGCCGAATCGGCACGGCCGATACCGCTGAAATCGAGCTGGCGCATACCTGCCGCCAGTTGCGGCTGCAGTGCGCGCAGCAAACCGCCGACCGTATCGACCGTCACATCGCCGTCGATACGGCAGCGGCCGCCCTCGCAGGCGATCACGAACCGGGGCGGGCCGCCGGTTTGCCCGAGGTTGCAGCGCGTGCGGACTGGTCCGCGAGTGTCTTGATCAGGCCGTCGATACCGTTCTGACGCACTGTCGTGGCGAACGAAGCGCGATAGTTGGTAACCAGGCTCACGCTGTCGATCGAGACGTCATAGACTTTCCAGCCGAAAGCCGTCTTGTACATGTTGTAGTCGATGGGAATGGGCTGGCCGCCCGGCTGGCGAATCTCGGTACGCACGATCACGTCTTCGTCGTCCGGCTTCATCGTGAACGGCTTGAACTCGACCGACTGGTTGTTGAATGCGATCAGCGAAGCCGAATAGGTGCGCACCAGCAGATTCCGGAATTCGGCCACCAGTGCCTGCTTCTGCTTGGCGCTGGCGCGCGGCCAGTTCTTGCCGACCGCGAGCTGGGTCATGCGGTTGAAATCGAAATTGGGCAGGATTTTCGCTTCGACCAGCTGGTATACCCTCGACATGTCGCCATTGCGGATGTCCCGGTCCTGCTTCAACACGGCCAGCACTTCCTGGGTCGTGGTCCGGGCGAGCACGTCGGGCGGTGTATCGGCGGCCTGCGCAGCCCCGGCAAGCCCCGCCAGCGAGAGCGCCAGTGCCGCAATGAAAGAGCGCAACATAATCAGGTCCTGTCTGTCTCTGGGTTCGAAAAGGTAGACGCTTCCGGTTTACTTGAGTTCACCGGTCATGCGCGCCAGCTGCGCAACGTTCATGTTGTAGTCGTTCACCGTACGCAGGTATTCGGTCTGAACCAGCGCGTAGTTCTTGATCGCATCCGCCACCTTGTCCGCGGTTTCGATGCCCGCCGAGAAATCGGCCAGTGCCGCGATCATCCAGCGCCGCGCCGCGGCCGCGCCATCTGCCAGCGCACGTTGCGATTCGAAGTTTGCCTGGGCGTTGACGTAGGCCTCACCCACCTCGTAGGGAATGCCGGCAACCGCGAAGGCCTTCTTGTGATTGAGCGCTTCGAGTTCGGCCTGGGCCTGGTCGACGCGCGCCGAAGCGACGCCGAATACCGTGTCCCACTTCACGCCGACGACGGGGGTCAGCCCGCCACCATTGAACGGATCGAACAGATAGGGGTTGTCGAGGCGCTCGCGCTGCGAGGCATAGTTGAACTGGCCGATCACGCCGGCGTAAACGTCGGGCATGCGATCCGCCTTTTTCGCCGCGAGCAGTGCCCGGCGCGCACGCAGACCGGCTTCGAGCTGCTGCATCTCGGGACGGTCCTGCAGGGCACGCGCCTGGAATTCGGCGAGATCCATCTGCGGGAAAGTCACGGGCTCGATTCTGGAATCGGCCACCTGCAGATCGCCCTGCAACCCGGTACCGGTCAGCACTTTCAAGCCATCCAGACTGATCTTCTCGATCGCGCGCGCCTGATGCACATATTTCGTCAACAGACCACGGGCCGTCTGCAGTGCGAACAGATCCGATTGACGCACTTCGCCGTTCTCTTCCTTGAGGCCGCGTTCCACGGTGGCGATGGCCTGGTCGACGCGCCCCTGCATGTCTTCCAGGAAAGCGCGCGAATCGCGCGCGGTCAGAAAGCCGAAGTAGGCGCGCTTCGTGTCGTACACGATATCGGCACGCGTCTGTTTCAGCTCGCCCTGTTTGAGTTCGACATTGCCCTGGGCGGCGTCGCTGTAGCGTTCGACCTTGCCGAAGGTATACAGCGGCTTGATCAGGGCAAAATCGAGATGCGTCCAGTCGGAAATGCCATGCAGCTTGTCGCCGTCGGTGCGCGGATTGGTCCCTGAATACGCGCCGCCCTGATAGAAGCCGCCTTCGGCTTCCGGCGCCAGACCGATGAAGGCATTGGCACTGACGCGCCAGCCCGCATTGCCCTTCACTTCCTGCACCAGTGCACGTGCGGCTTCCACCACCTGTTCGCGCTCCTTGATGCGCGGATCGGCGGCCAGGCTCATTTCCACGGCCTGCTGCAGCGAGACCGTCTCCGCCCAGGCCGGCAAGGCGGGCGCAAAGCCCGCCGCCAGCAGCGTAAGAGTGAGTGCCTTGATCTTCATTGGGGTGCCCCTTCTTGAGCTTTGCCGTATAGAAACTGTCCGATCAGATTTTCCAGCACAACCGCATCCTGCGTCAGCTGGATTTGATCCTTGTCCTTCAATTTGACGCTGTCGCCGCCAGCGGCCAGTCCGACGTACTGTTCCCCCAGCAGGCCCGAGGTCAGGATCGCCGCCGAAGTGTCCTTGGGAAAAGCATAGTGCTTGCCCAGCCGGAGGGTAACCGCCGCTTCGTAGCGTTCGTTGTCAAAACGGATGTCCACGACCCGGCCCACCACCACACCGGCACTCTTGACCGGAGCGCGCACCTTGAGGCCACCAATGTTCTCGAAACGCGCGACGACCTCATAGCTATCCGACGTATTTACGGTGTTCATGCTGCCCACCTTGAGCGCCAGAAACAGCAGCGCGGCAATGCCGGCGATGACGAATAAGCCGACCCACAGGTCGAGCGTGGTCCTGTTCATCAATTGAGTCCTCTGAACATGAATGCGGTCAAAACGAAATCCAGCGCGAGCACGGCCAGGCTCGATGTCACGACCGTCCGGGTCGTGGCACCGGACACGCCTTCGGCGGTGGGCGGCGCATCGTAGCCTTCGAACAGCGCGATGGTCGATATCGCCACTCCGAACACCACGCTTTTGATCACACCGTTGAGGATATCCTGCTCGAAATCGACGGCGCTCTGCATCTGCGCCCAGAACGAGCCCTCGTCCACCCCGATGAGCTGCACGCCGACCAGATAACCGCCGAATATCCCCATCGCGGAAAACAACGCCGCGAGCAGCGGCATCGAGATGACGCCCGCCCAGAAACGCGGCGCGACAACGCGCGCAATGGGGTCGACCGCCATCATTTCCATCGCGGACAGTTGTTCGGTTGCCTTCATCAGGCCGATTTCAGCCGTGATCGCGCTGCCGGCGCGGCTGGCGAACAGGAGCGCCGCCACCACGGGTCCCAGTTCCCGCACCAGCGACAGCGCGACGAGGATGCCCAGTGCCTCTTCCGAGCCGTAGGTCTGCAGGGTTTCATAGCCCTGCAGACCCAGCACCATGCCCACGAACAGCCCTGATACCAGGATGATGATCAGGGACAGTACGCCGGTGAAATACATTTCCCGGATAGTCAGGCCGAAACGCCGGAACGCCGTGCCGGAGTGGAGCAGCACGGCAAAGAAGAAGCGTGCGGCAAACCCCATCCGCCATATGCCCTGGACGGTGCGGTTGCCCAGATTCTCGATGGCGCGCCTAAGCACGGCGGC
Organism: Betaproteobacteria bacterium SCN1; assembly: GCA_008923315.1. Classification (GTDB taxonomy): domain Bacteria; phylum Pseudomonadota; class Gammaproteobacteria; order Burkholderiales; family Thiobacillaceae; genus Thiobacillus. The sequence goes on along the minus strand of WBSF01000003.1, from coordinate 131,037 downwards.
CTCCCAGCTGCAAATCCTCGGCATACGCCGGCGCCGGGTAATGGAAGGGCACCGGGCCATCTGCCTCGCCGTGGATGAACTGGTGCACATAAGGCAGCGTCGAGGCGCGAATTTCCGCCGCCGTGCCTTCCGCGACGATCACGCCCTCGGACACGAAATAGACATAGTCGACGATCTTCAGCGATTCCTGCACGTCATGGGTCACCAGCAGCGATGTCAGGCCCAGCGTATCGGTCAGCCGCCGGATCAGGTTGCCGGTCACGCCGAGCGAAATAGGGTCGAGGCCGGCGAAAGGCTCGTCGTACATCACAAGCATGGGGTCGAGCGCGATCGCCCGCGCCAGTGCCACCCTGCGCGCCATGCCGCCCGAGAGCTCCGCCGGCATCAGCCGCGCCGCACCGCGCAGCCCGACGGCGTTGAGCTTCATCAGCACCAGATCGCGAATGGCCTCTTCCGGCAGGTCGGTATGCTCGCGCAACTGAAAAGCCACGTTGTCGAACACGGAAATGTCCGTGAACAGCGCCCCGAACTGAAACAGCATGCCCATCTTGCGGCGCAGGCGGTACAGATCGGCCTGGTTCAGCTCGCCCACCGATTGACCAGCCACGCGCACCGTACCCTGACCCGGGCGAATCTGCCCGCCGATCAAACGCAAAAGTGTGGTTTTGCCGCAACCGCTGCTGCCCATGATGGCCACGACCTGACCACGCCGGGCGACCAGATTGATGCCCTTCAATATCTGACGGGCGCTGTAACCGAATGCAACATCGCGGATTTCGACCAGATTGTCGGTTTGCAAGAAACCTTTACCCCGAAGGCTCACAGAACCGCCATTTTACCGAAGGCGGATGCCCTATCGACCCGGAAGCACCGTTTTTAGGGGATTTCAGTACCCCATGACCTCGCGCAGCGTCTGGGCTCTCTGCAAGGCATCCAGCCCCCCCTCCCGACTGATGACAAACAGCGAAACCCCCGTGGCTGCGTGCTCTGCGATGCGTCGGGCCAGTGCTCGCAAGTCGGGGGCGTCATCCAGCCAATAGACGTGCCGGACCAGCCAATCCGGCGATGCCACAAGTATGCGATCGGATGATGGCACCTGCAAACCGTCAGAATTTTCAACAATAAAAACAAAATCTTCCAGCGTATCACTCAACCAGTTTGACCAGTCTTGTGTGCCGGCTGCCCCCCCTTTCCTCGATGACAGGAAGACCGTCTTGAATTGCGTGTTGTAATAAGACAACAACCATTCATCCGGCAGATCATCCGGATAGAAACGGCCACGCCAGGCCGCATGCATCCAGTCTTCCGCGCCGAGGTGGATCAGGACGTTTGATTTCATGCCCGCATTATCCCGCTCTCATACATGGCACGTAACATCAGATATTGACAATATTCTTATATAAGTAAAATAATTAGACCCGCATGTCCCTTTTTGTTGTTGTTTATGCACGTCCTGTCCCGTAAACCGCAAGGAGCCCACCCCATGAAAGCGAAGTCCATCGCATTTGTTCTCGCCCTGCTCGGAAGCGCTACCGTCCAGGCCAACGGCACTGCCCCGGCCACCCCTTCTGCCCTGCCGCAAAATAGCGCGCAATGGCTCGAACGCATGACCGATTTCACCCGCAACGCTTCCGCCTACCGCGACCCCAAGATGTTCGTGCCCTGGGCGAACGCCGTGACCGAACCCGGCTTCTACACACAGATGGGCGTGAACATGATGGAGCCGGGCAACTGGTATCGCATGATGGGTTCGATGATGGACCCGCGCTCGATGAACAACTACATGCAGTTCACCGATCCCAACATGTACATGAAGTGGATGGCCGCTTCGATGGATCCCAACTTCTATACTGCGCTGATGACCCAGTTCGCCGATCCCGGCAAGATGATGCGCTGGATGATGATGCCCATGGACCCCAACATGTGGAACATGATGATGCAGTCCATGAACCCGGGCATGTACATGAAATGGATGATGCAGCCCATGGACCCCCGCCTGTGGCAGCTCGCCATGACGCCGATGAATCCCGCCGTCTATACCGGCTGGATGAACGCCACGATGAGCCCGGCCACCTACGGGACCTGGGGCGGCTGGATGAATCCCGCCACCTACGGCGGCAACGGTACCGCCGCGCCGGCCAGCACATTCAATTTCTTCGATCCGGGCGCCTGGATGGGCATGGGCGCACCGGCCGCCCAGCCTGCGGCAACCGGTACCACAGGCGCTCCGGCGCCCGCGACCGGCACGTTCAACTTCTTCGATCCCAACGCCTGGATGAACATGATGAATCCGGCCGCCTACCCGCAGGCCGCGCCCGCCGCCCAATAATTCCGGCGGCACCACGCAAAACGGGGACGGCCAGCCGTCCCCGTTTTTCATTGCGGCGACCGGCCACTGCTCAGGCGCGCCGCCAGGTCGTCCCGCCCGGACCGTCCTCCAGTACGACGCCCGCCACTTTCAGCACATCGCGAATCCGGTCGGACTCCGCGAAATTCCGCGCCTGGCGCGCGGCCAGGCGCGCAGCGATCAGGGATTCGATTTCGGCCTCGTCTACTCCCGTGGCGCCGCCCTTCAGGAAGTCGGCCGCCGGCCGCTGCAGCAGTCCCAGTACACCGCCCAGAGCCCGTAACAGTCCCGCCGCCACGGCGTCGCCACGGTTGGCCTCGCCAGCCAGTTCAAACAGCACCGCCAGCGCCTCGGGTGTATTGAAATCATCGTCCATCGCCGCCCTGAAGCGTGCGGCGGCCGGTGCCGTCCAATCCACCGCAGTCACGGCCGGCGCTGATTTGAGTGCGGTATACAACCGGCTCAGCGCACCGCGCGCGTCGTCCAGGTGGGCATCAGAGTAGTTGAGCGGACTGCGGTAGTGCGCGCGCAGAATGAAGAAACGCACCACCTCGGCGTCATATTTATCCAGCACTTCGCGAATAGTGAAGAAATTGCCCAGCGACTTGGACATCTTCTCGTTATCGACACGCACGAAACCGTTGTGCATCCACACGTTGACGAAAGTACAGCCATGCGCGCCTTCCGATTGCGCGATCTCATTTTCATGGTGTGGGAACTGGAGATCCTGGCCGCCGCCGTGAATGTCGAAATGCGGCCCCAGCAATTCGCCGCTCATCGCCGAACACTCGATGTGCCAACCTGGCCGGCCGGCGCCCCAGGGCGAGTCCCATGCCGGTTCGCCCGGCTTGGCTGCCTTCCACAGCACGAAATCCATCGGGTCGCGTTTGCCGGGGTCGACTTCCACGCGCTCGCCTGCGCGCAGCTCGTCGAGGCTCTTGCCCGAAAGGCGGCCGTAACCGGTGAAACCGCGCACGCTGTAATACACGTCGCCGTTGGGTGCGGGATAGGCCAGCCCATTCCGTTCCAGTTGCCCGATCATCGCCAGCATCTGCGCTACGTACTGTGTGGCGCGCGGCTCGTGATCGGGCGGCAGTACGCCCAGCGCGCGCTCGTCAGCATGCATTTCGGCGATGAAACGTTCGGTCAGCGCAGCGGGCGTCTCGCCGTTCTCGGCTGCGCGCTTAATGATCTTGTCGTCGATGTCCGTAATGTTTCTCACGTATTCGACGTCATAGCCGTCTGCCCGCAGCCAGCGCGCCACCATGTCGAACACCACGAACACCCGCGCATGGCCCAGATGGCACAGGTCGTAGACGGTCATGCCGCAGACATACATGCGGACCCGGCCAGGCACGAGCGGGACGAAAGCTTCCTTTGAGCGAGTGAGCGTATTGAAGATGTGCAGCATGGTGCGAGCGTTTCCGGAGAACGACAGACGCGGGAATCCGGCGCGCCGCCGGCTGTCTCAAGTCCGGACGATGTTGTTAGAATGCCTGCTCCCGAGATGACCCGAGCATACCATATGGCCCTGCCCCGAATCCTCGCCGCCGCCGCACTTTGCCTGGCCGTCGTCGCTGTCCCGGCCCGGGCCAGCGAAGTCCAGGAAATCAACCAGCAGTTCCGCAAGGGCGATCTCACCGGCGCACTCGAACGGGCCGACCGCTATCTGGCGAAAAACCCCAAGGACGCGCAGGCCCGATTCCTCAAAGGCCTGATCCTGGCCGACCAGGGCAAGACCAACGATGCCATCACGATCTTCACCAGCCTGACCGAGGATTACCCCGAACTGCCTGAGCCCTACAACAATCTGGCCGTGCTCTATGCCTCGCAGGGCAAGTACGAGGCCGCGAAGAATGCGCTCGAGCAGGCAATCCGCACGCATCCCAGCTACGCGACCGCGCACGAAAACCTCGGCGACATCTACGCCAAGATGGCTTCCATCGCCTACGACAAGGCGCTCGCGCTCGACAGCAAGAATACCGCCGCGCAGACCAAACTGGCTCTCATCAAGGACATCATGGGCGGCCAGCCGCGCAAGACGGCCCCACCCAAACCGACCGTGGCCACGGTCCCGCCGCAACCGGCCAAACCGGCAACGGTACCCAAGCCCACAACACCCGCTCCTGCCGCGCCAGCCGCCACATCTGGCATCGAGGCCGCCGTCGCCGCCTGGGCCGCAGCCTGGTCGAACCGCGACATGGATGCCTATCTCGCCGCCTATGCCGACGACTTCAGCGGCGCCGGCATGACCCGGACGGCCTGGGAGGCCCAGCGCCGAACCCGCATCACCGCGCCCAAGCGCATCGAAGTCAGGGTCAGCGACCTGAAAATCGAACAGGACGGCGATACAGCCCGGGCCACCTTCCGCCAGGCCTACCGCTCGGACCGCCTGAGCTCCACCGTCACCAAGACCCTGGAACTCGCGCAGCAGAATGGCCAATGGCGCATCGTCGGCGAAACATCCAATTAACCAACGCGCATGCGCCGTTTCCATTTTCTCGTCTGCCTGCTGTTCGCGCCCGCGCTCCATGCGGCTGAACCCGAACCGGACCGGGAGCTGGCCGAAAGCCTGCTGGCCATCTCGCAAAGCCGGATGCCCGAAGCACTCGACACGGTCGACCGGCTGACGCGTACCCATCCGAATTTTCGTCTGGCATACCTGGTCAAGGGCGATCTGCTGCGCGCGCGCGCGAAACCGCTTCGCACGCTCGGCGATGCCGGCAGCGTCGCGGACGGCCCCGAGCTCGAATCCCTTCGGCAGGAAGCCCGTCAGCGGGTGCGCGCCCTGACCGACGAGGACCCCGCCGACAAGGTACCCGCCTATCTGCTCAATCTGAGCGACGACGCGCGCAATGTTCTGGTCGTCGATGCCAGCCGTTCCCGCCTCTATGCCTACGAAAACCGGGGGGGCCTGCCGGTGCGCGTCGCCGATTTCTACGTCACCATCGGCAAGGCCGGCGTGGGCAAGCAGCGCGAAGGCGACAACCGCACCCCGATCGGCATCTACACGATTTCCGGCTTCAAGCCGCCCAGCGAACTGACCGACTTCTACGGCAGCGGGGCCTACACGCTCTCGTATCCCAACGAATGGGACGTCCGGCAGGGGCGGGACGGCCACGGCATATGGATTCATGGCAGCCCCAGCAACACCTACAGCCGTGCGCCGCTCGCGAGCGAAGGGTGTGTCGTGCTGGCGAACGAGGATCTGAAACGGCTTGGCGATTACATCCAGCCCGGCAAGACCCAGGTCGTGATCGCCGCGCAGGTGGACTGGGTACCCTACGACGCCCTCGATGCACGCCGCAACGAACTGGCAGCCGTACTCGACGAATGGCGCGAAGACTGGGAAAGCCGCGACACGCCTCGCCTTCTGGCGAACTATAGCGCGTCATTTCGCGCCGGCCGGCAAAACCTGCAGGGATTTGCCGCCAACAAACAGAAGGTCAATGCCGCCAAGACCTGGATCAAGGTCGGCCTGTCCCGCGTCAACATCATGCTCTATCCCGAGCGTCCCGATTTCGCCCTGGTCAGTTTCGTGCAGGACTACCAGAGCAACAACCTCAGCGACCGCACCCTCAAGCGCCAGTTCTGGGCCCGCGAGAACGGCCGCTGGAAGATCGTTCAGGAAACCTCACTCTAAGGACACACATGGTCAAGCTCACCACCAATCATGGCACCATCACGCTCGAACTCGACGCAGAAAAGGCGCCCAAAACCGTGGAGAATTTCCTCCAGTACGTGCGCGACGGCTTCTTCGACGGCACGATCTTTCATCGCGTGATCGACGGCTTCATGATCCAGGGTGGCGGCTTCGAGCCGGGCATGACGCAGAAACCGACCCGTGAAGCGGTCGAAAACGAGGCCTCGAACGGCCTGAAGAACGAGGCCTATACCATTGCCATGGCGCGTACGCCGAACCCCCATTCCGCAACGGCGCAGTTTTTCATCAACGTCGCCAACAACAGTTTCCTCAACTTTTCCTCGCCCACGCCGCAGGGCTTCGGCTACGCCGTCTTCGGCCGCGTCGTCGAAGGCACCGAGGCAGTGGACAAGATCAGAAAGGTCAAGACCGGCAACCGCGCCGGCCATCAGGACGTGCCGCTGGAAGACGTGGTGATCGAAAAGGCGGAAATCGTCTGAACACGCCAGGGAAAACAGGTCGCAGCCATTTCGTCGCAGACCTGCATCTCACCGACGAACGCCCGGCCGCGACCGGGCGTTTTTTTCGTTTCCTGGAGGATGAGGTCGCCGGCGCGGACGCGCTCTACATTCTTGGCGATCTGTTCGAAGCCTGGATCGGCGACGATCACGACGAAGCCGTCGCCCACGAGACCGCACAACGTCTCAGGCAGCTGGCAGCGGCCGGCACGTCCGTCTATTTCATGCACGGCAACCGCGACTTCATGCTGGCCGAACGCTACGCGGCCCGAGCCGGCATGCAGCTGATCGCGGACCCGTGCGTGATCGACCTCTACGGCACGCGCACGCTCCTGATGCACGGCGACACGCTGTGCGTCGATGACCTCGCCTATCAACGCTTTCGTCGGCGCGTGCGCCGGCCGATGGTCATCCGCCTGCTGCGCGCCCTGCCCTTTGCCCTGCGCAACTGGCTGGCCGGCCGCGCGCGCGCTGGCAGCGAATCGGCGAAATCGGCCAAGTCCGCCGACATCATGGACGTGAACACGGCGGCGGTGGCATACAGCCTGCGCGCGTATGGCGTCTGCCGTTTGATCCACGGCCACACGCACCGGCCGGCACGTCACGATCACGCGATAGACGGACAGACCTGCGAACGTTGGGTACTGCCCGACTGGTACGCGCGCTGGGGCTACGTGGTATGCGACGCGCAGGGGTGCACGCTCGCGGTCGCGCCTTTATGAGGACGGCGCATCGAGCATCGCGAAATCCGGGGGGATCGTAAACAGTTCGGGCCGAACCGGTTCACGCGATTCGGTTTCGAAATGACGCGTTCGGCCATTGAATTCGTGTTCTTCCAGCGGCAGACCACGCCCCAGCAGGGCACCGAAATCCCACACCAGATTTGCCAGATCGCAATCATGCCGCAATGTCGGCGGCGAATCCTTCCATACCCGGTACTGCGTAGCCGCCAGGACCGCCTTGAGCTCGGCCAGCGCCCGCGCGGCATCCGGCGCGGCGCGTGGTGCGACGATTCCCTCACTGCACATGTGGCCCTTCACGCTCAGGCGATAGCGCTCGGTTCCTGCGGCAGCCGGCTCGACGTCGAAACGCACCGTCCAGTCAGCAGAAGGCGCCGGGACCGTGCCCGGGGCAAACACCATGACCAGGCGACTGTCGCGCATCACATTGCGCACACGCTTGTGCCGCCGGTCGAGCAGCACGAAATCGCCGGCATCGTCGCCGGTGTCCATGCGCAGATAATCGGCAGTCACGAGCAGACGCGTGGTATAGGCCGGGTCGCCCGGGTCCTGATCGACATAACGCAGCACGGTCATGTCGGCTGCCTGCGCCACTCCGGCGCACACCAGCCATGCGAGCGCCAGAGCGCGCATCATTCGAGCCCCCTTGCCAGATCGGCCTGAATGTCCGCCACGGCTTCGAGACCGGCCGCGACGCGGACCAGTCCGTCGCCGATACCCGCTTCCGCACGCTGTTCGGCGGTCATGCGGCTGTGCGTGGTCGAGGCGGGGTGCGTGATCGTCGTGCGCGTATCGCCCAGATTGGCGGTGATCGAAACCAGCTTCGTCGCATCGATCAGCTTCCAGGCCGCCTCCCTGCCGCCCTCGAGCTCGAAGGCGACGATGCCTCCACCGCTTGTCTGCTGCCGCATCGCCAGTTCATGCTGCGGGTGCGAAGGCAGGCCCGGGTAATACACGCGTGCCACCTGCGGCTGCGTCTCCAGCCATTGCGCAAGCGCCAGCGCATTGCGCGAATGCGCCTCCATGCGCAGCGGCAACGTCTCCATGCCCTTGAAGATGATCCATGCGTTGAAAGCCGACAGGCTGGGGCCGGCCGTGCGCAGAAAAGTGAACACGCCTTCCATCAGTGTCCGGCTGCCCAGCACCGCGCCGCCGAGCACCCGTCCCTGCCCGTCCAGATACTTGGTGGCGGAATGGATGACGATGTCTGCGCCAAGCGCCATCGGCTTCTGCAGCACGGGCGTGCAGAAACAGTTGTCCACTGCAAGCCAGGCGCCGGCGGCGTGCGCGATGTCGGCGAGCGCGCGGATGTCGCTCACTTCGGTCAGCGGATTGGACGGCGACTCGACGAAGAAGAGTTTCGTGTTCGGTCTCGCCGCCGCGCGCCAGGCCTCGGGATCGGTCGGTGAAACATAGGTGGTCTCGACGCCGAAACGGGCAAGAATGTTGGAAAACAACTGCACGGTCGAACCGAAGATCGAGCGCGAGGCGACGATATGCTCGCCCGCGCGCATCAGCCCCATGACCGTCGCCAGGATTGCGGCCATGCCCGAGGCGAAGGCGACGCAGCGCTCGGCGCCCTCCAGCGCTGCGAGCCGCGTTTCCATCATGCCGACCGAGGGGTTGGCGAAGCGCGCATAGATCGGCCCTTCCTGTTCGCCCTTGAAACGGGCCGCCGCCTCCGCCGCACTGCCGAACATGAAACTCGACGTGAGGAACATTGCCTCGGAATGCTCGTTGAACTGGCTGCGCACCGTGCCGGCGCGCACCGCCAGCGTGTCGATATCGTATTCGTCGTTCATGACCGGTCCCGAAAATGAAAAACCCCGAACGGCATGCGCGGTTCGGGGTATCCCGGACGCTTTAGCCGCATTTGTCAGGCGCCCGCAAGCTGTGACTCAAATCGGCGCCAGGGCACTATAGAACCCGCCTGCAAGACGGGTCAAGTGCCCGTCGCGAGGTTCAGGTCGAGCTGCTGCGTCGACAGCGCGGAAGGCGGTGGCGTCTCGCCATTGCGCACCGCTTCCACATACTCGAGGTACTGCGGCGTGACATCGCCGGTGATGTAGCGCCCGTCGAAACACGAGGTATCGAAATCGAGGATGGCCGGATTGCCAGCCCTGACTGCCGCGACCATGGCGTCGAGATCCTGGTAGACCAGGGCATCGCAACCGATCTCGCGCGCAATGTCCTCGTCGCTCCGGCCGTTGGCGATCAGTTCGTCACGGGTCGGCATGTCGATGCCGTAGACATTGGAGTAACGCACCGGCGGCGATGCCGAGGCGAAGTACACCTGCTTCGCGCCGGCGTCGCGCGCCATCTGCACGATTTCGCGGCTGGTGGTACCGCGCACGATCGAGTCGTCGACCAGCAGCACATTCCTGTCCTTGAACTCCTCGCCGATGGCATTGAGCTTCTGCCGCACCGATTTCTTGCGCAGCGCCTGACCCGGCATGATGAAGGTGCGGCCGATGTAGCGGTTCTTGATGAAGCCTTCGCGGTACGGCACGTTGAGATGATTCGCCAGCTGCAGGGCGGACGGACGGCTGGTGTCGGGAATTGGAATGACCACGTCGATATCGAGGTGCGCGAATTCGCGCTTGATCTTCTCCGCCAGCGATACGCCCATCGCCAGTCGCGTGCTGTAGACCGACACGCCGTCCATCACCGAATCGGGGCGTGCGAGGTAGACGTACTCGAAAATGCAGGGATTGAGTACGGCACGGTCGCTGCACACGCGGCTGTGCAGCGACCGGTTGTAGTCGATGAACACCGCTTCGCCCGGCGCCACGTCGCGCAGGATCTGGAAGCCCAGCGCGTCGATCGCCACGCTTTCCGAAGCGACCATGTACTCGTGCGGCACGGCCTGCTCGTTGACGCCGATCACCAGCGGCCGGATGCCGTGCGGATCGCGAAACGCCAGCAGGCCATAGCCGGCGATGAAGGCCACCACCGCATAGGCGCCACGGCAGCGGGCATGCACGCCGGCCACCGCACCGAAGATCGAATCGAGATCGAGCTGTTTGCCCGAGGCGCGCACGTGCAGCTCGTGGGCCAGCACGTTGAGCAGCACTTCGGAATCCGAATTCGTATTGACGTGCCGCAGATCGCTGCGGAACAGCGAATCCTTCAGTTCGTGGGTGTTGGTCAGATTGCCGTTGTGGCCGAGCACGATGCCATAGGGCGAGTTCACGTAGAAAGGCTGCGACTCGGCCGACGACGACGCGCTGCCGGCCGTCGGGTAGCGCACATGCGCGACGCCCATGTTGCCGAGCAGGTTGCGCATGTCGCGCGTGCGGAACACGTCGCGCGCCAGCCCCTGCCCCTTGTGCATATGGAAACGGCTGTCCTCCGCCGTGACGATGCCGGCCGCGTCCTGGCCGCGATGCTGCAGAACCATCAGCCCGTCATACAGAAGCTGGTTCACCGCCGTGTTGGCCACAACCCCGATTACCCCGCACATACTCCGCACCTATCCTTGTTCAAAGCGCACGTATTTCGCCATGTCGGCCGGCATCAGCGGCAAGGCCGCGCGCGCCATGGCCTGCAGATTGCCGGACAGCGCCGACTGTTGCCAGAAATCGGTTCGCGGCAGCGAGGTGAGGCCGGCCGCCAGAGTCAGGCCGATGATGATCACCAGCCCTTTCGCCAGTCCGAGCACGCCGCCCAGCACGGTATCGGCCGTGCCCAGCCCCGCAGCCTTGATCAGGGCGGCAAGCGCATGCCCGAGCAGCAGCACGCCGATCAGCACCGCGAGAAAGACGACGGCAAAGCCGGCGAAATAGCGCACGCCCGGATTGTCCGCGCCGAAAGGCAGCCAGGGTGCCACCCACATGGCGCCCCATTTGCCCACAAGAAACGCAAGCACCCAGGCCGCCAGGGAAAACAGCGTGTCGACGAGGCCGCGCATCAGGCCGCGCACCACGGCAAACAGGAGAATCAGCAGCACGACGATGTCGAGTGCGTTCATTTGGCGACGACCTTCCCGCTGATGCCGTGCTCGGCCAGTTTAACCGCTGCCGCGACCGCCGCTTCACGCGTGCCGTAAGGACCGATGCGAACGCGCGTCAGCTTGCCGACCGCATCCGTATAGACCGGCAATCCGGTTTGCGCCGCCCGCGCGGCGAGTTCGCGGGCCTTGCCCGCATCCGACAGCGCCGCAAGCTGCACGACAAAAGCCGCTTCAGCCGGTTTGGCGGCGGGCTGGGCCACTGCCGGCTTGGCCGGTTCCGGCCGGGGTGGGACAGGTTTGGGAGCCGGCTTGACGGGCGCCGGTTCGGGTTTGACGGGCGCCGGGGCAGGTTTGTCCTGCACGGGCTTGGGTGCAACCGGATTTGCCGGCGGTTCGGCCTTGACCGGAGCCGGCGCAACCATCGTGCGCGGGGTTTCGGCGGCATCCTCGGGCACGGGCGCGACGGCCTGCGCTGTGGGCACGGGCAAGGCGGTGGACGGCTCGGACGTCGCGGCGGGCGGGGCCGCGGCCATCTTCACAGCCAGCGAGCTGGTCGGCGGCGGTTCGTCTTCCAACAGCAGGGGCAGCACGATCACGGCCACCAGCGTCAGCGCGACCGCGCCGATCAATCGGCGCCGCGCGCGGCGCTTGATGTCTTGTTCATGACTGGGGGGCGGCATGGTCGAGGACGGCTGCGACGGTATAGAACGAACCGAAGGCGACGATTCTATCATCTTCCCCCGCCGCGCTCCGTGCCGCTTCGAGCGCTTCGGCGGGGCTGCCGGCCGCCTGCACGACCGCGCCGGGTACCAGGTCGCGCACGCTGTCCGCCAGCGTCGCGGCGTCGCGCGCACGCGGCGACGGGGGCGTGCAGGTCCACCAGGCAGCCACGCCGGAGCGGAGCGCCTCGATCACGCCGGCGACATCCTTGTCGGCCAGCATGCCCACCACGGCCAGGGTACGGCCGCGCACGGGCGATTCCGCCAGCACGCTCGCCAGCGCACGCGCCGCCTCGGGATTGTGGGCCACGTCGACGATGATGTCCGGCCGCTGGCCGATCTGCTGAAAGCGCCCGGCGGCACAGGCCGACGCCAGCCCGGTCCGGATCGCCGCCTCGCCCACAGGCAGGCGGGGGGCCAGCGCGGCCAGTGCGGCGAGCGCGCCCGCTGCATTGCGCACCTGATAGGCGCCGCGCATGCCGGGCAGCGGCAGTGCCGTCCAGGCATGGTTGCGGCCGTGCCAGTCCCAATGTCCGTCGTGCGTTTCGGCGACGAAATCGGCGCCGAAACGGAGCAGATCGGCGCCAACGGCGTGCGCCTGCGCGATCAGCCGCGCGGGCGGGTCGGGATCGGCGCAGACTGCCGGGCGGCCCGCCCGGAAAATGCCGGCCTTTTCATAGCCGATGGCTTCGCGCGTATCGCCGAGATACTCCTGGTGGTCGAGATCGACGCCGGTGACGATGGCAACATCGGCATCCCACAGGTTCACGGCATCGAGCCGGCCGCCCAGGCCAACCTCCATGACCGCAACGTCGACGCCGGCCGATACGAACTGCATCATCGCGGCCAGCGTGCCGAACTCGAAATACGTGAGCGAGACGTCGCCGCGCGCCGCTTCGACCGCCTCGAACGCCTCGACCAGCGCCGCATCGCCGACTTCGCGCCCTGCGATGCGCACGCGCTCGTTGTAACGCAGCAGATGCGGTGAGGTATACAGGCCCGTGCGATAGCCCGCGGCACGCAGGATGGCCTCCAGGTAGGCGCAGGTGGAGCCCTTGCCGTTGGTGCCGCCCACGGTAATGAGGGGGAAATGCGGCTCGCACGCCAGCGCGTCGGCGACACGCTGCACACGCTCCAGTCCCAGTTCGATCTGCTGGGGATGGCGGCCCTCCAGACGGATCAGCCAGTCCGTCAGGCTGCGGGAAACATTCATCGGAATCGGACCGGAAAGGAACGCAGCCGGCGCCCCGTCAATCACGCCACCAGCGCGGAACGCCCCATCATCATGGCCAGCGTGGCCGCCAGTTCGTCGCGCATGTGGCGACGATCGACGATACGGTCGACGGCACCTTTCTCCAGCAGGAATTCGGCACGCTGAAAGCCTTCCGGCAGGGTTTCGCGCACGGTCTGCTCGATCACGCGGGGGCCGGCAAAGCCGATCAGCGCGTTCGGCTCGGCAACGACAAGATCGCCCAGCATGGCGAAGCTTGCCGACACGCCGCCCATGGTCGGATCCGTGAGCACCGAAACGAAGGGCAACTGATGGCGCGACAGCTGCGTAAGCGCAGCCGAGGTCTTGGCCATCTGCATCAGGGAGAAGAGTCCTTCCTGCATGCGCGCGCCGCCGCTGGCGGAGAAGCAGACGAAGGCCGAGTTCGATTCGATGGCCGCCTCGACGCCCTGCACGAAGCGTTCGCCGACGACCGACCCCATCGAACCGCCCATGAACTTGAACTCGAAGGCGGCCACCACCACCGGCACCGCCTTGAGACTGCCGCCAATGACGATCAGGGCATCGGTTTCCGTCGTGCCGGACTGCGCGTCCTTCAGGCGATCGGGATATTTCTTGCTGTCCTTGAATTTCAGCGGGTCCTGCGGCGCGACATGCGCGCCTATCTCGTGCTGGCCTTCGGCGTCGAGCAGCATCGCCAGCCGTGCGCGCGCGCCGATGCGATGATGGTGGCCGCACTTGGGACAGACTTCGAGATTGCTCTCCAGATCGGCCCGGTAGAGCACTTCGTTGCAGGCGGGACATTTCGACCACAGTCCCTCGGGCATCGATTTCTTCGCTGCCTGCGCACGCCGCTTGATTTTGGGCGGCAGGATTTTCTGGAACCAGCTCATGGATACCTCCGCTTATCTGCTCGCGGCATCGACACCGCGACGCAGATCCTGCACCAGCATCTTCACCCGATTGACGGCCTCGCCTTCCGGCGCGGTCTCGATTTCATTGACGATGCGGCTGCCCACGACCACGGCATCGGCGATGCGCGCCACGGCTTCGGCACTGGCCGCGTCGCGAATGCCGAATCCGACACCCACCGGCAAGCCGCAGTGGTGCCGCACCATCGCCACCTTGCGCGACACCTCGTCCGTATCCAGACTGGCCGAACCGGTCACGCCCTTGAGCGATACGTAATAGACGAACCCTCCCGCCGCCTGCGCCACCTGGGCCACGCGCGATTCCGGCGTTGTGGGCGAGAGCAGGAAGATCGGATCGAGGCCGGCGGCCTTGAACACGTCGGCCACCCCCGTCGATTCCTCCGGCGGAATGTCGACCGTCAGCACACCGTCGACGCCGGCAGCCTTCGCCGCCGCGGCGAATTGCGCGTAGCCCATGCGCTCGACCGGATTGGCGTAGCCCATCAGCACGACCGGGGTCGCATCGTTGCTCTTGCGGAACTCGGCAACCATCGCCAGCACGTCCTTCAATCCCACCTTGTTGGCGAGCGCACGTTCCGAGGCGCGCTGGATCACCGGGCCGTCGGCCATCGGGTCCGAAAATGGCACGCCCAGCTCGATGAGGTCCACGCCGGCCTCGACCAGTGCGTGCATCAGCGGCACGGTCATGCCCCGGCCGGGGTCACCGGCGGTGATGAAGGGAATCAGGGCTTTCTTGTTCTGCGCTTTCAGCGCGGCGAAGGTGGGGCCGATGCGGCTCATGATCTGGATTCGTTTCAGTAGGTCGCGGCGGTCAGAGCGTGATGCCCGACAGCTTGGCCACGGTGTTGATGTCCTTGTCGCCTCGGCCGGAAAGGTTGACCAGGATGATCTGGTCCTTCTTCAGCGTCGGCGCGAGTTTCTTCGCCTGCGCGACGGCATGGCTGGACTCGAGCGCGGGGATGATGCCTTCGTACCGGCACAGGTCGTGGAAGGCCGCCAGCGCCTCGTCGTCGTTGATCGGCACGTATTCGGCACGGCCGGCGTCCTTGAGCCAGGAATGTTCCGGCCCGACGCCCGGGTAGTCGAGCCCGGCGGAAACCGAATGCGTCTCGATGATCTGGCCGTTCTCGTCCTGCATGAGATAGCTGCGGAAACCGTGCAGCACGCCGGGCGAACCGGCCGACAGCGGCGCGGCATGGCGGCCGGAGGCGATGCCGTCGCCGCCGGCCTCGACGCCGATCAGGCGCACGTTTTCATGCGGGATGTAGGGATGGAAGATGCCGATGGCGTTCGAGCCGCCGCCCACGCAGGCAATCACCGCATCGGGCTGGCGGCCGGCCAGTTCCGGCATCTGTTGCAGGCATTCGCGGCCGATCACGCACTGGAAGTCGCGCACCAGCATGGGATACGGATGCGGGCCTGCGGCGGTGCCGAGGATGTAGAAGGTCGACTCGACGTTCGTGACCCAGTCGCGCATGGCTTCGTTCAGCGCGTCCTTGAGCGTTTTCGAGCCGGACGATACCGGCACGACAGTCGCGCCCAGCAGCTTCATGCGATAGACGTTGGGGGCCTGGCGGGCGACATCCTCTGCGCCCATGTAGACGATGCATTCCATGCCGTAGCGCGCGGCGACGGTGGCGGATGCCACGCCGTGCTGGCCGGCGCCGGTTTCGGCGATGACGCGCTTTTTGCCCATGCGGCGCGCCAGCAACGCCTGACCGATGGTGTTGTTGATCTTGTGCGCGCCCGTGTGATTGAGGTCTTCGCGCTTGAGGTAGATCTGCGCACCGCCATAGGCATCCGAGAGACGGCAGGCGTGATAGACCGGACTGGGACGGCCGACATAATGCTTGAGTTCATACTCGAACTCGGCCATGAAGGCGGGATCGTTCCGCGCGCGGTCGTACTCGATGCGCAGCTCTTCCAGCGCCGCCATCAGGGTCTCGGCGACGAAAATGCCGCCATAAGGTCCGAAATGGCCACGGGAATCGGGAAAATCGGTCAGCTTCATGATGCTTCTTTCGCGTTTGCAACGAATCGCGCCACCTTGTGCGCGTCCTTGATGCCTTTCGAGGCCTCGACGCCGGACGACACGTCCACCGCCCAGGGCCGGACCCGACGTACCGCCTCGGCAATATTGTCCGGCGCAAGCCCCCCGGACAAGACCACCGGCAACGGCAGCCCGGCGGGGATCAGCGACCAGTCGAAGCGTTCGCCGGTACCGCCCGGCACGCCCGGCACGAAGGCGTCGAGCAGCAGTCCGCGCGCCGCGCCGTAGCTGGCCG
The DNA here is from genome assembly GCA_008923315.1 of Betaproteobacteria bacterium SCN1. Taxonomy (GTDB): domain Bacteria; phylum Pseudomonadota; class Gammaproteobacteria; order Burkholderiales; family Thiobacillaceae; genus Thiobacillus. The sequence goes on along the minus strand of WBSF01000003.1, from coordinate 114,670 downwards.
CGCATTCTAGCAAATCCGTGCCCGGGGTCACCCGGATCGCCTTGATCCAGGGCCGGCCGTATCGCGCGCAGGCCTCGGGCGGCTCGTCGCCGTGAAACTGCAGCAGATCGAGCGGCGCCGCGGCAAGCACGGATTCGACATAATCCGGCGCGGCATCCACGAACAACCCTACCGTCTGCACAAAAGGCGGCACTGCGCGAAGCAGTGCGGCGGCCGCTTCGATCGACACATGGCGCGGGCTCTTGTCGTAAAAGACGAACCCGACCGCATCGGCGCCCGCATCGCAGGCAGCGCGCAGATCTTCGATACGGGTGATGCCGCAGATTTTGACGCGCAGGCTCATGTGGCGAAGGGCCATCGCTCCGAGTTTTCCGGCAGGGCAAAGTGCGCAGGATACCGGATGTGCGTCAGGTAGAGGCCGGCGGCGTCGAAGGTCGGCGCGGCGCGGGTGCGGTCGCGGCTGTCCCTGACTTCGCGCAGCCAGTCCGGCGGTTGCGCGCCGGCACCGATCTGGACCAGGCAGCCCATGAGATTGCGCACCATGTGGTGCAGGAAACCGTCGGCGCGAAAATCGCACAGCAGATAATCGCCGCGCCGCTCGATGCACGCGAGGCGCACTTCCTTGACCGGCGACCGGGCCTGGCATTCGGCTGCGCGAAAGGCCGAGAAATCGTGCCGGCCGAGCAGATGGCCTGCCGCCGCGTTCATGGCGGCGACGTCGAGCGGTCGATGATGCCAGCCGACGAGGCCATCGCGGAGCCCGGGACGCACGGGATGGTTGAGCAGAACATAACGGTAGCCGCGCTCGGTCGCGGCGAACCGTGCGTGGAAGTCCACGCCGACCTCGCGCGCCCACAGCACCGCCACGCCGGGCGGCAGGTGGCTGTTCACGCCGCGCACCCAGGCGGTCAGCGGGCGCACGACGGCCACGTCGAAATGCGCCACCTGGAAAGCGGCATGCACGCCGGTATCGGTGCGTCCCGCCGCAACGACCGGCGTCCTCGCGCCGGCAATGGCCGACACGGCGGTTTCCAGCGCGTCCTGCACGCCGCATCCCTGCGGCTGCGACTGCCAGCCGCAAAAGCCGGCGCCGCGGTATTCCAGCCCGATGACGATTCTCATGCCCACACGAATCCCAGCAACAGCACGGCCGCGAGTATGACGGCGGCGTCACGGGTTTGCCAGCGTTCGGCCGCCAGCACGAAACGCGCGGGCCCGGCTTCGTCCGGCGGTGCGGCCAGCGCATCCAGCCAGTGCGCGCGTTTCGGCGCCTGCGCGTCGCGCTCGGCGTATTCAAGCGTCAGCCCCAGGCGCACCGCGAATGCCCGGCGGTCGAAGCCCAGCCAGGCCAGCGGCCGTGCGAGCACATACAGGCCGTAGACGAGCCGCGGATACGGCGTGGTCGCCAGCAGCACAGCCAGGCCGAGCAGCATCAGTCCCAGCCGCGCGACGCGCAGCGCGCCGGCCTGCAGGCCCTCGTGCGAAGGACTCACCCAGCCGGCCGCAGGCCACAGCGGCACGCCGGGCAGCGTCAGGGCATAGGCAGCGAACAGGACGATCAGGAGCCAGCGCGTACGTCTCAGCAGACGCCATGCGTGCGGCCGGATGGCTGGAAACAGAAAGGCCGTCGCAGCGGCGACGGCCAGGATCGGGAGCCGGGACGGCGCGGCGGTTTCCACCGCGGCCGCCCATCCGCACCACGCCAGCAGGCGGGCGGCGGAATGGATGGATTTAGCCAAGCGTCGAAAGGATGCCCTTCGCGTCGGCTTTCTGCTTGTCGCTGCCTTCGGCCAGCACCTCGTTGAGAATTTCGCGGGCACCTTCCTTGTCGCCCATTTCCACGTAGGCGCGGGCCAGATCGAGTTTGGTGCCGACTTCGTCGAGTTCGAGATCGCTGCCGCCGCTGTCGCCCAGATCGAGGTCGAGGCCGCTGAAATCGAAAGTGCTGTCCGGTCCATTATCCGACTCCAGGCCCAGATCGAGCTTGAGTTCCTCGTCCGCCGACGGCAGATCGAGCTCCGGCAACTCGAAATCCAGGCCGCTTTCGGATTCGGCGGCGTCCGCTGGCACGTCGGCAACGACCGGTTCGGGTGCCGGCGTGTCCTGTGTGCCGAAACTGAGCACGTGGCCTGCGCTCTCGAATTCGAGCGGAGTACTCGCGGTGACCGGATCGGGATCGGGTACGGATTCCGGTTCGACCGGCGCATCTTCAGGTCCGGACGCCGCCATGACGGTATCCACCGCGACCGCCCCGCCGGCAATGGCAGCCGTTGCCGCAATCGTCGCAGCCGGCGTTGCCTCGGCCTTGACGCCGCCATACAGCGGATTGGTCGGATCGATGCCGCGGCCCATCTCGCAGGCTTTGTCCCACAAGGGATTCGGCTGGTTGCCGATTGCCGCGAACAGGTCTCCGGCCACGGTTTCGAAGGCGGCGGTGTTGCGGCGGGCGGCGTAGATTTCCAGCAGTTTCACGCGTACTTCGTGGCGGTCCGGATTCTTGACGAGCGCTTCCTTGAGGATCTCCTCGGCCTGCGCATCCCGGCCATAGGCCATGTACACCTCGGCTTCGGCAATGGGGTCGACGTCGTGCGTGTCGATCGTTCCCAGACCAGCCTGGCTGAAATCGGTGAGGAAGGACGTATCGCCCGTATTGACACTGCCGCCGGATGCGGCGCCGACCACTGTGTTCGCGTGCAGGTCGCCGCCGCTCATGATGCTGTCGTCGAGTGCGGCGGTATTGAGGCTCTTGGGCCGGCGGCGGCTGCCGGCCATCATCCACCACAGCAGGCCGCCCAGGCCGAGCGCGGCCAGCCCGCCGCCCCAGTAGAGCGGATTGGCAAGCAGCGGGTCGTACCAGTTTTCGGCCGGTTCCGGCGCGACCGGGGTTTCGACCGCCGGCGCGGGCTTGGCGGGCGGCGGCGGCGCCTGAACCTGTGGCGCCGGCACGGGAGGCGCCTTGACTTCGGCCGGCGGAGGTGCGCTCGCCTGTTCGGTTTCGGACAGAGCCTTGTCCTTCATCTCGACCAGCTTCTGCAGGTCCTGAATCTGTTTTTCGAGGGTAGCCACACGCTGGTTGGATTCGTCCAGGGCCTTCTGGCGCGCGATGGCATCCTCTTCCTGTGCCCGCAGCTTTTCCTGCAGCGCGCGCGCGTCGTCGGCCCGGGCCTTGGCATCCGCATCGGCCGGTGCCTTGGACAGCTTCAGCACATCCTTTTGCGCGTCCGGTGCCGGCTTGGCCTTGTCTTCGACCCTGGGCGAGACCTTGCCGCTACTGGTCTGGCCGGGCGCCGCCTGCGCCTCGGGTGCCGCCTGCGCGGCCTCCGCAAGCTTCTGGCGATAGGCGCGCCAGTCCTCGGCCTGCAACCGGACCTCACGGACCGCGTCGGTCTGCGGAATCGCCGTCAGCTTGCCGGCCTCCGGCAGATCCAGCGTCTTGCCGGCCTTGAGGCGGTTCATGTTGTTGCCTTCGAAGGCAGCGGGGTTGCCCTGGTACAGGCCGACCAGCGTCTGTTCGAGGCTCACGCCTTCGGGACGAACGCGCTTGGCGATGCCCAGCAGCGTGTCGCCACGCCGGACCTGAACCTGCCCGGGCGCAGCCGTCGTCGCAGGTTTGGATTGGGCCGCAGACGCAGCCTTCGCCGCGGACGGTGCCGTCACAGGCCTGGATTCCGGCGCAACGGGCTGCGATGCCGTCGGTTTGGGCGTGACAGACGCGCTCACGGCCGGGGCCACGGTTATGGGTGGCACCGCCTGCGCGCCGCCCATGCCGGGCGGGTCGAGCAGCATGGTGTATTCGCGCACCAGGCGGCCCGAAGCCCAGGACAGCTCGACCAGCATGTCGATGAAGGGGTCGTTGACCGGACGCGCCGACGTAACCTTGAGGACCGCCTTGCCATTGGGTTTTTTCTCGACGGCAAAGCGCAGGGTGGAAAGCACCGGGGAGAATTCGACGCGCGCATCGCGGAAGGCCTGGTCGGACGCCAGTGTGGCCGAAATGCTGTCCAGCTCGGCCTTGTCGGCGGCGAACAGCTCGATCTCGGCCGACAGCGGCTGCCCCAGCGCCGAGCTGACCGACAGTTTGCCGAGCCCGGCTGCGCTCGCCATCAGCGGCAGCGCAATCAGGCCGGCAGCGGCCAGTTGGGTGGTGAAGCGCTTCAATTTCATCCCGGTTCTCCCTGTAGACCCCATTCCGCGGGGCGTTGAATCCTCGACGCCTTTATTGACGGTCCGACTTGCGCAATCTTTAGAGCATAAATCGCACCAAGACAAGCCCGATGCGGCCTAACTGTGGTTTTCAGGCCTCAAGCAGGATGCGCAACATGCGGCGCAAAGGCTCGGCGGCGCCCCACAGGAGCTGGTCGCCGACCGTGAACGCGGTCAGGTATTGCGGCCCCATGTTGAGCTTGCGCATGCGGCCGATGGGCACGGTCAGCGTGCCGGTAACGGCAGCGGGCGTGAGCTCGCGCATGGTGATCTCGCGATCGTTGGGCACGACCTTCACCCATGGGTTGTGGGCGGCGATGAGTCCGTGGATCTCGTCCAGCGGCACGTCCTTCGTCATCTTGATGGTCAGCGCCTGCGAGTGGCAGCGCATGGCGCCGACGCGCACGCACAGGCCGTCGATGGGAATCGGGTTGGCGCTGCGCCCCATGATCTTGTTGGCCTCGACCTGGGCCTTCCATTCTTCCTTCGACTGGCCGGATTCCAGCGCCACGTCGATCCAGGGAATCAGGTTGCCGGCCAACGGCACCGGCCAGGCATCCAGCGGATAGCGGTCCGAACGGATGAAATCGGCCACTTTGCGGTCGATCTCCAGGATGGCCGAGGCCGGATCGTCGATCAGCGCCTTCACTTCGCCGTGCACGGCGCCCATCTGGGCGATCAATTCGCGCATGTTGCGCGCGCCGGCCCCGGAAGCCGCCTGATAGGTCATCGGCGACACCCATTCGACCAGGCCCGCCTCCAGCAGCCCGCCCATCGCCATCATCATCAGCGATACCGTGCAGTTGCCGCCGACATAGGTTTTCACGCCCTGGGCGATGCCGTCCCGGATCACGTTCTTGTTGACCGGATCGAGGATGATGATGGCTTCGTCCTTCATGCGCAGGGTCGAAGCCGCATCGATCCAGTAGCCGGTCCAGCCGGCGGCACGCAGTTGCGGATAGATCGCCTTGGTGTAGTCGCCGCCCTGGCAGGTGATGATGGCGTCGCAGGCCTTCAGTTCGTCGATACTGTTGGCGTCCTTCAGCGGCGGCACGTCGCGGCCGATATCCGGCCCCTTGCCGCCCACGTTGGACGTGGTGAAGAACACCGGATCGATGTGATCGAAATCGCGTTCTTCCTTCATGCGCCCCATGAGCACCGAGCCCACCATGCCGCGCCAGCCGATCAAGCCTACTTTCATCATTGCTTCAGTCTCCAGAAAACCCGTTCTCGCGATCCCGCGAGGAAATCACATCGCCTTGACGACCGCGTCGCCCATGTCCGAGCACGACACCTTCTGCGTGCCTTCGGTCCAGATGTCGCCGGTGCGGTAGCCCTGCGCAATCACCTTCCTGACCGCGTTCTCGATGCGATCGGCGGTGGCCGGGTCGGCAAAGGTGTAGCGATACATCATCGCCACCGACAGGATGGTCGCCAGCGGATTGGCGAGGTTCCTGCCGGCGATGTCGGGCGCCGAGCCGTGGATCGGTTCGTACATGCCCTTGTTGTGTTCGTCCAGCGAAGCCGAAGGCAGCATGCCGATCGAGCCGGACAGCATGGAGGCCGCATCCGACAGGATGTCGCCGAAGATATTGCCGGTGACAATCGTGTCGAACTGCTTGGGCCACTTGATCATCTGCATCGCGGCATTGTCGACGTACATGTGCGAGAGCCCGACCTCGGGATAGTCCTTCGACACCTCGATCATCACGGCCTTCCACAGCTCCGAGCATTCGAGCACGTTGGCCTTTTCGACCGAGCAGAGCTTTTTGCCGCGTTTCATCGCGATGCCGAACGCAACGTGCGCGACGCGGCGCACTTCGGACTCGGAATAGAGCATGGTGTTGAAACCGACACGCTCGCCGTTGCGGATCTCGATGCCGCGCGGCTGGCCGAAATACACGTCGCCGGTCAGTTCGCGCACAATCATGATGTCCAGTCCGGATACCACCTCGGGCTTCAGCGACGACGCGCCCGCGAGTTCCGGATACAGCAGCGCCGGACGCAGGTTGGCGAACAGGTTCAGTTCCTTGCGGATGCGCAGCAGGCCGCGTTCGGGACGCAGCGGACGGTCGAGCGTGTCGTACTGCGGGCCGCCGACGGCGCCCAGCAGCACCGCATCGGCCTCGCGCGCCAGCTTCAGGGTGGCCCCGGGCAGCGGATCGCCCGCCGCGTCGTAGCCGGCGCCGCCGATGGGCGCGGTCTCCATCTCGATGGAAGCGCCCTCGGATTTCAGAACGTTCAGGACCTTGACGGCCTGGGCGACGATTTCGGGGCCGATGCCGTCGCCGGGAAGTACTGCGAGTTTCATGATGTCTCAATGGGCGATTGCCGGGGGTGCTTTCCGGGCACCGGTTCCCTGCATCGCCCTGTCCTCAGGGTTGAAAATGGGTCAGCCAAACAGCCACGGCGCCGCGGTCTTGCGCGCCTCTTCGTAGGCCTTGATCTTGTCCGCGTGCAGCAGGGTCAGGCCGATGTCGTCGAGGCCGTTGAGCAGACGATGCTTGCGGCCCGGGTCGACATCGAACCGGAGCGCCTCGCCGCCGGGCGTGGTCACGGTCTGCGCAGCCAGATCGACGACCAAGCGATAGCCCTCGGTGGCCTCGCATTCGCGGAACAGACGGTCGACCGTGGCGGTGTCGAGCACGATGGGCAGGAGGCCGTTCTTGAAGCAGTTGTTGTAGAAGATATCGGCGAAGCTCGGCGCGATGACACTGCGGATGCCGTAGTCCTCCAGCGCCCACGGGGCGTGTTCGCGGCTCGACCCGCAACCGAAATTGTCGCGCGCGAGCAGCACCGATGCGCCGCGGTAACGCGGAAAATTCAGCACGAACGCGGGATTGGGCTGCCGCGTGGCCGGGTCCATGCCCGGCTCGCCGTGGTCGAGATAGCGCCATTCGTCGAACAGGTTGGGGCCGAAGCCCGATCGCTTGATCGACTTCAGGAACTGCTTGGGGATGATTGCATCGGTGTCGACGTTGGCGCGGTCGAGCGGCACCACCAGCCCGTCGAGCCGGGTGAATGCCTGCATTTACTTGCTACCTGCGCGTTCGATGGCCCCGCCCGCCTTCTGGATATCCTGCCCCATGCCCTGGACGGTATTGCAGCCCGCCAGTGTCAGCACGGCAGCGATCATGGCGGCGATCACGGGTTTCAACATGGTGTTCTCCTCAGAAAGTACGTACGTCGACGAAGTGACCTGCGATACCGGCCGCGGCGGCCATGGCCGGGCTGACCAGATGGGTGCGGCCGCCCTGCCCCTGGCGGCCTTCGAAATTGCGGTTGCTGGTCGAGGCGCAACGCTCGCCCGGTTCCAGCCGGTCGGCGTTCATCGCCAGACACATCGAGCAGCCGGGCTCGCGCCATTCGAAACCGGCGTCGAGAAAAACCCTGTCCAGGCCTTCGGCCTCGGCCTGCTGCTTCACCAGCCCCGAACCCGGCACGACCATCGCCAGCTTCACGCCCGCCGCCTTCTTGCGGCCCTTGACCACGGCCGCGGCCTCGCGCAGATCCTCGATGCGGGAATTGGTGCACGAGCCGATGAACACCTTGTCGATGGCGATCTGCTCGATCGGCGTGTCGGCGGCCAGCCCCATGTACTCCAGCGCACGCGTCCAGTCCTGGCGTTTGACGTCGTCGGGTGCCCCCGTCGGGCTGGGCACGCGCTTCTTGACCGAAACCACCATTTCTGGCGAGGTGCCCCAGGTCACCTGCGGCTCGATGGCAGCGGCGTCGAGTTCGATCACGCGGTCGAATTGCGCATCGGCGTCCGAATGCAGGGTCTTCCACCAGGCGACGGCCTTGTCCCACGCCGCGCCCGTCGGCGCGAACGGACGGCCCTTCACGTAATCGATCGTGGTGTCGTCGGCGGCGACCATGCCGGCGCGCGCGCCGGCCTCGATCGCCATGTTGCACAGGGTCATGCGGCCTTCCATCGACAGGCCGCGGATCGCGCTGCCGCCGAACTCGATGGCGTAGCCGGTCCCGCCCGCCGTGCCGATGGCGCCGATGACGGCCAGCGCGATGTCCTTGGCGGTGACGCCGCGTCCAAGCTGGCCTTCCACCTTGACCAGCAGGGTCTTCGACGGTTTCTGCCACAGACATTGCGTGGCAAGCACGTGCTCGACTTCCGACGTGCCGATGCCGAAGGCCAGCGCACCGAAGGCGCCGTGCGTGGAGGTGTGCGAATCGCCGCAGACGACGGTCATGCCCGGCAGGGTCAGCCCCTCTTCCGGGCCGATGACGTGGACGATGCCCTGCCGCACGTCGTTCATCTTGAACTCGCGGATGCCGAATTCGGCGCAATTGGCGTCGAGCGTCTCGACCTGCAGGCGCGAGATCGGATCGGCGATGCCCTGGCTGCGATCGGTGGTCGGCACGTTGTGATCGGGCACGGCCACCGCCGCGTCGATGCGGCGCGGCAGGCGCTTGGCGAGCTTGAGCCCTTCGAACGCCTGCGGGCTGGTGACTTCGTGCACCAGATGGCGGTCGATATAAAGCAGCGTCTGGCCGTCGGGCTCGACGTGGACGACGTGAGCGTCCCATAATTTCTGGAATAAGGTCTGTCCGGGCATGCGGAATGAGCAAAACGGGCGCGTAAAAGGCGATTATTTCATAGCTTGGCCCCGCCCGGCAGGGCTTTCGTCCGCCCCCATGCGGCATAGACCCCCCAGGCCAGCGCCGCGCTCGCGGCGGCCAGGGTGAAGGTCCAGTCCGGCCCCAGTCCGTCCCAAGTCACGCCGCTGATCAAACCTCCGAGCGTGCCGCCCACGCCGTAGGACAGGCTGGTATAGAGCGCCTGGCCGCGCGCCTGATGCCGCCCCCGGAAATGCTGGTGAATGAGCGCGACCGCGGCAGCGTGGAACGTGCCGAAGGTAAAGGCATGCAGGGTCTGCGCACCCCATACGATCCAGGGCGACTCCACGCCCCATGCGATCATCAGGAAACGCAGCACGGCGAGTGCGAAGCTTGCGAGCAGCAGTCGGCGCGGCGTCACCCGTGCGAAGACCCGGGGAATGACCAGAAAAACACCGATCTCGCACAGCACGCCCAGCGCCCACAACCAGCCGACGGTCGATTTGTCGTAGCCGTGATCGACCAGATAGATGGAATAGAAGGTGTAGTAAGGCCCGTGGGTCACGGCCATCAGCATGCAGGCCGCGAGCAGGGCCGCGACCTCGGGCCGCTTCACGACGGTCCAGATCGGCATGCCGTCACTGCCGTGCGCCGGAATTTCCGCCTCGGGGATCACCCGTGCGAACAGCGCAATGCCGAGCATGACGCCCAGGATCGCCCAAGGCAGCCAGGCGATGCTCACGCGGTCCAGCGCATAGCCCAGTCCCACCACCATGACGACAAAGCCGATCGACCCCCACAGGCGGATGCGGCCGTAGCCGTCGATCCGTTCGCCCAGGTGGGACAGAGTCATCGCCTCCACCAGTGGCAGCGAAGCGCTCCAGAAAAAACTCAGGGCCGCCATCACGGCGAACATCCACCAGAACGAGGTTCCGAAGAACACGCCCGCAAAGGCCAGCACGCTGCCGAACGCGGCCAGCTGGACGATGGCGGCGCGGCGGCCGGTGCGGTCGGCGACGTGGCCCCAGATGTTGGGCGCGAAGATCCGCATCACCTGCAGCAGCGACATCAGCACGCCGATCTGGAAAGCGTTGAACGCCAGCGACTGCAGGTACAGCCCCCAGAACGGCGAGATCGCGCCAACGAAGGCGAAGTAGAAGAAGTAAAAGCCGGACAGACGCCAGTAGGGAACCGCATTCATGCGGCGGCATTATCCACGAGGCGGATACACTTGCTCATTGCCGGGAATCCCCACATACTCGACGCACACGCCAGCCCGCTTTCGCCACGCCCACCTTGACGTCCCAGCCCCCCGCCATCCCGGTCGACCTGCATGCGCTGCGACTCGACGACGCCCGCGCACTGCTGGCCCACGATGCACAGGACGGCGACCGGCAGACTGGCGAATCCGCGCTCGATTATCTACAGCGGCTGATCGACGGATTGTGCGAACTGTCGCTGCGAGACCCGCTGACCGGGCTCGGCAATCGCCGCCATTTCCACGGTGTGCTCGGCCGCTCGATCGAGGCGGTCGCCCGGACAGGCGATTCCGTGCTGCTGCTGCTGCTGGATATCGACCGCTTCAAATCCATCAACGATACCCATGGCCATCTGGCCGGCGACCAGGTGCTGCGCACGATCGCTGCGTGCCTGACCCGTTGCGTCCGTCCGGTCGACACGGTTGCCCGCTACGGCGGCGAGGAATTCGCGATCATCCTCCCCCATTGCCGGCCCGCGTTCGGCCAGGTGGTCGCCGAACGCATCCGCGAAACGATCGCGGCGCTGCCGATCGCGGTAGCGCCGATGCTGACCCTGCAGGTCACCGTCAGCATCGGCGGCGCGTTCGCCCCCGAATGGGTGCGCTCCACCGCCGATCTGTGGATCGAGCGGGCGGACCAGCAGCTTTACCGCGCCAAAACCGACGGCCGCAACCGCATCTATCTCGATCAGCCGCGCGAATCGGCGGTCAGCGCGGAGGAAAAGGGCTTGCTGTTCAGCCAGCTCGATCTGGAACACCCCCCGCAGTCCGCCGCCTCCGACCGAGCCAACGCATGAACGATATCGCCGCGTCCGACGCCCCACCCGCCGCCGCATCCCTGCCCCTGCCGCCGATCGGCAAGGTCATCGCCGTCACCAGCGGCAAGGGCGGCGTCGGCAAGACCTTCGTCTCCGCCAACCTGGCTGCGGCGCTCGCCAAACGCGGACATCGCGTGCTGGTGCTTGACGCCGACCTCGGGCTGGCCAATCTCGATGTCGTGCTGAACCTGTATCCCAAGATCACCCTGCACGATGTCTTCACTGGCAAGTCTTCGCTCGACGACGCCATACTCCAGGCGCCCGGCGGATTCTCGGTGCTGCTGGCAGGCTCCGGCCTGGTCGAATATTCGCGCCTCACCCCCGAAGTCCGGGGGGAATTCCTGCGCGTCATCAGCGGCCTGGTACCGCGCTACGACGTGGTATTGCTGGACACCGGCGCCGGCATCTCCGATGTCGTCCTGTTCGCCGTATCCCTCGCCTCGGAAGTGCTGATGGTCGCCACGCCCGAACCGACTTCGCTCACCGACGCCTATGCCACGATCAAAGTGCTCGTCGGGCAGCAGAAACGGCAACAGATCCGCCTGATCGTCAATCAGACCACGCGCACAGGCTCGGGGCAGGCCATTACCCGTCAGTTGCAGCAGGTGCTCGACCGGTTCGTGGTCGAAGGCCTGGGCCGGCCGTTCACCCTGGCGCATCTGGGCGACATTCCCGCTGCCCCCGAGGTGCGGCAGGCCGTGATGCGCCGCCAGCTGCTCATGCAGGCGGCACCGGCCTGCAATGCGGCAATGGCCATCGTGGAAATCGCCCGGGCGCTGGAAATTTCGGTCATACCGAAAACCGGGCAGGGATGAACCGGCTAACCGCCGGATGGGGTTTCGTGCATCACCATGGCCCGAACCCGTTCGGGCTCCATGCGCAGTAGTGCGCCGATATCGCGGTAGTCGTCCGGCAGGGCCGGATTGTCCCAGCCTTGTGCGGAATGCCGCGCCAGATTGACGGCGAGCGTCACGTTCCGCACCCGTGCTGCGCCCGACTGGGCCGGATCGAGCAGATTCAGCAGCAATTCCGGCAGACGCCACTCGGCAGCCAGTTGCTGTTGCAGCTCGGTGCCTGAAAACCCCAGAATCTGCCGTTGCGCATCCACGCTGCGCAGGGTGGGGTCGCTCAGCTGGCGTCGCCGGATTTCCAGCATGGGGCCCGGGTTGAAACACCACATCAGCATTTCGGCGAAATGCGTCAGCAAAGCCGATACCTGTACCTCCTCGGCGTGCAGATCGTGCAGACGCAGTGCCCAGTCGAACGCATAGTAGGCCGACCGCTGCGCGCGGCGCACTGTACGCAGGAGGTACAGCAATGCCTCCTTGTGACGCTGCAGCATGTCTTCCGCAACCGGCTGTGCCGGTAGATCCCGGAAAAACGTCTCCAGCCCCATCATCAGCAGGGCCTGTTTCACGTCGACCAGCTCATGCCGCTGATGCGCTCCCTTGTGCAGCTGCATGTGGCGCAGAAGCTTGACCGTCATCAGCGGATCGTCGGTGACCACCCCCGCCACGGTGCGGGCGTTCAGGTTGCCGTTTTCGTGCTGCAGCCGTTCGAGTTCGCGTGCGCTGTGACGCAGCACGGGAATCTCGGCCTGACCGAATCGTGCGATCCAGTCAGTCAAAGTAGGTATTTGATCCGGCATGGGCGGTAGAGAAACAATACATTGATTGGCTTTCTGAAATATCGGCCCGAACGGCGCGGCCTTGAGCGCCACCTGCGCGGTCTTCGCCCCGAAATTTCATTATTGACAATTATTCTCATTCGTTCCATGATACGCACATCGGAGGCCCACATCGAGGGTTTGCACCATGTACGTCTGCCTGTGCCACAACGTTACCGATTCGGACATCCATCGTCTCGTGCGTACCGAGGGCGTCTGCACCGTGCGCCAGCTTGGCGAGCATCTGGGCGTGGCCACTCAGTGTGGCAAGTGTGCGAAATGCGCCAAGGAAGTGTTGCGCGAGGCACGCCAGATGGCTGCCGCCGAGTCCGGCTGTCCGGCGCTGATGGCCGCCGCCTGAAAAAACGCTTCATTCTCATTTGCGTCCACAGTCGCGAAACCCGCGCCACTGCTTGTTTTGCGCCGCTTTTTCCCTAGAATGACGGGCAGCCCGAACGCCCGCTAGCCAGTACCCCGCCACAGGCCGCCGGGCTCCTTCAAATCACAGGAGAGAGCCATGAAAGGCGACAAGAAAGTCATCCAGTATCTGAACAAGGCCCTCACGGTCGAACTCACCGCGATCAACCAGTATTTCCTGCACGCCCGGATGTATAAAAACTGGGGACTGGCAGCCCTGGGCAAACACGAATACGAAGAGTCCATCGAGGAAATGCGTCACGCCGACAAGCTGATCGAACGCATCCTCTTTCTCGAAGGCCTGCCCAACCTGCAGGACCTGAACAAGCTGATGATCGGCGAAAACGTCGCCGAATGCCTGGCCTGCGATCTCAAGCTCGAACACACCGGCCGGGCGCTCTACGTCGAGGCCATCACACATTGCGAATCGGTCAAGGACTACGTTTCGCGCGAAATCCTGGTCGGCATCCAGGAGGATACCGAAGAGCACATCGACTATCTGGAAACCCAGCTCGACCTGCTGAAGCGCATGGGCGAACAGAATTACATGCAGACCGCCGCCGGACCGATCGAGAATTGATCCGGCGCGCCGTCTGGCGCGACAGGGCTCTCCCCGCCGTACAATGGACGCCCCCGCCGCGGGGCGTTTTTTATTTTCTCCGATGCAATTCGATCCCGACTGCCGCGCCTGTCCGCGCCTCGCCGGTTTTCTCGACGACGTGCGCACGCGCCACCCCGATTACCACGCCCGGCCTGTCCCGGCGTTCGGCGACCCGGCGCCCCGCCTGCTGATCGTCGGGCTGGCGCCCGGCATGCACGGCGCCAACCGCAGCGGACGCCCGTTCACCGGCGATTACGCCGGCGTCCTGCTCTACGCCACGCTGCACAAATTCGGCTACGCCAGCGCGCCGGAATCGATATCGAGAGACGACGGGCTCAAACTCACCGGTTGCCGGATCACCAACGCAGTGAAATGCCTGCCGCCGGCCAACAAGCCTGAACCGGCCGAAATCCGCGCCTGCAACGCTTTTCTCGCCGCCGAACTGGCGGCCCTGCCGGCGCACGCCGGCATCCTTGCGCTCGGCCAGATCGCGCATCAGGCGATCCTGCGCGCGCAGGCTCTCAAGCTCAGGGACTATCCCTTCGCGCATGGCAGCGATCACCGCCTGCCCAACGGCCGGCGGCTGGTCAGCAGCTATCATTGTTCCCGCTACAACACGCAAACGCGCCGCCTCACGCCCGAGATGTTCGAGGCCGTATTCCGCCAGATACAGGAGACCTGAACATGCCCGTCGTCACCATCAGGCTCGCCGGCCGCCTTACCCGCGAGCAGAAACGGAAAGTCGCCGAGGAGATCACCGCCACGCTCGAACGCCATGCGGGCAAGCCGGCCTCGTACACCTACATCGCCTTCGAGGAACTGCCCGACGAGAACTGGGCCATCGCCGGCAAGCTTCTGGACGAACCCGACTGAGCCTGTTCAGGCGCCGGCACGCCTCTGCCAGGAATCCGCCGTGAGCATTGACAAGGACTTTCTTGCCAGCCTGCCTACGCTGCCGGGCGTCTACCGCATGATCGACGCAGCCGGCGGCGTGCTCTACGTCGGCAAGGCCAAGGATCTGAAAAAACGGGTCTCCAGCTATTTCCAGAAGAACGACCAAAGCCCGCGCATCCGGCTGATGCTGAAAAGCGTCGCACGTGTCGACACCACGGTGACACGCACCGAGGCCGAGGCCCTGCTGCTCGAGAACAATCTCATCAAGGGCCTCAAGCCACGTTTCAACATCCTGTTCCGCGACGACAAGTCCTATCCCTATCTGCTGATCACAGGCCACCGCTATCCCCGACTCGCCTATTTCCGCGGCACACCGAAGAAAGCGGACCAGGTCTTCGGCCCCTACCCCAATGCCTATGCGGTCAAGGAAAGTATCCAGCTGCTGCAGAAAGTGTTCCAGTTGCGTACCTGCGAGGACACGGTGTTCGCCAACCGCTCTCGCCCCTGCCTGCTGCACCAGATCAAGCGCTGCACGGCACCCTGCGTCGAACGGATCGCACCCGCGGATTACGCACGCGACGTCGCCGAAGCCGTTCTGCTGCTGAAGGGCGAGGCCAGCGCGCTGACCGGCCAGATCACCGCGCAGATGAATGCAGCGGCGGAAGGGCTGGATTTCGAAACCGCTGCCTTCCTGCGCGACCGCCTGCGCATGCTCGCCACCGTGCGCGAAAAGCAGTTTGTCGATGCGCACGGCAGCGATGCGGATGCCGATGTAGTCGCCGCCGCCGAGGCCGGCGGGGTGATCGCGGTCAATCTCACCATGGTGCGCGGCGGCCGTCACCTCGGCGACCGCAGCTTCTTTCCCCAGCACGGCGAGGGCGCCACACCTGCCGAAGCGCTCGAAGCCTTCATCGCCCAGCACTATCTCGACCACCCCGTTCCGACCCGCATCCTGGTCAGCGAGGCGTTCGACACCGCCGCACTCGAAGCCCTGCTGGCGGAACAGACGCAGCGGAAAATCGCCATCCAGCACCGTACCACCGGCGAACGCCGGATCTGGATCGGCATGGCCCAGGCCAACGCACGCCTCGCCGCGGAGCGTCGCAACGCCGATCGCACACACCAGTCGCAACGCCTCGCCGCGCTGGCCGAGACACTCGACCTGCCGACGCTCAAGCGGATCGAATGCTTCGACATCTCGCACACCCTGGGCGAGGCAACCGTGGCATCGAACGTCGTCTACGAGGGCGACGACATGAAGAAGGCCGATTATCGGCGCTACAACATCGGCGGCATCACGCCGGGCGACGACTACGCCGCGATGCATGCCGCACTGATCAAGCGCTTCCACCGGAGCGTCGAGGACAACGGCGTGCTGCCCGACCTGCTGCTGATCGACGGCGGCAAGGGCCAGATCGCCATGGCCGTCGAAGCGATGGCCGAACTGGGCCTGTCCGACGTCCTGCTGCTGGGTGTCGCCAAGGGCGAGTCGCGCAAGCCGGGGCTGGAAACGCTGATCTTCGCCGATGGCCGCGAACTCCGGCTCGCCAAGGATCACCCCGGCTTCCATCTCATCCAGCAGGTGCGCGACGAAGCGCACCGCTTCGCCATCACCGGGCACCGCGCCAAGCGCGGCAAAGCCCGTCTGCAATCCACGCTGGAAGACATTCCGGGCGTCGGCCCCAAACGGCGCAAACAGCTGCTGGAACACTTCGGCGGCCTGCAGGGCGTGCGTGCCGCCGGCGTGGATGCGCTTGCCTCCGTCAACGGTATCAGCCGAGAATTGGCCGAAACCATATACGGCGCGTTGCACTGATGCCTTTCAACCTCCCCAACCTGCTCACCTGGCTGCGCATCCTGCTCATCCCCCTGATGGCCGGTGTGCTCTACCTGCCGGATGCCTGGGTAACGCCACGCGAAGCCAATCTATTGGCCACCGCTTTCTTCGGCGTCGCCGCCCTGACCGACTGGTTCGACGGCTATCTCGCACGGGCGCTGGGACAGACCTCGGCCTTCGGCGCCTTTCTCGACCCCGTCGCCGACAAGCTCATGGTCGCCGCCGCGCTCATCGTGCTGATCGATCTGGGGCGCGTCGCGCCGCTCGTCGGCCTCATCATCATCGGCCGGGAAATCACCATTTCTGCCCTGCGTGAATGGATGGCCAAGGCCGGCAAATCGGCGAGCGTGGCCGTCTCCTTCGTCGGCAAGCTCAAGACTGCCGCGCAGATGGTCGCCATTCTGCTGTTGCTGTATTTCGATCCGATCGCGGGATTGCCCATCGCCCTGATCGGCGAAATACTGATCTGGATCGCGGCACTGCTTACCCTGGTATCGATGGCCTACTATCTTGCGATGGCGGCACGCGCACTGCAAAGCGGCACGTGAAACCCTTGGCCGGGTGTTGACAGGAAAAACCGGAATCACCATAATGCGCAGCCTTCAACGCGGGAATAGCTCAGCTGGTAGAGCGCAACCTTGCCAAGGTTGAGGTCGCGAGTTCGAACCTCGTTTCCCGCTCCAGAATTCCGGGGAAAACGGTCAAACGTTTTCCCCTTTTCGCTTAAGTTGTCGTGGCTTTGCCTCGAACGGCGCGGTAGCAAAGCGGTTATGCACCGGATTGCAAATCCGTGTAGGTCGGTTCGACTCCGGCCCGCGCCTCCAGACACCTCGCTGTCCGCGCTGCCCGGATGGTGAAATTGGTAGACACAAGGGACTTAAAATCCCTCGCCAGCGATGGCGTACCGGTTCGATTCCGGTTCCGGGCACCACCCCTTCTCCTCTTTCCAGCCCGACTTCGGCAATGCTATAATCTTTCGGCTTGATTCTTGCAAATGGGCGTTGTGCCCATTTTTTATTTTGGTGTCCTGAAACATGCTGGATTTGTCCGCCCGACTGGAGCCCGTGCTTGCTGGACTCGGCTACGAGCTGGTGCTGCTGGAACGCGCCGGGCGGGGGTTGCTGCGGATTTTCATCGACAAGCCGGGCGGGATCACGATCGACGACTGCGTCGCCGTGAGCAATCATCTGACCCACTGGCTCACCGTCGAGAATATCGACTACGACCGCCTGGAAGTTTCGTCTCCGGGTCTCGACCGGCCGCTGGTGAAACCGCAGGACTATGTGCGCTTCGCGGGCGAGTGGGTGACGCTGAAGCTCCGTGTTCCGCTGGACAACCGGCGCAAGCTGGTCGGCGAACTGGCCGGCCTCGACGGCGAGACCGTCAGGCTGCGGATGGACGGCCAGGATGTGTCGGTGGATATGAGAAATGTGGACAGTGCCCGCCTGAAACCGATGGTGTAAGGCGCGAGGAGGGTAATGATGAGCCGAGAAATGTTGATGCTGGCCGATGCACTGGCCCGCGAGAAGAACGTGGACAAGGAAGTGGTCTTCGAGGCCCTTGAACAGGCGCTCGCCCAGGCCACCAAGAAACGCTTCAAGGAAGATGCCGACGTGCGCGTGTCGATCGACCGCGAAACCGGCGACTACGCATCTTTCCGCCGCTGGCAGGTTGTTACCGAGACCGAGCTCGAATCCGAAGACTTTCAGGTCCTGCTCGTCGATGCACGCGACACCCATCCCGACATCGAGGTCGGTGATTACGTCGAGGAGCCGCTGGAGAACATCGAGTTCGGCCGCATCGGCGCCCAGGCCGCCAAACAGGTCATCCTGCAGAAAATCCGCGACGCCGAGCGCGAACAGATCATCCAGGATTTCCTCGCCCGCAAGGAACACCTCGTCAACGGCGTCGTGAAACGCATCGACCGCGGCAACGCGATCATCGAATCGGGCCGCGTCGAAGGCTTTCTGCACCGCGACCAGATGATCCCGCGCGAAAACCTGCGCGTGGGTGATCGCGTACGCGCCTACCTGCTGCGCATCGACCGCGGCAACCGCGGACCGCAGGTGGTCCTGTCGCGCACCGCGCCCGAATTCATCATGAAGCTGTTCGAGCTCGAGGTGCCCGAGATCGAGGAAGGCCTGCTGGAGATCAAGGCGGCCGCGCGCGATCCCGGCCTGCGCGCCAAGATCGCCGTCGTCTCGCACGATCCGCGCATCGATCCGATCGGCACCTGCATCGGCCTGCGCGGCTCGCGCGTCACCTCGGTGACCAACGAGCTCGCCGGCGAACGCGTCGACATCATCCACTGGTCGGCCGACTCCGCACAGTATGTCATCAATGCCCTGGCACCGGCCGAAGTCAGCTCCATCGTCGTCGACGAGGACAAGCACAGCATGGACGTCGTAGTCGACGAGGAGCAGCTTGCGATGGCCATCGGCCGCGGCGGCCAGAACGTGCGCCTGGCGTCCGAGCTTACCGGCTGGGAGCTCAACATCATGTCGCGCGAAGCCGCGGATGAAAAGCAGTCCACCGAAAGCCGCAAGACGCTCGATCTCTTCATCACCAAGCTCGACGTCGACGAGGAAGTCGCGCAGATCCTGGTCGACGAAGGGTTCTCCACGCTGGAGGAAGTCGCCTACGTGCCGCTCAACGAGATGCTCGAAATCGAAGCTTTCGACGAGGAGCTGGTGAACGAACTGCGCAACCGTGCCCGCAACGCCCTGCTGACCGCCGCCATTGTCGGCGAAGAGCAGGTCGAGGCCTCCGCAGGCGACCTGCTGTCGCTTGAGGGCATGGATGCCGAAACCGCGCGCACGCTCGCCAGCAAGGGCGTGCACACGACCGAGGATCTCGCCGAACTGGCCGTCGACGAATTGACCGAAATGGCCGCGATGGACGCCGAGCGTGCCAAACAGCTGATCATGGCGGCGCGCGCGCCCTGGTTCGCTCAGGGTTGAGCGCGTATTCGGTTGAACAGGCTATAAATGCCACGAGGATTGCATGAACGTTGAACAATTCGCCCAGGAACTGAAGCTGCCACCCCAATTGCTGCTCGAGCAGCTCAAGGCAGCCGGTGTCGACAAGAACGATGCGGCCGACCCCGTGACCGAGGCCGACAAGGCGCATCTGCTCGACTATCTTCGCAAAATGCACGGTGGCGGCGAGAGCAGCAAGACCAAGATCACCATCACGCGCAAGCAGACAGGCGAAATCCGCAAGACCGACAGCTCGGGCAAATCGCGCACCATTCAGGTCGAAGTGCGCAAATCGCGCACTTACGTGAAGCGCGACCCGGCCGCTCTGGCCGCCGAAGCCCAGGCCGAAGCCGCCAAAGCCGCCGCGGTCGCTGAAATGGAGCCGCTGCCCGTCCCCACCCCGGAGCCCGAGCCCGAACCGGTGGTCGTCGCGCCGGCACCGCTGCCCGAGCCCGAACCGGTCGCCGTCGAACCCGAACCCGAACCCGAAGTGCAGGAAACGCCCCCGACCCCCGCCCCGGAAGCGGCCCCCGTCGCGAAAAAAACCACCCGCGTACGGAAAGCCACCATCCTCAACGAAGCCGAGATCAAGGCGCGCGAGGACGAGGCTCGCCGGCACCAGGCGCTGCTCGAGCGTCAGGCCGCCGATGCCAAGGCACGTGCCGAACGCGAGGCCCTGCGCAAGCAGGCGGAAGCGGCACGCGAAGCAGCCAAACTCGCGGAGGCGCAGAAAGCCGATGCGCCCGCCCCCGCATCCCCTACTGCCAAGACCCTGCACAAACCGGACAAGCCGGGGGCGGGCAAGGACGACAAGAAAAGCACCAAGAAAGCCGATACCTGGAAGGACGACAACGATCGCCGCAAGGGCGGACTGAAAACGCGCGGCGGCACTGCGCCCGACGCCGGCTGGCGCGGCCGCAGGGGCAAATCGAAATCGGGCCACGACGAAAACACCACCTTCGTCGCCCCGACCGAGCCCATCGTGCGCGAAGTCCTGGTGCCCGAAACCATTACCGTGGCCGAACTCGCCCACAAGATGGCGGTAAAAGCCGCCGAGGTCATCAAGGCCCTGATGAAACTCGGCAGCATGGTCACCATCAACCAGGTACTGGACCAGGAGACCGCCATCATCGTGGTCGAGGAAATGGGCCATGTCGGCAAGCCGGCGGCGCTCGATACGCCCGAAGCCTACCTGCTTGACGATACCACCTCGACCGAACACACCCTGCAGCCGCGCCCGCCGGTCGTCACCATCATGGGCCACGTCGACCACGGCAAGACCTCACTGCTCGACACCATCCGCCGCACCCGCGTGGCCAGCGGCGAAGCGGGCGGCATCACCCAGCACATCGGCGCCTACCATGTCGAGACCGAGAAGGGCATCATCACCTTCCTCGACACCCCTGGCCACGAAGCCTTTACCGCCATGCGCGCGCGCGGCGCGAAGGCCACCGACATCGTCGTGCTGGTCGTCGCCGCAGACGATGGCGTGATGCCGCAGACCATCGAAGCGATCCACCACGCCAAGGCCGCGGAAGTGCCGGTCGTGGTCGCGGTGAACAAGATCGACAAGCCCGAAGCCAACCCCGAGCGCATCCGCCAGGAGCTCTCGCAGCATGGCATCACCCCGGAAGAATGGGGCGGCGAGTCGCAGTTCGTCGACGTGTCGGCCAAGGCCAACACCAACATCGACGGCCTGCTCGACGCCATCCTGCTGCAGGCCGAAGTGCTCGAACTGAAGGCGCCCGCCGACGGCCCCGCCAAGGGTATCGTCATCGAAGCCCGTCTCGACAAGGGCAAGGGCCCGGTTGCCACCATTCTGGTGCAATCCGGCACGCTGAAGCGCGGCGACATGGTGCTGGCCGGCCAGGTCTACGGCCGGGTGCGCGCCATGCTTGACGAAGCCGGCAAGGCCATCACCGAAGCCGGCCCCTCGATTCCGGTCGAGATCCAGGGCCTGTCCGACGTGCCGCACGCAGGTGAAGACATGATGGTGCTGCCGGACGAGAAGAAGGCACGCGAAATCGCGCTGTTCCGCCAGGGCAAGTTCCGCGACGTGCAGCTCGCCAAGAAGCAGGCCGCCAAGCTCGAGTCGATGTTCGAGCAGATGGGCGAAGGCGAAGTCAAGCAGTTGCCGGTCATCCTCAAGGCCGACGTTCAGGGCTCCTACGAGGGTCTCGCACATGCGCTGGCCAAGCTCTCGACCGAGGAAGTCAAGGTCAACGTCATCCACAGCGCGGTGGGCGCCATCACCGAATCCGACGTCAACCTCGCGCTGGCCTCCAAGGCCGTGCTGATCGGCTTCAACGTGCGTGCCGACGCACAGGCCCGCAAGCTTGCCGAGACCAACGGCGTGGATATCCGCTACTACAACATCATCTACGAAGCCGTGGATGAAGTGAAAGCCGCACTGTCCGGGATGCTCTCGCCGGAGAAGAAGGAAACCGTCATCGGCAGCGTCGAGGTCCGCCAGGTCTTCGTCATTTCCAGGGTCGGCACCATCGCCGGCTGTTACGTCACGGACGGCATGGTCAAGCGCAATGCCGGTGTGCGCGTGCTGCGCGACAATGTGGTCATCCATCAGGGCGAGCTGGATTCGCTGAAGCGCTTCAAGGACGACGTGAAAGAGGTCAAGGCCAATTTCGAATGCGGCCTGAGCCTGAAGAATTTCAACGACATCCAGGAAGGCGACATCCTCGAAGTGTTCGAGGTGGTCGAGGTCGCACGCTCGCTGTGAGGACCGAGAGGCCAGGATTCAGGGACCGGGGATTGAGCGCAGCGTAGCCGCGCGCTTCCCGGCCTCCGCCTCTAACCCCTATGCCAAAGGACTTTCCCCGCGCCCGCCGCATTGCTGACCAGATCCAGCGCGAACTGCCGGAGCTAATCCGTCAGGAAGTAAAGGATCCGCGCGTCGGCATGCTCACCATCACCGAGGTCGAGGTGAACCGCGACATGGAATTCGCCAAGGTCTACTTCACCACGCTCGGCGACGGACAGGCCCACGAAGCCTGCCTCCAGGGCCTGCAGCGCGCCAGCGGCTTCCTGCGTTCCCAGCTTTCGCATCGCATGCAGTTGCGCGTGGTGCCCAAGCTCACTTTCGTGTACGACCGCTCGGTAGAGCGCGGCATGGAACTCACCCGCCTGATCGAGACCGCCGTCGCCGAAGACGCCAAGCACCCCAAGGACGCGTGAAGATCGTCCGGCAACGCGTCAACGGTGTCCTGCTGCTGAACAAGCCGGTCGGACTGACTTCGAACGCTGCGCTGCAAAAGGCCAAGTGGCTGCTGGCCGCACTCAAGGCCGGCCACACCGGCACGCTCGACCCTTTCGCCGACGGGCTTCTGCCACTGTGCTTCGGCGAGGCCACCAAATTCTCGGCTTTCCTCCTCGATTCCGACAAGCGCTACCGCGCGACCATGCGTCTGGGCATCGTCACCGCGACAGGCGACCCGGAAGGCGAAATCCTTGCCGAACATCCCGTCACGGCCGATTGCGCGGCCGTCGCCGCAACGCTCCAGGGCTTCGTCGGCGAAATCCAGCAGATTCCCCCCATGCACTCTGCGCTCAAGCACCAGGGCCGCCCGCTTTACGAATACGCGCGCGCGGGCATCGAGATCGACCGTCCTCCGCGCCGGGTGCGCATCGCCGCACTCGATCTGGTCGAATGCGCGCCGCCGCGCGTCGTTTTCGACGTGCAATGCAGCGCCGGAACCTACGTTCGCACGCTGGCGCAGGATATCGGTGCAGCGCTCGGCTGCGGCGCACATCTCACCGGACTCACGCGCACCGCCGCCGGCGACTTCACCCTGGCCGGCGCCTGCGATCTCGCGACGCTGGAAAGCCTGTCGCCGGACGCTCGCCATGCCCGGCTGCTGCCGCCCGACAGCCTGCTCGAATACCTGCCCAGGGTATGCGTCGACGACAACGACGCGACCGCCCTGCGGCAGGGACGCGCCATCGCCCCGATCGAAACGCCGGCCGGCTTGGTGCGGCTATACGCTCCCGCAGGCTTTCTCGGTCTGGGCCAGGCCGACGCCGGGCGGATCGTGCCGCACAGGCTGACAGCCGCTTGAAAAGGCAGACATTTTTCGACTACAATTGCGGGTTTCCGGAACGTGTCCCGCTCAGCCGCAGGCCACGCGATTAACCCTAAGGAGTACATCATGGCTGTCACCACCGCGCAGAAAGCGCAAATCGTCACCGACTACCAGCGCGCCGCCGCCGACACCGGTTCGCCGGAGGTTCAGGTAGCCCTGCTCACGGCACGCATCAACGATCTGACCGAGCATTTCAAAGCCAACATGAAGGACCACCACTCGCGCCGCGGTCTGCTGAAAATGGTCAGCCGCCGCCGCAAGCTGCTGGACTACCTCAAGCGCACCAATCTCGAAGGCTACAAGACCCTGATCGAACGCCTCGGCCTGCGCAAGTAAGCATTCAACTCCAGACCATATCCCTGTGATGTCCCGGATTCCCTCGGCACCGGCACAGTGGATGGGGCCTTGCGCCCTCTGACTCGCACGCCCCGCATTCGCGGGGCGTTTTTGCTTCGAAAGGAACTCGTGTGAGCGCAATCAAGAAAACGTTTACCTATGGCCGCCATCAGGTCATCCTGGAAACCGGCGAAATCGCCCGTCAGGCCGGCGGCGCCGTCATCGTCAACGTCGAGGACACGGTCGTGCTCGTCACCGCCGTCGCCAAGACCGACGTCAAGCCCGGCCAGGATTTCTTCCCGCTGACGGTCGACTATCAGGAAAAAACCTACGCTGCCGGCCGTATTCCCGGCGGTTTTCTCAAGCGCGAAGGCCGCCCGTCCGAAGGCGAAACCCTGATCTCGCGCCTGATCGACCGCCCGATCCGTCCGCTCTTCCCCGAAGGTTTCTTCAACGAAGTGCAGATCATCGCCACCGTGCTGTCGTCCAACCCCGAAGTCTCCGCCGACATCCCCGCCCTGCTCGGCGCCTCCGCCGCGCTGATGCTGTCCGGCGTCCCGTTCGACGGCCCCATCGGCGCCGCGCGCGTGGGCTTCATCAACGGCGAATACGTACTCAATCCGAGCAACGCCGAACTCAGGGACTCCAAGCTCGACCTCGTCGTCGCCGGCACCGAAACCGCGGTGCTGATGGTCGAATCCGAAGCCGACCAGCTGCCCGAGGACGTAATGCTCGGCGCGGTCGTGTTCGGCCACACCCAGATGCAGGCCGCCATCAACGCGATCAACGAGCTGGCCGACGAAGCCGGTGCCGATACCTGGGACTGGCAGCCGCCCGCCGAAGACAGCGCCATGCTGGCGCGACTGAAGGACATCGCCGAGGCCGGCCTGCAAGCCGCCTACAACATCAAGCAGAAGCAGGCACGCATGGCTGCCGTGGACGAAGTCCGCAACGCCGCCTTTGCCGCGCTCATCACCGCCGACATGGACACCGTCGCCGCCAACGTGGTGAAGGATGCCTTCCACCGCCTGGAAGCCGGCGTGGTGCGCAACCGCATCCTTTCCGGCCAGCCGCGCATCGACGGCCGCGACACCCGTACTGTCCGCCCCATCACCATCCGCAACGGCGTGTTGCCGCGCACCCACGGTTCCGCCCTGTTCACCCGTGGTGAAACCCAGGCGCTGGTCGTCACCACGCTCGGCACCGGCCGCGACGAACAGACCATCGACGCGCTCGAAGGCAGCTACTCCGACCGCTTCATGCTGCACTACAACATGCCGCCCTTCGCCACCGGCGAAACCGGCCGCGTCGGCACGCCCAAGCGCCGCGAGATCGGCCACGGCCGTCTGGCCAAGCGTGCCCTGCTCGCCGTGCTGCCGCCCAAGGACGAATTCGACTACACGATGCGCGTAGTGTCGGAAATCACCGAATCCAACGGCTCCTCGTCGATGGCTTCCGTATGTGGCGGCTGCCTCTCGCTGATGGATGCGGGCGTACCGCTCAAGGCCCACGTCGCCGGCATCGCCATGGGTCTGATCAAGGAAGGCAACCGCTTCGCGGTGCTCACCGACATTCTCGGCGACGAGGACCATCTGGGCGACATGGACTTCAAGGTCGCAGGCACCGACAACGGCGTCACTGCGCTGCAGATGGACATCAAGATCAACGGCATCACCAAGGAAATCATGCAGGCCGCGCTGGCCCAGGCCAAGGAAGCCCGCATGCACATCCTCGGCATCATGAAAGGTGCCGTGTCAGGCAGCGGCGAGATGTCCGCCTACGCACCGCGCATCATCTCGATGAAGATCAATCCCGAGAAAATCCGCGACGTGATCGGCAAGGGCGGCGCCGTCATTCGCGCCCTCACCGAGGAAACCGGCACCCAGATCGATATCCAGGAAGACGGCTCGGTGAAGATCGCCTGCACCAGCATGGAGCAGGGCGAGCTCGCCAAGAAGCGCATCGAGGAAATCACCGCCGAGGTCGAAGTCGGCGGCGTCTACGAAGGCCCCATCGTCAAGCTGCTCGACTTCGGCGCCATCGTCAACGTGCTGCCCGGCCGCGACGGCCTGCTGCACATCTCCCAGATCGCGCACGAGCGCGTCAACGCCATCGGCGACTACCTCAAGGAAGGCCAGGTCGTGAAGGTTAAAGTGCTCGAAGCCGACGAAAAAGGCCGCCTGCGCCTGTCGATGAAAGCCCTGCTGGACGCACCGGCGCCCGCGCCGACGACGGAAGGCGGGCAGTAACGCAACCGCCCTTCCCCGGTCCTAAAGCCCCCGCCTGCGGGGGCTTTTTGTTTGAGGCCGAAACGAAACGGGGCTGCGCAGAATTCAGGTTAGTCCAGCCGCCCTTCGGGCGGAAAGCGCACCTCCACCGCCAGGCCCTGCTCCGCGTCTCCGCTCGACAGGCTGACTGTCGCACCGTGCAGATGCGCAATACGCTGCACGATGGTCAGCCCCAGGCCCGCGCCTCCGCCTCCGCCTCCGGCCGCCAGACGGTGAAACGGTGCAAAGGCAGCACTGCGCTGCGCTTCGGGAATGCCGGGACCGTTGTCGATCACGCGCCAGTATGGGCCGTGCGTGGAGGCGCCTGCGACGATGTCGACACGCGTGGCCCCGTAGTGCAGGGCATTGTCGATCAGATTGCCGAGCATCTCCTTCAGGAGCTGCGCGTCTCCTTGCAGCGTCGACTTGCCCGCCTGGCGATCAAAGCCGATTTCCACACCCCGTTCCAGCGCACGCGGCGCCCAGTCCCGGGCCGCCTCCTGCGCCACGGATGCGCTATCGAGCAGCATCAGGTGCAGGGTTGCGCCGGCCGCGTCGACACGGGCCAGAACAAGCAGTTTCTGCACGAGTTCGCCCATGTTCCGGGCAGCAGCCGCGATGCGTGCCAGGGCATGCGTACCGTCGCCGCCCGCCAGCGCCGCTTCGGCCTGCGCACGGATGCCCGCGATGGGGGTGCGCAGCTGATGCGCCGCATCGGCCACGAAGCGCGACTGCGCCTCGACTGCTTCGGCCAGGCGCTGCAACAGAAAATTGATCTCGTCGAGAAACGGCCGCAACTCGGCCGGCACGCCTTCCTGCGGCACCGGACTCAGATCGAACGCCTGCCGTGCGGCAAGCCGGTCACGCAACCGGTCGAGCGGCGCCAGGCCACGCCGTACGCCGTAGACGATCACCGCTGCCGCCGCCAGTGTCATCAGGATCATCGGAATCACGATCGCCAGCGTCGCACGCTGTGCCGTGGCCTTGCGGCGCGACAGGGTTTCACCGACCTGGATGAGCACTGTGCCGTGCGCACTCGTGCCCGCGAGCGACAGCCCGAACGCCGCGACGCGCACCGGTTCGCCGTCCTTGGCACCGTCGTAGACAATGAGCTGGCCCGGCTTGATTGTCTGCCCTTTCGGCAAGGGCGGCATGCGGCGTTCGCCTTCGATCACCATGCCGGCGGGATCGAGCACGCGGTGGAACAACAGGTCTTCCTGATCGAACACCAGCATCTCGCGGGCGGCCACAGGCAGGTTGACCTGCGCATGGCCACGCACGACCTCGACCTGATCCGCCAGCGCGTAGGTGCGGCGCGCAAGCGAACGGTCGAACGCGGCATTGATGAAATACTGCGTCGAGAAATGCGCAATCACCCAGAGCAGGATGAACAGCGGCACCATCGTCGCCAGCATGCGCGCGATGAGCTGTCGGCGCAGGCTCGGAGAAGCACGCTTCACGGCGTCGCTTCGAGCATGTAACCGAGACCGCGCAAAGTGCGGATGGCAATGCCCGATCCGTCCAGCTTGCGTCGCAGGCGGTGGATATAGACCTCGACCGCGTTCTCGCCCACGCCTTCGTCCCAGCCCGTCAGACGGTCCGCTATGGCCTCCTTGGTCGCAACCCGCCCGGCATGGCTGAGCAGAATCTCCAGAACCTCGGTTTCCCGCGCGGACAGCACGAGCGGCGCATCGCCGATACGCGCGGCACGCCCGACGCTGTCGAAGCACAGCCTGCCAAGGCGCATCTCGGTGTCGGCCACGCCATGCGCGCGGCGCAGCAACGCCCGCAGGCGCGCGAGCAACTCGTCCAGCGCGAAAGGTTTGAGCAGATAGTCGTCCGCCCCCGCATCCAGGCCGCGCACACGGTCTTCCACGCTGTCGCGCGCGGTCAGGATCATCACCGGCAGCGTCGCGCCCCGTTTGCGCAGACGGCGCAACACGTCCAGCCCTTCGCGCCGCGGCAGCCCCAGATCGAGCAGCACTGCATCGTAGACATAATCGTTCAGTGCGCTGTCGGCCTGCATCCCGTCGCGCGTCCAGTCCACCGCGAATCCCGCCTGCCGGACCGCCAGCATGACGGCATCGCCCAGTGTGGGATCGTCTTCAACGAGCAGGATTTTCATGCGCGGAAGTCTGACACAAAGTCCCGCCGGTGCGGCGAGACCGTCTGTTTCTCCCGCCTGCCGACCGTAAGGTTCATGTAAGCAAACGCGCGCACAGTGCGCGCCATGCAAACGCCTCGCGTTGCATGCCCCGCAAATCAACCGCAAAGGAGCAAGCCATGACCAAATTGATGTCTTCCCTGATCGCCGCCTCGATGATCGGCGCCTTCAGCCTGTCCGCCGTCGCCGCCGACAAGGCGCCTGCCACCATGGAAAAGCCCGCCGCCGCTCCGCACAAGGCCGAGCACGCCAAGAAAGACGAGAAAAAAATCGAGCACAAAGCCGACAAGGCGGAAAAAGCCGCCGAACCGATGAAGAAGTAATCGCGGAACGCAGCACACCCAACGTTTTCCCCAGGAGCACACCATGAGCAAACTGCTGTCTTCCCTGATCGCCGCCTCGATGTTCGGCGCACTCAGCCTGTCCGCCGTCGCCGCCGATGTCCCCGCAGCCGACCCGGCCGCCGCCACCGCCGAGAAGCCGGCCGGCGCGCCGCACAAGGCCGTACATCACAAGGCCAAGCACCACAAGGCCAAAAAAGCCGACAAGATGGCCGCGCCAGCTGCCGGGGCCGAGCCCGTCAAGCAGTAAGCAGATCCACCGCAACGCAAAACCGCGCCGGATGGCGCGGTTTTTTTATGCCGGCGAACCCAGAAAGGCCTGCCACCACCGTTTGCGCTGACCCGTCACCGGCGCGCGCGATTCCAGCTCGCGGGGCGGCGTCTTGCTCATCAGCCAACCCGGCAGCACGGACGATTTCATCGCACTCGATCCGCACGAACTGCCCAGATGGCCGGGGTCGTAGATTTTGATGAAATTAGGCTGCTCCAGATCGTCCGCATAGACGATGGCGCAATAGTCCTCGTGGTGTTCGCGGCGCAGCAGTTCGTCCAGCTCGCGCATGAACTGCTCTACCTTCGCGGCAGGCGCGGGCCCGGTCGGTACGGCCTGTCCCACCGCATAGAGATACCAGCCCGCCTCCGCGTCGACCTTGTTCCAGAATGCGGTCAACTGATCCCAGCGCATGACGCTGTAGAGCAAACCGTCGTAGTAGCGATCGAATTCCGAGGTATCGGACATGGCGTTCTCCGGGGTCATTATTGGGCGATCTGGCGTTCGCGAATTGTTTCCAGGGACATGCTGTCGATGCACGGCGCCGCACCCCGCGACGCCCGCGAACCCCGCAGGCCGGCTGCGATGCCGCATTCATTGTGCATGGCAGGCAAGGGAATTCCGACATCCTGCGGCAGGGCCGCTTTCCAGTCGCCGCGCATTTTGCGAAAATGCACAGGCTGTTCAGGATTCATGCAGGTTTCGCCCTTCCCGGCCTTGCAAGGCTCGAAGTACACCAAAGTTTCAGCCATCCCGTTTTCTCTTCAGCTGCAGGGGTCCGGGCATCCCGGACCGCG
This sequence comes from Betaproteobacteria bacterium SCN1, assembly GCA_008923315.1. Taxonomy (GTDB): domain Bacteria; phylum Pseudomonadota; class Gammaproteobacteria; order Burkholderiales; family Thiobacillaceae; genus Thiobacillus. The sequence goes on along the minus strand of WBSF01000003.1, from coordinate 85,150 downwards.
TTAAATATCAGAAACCCTTACTCCTAGCAAGCTTATGACTCTGCACGCCCTGCTGTTCGACGTGGACGGTACGCTCGCCGATACCGAGCGCGACGGCCATCGCCCCGCATTCAACCAGGCCTTTGCGGAAGCCGGCCTGGACTGGCACTGGGATGTCGCCCTCTACGGCAAGCTACTCGCCGTGACCGGGGGCAAGGAACGGATGAAGCACTATATCGACCGCTATCGGCCGGATTACCGAAAGCCAGCCGGTTTCGACGCCATGGTGGCGGATCTGCACAAGGCCAAGACCCGTCATTACGTCGAACTGGCCGCGCGCGGCGGTATTCCCATGCGCCCCGGCGTGAAGCGGTTGCTGGCGGAAGCGCGCGCCGCCGGCCTGCGGCTGGCGATCGCCACCACCACCACACCGGAAAACGTGACCGTACTGCTGGAACACAGCCTCGGTCCGGGCACGCAGGACTGGTTCGAGGTGATTGCCGCCGGCGACATCGTGCCGGCCAAGAAACCGGCGCCGGATATCTATCTTTACGCCATGGAAAAAATGGGGATATCGGCCGCCGAATGCCTGGCTTTCGAAGACTCGGAGAACGGCCTCAAGGCCAGTCTGGGCGCCGGCCTGAAAACCCTGGTGACGGTCAACGACTACACGCTCGACCACGATTTCACCGGTGCGGCCGTCGTGCTGTCCGACCTGGGCGACCCGGGCACGCCGAACTGGTGCATTGCCGGTCCCGATCCAGGCCAGCCTTTTGTCGACGTGGCGTATCTGCGTACATTGCACGCAGGCTAGTAGGGCTACGGGGACCGGGGGATTTGCGCGGCTCCGCCGCCCCCCATGCATTCATCGAACGCGGCGTAGCCGCCGCGCGACCTCCGATCCCCAGCGCTTAGGGATTGTGCATCAACGCCGCTTCCAGGGTGTTTTCCAGCAGCGTGGCCACCGTCATCGGGCCGACACCGCCGGGCACGGGCGTGATCCAGCCCGCACGTTGCACGGCGCCGTCGAAATCCACGTCGCCGCACAGTTTGCCGTCGTCCAGCCGGTTGATGCCGACGTCGATCACGATCGCGTCCTCGCGGATCCAGTCGCCCGGAATCATGCGCGGACGGCCCACCCCCACCACCAGGATCTCGGCCGCGCGCACAAAGCTTTCAAGATCGCGTGTCGCGCTGTGGCACACGGTGATGGTGCACCCGGCCAGCAGCAGCTCCAGGCTCATCGGCCGGCCGACGATGTTCGAGGCCCCGACCATCACCGCGTTCCTGCCGCGCAACTCCTCGCCGGTGGCACGCAGCAGCGTCATGATGCCGCGCGGCGTGGAAGGGCGCAGCGTCGGCATCTTCACCGCCAGGCGGCCGATGTTGTAGGGATGGAAGCCATCGACGTCCTTGTCGGGGCGGATGCGTTCGATCACCGTCTCGGCATCGATGTGCGGCGGCAGCGGCAGTTGCACCAGAATGCCGTCGATCGCGCCGTCGGCATTCAGCGTATCGATCAGCGCCAGCAGTTCCGCCTGGGTCGTCGTCGTGGGCAGGTCGTGCGACACGCTGGCGACGCCGCCGCGCTCGCAGGCGCGTTTCTTGTTGCGCACGTAGACGGCCGATGCGGGATCGTTGCCCACGAGAATCACCGCCAGTCCCGGCCGTCGCTTGCCCTGCGCTTCGCGTTCGGCGACCTTGTCGTGAATGACGGCGAGGATGGTGTCGGCCATCGCCTTGCCGTCGAGTATGCGTGCGCGCATCGCGCCCCCCATGGCAAAAGGGGGATTGTCCCGGAAATCCCCGGCCGGACTCAAGCGGAAATTGACCCGGGCACGGGGCCAAGGTATAGTCTTGCGTCTCCGAAACGCGCCCGTTGCGCCTGCAGTCCGGCCTGGCGGCCGCGCGGATTTCGGGGTGTAGCGCAGTCTGGTAGCGCGCCTGCTTTGGGAGCAGGATGTCGGAGGTTCGAATCCTCTCACCCCGACCACCCCTATCCGCAGTACGAGAAATTGCCCGAGCAAGGATAAGAGTCTCTGCCCGTAGCTCAACTGGATAGAGCACCGGCCTTCTAAGCCGGGGGTTACAGGTTCGATTCCTGTCGGGCAGGCCACGGTTTCAGTGGTGGATGTAGCTCAGTTGGTAGAGTCCAGGATTGTGATTCCTGTCGTCGTGGGTTCGAGTCCCATCATCCACCCCATCCAATAAGGCATTTGCCGATAACGCCCGCTAACTTTGCAAGATCAGCGGGCGTTTTTGTAAGATCGGCTAGCCCGACGGCTCGCAGGCCTCCATCTGGTCGACGACGACGCTGCAGAAAGCCGCCGATAACGAGCAGTTCATCAGCATCAACACTCCGGCAAGTGGAGTACGCCCACCAACACTCGCCCCACGATACCGGTTTTGTCCCGGCCTTGCCTGCATGCTGCTCAGTTACGGATATGCGTCATTCCGGCCAGTCATATCAAAGGCTATTGAAGCGCACGCTTTATGAATGCCATTCCTGCTGACGGAATCAGCGCATGCCCGCCATCATGCAGATACTGTTCAACAATCCCGTTCCCGTTCGTCTTCCATATCGCCTTCAACAACAATAGTTGGCCAGCGATTTCGTCAACGAGAACGTCGCGCGATGTTCCCGGAAACCATTTCGGCTGGGGCGGAAACGGTACTTGATCGGGCCACCAAGGGTCCTGCCGTCCAAGCTGAAACTGCACTGGACGCGGCGCGATGAGAGCTTTGACCTGGGTAAAAGACGTAATTCCCGGAAAATCCCAGCAGCGTTCATGGACCATTGCCGCGTATTCACGCCGGTAGAAATCGAGCGGTTGCTGCCCACCTGCAAATACCCCTGCGCGGATGTCCGGCCGATACGCCATCAACGTGTATCCGACAAGTGCGCCGGCGGACACGCCAAATACCGCATAACCCTTGTGTTTCAGGTTCGGCATTACCTTCGGGAGCGCATCAAGCCCACGTGAGACCATGGCCACCCAGATCGGAATATATCCATAGACATCGCCTTTGCCGTTTCCGATTCCACCGAGCGCGTGAGTAATGTGCGAAAAGGGAGCATGCGTCATGCTTACAGGCAGCCATACGATATATCCGGCCTTCACTAGAGCAAGCGGCCATTTACCTGCACCGAACAGGTGCGGGGCCCACGTTCCCCAGGGGTTCTCCTCATGCCCGTGAATCGCGATGATCATCGGCTTCCGAGGATCCACCACGTTCGGCACCGCCAAAACCCCGCCATCCGCCTGTCCGCCCATGTTGTAGTTCGGCACGTGAGTGGTGGAGATTGTGTAAAGCGTATAGCCAGCGCGTTTCTTCGTATTGGTAACTGTAATGCTCGCTATCGCACCGGGCGTTGCATCATCTATGCGTTTTCTGAAAAGCGGCTCGAATCGGGCCTTCCACTGATCGAACAGTAATTTGTTATTAATCGAATCGAGCGGGACTTCCTCGGCCAATGTAGCTGCATTCGCAGAGCATGCGAACACAGTGATTAAGGCAAAAATAAATTTGATCATTTCGTAAGTTTCGTATGTGTCAATTTCCGATGGCAATCCACCCTACGCGACCGATAACTCTTGTACCGACCGATACGGTGAATGACGATAGCAAAAAGCCAGCGAAAGCGATCTGACAGCCACAGTCAGGCACACGATACCGCCCGCCCCTTCCCTGGCAGCAGACCACCGTGTGGCACAGCTGACCCGGGTGTCCTGGCCACACCCGCAGCCGACACTTTGGCATACCCCATTCCCGAAAATCGGGGTACAGTCCCACCGTTTCCGCATACGATGTTCCACGGTCCGCGGCGCACGCGGGCCAGCGCACTGCGGAACGCAGTCTGGCCAAGGCTCGCAGGCCGGCGACACACACAAGGAAAAGGAAACCCCAGATGAAACTCGAAACGCTCGCCGTTCACGGCGGCTATACGCCGGAACCCACCACCAAGGCGGTAGCCGTGCCCATCTACCAGACCGTCGCCTACGCCTTCGACGACACGCAGCATGGTGCCGACCTGTTCGACCTGAAGGTGCCGGGCAACATCTACACCCGGATCATGAACCCCACAAACGCCGTGCTCGAAGCGCGCGTGGCAGCGCTCGAAGGCGGCATCGGCGCGCTGGCGGTGGCATCCGGCATGTCGGCCGTGGCCTATTCCATCCAGACCATTGCTGAAACCGGCGACAACATCGTCTCCGCATCCACCCTGTACGGCGGTACCTACAATCTCTTCGCACATACCTTCCCGCAGATGGGCATCGAGGTGCGCTTCGCCGATCCGCGCGACCCGGCCGCGTTCGCGGCGCTGATCGACGAACGTACCAAGGCGGTCTACTGCGAATCGGTGGGCAATCCGCTCGGCAACGTCACCGACATCGGCGCGCTGGCCAAGGTGGCGCACGATGCGGGCGTGCCGCTGATCGTGGACAACACCGTGCCCAGTCCCTACCTGTGCCGGCCTTTCGAGCACGGTGCCGACATCGTCGTGCATTCGCTCACCAAATATCTGGGCGGCCACGGCACCAGCATCGGCGGCGCCATCGTCGATTCGGGCAAATTCCCCTGGGCCGACCACAAGGCGCGCTTCCGCCGCCTGAACGAACCCGACGTGAGCTATCACGGCGTGGTCTACACCGAGGCACTGGGGCCGGCGGCCTACATCGGCCGCGCGCGCGTGGTCCCGCTACGGAACACGGGCGCAGCGCTCTCGCCGCTGAACGCATTCCAGATCCTGCAGGGCATCGAAACGCTGGCACTGCGCATGGACCGCATCTGCGACAACGCGGAGAAGATCGCCGCCTACCTGAAAGCGCATGCCAAGGTCGGCTGGGTGAACTACGCCGGCCTGCCCGACCACCGGGATCACGCGCTGGTGCAGAAATACATGAGCGGCCGTGCTTCGGGCATCATCAGCTTCGGTCTCAAATCGGGCGACGCCATCGCCGCCGGCGCGCGCTTCCAGGATGCGCTCGCGCTCTTCACCCGCCTGGTCAACATCGGCGACGCCAAGTCGCTGGCCTGTCACCCGGCCTCGACCACGCACCGCCAGCTCAACCCGGACGAACTGAAAAAAGCCGGCGTGAGCACCGACATGGTCCGCCTGTCCGTCGGGATCGAACACATCGACGACCTGATTGCCGATCTGGAACAGGCGCTGGCAAAAGTGTGATCCCTGCGGCCGGCCTGGTCCGGCCCCCAGCAAAAACGCCCGCCTTACGGCGGGCGTTTCATGTGCCGCTGCGAGAATCGCGCCGACTCAGGCAAAGGCCGCCTTGCCCGCGGACGATTCGATTCCGTGAACCTCGGCGAACCGCCAGGCCGGAATCGGCTTGCCGAACAGATAGCCCTGCCCCTCGCCGCAGCCCAGCCGGTGCAATGCATCGAGCTGCGCCTGTGTTTCCACGCCTTCGGCGATCGCTTCGAGATCGAAACTGCGGGTCATGTCGAGAATGGCGCGCACAACCGAAGCGTCGCGCTCGGATTCGAGCATGCCCTGGACGAAGGAACGGTCGATCTTGATGCGGCTGAGCGGGTAGCGCTTGAGCAGGCTCAGCGACGCGTAACCGGTGCCAAAATCGTCGAAGGCGATGCCGACGCCCTGCGCGCGCAACTGCTGGAGCGCATCCAGCACCCAATCGTCGTTGTCGAGCACGATGTTCTCGGTGATTTCCAGCTCAAGCGCCTGCGGCGGCAGACCATGACGGTGCAGCGCCTGCATGACCTCATCGACGAGATTGCCCACGCGAAACTGCGCACCGCACAGATTCACGCCAATGCGAAAATCCGCCGCGCCGGCGCGCCGCCATCTGGCCGCCTGCGCGCAAGCCTCGTCCAGCACCCAGAGGCTGGCTGTGACCGCCAGCGGTCCGCCTTCGAGCGCAGGCAGAAATGCCGCGGGTGCCAGCAGGCCGCGCTGCGGATGCCGCCAGCGGATCAGGGCCTCGGCACCGATCAAGGCGTTGTCGTCCAGACGAATCTGGGGCTGGTAGAACAGGATGAATTCGCCTTCATGCACCGCGCGATGCAGCTCGATCGCATGCAGCCGGCGCGCCGCCGCCTCCATGCGCAGCGCGGGGACAAAGGCAAAGGACTGGCCGCGTCCGATCCGCTTGGCGTGGAACAGCGCCAGGTCGGCGTCGCCGATCAGTTCCAGCGCTTCCTGTGCCTGTAACGGCGCAACGGCCACCCCGCAGCTTGCCGCGATCGTGACATCGTGGCCTTCGGCGACAATCGGCACGGCCAGCCCGGTGCTGACCGCCTGCGCAAGCAGCATGCCCGAGGCCGCGCTCTCGACTCCCGGCTGCAGGATGGCGAATTCATCTCCGCCGATCCGCGCAACCGTATCCTCCGGGCGCGCAACCGCCTGCAGGCGCCGCCCCACCTCGCACAGGATGGCGTCGCCCACGGCATGGCCCAGCGTATCGTTGATGTCCTTGAAGCCGTCCAGATCGACCATCAGCACCGTAGCCGGCAGCGGATGCAGCAGGGTCGCCTCGACCTTGCGGTAGAAATCGGCGCGATTGGCCAGCCCCGTCAGCAGATCGGTGTGCGCCAGGCGCGCCAGCGCATCGGTCTCGTCGCGGGTCACGCCCAGATCCTGCAAGTGCAGATCGAAATACCGCCGGCCGTTTTCGCAACGGCAGAACAGCGCCGCCGCCAGCGGGAATTCGTTGCCGTCCCGACGCAGGCCATGCAGGGAAGTCGGCATCTTCATATCCTCGGCCGAGCCGGACCGCATCGCGCGCGCGATCGCCGCACGGAACAGCGGCCGTTCACGCTCGGACAGCAACGCATCCACCACCAGCCCCGCACCTTCGTCCTGCGCATAACCGTGCAAGACCGCCGCCGCCGCATTCCACGCCACGATGCGCAGATCCGTATCGAAACGCACCATGGCCGTGGGCGAATCGCGCGCAAAGGCCTCGAAAGGCTGCGCAGCCCGCTCGGTCGACAATTCGATGCGCCGCAACTCCAGGCGATCCACGGCCATTCTCGCCAGCTCGCGCAGGCGCTGGCCATCCTCGTCCGAGAACTCCGCGTGCGGCCTCACATCGATCACGCACAGCGCGCCGAGCGCATGACCGTCCGGCGACACCAGCGGCACGCCGGCATAGAAGCGCAGGTTTGCCTCGCCCGTCACCAGCGGATTGTCGTGGAAGCGCTCGTCCTGCGTCGCGTCGCGTACCACCATCACATCGCCCTGGTTGATCGCGTGCGCGCAGAACGATACGTCGCGCCGCATGTCCACCTCGCCCACACCCACGCTCGCGGCAAAGAACACGTGATCGCTGCCGATCATGTTCACCGCCGCCACCGGCATGCCGAACATGCGTGCCGCGATCTGCACCACGGGATCGAGACTGGGCAGCGGCCGTTCGCCACCAAACCCGTAATCGGACAAAGTCTTCAGTCTGCCCGGCTCGTTATCCGGCACCGCAGGGCATTTCATGCCTGGCCTCCCAAAAAACCTGCCCGGACCGGGCAATGGATTTTCGTGAATCGCGACCGGCCCACCTCGCCGTACCGCAACCCGCCCTCAAGCTGACGGCGTGCGCCGCCGCCCGGCCGTGCTGTTCATCCGCCCGGGCACTCTTTACGATTGATTATCAATATGAATGATTCGTCGCAGGATTACAAGACGATAGCGTAGCCCGCCCGGGCAAAATCCCCAATGACAAACCGGCGCGGACGCAAAACCGCCCTGCCGATCTCCCTTCGCCCCCCCGTCTCGGCACGCCTGAAAGCCTCAACCTGCCCGACAACCACGCCCGCACGGGATTCAAGGTCAGGTCAGATTGGGGTCAGCGATTTGAGGTCAGGTCTTTCACTATCACATCACCCCCTCACCAGCTTCTTCTCATACGCACTCACCAACCTGCTCACTGTCGTGTAGTGCACCCCGAAATACTGCGCGATGGCAGCCATCGTGTGCTGGCCCGATAAATACGCTCGCGCAATCGCCTCGTTCCGTTCGTGGCTCCGCTCGAAATCCGGCAACGTCTGCGTCAAGGCACGCCGCTGGGCACGCGGAATTTCATCCAGGGCCGGCTTTTTCCCAATCTGCGCCTGCATCTTTTTCACGAAAGCATTCGACCCAAGATAAATCTGCCCCTGCAACTGCGTCCATACGCTGGGTAGACGCGCACCTGCATGCACAAACTCGACGTATTTGCGAATCGCGCCGGCGCGTTGTCGTCCAAATTGCGCCAGTATCCAGTCCGTCTGCAAGAATTCGCTCGAAGGCGCCTGACCGCAGGTGGCAAGATAGCTGCTCCATGGCCAAGCTTCCAGCCGCTTCACCATCTTGGCGCGCAAGGGGTTCAGCACAATGTAGCGCGCCAGTTCCAGCAGGTAGCTGTCGCGCTCAACCAGGATGGCCTTGTAGCGCCCCTGAAACACATGACCGACGCGTCCATGGGTACGGTTGAAACGCTGGGTATACACGCCGTTGAGTTGCCGCATGCCCTTGGACAGGTTTGCTTCTGGGGTTTCGATCAGCAGATGGAAATGGTTGTCCATCTGACACCAGGCATGGCATACCCAGTTAAAGCGCTTGCAGACCTGGCCGAACACTTCCAGCCACATTTCACGGTCCGCATCCCACAGATAAATATCTTCGCGCCCATCGCCCCTCGCGGTGACGTGGTAAAGACCTCCGGCAAATTCAAGTCTGAGGGGGCGCGCCATGCGGGCGAGTATGGCATGAGAGGATGTGATAATAAAAGACCTGACCCCGTCTTTTTCGGAAGTACTGTACATACTTGCGCCCTACCGACTGGAAGACCTTGCTGATACTGTCGTCGAATTCGGGCGTGGCCAGCAGATGGATATGGTTCGTCATCCACACATAGGCGTGGATGCGCAGGCCGTGTTTGAGAGCCGCCTCTACCAGCGCATCGCGAAAGAACTGGTAGTCCGCTTCGGCGGCAAAGATGGCCTGGCGGTTATTGCCGCGCTGGATGATGTGTTGTGGCTGGCCGGGGATGACGTAGCGGGGAAGACGAGCCATGGGGATTCATAAGGATGCCAAAGAAATCAAAGCATAGCATCAAGAAAATCGTGTCTGACCCCATTTATTGTCGGGCATGGAAACAGGATGCAGCGCATACGCATTCGGCGCAATGCCCTTCGGTTATTGCGCCCTACGCGGGCTTGAACGTCAGGCCAGACTGCGGATGAATGCAATCAAGGGGATCAGCATCCCGATAAACACTCCGATGGAGAAAGCCTTGGCGTAAGCGGTTTTCCAGGGGAAGAAACGGAAGACGCCGGAAAAATAAAGTAAGGAGACAAACCCAGCCTCTATTGTCCATTCCCGCCAAAAATAGCTGCCTACGACAGCTACAGAGCAACAGGACACAATTCCCACCAGCAACGGCAGCATCTGTATATGCGTTGGTAATTTCATCGCGACCTTATTCATTTTCCAGGTACTCCGAATAAGCCACCACGAATAGCGGAGTCAACGACACCGTGCCCGTTTTCAACTGCTCTTGTCGTATCCCCAATAGTGGCTGCAGGGCCTAATCCGGTGGCCATGCCGACTCCGAGCCGTCCCGTCATAAACCACTTCATTTCGCCATCCATATTGTCTTGATAAAACTGTTTGGCTTGATCGACCATCAACTGATTTGTCTGCTTCCTGAATTCAGGGTCTGACGCACGTCGTTCAAAGAATTTGTCAACCGTCTCGCCTTCTTGTGCCCATCGGGCTTGCTCTTCCGAGCCCATCAACCCCGTACCGCGTGCAACGAATCGAATACTGTTTCCTGTCCCGGTTGCGACCGACCATGCCCCCCGGAAGAAAGCCTTAGTTTTTTCGAGGAATGTGCATTCTTCATGCATGCACTTGTTAAAGAGATACCCAAACGCTGCCGTGCTCGCCCCATTGGCGAACTTCCCACCACCCAGTTCTGCCGCAGTTCCGCCCAGAACCACACGAGTCACAAAGCCGTCGTATTGCTTCGGCAGGTTGCTCCCCGCCCATTCCGCAAACCCGGCGCTCAACGCACCCTGCCCGCAGTTGCCGCCGGAGGCGGATGCGCTGATGCACCCTGCGCCTGCATGGGCCAGCGTCCTGCTCAAGGAACCTGTGCTCCCAATTTCCCCTGCCCCATAAAATAATGCCATCGACAGGGCATTGTACTGCCAGCCTTGCAAGCTGCCAGTTGTGACTAAGGACATGGTCGCCCCTCCCGCCGTCGCACCGGCAATCACACCCAATGCTTGGCTGCCCGACATGATTCCGACATACCCACCCACAAAGTTGAATACGCCGTAGCCAAGATACATCGCCACGACCGGCTTGACGACCTTATCCCGCCACCAGCTCCACTTCTTCCCGAAGAGCTTGAAATACCCCGTCGGGTCGGTATAGCCCAGGGGGTTGTTGTTCACATAGCTGTACCGGTTCAGGCTCTGCAGGTCGAACGGGTTGTCCACGTGCGGGTCGGCACTGACGAATCGCGCCAGCACCGGGTCGTACAGCCGCCCGTTCATGTGGGTGAGCCCGCCATCCAGCATCTCGTGCCCGGTGTGCCCTTGCCGTGTCGCGTCGATGCCGGTATTGACGCCCGAGACCAGCGTCTGCTTGCCCCAGGGGTCGTAGCGGAAGCGGGTGACGACCGCGCCGGCTTCGTCGGTGACGGCGGTGATGCTGCCCTGCCCGTCGGCGTGGAAGTAGCGGGTCCGGGCCGGCGGGGCGGTGCCGCTGGACACCTGGAAGGTGATGACTTCGCCGATGGACCGGCCGCCGCCGTAGATCGTCACGCGGTGCTCGCGGGTGCCGCTGGCGTAGAGCGTCTGTTCGTAATGCCCGCCCTGGTGGACGCTCGGGTTCAGATACCAGGTGGTCCGGCCGGGCGCGGTCATCTTGTAGCGCTCGCGCTCGGGGCCGTAGAGCCAGGTGGTGGTCTGGCCGCCCTGGGTTGTGCTCGCGGGCATGTTCCAGGCGGTCCAGGTGAGGCTCCGGCCGGCGCCGCTGGTGAGGTTGCCGTTGGCGTCGTAGGCGTAGGTATTGCCGCCGGCCTGGGTGACGGCGTGTTTGTGCAGGGGGTCGCCGTAGACGTAGGCGCCGACGTCGGTCTTGCTCTGGATGTTGCCGAGGGCGTCGTAGGCGAGGTTCTGCTGGGTGGTGACGCCGTTGACGATGATGTCGGTCTGAGTGAGACGGTTCAATGCGTCGTAGCCGCCGCGGATTTCGACCTGGTTGCCGGGGGCGTCGGCGACGACGGTGACGTTGCCGATGGTGTCGTAGACGTAGGCGGTGCCCTGGATCTGCTGGCCGCCGGCGGTCTCGGCGACGATGTTCTGCAGGCGGCCAGTGTCGGCCTGGTAGCCGCGTTCGGTGACGACGCCGTTGCCGGCCGTTTCCCGAATGACGCGGCCTGCGGCATCCATCGCGTCGGCGCGCCAGTAGAGGGCGTTGGTGGCGGCGTCGCGCACTTCGGCGGCGTAGCCCCAGGCGTTGTAGACGGTCTTGAGGTTCAGGCCGTTGGGGTAGCCCTGTTCGGACAGCCGGCCGGAGGTGTCGTAGACGAGGCTGCTTGCGAGCGAGGGGTTGCCCGCACCCAGATTGAACAGCGTGAAGCTGGGACGCCCCTGGCTGTCGTAGTAGTGGGTGCGCACGTAGTTGGCGGTGGTCTGGGCGCTCTGCAGCTTGCCTTTGCCCATGTAGGCGGTATCCCAGGTCCAGGTGCTGGTGAGCCCCGGTTCGACGCGTTGGGTCATGCGGCCGAGCGTGTCGTAGCTCATCGTGGTGACCTGGCCTTTGGCGTCGGTCTGCTTCACCAGTTCGCCCAGAGCGTTGTATTCATAGGTCCAGGTACCGAGGTCGGGGTCGGCGGTCTGAATCTTGCGGCCGCGCACGTCGTAGACGTTGACGATCTGGTTGCCGGCGGGGTCGGTGGTGCGGGTGAGGTTGCCGTTGGGGTCGTAGGCGTAGGTGGTGAGGTTGCCCATCGCGTCGGCGACGCTGATTTTCTGGCCCTGGCTGTTGCGGGTTTCGGTGGTGGTCTGGCCTTTGCGGTTGGTGCGCGAGATGACGAGGCCGTTGTAGGCAACGGTGAGGGCGGCGACGTCGGGTTCGTCGGGCTCATAAACGGTAACGAGTCGGCCCAGGACATCATAGACGTTGCGCACCCAGTAGGCGGTCTCGTCGGCGTAGTAGGGGCGGGAGACTTTTTCGACGCGGCCCTGGCTGTCGTAGACGGTGTCCTTGTAGATCCAGCGGCCGTCAAAGCCCTGAGTGGCGACACGGATTTCGCGGTTGAGGCGGTCGAAATAAGCAACGCTGGCGGGGGCGGTCTGGATGCCGCCGCCGTACAAAATTCAAAATGTAATATGTTTCTGTTTGAATTCCGGATTGCCGCTGCGGCGCCGATCCGGATTCGCACAACACAACAACGAAAACAAGCGAGCCTCGCGCCTCTTGCGGAATCCATCTGAACTGAGTCTCTCAGGAGGAGAGTCGTGCCTACAAGATTCGTGCGTGCCGCTGCCAGCCGGGGCTTCACGCTGCTCGAGCTGCTGGTCGTGCTGGTGATCCTCGGGCTGCTCGCCGGTTATGTCGCGCCGAAATATTTTTCGCAGGTCGGCAAGTCCGAAGTGAAGACGGCGCGGGCGCAGATCGACGCACTGGAAAAGGCGCTCGATCAATACCGTATCGATACCGGCCGCTATCCGAACACGGAGCAGGGGCTGGCGGCACTCAATGTCCGGCCTGCGGACGAGCCGCGCTGGGACGGCCCCTATCTGCGAAAGGCGGTGCCGAACGATCCCTGGGGCAAGCCTTATCAGTACCGCATGCCGGGCGAGCACGGCGAACTCGATCTGTTCTCCTTCGGCCGCGACGGCCAATCGGGCGGCACGGGCGAGAACGCCGACGTCACCAACTGGTAATGCGCTACCGGATCAAAGCCTTGCGGCCGGGAAGCGGCGTCGCGGCCTGGACAGTCGAGGCGCTGGACGAGACGGAAGCGGTCGCGCGCGCGCGCAGCGAGGGCGCACAGGTGCTGTCGGTTGCCGCCGAGCGCGGGCGCTGGCTGGCGGCGCGGCGTGTGCGCTTTCCGCTGCAGCTCTTCACGCAGGAGCTGATCGCGCTGCTCGACGCGGGCCTTGCGCTGACCGAGGCGCTGGAGACGCTGGCGGAAAAGGAACATCGCGCCGAGTCGCGTCAGCTGATCGAACGCCTGCTCGACGCGATGCGCGAGGGCAAGCCGTTCTCGGCCGCGCTTGCGGCACAGAACGAAATCTTCCCCGCACTGTATGCGGCAACGGTGCGTGCGGCGGAAAGCACGGGCGATCTGTCGCCGGCGCTGACGCGTTTCGTCACCTACCAGAATCAGATCGACGCGGTGAAAAAGAAAGTGCTCTCGGCGTCGATCTATCCGCTGCTGCTGATCGGTGTGGGCACGCTGGTGATCGGCTTCCTGCTCGGCTACGTGGTGCCGCGCTTCGCCTCGGTCTATGCCGACGCGGGACGCGATCTGCCGTGGATGTCGCGCATGCTGCTGGCTTGGGGCGAGGCCGTCGCCGCGCATGGCGCATGGATCGCACTGGGCGCGGGCGCGCTGGGTGCTGCATTGCTGGGTGCGCTCACCCGTCCCGAAACACGGGCGATCCTGACCCGCCTGGCCTGGCGCACGCCCGCCATCGGCCGGCATCTGCGCACTTTCGAGCTTGCGCGTTTCTACCGCAGTCTCGGCATGCTGCTGGCCGGCGGCATTCCGGTCGTACCCGCGCTCGCCATGGTGGCCGAACTGCTGTCGACACATCTGCGCGGCGGCGCCGTGACCGCGGCCGAAGCCCTGCGGCGCGGCGAATCGATATCGGCCGCCTTTGCACAGGGCACGCTGACCACGCCGGTCGCGGCGCGGCTGCTGCGCGTGGGCGAGAAGAGCGGCCGCATGGGCGAGATGATGGAGCGCATCGCGGTCTTTCACGACGAGGAGATGGCACGCTGGGTCGACTGGTTCACACGCCTGTTCGAACCGCTCCTGATGGTGTTCATCGGGCTCACCATCGGGCTGATCGTGGTGCTGCTCTACATGCCGATCTTCGAGCTCGCGGGGTCGATCCAGTGAACGCGGCCTCGCCCGTCTTCGCACCCGAGGCCCTGGCGAACCTGCGCCGCGAGGCACGCGCCGCAGGCCAGGCGCTGCTGCCGCGGCTGCAGGAACAGTTCGGCCTGGACACCGACACCGCGCTGGCCACACTGGCCGCGCACGCCCGCCTGCCGGCCTTTGACATGGCTGCGCTGAACGCACTGTCGCCGGATTTCACCCGCCTGGGTTTTGGCGAGGCCTCGCGACGGCACTGCCTCGCGGCGCGGGACACCGATGGCCGGCTCTGGCTGCTGCTGGCCGACCCCTGGGACAGCGCCGGCCGCGCCTATGCCGCACACGTGCTCGGCGCCCCCTTCGACATCGGGCTCGCGCACCCGGCCGATCTTGCTGCCCTGCTCGCCCGCCACGAGGAAGGCCTGCGCGCGATGGAAGGCGTGGGTGGCGACGGCGCGCAGGGCGCGCAGAATTCGGACGCCGAGACCCTGTCCTTCGCCAGCATCGCCGAAGACGCGAGTCCGGTGGTACGGCTGGTGCGCTCGACACTCTACGATGCCCTGAAGGCGGGTGCATCCGACATTCATCTGGAAACCGACGCGCGCGGTCTCACGGTCAAATACCGTATCGACGGGGTGCTCTCGCACGTCGCGCAGGTGACCGGCAGCGAGACCGCGGAACAGGCGATTTCCCGCATTAAAGTGATGTCCGAACTCGATATCGCCGAGCGCCGCGTGCCGCAGGATGGCCGCTTCAAGGTCGCCATGCAGGGCCGCGAGGTCGATGTGCGTGTGTCGGTGATGCCGAGCGTATTCGGCGAGGATGCGGTGCTGCGCATCCTCGACCGGCAGGCGCTCACGGAAACGCTTTCCGGCCTCACCCTCGAAGGCCTGGGCTACGCGGGTGCGACGCTGGCACGCGTACGCAAGCTGGCCGCCGAGCCCTACGGGATGCTGCTCGTCACCGGCCCCACCGGCTCGGGCAAGACGACCACGCTCTATGCCGCACTGACCGAGATCAACACCGGCCGCGACAAGATCGTCACCATCGAGGACCCGGTCGAATACCAGCTCGCCGGCGTGTTGCAGATTCCGGTCAACGAGAAGAAAGGCCTGAGTTTCGCGCGCGGCCTGCGTTCCATCCTGCGCCACGACCCGGACAAGATCATGGTCGGGGAAATCCGTGACGCCGACACGGCGCAGATCGCCGTGCAGTCCGCGCTCACCGGGCACCTCGTATTCACGACGGTCCACGCCAACAACGTGTTCGACGTGATCGGCCGCTTCATCCATATGGGCGTCGATCCCTACAGCTTCGTATCGGCCCTGAACGGTATCGTCGCGCAGCGGCTGGTGCGCGTGAATTGCCCGCATTGCAGCGCGCCGGCCGAGCCGTCCGACGCGCTGCTGGAACAGTCCGCCCTCGCGCGCGCGGCCGTGCACGACTATCGCTTTCGCCAGGGGGGCGGCTGCGGCCACTGCCGGGGCAGCGGCTACCGGGGCCGGCGCGCCGTCGCCGAAATCCTGTTGCTCACCGACGAACTGCGCGAACTGATCGTCGCCCGCGCACCCATCGGCCAGATCAAGGAAGCCGCCGCGCGCGGCGGTACGCGCAGCCTGCGCGAAGCCGCGCTGACGCTGGTAAAGGCCGGCGACACCACGCTGGAGGAAATCAACCGTGTCACGCTGGCGGGTTGAACCGCTGCGCATCGCGCTCGCACCGGGCGAGATCGCGCTCGTGCGCGGCGCGCACGCGCACCTGCACGAAACCGGTGCCCGCGATGCCCCCGCCCTGCTGCCCGCACTCGACGCCCTGCTCGCCGATACCGCCTGGCACGCAGGCTCGGTCGAGGTCGTGCTGTCCCAGCATTTCGTACGCCATATCCTGACGCCGCCACCCGGCAAGGCACTGCCGCCGGACGAGGAACGCGCACTGATCGTGGCCGGCCTGCGCGAAATCTACGGCGAGCCTGCGCAAACCTGGGTAGTACGCGTGCACAGCCAGCCGCCGCATACCGGTCTGCTGGGCGCGGCCGTCGATGGCGCGTTCGCCCGCGAACTCGACGCCCTGCTGGCGAAACACGGCTTTCGCCGGATCGCGATCCGTCCGCTCGTCAGCCTCGCCGCCCGGCACGCGCCACGTACCGTAAACGGCTGGTGGCTACTCGCCGAACCTGGCTGGCTCGGCGTATTCGGCGGTACCGGCGGCAACTGGCAGCACGTCGCCGGCTTTCCGGTCGGCGACGGCTGGCAGGCAACCCTGCCCGACCTGGTCGCCCGGGAACGCGACGCGGCGGCGACCGAGCTGCCCGCTGCCGTCTGGCTGCACAGCCTGGGCGCAGGTGCGCTCGACACATCCCGCACCCCTGGCCTGCGCTGGCACAACCTGCCACACGACGCCCGCCTGCGCGGCGCACGGGCCTGGCTGACGCTCTGAGATGGCCCGTCTCGATTTCGATTTCCACGCCGCGCCCACGCGCCCGAAGCCCCTGGGGCTGGCGCTGCTGCTCGCCGGCACCGCCGCACTCGCCTGGAGTGCGCACACCTGGCAGGCAGCGCGCGATACCGAAGCCGGGCTCGAACTGCGCATCGCCGCGCTCGATAACGTGCCCTCCTCCGCCACGCCACGCCCGGCGCCCGGCGATGCCGCCGCGCAGGCGGCGCGCGCGCAGGTCGCCTCGCAGCTCGCCTGGCACTGGCAACCGGCTTTCTCAGCGCTGGCCTCCACACGCACCGCCCGCATCGCGCTCGTCTCGGTCGACGCCAGCCAGGCCAAGTCTCAGCTCAAGCTCGTCGCCGAGGCGCGCACGCTCGACGACGCCATCGCCTGGATCGGCCGCCTGCAACGGCAGGCCGGGGTACGCCGCGCGACGCTGGTACAGCACGAGGTCCGCACGGACAGCGCAGAGCGCCCACTGCGCATCGTCGTGCAGGTGGATCTGGCCGGATGAATGCGCTGATCTGGCATCTGCGCCGCATCGGGCTACGGCTCGGCACGACCGGGCTGATCGGGCTCGCCTGTGCCGCCCTCGCCCTGTTGCTGTACGCAACCGGCACGCGGCCGCACGAAGCCCGCATCGCCGCGCAGCAGACGCGGCTCGATGCCCTGCAACGGCGCGCGCAGGCGCCCGAGCGCCCGCAGCCGCAAGCCGCGGTCGCCGCCGATCCGCTCGATACGCTGCCGCCCGCCGACGAGGCCGCGCGCCAGATCGGCGCACTCGAACGCCTGGCCCGCGCGCACGGCATCGAACTGCCGCGCGGCCAGTACAGCGCGAACGCGCAGGCCCATACCGGCTTGCAGCGCTGGACACTCGTACTGCCGGCCGAAGCCTCCTACCCCGCCCTGCACGCCTGGCTCGCCGACGCGCTGGCGCACATGCCGAACCTCGCGCTGGACGAACTCAAGCTCAAGCGCGAACGCATCGAATCGCGCACGCTGCAGGCGGAAGTGCGGCTGAGCCTCTATCTGGGAGCCGCACCATGACGGCGGCGCGGCGGCGCACGTTCCTGTTCGCTCTGCTGGCCGGCGCAATCGGCTGGTCGGCCTGGCTTGCATTCCAGGGGCCCGACGACGAGGCCGATCGGGTCGAACCGGTGCAGCGTACGCGCGCAGCGGCGGCCACCCCTGCACCGTCCGCGCCGTTGCCCGTCGCACAACCGGCTCCGGCGGGAGCCCGGCTCGGCCGGATGCGTGCCGATCTCTTCCCCGAACAGACCTGGTACGTGCCGCCTCCGCCGCCTCCGCCCCCACCCTACGTGCCGCCCCCGCCGCCGCAGGCACCCGCCCTGCCCTACGCCTACATGGGCCGCTGGCTCGACGATGGCGCCGCCACCTGGTATCTCGTGCGCGGCGGCCAGCCATTGAGCGTGCGCACAGGGCAGGTGCTCGACGGCGTATGGCGGCTCGACGCGGCTGCGGCCGGCTTGCTCACCTTCACTTACCTTCCGCTGAACCAGACGCGCAGCCTGCGCACAGGAGACTGAGTTGTTTCCCCACCGTTTCGCCCTGTTGTTCGCCGCCGGGATCGCCGCCCTGATCGCCGGCTGCGCCAGCCCCGGCCTCAAGGAAGGCCGCGCCCTCATCGACGCGGGCCAGCCGGAAGCCGGCATCGCACGCCTGCGCGCAGGCATTGCCGAGGAACCCGGCAATCTCGAATTGAAAAGCTACTATCACACCCAGCGCGAACGCCTGGCCAGCGAATGGCTCACCCGCGCACAGCAGGAAATCGACGCGGGCCGTTTCGACACGGCCGAGGCGATGTTGCTGCGGATTCAGGCGATTCATCCCGAAAGCCCTCGTGCGGCCGCGCTGCTGGCCGGCCTGGCCGACGCCCGCTCGAACGCGCGCGCGGCCGAGGCGGCCGGCCGCGACCTCGCCGCCGGCCGTCTGGAGCAGGCTGAACAGACCGTCCGCGAGGTGCTCGCACGCAGCCCGGATCATGCCGGCGCACAGGCCGTGCTGCGCGGAATCCAGACCGCCCGCACGGCGGACGAAATCGCGCCGCGCGCCCTGGATGCGGCCTACCGCAAGCCGATCACGCTGGAACTGCGCGATGCGCCACTGAAAAACGCCTTCGACATGATCTCGCGGCAGTCCGGCCTCAATTTCGTGTTCGACAAGGACGTGCGGCTCGACGGCAAGATCACGCTCTACGCACGCGGCACGCCGATCGCCGACGCCGTGGACATGATCCTGCTCACCGGCCAGCTCGCGAAAAAGGTGGTCAACGCCAGCACTCTGCTGATCTATCCCGACCAGCCGCAGAAACAGAAGCTCTACCAGGAGCTGATGGTGAAGAGCTTCTACCTCGGCAACGCCGACGCCAAATCGACCCTGGCGCTGCTGCGCAGCGTGGTGAAGACGCGCGACATCTACGTCGACGAACGCCTGAACCTGCTGGTGATGCGCGACACGCCCGAGGCGATCCGCCTCGCGGAAAAAGTCGTCGCGGTACAGGATCTGGCCGATCCCGAGGTAATGCTCGACGTCGAGGTGCTCGAAATCAAGCGCGGCCGTCTGCTCGACCTGGGCGTGCAGTATCCCAACCAGTTCTCGCTGCTCAACACCCTGACGACCGACACCGCCTCGACCACCGGCGGCGTCATCGTCAACACCACCACGACCACGCTGTCGCCGCTGCCGCTCACGGTGGACAAGCTGCGCGACATCGCCGGCCGGGACATCGCGATGAACGGCCCGCAGGTCAACGTCAAAAAAGAGGACAGCGACGTCAACCTCCTCGCCAACCCCCGCATCCGCGTGAAGAACCGCGAAAAGGCCAAGATCCACATCGGCGACAAGGTGCCGGTGATCACCTCGAACGCCACCGCCACCGGCGTCGTCTCGGAATCCGTCTCCTATCTCGACGTCGGCCTCAAGCTCGACGTCGAACCCAACGTGCTGATGCGCGACGACGTGCAGATCAGGGTCGGGCTGGAGGTTTCCAACATCGTGCGCGAAATCCGCAGCAACAGCGGCACCCTCACTTACCAGATCGGCACCCGCAACGCCGGCACCACACTGCGCCTCAAGGACGGCGAGACCCAGGTGCTCGCCGGACTGATCTCGGACGAAGACCGCAGCGCAGCCAGTCGCGTACCCGGCCTCGGCGACCTGCCGCTGATCGGCCGCCTGTTCTCCAGCCAGCGCGACGAGCGCAACAAGACCGAGATCGTGCTGCTGATCACGCCGCGCGTGCTGCGCGGCATCCAGACCGACCGGCCCGCGCTGACCGAATTCCGCAGCGGCACAGACAATGCCGTCGGCGGCGGCATGAGCCTGCCGATGACGACCGCGCTGCCGAACGTGCCGGATCAATCCGGACCGCAATCGCCGGAACCCGCGCTCCAGCCGCCTCCGGGCCTGCCGCCGCCCGGTTTGCCGATTCCAACCCCGCTGCTGCCGCCGCCGCCCGGCCAGCCCATCGTCCCGACGGAATGACCGGCCCATGCGGCGCTTGCACGGCTTCAGCCTGATCGAACTGGTGGTCACCCTGGCCATACTGGCCTTGCTCGCCAGCGCGGCCGTACCCTTCGGCCAACTGGTCCAGCAGCGCCAGAAGGAAACGCAGCTGCGCGACGCACTACGGCAGATCCGCACCGCGCTGGACGCCTACCGGCAGAGCGTGAAGGAAGGCCGCATCGAGGCGCCGGCCGACGCGAGCGGCTATCCGCCCGATCTCGACGCGCTGTGGCGGGGCGTGACCGACCGCACCCGGCCGGATGCGCACAAGCTCTATTTTCTGCGCCGGCTGCCGCGCGACCCCCTGTTTCCGGACGGCGGCGTGGCCGCTGCCGGAACCTGGGGGCTGCGCAGCTATGCCAGCCCGCCCGACGCGCCGGCTCCGGGCAAGGATGTATTCGATGTCTACTCTCTTTCCCCCGGCACCGGCCTGAACGGCGTGCCGTACCGCGAATGGTGAATCCACCGCGCCAAGCACGCCGCCAAGGCTTCACCCTGGTCGAACTGATGGTCGTGATGGCCATTGTCGCGCTGCTGCTCGCGATTGCCCTGCCGCGCTACTTCGGGCATCTGGACCGGGCGCGCGAGACAGTGCTGCGGCAGGACCTGGCGACGATGCGCGACGCCATCGACAAATATCACGGCGACCGCGGCCGCTACCCCGACAGCCTGCAGGCACTGGTCGATGCCCGCTATCTGCGCGCCGTGCCGGTCGATCCGGTCACCGACCGCAGCGACACCTGGCAGGCCGTCGCCCCCGAAGACGGCGAGACCGGCGCGATGTACGACGTGAAGAGCGGCGCCCCCGGCACCGCGCGAGACGGCACGGCGTATGCGGACTGGTAAGCGGACCGGATGCCCGGGCCGGGCCGGCGGTTTCACCTATCTCTTCGTGCTGATGCTGATTGCGCTGGCCGGCCTGGGGCTGGCCGCCGCTGGCACGCTGTGGCGCACCGATGCGCAGCGCGAGCGCGAAGCCGAACTGCTGTTCGTCGGCCAGCAGTACCGGCAGGCGATCCAGCGCTACTATGAACTGCAGCCCGGACAGCCGAAACTGCCGCCCGATGTCGACGCCCTGCTCGAAGACCGGCGCACCCTGCCGCCCACGCGGCATCTGCGGCGCGCGTGGCCCGATCCTTTCGGGGGCAACATGCAGGTCATTCCCGCAGCGGACGGCCGCGGCATCGTCGGCGTGCGCAGCGGATCGGCGCGCACGCCGCTGAAACGGTCGGGGTTTTCATCCGACCTGTCCGGCTTTGAAAACGCCGGCAGCTATGCGGCCTGGGACTTCGCGTTCACGCCACCGCCGGCCGCGCAGCCGGCGGGTGCGGTCACGCCTTCACCGCCTTCTTCTCTTTTTCCTTCTTCCTGATCGCTGCCCAGCGCTCGCGCCACTCGGCCAACTCTTCATCCTCGATCTCGAGCTGAATGGCCGCGACTTCGTACGGCGTCAGTTTTCTGTCTTCCAGCCGGCGCACCAGCTTGTTGCGCGCGCGTGACAACAGGCGTTCCAGATCGGCCTTGCCCAGCTTCCGGGCCTTTTCCAGATAGTCGTCGGTTGGCGTTCTGCTCATTGTGTCGATTCCCCGCATGGCATGTGTGTATACGATGCTAAGCCGGAATCGGTTTTTTGCGCTACCTCGGAATCGTGTCAGCCGCCGCACCGCCGGCCGGGCGCGCCGCGAACCGGCCGGTGTCGGCCCGGTCGCGCCAGGTCTCCAGCAGGTTTTCCACATCGACGCGCCTGAGTCCGGTGAAGGGTTCCGCCTGTGCCAGCGCATCCTGGCAGCTCTTGTCGCGGTATTTCGCCATCAATTCGCGGCTGAGACCGTACAGCTGACCGTTGTGATCGACGCAGCGGCCGAGTTCCTGCCGCGTATCTGCCAGCGCCGCCTCGGTCCGGCTGCGCGCCGATTCGGTATCCGCCAGCGCGCGCGCCGTCGTCTGGCCCTGACGCCGACTCTCGGCCAGCCGGGTCTCGACTGCGTCCAGCCGGGCCTGCAACGCCACGATTTCCGCCTGCGCGCCCTTCAGCACGGTTTCCGCACGAGCCCGGGCGGCGCGTACGCCGGCCAGGCGCCGGCTGTCGCGCCGCAGACGATCGACTTCGCTCGCCAGCGCATCCCTGTCCGCCAGCGCGGCCAGTTTTTCCTGCTCGGCCTGCGCGCGCGCCTGCTCGACCTGCTGCATCTGCTGCTGCACGCGCCGCAGCATCTGCTTTTCGCGGCTTTCGCCGGCCGCCCACGCGGACGCACTCAACGCAACAGCGATCAGCATCGCCGGCAGCGCCAGATTGTGTTTCATTGCAGGCTCTCCACGGGCAGGCCGCCCGGCTGGGCTCCCAGTTTCAGCAGCAGGCGCGCCATGTCGAGATCGCCCACCGAAAAGGCCCACCACAAAGGCGTGCGGAATGTGCGATCGCCCCGATCCAGCGGCGCACCCGCGCGCGCCAGGGCCTCGGCGGCGGCATACTGCCCGTTGGCCGCCGCCACCGACAGCGGCGTCAGTCCTTCGCGGTCGAACAGCCGCCAGTCGGGGCGCGCGACAGCCAGACGCTCGATCACGGCGGCATGCCCCATCCGCGCGGCGGCGTGCGCGGGCGTATCGCCGTCGTCGCTCTTGCGGTCCGGGCTGGCTCCGGCGCGCAACAGCAGGTCGACCAGCGCCGCATTGCCGTTTTTCGCCGCCAGGCCCAGCGCAGTATAGCCGCGGCCCTTGAGGCCGGGCACCGCGCCGGCATCGAGCAGGGCTTGCGCGAGTTCCAGATGGTCCTTGCGCGCGGCCTCCACCAGCGGGACATCGCGCCAGTAATCGCCGACATTGGGATTGGCGCCGGCCTTCAGCAGTGCGCGCACGGCCTCGACATCGCCCGCTCGCGCCGCCGCCATCAGCAGCGCTTCGCCGCCGCGCTGCTCCGGCGGCGGCACGAAATTGCCGTCGGCGCGGATCGCGGCAAAGCGCTCGGGTGGCGGTCTTGAGCGCGCCTCGCGCGGCGGCCGCGTCGACGATTCCTTGACCAGCCAGCCCAGTCCGCCGTCCTGCAGCGGCTGGGCCGGCACTGCCAGCGGAAGCAACGCCAGCACCGCGACGGGCAGCCTAGAACCTCGCATTGAGATCGAGCTGGAAGACATCGATGGACAGCGGCAGGCCGCTGATCTCGTCGGACGACATCCACTTCGCCGACAGCCAGGTGTTCTTGAACAGCGCATACGAACCGCCGATGAAATAGCCCTTGTGATTGGTGCCGCCAAGATGGAAATCCGAATCGGTGAAGGCATCGAGCACGGCATCGCGTTCCAGGTAGCGATAGCCGGCGAAGGCCTGCCATTCGTGGTCTTCGAGATACGTGAAGGTGGGATGGCCGACAGTCAGCCTGAACTGGTAGCCATCGACCTCCCCGTCCAGCGACTGGCCGCTGCGCGCCAGAACGGCGGCGCGGTCGAAACCGAAGTTGCGTGCCCAGTCGAGGCTGGCGATGACGTGAACCGGATAGAAATCGGCGAAGTCCGCGACCAGCGAGAGATTGCCGATCCGGAAATCCGAGGCAAGCGCCCACAGGTTGGTCGTGTTGTTGCCGTCGTTGTCGATGTTGAAGACGCTGTTCCCTTTCTGCCGGAACTGCGGAGCGCTGGGGTTGTTGAAGGTGTCGTTCAGCGCCGGATTGCGGATACCCGTGACGTTCTCGTAATGGTAATAGGCGGCGCCGAGCCTGAAACGGGCGCGCGTGCCCAGCACCCATTCGAGCCCGGCCTGCGCGCCGTAGAGCCATTTGTCATGGCCGCGCGAACCGAGGCTTTCCTGGATTTCCTGCAGCGGAAATACGCCGGCGGTAACGAAGGGCCTGAACGCGCGCTGCGGGTCGAGCGCGCCCGGCGCGTAGCGTACGGCCGCGCCTTCGAAATTGAGGTCGTCGTCCCACACCAGATCGCTGGAGAAGAAGGGGTTCGGCATACGGCCGCCCCACAGCGTGAGATCCTCTGCCGGCGTGAGTTTGAGGAAGGCCCGG
The DNA here is from genome assembly GCA_008923315.1 of Betaproteobacteria bacterium SCN1. Taxonomy (GTDB): domain Bacteria; phylum Pseudomonadota; class Gammaproteobacteria; order Burkholderiales; family Thiobacillaceae; genus Thiobacillus. The sequence continues at coordinate 61,126 of WBSF01000003.1, read as the reverse complement.
TCGAGCACCAGGCTGTACTTGTTGCCGGTGGTGCCGAGCGTCTGGTTGGTCGAAACCGGGTCGGCCGTGTTGCCCGTGGCGATGCGCACGCCGGCGTCGACACCGGGGCCGACGCCGGCGTTCAGGGCGAGACGCAGGCGGACCCGCTCGCGGTGACGGTCCTCCAGCGTGTTGTCGATGTTTTGTCCGATCGACTGGAACACGGCCTCGGGCGCGTTGCGCTCGGCAAACAGGTCGCCCTGGTAGCGCAGGCGAATGTCGCCTTCCCATTTCAGGCGGTCCAGCCATTCCGGAACGGCGTTGACGTCGCCCCAGCGTTCGAGTTTGGCCTGGGCCACCACTTCCTGCCGCACCTGTTCGCGTATTTCGCGCTTGACGGTCTCGGGCACGTAAGTGACGCGCACCACGCCTTTCTCCGGCGCCGTTCCGGCAGGCTGCCCGGCCAGCCTGTCGGCTGCCTGCTGTTTCGCCCGGGCGAGCAGGGCATCGGCCGCTTCCTGTTTCAGCACGCCCTGCCCGACCAGCAACTGGATGAGATTGAGCGTGGTCTCGTGCAGCATTTCCACGCGCGCACGATCGTCGTCGGCAGCCCATGCCGGCGCGACACAGGCAGCGCTCACGGCAATTGCCAGCAGTTTTTTGCGTAGTTTCATCTTTCCGTTCTCAAGCGCGCGAAGTCACGCGTAGCCTCACGGGCTGCGGCATGTCGCCGGGCGGCCCCTCGCGCAACGCGCGCATGTCGCGCAGCGCGTCTTTCAACACCTCGTCGGCACGTGCATCGCCGGTACTGTCCACCAGCACGGTGCGGGTCACGCGGCCGGACGCATCGATCCATACCTTCACAACCACCTTGTAGTTCTTGTCCTTCAGCGACTTCTCTTGTCCCAGCGCCCGCTGGAAGGCCGCGTTCGCCGCTTCGTTGAGCAGCGCGTCATACCAGGCCCAGGGATTGCCGTGGCCGCCGCCGCTGCCCGCCAGCGTCGGCACGCCGCGCGTTCCGCCGACGTCGATGCCGCCCTCGGCACCCTCGCCGACATTCAGGGGCGCGGGCGCCTCCTGTGCCTGCTGCGGCGCCGGGGCCGGTTCGGGCTCGTCCATCTTCACCTCCTCCTTCACGTCAGGCTCCGGCGGCTTCTGCTCGGGCGGCGGCGGCGGCGGCGGAGGCGGCTTCACCAGGGTGATCTGCTGCACCTTCATCTTCTGCACCGGCCCTTTCGGCGTCAGCCAGTCCTTCAGCCACAGCGCGATCAGCACGGCGGCGGCCAGACCCGCGGCCACGCCGCCCCAGCGCACCCAGGCCGGCTTGCGCTTCGCCTGCTCCATGCCCTACTTCGCGGCCGGCTGGGTCACCAGCCCCATCTGCGTGATGCCCACCTGACCGAGCAGATCGAGCACCTCCATCACCTTGCCGTACTGCACCGTCGTGTCACCCTTGACCACGACCGGCAGGTCGGGCGCAGCGGCATGGGCGGCGGCGAGCTGCGTGCGCAGTTCGTCGAGCGTGACGGGATAGGTATCGAGATAGACCTGGCCGCTGTCGCTGACCGTGATCGCTTTCGTCTTGGGCTTGGCCAGCGCCGGCTGGTCGCTGGCCTTGGGCAGATTGACCTCGATGCCCTGCACCGAGGCGGTGGTCATGATGATGAAGATGACGAGCAGCACATACGCCAGGTCGAGCATCGGCGTGATGTTGATCTCGTCGTAGGGCTGGTCGTCCTCGTGCGCGCTGGCCATGATGGATTCCTCAGCGGGCGTAGTTCTCGGCGAGCCGGGTCACCAGCTCGTCGATGAATACGCGCATGTCCGAGGTGACGGTCTTGATCCGCGAGTTGAGATAGTTGTAGCCGAACAGCGCAGGGATGGCGACGGCCATGCCGGCGGCGGTAGCCATCAGCGCGGCCGCGATGCCGGGGGCGATGGCGTTGACGTTGACGTCGCCGGTGGCGGCGATCACCGCAAAGGTGATCATCACGCCCAGCACCGTGCCCAGCAGGCCGATGAAGGGCCCACCGGAAATCGCGATGGTGAGCAGCACCATGAGCCGCGTGAGCAGGCCCGACTCGCGCACCAGGCCCGTATCGAGGCTGGCGCGGATCGAATCGAGCGCCTGCGGCGAAAGGTTACGGTCCTGCTCCGTCAGGTGGCTGGCGTCGGTGTCGCTGAAACGGCGCGAGAGCTCCTGCGCGGCGATGTGATACAGACGGTACAGCGAGGCGTCGCGAAACGCCCCGGCCATCTGCGTCGATTTGTCGAGCGCGCCCAGATCGGTCGACAGCGTGCGGAACTGCTCCAGGAAGGCCTGATTGGCGCGATCGACCCGGTTCACGTAAATCGCCTTGGCAATCATCACCCACACGGCGATGACCAGCATGACTGCGAGGACGCCGATGGCGACCCAGCCGTCGAGCGTGAGTGCCTGGAAAAGCGTGGCCCAGATGCCGCCCCCCTCGCCTTCGCCGGATTCGTCCTCGCCCAGTGCGACCAGCGCGCCCTCCGGGCCTTGCGCCGCGGCGGCGGCGATCCAGCCGGCCGCGCGGGCCGCGCCGGCGAGCTGGATTTCATCGATCTCGCCGCGATAGCCGACGCCGACCTCGAACGGGCCGGCCGGCCAGGCTGCGCCGGCGGCTTCGCCCGCCGGCCTGCCGTCGACGTAAAGCCTGAGCGTGCCACTCTCGACGACCACCGCCACATGCTGCCAGCGGCCCCCGGCCAGCGGGATCGAGCCCGTCGCGCGCGCCGCCCCGGCCTGCACGTCGAGCGCGCCGTTGACCAGCGCGGCGGAAAAGCCGCCGGCCTGCATCAATACGCCCTCGAGCGCGGCGGGCTTCAGCCACAGCGATACCGTCCAGCCGCCGTTCGCCGGTACCGGCGGCAGCGTCAGGCGCTGCCCGGCCTCGAAGCGGGTGCCGCCGTTGGCGAACGAGGCGGCGACACGGGTGCCGGTAAAGGCCGTGGCATTGCCGCCGGCCGGACCGCTGTCGGCCGGGTTGCCCGCCGTTTCGTCGAAATGGTAGACCGCGCTCGCGGCATCGTAGGTGGCCTTGGCATTGCCGCCTGCCTTGGCCCCGGGGTTGCCGAAATACAGCCAGGCCCGCGTGCCCGTCGCCACCCTGGGCAGCTTCACCCAGACCAGCGCGAGCTGGTTGAGCCCGTCCCATTTCTCGATGTGGAAAGGCAGTTCGGTCGCATCGTCGGCCGCCACCACCCGCAAATCGCTGCCGTCTTCGTTCGCGGCCAGAAAATCGAAATTGCCGGTATGCAGCCGGATCAGCACAGGCACGTCGGCCGCCTCGCCGGCCGGTGCATTCAGCGTGACCGGCTTGCGCACGCTCCAGTCGCCGTTCCACCAGGCGAGACTGGCGGTGGAAAAGCAGGACAGCGACAGGGCGAGGACGACGGCGAGACGGCGCATGGGGCAATAAACCGGATGGGCTTGACCAAGCCCGCGATTATTCCGGCATGGCATGACAGGGTAAGGACGCCGCCATGGGCCGAACGGGCCATGCGCGCCGCCCGGTGACAAAAAAGCCCGCCGGACGGCGGGCTGCAACGTGCGCCGGCAAGGATCAGGCGCGGCTTCTGCGGCGTGCCATGAATCCGATCAGGCCCAGGCCGGCCAGCAGCATGGTCCAGGCTTCGGGTTCGGGCACCGCGGCGGCGTATTGGGTGAAGCCGGGGCTGCCGGTCTCCCCTCCGAGCGAGGCGAATGAATGCTCGAAATCGCCGACGGCGGAAAGCTGCCACAAGCTGGCGTCGTCTGCGCCCAGCGCGGCCGCCGTGCCGGCGATGCCGCTCACGCCATTGGTGCGCGGGCCGCCCGCAACGCCGTTGTCGGCGTAAGTCAGGCGGTCGATCAGCGTGGCGCCGTTGAAGAGGTTGATCTGATCGGCGCGGCCCAGATTGTGGGTATAGCCGCTCAGAATCTTGACGCTGGCGGCAAGCCCCCAGTCCGCGCGGAAATCGGTGGCCAGGGCCTCGGTCAGAATGACCGATTCGCCGGGGGCGACCAGACCGAAGCCGGAAAGATCGAAGGCGCCGGGCGTGGCGCCGCTGTCGTCGTAGCTCCAGCCGGCGAAATCGACCGCCGTCGTGCCGAGATTGGTGAATTCGACGAATTCCGCGTTGCCGTTGTACATCCATTCGGTGATGCGGACGTCGGCATGCGCGGCCGTGACGCCGGCCGTCAGCAGGGCAACGATCAGGGCAGGCAGGACATGTGCGTGTTTCATGATGGGTTTCTCCCGGGATGTACCGGTTCAGGCGCGCTTGCGGCGCCGCGCGGCCCAGCCGACCAGCCCCAGGCCGGCCAGCAACATGGTCCAGGTCTCCGGCTCGGGCACCGGCGCCAGGCTGTAGAGCGAGGTCGTGTTGCTGACCTCGTTGGCGATGGCCAGATAGTACTGACCGCCCGCGCTGAAGACCTTGAGGCCTTCCGGCGCCACGTCGCCGTCGGTGACGATCATGTCGACGAAGCTCGCATTCGCCGGATCGGTGATGTCGTAGATCGCGACCGCGCCCCGGGTGGTGCGCTCCAGCCCGATGAAGGCATACATGCGGCCACCGATCGCCATCAGATCGACGCCTTCGGGTTCGACGCCCTTGTCGTCGCTGCGGCCGTCGTCGTAGATGCCCCGCAGGATGGCCTCGGCATCCAGCCGGTTGCCGCTGTCGAATACGAGGTTGCCCGCCGCATCGCGAATCGAGAAGGAACGGCCGCCGAAGGTGTAGAGATCGCCTTCGGCCGAATCGAGCGTGGAGATGTTCAGCTCCTTCAGGTCGGCGGGATAGGTCCCGCTGGCAAAAACATCCTTCGTCCGCGCCTTGTCGCCATCGTCCTCGCGGGTATCGCCCTCGTTCGCCATCACCAGATAGGTCTGGCCACCGATTTCGTAGCTGGCGATCGAATCGGGCTGATAGAAGCCTTTCACATCCGCGCTGCGCAGCAGGATCGTGTTGTCCTTGTGGTTCGGATCGATGGCGTTGCCCGGCAGCGAGAAGTCCTTGACGCCCAGCCCGACCACGCTGGTAAAGGCCTGCGTGCCCAGATCCAGGATGCCGATCGCGTTGTGCTCCTGCAGCGTCACGAAGGCCTGCGTGCCGGCGGCGTTGATTGCGATGTATTCAGGCTCGTAATCCATGCCGGGCGCACGCACACCGGTGCCTGCGACAGGGACGCCGGCAAGACCGGCCGTCGTCGCGGTGCGCGTGCCCATGTCGATGATCGACACGCTGCCGGCGGGATCGTAGCCGCCGTAGACCGTCGGCGTCGCCTCGTTCGCCACCAGAAGCTTGCTGCCGTCCGGCGAGAACGTCAGCATGTCGGGCAGTGCGCCGACGCCAATGATGCTGATGCCCGAGGTCGGCGCACGCGTATTCGTGTCGAACAGCACGACCTGGCCGGGCAGCGTGCGGTCGCTCGCGTTCTCGAACGCCATCGCGGCCATGCCGTTGTAGATCGATACGCTGTTGACGCTGCCGTAGCCGGTGGTGTCCAGGCTCTGCACGAGCGTGCCGGTGGTGGCATTCAGCACGTCCACGCCGGTCACGCCGGCCACCCAGAGCGTGTTCGTCAGGCTGTCGTAGGCGGGAATCTCCGATGCCACGCTGCCGTGGCTGTAGGTCCAGAGCTTGTCGAATGTGAGCGGTGAGGCGGCCTGCGCGCCGCCCGTCAGGGCCAGACCCACAAGGAACGCGGACAAAGGCTTGAGTCGCATGATGTCTCCGTTTGGCAGAAATTGGCTGTTCGCGCGATTCGCGAATCCCGGCAAGCCTAACGGTGCAAGATTGAAGGCCTTGCGTCGGCCGTCGCCTCCGGCATGAGCCATTCGGCTCATGCCGGAGGCATCGCCGCTACCGGCCGGCCGCCCTACTCGCCATGCCCGATCACTTCCGCCGAAATGAACGTCGGCTTGAAGGCCTGCTTCAGCGCTTCGGCCGTGCGCGCGGCCTCCGCCAGGTTTTGCGCCAGTGCGGCCGTACTCGACGACACATCCCCGCCCGCGTTGCTTGCTCCCGAGGCCGCTGCGGTCACCACGCCGGCATCCGCCACCGGCGTGCCGGTCGAGGTGCCCGAGACCGAGATGTTGTCGGCCCCCAGCACCACCTGCGCGGCGATGTTGAGGTTGCCGGCGCGGATGCCCGCGTCGCCGGCGTCGACCGTCCCCTTGGGCGCGACGAGGTCGACGTCGCCGGCGGTACCGCCGGCGACGAACAGCGCGCCGATGCCGCTGCCGGTCACCGCGCCCTGCTGTTCGAGCGTGATGTTGCCCTGCGCATCCACTCGCACGATGGGCGGCGGCACGGCGGATGCGGTTTTTTTGCCCTTGCCGGCGTCGATGTCGCCTTCGCTCGACCAGAGGAGCACATCGCCGCCGCCCACGGTGAGGATGCGCGACTGATTCACCCGCATGTCGCCGCGTGCCGCGCCACTCACGTCGCCCGCGCCGGCAGCGACGATGCCGAGCACGTCGCTGCCGACATCCACCAGCGCGGCCGGCGTGTTGGGCAGCCCCACGATGACGTCGCCACCGGGCGCAAGGAAGGAGATGGCGCCGCCGTTTTCGGACTTGACGCGGCTGGCGAACAGATTGATGTCGCCCGCGTAGCGGGCAAAGCCGCCGCCGGCGTTCCTGTCTTCGATCCCCGGGAACAGCCATGCCAGCGCCGCGTAGCCGCGCGAGAAATCGCCGGCGTAAGGCGCATCCGGCCGGTTGGCGTCACGCCCCGTCTCGCGCAGCGCGGCGAACTGCCAGTCGCGCACCCGTGCGCGGCGTTCCGCCGCATCGAGCTGGCGCACGGCCCGAACGGCGGATACGGCCGCGCCGGCATCGAGCGTCGCGTCGCCGGCAAGCCAGCGCGCCTGCCACAGCGTCGCGTCGTCCGGATCGTCGAGCAACGCGGCCAGGAGACGGTCGAGCGCGCCGTCGTAATCGATGCCGCCGGCGCCAACCCCCGCCGCCAGGTGGATGCCGGCCCCGCCCGCCGGCAGATTGGCGTTGTCGATATTGCCCCGGCTGACGATGCCGCCGGAGGTCCCCAGGTCGATATCCCGTCCGGCCACGATCTCGATGCGGCCCGGCCCGCCCACGCGGACCAGCGAACGGTCGCGGCGGTCGCTGGTCGAGTCGTAGATGAAATCGCGGCCAGCCTCGATGCGGCTGATATCGGCCGCATCGCTGTGCTGCACGAATACGCTGAGATTGCGGATATCGCGGCCGGCCCGTATATCGACCGCCTTCGCGACGTTCAGCACCTTGCCCTGACCGGCCTGATTGACGCCGACAATGTCGCCGGTCGCGGCAAGCAGCCTGGCCGGCGCGCGATCCGCCGCGTGCACCGGAACGGACGCATGGATGTTGCCAAGCGTCGAGAAGGGGTAGATCAGCAGATCGGGCGGGGCCGGGCGCGCCGTCGCGATCTGCTGCACGGTGCCGAGCGGGTTCACCGCATCGGGCACATAGCGCGGATCCATGTCGCTCAGGGCAAGATTGGCGTTCAGGGCGATCGACCCGCCCGCCAGGATATCCAGCGTACCCGCCGGCGACGGGCTCAGCGTGAGATTGCCCGAACCGGCCACGCCGACGGTCACGTCGCCGAGGTAGGCGATCAGCCCAAGGGCCGGCGGCAGGAAGCCGCTCACCAGCGCATTCTGCGTACTCGTCTGGCTGCTTCCGAGCAGATCCGGAAAGGCCGTGGTACTCAGCAGCGCGCTGCCGAAACGGATATCACCCGCGAGGCTTCGCGCTTCCAGTCCCGCGTCCGCGCCATAGGTCGAGAACAGTGTCGCACGCGGATTGCGTACCCCCTGACCGAAAGGCGGCTGCACCAGGTTGCCTGCGCTTTGCGGCAACAGATGCGGGCTGACGATATTGCCGATGTTCACATCCGCGTTCGCGCGCAGGCGGGCGCGCGCGTCGCCCAGCGCCACGATGGCGGCCAGGGGCGGCGTATTGGAATTGATGCGTTCGCTGCCCGGCCGGATGGCGCCACCGGCGCGTATGTCGAGTTCGCCCCGGCCGACGTAATAGCTGCCGCCCAGTACATCGCCGCCGGCCGCGATCGAGAGCGTACCGCCGCCGGTTGCATGCCCTTCTGCGTCCGCCGGGTTCGTGCCCGCGATCCGGGCCTGCGTCGGCAGGCTTGCCGACAGGTCGCGCACGTCGCCGCCGGCCGCGACCGTCAGGTTGCCGCCGCCGAGCGCGCCCACGCCCTGCCTGAACTGGTCGAAACGCACCCACCAGGAAGGCTGCTGGACATACAGTCCGGTCGCAGGGTCGATGGCACCCTGACGGTACAGCCACTGGCTGAAGAGTTGCGCCGACGGCTTTGCGACGACATCGCGGCCCGCCGAAAGCCGTACGTCGCCGCCGTCCACGGTGTAGCTGGCGCGCAGGTTGGCAAAAGGCGCGGTGAACCCGGCCAGCGGATCGGCCAGCCGGCCGGCGCTGTAGAGGGCTGCGCTGGCGTCGGCCAGACTGATGTCGCGCCCCGCGGCGACATCGATGCTGCCCGCCCCGGTGCGAACGAGTTTCCCCGCTGCGAGCCCAACATCGCCCGCATGGCCGGCGGCGAGCGGATCGGCGGCACCGGCGTCCGCCCCCGCCACCAGCCGGTAGGACCAGGCGCGGTCGGCCAGCATGGTGGCGGGCACGGGATTGTTCGCCGGGCAGGCGCCGCCGGTACACGGCGTGGCATGGCTGAAACCGTCCGACAGATTGGCGTTGATTTTCAGATCGCCCGCCGCACGCAGGGTCAGTACGCCGGCCTCGCCGCCGGCGCGGCTGTCCTTCAGATTCCAGTCCTGGGCCAGCGTCAGGTCGCCCGGGGATCGCACTTCCACACCGGACAGCAGATGGAAACGCGGGTCGGCGTCCACGCCCAGCCGCGTTTCGATCGCGCCGTGACTGGCTGCGTATGCCGTATTGTCGGCGTTGATCGCGGCCAGCGTGAGTGTGCCACCGCCGCTCGCCCCCGTGGCGTTGAGCGTATCGATGCCGTCGTAAACCCGCACGGCTTCGAGATCGATGGCGCGTGCGCCGACGATGGCGCTGCCGAGCGTGCCGACCGCCACATCGTTGCCGTCGCGCCGGGCGCGCAGATGTACCGTGCCGCCTGTGCCGCCGGAAACGTCCAGCGTGCTGCCGGGCGCAAGGTCGAGCGCACCGTCGCGACTGCCGAGCCCGATGACGCCGCCGGACGCATCCGCGCCACCCGACCGGGCCAGAAGCACGGCGCCGGCCAGCACGTTCAGGTCGTTGCCGGCATGGAGCGCGATGCGTCCGCCCGCTTCGCCCGAGGCATCGAGCGTGCCGGCCACGCCGATGTCGCCGGCGTCCGCCGCGATACGGATGACTTGCGCCCGCACCGTGTCGCCGGCGGCGATGGACAGGTCGCCACCGCGCACGCGCAGGCTGCGTTCGCCGCCGAAGCCGGATTCGCCGGACACCTCCGTGCCGTCGAGCGCCGCGTTCAGCGCGGAAAAATCGGCCAGCGTGCCGACGTCGATATCGGCGTACGCGCCTGCGCCGCGTACGCCATCCGAATCGGCGCGCGCCATCCCCCGGAGACTGCCGGCCGTGGCCGCGAACGTGCCGTTCACGGCACGCACCGCCAGCGTGCCCGCATCGCTGCCGGCGGCAGCGGAAACATCGACCCTGGCACCCGTCGCGAAATCGACCTGGCCGGTTTCGCTGACGAATGCCGCCGTGCCGCCCCAGCTGGATTGTTCCGCATCAAAGAAAGCGACCCTGCGGCCCGCTACGTCGATGGCTGCATGCGCGCCGAGCCTGACGTCGCCGGCGCGCGCCGTGAGACCGATGCTGCCCGAAGGCAGTTCGGCCCGGCTGTCGAAGTCGACGCGCGCGCCGCTCAGTGCCCATTTCGCGCCCGGCGCGGTCACGGGGGCCAGCGTGCGGTCGGCGGTGCGCTGCGTCACCGCCAGCGCGCCGGCAGCCTCGATGTGCTGGTCGGCGCCGCGTTCGCCGACGATGCGCGCGGTATTCAGCGTCAACGGCGCATCCGCATCGAGCCTGCCCGCACCCGAGCCGACGATCTCGTTCGCGCTCACGGCAACCGCGTCGAATCCGGCGATGCGCTTGTCGCCCGTACCGAGGGTCAGGGTATCGGCATGGATTTCGAGCATGCCGCTGCCCGGCGGACCGCCGGGTGCGAAGGCCGCGGTATTGTCCGGATTGGACAGGGCCAGATTTCCGGCATTGATGCGCGCAGTCACGCCGGCATTGCCGATCCCGGCCAGCCCCGCGCCCTGCAAGGTCAGGCGCTGCAGCACGGGCCTGCCGCCGGCATCGAGCCGTCCCACCGTCACGTCGCCGTAGAGATCGAAGCTGGAATAACTGGTGAGCGTGAGCCCGGCCAGGTCGAGCGCATCGAGTTCCGCCTGACTGTAGGTCAGCCCGGAAACGCCGGCGGGGGCCGAGCCGAAATTGATGCGGGTCGCGCCCACGGCCAGGTTTCCGGCGACGGGTGCACCGTCCCGCTCGAAACGGGCCGCCCCGTGGAACGCATTGTCCCGGGTGGCGTCGAACACGATCGCGGCGGACGCCTGAACAGTGCTGCCTGCCTCGCCGACGAGCGTACCGGCGCTGCGGTCGGGCGACCCGGTCCGTGAAAAACCGGCAACGGTCGAGGCGGCGCGCACGAACGCGCCGTTGCCGTTCGCGGTGTAATGGCCGGCATCGCCGTCCGTGCCCCCGGCCTCGATGGCACTGCCCGCCTTGAGCGTGACGGCGTCGGTGGCGGCAAGCATGATCTCGCCGCCTTTCAGCGCATGCGTCGCGTCGTTGGCCAGCGTCACGGCCTGCGCGCCGACGTCGAACGCCGTCGTCTCGCCGGTGCGGGTACGGGTGGCGCCGAGCAGCAGACTGTCGGCACCCAGCGCGTTCAGCCGGCCGGCGTCGAGCACCACGGTATCCGGCGAAAAACCGCCCGGCGCGCCACTCGACACGGCCAGCTTCAGCGCGCTGATATCGACCTGTCCGCCGCGACCGCCCGTGCCCGGTGCGAAATCGTAGATCGCGTCGAGTTTCAATGCGTCCGCACCGCTGCCGGTGGTGCGTATCGACAGCAGGCCCGCGTCCTGCGGATGCGTCCCCGCCCTGGCGAAAAACTGCGAGGCGCGCACGAGCGCGAACTCGGAACGCGCGCGCACCTGTTCGCGCGTCATCACCTGGACCCCTTGCCAGCCGGCATCGCGCGGCGCGCCGGCGCGGGTGTCGGTGACGTAGCCGGCGGCGACGCGGATGCCATCCTGACGGGTATAGGCCTGTCCGGGCAGCACGCTCCCCTCGCCCAGCTTCACCGCGTAGGCGCCGGGCAACAGCGCATAGTGCGCCGGCAGCAGGGTATAGACGCCATCGGCCAGTCCCGGCACGCCGGACAGATAAACCGCTTCGCCGCTCGCACGGTCGAACCCTTCCTGCGGATCGGCCGGCGCGAAACCGCCCGTATAGCCCGGCAGGATGGCGTAAGTGCCGGCGTCGGCCAGCAGGTCGCGCGAACCGCCCGGACCGACGGTGAATTCATAGGCCTGCAGGTCGCCGCCGCCCGCAAGATCGAATTTCGCGCCGGGGCGCATGTCCACCGTGGCGCCCGTGGTGCGGATGGATTTTTCGTCGAGCGTGCCGACCGTCTGCTGGCCGTCCGGCACGCGCGCGGGGTCGAGGTCGACCACCCACGTCCGGCCGTTCTGGATCTTGCCGAAAGGCAGCAGGCTGCCGGGCGCGGCGGCCACCGAAGTCAGGCTGCCGTCGGCGAAGGCCAGCGTGTCGGCTGCCCGGAAATCGAGCTGGCCCAGGGGTGCCCACACGTTGCCGGCCTGCACGATGTCGCGCGCTTCCACCGTGAGGCTGCCCTGCGCCGAGAACGGCTGCGCCGGCGTCGCCGCGTCGGAATCGAAGCTGACCGTTCTGCCCGGCGCCGCGATGCGCGCCCGGGTATAACTCGCCGGCGCCATCACCGCGCCGTGGAAAGCCAGATCGGCGGCGCTTCGCACTTCGCCCGCCGGACGCGCGGCGCCTGCCGTCGTGCCGCTGAAACGCACCGCCTCGCGGCCCGTCAATTCGGCGCGCGCCATCCCGCCCAGATCGAACGTGCCGACCAGATCGAGCAGGCGCGCGTCGAGCGCGAGCGTGCCGGTCGAAGTCGAAGCGCTCGACGCCGCGCGCCGGATGGGATCGAGATTGCCCACGGTCAGCGCATCCGCGCGCAGCGTCGCGTCGCCGCCTGCCGTGAGAATGGCGGCCGCGTCGAGCCTCAGTTCGCGCAGCGGCAGCGCGCCCGCAGCGCCGAGGTCGAGGCCGTTTTCCAGCACGATGGCATCGCGGCTGGACAGATGGATCCGGTCGAAGCCCGCATTTTCCAGGCGCGCCGCGTCGATGCGGGTCTCGCCGTCGTTCTGCCCCGGCGCGATCCGGGCGCCGACGCGCAGACGCGCCGGCACGAGCGGCTGGCCCGGACCGGGTTCGACGTATTCGCCCAGCGCGGCCGAGAACAGGCCGCCGCGCAGCCCGGCGTCGCCCCCTGCCGCATCGAATGCGCCGTCCAGCCGGATCGCCCCGTCTGCGTACACCGTCACCGCGCCGGCTTCACTGCCCACCATGCGCCCGGGAGCACCCGTTTCGTTCGGCACGTCGAGCCATACCGGCGCGGCACCGGATACGTCGATGCGCGAGCCGGTTTCCGCCGCCACCCGGGCGCCCGAGAGCGCCACCGTCCCGCCGGCACGCACCGTGCCCTGCGTCAGTCCGCGCGTATCCGGATAGGTCTGCGCGATGCCCGATGCGTCCAGCGCCGCGTGCGCGCCCAGACCGACGTCGAGATCGCTGGTCACCGCAATTGCCCCTCCGCGGGCGATCAGCACGCCGTCGATGTCGACCCCATTCAATCCGTCGAGCGTCAGCGCGGCTCCCGGGTCGAGTGCAATGCGCGCCCCCGTGCCGACGACGAGATCGCCCGTCTGGGCCGTGTTCTGGCGTGCGCGCAGGGTGAGCGCGGCCGCCTGGCGCACGGTCGCATCGCGCACCGCGAGCACGCCGAAATCGGCGACGTTCGCCCCGCTGTCGCGTACGGCCGCTTCGGGCAGCAGGTCCCGGCTCGTGACGGTCGGAGCGATCTGCGCACCGGCCGCGATCTCCAGCCGCGACAGGGCGTTCAGGGTGTAGCGCGCAAAACCGCCGCGCGAGAAAACGCCGCTGTCGAGCGCGAGCAGGCCGGATGCCGGCGCGCCCGTGCCTCCCACCTCGATACGGTTCGCGCCGATTTCGAGCGCCCCGCCTTCCCCGGTACCGTAGGCGTGGGCCGACGCACCGTCGAAACCTTCGATACCGAAGCCCGCGAGGACGATATCGCCGCCCTTGCCCCCGTGGAGCCTGCCGTTCGCATCGAGACGCGCGCCGCCGTCGGCGTCGAGCTCGACCCCTTCGCCCAGCACGAGCCGGCCGCGCGCGGCAAAACTGCCGGGACCGTCGGACACCGATTCGGCCCTGAGCGCGATGCGCCCGCCGTCGACCCGCGAAGCACCCGCAGCCGGCCCATCCCGCCCCGGCTGCTCGTTGATCCAGACACCGCGCGTGGAAATCGTGACGCCGCCGGTCACGGCCAGGTTCGGCATCGGCAGCGCATCGGCCAGCCGGCCGGCCGTATTGCGCGCCGTGACGGAGATCGTGCCGCCCGCGCTGGCAAGATCGGCACCGATCTCGACGTTCGCACCGACGATGTTCAACGCGCCGCCGTCCGGCGCGCGGATCGCGTCGCGCACGGTCACCGCCTGGTTGGACAGCACCGACAGCTCCGCCACGCGTCCGTTCGCGACCTGCCGCGTATCCAGACTCAGGGTGGACTTGAGTTCCACCGGCAAGACGTCGCCCGGCCGGAAACCCGACGGCAGGCTTGCCGCCGCATGCGCAAGAATCACATCCTGATTGAGTTTGAAGTCCTGTGTGACATAACCGGTTGCCGGCGTCTGGTTGCGGTCCGCGTCGGAAGCGTCGTCGTAACCGACGACCCAGCGCGCGCCGCGCGGCTGGATGTCCAGCAGGCGCTGGCGCTCGCCGCGCGTCGTCGCCCCGACGACGGACGGCTGGGCGAACAGCCCGCCGATGGCAAAGGTTTCCAGCATGCCCGCATCCGCACCTTCCACGTCGGCCGATGCGTACCGCAGACTCTGGCCCAGATCGATCACTTCCTGACGGTTCCAGCGCCCGTAGTCGATCACGTAGCGCGTGGCGATGCCGTCGTAGCGCACATCGGGACGCGCTTCCGACGCGTCGACGATGCGGCCGCCGGCGTTCAGCAGCGTGGTCTTCACCTGCCCGGGCAGCACCTTCAGGCTGCCGCCGGACAGGTCGACGGCCGCACCGGATTCGACGACCGCCTCGCCCCTGGAGGCGATCCGCACCGTGCCGCCCGCGGTGGACCGTTCGGCAACCGTGCGCTGCTGCTGAGCCTTCAGGCCCAACAAAGTGTCGCGGGCCACCAGTGTCGGTTGGCCTGCGTCCGATTCCGCCAGCATGCGGTCGACATCGATGTAGATCTTCTGCCCGCGCAGGGGACCGATCTGGTTCAGCGGCGAATCCTTCAGTTCGTCGCCGCGCAGTTCGACTTCGACCACGCTGCGGTTCGCCGATACCTCGACGCCCCGCAGGCCCGAGACGTCGATGTGCGCGCCGCCGCCGATGTGGAGGCGCGCCGTGGCCGAGGCTGCGCTGCCGCCCGTGAAGATGTCGGTGGTCAGGCCATTGAAATAGTCGCTGTTCGGATTGTCGACCGCGAGCAGTTCCACGACCCCCGAGGGCGCGACGATGCGCGCGCCGGGCCTGCCGTCGCCGTCGCTGCCCTCGATGCGGACATCCTGGCCGAGCACGCGCACCCGCGACGGCTGCTCCAGCCCGGTCCCGGCCGCCCCGTCCTGCGTGGTAGCCGTATCGCCCGTTTCGGGCAGCACCTCGGTGAGGCTGTTCGCGCCCAGCGTCACCCGGCCCGCGCGCGTCGAGCCCGGCGTATTCGTCGCGACGTTCGTCGCCGTGTCCTGGGCCAGCAGATACACCGATCCGCCCGCCACGACAGAGGTCGTCGCCCGCGCGATTCCCTGCTGGTTCACCGCATAGCCCACCATCGTCACGTTGCCGCGCGGCGTCGTCAGCTCGCCAAAATTGGCGACATGCCCCAGCCTGTCTTCCGCCGCATCGGTCAGGCGCACGGTCTGTCCGTCGAGCTGGCCGTCCCGGACGCCGGCATTCGGCGTATCGGCATCCGACAAGCCGGCCGGACTGTCCACCTCGATCAGCAGGCCATTGAGCGTGTCGCCGCCGGATCTCAGATAGACCCTGGACGCAGCCGCCGCGATCACCTGACCGTCCGGCGCCGCCACCGTGCCCCGGTTCACCACCGTCGGCGCGATCAGCATCACCCGGCCCTGGCTGCCGGCCGTGATGCGCGCCCCGTCCATCACCTTGACGAACCCGCGCGCAGCGGAACCGTCGAGCGCGTTTTCGAACTGCGGCTGCGATTCGCCCTGCGGCAGAAAGGTATCGAGAAAGCGATCCTGCATGTTCAGCGTACTCGCCGTGAAACTGTTCAGATTCACCTGCGACCCGTTCATGAACGCGATGCCGTTCGCATTCACGAGAATCACGTTGGCCTTCTGCCCGGCCGCCTGCGAGATGCTGCCCGCGATCACGCTGGGGTTCATGTCCCAGATGCGGTTGAGCGAGGTGAAATTCGTACCCTGCACGAGCTTGTTGGTGGCCAGGTTTTCCACCTGGCGGAACTGCACGCTGTGCCCCGGACTGAGGTTGAAGCTCTGCCAGTTGAGAATCGCCTTGCCGCCCACCTGATTCACGTAGGCCTGGGTGCCGTTGATCTGGTAAGACGCCTGCCCGGCGGTCACGAAATCGGGGATGCCGCCGCCCGTGCCCGGCACCGGCAGTTCCGCACCGGCCGGTCCGGTCAGCAGCACACCGGCCAGCGCCAGCGCGGGCCCCGAAGCGGTCTTGCTTCGCCGCCGCGCGGTTTCCGCCACCGGCACCCTCATGCCCGAGGCCGCGTTGAACACCAGACGATAACGGTTGCGGTTCATGGAAATTCTCCTGAAAACGGCCGGCATTCTCGATTGGCGGCCCGCCGTCTGTCTTGCGTGCTTACGTTAATTTTCGAGTGTGACGTTTCGGTTTCGAGCGCGATGCGCCTCCGGCCCAACCGCTTCTTCACCACTCATAGCCCAGCCGGAAATGCGCGCGGTCGTCGCCGCGTTCCGTGTTGCCCAGATCGTTCAATGCAACCGCCCAGTCGAGACCGGCGAACGCGCCGTGCCAGCCCTTGAGACGCAGGCCCAGCCCGGCGCCGGCAATCGTGAAACGTGCGGCGGCGGCAATCGGTTCGCGTACGCGCACTTCGCCGCCGTCGAAGAAGGCCAGCAGATACAGTTCGTCGAGTACCGTGCCGATGCGTTTCGCGAAGTTGGGCGTGCGCGCTTCCAGGCTCAATGCAAGCCCGTTTTCGCCCAGCGCGGCGGACTCGACGTAGCCACGCACCGTATCCGCGCCGCCGATGGCGAACTGTTCGTTGGAGACCAGCGGTTGCGAAGCGATCTGCCAGCTGCCCTTCAAGATGCCGCCCCAACCCGACGGCCAGGTTTCCTCGTGCGAGAAGCTGCCGCGCAGGTAGGCATAGTCGGGCCGGCCCTTGTAGCGTTTGGCGGCGAATTCCCGTTCGTCCGCGACCAGGCCGCGCATCTGGAAATTGAAACCCAGGCCGAATTTGGTGGTGCGGCCCGGCGACAGCCAGGTGCCATCCCAGCCCAGTGTGAACGGGAGATATGCGATCGGGCTGTCGAAGCTGCCGCCATCGATGAGCGCGACCGACTGGCTGAAATCCTTGTAGTCGGCGCCCAGGGTCGCAGTGTGAAAAAACCCTTCCCACCGGCTGCGCAGCGGCAGGATGTAGCGCGCGCCGGCGATCACGCCGTTGCCGCGCACGCTCAGCGTCCCCACGGCCGCCACGTCGGAATCCGATTTCACCGCGTAGAACGCCAGGTAGTCGCCCGAAGCCAGCGGCCAGGTGTAGCTGGCCGAAAAAACGCGGCTTTCTTCCGTGGCCTCGGGCGCGGTCTGCACGGTCACGCCCAGACCGTGCTGCTTCTGCCACAGGTTGTCCCAGCGCAGGCTGGCGGTCAGCCGCGTGCGCGTGGTGTCCTGGCTGTAGCGGTCGGACAGCTCCACCGCGCCATGCAGCGGCAGACGGTCCTGCACCCTGAGATCCACCTCCACCGTGCCCGGCGTCTTGCCGGGCCGCAGCACCGGCGCGATGCGCCGGTCGGCGGATTTGTTCAGCGCCGCCAGTTCCTTCTGCATCTGCGGAAAATTCGGCACGCTGCCCTCGGCGAGCTCGGGCACGCCGGCCTTGATTTCGCCCAGGCTGAAGTAGCGCGATTCGACCACGCGCAGGCGTTCGACCGGCGCCTCGGTCACCGTCAGCCGCACGATCCTGTCCTCCACTTTCTGCTGCGGAATGCTCACCAGGACGGTCAGCCAGCCCGCCGCGTGATAAGCCTTTTCCAGCGCCTCGCGCGCCTGTTCCACGTCGGCCAGGGTCCTGCCCTCCCCTAGATACGGATACACCGCCTGCTCGACGGCGATCGCAGGCAACAAGGTCGTGCCTTCGACCCGATATTCGAAGACGTCGAACCGCGCCTCCTGCGCATGCGCGGCATGCATTCCCCACAGCAGAACCAGCAGGCACCCGTACAGTTTTTTCATTCTCGAACCACGTTCTCCGCACCGGCTCGGCTTTGCCCGCCATGGCAAAGCCGAGCCGTCTGGCCCGGCCATCCGGTTCGGCCAGACAAAAAAACGAAATCCACCCTGCGTCGCCGCAGGGTGGAAATCCGGTTCCGGGCCGCACTGCGCCCGGAACCGATCCATCCAGCCCGTTTACTCGGCCAGGGCCTGGGGCGCGCAGAAGTTGCCGTTGCGCGTACCTTTATGCACCTGGGTTTCGTTGCCCGCATGCGTGAAGACGCCGTTCGCCTGGAAGATGCCGCGGGTGTTCACGGCAGCCGGGTTGGCGAAGGTGTTTTTCAGCGTGGTCAGGAAAGTGCCGAAGCCGGTCGACGAAGGCCACAGCATTTCCAGTTCGGGGGCGGCATCGTAATAGCCGCGCACCACGTTGATCCGCTGGTTGCCGTCCTGCGCCCAACCATCGGCCGCGCCGCCGCCCGCCACGTCCGCAGTGGAACCGACCGGCACCTGATAGGCATTCGGCGACACGCCGTCGAGCTTCAGGTACTTCCAGCCGGCCGCCGGCGCGTTCTCCAGCGAAATCCAGCCGATGGCGTAGGTGCCCAGGCCGTCGGCGACGTTGTTGGGATTGTTGCCGTTGTTGCGGCGGATCACGCAGTTGCGCGCATCGCCCGTGCCCGAGCCTTCGAACAGGGCGAAGGCGCCACCGAAATCGTCGAAGTTGCCGGTGACGGCGTCGCCGCTGGCCGAATTCCAGGCGACCGGATTGACGCCGCCGCCACTGAAGTCAACCGCCTTCGGCGATTTGAAGCCACCTGTCGGGATGGCATTCCCGCAAGAATTGTTGAGGAAGTAGACGTTGGACGAAGCCTGGGTGCCAGAGGTCTCGACGCGGCGGCACAGGTTGATCACGCCGGCATCGCCGGAGAGCGCGCCGTTGGCGACATAGGCAAAGTTGCCGGCATCGACAACCGCCGCGTACTCTTCCTTGCTGATGCTGGGCTGGCATTTGCCGGCGGTGAAGTCGCCGGCCACGCAGTCGGCGGGCAGGCGGCCTTCGGCCTTCTGCTTGGCCATCATGGCGTTGTAGAGGCTTTCGGACGCCATCACGCCGAAGCCCTGACCGGCGAAACCACCGTTGAACACAGTGTTGGCGGTGTTGGTCGGTACGGGAATCGACAGCGCGCCGGTGTTGTTGGCGCCGATCCAGATGTTGGTGTCGACGTCGGTCAAGCCTGCATGCGGCACGATGGCGGTGGTGCTGTCGAGTCCGCACCGCGAATTGACGTCGTCACAGGTGTTCACGTCCGCCCATTTGGTGAGCGCGGTCTGCGCGATGACCGGACCGACACCATCGAAGGAGCCGTTGGTATCGCGCTTGACCACCGCGAAGGGAGCGGCGAACTGGCCGTCCAGCGAGCTGGTGGTGCAGACGGTGACGCGGCCGTCGCTGGTGCTGCCGTTGATGGTGAGCGACTTCACGTTGGCCGAACCGCCGGCGCAGTTGGCGGCGACAACGTTCGTCAGGGAACCCGACAGCGCGGAGGCGCCGGAAATGTACACGGTGTTGGCGGGCGTCACGCCGAACAGGGTTTGCAGGCTGCCGGTGGCGGCGAAAGCGGGCGCGGCGGCAACGGCGGCCACGGCCAGGGCGATTTGCGACAGTTTCATGAAGAATCTCCTGAGAAGGCAGGGCCGGCGCGCAGATGCGCGCCGGAACTTGCAGGGAAGGAAGCGGGAAATGCGGCGTTCAGATGCGGTTGCGGCGGCGGGCGGCCATGAAGCCGACCAGGCCCAGGCCGGCGAGCATCATGGCGTAGGTCTCGGCTTCGGGGACCGGCGCGGTGGCGTAGGTCAGCTGCGCGGTGGTTGCATCGAACGTCCACTGACCAAGGTATTTGCTCACCGAGGCCTGTTGGGCCGCCGTGGCATTGCCATTGGTCAGGAAATAGAAATTCAGCGCGTTGTTGACGGAACCGGCAGAGCTAAAGCTAACCTGGCTCTTCCATTGTTCACCACCATTGAGAACGTAACTTCCGGTCATGCTGTCACCCGCATCGAACATATTGGCGCCAGCGATATCCAAATCGGCGCCATGGGTGCTATTCGTCACGTCAGCATTAGCTCCATTGACCACAACGTCCCAAGCATCCATGTTGAACACTTGGCCATTGGTCGCGGAAATGCTGTTAGCAAACGAAGTGGACAAATAACGGTTGGTACCCGTGCCCGGAGAAAACGTGGGCGTGCCGTCCATGGCCTTGATATCGAACTTGAGATCGGCCGCGCCGCCGACGGCGGGGGTGGCGAAGGTATCCCAGACGCCGCCGTAGTCGATCGTCTGCGTCATCGCGATGCCGCTGGCGGTCGCGCTCATGTCGGTGAAGGTGCCGTTGCGGAAGTCCCACACCAGCTTGATGCCGTCGGCATTCATGTTGCCGGCGGCCCACTGGTCGAGGGTCATGCCCAGATCGACGGTGAAGCTGGCGTTCTGCGAGACGCTCCAGACGTTGGCGAACAGGTCGCCGCCATTCGGTGCGCGGTCGTTGCTGTCGGCGATCTTCGCGTGCGCGGCGCCGGTAGCGGCCAGCATGGCCGTCAGGGCGATCAGTTTGAATTTCATGCGGTGTACTCCTCTTTGAAAAAAGACCCAGAAAGTTGTGACGCTTTCCGCCCCCCTTGGGGCAGGTTTGGCCGGGGACGGCAAACCAACCGGAAACGAAGCCCGCTATCGAACGGACGCAGCCACTGTAGGGGGCGCGGATGACACGCAATGGGGGGATGCGCAACGACAAATTGAGCCGGATGGCTCATTGCCCGCCCGGGATGTTCGGGCGTCCGCTACTCTGCGCTGTCCCGAATGCCCTGCGCGCGCAGGACGCCCAGCGCGATGGCCTTGGCGACGGCCTGGCCGCGAGTGCGGACGACCAGTTTTTTCATCGCATGGCGCAGGTGGTTTTTCACAGTGAGCATCGACAGGCCGAGGATCTCCGCGATTTCGTCGTTGGTTTTGCCATCGCGCACCCAGGCAAGGACCTCGATTTCGCGCGCAGTGACGATGCCGGTCTGACGCCGGCTGGCGCCCTGCGCACGCGCCTCGCTGGCCAGCACGCGCGCCAGCGTCGAAAGCAGATGCGGCATCAGAAGATCGATATAGAGCGCCAGCCTGCCGTCCATCGGCACCCGCACCCGCGAGAAGCTCGCATAGCCCTTGAGATGGCCATGGGTCCAAAACAGGCCATGGAAGGCGACGTTTTTCAGTTCCAGATCGACAAGCCTGGCGTGCCAGCCTTCTGCGTCATGCGGCATTGCGTCGATGAAACGCGGTTCGCCCGTGTGCGCCCATTCCCGGCTCAGTTGCGCAATCAGGCCGGTGCCGGGATGGATCACGCGATGAAAGTGATCGTCCCTGAAATATCGGCATGCGGTAAAACGCTCGTGCAGCAAATAGCCGCTGTCGTCGGCCAGGCCGCACAGCAGGATTTCATGAGGCACGAGCGCCTGCACGGGGCCATGCACCCAGCCAAAGAACTGGTGGCGCAGATTCACCCGCCGCGCGGCAAGCAGGATGCGCGCGAGGTGGCCGCATTCTTCGTCGGTCAGATCGTGTCCCTGGTACATGCCTTTCCCCTGAATGGCCAAGGGTATGCGCAGGCGATGACACATTTTTGACGCAGCGCATGGGATTCGAACCGTTCACATTCGCGCGGCATCCTGCGTCTGCCGTTTCGCGGTCCCGTCGGAGGATGCCGCCCGAGACGGCATAAAAAAGGCGAGCCCTGAGGCTCGCCAGACTGTCGATCCGGAGGGGATCAACGCCGGAGGAAACATCGGTATTGTCGTCTTCCGGCGTGACACAGAACGGGGCGTCGCGCGCACGAAACCTGAGCCGAACGGCTCACCCGGACGCAAACGAAGCGCCGGCCCAAACGGAAGACGGGCAACCCGCAGGCCGCCCGTTTTCCGTTGCGAATCGAGGACGAAGCGTGCCATACGCCCCGCCGGAAAGCCCAAATCAGGGTATGCGGCGACGCGACACCACGAAACCAATGAGCCCCAGCCCCGCCAGCATCAGGGCGTAGGTCCTGGCTTCGGGTACCGGCGCCGCAGCCAGCGCACCGCCATAACTGCCGCCAAGCGTGCCGGTGACGTTGCCCGTCACGACAAACTTGTAGCCCATGCCCGCGCCGAGCATCAGGCTGTCGATATCGAGCATGGTATCGCCGGGCCCGCTTTGCGTATCGCTGGCAAGCAGGGTATTCGCCGCATCGTAGAAGGCGATGGTGAAATCGCCGATGGCGAATTCCTGGCCGGGAAGCATGGGGATGTCGAGCTCGATCGATACGGCCGTGCCCGCAACCGACGCGAGCGGCAGGATGTCGAAGGTGTAGGTATCGAAAATGGCGGCGCCGCCGGAAAAGCTGTTGCCGATGGCGAAGGAATTGCCGCTCAGGTTACCGAGATGGCCCGGGCCGGCGGCAATGGCAGAGCCGGCGGCAGCGGTCATCGCGAGCGCCAGCAGGGTGTGTACAAATTTCATCGGAATTCTCCTGAATCTGAAAAGGCAGCGGAACGACGAACGCGTGGTCGTGCTGGGCAACCGGCCGTCCGCGTTCGTTGTGCCTCTCCCAAGGCCAACGCGGATCCTGGTATTTCCGTCCCTGCCTTGCGACAGGTATGGCTTGATGCACCCGGGCAGTGTGGGGAGCGTTTGTTACACCCCTTGAGGGAAGGGCGGCGAGGGAAATGACTCGTTCGGGCCAGCGTTTGTCCGCATGGCCACTCGATCCGATGCATGCTGCCGCGCATGTCGCCGCGCCCGGCGGAATGCGCGTGCGTCCGTGCGCAAGTGCCCAGGACCTGCATGTTCCGGCAGGCTGGCAACAAAGTTCGCGCGCATCGTTCCGAAACGAAAAAAGACCCGCCATGAAGGCGGGCCAAGGGTGCGCGTGAACGCATTCGAAACCGTCTCCGGCCAGCGGGCCGGGGGCGCACCATGATGGGTCGGATACATGACCGTGCGATTTATTCCGGCATGATCGGGCCCGCCATCTGCCGGCGCCGTCGCGCCGCCCAGCCCAGCAGGCCGAGTCCGGTCAGCATCATGACCCAGGTGTCGGCCTCCGGTACCGGCGCCGCCAGGGTGGAGACGTTCAGGCCCGCATATTTCTTCTCCACGAAAGCCAGCGTCCCCGGCGTTGCGGTCGAGGCCAGCAGCAGGTTTTCGATCGTGACGCTGATCGTCCGTCCATCGAAGACAGAGGCGTCAAGCACGGCCCCCGCCGTCCAGTCGTGGGTGGGCAGCCCCTGCGCCGTCAACGGCCCGTTCGCGGCAATTGCCGCGGTCAGGTCGGCCTGCGGCGCGCTCACGTCGAATGCGCGCAGCTGTCCCCCCACTTCGACCAGGCTGCCGGCGCCGTAGAGCAGATAGTCGCCGCGTTCGATCAGGCCGAGCGTATCGAAAACACGGCCTTCGCGCGCCGTGATGCGAATGTTCGCCGATGCGTGGGTCAGGCTGAAACCCGCGCCGTTGAGCGACTGCGCGGCAAAAGTGGTGGGGGTGAAAAACAGCGTGTCGCCCGACACGCCTGGGGTCCCGAACAGGCCCGGCAGGGCATCGTCGAAACTGAAATCGACCGTGCTTCCGGCCAGGGTCACAGACGCCGAGACTGCGGGACCGGACAGGGTCGAACCGAGCATGAACATGCCCGCGACCAGAAAACTCACGCGTTTCATGGATCACTCCTGGTTGTCGGGGTGGCATGTTCGACACTGCCGGCCGCCCACCCGCGGCACGACCCGGCATCGGTAAACTGGCCGGCCCTTGCGGCCCGCCGGCCCGCCCGCCGGGAATTCGGCGAACAAAGCCTGCGCACGCCGCGCGGCATTCGGGATTCGCAACGCCGCGACGGCGTGCGCATGAGAAGCCCCCGGGCAGGCGCCCGGCGACATGGGGACGAACGGAACGCGGGAGACATTCCATCCAGGCATCCGCAAGGATGCCGACTGCTTTTCACGCGCACTGCCACTGCTTTTTTTCGCGATCCGAAGGCCGGCCCAACCGGCGTCCGTTCGCGTTATCAGGTTCCTGCCTACACCGTATCGTTTGTCCGGCCATCGCCCGCAGGCAGACCCGGGCGCACGCCCGGCGGCAACCGCAACGACAAGGACGCGCGGCGCCAGCGGGCGTGCGCGCGGAACATCGTCCAGGGACGACCAGACGGGGCAGCCCTTCCCGAGAGGAACGATCCGCCCAAAGGTACCGGTGGAACGGTACCCGACTGCTTTTCACGCGCACTGCCATTCGCTGCCTGTTCGGATGCAGCTTTTTCGTTGTGTCGCTTCGCCGCCGGGCCGAGCCCGGCCGACTTGCAACTGTTGGGCATCGTAGGCCCGGAATGTTGCACCGATGCGTGCCGTCTCGCGCCATGCAAT
The DNA here is from genome assembly GCA_008923315.1 of Betaproteobacteria bacterium SCN1. GTDB lineage: Bacteria > Pseudomonadota > Gammaproteobacteria > Burkholderiales > Thiobacillaceae > Thiobacillus. The sequence goes on along the minus strand of WBSF01000003.1, from coordinate 36,938 downwards.
AAGCCTTTCGGCTCATGCGCGCCGTGCCCAACCCGGTTGGCCGCCCCGGTTTCCACCCGGTTGCTTACCGCGACGACGCCGCTCGACCACCATGCGTTCAGGACTTCGCGCGAGGTGCGCGGCCATCGAACCCAAGGAGCAAACCATGAACATTCCGACTCTTTCCCTGCTGGCCTGCGGGCTGTTTCTGGGTACGGCGCATGCCGAAGGCGCGCCGCCGACGGGATTCGACCGCGTCGGACTGACAGGCGGCAAACCCGCGGCCGTTCAGCCCGTGCGCCAGGCCGCGCCGGGCGAGACCCGCCGCACCGACGAGGCCGTGCTGCCGGAACGGCGTCGCGAAATGGCGCGCCGCCTGGTCTGGCTGATGCTGAGCGCGCGCTGATGCGGCTGGCGTTGCAGCGTGCCGGACGGGCCGGCTGCGCGGCGGAATCCGGTCTTGCGGACAGTCTTCGCCGCCTGTTCGAAGCACTGCGCGCCCGGATGCCGCCCCGGCGCACAGCCCGGTTCCGGGCGGAAACCGGGCATCCCGCCGCAACCGCCTGCCGGCCGATGTCAAACGATGCATCGATTCCGGGGCGGCGCTGCCAGCGGGCGGATCTCGATCATCGGGACCGCGTCGTCGCGCTCGCCTTGCGCAAGGAACGGCTGGTAGGCCCGCCGGCGCGCGGTCTCGGCCGGACGGGCGGCCGGCCGCTCAAGTGCGGCCGCCGCTTCGACTGCACCGGGTTCGGCCCGGATGGTCTTCAGTCTCGGATGTCGCCGTCCACGTAAAGCCAGCGGCCGTCGTCCGTGCGGACGAAACGGCTGGTCTCGTGCAGCGTGAAGGCCCGCCCGTTGAGCTTGTAGCGCGCGACGAATTCCACCGTCGCGTGATCGTCGTCCTGCACCGTGTTCGCCTTCACCGCGAGCCCCAGCCATTGCGGGCGCGGCGCCGTACCGAGGCCGAGGTCCGCCGGACAGGTGTCGGGGTGCCAGGTGGCGCGCAGGTAGTCCGCCAGCCCGCGCACATAGGCGGTATAGCGCGAACGCATGAGCCGCTCGGCGTCGGGTGCCGGAATGCCGCCATGAAACGCGCCGCAGCACTGCGCATAGCCCAGGCCCGACCCACAGGGGCAGGCGTCGTCCGCCGGCTTCTTCATGATGCGGGGCAGCGCAGCTTCGGTTTCAGCGCCGGCCACACCGCATCGAGCATCGCCCCCTGCGCCTTCTCGTTGGGGTGGATGCCGTCGGCCTGCATCATGCCGGCCCGGACGCCCACCTTGCAGACGAAACAGGGTACGCGCGCCACGTTTTCCTCGCGCGCGAGTGCGGTGTAGAGCTTCGTTACGGCGTCGGCGTAGGCACGGCCGTAGTTGGGCAGGATCGGCGCATCGAGCAGCACCACCCAGGCGCCGGCCGCCCGGCTCTGGCGGATCAGCGTGCGCAGGTTCTCGCGGATCGCGGCCGGCGGGGTGCCGCGCAGGGCGTCGTTGCCGCCCAGCTCGATCACCACGCCCTGCGGCCGGTGCCGGGCCAGCGCCGGCTGCAGCCGCTGCAGGCCGTTCTGCGTGGTATCGCCCGCCACGCTGGCGTTGACGGCATGCCAGGCCGGCGCCTGCTTGCGCAGGCGCGCGTCGAGCCGGTCCACCCAGCCGGCGCCGTTGGCGAGTCCATAGCCGGAACTCAGACTGTCGCCGAGAATCAACACCGAACACGGCGCCGCGGCCGCCCATCCCGGCACTACCAGCCACGCGCACAATAGCCACACGCGATAATTCATTTTCATCACTTTCAGAGCACACACAGACATGACGCCGCCCGACAGCGCCCGGTTCCCCGCATCCATCGTCCAGGCCCGCGCGCTGTCCCAGCGCGTGCCGACCGCCGACGGCCTGCTCGCCATCCTCAGCGATGTCGCGCTCGACGTCAAAGCCGGCGAGACCCTGGCCATCACCGGCGCTTCAGGCTCGGGCAAGTCCACGCTGCTGGGCCTCCTTGCCGGACTGGATATCGCCAGCGCAGGCGAAGTCCATCTCTTCGGCGAACGCCTCGACACGCTCGACGAAGATGCGCGTGCGCGGCTGCGCGCCGGCCGGGTCGGCTTCGTCTTCCAGTCCTTCCAGCTGCTGCCGGCGCTGACCGCACTGGAAAACGTGCTGATGCCGCTCGAGCTCGCCGGCCGCGACGATGCGCGCGCACGCGCCGCCCACTGGCTGGAACGCGTGGGGCTGGCCGCTCGTGCACGCCACACGCCGCGCCAGCTGTCCGGCGGCGAGCAGCAGCGCGTCGCGATCGCCCGCGCCTTCGCCACCGACCCCGAGATCGTCTTTGCCGACGAACCGACCGGCAACCTCGACGCCGATACCGGTGCGCGCATCGTCGATCTGCTGTTCGAACTCAACGCTTCGGCCCACACCACACTGGTACTCGTCACCCACGACGCGACGCTGGCGGCGCGTTGCCAGCGCCGGCTGCATCTGGTCGCCGGCCGCGTACAGGACACGGTGAGCGCATGAATTTTCTCCGTCTCGGCCTCTGGCTGCTCGGCCGCGAACGCGCGAGCGGCGAATGGCGCGTGCTGCTGCTCGCGCTCGTCATCGGCGTCGGCAGCGTCGCCACCACCGGCTTCCTCGGCGACCGCCTGCAGCGCGCGATGCGCGACGAAGGCGCACGCTTCCTCGGCGCCGACCTGCTGGTGACCAGCCCGCGCCCGGTCGAGAGCTGGCCGGACAACCCGCTCGCCACCGCGCACGCGGTCGAGTTCGCCAGCATGATCAGCCGCGGCGACGCCTTCCAGCTCGCCACCCTGCGTGCCGTTGACGACGCCTGGCCTCTGCGCGGCACGGTGCGCATCGCACCGCGCGCGTTCGCGCCCGGCACCCCCGGCCGCGCCCTGCCGCCGCCGGGATCGGTCTACGTCGACCCGCAATTGCTGCCGCTGCTGGACGCGCAGGTCGGCGACACGGTACGGATCGGCGAGGCCGCGTTCCGCATCGCCGGCGTGGTGGTCGAGGAACCGGGCCAGCTGGGCGGCGTGTTCGGTCTCGCACCGCGCGTCTTCCTCCGTGGCGACGAACTCGATCGCACGCAGGTGCTGCTGCCCGGCAGCCGCATCACGTATCTGTACCAGTTCGCCGGCGCGCCGCCCGCGCTCGACGCCTTCACCCGCGCGCTCAAAACCCGGCTCGACGACACGCAGCGCACGATCGGCTCGCGCGAAGGGGTGGAAACCCTGCGTGGCGCCTTCCGGAACATGGACGCCTATCTGCAGCTCACGGCGCTGATCAGTCTGCTGCTCTCGGTGGCCGCCATCGCCATCGCCGCACGCCGACACGCGCTGCGGCACTACGACCAGGCTGCGCTGCTGCGCTGCTTCGGCGCGACCACGGCGCAGCTGCGCGTGCTCTACGCCGTCCAGCTCTTTACGCTGGGTCTGCTGGGCAGCCTGGGCGGCGCAGCCCTGGGCGCGCTGGTACAGCAGGCGCTGGGCGGCCTGATCCTGCCCGACACGCTGGCGCGCCTGCCCGCGCTGGGCTGGAAGCCGGTCGCCGTCGCGGTTGCAAGCGGGCTGCTCGCGCTGGCCGGCGCGGCGCTGCCCGCGCTGATGCGCCTGATCCGTGTGCCGCCGCTGCGCGTGCTGCGCCGCGACCTGCCGCCGCTGCCGCTGTCCGCCTGGCTCGGCGCGGCGATCAGCGGCGCCGCGCTGCTGATCCTGGTCGTCGCCTACGCGCGCGATCTCAAGCTCGTCAGCGTCTTCGTCGGCGCGCTCGCCGCACTGGCGCTGGTGCTGGCGTTGCTGGCACGGCTGGCGCTCGTGGCGGGCCGCGGCATGCGGACGGTGAGCCGCGGCCCGCTGCGTTTCGGGCTCGCCCAGCTGCTGCGCCACCGCTTCGACAGCACCCTGCAGCTCGGCGCCTTCACCCTCGCGCTCTTCCTGCTCGGCCTGCTCGCACTGGTGCGCACCGATCTGATCGAAAGCTGGCGCACGCAGCTGCCGCCCGATGCGCCGAACCATTTCCTCGTCAACATCGCGCCGCACCAGCAGGATGCGGTGGCCGCCTGGCTGGCCGATCACCACCTGCAGGCCTCGGCGCTCTACCCCATGGTGCGCGGCCGGCTGATCGAAAAGAACGGCCAGCCCATCGCCGACACGCTGCCGCCCGAAGACCGCGGCGACAACAGCCTGCGACGCGAACTCAATCTCACCTGGACCGCGAGCCTGCCTGCCAACAACGCCGTCACCGCCGGCCGGTGGCATGGCGACCGCCGGGTCGCGGCACCCGCGAGGGGCACGCCGTCGGGTGCCCCGCTGCTGCGCAGCGACCCTTCCGCAGAGCTCTCCGTCGAATCCGGCATGGCGGAGCGCCTGCATCTGGCGCTCGGCGACACGCTGGGCTTCCGTATCGGCGACCAGACCGTGGCCGCACGCATCACCAGTATCCGCAACGTGAAATGGGACTCGATGCAGCCCAATTTCTTCGTCATCTTCGCACCCGGCATGCTCGACGGCCTGCCCGCCAGCGGCATCGCCAGCGTGCGCGTGCCGTCTGGCCCCGGCAGCCCGATGTCGGGCTTCGTCAAGGCATTCCCCGGCATCACCGTACTCGCGCTCGACAAGCTCATCGCCGACATCGAGGCCGTGTTCGCGCGCATTCTCGCAGCGATCCAGCTGCTGCTCGGCTTTCTGCTCGCGGCCGGGCTGGCGGTCGTCGTCGCCACGCTGCTGGCGAGCCTGGACGCGCGCCGCCAGGAAGCCGTGCTGCTGCGCACGCTGGGCGCGCGGCGCGCCTGGCTGGCACAGGGGCTCATGAGCGAATTCGTCGTGCTGGGGCTGCTGTCCGGCGTGCTCGCCAGCGTCTGCGCCGAGATCGCGATGGCGCTGATCGCGCACCGCCTCTTCGATCTGAGCCCGCAACTCCATCCCTGGCTGTGGCTCGTGCTGCCGCCGCTCGGCGCCCTGCTGGTGGGCGCGAGCGGCTGGCTCACCACGCGGCACATCGTGCGCGTGCCGCCGATGCAGTCGCTGCGGGCACTGGGCTGACGCGCGCAACGCCATGGCGGACCTCCTGCTGATTCCCGGAATCGGAGGGCATCCGCATTTCCACCAGGCGCTCGTCGACGGACTGTCCCGGCACCACCGCGTCCATACCGCGCCGCATGGCGATTTCTTCTCGCAGCCCTTCGCCGGCCTTGCACCGCACACGGCGTACTGGCGTGCGCGCCTGCAGGCCGTCGAAACGGACACGCTCACCGTGGTGGCGGTGTCCTTCGGCGCCCATATCGTGCCCGGACTGCTGCAGGCCGCCGGCCCGGCCGTGCGCCGGATTGTCCTGATCTCGCCCTGGCTGCCGCGCATGCCCGGCCGGCTGGCCTTGGCGCTGACCGGCGCGGTACCGGAACGTATCGCCGCGCCGTGGCTGGCCCGCCGTCTGATGCGCTGGTCGGAAGACACGGGGGATGCCGCGGCCATCGCGCAGATGCGGACCGCGCTCTACGACGACCCCGGCCGGGTGGCCGTACGCTGGCACCGGCGACTGCTCGCGATCCGACAGGGGCTCGACTGGACCCAGCTCGACCGGCTGGCGCGGACGCTGCCCGTCGACCTGGTGTTCGGGCAGGCCGAAATGCTCGGCCGGCTTCAGCGGGCCCCCGCCGACGCACTGGCGGCGCGCCATCCGCACGTGCGCGTCCGGCATGTCGCCGGCGGCCACGAAATCGGCCAGCAGTGGTCGCCGGCGCTCGCGGCCGCTTTCGACGCGATTCTGGCCGGCGAATAACGGATAATCGGCGGCAGTTCCCTGTCCGTCAACCGCCGCCATGAAACGCTACCTCGTCCCGGCCCTGGCCTCCGTGCTCGTCACCTTCGGCCTGTGGTTCTACACCCGCGACAGCGTCCAGTCGCTCATCATCGGGCTGCTCACCCATCTGACTTTCCTCGTCATCGAGCATCTGCAGGTCATCGGCAAGGTCTCGAAATACCTGGACACACACAAGGGCCTGATCGAATCCCCGGACATGGTCGTCTCGGCCGCCACCCGCATGCGCACCCTGGAAAACAGCGGCGGCCCCTTGCGCAAATGGATCGCCGAACGCGCCTTCGTCCGGCTGAACGACCGCCTGGGCGACCTGGTCGGCGAACGCTGGGTGGAAAATTCCGTCGAGCGGGTCATCGAGATCACGGAAAAGCTGTTTGCCCCCGAACACTGCGCCCGCACCTATCGCGGCACGAGCATCGTCACCGACTACAAGGCCTACTGGCAGACCATGCTCGGCCAGCGCTACCAGAAATTTGCCGAGCAGGCGATCGCACGCGGCGTGACGGTCAAGCGCATCTTCATCCTCGACGATGCCCGGGAAATGGATGACATCGCACCCCTCATGCGGGCACAGGCGGCGGCAGGCATCCAGGTGCGCTGCCTGCTGCGGGCGGACGCCCCCACCGGCGCGCCGCTGAGCGACTATGGCATCTGGGACGACCATGCCGCGATGCAGCTTTCGGAAGCGCGGCACGCGGGCTCGGCCTTCCGCGCCACGCTCATGCTCAACGCATCCGACGTACGGCATCTGGCCGATACCTTCGATGCGCTGTTCGAGGTGGCGCAGACGCTCGACGCCTCCCGTATCGCCGGCACCCCGTCCCGCCCCGCCGGCAGCTGATGGGGCCGGTCCTCGTCACCGGCGCGGCGGGTTTCCTCGGCAGCACGGTCTGCCGGCAACTGGTCGAGGCCGGCCTGCCGGTCCGCGCCTATCTACGTCCGGGCGCCGCGCACCCCACGCTCGACGCCCTGCCGGTGGCACGCCACTGGGGCGACATCAACGATGCCGTCGCGCTGCGGCGAGCCCTGCACGGATGCTTCAGCGTCGTGCACACCGTGGTGCTCGGACGCTACAGCCGCCGCTATTGGAACGCGCTGCACCGCATCAATGCACAGGGCACGCGGAGCGTGCTCGAAGCCGCCGTCGCGGCCGGCGTCGGGCAGGCCGTGCTGCTCGACACGATCAGCGCCTTTCCCGCCGCGCGCGATTCTGCAGTGCGCGTACCGGATTTCGGCATCGAGGCGGCCGGCCTGTCGCGCTATCCCTACCTGCACAGCAAACGCGAGGCGCGCCGTATTGCCGACGCCTTCCGCGACGCGCTCCGCGTCGTCTCGCTGTACTGCTCGCCGCTGTACGGCGCAGGCGACAAGCACAACCACACCGGCGTCATCTTCCAGGCCCTGCAGCGCCACCGCTTCGCGCTCGCCCCGCCCGGCGGCACGTCGGTGGTGTGCGTGGAGGATGCGGCACGCGCCTGCGTGCTCGCCGCAACGCGCACACAGGCCTCGACCCGGCTCGTCGTCTCCAGCGAACACTGGTCGTTCCGTGCGCTGTACGACCGCATCGCTTCAAGCGTGCGTCCGGACGCGGGCGTCCGCTGGACAATCCCTTCCTGCTGCTTTTACCCGGGTATCGCGGCGGCGACCCTGCTCGACCGGCTCGGCAGCGGTTCGCAGTTCACGCCCTATCTGGTGCGCAACGGTTTCCGCTTCCGCTGTTTCGACGCCACGGATACGCAGCGCAGGCTCGGCTGGACCCCGCGCATCGCTATCGGCGATGCGATCGACATGCAGACCGACTGGATGCGGCGTCACGGCCACCTGGCGGCAGGCTGACGCCGCTCAGCGATGCAGCCGGCCGGACGCCGGCTGCAAATCCGCCGCAACCGCTTCGCGTTCGTCGAACACGAAACAGTTGCCATGGAAATGCGCGCCGCCCACCTCCTCGAAATACTTGAGAATACCGCCCTCGAGCTGGTAGACCCGTTCGAGGCCGATCGACTGCATGTGGATCGCGGCCTTCTCGCAACGGATGCCGCCGGTACAGAACGACACGACCGTCTTGCCGGCGAAATCCGCGCGGTGCGCGGCGACGCGTGCCGGAAACTCGCTGAATACGGCGATGCCGTACGCGACGGCATGCTCGAATGTACCGGCCGCCACCTCGTAGTCGTTGCGCGTATCCAGCATGACCACCGGCCGCCCCTCGTCGTCGTGTCCGCGATCGAGCCAGCGCTTCAGCGTCGCCGCCGCCACCGCCGGCGCGCGCTGGCCCGCCGGGCGGATCACCGGCATTTTCATGGTGATGATTTCCTGCTTCAGCCGGACGCGCAGCTTCCTGAACGGCGCCTCGGCCGACAGGCTTTCCTTGGGCGCGAGGTCGGCGAAGCGCGGGTCGGCGCGCAAATGCACCACGCCCGCATCGATGGCCGCGCGCGACCCGGCCAGAAAGACATTGATCCCTTCGGGCGCGAGCAGCACCGTACCCAGCAGGCCCAGCCCGCGCAGATGCGTGTCGAGACCGGCTTTGAGCGCCTCGCGGTCGTTCAGGACGACAAACTTGTAGCAGGAAATGTTGACGACGGTCACGGGCAGTCCTTGCGAAGAAGGCGGGGATTTTATATGAGGGCCCGAAAACCCGGACTGGGCGGCCGCTGAACGGCCGGCCTGCCGCGCCTGGAGAATCCGGGATAACGCGGCGCAGCCGCGCAGCGCGTCCGCTCTCTATTGCCTAACCCCTGACCCCTGCCTTTTGCTACCCTTCCGCCATCACCCCGACCCGATCCCCCGACATGGACGAACACCTGCAAACCCTGGAACACGCGCAACGCACTGCAATCGATCTGGCCATCCAGTTCGGCCCCAAAGTGCTGGTGGCCTTGCTGATTCTCGCGATCGGCTATTTCGCGGGCCGCTGGATCGGCCGCGTCGCGGATTCGATGCTGGCGAAGCTGGGACTCGACGCCGGCCTGCGCGGACTGCTGGTCCGCATCGTGCGTATCGCGGTGCTGGCGCTGTTTCTGGTCATGGCCCTGCAGAATCTGGGCGTACAGCTGCTGCCGCTGCTGGCGGGGCTGGGCGTGGCCGGCGCCGGGGTGGCGCTGGCGATGCAGGGGGTGCTCGGCAATCTGGCGGCGGGTCTCACCATCATCTTCACGCGGCCGTTCATCATGGGCGAATACATTTCCATCGCCGGCGAGGAAGGCATCGTCGAGGAAATCAAGCTCTTCAACACGACGCTGAGCCATCCCGACCGTTCGCGGGTGGTCATTCCCAATCGCAAGATCGTCGGGGAAATCCTGCACAACTACGGTTCGCTGCGCCAGCTCGACGTCGCGGTCGGCGTCGCCTTCGATACTGACCTGCCGGCCGCGCTGGCCGCAATCCGCGCACTGCTCGCCGCGCACCCGAAAGTGCTGACCGACCCCGAGCCCGCGATCCGCGTACTCACCCTGGCGGAATCCGGCGTGCGCATCGCGGTGCGCCCCTGGACGACGGTAGCGGACTTCGAGGACACATCGAGCGAAATCACCCAGACGGTGCTGGAAACCCTCCGCATGCACGGCGTCGTCCTGTCGCTTCCGCAACGCGAAGTGCGTCTGCTCAACGCAGAATGAAGCGCGCACCCGCCCACCAGCCCGCCGCCTATGCCGACCCGCTGGCCGGGGTACTGCGGCCGGGGCAGTCGGTCGAACTGCTGAAGGCGCTGCACATCCTCACCCGCGACGGCAGACTCAACCAGGACAGCCGCCGCAAGCTCAAGCAGGTGTACCACCTGTGCAACTTCATCGAACCGCTGATCGACGAGGTGCTCGGCCGCCAGGACACGCTCCTGCTGGCCGACCACGGCGCGGGAAAATCCTATCTCGGCTTCATCCTCTACGACCTGTATCTGAAGACCCGCCCCGGCGCACAGATCGTCGGCATCGAGACACGCGACGAACTGGTGGAGAAGTCGCGCGAACTGGCGGCCCGGCTGGGTTTCGGGCGCATGCGCTTCCTGGACGCCACGGTGGCCGAGTCGACCCGGACGGACGTCCTGCCCGATCGCTTCGACATCGTGACCGCACTGCATGCCTGCAACACCGCCACCGACGACGCCATCCGTTTCGCCTTCGCCAAAGAGGCCCGCCACATCGTGCTGGTGCCGTGCTGCCAGGCCGAGGTAGCCGCGGTGCTGCGCCGTCACAAGAACGCGAGCTTCGGCAAAACGCCGCTGTCGGAAATCTGGCGCCACCCCATCCACACCCGCGAATTCGGCAGCCAGCTCACCAACGTGCTGCGCTGCCTGCAGCTGGAAGCCCACGGCTACCAGGTCAGCGTCACCGAACTCGTCGGCTGGGAACACTCGATGAAGAACGAGCTGATCGTCGCCAGCCACACCGGCCAGCCGCGCGGCGATGCCCGCGTGCGGCTGGCCGCAATCCTGGAAAGCCTCAACCTCGACGAGCTGAAACCGCGTTTCCTGGACTAGCCCGATGCCGCCCGAACGCCTCTTGACCGTCCGCAACCAGGCCACGGGCCGGCACACCCCCCGGACAGCCGGGCGGCCCGGACAGCATCCGGATGGAACCCGATCGCCCTGTCCGCATCCAACGGGCATGCATCTTCCGCTCTCCCGCTCTCTCTGGCTTGCATTCGCCGGCGCCGTGGCACTCGCAACCGGTTGCGCCACGCCGCAATACCAGACCACGGTGCGCTTCGTCCCTCCCACCGACGCCGCAGGCCAGGCCTGCATCGCCCGGTGCGAAGCCACGAAGACGGCGTGCCAGGCCGACTGCCAGGCGCGCTACGCGGCCTGCGCCAAAGAACTCGACCCCGAGGTGGAAACGCGCTACGGCGAGGCGCTGAAAAAATACGAAACCGACCTCAAGCAATACGCCGTGGCACTGCGGCGCTACGAACTGGATCTGCGGCTCGACTGGTACCGCGCCTGGCCGTACCGTCACCCCTACTGGCCCTATTACGGCTGGGGGGCATGGTGGCCCGGGCCCGCCTATCCGCCGCCGGTCCAGCCCGCGATGCCGACCCGCGAAGGCGTGCGCGCCGGACTCGAAAAAACCCGTTGCCAGGCCGATTGCGGCTGTCTGCCCGCCTACGATGCCTGCTACGTCGGTTGCGGCGGCCAGCGCATCACGGAGACGCGCTGCGTGAAGGACTGCCCACCGGCCGACACAAAATGAGCGGACAACAAAAAACCCCGGCGAACCGGGGTTTTTTGTTGTCCAGAACCGTTCAGGCGACGATCTGGATATTCGATGCCTGCTTGCCTTTCGGACCGGTCGTCACCTCGAAGCTCACGCGCTGATTTTCCTTCAGCGAGCGGAAGCCCTTGGCACTGATCGCGGAGAAGTGCGCGAAGAGATCTTCGCCGCCGTTATCCGGGGTGATGAAACCATACCCCTTCGCATCGTTGAACCACTTGACGGTACCCGTTTCCATCTTTTTCCCATCCATAAAACTGATAAACAAAGTGACGTTGACTTGTGCCTGTCGATCGACTCAAGGAAAAAGCCTTACCAGAGGTACCGCGTTTCAGGTCTTGAACCAAAAGACAGGCGATTCATAACACAGGCGAAAGCGAACGCCAAGGATTTTTTTCAGGCCCCCGTTTACCCGCCTGAAGGGCGCAGGATCAGGGTATCGCCGCGCTGCGTAAACTCCATGTGGCGCAGCACGCTCATGCCCAGGAGAATCTGCATGTCGCCCATGCCCGGATTGAGACTGGCGGGCACGTTGCGGACCACGAAAGGCCCGAAGGCCAGGGTATCGATACGGGTGGCGCGCGTGCTCACCGTACCGTTGGCGGTGACCGAGGTCTGGTAGGCGCCGGGGGTCAGTCCCAACGGGCCGGCCAGATGCGCCGGCACCGACACGACCGTGGCGCCGGTATCGAGCAGAAAGGTGACCGGACGCCCGTTGATCTCCCCCGGAAAGATGTAGTGCCCATGGCTGCCGCGCTTGAGCACCAGCTCGGCGGCCCCCGATGCCACGGCAAGATGGCGGTTGGGGTTGTCGCGCGCCTCCAGCGCGTGGCTGAAATACAGCCACAGCACGCCCAGCACCACCAGACTGGCGGCGAGTGCCATGCCGCGCCCCATGGCGCGATGCGGGTTGGACGGGGGTTCGGGAGTTTGCATGCGTTCGTCGGTCGGATGATCGTTCGGGCCGGACAGATCCCGAAAAGTTCGTGGCCCCGACTATATGCAAGCCGCCCGCCTTCCGGAAGTGCCGCTATCCGGATTGCCCCCGACACCATGCAGGCGAGCGGCACGTCCCGCCCGGCTGTCCCGGCGTATCAGCCGTGTGCCATGCGCGGCTGGCAGAAATGGCAGTGCGGCGCGTCGCCGAAGATCTCGCGCAGATAGCGCGTTTCGATATGCAGCAGACGCTCATGGTCGCCGGCTTCGAGATAAATGTCCGGCTGGGCCGTCAGATCGTCGTCCCATACCATTTCCACGCCCCATGCGTTCGGCAGGCCGGGGACCACGCCCGGCTCGCATTCTCTGAACAGACGCGCAATGCTGTCCTCGCTGGCGAGGCTGAATTCGACGCCGTGATCGAGCCCCAGCCGGCCAAGGTGGATTTCCTGATCGGCCGGGATCATCGCCACCATCTGGCAGTCGCGCCCATCGAGCAGCACACCCTTGGCGATGCGGCCCGGCAACACCCCCATGGCGCGCGCCGTTTCGGCGCTGGTATGGGTGTGCGGGTGCATGACCAGATCGAAGGGAATATGGTGCGCATCGAGAAACCGTTCCATGCGGTGCAGTGCTTTCATGATCCTCTCCTCGGCAACGGGTTGAGCGGTTTTCACTATAGTTCACCCGCGCCCTGCGGGAGGGTTTCCGCGAATCCCCCGGTTTTCGCTACATTCCGGAAAATGCCCGTACGCATGAAACCCGACGCCCGCTTCTTCGTCCTCATCGCCTTCGTCGGCGGATTCGCCATCCTCAGCTCCACCCTGTCGAAGACGCCGGTGCTGCCGCTCTTTGCCGAAGCGCTGAAGGCGACGCCCTCGGAAATCGGCTGGATCGTCATGGCCTCGACCCTTCCCGGCGTGCTCGTCAGCTACCCGGCCGGCGTGCTGTCCGACCTGCTCGGCAAGCGGCGCCTGCTCATCGCCTCGCTGGTCGTCTTCGCCACCGCGCCCTTCCTCTACCTGCTGGTCGCCAACGCCTGGCAGCTCATGGCCGTGCGCTTCTACCACGGCTTCGCCACCGCCATCTTCGGCACCGTCGCCTCCGCCGCGATTGCCGAACGCTACGTCGCCGACCGCGCAGCCCGCCTGTCCACCTATTCCTCGGTCACCATCGTCGGCCGCTCGATCGCGCCCTTCCTCGGCGGTGTGCTCATCTCGCTGGCGAGTTTCCACGCCGTCTACCTCGCCTGCGCGATCAGCGGCGTGATCGCCTTCGCCGCGGGTCTGCTGCTGCGCGACGGACACGACGAACACCCCCATGCGCGGCGCGCACTGCCCGGCTTCTGGTCCAGCCTCGTCGCAGTGCTGAAGGAACGCGGCATCCTGCTGGTGAGCCTGGTCGAGGCGGCGCAATACCTCGTGTTCGGCGCCATCGAGGCCTTCCTCGCGCTGTACGCCTCGTCGCTGGACATTCCCGCCTGGCAGATCGGCATCATCCTCGGCGTGCAGCTCGTCAGCATCGTCTTCGCCAAGCCGCTCATGGGGCGGCTTTCGGACCGCATCGGCCGCACCGCCGTCATCGTGCCGGGGCTCTTGATCGGCGCCGCCAGCGTGGCGTTGCTCATCCTGGCCAAAGATTTCGTCAGCCTCACGCTGCTCAGCCTCGTTTTCGGCATCGGCTTCGCCACCGTCACCTCGTCCACCACCGCGCTCGTCGCCGATCTCACGAAAGACGGCCGCTTCGGGGCCTCGATGGGCGTGCTGCGCACCGTCATGGACGTCGGCCAGTCCATCGGCCCCGTGCTCACCGGCTTCGTCGTCGGCATTGCCGGCTACGCCAGCGCCTTCGGCATCCTCGCCGCCATCCTCGTGCTGGCCAGCCTGCTGTTGAGCGCACTCCCCCGGCACGCCGCACCGTAAGGATTGTTTACCGGGGAGGCGCACGGCCGCGCATCGAACCCGACCCGCCCGCGCTATAGTGATACCGTCCGTTTACCAGGAGTCCGCCATGCGCCTGTACCTTGCCCTCGCCGCCCTGCTGTTCGCCGCCCCCGGCTTCGCCGCCGACCAGCCGGCCGGCTTCGATCTCCATGCTGCCACGACACCCGCCGCCTGCGCCGCTTCAACCCTCAAGGACAACATCCAGGTCGCCCAGCTTGCCTGTTGCAAAAAGAACAAAGGCGTCTGCGGCTGCCGCGCCGGCAAGATCGTATGCTGCGACAACACCGTCAGCAACGAGCCGGGGTGTACGTGCCATGGGGATGAGGGAATCGTGGAGTAAGGCGCCCTAATCCGACCGGATCGGATGGCCTTGGCATGACTGACATACCTACTTGCATTTAACGCGATACGTTATATCATTCGTGCATGATCCTGTCGTTCAAATGCGCTGATACGCAAGCGCTCTTCGCTGGCGCCATGGTCAAGCGCTTCGTGAACTTCAGGGTTGTCGCCGAACGCAAGCTGCAGATGCTGCACCGGGCCGCGCAGCTCGATGATCTACGCGTCCCGCCGCAGAACAGGCTGGAAAAGCTGAAAGGCGACAGGAAGGGGAACTGGAGCATACGCATCAACGATCAGTGGCGCCTGTGCTTCCGGTTCGAGAACGGCAATGCTTACGACGTGGAAATCGTCGATTACCACTGAAAGGAGTCGATCATGGCCATCGTGAACGGCATGCGTCCGATTCATCCGGGCGAAATCCTGCGCGAGGAATTCATGGTTCCGATGGGGCTGTCGGCCAACGCGCTGGCCATCGCCCTGCGCGTCCCCGCCCCGCGCGTCAACGACATCGTGCGCGAACGCCGCGCCATCTCCGCCGACACGGCCTTGCGCCTGTCGCGCTACTTCGGCACCAGCGCGGAGTTCTGGCTGGGCCTGCAGTCGGATTACGACATGAAGATCGCGCTGGCCGAGAGCGGCGAGCAGATCAATCGCGAAGTGTTGCCGATCGAGCAGGCTGCTTGAGGGGCGAAGACGAAACGTGTTCTGCCCCCGATTTCCAAGACCGCCATCGCGCTCGCCAGCAACCATGCAGGAGTAATCAGCATGGGTAAAGCGACCGCCAGGACGAAGACCGTAACCTACGACATCGCAGAGCAATTGCGCACGCCCGGAAATAGCTGCCTATCTCAACGCCTGGCTGGAAGAAGCGCCGGACGATGCCGCTGGCATCGCCCGTGCGAAAGGCATGTCGCAGGTGGCGCGGGATGCGGGACTAAGCCGGGAGAGTTTGTACAAGGCGCTCAGCGAGAATAGGAACCCCAGCTTTGCGACGGTGCTGAAGGTTGCGCGGGCGCTGGGGGTTCGGCTGCATGCAGAGGCTGCCTAATGCTGACCGCTTATTAGCGCCTAGCGGAAATTATCGATGACTAGGCTTAATGAAATAAAAGACCAAGCACTACTTGAGTCGAAAATACGATATGTGAATGAAGTATGGTCTTCCTGGAGAGGGGCACGTCTTCAATCGCTCAGTAGAATTACCAACTACCTGTTCGTTATTAATACTGGGGTTACTAGCCGCGTTAACTTATGTTGCAACAAAGGGCGCAAGTGACGGAATCCTAATATCGATATGGCTATTTGCCTTTGGGACTTTCTGCAGCGTACTCCATGCGACCCTTGATTATTACCTCACGGAAATATCTTTCTCCGCTTACCGAAGAGATGTAGCCAGCCTCTACGAACACAAACTCGATTGGGAAGTTTTTGTTGATAGAAACGAGCATCGTCCACCGGCAGATTGGCTATTGCACCTTGTAGGTTGGCTCGGCGGCTTGGCTTTTTTTGTAGGTCTGGTGTATGGGTTACAGCAAATACCTAACACCTAAGATTGTAGGAGTACGTTCCATGCGACTTTGTCCCGTCACTTGCTCCCCGCCACCCAAACCCCATCCCACCCCGCCTCCGGCGGCGACTGCCGGAACGCCGCGATCCGCTCCAGCATGACCTGCGCCGGCCGGTCGCCCGGCATGGCTGAGAGACACGATCTGAACGCCGCTTCGGCCGCTTCCCAGCCCTGCGCGCGGTAGTGCGCGAGTCCCGTTTCGTAATCCCGCACGGCGGTGCGCGCGGCGTCGTTCAGATCGCTGGCGAGGCCGAGCAGTTCGTGCACTTTCACCGGCTCCTGCTTGCCGGCGACGCGCAGGCTGTCGATCTCCCTGAACGCCAGGCTGTCGCCGGCGAGCGTGCGCGTGGCGTCGCTGACGAGGATGCGCGTGCCGTAGAACTTGTTGGCCTGTTCCAGGCGCGAGGCGAGGTTCACGGTGTCGCCGATGACGGTGTAGCCGCGCGAGGTTTCGGAGCCGATGTTGCCGACGGTGACGTCGCCGCTGGCCAGCCCCATGCGCACGTTGACCGTGGGCAGGCCATGGGTAACGCCGAAGAGTTCGGGCAGTGCGGCGCGGAAGGTGTCCAGCCGCGCCATCTGGTCGAGCGCGGCGAGGCAGGCGAGGCGCGCATGGTCGGCAGGCTCGACGAAGGGCGGCCCCCAGAAGGCCATGACGGCGTCGCCGATGTATTTGTCGACGATGCCCTGGCGTTCGCGCACGCCTTCGGACATGAGCGTGAAGTAGCGGTTGAGGAAACGCACGGCCATGTCCGGCGTGAGACCCTCGCACAGTTGGGTGAAGCCTTCAAGGTCGGAGAAAAACACGGTCATGGTCTGCCGTTCGCCCTTGTCGGCGGCGATGCGGTTCTCCAGCAGGTTCCTGACGATGCGCGGGTCGACGTACTGGCCGAAGGTGGCGCGGATGCGTTCCTTCTCGCGCAGGCCGCCGACCATGTGGTTGAACGAGGCGGCGAGCGTAGCCAGTTCGTCGTGGGTGCGCACCAGGATTTCGACGTCGAGATCGCCCGCCTCGACCGCGCGGGTACCCCCCAGCAGGCGCTTCACCGGATCGACCAGCGAGCGGGTGACGAAGGCCGCGAAGATGAGGCCGAGCGCGCTGGCGATGGCGGTGACGATCCAGTTGAGCGTGGTGGCGCGCTCCTCTTCCTTCTTGGCCTGGCTGGCGGTGTCCTGGGTGAGCTTGTTGAGCGTGTCGATGGCCTTGCCGATTTCGATGTCGACCGTGTCCTTTTCCTGCAGCAGGGCGTCGCGTACGATTTTTTCCGAGCGCGGCGTGCCCTCCTCCGCCTCGATCTGGAACTGCCGGAAACGCATGTGGAAATGCTGGCGCGCGGTCTGGATCGCCGGCAGCTGCTTGCCCAGGATGGCGAGCGTGACGCGGTCGAGTTCGATGTCCTTCTGCGCCTCGGCTTCGGCAAGCATGCGCAGCGAGGAATCGATGATCTGGTCGGCGTTGATGCCGCGCATGTCGAAGCCGGTGGATTCCTTTTCCAAATAGGCGGGATCGGGCTTCGCGGCATCCATGCCCGCCATCACCCGCTCCATGTGCACCATCTGCTGGCGGATGAGGATTTCGACGCTGGCCACCTGCTGCTGCAGCGGCAGATAGGTATCGGCCAGCGCGCGCACCTGGTTGTTCAACTGCCGGAAATTGAGCACCGACAGCCAGGTGACGATCACCATCAACACCAGCAGGGCCAGGGTGATGCTGAATATCTTGAGGCTGATGGGCAGGCGCATGGGCGTCCTCCGGCGTCGGTTCACAAAAGCGGCTTCAGGGGCAGCAGCTGCCACAACCGGACCTGGCCGCGCTTGGTCAGCGGCACGTAGCGGTCGGGTTCGTCCGCTGCGCGCCAGCTGTTCTCGGGCCGCATGTCGGCTTCCATGATCGCGCGCAGGCGGCGGGCAAATCCGGCGTCGCGCACGATCGCGCCGACTTCGGTATTGAGGTTTTCCGAACGCGGATCGAAATTGAACGTACCAATGTAGGCAACGCGATCGTCGACCGTCATGCTCTTGGCGTGCAGCGCGAACACCGGCGGCACCTCGGGCGGATTGGCGCGCGACATGAGATTGCCGCGGTTGGCCGGATCGGGTTTGTATTCGCGGATGTCGAGCCCCATCTTCAGCAGTTCGCGGCGCTGGTTGCGGTAGCCGGAGAAGGCCTGCAGGTTGTCGGTGGAGGCAAGCGAGTTGGTGAGGATGGACACCTTCACGCCGCGTGCGACGGCCGCCTCGAAGAGCGCCTTCGCACGATTCGACATCACCAGATAGGGCGACTGGATGACGATGGATTCGCGTGCGTCGCTGATCAGTTTCGCCAGCGCTTCGCCACTCCTGCCGCCCCCTCCCAGGTGCCAGCGGTTGCCGTTCTTGCCCGGAACATCGTGGATGAACTCGACCTGCGTCCAGACGATTTCGCGGGCGATGCGGCGGAAGGATTCGGGTGTGGCCTGGATGGCTGCGCGCACCTCGGGTGCGAAATTCCCGGGGCGGGCTGCATAGTCGTGCAGTTCACGGTAAACCTTCTGGACCTCCGCATCGTTTACCGAAACGTTTTTCTTCATCAGACCCAGGCCATCGAAGCGTTTCTCGACCGGCACGGCCAGCGGGCTCGCCCAGAAGGCCTCGAAATTCGCACGCATGGCCTGTGCCGCATCGCCCACCAGCAGCACGTCGCGGTCGCGAAAGGTGTAGTCGCGGTCGTAGTCGAAATACTCGTCGGCCATGTTGCGCCCGCCGGTGATACCCACCTGCCCGTCGACGATGAAGGTCTTGTCGTGCATGCGCTGGTTCACGCCGCGAAAGTCTGTCGCCACGTTAAGCAGGCGCTTGTGCAGCGGCGTGCCGACCTTGTGCTTGGGGTTGTAGATGCGGATGTCGACGCCGGGGTGTGCGGCCAGCGCGAGCAGCGTCTTGTCAGGCGCGTCGATCAGCAGGTCGTCGACCAGCACGCGTACCGCGACACCCCGATCGGCTGCACGCAGCAGCGCCTCGGTGGCAAGAATGCCGACGTTGTCGCTGCTCCAGATGAAATACTGCACCTCGATGCTGCCACGCGCGTGATCGGCGAGCCAGGCGCGCGCCAGCAGCGCTTCCTCGCCGGTGTCGAGAATATAGGCGCCGGTCCGGCCGGGATGCGCGGCGATTTCGGCGTCCACGTAATCCATGCCGGCGGGCGCGGCGACCGCCACGCACCATCCGGCCCACCCCAGTATCGCCAGCAACAGCAGGGCGCCGCGACTTGCTCCGATCATGTTCCTCCCGGATATACGGCTCGCCGACAGGCCAGCCCAGCACACTGGACGATTGTATCGATTCGACGTGGCGATGCGGCTTCTTTGCGCCGACGCTCTCCCCGCACCTGCGACAGAATGCCACATCCCGGCGCCCGGACAGGCCTCCTAGAATCCGCCTCCAGAATAAGGGAGCGCAGAATGAACACGTCGCATGTACTGATCCTTGCCGGATGTCTTGTGGCAGGTGGCGCGAACGCCAGCTGCGGCGCCGCATTCTGTTCCAGTTCGAACGACTGGCTGGCGCTCACCCAGGATGTGACGGCGGGCTGGCGCGTCTGGGCGCAGGCGGAATATCTCAACCAGAATCAGCTGCGCGACGGCACGAAGGCGATCTCGCCGCAACAGATCACCGCACACCACGCAGAGGTCAAGACGATCAACCGGAACGCCCTGCTGGGGCTGGATTACGGATTTGCACCGGCCTGGAGCGCCAGTCTGATCCTGCCGTATTCGAACCGGGACCATTTCCACATCCACAATCATCACGGCACCCCCATCCCGGAAACCTGGCAGTTCGACAACGTCGGCGACATGCGGATGAAACTGCGTTATCAACCCGCCCAGCGCGCGGCGGGCGGGCTGTCGTGGAATCTGCAAGGCGGGCTGAAACTGCCGACCGGCAGGATCGATGTCCGCAATGCCGACGGCGACGAAGCCGAACGCAGCGTCCAGCCCGGCACCGGCACCACCGATCTCCTTCTGGGCGGCGGTCTGGCCGGCGCGCCGCTCTCCATGCCTGGCAATCTGTTCGCCAACCTGACGCTGCAGGCGCCGCTCTACGAAAAGGACGGCTACCGTCCCGGGTGGCGGATCGGTGCGCAGGCCGGCTGGCTGATGCCTCTGAACGGCAAACTCGATCTGATCCTGCAGGGCAATGTGCTGCACGTTGCGCGTGATCGCGGCGCGCAGGCCGAGCCGGACGACAGCGGACGGATCGAAGTGGCGGCGGTTCCCGGACTGGCGTATGCGTGGTCGCGCCGGCTGACGGTATACGGTCAGCTGGAGTTGCCCGTTTACCAGCGGGTCAACGGCGTCCAGCTCACCCACGACTATGCAGCTTCGTTCGGCGTGAGCCTGCTGCTGAACTGAGCGTCGCGTCAGCCGTGCGCCGGCACCGCCGGCGTACCGCGCACCACGTCGCCGCATTGCGCGCGGTGGCGCAGGGCATGATCCATGACGACGATGGCCATCAGCGCTTCGAGGATGGGTGTGGCGCGGATGCCGACGCAGGGATCGTGGCGGCCATGGGTAACCACGTCGATCGGGTTCCCCGCACGGTCGACGGAACGCCCCGGCAGACGAATACTGGAGGTGGGCTTGATCGCCACGTGGCAGACCAGATCCTGCCCGCTGGAGATGCCGCCCAGCACGCCGCCGGCATGGTTGCTCAGGAATCCGGCCGGCGTGATCTCGTCGCGGTGTGCGGTGCCCTTCTGTTTCGCGACGGCCATGCCGTCGCCGATCTCCACGCCCTTCACGGCATTGAGTCCCATCAGCGCGTGTGCGAGGTCGGCGTCGAGCTTGTCGTAAAGCGGCTCGCCCAGGCCCACCGGCACATTCTCGGCAACCACGGTGCAGCGCGCGCCGACCGAGTCGCCGGATTTGCGCAACGCGTCCATGTAGGCCTCCAGTTCGGGGACGATGGCGGCGTTGGGCGCGAAGAAGGCATTGCCGTCGATCTCCTCCCAGGACCCGAAGGGGATTTCGACTTCGCCCAGCGCGCTCATGCAGCCGCGGATGCGCACGCCATAGGTCTCGGCCAGCCATTTCTTGGCGATGGCGCCCGCGCCGACGATGGGCGCAGTCAACCGTGCCGACGAGCGGCCGCCGCCGCGCGGATCGCGGAAGCCATATTTCTGGGTGTAGGTGTAATCGGCATGGCCGGGACGGAAAGTGTCGGCGATATTGCCGTAGTCCTTGCTGCGCTGGTCCTCGTTGCGGATCAGCAGCGCGATGGGCGTGCCTGTCGTCCTGCCTTCATAAAGACCGGAGAGAATTTCGACCGTATCCGACTCCTGGCGCTGCGTCACGTGGCGCGAAGTGCCCGGCTTGCGGCGGTCGAGGTCATGCTGAACGTCAGCCGCATCGAGCGTCATGCCGGGCGGGCAACCGTCGACCACGCAGCCGATGGCGGGACCGTGCGATTCGCCGAACACGGTGACGCAGAAGAGTTTGCCGAGTGTGCTGCCAGACATGGAATCGATCGTGAACGGAGCCGTGGAAATGGCCGGAAGTCTAGCACAGGCGCGGTTTTCGGCGATTTTCGCGAAATTGCCTTGAACTCGCCGCAACCAGGCTGTTCTATTGTTAAATTTCCAACCGACGAGGATCCCGCATGAACATCCCGCAACAGGTCGCCGCGCTCGGCCAGAGTCTGTGGCTCGACAACCTTTCGCGCAGCCTGATCCACGACGGCACGCTCGCCCGCCATATTGCCGAACATGCAGTGACGGGGGTGACCTCGAACCCATCGATCTTCCAGAACGCGCTCGCCAGCAGCCCCTATTACGCCGAGGATCTGGCCCGCCTGAAAGGTGCCGAATCGAATCCCGAGCGGCGCTACGAGGCGCTGGCAATTCCCGACATCCAGGCCGCCTGCGACCTGCTCGATCCGGTCTACGAACAAAGCGGCGGATACGATGGCTACGTCAGCCTGGAAGTTGCGCCGCGCTGGGCGAACGACGCCTTCAAAACAGTGGAAGAGGCCCAGCGTCTCGCCACAGCGGTCAAACGCCGTAACCTGCTGGTCAAGGTTCCCGGCACACCGGCAGGCGTACAGGCCTTCGAAGCGCTTACCGCGCTGGGCATCAACGTCAACGTGACCCTGCTGTTCTCGCTGGCGCAGACGCAGGCGATCTTCGATGCTTACATCCGCGGCCTGACCGCACGCATCCGGGCCGGCATCGACATCCGCAGGAGCCGCGCGGTGGCCAGTCTCTTCCTGTCCCGCGTCGATACACTGGTCGACGCGCAGCTCGACGCGATCGGCACGCAGGAAGCGCTGGCCATGCGCGGCAAGGCGGCCGTGGCGATGGCCCGGCTCGCCTACCAGGCCTATCGCGACACGTTCCACGGCCCCGCTTTCGCCGCACTCGCGCAACAGGGCGCCACGCCGCAGACGCTGCTGTGGGCCAGCACGGGCGTAAAGAATCCTGCCTACCGCGACCTGCTGTACGTGGAACCGCTGATCGGCCCCGAGACGATCAACACCCTGCCCGACAAGACGCTCGCCGCACTGATCGATCACGGCAGACCGGCCGTACACGTCAACGAAGGTACCGACGAAGCCCGGGCGCAGTTCGACGATCTGGCACGACTGGGCATCGACATGGAGCACGTCGGCCTGCGCCTGCAGAAAGACGGCGTCGATCTCTTCGAAACGGCATTCGGCAAGCTGTTGCAGGAAGCGGCCTGACACAGGCCGGCCGGAACTGGCGCACAAACATTTCGTTTATGCCGCGCTAAAAAATCTTGAATGGACAGGCGCGCACGGCAGGCAGAGGATGGCCGTTCGGAACCCGGTTCCGAACCTACACCAAATCCAAGAACCCGATCCCTAGCCTGAGGAAACAATGACTTTTACCCGCCTGCCCTCGCGCAACCTCGAAAAATCCGCCGCCCTGCTGCGTCCCGCCTGCGTGCTTCCCGAACGCGTCACGCTGGACAACTCCGCGCTCGACGTGATGACCGATTTCCGCCGCCTCACCGCGTTCATCGCCACGCCGGGCGACACCATAGCCCAGGCCGAGGAACGCATGCACCGCCGCAAGGTGAAGCTGCTGTTCGTGATGGACGGCGAAGACCGCGTGGCCGGGCTGGTCACCAGCACCGACATCCACGGCGAAAAACCTTTGCAGATCGTGCAGAGCCGCGGCATCCGGCGCGACGAAATCCTGGTCGCCGACATCATGACGCCGGTCGACCGGCTGGAAGCCGTCGATTACGACGACATCGCACACGCCCGCGTCGGCCACGTGCTCGAAACGCTGAAGGCGCGCGGCCGTCAGCATGCGCTGGTGATCGAGCAGGCGAACAGTCGTCAGATGGTGCGCGGCCTGCTGTCGCTCACCCAGTTGTGCAAGCAGCTCGGCGTGGTCGTGGAGACCGCGGAGATCGCGCACACCTTCACCGAAATCGAGCAGCAGCTGGTCCACGCCTGACGCCTCGTCCGGCGGCGCGATTCGGCCGCGCCGCCGGCACATGCCCGGCATGTCTCGACAGACCGGCATCCGTCACCGATACGGCGCAGCCGACCGGCTGCATGCGCCGCAGTTCAGCCCGCGTGCCGGCGACGGCACCTGATAATCGCCGTGCCGCAAGGCCTTTCCCCTCGGGCGGCCGCTGCGCCGGCAACGCCGTGAGGCCCTGGCCGCAGAGACACCCTCGACCCGTCACGGTTTTCCATCGCCGCGTCTTGTGCTCAAATCGCCCCTTGACCGGCAAGGCGGAGCCGATGCCGGCGGAGTGAGACACCCTATCGATACCAAGGGACGGTTCCCGAGAACCGTTCCACAGCCGGCCGGTCCCGTGCCATGCGCACGCCGGTCGCGAAAGGAAACAAGCCGTACCGCCGGCCGCGCGTCCCGGGCCGCCACGCCATCATGACCATCACCGTCAGCGAACTCATCGTCCGGTATCTGGAACGCCTGGGCATCGATCCGATCTTCGGCATGCCCGGCGCGCACATCCTGCCGGTCTACGACCGGCTGCGCGATTCGCGCGTCCGCTCCATTCTGGTCAAACACGAACAGGGCGCCGCCTTCATGGCCTGCGGCTACGCGCGCATCGCGCACCGGCCCGCCGCCTGCATCGCCACCGCCGGGCCAGGCGCGACCAACCTCGTCACCGGCATCGCCAACGCCTACGCCGAGCGCCTGCCGGTACTCGCGATCACCGGCGAAACCTCGACCTACATCTTCGGCCGCGGCGGCCTCCAGGAAAGCGCGGGCGAAGGCGGCACCATCGACCAGGTGGCCCTGTTCAAACCGATCACCCGTTACGCCCGGCGCATCGAGCGTACCGACTATCTCGGCCAGGTGCTCAACCAGACCACACAGGCCCTGCTCGGCCGCGCGCCCGGGCCCGTGTTGCTCACCATCCCCTACAACGTACAGAAGGAGCGCGTCGATCCTGCGGTGCTGGACCAGGTGCATATCCCCGCGCCCGGCCCGGCACCGGTACCGGCGATCGATGCGCTGGCCGCGCTGGTCCGCGATGCGCGCGCCCCCATGATCGTCGCCGGCGATGGCTGCATTCGTGCCGGCGCGCGCGACACGGTGGCCGCGCTGGCCGAGACCTTCGGCATCCCCGTCGCCACCAGCCTCAAGGCCAAGGGCGTGGTCGCCGAAGGCTCGCCGCTGGCGCTCGGCTGCCTCGGCGTCACCTCCGACGGCGCCGCGCGCCGCTACCTCGTCGAACAGGCCGACCTGCTGATCGTGCTCGGGGCAAGCTTCAACGAACGCACCAGCTACCTGTGGGACACGCAGCTCACCGGCAACCGCAGGATCGCGCAGGTGGACCGCGATCCCGCGCAGCTCGGTCGCGTGTTCCAGCCCGACGTGGCGATCTGCGGCGACATTCTCGCGGCGGTCCGCGCCCTGCACGACGCGCTGACGGACATGGACATGCCGCGCAAGCCCCTGCCGGACAACCAGCTGCCCGCCGCCCCGGACGAAACATCGCCCGACGATGCCGCCTTCGCGCTCGTCCGCGCCTTCTTTGCGCAACTGGCGGACCGCTTTCCGGAAGATACGATGGTGTTCGACGACAACATCGTTTTCGCGCAGAGCTATTACGCCGTCTCCGGACGCAACCACTATTTCCCGAACACCGGCGTCTCGTCGCTCGGCTATGCCCTGCCCGCCGCCATCGGCGCGCGCTGCTTCGCCCCGGACAGCCCCACCTTCGCCATCCTCGGCGACGGCGGCTTCCAGATGTGCGCCACGGAGATGATGACGGCGGTGAACTACGGCATCCCGCTCAACGTAGTGGTGATCAACAACGGCACACTCTCGCTGATCCGCAAGAACCAGTTCCAGCACTACGGTGAACGCTACATCGACTGCGACTTCGCCAACCCCGATTTCGAACTGCTCGCGCGGTCATTCGGCGCGTCGCATTACCGCGTCGCCGATCTTGCCGGCCTCGACGCCCTGTTCGCGAACGCCGACCTCGAACGCGGCCTCAACCTGATCGAAATCCTGCTCGACAAGCAGGCGTTCCCGCGTTACCTCACCACCCGCTAGCCCCGCGCTAGAGCAGCTTCGCCAGCGTCAGCAGCGCGCGATCCAGTTGCGCATCCCAGACGCGGGCGCACGACAGCCGAATGAAATTGCCGTATTTGCCGCTTGCCGAGAACAGCGGTCCGGGTGCGACGCTCACGCCCTGGCGCAGGGCGCGGCGCGCCAGCGCGACGCTGTCCGTCCCTTCCGGCAGTTCCACCCAGAGCACGAAGCCGCCCTGCGGCTGCGAAATGCGCGTGCCTTCGGGAAAAACTTCCATCACGCGGTCGCTCATCCGCGCCACGGCGCTGGCGTACTTGCCGCGTATCTCGCGCAGATGGCGCTCGTAGCGACCGCCGGCCAGCAGGTCCGCGACGGCCAGCTGCGGTGCGGTCGGACTGGCGATGCTGGTAACGTATTTCAGATATTCGACGCGCGCATGGTGCCGCCCGGCCGCGATCCAGCCGACGCGCAAACCCGGTGAAAGCGTTTTCGAGAACGAGCTGCAATAGAGGATGTCGGCGCGCGGCGCCAACCCCTTGCAGGTCGAAGGGCGCGGCACGCCAAACCCCAGATCGCCGTAGACGTCGTCCTCGATCAGCGGGACCCTGTGACGGCCAAGCAGCCGGATCAGCGCCCGTTTGATTTCGTCCGGCATGCAGTAGCCGAGCGGATTGCCGTAGTTCGGCGCAAGTACACAAGCCCTGACCGGCCAGCGTTCGAGCGCAAAGGCCAGCGCGTCGAGCGCGGGGCCGTCGCGCGGCCGGGCGGGAATCTCCAGCGCCTCCAGACCAAGCGATTCCAGTACGTGCAGCAGGCCATAGAAGGCCGGCGATTCCACCGCAACGACGTCGCCCGGCCGGGTCACCGCACGCAGGGCAAGACTCAGCGCCTCCTGACAGCCCGTCGTGACGACGATATCGTCGGCCGCGACACTGGCCCCGTTCTCGCTCATGCGCCGGGCGATCTGACGGCGCAGCTCGGGCGCGCCGGGCGGCATCATGTAACCGGCCGCCTGCGCGCGCCGCGTGCGCATCACCTGCGCCATGGCCCGCCCGATCGCCTGCGTGGGCAGAAAGGACGGATCGGGCACGGCGGCCCCGAGCTGGACGATGCCGGACGTATTCGCCGCCTTGATCAGGGTCATCGCCATCGCCTGGCCGGTGACAGGGCGGGGCGGCGCCGCGCTGGCGCCGGATTCGGCTTCGATCGGCTGAATCGGCCGTTGCGCGCGAACGTAGAACCCAGAACGCGGACGCGCCTCGATCCGTCCCTCGTCCAGCAGCGTCTGGTAGGCGGTCACCACAGTCACCACGCTCACGCCGCGCGAGCGCGCGAGCGCCCGCACACTGGGCAGACGGTCGCCGGCCGCGTACACACCGCGTTCGATGTGCTGCGCGATTTCATCGGCCAGCTGTCGATACCGCGATCCCATGCCCTCTCCCGTCCTGTACAGATCGCGCCGTTCAGACCATTACAGTCTTGCCATTGCCCATTCTGTATCTATTAAAAACAAACATTCTGAATCTGTAACCATAACACGCCGTGCCCTAGGCTTGCATGAGCCCATCCCCGCGGACGATCTCCATGACGCCAGCCGACAACAACGAACCGGATCCGGTACGACGGAAACGCGACGGCGTCATCGACATCGCGTACTACGTCCACCGGGCCGGGCGGCTGCGCACGCGCTGGATGCGCCGTCTGATCGGACGGATCGCACACTTCCGGCAGCGGCGCGCGGCCGAGGCCGAACTGCATGCACTGGATGCACGCACGCTGCACGATATCGGCATCGCGCCGGGGGATATTCCGGCCATCGCCAGCGGCGTCTATTTCCGGGACGACGGTCGCAGGCAACGCGGCATTCCCGCTGCCCACCGCCCGGCAACGCCCGGATCGCCGGACCGGGCGGCCGCATTTCGCCGGAGCTGGATCGACGCCTGGAACCGCCGTGACCTGGACGCGGTACTGGCGCACTGCACCGACGACTTCGAGTTTTCCTCGCCTGTCATCGGCGCGTCGGCCGGCCCGTCAGGCCGCAAAGCCGCCCGCGCGCACTGGCAGACGATCCTGTCGAACCGGCCGGCGTTGCGTTGCGGGCGCGTCGAAATGCTCGCGGGCGTGGACTGTCTCGCCATCCTGTACCGCGGACATGGCGGCCTCGCAATCGAAGTATTCCAGTTCGACGGCAGCGGCCGCGCAACCCGGGCACAGGCGCTTTACAGAACCTGAATCGCGGGCCCCGGACCCCATCGCCCCATCGTCAGCCGGGTTGACGCATGCCGGAGGCTCCGGCACAGTCGGTGCCGGACTTCCCACGAGATTACGCATGGATACCGCGCAGCTGTACCGGCAGCTCATCGAGAGCGCCGGCGAAGACGTCACCCGCAATGGCCTGCTGAAAACCCCCGACCGGGCCGCCTCCGCATTCAAGTTCCTCACCCAGGGCTATACCCAGTCGCTGGACGAGGTGATCAACGATGCCGTGTTCGATTCCGACAACGACGAGATGGTGATCGTCAAGGACATCGAGTTCTATTCGATGTGCGAACACCACATGCTGCCCTTCGTCGGCAAGGCGCACGTGGCCTATCTGCCGCGCGGCAAGGTCATCGGCCTGTCGAAGATCGCGCGCATCACCGACATGTTCGCGCGCCGCCTGCAGATCCAGGAACAGCTCACCAAACAGATCGCCGACGCCATCCAGACCGCGACCAACGCCGCCGGCGTCGGCGTCGTCATCGAGGCCCAGCACTTCTGCATGATGATGCGCGGCGTGCAGAAGCAGAATTCGTGGACCCTCACCTCGATGATGCTCGGCGCTTTCCGCGACAACGACCGCACCCGCAAGGAATTCCTTCAGCTGATCAGCAAGAAAAGCTGAACCGCAGGGCCGCGGGGCCGCCGCCCCGCGGCGTTCAATGCGGGCGCGTCTGAAGCAGCAGTTGCTGGATCAGGTCGAGGCGTTTTTCCAGCTCGGCCACGCGGCGCTCCAGAGCGGCCTGCCCGCCCTCTCCCCTGCCCCCGCAGCAGGCCATGCCGCCCGCCCCGCCGTGTTGCATGTCTCCCATGCCGGCATGCATCGAATGATCCATGCCCCCCTGCCTGCATTTTTCGCAACCGCCCTGGGTCTGGCTGCCGGACCGGCTCTTGCAGCAACCGTTCATCCCGCCCATGTCCTTCATGCCGGCGTGCGCCATTTTGCCCATACCGTCATGCCTGCATTTTTCGCTGTCGCCCTTGGCCGCCGGGGACGGCGCGATTTCCGGCACGTTCGGCACGCCGTCACCCGGCGGCGCTTCCTGGGAGAATACGGCTGGAGACATGGCGAACATGGCTGAGAACAGCAGAACCGACAGTATTTTCATGGGAAGTCTCCAGATGATTGATCGCATATCGAACAGCCCGTGCAAAACGCAAGGCTGGCGCGCGACGGTCCGCCCCGCGCAGGACGAGTATATTTCACACCTGCGCAGCCGGCTCGACACCGGACGGGCGCCCCCCTGCAATTTCCCCGGATGCCGCCATGAACCGCCTGCCGGTCCGCTTTTTTTCCGCCTGCCTCGGTCTGGGCCTGCTCGGTTCCGCCGCGATGGCCGCCACGCTCGAAGACGTGCTGGCGCACCCAGCCGCACCGGGCGGAGTGGTGTTTGAAATCGTCGACCGCGACCCCGATGCGCTGGGCCTGGCGTTGCCCTGGGTCAGGCAGGCCGGCGAGCGCCTGCGGGCGCGTTATCCCGGCCTGCCGCTTGCACTGGTCGCACACGGCCAGGAAATGTTCGCCCTGCAGCAATCGCAACGCGACCGTCACGCGCAGGTACATGCGCTGGCCGAAAGCCTGAGCCGCGACCGGGACATTCCGGTCCACGTGTGCGAAACCCACGCCGGCTGGCGCGGCCTGGGTGCGGAAAGCTTTCCCGCTTACATCAATGTCGCACCGAGCGGCCCGGTGCAGATCCGCAATTACGAATTGCTCGACTATGTGCGCATAGTCGTGCCGCGCGCCGCGGCGCCCGGGTCTCGCTGAACGCTCAGAACGGCGGCGGCGATTCGAATGCGCACGTGGCGCCGGTGAATGGATGCGGCACCGCCAGCGCAGCCGCGTGCAACAGCAGACGCGGCGCCTGCGCGCGGATCGCCGCAGGCGCGTAGAGCGGATCGCCCAGCATCGGATGCCCCAGTTCGCGCAGATGGACGCGCAGCTGGTGCGAACGCCCGGTCACCGGCACCAGCTCCACCCGCGTCGCATCCATCGCGGCGTCATAGCCCAGCACCCGCCAGCGCGTGACGCTGGGTTTGCCCCGTTCGCGATCCACTTTCTGCAGCGGCCGGTTCGGCCAGTCGCAGATGAGCGGCAGCTCGACCGTACCCCATTCCGTTTCCGGCGGCGACAGCCGGCCCGCCACCAGCGCGACGTAGCGCTTTACCACCGCGCGGGCGGCAAAGGCGCGCGACAGCGTGCGATGCGCCTCGGCCCCACGCGCCAGCGCGATCAGGCCCGAGGTGTCCATGTCGAGCCGGTGCACGATCCGCGCATCGGAGAATTCGGCCTGCGCCCGCGCGGCGAGGCAATCGGCCTTGTCCGGCCCGCGGCCCGGTACCGAAAGCAGGCCGGCGGGCTTGTCGACGACCAGCAGCGCGTCGTCGGCGTACAGCGGAATGAAACCGCTCAAGACGCGAGCCGGTCGAGCAGCGCCATCCCCCACGCGACCCCGAACCCGTTGGTGTCGCTCGCCACCGCGCCCAGGCCGCCCTTGCAGATGTGCGCAGCCAGATCGACGTGGATCCAGGGCGTGTCGCCGACGAAGCGCGACAGGAAGCGGGTGGCGAGGATGTGATCGGCCTCGCCGTCGAGCGTGCACTGCTTGATGTCGGCCACGTCGGAATCGAGCGCGCTGTCGTAATCCGCCGGCGCAGGGAAGGCGACGACGCGCTCGCCGGACTGCGCGCCCGCGCGCGAGGCCTGGTGCGCCAGCGTCGAATCGGTGGCGAAGATGCCCGACATGCGCACGCCGACGGCGACGTGCATGGAACCGGTGAGCGTAGCGAAATCGACGATCTGCGCCGGCTTCTCGCGTGCCGCGAGCGCAAGCGCATCGGCCAGCGCCATGCGGCCTTCGGCGTCGGTGTGGACGACCTCGATGGTCGTGCCGTTCAAGGCCTTCACGACTTCGCTCGGCCGGTAGGCGTCCGGCCCGATATGGTTTTCCGCAATGGCGAGCCAGGCGTCGATGTTCACCGGCCGCTTCATGCGGCTGACGGCCGCGAGAATGCCGAGCACCACCGCCGAACCGTTCATGTCCTCGTTCATCCGCTGCATGTAGCGCGCAGGCTTGAGATTGTGGCCGCCGGTATCGAAGCAGATGCCCTTGCCCACCAGCGCCAGCGGGCGCGTCATTTTGCTGGCGGCACCGCGATACGACAGCCGCACGATCGCGGCATCCTTCACCGGCGACCCCTGGGCCACGGCACAGAAAGCGCCCGCGCCCATTTTCTTCAGCTTCGCATAGGGCAGTTCCTCCACCGCCCAGCCGTATTCTTTTGCCAGCGCCCTGATCCGCTTGCGGTACGCAGCGGGCGTCAGTGCGTTGGGCGGCAGCGCAGTGAGCGCACGGCACAGCACGTTGCCCTCGGCAACGGCGCGCACGCGGTCGAGGCTGCCCTTCGACGCATGGCCGTGCACCGCAACGCGCTTCACCGCCGGATCGGCTTTCGATTTCTGCGCCGGCAGCGGCACGCCGTTCACCAGCGCGACGTAGACCGCCGCCGCCGCCGCCCATGCCTTGAAGGCAGCCTCGCCGAACACGGCCAGCGCGAGCGACCGGGGATGCTCGGCCAGCAGCGGCGCGAGCGCCTTGCGGATCTGCTCATGTGCGGCGAAGGCATCGGTCTCCGGTGCCAGCATGGCGTAGGTGGCGAGCGTGCCGCCGGGCAGCTGCAGCGTCACCGGCGTCTTCGCCAGCGCGTCCGGTTTCATGCCGCGGCGCTTCAGCGCATCCCGGAGCGCAGCCCCGCCGGGCAGCTCGGACAGGCTCTTCCCGGCCGGCAGCAGCAGCAGCGCATGGCCTGCCGAGGCGAGTGATTTGGCGGAGATTTCCTGTTTGTTTTCAGCGAGTTCGGGCAGCATGTCGAATCCTTGGAGGCGGCGTTTTTCTTGATGGTTGGCGGGGTTTCCCGGATAATTCGCCGTTTGCCGAATTAACCGGCGCCGATTGGCCGGCGCTGGATTTCCCGAACCCAAGAACAAGGGTAACCGAATGAAGATTGAAGACAAGAAACGTGTGCTGCGCGAAATGGTGTTGCACCGGCGCTTCGAAGAGCGCTGCTACCAGGCCTACATCGAACGCAAGATCGGCGGCTTCCTCCACCTCTACCCCGGCCAGGAAGCCTGCTGCAACGGCGTGATGGAGGCCGCACGGCCCGGCCACGACTACGTCATCACCGGCTACCGCGATCACGTTCACGCCATCAAGTGCGGGGCCGATCCGAAGGAAGTCATGGCCGAGCTCTACGGCAAGGAGACCGGTTCCTCGAAAGGCCGCGGCGGCTCCATGCACATCTTCGACGCGGGCAAGCGCTTCATGGGCGGCTACGCGCTGGTCGGCGGTCCCTTCCCGCTGGCCGCCGGCATCGCCAAGGCCATCCAGCTGAAAGGCGGCGACGAGATCGCGATCTGCTTCCTCGGCGACGCGGCCAACAACCAGGGCACCTTCCACGAGACCATGAACATGGCCGCGCTGTGGAAACTGCCCGTGCTGTTCATCTGCGAAAACAACCTCTACGGCATCGGCACCTCGATCGAGCGTTCCACCGCCGTGATCCATCAGCACAAGCGCGTCTGCGCCTACGGCATCGAGGCCGCAGAATGCGACGGCCAGGACATCGACAAGGTCTATGCAGCCGCCCGTCTCGCGGTCGATCACGTCCGCAGCGGCAAGGGCCCCTACTTCCTCGAACTGATGACCTACCGCTATCGCGGCCACTCCATGTCGGATTCGCGCGGCTACCGCTCGCGCGAGGAGGAGGAACTCTGGAAGCAGCGCGACCCGATTTTCATCCTGCGCGACCGCCTGATCGAAACCGGCGAAATGAGCATGGCCGACTACGAAGCGATCGAAAAGGAAACCGACGCCTACATCGAGAACGAGGTCATCAAGTTCGCCGAGCAGTCGCCCGAGCCGCGCGTCGAAGATCTCGAGAAATACGTTTTCGCCGACCGCGAAACCCAACTCCCCTGGCTCACCGGCAAGGCCGCATAAGTTTTCAGGAAAGACAACATGGCAAACATCATGTACTGGGAAGCGATCCAGCGCGCCCACGACGAAGAAATGGCGCGCGACCCGCTCGTCATCTGCATGGGCGAGGACATCGGCGTCGCCGGCGGCACCTACAAGGCCACCAAGGGCCTGTACGAGAAATACGGCCCGCTGCGCGTGATGGACACCCCCATCTCCGAGAACGGCTTCACCGGCCTGGCCGTCGGCGCCTCCTTCCTCGGCGTGCGTCCCATCGTCGAAATCATGTCGGTCAACTTCGCCTGGCTGGCGATGGACCAGATGTTCAACTCCGCCGCCAAGGTGCGCTACATGTCCGGCGGCCAGCTGGCCGCGCCCTGCGTGTTCCGCTCCGCCGGCGGCGCAGCCCACCAGCTCGGCGCGCAGCACTCCGCGCGCATGGAAAAGGTGTTCATGGGCATCGCCGGCCTGCGTGTCGTCACGCCGTCCAATCCGAAGCAGGCCTACGGGCTGCTGAAGTCGGCGATCCGCTGCGACGACCCCGTGTTCATCAACGAACACGAACTCATGTACAACATGAAGGGCGAAGTGCCCGACGGCGAATACTTCCACCCGCTGGAAGGCTCCGACATCGCCCGCGCCGGCACCGACGTCACGCTCTTCGGCTACAACATCTCGGTGCACTGGTGCCTCAAGGCCGCCGAGATCCTCGACAAGCAGTACGGCATCTCGGCTGAAGTCGTCGACCTGTATTCGCTCGCCCCGCTCGACCGCGACGGCATCCGCAAATCGGTGTCCAAGACCCACCGCGCCGTCATTGCCGAGGAAGACGAAGCGCCGGTCGGCGTCGGCTCCGAAGTCATCGCCATCATCAACGAGGAATGCTTCTTCGAACTGGACGCCGCGCCCGTGCGCGTGCATTCCGCCCTGGTGCCGCAGCCTTACAACCACACGCTGGAAAAGGCGACGATTCCCGATCACGAAGACGTGGTGAAGGCAGTTCTGAAGCTCTTCGGCAAGGCGTAACTACGCGGGGCATGGGCGGGGCGCAAGCGCCCCGCCCATGCCTTGCACCCCACTCCTCACGGAAACAGACACATGTCCCAACACTATGCGATAACCATGCCCCAGCTGTCCGACACGATGACCGAAGGGGTGGTCGTGACATGGGAAAAGCAGGCCGGCGACCGCGTCGAGCGCGGCGACATCGTCGCCACGGTCGAAACCGACAAGGCCATCATGGACGTCGAGGTGTTCAAGGCCGGCTACCTCGCCGGACCGCTCGCCGACGTGGGCGCCACGGTCGCCGTGGGCGGCGCGCTGGGCTACATCTCCGACACGCAGGGCGATCTCACCATTGCCGCCGACGAGGTGGTCGAGGAAAAAGCCCAGACCGAAATGATCCCGCACCACGCCGGCACGCCCATCGTGATGCCGCAGCTCTCGGACACGATGACCGAAGGCGTCGTCGTCACCTGGGAAAAGCAGCCCGGCGAAGCGATCAAGCGCGGCGACATCGTGGCCACGGTCGAAACCGACAAGGCCATCATGGACGTCGAAGTCTTCCAGGAAGGCTTCCTCTCCGGCCCCATCGCCGACGTCGGCAGCGTGGTCGAAGTCGGCCATCCCATGGCCTTCATCGTCGACGACGCCGCCAAGGCCAACGACACCGGGGTGACGATCTCTGC
Source organism: Betaproteobacteria bacterium SCN1 (assembly GCA_008923315.1). Lineage (GTDB taxonomy): Bacteria > Pseudomonadota > Gammaproteobacteria > Burkholderiales > Thiobacillaceae > Thiobacillus. The sequence goes on along the minus strand of WBSF01000003.1, from coordinate 2,702 downwards.
CGACCACAAGGTCAAGGACACGCACAAGGTCGCGCCGCACCCGGCCAACAGGCCCGCCCACATCCCCACACCCAAGACCACGCCCGCGCAGATCGCCGCAAGCGGCAACCAGCCGCCGGTGCCGCGCGTGCCGGGCCGCCCCGCTTCGCCGTATGCGCGCAAGGTGGCCGCCCAGCTCGGCGTGAACATTGCCGGCCTGGCCGGCTCGGGGCCTTCCGGCGTGATCGTGGCCGCCGACGTGGCGCGCGCGCGGCCGTCCATGCAGGAAGTGGCGCACTCGCTGCCGCAGGTCGACGTGCCCGGTCAGGGTCGCGCCATGACCTCGATGGAAAAGGCCGTCTCGCACGCGATGGCCGCCTCGCTCACCCTGCCGACCTTCAACGTCACGGTGAACATCGACACCGGCAAGCTCACCGCCGCCGCCAAGGCCAACAAGGTCTCGGTCACGGTCGCCATCGCCAAAGCCTGCTCCGTGGCCATGGCCAAATTCCCGCGCATGAACTGGGCCTACCAGCCGGTCGACAAGCTGGTCGAACGCGCGAATCACGATTTTGGCGTGGCCGTCATGTCCAACGACGGCGGCCTCGTCGTGCCTATCCTCCACGGCATCGAGAAAAAATCGCTGGCCGCGCTGCAGGGCGACTGGACAGGCCTGGTCGAACGCGCCCGCGTGCGCAAGCTCGCCCCCGCCGAGTACGCCAACCCCACCTTCACCATTTCCAACATGGGCATGCTGGGCGTGTCGCACTTCACCGCGATTCCCACCCCCGGCATCGCCGCCATCCTCGCCATCGCCGCGAACGGTCCTCAAGGAACCCCGTTCACCATCACCGGCGACCACCGCGTGCTGAACGGCGCCGACGTGGCGCTTTACCTGGCCACGCTCAAACAGACCATCGAAGCACCGGATAGCTGGATTGCAAGCGAGGGGGCAGGGGCCGGGATTCAGGGGTCAGGGAATGTCGCTGCGGCGACTGCCGCATCGGTCAGCCACGCCGCGCCCGCCGTCTCGCCCATCCCCGAAGGCAACTGGGACTACCCCGTCGTCGTCATCGGCGGCGGCCCCGGCGGCGAAGACTGCGCGCGCGACCTCGCCGACCACGGCATCAAGGTCGCCATGGTGCACAACGAGCCCTTCCCCGGCGGCGAATGCCTGTGGCGCGGCTGCATTCCCTCCAAGGCCTGGCGTGCCGCGGCGGACAACATCCGCAACCGCGCCCACGACGCGCACATGGGGGTCGACGGCACCGCCGAACCCCGCCTCAACTGGCAGCAGGTCGAAGAGCACCGCCGCTGGGTGCAAACCTCGCGCGGCGAAATGGCGCTCAAGGCCGACAAGGGCATGAAGATCAACGTGATCGAAGGTTTCGGCGAATTCGTCGACGCCCACACGCTGAAAGTCACCGCGCCCGACGGCAAGGAAAGCCAGCTCACCTTCGGCGCCGCCGTCATCGCCACCGGCGCGCCCGCCTTCGTGCCGCCGATTCCCGGCGCGCGTGAAAACCTCGCCACCGGCGGCGTCGTCACCTCCGACACCATCTGGAATCTGGCGAACCCGCCGAAGAAAATGGCCATCGTCGGCGGCGGCGTCATCGGCGTCGAAATGGCGCAGATCTTCCGCGACTTCGGCACCGAAATCCTCATGCTCGAGCGCCAGCCGCGCATCCTCGCCGAAATCGAGGAAGAAATCGGCAAAACCCTGATCGGCCTGCTGGAAAAGGAATTCGCCGTCGTCACCGGCGCCTCCATCGACAGCGTGTCCGGCAAACCCGGCGCCATGCAGGTCGGCTACAAAACCGCCGAAGGCGAAGCCAAAACCTTTGACTGCGACCTCGTGCTCGTCGCCACCGGCAAGCGCCCCGACACCGCGAAACTCAACCTCGACAAGGCCGGTATCGCACTCGACGGCGCCGCCATCCAGGTCAGCACCAGCGGCCAGACCAGCGTGCCCCACATCTTTGCCGTGGGCGACGTGGTCGGCGGCTACATGCTCGCGCACACCGCCGCTACTCAAGGCCGCGTCGCCGCGTCCAACCTGTTGGGCCACGGCGGCACCTACGACCAGGACAAGGATTGCGGCGTGACTTTCTCGCGCCCGCAAGCCGGCTTCGTCGGCCTGAGCGTTGCGCAGGCCAAGGCCAAGGGCATCGACGCCGTCGAAGCCAAAATGCCCATGAGCATCGACGCCAAGGCCATGATCACCGGCGAAACCGACGGCATGCTCAAGCTCGTGGCCGACAAGGCCACCGGCCGCATCATCGGCGTGCACTTCCTCGCCGACCACACCGATACCCTCATCGGCATCGGCGTGATGATGGTGGCCGGCGACATGACCCTGACACAGGTCGCCAAAGCCATCTTCCCGCACCCCACGCAAACCGAACTCTTCGGCGAGCTGGCGAGAAGATTGTTGAACCGGCTGCGGCGGACGGCGAAGCGGTAAGCTGTCTGGAACTTCAAACGAGACAAGGGCCGCGATTGTGGCCCTTGTCTTTTGTTAGATATCTCGATGTCGGTTCATCGGCCAGAGCAGTCCATCAGACTGACTGTTCAATATGTCCGGTGTTCAGCGTTTACCGGTCAACGTGCTAGCGAGCGGCCTGCGCAAAAAGCCGCACAGGCCCCCTCAACTGCTGGGTTGACGCTGTAGAAAAACCCCTTTTCAGCCGAATCGGCGGCGTAATAAGGCGGCGTAAAAATGG